>AP014718.1 GCA_002370555.1 Arthrobacter sp. Hiyo4
TCGACGCGTTCGCTCACTGGACCTCGCTCCACGGTGCGCGCGCAATGACGGTCCCGGACAGCGGGCGGCCCTCCACGTGCGCTATCCGGCGTCCGCGTACGTACCCGGCGGCCGTCCAAGCCAGGACTGCGATGACGGCTCCCGCCCGGCCCAGCCCCTGCGGGTTGTCGCCCCGGCCCAATCGCGCACTCCCGCAAAAACGGCCCGTGGCAGTACGCTGCGCACGTAGCGCCGTTCCGGGCCGAGAGCCCGTTTTTGGCCTACCACCCGGCTGACCTGGGCTTTGGAGATACCTTCGGACCAGGAACGCGACAGCATGTAGCGCAATGTCCCCCTGTCCGCCGGCACATGGTGGCGGACCAAAGCCGCGGGTTCGTAGACTATCCGCGACCCAGGTGAGCCCATCTTCGAACGGATGCAGATCTCGGTCTCCTCACAGCCAAGGGGCAAGGTGCCCTGGCGCCCAGCGAAAGGTTGAAGCCGCCAACCTGGCGGAGGACTTCGCGCCTGAAGGACATGTTTGCCCCGATGACGTTCCGTACCTCGGAGGCCACCTTGGGCATTCCGCGGTGGCTGCATCCTACGATCCAGTCGAGCTCTTCACCGAAGTAGCCTGGACGGCCCGTTTCCCACACCGGTTCCACGCGGCCGCCGACGGCCAGGACATCAGGATCGTCATAAAGGGCAAGCAGCCGCTCCAGCCAGTCCGGCGCTGCCTCGGCGTCGTCGTCGAGGAAGGCCACAATGTCCGAGTCGGCAAGTCCGACGCCGGTGTTCCGCGCTCCGGACAACCCGCGTGGACCGCTGCTCTCCACCACCGTCACGTCATCTACAATTTCGGTGAGCCGCTCGTAGAGGTCTGCGTTGTGGTCAATCACCACCAGGACCTCCTGGGGTGCAACGGATTGGGCCCGGACGGACTCGATGACGTCCAGCAACCGGTCCCAACGCCTTTCGGTATAAGCACAGATGACGATCGTTACGCTCGGACGTGCCCCACGATCCAGCATGCTACGCTCCCCGAACCAGGGAGAGGACTGTTTGGGGATCCATGGGCGTACGCGGGACGCTGACATTCGCGTAGGTATATTTCACCCGGCGGAGGGCTTCAGGCCTGGCTCCCGCGGTGGGCGCCTCCCACACGGTGCATTCGCGCGCCAGCGTTCCCAGTACCCGCCAGCCGTCACGGAACGTCTGCAGGTTCGACGCCCCGGAGATCCGGTCCAGCTCCAGACTGGGAACTTCGGCAATACGCAGACCGGCCTTTGCCGCCCGGACAATCAGCTCGGTCTCAATCTCAAAGCCGTCCGATTCCAGCTGAAGGATCTCCAGGCATTCCCTCCGAAACGCAATATATCCATAGCAAAGGTCAGAGTAGTTGCTATGCAGGACCGCATTGGCCAATCCGGTCAAAGCACGGTTGCCGGCCTTCCTCAGCCGGGTCAGGTCTTCGGATCCTCCGCCCGTGACATGGCGCGAACCCTTAACGAAGTCGAAATCGTGCTGAAGCGGGGCAACGAACCAGCCGATCTCCTGGGGATCCATGCTGCCATCCGCATCCAGCATGACAATGATGTCCCCTGAGGCCGCGGCAAAACCTGAACGAAGGGCCACGCCCTTACCCTTGCGCTGCTCATCGACAATGACAAGGTTGTCACGGATAGCGCGGGCTACTCCCACCGTGTTGTCCACGGAACGGCCGTCCACAATGACAACCTCGTCCACATACGAAGGAATCCGGCGAAGCACCCACGGGATATTCCTCGCCTCGTTCAGGGTGGGGATGACAACACTGACCGACGCCCTCGGAGCTTCGAAGGCCAGCATCGGGAATGTTATTGGGAGCTGGGTTGAAATAGACAAATACCTCACCACTTCATGACGCTTGCGGATTTAGTCAACTCCGCACTCAGCTCGGAAGTTGAGCGCGGCACTAGCGCTTCATCCGGTCATGGGTCTGGTCTCTGGCCCAGCTCTCATTTTTGCCATTGACTCTGGCCGTGAAGATGAGCCTATGGCTGGCCTGAGCCGCCTGTCACCAGTGGCAGGTACTCACTTTTGAGCGCCGGATATACGGTTTCTACCCAAGTACAGGGGTTTGGCCGCCGGTCCGAATATTAGGTATAGGGGTTCTCATTCCGCCCATATTTCAGTGATTAGACCGCTGTATCTGGGCTAGCCCGCATGGGCGACTTCACGTTGACGGTTTCCAAGTACCCAGGAGCCCCGCTGAAAATTGCCCGTAGCGTCAGGTGTCCCGCCTTCAACCTAGAAACCTGCCTACATCGCCGTCCGGAAGAAAAGCTCCGAGACCGTCGCCAGCCGGTGCGGGTCCTCCACGCCGCAGAGCTCACGTGCGGAGTGCATCGAGAGCAGGGGCACGCCGACGTCGACCGTCCGGATCCCCAGGCGCGTGGCGGTCAGCGGGCCAATGGTGGAGCCGCAGGGCATCACGTTGTTGGACACAAATTCCTGGTACGGCACCTTCGCCTCCCCGCACAGCCTGGCCCAGAAAGCCGCGCCGGTGGCATCAGTCGCGTACCGCTGGTTGGCATTGATCTTCAGCAGCGGGCCGCCGTTCAGGACCGGGTGGTTGGCCGGATCGTGCCGTTCCGCGTAGTTGGGGTGGACGGCGTGGCCGGCGTCCGCGGAAACGCAGAACGACGCCGCCAGTGCCTGCCGCCGCTGGCTCACCGTGGCGCCGAGGCCGTCGGAGACCCGCACCAGCACGTCTTCGAGGATGGGCCCGCACGCGCCGGATCGGGAGTTGGAGCCGATTTCCTCGTGGTCGAACGCCGCAAGGATGGCGATCGGCCCACCGGCCGCGCCGCCAGACGCAGCAGAAGAATGAGCGATCAGCGCCGCCAGTCCGGCATGCGTCGCTGAAAGGTTGTCCAGGCGCCCGGAGGCGAAAAACTCACCGTTGGCCCCGAAAACCCCAGGTGCCTGCGCGTCTGCAATAACGACGTCGTACCCGCCAATCCGCGCCGGATCAACAGAAGTGCGGCCGGGCACATGCGATGCCAAAACCGCCAGCAGGTCCACGTCGGCGGGATTCCCCAGGCCCCACACGGGTTCATGTGCCGCTGCTTGTCCAGGGTCAGGCCGTCGTTCACCGCACGGTCAAGGTGGATGGCCAGCTGCGGGAAGCGGAGCAAGGGGCCGGTGGCGGTGAGGTGCTCTGTGCCGTCCAGCATGACCAGCCGGCCCGCCAGCCGAAGTTCGCGGTCCAGCCACGAGTTCAGCAGCGGCCCGCCGTAGACCTCCACCCCGGCCTGCAGCCAGCCGAAGGCGCCCGTGGTGGGCTTGGGCTTGAGCTTGAAGGACGGGGAGTCCGTGTGCGCGCCAAGGATGTTGAACCCGGTGGTGGGTCCGGCGTCTTCCGGGACCACCCAGGCGATCAGCGCCCCGTCGCGCACCAGGTAGAACGAACCGGCCCCGCCGGCCCAGGGCTCACGCTCGTCCAGGCCGGTGAACCCGGCTTCATCCAGCCGGCGGGCGGCCTCGTGGACGGCGTGGAAGCTCGACGGCGATGCGCTGACATACGCGCCCAGGTCCTGGATGTGGTCAACGGCGCTGGAGGCGGCGGCACTGGAGCGTGAAGGCATGGTTCCGAGTCTAGATGGTCGCATTGAGCCCCGCGGTGTAGCCGGCCGAAGCCGATCCGGTCATGGTGGCCAGCTGGTAGATACCGCCGTCATTCCTGAAGACATTGTCCGACTGCAGGGTGGTCCGCTTCATGTTCGCGATGCTGGCCTCGTAGCCGGGAGTGGCGTAGACGTCGTCGCAGGCGGCCTTGGTCAGCGCGATCTGCGATACCGCCAGCACCTGTCCGGCGGCCGTGGCGTTGCTCATGGACTCGAACACCTCGAAGTGGATGTGCGGCCAGCGACCTGAATAGGCGCCGGGGAAGATGGACCTAAAGGTGACCTGGCCGCTGGCGTCCGCTTCCTGGACGCCGCGGAGGTAGTTTTCGTTTGTCAGTCTGGAATCGTACAGGGAGTACCTGCCGTCCCGGTCGCAGTGCCAGGCGTACACGGCCGCGCCGGCCAGCGGCACGCAGCCGTTGGTGTTGTCCAGCAGGGTCAGGGTGAACATCAGCGGCACGCCTTCAGCCGAAGCAGACCCGGTTCCGAAGCTTGAGGTGATGTCCTGCCGCACCACCCCGGAGGCAGCCAGGACGTTGGGGCCGTTGGAGCCGTCACCCGGATAGGGACCTGCAGTTTCCTGCGGAATCTCCACGCCGCACTCCGCGATCGCCCGGGTGAGCGTGGGGCTGGCGGTGGGTGCCGCCGTCGTACTGGGGGCGCTTGCGGTGGCACTGGCACTCTCGGTGGCGGCCGACGTCGACGTGCCGGCTGTGGTGACTGACCCGCCGGGCGTGCACGCTGCCAAGGCCGCTGCCGCACCTCCGGCGCCGAGGAACATTCCGAGGGAACGGCGGCTGATCATGGTGGACAGATCAAACTCAAGGCCGCGGTCGTGGTTGGGGTGGGGAATGTGGTTGCTCATGGCTCCATCCAATGCGCCCCGCCTATCCCCTGCATAGGCCGTTCCTGTGCGGAACCTGTGCGTCAGTCGTCCTCGCCAGCGTCAGTAGTCCGGATTGCTGGGGACCACCAGGCCCGTCTCGTAGGCGTAGACCACTGCCAAGACCCGGTCGCGCAGGTGAAGCTTGGTCAGGATGCGGCGGACATGGGTCTTCACCGTTGCTTCGGAGAGGAAATACCGGTGCGCGATCTCGGCATTGGAGAGGCCCTCCGCCATGGCTTCGAGCATTTCTGTTTCGCGCGGTGTGAGGTCTTCGAGCAGCGAATCCCGCGGCGCGGCGGACGGGGCCGGCACGGCTGCACCGCGGACGTAGGTCTCCAGCAGCCGCTGCGTGACCCTCGGTGCCACCACGGCATCCCCGCTGGCCACCACCCGGACGGCATTGACCAGATCCGACGGCGCCACGTCCTTGAGGAGGAACGCGGACGCGCCTGCCTGGAGCCCGGCGAACGCGTATTCGTCCACATCGAAGGTGGTGAGGATGATGATCCGGGCGAAGGATCCGGAGGCGGTGATGGCGCGGGTTGCCTCGATACCGTCCAGCACGGGCATCCGGACGTCCATCAGGACCACGTCGGGTTTGAAATGTGAGTACTGCAGCGGCAGGCCCGCCGTGCGGAAGCCCTCCGGGAGCTTCGCCAGGCTGTCGCCGGAAGCGGGCGGCTTGCCGTGGCGCCGTGCCGCCGGGACCGTCCCGAAGTACGCCCAGGACTCGCCGCATGTCCGCCAGGGCAGCCCGGCCGGTCCGCGACAGTTCGCCAAGCACCTCACCGGCGCGGTCGGGACTTTTCCGGACCACGACGGCGGCGCCATCGGAGAGGCTGACCATTACCGTCAGTGAGTGCGCCACGACGTCGTGCATTTCGCGGGCGATCCGGTTGCGTTCGTTGACGGAGGCCAGGCTGGCCGTCCGGGCCGTTCAAGCGGCGCTCTCCTGCTCTTGCTCCCGCCGCTGCCGCACGGAGATGCCGATCCCGGTGGCGATGACGTTGGACAGGGCGATGGTGGCGCCGGTGGCGATGCTGGTCAGGAGGTGAAAGGCGCCGGGATTGCCGCCGGCTTCGTGGACGAATGAATTCTCCATGGGCCGCCAGCGCCACGGGGTGGGAGCGCCGGAAGAACAGGGCCCGGCGACCACGCAGAGGAGCGCCGCCGCCAGCCAGGCCCGGACATGATCGAGTCCACCGCGGTCGGCGCCACCAGAAGCGCGTAGCTGAACACCACCACACCGTCCATCACCCGGGGATGCTGGTAAAGGTAGCGCCGGAGCAGGCCGCGGCGCTTGGCCGTGATTTCGGCAAGGGACGCGTCGGCCTGGCTGGCCGGCGCGTCCCTCACGAGTGCCGCTTCATTCATGCTCTGAGCCTAGTGTCCGCCTAGACGTCGCGTTTCTTGAGCACAACCACGGCCGGTACCAGGAACAGCAGAACGTAGCCCAGGAATATCAGGCCGCCCTGCCAGGGATCGATGACCCCGTCGGTGTGGCCAATGGACAGGAACCGTCCGCCGGCTTCGCTGGGAATGTACTGGGGCACGTACTTCCAGAAATCACCGGGTATGAGGGTCATAAAGCTGGCCGCGATGGACAGGACGAAGAACAGTCCCACCAGCACTGTGATGCCGCCGGCGGAGTTCCGCAGCAGCGCGCCGAGCGACAACCCGATCAGGGCCACGCCGGCAACGTAGAGGCCGCCCGTGAAGACGCTGTACACCACGCCGTCCGTTGACCAGTCCAGGTCGAAACCCAGCCCTTGGAAGACCGGCATGGCAATCAGGAACGTGGCCACAGCCGCGATGGTGGTGATGATGTAGGAGATCACGGCCAGCAGGATCGCCTTGGCCACAAACGCCGGCGTGCGGCGCGGGACGGCATTCATGGTGGAGCGGATCATCCCCGTGGCGTACTCGGAGGAGATGAACAGGACCGCCAGCGAGCCCAGCACCAGGATGCCGATCTGCAAGCCGGCATTGGGGAGGTTGTACAGGTCGAAACCAGATCCCGGCGGGAAGGATTGCGCCATCATTTCCGGCGTCAGGGTCTGGCCCTGGTCCCTCGCCTGCCGTGCCATTTCGTCCAGGAAGGAGAACCGGATCAGGACCGCGAGGGCGCCGACGCCGATAATCGCCACCAGGGTCAGGAGCAGCAGGATGCGGGTGGACATCAGGGAGAACAGCTTGATCCATTCGGACCGCAGCACACCGGCGAAGGTCACGCCCTTGGTACCAGCGGTGGAGCGGACCAGGGAAGTTTGGGTTTCAGTCATGGTGGTCATGGTCCTTACTTTCCTGCCGTTGCCGGGGCGGTTTCCGTGGCGAACTCGCCGGCGGGTCCACCGGTCAGCTGTGAGTGGTATTCCACTTCGTCCTTGGTGAGGTCGAAGTAGGCGTCTTCCAGGGACGACTGCTGCGGAGTGAGTTCGTAGACGAGGACGTGGTTGTCCAGTGCCACCTGGGCGATCTGGCGTGCGTCCAGGCCTGTCACTTCCAGGGTTTCGGGCTGGCCCTGGTCCACGGTCACGCCGTCGCCGGACAGCAGGGCGGACAGTTGGGTGGCTGCGGCCGTGCGGACCAGGGTCTTGACCTGGCGGCTGCCCGCAATAATGTCCTGCACGGGGGCGTCCGCGATGATTTTGCCGCGGCCGATCACGATCAGGTGGTCTGCCGTCTGGGCCATTTCGCTCATGAGGTGTGAGGACAGGAAGACGGTCTTGCCCTGCCCGGCGAGGTAGCGGACCAGGTTGCGGACCCACAACACACCTTCCGGATCGAGGCCGTTGACCGGCTCGTCCAGGATCAGGGTTTGCGGGTCGCCAAGGAGCGCGTTGGCAATGCCCAGGCGCTGCCCCATGCCCAGCGAGAAGCCGCCTGCCTTTTTCCGGGCCACTGCCTCCAGACCGGTCATTTCGATGACTTCATGCACCCGGGACGTGGGAATGTTGTGCGTCGCCGCCATGGCCCGCAGGTGGTTGTAGGCGCTGCGGCTGGTGTGGACGGCTTTGGCGTCCAGCAGCGCACCCACCTGGTGCAGGGGAGCCTTGTGCTCGGCGTAGTGCAGGCCGTTGACGGTGACCGTGCCCGACGTCGGCCGGTCCAGTCCCATGATCATGCGCATGGTGGTGGATTTGCCGGCACCGTTCGGGCCCAGGAAGCCCGTTACCTGCCCTGCTTTGACGGTGAAGCTGACGCCGTCAACCGCCGTTTTGCTGCCGTAGACCTTTGACAGGCCTGTTGCCTCAATCATGGAAGTGTTCCTTAGAACAGCAGCCTGGTGGCTGCGGGATGCGGGATGCGGGGAAGTTTTCGTGTGTACGCTCCACGCTACCGACGGCTCGGCCGGATTTCGCCTGTCTCAGGGATTATTCAGGGTCGAATCAGGGTAGTCCGCACGGATGATCAGGGGTCCCCCTCAGGGGGCGCAGCAGCCTTAGGTGCGGGGCGAGTAGTAGGTCAAGGCACGCGGTTCCACCCGGATCCGGACACTGCGCACGCCCGCCAGCGCCTCGCCGTCGACCGCCAGTGCCAGCGGGGAGCCCTCCGACTCAATCCGGACCTCCGTAGCCTCCCGCAGATGGGTGATCCGGGACGTCGCCACCGTACCGGTCAGCACCGACCACAGGAGTCGGAGCCGGGCAAAGGATTCGTCGGCGGTGATCATGCGGACGTCCAGGATGCCATCGTCCAGCACGGGCCGCGACAGGGGCGCGTGGTCCCGGGGGTAGTAGCGCCCGCGTCCGATGTACGCGATCCAGAGTTTGTGCCGGACACCGTCCACGGTCAGGATGGTGGGTGTTCCCGCGGCGAAGGTCCGGAACATTGCCACCACGCCGGCCAGCGGTTTTCCGAGGGCCGGTTGTAGCTGCTCCCTGCGCCGGACCAGGTTGGGGTACAGGCCGATGCTGGCCGTGTTCAGCATGACCAGGTCAGCCGTTTCCGGGTTGCCCGCCAGCCCGCGCTCCACGGTCACAACGCCGACGTCGGCCCGCGCGGCTTCACCAGCGGCCGCAGCTGCCACAGCGTCCTTGAGGTTGGCAGTGCCCGTGTCCCGTGCGAAGTGGTTGAGCGTTCCGCCCGGGAGCACCAGCAGGGGAAGGGAATGTTCGACGGCGGCTGCTGCGGCGGTGCCAACGGTACCGTCGCCGCCCCACACGCCCAGGGCACGGGTGTCCGGGTGGGAAGCGGTGGCCTGGATGGCCTCCTCCAGGTTCTCTCCCAGCTCGACCGTCTTTATATACGCCTTGGGGAATACATCCTGGAGTGCGCCTGCCGTTTGTTCCGTGAAGGAACCGCCGAGGGTATTCACCACGATGCTGAGACCTTCACCGCCCGGCAGCTCCGGGGCCTGGGTTGCGGTGCGCGATACTCCGGGAAACGGTGGGCGGACGGGCCACCACTTACGGGTCACCAGCGCCGCCCCAGCGCCGATCGCCGAACCGAAGAACACATCCGATGGCCAGTGGGCCCCCGTGTGGACGCGGGAATAGGCCACCCCCAGCGCCGCCGGCGCAAGTGCCGCACCGACAGCCGGCTTGACCAGGCCGGCGCCGAGCGCGAAGGCGATGGCTGAGGCCGAATGCCCCGATGGCATCGACGAACTGGTGGGCTGCGGATGGACGAACCGGAACACCGGCAGATGCTCAGGGAGCGGGCGTGCCCGCGGCAACAGGGTCTTGAACACCACGTTGGTCACCGCCGATGCCACCGCTTGGGCGATCAGCCCGTGCAGGGCAGCCCGGCGGGGCTTGCCGGGGAAGGCGGCCATGATCGCCGCTGCCCCGATCCACAGTTTGCCGTGCGTGGCGGAGGCCGAGAGGCGCCGAAAAAACTCATCGTGGTTTCCACCCGGGAATGACGACACGCCGCGGACCAGGTGCCGGTCAAAGCGGCTGATCCAGCCCGGTCCCTTGCGCAACGCTCTATACATCTCCCCACCCTAATACCGGCGGGGTTCCCCTACTTGGAGGACCGGGGCTCGGAGGACTGGGGCGCGGAGGGCTGGAGCTTGGAGGGCAGGGGCCTCGCCGCGCCGGCAAGGAGCAGTGCCACCAGGATCGGGGCGAGGATCGCGAGGAGCGCCAGGTGGATTCCCGTGAGGTCGCCCAGGTAGCCCAGCAACGGCGGACCGGCGAGGAACGAAACATACCCCAAAGTGGATACAACCGAGACCCGCGCCGCTGCATGCTTCGGATCGTCGGCCGCCGCCGACATTCCCATGGGGAAGGCCAGCGCGGAGCCCACGCCCCACAGCGCAGCACCAACCCCGGCCAGTCCGATGTTCCCCGCAAGCACAAACAGGCACAGACCCGCCGTGGCCGCGGCCATGCTGGCCCGGAGGACTACGACGCGGCCGTAGATGTCGATCACGCGGCCGCCAAAGAGTCGCATCGCCGTCATCGCCAGGACAAACAAGGCGAACATCAGGGCACCGGTGGACTCCGAACTGCCCAGGCCGTCAACAGTGGCCTTGGCGATCCAGTCGTTTCCGGCGCCTTCGGTAAGGGTTGCGCCCAGGACCACAACGCCGATCAGCAGGGTGCGGCCGTCACGCCAGGCCGAGGGCCCCTTCACGGCCGTCGTCTCACCCTCGGCAGGAGCCGCCTGGGCCGCATGGGGGAGGAAATATCGGGGCGCCACGAGGGCTACCACTACCACCACACCGGCAATGACCAGCAGGTGCAACGGCAGGCCAATACCGAGTGTTGAGAGGCCCGCACCGATCAGTGCCCCCACAAAGGCTCCGCCGCTGAAGGCCGCATGGAACTGCGGCATGATGGTGCGCCGAAGCTTGTGCTCGACGTCGGCTCCTTCAATATTTTGGGAAACGTCCCACAGCCCGACGCCAATGCCGAAGAAGAACAGCGAGACGGCAGTGCCGGGATCGATTCCGCCGACAGGGAAAGGGCAATGCCCACCCCGGCCAGTGCTGACAGCAGACCTCCTGCCCGCACGGCATTGGCGGTGCCGATCTTCCCCACCACAAGTCCCGCCGTCGGAAGGGCGAGCAGGGAACCGACGGCGATGCACAGCAGCAGCGTGCCCATCTGGCCGGAGGTCAGGTGCAGCGTCTCAGTGACGGCGGGGATCCTGGCGGCCCAGCTGGCGAAGACAAAGCCGTTGATCCCGAAGACCACAAAAGTGGCTGCGGCGGCTGCCCTGAGGGACGGTCCGGCCGTCGTGCTGGTGTTGATGCTCATGCTTTGACTACTTCCACCGAGAGCTTGTTGAGGTGTGCGAGTTCGTCCGCACTCAGGTTTTTGTCCGTAACTATCACGTTCACGGCGTCCAAAGGGGCAACCAGGGCCATCGCGGTGGCATTCCATTTGGCGCCGGCGCAGGCAACAATCACCCGCGCCGCGGATTCGAGTCCGGCCCGCTTCACTGCGGCGTCTTCCAAATCATGGGCCAGGAGACCGTCCCTGAGGTTCAGGGCGCAGGGCGTGACCACCGCCGTGTCGAAACGCAGGGACCGGATGTTGGCTTCCGCGAGCGGGCCACGGAAGGAGAGCTCGCCGGGAAACAGGCTTCCGCCCGGGAGCAGCAGGGCAGGACGTTGGCCGGCATGCGGGTCGTCGTCGGTGACCGTTGTCAGGGAGCGCATGGACATGGGCATCAGCGTCAGTTCGCGCCCGCGGAGGACCCGGGCAATTTCCGTGGCCGTGGTGCCGCTGTCCAGCCACACGAGTTCGCGGTCTACCAGCAGGCCTGCCACGGCGACGGCGATCCTGGCCTTCACGGCCTGGTCTTCAAGTTCGCGCTGGCCGTAGCCGGGGTTTTCGCCGCCGGCAATGAGGCTCCTGGCACCGCCGTGGACCCTGCGCAGCACACCATGCGATGCCAGCAGCTCAAGGTCGCGGCGGATGGTGGCGCCCGATGCGTCGCATGCCTGAATCAGCTCGTCCACCGAGATCTCGGCCTGGTGGCGAAGCAGCTCCCCGATCAGGCGGTGCCGCTCTTCAGTCTTCATGCTCATATGATAGCAATTTCTGATCATATGAACGCCAGCTAAAACGCTCTCTCACTTAACGCAGGAAAATCACCAACGCTCTCTCACTTTCCTCAAGAAAGTGAGCGAGCGTCAGCGGGCGCGCTCAACCCGCTTTTCGTCCCACACGGGCTCTGCGGATTCGTAAACGCGGCCGTCGGAACCGAACACCAGGAACCGGTCGAAGGTGCGGGCGAACCAGCGGTCGTGGGTGACTGCCAGGACGGTCCCCTCGAAATGGTCAATGGCTTTTTCCAGTGCCTCGGCCGAATGCAGGTCCAGGTTGTCCGTGGGCTCATCCAGCAGCAGGAGCGTGGCGCCCGAGAGCTGCAGCAGCAGGATCTGGAACCGTGCCTGCTGGCCGCCGGAGAGGGACTCGTACTTCTGCTCCGACTGCGACGCCAGGCCGTAGCCGTCCAATGCGCCGGCGGCTGCCTCGCGGCCCAGGCCGGACCGGTGCTCGTCGCCGCGGTGCAGGATCTCCAGCAGGGTCTTGCCCAGGAGGTCGGGCCGGACGTGGGTCTGGGCGAAGAAGCCGGGCCGGATACGGGCGCCGAGTTTTACGATGCCCTCGTGCGGCACTTCGGCAATATCGACGTCGGACACGGGGAGATGCTCCCGCTCCGGGTCCGTCCCGCCCGTGGCGAGCAGGCGCAGGAAGTGGCTCTTGCCGGAGCCGTTGGAGCCGAGCACACCCACGCGGTCCCCGAACCACACCTCGGTGGAGAACGGCTTCATCAGCCCGGTCAGTTCCAGGTTCTCAGCGACAACGGCCCGTTTGGCGGTCCGGCCGCCCTTCAGGCGCATGCGCACGTTCTGCTCGATCGGCAATGCTTCCGGCGGGCCGGCCTCGAGGAACTTGGCCAGGCGCGTCTGGGCGGCCTGGTAGCGGTTGGCCATATCGGAGCGGAATGCCGCCTTGTTCTTGTACATGTTGACGAGTTCCTTGAGCTTCACGTGCTCCTCGTCCCAGCGCTTGCGGAGCTCCTCGAAGCGGGCGTTCCGGTCGGCGCGGGCGTCGACGTAGGAGCCGAAGCCGCCGCCGTGCACCCAGGCCCCGGCGCCGTTGATGCCCGGTTCGAGGGTCACGATGCGGCCGGCGGCGTTGTTGAGCAGCTCGCGGTCGTGGCTGATGAAGAAGACAGTCTTTTTGGACTCGTTGAGCTTGTCCTCCAGCCAGCGCTTGCCAGGTACATCGAGGTAGTTGTCCGGTTCGTCCAGGAGCAGGAGTTGGTCAGGTCCCGCGAACAGGGCCTCCAGCACCAGCCGCTTCTGCTCGCCGCCGGAAAGGCTCGACGCCGGGCGGTGCTGTGCGCGGTCAAAGGGCAGTCCCAGGGCGGCCATGCAGACCTCGTCCCAGACAGTCTCCACGTCATAACCGCCGGCATCTCCCCAGTCCACGATGGCCTGCGCGTACCGCATCTGGCTGGGCTCGTCGTCGTGCTCCACCATCGCGAGCTCGGCCTCGTCCACCTCCCTGGCCGCGGCGGCCAGGGCCGGCGGAGCGGCGGACACCAGCAGATCCCGGACCGTGGAATCGTCCCGGACCTGGCCCACGAACTGTCGCATGATGCCCATGTTTCCGGAGCGCCCGATCACGCCTTCGTCCGGTACGAGGTCGCCGGAAATGATCCGGAAGAGGGTGGTCTTGCCCGTGCCATTGGGGCCGATCAGGGCGGTTTTGGTACCGTCCGGGACCTTAAAAGTCACGCCGTTCAGCAGTTGGGTGCCATCGGAGAGGAAGTAGTCAATACCGGAAATGTCTATGTGGGCCACGCTAACAATCTTCCCACGCCCGCCCTACCCGGGTTTTGTCCAGCCAATCCGCCTTTGCCGCAGGCAAACGGGCACTACCTGGACAAAAACTCGGGGCGCTAGCCGGCGGCGGTCAGGAACTGCTTGAGCAGCGGCCCGGACGTGGTGGCTCCGAGGCCGCCTTCCTCGACAAACACGGCCACAGCCAGGTCACCATGGACAGCCACAATCCAGGCGTGCGTCTTGGGCGGGGTCTCCTTCCCGTACTCCGCTGTGCCGGTCTTGGCGCCCACCGGCGCGCCCGGAACGGTAGACAGGAAGCCCGCGTGGCCGGACGTGACTACAGCCCGCATCATGTCGGACAGCGCCGCGGCCTCGGCGGCGGTGATGGGCTGGCCGAACGCCTTGGCCGGCGCCTCAGGCGTAACGGTCGACGACGGCGACGCACCCTCCGCGGCTGTCCCGCCGGAGGTGTCTGCCGCGGCAGCCCCGGCGTCGGGGTTCAGGACCAGCTGCGGTGAGACGGGGATCCCTTGCCCACGGAACCGGCCATGATGGCCGCAGCCAGCGGGGACAGGAGCACCTTGCCCTGGCCGATCATCGAGGCGGCATGTTCGGTGCCCGCAGCCTCGCCCGGAACGGACCCGAGGAAGGCCGCGGCGCCCAGCGCGGGGCCTCCACCGCCACGCCCATGGCGACGGCGGCAGCCTCGAGCTGGGCCTGGTTGACTGTGCCGCGCGCAGCGATGAACGCCGTGTTGCACGAGTGGGCAAAGGCATCGCGGAGTGCTACGGACCCCAGCGACGTTTCCGGGTAACCTTCCGCGTTCTTGAACGTCCGGCCGTCCACGGTAAGGGTGGGTGTGCATTCCACCTTCGAATCGGGCGTCAGGCCGTTGCGGAGCATGGCAAGCGAATCGACGATCTTGAAGGTTGACCCGGGCGCGTACTGGCCCAGCATGGCGGTGTTGTAGCCATTGCTCCCCGGGCCTGAGGCCGCGGCGAGAACGGCCCCGTCGAGGGCGGAGCGCCACGATGGCCGACGCCGGGCCTACACCGGCAAGCGTGCTCTCGGCAAGTGACTGGAGGTTCGGATCAAGGGTGGTTTTCAGTGGCGTGCCCGGGGTCGGGGCCAACTGGAACACCACCCTGCGGGGATCCGTTCCGGCGGCCTGGATCTGTTCGCGGGTCAGGTCGGCCCGCTGCGCACGGATCACTACGGCGTCGGTGCCGCGGAGTTGCGCGTCGTACTGCTGCTGGAGCCCGCCGATGCCAGTCACGTCGCCGGCGGTCAGGACGCCGTCGGACGCCTCGATCTGCTCGGCCGTGGCCTCGCCGACAGTGCCGAGGACTGCCCTTGCGAACGTGCGGCTGGGTGCCAGCGGCTGAGCTTCCGGGATGGCGCGGGCACCGGGAATGGCCGTGATCTGCGCGTCCGTGACGGTGCGGCCCTCATCACGGAGAGTGATGGCCCTGACGAACGCCTCGGCACCGGAGGCCGCAACCTGTTGGGCGTAGGCGGCGGGATCCACACCCACCAGCTCGGCCAGTTTGGTGGCTGACGCGGCGGCGTCCGCGGATCCCAGCAGCAGTCTGTCGATCCCCACATTGACCACGGGACGGTACGTGACCAGCTTCGCGTCATCCGCGCCCAGGATGTCGGCTCGCTGCGGCGACTGGGTGCCCTTGCTCAGGATTTCGTTGTCGGCGAGTCCGGGAACCAGGGCTGCCGGGTTCCAGACCGCCAGCCAGTTATCCCCTGACTTCGTGAACTCTGCGGAGACGGTGTACTTCCACTCGCCGGTGCCCATTTTCCAGGTGTAGTCCAGCGGTACGGTTGCAGTGTCGCCGTCCAGGGTGAGCTCGCCGGCCGCCACGGTGGGCTTGTCCGGCTCCAGTGCCTTGAAAACGTCCTGGACCTGTTGTTTGGCCACCCCGGAGTCTTTGCCATCAAAGGCGACCGAGCCGACGTCGAGCGTGGAAAGGGCGGACGCAAACTGCTTGGCCGCGCTTTCGGCACCCCCTCTGCCGTCGTCGCAGCCAACCAATGAGGCGCCGAGAATGAGTCCAGCTATGGCAAGCGATAGTTTCTTTGAGTTCCCCACGGCGCTATTATGCCCCGATTTGAAACGCGCTTGCTGTCACCGATGCGTTCCCGGCTCAGAGGCCGAGCGAAGGGACCCCCAGACCAAATATGTCCTTCAGGGCATGTTTCGCGGCGAAGAACCCTGGCATCCCCGTGACGCCGGGACCGGGCGGCGTAGAGGAGGAACAGAGATAGACGCCGGGTACGGGCGTCCGCCATGGAACACGGGAGACGACGGGGCGCTGGATAAGTCCTCGAACATCCATGATGCCGGCACTGAAGTCCCCGCCCACGTAGTTCCGGTTGTAGCTGGCCAGTTCCGCCGCAGTGGTCACCCGGGTCTGCATCACCACATCCCGGAACCCGGGCGAGAAGCGCTCCAGCTGCGCTGTGACGGCCTCGCCCATGTCGCGGGTTGATCCGGCAGGCACATGGCAGTATGCCCACAGGATCTGCCGGCCGGCCGGCGCCCGGCCCGTGTCGAACCGTGATGGCTGGGCCACCAGGACGTAAGGGCGTTCCGGGTGCCTCCCGGCGGATACTTCGTTCTCGGCACTGGCCAGCTCCGCACGCGTGCCACCGACGTGCACGGTTCCGGCGTCCCCCAGTTCCTTTGCTGCCCACGGGACGGGTCCGGACAGGATGAAGTCCACTTTGCAGGAACCACTCCCATAGCGGAACGCTTCCAGGGCTTGCCGGTACCTGGCCGGGAGGCTATCGCCTGCAATGTTCAGCAGGCCCCGTGGGCCACGTCCAGCAGGGTGGCCCGCGCGCCGCGAAGTTGCTGGAGGCTCTCGATCGACGCCCCCGTGCGGATCACGCCGCCGTGGGCACGGATGTCGGCCTCCAGCGCGGCCGCAATGGAGGCCGATCCGCCCAGCGGAATCGGCCAGCCTTGGGCGTGGGCCAGTGCCGTGAGCATGAGCCCGGCGCCTGCAGAGGCCAACGAGGGCAGCTGCGAAACCGCATGGGCGGCCACGCCGCTGAGCAGCGCAGGCGCAAGGTCCCCGTGGAACCGCGCGTTCCACAGCCGCGACCCCTGCTCCAGGGTCCGCAGCCCGAAAAGCGCCGCCGCCAAGGGATCCCGGGGGATCCTCAGCAGCTGGTGCTGCGTCAGATCCATCACGCCGTCAATGCGGTCAACCAGCGGGCCAAGCAGCCTGCGGTAGGCGTCGCCGTCCTGGCCCAGGCCTTGGACCGTCCGTTCGAGGCTGCGATATCCGAGGGCCGCCCGTCCGCCGTCGAGCGGTGATCCGAACGAAAGCTCCGGGACCACCAGCTCTATCCGGCGTGCCAGCTCGAAGTCGCGGAAGAAAGGTGATGCCAGCGCCATGGGGTGCACGGCCGAGCAGATGTCATGGACGTGCCCCGGCTGCATCAGTTCGGCGGTGCGGGTGCCGCCTCCGATGGTGTCTGCCGCCTCGTGGACTTCGACGGAGAGGCCGGCGCGGGCCATTACGGCGGCTGCAGCCAGCCCGTTGGGTCCGGACCCGACGACGGCGACGTCAGGCATGGTGTTGCGTCCGCCAAGGGAGCACCGCATGCGAGGGATGGCGGGGCTGAACCGCACCCAGTCAGGGAGTCCGTCGAATGGCCCTCCCTGTGGATCATCGAGGTGATGGCGGCGGACAGGATCGTAGTCCGGATCGTGGATGTCCCATACAACCCGGAACATCAAATATGCCGTAGCAAGCATATGTGCTGCCACGGCCAGGACGTAGTACGGCATGTCAATATTGTGCTGGGTCGGGCCCTGGCTGGACACCTGGCCCAAGTACATCCAGACGGCTGCCCAGTGCAGGCCTTCAACGCCCTGCCAAATAAGAAAATCCCTCCACCGCGGCCGGGCCAGCGCCAACAGCGGGATGAGCCACAGGACATGCTGCGGCGAATAGACCTTGCTGGTCAGGACAAAAGCACCCACGATGAGGAACGCCAGCTGGGCCAGCCGCGGCCGGCGTGCTGCTGTCAGCGCCACAGCGGCAATCATGGTGCAGGCCAGCAGGAAAACGGACAGCGCCAGCCAGTTGATGGTTGCGGGATCCAGCACCGGCCAGCGCAGCCGCCGGGCCACCAGGTTGTAGGCGAACCATAGGGACCCGTAGCTGGTTTCCCTCGTCTCGGTGAACCTGAAGAAGTACGCCCAGCCGGACGGATTGGCCACCGCAACAGGCACGTTAATGACCAGCCAGGCCGCCGCGCTGGCGCCTGCAGTGACCATGAAAGCGCGGATCCGTCCGGTCCGCAGGGCCAGCAGGAGGACGGCTCCGAGAACCAGGGCGGCATAGGGCTTCGTCGCTGTGGCGAGGCCAATCAGGGTGCCGGCGAGGACCAGCCTTTCCCGCGAAAAACACAGCATCCCCAGCGCCAACAACGCCACGGCCCACATGTCCCAGTTGATGGTTCCGGCCAGCACGATGCCAGGTGCCAGCGCCACCATGGCCGCATCCCAGGGGCGCCGCTGTGACATCCGGGCCGTAGCCAGCACGGTGACAATCCATACGGCTGCAACCAGAGTGGCATTAACGTCGAAGTAGCCAAGAATCCGTTCGTCGCTGATGCCCTGGCCCGGGATAATCCAGGCAGTCACCCCGGCAATGAGTCCCATCAGGACGGGGTCTTCAAAGAGGGATCCCGGGCTCAGGACCGGGAACGTGCCGTCCCCCAGGCCGCGGTTGCGGAAGAACTCGGGGAAGTCGGAATAGCACGTGGAATAAAACTGGCCTGGGCTCGACCAGCCGTTGGCCCGGCAGTAGCCTTGATGGCGAGGCCGGCCAGCGCCGCCACTACGGTCAGGATGATCAGGACACGTTCAACGGTAAAAACGCCGGGGGAGACGAGGCCGGGCGCCGACCGGGCACCCATCGGCCCGCCGATCAGTTCCGTGAAGTTCTTCAGCAGCAGGTCGCTGCGGCTCGGAACAACCAAGCGGGCGCGCCGTGGGTGCGCCGGTGGCTTAGTCTCCTGCATGTCTGAGAGCTTACCCGGGACGCCCTGCCGGACGTTGGACTTCATTCCCGGCCCTCGACTCAGTTCATGCCGCCCATCTGCTGGTGCAACAGGACGAAAACGTCTTCGCGCTGCCGTTCCAGCAGCTGCCCGTTGAATTCCCGGCGCGCATCCCGGACAGGCTTCCGCAGGAAGGACAGTGCATTCTTGATTCGTTTGATCATGGAGGTCACCTCCTTTCGGCATGTAATTGGGCATGACAAATAAAGCCATTTAATGTCGGAGCAATAACGGCATAATTAGACAAGGAAATGCCCGGTGGTTATGAATTCTTCGCGAATGCGAATAAGGACCTGTTGCAGCGGCAGCGCCGACCCCGACAAAGAAGCTTGAGTTCCGAACTATGGGGATGCTGCGGCGCCGCGCGGACCAGCCCAGAAGCTAAGCCGACAGGAGACTCCAGCTGGCGTCGCCTGAGGCGAGCCACTACCACGAGATATCCGAGAAGGAGGTGGCCTGGATATACCTCATTGCAAGTGACGCCGCCGCGGGGCGGGATCAGTTGCAGGAAGGTTAGGAGGCAGACACTCCGTTAAGACGGCGCGCAAAAGCAGAAGAGGCCGGGTTCGCGGTGATGGTCATCTTCCATCCGCTAGTCAAAGTAATCATTTTCCCAACCTCCTTTTCCGTTATGCCGCTGTCTCGGCTGACTGGCCGGACAACGCGCGCCTCGACCCCGGCAAAGACGCTCTGGGGTCAGGAATAAAATTATCCTACGAATAGAGCAATGCGCCACTTAATTCGCAAAGTTTTTCAAGAAAGTTTATGAATCCTCCGTTAGAGTCCCCAGCGGACAATGGCCGGGGTCCGCTTATCCCAGCCGAGCGTGCAGACTTTCGCGGTTCCCAGGATGAAATGGCGGCCTTCGGCGGGCCGCAGTTCCAGCCAGCGCGCGGTGAGGATCCGGGAGAAGTGCCCGTGCGCCACGATCAGCACGTTGTCGAGCCCGGATTCCAGCACGCGGGCCACAATCTTGTCGGCGCGGGCAGCCACTTCGTCCAGGGATTCGCCGTTGGGCACACCATGGGTCCAGATCAGGTAGTCCGGGTTGTCCTTGCGGATCAGGTCCGAGCTGATGCCCTCATAGTCGCCGTAGTTCCATTCCACGGCCAGCGGTTCGTGCTGCGCGTCAGGGTAACCTGCCAGTTCGGCTGTGCGCCGGGCGCGGCGCAGCGGGGACGTCAGAACCAGGTCGAAATCCACCTGATCCAGCACTTTGCGGGCCTCCACGGCCTGCTGCTCGCCTTCCACGGTCAGTGGCAGGTCGGTGAGCCCGGTGTATTGCCCGCTCTTGGACCACTCGGTCTCACCGTGGCGCAGGATCCAGAGCTGAGGGCGGGGCGCGGTCATCGGGTTGGTCATTTGGACTCCTCGTTCGGGGTAGGTTCGACGGCGGCGGGAGGTCCTTCTGTTTCCGGAACCGGGGTGCCGCCTCGGGCTGCTCCGCCCACCAGGCGAGCAGCCTCGTTTCGGCGTCGTCCGGTTGCAGCGGTCCGTGTTCCATCCGTTCCTCAAGCAGGTACTTGTAGGCACGGCCCACCACGGGTCCGGGTTTGAGGTTCAGGAGGGCCATGATTTTGGCGCCGTCCAGGTCGGGACGGACCGCGTCCAGGGACTCCTGCTCGCGCAGTACGGCGATCCTGTCTTCCAGGTCGTCGTAGGCGAAGGCGAGCCGTTCAGCCTTCCGCTGGTTGCGGGTGGTGACGTCCGAGCGGGTCAGCCGGTGCAGCCGTTCAAGGAGCGGGCCGGCGTCCGTGACGTAGCGGCGGACGGCGGAGTCGCTCCAGCCGGCATCGCCGTAGCCGTAGAACCGCATGTGCAGCTCCACCAGCCGGGCCACGGCCTTGATGGTGTCGTTGTCGAACCGCAGGGTTTTCATCCGCTTGGCGGTGAGCTTGGACCCCACCATGTCGTGGTGGCGGAAGCTGACCGCGCCGCCCGGTTCGAAACGCCGCGTAGCCGGCTTGCCGACGTCGTGCATCAGCGCTGCGAACCGCAGCACAAAATCGGGGCCGGTACGGCGCCGTCAGCATCCGTTTCCAGGGCGGCGGCCTGTTCCAGGACCTGAAGGGAGTGCTGGTAGACGTCCTTGTGACGGTGGTGCTCGTCGGATTCCAGCCGGAGCGCGGACACCTCAGGCAGCACAAACTCGGCGAGGCCGGTGTCCACCAGCAGGTCCACACCGACCCGGGGGTTTGCACCGCAGATGAGCTTGACCAACTCATCACGGACCCGTTCAGCCGAGATGATCTTGATCCGCTCGGCCATCTGGGTCATGGCCAGCCGTACGTCGTCGTGCACGGAAATACCCAGCTGCGATGCGAACCGGGCAGCGCGCATCATTCGGAGGGGATCATCGGAGAAGGAGGCCTCGGGTGAACCGGGCGTCGCCAGGACAGAGGCGCTGAGGTCCCGGACGCCGCCGAACGGATCAATAAGTTCAAGGGAGGGCAGCCGCAGCGCCATGGCGTTGATGGTGAAGTCGCGGCGCAGGAGATCGTCGGTGAGTGAGGAGCCGAATGCCACTACGGGTTTGCGCGATTCCGGATCGTAAGCTTCGGCGCGGTAAGTTGTGATCTCGATCTGGAAGCCGGCTTTCCGCATGCCGATCGTCCCGAACGCGCGGCCGATCTCCCAGAAGTTGTCCGCCCATTTCTTGATCAGGGCAACTGTCTGGTCCGGGCTGGCGTCGGTGGTGAAGTCCAGGTCCGGCGAGGTGCGTCCCAGGAAAAGATCCCGTACCGGACCGCCCACCAGGGACAGCTCGTGGCCGGCGTCGACAAAGCGCTGCCCGAGCTCCAGGACCACGGGGTCCACCTGGAAATCGACGGTGTTGGAATCAATCTTGTGATGTGCGTGCGCCATAGTTACTTAAGCTTGTCAGAAACCAGCGGCTTGGCAGGCCAAAATCTCCTCAAGATCGCGCCTATTCGCCTCCAGCCCCTCAAAGTGCGTCATACGCAGTCCACTTTGATGTCATGTTCAGGTCATCATGATCGGACAAGAGTCGTTAGAGTGGACTCCATGGCCCATCCCGTACCGAGCGCTCCCGGCAGGAGGACAAACGCACCGTTGCCGTCGGCAATTGGTGCCCACGTCGCGCCTGTCCTGCACTCGGCCCCGGCCTCACTGCCTACGGTGGAGGAAATTTCCGCCGGCGGCGTTGTGGTGGACACGTCCGACGGCGAACTAAGGGTTGCGATCATCGCCCGCCTTAACAGGGGCGGACGGCTGGAGTGGTGCCTGCCCAAGGGCCATCCTGAAGGCAAAGAAGACAACGAGCAGGCAGCAGTCCGCGAAATTGCCGAGGAAACCGGCATCGAGGGCGACATCCTGGCGCCGCTGGGCAGCATCGACTACTGGTTCACTGTCAGCGGGCACCGCGTGCACAAGACCGTGCACCACTATCTGCTGCGCGCCACCGGCGGCGAACTCACTATCGAAAATGATCCGGACCACGAGGCCGTGGACGTCGCCTGGGTCCCCATCAAGGAACTCGCCCGGAAGCTCTCGTTCCCCAATGAGCGGCGCATCGCGGATCTGGCCCGGGACGTCCTGCCCGAACACCTCTAAGGCTGTCTCCGCAGGAGCTGCGTATATGCCTGCCAAGGCATATAGCCTGTCCGTTGCGGTACAAACAGCGTCCGGGTGAGACGATGAACTCGATGTCAGCTACCAATCCCCCTCCGATAAAGCCGGCCCCGCCGCCCCGAGCGGAACCGCCAGTGAAACCCGGTCCAGCGCCATCATGGCTGCAGGCACCCTGGTGTCCCGGTTCCTGGGCTTCGGCAAGACCTGGATGCTGGGTGCCGCGCTGGGCCTCGGCTCCACGGTTAACGACACTTTTATCAACGCCAACAACCTGCCCAACCTGATCTTCCTGCTGGTGGCCGGTGGTGTCTTCAACGCCGTCCTGGTCCCGCAGATCATCAAGGCGAGCAAGGCTCCGGACAGGGGAGCGGACTACATCAGCCGGCTGCTGACGCTGGCCGTGCTCCTGCTGCTTGGCCTCACCGCATTGGTCACGCTTGCTGCTCCCTGGGTCATTGAGTTGACCACCCAGGGTTATTCGCCCCAGCAGAAGGCCCTGGCAGTAGCGTTCGCCTTCTGGTGCCTGCCCAGATTTTCTTTTACGGCCTCTACGCCCTGCTGACGCAGGTCCTCAACGCCAACGGCGCGTTCGGACCGGCGATGTGGGCCCCCATCCTGAACAACCTGGTGGCCATTGGCGGCCTGGGCATGTTCATCTGGATCTTCGGCGAAAACGCCATGAATCCGCACACTCTGGACAACTGGGGGCCCACCCAGACCCTGCTTGTGGCCGGCTTCTCGACGGTAGGCGTTGTGGCCCAGACAGCCATTCTGCTGATCCCGGTGATCCTCCTGCGGCTACGCCTCCGGCCCCGGTTCGGGTGGCGCGGAGTGGGCCTGGGCCAGGCAGCAAAGCTGAGCGTGTGGACGCTCCTGACGGCCGCCGTCGGGCAGTTGGCGTTCCTGTACGTCATGCGCATCGCCACCATTCCCGGTGCCGAGCGTCTCCGGCTGACGGAGGCGGGGGATCCGGCGGCAGATATGCTGCCCGGCAACGCCGTCCTGGAGGTGGCCAGCCAACTGTATCTGCTGCCGCACTCCATCATTGCGCTCTCGCTCGCCACTGTCCTGTTTAACCGGATGACCCGCGCTTCGCAGGATGGCAACCGCGCGGAACTCCGCGACGCCCTCTCGCACGGCCTCCGCACGATGGCGGTGGCCACCGTCTTTGGCGCGCTGGCACTCTTTGCGCTGGCGGGCCCGCTTGGCATGTTCTTTTCCGGTGGTCCGCGCCAGGACGGCGTCATGCTGGCCCAGACGCTCACCATCCTCGCTCTCAGCACCCCGTTCATGAGCGCCAACTTCATGATGTCGCGGGTCTTCTACGCCAATGAGGACGCCCGCACGCCGTTCCACATCCAACTGTTGCTTGCCGTGGTCTACGTGGCCGGTGCCTTCGGGATCCAGTTCCTGCCGGTGGGCCAGATCATCTACGCGATCGCCCTCCTGTACATGGTGGGCAATATTCTCTCGGTGGTCATCAGCGCCTATTTCCTGCGGCGGCTCCTGGGGCACCTCGACGGCCCGCGGATCGCCAACTCCTACATCCGGATGGGTTATGCGGCGCTCGGTTCTGCGATCGCCGGGCCGGGGCCCTGTGGCTGATGGGGAGCTACAGCCCCGACGGTTTCGCTTGGTCAGACCGACTCGCCGCCCTGGTGACGGTCATCGTGGTGGGACCCATCATGCTGGTTGCCTATGTCTTCTTGCTCAAGATCTTCCGCGTCGAGGAACTCCGCGACCTCATGCGCCCCCTGTTGGGACGGCTGGGACGGGGCACGGGACCGTCCGGTGGCGGGGGAACGCCGTCGTCGGCTGCGGGTGCCGACGTTTCCGGAACGGAACGTCCGACGCCGGAACGCGCCACGGTCGCGGTGGACACCGGCCTGATTCCCCGGATCTCTGGCGAATTCGACGCCGCGTCGTTCCGCGCAGGTCCCGTACCGGAACGCCAGGCAGCGCCTGCGGCGCCAGTTGACAGCGCACAAGGGGAAATTGTAGGAGTGGCTAACGGGGTTGCTGAAACCGCCGCGGGATACCTTCCCGCAGAGGACGTGCCCGGCACAGCGCGGGGCGGGCTGCTGCGCGACGAGATTCCCCTTCCCGGCCGGCGCACGTTCCAGGGCCAAGCCGGACAGAACCCCCATTTCAGGCCACGCCGGCCTCGAAAAAAGTGATCTTCTCGCGGTTTTTGGTTGCCTGTCGACCACGGCGGCCATAGCCGATCGGCTAGGATCGACAGTGAACAAGGGTAGTTGCCGGCAAGCGCAGACCGGCTCGCCGGCTGGCTTTTGGCCGGTTTCCGACCGGCGGTGGCATCATCTACGCCGGCATTCCCGGACAGTCTAGGAGGAACACGTGTCCCACCCGATCGACGTTGGATCAGTACTCGGCGGCCGCTACAAGGTCACAGCCACGGTATTGACCTCACACGACCAGGATCTGGTGCTGGACGGGGTGGACCAGGTTCTCAACCGACCGGTCAGCATTCTGGTCGCCGGCCCGGACAATACCGAACAGGTGGCCCAGAGCGCCCGCGAAGTGGCCACCGGTGAGCGCCCGGGCAACGTCCAGGTCCTGGACCTTGGGGTCACTGAGGCCACTACGTACCTCATCACCAACCACACGTCCGCGGCAGACCTGTTGGACCTCGTGGTTGCCTCCGACGCGCCTTACGTCGAGCCGTTCTTCACGGATACCTTGGGCAGCGAAATTTTCGGCCAGGTGCGTTCACACGAACCGGAACCGTACGACGACGAAGAGAACGTCGATGCCGGATATATCAACTATTCGGACAATCACCCCAAGCAGGCTGATCCATCCCGATCTGCCGCACCGGTTGCTCCACCGCTTGTACCCCCGGTTGTTCCGGCCCGTCCACCACTCCGCCCTGCAGTCCGTCCGGCGTCGGGGCCTGCCAAGGCCGGCGCCGTTGGAGCAGGTGCCGTTGGAGCAGGTGCCGCCGCTGCTGGCGCCACGGCCGCACGTCAGCACGTTACTGCGCCGCAACCGGTGCAGGCTGCGGAGAACCGGCCATTTTCCGGAGCGGCCGAGCCCAAGGCAGGCGCTGGATCCGATTCGCCCAAGGTCTCCCTGTGGTCTGAGGACGACTATTCCAACGGATCCCAGAACGCAACCTACGACGAACCCGCGGTCTCCCGAGCGCCGGAACGTTCCGACCGCGCAGCGGGCGCCTTCCCGTCGCTTGCCCGGAAAGCGTCTCCCGCGGCGGCAGTACCGCCTTCCGGCGGGACGGATGACTATTACGATGACGACGAGCCCGAGCGTGAGCCCCGCTCGATGCGCTGGCTGGTGGGCGGGCTGCTTGCTGTGGTGCTGATTGCCGGGCTGGTCTTTGCGGTCACCAACCTGGGCAGTCTATTCAAGACGGGCCCTCAGGCCGCCCCATCCTCCACGTCGACGGGCTCCACGTTGCCAACCTCCGGGTCGGCTTCCCCGAACCCGGGCTCCGCACCGCCAGCGGTACCGCCCGCCATCGACAGCATCACCCGCCAGGGGGATTTTGACTTCGCAGGCACCTACGACGTGGATCTTGTGAAGGCGTTTGACGGCAACGCAGCCAGCTACTGGTCAGACATGGAATTCGCCACCGAGGGATGGGGCGGCCTCGCAACCGATGGCGTGCCATTGTTCGTCAAGCTGAAGAATCCGGCGAAGGTTTCATCCATCACCCTGACTCAGCTTGGGGCCTCGGGCGGCAATCTCAGTGTCTTCACAAATGACCGTCCGTCACTGGACGGAGCCAAGCTGGTGGGGACCAACAGCTTCACGTCAACAGATCTGACCATGCCACTGGCCGAGCCGGTGGAGGCACAGTACGTGATCGTGTCCATCAAGACGCTTCCCAAGCTGGCCGCTCCGAAGACCCGCTATGGCTTTGGCATCCGCTTGGCGGAGATCAAGATCCAGTAGGACCACACCTGCGTCGTTCCCGTTGAGCCGCGGCTGTGCTGCCCGGAGCATTGCTCCGCAGTAATAGACGCGGCTCAGCTGTTTTCAGACGGTAATCTGGTAAGGCGTCCCGTCCACGTGACGGGGTTATGGCCGCTGATGGTTCCTCCGTTCGCGCGGCGCCCGGAATATTCACCACCTAGATTCAGTTGTGCCATGTGGCCGGCCGCAAAAGCAGGCGCATCGACTAAGGAAGAGGTTCACCGTTCAGTGAGCAACGCAGAAATCACCGCGTCCGAAGTACGTGATGTCATCATCGTCGGCTCGGCCCGGCCGGGTACACGGCCGCTGTCTACACGGCGCGCGCCAACCTGAAGCCCTTGCTTCTGGCCGGATCCGTTACCGCCGGCGGGGAACTGATGAACACCACCGACGTCGAAAACTACCCTGGCTTCCCCGAAGGCATCATGGGCCGGACCTGATGGAGAACTTCGAGAAGCAGGCAGCCCGGTTCGGAACGGAAATCCAGTTCGAGGACGTCACAGTACTGGACCTCGACGGCGACATCAAAACTGTCACCATCGGTACCGGCGAGACCTTCCGTGCACGGACCATCATCCTGTCCACCGGATCCGCTTACCGTGAGTTGGGCCTCCCGAACGAAAAGCGCCTCTCCGGCCACGGCGTCAGCTGGTGTGCAACCTGTGATGGTTTCTTTTTCAAGGACCAGGACATTGCGGTCATCGGGGGAGGAGACTCGGCCATGGAAGAAGCCCTCTTCCTGACCAAGTTCGCCAAGTCCGTCACCGTTGTGCACCGCCGCGACACACTCAAAGCTTCCAAAATCATGGCGGACCGTGCCCTGGCCCACGACAAAATTTCGTTCATCTGGAACAGTTCCGTTGACGACGTCATCGGAACGGACAAAGTTACCGGGCTCAAGATCAAGAACCTGAAGGACGGGACCGTGTCCGACCTCGCCGTCACCGGCGTCTTCGTCGCCATCGGAAACGACCCCCGCACCGACCTGGTCAAGGACTCCCTGGAGATCACGGCGGCCGGTACCATCGCCGTCGAGGGCCGGAGTTCCAAGACCAGCATCCCTGGCGTCTTCGCCGCCGGCGATGTTGTTGATCCCACCTACCGTCAGGCCATCACGGCCTCCGGGTCCGGATGTGTTGCCGCGATCGACGTGGAACACTACCTCGCAGACCTTCACGCGTAATCTCGCGTACCCGCCGTTCGAAGAGAAAGACAAGGTTATGAGCAACGCTAAAGACGTAACAGATGCCAGTTTTGCTGCGGACGTACTCTCCGCCGACAAGCCAGTAATTGTGGACTTCTGGGCTGAATGGTGCGGCCCCTGCCGCAAGCTGGGACCCATCCTCGACGAGATCTCGGTCGAGTACAGCGAGAAGGTTAATGTCGTCAAGCTCAACGTCGACGACAACCCCGCCATCGCCGCCGAGTACGGAATTACGTCCATTCCGGCCGTGTACCTTTTCCAGGACGGCCAGGTGAAGAGCACCGTTATCGGCGCAAGGCCGAAGCAGTTCTTCGAAAAGGAATTTGCGGACATCCTGTCCTAACCAGGTAGGGGACTACTGTCCCATATGACCAGTGACGCCGTCCTGTGGCCACTGCTTCCATGAAGCGGTGGCCACGCGTCTTTAAGATCGGGCCCGTCGAAGCACAAACCCATTGCATCAACCTTCATTCGTTTCTTTAATTTAGTGATTGTTCAGAGTCGCTCCTGGAGACTCAGTGCAAAGATGAGCGTCTTACGTATGAGACTAGCGGGCTGCAAATTCCAGTCAGACGTAGCAGCCGCCATCCTGGAGTTCGCCTTTCCGGATTCGGATTCTTGTTTCACGTGAAACATAGGTGGTCAAGATGCAGAACGTCGTACATCTGGCCTCGTTCGCGTGAGGGAACAGCGTACGACAAAGTGGGAAGATTCGCAGGGCGCACGGTCTACGTTGGGTTCGACCCGCGTGCCGCGGTAAGAAGGTATAAGTTCGCCGACGGTAGACCAAGTGTTTCCCGAATCGAGCACGCTAGGGGACTTCAAATGACCGCCCACGCTGGCCCGGGTGCTACGTTTCACGTGAAACATTGGCGATCGAGAAACAAGAACTCATTTAGAAATCGACCATTCGCCAGGCCAAGCCGCGTTCGGTATGGCCACACTCGCCAGACGGACAAGATTTCTACGGCGTCAGGGCGTGCTGATCCCTACATCCGAGTTCCCTTGCCGCACGAAAATGCCGCAGCGATTCAGTTCGACATATTTGATTTCTGATGAGTCCAGTTCGGCTCAAGACGGTAAATCAATCAACCCAGGATTCCAGTTTCGTGACCATACTCTGCGCTGATGCGAACCACGTGCAATGTTTCACGTGAAACACTGTCAAAGACTGTGTGAGTCCGCTTTCTCCAGCTCCTACTGCCCTGCCCGACGGCACTTCGAGCCAGTTTTCTAAGATCGGGTTCACGCGATGTAGCACGTGATGTGTCCCGTCCATTTGCTGAGGAGACTCTCTGCGGAGCACTTAGTCATTGGATCGAACTCTGAACAGTGCATAACAATTGGATTAGGTGGTCTAGTGGCCCTAACGCCCTTTTCACCTCGCGGGGGACAAGATGGAACCGGAGCATCGGACTACCGTAAGCACCTTGACCAAGCCCGCGTTCCAGTCTCGCTGGCCGTCCATGGTCCGAATCAAACGCCGATTCTCGCAGTTGACGCCCAGAAGATCGGGATTCCACGGGTTGGTCAGACTCAACGCCGGCGGTCGGGGGAAACGCCGTGCGCCAGGGGATGAGACGCTGGTCGGAGGAAGCCAAGGAACGCCGGGACTCCAGGTGACTGCCATAGCGCCTGGATCCGAGCAATTGGACAAGATCCCCGACAGCAAATGGCCCAGGCCCTCGTAAATGACTGCAAGGTCAGAAATGAGCCAAGCCTCATCGCCACCCGCAGCACATCGCTAACCTGCCGCGACGGTATCCAGTTCAGCCACAGCCTGACCAGTTGCCACAGTCCAGCTTTGTCCACCGCATGTCGATGCCACGGCAGCGGGCCGGGAACCTCGCGATTCACCGACGCCGGGAGCACACTCACAAAGCGCTGGGAATATCGTCAGCAACGACAAGTTGCCTTCGGATTGATTCGGGACCGTGGCCCTGGAGACTCGCAAAGCCCATCCGCCGACACTTCCAGCCTCGGATGGTGTTTCGGGAACCGCACGGAGCGGCCACACGCCGCGCATTTGGCCTGTCTCGCCGCGCTGGTGCGCCCATTCGGGCTCATCGTCCTATCCGTGCGCAGTGCCCATTAGGGCCGATAGCTGAAAAAGCAGCAGATCCGGAGATTGCCCAAGCCCGATATTTCCTGGCCGCACGCAACGACGAGCTAGATAGACACCTGTAGCGGCCTCATCCACTGACAAGGCCGTACACGTCTGTACGGGGCCACACGGAGAGACCTCCTGCGCGCCACGAATGCGGACCGACAAAGACGACATGAGGTCACGGACGTTCTTCCAATCCGCACTGTTTCACGTGAAACAGTCCGGCCACGGCGACGGCTTAGTGGATGGCAAGACCTCGAGCGTACTGTTTCACGTGAAACGAACTGACCGAAATCTCCGTCCAAGCCTTGCCTGGATGGGATACTGAGGACGGCTTCGCATGTGCTGAATTTTATCCTCGGGCGCCAACTGCCAGATGGACGCAACCCAAGTCAACCGTTGTGCCACACCCGACAATACATACATACCCGGACCACCCCTACACAGCCCGGGCACACGAGGCATATTCTCCTTACCGGCAGGTATTCCCTAGACTGCCCGGGACAAATCTTGCCACAGGGCCCTATGTACGCTTGCGTGACGGTTGAGCCCTCGCCCAAGCCCTGCGGTCTGCTGCGCCAGTAGCGGATCGAAGGCCTGACCCTGGACTGGAAGAAGGTGATCGCCGTAAATCTGCCTGTAACCGAATTTTGACCCGCGGCTTCTCCGCCACACACATCTCTGTTGGCAAGATTGCTACGGCCGCCGTTCAGTCAGCGAAGGGCGGTAGCAAAACAGCCCTGCTCGGTCATGCGCCGAGACGGTATCGGGGCCGCCTGCTCGGTCCCAAATATCCAGTCCGCTGAGCTGCTCCCGACCGGGCTACGATCATCGGCACGTGCCAATAGGTTGCGAGTCTGATCAAGGCAGCAGGCACCCGGCTGCGAACCCGAGCTAGGACAGGTCATGAAACAACTGGCCAATGCCGGCTTTCCTGGTCGAACGGCGGAGCGCTGAATGCCCAAGCAATTCCACCTGCAAAGACCTCGAGCAGGTGATGAGTGTCAGCGGATGTCGGAATCGATTCCATCCGAGGTGTGACTGTTCAGTTCGACTGGCGGGTTCCATGGCGTTAAAGTCCATCGAATTCGAAGTTATCCCCAAATGTTATCCACATCGATATCCACAGGCTTATCCACTGGCCTGCAAATCGTGGGTGCGGCACCCCTAGTGCCGGGCTCTAGATTAATCGACGCTCTCATGTCGCGGTTGCTCCCAAGACAACCATCATCGACGAAGCGCATCCTCTCCTCGGATCGGAAATATCGGCGTAAATCCAACTATTGAAGTCACTTTCCGTCCCGAAAAAGAGTCTGGATCGGCCTTGCTAATGTTTCACGTGAAACGGGACCACAGCTGCTATCCCATGCTTGTGCGGACCGCTCATTGCAGGTTCCGCTGCTGTGGGCCAGAACTCTTCGTGATGCCTGCCACCAAACAATCTATCCACAAAGTTATCCACAGCGATATCCACGTAGATATCCACCGCGCAATTCACAACTACGGGTCCAGGGCTGTCTTGGCACCATCTGTTGTCGTGGCAAGTATGCCTCACACGATGACGACTCCGTGCGCCGGGGAATCATAGTCTTTCGGGCATTCTCATTTACCTCAACCAGGCTGCTGGCCGCCTGGCTAGCTGATTCACCTTCGTTCGGTCCGTGAGCTGACGTGGCTAAAATTGTGGTCGCTTCCCGGTCGGGTCCGACCCTTTGCGAACAGTCCCGACTGTCCCAACTGCTACATAGAATGAACGGCTCGGCTTCCGCCAATTCCTTGGTCTCCCGGACATTCCGAAACTGGGCATGTTCTGTCCACCCTGTCTTCGGGTCCTAGAGGGCGACACAACGTCGTTGACCTGGTCCAGAGTCGTACTATGGTGAGCTACTCAGCGCCATGATGTGAAGTCTTGGACGTATCGCAGTATTGCCCAGGAGTGGCTCCGGATGAGGCAGCCAGCGACACTATTGGCCACGCCAGTGGATCGGGGCGCCCACCTGAGATTCGTGTGTATCGAGGCGCCTTACAGATTCCATTCCCTCGACTTCGCATCTCCGCAGACCATTTTATGAAAGGCCACGTTGGGAGCCGCGGCCGCGGCTGCCTGCCTGCCTGCCTGCCTGCCTGCCTGCCTGCCTGCCTGCCTGCCTGCCTGCCTGCCTGCCTGCCTGCCTCAGCCAACGCTACCTATGCGCAAGCGTGAAGCCAGCAGCCCGGCCCTAACCCAATAATTCTGAAGTGCCCCATCATCAGGCATCGACACTGGCTTGCCAGCTCACAAGTACTCGGATTCGCCAGGAAACTTCCTGTTGAGGCCAACTGCCCGGCGGGTGGACCTCAGGCGTCAGGGCTGGGGCCGCCATGGACGGGTCATGATGGACCCGCCCAGGACTCTCCGCTGGATACTAACCCTCTGGACGACTTCCAGGGTCCCAGACCCTTGGGCGGGCATGCGCTGGGTCAGCAGGTTGTAGCCAGTCGCACGCCTTCACTGCCGGCCGAGGGATTGGCTCGGCATCATCCTCGACGCGTAAAGACGCCATCGAGCTCTAAGCGTCAACTCCAAGGTCTGTGAATTGTCTCTGTGCCCGCAGCGGTCGTCCGGTATCGGCGCGTCGGGGCCATGGGGAGATGCCAGGCACAGTGCCCTGGACTCGTCACGATGTTTCACGTGAAACCAAGTGGGAGACGACTGGGTGCAGGGCCGAGCCTGCTCAGTAGTATCGCTCTCTTCCCTCACCAGGCTTAGTGAGCCGCTTCTGTAGGAGAGATTCTGCCTCGCCCTTGGCGGCCCTCGCGACCCCAGGGGTGCTGCTGCAAGGCTGAATTCACTTCACCGAAGCCGAAGCCGAAGCCGAAGCCGAAGCCGAAGGTCAGGCTACGCGCTGGCGACACATCAGACGCCGAGAGCTTTGGACCAAACAATTCCCATGTTCGTTCTCAATAGGCCGCGCCTGGATCCGGCGCATACCCTGTGGGTGTTTCACGTGAAACGCCCACCGCGAGGCGCCTTCCCATCTGAACCAGGCGTTGCCAAACCAGATTGAAGGTCAGAAGACTCTCTGGCGACAGGTCTCCGAGGGAGACGTCCACCCTGGCGCAACCTCCTAGTCAACGTCTCAGCCGCAGGCTGAGACCAATAGCTGCAAGGGTGCGCACGCTGCACACCAGCTCCTGGAAGAGAATGGGAGCAATAGCATCGAACACGGTGTTCTCGGCGCTTGGCAGGATGAGCACCGCACCGACTGATTGGAACTGTGCGAATCGAAGCGTTTTCCACGGCTTCGGAGCGACGGAATCCATTGCGTGTTCGGCATATCGAGTCGCATCGGAGTGTCCAGCGATCCGTCGAATCTTCCACTGGTGCCTGATCGCCATCTTGAGAGCTCGTGGCTCCGCCATCTCGGTCACCCTCAGGGCCCACCGATAGTGCGTCAGAAAACACGAAGCCACAGAAGTCCACCGCTGCCGTGGGAACAAAATTAGAGACGACAGTCTTAGAGGAAACCAGACGTTGAAGGAGTCGAGTCATTAGTTGAGTCCAAGGCAGCAGGGAGTACCAAACTTGCGTCCCGCACCGAATCTATTTCATCGGGAGAAGATTGGTACGCCATGCGAACCGCGGATTGAATCTCGGGCGCGTCACAACCACGATGGCCACGCCAGCATCCGCTCCGGAGTGCAGGTATGCGTCGCCACAGACGAAGAAGGGCCTGTTTCACGTGAAACAGGCCCTTCTTCGAACAGAGAACGCTAGTTTTCAGATCCTGGCGCAAGAACCTCCATGATGCGGTTCAGGTCTTCAACACTGGCGAATTCAATGCTGACACGCCCCTTGCGGACACCCAGGGAAATCTTAACGTTGGTGTCCAAGCGGTCTGACAACGAGGAGGCCAAATAGTCCAAGCGCTCATGGCGGGCTCCCGGACGTGGGATGTTGTTCTTCGCAGGCTTCGCAGGATCCTGATATAGAGTGACGGCCTCTTCGGTTGCCCGAACAGACATGCCTTCAGCCACGATCTTCTGGGCGAGGCGTTCCATGGCTGCTGCATCCGGCAGGGCGAGCAGCGCACGCGCGTGGCCGGCGGAAATAACACTGGCGGCCACACGACGCTGAACCAGGGGCGGAAGTTTGAGGAGACGCAGCGTGTTTGAAACCTGGGGACGTGAACGGCCAATGCGGTCCGCAAGCTGCTCGTGAGTGGTTCCGAAGTCTTCAAGCAGCTGCTGATAGGCCGCTGCCTCTTCGAGCGGGTTCAACTGGCTGCGATGCAGATTCTCCAGCAATGCATCCCTGAGGAGGTCATCATCAGTGGTGTCACGGACGATGGCAGGGATGGTCGCCATCCCGGCCGCCTGTACTGCCCTCCAGCGACGCTCACCCATCACCAGTTCGTACGGTTCTCCACCTTCTTCGGTTGAAGTACGAACCACAATTGGCTGGAGGACGCCGATTTCGCGCACGGAGTGGATGAGCTCCGCCATGTCATCGTCATCGAAGACTGAGCGGGGCTGTTTACGGTTCGGATGGATGTCGGTGACCGGAATCTCGGCAAAACGAACGCCGGGGACTTCCACGAGGTCAACACCGTTATCCGGCATACTGCTCTGGGATTCAGGCGCCTCGGACACAGACTCGCCAGTCGCGCCTTCAATTGGAGTGGGAGACCCGTCCGTTGATGTAGCTGCGTCGCCCTTTACAGGAGTTTTCGCAGGAGCCTTGGCGGGAGCTTTTGCGGCCGGCAGCTTCTGTGCTGCCTTGGCCGTCGAATTCGCGGGGGAGTCCGTTCTCGGCGCGGCTGCTTTCTTCGTTACCGATGCGTCGTTGGCCTGAGCCGGCGCAACCGACTCGGAAGATGAAGCATCTGAAGCTGCCGTAGCATTCCCCGAAGCGTGGTCAGGGGACGCGACTTTCTTGCGACCTTCAGGGAAGAAGAGATCCACAGGCCGCGACACAGCGCCGCCGTTGCCCGACGTACTACCGGCGGAACTTGGAATGAGTGCGCCAAGACCGCGGCCTAAGCCACGTCGCTTTTCGCTCATGGATAAATCCCTCCGATGGAAGAGTCAGACCTTGCCGGACTCCAGTTGTTGCTGTTCTTGATGATTCTAGCGTTCAGCGATTTCGGCTGCGGCTTCCAGGTAAGACAGGGCTCCACTGGAGGAAGGATCGTACGTCATAACGGTTTGCTGGTAGCTCGGAGCTTCTGAAATCCTCACGGAGCGGGGGACCACAGCACCAAGGACCTGCTCTGGGAAGTGCAGGCGAACTTCGGCTGCCACCTGGGCTGCAAGGTTGGTCCGTCCGTCATACATCGTGAGGAGAATAGTAGACACCACCAGATCCGCATTCAGGTGCTTCTGGATCATCTCAATGTTCTTGAGGAGCTGGCTGAGGCCCTCCAGTGCGTAGTACTCACACTGGATGGGGATAAGGACCTCACCGGCAGCACAGAACGCATTAACCGTGAGCAACCCGAGGCTGGGCGGGCAGTCAATGAAGATGTAATCGAGTCGTTCTTCGCCGTTCTTTGCCCGGGTCTTGGCATAGACATCGATCGCCCGGCGGAGCCGCTGTTCACGGGCCACAAGCGAAACAAGCTCAATCTCCGCGCCGGCCAAGTGAATTGTGGCCGGCGCACAGATCAGGTTGCTGATGTCCGGGCAGGGGGCCACGACGTCAGCAAGAGGGAAATCGTTGATGAGGACGTCGTAGATGCTGTCCACATCGGCATGGTGCTCGACGCCGAGGGCGGTGGAGGCGTTGCCCTGGGATCGATGTCAATGACCAGGACGTTCAGGCCGGCTGCGGCCAGGGCAGCGGCGATGTTCACTGTCGTGGTGGTCTTGCCTACCCCGCCCTTTTGGTTGGACACCGTGAAGATACGGGTCTTCTCCGGCTTGGGAAGTTTCCGGCCAACCAGCCGTTCGCGGCGCCTGGTCTCGTGCGCGAGTTCCCGGGCGATAGGACTGGAATCGTCCAAGGTGTCCATGACGTTCATCCTGCCACCCGCTGTTGTTTCACGTGAAACAGAGGCAAGAATTGCCATTTCTGCAACCGGATTAGGGTGGCTTTCCCCTCGTCCGGGCGCGGAACCCATACCCATGCCAGCAACTGATCGTGCTGACCCCAAAGACACAAACGGGGGTATCCGTTGTGTGGAGGCTTCGCTACTGGTCACTGGGACACACTCACTCTCGTTCGGCTTTTGCTGCCGTTGTCTAGCCTAACCGCTTCGCCCTGCAGACCAAGGCTACCGGGCCCGGACTAGGAGATCTTTCGGGACTTGTTAACGACGATCCGTACCAGCGTGGTGGGTTCCTCCAGGAGGTTTTCACCGACAGTCACTACGGAGGTCTGGACGCCCCCGAGTTTCCGGATGACCTTCGCGGCTTTTTCGATTTCCTCGCCTGCGCTGCGTCCCTTAATGGCCACAACTTCGCCTTTGCCGGCGAGTAGGGGGATGGTCAGGCCGGCGAGGTTGCTCAGTGCGGAAACAGCCCGGGCAGTCACAACATCAGCGTCCACCATGCCAACCGCAAGCTCCGCGCGGGTCCGCATCACCGTGACGTTTGTCAGTCCGAGATCGTCCACCACTTCCTGGAGCCAGATAACCCGGCGTTCCAGCGGCTCGATCAGTGTCAGCTGGAGGTCCGGACGCGCGATAGCGAGGCAAAGTCCGGGAAGTCCGGCTCCGCTTCCGACATCGGCAACATGGCTGCCGTGCGCGATTTCGCTTTCGATGACGGCACAGTTTAGGACGTGCCGGCTCCACAACCGTGGGATCTCGCGCGGCCCGATCAGCCCGCGTTCAGTTCCGGACGTGGCCAGGTGCTCCACATAGCGTTTGGCCAGGTCCAGGCGGTCACCGAAAATCTTCTCGGCCGCCAGCAGTTCTGCTGCCGTGATGTCAACCATGATTAGCGGTTCAGCATTCTCTAGTCTGCGGATACTACGATGTGACGCCCGGCGCCTTCGCCCTCGGACTCGCTGACGAGGCCCAGGTCAGCGACGGCGTCGTGCACGATTTTGCGTTCGTAGGCACTCATCGGCTCCAGTGCAACGGCCTTGCCGGACTCCTTGACTGAAGCTACCGCCTCCTCGGCAATCTTCTGGAGGTGGCCGGCGCGCTGCTGACGGTAGCCGTTGATGTCCAGCACCAGGCGTGAGCGGTTTTCCGTTGCGGAGAGGACAGAAAGTCGGGTTAGTTCCTGAAGGGCTTCCAGGACTTCGCCGTCTTCGCCGACGAGGCTGTCGAGACCATCGGTTTCGTCCTCGGCAACGATGGAAATGTACGTGCGGCCGTTACGGACTTCGATGTCAATGTCGCCGTCGATGTCAGCGATATCAAGGAGTTCCTCCAGGTAATCGGCAGCAACGTCGCCTTCCTCCTCGAGGCGGCTGGCAGCGGATCCTTTGGGGAAGCATCGGCATCAGTCGCTGATTCGTCCTGATCGTCAATGATCTCGTCGGAATGGGCGTGTTCGGTGCTTTCGGCTGACATTACTTTTTCTTCCTGTTCTTACGCTGGGGCTGGACGCGCTGCGCCTTGTGCTCGATGACCGCGGCCGCGGCCTCCGCTTCGGCGTCCGCCTTCTTTCCGCCCAGAATGGGCAGGGCCGGCAGGCCCTTGGCAGCCCTACGCTCGGCGAGGCCTTGGCGGCGGGGATCCCGGCGTCGGCATGCGGCGGATGACAAAGAACTGCTGCGCCATGGTCCAAAGGTTGGTGGTGGTCCAGTAGATCAGGACGCCGATGGGGAAGTTGATGCCGCCCACACCGAAGACGACCGGCAGGATGTACAGCATCATCTTCTGCTGGCGCATGAACGGGCTGGCCATGGCCTCTTCGGACATGTTCTTGGCCATGATCTGCTTCTGCGTGATGAACTGCGAGGCTGTCATGGCCAGGATCATCACGATCGAGAGGATCCAGACTGAAGTCAGATTGCCCTCGCCGCCGTGCAGCAGCGACGCGGACAGTGTGGCGCCGAAGATGGTGGACTCATCGAACTGCACCACCTGGTCGTGGCTCATCGCCCCGATCCCAAGGCCCTTGTCACGAGCCGCGCTGATTCCGGACAACACGGTAAACAGCGCGAAGAAGAACGGCATCTGGATCAGCATGGGCAAGCAGGCAGAGAACGGGTTGGTCCCGTGCTTCTTGTACATGGCCATCTGTTCCTGCGCCATTGCCTGGCGGGAGAGCTGGTCGGTCTTGCCCTTGTACTTGTCCTGGAGTTTCTTCAGGTCCGGCTGCAGCAGCTGCATGCCACGCTGGGCCTTGATCTGCTTGACGAATACGGGGATCAGGGCGGCACGGATCACCAGCACCAGCCCGATGATGGACAGCGTCCACGTCCAGCCTGAGGCCTCAGGCAGCCCGATGCTGCTCAGGCCCTCGTGGAAGCCCACCATGATGATGGAAACCAGCCACTTGAACGGAAACATGATTGTTTCAAAGAAGTCCATACGATATCCCTATTCGTCAGGCCGCAAGGCGGCCTTCTCCATCAGTCTGAGCAGCCAGGTACTTGTCCGGGTTGTTCAGCACAACAATTGTGGGGGTCCGGTCATCGGGCCAGTGGCGGTGGCCAGCGGGGACATGGTCCACACCGCCGGCATTCCACGGATGGCAGCGCGCAAGGCGACGGGCCGCAAGCCAGCTGCCCTTCACTGCCCCATGGACGGTAATCGCCTCAAGGGCGTACGCCGAGCAGGAAGGAAAGAAACGGCAGACCTGGCCATACAAGGGAGAAATCACCTTGCGGTAGGCCATCAGCAGCAGAATAAGAATGTTTCTGGGCAGGTTCCAGAGGAAGGTACCCACGGCGGCAGCAACAGGGTGAAGGTAGTGGACGACGGCGGCAGTTACCTTACGCACGCTGTGTCCCTTCCTGTGTTGTACCGGTTGAACCGTTTACAGCAGCCCTCGGAAGGCGGCTGCCCAACCGGCTCATGGTTGATTCCAATGCGGCGTTGTAGTCCGCCAGCAGTTGATCCCAGCTGGCGGCAGCGGACGCAGGCAGCGCCCGGACCACTATGGCGAACCCGGTACCGTACTCGCGTAGCGAGGCAGCACCGGCTTCTCTCAGTCTCCTCTTAACGAGGTTCCTGACCACAGCGTTCCCGACACCTTTGGAAACGATGAACCCGATCCGGCTGGGTTCGTCAGCAGCAATAGCTGCCGCATATAACACTACGTTCCGGCGTCCATTGCGGACACCGGAACGTACGGTTGTTGAAAAATCGGTTGCAGTCCTCAAACGGTTACGGGTGGCCAGCACCTTAAACTCGCAAAGAAAAGTTAAACCGACGAGTCAGTTATCTAGGCCGACAGTTCGGTGCGGCCCTTGCCACGACGGGCTGCCAGGATGGCACGGCCGGCACGGGTACGCATACGAAGGCGGAAGCCGTGCTTCTTGGCTCGACGGCGGTTATTCGGCTGAAAAGTCCGCTTGCTCACGTTAGTTACTCCAGTGGATCAAAGGTGCGCCCACCCGATCAGTAAAAGGGGAAGAACTGGCCGACGCTAAGTTTTGTATATGCACGCTTCCCCCGGCTGCTCCAACGCAGTGCGTCAGAGAGATTCAGAAGGGGCTAAAAAGCGTACACAAAGGACTTCACAACGTTAGGGCAAAATGCCTGCCAGAGTCAAACCGGGGTACCCCTGCGTCCCTGTCCCTGGCTGTGGTTAACCTAGCCCCACAGCCTGTGGATGAAGTGGCTCACAAGGCCCGTTTTCGAACCACAACGGTGTAATTATCCACAAGCAACTTCCCAGCTATCTTCTGGCCTTTTGTTCCCCTAGAGTGGCTCAGTAGCCGATTATCCACGGACTGTGCATAACCCTGTGGATGAAGCTGAACCAGCATCCTGGTTCGGGACTTGGGGCTGCACGTAATGCAGGCACGCAAGTTTTGAGGAACTGATTGATGACAGTAGACGAAGCCAACCACGCCAATACTGTCGGAAGTTCCTGGCGTCGGGTTGTGAGCCTGCTCGAGCAGGACGACCGCGTAACTCCACGGCAGCGGGGCTTTGTCATCCTGGCGCAGGCCCAGGGCCTGATCGGATCCACCCTCCTGGTGGCCGTTCCCAACGAACTGACCCGTGAAGTCCTTCAGACCCAGGTCAAGGACGCCCTGGATGATGCCCTGCATAACGTTTTCTCCGAGGACATCCGCTGCGCGATCGACGTGGACACCGATCTGGTGCCGCTCCACACGGAGCCCGAACCCGTCGTCGAACCTTCCTACTCGCCGGACCAGCTGATCGAACAGAAGCCGCAGCCCATGCTGCCGAGCACTTCCCATGAGTTCGGCCGGCTGAACCCCAAGTACGTCTTCGATACCTTTGTGATCGGTTCGTCCAACCGCTTTGCCCATGCAGCTGCCGTGGCCGTGGCCGAAGCGCCCGCCAAGGCCTACAACCCGCTGTTCATCTACGGCGATTCCGGGCTGGGCAAGACCCACCTCCTGCACGCGATCGGCCACTATGCGCGCCGCCTGTACAGCGGAATCCGGGTCCGGTACGTGAACTCCGAAGAGTTCACCAACGACTTCATCAACTCCATCCGCGATGACGAAGGCGCCAGCTTCAAGACCACGTACCGCAACGTGGACGTGCTGCTGATCGATGACATCCAGTTCCTGGCCGGCAAGGACCGGACGCTGGAGGAGTTCTTTCACACGTTCAACTCCCTGCACAACAACAACAAACAGGTGGTCATCACCTCGGATCTGCCGCCAAGCAGCTGGCAGGTTTCGAGGACCGGATGAAGTCCCGCTTCGAGTGGGCCTCCTCACCGACATCCAGCCGCCCGAGCTTGAGACCCGCATCGCCATCCTGCGGAAGAAGGCCCTCAGCGAAGGCCTCTCCGCCCCGGACGATGCCCTGGAATACATCGCTTCCAAGATCTCCAGCAATATCCGCGAACTCGAAGGCGCACTGATCCGGGTGACGGCATTCGCCAGTCTGAACCGACAGCCGGTCGATGTTGCGTTGGCTGAGATGGTCCTGAAGGACCTCATCACTGACGACGGCGCCCAGGAAATCACGTCGAGCCAGATCCTGAGCCAGACGGCGGAGTACTTCAAACTCACCATGGATGAACTCTGCAGCAAGTCCCGGACCCGCACGCTGGTGACCGCCCGGCAGATCGCCATGTACCTCTGCCGCGAACTCACGGACATGTCCCTGCCGAAGATCGGCCAGGAACTCGGCGGCCGCGACCACACCACGGTGATCCACGCGGACCGCAAGATCCGTGAGCTGATGGCTGAGCGTCGTGTGATCTACAACCAGGTCACCGAGCTCACCAACAGGATCAAGCAGCAGCAGCGCAACTCCTGATCCGTCGCCTCTATACCTTATTAACAGGTGCATGTGGATAACCCTGTGGATACTTAAGGGGACAACCGAGATTAATGGGCTTAAAACCCTTGAGCCGCCTGTGGATTAGCGAAAACCCAAAAATTGTTATCCCCATCCACAGCCTGTTTAAAACCTGCGTCACCCACAATCCATGAACAGGGCTTAACCGCTGGATCCTGCGGCCGGATCGAGTTATCCACAGTATCCACAGCAGTTATTAACACTACTAATCCCAAGAAATTGATTTCCCTCAAATAACAATCTCGATCCGCACCCCGAACCGGCCCAGGCCCAAGGGCCTCCGGACCCCAGGCGTGCTGACCGGGGATGGGTTAATCAGCAGTCTTGCGGCTAAGCTGTCAGCAGCGCTCCCATCCTCGGGTTTCTTTGTGGTTCAGCACTCGATGAACCATGCAGGTTCCGTTGTTGGGGCGCCCCAACTTTTGGGCTCCCTGTGGGAGTTTCCGGTTCAGACAAGGCAGCAGTAATGAAAGGCGGCACCCTTCCGTGAAGTTCAGAGTCGAACGGGACGTCCTGGCAGAAGCCGTCACCTGGACAGCCCGGTCGTTGTCTCCGCGGCCGCCGGTTCCCGTGTTGTCGGGCCTGCTCCTGAAGGCGGAGGCCGGCACGGTCAGCCTCTCGAGCTTTGACTACGAGACCTCCGCACGGCTGGACATCCCCGCGGACATCACCGCCGAGGGAACCATCCTCGTCTCCGGACGCCTCCTCGCAGACATTTGCCGAAGCCTTCCTTCCGCTCCGGTGGTCGTGGAGACCGATGGCAACAAAGTGACGCTGACCTGCCGCCGCAGCAGCTTCCATCTGGCCACCATGCCCGAGGCCGAGTACCCGCCGCTGCCTACGTTGCCCGCCATCAGCGGCACCGTCCCGGGTGATGCATTCGCCCAGGCTGTGTCCCAGGTGATCATTGCAGCCAGTAAGGATGACACGCTCCCCATCCTGACCGGCGTCAGGATGGAAATTGAGGATGACCTCATCACGCTTCTGGCCACCGACCGCTACCGTCTGGCCATGCGCGAAGTGCCGTGGAAGCCCACCACGCCGGGAATTTCCACCAGTGCGCTGGTCAAGGCAAAAACCCTCAACGAAGTGGCCAAGACCCTTGGCAACAGCGGCGACATCAACCTCGCCCTTGCTGACGATGACAGCCGCCTGATCGGTTTCGAAAGCGGCGGCCGCACCACCACATCGCTGCTCGTGGATGGCGATTACCCCAAGATTCGCTCGCTGTTCCCGGATTCCACCCCCATCCACGCAACTGTCCAGACGCAGGAACTTGTGGAAGCCGTCCGCCGTGTGTCGCTGGTGGCCGAACGCAACACACCGGTTCGCCTCGCCTTCACCGAAGGACTGCTGCACCTGGACGCCGGCACCGGCGAAGATGCCCAGGCCTCCGAAGAACTCGAAGCCCGGCTCTCCGGTGAAGACATCACCGTCGCCTTCAACCCGCACTACCTGGTGGAGGGCCTGAGCGTCATCGAAACGAAGTACGTCAGGTTCTCCTTCACCACAGCGCCGAAACCGGCGATGATCACGGCCCAGGCAGACGCCGACGGTGAGGACCAGGACGACTACCGTTACCTGGTTATGCCCGTCCGCCTTCCCAACTAGTCCCCACCGCCCCCTCGCCTCGCAAGCTCGGCCAGGGAACCCTGGCTGGGTGGGCCCCAAAACGACAGCAGCCAACCCCGCGCAGAAAAGAGATCCACGTGCATATTGGACTGATCGGCCTTGGCAAGATGGGTTTCAACATGCGCGAACGCCTGCGCAAGGGCGGCATTGAGGTCACCGGCTTTGACCGCAACCCCGAGGTCACCGATGTTGCCACCCTGGATGAGCTCATTGCGGCGGTTCCGGCCCCGCGGCTGATCTGGGTCATGGTCCCGTCAGGCGACATCACCGATGCCGTCGTCACCGAACTCGGGGACAAACTCGACGCCGGCGATCTGGTGATCGACGGCGGCAACTCCCGCTTCACCGAGGACCAGAAACATGGTGCCGCTCTGGCCGAGAAGGGCATCCGTTTCGCCGACTGCGGTGTTTCCGGCGGAGTGTGGGGCCTCCGGAACGGGTACGGGCTCATGGCTGGCGGCGACGCTGCCGATATTGAGCGGGCCCTGCCGGTTTTTGATGTGCTCCGTCCCGAAGGCGAGCGGGCGGACAGCTTTGTCCACGTCGGCGGAATCGGTGCCGGACACTACGCCAAGATGGTGCACAACGGCATCGAATACGGCCTGATGCAGGCGTATGCCGAAGGCTACGAGCTGCTGGCCGCCAAGGACATTGTTGACGACCTGCCCGGTACGTTCCGCGCCTGGCAAAAGGGCACCGTGGTCCGGTCCTGGCTCCTGGACCTCATGGTCAAGGCGCTGGACGAGGACCCGGGACTGGAATCCATCGATGACTACGTCGAAGACTCGGGCGAAGGCCGCTGGACCGTTGAGGAAGCTATCGCCAACGCTGTGCCGGCGCCGGCCATCACGGCTGCACTCTTCGCGCGTTTCTCCTCCCGAGAGGAAAACTCGCCTGCTATGAAGATGGTTTCCGCGCTGCGCCACCAGTTCGGCGGGCATGCCACCCGTCCCGCCAAGTAACATCCACCCCGGGACCCGCAGGTTCCGAGAATTGTCGAACACCGCGTGTACCTAGAACACCTTTCGCTCACTGATTTCCGCAGCTACGCCCAGGTTGACCTTCCCCTCGAACCGGGTGTCACCGTGCTCGTCGGAGCCAACGGCATCGGTAAAACCAACCTCATGGAGGCCATCGGGTACCTGGCCACCCTCAGCTCGCACCGGGTCAGCTCCGACGCCCCGCTGCTGCGGTTCGGCACGGACCGCGCGCTGGTCCGGGCCCGCCTGGTCCGCGGCGGGCAGACCACGGTCCTGGAACTTGAGATCAACGCCAGCCGCGCCAACCGGGGGCGGATCAACCGCAGCAATCCGGTCCGGGCCAGGGATCTCCTGGGGATCTGCCAGACAGTGCTTTTCGCCCCGAGGACCTGGCGCTCGTCAAGGGAGATCCGTCCAACCGCCGCCGGTTCCTCGACGAGCTGCTGGTCAGCCTGATGCCCGGCATTCGGCGACGCGCACGGACTATGACCGTGTCCTGAAGCAGCGCAACGCCCTGCTCAAATCCGCCCGGGCCGGAAAATTCACTGCCGGCCACGAGGCCACCCTCGATGTCTGGGACCAGCACATGGCCGGGCGGGCGCCGAGCTGCTGCACGCGCGGCTGGAACTGGTGGAACTGTTAAGCCCGCACCTGGCCAAGGCGTATGCCCAGCTTACGGATGGGTCCAAGGACGCCAACGCCCTCTACCGGTCCACTCTCCAAAATCTGATGGACGACGACGGCGGCGCGGCACCGGGTGCCGGTGGCGGTTCGTTGACGGATGGGTCCGCCGCTGCCGAAGATCTGCGGGACCTCACTGTTGAGGACCTCACCGGCCGCTATGTCCAGGCCTTTGCGGCCTCCCGCCGCAAGGAACTTGAGCGCGGAATTTCCCTGGTGGGCCGCACCGGGATGAGCTCGAACTGATCCTCGGCGAAGCGCCCGCCAAGGGGTACGCCTCGCACGGCGAAACCTGGTCAATGTGCCTCTCCCTCCGGCTTGCTTCCTACTACGTCATGCTCGATGACGCGAGGACCGGCGGGTCTGCCCCGATCCTCATTCTCGACGACGTTTTCGCCGAGCTCGATGTGCAGCGTCGGCGTAAACTGGCGGCAATAGTCTCCGGCGCGGAACAGGTCCTGGTGACCGCCGCCGTCGACGCCGATATCCCGGAGGAACTCTCCGGCCGGCGGGTGAAGGTTATCCCGGGAGGAATCGATGAATAAGGATGAAAAGGGCGGGCTGCAGCCTGGCCGGGATCCTGACAACATCGACGCGCCGCAGGCTGCGCTGAACCGCATGCGTGAGGCCGCGGCCGCACGCGGAGAAATCCGCCGGAAGGCACCCCCCAAGGCCGGCGCAGCCAAGACAAAGGGTGGGATCCGGGATACGCGGGGTTTTAGCCAGTTCCATTCCACCGGCCGGGATCCGTTGGGGCTTGGCAAAGTGGTGGGACGCCTCGTGGCCGAACGTGGCTGGAGCTCTCCGGTAGCGGTGGGTTCGGTCATGGCGGAGTGGGCCACGCTGGTGGGCCCGGAGATTTCAGCGCACTGCACCCCGGAGAGTTTCACCGATACCACCCTTCACGTGCGCTGCGACTCGACGGCCTGGTCCACGCAGCTGCGGCTGCTGAGCAACAGCCTGCTGGAGAAGTTCCGCACGGAACTGGGCGATGGCGTGGTCACCAGCATCCAGGTGCTTGGCCCGTCAGCACCCAGCTGGCGCAAGGGCGGACGTACCGTCAACGGCCGCGGGCCGCGCGATACCTACGGTTAGCCGCCGCCGTCGACTCTTGAATATTCGTCCGGCGGCGTGTAGGGCGGGCTAACGACCTTGGGGCGTATAGGAACCCGGAGAAGGGACCTCGAGGGCGCCCTAGGCGGGGTCAACGGCCTCGCATCGGTACATCAAGGTCCCGCGACGCCCACCGGAATGCGGGTTTGCAGCCCATTTCACGATAGAATCACAGCAGATAACTGGGCGCCGGTGAAACGTTGACTGAGTCCGTTTTCCGCACGCTCTCCGCAGGCGGACTTCGGTCCTGCATGTCGACGTATCCGTCAGCGCCATCAGCTTGTGCCTGTTGGCGGATGCTTTCCCCTGGAAGGCCGCCGCCGGCCATCATCGAAAAAGAGGAGTCGACAGCACCTGTGGCTAACGACAATACAGATACCCAGGCAGTGGAACGCGCAACGGAGGACGTCCCTACCCCGATACGCCGGCGGAGGCCGTGACACCCCGGGAATACGGCGCAAGCGACATCACCGTACTTGAAGGCCTCGAAGCCGTCCGGAAGCGCCCGGGCATGTATATCGGCTCCACCGGGCCGCGCGGCCTGCACCACCTGGTTTATGAAGTGGTGGACAACTCTGTTGACGAGGCGCTGGCCGGGTACTGCACGCACATCGAAATAGTCCTGCAGGCCGACGGCGGCGTCAAAGTTGTAGATGATGGACGCGGCATCCCCGTGGATATGCATCCCACCGAGCATAAACCCACCGTGGAAGTGGTTATGACCATCCTGCACGCCGGCGGTAAGTTCGGCGGCGGCGGTTACGCAGTCTCGGGCGGCCTCCATGGCGTGGGTATTTCCGTAGTGAACGCGCTCTCCAGCAGGGTGGACACTGAAGTCCGGCGGCAGGGCAACGTCTGGCGGATGTCCTTCGCCGACGGCGGCAAGCCCCAGGGCGGGCTGGTCAAGGGTGAAGAGAGCGCCACCACCGGCACCACCCAGACCTTCTACCCGGACGCGGGAATCTTCGAATCCACGGAGTTTGATTTCGAGACGCTCCGCGCCCGCTTCCAGCAGATGGCCTTCCTGAACAAGGGCCTGCGGATCACGCTCACGGACGAGCGCACCGCAGCCTCTAACGCGGACGCCAATGAGGACCTTGACCTTGACGCTGTGGTCACGGAAGGCGAAGTCACCGCTGAGCACCGCACCGTGGTGTACCAGTACGACGACGGCCTGCTGGACTATGTGAAGCACCTGAACTCGGGCAAGAAGGTTGATGTTGTCCACGAAGACGTCATTTCCTTCGAAACCGAGGACACGGAACGGCACATCGCGCTGGAGATGGCGATGCAGTGGACCAACGCGTATTCCGAGAGCGTCCACACCTATGCCAACACCATCAACACCCACGAGGGCGGCACCCACGAAGAGGGTTTCCGCGCCGCGATGACCTCCCTCATCAACCGCTACGCGCGGGAGAAGAGCATCATCAAGGATAAGGACGACAACCTCACCGGTGACGATATCCGTGAAGGCCTCACTGCGGTCATTTCGGTGAAGCTGGCCGAGCCGCAGTTCGAGGGTCAGACCAAGACAAAGCTCGGCAACTCCGAGGTCAAGGGCTTCGTCCAGCGCGTTGTCACCGATGGGCTGGGCGACTGGCTGGAACGCAACCCCGGCCCCGCCCGCGACGTCATCCGCAAGGCCATTTCCGCGGCCCAGGCCCGTATGGCCGCCCGGAAGGCCCGTGACAATGCGCGCCGCAAGAGCCCGCTGGAATCCTTCGGCATGCCCGGCAAGCTGTCCGACTGTTCCTCGAAGGATCCCGCCCGCTGCGAGGTGTACATCGTGGAGGGCGACTCCGCCGGCGGTTCCGCCAAGCGCGGCCGCAACCCCGAAACCCAGGCCATCCTGCCGCTGCGCGGCAAGATCCTGAACGTGGAGCGGGCCCGGCTGGACAAGGCCCTGGGCAACACCGAGGTTCAGTCCATGATCACCGCGTTCGGCACCGGCATCGGCGAGGACTTTGACCTCAGCAAGCTCCGCTACCACAAGATAGTGCTGATGGCCGACGCCGACGTTGACGGCCAGCACATCACCACGCTGCTCATGACGCTGCTGTTCCGCTACATGCGCCCGCTGATCGAAAACGGCTACGTGTACCTGGCGCAGCCCCCGCTGTACCGGATCAAGTGGTCCAACGCGCCGCACGACTACGTCTTCAGTGACAAGCAGCGCGATGCCAAGCTCCTGTCCGGGCAGGCCGCCGGCCGCCGTATTCCGAAGGACAACGGCATTCAGCGCTACAAGGGCCTGGGCGAGATGGACTACACCGAGCTGTGGGACACCACCATGGACCCGGACCACCGGACCCTCCTGCAGGTCACCATGGACGATGCCCTGGCAGCGGACCAGACCTTCTCCACACTGATGGGCGAAGACGTGGAGTCCCGCCGAAACTTCATCCAGCAGAACGCCAAGGACGTCAGGTTCCTGGATATCTGACCGGTTCACCGAGTAGATATTTCAAACCCGACATATACCTGAAACGGAAAATATAAACGATGAGTGACGAGACACCCGAGAACCCGGCGGAATCCGCCGATCTTCCGGAAACCGTTCTTGAAGGCGACGTGCTGGTTGACCGCGTGGAGCAGGTGGACCTGCAGACGGAAATGCAGCGCTCGTACCTGGACTACGCCATGGCCGTTATTGTGGGCCGCGCCCTTCCCGACGTGCGCGATGGCCTCAAGCCCGTGCACCGCCGCGTGCTGTACGCGATGTTCGACGGCGGTTACCGGCCGGAACGGTCCTTCAACAAATGCGCCCGTGTGGTGGGCGAGGTCATGGGCCAGTACCACCCCCACGGCGACACTGCGATCTACGATGCGCTGGTCCGCCTGATCCAGGACTGGACCATGCGCTACCCGCTGGCCCTGGGCCAGGGCAACTTCGGTTCGCCGGGCAATGACGGTGCCGCCGCCCCGCGGTACACCGAAACGAAAATGTCCCAGCTGGCCATGGAGATGGTCCGGGACATCGACGAGGAAACCGTCGACTTCCAGGACAACTACGACGGCAAGAACCAGGAACCCACCATCCTGCCGGCGCGTTTCCCCAACCTGCTGGTCAACGGTTCCTCCGGCATTGCCGTGGGCATGGCCACCAACATTCCGCCGCACAACCTCCGCGAAGTGGCTGACGGCGTCCAGTGGTACCTGGCCAATCCGACGGCCAGCCGAGAGGAACTGCTCGAAGAGCTGCTGCTCCGTATCAAGGGACCCGATTTCCCCACCGGGGCAACGATTCTTGGCCACAGGGGCATTGAGGACGCATACCGGACGGGCCGCGGCTCCGTCACCATGCGCGCCGTGGTCAACGTCGAGGAACTCCAGGGCCGCACGTGCCTGGTTGTCACCGAACTGCCCTACCAGGCCAACCCGGACAACCTGGCCATCAAGATCGCCGAACTGGTCAAGGACGGGAAGATCTCCGGCATCGCGGACCTCCGCGACGAGACTTCCGGCCGCACCGGCCAACGGCTGGTCATTGTGCTCAAGCGCGACGCCGTGGCCAAGGTGGTGCTGAACAACCTCTACAAGCACACCGATCTGCAGAGCAACTTCTCCGCCAACATGCTGGCCATCGTGGACGGCGTTCCCCGTACGCTGAGCCTGGACGCCTTCATCCGCCACTGGGTAACGCACCAGCTGGACGTCATTGCACGCCGTACCCGGTACCGCCTGCGCAAGGCCGAAGAAGAGGCACACATCCTGCGTGCCCTCCTGAAGGCACTGGACGCGTTGGACGAAGTGATTGCGCTCATCCGTGCGTCCAACACCACCGAAGCCGCGCGCGACGGACTGATGCAGCTGCTGGACATCGACGAACTGCAGGCCCGGGCCATCCTGGACATGCAGCTGCGCCGCCTGGCAGCCTTGGAACGCCAGAAGATCCAGGACCGCCATGCCGAACTAGAGGCCCTGATCGCCGAGTACAACTCGATCCTTGCCTCCGAGGAACGCCAGCGCGAAATCATCAGCACCGAGCTGGGCGAGATTGTGGCCAAGCATGGGGATGACCGCCGCACCAAGATCCTGATGGGCTTCGACGGCGACATGTCAATGGAGGACCTGATCCCCGAAGAGGAAATGGTTGTCACCATCACCCGCGGCGGCTACGTCAAGCGCACGCGCAGCGACAACTACCGGTCGCAGCAGCGCGGCGGCAAGGGCATCAAGGGCGCCCAGCTCCGCGGCGACGACGTGGTGGAGCACTTCTTCGTGACCACCACCCACCACTGGCTGCTTTTCTTCACCAACCTCGGCCGGGTCTACCGGGCCAAGGCGTACGAACTGGTGGAGGCCGGCCGTGATGCCAAGGGCCAGCACGTCGCCAACCTGATGGCCTTCCAGCCGGACGAGCACATCGCCCAGGTCCTGGACATCAGGGACTACCAGCAGGCCCTTACCTGGTGCTGGCCACCAAGCGCGGCCTGGTCAAGAAGACCCGGCTGGAGGACTACGACACCAACCGCTCCGCCGGCGTCATCGCGATCAACCTGCGTGACGAGGACGAGCTGGTTTCCGCCCAGCTGGTCTCCGAAACGGATGACCTCATGCTGGTGTCCCGCATGGGCCAGTCCATCCGCTTCACCGCCACCGACGATGCCCTGCGTCCCATGGGCCGGGCCACGTCCGGCGTCACCGGCATGAAGTTCCGCGAGGACGATGAGCTGCTGGCGGCCGACGTCGTCACGGACGGTTCGTTCGTCTTTGTGGTCACCGAGGGCGGATACGCCAAACGCACCGCTGTGGAGGAATACCGCCTGCAGGGCCGCGGCGGCCTCGGCATCAAGGTGGGCAAGTACCAGGAGGAACGCGGCCACCTCGTGGGCGCCCTGATTGTCCAGGAAGAAGACGAGGTCCTGGTGGTCATGGAAGGCGGCAAGGTTGTCCGTTCATCCGTGGCCGGCGTACCGGCCAAGGGCCGCGACACCATGGGCGTTATCTTCGCGAAGCCGGACAAGAACGACCGCATCATTGAAGTGGCCAGGAACAGCGAACGCGGCCTGGAGGGCGAAGAATCTGTGGACGATGACGTAACGTTGGCTGAAGAGGCCGGGTCCCCCGAGGGATCCGCAGGGTCAGCAACAACGGCAGAAACATCACCGGCTGTTGAGTCAGAGGACGCCTCCGGCGACGCTGAGCCGAACGAAGACTACACCGGAGGTAACGAGTGAGTAATCCCGACTCATATCCCAAGCCGAGCAGCAATGTCCCCGGCGGAACGCCGCCGCCCGCGGCCGCACCCCGGGTGAACGCCCCGTCCGTCCGCAGCAGCGCCCACCGGCCCAACGGGCGCGCCGGGGCAGCGGCCGGCCGTTCCCGGCCAGCGCCCGCGCAGGATCGGGTTCCGGCAGGCCAGACCGGCCAGCGTGCCGGACAGGGCAGGCCAGCGGCAGGACAGGCCAGCCAGCGCCCAGTGCAGGGCCGGTCTCCGCAGGGCCAGCCCGGCTTGGTCAAGCCTGCACCCAAGGCTAAGGTCAGGCGTGCACGGCTGCTGGTCAGCAAGGTGGATCCCTGGTCGGTCCTGAAAATGGCATTCCTGCTTTCGGTGGCGCTGGGAATCGTCACCGTCGTGGCCGCCATCGTCCTCTGGACTGTCCTGGACCTCACCGGAATCTTTGACCAGGTGGATAGCCTCCTGGGCACCCTGGCAGGCTCCGAAGGCGGCGGATTCGAACTGAAGAAGGTCGCATCCCTGGGCCAGGTGGCTTCCTTTGCCACGATTATCGCAGTGGTGAACGTTGTCCTGCTGACGTCGCTGTCCATGCTGTCAGCGGTGCTATACAACATCTCCGCAACGCTTGTTGGCGGCATCGGCGTCACCCTCACGGACGACTGAAAACCCATAATTTCACCGGAAATTATCCGGCGAAATGCCTCGATTTGAGATCGGGCCGGGATGTGCTGTAAAGTCATGTCTCGGCCCGATGAGGCATCGGGGCGTATAGCTCAGGCGGTTAGAGCGCTTCGCTGATAACGAAGAGGTCCCAGGTTCAAGTCCTGGTACGCCCACGGAACCTGTGCAGGTTCGAAGGAAGATTCGGTTTGCTTCACGGCAGGCGGGATCGGGACGGGGAGCATGTGAAGAAGTTGCTGGTACTTGCAGCTGCGATCGCAGGCGTCCTGCTCTACAGGAAAGCACAGGAATCCGAGGCCCGGAAAACAGTCTGGAGCCAGTCGACCGACAAGGTCGAATAGGCCGGATTCCCGGACCGGGAGCTTGCAAAAGGCTCCACGGTTCTAGGGTATGATTGACGGGTTGCTTCTTATGGGGGCATGGCGCAATTGGTAGCGCACCTGCTTTGCAAGCAGGGGGTTCGGGGTTCGAGTCCCCGTGCCTCCACCATAAGGAAGTCCCGGACAGCCGAAAAGCTGTCCGGGACTTCGTCGTTAAGGCGGCACAGTGTTAATTCAAAACAGAAGGGTTGAACGGTGAACCTCCTTCTTGCGGCCGTGGGCGTCCTGGCGTGGCGTCGTCCGGGCCGTTGATCGCCGCGACCCTCGGTGCCACCACCGTCAGTGCCCTCGCCATCGCCTTCTGGCGCAACGCTATCGGGGCCGTCGTCATGGCCACTCCCACCGTGGTCCGCGAACCCGGCAGTTCGGCCGGATCACCGGCCCGAGTTCCGCTGGTCGCTGCTCGCTGCAGTCTCCCTGGCCCTGCACTTTGCCTGCTTCATCACGTCCCTCCAGCTGACCTCCGTTGCTGCCGCCACCGCCCTGGTCTGCCTGCAGTCGGCCTGGATCGCCGTCTTCCAGCTCTTCCGCGGCACCAGACACCGCTGGCAGGTGCTGGCAGGGCTGGGGATCGCCTTTGGTGGTGTTGTCACCATCACCGGGTTCGACATGGGATCCTCGCCGGACGCGCTCCTGGGTGACCTGCTGGCCGTTGCCGGCGGGCTCTGGCAGGCCTCTACACCCTTGCCGGCGGCAAGGCCCGCCAGACCATGGCCACGGGAACCTACACCACACTCTGTTACGGGATGTGCGCGGCCTTTGTGGCGGTGCTGGCCCTCTTCAGCGGCCAGCCGCTGGTGGGGTTCGACGCCGTTGGCTGGGTGGGGATCCTGGCCATCACCGTGTGTGCCCAACTGGTGGGCCACACAGCCTTCAATCACCTGCTGGCCACGATGAGCCCGCTGCTGGTGTCGATGATCATCCTGCTGGAGATCCCCGGCGCAGCCGTGCTGGCCGCGGTCTTCCTGCACGAGACCCTGCCCGCAGGCACCTACGGCGGGCTGGGGCTCATCCTCGTGGGCCTCGCCGTCGTGGTTCTGGGACAGCGGTCAGGTTTCAGGAAGCGGCGCGAGGCTTCCGCCGCGCGTGGGGATGAACCGCCGTCGGACCGTCTGGCTGAACTCGGAACGGACTGAGGCCGGGCAACGGCCGGAAACCGGGCTTATTGTCCGCCGCGGCGGACTGGCTGGGCGGTGTTGACCGTGTGGATGGCCCGCAGGAGCTTCGCCGGGAAGTAGACCGAGAAGAACACCACCATGGGTGCCTTGAGGGCCATTTTCTTGACGTTGTGCGCCTTGTACGTGCGGTCGAAGCGCGTCACGTAGTACCGGTAGTCCCGCGGTGAATCCTCGAGCCGGCGGGCGGACATCCCGGACACCATCTGGGGCCAGTACTGGACCTTGAGTTCGTGGTCGGCGAGGTGCAGGGAGAGGTCGATATCCTCGTGCATCTCGTCCTTCTCGTCCCGGCAGGTTTCGTCCCGGATGGTTTCCCATGCCGTAGCCCGAAGGGCCATGTTGGAGCCGAACAGGAAGTGGTACTGGTGCTTGGCGAGTTTGAGCATCAGCTGGCGCATCTTGTCGTCCGCCTTGAGCCCGAACCGCCGCATCGGCATGTCGTAGTAGACCACCGGGCCGGTGGCTGCCTGGACTGAGGGGTCAAAAAAGGCCTTTTGGACCTGTTCCACCCAGTCCGGCTCGACAACCGAGTCGGCGTCAATGCGTCCCAGGATGTCGCCGGTGGCGTGGTTGAGGCCAAAATTCCGAGTGGGAATCAGGCCCTGGTGCCGGTCCTGGCTGAGCAGGATGATGGGACTTTCCGGATACTCCAGCTGCATCTGCGCCACGATGGCGGCGGTGCGGTCAGTGGAGAGGTTGTCCACCACGATGATCTCGTGGGCCGGCACCGACTGGTACACCGCGGCGATGAGACACTGCCGGATGACACTTTCCTCGTTGTAGGCCGGGATGACAATGGACACGCGCGGCAGCTGTGCTGCGTCGTTCAAGGCATCCTTAGAGGATTTATCGGCTGACATCAGTCCAAATTTAGCACCGATCGGGATTTGACCTGCCAGCGACGGGGTCCGGTCCGGACAAACACTGGGAAAACACTGAAGGGGCCCCGCACCAGGCGGAGCCCTTCATATGGACGGCGCGGCGGCGCCGGAAGTGCTAGTTACTGCCCTTGTCCGCGGAACCGTTCATGTTGGCCGCGATGTTCTTGATGGCGGTCTTGGCATCGGTGGATGCCTTGGCTGCCGCGTCTGCCGATTCATCGGCGACATGCTTGGCCTTCTCGGCCGCGTCTTCCGCGGTGTCCTTCGCGTCCGCGGCAACATCCTCTGCCTGGCCGGCCACGGCGTCAGTGGCCGAAGCCGCAGCGGCTGCAGCCTTGCTGGCTGCGTCCTCGGCCGTGTCCTTGGCGTCGTTCACGGTGGTGGCAGGAACCGGTGCCGGAGTGACAGGAGAGGGGTCTTCCACGGGTCTTCCACGGGCTTGGAGGCTTTCCAGGCGGCCACGCCGGCGGCGACGGCGGCGGCGATGATGCCGAACACCAGCCAGCCGCGCTTTTTGGGCTTCTGCGGCTGGGCGATCTGGACCCCTACTGCCTTACCGGCTTCGTGCGCGGCGGCCTTGAGCTGCGTGCCGGCCGTCTGCGCCTGCTCCTGGAGGGAATGCACAACGCCGGAATCGGCAAGCCGCTGGGCAACGGCGTCCACGTGGGACGGCGCGCTTTCCAAGGTGCGGTGCACGGCGTCGGACGCGTGGCCGATCTGGTCCGAAAGGCGCGGCAGGTATTCCACCACCACGCGGTCCCGGGCGTTCTGGATCACGGGAGTGGCCTTGTCCAGGGCTTCGTACAAGCGCGGAGTGGCGACCTCAACGGCGTCGTGGATTTTCGGGGCGAGCTGCGCCAACCCGTCCTGGATGCGCGGTGTCACTGTGGCGACGCCGTCGGCAAGGTTGTGGGCCGCGGTCTTGAGCCCTTCCTGAATCCTGGGAGAAGCGGTGTCCAGGCCATGCTGCAGGCGGGGAACTGCCCAATCCACTGCTGCTTCCACGCGGGGGATGCCCAGTCCTTGGCGCTCTCAACTGCGCTGTTGACTGACTGTTCAAGGTCACGGGCAATACGATCCGATTTCTTCACAACTACCTCCCGATTAATGTGACGGTTCTGTTGTTAGCCTACGTGCCTTGACCTGCACCGGCTATTCATTCCGCGGATTTACACCTGATTTCACCCAGCGCGGAACTGCCCGTCCTGCCTCTTCCGCATTGACCTGCCGTGAAAGAATAGGCGGCATGACTGCAATCGCAACTGCAAAAGCAACCATCCACACGAGCCTCGGCGACATCGTCGTCAATCTCTTCGGCAACCACGCGCCGAAGACGGTCAAGAACTTCGTTGGCCTGGCCACCGGGGAGCAGGCCTGGACCCACCCCGAGACCGGTGAGGACAAGACTGGCACGCCGCTGTATGACGGCACCATCTTCCACCGCATCATCAAGGACTTCATGATCCAGGCCGGCGATCCCCTGGGCCGCGGCGTGGGCGGACCCGGCTACAAGTTCGACGACGAAATCCACCCCGAACTCAGCTTCAACGCCCCCTACAAACTGGCCATGGCCAACGCCGGCATCCAGGCCGGCAAGGGCACCAACGGTTCGCAGTTCTTCATCACCACCATCCCCACCGACTGGCTGCAGGGCAAGCACAGCATCTTCGGCGAGGTGGCTGACGAGGAATCCAAGAAGGTCGTCGACGCCATCGAGGGCGTCCGCACCGGAATGGGCGACCGCCCGGTTGAGGACGTCACCATCAACAGCATCGACATCGAGCAGCTCTAACCCATCACATGAGCTACGGAATTCCGGCGGCTGAGCCGTCCGCGCAGGTTCCGGTGTGCCCCAGGCACCCGGACCGGCCCTCCTATGTGCGCTGCCAGCGCTGCGGCCGCCCAGCGTGCCCGGACTGCCAGCGCGCGGCCGCCGTCGGATTCCAGTGTGTTGACTGCGTCAACGAAACAAAGCGCACGACGCCGGCGGTCAAGACTGTCTACGGCGGCGCCGTGGCAACCGGCAAACCAATAGTGACGTTTGGAATCATCGCCCTGTGCGCGGTGATGTACGTTCTGCAATGGGTGGTCCCGGCGAGTGGATCTACCAGAACCTGGCGTTCGCCAATGTTTTTGCCACTCCAGAATTCGGTGAGTTCGAACCGTGGCGGATGCTGACGGCGGCGTTCCTGCACTCCCAGGGATTCATCCTCCACATTGTTTTGAACATGTACATGCTGTGGATTTTCGGCCAGGCACTCGAACCGCTTCTGGGCCGGGTCCGCTTCCTGGCGTTGTACCTCATCTCTGCCATCGGAGGGTCTGTCGGCTACCTCTTGCTGACCCCGGGTTACGTGCCCGGCGTGCCTCTTGCCGGAGTGGTGGGCGCCTCAGGGGCGATCTTTGGACTCTTCGGGGCCATGCTGCTGGTACAGCGGCACCGCGGCGGGGATACGCGGCAGCTGTGGGTCCTGATCGCCATCAACGGCGTGATCGGATTTGTGGTCCCCCAGATCGCCTGGCAGGCGCACCTGGGCGGGCTCGTCACCGGCGCCCTTTGCGCTGCCGTGATTGCATACACCCCCCGGGCCCACGGCAGGGCCTGCTGCACGCGGCCGGGCTGGTCGCCGTCGTTCTCCTGCTGGCCCTGGCGAGCTGGCTCCGCGTCACGGCCGGTTGACCGCCCGGGTCCTTGGGCCCGGCTCCAACAGAGCACTTAGACCCCGGTGTCCCAACGGACACCGGGGTCTTTTTTGTGCCTCGTGAGGCCTCCGCACCGCACTTCCCGTCCACTCGCTTGGTGCGTCCCGGCGTGCGAGCAGCCCGTGGTCCGCGTCAGGCCATGACGACGGGCACGGAAGTTGTCCACAGGGGTTATCCACACTGTTGGTAACTTACACGTGTGTAGTTCAGGATTTCGATGAGCCCCTGCTCCCGCATGTCCGCCCTTTTGCCGGATTTGATCATCCGGTTGTCCACAATTGTGGATAACACCTGGGGATGCGCCTGTGGTTAAGTGGAAAAACACGCCATTCGAGCCCGAACTGTGGATAACCTGGCCATTTTCCGCGCCGCGGGCCCAGGGGAGGTGATCCGGCCTGCCCGTATCAACAGGGTTATTCACAGTGTTAACAACTTACAGACATGTAGTTAACCTTCGGGGTTTCCCCGTCTGGGGCACCTGAGGGCTCCGCGCGGGCCGTCCTGTGGATTGTTATCCACAACTGTGGATAACTTGTGGGTAGTCCAGTGTTAGTAAGTGGATAACACTCGTGTGTGCGAGGGTGTTCCTACGCAGCATCGGACCCAACAAGCTTCCAGCCAGGAGGACCGCCTTGAGCGCCACCGCAACAACCCAGCACATCTACCTCGACAAGCAGCACCCTGCGGTATGGCGCGCCCTCAACGGTCTGGGGCTGAAAGTGCGCGAAGCCGCCAACGCGGCCGGGATTGACCGCAAGACCATAGAGCTGCTCAACGTGCGGATCTCCCAGATCAACGGCTGCGCCTTTTGTCTCGACATGCATGTGCGGGACGCTGTGGAGGCCGGGGAGAGCCACCAGCGGCTAGCTGTGCTGCCGGCCTGGCGCGAGACGGCCCTGTTCATGGACAAGGAGCGGGCGGCCCTTGCCCTGGCGGAATGCATCACCGAACTGCCGGACCACCGGACCACAGAGCTTGAGGAAGGATATGCGCGTCAGCACCTCAGCGCCGATGAATTTTCGGCGGTCAGCTGGCTGGTGATCACCATGAATGCCTTTAACCGGGTGTCCATCACCAGCCACCATCCGGTCCGCCGGGATCGCTGACACCAAGGACGCCGTCGTCGGGTCGATGTGAATTATCCACAGCCAATCCACAGTGTTAATAACTGTCCGTCCGAGCGCTTTGGGTCCGGTCCCGTACGCCATGGCCTGAACGGGGGCAGTCGCTTCCCTCGCCGGGAAAGTTACCCACAATGTGGATAACTTTCCCAACAGCTGTGGACAACAGGCGCCGGCGGAGCGTCCGGTTAGTTCCCGGCGGAGCGGGAGGTCAGCCGGTCCAGACGCCTGAGGATCCGCGCCGGTGGCTGTCCAGAAGATGGGTGTCCACCATGCCGATGGCTTCCATCAGCGCGAACATGGTGGTGGGGCCAACGAACGAGAATCCCTGCGTCCGCAGCGCCTTGGACAGCGCCACCGATTCCGGTGACTGCGTGGGGATCGCCGCGTGCGTGACCGGCTGGGGAGTGGCCCGGGGCTGGAACTGCCACACGAAGTCAACCAGGCCTTCCTGCTCGCGCAGCGCGATGGTGGCCCGGGCATTGGTGATGGCAGCACGGATCTTGAGCCGGTTGCGGACGATTCCGGGATCCTGGAGCAGGCGCTCAACATCGGCTTCCGTAAAAGCGGCAACAGCGTCCGGCTGGAAGTCGAGGAAAGCCTGACGGAAGGCGGGGCGCTTCCGGAGGATCGTTGCCCACGACAGACCTGCCTGGAAGCCCTCAAGGCAGATGCGCTCGTACAGGCCTTGTTCGTCACGGACGGGCAGGCCCCATTCGGAGTCGTAGTACTCGCGCAACAGCGGATCCACGGCGGCCCACGGCGGACGGGCGAGGCCGTCGTCGCCCAGGACAGTTCCGTCCACACCCTCGTTTAGGGGCTGGGCGGCGGCAGCGGGAGTCATGCGGGTCCTGCGGTCAGGTCAGGAACGCCAGCGCGTGGTCATCAGGAAGCCGATGATGGCAATGCCGAAGCCGGCCACGATGTTCCACGACTCCCACGCCTGGACAGGAAACCGGCCCTCGCTGATGTAGAACGTGATGATCCAGAAGAGCCCGATGATCATCAGGCCGAACATCACCGGCTTGAACCAAACAGCGTTGGGCTTATACGCCTGCGCCCCGGAAGCGGGCTGTGCGGCGCTGGAAGTCTTCTTGCGAGGCTTTGACTCGGGCACGTGCTCTCCTTGGCGGACTGGAGCAAGCTCGGCGCCGCGGGCTTGATATCCTGCAAGAAGGAAGTTGCCAGCGGTCTGCGCGATCTTGGTCAAATCTGGATTCTTACTAGCAGTCAATTCTAGCCGTAGTTCAGGGCATTCAAACGCCCATCGCGGCCACCCCGGAGGAGAACGCGTGGTAGTGCAGGAGAAGGCGAGGCGCGCCGCTACGCGGCCCCCCGTGCGGCGCCCGCCCGCGCTTCCATACTGCGTGGCACAGTGCAGGCGCTCGGCGAGCTGCTCATCACAGCCGGCATAATCCTCCTGCTCTTTGTGGGCTGGCAGCTGTGGTGGACCAACATCGAATCCGACGCCAGGCAGAGTGCCGTCATTAAGGAATTCGCCCAGGGGCTGGGCGGCGCGATGCCTGCAAGCCCGGAACCGGATCCAGCGGGAGCGCCCGTGAATTATGGCACCCCGGCCGTTGCCGCGGCACCAGGCCATGCCGGCACCATCGGCATCATGTACATCCCCCGGTTTGGCCCCAACTACACCCGGCCCATCGTGCAGGGAACCACCGGGGATGTCCTGGATACGCTGGGGCTTGGCCATTACGCCAACACCGCCATGCCCGGTGCCGTGGGGAACTTCGCGGTGGCCGGTCACAGGCAGACGCACGGTGCCGTCCTGGACAATATCCATACCCTTGTCCCGGGGGACAAAATCTACGTCCAGACCAAGGACGGCTACTACATCTATGTCTTCCGCAACAACCAGATTGTGATGCCGTCCCGGACCGACGTCCTGGAACCGGTCCCCACCCGCCCCGGCGTCACTCCCACCGAAAGCTTCCTCACCATGACCAGTTGCAATCCGCGCTTCGGCGCCGAGGAACGCATCATCGCGTACGCGGTGCTGGATAGCTGGCAGCCTGCCTCGGCGGGCCGCCGGCCGAGATCGCCGCCCAGGTGGCCGCAGCGGTGGGAGGAAACTGAGTATGTACGGCTGGATTTTCCGCCACCTGCCGGGCCCCTCTGGCTGCGGATCCTTACGGCGCTGGTGCTTATCGCCGGCGCACTGATCCTGATGGTTCAGTTCCTGTTCCCATGGATGTCCGGGTTCACCGCATTCACCGACTCAACGATTGGTTCTGCAAGCCAGCCATGACCACAACCAAAATCCTGGTCGTAGACAACTACGACAGCTTCGTTTACACCCTGGTGGGCTACCTCCAGGAACTCGGCGCCGAGACCACCGTTGTCCGCAACGACGACGTGACCCTCACCGAAGCCATCGAGATGGCACAAACGCGCGACGGCGTCCTCATCTCACCCGGTCCGGGAAACCCCGCAGAGGCGGGAGTGTGCATTGAGCTGATCAAGTGGTGCGGGGCGAACAACAAGCCGATGTTCGGTGTGTGCCTGGGCCATCAGGCCCTGGCCGAAGCCTATGGCGGCACAGTGACGCACGCGCCGGAGCTGATGCACGGCAAGACCTCGCTGGTGGAGCACAATGGCACCAGCGTCTTCGCCGGGCTCCCCTCCCCCGTGACAGCGACGCGCTACCACTCGCTGGCAGCGGTAAGGGATACCATCCCCGACGTCCTGGAGATCACCGCTGAGACCGCGACCGGCGTCGTGATGGGCCTGCAGCACCGCACTGCACCGCTGTGCGGGGTGCAGTTCCACCCGGAGTCGGTCTTGACCGAAGGCGGCTACCAGATGCTGGGCAACTGGCTCGAGTCCTTGGGAATGGCGGGAGCCGCCGCCCGTGCCGCCACGCTGAGCCCGCTCATCCAGCACTGACCGGAACACACGCTCGAACAATGCGGGGTCACTTCGCGCCCATGTTCCCCTTCGGGATGGGCGCGAAGTGACCCCGCGTTGCTTTAAGGAGCGGGCGGGTGGAGGCTAGCCCTTTTTAGTGGGCGTGGCCGTAGGCGATGGTGATGGCGGCGGGGCCGGTTCCTTGGCCACCACAATATTGATCGTCTTGCCCTGGTCGACGGCGGCATTCACCGGGTCACTTTGATCCGTGACCCGGCCCGCCTCCACCTGTGAGTTCTCCACTTCCTGGACGTTGGGACCAGGCCCAGTTCCTTCAGCGCCGTTTCCGCCTCGGCACGCGTGCGGCCCCGCAGTTCAGGCATGGACACCTTGCCGGTGGAAATCACGATCTCCACCGTGGTGCCCGGGCCTACCATCTGGCCCGGTGCAGGGCTGGTGGTAATCACCCTGCCGCCGGGAACGGTGGCGCTGTTGGCTGTGGTGGTGGAAGGGGCTCCCACGAGTCCTGCCTGGCGCAGGATGTCCCGCGCCGCGGCTTCTGTCTGGCCCGGAAGGTTCTCCGGAATCTTGACGACGCTTGGGCCTTCAGAGATATTCAGGATCACCTCCGCATTGGGGTCAAGCGAGGTTCCGGCCACAGGGTCAGTGCCGATGGCCGTTCCGCTGGGTATGGTCTCGTGCTTGTTCCGTTTGATCTGCGGACGCAGGTTGGCACCATAAAGTTCCTGCAGGGCCGCCGACTCCGTCAGGGACGCCACCGCCGGGACCGCCACCTTGGGCGGCGGGGGCGCCGGCCGGTTCACGGTGTTGTACAGCCAGAGACCGCCGCCGCCAAGAACCAGCAGGGTGAAGATCACCAGTGTGGCAATCCACGTACGACGACGGGACTTCTGCCGGGCGGTCCGCTCGCGTTCCGGCGCGAAGCCCAAGGGCAGTTCATCGATATCCGACTGTCCCAGGGTGGCAGTAGCCATGACCGGTACGCCGTCAGTCCGGGTGTCGTCCGCGTTGCGCGGCCGGCCGGTGGGCGCATCGTCCAGGAAGCCGGCTCCGGTGAGCCCGAAGGCCTCTGTCACAGGCGGGCGTTCCGGCGTCGGGACATGGTCATTGGGATCGGTGGGGCTTCGGTTGCGGCCAGCGCGGGCACGGACACGCCCGCCCGGGCGGCGCGCAGCGCACGCCGGAAGGCGGCCGCGTCCTGGAAACGGTCCGCCCGGTTCTTCTGCAGGGCTTTGGCCAGGACACTGTCCAGGGCGGCCGAGACCTCCGGGTTCACGCTGCTCGCTGGCTCCGGGATTTCCCTGACGTGCTGGTACGCCACGGACACGGGGCTGTCACCAATAAAGGGCGGGCGGGCGGTGAGCATTTCGTACAGCAGGCACGCTGCGGAGTAGAGGTCGCTGCGCGCATCCACTGTTTCGCCCCGGGCTTGCTCGGGCGAGAGGTACTGGGCAGTGCCCACCACAGCCTGGGTCTGCGTCATGGTGGCGGATGAATCGGCGATTGCCCGGGCGATCCCGAAGTCCATGACCTTCACGGAATTGGAGCCTTCGCAGTACATCACGTTGGCGGGTTTGATGTCCCGGTGGACGATGCCCGCCTTGTGGCTGTATTCAAGGGCAGAAAGCACGCCCAGGCAGAAGTCGATGGCCTGGTCAATGCTGACTTCCTTGGCCCGGATCAGGTCGCGGATGGTCCGGCCCTCAACAAACTCCATCACGATGTACGGCACCCGAACACTGTCCTCCGAGCCATCCGGAACCGTATGTTCGCCCGTATCGTAAATGGCGACGATGGACGGATGGTTCAACGCCGCCACGGACTGCGCTTCCCTTTTGAAGCGCGCCTGGAACTGCGGATCACGGGCCATATCCGGGCGGAGAAGCTTGATAGCAACGGTCCGGCCAAGCCGGGTATCCACTCCGCGGTGGACATCCGCCATCCCCCCGCGGCCGATGATTCCGCCGAGTTCGTAGCGGCCGCTCAGGACACGCTGGTTATCCACCGGGAGGCTGTCCTCCCGGTGGAGCGGGGTGCGGGCCGAATCACTCACTGTCAATCCTGACCGCTACGGCGCGCAGGTTGGGGGCAATCCGGGCAGTTCGCCGGGTTTGCAGTTGGGCAGGGCGGACGTTGGCTCAGCCGATGCCGGCGAGGACGGCGGAGTGGTGGGCGTCGTAGCCGGGACAGGGACGGCGTACGTCACAGTTACTTCAGCCCCTTGGGCACGGTGCCCGTGGGGTTGACCTGCAGCACCGTTCCGGCAGCGGAAGTACTCTGCTGCGGGATGACCCGGACGGAAAGGCCCATGGTTTCCAGCGTCCCCTGGACCTGACGGTAGTCCTTCCCGAGGTAGGCCGCAGAAATGATGTCCACCGTGCTGGGCGTGGGAGTGGGCGTGGGCGCATCGGTGGTCCGGCTGGGCGTAGGTGTAGCGGACGCCGAGGTCTTTGTCGGGCTGGCGCTGGTGGACGGCGGGGTGCTTGATGCCGAGTTGGTGACGGTACTTGCCGGGTTAAAAATCCCCTGCTGCGTCAGGAAGAACCCCACCAGCGCGAACAGGACCAGCACGATCAGGGCGACCAGAGGCCACGTCCAGGGGCTGCGGCCGCGACGGTCGGGCTCGTCGGCCGGCTCGTCGTCGTACTTCTCTTCCTCCTGCACCCAGCTGCGCTCCGCAGCCAGCGCGTCCGCACGCGAAAGCGTGCTCCCGGCGCCCGCGGCCGCGGCGCCGACTGCAGCTCCGCCGGCAGCAGCACCCAGTACGGGCAGGGCGGACGTCGATGTCGTGTTGCTGTCCTTCTGGGCGATGACGCCGGTGGGTGCTGTGGCAATGTCCACCGGCGCGGTAATGGGGCCCGTGGTTGCCTCGAAGAGCAGCATGCCGGGAACCGCTGCGTGCGCGGCGTCGATATCGCCGTTGCGGATGGCCTCGGCGGCTTCGGACAGTTTGATGGCGTTGGCTGGGCGGTTCTTGGGATCCTTGGCCAGCATGGACATCAGGAGCGCGCGGACCGGTTTGGGCAGGGTCTCCGGAAGCGGCGGCGGGGCGTCGTTGACCTGGGCCAAGGCAATGGCGATCTGGGATTCGCCGGAGAAGGGCCGGTGCCCGGTGAGGCACTCATAGCCGATCACGCCGAGGGAGTAGATGTCCGAGGCGCCGGTAGCGGTCTGGCCGGTGGCCTGCTCGGGGGCGAGGTACTGGGCGGTGCCCATCACCTGGCCCGTCTGTGTCAGCGGGACCTGGTCGGCCAGGCGGGCGATGCCGAAGTCGGTGACCTTGACCCGGCCGTCGGGGGTGATCAGCAGGTTGCCCGGCTTGATATCGCGGTGGACCAGCCCCTGGGCGTGGGCGACGGAAAGCGCGCGCGCGGTCTGCGCCATCATGGACAGCGTCCGGTCCGGGGACAGCACCTGCTCGTGCTCGATGATGCTGCTCAGCGGCTGTCCAGGGACGAGTTCCATGACCAGGTAGGCGGAGCCATCTTCTTCGCCGTAGTCAAAGACATTGGCGATGCCCACGTGGTTCAGGAGGGCGGTGTGGCGTGCCTCGGCGCGGAACCTCTGGAGGAAACCGGGATCCCCGGTGTATTCCTCCTTGAGCACCTTGATGGCGACAATGCGGCCCAGGACCTGGTCCTTGGCCTTCCAGACCTCTCCCATCCCGCCGATCGCAATCCGCGTGGTCAGCTGGAATCTGCCGCCGAGGGTGATTCCCGTTGTAGGCCTCACTTATTCAACACCGCCTCAAAAATCTTCTTCGCGTTCGGACTGGTTAGCTGTGCGCCGGTGGTGATGTCTACGCCTTCCATGACGATGGTGACGCTCACCTCCGGGTTGTTCGAGGGGGCAAACCCGGTGAACCATGAGTTGTTCAGGCCGTTGCCCAGTTCAGCGGTTCCGGTCTTGCCGGCCACTTGGACACCGGGGACGGCCGCCCCTCGGGCTATGCCCTGGCTCACCGCACTGGTCATCCATTCGGTGATCTGGCGGGCAATTTCCGGCGTAGTGGACGTCCGGAGCGCTTCAGGCTGGGGCTCGTCAATGACCCTGAGGTCCGGGACCGCACGGTCTTGACCAGGCTGGGCTCATCTGGACGCCGTTGTTGGCGATGGCCGAGGTCATCAAAGCGATTTGCAGCGGAGTGGCGCGCACGTCCTTCTGGCCGATGGCGGACTGGGCCAGGCCTGGCCCGTCCAGGTCATCGGGGAATCCGCTGCCCCTGGCGTAGGCGAGTTTAAGCTGGTCGCCCAGATCCTCGCCAAAGCCGAATTTTGCGGCCTGCTCGGCGATGGCGTCGCGGCCCAGGTCGAGGGCAATGCTGGCGAACGGCGTATTGCAGGATTGCTGCAGGGCGAAGGCAAAGCCGGCCTTGTCCTGGGTGTAGCAGTTGCCTCCGGCGTAGTTCGGGAGTTTGTACTGGATCCCCGGGAACGGCATCTCGGCCGGGTTGGGGAGCACGCTGTCCTTGTTGTACTTCCCTGAGGCGAGGGCCGCCGCGGTATCCACCAGCTTGAAGACTGATCCCGGGGCGAGCAGCTCGCCCGTGGGTCCGCTGACATTCTGGTTCAGGTTGATGCCGGGTACCTTGACGAGCTCATTGATGTTGGTGGTTTCGGCGTTGGGGTCCTGGGTGGCGATCAGGTTGGGGTCATAGGACGGCTTGGACACCATGGCCAGGATGGCGCCGGTCTTGGGGTTGGTGACCACAATGGATCCCCGCTGGCCGTCCGGGATGAGGTCGTACGCGAGCTTCTGGATGGCCGGATCGATGGTGAGTTCCGCCGAGGCGCCCTTCGGCTGGTTGCCCAGGAAGAGCTGGCCGATCCGGTCGAAGAACTGCTGGTCTGAGCTGCCGGCCAGTTGATCGTTCATCGCGACTTCCAGGCCAGTGGCACCGTAGTTCTTCGAGAAGTAGCCCGTGAGCCCTGCATACAGTGCCGGCTGCGCGTAGGTCCGCTGGAACTGGCAGACCTCCGAGGTGCCTTCCACCGATTCGGCCACCGGCTCCCCGCCCACGATGATGGCGCCGCGGTCGTTGCAGTAATTCTGCAGAATGGCCCGCTGGTTCAGGGGGTTGCCCTTGAGGTCATCGGCACCCACCACCTGGACGAAGCTGATGGCGCCGAAGATCAGGGCAAACATGGCGATCGCTGCCACCCAGGAACTACGGATCGCTTGGTTCACGCTCGTTTCACCGCCTCGGTGGGAGTATCAATTCCTGCAGGTTCCGCAGCGCCGCCGGGAGGAAGTGGTGTGGTGTCCACTGGTCCCCGCGCCGTATGGGAGATCAGCAGGAGTAGGCCCACGATGATCCAGTTGGCCAGCAGCGACGAACCGCCGGCGGCAAGGAAAGGCGTGGTCAAACCGGTCAGCGGGATCAGTCGGGTGACTCCGCCGATCACGACGAAGCACTGAAGGGCGATGGCGAAGGAAAGTCCGCAGGCCAGCAGCTTCCCAAAGGCATCTCGGGTGCCCAGCGCCGCCCGGAACCCTCGTGTGAACAGCATCACGTACATCAGCACTACGGCGAACAGTCCGATCAGGCCCAGCTCCTCGCCGATGGACGCGATGATCATGTCGCTGTTGGCAAAGGGGACCAGGTCCGGCCGGCCCTGGCCCAGGCCGGTACCCACCAGGCCGCCGTTGGCCATGCCGAAGAGTCCCTCGATGACTTGCCGGCTGCCGGTCTCGTACACGTCTGGGCTGAAGGCGTTCAGCCAGCCGTAGATGCGGACTTCGACATGGGAAAACACTTGGGCTGCCACGAAGCCGCCACCCAGGATGAGGCCCAGGCCGATCACTACCCAGCTGATACGGCTGGTGGCCACGTAGATCATCACGATGAACAGGCCGAAGAACAGCACGGAAGACCCGAGGTCGCGCTGGAAGATCAACACGCCGATGCTCACCAGCCAGGCGGTGATCATGGGCCCCATGTCCTTGAACCGGGGGAACTGCAGCGGGCCGATCTTGCGGCCGGCCAGCAGAATGAGGTCGCGGTTGGAGGAAAGATACCCGGCGAAGAATATAGCGAGGGTGATCTTGGCGATCTCACCCGGCTGGAACGTCATGGGACCCACCCGGATCCAGACCCGGGCGCCTAGGATTTCGCCGGCCGAGATGCCGGGCACCAGTGGAAGAATCAGCAGGAGCGCGCTCACAGCCAGCGAGATGTAGGTGAAGCGGCGGAGCACCCGGTGGTCCTTGAGGAACCAGATCACGCCGATGGCCACGGCCATGGCGATCAGGGTCCAGCGCAGCTGGTTGTTGCCGGTGTCATCCCGGGGGCGTCAAGGCGGTGGATCATGGCAAGACCCAAGCCGTTGAGTGCAACCACCAAAGGAAGTATCACCGGATCGGCATATTTAGCCCTGATCCGCAGGACCATGTGGAAGACCAGGGCGGCCACCGCGAGAAGGCTGGACTGGAACCAGAAATCGGAGTCGAACGCCTTCGCCTGGTCAACGCCCACCAGCATGCTGGCGCCGATGCCCACAGACAGGGCGAGGATCAGCAGCAACAGTTCCACGTTGCGCCGGGGCTTGGGGATGGTGCTGAGCTGGCTCACTGGCCCCCTCACAGGCGGTAGTGGGGGTGGGTGAGGCGGCCGGGGCAGGCGCTGCCGCCGGAGCAGACGGGTCCGGCGACGGGGCAGGCGCGGTGGGTGTTGCAGCCTGCGCAGTTGTTGGGGCCGGAGTGGGCGAGGGGGTCAGGCACTCATCCGGCGGAGCAATGGTGCCGGTGCCTTCAAGGTTCTTTACGATCCGCTGGGCGTCGTAGAGGTCACGCGCGGGAACTGTCTGCCGGACGCGCTGCTGGGAGAACTGGGGCAAGGAATCCATCCGGATCTCTGTTACGGCTTCGAGGGTTGAAAGCTGGAGGGGACCAAGCCGCTGCGACACACCGTTATAGATGGCCACACGGGAATCATATTCCCCGATGTAGTAGCGGGTCTGGGTCCAGGCGTAGCCGAGCCAGAGGCCCACGGTGAGCACCACCAGCACGGACGCGGCGATGGACATGGTGACCCAGCGGCGGGGTTTGGGCCGTCCCAGGAGGTCATTCGTCTCAGCAACGGGGCGTCCGCCTTGTGCGTCAGAACAGTGGCCGCCCGTCGGGCCACGGTGCGGCCGGCGATGGTGGGAATCGAGCCCGACTCGGCCGCGGTGGCCGCAGCACCGACCAGTTCGTGCGGGCGCGATGCGAGTTCCTGCCGCAGCACTTCGGCCGAAAGGTGCTCGCCGAGATGGGGGTCGGTGGAAGGCGGTGGTTCCGCAGCAGCTGGCTTTTCGGGGGATTTGTCAGCAGCGGGCTTTTTGCCGTCGGCCGCCTCGGGGTCCGGTGAAGCGCTGGCCGCGCTGCCGTCAGCGACCGGGGCTTCGGTGAGCAGCTGTGAAGGGATGATGTCGACGGCGGCGGTACTGACGTCGTCGGACGTTTCCTCGATGATTTCCACCATGACCACGGTGACGTTGTCCGGTGAGCCGGCTTCCAGCGTCAGGTTAACCAGGGTTTCGACGCACTCACGCAGATCTTTTGTCTCGCGGACGGTCCGTTCCACCACATGCCCGGCCACATAGTTGAGCCCGTCCGAGCACAGCAACCAGCGCTCCCCGGGTTTGACGTCCAGGGTGTCCAGATCCAGCTCGGGGCTGGCATCGACGTCGCCCAGGACGCGCATGAGGACGTTTTTGTGCGGGTGGGTTTCGGCCTCTTCGGGCCGCAGCCGGCCCTCGTCGATTAGCCGCTGGACGAACGTGTGGTCCACGCTGACCTGTTCAAACTCGCCATCACGCAGGCGGTACGCCCGGGAGTCGCCGATATGCGCGAAGTGCAGCTTGCCCTCGGCGAGCAGCAGGGATGTGACGGTGGTGCCCATGCCGGCGAGCTTGGGGTTGATGTGCACCAGCTCGGATAGCAGGGAGTTGGCCGTTTGGATCTCGTCGGCGAGGACCGTGCCGGCGTCGCCGTCGTAGTCGCCGTGGTCCAGGTGCAGCATGTCCAGCACGGTGGCGGCGGAGGCAACATCGCCGCCCGCGTGGCCACCCATGCCGTCCGCGACCACTGCCAAATGGCGGCCGACGTACGCCGAGTCATCATTCTTGGCCCGGATGCGTCCCACATCCGAGCGTGCGGCATAGCGCATGATGAGGTGCCGCTGGAGGGGTGTGGCCCGCCGGCGGGAATGTCAGCGGCCATGGCTACGGCCTCAATTCGATGACCGTCTTGCCGATCCTCACGGGTACACCAAGCTCAACGGGCAGGGCCCGGGTAAGTTGCTGGTCGGCCAGGTACGTGCCGTTGGTGGAGCCAAGGTCCTCGATGAACCATCGACTGCCCTGCGGGAACAACCGCGCGTGGCGGCCGGAGGCGTAGTCGTCCTCAAGTACCAGTGTGGCTTCCTGGGCGCGGCCCAGCAGGATGGGGCTGGCGGCCAGGGGGATGGTGGTTCCCTTGAGCGGGCCTTCGGTGACCACGAGTTGGTGGGCCTGCTGCTTGAGCGGCTGCGGCGGAGCCTCGGCCAGTTCCGGGTTTTTGCGGACCTGACGTGCGGTGGGCGTGCCGGCGGCGGCTTTGCGGCCCACCATCAGGTCCCGGCGCATGGCCGAAACGATGCTGAAGATGAGGACCCAGAGCAGGATCAGGAACCCAAACCGCAGGGCAGTGATGGTCAGGTCGCTCATGGGCGGCCCCCAGGGTTGGCGGGAAGCAGGCGGAAGATGATCTTTGTCCGTCCCATCGTGATGGTGGAGCCGTCGGTCAGTTCGGTGCTGCCCGCCAGTTTATGGCCGTTGACGTAGCTGCCGTTGGTGGAGCCGAGGTCCACTGCGCTGGTGACGCCACTGGCGGTGCGGATCTCGAGGTGGCGGCGCGAGACGCCGGTGTCGTCAATCAGGATGTCGGCCTCGGAGGACCGGCCCAGGACGACGGAGGGGGCATTGAGGGAGTAGCGCTGGCCGTCGATGTCCAGAACGGGCTGCAGCCGTGCGGGCGGGCGGCTCGGGGCTGCCGGCATGTTGGGCCTGGCCGAGGGGATTCCGGGGCTGGCTTTGGACTTCTCAGTGGAGGAGGCGATTTCGAAGTCGCCGGCACGCAGCTCCTCGGAACGGCGGAAAGAGATCCGTACCGATCCCTGCAGGGTATAGCCCTGGCTGCGGACATGGTTTATGACGACGTCGCAGAGTTCTTCGGCCAGCGGCGTGCCCCAGTCCTGTGCCCTCCTGAAGTCGTCGTCACTGAGTTGGACGTCGAAGACATTGGGGGCCAGTGTGCGGCCGGCGGCGATGGTAAGGGCTTTGTTGTCCACCTCGCGGCGGAGCCGGCTGGCGATTTCCACAGGTTCAACCTGGGCGCGCGAACCGGTGGAGAAGACACCGCGGACGGCCTTTTCGATGCCGCGCTCGACTTTGTCCAGCAATCCCATGGTCCTTCTCCTTTCCCCCGGCTGCGGGGCAGTTTTCGTTCCACAACTCAGCCAACAATGCAGTTCAGAACCCAGCGGCCTGCCTGGCAGTGGCAGGCACTACTACATCAGATACTACTGGGCAGGCCTGTGAATGACCTTAATCCACAACGGCCGGGCCCCGGAAAAGTTCGCTGGCGATTCCCTGCCGGCCCCCTCCCTGCGGGGAATTTGACCCTCCCGGGGCTCAATTGGTGTTTTGCCGCCGATGTCCGTTATGCTTGATCTCGCTGCTTTTACAAGGTTGCGGATCCGGGAAACCGGCCGTAATTCATGGAAAAGAAGTTGCGCGCGAGTGGCGGAACGGCAGACGCGCTGGCTTCAGGTGCCAGTGTCCGAAAGGGCGTGGGGTTCAAATCCCCCCTCGCGCACGCAAATACAGAAGAGCCCCGGTCTTAGGACTGGGGTTTTTCTGTGTCTGGGCTCCGTGCCGGGTGGCGACGGCTCTATTCCCGTAACGCCCCGAAGCCCGCAATGAGGGCCTCAAGCCCCAGGCTGAACGCCACGTCAGCAGGTTTCTTGTGCCCCTGCGCGGCCAATCTCCGGACTGCCCCCGTGAAGCTCGGCGTCGATTCCGCCATGCTGCCGGAATCGAAAATGTCGGCTGGGGCCGTGACGTCGTAAGCGGATCCGAAGATGAATGATTCCAGGGCAACGATGGCGGACACGATCCGCTCCTCCGGAATCCGGCCGCCCGGAATCCGGCGCTGACGGTCTCATACATGGCGAGCGTCTGCGGTGCGTCAGTCACGGGAAGTACTGCGATGACGGGAATCAGGGGAGTGTGCTCCGCGAAGACGTCCCGGTAACTCCAGGCCCATTTCCGCACCGCTGACTCCCAGGGTTCCGCCGCGAATGCGGTCACATCCACCAAGGCAGTCAGGTGGTCTTCCACGAGCAGGAGGACGTCCCGCTTGGATTCCACATGGTTATAGAGAGCCGAGGGCGCCACGTGCAGTGAGCGGGCCAGGGCGGCCATGGTGAGTCCGTCGTAGCCGTTCTTGCCGATGAGGTGCAGGGCCGCTGCCGTGATGCCCGCCAGGTCCAGGACGGCCGCGGCGGGCCGCCCTGCGCGACGCGGTGCCGCACCGGTTTTCGCCGCCGGTTCGCGCTCCTTGGTGCTGGATGAATCGGCTGGTGATGCCGGCATTGCTGGCCTTTCTGCGGGCAGATGTCTCCAGCATTATTCCACCCGGCTCTTCCTTGCGGACTTCAAAACAGCTATAGTCCTACTAAATGAATGGCATTCATTTAGTGGTTCGTGTCACTCGACCGGCCATAGAGAGGACATCATGCTGAATCTTGACCGCGACGTTGTGATCGTTGGCGCCGGACCCTCCGGGCTCACCGCTGCCCGCGAGCTGAAGAAGGCCGGCCTCAGCGTGGCAGTGCTGGAAGCACGGGACCGCGTGGGCGGCCGAACCTGGACCGACACCATTAACGGGCCATGCTGGAAATCGGCGGCCAGTGGGTCTCCCCGGACCAGACCGTACTGCTGGAGCTCCTGGACGAGCTCGGCCTGAAGACATACTCCCGCTACCGGGAGGGCGAGTCCGTCTACGTCGGCGCCGACGGCAAGAAAACCCGCTACACCGGTGATTCCTTCCCGGTGAGCGCAGCCACCGGGGCGGAAATGGACAAGCTGATCGGCATTCTGGACGGCCTCGCCGCGGAAATCGGCGCCACCGAGCCCTGGGCCCATCCCAAGGCCCGTGAACTGGACACCATCTCCTTCCACCACTGGCTGCGCCGGAACTCGAACGACGAGGAGGCCTGCAACAACATTGGCCTGTTCATCGCCGGAGGCATGCTCACCAAGCCAGCGCACGCGTTTTCCGCACTGCAGGCGGTCCTGATGGCTGCCTCCGCCGGTTCCTTCAGCCACCTCACCGACGAGGACTTCATCCTGGACAAGCGGGTCATCGGCGGGATGCAGCAGGTGTCCTTGCTGCAGGCAGCGGAACTGGGTGCCGACGTCGTACTTAACAGCCCGGTGCGCACCATCCACTGGGAGGATGCCGGCGAAGGCGGACACCGCGTCAGTGTTGTCTCGGAGCGTGCCACCGTGAATGCGCGTTTTGTGATCATGGCCGTGCCACCGAACCTTTACTCGCGCGTCTCTTTTGACCCGCCGCTTCCGCGGCGGCAGCACCAGATGCACCAGCACCAGTCGCTGGGCCTGGTGATCAAGGTCCACGCCGTTTACAGCACGCCGTTCTGGCGCGAAGACGGACTCTCCGGCACGGGTTTCGGTGCCGGGTCGCTGGTCCAGGAGGTCTACGACAACACCAACCATGGTGATTCACGTGGAACCCTGGTGGGCTTCGTTTCGGATGAAAAGGCCGACGTGGTCTTCGAGCTGAGTGCCGAGGACCGCCGCCGCGCCATCCTGGAATCGATTGCCGGGTTCCTGGGGGACAAGGCACTGGAGCCTGAGGTCTACTACGAATCCGACTGGGGTTCCGAGGAATGGACCCGTGGCGCGTACGCCGCCAGCTACGATCTGGGCGGGCTGCACCGCTACGGCAAGGACCAGCACACTCCTGTGGGCCCGATCTACTGGTGCTCCTCGGACCTCGCCGCCGAGGGCTACCAGCATGTCGACGGAGCCGTCCGCATGGGCCAGCGCACAGCGGCGCGCATCATGGACGCGGCGGGCGTTGCAGCCAATGCGGACGCTGCCCATGCGAGAAACGAGGCCGTGGCCGCCGTCGGCTGAGCGCACCAGCTCCAACTCATTCAGCGTCGAATGAAAGAAAGGCAAGGCCATGAGTCCCAAAGAAGTGACAGCACAGCCACCCAGCGCCCCGGCCATGGCCTGGCTGAAAAGGGCCTGAGCGGGAAGGGCCTGAAGGCGGGCGCGGTGGGATTGCTGGGCGCCGTGGTGATCGGTGCCTCCTGCATCGGGCCTGCGTACACGCTGACCGCGGCGCTGGGGCCAACGGTTTCGGAAGTGGGGGTGCGCTGCCGGCGATCTTCCTGGTGGGCTTTATCCCCATGATCCTGGTGGCGTTCGGCTACCGCGAACTGAATAATGACATGCCCGACGCCGGGACCTCGTTTACGTGGGCATCTCGCGCTTTTGGCCCGCGGATCGGCTGGATTGGGTGGCTGGGGTCTGATTGCGGCCACCATCATTGTGCTGTCCAACCTGGCGGCTGTCGCTGTCGACTTCTTCTATCTCATGCTGGCCCAGCTGTTCGGGAACCCGGAACTGGGCGAGCTGAGCAAGAATCTGCCGCTGAACATCGCCACCACCCTGGTGTTCATCGCCTTGGCATGCTGGATTTCCTATCGGGGCATGGAAGCCACCAAGGGTGCAGTCTATTTAGCTATTGGAAGTTCCGCGCGGCCGACCCCTGCGCTCAACGCCGTAAACTCCGACTTCTAAATACCGTAAGCTACGGCACCACTGTCAGCGCGGCGAGGACGGCGGGCAGCAGTAGGTCATTCCGTCCCCAGACCGGATCCAGGATCTCCACGTACCAGGAGTCGGCGAGCAGGAGCGCCAGCGTTTCGTTGGTTTCCTCCGCCCAGTCCTGGATCTGCTCTTCCTGCACCGGAGTCTCGCTGGAGCCGAGGACGGTAACTACCTCGTCGCCGTCGAGCGTTACGGGGATGGCGGCACTGCTGGCCTCGCCCGGGCATGTGCTACCGTCACCAGCTCCGTCCGGGTGGAGAGGGCCAGGAGCTCCACGGCCGCCTCTGCACTGCAGAAGCCGGTGACGTACTGGCGCTGGGCGGAGTTGTCGATCCGCAGGCCAGGCTGGGATTCCTTGGTGAACAGCCCGTTCCTGTTGAGGTCGGCAAGCTCGGTGGCGATCGGTTCTGTTTCGGCGTCGTAGCGGACCGTAAAGGTGGCGGCCTGGTATTCGCTATGGCCCTCCAGCCACCGTGCAGTCAGTTCCCCGGCGGCTGCAAGGGTGGTGGCCTGCCGCCAGGCCCCCTTATCCTCCAGGCGCCTGCCGAACTCGTCACGGATTTCCGCTTCTGTGGGTTCCATCCTCGGATGCTACGGCGCCCGCGGCCGGACTCCAGCGGCGGCGACACAGCAGTTAATGTCCGACGGCGGTGATTCCGGCAGGGATCCCGGCAGCACGTTCCGCCGCGGCGAGGGCAACGCCAAAGCGGACGACGGCGGGAGCGTACCCTTGGTGCGGCACGGCCCGCAGCTGCTCTGCCTCCTTCATGGCGCGGATCAGCGCGGACGTTTCGGGAAGCCGGACATCCGTCATGGCTGGGTAGTCGATGCAGCTGGCGGGGTCCAGTTCGTAGCGGCTCCACCGGGCCAGGAGTGCGTCATGTTCGGCCTGCGCCGCGGTGTGGACGGGCCGGTCCTGCCGCTGCTGCCGGCGGCGTTCCTGCCACGCCAGGATCTGGGGCTGCCCGATAGGCGGCCACGCCCGCCCCTGTGCCGAACGCGGCGAGGACCACACCAAACCAGGGTGACGCGAGTGTGGGAATGAGGATGGCCGGAAGTGCCACGGCAGAGCCCATAAACACATCCCAGAACACGGGGTCCGGGGCGCGGAGGGCAGGGTCCGGCGTCGAATGCCGGCGGACAGCCAGGACGGTGGCAGACACCGCGCACACCAGTACTGCACCCCAGAAACTCAGCTGCAGCGCTCCAAACAGGACGGATTCTGCGAATGCCGGCACTGCGGCACCTCCCCGCGTCAGGCCCGGTCCAGGATTCCGGGTTGCTCCTTCCATTGCATCCCCTGTGGGCGCCGGGGTCAATGGGCGGACCGGCTATGTGGATATTGCACGATCCTGAGGCTGATCAGGGAGGCCCCAGGCATTTTGACTTGGCTCCTGGTTCCGCCTGCCAAACACGAAGTTCGCCCAACGTGACGATGTCTGCGTCACGAGCGGAGCGCAGCAGTTCGGCCAATTGAGGCCTGAGGGTACAGATGCCGCAAGCCTTGTCGCTGAAAATCTAATCCAAGGCTTGGCCGCCGAGCTTGCGCTGTTCATTCTGGTCCAGTGTGGTAACCCTCGCATACCGGATTCCTTGACCTGCCGCCGTAGTCACCCCTGCCGAAGCTGTCAGGATGAAACCTATGACTTTCCAAAAGGCATGTCCGGAAACGCTATTTCAGATCCTATTCTGACACCCGTCCGAGTGCGGTGGACGTCAGGTTTGGGTGTACCTCAGCCTGATAGGGTGAAGCACATCTCGCTCAACGTTTTAGCTGGGCGTCCATCCCCGAAGACTGAAAGCGTGACTTCGTGGAACTGGTGAAGAAGAGCTTGCGCAGCCCCAGTCCTTGATCAAGCCCGTGATTGCCCCTGCCGTGATCGAACTGGCGCCCTTCATGGTGGCTATCCCTAAGACGCAATTAGACGCTCGAAGCGCTATGGCGTGCTTGGGAGTTCTCCTGCACCCTTCGACATAGCCCAAAGGTACGAGCGTCGTCTGGTGGCCATGCAAATCGTCGCACGGCGTTTGGTGTCCGCATATGGCCCCTTCACGGGTTCAAACCTGTTACTGATGCCATACCGCGAACAAGCTCACCCCCTTGCTCATCCACGAGCCGGTCAAAGATCCGCTTGGCCGTATGCCGCTGCTTGCGCGGCCGGCGCTGGTCCTCGCCCAGCCACCGCTCGATGATGCGCTCGAAGCCGGTCAGCACCGAACCTCCGGGCCTTGCCAACGGTGCCGGCAGTGCCGGGGAGAAGTCCTGCTGCTCGGCGTACTTGGCCACCGAATCACGGCTGATGCCCAACGTGCGGGCGATTTCACGTCCCGGGACTCCCTGGGAATCGAGTCTTCTGATATTTTCTTGAACGGACATGGGTACCGTCATCTGCTTTCCAGCCCTTCCGGCGCAATCGCTCTGTCAATAGCAGCGCCGTAAGGAACCTATCTGGGGTGGCGGGCCCATGTTCCCAACACACTGGGAACCGCCCGGGCCACCGAGTGATCTCAATCTCTGCAAACCCCAAATCCGTAATTTGGAGGGGAATTGCCTGGCCTGATTCTTAGCGCTCTTTTGGCAGGAAACCAGCCACCAACTCGGCAGGATTTCCTGGCTGAAACGGCCTACAGATAGTCGATCACACACACCAGCGGGGAATGCGGGCCTTCGCCTGCAAGAACAGGTGGCGGTCAGGCACGGCAGGGCGTTCATGTTCGAGGTATCCGGCGATCGCTGCGCCGGCATCGGCCGGTAAGGGCATGGGCTCCGCGAACCCGCCTTTCCCATGCACGAGCACGGTCCCGGCACGCCAGTTCAGGTCATCGAGGCGCAGACTGGCCGCCTCCCGCGCGCGCAGCCCAAGCCGTGAGAGCAGCACAACGATGGCCCGGTCCCGGCGCGGGCTCAGGCGTGAATCCGCGGCGTGGATGATCAGGTCGCTGACCTGGGCCGGCGGTAAGGCTTTGGGCAGGGGCCGAACGCGGAATACGAGACCGGGCAGATTCCCTCCGCCAATGCCTCGTTGATGGTCCCGGACAGATACAGCCATTTCAGCAGTGCTCGCAACGCAGTCACCGCGACCCGGACGGACCCGGCGGATTCCGTACCGCCGCGGACGAGCAGGAAGCCCGTGACCTCGTTGACGGACAAGTTGCCCAGAACCGAATTCGTCCGGCTGGCACGCCAGCGCAGGAAGGGCCGGACCTGATTCAGGTAATTCTCGACAGTCGTCGGCGCCAGCGCCCGTTCGCGGGAGAGATACTGCTCGAACCGAACCAGGATCTGCTCCCAGTCAGGCAGGACGGACGGCGCTGCTGCCGCCCGCTCAATGTCTGAATCGGAGAGAAATTCGATGAACCTGTCCAGCGAGCGAGCCGTGATCAGGTTTCTGTGGCTCTGGCGGCGATGCCGGAAGAACTCCTCGACCGCTTCCGGAGATAGATCGTGAATCGCAAGGCCTCGAGCGTGCATCCACCCGGACAGGTCGGCGAGCATCTGCAGCTGCTGGGCTGCGGTCCCTGGCGAATAGCCCAGCGCAGCGAGCCTGACGCGGAAACTTGGAAACAGTGAGGCTAGCGGGCCGCGGACACGTACTTTGACCGGATCGCTCATGATCCTTGTCCTTCCGAGAGAAGACGGGAGGACAAGTATCAGACAGTCGCCGGATTATGCCGAACATTCCGGCACCCACCCGGCCCTGAGCTGCGGGTTCAGGCAAACATCGGCATAATCCGGACATCAGGATAATTCAGGAAATCGTTCTCCCTCTCCAGCTCACGGAGCCGCGCCTCCAGAGCCTTGTATTTCGCAAGATCCACCGAATCATCCGGTTTGCCGCCGCCCTCCGCTTGCCCTTCACGGGACAGTCGCACCCAGCGTTTCAACGCCGTGACGGAAATGCCGAGCTCCGGAGCGACAGAGGCAGGCGAACGGCCAGATGAAACCACAAGCTCAACGGCATCAGCCTTGAACTCATCGGAATAGGTAGGTCGAGCAGACATGAGCACAATCCTTTCAAACTGTGTCTCACATCAGTAGTACACCTCAAGGGCCCGGTTAATCTGTCGGCGTTTTAAGAGTTAGGGCCTGTCATTTCTGACCCACGCACCTGGTTGGAATGTAAGAAGAAGTCGCTTAGACCTGTACAAACCAATGAGCTCAGGGAAGGAGGCCCGCTCGTCTCCCTACCTGGAGCGCATACCAGAATTTGGTCGTCCCTTCCGTTGAGCCCGGGTGCAGCTTGGTCAATTGTTCAATGGTATTCAGCCGGTAAACGAGGGTCTGTCGGTGGATACTGAGTTGCTGCGCGCCCTTGATGTATGAGCGATCCGCTGCGAGGAATGCTTCCAGGGTTTCCAGCAGGCCCCCGCGGCTCTTTTGATCATGGTCAATGATCGGGCCGAGAACTTTCTGAACCAACGCCCGGGACTCTGCAACGCTGCGTGGAAAGTATCCCTGCTCTTCGTCCGGCCGCCCGTACCGGCACAGGGGCGAGGGGCCTCCACTGCATCCTGCAGGGCAAGGTGCGCCTGTCGCCGGGCCTCAGGAACGCCCACCACCGGAGACAGCGGCAGGCTAACGCCGATCCTGGTGTCGCTTCCCAGCAGCTTCGCGAAGGTTTCGATGACATCGTCATCATCCGGAGCCAGGGCGAAGAACTCGCCATCTTCTTGGAGAAGGAGGACCTCCGGGCTCCGTAAAGCGGGAGCAAGATGCACGTTTGACAGAGAATATGCCCCGCCGTCCTCAGCCATGATGCTTAGCAGCACGATGTCACCGGCTATCTTGTGCTGTTCCAGTACCGAAGAGATTGCGCGGATTTCCACGGCACCTTTGAGAAGGCTGCGCAAAACTGTTTCGCCGTCACGACGCCGTTCATCCAGAGATCTCGCATACTGCTCGAGTTCCAGGGCCGTGATACCAACTACATAGTGAGCGAGTAAGGCATCGGGGACTGTATTCGGTTCTGTCCGGATACGCAGCGACATTCGCAGTCGTCCGGGTATTGCCAGCACCGTGCTTTGCTGCTCGGTAGCGCGCGCATCCCGCCGCCGGCCAGATGTGGCTATAACATCGCCGCTGGTGTCGTCAACGAGTGCCAGGTCCCAACCAACTCCCCGGGCGATGGCTTCCAGCCGCCCGAGTCCTCCCGCTTCCCTGCTCAAGGAATCACCGTAGGCGTCAAATATCCGCTTGGCTTTTTCCAGCCGTTCCCTCTCGATGTCGAGCGAGTTCTTGATGATGACTCGGGCAAGCGTTACAAATTCCAGCTCAAAGGGTGCTTTGAGGAGAGGGAATTTGTGTTCGTCAGCAGTCTGGATCATCGCTGGGGTTACGGTTGGCGCGTTTGGATGCGGAGCAACGATGAGGCCACTGACTCCGACCTGTATCAGTCTCAGGAGCCAGCTCGACTGCTCTTCCTCTTCGGGCATCCCAATGCCCGTCGTCATGACAAGATCTCCGGCCTCTACCCAGTGCCATGGGTCTGGGAGGTCAACCGCATGGGCCCAGGAAACGGGCCGCCCGCCTCCGTCTGCCCCGGCTAGATACTCGATGTTGAGGCCTGGAATACGGATGAGGTTGTCAACAGTGATCACAACTGCACCTTTAGATATTTATACGAATGGCCATGTTATACCGACCATGTTAGCAAAATGTCTGTGGTCGGCCTCACGATCGCGCCGCATACTCGAAGGGTGAAACGACCGGCCGGAGGCTGGTGTCCCGCCTTGTTTCTGATTGGAAAACTGATGTGAATGGAATGAAGCCCGTCATCTTTTGTGACCCGGTGGCGTCTATGACGGCGCCTGAAAAACTCGGGCATCCCGTACCGCAGCGGCACCAGGAATCCGCAAAACTCATTCGGCGGAAATCTTCCCCCGGAGCGACCAAAGACTTGGCTGTTCAATAGATCAAGGAAGATCTTCGAACATTGGCGCGAAACGTCCTGAAGTCGCGTCAAACTCGGCAGGGTTTCAGATCATGTTGAATGAGTTCGTAGACACAGCGGACGAGGATTGGCATGAAGGTCAAGCGCCAGGATGGCTGCCACGTAGTTCGTCAGAGAGTATCTTGTGTGGAGTCGACGGGCTTCTGAAACCTGAGCGAAGCTCGCAACCGACGGGGACAGCCACCGCGGACGACTGGGCAAGGCTGCCGACCTTGAACTGCGAAACAAGCATCGTCTGACCGTCGATTTCATTGATGAGTTTCCAGTTCCTGATCGGAAGGGTCTACGGCGCAGGCCCAGGATAGAGACCTCCCGCCGCCACTGGATGATCCGGCTCTCCTTTTGGGCACCCGCCAACGCACTGCTTTCATAGACACGCTCCCAGGCCAGGGAACCGAAAGTAGTCGCGGCATTACTTCCCTGTATGCAGCGGAACTTTTGCGCGTGCCAAACAATAATATTGTATTATCGACTGGTACTTCCATAAGCGGCACCAAATGAGATACATACCAAGCGACCCCACAGCATGCGAGTTCGGGTCATCAGACGCTAGTCCCAGACGGGGCAATCTTTTTTGTTGCGGGGCTGAAAGCAACATGGCCCCGCTTTCCCTTTCGGGAGGCGGGGGCCATATGGGGGCGGGGGCTTCGCGGCCCCAACTTCTGTTTCAGTGGTTAGTTGCGGGCCCGTCGTTCGGCAGCGTCCACAACATTACTCAGCAGCATTGCCCGTGTCATGGGTCCGACGCCGCCGGGGTTCGGCGAGATCCAACCCGCTACGCTGCTAGCAGCTGCTTCAACGTCACCGCGGAGGGATACCTTTCCTGTCTGTGGGTCAACCGCACGTGACACTCCTACGTCCAGGACAATTGCCCCAGCTTTGAGATCAGTAGCCTTGATGACGTCGGGAACGCCAGCAGCAGCAACGACTACGTCCGCGCGTTTGAGCAGGCCCGGGAGATCAGTCGTTCCGGTGTGGGCCAGGGTAACCGTGGCGTTGACAGCCTTACGGGTCAGCAGAAGTCCAAGCGGGCGCCCCACTGTGACACCTCGACCCAGTACTAATACTTCTTTACCGGCCAACGAGATCCCGTTGCGGCTCAGCAGCTCCACGATTCCAAACGGTGTGCACGGAAGGGGCGAATCGAGAGGTTCGTTGACGGTAAGCACTAGCTTGCCCAGGTTGGTCGGGTGCAGACCGTCCGCATCCTTGTCCGGACGAATTCTTTCAAGGATTGCGTTTTGGTTGATATGGGATGGCAGAGGCAACTGGACGATATAGCCGCTTGTCGCTGGATCCTCATTCAACTCATCGAGCACAGCTTCTAGTTCACCCTGGGTAATGTTGGCCGGGAGGTCTCGGCGGATGGATTCGATACCCACTTCCGCGCAGTCGCGATGTTTTCCGCCGACATAGGAGTGACTGGCCGGGTCGTCACCGACGAGGACTGTTCCCAGACCCGGAACGATTCCCCGGGCTTTAAGCTCCTGCACCCGCAGGCGCAGCTCTGCCTTGATCTCCGCTGCAGCCCTGTTCCCGTCCAGAATCTGACCCCGAGCATCGCCGAAAGGATCAGCGATCATAGCGTCATTTTCCGTGGCGTCTTCGACTTTGAGTTGCTCCATGACTCTCCTAAGTTGGTCCATAGCGTTCCTAAAATTCACACGTAGCAGCAGAGGCGGCAGCAAAGACTGACGCTGCCGAGAAGTGCCGGCGACAGCTTCCTGTCGCCGGCACTCTGGTGTCTAGCCCCGGAGACGTTCGCCTTTAGGGTCGTAGAACGGCCGCCTGGAAACTGTCGCCGGAAACAGCTGGTCCTTGCACTGCACCTCGAACTTGCCGGTGAAATCCACGTCTGGGTCGACTGCAGCAATTCCTACTGCACGCCCGAGCGTGTACCCGTAGCTGCCGCTAGTGAGCCGCCCCACCGGTATCCCGTTGCAGAGAAGGGTCTCGTCGTGGACGAAGAGAGGATCTGCATCATCAATCGCTACATAGACCGTACGGTGCTTAGGTTTCGCTGGATCGAGTTTTGCCAGCGCATCGCGACCGACAAATCCACCGGACTTGTCCATCGCGATGGTGAAGCGTAGGCCCGCTGCATAGGGATCGTCTTCAGGCCCGATGTCGTGTCCAAGGTGACGGAATCCTTTCTCGCTACGAAGGGAATCCAACGCGTGGTAACCGCCATGCGGACGCCGAGGTCTTGTCCTGCTTCCCACAGGGCGTCAAAAACGTTTACGGCCAGGTCCGCGCTGGCATAGATCTCGTAGCCGAGTTCACCGACAAAGCTGACTCGGAGAGAGTATGCGAATCCGTCTGCGATCTCTACGCGGCGTCCCTCGGTGTATTTCTGCGCTTCATCCGACCAGTCCTCAGGGGAGACACGTGTCAGAAGTTCCCGGCTCCGTGGTCCCATTACCCCAATTGTGGCCAGTCCTGCGGTGGCGTCGAAGACAGCGGCGGCCTTTCCCTTGGCCAGCCGGTTGAGGTATGCCAGACTCTTCTGTCTGCTGAACGACGGAGTGACGACGAGGAACCGGTCCTTTTCCAGACGGGTGATCGTTCCGTCGAGCTCGATGCCTGCATTTTCGTTCAGAAACAACGTGTAAACAGCTTTGTTCACGGGAACGTCGACGTCCGCCGTGCTTGCCAGTTGGCATACCGCCAACGCATCCGGACCGGCTACCTCAAATTTTGCGAAGGGGCTCAAATCGAAAAGGACGACACCTTCGCGCGTGGCTTTGTGTTCGGTTCCCACGCGGTGGAACCAGTCAGTCCTGCCGTAGCTATAGGTATATTCGGGCTTGGTTCCCGGTTCTGCATACCAGTTTGCCCGCTCCTGACCGTTGACTTCACCGAAACAGGCACCCAGTTCGGCAAGCCGGGAATGCAGTGGTGTGCGTCGGACATTTCGTGCCGTCTCCAGCTGCAGGTGCGGCCAATGCATGGCGTAGAGTCGCCCGAGCCCTTCCTTAGTGCGGGCATGCAGGTAGCGGCGGTTGTTCTGGTGCTCGGAGAAGCGCTGAACGTCTACCGACGAGGAGTCGAACGCCGGCGCCCGGTGATGACCCACTCGGCGAGCTCCTTGCCCACTCCCGGAGCAAAGATGATGCCCTGGGAGTTGAATCCAGCGGCTACGAAGAGGTTCTGCATCTCGGATGTTTCGCCCAAAATGAAGTTCGCGTCTGGTGTGAAGCTTTCGGGAGCATTGAGAAAGCGGTCGTAGCCAGCGTCGGCCAAAGACGGGATGGCGGTTTCAGCCTTACCTCTGATCGGCGCGAAATGCTCCCAGTTGGCTGGAAATTCAGCAAATCCCGCGGATGCGATTTCATGCACGGGCCTTGGTATCCCGTCCGGTTCAAAAGCCCCCACCAACAGGTGTCCGGCTTCCGGTCGCACGTAGTAGCTGTTATCAAGATCGCGGAAAACGGGAAGTTCCGGCACCGCTCCCTCTATTTTTTCCGAGCGTACGTGTACGTGTTCAGCAGGATACAGCGGAACGCTAACCCCTGCGGTAGCCGCCAGCTCCCTGGTCCAGAGACCGCACGCAAGGATGACGCGGTCGCACGCGACATTACCCTTGCTGGTTTCAATGCCGGTGGCTTTCCCGTCATCATGAAGGATCTTATGGACCGTTACGCCTTCGCGGACCTGAACGCCGCGAGAGTGTGCCATCTTGGCGAATGCGATCGCGGCATGTCCGGGGTTAAGGTAGCCATCGTCCGGCAAGAGCAAGGAGCCAAGGATCCCTCAGTACTGGCGATCGGCCAGACTTCCTTGAAACGCTCGTCAGTGAGCATCTCGGCCCTTACGCCCTGCTGTTCGGCAACATCCCGGGCGTATCGGATCTCATCCAGCCTGCCAGGGGTGCGTGCGATGTTCAGCGAACCGGAGGGACGGAAGGAGATATCGACGCCGGAAAGTTCTTCAAGCTCTCGGTACAGCTCCAGGCTGTACTTTGCCAGCTTGGTGAGGGCTGCCGAGCTGCGCGCACCGGTGACCAGCCCTGCAGCGTGCCAGGTAGTGCCGCTTCCCAGGACGTTGTTTTCAAGCAGCAGGACATCACTTTCGCCAGCAAGCGCCAGATGGTAGGCGATGCTTGACCCGATGATTCCACCGCCGACGACAACGGTCCGTACACGCTGTGGTAGTGATCCATTTGAGTCATCAGTGAATGCCTTGGCACTGATGCTCCGATCGACGAGCCTGTCCATTATTTTTTCCTCACTTCTGGTCGGAACCAGTACTTTCCGGTCTGTCATTTGAAAACCACGGTGCGGGTGCCATTGAGAATTACGCGGTGTTCTGCGTGCCATTGCACGGCCCGTGCCAAAGCCAGTCGCTCGGCGTCACGCCCGACTACGACCAAGTCTTCCGGCTGGTAGCCGTGGTCTACGCGGAGCACTTCCTGTTCGATGATCGGGCCTTCGTCAAGCTCGGCTGTGACGTAGTGCGCTGTGGCGCCAACAAGCTTGACGCCCCGATCGAATGCCTGGTGATACGGCTTGGCGCCCTTGAAACCCGGAAGGAAGGAATGATGGATGTTGATCGCCTTCCCGGCGAGTTCCCTGCACAGGTCGTCACTGAGGACCTGCATGTACCTCGCGAGGACAACGAGGTCCACGTCGTGCTCTTTGACGAGGGAGAGGAGCTTGTCTTCGGCAGCCGGTTTGGTATCCGCTGTTACGGGAATATAAATGAATGGGATTCCCTGCGCTTTCACCATCGGTTCAAGGTCCCGGTGATTTGAGGCGATGAACGGGATGTCAACCTTCAGCTGGTTAGTGCGCCAGCGGAACAACAGGTCGTTCAGGCAGTGCTCGAACTTGGACACAAGGATGGCAATCTTTGGCCTGTCGGTGCTATCCGTTAGGGACCAGGACATACCGTAGGTTTCAGCTGTTGCACGGAAAGCAGATTTCAACGCTTCCACGGAAGTCTTATCCGGGTAGCTTGCCTGTATGCGCATGAAGAAGCGGTTTTCAGCCACGTCGTCGAATTGCTGACTTGTCAGAATGTTGCAGCCGTGGGCAAGGAGAAAGCCGGATACCGCGTGCACGATGCCCGTAGTGTCTTCGCAGCTGATGGCGAGGACCAGCTGCTGACTGCGTTTGTGATCCACAAAAGCTCCTAGCTATAAGGGGTGCCGGCCGTGCAGCTGACGCGCTCCAGGCGGTAGTAACGGGAAAATGAGGAAGAGGTTTTCAGCCCCTCCACGGGAATCAGAACTCGAAATTGGTTCGGCTGGGAATCCGATAGGTGGTGGGCCGACTTCCTGTGACAACCGTAGAACTGCGCCGTCTAGGGGCGCTATGTACGAACAGCAAGAAAGGTGGCGACATATTAGACGAAAAAACAAGTGACACCGTGCTTAGCCGAATTGAGAATGAATGGAGTGCCTCTTGAGCCTCAAACCGCAAACAGCCGGGGCCAGCGCCGCGGGATCCTGGTGCGCTGCAGCCGTCAGAGCGGCCACTCCCGCCGCCCGCATGTTCCTCACCTGTTAAGTCATGTTCCTCACCGAGTAAGGAAAATCAATGTGCCAAGAACTCTCCTGTTTTCAGGACTGGACGATCCTGACCGGAATGGACGTTGAGATTCGCCAATGGGGAGTGAAGGTTCGGATAGGTCGAGTTGATGTGGCGATGGAGGACGGTACGGCCCTTTGGTTGGCCGGGAACGGAGTCTACGAGCGAAAGATGATTGAAAAGGCTGAGGGATTCAGCGCATGGGGCTCCGCTTGTCGATGCGGACTTCCAAAGGAGGCGACAGCGGGCTGAAAATCGGTAAACTCCCTACTTCCAGGGCTTGGGCGGGTTTGCAAGGCTGGCTGTGCTTTCAGCATCCCTGACCTATTGTGTGCTCTTGGGAGCGGGGCGGACGTTATGACCAAGTGGGTTTCTCCTAGTGCCGGGCCCGAGCGGTGTTGCGCAACTACGACGCACCGCCGGCAAAAGTTTGCTGCTCATGCCCCTGCCCGTTCAGAAACGACGTGCGGCGGAAACGCTGATCCGATGCTAGAAAGCACACCAGGCGCCTTCCTCCGGACTTTGTCTGTTTGCGGGTGGAATCTGAATCTGTGGTGATTAGGGTTCCAGGAGACCGAGGTGGAAGTGACACCGTCTGGATCACCTCGGGAAGGAACGTGTGTCTGGCAGGGTAGTGAATAGAGCGCCCGGGAACCGGCTTGGCGCCCGTGACTAGGTCGTTCGGTTTTCGTGCACGCTGTTTCAGGTGATGATGAGCAAAGGTGGAGCTGCCACCGCGAGTACCACTAGCAGCTCCACCCACCCGTGCCACGTCAGGGGGACGTGCTCATGGCGCGTTAGCTCCGCAGCCGGGTCATCTGCGGGTCGAAAAGCGGTTCCTCCGCCACTGCGGCAGGGACCCTTTCTCCGAAATAACCTATAGTCAGGTCAGTGCCGGGCGAGGACAACTTTTCCGGCAGCCAGGCGTAGGCGATTCCTGCATCAATCGTGTATCCATATGCGGCGCTGGTCACGTAGCCAACGACAGTTTCTCCGTTATAGACCGGCTCACGTCCGGCGACCACTGCTCCGGGCTCCTTGAGCACCAGGGGAACGAGCTTGCGCTCTACTTGGGTGCGTCGCTTTTCGACGGAGGACCTGCCGATAAAGTCACGACTGGACTTTAGTGCCACGGCGAAACCTAGCCCTGCCTCGAACGGGTCGTGTTCAAAGGTCATGTCTGTCCCGAAGGAGCGATAGCCCTTCTCGAGACGGAGGCTTGCGAAAGCGCCTCGTCCGGCAGCAATGACCCCAAGGTCGTCACCGGCTGTCCACAGTGCGTCCCAAAGGCGCAGCCCGAAGTCAGCTGTCGTATATAGTTCCCAGCCGAGTTCACCCACATATGACAGTCGGATGGCAGTGACGGGAACTCCGGCAACGAATCCCTGGCGGGCCTGGAAGTAGGGGAAACTCTCAGAGCTGAGGTCCAAGTCTGTCAACTTGGACACAAGCGTGCGCGCGTTCGGGCCCCAGACTCCTACACAGCATGTTTCAGAGGTGATATCACGTATGACGACGGCCTCGTCTGGGCGCAGATGGCGATTCATCCAGTCAAGGTCCAATCTGCCATTGGCCCCGACCTGATACTTGTCCTCTGCCAGCCGGGCGACTGTAATGTCGCTTCGGATCCGCCCTCCTTCATCCAGCATAAGACAGTAGGTTACGGATCCGACCGCCTTATCGACCGTCTTGGTAGTCAGACGTTCGAGAAAGGCTGTTGCCCCAGCTCCGCTGACTTCCAGCCGAGTCAGGGCCGTCATGTCGTACATGGCGACGTTTTCGCGTGTGGCCTTGGCTTCTGCGGCAACGATGGGGCTCCAATACTTCGCTGCCCACGGGTTTCGTTCCCGAACCTCCAACGTGTCCAGCAAAGGCTTATTGGCTCCGTACCAAAGCGGCATCTCCCACCCATGCACAGGCACGAACTCGCCTTCCATGGCGACCTCCCGTGCGTAGAACGGGCTCACACGGAGGTTACGGGGGCCGGCGATCGGCTCCACGGGGTGCTTGATGGCGTAGACGTCCAAGTAGTTCTGGCCCGCCCGCTCAAGGACATAGCTGTCGTCGAGCTCGAAGGAATCAAAGCGGTTCAGATCGCACTCACTGAGGTTGAATGAGCGGGAATAGCCATCGGTGAGGCACTCAGCCAGCGCGCGTGCAACCCCTGCTGAATGGGTCACCCAGACGGCCTCGGCCACCCAGAAGCCCTGTAGATGCGGCGCTTCGCCGACGAGCGGAAAGTCATCGGCTGTAAAGGAGAAAACACCGTTCATCCCTTCGACGATGGAAAGGTTTGCCGTCTCGGGAAAAAGCCGGTGGGTTTCCTTCCAGGCTCCCTCAAAGTCGTCCAGAGTGAGCGGAAGGGTGCTGGGCATGATTTCTGCTTCGTCGACGGACAGAAGTTCGCTGTAGTGCACAGGGATTGGCTGGTGCTCGAATGATCCAATGTCCAGCCGGTCGAAGCGTTCACGGTAGTACACGCCTCCGTCACCATGGCGAATGAGAGGCCCCGTTGCCTCGGTTGTTGCCCCGGCGAGGGAAGGAAGGGGCTCGGTGATCGCGTCGCAATGGGCGAGCGGCAAAATAGGAAGCCGCAGCCCGGCCATGGCTGCGATTTTCTGGCCCCATATACCTGCGCAACAAACGACGTAGTCGGCAGGGAACTCGCCTCGGTCCGTTGCTACGCCTGTGACCTTTCCGTTCTCCATGAGGATGTCCAGGACCTCGTGGCGATCCAGGACGCGCACGCCGCGGCTGCGGGCGCGGTCGAGCTGGGCGTTGACTGCCCGGACTGACTTTGCGATGCCATCAGTAGGGGTGGAAAGCCCTCCCAGGACAACCTCGGGGTTGAGCAGCGGCTGGATCTTCAGGCATTCCTCTGCGGATACGATCCGAGCTTCCACCCCGCATGCCGTCGCGTAGCCATGGCGACGGTGTAGTTCAGCCAGACGTTCCGGTGTCGCGGCCACTTCAAGGCCACCGACCGGGAGGAAACAAGGTTCGTCATTATAGGACAGCGATTTGAACTTGTCAGCTGTGTACTGGGCCATCTTCGACATCGCTCTTGAGGCGTGAGTCTGAAAGACCAGGCCCGGGGCATGTGAGGATGATCCTCCGGGAGTAGGCAGGTCCCCTTTGTCCAGGACGGTAACGCTTGTCCAGCCAAGCTCTCCCAATTCGTCGGCAAGTGCAGCGCCAACAACTCCTGCCCCAATTATCACTACGCGCTTGTCTGACATAGAATCTCCTTGAAAATGAGCGTAACTGGCCTTCGCCGGCAGCGGTGGGTTGAGGCGGCGGAGTCAGCGAGCCACGTTGGTGTAGGGGTTGCCTGATACAGGTGATTTGGGCGACCGTTGTCGGCTGTCAGCGAGACTGAAGCGCCGGAGCTACGGCGCCGGCTCGAGACGACACCAAGCGAGGTCGAAAATCTCGAAGGTAACCCGACGTGGCGTTAATAAACGAATATTATTGGACTGTAATGCCCGGGTGTCAGCCCGTCAATAGTTCCCATTCATCCCGCACGCCACTCGGTCTGAGATCTTGACTGCTCAATAATATTCTATTATTGTCGAGGCTGGCGCAGGCTTTTTTGTTAGTACAGGTCAGCCACATGTTGTTTTTGCGGAGCAAGGATGCCCCGCAAAAGGCGCTCTCCCACCTCAGAGACGATGTGGGAACTACGGCGTGCCTCCTCTCGTGGTCGCAAGCCAGGTGAGGCGGGCAACAGGGTTTGCAAGCTAGCAATTAGTATGGTCTGAGGATCGTCAGAGACAGAAGGTAACAAATGCCAGAAACAGGCCCTGTCGCGATAGACCAAGGACGCCAGGCGTCCTTGCAACGCCAGGAAATACTACTGGTCACCGAACGATTGTTGGCGAAACGAGGCTTCGACGGCATCCGGCTGCGCGACGTATCCGTAGCGGCCGGCGTCTCCATTGGCATGATCCAGCATTATTTCGTCACCCGTGATGATCTGGTGCGTGAAACTCTTGAGAACTCAAGTCTTCGCCGCGCCGAGAACTGGATACAAGGCGCGGCCGAAGCCGGCGATGGGCCAACCAGGGTCAGAACTTTGCTTTTGGATGCGGTCGCCGACCGTGAACGCTGCACCATTTGGATCGAAACCTGCGCGGCGGCCAGCCGTTACGAGGAGCTCCAAGCCCTGACAACGCGGACCACGAACGCCTGGAGAAGCGTGCTGCGGCACGCTATCGACGCGGGCGTCGCCGAAGGGGACTTTGTTCCACGGGCTCCAGTGGGAAGGATCGTAGATATTCTTGTCGGTCTCATCGATGGGATGATGCTCGAAGTTGCCATCCGGAACCAGGATTACACGCCGGATTACATCAATTCGTTGCTGCTTGAAGTGGCGAGCGGGCAGTTGGGCGCGCACTTCGATCCGGTTGCCGGCGACACTCAAAGACGGCGTGAATTATCAGAATAGGGGTCCTCCACGGTCTAGCGGACGGCTGCTCGCTTCCTCTGATGCCGGCGACATGATTGTCGCCGCCGAAGACGCTCAATTCGGAGAGCCCGAGATTCAGTACGGCTCGGGCCCGGTGACGCTGCTAATGCCGTTCGGACTAGCAGAGGCATGAACTTGGGAGGGTGTTTAGACGAAAGCTCCTACTACGACACTTGCCTTCCATCCACGTCAGCGAGCAGCGTACGAAAAAGAGTCCCGTTGCGATTTGGCATTCCACCAAGGCCCCCGAAGGCTTGACGTCCTTGGGGAGTTGGTTCAGCCCGGCATCGCGAGTCTCTCGCGGATAACGGAGAGACCGTTGACCGGGCAACAGCGGACCTTGCGACGCCGGAGGGATCGGCCATCCAGGGGTGGCTGAGTTACGGCCGCGGTCTGATTATCGACCACCTTGCCCTCGCGAAACAGTATGTAGCCGGCGTGCGCCACTCTCTGGAACGGCAGCAGGTTGATGGCACCTCTGAAGGAGCAGGATCTCTTGGACGAAGCCAGCCCTCGGGAGTACATCTAGGCGAAACGGAATCGACAGATCTCGGCGGACCAGGGGCAAGCGGCGAATACCTCGATGTGAACCTGGAGCGGGTGCCTTTCTTGGTGTCCAGGAGTCGACCGCATCCGAATCTCCGCTCAGGTGAGACGAAGTTTCTCGCCGGCGCGGCCACGGCGGCGATGCTTGGGCGTGAACCAGCTTTTGCGAAAGCATGCCCTGGAGATGAGTCCGCTCTGCCGGGCACCAAGGTATCGCGATGGCTAAAGGTGTACAGCTGCATTCCGGCCACTCCTGAGAGAGGCCGAGAGGTCCTCAAATAAGCGCACTAGAGGAGCACCTCTCACCTCTCAAAAGCTGACCGGTCTTAGGCCTTCTTACTCCCAGCCCGCATCAGGGTGAGACCTCGCATCAGATGTTATATAGATCCGCCACTCGAAGGCGTTCCCGTCGTTACGGCCGCTTGTGGAGAGACCTATTGACCCCCTCATAATAACGTATTACTGTTATTGCGAACAGGCCCTGATGTGGTGCATGTCACGATCGGCGCGTGGATGGTAGCGCCGACGGAGCCACTTCGGCAGACGTCAAAAGGCCAGAAACTCAACGGAAACAAAGTCGTCTCCTTGAGGCCCCCGCTCGCTAACAGCTCTACGAAAAGGAAACCGAACACAATGAAGAATTTCCGCGGAAGAAAGCCCGCAGCGATGGGCATAGCCGGTCTGATACTGGCAGCAACTGCAGGATGTGCAGGGGAACAACGGAGGCGTCCAATGCCGGCAGCACCACATTAACGGTGCTCGACTACGGCGGGCCATATCAGAAGGCCCAGGAAACGGAATACTTCGAGCCGTGCGCGAAGGAGCTTGGCATAACAGTCAAGACCGACGAGCCGACCGACTTTTCCAAGATCCGTACGGCCGTGGATTCAGGCAACGTGCCGTGGGACCTTGTCAACGTCACTAATGATTTCGGCAGCGAGAAGAACGGTGACGCCTACCTGGAGCCGATCGACTACAACATCGTCGATAAGACCAAGCTCATCGACGGCTACGGTGAGAAGTACCGGGTGGGCTCCGACATCGAGGCCTTGGTGATGGCGTACAACACCGACAAGGCATCCAAGGGACCGACGTCCTTCGCGGAATTCTTTGACACGAGCGCATTTCCCGGCAAGCGCGCACTGTACAAGAGTGTTTCGGCTGGCGTTCTGGAAGCGGCACTCGTCGCGGACGGCGTAGCGCCCGACAAGCTCTACCCTCTCGACCTGGACCGGGCGTTCAAAAAGCTGGACACCGTCAAGAAAGATATCGTCTGGTGGGAGACGGGTGCCAGCTCACAGAGCCTGCTCTCTTCCGGTGAGGCAGCAATGGGTCTCGTTTGGGTGGGCCGGGCAGCTGACGCAGCAAAAGTCGACGGGCCCCGGTCAAGGTCTCCTACGACCAATGGCTGCAGGTCGATGACTACTGGGCCATTCCCAAAGGCACGAAGAATGCTGAAATGGCTAACAAGCTCATTGAATGCATGAACGATCCAAAGAAGCAGGTGGCATGGGCCCAAAAGATGGTCTACGGGCCTGTAAACAAGGAAGCGGCTAAAGATCCCACTGTGGTCAGTGAGCCTCTCCGACCCACCAACCACCTGGATAAGCAAATCGCCGTGGACGATGACTACTGGGCCGAGAACTACGACAAGATTGCCCAGCGGTTTAATGAATGGATCGCCCAATAATGTCCCTGAAGTTGAAGTCGGTTGGCTCAGGGGTGAAGGGCAGCAGCCGCGGTTGGCTGCTCTTCACCCCTGCCTTCCTGTTCTTTGTCGTGTTCTTCCTGGTGCCCCTTGGAGTCATGTTCCAGGAGTCCATGAAAAGTGGTGGCGAGACGTATCAGATGGTTCTTCAGTCGACGCTGTACGGCCGGATTTTTGCTGACACGGCAAGGGTTGCTTTCCTCACCACCATCGCCTGCCTCCTGCTTGCGTACCCGTACGCTTACGTGCTCAATCGCGTCGGCCCTCGTCTGAAGCTGCTGCTCATCGTTCTGGTTCTCATGCCGTTCTGGGTCAGCCTCCTGAGCCGCACCTTCGCATGGGTCGGTCTGCTGCAGGACACAGGAATCATCAACAGCTTCCTTCAGTTCGCAGGGCTGATCAGTGCACCGCTTCCGCTTATCCGCACACCGGTGGGCGTCTTGATCGGCATGGTCCACGTTCTGCTGCCGTACATGGTCCTGCCGCTGATGAACACGATGGCCGACATCGATAAGGGCCAGCTCCAGGCAGCACGCAGCCTCGGCGCAACGCCACTGCAGCGATTCCTGCGGGTCTTCTTGCCACTCTCGGGCCCCGGTATCATTGCCGGTTTCGTTTTGGTCTTTGTACTCAGCCTCGGCTTCTACATCACACCTGCGATGTTGGGCGCCCCTGGAAACATGATGATCGGGGAGTTGCTGATTCAGGAGACTCAGAAAGTTGGCCTGGTCCGTGCCAGTGCACTGGGCATTCTTTTGCTGGGCGGAACCTTAGTTTCTTTGGGCCTCCTGGCAGGTATATGGAAGACCTTTAGCCGGAAGACAAAGTCATGAGCATCGCCAAATCAGACCTCAAACCAACAGCTCTTGTTGTCAACCCGAAGACTGCCGCCGTCAGGCAGAAGCCTCTTAGGAAAGTATCCTTTCGGTGGGTGATGTTGACGGTCGTCGTGGCGTTCGTTGGCCTCTACCTTATTCTGCCGACCTTGTTCATTATTCCGATGTCCTTCAGTGGAGCATCGTCCCTGGGCCGGTTCAACGGTGAGTGGACCTTCAAGTGGTACGAGGAACTATTCGCTGCCCAGAACTGGGCAAGAGCCGCAGGAGTTAGTTTCCAAGTAGGTCTGCTGTCAACTGCAGTAGCTACGACGCTAGGAACGGCTGCAACGTTCGGGCTGTTCAAACTCAGCCCCGGATCCGATCGGTGATGCAGGGCATGAGCCTTGCGCCGTTGATCATCCCTCCTGTGATCATCGGTATCGGCATTTACATCCTGATGCTCAAATGGGGCCTTTTCGGCAGCTTGCTGTCCTTGGTGGTCGGCCACACCGTCTTGGCCATTCCATTCGTCATTGTGGCTGTCAGCACCAGCCTTTCCCAGTTTGATCCTGCACAGGAACAAGCGGCAGCGATCCTAGGTGCGGGTCCATGGACCCGATTCTGGCGGGTTGTCTTCCCCCAGATCCTCCCGGGCATTATCGCCGGCGCGTTGTTCGCCTTCGTCACTTCTTGGGACGAAGTAGTCGTCTCAACATTTCTGGTGTCCCCCAACTTTCGGACCCTTCCGGTGGAAATGTGGATTCAGGCTCGAACCACCGTCACTCCGGTACTAGCCGCCCTTTCTACGATCCTGATGGTCGTTTCAACCCTGGCGCTAGTGGGCATGCTCCGTCTGCAGCGCGAAAAGAAGTAGGAACAATGAATACCAAAACAGCCGCAACGCTTTCGGCCGCAGCTTCATCGCAGGACGAACCAACACTGGTCGTGGACCAGGTCTCCAAGGACTTCGGTGCGGGTAACGCCGTTGATGGGGTTTCCTTCACGCTGGAAAAAGGGCAGTTTCTGACCATGTTGGGACCGTCCGGATCCGGAAAGTCAACCACACTGAACATGATTGCCGGATTCCTGGAGCCAGACTCAGGCTCCATTAAGCTCAGGGGCCGGGAGTTGACCTCATTGGCGCCTGAGAAGCGGAACATCGGCATGGTGTTCCAGAACTACTCGCTATTCCCGCACATGAGTGTCGTGCGGAACGTGGCTTTCCCGCTGGAAGTTCGCGGAGTACCGAAAAAAGAGGCCATTTCCAAAGCACATAAGGCGCTCGAACTAGTCGAGCTTTCAGCACGCGCAGGGTTCTCACCCCGCCAGCTCTCCGGAGGCCAGCAGCAACGCGTGGCCTTGGCCCGCGCGATCGTTTTCGAACCTGAGTTGCTTCTCATGGATGAACCCCTGGGAGCGCTGGACAAACGGCTCCGTGAAAGCATGCAAATTGAGATCAAACGTATCTCCAAGGAACTGGGTGCAACCGTTGTCTTTGTGACCCATGACCAGGAAGAAGCACTAACGATGAGCGATCAAATCGCCATCTACAACAATGGACGTGTCGAACAGTTCGGAACCTCTGAGGATCTCTACGAACGTCCTACTTCGGTCTTCGTGGCAAATTTCATGGGCGAATCCAACCTGGTGCAAGGCAAACTCAGTCAAGGAATGCTCCGTGCTGGATCCGCGAATCTTGCCGTCCCGTCCGACGCTTTGCGGCGATTCGCAGAGGGAACTGGGCTGGGCATGATTCTTCGCCCCGAGCAGGTTCTAATTTCCCCGGAGCACATGGCCGGCGCGGCTGGCGCATCGATGCCGGGAATCATCAGGGATGTCATCTACTTGGGCACCTCATACCGCTACTACGTCAGTACCGATGCAGGATTCGACGTGCAGAGCCGCGTTCCTCGCCAGCATGAGCACAGCACTCTCCGTACGGGCGACCGAGTCAGTGTCTCCTGGTCCCCTGAGCACGTCGCCGTAGTTCCGGCACTCCAGGACTAGGAACGATCTGACCTCTGGCAAGTCTGGCCGGTTTTGGTTGCCACCATCCCGGCCGACACGTTTCTCCAGGAAGAAGCTCCGGCGTATGCGCAAGACCTGTTGGCAGCCTTTGGATTGCCGCATCGTCATTGTTGGGAAGCTTTGCCAGGAAACTGGATCAGCTCGTGTCGCTAGGTAGGTGTCGGACAGGTGCTTGAGGTGAGTCCTCGGCATGGATGGGACGTTGTATTCGTCCTGTTTGAACAGGACCCCATCGCAGGACCCCACTATCGGGATGGGTGTTGTACGCGTCGTATCATCACCCACACGCAACCCTTTAATTGCGGCCACCGCTAGCTTGATGCACGCATCCCAGCTCCAACGTCAAACATGCTAAGAGCACCCGCTACCCAGGCGCCAGGAGCCTGACTTGGGCCGAGCCACGAAGAACCTCAAGGTGCATAACTACCGTCTCGGTGCTGGCGAAGAACCGGATCAGGCTAGCTGCGGCGGCTGAACACCCAGATGGTGGGGGAGCCGGCCACCGCCGGCATGACGTTTCCCTGGCCCACGAATCGGGGCGCAGCTATGGTTTCTGCTTTTTCGGACTGGACGGGGTGCCACCAGCCGGTCTCAGGACAGTGCTCGCCGGTGCGTACTTGGAGGGGCTGCGATGGGGCGTGCCCAGCGGATATCGGTGTGCGCTTCTTCAAGGAGTGCTTCTTTCGAACGGGTGCGTTGTGAAAACGCTAAGGGTGAGGACCCTCATCCGCACCCTGTACAAGTGTCGATACATCCGCAGAATCATTGACAAATGTAGCAATCTGCCGGGGTCGCTTTCCGGCTACTGTTGCTGTCAAGCCCTTCTGGCATCGCTGTACCAACACCCCTGAAAGCGAGAAGAAACGTGTCGACTAATCAAGAACTTCCCGTGCTGTCCCACTGGATTGGCGGAGAAGAAGCACCCTCCTCCGGGGACCGCACTGCGCCGGTTTTCGATCCCGCCCGTGGAATTGAGACCAAGCGGGTGGCGCTGGCTAACGCTGCAGACATAGAGGCGGCCATCTCCTCGGCGCAGAAGGCGTTTCCGGAGTGGCGCGACATGTCCATCACCAAGCGCCAACAGATCATTTTCCGCTTCCGCGAACTGCTGAACGAACGTAAGGGCGAACTCGCGCAGATCATTACGGCCGAGCACGGCAAGGTAGTTTCCGATGCACTGGGCGAAATCAGCCGCGGTCAGGAAGTTGTTGAACTCGCCACAGGTTTCCCGCACCTGATCAAGGGCGAGCACTCCGAGAACGTCTCCAGAGGCGTGGACGTGTACTCCACCAAATCCCCGCTCGGGGTCGTGGGCATCATCAGCCCCTTTAACTTCCCTGCCATGGTTCCGCTGTGGTTCCTCCCGATCGCCATCGCCGCCGGCAACACCGTCGTGCTGAAGCCCAGCGAGAAGGACCCGACCGCAGCGAACTGGCTCGCTGAACTGTTCACTGAAGCAGGCCTGCCGAACGGTGTCTTCAACGTCCTCCACGGAGACAAGGAAGCCGTGGACGGACTCCTGGAGCACCAGGACGTCAAAGCCATCTCCTTCGTTGGCTCCACCCCCATTGCCCAGTACATTTACGAGACCGCTGCCCGTAACGGCAAGCGCGTCCAGGCCCTGGGCGGGGCGAAGAACCACATGCTGGTCCTGCCCGACGCAGACCTCGACCTGTCAGCCGACGCTGCCATCAACGCCGGCTTCGGTTCCGCCGGCGAACGCTGCATGGCCATCAGCGTCATCGTGGCCGTCGAGCCCGTCGCCGATGAGCTCATCGAGAAGATCACCTCCCGAATGGCTACCCTGCGTATCGGCGACGGCCGCCGCAACTGCGACATGGGGCCCCTCGTCACCGGACAGCACCGTGACAAGGTCGCCTCCTACATCGATGTGGCCCTCGAGGACGGCGCCAAGGTAGTGGTGGACGGCCGCGGCATCAACGTGGACGGCGACGAAAACGGTTCTGGCTCGGCCCAACCCTCATCGACGAACTTCCGGTCACCTCCCGCGTCTACACCGAAGAGATTTTCGGCCCGGTCCTGTCAGTCGTGCGCGTCCGCAGCTACGAAGAGGGCCTGCACCTGATCAACTCCAACGCCTACGGCAACGGCACGGCGATCTTCACCAACGACGGCGGCGCAGCCCGCCGCTTTCAGAACGAGGTCGAGGTCGGCATGGTGGGCATCAACGTCCCCATCCCCGTCCCCGTCGCCTACTACTCCTTCGGTGGGTTCAAGGACTCGATTTTCGGCAGCTCCAAGGCCTACGGTATGCAGGGTTTCCAGTTCTTCACCCGCGAAAAGGCCATAACCTCCCGCTGGCTTGACCCCAGCCATGGCGGCATCAACCTCGGCTTCCCGCAAAACTAGCGGCCCGTAGGCATGAAGGCTCCCGGCAGAACTTGCCGGGAGCCTTTTGCCGTCCTCTATCGTTCGTCCAAGAACTGGACAGCAGCGAACAGCTCCAGCCGGTCGCGCATGCCGTCCAGGTTCAGGCCTAGGATTTTGCCGACGGCGTCTATCCTGTTGCGCAGTGTATGCCGGTGCACACCCAAGCGCTTTGCGGTTTTGTCCCACGCGCAATCGTTGGCGAACCATTCGCGAACGGTATCCAGCAGTTCCGCCCCTTCAACAGCGTCATGTGCGATCAGCGGCTGCAGTCGTCCCCGAGCAACCGGTCCGGCCATTTCTTCTCGCAAGAGGCTGAGCATCCCTCCGTTGTAGAGCTCATTGAACGCGACGACGGCGCGGCCCAGCTCCGTGGCACGGCGCAGAGCGCGGGTAGCCTCTTCAAGGGAAACCGCCAAACCGGCAATGGTTGCTTCCGCCGAGACGCCGCAGACTGCTCCATGGCGTCCCAGCAATTCCTGGACCTTGTCCTGATGTGCCCTGGCGGCGAGGATTACCAGCAGGTCACCGCGCACGGCGTAGAACACAGCGCCAGCGTAATCGTCAGCCAGGAGTTCCAGGGCCTCGAGCAGATTCGGAGGAGGAGTTTCCTGGCGTGATGCCGTCACCAGCAGCGGATCCCGGGGCAGCTGGCCCCACACCTGCCGGGCCGTCCGGGTGGCGACGTCAGTGCTGCCCGCCAACAGCTGCTCGAAGACGCCGGCGCGGAGGTGCCTGCGAGCTGTGTCAAGGGTACGGGCCTGTTCCAGGGCCAGGCTGGCCAGGCCGATGACGCTGTTGACGATATCGGCCCTCGCCGGATCCAGAGGCTCGATGGCGCCCAGGACCAGGGCACCGCGCAGGCTGCCTTTACGGCCCAGGGTTTGCAGGGTCACCGTCTGGCCTTCAATGTCCAGGCTTGAGGCTGAGCGTGTGCCAAGATCCAATGCATCCCTTACCCGCTGGGTGACCTGGGGCGCGATGTCTGAGGGGACGGGACGGTTCCGCGGCATCCGGACGTAGTTTCCTGCTGCGTCGTAAAGGGCCACCCAGCTGTGTAGCTGGCGCTCAAGTTCGCCAAGTATGGAGGTCAGGCCGTCTGGACGGAGGGCTGCACGGGAGATGGCCCGTTGCGCCTGCAGTGACCACTCCGCACGGGCGTGCTCTTCCCGAGCAAGGTAGTCCGCCACCATACGGATGATCGCGATGAAGGGAGTGCGATCCGGGACCTCCAGCAGCGGCAGGCCCCGGTTCCGGCACGCTTCCTCAAGCCCGGGCGGCAACGTCCCATGAATAACCTCCGTTGCAAAGCCCAGACCCACAATGCCGTGATCCACCAGTCGTCGGACATAGTCCTCATAAACCGGCCGTTCGGCACTTCCGATGGCTTTCGCCCCGCCGCTATGTTCGTCGGGGTCGTGCCCGCTTGCTGTTCCACCGGAAACTGGGTGCCGTCGGTGAGCAGGAGCTGGCCCCGGTCCAGGAACGGGGTGGGGTCCTCAAGGTCCGAGCTGTGGACCCAATTGAGGGGTTCCTCCAACTGGGGGGCGCCCAAATCAGGCACAACGAGCCGGAGCTTGAGGGAGCGGCTGCGGAGGAGGACATTCAAACTGGGCGGCATATGGACCCCAAGAAGTGTGGAAACGTCGAACATATTTTGATTGATTGTACAAACGTATACGGTGGGCGGGGCTGTTGGAGCGGGAGAATGAAGGAACTTCCTAATCACACCACGAGAGGAACCCTCATGGTTACCAGCCCGGCAATCCTGGACACTTCAGCCACCAACGCCGCCCTCAGCAACGCCGATGTCGTCGCCCTGGACCGCGCCAACGTCTTCCATTCCTGGTCGGCCCAGAAGTCCCTCAGCCCCTAGCGATCGCCGGCGGTTTAGGTAGCACCGTATGGGACCACGACGGCAACACCTTCCTTGATTTCTCAAGCCAGTTGGTCAACACCAACATCGGCCACCAGCACCCGAAGGTCATCGCCGCAATTGCTCGGCAGGCCACCAGTCTGGCCACTGTGGCACCGGCGGCTGCCAATCACGTCCGTTCCACGGCTGCCGCGAAGATCCTCTCCCACGCCCCGGTCAACATGGACAAGGTCTTCTTCACCAACGGCGGTGCGGACGCCAACGAGAATGCTATCCGGATGGCCCGCCTACACACCGGCCGCGACAAAGTCCTTTCCCGCTACCGCTCCTACCACGGCAACACCGGCTCCGCCATCGCAGCCACCGGTGACTGGCGCCGCATCCCCAACGAATACTCCCGCGGCCACATCCATGTCTTCGGGCCCTACCTGTACCGCTCCGAATTCTGGGCGGAAACGCCCGAACAGGAAACTGAGCGGGCGCTGCACCACCTCCGCCGCGTCATCCAGGCCGAAGGGCCCCAGTCTATCGCCGCCGTCCTGCTCGAAACCGTCCCCGGCACAGCCGGGATCCTAGTCCCGACACCCGGCTACCTCGAAGGGGTCCGGGCCCTGTGCGACGAATACGGCATCGTAATGATCCTTGATGAGGTTATGGCCGGCTTCGGCCGCACCGGTGACTGGTTCGCCTTCGACGCCTTCAACGTGACCCCGGATCTGATCACTTTCGCCAAGGGTGTCAACTCCGGCTACGTCCCGGTCGGTGGCGTCATTATCTCCGGTGAAATCGCGGCAACCTTCGACGAGCGCGTCTTCCCGGGCGGCCTGACCTACTCCGGCCACCCGATCGCTGCAGCCTCCATCGTCGCGTCAATCGAAGCCTTCGAAGAAGAGGACATTGTCGGCAATTCAGCACGAATCGGCCTGGAACACCTTGAACCGGGCCTGAACGCCCTGGCCGAAAAGCACAGCGTCATCGGCGAAGTACGCGGCCGCGGTGTCTTCTGGGCGCTGGAACTCGTGCAGGACCGTGAAAGTCGCACACCCGTCACAGCCGAATACATGGGCCGCCTGAAAGCTGAGCTCTTTGGGCGCGGACTGCTGCCATTCATTGCGGACAACCGTCTCCACGTGGTCCCGCCGGCCGTCGTTACCGCCGCAGAAGTGGCGCAAGCACTGGCCATCTACGACCAGGCATTCACTGCCGTAAGCACGTGACCCCAAATTTGTGAACAGGGATGCAGCCGCGTTGCCTGACAAAAAGGGTCGCTCTCCGCTCTCAAAGTACAGCAGGATGCACCTGAGTAAGGGTACGACGGTGCTACGGCCGTGAGCGGTAGCCGGATGCGGCAGGAGCGGTTGGCGCCGGGCTGGGACTCTTGCCCTCTAGGGAAAAAGTTTCCAGGGTCACCTGTAGCGTGCTGATGCTGGGGAGTCAGCCTGCGTGGGCTGGTTTGTGGAGCCGGGTTCGCCGGACGCCGGAGGACCTGTATGCGGCTGAGTGTTGCGTTGGGTGTGGGGTTTCCCTCGTTAGCGAAGCACCCGTTCCACCCTGTGACGGCGGCCGGGCCCGGGTGCAGATGCTGGCCTTTGGAGTTCCGATACTGGGGGACGCATCACAAATGATGGAGGGAGGCGTCCCCTTCTACTAGGAAATTGAACTTCACGTAAAAGCCGCGATCGCGGCTCGAATAACACCTTGTAATTTGGACAATGGAGACCAAAACCATGCAGATCGAAATACCTCTTATTATCGAAGTCCCGGATCGGGCGTCACGGGAATTCCAGTTGGAGCAGGCCACTGACCTACTTAGAGATCGGGCGACGGATTGTGGCATTATCATCACTCGGCACAGTTTCAGGACGTTCACTGCGGCATTGAGCCCGGACGTCGAATTCGGGTTTATCCAGGAATTGGATCTGGTGTGAATTAACGGGAAATTGCGCCCGTCTATTTACTCGTCCCGCCCCTGCCCGGCATGAGAATATGAAGGCCATTTGCTCCGCAACCAGTGCTAGGATCGGCTGCGGGCTGCGGGCTCCTGTTCGCCGCACCCGATTCGCTGCAAGAATAAGCGAAGCTCCGAGGTCCGGGCCGGGAATCTTGGTAGGTGCTCCAGGGGCAGCGGCAGGATCATCGATACAGCCGCGCTGCCGACGTCGGGGAAATGTGGCCCCACGGCCTTTACTGACGAAGCATCCTCGGGACAAAACCCGGAACGGCACCACTCACTCCAACCCCTAAACCATGGAAACATGCATTAGATGCAGGAAACCTATAGCTTTCAGCCGGAGCGGATCAAATCCAGATGATACTTCAGATAGCAGCCAGGCCGTTGCCTGCCATTACGAACGAAAAGACATATCGTGTGGTTAATCCCGCCACCGGCGTCGTTGTTGAGGAATTTCCCACTGCCACAGAGGCAGACATTGAGGACGCCATCGCATCAGCTCACCAAGCCTATTTAGCCTGGCGGGAGGAGCCCATAGAAGAACGTGCCAAAGTAGTGGCAAGAATCGGCGAGCTCTTTGTCGAGCGCGCTGAGGAACTGGGCAGGATCGCCACAACAGAAATGGGCAAACCGCTCTCCCAATCCAAGGGAGAAGCCCGCTATTGCAGGGACATCTTCAGTTACTTCGCGAATGAAGGCCCGGTTTTGGCCGGTGACCAGCCAATCAAAACGATAAATGGTACCCGTGCCGTCATTGAGAAGCGCCCCGTCGGCGCGCTACTGGGCATCATGCCGTGGAACTACCCGTACTACCAAGTCGCCCGCTTCGCCGCGCCGAACCTGGTGCTGGGAAACACCATCATTCTCAAACACGCCGAATCATGCCCACGATCAGCTTTGATGATCGAGCGGATCATGAAGGACGCTGGCCTGCCGGAGGGCTCCTACATCAACATATTTGCCAACCACTCGCAAATTGCCGACATCATCTCAGACCCGCGGATACAGGGCGTTTCTTTGACAGGTTCGGAGCGGGCGGGCGCAGCAGTCGGAGCAATCGCAGGACAAAATCTCAAGAAGGTAGTTCTCGAACTGGGGGGTCAGACCCTTACGTAGTGCTCGACTCCAACGACGTAAAGTCCTCAGCCAAGGCCGCCTGGAAGGCACGGATCAGCAATAACGGCCAGGCCTGCAACTCCAACAAGCGGATCATCGTCATGGACGACATCTATGACGAATTCGTCGCTGAACTCACAAATCAGGCCACCGGGCTCCAGCCCGGGGATCCTGCGGAGGACAATCGCGGAACGTTCGCCCCCTCGCTTCTCGTGCCGCAGCAGAAGCTCTGGCCGAGCAGGTACGGGACGCTGTTGGAAAGGGGGCCGTTCTACACGCGGGTGGCAGACTCGCAGACGGACCCGGAGCGTACTTTGCACCGGCTGTGCTCACCGGAATCACGAAGGACATGAGGGCCTACCGGGAAGAGCTCTTCGGCCCGTCGCCGTCGTCTATAAGGTCTCCAGTGACGACGAAGCCCTCGAACTGGCCAATGACACCCAGTACGGCCTTGGGGGGCAGTCTTCAGCACGGACGAGGGCCGGGCACGCAGGGTCGCCGAACGCCTCGAAGTCGGTATGACCAATGTCAACACCTTCGCCGGTGAAGGCCCCAACATCCCGTTCGGAGGAGTAAAACGCTCTGGGTTCGGTCGTGAGCTCGGGCCCTTGGGCATGGATGAATTTGTCAACAAGCGCCTTCTGTACATCGCCGACTAGCGAAAGACAGGCTGCAACCAGTTGAACAAGCAAAAGACCATTGAGGACACCATGACATACTCAAACGGACGACTTGGATTTTGGATGTCCAACTCAGAATACGGAACAGACCGCTATCCCCGTTTTCAAGGGGATGCCTCCTTTGATGTCGCCATCATCGGCGGAGGCTACACGGGCCTTTGGGCTTCATATTTCGTCAAGAAACTAGAACCCTCGCTCTCCGTGGCTATCTTCGAAGCCGAGCAGGTAGGTTACGGCGCATCAGGACGCAACGGCGGCTGGATATCTCACATGATTCCCGGGAACCGCAAAAAGTTCGCCCGGACAAGTCAAGGTGCCGAAGGTAGCCGGGCGCTGCAACGCGAGTTCATCACGTCGGTGGACGCAATTCTTTCCACTCTCGAAGATGAAGGCATCGACGCCGACCAGGTCAAGGGCGGTATGCTCGCAGCGGCCCATACTGTGGCTGGCTACAACAGGTTGGTAACCAAACGGGAAGCGGACTTCTCCTACGGCCTTACCGAAGACGAAGTCCGGCTACTTGACCGGTCCGAATTCCAGTCCCGCATCAACATAGACGATGTCCATGGTGGGCTCTTCTACAAAGATGTGGCGCGGATCAATCCGGCGAAACTCGTGCATGGATTAGCTGAAGCCGTCACCCGGCTTGGGGTGGAAATTTATGAACACAGTCGAGTGACGTCGGCTGAATCTGGCGTCCTCAAGCTCGAACGGGGAACCGTAAAGGCACTAAAGACCTTCATCTGCACAGAAGGCTACTCGGGCCCGCTGCTGGGCAGTCGACGGCTGATCCCCATCAACTCCTCAATGATCGTCACTCAAAGGCTAAGTGAGAAAGCCTGGGACCGGATCGGCTGGAAAGACATGGAGTGCCTCAATGATTCGGCCCACACCTTCATTTATGCCCAGCGCACCGCTGACGACCGTATCGCCATCGGGGGACGTGGAATGCCGTACCGATTCGGTTCCGGCACAGGCGGAAGCGGCGAAACGGAACAGCGGACCGTGCAGCAACTTCAGGCCAAGCTTTCCGCCTTCTTCCCGGGGATTCACTTCAATGTCGATCATGCGTGGTCAGGCGTCCTTGGAGTAACCCGAGACTGGAACGGTACCGTTTCATGGGATCCCCACACGGGAACCGGAGCCTCTGTCGGGTACGCCGGTCACGGCGTCACCGCAGCCTTCGTCGGAGGGCGCACCCTGGCCGAGCTCGCCCTGAATCGCACCAGCGAACGCACATCCCTGCCCTGGGTCGGCTACCAAACCCGCGATTGGGAACCCGAACCCATCCGTTGGCTCGGGGTCCAGACCATGTACAGACTCTTCGGCGTAGCCGATACCTGGGAAGAGTCCCGGAAGCTGCAACAGACCTCTCTCATTGCCAAGGCTGGCAGTCGCCTAGCCGGACTGCACGAATAGTTGACTGCTTAACCTGACTTGGCTCATTTGCTTAGTGGTACCAGCGGGGTGCGGGCCGAGGTTGAAGACTCTGATGAGGTGGAAGACCTCAGCCTGCTCTTGGGAAAGCTGTAAATTCGTTGCGGGACACGAAGAACGGCGTCTCGGCGCGCGACTTTGTGGTTTTGACCTCCAGGAGCCGTTCTTTTCCGCTCTCTTCGAAGGACAGGATGTCGTACCCGAGGCCATCGCCGCGGGTCTTGGACACATGCTCAACCGACGCCGCAAGCTTGCGCTTTTCCCAGCACTGTGCGGCCGCCGTCGTTTAAGTTCGACGACGGCCACCTCACCGCCTTCGCCGAGCCTGCGGTTGCTGGACTCTACCGTGGCGTAATCGTAGTGACGCGCTGACCGGGCGCTGGCCCGGGCGTCCGGGAGGACGATTTTGGGGATCCGGGACCACCCGAAGTCGAGTGCGCCAATTGCTGCGGCGTCAGGCGTGTGCAGCGCCTCGGCCAAGACTTGCTCAATGATCGACGGCGAGGACGCCAGTTGCGCTTGAACTCCAGTCGCCTGCCTCCAGGATCTCCACCACATCTTCGACCAACTCGAAGTCCGTGGTGTTGCGGGTCACCAACGGGATGCCAAGAGAGTGGGCTTGCGCGGCGATCATTATGTCCTTACTCCTGACATGTTGGGGCCTCAGGCGCTTGACCCGCGCAGCCACCTCGCCATAACTCTCGGCGGCATGCTCGTCAAAGAGAATCCAGTCCATCAGTTCCCGCCAGACGGCAAGGCGGTGCACCCGGTTCCGGCGGATCTCCTCAGACGCTGACGATCGGATTCCGAATTGGAGCCAGCGAGATGATGCTCGAGCCGAGTACCGCGCCGGCCGCCACACGGTCGGTGGTGCGATCAGGACATTCGTGTCAAGGAGGATCACGGGGTAGTCCACGGATCACGAAGGGGATCGGCATCTCTGGATTCTTCATGTTCCGTGAGCCACCCGGTCTGGTCTGCCCCGAGCTGGGCGAGCTTCAGGGCAATTGCCACTTCAGCGGCTGAAGTCCACTTCTTGCGATTCGTTACAGGTGAGATTACTGCGACCGCACGACCTTGGAGGGTTATCTCAAGAGTGGCTCCGTGCTCAACGCGCTCAATGACAGCCCTTGGATTTTGCTTGAGTTCCCGAACCCCTACCTTGTCCATGGCCGCATTCTGCGCTTGATGTAGCCCTTGTTCTACGATTGGCAATGAAAGGAACAACAAGGCCTGTCCGCGGATCCGGACGCTCAAGGTTCGGATCCGCGGACAAGCCTTTGAAAAGCGAGGCTACTCGGCCTGGGCGCGGGCCTTCTTGGCGTCCTTCTTGGCAGCCTCGTCCTTGACCCGCTGGGCTTCGGTGCGGACGGCCGCGTGGGTGGAGCGCTCGGCGACCAGCCAGGCCGGGGGAGCCTGCAGCAGCGCGGTGATTTCCGCCGTCGTCAGCGCTTCCTCAACACCGCCGCGGGCCAGGCCGCTGATGGAGACGTTCAGCTTCTGGGCCACCACCGGGCGGGGGTGCGGGCCGTTACGGCGGAGCTCCACGAGCCACTCCGGCGGGTTGGACTGGAGTTCGGCGAAATCGGCGCGGCTGATGGTTGAATCCTGGAACTCCTGCGGTGTAGCCGGCAGGTAGATGCCAAGCTTCTTGGCAACGGTGGCCGGCTTCATGGACTGGGAGTTTGCAGAGGTCATGGTTCAAGGGTATCCGGCTGCCCGGCCGAAAGGCACCAGCTCCGCCCCAGTTCCGGCATGGCGGGGCCGCGCGGGCGGTACTGTGAAGACGTGCCCGCAGACAATGAATCCCCCCAGAACGCCAGCCCCGACCACTCGGCCCCGTCCGACGATGCCGCGCAGGAGGCGCCCCGTGTGCTCCGCTTCGCCTATGTGGCCGGCGTAACCCCGGGCAAGTGGATCCGCCGCTGGGAAGAGCGCGTGCTGGACATCCCGCTGGAGTCGTTTATGTCCGACGACGGCGCCCAGCTTTCCGTATTGCGTGACGGTTCCGCGGACCTCAGCTTTGTCCGGCTTCCGGTGGAGCGGGAGGGCCTCAACGTGATCCCCCTGTATGAGGAGCAGCCCGTGGTGGTGGCGCCTAAGGGGCACGAGATTTCAGTGTTTGAGGAAGTGGCCTTGGCCGACCTCTCGGCAGAGACTTTCCTGGACGTCGCCGAAATGGGTGGCCCGGAAGCGGCCATGCAGGTGGTGGCGTCCGGTGCGGGCCTGGTGATCCTTCCCATGTCCGTGGCCGGCATTTCAATGTCAAGGACACCGTGGCCCGCCGGCTGACGGGTGCCCCGGTCACGGAGATCGCGCTGGCCTGGCCCAGCGATTCCTCAGACGACATCATTGAGGAGTTCATCGGGATTGTCCGCGGCCGCACCGCGGCGAGCTCCCGGCAGCCCTCGGCCCAGCAGGAGAAGCCCAAGAAAGAGCCGAAGCCGGACCGGCGCGGCCCGCGGTCAAGAAACCGAAGGTGGCCCAGCGTTACGCGCCGAATCCGGACAAGGGCCGGGGCAAGGGCTCACGCAAAAAGGGCAAGCGCTAGCTTGTGAGCAACGCGGGGTCACATCCTGCCCAATAATCCCTGGTTATTGGGCCGGAAGTGACCCCGCGTTGCCTTAGCAGAGGCGGCCGGGAATTAAGCCGAGCAGGCTTCCGTCAGTGCTGCGACTGACTCGGCCGGCACCTGGTCTCCGGCCTCGGCGATCTGGTCCAACGGCGTCGTAATTTCGGAGGGCACCCCGGCGGCGTCCGCTGCGGACACCAGCCCGCCCAGCAACGCCTTGTCCTGGACGCTGACCAGGCCGTCCTCCACCACGGTGCAGACCTGCTTCCTGACCTCGTCCGAGGCTGCGGCAGCCACCTTGGAGGCGGCATCGTTTGCGGCGGTTTCAGCGACTTCCTGGACCGATCCGCAGGCGGAGAGGAGGAGCATCAGGGGGACGGCGGACAGGGCTGCAAGACGGCGTTTCATTCGCCCAGCCTAACGGCTCAGTCTGTTCCGGCTTCGCCGTGCACCTCGCTCAGGTTGTCTTCGGAGCGGTCCAGATACGCCAGGAGGAGATCGGCCGCACGGTCCAGTTCCCCGGCTTCCAGGGCCAGGCAGATCGCTTCGTTCTCCGGCAAATAGTGCTGGTAAAACTGCGCGTCCACGGTGGCTTTGTGGAAGAACAGTCGCATCTCGGCCAGGACCTGGCCCATGATGCTGTTCAGCCGCGGGCTTCCGGCCATGGCCACAATGGCGCCGTGGAAGTGCTGGTTGGCGCTGCCCAGGGCTTCGTCGTCACCGGCAGCCGCAGCTCGTTTGCCTTCCTCGACGGCGGCCCGGACGGCGGCCACGTCCTCCGGGCTGCCTCCGGCACGCAGCGCGCTGACCTCGATGGCGCGGCGGACGGTATAGACGTCGTGGACGTCCCCTGCCTCCAGGCTTGCCACGAAGACGCCGCGGTTGGGATGGCGGACCACCAGGCGTTCGCTGGCAAGTTCCACGAAGGCCTCGCGCACCGTGTTGCGGGAGACGCCGAGGTCCTCGGCGATGGTGGATTCGGTGAGCCGCGTTCCGGGCAGCAATGCTCCCTCCGCCAGTTGCAGGCGGAGTTCGTCCGCCACCCGCTCAGCCACGGACGGAACAGCCACCCGCAGGCGGCCTGAGGCGGTCCGCGTCGCCGCGTGATTCGCCGATCCCCGCGGAGAGAAGGACGAAGAGGGAACCATCGGTTCTGAAGAGGCCATACACGAGAATTTACACGATCGTCACATTGTTGAATCGAAGGATTGTTGAACAATCCGTAAATTTAGTGCATCCTAGTAGGACCACTCCATGAGACGGGGATCACAAATGGCAACGATTGACCTGAACGGCGACGTCGGCGAGTCCTTCGGCCGCTGGAGCCTCGGCGATGACCTGGCCATGTTCGGCTCGGTTTCGAGCGCGAACGTGGCCTGCGGATTCCACGCCGGCGATCCCAGCGTCATCCGCAGGACCTGCCGCGAGGCTGCTGGAGCCGGCGTTGTCATCGGTGCCCACGTCGGCTACCGGGACCTGGCCGGGTTCGGACGCCGTTTTATGGACATCAGCCCCACGGAACTGGCCGACGACGTGGTGTACCAGATCGGTGCCCTGCAGGCCCTGGCGGCCGTTGAAGGAACCCGGGTCCGGTATGTGAAGCCGCACGGCGGACTGTACAACGCCATCGTCACGCACACAGCGCAGGCCCAGGCCGTGGTCGACGCCGTGAAATCGGTTGACCCCAACCTTCCGATCCTCGGCCTCCCCGGTTCGGAAGTCCTGCGGCTAGCAGAAGCAGCCGGACTGCGCGCAGTGACCGAAGCGTTCGCGGACCGCGCCTACAACCCGGACGGCACGCTGGTGTCGCGCTCCCTCCCCGGAGCAGTCCTTGAGGATCCGGAACAAGTGGCGGAACATGTCCTACGGATGGCCACGGAATCCGCGGTCCGCGCAATTGACGGGTCCACCCTCAAAATCCGCGCGGAAAGCATCTGCGGGCATGGTGACTCACCGGGGGCCGTAGCGATGGCCACTGCAGTGAAGTCCGCTCTCGGAGACGCCGGCGTGAGCATCGGCTCGTTCCTCTAGCCCCATCCCACGGCCGCACTCAAGCCCCGCACCACCCCTCATCCCCCCGGAGGAAACCATGACCAGCACGAACAAGGCCGCAAAGTCAGCGGCAAGGAAACCGCCGCCCGGCGCGCTCAAGGCGTACGTCGCCAGCCTCACCGGCACCTCGCTTGAGTACTACGACTTCGCGATCTACTCGGTGGCGTCAGCCCTCGTCTTCCCCAAGATCTTCTTCCCTTCGGATGATGAATTCGTAGGCCTCCTGCTGTCCTTCTCCGCCTTCGCGGTGGGCTACCTCGCCCGCCCGATCGGCGGCATCGTCTTCGGCCGCCTCGGCGACAAGGTGGGGCGCAAGTACGTCCTGGTCTTCACCCTGGTGTTGATCGGTATCGCCACCGTCCTCATCGGTGCGCTGCCTGACTACTCCGCGATCGGCATCTGGGCGCCCATCGTCCTGGTGCTCCTGCGCCTGGCCCAGGGCATCGGCGTCGGCGGTGAATGGGGCGGCGCAGTCCTGCTGTCCAGCGAATTCGGCGACCCCAACAAGCGCGGTTTCTGGTCCTCCGCAGCCCAGATCGGCCCGCCCGCCGGCAACCTCATGGCCAACGGCGTCCTTGCCATCCTGGCAGCCTCCCTCAGTACCGAAGCATTCCTCTCCTGGGGCTGGCGCGTCGCCTTCCTGGCCTCGGCACTCCTGGTGGTCTTCGGCCTGATCATCCGCCTCAAGCTCGAGGAGACCCCGGTCTTCAAGGCCATCGCGGCACATGGCGACCAGCCGAAGGCGCCGATCAAGGAAGTCTTCACCACCCAGCCCCGCGCGCTGGTCTCCGCCGCCCTGTCCCGCGTCTGCCCGGACGTGCTCTACGCGCTCTTCACGGTCTTTGTAGCCGTTTACGCCACCAAGGAACTGGGCATGACCACCGGCAACGTACTGGCCGCCATCCTGATCGGCTCCGCGTTCCAGCTCTTCCTCATCCCGCTTGCCGGCGCACTCACTGACCGGTTCAACCGCCGCTGGGTTTACGGCATGGCCGCTGCCGCCACCGCCGTCTACATTCCCCTGTTCTTCCTGATGATCGCGGGCAAGTCCGTGGTGATGCTGATCATCGGCGTGGTGATCGGCCTGGCCCTGCACGCGTTTATGTACGGCCCGCAGGCGGCCTTCATCACCGAGCAGTTCCCGGCCCGCCTCCGCTACGCCGGCAGCTCCCTGGCCTACACGCTTGCGGGCGTCATCGGCGGCGCCGTGGCTCCGTTGATCTTCACCGCGCTCTACGGCGCAGCGTCCGGCGGCTGGTACCTGATTGCCGGGTACATCCTCCTGACGGCCATCATCACCATCGTGGGCATGCGCCTGGGCCGCGACCCGCAGCCGGAAGAGGACCTCCGCCTGCTGCACAGCGACGCCGCTCAGGAGAGCCGCGCCTGAGCGGCGCGGCCTGATCCCCATGGAAACAGTCAGCAAGCCCCTACTGCCGCGGCCCGCGTGCTCGCCGTCAGGCCGGTAGGTACGACGGCGGTCCTCGCCGAGCTCTCCGGGCTCCACGACGTCCTGGCCCTCCAGGCCCTCCTGCTGGAGCAGCCGTTGCCCGGCCAGGTGGACGTCCTGGCCGCCGCCGAAACCGTGATGGTCAAGGCGGATTCACCCGCTGCCGCCCGCCGGATGGCGGCCCGGCTGCTGGAGATGGACCTGACGGTCCAATCCCACGCCGAAGGCAAACTGGTGCAGATTGAGACCGTGTACGACGGCGATGACCTCGCCGAAGTGGGCCGGCTCACCGGACTGGGCGCCGACGGCGTCATCGCCGCCCACACCGGGCAGGTCTGGACGGTCGCGTTCGGCGGCTTCGCCCCGGGCTTCAGCTACATGGTGGGGGAAAACCAGGTACTTGAAGTCCCGCGCCGCAGTTCGCCCCGGACCGCCGTCCCCGCAGGCTCCGTGGCCCTGGCCGGCAACTATTCGGCCGTGTACCCGCGGAAATCCCCGGGCGGCTGGCAGCTGATCGGCCGCACAGCAGCCCAAATGTGGGACCTCAGCCGGGAGCAGCCGTCCCTGGCCGCGCCCGGTGACCGCGTGCAGTTCAGCGCGGTCCGCGAGCTCATTGAAGTTGCGGAGCCGCTGGTTGCTGCTGCCCTTGCTGCCCAGGAACCGGACATCCAGTCCGGCCTGCTGATCCTGTCGCCGGGACTGCAGAGCCTGATCCAGGACCTCGGCCGCCCGGTCATGCCGGGCTCGGCGTGTCCTCGGCCGGGGCGCTGGACCGTTCCGCCGTGCGCCGCGCCAACCGGATCGTGGGCAACGATCCGTCGGCGGCCGTCGTCGAATCCGTTGCCGGCGGGCTCCGCGTGCAGGCTGTGGGGGACCACGTGCTGGCGGTCGCCGGTGCGCCCTCGGCACTAACTGTGGTGACGCCGTCGTACGTTCCCGGCCCGGCCGCCCAGGACGACGACGGTGACCAATCAGAGTTTGACCGGCCCGAGCAGGTGCGTGAGGTGCCCATGGCCACCGCGTTTGCCCTGCTGGACGGCGAGATCCTGACCATCGGTGCGCCCGAGCGCGGCTTCCGCAGCTACCTGGCCATCCGCGGCGGCGCAGCAGTCGATGCGGTGCTGGGGAGCCGGTCCACGGACACCATGTCCGGGATCGGGCCTGCACCGCTGGCCGCCGGGCAACTGCTGGGAGCCGGCGCCGCAACATCCTCCAACGTGGTGGGCAACCCCGAACTGCAGCCCGACTTCCCGGACACCGGCGTCACGGTCCTGGACATCGTTCCCGGACCCCGTGATGACTGGTTCGACGCCGCCGCGCTGGAATCGCTCTGCGCCCAGGATTGGGCGGTGACGCCCCGCTCCAACCGCGTGGGCATGCGTTTGGACGGTCAGCCGCTCAGCCGGAGCCGGGACGGGGAGCTGCCCAGCGAGGGAACCATGGCTGGCGCGCTGCAGATCCCGCCGGAGGGACAGCCCGTACTCTTCCTGGCCGACCACCCCATCACCGGCGGCTACCCCGTGATCGGCGTGGTGGTTGACCACCAGCTGGACGTGGCCGCCCAGATTCCCATCGGCGGGTCCATCCGGTTCCGCTGGGCTCCCGGCTACGGGCTGCCCACGAGCTCTTCCCATTCTTCCCCTGACATTTCCCAGACGAAGTGAGCAACTGATGCGCAAGGTCCTGATCGCCAACCGCGGAGAAATCGCCGTTCGCATCGCCCGCGCCTGCGAGGACGCCGGACTGGAGTCCGTTGCTGTCTACGCGGACGTCGACGCCGACGCCATGCACGTGGGCGCGCCACCGAGGCGTACAGCCTGGGCGGCAACGCGCCGTCGGAAACGTACCTCGACATCCCCAATCTCCTGCGCGTGGCCGCAGAGTCCGGGGCGGACGCGGTCCAGCCGGGATACGGCTTCCTGTCCGAGAACGCCGGCTTTGCCCAGGCGGTCCTGGACGCCGGCCTGACGTGGATCGGGCCCAACCCGGAGGCCATCCGGCAGCTCGGCAATAAGATCACGGCTCGCGAGATCGCCGTCCGCGCCGGAGCCCCTTGGTGGCCGGCACCGACGGTCCGGTGGCTTCGGCCGCGTAGGTCCGCGAGTTTGCCGAACAGCACGGCCTTCCGATCGCCATCAAAGCGGCCTTCGGCGGGGAGGGCGCGGTCTGAAAGTTGTCCGCGAGATGGACCAGATCGAGGAGTCCTTCGATTCCGCGGTCCGTGAGGCAGTGGTGGCCTTCGGCCGCGGAGAGTGCTTCGTGGAGCGGTACCTGGACCGGCCCCGGCACGTGGAGGCCCAGGTCCTGGCGGACCAGCACGGCAACGTGGTGGTGGTGGGCACTCGCGACTGCTCGCTGCAGCGCCGGCACCAGAAACTGCTGGAAGAGGCCCCTGCACCCTTCCTGACCGATCAGCAGACCCAGCTGATTTACGACGCCGCCAAGGCGGTGTGCCGCGAAGCCTCCTATTCGGGGGCTGGGACGGTGGAGTTCCTGGTGGCCGTCGACGGCACCGTGGCGTTCCTCGAGGTGAACACGCGCCTGCAGGTGGAGCACCCCATCACCGAGGAGACCACCGGTGTGGACCTGGTCCAGGAGCAGTTCCGGATCGCCGCCGGTGAGCCGCTGCGCTTCACCGCCGATCCCACGCCGCGCGGCCACTCGTTTGAATTCCGGCTCAACGCGGAGGACGTGGGCCGGGCTTCCTGCCGTCGCCTGGCACCATCGCGACCTTCAGCGGCCTGACGGGACCGGGCATCCGGCTTGACTCCGGCGTCCGCTCCGGCGGGGGACGCCGTCGTCGTTCTTGAGGCGATGAAGATGGAGACCCAGGTGACCGCCCACCGCTCCGGAACGGTCACCGATCTCAGGGCCCAGCCCGGCGGGGTTGTCAACGCAGGAGCCGTGCTGGCGCTGATCGGCTGAGCCGTTCGGGCATGCCTGGCTCCAGCGGAAAGGTCCGGCCGTGTTCTCACCCGGCCGGACCTTTCTTGGCCTGTGGAGGTGCTTTAGTCGACGGGGCCACGAACTACTCGATCCCCAGATGCAACACACTCCAGTACCACGGCCTGCGGCGCAGCCGGGATCCGCGCCGGTGGGGACGGCAGACGGAGGTGTTTGACTATGCTTCATGACAGTAAATCGAAACCCGGTGGTTGATTCATTTCTTGAGTCACTGGACCACCCGTTGAAGCCTGTGATTGGAAGGCGCCCAGTTTCTGTTTCGAATCTGTTGACCGCGCCACTTTTAACTTGAGGCCCCTGCATCATGTGCAGCTGATTTTCCACCGTGGCGCGAAGACCATCGTGGATGACTTTCATTTTGATGCCTCTGAATGGAGCGGGGTGTTGGAAATGATCGGGCAAGACCGCGGCCAGGTGATTTTTCCGAGCGCGGAGGCCGCGGCGGCCAGACAGGAGGATTTCGTGGCGCTGGTGCGGGAGTGGGTTCGAGCCTGACCTGCGGGTTGACCTGCGCATACCGGCAGTGGGTGACGCGATTCGTCGGCGCTGCTCGGGGGTACTCCGGCAGGACTCTGATAGTCTTCAGTCATCCACGGGCCTCCCGGGCGCTTCTTTGGCCGGTTGTAGATAACGAGTGGGAACTCGCGATTTTATCGCGAATGATTTGGAGGCTCTCATGCATCTGACGCCACGCGAAAATGAAAAACTGATGATCGTGGTTGCTGCCGATCTTGCACGACGGCGGCAGAAGCGCGGACTTAAGCTCAACCATCCGGAATCCATCGCGATTCTTACGTATGAGCTGGTTGAGGGCGCCCGCGACGGACGACGGGTCGCGGACCTCATGAGCTACGGCACCACCATCCTGACCAAGGAAGATGTCATGGAAGGCGTCGCCGACATGATCCATGACGTCCAGGTCGAAGCTACGTTCCCTGACGGCACCAAGCTGGTCACCGTGCACAACCCCATTCGCTAGGCGAAGGAGAACCCATGAAACCCGGCGAATACGTCCTCCGCCCGGAGCCCATCATGTGCAATGCGGGCCTCATTCCCCGCACCCTGGCCGTAATCAACCGCGGTGACCGCCCCATCCAGGTGGGGTCCCACTACCATTTCTTCGAGGTGAACGATGCCCTCGAGTTCGACCGGGACGCCGCCCACGGCTTCCGGCTGGACATCCCGGCGGGCACCGCAGTGCGGTTCGAGCCCGGGGATGAAAAAACCGTCAACCTGCTCGCGTTCTCCGGCGACCGTGCGGTCTACGGGTTCCGGAACCGGATCAACGGCCCGCTCGAGCCCAGCCGCGGCCTGATCTCCCTGCAGGACGACACCAAATGAGTTTCGAGCTGAGCCGCAAACAGTACTCGGACCTCTACGGCCCCACCACGGGCGACGCCGTCCGCCTGGCTGACACTGACCTGTTCCTCGAGATTGAGCACGACCACACCAACTACGGTGAAGAGGTGGTGTTTGGTGGCGGCAAGGTCATCCGTGACGGCATGGGCCAGAACGGGCAGCTGGTGCGCGACGAGGACATTCCGGACACCGTGATCACCAATGTGATTGTGCTTGACTACACCGGCATCTACAAAGCCGATGTGGCACTGCGCGACGGGCACATATTCAAAATCGGCAAGGCCGGAAATCCGCAGATCTCCGGGGGCGTGAACATCACCATCGGCGTTGCAACCGACATCATCGCGGGCGAAGGCAAGATCCTCACTGCCGGCGGCATAGACACCCACGTGCACTTCGTGAGTCCCGATCAGGTCCCGGTGGCCCTGGCGTCGGGGATCACCACGCTGATCGGCGGCGGCACCGGACCGAGCGAAGGGACTAAGGCCACCACCGTCACGCCGGGCGCCTGGCACATTTCCCGCATGCTCCAGGCCACGGAGAACCTGCCGATCAACATCGGCCTGCTCGGCAAAGGCCACGCCAGCGCAAGCGAACCCTTGCGGAACAGATCCGGGCTGGCGCCATCGGGCTCAAGGTGCACGAGGACTGGGGTTCCACCACATCCTCGATCGATACGTCGCTGCGCGTGGCCGACGAGTACGACGTGCAGGTGGCCATCCACTCCGACACCCTCAACGAGTGCGGCTTCGTCGAAGACACCATCCGGGCCATTGGCGGCCGCGTCATCCACACCTTCCACACCGAAGGCGCCGGCGGCGGGCATGCCCCGGACATCATCAAGATCGCGTCGCTGCCCAACGTCCTGCCGGCGTCGACCAATCCCACCCTGCCGTACACCGTCAACACCATCGACGAACATCTCGACATGCTGATGGTCTGCCACCACTTGAGCCCGGACATCCCCGAAGACGTGGCCTTCGCTGATTCGCGGATCCGCAAGGAGACCATCGCAGCGGAGGACGTGCTGCACGACATGGGCATCTTCTCCATCACCAGCTCCGACTCCCAGGCCATGGGCCGGGTGGGCGAGGTGGTCCTGCGCACCTGGCAGGTAGCGGACGCCATGAAACGCCAACGCGGAAAGCTGGACGGCGACTCCGAGGTGGGAGACAACTTCCGGCTCAAACGCTACGTGGCCAAATACACCATCAACCCGGCGATCGCCCACGGCATCGCGGACTCGGTAGGAAGCATCGAGGAGGGTAAATTCGCCGACCTCGTGCTCTGGGACCCGATGTTCTTCGGCGTCAAGCCCGAGCTCGTACTCAAAGGCGGCCTGGCGGTCATGAGCGTCATGGGCGATCCCAACGCCTCGATCCCCACCCCGCAGCCACGCACCATGCGCAGCAATTTCGGGGCGCTCGGCACCGCGGTACATGCCTCCTCGATCACGTTTCTTTCCCAGGCAGCCATCGCCGCCGGAGTCCCCGAAAAGCTGGGCCTGCGCCGCGTGATCCGTCCGGTGAGCGGGATCCGTAGCCTCACCAAGGCAGACATGAAACACAACGGCGAGACGCCGGAAATCGCCGTTGACCCCGAAACCTACTCGGTGACTGTCGACGGCGTGCCCATCACGGCGGAGCCCTCGACGGTGCTGCCCATGGCGCAGCGCTACTTCCTCTTCTAGACACATATCCCTAAGGGGGCATATATGATCATCGACCACGTCATCGCCAACCGGCACGATCTCCCCGACGGCGAGCTGGCCGGCCTCCACGAGGAGCAGGTCCTCCTGCCGAGCGCGGAACTCGTCAAAAAAATCCAGCGCGTGACCACCGACCACGGCCGTGAACTGGGCATCCGGCTCAGCGGTGCCGCGGGCCCGGTGCGGGATCTCCGGGACGGCGACATCCTGTTCCGCGACGACAAAACGGTCATCGTGGTGACTGTGCTGGCCACCGACGTCCTTGTTATCGCCGCGCGCAGCATCCGTGAAATGGGGGTCGTGGCGCACAACCTCGGCAACCGGCACATGCAGGCGCAGTTCTTCGACGCCGACAGTGAATATGCCGCCGAGGTGATGGTGGTGCAGTACGACCACACGATCGAGGATTACCTGATCCACGTTGGTGTGCCGTACTCACGCCAGGAACGTGTGGTGCCCGTGCCGTTCCGCCATGCCGAACACACCCACTGAGCGCGTGAACGAGCCGCCGTCGTACCTGCTGCCGCTGTTGCAGCTCTCTGATTCCGCGCTCCCCACCGGCGGGTTCAGCCATTCCTTCGGTATGGAAACGTTCCTGGAACGTGGCCTCATCGACGGCGAAGCGAGTTTCGCCAGCTGGTTGAGCCAGTTTGTGAGCATCCAGCTGACCTACAGTGACGGGTTCGCCCTGCGCCTGGCGTACGAGGCGTCCTCGGTTGACGAGATTGCCCGGGTCGACCGGATGATCGCGGCGGCGGCGCTGCCCCGTGAGGTCCGCGAGGCGGGGACCAAGATGGGTGCACGGATGCTGGCCATCGCCGGAACCGTTGCGCCGGGAGCCCGGCTCGCGGGCTACGCGGCCGACGTCGGATCCGGGCGTTGCGCCGGGCATCCGGCGGTCGCGTTCGGCGTCGCCGGCCGGCAGTTGGGCGTCCCCCTGGAGGAATTGCTTGCGAGCTACCTCTTCACGGCGGTCACGTCGCTGACGCAAAACGCCATCCGGGCCATCCCCATCGGGCAGGACGCCGGGCAGCGTGTGTTGCTGGGAACGCATCCCAAGATCATGGATGCCGTCCACCGGATCCAGGCACTGGATGCCGACGACTTCGGGATCACGGCCCGGGCCTGGAAATCGCCCAGTTGCGCCACGAACGCCAGCGTGTCCGCATGTTTATGTCTTAGCAGTCCGCGGTTCGCCGCACCCAATACGTAGCAAGGAGCACCATGAATCTCATCAAAATCGGCGTTGGCGGTCCTGTCGGCGCAGGCAAGACCCAGCTCGTGGAACGCCTGACCCGCCACCTCAGCGCCGAGATCTCGATGGCCGCGATCACCAACGACATCTACACCATCGAGGACGCCAAGATCCTCGCGGCCAATGGGATCCTGCCCCTGGACCGCATCATCGGCATCGAAACCGGCGGCTGCCCGCACACGGCCATCCGGGAGGACACGTCGATGAACTCGGCCGCTGTGGAGGAGCTGCGGCTGCGCCACCCCGGCCTCGAAGTCGTCTTCATCGAAAGCGGGGAGACAACCTTTCGGCCACGTTCAGCCCGGAGCTCGTGGACTTCTCGATCTACATCATCGACGTCGCGCAGGGCGAAAAAATCCCGCGCAAGGCCGGCCAGGGCATGATCAAGTCCGACTTCTTCATCATCAACAAAATGGACCTGGCCCCCTACGTGGGTGCTGACCTCTCCGTGATGGAGGCGGACACTCTCGAGTTCCGCGGCAACAAGCCCTACTGCTTCACGAACCTCAAGACCGACGAAGGCCTGGAGCACGTCATTAACTGGATCAGGCGCGACGTGCTCATGCTTGACCTCCGCCAGTGACGGGTGCGCCCGCGCCCGAACTCCCGGTGCGCCGCGCCGCCGTCGAACTCGCCGGTACGCTCGCCCTCACCGTGGGTGTGCGGGGCGGCCGCTGCATCGCCACGAGCCAGTACCACCAGGGCGCTCTGCGTATCCTGCGGCCGCACTACCTCGATGACACCGGCCAGGTCTGCTACGTGGTGGTCAATCCGGGGGTGGATACGTCGGTGGCGACGAGTATGAAATCGACATATCTGTGGAAACAGGGGCCCGGCTCCTGCTGACCACACAGTCGGCGACGAAGGTCTACCGCACTCCCGCGACCCGGGCCGAACAGCGGACGCACATCCGGCTCGGCCCCAACGCGAGCCTGGAATCTGTGCCGGACCCGCTGATCGCCTACCGCGGGGCTACCTACCGGCAGGCCACCGTGATTGAGATGGATGGCAGCGCCTCGCTGGTGATGGCCGAGATCGTCACGCCGGGCTGGTCACCGGACGGCGCCCTGTTCGGCTACGACGAGATCCGCCTGCGGAACGAGATCTCGGTCGACGGGCGCCTGGTGGTACTCGACAACCTGCTGATCCGCCCACAGACCGGTGCCGCCCCGATCGACGGCATGGCCTTCCTCGAGGACTACACCCACGTCGGTTCCCTCCTGGTGATGGATGCCCGCGTGGACGCGGCGCTGCTGAACGAACTGCATGATCTGCTGGTGCCCCTGGCCGGGGGCTGCAACCTGGGCATGTCACTGCTCGACGGCGGCCTGGCCATCCGGGTCCTGTCCCACGCCACCGAGCCGCTGGAGGCCGTCATCCGCGCCGGCATCGATTTTCTGCGGTTCCGCTGGCACGGCCAGCCCCGCCTCGACCTTCGAAAGTACTGAATGAAAGCCCTCTTGAACCACCACGAGCGGGAAGCCCTCCCGACGGCCCGCCGCTTGGCGGTCACCTTCGCGGCAGTCGCCGCCCTCCACATCGTGATGCTCGCGCTGCTGGCCGATTCGCTGCGCACAAACCACAACCCTGTGGTGCTCGGCCTGCTCATCACGGCCTACCTGGCCGGTGTGAAGCACAGCTACGACTGGGACCACATTGCGGCGATCGACAACTCCACCCGCCGCTTCGCCGCCCAGGGCCGCAGCCCCGTCAGCGTGGGCTTCGCCTTCAGCATGGGCCACAGCATGGTGGTTGTGCTTGCCGGGGTGCTTGTGGTCAGTGGTGCCGGCATCATTCAGGACGCGCTGAATGACGGATCGTCCGCGAACGTGGTTCTGAGCATTACCGGGGCATCCGTCTCGGGGCTGTTCCTGCTGACCATCGGTGTCTACAACGCGGCCGCGTTCCGGCGGACCGCGTTGCTGTACCGGCGGGTCAAGGACGGTGGCACAGTAACCCGCGAGGAACTGGCGCCGACCGGGCTCGTGGCCCGTCTGCTCGACAGACCGCTCTCCCGGGTTAACCGCCCGCGCGACATTTTCGTCCTGGGGTTCCTCTTCGGCCTTGGCTTCGACACGGCCTCCACCATCGCGTTCCTGCTCCTCACAGCGACGGCCGCCCTCGCCGGCATCTCCCCGGTCGCGCTGATGGCCCTGCCCTTCGGCTTTATGGCGGCGATGACGCTGTTCGATACGGTGAACGGCGTCGCGATGATGAAGATGTACCGAAGCGCCGTTGTGGACCCCAAGCGCCGGATCGGTTTCAACATGGTCATCACAGGTGTTTCCGCAGTCTCTGCCCTGTTCATCTCGGCCATCACGATCGCCGGGATCCTCCACGGGCTGCTCGGACTTACCGACCCGGTGACCACGTTCCTGGCCGAACTCGACCTGGGCCACGCCGGTCTGGTCCTCGTGGGGCTGCTGCTGTTCATCTGGGCCGCGCATACCTGGATGCGCCGGGCCGGCGAAGCCGCTTCTGCCGCCTCTGCCGCAACGGGCGGAAATCCGCAGGCATAGGGCTCGACGGCGGGACCGCCTTGGTGCCGCCGGCGCCAGGCCGGGAGCGGCGCTACTCGGCGGGCGGCCGCTGCCGTTGCCGCTTCGTCGCAGACCGCTGTTCCTTGGCGGCGAGGCGACGGCGGTTAGATCCCCGGGTGGGTTTGGTCGCCCGGCGCTTGGGACCTTCGGGTGCCAGGCCTTCGGCCACGAGGTCTGCGAGTCTGGCCAGGGCGGTCTCGCGGTTGCGCAGCTGGGAGCGCTGCTCGGAGGAGGCCACGGTGATCACGCCGGAAATGAGGCGTGGTCCGAGCCGCCTGAGGAGCATCAGCCGTTGGTCATCCGTGAGCACGGCGGAGCCGGCGATGTTCCATGAGAGTTCGGCGCGGCTGTCCGTCGTATTGACGTGCTGACCCCCTGGCCCGGACGAACGCGAGAACCGCCAGCGGAGTTCCGACGCCGGAATTGTGAGCGCGGGCGACACCTCCAGATCCATGCACCCAGCGTTGCACACTATGGGAGCGATCCACGCCCTCAGGCACGGGTAGCAGAGGGAGGTACTGGCAGACCCCTGATAGGCAGGGCCCTCGCTGGGACGGGGACGACCGGGTTGTATTGAACGTGAAGCCCAGTCTTTGCCCCCAACCCGTTGAACGGAGCCAGCGTGACCGCCATCGAAACCACCATTCCCGCACGCGAGCAGGCGGTGGGCCGGCCCCTGGCGGTTGTGCTCGGCCTGCTGACCATCTTCGGACCCATCTCCATGGACCTGTACCTCCCGGTCCTCCCGGCCCTCACCGCTGAACTGCAAAGCACGACGTCGGTGGCCCAGTTGACCATCACCGCGTGCCTGCTGGGCCTCGCCATCGGCCAATTGGTGGCAGGGCCGCTCTCGGACCGCCTGGGGCGGCGGACTCCGCTGCTGATCGGCGTGGTTGCCTACACGGTCACGTCGGTCCTGTGTGCGCTGAGCCCGACCGTCGAGACGCTCATCGTCGGCAGGTTTGTCCAGGGCCTTGCCGGAGCCGTGGGCATCGTTATTGCGCAGGCTGCCGGGAGGGACGTCTACTCGGGCGCCAGGCTGATCCGCTACTACGGCCGCCTCACGGTTCTCGGCGGCCTGGCCGCCATCATCGGCCCGGTCATTGGCGGGCAACTCGCAACCGTCACGGACTGGCGCGGAGTGTTCCTGTTCCTTTCCGCCGTCGGGGTCGCGGTCCTGGTGGCATCTTTGGTGATCTTCAAGGAGACCCTGCCCGCGGACCGGCGGGTGACCGGCGGTCTCGCGCACACACTCCAGGGTTTCCGCCGGCTCCTCGCCGACCCGGTGTTCGTCGGGGCCGTGCTGATTACCGGTTTCACCTACTCGGCGGTCTTCGCCTATCTGAGCGGGGCCACCTACATCCTCCAGGGCATGTACGGGCTCTCCCCGCAGGGCTACTCGTTCGCTTTCGGGCTGAATTCACTGGGCTTTGTGGTTTTCGGGTTCGTCGGTGGCCGGCTCGCTGAAGGGTGGTCCGAACGGGGAACGCTTGCCGTGGGCCTGCTCATGACGGCGGCCGGTGCGCTGGGGCTACTGGCGACGGCGGTCCTGCACCTGCCGCTGATCGCCATAGTCCTGTCCCTGTTCACCATGGTCAGCGGCGTGGCCGTGACCAGTCCGCCGGCCACGTCGCTTGCCCTCAAGGATTATCCAGATATCGCCGGGACCGCCTCCTCATTGCTGGGGCTGGGCCGGTACGCCTTCGGCGGCATCGCCGCACCCTTGGTGGGCATCGGCGGCGCCAACGACGCCGTCCCGTTCGGGATCGTCGCGGCCGTTTCCGCGGCAGCAGCCGTCCTTTGCCTGGGGCTGGTCAGGAGGCGGCGTGGTCAGGATCGAATTCGCTGACCCGGACCACACTCGCGCACCATCTATGGGATGCGTCAGCGAGGCTTATAGACGTCCGCACGGTGCTCGATGCGGTGTACATATAAGGTGTGTTCTTCAATATCGAGGGTGAACAACACGCGGTAGTCACCGCGGCGTGCGGTGCGCAGGCCCAGGAGTTCACTTGTTAGGGGCTTGCTGAACCGGCGGGGATTGTCGGCCAGAACTCCAGTAACGAATTCGACAATTGCGGCAGCAGCCTTCTCGGGCAGCCGACGAAACCCCTTCAGTGCGGGGCTGGTGACTTCGATTCTCCAGCGGCCCTGCTCGTTCGATGGTTCCTCAGTCACCTCGGCGGTAGCCCAAACTCGCGGCGCAGATCATCGCCGCTGAGGGTGTTCCCTGCCTCGATGTCGCGCCGGGCCTGTTCCAAATCTGTCCTGATGCCCGGCTGTGATAGCCAGTGGATGGTTTCCTGGAGTGACTCGAGGTCGTCAGCGGACATCAACACCGCTGACGGGTGCCCATGGCGGGTGATCTGGATGATCTCATGCGTCTTGTCCGCCTCCTCCACGAGTGCGGAAAGCTTGTCCTTGGCTTCGCTAAGGGGCACGGTTTTCATACTGTGATTATAGCCTGAAGTCAGGCTATTTTACTGGCCTGACTTTTAGCCGATGATGAACTCGCGCGGGATCAGCTGATGTCGCTGCCTCGGCCCGACGGTCACCCCGTCCGCTCCACCGCCGCCAGGATCGCCTGGCCCAATTCCACAGGTTTCGTGAACTGGGGCCAGTGCCCGGTGGGGATGTCCACGTACTCGACGTCGCGGATGCGGGCCAGCTCCGCGGTGAAGGGATGGCCGGCGTCGATCCATTCGGTGAGCAGCGACGACGGGAACTGGCACGCGATCACAGTCGCCGGAACGTCGTACCTGCGGACGTCATGCAGGCGCTGCCTGCCATGCGCAACGCCCCTGGGCTCGGGGATGGCGCGTGCCCGGAACGACGCGCGCAACTCATCGGTGAGGTCCACCAGATCGGCGTCATCGAAGCCATCCCACGGCGGCAGCGGCACGTCATCGCCCTCGGTGGGCAACCCGTCATTGATGACGCCGCCCTCGCCCAGGGGTCCGCTGTCCACGTAAATATTCCGGGCAACGCGGTCCGGCCGTGCGTCCGCCACTCCATGGATGACCGCGCCACCACCGGAGTGCCCCACCAGAACCACCTTTCCGTCGAGACCGTCCAGAACGTCTACGACGGCGGCAATATGGTCCTTCAGAGTGATGCCGCCGCGCTGTGCGTCCACAGATTCAAGGCCGGGAAGAGTCAGTGGATGGGTTGTGTGCCCGCCGCCTCCAGGGCAGGCGTCACCTCCCCCACGACGACGCGTCCAACCAGAAACCGGGTACCAAGATGATGTCCATGACGGAACCCTACTCCGCGACCCGGGTGCTGGGTAAGGCGCTGAGTTAGGCCCTGAGTAAGGCGCCGGGTACGGCTGGCGCGGTCAGGCCGCCGTCGGCTCATCCACCAGCAGCACCTTCGGGCTACCCATCAGCGCCCGGGCAATGTTCACCCGCTGCCGCTGCCCGCCCGAGAGCTGGTGCGGCCGCTTGCCGGGGACTCAGCCAAGCCCACTAGATCCAACAGGTCAAGAGCCCGCGTACGCGCGGCCTTCAGCGGGTTGCCGCGCAGGTGGTGGCCGATCATCAACTGCTCGACGGCGGTCAGGGACGCCAGGAGGTTGGGCTGCTGGAAGATGATGCCCACCGTCTCCCGCCGCAGCGCGGTCAGTTCCCTATCCTTCAGCCCCGCGGTGTTGGTCCCGTCAATGATCAAGTCCCCGCTGGTGGGGCGGACCAGGGTGGCGGCGACGGCCAGGAGGCTGGATTTGCCTGAGCCGGACGGGCCCACCAGCGAGACCATCCGGCCCGCCGCGACCCGAAGGCTGACGCTGTCCAGGGCCTTTATGGTTCCGCCGCCGTCCGGGTATTCGAGGGTGACGTTGCTGAGGGTCAGCGGGTGTGCGAGGGCGGAACCGGCGGTAGCGGTGAGGGGCGCAGCAGTTGGAACAGACACGGGAAGTACCTTTCGGGAGTTTCAGGGAGAGGAATTAGTTGCCGCCGAGGGCAATCAGCGGATCTACCGTGGTCACACGGCGGACTGCCAGCGCGGCGCCCGCCAGCCCAATACCCACAATCCCCAGCACGGGCAGCAAGGTGGTGGCCGGCGTGACCAGGAACGGCGCGGCCTGGGCTGCGGCGAACCCGCCTGCAACGCCGACCAGACCGCCCAGGCCCGCGCCGGCCAGCAGCACAATTGCGGCCTGGGTCATGGCATCGCGCAGCACGTAGCCGCCGGACGCGCCCATGGCCTTGAGGACGGCGATATCGCGGGTGCGCTGCACGGTCCAGACCGTCAGGAACGCCACGATCACCAGTGCCGAAATCCAGTAAAGGAACGCCTGCATCAGCAGCAGCGACCCGTTTTCGCTCTTGAAAGAGCCCAGCGACTGGAACGAGCCGGTGCAGCAGACGGCGTCGGAAAACCTCGCGGAGGTGCGCAGCTTTGTCCGCGGTCTCTCCTCGCTCCAGCTCCAGGAGTCGTCGCTCCCGGAAAGCCTGCAGCGGCTCTGCGGCGAAACCGAAACCCTGGCCGCCGCCCGCGGCGACGGGCTCCGCTGCCGCTTCGAACTGGTGGGCGACCCCGCGGAGCTGCCGCCGCAGTACAGCGTCACCCTGCTCCGGGCCGCCCAGGCCAGCCTCGCCAACGTGAGGCTCCACGCCAAGGCGAGCACCGCCGTCGTTACCCTCGCGTTCCTCGGCGACGAGGTCACCCTGGACGTGTACGACGACGGCACAGGCTTTGTGCCGGAAGCGCCGGGGTCCGGCGTGGCCGGCCGGGCGGACGGCAGCGGGTTCGGGCTGCGCTCGCTGGCTGCCCGGGTGGCTGACTATCCCGTGGTCCGCGCGGGCCTGCGCGCCATGCTCACTGAATTCGCTGACTTCAGCGTGGCTGCCGAGGCCGCCGACGGGGACGCCGCGCTGCGGGAACTCGCCCGGCTGCGGACACTGGGGGCCGCGTGGATGTGGTGCTGATGGACCTGCAGATGGGCGCCGGGATGGACGGGGTCACCGCCACCGCCGCGATCCGGCAGCTGGACGCCCCGCCGCCGGTCCTGATCCTGACCACCTACGACACCGAGGCGGACATCCTGGCCGCCGTGGAGGCAGGCGCCAGCGGCTACATGCTCAAGGACGCACCGCCGGAACAGATCCGCCAGGCGGTACTGTCTGCGGCAGCCGGCCAGACGGCGATGGCGCCCAAGGTTGCGGCACTGCTGATGTCCCGGATCAGCAGCCCGGAAGCGGCCCTCACCGCCCGCGAGGTCCAGCTTCTTGAACTGCTGGCCACCGGACTGACCAACCGCGCCATCGCCCGACGGCTCTTCATTTCTGAGGCCACCGTCAAAACCCACCTCGTGCACATCTACGGCAAGCTCGGCGTGGACAACCGGACCTCGGCCACCGCCCTGGCAACGCAACGGCGGATCATCCGCCCGCCGGGCCAGTAACGGTGCCATACTGGGCGTTCATCACGTCGTCGTGAGGGGGCTTCGGAAATGGGCTTGGACCTAGTCACGCTCAGGGTGGCCTTCAGCCTGATGGCACTCTTGCTTGGCCTGCTGTTCTACTTCTTCGCGTACCGCACCACTCGCGCGCCGTACAGCGGCTGGTGGTGCGTGGCCTTGGCGCTGTTTCTGACCGGAGCCCTTGCTTTCCTGCTCGATGGCACAGCCCTTCAGCGGTGGACTAATCCCCTGGGGCATGTCCTGTTGGTTTCGGGGGCGGTGAGCGTATGGGTAAGTGCACGTTCGCTGCGGAGGTCCCCGCCGCGGCCGTTGTTGTTCGCCGCCGCGCCCGCTGCGACCCTGGTGGCCTGCGCTCTTGACAGTCCTGCCACGAACACGTGGGCAGGCGGACCGGTCTTTCTGGCCTCGATGGGCCTGCTGTTTGGGCTGGCGACGCGGGAGATGTGGCCGGCCGAACCTGCGTACACCCGGGTGCGGATCCCCATGACTGCATCTGTCGGGCTGGTGTCCGTCTTCTACCTTGGCCGTCTTATTGCTTTTCTGACCGATGGACCAGGAGGACCCACTTTCGAGTTGCTCTTCGGCTCGGCAACCACCACCATGCTCACCATGGTTTTGTTGGTGGTGGTGTCCTTCAGCATGGCCGGTCTCATCAGCGAGCAGCAGACCCGTGCCCTGCGCATGGTGGCCACCCGCGACGATCTCACCGGCCTGCTCAACCGCAAAGCTTTCCTGGACCTGGCCGCGGCGCAGTTGAGGGACAGGGCCGTCACTCAGGGGACCGGAGCCCTGATCCTCGCAGACCTGGACAAATTCAAGGCCGTCAACGACACGTACGGCCACGCCGCCGGGGATATGGCGCTGCAGGCCTTTGGCGCCGCGTGCCAGGACACCGTACGGTCTACGGACCTCGTGGGCAGGTACGGCGGGGAAGAATTTGTCCTCCTCATCCCGGGTGCCTCCGCCGGGCGGGCGGAGGAAATCGCCGTGGAGGTCAGCAGACGGCTCGCCCAAGTGCCCACCGTCGACGGGCTGGAGATGCCCACCGTCAGTTACGGCGTAGCACTGTACGACGCCGGGACCTCCGATGTGGAAGACCTCATCGCCGCCGCTGACAGGGCTCTCTATAGGGCTAAGTCGCTGGGCAGGAACCGCACCGTCCACAGCGACCCGCGGGGCTAGACCGAGCCGTGCCGCCGCGGCCGTATGTTAGTTAAGCTTCCCCGCCAGCCGTTCCCGCATGGCCACGCTGGCTGCATTCAGCCCGATCAGCTCGACGTCCCGCCCGTGCCGGCGATACTTCTCGGTCACGGCGTCCAGCACCGCGACGGTTGAGGCGTCCCAGAGGTGCGAGGCGTGCAGGTCCACAATCACCCGGCTGACGTCCGGTCCGGCGTCCAGGGCGTACTCGAACTGCGTATAGAGGTCGTTGGACGAGGCAAAGAACAGCTCGCCGTCCACCGTGTAGGTGGCCACGTTCTCCCCGTTAAGTTCGACGACGGTCCGTTCCACCGTGACGAAGTGCGCCACCCGCCGGGCGAACAGCGCCGTGGCCGCCAGCACGCCCGCCCCGACGCCGATGGCCAGGTTGTGGGTGGCCGATACGACGGCCACGGTGACCACCATGACGGCGGTCTCGGACTTGGGCATCCGGCGCAGGGTCCGCGGAGCGATGGAGTGCCAGTCGAAGGTAATGGCGGAAACGAAGATCATCACGGCCACCAGCGCGGCCATCGGAATCAGGCCCACAACATCGCCAAGCACCACCACCAGGACCAGCAGAAAGACGCCGGCCAGGAACGTGGACACGCGGCTCCGTGCCCCGGATCCCTTGACGTTGATCATGGTCTGGCCGATCACGGCGCAGCCGCCCATGCCGCCGAAAAAGCCGGTGACGATGTTCGCCACGCCCTGGCCCCAGGACTCGCGGGTCTTGTTGGACCGGATGTCCGTGATGTCGTCCACCAGCTTGGCGGTCATCAGCGATTCGAGCAGCCCCACCAAGGCCATGGACAGCGAGAACGGCGCGAGGACCTGGAACGTCTCCCACGTCAGCGGGACATTGGGGACAAACACCGAAGGCAGGCTCTCGGGCAGCTGGCCCTTGTCCTGGACGGTGGGCACATCCACGCCGGCCAGCACGGCAAACAGGGTGAGCGCCACGATGGCCACTAAAGGTGAGGGCACCGCCGTCGTGATTCTGGGCAGTCCCACCACGATGACCAGGCCCGCGGCCACGAGCGGGTAGACCATCCATGGCACACCGATCAGTTCGGGAATCTGGGCCATAAACACCAGGATGGCCAGGGCGTTCACGAAGCCCACCATCACCGAGCGTGGGATGAACCGCATCAATCGTGTGACGCCGAGGACCGCCAGCAGGATCTGGAAAACGCCGGCCAGGATCACGGCCGCGATCAGGTGGTCCAGGCCGTGGCTGCGCATCAGCGGGGCGATGACCAGGGCGACGGCGCCGGTGGCGGCGGAAATCATGGCGGGCCGGCCGCCCACAAAAGAGATGGTGACAGCCATGGTGAACGAGGCGAACAGGCCGATCCGCGGATCCACGCCCGCGATCACCGAGAAGGCGATCGCCTCCGGGATCAGCGCCAGCGCCACCACCAGCCCTGCCAATGCCTCGGTCTTTAGCCGCCGCGGCGAGCGAAGCGTGGCGCGGACTGACTGGAGCTGCTGCGGCGTGCCGGTCCGGGCATCGGGGACGCTTCGTACGGCCATGGCTGGGTCCAATCGTGTTGGTGAAGCCGGCAGTGGCGGCTTCATTCGTAGGTGGGGATGGGGCGGCGCGACGCCTCATTGCGAAATAGGGGGCACGTCCGCCCCTACAAGTCTGGGGCACACGCTAGGCCAACTGCTAAAATGACTGGGTTGTAGACCGGCCTATAGCTAGTCCAGCCAGCGCCGTAACGTAAGTAGGGGACCACACAAGACATGACGGCAGGCGGTTCACACATCAGCACTTCGGAGAGCATCCCCGGCCCGTCGAAAAAGACAGCGGCCGAGCTCCCGAAGACGGTTGCGCCCGCCGTAGCACCCCCCACGAAGCGCCGGGTGTACATCGCCACCTGGCAGGGGTTCCTCGGCGCCCTCATGATGTTTGTGGGCTCGATCGGAACGGGCTGGATCGCCAACGGCTCACCCATGATCCGCCAGCCGGTGGTCATCGCCCTGCGCACCGAGGGCTGGGGCGTGACGCTGTCCACCGTGCTCCTGACGGTGGGCGCGATGCTCCTGATGCGGTCCTGGCTCCGGCTGGGCCAGCGGCTGGACGACTGGGGCGAACACTCACTGAGGTCGGTGGTCATCGCCATCTCCGCCTGGTCCCTGCCGCTCCTGCTGGCCGTCCCCATCTTCTCCCGCGATGTCTACGCCTACACCGGCCAGGGCCGCCTGGTCATGGAAGGCCAGAACCCGTACACCGTGGGCATCTCCACCCTCAACAACTGGTTTGCCCTCGGCGCGGACCCGGCCTGGGCCGAGAACAGGACGCCCTACGGGCCCTACTTCCTGTGGCTCGCCCGCGGCGTGGTGGAGCTGACAGGGGCACAGCCCGACATATCCGTCCTGCTGTTCCGACTGATCGCCGGCGCCGGTGTCCTGCTCTGCGTCATCTACGTGCCCAAGCTGGCCGAGCTGCATGGCATCAACGGCGCCCGGGCCCTCTGGATTGCGGTGGCCAACCCGCTGTTCCTCATCAGTTTCGTGGCCAGCGCCCACAACGACGCGCTGATGGTGGGCCTCGCCGTCGCCGGCGTCTACTTCGCCGCGACGAAGCGCTACCTGGCCGGCATCCTGCTGGTCACCGCCTCCATCGGGATCAAGCCGATCACCGTACTGCTCCTGCCGTTCATCGGGGTCATGTGGGCGGGGCCCGCCGCCTCGTGGACGCGGAAGTTCCTCATTTGGGGTGCGACGGCGGGAATCAGTTTCGCCGTGCTGGCCGTCAGCGGGATCCCCTACAACCTCGGGCTGGGCTGGGTGTGGGCCATTATGGACCCGACACCGGGGTACACCGGTTATTCGCCGTCGGGTTTCCTGGGGCAGCAGGTAGAGTTCCTCGGGAACGTGCTGGGGCTGCCCGGCGGCACCATCGCGGACCTGCTGCGGACGGGCATGAAGTGGGCGGCCATCGGGCTGGTGCTGCTGCTGATGTTCCGCGGTGACTACTCGCGGGCGGTGCGCCGGCTGGCCCTGGCGTTCACTGCCGTCGTGATGCTTTCGCCCATCATCCAGCCCTGGTACATCCTCTGGTTCCTGCCGTTCGTGGCGGTGACGGGCATCCGGAACGACTGGCAGATCCGGTGTCTCTACGTGGGTGTGACGTTCTTTGTGGTGTTCGGCGCGCAGGACCAGCTCTCGGTCTGGTCCTTTGTGGAGCTGGCCATTGACGCGTCGTCGCTGGCGTTCGTGACGGCGCTGCTGTTCACGTTCTATCTGCTGGTCCTGGACATCCACACGCGGAAGCTGCTGATCGAGGGCAAACCCTCGGACTGGGCCCGGCGTGGTTGGCGTTGGATCCTGGACCAGCGCCGCACCGCCCGCTGAGGCGCTGCAGCTCCGACACTATTTTCACCGGTGCTCCTTTGTGTGTGGACTACTCGGCGATGTCCTCCGCCCATAGTTCAGGGTGTTCGTCCTGGAAGGTGCGCATCATCTCGACGCATCGGGCATCATTCAACACCACCACTTCGATGCCGCGTGAGCGGAGAAGTTCGAATTCGCCGGGGAACGTCGCGGCCTCGCCCACCACCACGCTCGGAATCTTGAACTGGATGATGGTCCCGGTACACATCGCACACGGCGCCAGTGTGGTGTAGAGGGTTGTGTCCCGGTAGCTCTTCTGGCGTCCGGCAGCCCGTAAAGCAGACATCTCCCCGTGGGCGATTGGATCGCCATGCTGGACACGCTCGTTGTGGCCGCTGGCAATCAACTCTCCGCCGCGGGCCAAGGCAGCACCGATCGGGATGCCGCCCTCCCGGAGGCTCTTTTGTGCGGCCTCGTAGGCAGCTTCGAAGAGCGGGTCAGTGATGGTTCGTTCAGTTTCGGACATGGGTGCAGTCTAAATCGCGTGCGTCGAAGAATTGTTAGTGGGGCTCAGACGGCTTGACATCAAAAGCTATGTGACCAAGGCCTGGCCAACAGCCCGCCAGCTTAGGCGGTCCGCTCCTGCGGGACCGCCTCAGGCGGTCCGCGCCTCGGGGACTGCCTGCGATTTGCGGCCGAGCTCGGCGGTCCGCTTCACCGACCACCACAGCAGCACCACCAGGAGCACGTTGCGGGTGGTCAGGATGGCGGCCATGACCGGGTGGGCGTGGATGAGGGGCGTGTAGAACAGCGGGTAGATCACAAACGTGGTGATGGCGATCCCCATCAGCAGGGCAGCCGGGACCTTCCACCGCTCCCAGTCGTGCGTGAGGCCGGCGATGATCACCGGGCCAGCCAGATGATGAACTGCGGCGATCCCACCTTGTTGAACACGATGAACGCCGTGGTCATCATCAGGGCGCCCTCGAGGAAGAGCTCCTCCCGCTCGGCGCCGCGGTTCAGCGCCCGGACCAGCAGGACGGCGGCCACCACGGCGGCGAGGATCAGCAGAGGCTGCATCAGGAACGCGGCCACGTCCGCGCCCGGGCCGTAGACCTCGGTGGAGTTGATGGCCGTGTTGTCTGCCATCTTGGAACCGGCGATGTTGAAGACGCTGAGCCACACCCACGGCGTGGAGAATGTGGCTTCAAGCTGCATGCCACGTTCGCCCTGGTTGGTCAGGAAGTCCATGATGTGCGGCAGGCCGCCGGACAGGTATGTGCCCAGGCCCACCACGGCGGTGACTGCGACGCCGGACGCCAGCACCTGGATCCGTTTCCGGCTGGCAATGACGATCGGCACCAGCACCGCTGCCGGCCACACCTTGAGCCAGGTGGCAACGCTCAGCAGGACCCCTGCCACCACGGGGCGTTCGGCCGCGTACAGGAGGGCAATCAGCACGATGGGGGCAGTGATTCCCTCCACGCGGGCAAAGCTGAGGTAGCCCATAAAGACGGTGAAAAACAGCCACCACCAGGCCGGGGCGATGCCCTTCACCTTCCGAGCGCCGCGGGTCAGGAAAGCAAGCCCGACGGCGTTGAGGGCCGTGATGATCAGGAACCAGCACAGGAGGTAGAGGCTCGGTCCGGCAATGTTCGCGAGGAAGATGGGGATCTGTGCCAGCACCGGGTACACCCAGGGGCTGATCTTGCCGTCCAGGCTGTCCGGGTTGTAGCCGTCCATGGCCCACTGGCGGTACTGCTCGGTGTCGCTGAAGGTATCGCCGTTAAGGAAGAAGGACGCCATCCAGCCCAGGAAATACAGGTGGATGACCGCGAAGCCCCACCAGACGCTGGACGGACGGGCGAACCAGTCCACCACGCGGGCGGGCAGGACTGTGCTGCGGACGCTGACCAGCCGGTCGAAGAACTTCGTGGAAATCTCAGGACTCCTTGAGCGCGGGGACGGTCGCTGAAGTCTTTTTGCCCAGCGAGTACAGGCGCCGGACCGACCACAGGAACAGGACCACCAGGAGGACGTTGCGGATGGTCAGCACGCCTGCCATGAGGGGGTTGTTGTGGCTGAGGGCATCGTAGAACAGGGGGTAGATGAAGAACGTGGCCACGGCGATGGCGATCAGCATGGCCGCGGGACGCGCCACTCACGCCAGCTGTGCGCAAGGCCCACCGCTACGGCCGGGGCCAGCCACACCATGAACTGGGGCGAGCCCACCTTGTTGAACACCACAAAGGCGGTGGCCAGCGTGAGAGCTCCGGCCAGCAGCAGCTCCGTGCGGTCCACGCCGCCGTCGGCCTTGCCGTTGCTGTTGAGCTTGCCGTTGTGCAGCGCCCAGAACGTCAGCCCGGCTACGAGCAGCGCTGCAAGGATGAGGAGCGGCTGCATCAGCACGGACATCGCAGCGGTACCGGGTCCGTCCACCTGCATGGAGTTGATATCGGTGTTCATGTACATCCGGGAGTCGCCGATGTTCAGCACGGCCAGCCACAGCCACGGGGTGGTGAACGTTGCCTCGAGCTGCATGCCCCTGTCACCCTGCTGGGTCAGGAAGTTCAGCAGCTTGGACACACTGCCAACCGCGGCGGCGAGTGCCACCACCACTGCTGACGTGGCCACGCCGGCCAGCACCACCAGCAGGCGGTTCTTGACGACGGCGAAGAGGGCAAGCATCACGGCGGCCGGCCACACTTTCACCCAGGTGGCGGCGGCGAGGATGACCGACGCGATGAACGGCCGGCCCACGCCGTAGGCCAGAGCCACCAGGACGATCGGTGCGGTGAGGCCGTCCACGCGGGCGAAGCCGAGCCAGCCCATGAGCAGAGTGAAGATCAGCCACCACCAGCCCGCGGGGATCGCGTCCTGGTTGCGGCCACGCTCCGTGAGCTTGGCCAGGGCCCAGCCGTTGAGGATGGTGGTCATCAGCACCCAGAGGAAGAAAAACGGTCCGGGACCGGCAAGCCCTGCCAGGGCCATGGGGATCAGCGCGAGGATCGGGTACACCCACGGGCTGGGGCCGCTGCTGAGGTTGGTCTCGTCAAAACCCGCCCGGGCCCACTCGCGGTAAATGAAGGTGTCGCTGAAGGCCTCGCCGCGCAGGGACAGCAGCGCCGCGAAGATCAGGAAACCCAGGTGCACCAGGATGAAGCCGGTGAGGAGCCCCCGCGGCGTGTTCAGCCAGGACCGTGCGCCCGCAGGCAGGATGACATTGCGGATCCGGGCGAGCGTGGCGAAGAATGCGTCCGTGGAAATGGCGGAATCCTTGTCGGAGAGGGGCAAAAACAGGTGCCGGATCTTGCCGCGGGGCTGGAGCCGGGAGCATAGGAGGTCCGTCTACAACAGCCTCCACCATGAGTCAAGGGTAGTTGAATGTCGGGGGTGCCCAATAATCCTGCGGCTCCGCGAGTGGTCTACTCGGGCTTGGTCTGGCGGTAGCGCTCGATCTGTTTGAGCCGCCGCAGGAGGCTGTCGCGCCGCGGGTGCGGGACAGCGTCGGGCGCCTCTGCGGTGAGGTCGATGTGTTTGGTGCCGTACTGCCAGAGCAGGAGGTCATCCAGCAGGCGGTCCGGGCCGGGGAGTACCGGTGGTCCAGCGCCTTGCGGACCTCGGTGATCCGCTGGGCGCTGAGCAGGCCGGCCAGCTGGACGGTCTGGTTGAGGCCGTGGGCGGCCATGAGCTCGGCGGCCCATCCCCAGTCGTCATCCACTTTGCGGTCCACGTGCGGCAGCAGCGTCCGCCAGACGTCGCGGATCCGGTTGGGCGTGAGCTGCGCGGCGCCCTCGCCGTCGAGGTCCCAGTAGCTGCGGACTTCCTCATAGCGTTCGTGCAGGTCCGCGAAGGCACTCTCTACGGTTTCCAGCATGGCGGCGGTGGCGGTGAACTGGCGGTCGAAATGCGGCGTCCAGGCGCGGGGGTCCTCTGCCTTGAAACGGATGTCGTGCTCGATTTCGCTCCACGCATGGGCGAATACGGTGCGGATCTGGCATTCGAAGAAGTAGCTGCCGTTGGCCGGAATGTCCGGATTGAAGGACTGCTGGTAATCCTTGACGGCCTCGTTCTGGATAGTGCGCAGGATGAGGTGGCGGCTGGAGTAGCCATACGTGCCGGACTCGATGGAGCCGATGTCCTTCTCGCGGTCGCCGCGGCAGTCGAAGACCTGGCGCTGGCGCTTGATGATGTTGGCCACCAGGGCATTTTCCGCGGGCAGCTTGGTGATGACGCGCACGCCCACCATGTCATTGAGGGTGCGGAACGGGTCCGGGAACTTCAGCACCGGGGGGCCGCCGGGTTCCAGCGGTTCCTCTATCCGGGAAATCTTCTCCCGGAACGATTCCACCGACTTGGTGCGCCCGGTGACAAACAGCGGCGTGACCTCGGTGTCCTTCAGCATGTCTCGGAGGATGTGGAGGACGTCCTTGGTGACCAGCTTCAGGGCAGGGCGGACGCGCTCGTAGATCTCCACGTTTTCCTGCACGGATTCACGCAGGCTGATGTCCAGGCTGTCCCAGTTACTCGGCATGCACCCAGCTTACGGCGGGGGTGTGACAGCGGCTTGTCATGCTTGGCGCAGTGTTATGCCGATGTGGAGTTGCGGACCACCAAGGAGCTCTCCAGCGTCAGCTGCGGCTGCTCCAACCGGTGGCCTTCCATGAGCCGGCGCAACTGCCAGCCGGCCTTCAGCCCCAGCGAGGTTGCCGGCAGGTGCACGCTGGTCAGGCTGGGATTACTCGTCGCGGAATACGGCAGGTCATCGAAGCCGGCAATGGCCCGCTGGCCGGGGATCCGCACGCCTGCCACCCGCGCTTCCTGCAGCACGCCGTAGGCATGCGTGTGCGTGCGGCATTCGATGGCGGTGACCCCGGCCTGCTGCCATGCCGGCCAGGCGGCGGCGGACGCGCCGGCGGACGCACCGACGTCGATGGTGGTACTGATGATGCCATCGGCGGGCACCGTTATTCCGTGGGCCGCTGCCTCGTCCAGGAAGGCTTCGCGGCGGACGCCGAACGTTGCCGTGCCGGTGACGCTGTCCACGTAAGCGACCCGGCGGTGGCCCGCCCCGGCCAGATGCGCGGCCAGCTGGCGCGCGCCGTGCGCAACGTCCAGGTTCACGGACGGGGCGTACGCCTCCAGGCCCGGGGCGTCGAGCAGGACCACGGGGCCGGCGGCGGAAAGTTCTTCCAGGAGTTCAGCGTTGGGAGCGTCGGCCAGAAGCCCGGCCGGCCGGAGCGCCATCAGCTTCCGGACGTCGTCCGCCTGCGGGAACTCCCCGGCGTCGGTGACGGACAGCAGCAGCTGGTAATCAGCGCCGAGGGACTCCCGGACCCCGGCGATCACCTTGGCGAAAAATGGGTTGGAGATGTCCGGGCCACGAGCAGGACGATGGAGCTGACGCCTTTGGCGAGTGAGCTGCCGATGCCGTCCACCACGTACCCGAGTTCGGAAATGGCCTCCCGCACCCTGGTGATGTTGTCCTCAGAGACGCGGCCGGCAGTCTTGCCGTTGGCCACCGACTCCATCAAGGCCGCTGACTTCGTCGCTAACTCGGGTTAGGCTTCCACACCCATGACTGTCGTTGTCGGACGGGCCAAGGCCGAGGCCAGGAGCCCGATGTCGCGGATATGGAACCCATACCGGTCCGCGACCTGCAACACATCCTCAATCTCGAGATACTTAGTCACGCATCCTCAAGGCGCGTTAAGAGCTCAGCGTATGGCTCATCACGAAATCTAGTGTTCCGTGTTAATGGTTTGTTTGCGTTTCATCTTGCCCAGGAGATAGTCCGCTGATTTGGTCCAGGTGAATGGTTTGGCGTCCTGGTTGTGGTTCTGGATGTAGCGTTCCATGGTTTCTTCCAGGTCCTCCACGGAGCTGAAGGCTCCGCGTTTGAGGCACTGGCGGGTGATGATCCCGAAGAAGATCTCCACCATGTTCAGCCAGGAACAGCTGGTCGGGGTGAAATGCATTTTCACCCGGGGATTTTCAGCCAGCCAGTCCTTGACGTTCTGGGCCGGGCGCGCTCCGCATCAGCGGCTTTGTTCTGCGGCGTTTTCCAGTGTCCCGGCGTCGATCTCGAGGAAGCGGTCCGTGGCGTGTTGTTCGGCAACGGGAAGGTCTTGGGGTGGTACAGGCCGTGAGAAGAGGTAGCCCTGGAGGGAATCGCAGCCGAGGTTGAGCAGGTGTCGGGCCTGGGCGGGGGTTTCGACGCCTTCGCCGGTGATCCTGAGTCCGAGGCGATGGGCCAGGACTGTCATGGAGGTCAGGATCGGCAGGTCTTCCTTACCGGTGATGATGACGGAGACAAACGACTTATCGATTTTGAGGATGTCCACGGGGAGATCCTGGAGTCGGCCGAGCGAGGAGTAGCCGGTGCCGAAGTCGTCCAGGGCTACCCGGACGCCATGGGCGCGCAGGTGTCTCAGCTGGGCGGTGATATGGGGTGCGGGGTCCAGGAAGACACTTTCGGTGACTTCCAGGATGAGCTGGTTGCCTTTGTTTCCGGTGGCGTCCAGGGTTTCCAGGACGGTGCGAGCGTAGCCTGGATCGCGCAGCTGCACGGCGGAGACATTCACGGCCACGCAGTGTTCCGGGCTTTGTTCCAGCCAGGACCGCAGCTGGGTGCAGGCCTGGCTGAGGACTTCATGGCCGATTGTGTGGATCAGCCCGCTGCTTTCCGCCGCCGGTATGAACTCCGAGGGCGAAACGATCCTGTCGGGCCGCTGCCAGCGGACCAGAGCTTCGACCTGTGTGACGGCGGCGCGGGCGGTGTTGATGACGGGCTGGTAGTGCACGGTGATCTCTCCGCGCTCGACCGCGGTGCGCAGACCGGTTTCCAGATCGTTGCGGGCCAGCACGGCGGCCATCATGTCCGGGTGGAAGCGCATGTAGCAGTTCTTTCCGGCCGCTTTCGCCGCGTACATCGCGATGTCGGCCCGCCGAAGCAGGTCCGGGGCATGCAGCAGGCTGTCGGCGCCGGTCATGCCGAGGCTGACGCTGGGGTGGAGTTCATGGCCGTGCAGAATGAAGGGGACACTCATCGCGGACACGACCCGCTCGGCCGCCGCCGCAGGGTCGGACACGGAGGTCAGCAGGATGACGAATTCATCCCCGCCGAGCCGGGCGACCGTATCGTCTTGTCCCACGCAACTGCGCAGGCGCCGGCCGGCCTCGATCAGCATTTCATCCCCGGCGTGATGGCCCAGGACGTCGTTGACTTCCTTGAAATCATCCAGATCCAGAAGGAGCACATGGGTGAGCGAGCGGTCCCCTGCGGTCAGGGCGTGTTCGAGGCGGTCGCGGAACAATGCCCGGTTGGCCAGCCCAGTGAGAGGGTCCCGGAACGCAAGGAGTGTGAGCTCCTCGTGCCGGTGGCGGCTGTCCGCGAACAGTCGGGCGTTCTCGATCGCAACACCGGCGGCCGAGGCCAGGGCAACAGCGAGGTCTTCGTCCTCCCCGGTGAAGTCTTCTCCGCCCTTCTTCTCTGTTAGGTACAGGTTCCCGAAGACGGTGTCCCGGACCGTGACGGGTACACCCAGGAACGTCTTCATGGGTGGATGGTTGGACGGGAAGCCTGATGCCAAGGGGTGCTCGCGCAGATCGTGGAGCCGCAACGGATGGGGCTCCCGGATCAGATGACCGAGAACGCCGTGTCCCTTGGGCAGCTCACCGAGCAACCTGATACCGTCCTCGTCGATGCCCACGGTGATGAAATGGCTCAGCGACTGATCCTCGCCAATGACGCCAAGCGCACCGAACCGGGCACCGATGAGCTCGCACGCCGATTGCACGACACGGTCCAGGAGAGTCTCCAGGCTCAGATCCTCGGTGAGGGAAATCACGGCCGAAAGCAGTCCCCGCATCCGGTCCCGGGCGTGCACAAGTTCCTCGGTCCGGCCCATGCACTCACGGGACGCGGAGTTCACGTCCGCGTTCGTTGTTCCCACGGGCGATTCCGCACCCTGGACAGCAGGGCGCCGCGGGAACTGGGATCGGGGATCAGGGCCGTTCCTGCGCACTGATGAACGTCACTGATCTCGGCCACCGCCGCGGGCTTGTCCGCGAAGCCCCGCGATGCGGCGATGACGGCCCCATCATGCGTCGATAACCGGAATCTGTACTGTGACTCCGCATCCAGAAAAATCTCAAATTTCCCGGCCATTAAACACCCCCGTGGGGGTTTCCGTCCTTGTCTGCGCCATTCCGGCGGGCGCCGGCGGATAACGTGTACCGTTCCTGCGAGGCATGGCGTCCTTTCCACGGGCTGCCGATGTTTTCCCCGTAGGACCACACGTGCATCATGAAGCATTCTGTTAACCCGGGCAAGCGACTCGGCCAAGAGCCGGACATAATTCTGCGCAGGGCCGGACACGAAGGAAGCGACGTCCGGAAAGCACGCACCGATCGAAAGCATCCCGCGGGCTGTGAAACCCGGCTTGATTGGCGTCGGAAGCCATCGTCCGATAGGCAGTAAAAACGGTTCAAGCATCTCCCGAGCACACAAACACGCGAGGCCCTGACCAGCCGCCCCGCCGGACCTCTCGAGACAGACAACTGTGAACAGCTGGGTGTTCGAACCCGGCTGCACAACAGGCATTCTGTATCGAAGTCGTCTGCACCACTTCTACGGCGTCGCCTAACTTGAATCCGCGAGGACCACGGCTGGCCACGGATCCGCGCCGGCCGGTATGGACCGGGCGGGAATGTGCCATGGCTGGCGCTCAGCATCCACCGACCACACGGACTTGTGCAGACAACTTCGAACATTCCGTGCAGACGACTTCGAAAAATGACAGCAGGGTCGGGCGTCGGTACATGGTCGTTTTCCGACACCCCTTAATGCCCGGTTTCTTTCCGTTGCCTCTCAGACTCGTCTTATTCCTCGTTGCTGTCGCGGTGGTCTGGATCGCGCAGAGTGCGACGGCCGCCGGCGAGGTCCGGGCGTTGGAAGGAGTAGTGGCCGTGGACGTTGATGTGCCGGCGCACGTACGCCGACAGGCGGACGACATCGGCATCGAGCACCGGGTAGCACTGTTCCCGCAGCGCGGTCAGGGCGTGGTCGAGGGGTTGCGCATCGCTTTCATCTCCCGGCGGTAGGCCGGGTCATCGACGAAGGTGAGGACGTGCAGGGTTTTGAAGATCCGGCCGTAGTGAGCCACCGCCTCGCCCAGATCGGTCGGACGGCCGTCGCGTTGCAGGATGCGGATCACATCGTGGGCGGAGACCTCGCGGGTGTGGATCGACGCGGCGATCCGGCAGATGTCCGGCCAGTGCCGGCGGACCTTCTCGATGTCGATCTTTCCCGGGCGGTCCTGTCGAGCCGGGCCGTAGTCGGCTGACCGGTTGATCCGCCATAGCTTGGCGTCGGGCAGGTCCGCGAGGACCGGCCGGTAGTCGAAACCCCAGCAAGGTGACCAGTCCGAACACGATGTCGGAGTAGGAACCCTGGTCGGTGATCAGCACCTCGGGCCGTTGGCTGCCGTCGGGGTTCTAGAGCAGGTCCACGAAGTGAAGGGTGTCCTTCGGGGTGCCCGACACCACCCTGGCCGCCAGCCCGACGGACTGATCGCAGATCATGTTCAGCCACCGGCGCGTCGGCGATCACCGGTCCGAACCCGATGTTGAGCGCGTGCGCGGTCAGCAGTGCGGGGACCGAAACGTGCAGGTCGGTCAGCCGGGAGGACACGCCGGCTGCGGAGGTGAAGGAGGCGGTGAAGTCCGGGTGCCATCCCATCACCTCGAGCACCAGCTCAGACAGGTCCACCCGGGCATGATCCGGCCGGCCGGGACGGCGGGAACTCGCGGAACGGTACCCGGAACCGGGCCGAGAACAGACTCGGTCTTCGCCTCACCAATCACTTCAGTCACGGCTGCCTCCTAATTCTCTGGAGTTACACCGATAAATCTACAGTCCCCCGTCGGCCGCATCGTGAGGGGTTTCCCGGTGGAGTTCCCAGTCTTTGATGTCGGCTATGGGAGCGAGCAGGCCGGGGTGCATTTCCGTATCCAAGGGGATATCGCCGCGTACCCGGTGGAGCCAGTCCCGGTTGACCAGGGCGGCCTTTCCCAGGGCAATGACGTCGGCGCTTCCGTTGCGAATCATCGCTGCGGCTGCCTCCGGATGGTCGAGGCTGCCGTTGGCGATAATGGCCACTCCTGAATACTGTTTGGCCAGAGCAGCGAGTGACTCTGGGGTGTCTTCGAATGCCGGGGCCTCAGCCCGGTATTCGGTCGTGTGAATGTAGTCGATTCCCGTTTCGCCCAAGGTCCTGAATATGGTGCGGGCATCTTCGGCGCCGCCTGGCCAGCGGTGTGCCGTGTCACTGACCTTGGCTTGGGAGATCCTGATTCCGACCGTCATTCCGGGTCCGACGGCCTCCACTATGTCTCGGCAGATTTCGCTGGCAAGCCGGACCCTGTTTTCCGACGATCCGCCGTAGTGGTCGGAGCGGACGTTGAGGTAACCGGTCAGGAATTGATCAATGAGGTAACCGTTGGCTCCGTGGATTTCAATACCATCAAAGCCTGCCGCCTGGGCGCGCAAAGCTGCCCGGACGAAGCTCCCGCGGACCTCTGATATCTGGGCTTTGGAGATTTCCGAGGGCACCCGATACGGGCCTGACCCCCTGTAGAAACTCAGCTGTTCGCCTTTGGGGGCGATGGCGGAGGGGCCGATCGTTGTGTCCACGAACGTGTTGCCCTGACTCTGGGCACCGGCATGCATGAGCTGAGCAAAGATACGGGCGCCTGACCGGTGTGAGGCATCCACGACTTGCTTCCACGCCTCGGCTTGGCTTTCGGTCGCGATTCCCGGCTGGTAGAGGTAGCCCTGGCTGTGTTGAGTGTCGATGTACATGCCCTCGGTAATAATCAAGCCGAAGCCACCGCGGGCGAACTTTTCGTAGTACGAGGCCATGCGGTCAGTCGCGTGACCTTCGGCTGTTGCGCTGACCCGAGTCATCGGAGCCAGCGCCACTCGGTTGGGAAGCTCCGTAGCACCAATCCGGACCGGTGACGCGAGGGAGGAGTACGTGGTGCCCGACTCATTAGGCATATGAATTTCCTTCGATGTTGGTGAAGCTGTACTCGGCGGTATGCGTCCAGCGGGTGACTTCCTCCGTCGCTCGCGGAATTGGGAGGAAGTCACCTACGCTGTTGCGTCTGCCTGTGTTGCATTATTGACGTCGCTGTTGGGTCCTTGGCGGGAGCCGCTTCTTAGTCGGTTCGCGCCTTGCGGGGTCAACGTTCCGGGCCGCCAGGATGAGAATTCCCGAGGCGAAGATCGGAAGAACGCCCCACCAGAACGCGGCGCCTGTCCAGGACATGCCCGCTGTCAGGGATGCCGTGATCAGCACACCGCCGATGATGGCTCCGAGCTGGCCGGCCGCATTAATGATCGAACCGCCGGTGGCGCGTGTGTGGACAGGAAAGCTTTCACTGTTGAAAAACAGCAGCGACGCATATGGCCCGATCAGGAAGAATAGTCCTGCGCTGTAAAGCGTGATGATGAGGGCAAAGTTTCCGTTGGGGGCCAGCAGCATTCCGCCGAAGGAGACTCCGCAGAGAATCCATCCGATGGAGATAGCGTTGCGACGGCCGATCCGGTCTCCCAGCCATCCGAACGCGAGGTATCCAAGGAACGCAGTGAGGTTGGAGACGATGAGGATGCCCAGGGCATTGTCGAACGTGATCCCCTTACCGCTGGCCGCCGTCAGCACCGAGGTGCCGAGAATGGCGAACGCGAGGACACCCAGCCAGCTGAGGAGGAATGAGAATCCAATAACCAGGGTAGACCGGAGGGACTCTCCCTTGAAGGCTGCTGCGAGCGGTGCCGCTGTCTCAGTGAGGTCAACGCCGACCGTATCTGCCAGGGCATGGGCCTCTGCTGTCTTCCCTTCCCGCAAAAGCTGTTGTGCCTTGTGGCGGGCCGTGAACTGGGGGCTCTCCTTGAGGTAGCGGCCGGCAATAAGAATGAAAATCGCGGGGAACGCTGCGACGACGAAAGTCCATTCCCATCCACCGATCGGAAGGATAATGGCGATGGACGCTGCTGCGAGCACTGAGCCAACGGGCCACCCGGACTGTACGAGGGAGTAGATGAAGCCTCGGCGGCGTGCCTTGGCCGGGTCCGAATATGCGTGGGCGAACATTTCGCCCAGGTAAGTGGCGTTGATGGCCTGTTCCGCGTATCCAAGTCCGGCTACGGAGCGGACGATGATCAGCAGTACAAATCCGATCCCGGCGGCAACTCCCAAGACCCATCCGACGGCAGCGGTGAGTAGTGATGCTATCGCTGCACCCATCACGGCGATGATGATGCCTTTCCGCCGGCCGATGTTATCTACGATGGGCCCCACGCCGAATGCGACCAGGGCGGTTCCTACAGTTACCCAGGTGTTGAGACCTGTCGCCGTGCTGGCGTCCCATCCGAATTCGGCTGCGACCACGGGCAGCAAATTGCCGAACAGGACGAAATCATAGACCGCGAACGTCCAGGCGAAAAAGCATATCCAGGTGGCGATCTTGACGTCGCGGGGGGTCACCACAGGTGCTTCCGGCGTCAGAGATTGTGAAACTGTCATTATCTCAATTCCCTTGTCATTGATGGGTTGTACGGACTCCGTCCGCGGCATCGGAACTGCGTTGGCGCGGTTCCGAATTCTGTCTAAGACAGGAAGTCCTGAAATCGTTGGCTGATCTCGTCCCGGACACCGCCGGTGGCGAGGAGCAGGGTGAGCAGCAGGCGTGATTTCAGGCCATCCAATATTCCGGAACTCAGCAGTCCCCGGGAGAGAAGGTCTTTCTCTGATCCCGGAAATCCGTAGGTTGATTCATAAACTTCTCCCGCACCAGTGCGGGAAGCGAAAACCACCGGGATCTTGTCTGCCGCCGCGGTCAGCGAGGGCATCAGTTGTCGAGGTACGTGGCCGCCACCGAACGTCTCGATGACGATTCCGTCAAAGCCGTCCTGCAGAACCAGCCCGATCAGGGCTTCTTCGGCGTCGAGACCGAGTTTCAGCAGAGCCACCCGGGGCAGCCGCGAGGTTGAAATCAGTTCCCGCGGCAGCGCTCTTGTTCTAGTCGCCGGCCTGAGGGGGATCCTGACCCGGCCTTCGTTGATCCAGCCAATAGGTCCGGCGTTAGGGGAGCTGAATGCTGCGGTACTGGCGCTGTGCATTTTCCGCACAAACCTGGGCAGGTGAATTTCATCGTTGAAGACCACCACGGGCCCCAGTCCCCGGGACTGAGGGTTTGTTGCTACCTGCACGGCACCCAGGAGATTCGCCGGTCCGTCGGCTCCCGGGAGTCCGGGATTGCGCATGGCGCCGGTGAGGACGACGGGAAGGTCCGTCGTCAGGAGCAGATCCAGAAGGAACGATGTTTCCTCCAGGGTGTCCGTGCCTTGGGTGATGACGACACCGTCGATGTTCTCGGCCTGAGCCATGTCCTCGATGAGACCGGCGAGTTCCAGGATGTCTTTCAGGGACAGATCTCCGGAAGGGTACTGGCGAAAGCTGTAGGGCGCCAAGGTCGCCAGTTTTCTGGCCTGGGGCACCCCGTCGAATAAAGCCTCGGCCGTCATTTTGGGGACGGCGTCGTTTCCGCTGGAGTCCGGGACCGAGGCGATGGTTCCGCCCAACGTGATAACGGCGATACGGGGAAGTTGATTCGACACTGTGGTGAGTCCTTAGCAGGCAAAAACGATGTGTTGAGAGGGGAACGTGGCCAGAAACTGCAAGTGCTGCTGACCACGTTCCGTGGGCACCTTTGCTGTATTGAGCGGAGGCACGGCGCCCGGTTCCGGACGGACGATTGCCTCCGGAACGGACCTTTAGGGAAGGTCGCGGTCGAACGGGTAGCGGCTGTCGGATTCGAAGGGGAAACGCTCCCTAAAGTCCGACGCGACCGTTTCGAACGTTTCGAACGAGACGCCGTCATGGCCGGAGATGTACTCGAGGAGGCGTTCGAGCATCAGCAGGACCTGCGGCCGGCCGGATACGTCAGGGTGGATGGTGATCGGGAAGATCGCGTAGTCGTCGTGCTCGCGGTACACCCAGTCGAACTGGTCCTGCCACATCTGCTCGATGTCCCGGGGATTGACGAAGCCGTGGCTGTTCGGGCTCGCCTTGATGAACATCATCGGGGGAGGTCATCGATGTACCAGTTGAAGTTGATCTCGACGAGGTCAATTTCGTTTCCTCGAACCAGCGGCTTCATCCAGTGGGCCGCGGGCTTGGACAGGTCGATGTTCGTCCAGGTGTCTCCCGTGCGTGCGTAGAACGGCTGGAAGTCGTGGAACGCCTGGCTGTGGTCGTATTTGAACCCGTTCTTGAGGAGGAGATCCGTGGTCACGGGCGACAGTTCGCACCAGGGGGCGATGTATCCGCGGGGCCGTTCTCCCGAAAACTTCTCGATCAGCTCGATGGATTTGTTCAGGACGTCTTCTTCCTGTTCCGGCGTCATGGCAATCGGGTTTTCGTGCGTGTAGCCGTGGGCGCCGAGTTCGTGGCCGGCCTCGACGATCTGCTCGATCCGGTGAGGAAACGTCTCGATTGAGTGGCCGGGGAGAAGAACGTTGTCTGGATGCCGAATTTCTTGAAGAGCTTCAGCAGCCGCGGAACGCCTACTTCGCCGGCGAACATGCCCCTTTGAATATCTGCAGGGGAGTCCGCCCCTCCGTAAGAGCCGATCCAGCCGGCCACTGCGTCGATGTCGACGCCGATGCAGACCTTAATGTCTTTTGCCATGGGTTTCTCCTTTGGTGAGTGATCTCGGGAAGAGCGGCGATGCCGCTTTGACGAAGCCGTGAGTGGATGCCGTCAGGCGAGAGAGAGATGGATTTGCGCATCCGATTGCACTGAGCGTAGATGTGAGAAGCCTCACGCGTCAAGGGTCTAATATAAAATATTTTTACATGTATTCGCCTGTTCACAACCCGATACCAGTGGCGTAACGTGGTTCGTGGATGAAATGATGTAGCCGCACCTGCGAAATCCTTTGCATGCCATGAGCGGTGCTGGTGTTCGGGGTCCTGGAGCCGCTCGCTTCTCCCACCGTTCCCTAACTCACACCTGCGTAGCTGAGGGAGTAATATGCCACGAGTTTCAAGAGCCGTCACCCTGACGGAGGTGGCCAAGCGGGCTGGCGTCCACGTCTCGACTGTGTCGCGTGCCCTGTCCTCCGACCCAAGAATCGGGGCAGAGACCGTGGACCGGATACGGCTCCTGGCTAACGAGATGGGCTATGAACCCGACCCGGCGGCAGCGGCGTTGCGTACGGGGCGAAGCGGTGTGCTCGGTGTGCTGGTTCCCCGGGTATCGGACTATGTTCTGGCCACGATCTACGAAGGAATCGATTCCTTCGCTACTGAACGCGGTTACAACACTTTTGTGTCCAACAGCAACGATGACCCGCTGCGGCGGAGGGAAAAGCTCAACGATCTTCTGTTGCGGCGCGTGGAGGGCGTGGTCCTGGGCGATGCACGCCTGGACGGCGACGAGCTGGTTGGGATTCTGAGCACGCGTGGAGTCCCTACGTCCTCGTGAACAGACGGCTGCGGGGCCATCCGTCAGTAACGACGGACGACATTTTGGGGGGTCGGCTGGCGGCATCCCATCTGTTGGAGCTAGGACATGAAAACGTGGGAATCATTGCAGGGCCGAGCTATGCGAGTACGTGCGCCGAACGCACACACGGCTTCGTATCGCAATTCCGCTCCGCGGGCATGAGCTTTGATGACGGCAGGATCATCAATTCCGGGACGGACGCTGTGGGCGGCTATGAGGCCGGCTCGGCTCTCTTGGCCGGCAACCCGGACCTGACGGCGATATTCGCCATCAATGATTTCGCGGCCATCGGGGCGATGGGGGCGATCCGTGAGTTCGGCAAGGTCCCTGGCCGCGACGTTGCTGTAGTGGGCTACAACGATGTCCCGCTGTCCTCCTACCTTCCGGTTCCCCTGACCTCAGTCAGCTCACCCATGTTTCAGATGGGCCAGGAAGCGATGACACTGCTCTTCGACCTGATGGCGGGACGGGAAACGGAATCCAAACTCCTCGCACCGCACCTGGTGGCACGGGCCTCCACCGTGCCCTAAGGTGCGGACAACTGTTCAGCGCCATTGGCGGATAACTAGGTTCTCCTCCGGCACTTCCGAGAAAGGGATATTCATGACTCATAAGACACTCGCGCAGACACTGGCCGAACACGTGACTGACCCTCACGATGTGACGCCTGAGCTCCGCGACTGGATGCAGCTGCTCCTGTTCGACTTCCTGGGCGTCAGTCTCGGCGGGGCAGACCTTGACTCAGCTGGCGCCTCGCGCGCCGCGGTTACCGTGTCCAACCAACGATCGCCGCAGCACAGCGCTGCCCTCCTCGGCACCCAGAGCTGGGCCACACCCGAGGACGCGGCCTTGGTCAATGGGATCATGGCCCACGGGCTCGAGCTCGATGACACCTTCGAAGAGGCGTCGCTGCACCCTGCGGTGGTAGTTTTTCCGGCCCTTTTGGCGGTGGCCGACGAACATGAACTGCCGGCGGAGGATCTCATTGCGGCCGCCATTGTCGGCTATGACGTGATGTGTTCCGTTGGCGTGTTGCTCGGTGCGCGCGAAAGCTACGGCAGAGGGTTCCATCCGACTGGAGTCGCGGGTGTTCTCGGCTCGGCCGCGGCCGTGGCTCGAATGCTCGGCCTGGGCGTGGAGGAGACGAGGCACGCGCTGGGCCTGGCGGCGAACATGGCCTCAGGAAGCCTGGAGTTTCTCTCCGACGGATCCTGGACAAAGCGACTCAATGCCGGTCAGGCCGCGTCCACAGGAATCCGGGCCGCTCGATTGGCCGCCGCCGGTTTCACGGGACCTGAGCGGTCATTGGAGGGCCGCGATGGCTTCCTGGTCCAGTACGGCCAAGGCACGCAGGCTGGACGCGAACTCTCGCTCACCTTCGGTCAAAGCGCATTGCAAACGAGCATCAAGTTTTACCCCTGTTGCCGGTACATGCATGGAAACATCGACCTGTTGCGTGGCATCCACAGCGACTTTCCTGACCTGACGGTCCAGGAGATCGAGTCCATCGATGTGGGCGTGATCAAGGCAGGCGCGGCGCTTGTCTCGGAACCTGCTGAACGGAAGCTTGAGGTCAGCTCAACGGTCGATGCCCAGTTCAACATGCCGTTCGGAGCCGCCCTGGCATTGAGCACTGGCAACGCCACCGTGGAGCAATTCGGCCACGCACCGCACATTGCCGCCGAGCTGCGTCCATGGATGGAAAAGGTCCGCTGCTACACCAGCGAAGCCCTCGAGGCCGCCTTCCCGGCCTCCTGGCAGGCCGAAGTCCACGTCCGCCTCAAGGGCGGGGACGTTATCTCCCGGTCCGAGGCTGCCTTCCGGGGCTCCGCAGGAGACCGACCCGGCTGGCAGGACATCGAAGAAAAAATCGCCGGACTGCTGGGAGTCGAACGCGCTGCCCAGCTCGCCGCAGCCGCACGGTCCATGGACCTCCAGGCAGCGCGACACCCGGAGGTCACGACCGTCAGTTAGCGCCCGCCTGTGGAGCCCGGTCCTGGAACGCGCTGGGAACGAAGGTGTGTAGGGACCGGGCCAGCAGATCCTGATCCAACCCCTGGGTGATGAAAACCATGGACGTCGGGTCTGAATCCGCGGGCCGCTCGGATGGGGGCACGGGCCGGGGCTGGGCGATGACCCGGCCCACGGACTGAAGCACGATCGGCCCGTTAGGCGTGTGGATAATCCCTTTGCTCCTGAGCACATGCTCTGGGTGGGTGCGGGTGACCGCATCGAGCCACAGCGCATACTCGGCCCAGCACACCTGGGCGGACAACTGGACCGTCCACGCCTCAGGGTTGAAATTTTCCCGTTCCCACTGCCGTTCGCCCTCCACCGGGAGCGCTTCCAGGGCCAGGGCGACCTGGCCGGGCGTGAGGGGTGATTCGCGGCCATCAACGGCGCCGCTGAGGCCCGCGGTGGGGTTGAGCCGTGTGACGAGGGCCGCGAGGGAAGAAAAGGTGTCCTCCGCGGCGAGATCCAGCTTGGAGAATACAACGCGGTCCGCGCAGCTGACCTGGGCCCGGGCCAACTCCTGGTGGCGCAATTGGCTTCTGCCATTGGCGCCGTCCACAACGACGACCAGTTCCTTGAGCACCAGATTCGCCTGAAGCACCGGGTGCTCCGTAATGACCTCGACAATGGAGCGGGGATCCGCCACCCCGGACGTCTCGATATAAATGTGGCTGAGACCGGCGCCGTCGGGCTGCCCGGTTCTGTGCGCTGACCCCACGAGCGAGATGAGGCAGGAGACGAGTTCCTCTTTCCTGTCACAACACACGCAGCCGCCGGCCACCAGTCTGGCGCTCATTCCGCCAGCCTCGCCGGAGGCCGAATCAAGAAGCCAGTTATCGATTCCAACGGAGGCATAGTCATTGACGACTACAGCCACGGACCCCGCGGCGTGCACGGAGGCGCCGCCCTCCAGAATTCTGGAAAGCCACGTCGTTTTGCCTGCGCCGAGGAAACCGCCGACGACCGTCACATCAATCATCGGCCGGGCTCACAGAAGGCCGCCCGGTGAAGCGCGGAGCCAGCGGATCCAAGTGAATGCCGGAGAGCTTGCCGGCAGCAGTCCAGACGTCCGACAAAGTGTGCACCGGCTCGGTGGCCCCGCCCGTGTTCCGCATCGACAGGCTTGAGGCACCCTGGTAGAAAGTGACACTGAGCCCGGACCCGGTCAGGACGGCATTCGCGGCCCGGGCCAGCCGCGTTCTGGCCTGTATCCGGCCGCCAGGGGAATCCGGCACGCCTGCGCTGTACCAGTCAATATTCGAGGGCGGGGTCCCGCAGCCTGAACACATGCTCATGTCCTTTCGTCGGCGTCTGCCTTCAGCGCGCCCCGGTTGCGGCAGGGTAGACGAAGACCCTGTCGGGCATCCCCGTAGGGAGTGCCCGACAGGCAGAGTTCAGTATGACCGGGGCAGTCCAAGGACCTTTGTGGCGATGAAACTCTTGATCAGGTTGTTGTTAACCGGGGCCACCTGGAACATGCGGGTCTCCCGGAATTTACGCTCAACATCATATTCATCGACAAAACCGTACCCTCCGTGGGTGTCCAGGCAGGCGTTGGCGGCTGCCCAACTTGCCTCGGAGGCCAGATGCTTGGCCATGTTGGCTTCAGCGCCGCAGGGCTCATGGGCATCGAAGAGCCGGGCCGCCTCGTACCGCATCATGTCTGCGGCGCGTACCTTCATGTAGGCATCGGTGATGGGAAACTGTACGCCCTGGTTGGCGCCGATCTTCCGGCCGAACACTTCACGGCTGTTGGCGTAGTCCGTGGCCCGCTGCGTGAACCAGTACCCGTCACCGATGGCTTCGGACGCGAGCAGAATGCGCTCGGCGTTCCAGCCGTCAATGACGTAGCGGAAACCTTGACCCACCTCGCCGATGACGGCCGCGGCCGGAACCCGCATTCCCTGGTAGTGCACCTGGTTAGTGGCGTAGTTGAACATGGTGCGGACCTTGATCACCTTGAGCGTCTCGGGCTGTTCCGCGCGGACCTGGCGCAGGTCCACCAGGAACAAGGTGAGGCCCTCCGTCTTATTTGCGCTTTTCTCAGCGGTACGGGCCAACACGAAGGCCAGGTCGGACTCCTCGATCCGGCTGGTCCAGCTCTTGTGGCCGGTGATGACGAAGTCGTCGCCGTCGCGCACGGCTGCGGTCTCGATACTGGTGGTATCCGACCCGGCTCTGTCTTCGGTGATCGAGAAGGCCTGCAACCGCAGTTTGCCGGCCGCGATCTGTGGCAGGTAGGCCTGTTTCTGGGTTTCGTTGCCGTGGCGAAGCAGGGAACCCATGGTGTACATCTGCGCATGGCAGGCAGCCGAGTGGCCGCCGGACTTGTTGATTTCCTCCATGATGACGCTGGCCTCGGTCAGGCCGAGACCGAGACCGCCGAACTCGGTGGGGATGAGAGCGCCGAGTAGACCGGATTCCGTGAGGGTGTCAACGAACTCCTGCGGGTACCGGCGGTTCCGGTCTGTCTCGCGCCAGTATTCGTCCGGAAAGGCGGCGCACAGACGGCGCGTCTGCTCGCGGAGTGCTGCAAGGCGTGGGTCGTGAGTGGGCATCTTTACTCCTGAGTCGGGTCAGCTTCGCTAACGACGATTTCCCTCAGAATACATAATATATTCTTAGTTTTCAAGCGTTTGGCGAAGCTTGCTGGCCATTGACAGCCAAGTCTAAGAAATCTATCCTGCTGTAAATATACAATATATTTAGCGCAGTCGTGCTGCTAGATAAAGGAGTCCTAATGTCCACGGAGAAACCGATCACAGACCATGCAGTTCAAGGGGAAGGGTCCCCCGGGGCCGGGCCGGCTACGCGCGTGGTCCCGGGTTGGACGGGCAGACTGTTCGAGGACTTTTCGGTGGGGGACATCTATTACCACCCGTTCGGAAAGACCGTCACCCAGGCCGACAACCAGACCTTCACGCTGATGACACAGAACGTGGCCAAGACCCACGTGGACAGCAACTTTGCCAAGGGCACCGAATTCGGTCTGCCGCTGGTCAATTCGACCTTCACACTGGCGCTGGTCACCGGCCAGTCCACCATCGACCTGTCCATGAACGTCTTCGCGAACATGGGCTGGGACGAGGTCCGGATGCCCAACCCCGTCTATGAAAGCGACACGATCTATTCGCGTTCAAAGGTTCTCGCCGTGCGCGAATCGAAGTCCCGCCCCAGCCTGGGACTGGTGACAGTCGCTACCGAAGGTTTCAACCAGAACGGCAGGATCGTGATCAGCTATCGCCGCACTTTCATGGTGTACCGCCACGGCCACCTGCCCGGCGTCGAATCCGCCCGCCCGGACGAGTCCAGCCTGCCTTCCGCGGAGTCGTTCCAGTGAGCGGGCCTGTAGGCCTGGCCGAACTCAACGGTGCAGTGACAACGGCATCGGCAGTGACGGCATTGTTTGTCCCCGGTGACCGGCCGGAACGGTTCTCCAAAGCGGCAGCATCCGGTGCGGACGTCGTCATTATCGATCTGGAAGATGCCGTAGCCGAAGACTCGAAGTCAGAAGCGCTGGCCGCGGCCGTGGCCGCCCTGACCCCGAACGGGAGCACGGCACCGCCGCGGTCCGCGCGCTGGTCCGGACGAATCCGGCCGGGTCCGCCACGCACGACGAAGAGATCCACACTCTGCTCAGCCTCGCCACCCTGACCGGCCATGGCCTGCTGGGCGTTGTGGTTCCGAAAGCCGAAGACGTGGCCCTACTGCATGCACTGGCCCGGACGTTGCCCAACGATCTGGCCTTCGTTCCGCTCATAGAATCAGCGCTCGGCGTGGTCCACGCCCTCGAAATTGCCTCCATTGACGCAGTGACCCGTCTTGCGTTCGGGGCGATTGACTTCGCGTTGGACATCGATGCCGATGGCGGCGACCGTTTTCTGGACCATGCCCGGGCGCAGCTCGTCTTGGTGTCCCGGGCGGCTGAAATAGCGGCGCCCCTGGATTCACCTTCCGTGGAGATAAAGGACGTCGCAATGATCGCGGCGTCCGCACGGACTGCGCGCAACTTCGGCTTCGGCGGAAAGCTGTGCATCCATCCGGTCCAGCTGGCGCCGGTCGTCGAGGCATTCACGCCGACAGAAGCCGAGATCAGCTGGGCGCAATCCGTGGTCGGCGCCGAGGGCGCCGCTGCGCAGATCGCAGGACAAATGGTCGACAGGCCCGTCATCGAACGGGCGAAAAAAATTCTTACACGAGCAGGTCTGGAGCTGTAATGGGACGTTTACCCCTCGCTGGAATCACGGTTATTTCACTCGAGCAGGCTGTGGCCGCGCCCTTCGCCACACGCCAACTCGCGGACCTGGGCGCACGCGTCATCAAGATCGAACGGGACACCGGCGACTTCGCGCGCGGCTATGACACGAAGGTGCACGGCATGGCCAGCTATTTTGTCTGGCTAAACCGCAGCAAGGAAAGCCTCGTCCTGGATCTGAAATCTGAAGAAGGCGTGGCAGTCCTGAAAAAACTGCTCGCCACCGCGGACGTGTTCGTCCAGAACCTGGCCCCGGGAGCGGTCGAGCGGATGGGCCTGGGCGCAGACGAGGCGCTGCAGCTGAACCCCGGCTCATTCACACATCCATCTCAGGCTACGGCCGCGGCGGCCCCTATGAGCAGAAAAAGGCATACGACCTGTTGGTCCAATGCGAAGCGGGCCTGCTCAGTGTGACCGGAACCGAAGAATCTCCGGCCAAGGTAGGAGTATCCATCGCGGACATCTGCGCCGGCATGTACGCCTATTCCGGCATTTTGACCTCTCTATTGCAGCGGACAAGTACCGGCAAAGGAGACGTACTGGAAGTATCCATGCTGGAGGCACTGGGGGAGTGGATGGGGCAACCCTATTTCTACGCCGAATACGGCGGTGCCCAACAGCCTCGAAGCGGCGCGGAGCATGCGACGATCGCACCTTACGGCCCGTTCCCGGCAGCAGACGGGACCGTCTTCTTCGGAATCCAAAACGAGCGCGAGTGGGCCGTTTTCTGCTCTGACGTACTTCGCGAGCCCGAGCTTGCCAAGGACACCCGTTTTGCCGGCAATGCGCTGAGGGTTGAGAACCGTCCTGCGCTGCATCAGGCGATAAATAACGCGCTGAGTTCCTTGCCGGCCTCCGAAATACTGGTCCGGCTCGACGCGGCGAGCATTGCCAACGCCCAACTGCGCGACATGCACGAATTTGCGGCCCACCCGCAGCTCTCCAGCCGCAACAGATGGCGAGACGTCGACTCGCCCGTCGGACCGCTGCGCACCCTCATTCCGCCCGTGACCTCTCGAGAAGCCACGATCCGCATGGATCCTGTACCCGAGCTCGGGCAGCACACCGCCGGCATCCTGGCTGAACTAGGCCTGACACACCCCGTCTGATCAAAGGGCGGACACAGTCCACCAAGCCACAGCCGCCTCCCCCTCGAGCACATGCCGTATCTTGAGAGAAAGCAAAATATATTAGGAAGAGACCGCCAACCATGAGCACCCGCAGCCCACGGATCCGCGTCCGCCCTCAGCTCAGCGACGAGGCCTCCTCGTACATCCGAGGACTCATCATGTCCGGCGAGCTACAGCCCGGCGCCTCCGTGCGCCCGGAAACGGTCGGCGAAGCGCTGAGAATTTCCACCACTCCTGCGCGCGAAGCCCTGCAGGCACTGCGGGTCGAGGGCTTTCTGGAACTCATTCCCCGCCGCGGTTTCCAAGTAGCGCCACTGACCGGCCAGGACATCCGGGATTTGTTCCAGGTCCAGGCGCTGATCGCCGGGAGTTGGCAGCCCGCGCGGCCGCAAACGCCACTGACGAGGACATCGCCGAACTGGAGGCGCTCCATCACGAGCTCATCGCGGCCGCCTCGCGGAACAACCATGACGTGCTGGAAGAAAAAAATCACGCCTTCCACCGCGAAATCAACCTCATGGCGGAGTCGCGCAAAATAACCTGGGCGCTGGAACTCGTCACGCGTTACGTTCCCAGGCGGTTCTACTCCGCTATTGAAGGGTGGCCGTCAGCAACCGTCGACGATCACACCGAACTCCTCGAAGGAATCCGCACCAAAGACGCGGAGGCAACCCGCGCCGCAATGTGCAAACACATCATTCACGCGGGAGAACTCCTCGCCGATCACTTCGACAGGCGCGTTGCGGCCGCCACGGAAGAGAGCGCAGGCTCACGGGTGCAAGAAGGCGCTCCGAAGGCCTCCGACGTCTCACGATCCGGCTAGTCCGCAGACACCTCTTGATCGGCGGAGTAGTAAACTCAAAAGGTGGGAAACGGGGTATCGATGACTTCCACGATCCCCGGCGCCTTGTATGCAACGGCTTTGTTACCTGACATTGAATGGCTCCTATGGGTTGTCGATCGAACCCTCACGGAGATGCTGGTCGCATCAGACTGTCTGTGAGGTAGTAGTTGTCAGTTTTGGTGAAGCAAGCTGGAAGAGGCTAGGCGTCGATCACCATATCGGTGCGCGCTGTGGAGCAGCAAGGCAGGAACTTGCCTGCATCGATTTCGCGGGCCCGGATCCCGCCCTGGTGGTTCATCTCGACCTCCCCGGAAAGCTTGACGACCTTGCAGGAGCCGCACATGCCCTCCTTGCAGTTCGCACCGATTCTGACGCCCGCACGCTGGGCTGCCCCGAGGATGTGTTCGGCGGGGTCGATGCGCACATTGATGCCGGTGCGCATGAAGGACAGCGTGAGGCTTCCCGTTCCCACGGTGTCGAAGGTCGAGGCATCAGGGGAGTCGGCCTCCGGCGCCCGCCCGAACCGCCGTCGGGGGCCTCGGTAGGGGGTGCGTCCTGGTCGACGGTTTCCAGCGGCAGCCCCGTGGCCTTCAGGGTTCCCTCGGCGTCGTAGCCGGGCTCGTAGAGCCCGAACGCTGTGGGCTGGCTTTCGTAGTAGTCCTCGGCGGAGTCAGCGATTTCCTCGGCAATCTCTTCGGCAATGTCCACTGCGAGAGCGAGCTCCGCCTGGTATTCAAGGAGCGTCTGACGATCTCCCGAGAAGAATTCCATATAAATGGAGGTGTCGTCGACGCCAACCTTCCCCAGGAGCTCGGTGGCGGTGTTCAGGTAACCCTCGGGGCCACAGGCATAGACTTGGCGGCCGTTGGCATCGGGGACCACCTCGTCAAGCATGGCCGCCGTCAGCCTTCCGCTGAGCCCTTCCCAGCCCTCGGGTTTGCTGCGGTCGCCCAGGGAGTAGAAGACCTTGAAGCGCGAGTCCACGGACTCGACATAGGCCAGCTCCTTGTGGAAGGCAAAGCCTCCGGCCTCCGCTCCGTGGTAAAGCACCACCACATCGGCCTGTCCGGGCAGGGAGTGGATGGTACGCACCATGGACATGATGGGGGTGATGCCTGCGCCGGCGGCCAGCAAGAGATACCGCGCCCGCCGGTCGGCGTCGGGCAGGTGGAATGCACCCACCGGTCCGAGCATCTCGAGGACGGTGCCGGGTTTGACGTTCTCGTGCACCCACGGTGAGACCAAACCCGTGGGATCGCATTTGACTGTGATGTCGAAGGTCCACGGTTTGGTGGGCGAACTGGACAGCGAGTAGCTGCGGTCTACCGGATCCTGGTCCTCGCCGTTTACGGGGAAGGCAACATTGACGTATTGGCCCGCACGGAACGCCAGGGGCGCACCGTCGGAGCGTCGGAACACGAAGGTCATCATGCCGCCCACTTCGGGAACGATCTCGACACATTCGGCCATGAACTCCTGCGGGTGCCAGGGGCCTAATGCGCGGGCGGCGCTTGCGGGTCCCTCGGTGCTGCCCATCACCCTGTTCCACGGCATCTCAAGACCGCGAATGCGCTGTGGTTCCTGGATTACCGTCTCGGTGAGGAGTTCAATCATGCCAAGTGCTCCTGCACGCGCTGCACGTACCAGTTGATGAATGCCTCCACCTGGTACTCGCTCTTCATGTAAGGGCCCGGCTCGTAGGCGGGCTGCCGGCGCCCTTCTGGCACAGCTCCACGAATGCCTTGTCCTGCAGATTTGTCTGCTTCCAGGTGTAGGTGAGTTTGTCCAGATCGTAGTCGACGCCTTCCTCGGCGTCGTCAGCAACCAGCCAGGTGGTGCGTACCAGGGTCTGGTGTTCGTTGACGGGGAAGACGCCGAACGTGATGACGTGGTCGCTCTGGAAGTGGAACCAGCTGTTGGGCTGCAGGTGCATCGAGCAGCGGCCAAGGCGGAAGTCCCGCAAGTCGCCGAGCAGCTTCTTGGAGAGCCTGCGCCCATCGGGCGAGAACGATTCGCCCTCTCCGTCGAGCGATTCCCGTGAGATGCGGATTCCGGCGATGCGTGTGTCGAGCTCCTCGACGACCTCGTAGGGAAGGCCATAGCGGCGGCAACGCTCCTCGAGCGAGGACTGGGCTTCCTTGTTGCGGTCCCACACTTCTTCGAGATGGGCCGGGATCAGGCCCTCCGTCAGTCCCCAGGTGGGAAAGAGGGAACAGGCGAGCTCCGGGTGTCCGTCGCAGTGGTAGCACTCACGGTTGTTCTCCATGACGAGCTTCCAGTTGCCCTCCTCGATGATGTTTTGCTGGTAGGCGACTTTCGTCTTCGCCAGATCGTGGGGCGCGAGGTATGGCTCGAAGATCTTGGCGGTTTCGTCGAAATCCGCCGGCGGCTCGTCCGCAATGCAGACAAAGATGAGTCCGGCCACCTCGCGGCTGTGGGCACGCTTGAGGCCGAAGCAGCCCTTGTCGAACTTCGTCTCCCCCGGTGCCGAGGCGTGGATCAGATTGCCGTCGGGGAGTATGTCCAGGAGTGGTAGCCGCAGACCAAGTTTCCTGTTGACCCGCGGGCTCGGTCAGGACACGGGCGCCGCGGTGGCGGCACACATTGTGCAGGACGTTCACGCCGCCGTTGTCGTTGCGCAGCACGATCAGGGAGTAGGGCCCGTAGTCGACGGTGATGTAGTCGCCCGGCTCCGGCAGTTCGGCAATGCTGCCGGCAAATATCCAGTGCTGGCCAAAGATGGCCTTCATGTCGATGCTGAAGATCGTCGGGGCGGTGTAGAAGGGGCATCCAGGGAATATCCCGTGCGCCGGAACTCGAACAACTCGGTGATCTCCGCCAGCTGCTCTGCAGTCAAAGATGAAGCGAGTGTTCCGCGAGAGTTGAGGGGCAAGACTGGTACGGACATGTGTTTCCTCCCGGGAGGCGTGGGTAAGTGCGTGATTCGTGGGGACCACAGCTGCGTGGGGTGCGAGCGGCGTTGTCGAACACCTTGTAATGATGAGATTAGGGATCATTGATCCACAACAAAAGCGCAAGATTTGGAAGATATCCGTGCACAATAGGTGCATGATTGATGCGAGGCTTATCACTCTGAGGGTATTTGCCCGGTGCGGAACCATTGGCGCAACCGCGGAGCTCACAGGGTATTCCCCTCCGCCGTCTCTGCGCAGTTGCGGGAGCTCCAGCGCCTGCTTGGAATGCAGCTGCTGACAAAGGACGGCAGGGGCGTGCGGCTGACCGGCACGGGCCGCTTTCTCGTGGCCGGCTCGGACACCCTTATTGCCGAATGGGAGCGCCTGCACGCAGCAGCCATGGAGGCCGGAGACCAGGTGCAGTCCCGTTTTGGCCTGGGCGGTTTCTCCACGGCGGCCGCACAGTTGCTCGCGCCCTGGCCGCCACCCTGCGCTCGACACGCCCCCTGCTGGAGGTGCAGGTACTCGAGGCCAACCCGGCCCGCTGCTTCGATTTGCTGGTTGCCGAGCGAATCGACCTTGCGGTCATTGTTGCCATGCAGTCCGACACCTACGTTGAGGACGATCCTCGCTTCGAACAGACCGTACTACTTGACGATCCTTTGGACGTGATCATTCCCGCTGACCATCCGTTGGCATCGCGGGCAACGGTGACGCTCGAAGAGCTCGCGTCGGAACCATGGATCACCGAAGCCGCCGGTTCCACCTACCATTCCCTCTTCACGGCGGCGTTCACGGCAGTCGGCGTCACACCGCGCATTGCCCATGAGGCCGTTGAATGGGAAACCCAGATCGCCTTCGTGGGTGCGGGCCTGGGCGTGGGCCTGCTGCCGCGGCTGGCACCCTTGCATAGCGCCGAAAACGTGGTTCGACTACGCATAAGTGGCAAAGGGAAACCCTCGCGCCGCATTGTCGCTGCGGTGCGCAGGGGCAGCATCGCATCGCCCCTCATCCAGGAGTCGCTCGGCATCCTGCAGGTCAGGGCAAATCGGATCCTCGCCGCCCGACCCGAAGACGATCTCTAGAATCGGCTGGCCGCGATTCATTGCCGGCGGGCCCAAAGCAGAAGTGCCGGACGCGAAAGTCCTCCGTCGCTGCAATCGGCACAGCTCTGGCTAAAGTTCTGCTCGCGGTCGTCCTGACGATTCTGAGGGCCCGGTTGTGACTTTTCGTCCGCAACGTGGTGTGCCCCGGTGGCACGGGCTGGGAAGCCGCGTGCTACCGGGGCGGGCTATTTCTGGGGCCTATGTATTGTCCTGGTCGGTTTGTCGGTCCTGGACGATTGGGATGTTGCCGGTGTGGGTGCCGCCTTGGTGGGAGTCCGGGTCCGGACACGAGTGTGTCATGCGGGGCATGCGGTGCTCCGTGCTCGCTTGGTGGAGAGGATAGTTTCGTTGGCCTGCGTCCAGGGGAGTGGGAGCACGGAAACCGGCTCGCCGGACTGGACTCCAGCAGGGGAACGGCCATGACGCCGTCGGCCCAAGCCAGTCCGCGCATCATGCCGGGCCCCGTATGCGAGGTGGGGAAGGCAAGCCCCTCGATGAACGTGCAGGGAATCAGTCGTGTACGGCCGGGGCACGGATCAACGTCAGCCGCGGAGGTCACCTGCGCGACGGCGCTCAGAGGCCTGCCGCCGAGTGCCTCCAGCAGCGGTGCACCGATAGTGATGAGAGCCATCATTGCTGCCAGGGGGTTACCGGGCAGCCCGACGACGAAGCGGCCGTCCGGGAGCCGGGCCAGAACTGCCGGGTGGCCCGGCCGCATGGCGATGCCATCCAGCAGCAGCTGTCCGCCAAGGGCAGCGATGACGGCGCGAAAATGATCTGTGCCGGAACAGCCGGTTCCGCCGGTGGTTATGGTCAGGTCCGGCATCTGCCCGGGGAACGCGTCAGAACCGCCAATTGCCGCGAGCCACTCGGGGTAGGAATCCCCGATCCGCAGGGAGCCGGCAGGCGTGCCCCCAGAAGGGAAATGACCGTCCCAGTTGCGGACCAAAAGTGTCCCTGACATGTCCTGGTTCCGGAACGCCTGACGTGACCACCTCGGAACCGGTCAGTACGACGCCGACCACCGGCTTGGCCTGCACCTGCAGGTTGTCGTGGCCAGCCACTGCGGCGAGGGCAATGTGGCCCGGGTTCAGTGTTGTGCCGGCGGGGATCAGCACCTCACCTGCAACAGCTTCCTCGCCGGCGGGACGAATGTGTTGGCCCAGGCCCGGCTCGCCTTGCTTTGCGTTGTCATTGAGCCGCAGGAGAAGGCTGCCGTCGGCATCTTGGTGGATCTGGCCACTTTCCTTGCGGAGTATCGACTGGGCGCCAGCAGGTACCAGTCCGCCGGTGGCTATGACGCTGGCACTCCCGGGGCGCAAAAAGGGTTCGTGGCCGGCAAGGATCCATGGACCTCCGCCGTTGATGGCCCAGCCGTCCATGGCAGAAGAGTGGTAATGGGGAGTTCCTGCAGGGCGGCGACGTTGCGGGTAAGTGTGTGGCCTGCTGCCAATACGAGGGGAACCTCCACGGGCGCGAGCGGGTCCGCGCAATCGAAAGCCAGTTGCCGGGCTTCGAGCCAGGTGGGGGAGGGATGTCCGGAAGATGGCCTTGCAGAGCGCAACTCCGAAGTGCTGCCGTTTGTGGCGGTATCTTGGCCAGCAAGGGTGCCCCCTTTCTGTAAGTAGTGATGGAATTGCCTTGCACTGGTCCGGCAAGTGCCGGTGCTGCCCCGTTGCCCGAAAGCGGTGCTTCGATGAGGATACTTCCCCAGGTTTCAGGCCACCGAAGCACCATTTACAGGAACGGGACAGCTCATCCTTCGCAAGGACGAAGGCTGTCAGTGGGATGCCGGTCGAGATTTCTTATCGGCCATGTATGAGGCTCAGCGCCTCGGCCCGGGCGGCCGGCAGGCGCAGTTCACCGCGGACTGCCGATGTGATGGTCTTTGCCCCGGGTTTGCGGACGCCCCGCATTGACATGCACAGGTGCTCGCACTCGATCACCACAATTGCCCCAGCGACGTAACAAGCGCGTCCACCAGCTGGGTGGTGAGCCTCTCCTGGACCTGCGGCCTTCGCGCAAAGACGTCCACCAGCCTGGCAAGCTTGCTGAGGCCGGTCACTAGTCCCTCAGCGGATGGGATGTAGCCCACGTGCGCCACGCCATGGAACGGCACCAGGTGATGTTCGCAGGTGGAATAGAACGGGATGTCCTTAACGATGACCATTTCACCGTGGCCGAGGTCGAAGGTTCTGTCCAGGACTGCCTTGGGATCCTCATGGAGCCCGGCGAATATTTCCGCGGCGGCGCGGGCTACACGGGTCGGGGTGTCCGCCAGCCCTGGCCGTTCGGGGTCCTCCCCGATGGCCAGGAGGTACTCGCGGGACAGCCCGTTCCACCCTTGGCCCGTCCACATCCAGGGTGACGGTCGCTTCGGTCGTCAGGACTGAGCTCATGCTTCGGCCCGCTCGAGCCGCACGATAACGGACTTGGAGGTCGGAGTGCCGCTGGTATCAGCTACGGAGTCGAGCGGCACGAGGACGTTCGTTTCCGGGTAGTAGGCTGCCGCGCAACCCTTGGGTGTCGAGTATGAAACGATGCGGAAGTTTTCGGCGCGTCGTTCGATCCCTTGGAATTCGGAGATGAGATGAACCATGTCCCCGGCCGTGAACCCCAGCTCAGTAATGTCGTCGGCGTTGACCATGACTACGCGGCGCCCGCCGTGGATGCCGCGGTAACGGTCGTCCTTGCCGTAGATGGTGGTGTTGTACTGGTCATGGGAGCGCAGGGTCTGAAGGACGAGCCGTCCGGCGGGGACCTTGATGAATTCCAGTTCGTTGCCTGTGAAGTGTGCCTTGCCCGAAGCGGTGTCGAACTTCCTGGCGTCCCGGGGCGGGTGGGGGAGGACGAACCCGCCAGGATTCTTGAGCCGTTCCTCGAAGTTCTCGAAGCCGCTGAGGACGGCTTCGATGTGTTTCCTGATGATGGAGTAGTCGTCCCGCATGGCGAGCCAGTCGGCTTTGGGGGTATTGGGCAGCGGGAGGTTGGTGCTGGCGGTGAAGATTTTGTGGGCAATGTTGCAGACAATGGCCACTTCGGAGTGCAAGTGGTCGCTGGCTGGCTTAAGCCGTCCGCGGGAGGCGTGGACCGCGCTCATGGAATCCTCCACGGTTACCCTCTGGTCGCCGGTGCGCTGGGTGTCCCGCTCGGTACGTCCGAGAGTCGGAAGAATCAGCGCACGTCGGCCCGTCGATACGTGGGAGTGGTTCAGTTTCGTGGAGATCTGCACAGTCAGGCGGGTGTTGGCCAGCGACTGTTCCGTGACCTCGGAATCGGGGGCTGCCCGCACGAAGTTGCCGCCCATGCCGATGAATACACGGACCTTGCCGTCCCGCATGGCGCGGATGGCGGCCACGGTGTCGAAGCCATGCGCCCGGGGGAGCGGAATTGGAATTCGTGGTCAAGCCGGTCGTGGAAGTTCTCCGGCATCTTCTCGAAGATGCCCATGGTCCGGTCGCCCTGGACGTTGGAGTGGCCGCGGACGGGGCAGACGCCGGCTCCGGGCTTGCCGATGTTGCCTTGCAGAAGCAGGACGTTAACCACGTCGCGGAGGGTGGGTACCGAGTGCTTGTGCTGGGTCAGGCCCATGGCCCAGCAGACGATCGTGGCGCTCGAGGCCAGGAGGCGCTCGCCTGTGGACTTGATCTGTTCCAGTGTCAGTCCCGTGGCTTCGACGATGTCGTCCCATTCCGCCTTTTCGAGGTACCGCAGGTACTCGTCGATGCCAACGGTGTGGTCCTTGATGAACTCATGGTCCAGCACAGTGGGGAGGCCGGGGGTCTTGCGCCCCTCGGCTTCGGCTTCGAGAAGGTATTTTCCAAGCCCCTGGAAGAGGGCCTGATCGCCGCCGGCGCGGATCTGGAGGAAGTCATCGGTCAGTTGTGTGCCCACCACCATGCCGGAAATGTTCTGCGGATTCTCGAACCGCAGGAGCCCGGCCTCGGGAAGCGGATTCACGGAGATGATGACGGCGCCGTTCTTCTTCGCCTTCTCCAGCGCGCTGAGCATGCGCGGGTGGTTGGTGCCGGGGTTTTGCCCCGCCACGAAAATCAGCGACGCCGTTTCCAGGTCCGTGAGGCTGACGGATCCTTTGCCGATGCCGATGGTTTCCACCAGGGCCGAGCCGGACGATTCGTGGCACATGTTGGAGCAGTCGGGCAAATTGTTGGTCCCGATGCCGCGAACGAGGAGCTGGTAGGCGAAGGCTGCCTCGTTCGATGTCCGCCCGGACGTGTAGAAGACCGACTGATCGGGGTGCTCCATGTCCCTGATTTCCTGGGCGATCAGCTCATAAGCGTCGTCCCACGCGATGGGCTTGTAGTGGGTTGCACCTTCCTCGAGGAGCATCGGATGGGTCAGCCGGCCCTGCTGGCCAAGCCAGTAGTCGTCGCGCGATTTCAGGTCCGCAATGGAGTGTTGTGCGAAGAATTCGGCGTGACGCGGCGGCGCGTGCCTTCTTCGGCCACCGCCTTGGCGCCATTCTCGCAGAATTCCGCAGCATTGCGCTTTTCGTGTTCAGGCCAGGCGCAGCCCATGCAGTCAAAGCCGTCAACCTGGTTGACAGCCATGAGTGTCTGGATGCTGCGCAACGGGCCCATCTGCTCAAGGGAAATTTTCAACGCGTTCGCTACAGCCGGAAGGCCGACGGCCGTCGTTTTGGGCTTCGTCACGGTCAGTTTTGACTCGTCGATGTTCTGCTTGGGGGCTTTTGAAGCCATGTGATCTTCCCTTCAGATCTTGGCAGGTAAAAATGGAATGGAGGTGCTGCCTGGGGCCAGCGTGGTGGTCGGCTGCAGTGTCCGCAGATCATCCAGGAGGCCAAGCATACGGCCGAAGTCGTTGAAGGTGTAGACATGGAACCGGCAAAGAGGGGATCGCCCGCCAACTCCTGGCGGACCTCGCGGATCAGGCGTCCGCCGTCGTAGCTCATGAAGTCGTCCCGCCGCCAGAGGGCATCCGCCATCCCCGACCCGCGGGCGAGCTTGCGGGAGCGGCCCACCCCGAGGCGCGCTCCCAGGGAGACCAGCTTCCTGATGGAGACCGGGCCCGGGACTCCAACCCACACGGGTAGCTCGATGCCGCCTTTGCGGATTGTCCGGAGGTACCGGCTGATTGCCTCGGCGGAAAAGCACATCTGGGTGACCATGGAGGACGCCAAAGGCGCTTTCGTGAGGAGGCTGCCGCTGAGTTGTTCCTGGCTGAGCTCCGGGTGGCCTTCCGGGTAACCGGCGATGCCTATGGAGAAGTCGGTTGAGTACGCATTGACCGCCTCAAGGAGTTCTCCCCTCCAGTTGTAGGGGCCTGCTTGCGTGCGCCGGTCGGCGGCAACGAGAAACAGCTCCGAGACGCTGGCCTCCCGCAGTTGCAGCAGCAGCGAATGGAGTTCCGCCTCACCCGTGATGCTGCGGGCTGCCAGGTGGGGAACGGCGTGGTAGCCCAGGCGCGCCAGGTGCATGGACGCCTCTACGGTCCGTGCAGGCCCGTGGTGCGGGAGGCACGTCACGCTGACGGATCCCGTGGTGTCAAAAGCCGCGGGGAGTTGTGCGAGCAGATCGGCGGACGGAACCACTTCCAGCCGTATCCTTGCAACAGCTTCTGTGCTCACTGCTCTCCATTAGGGTTGACATTTTTTTTGATGGGATATAGATATATCAGTTCTAGGAATACTATGTACACGAGGCCTTCGCGTCAAGGCTCAGCCGCGCATCGGGAGGAGACTTGAAAATGGCAAGCGGTGGTGAACTACCCTCGGATATTGGGGGGCCCTTCCTGCCAGCGAGGCAGGAGGGTGAGTCCTTCGCCGACTTCGCCTACAGGGTGCTCTGTGATGAACTGATCGTTTTGGACATCAAGCCTGGCGAACCATTGAATGACGAAGTGATTTCCAGGCGGCTCGGAGTGGGAAGGACGCCCATCCGGGAAGCTATGAAGCGCCTTGAAAGCGACCATCTGGTGGTGGCATATCCCCGCCGGGAACATTCGCTGCCGGGGTGGACATCACGGATCTGGCTGAAATCTCCGAAATCCGGCAGCTTCTGGAGCCTGCGGCCGCAGCACGGGCAGCGCGGATGGCGTCGCCGCAGCTCCGGCGGGAGATCAAGGAATTTGCCACGGAAGTGGGCCAGCTCCTGCCAAAAACGCACTCCCAGCGGGACCTGATGCGCCTGGACATGCGGGTCCACCGGATGATCTACCGGGCCACAGGGAGCCGGCATCTTGAGGATGTCCTGATCCGGTACGACAACCTTGCGACGCGCATCTGGAGCCTTGTGCTGGAGAAACTTCCTCCGGTATCCGAGCATATTGCCCAGCATATTGAGCTGCTCGAGTGCATCGCGGAAGGGGATTCCGAAGCTGCTGCGCGGCTGACCACTAAGCATGTGACGGACTTTGAGAACCTCATCAGGGCCGTCCTGTAGCCACTTGGCAGGACACCGCCTTCGCGCCCGTTCAGATCGCATGGATCTGCACGGGCGCGAAGACAACCACCGGGCCTAAGCGAAGCCGGGGAGCCTGCCGTGGATCACCCGGCTGTTCCCCGGACCAAGGCACGCGACTGTTCCCGCGCGGCCTCGGTGGTGTGCAGGAGAAGCAGGGACGTGGTGACTGAGCCGACGCCACCCGGAACGGGTGTCAGCGCCCCGGCGATGCCCCGGACGCTGGCTTCGTCCACATCCCCCACGAGGGACCCGTCGGAAAGGACGTTGGTGCCGACGTCGATCACAACAGCCCCGGAGGAAATATGGCCGCCGTTCAGCAGGCCGGTACGCCCGGCGGCGACCACCACGACGTCGGCCGTCCTGGTGTATTTCTCCAGCGCCCCTGACCTGGAGTGGCAGACAGTGACGGTGGCGTCGCGTTCCAGCAGCAGCAGGGACAGCGGCTTTTCGACGACGGCGGAACGTCCAATCACGACGACGCTCCGGCCCGCCACAGGGATGTCGAAGTGGTCCAGGATCTCGGTGACGGCCCGTGCCGTGGCAGGGGCGAACGAGGGCTGGCCACAGCCAGCCGGCCAAGGCTCAGAGGGTTCGCGCCGTCGATGTCCTTCTCGGGGGCGATGTGCCCAACCAGCGCCTCTGCGTCAACGCCGGGAGGCAACGGCGTCTGCAGGATGATGCCGTTGACGGATGGCTCGTCGCTGAGGTCCTTCAAGGCTGAGGCCAGCACCTGTCCTGTCGCGTCGTGGCCCAGGTCCACGATCCGGCAGTTGATGCCCGCGCTTTCTGCAGCCCGTTCAATGGACCGCACATACCAGAGCGTGGAGCCGTCATCGGTGGCCACAACCACTGCAAGGGTGGGGCGCAGGCCGTCAATTTCGAGGTTCCTGGCTTCGTCGTGGGCCTTCTGCTGAATGAGCTTTGCCAGGTTTCGTCCAGAGAGGAGAGTGGTGTTCAACCGAGAATCCTTTCGCGCACACGCTTCGCCAGCGAGTCGGCTGCCAGGACGACCTTTTCCTCAAGGCCGTCCGTCTGCTCAGCCAGCCGGGAACGCGCTTCGGTGTCCTTGATGGCCACCACATTGATGTCGATGTTCACCCGTGCAGTGGTGGCAGCTGCCCGGGCAGCGTCGACAGCGGCGGCGACGTCACTGATCACGTTGGCATTGGCCACCTCGAACAGTTCCGTGGCAAGATCCACGACGGCGCCGGCGAGGAGGATCAGTTCTGCCGGTGTTTCCGCAGCCTGGACGAGCGCGTCCTGGATGGATGCTGTCCGTTCGGCCTTGAGGTGGTCAGTACCGGCGGGAAGCTTGTAGGCATCAATGACGCCTTGGAACGCGTGCTGGTCGGCGTCCGCGAGGTGCAGGGCCTGGGCCACCAGTGCATCGGCGCTGCTGATGATCCTGGTGACGAGTTCGGCGTGCTGTTCGTATTTCGTGCCGGTGGTGTACCTGGCCACCATGGCGACCAGTGCCGCCCCTGGGCGGCGTGGAGAGCCGCGGCTGCGCCGCCGCCCGGGGTGGGTTCGCGCGAGGCAAGCCTGGCGAGGTAGTCGTTTATTGTTTCTGAACTGATCATGTGTCTTCCTGGGCTGAAGCTCTACTCGACTGGACCTCGGCACGGGACGGGCCGCGCGCCCTTGAATGGCCCGGCAGCTGTCAGCCGCGGAGCCGTGACATGGTGGGGTCGTACAGTGGATCGGCCGTGACGGTGGCCTGGATGCGCCGGCCAAAGTACTCGATTTCAACCGCGTCACCCAGGGAGACGGCGGCGGGCAGGTACGCGTACGCAATTGGCTTGGCAACGGTGTAGCCATAAGCGGCGCTCGTGACGTAGCCAACTGCCTGGTCCTTGTAGAACACAGGTTCCTTGCCCAGCACAATGCTGCGGCCGTCGTCGACCGTCAGGCAGCGAAGGCGGCGGGCGGAGTTTTCCTCGGTCCGGCCTTCCAGCGCTGCCTTGCCGACGAAGTTTTCCTTGGTCATCTTCACGGCGAAACCGAGTCCCGCTTCCAGCGGGTCGTGCTCGGTGGTCATGTCGGTGCCCCACGAGCGGTAGCCCTTTTCCAGGCGCAGCGAGCTGAACGCGGCGCGGCCGGCAGCGATCACGCCGAACGGCTGACCTGCCTTCCAGAGTGCGTCCCACAGGCGCTGGCCGTTGTCCGCGCTGGTGTACAGTTCCCAGCCCAGCTCGCCGACGTAGGACAGCCGCATTGCGGTGACGGTGACGCCGCCGATGACAACCTTCTTGGCCGGAAGTAGCGCAGGCCGTCATTGGAGAAGTCGTCGCTGCTGACCGTGCTGATCAGGTCCCGGGCGAGGGGTCCCCACAAGCCGATGCAGCATGTGCCGCCGGTGGTGTCGCGCACCTGGACCCAGTCGCTGGCGGTTCCGGTTTCCGTCTGGTGGCGTGCGGCCCGCTCAAAGTAGGCCGTATCGATGTTTCCATTGGCTCCGAGCTGGAAGGTGTCTTCGCTCAGGCGGGCCACGGTGATGTCGCTTCGGATCCCGCCGGCGTGGTCCAGCAGGAGTGTGTAGGTGACGGCCCCCGGCTTCTTGGCCATGTCGGCGGTAGTCAGCTCCTGCAGCAGCTTCAGGGCCCCGGGCCGGAGACCTCAAGGCGCTTGAGCGGGGTCATGTCGTACATGGCCACCGCGGTGCGGGTCTTCCAAGCTTCGGCGGCTGCGATGGGCGAGCTGAACATCCCGGACCAGGCGTCACGTGCAGGCGGCTGCCATTCGTCAGGCATCTCCTTGAGCAGTTCAGCGTTGGCTTCGAACCAGTACGGACGTTCCCATCCGGCGCCCTCCAGGAAGTAGCCGCCCAGCTGCTTGTGACGGGCATGGAACGGGCTGACGCGCAGGTTCCGCGGGGAAAGCTTGGGCTGGAGCGGGTGCAGGACGTCATAGATTTCCACGAAGTTCTGCTGGGACGTTTCACTGACGTATTCGGGAGTCAGCTGGACTTCTTCGAAGCGGTGGATGTCGCAGTCACCAAGATCGATGCTGGACTTGCCGGTGGTCAGCAGTTCTGCAACGGCGCGGGCGATGCCGGCGGAGTGGGTCACCCACACGGCCTCAGCCACATAGAAGCCGTCCACTTCCTTCGATTCGCCCACCAGGGAGCCGCCGTCCGGGGTGAAGGAGAAGATGCCGTTGAAGCCATCCTCGATTTCGCTTTCGCGCAGGGCAGGCAGCAGTTGCTTGGTGGCTTCCCATGCAGGAAGGAAGTCCTCCAGCGTGAAGTCCAGGCGCGAAGGCATGTTGTGTTCGCTGATGCTGCTGGGCTCGTAGCTGCCCAGCTCGTTAAGATCCACCGGCATAGGGCGGTGCGCGTAGGAACCAATGCCGTAGCAGTCACCGTGTTCGCGGTAGTAGAGGTCCTGGTCCTGGTGGCGCAGGATGGGCAGCGAAGCGCCGTTGGGCTGTTCGTTTTTGCCCTGCTGCGCCGGTACGGGAGTGGTCTTGACGTACTGGTGGGCCAGCGGGAGGAGCGGGACGGACATCCCGATCATCTCGCCGATCTTCGCGCCCCAGAAACCGGCGCAGGAAACCACGATGTCCGCGGGGATGACGCCTTCAGCGGTCTGCACTCCTGTGACCCGGCGGTTGGACTGTTCGATGCCGGTGACCTCGGTGCTGCCGATGTACTTAACCCCGGCGGCTTCCGTGCGCTTGATGAGCAGCTGGACTGCGCGGGCGGCGAGTGCCAGGCCGTCGCTGGGAACGTGGAGGCCACCCAGGATGTCTTCCTCATTGATGAGCGGGTAGAGCTCCTTGCATTCCTCACGGGAAAGGATCTTGCCCTCGATGCCCCACGCGGCGGCATAGCCGAGCTTCCGCTTCAGGTCCGCGAGGCGGGTCTCGGTGGTGGCAACTTCCAGACCGCCCACCTGGTTGAAGCAGCTGACGCCGTCTTCGCTCAGGGACAGGAGCTTCTCAACCGTGTACTTGGCGAAGGCAGCCATGGTCTTTGAAGGGTTCGTCTGGAAAACGAGGCCGGAGCGTGCGACGTGGAGCCCCCGGGCATGTTCAGGGGCCCCTGGTCCAGGACGGTGATGTTGTTCCAGCCCCGCGCGACCAGTTCGTCGGCCAGGTTCGTGCCGACGATTCCCGCTCCAATGATGACAATGCGTGGCGTCGAAGCCATGTGGTTTCTCCTGCTGGTTTTCGTGAGTTGTCTTAGCTGATGTGGTGGTGCTTAGCGGAACACGACAGTGCTGGTTTGGTCCAGCAGCACACGGTGCTCGCAGTGCCACCGCACGGCGCGGGACAGTGCCAACGCTTCCGCATCCTGTCCGACTGTTGACAGTGCGGTGGGACCGTAGCTGTGGTCCACCCGGATGACTTCCTGTTCGATGATTGGCCCTTCATCGAGTTCAGCAGTCACATAGTGGGCAGTGGCACCTACCAGTTTGACGCCACGGTCGTACGCCTGGTGGTACGGGCGCGCTCCCTTGAAGCCAGGAAGGAAGGAGTGGTGGATGTTGATGGCCCGGCCTTCCAGGGAGCGGCAGAGGTCATCGGAGAGCACCTGCATGTACCGGGCGAGCACAACGAGGTCAATGTTGTGCTCGTCGACGAGGTCCAGCAGTCGCTGTTCGGCGGATGCCTTCGTCTCCGGGGTCACAGGGAGGTAGACAAAAGGCAGGCCGGCGGCTTCGGCCATGGCCGGTGGGTTTCATGGTTGGACACCACGAGGACGATGTCGCCGCCGAGGCTGCCGCCGCGCCAGCGGAAGATCAGGTCATTCAGGCAGTGGCCGAACTTGGACACCATGACCAGAACGCGCTGTTTGGTCTGGTCATGGAAGCTGAACTTCATCTCGAAGCGGTCCGCAATGGAATTGAACTCCGCCTCCAGCCGCTCCGGCGTGAACTCGGGGAACCCGAGAATGCGGTGCGCAGGTGCAGGGTCTCGCGGAGCCCGTCGTCGAACTGTTGGTGCTCGTCGATGTTGAAGCCACGTTCGAAGAGAAAAGTGGTGACTGCTTGGACAATGCCGGCACGTTCGACGCACGACAGTGTGAGTACGAACTTCTGGGCCTTGTCCTTCACGCGGGGGTCGGTCTGAGTCAGCGTGCTGGTTGATGAGCCTGTTGCCACGAGGGTCATATCTCCTCCTTTGGGTATCTTCCGTTAGATATATTCCAAAAACACTAACTGATATATTAGAGTTGGGAATCAGCGTATACTGGTCAGTGGGCGAGGTCAATAGCCTGTTTGGCTTGAATGGAAAGGGGTCCGGGCTATGGCAGTTGAAGCGTTGGCGATCGTGGCAGATGCGGTCAGGAAGTCGTTGGCGGACGTGGCGTATGAGCGTATCCGCGACCGGCTGCTGATGCTTGAGATCAAACCCGGCGATCTTCTCAACGATGACCACCTCGCCAGGGATCTCGGCATGGGGCGGACCCCGGTGCGGGAAGCTTTGAAGCGGCTCGAGCTCGACCGCCTGGTGGTTTCGTATCCGCGCAGGGGCACCTTTGCCACCCGCGTAGAGGTGACCGACCTTGCTTTCATTTCAGAAATCCGGACGCAGCTTGAACCGCTCGCCGCGTCCCGTGCCGCCCGGGTGGCCACGGAGCGTCAGCGGGAGCAGTTGCGCGCTGTGATGCGGGCTGTTGAATCCTTCGACACCCATGCGGCATCCGTGGTGGAAACCCTGCGCCTTGATGCGCGCGTCCATCGGGGCATCTACGCGGCTGCGGCCAACCCCCACCTCGAGGACGTCCTGATCCGGTACGACAATCTCGCCACCCGCATCTGGTGTATGGTGCTGGATCGCCTTCCCGACCTTTCCCGCCACGTGCATGAGCACCTGGACCTGCTCGGCGCAGTGATTGACGGTGATGAGGCGCGGGCCGCTGATCTGGCAAGGAGCCACGTCAGTGGCTTCGAGGATGCCGTCCGCAAGGCGCTCTTCACCTGATCCAAGCCCCACCTCGCAAACTTTCCACCTGAAGCGCGGCCCTTCCGGCCGCGCTTCAGGCGTCTCTGGGACGGCTTGAAAAATCTGTTGACACCCACTTGGCTGAATAGCATACTTGATTCACGAAACTAATATATCAACAGTATATTAGATAGCAGAGGAGAAAAGATGGTCGACGTTCTGACCCGTACGCTCGCAGAGACCGATCCTGCGATCCACGCAGCCGTACAGCAGGAGCTCCTGCGCCAGCAGGGCACGCTGGAGATGATCGCCTCCGAAAACTTTGCGCCGACTGCCGTCATGGAGGCGCAGGGATCCGTCCTGACCAACAAGTACGCCGAAGGCTACCCGGGCAAGCGCTACTACGGCGGCTGCGAACACGTTGACGTGGTCGAGCAGCTGGCCATCGACCGTCTTAAGTCATTGTTCGGCTCCGAATTCGCCAATGTGCAGCCCCACTCCGGCGCCCAGGCCAACGCCGCGGCGATGTTCGCCCTGATCCAGCCCGGCGACACCATCCTGGGGCTGAACCTCGCACACGGTGGCCACCTGACCCACGGCATGAAGATCAACTTCTCCGGCAAGCTCTACAAGGTGGTCCCGTACGGAGTCGACGAAGACACCCACACCATTGACATGGCCCAGGTTGAGCGCCTGGCGGTTGAGAACAGGCCCAAGCTGATCGTCGCCGGCTGGTCCGCCTACTCCCGGCAACTGGACTTCGCCGAATTTCGCCGTATCGCGGATCTGGCAGGCGCCTACCTGATGGTGGACATGGCCCACTTCGCAGGCCTGGTGGCCGCAGGGCTTCACCCAGCCCCGTGCCGCACGCCCACATCGTCACAAGCACCACCCACAAGACCCTTGGCGGGCCGCGCGGTGGTGTGATCCTGACCAACGACGCCGACATCGCCAAGAAGGTCAACTCCGCGGTGTTCCCCGGACAGCAGGGCGGCCCGCTGGAGCACGTCATTGCCGCGAAGGCTGTGGCGTTCAAGCTCGCCGCTGAGCCGGAGTTCCGCGACCGCCAGGCACGCACCCTGGAAGGCGCCCGCATCATCGCAGAACGCATGCTGGCGGCCGACGTTGCAGAGTCCGGCGTGACCGTGGTCAGCGGTGGCACCGACGTGCACCTGGTCCTGGTGGACCTCCGCCATTCTGAACTGGACGGCCAGCAGGGCGAAGACCGCCTGCACCGGATCGGCATCACGGTCAACCGCAACGCCGTGCCGTTTGACCCGCGTCCGCCGATGATCTCTTCCGGTCTTCGTATCGGCACGCCGGCACTGGCCACGCGTGGCTTCGGGAAGACGGAATTCACCGAGGTCGCGGACATTATCGCCGGAGCACTCAAGCGCGAGTTCAGCGACGAGACCGTGGCGGAACTGCGGCAGCGGGTTGAAATCCTGGCCGGAAAGTTCCCGCTCTACCCCAACCTCTCCTCTGACGTGAACGAGGTGGCATGATGGCCGATCAGCTCCCGGAACACCCGGATTTCCTCTGGCGGAACCCGGACCCGAAGCCTTCCTACGACGCCGTGATTGTCGGCGGCGGCGGGCACGGCCTGGCCACCGCCTACTTCCTGGCCAAAAACTTTGGCATGACCAACATCGCCATCCTCGAAAAAGGCTGGCTGGCTGGCGGCAATATGGCCCGGAACACCACCATCATCCGGTCCAACTACCTCTGGGACGAGAGCGCGGCTATTTACGAGCACGCCCTGAAGCTCTGGGAAGTCCTGCCGGAGGAGCTCGAATACGACTTCCTCTTCAGCCAGCGCGGCGTGATGAACCTCGCCCACACCCTGGGGGACGTCCGTGAAAGCATGCGGCGCGTGGGCGCGAACAAACTCAACGGAGTGGACGCCGAGTGGCTGGACCCGCAGCAGGTCAAGGAACTCTGCCCCATCCTGAATATCAACGACGACATCCGCTACCCCGTCATGGGCGCCACGTACCAGCCGCGCGCCGGCATCGCCAAGCATGACCACGTGGCCTGGGCCTTCGCGCGCAAGTGCGACGAACTGGGCGTGGACATCATCCAGAACTGCGAAGTCACCGGCTTCGTCAAGGACGGCAACCGCGTCACCGGCCTCAAGACCAGCCGCGGCACCATCAATACCGAAAAGGTGGGCCTGTGCGCCGCCGGGCACAGCTCGGTCCTGGCCGAAATGGCCGGCTTCCGGCTTCCCATCCAGTCCCATCCGCTGCAGGCGCTGGTTTCCGAACTGCACGAACCGGTCCACCCCACAGTGGTCATGTCCAACCATGTGCACGTCTACGTTTCCCAGGCCCACAAGGGCGAGCTTGTCATGGGCGCCGGAGTGGACTCCTACAACGGTTACGGCCAGCGCGGCTCGTTCCATGTGATCGAGCACCAGATGGCGGCCGCCGTCGAGCTCTTCCCGATCTTTGCCCGGGCGCATGTCCTCAGGACCTGGGGCGGCATCGTTGATACGACGCTGGATGCCTCCCCGATCGTGGGCACCACCCCGGTGGACAACATGTTCGTGAACTGTGGCTGGGGCACCGGCGGCTTCAAGGGCACGCCAGCCGCTGGCCTCACCTTTGCCCACACGATCGCCACGGGAACGCCGCACGAACTGAACAAGCCGTTTGCGCTGGAGCGGTTCGAAACCGGCGCCCTGATCGACGAACACGGCGCAGCCGCCGTGGCCCACTAGAAGAGAGTCCGGACATGCTCCTCATTTCATGCCCCAACTGCGGCTCCCGCGACGAGACCGAGTTCCACTACGGCGGCCAGGCCCACGTGGCCTATCCGGAAAACCCGAACGAGCTGAACGACCGCGAATGGGCCGAGTTCCTGTTCTACCGGGACAACACCAAGGGCGCTTTTGCCGAACGCTGGCTGCACAGCACCGGCTGCCGCCAGTGGTTCAACATGCTCCGCGACACCGTCACCTACGAGATCCAGGCTGTGTACCCGATGGGCGCGCCCCGGCCGGCAGCCTTCCCGCCGGCAGCCCCGGAATCCGGCACGGCCAGCCTCGCCGCTGACAGCACCACCACCGGCACTGCTGCGCCGAGCACCGCCGCGACAAGCATTGCCGCCAGCGCCTCTTCTGCCAGCACCACCGCCCCGGAAGGAGCAACCAAGTGACTTCCCAGAACGCCCGCCTCGCCGCCGGCGGACGCATCGACCGCACCATCTCCTGGCGTTTCACCGTGGACGGCGAGGAATTCACCGGCCACCCCGGCGACACACTGGCCTCGGCCCTGCTCGCCAACGGCCGGATCGCCGCCGGTAACTCGCTGTACGAGGACCGCGCCCGCGGCATCATGTCCGCCGGCGTTGAGGAATCCAACGCACTGGTTCGCGTTGAGGCCCGGTTCCCGGGCCACGTTGCCGAGTCCATGCTGCCCGCCACCACCGTCACCCTGGTGGACGGCCTGAAGGCAGAACTCCTCAACGGCCTGGGCAGGCTGGACCCGGAAGATGACCGTGCGGAGTACGACAAGAAGTACGTCCACACCGACGTCCTGATCATCGGCGGTGGCCCTGCCGGCCTGGCCGCCGCCCGCGAGGCTGTCCGGACCGGCGCCGCGTGATCCTGATGGACGACCAGCCCGAACTGGGCGGCTCCCTCCTGTCCGGGTCCACGGCCCCCGGCCTCGCCGAAACCATCGAAGGCAAGCCGGCCCTGGAATGGGTAGCGGATGTCGAAGCTGAACTCGTCGCCGGAGCGGAATCCACCGTCCTGAACCGGACCACGGCCTTCGGCGCCTACGACGCGAACTACGTTATTGCGGTCCAGAACCGCACCGACCACCTCTCCAGCCCGGCAGCGCCCGGCGTCTCCCGGCAGCGGATTTGGCACGTGCGTGCCAAGCAGGTGGTGCTGGCCCCGGCGCCCACGAGCGTCCCCTGGTCTTCGAGAACAACGACCGTCCCGGCATCATGCTGGCCTCCGCCGTCCGCAGCTACCTCAACCGTTACGCCGTCGCCGCTGGGCAGCGCGTGGTCATCAGCACCACCAACGACAGCGCCTACGCCCTCGCCGCGGACCTGCGGGCCGCCGGCGTCAAGGTCGCGGCCGTGGTCGACGCCCGCCCCAAGCTCACCGACGTGGCAGCAGCCGCTGTCGAATCCGGCACCCGGGTCCTGATCGGCAGCGCCGTTGCCAACACGGCAGCCGGGGATGACGGCCGGCTGTTCGCAGTGACCGTCCGCAGCATCAACGACGACGGCGAGCTCACCTCCGGCGTCGAAGAGATCGCCTGCGACCTGCTGGCAGTCTCCGGCGGCTGGTCCCCGCTGGTGCACCTCCACTCCCAGCGGCAGGGCAAGCTGCGCTGGGACGACGAGCTCGCCGCCTTCGTGCCGAGCACCGTGGTCCCGAACCAGCAGACCATCGGCTCCGGCCGCGGCAGCTTCGAACTCGCCGACGTCCTTGCCGAAGGCATCTCTGCCGGCGCCGCCGCGGCCATCGCCGCGGGCTTCGCGTCGGAAACCAAACCGTCAGTCCTCGGCGAACCGAAAGCTTCAGGTCCGACCCGCCAGCTCTGGCTGGTACCGGGCCAGGACGGCACCCCGGATAACTGGCACCACCACTTCGTGGACTTCCAGCGCGACCAGTCAGTGGCAGACGTCCTGCGGTCCACCGGTGCCGGCATGCGCTCGGTGGAGCACATCAAGCGGTACACCTCCATCAGCACCGCCAACGACCAGGGCAAGACCTCCGGCGTCAACGCGATCGGCGTCATCGCCGCCGCGCTCCGGACCGCAGGAGAGGCCTCCCGCGGCATCGGCGACATCGGCACCACCACCTACCGCGCACCGTTCACGCCGGTGGCCTTCGCAGCACTGGCCGGACGCCAGCGCGGCGAACTGTTCGACCCCGCCCGCGTCACCTCCATCAACCCGTGGCACGTCGCGCAGGGTGCACTGTTCGAGGACGTGGGGCAGTGGAAGCGGCCCTGGTACTACCCACAGGCCGGCGAGGATATGGATGCTGCCGTGCTCCGTGAGTGTGCAGCGGTCCGCGACTCCGTCGGGTTCATGGATGCCACCACCCTCGGCAAGATCGAAATCCGCGGTAAGGATGCCGGTGAGTTCCTCAACCGGATCTACACCAACGCGTTCAAGAAGCTCGCCCCGGGTTCGGCCCGCTACGGCGTGATGTGCATGGCGGACGGCATGATTTTCGACGATGGCGTGACCCTGCGCCTGGACGAGGACCGGTACTTCATGACCACCACCACCGGCGGCGCCGCGAAGGTGCTGGACTGGCTGGAGGAATGGCTGCAGACCGAATGGCCGGAGCTGGACGTGCACTGCACCTCGGTGACCGAACAGTGGTCCACCATTGCCGTCGTCGGACCTAAATCCCGGGCGGTGCTCGCCAAACTGGCGCCGGACCTCGCGGCGGGCGGCGGGCTTGAGGCGGAAGCCTTCCCGTTCATGACGTTCCGCGAAACCACCCTCGCCTCAGGCGTGCAGGCACGGGTCTGCCGGATCTCCTTCTCCGGCGAACTGGCCTACGAGATCAACGTGCCGTCCTGGTACGGGCTGAACACCTGGGAAGCCGTGGCCGCGGCGGGCGCCGAATTCAACATCACCCCTACGGCACCGAAACCATGCACGTGCTCCGCGCCGAAAAGGGCTACCCGATCGTCGGCCAGGACACCGACGGCACCGTCACCCCGCAGGATGCCGGCATGGAATGGGTGGTGTCCAAGGCCAAGGAATTCATCGGCAAGCGCTCCTACGCCCGGGCCGACGCCCGGCGCGAGGACCGCAAGCACCTGGTCAGCGTTCTGCCCGTGGACGGAACGCTGCGGCTGCCCGAAGGCACCCAGCTTGTGGAAAAGGGGATCACCACGAACCCGCCTACGGCCCGTCCCCATGCAGGGCTTCGTGACCTCCAGCTACCACAGCGCCGCCCTGGGCCGGTCGTTTGGGCTGGCACTGATCAAGAATGGCCGCAACCGCATCGGCGAGACCCTGGTGGCCGCAGCCGGCGACCAGCTGGTTGACGTTGTTGTCGCCGAAACCGTACTTTTTGACCCCGAAGGGACCCGCAAAGATGGCTAATTCAGCAGCACTCAATGGCATCAATGGACTCCGGGATATCCGCCGCAGCCCTGCCTCCCACCTGGCCCCGGCACTGGTGGCAGGTTCCGTCCAGGGGACTGTGGCCCTGAAAGAGGGCCCGTTCCAGACCATGGCGGGCGTCCGTGTGGACCCCGCTCCGAGGAAGGGCTCAGATCGCCGCCGTGGTCGGCGGCCTCCCGGCACGGTGTGGCGAGGTGGCCGGCGCCGACCGCGTCAGCGTCCTCTGGCTGGGACCATCCGAATTCCTGGTGGTGGCACCGGAAGAAGCCCACGACTCCTTGGGCGGAGACCTCATCGGCTCCCTCGTGGCCGCCTTGGGCGATGCCCCTGGCCAGGTGGTGGACCTCTCCGCCAACCGCACCACGTTCGAACTCACCGGCCCCGCTCCCGTGCCGTCCTGGAGAAGGGCTGCGCGCTGGACCTGCACCCCCGCAGCTTCACTCCGGGAACAGCGGTGTCCACCGAGGTCGGCAACATCCCGATCGTCCTGCACAAGACCGGGGAGGAAAGCTTCCGGCTTTTCCCCGCGCTTCGTTCGCGGATTTCCTGGGCCGGTGGCTCCTCGATGCAATGCGCGAGTATGCCTCGCCAGAGGTCCCCTAAATGGCCCTCAGCGTCCTGGACCTGTTCTCCGTAGGCATCGGGCCCTCGTCCTCACACACGGTCGGCCCGATGCGGGCGGCGAAGCTGTTCGCCGACGGACTCAAAGGCGACGGCCACCTGAGCGCCACCAGGCGCGTCCAGGCCGAGCTGTTCGGCTCCCTCGGCGCCACCGGGCGCGGCCACGGCTCCGACAAGGCCGTGGTCCTGGGCTTCAAAGGACTGGACCCGGAAACCGTGGACACCGCCACGGCCAATGACCAGGTGGCCGCCGCCGCCCTCGACGCCGAACTCATGATCGGCGGGAACCACCGGGTGGACTTCAACTGGGACGAGGACGTGGTGCTGCACCGACGCAAATCGCTCCCGGCCCACCCCAACGGCATGACCTTCCGCGCCCTGGACCACGCCGGGGCCGTCCTGAGCGAACGGAGTTTCTACTCGATCGGCGGCGGCTTTGTGGTGGACGGCGATGCCGGCGGCGAAGACAGGGTGGTGGCGGACTCCACCGTCCTCCCCTACCCCTTCACCACCGCCGACGAACTCCTGGCGATCTGCAAACGCGAAGGCATGTCCATCTCCGACGTTATGCTCGCCAACGAACTCACCTGGCGCAGCGAAGCGGAACTCCGGGAAAAACTGCTGGCACTCTGGGCAGTCATGCGCGAATGCGTGGACAACGGCTGCGCCGCGGAGGGCATCCTTCCCGGCGGCTCAACGTCAGGCGCCGGGCGCCGTCGTTATTCCAGACCCTGACCGCAGACACCGGGGTCACCGATCCGCTCCGCGCCATGGAATGGGTCAACCTGTTCGCCCTCGCCGTCAACGAGGAAAACGCCGCGGGCGGGCGCATCGTCACCGCCCCCACCAACGGCGCGGCCGGGATCGTGCCGGCCGTACTGCACTACTACGTGAAGTTTGTTCCGGGTGCCGACGACGACGGCGTCATCCGCTTCCTGCTCACGGCAGCCGCCGTCGGAATCCTGTTCAAAATCAACGCCTCCATCTCCGGCGCCGAGGTCGGCTGCCAGGGCGAGGTGGGTTCCGCCTGCTCGATGGCCGCCGCAGGGCTCTGCGAGGTCCTGGGTGGAACCCCTGAGCAGGTGGAAAACGCTGCCGAAGTCGGGATTGAACACAACCTTGGCCTGACCTGCGACCCCGTGGGCGGCCTGGTGCAGATTCCCTGCATCGAACGTAACGCCATCGCCAGCGTCAAAGCCATCAACGCCGCGCGACTGTCCCTCCACGGGGACGGCAGCCACAAAGTATCCCTGGATAAGGCGATCAAGACCATGCGGGAAACCGGCGCTGACATGAAAAGCAAATATAAGGAGACGTCCCGGGGTGGCCTCGCTGTCAACGTAATCGAATGCTGACTCGGTGAAATACCTCTGGCCCCGGGTGTGCACATACACCCGGGGCTAATCCCTTAACTCGAATGCCTGGCTTCGCAGGCGCCCCGTCCCCTTGGAGCAAGAAGTGACCCTGAAACGACTCCCCTCCGAACATATCGCTGTCACGGGCAGCAACCGCGTCAAGCGCGGCATGGCTGAGATGCTCAAGGGCGGCGTGTCCCGCATGTCCGATCCCGACATGATCGAGGCGATCATCGCAGCCGTGTCCGTGCCGTTCATGGCCAAGGCCCGGATCGGCCACTTCGTGGAGGCCCAGGTCCTGCAGTCGTTGGGCGTGGACTACATTGACGAGTCCGAGGTCCTGACCCCGGCCGACTACGTCCACCACATCGACAAGTGGAACTTCAAGGTTCCCTTCGTCTGTGGCGCCACGAACCTTGGTGAGGCGCTGCGCCGCATCAACGAGGGCGCGGCCATGATCCGTTCCAAGGGCGAGGCCGGCACCGGCGACGTCTATAACGCCACCGGCCACATGCGCCATAACGCAGCAAACCCACCAACGCTCTCTCACTCGCCTCAAGAAAGCGAGCGAGCGTTGGGCTCAAAGCTGAGTTAAGTGAGAGAGCGTTTTGGCCCGCTAGGACTCTTCGGACCGCGGTGGATCTTCTGACCCAAGTTCGTCTGAATAGGGCGCGCGGGGGCCGGCCTGGTCATTTAACAGTTCATTTGCCGCCATGGCCAGGAGGTCCCGCTGCAGTTCGGGCAGGGAAAGAAGTCCCTGCAGGTAGGCCTCCACTTCATACTCACCGACAGATCCGCCGATGCCGAAGTAGTAAAGCCACAAGTCACCCGTGCTGACTTGTGCTGCTGCCAATGCTGCTTGGAGCCTGCGGCGTTGCTCCGGTTCGCTGCTATCGAAGCCCATCACTACTGCCTCTACGCGGGTGGGAGACCACGCCAGCCAGGACAATAGTGCTGACTTCCTTGAGCGTGCTGCCCGCCGCGCGGGCCTGCCGCATCAGCTGCTGCAGGGCGGCGTTCTCGGTGATGGTGTGGCGCTCCATGAGTATTCCGCAGGCCCGGTTAATCAGGTCCCTGCTGTGGAGAGCCGATTGAAGGCTCTCACTGATGCGTTCCGGAGTTTCGGCAGTCTGGATATGGGACAGAAGGGTGGCTGCGGGCGAGGCAAAAAGCTCCATGAGGGCAGTAGTGGCCTCCTCAAAAGCGCCGGGGGCGGCGGCGTAAATCTTCATTGCACCTATGGCTTGCCCATCGGCGATCAGCGGGGTGCTGATCACTGAACGGATTGGCATGTTAACGACGGCGGCGCTCCAGTTTGGCCAGCGGGCTTCAGTTGCAACGTCATGGATGAGGATGCTCTTTTGGGTGGCCCAGGCTGTCAGGCAGGGCCCCTGGACCAGTTCATACTGAAGGGCGTCAGCGCGTTCCACCACGCTGTCGGTAGACCCGGAACTGACCGGGCGGGCATACGGATCAAGGATTGAGACACCTGCCCCAAGAGTCCCCGGGATGGAATCCCTAACGGCGCGGGAGAGATGCTGGACTGCGTGGTCCACTTTTTCTTCCGTGAGGAGCAGCCCCATAATCCTGCCTAAAGCAGTGGACAGTTCATCCAGGGGGTACTTCTTGATCATGGTTTTGCCTCCGGCCATTCTGCGTGACCGGCCTCCGGCGGGCCGGATGAGCCTATTTGTGACCGTTCAGCGCTTCAGGTAAAGCCTAGCGTGCGTGGTGGGCTGCGGGCCTGGACCTGCACGAATTCAGGCTGTCTGGCTATTCATCGTAGGTGGTGGGGAATTCCCGTTCGCCGCCAATTCCGGAAATGATGCCGGTGGCCACCTCCTTTAACTTGATATTGCGGTAACTGGAGGCCTTGACCAATATCTGGAATGCCGCATCGCGGTTGCACCGGTTCTGCGCCATGATGGCTCCAATGGCCGTGTCAATGACGGTGCGGGATTTCAGGGCGGCGGCGAGGTCGTCACGCGCGTCGCGCAACTGTGCGATGTTCAGGGCAAGGTCCAGCGACTTGGCGGCGATGCCCGCCAGCCCAACCGCCGCATCAATTCCGTGATGGGGGAAGCCATCCGTGTTGGGGAGTAGAGGTTAATCACCGCCTGCGCAGGAGCCTGCAGATGCATTGGTAGTGCCAGGATGGAGCCGATGCCCATCTGGCGGGCAGCCTGGTTGTACTTCGGCCAACGGACATCGGCGTCCAGATCCGGGACGTGGACCATCGACTCCGTCCGAAGGGCTGTCAGGCAGGGCCCATGGCCGATGCTGTTTTGCAGTTCGTCCAGGTTCCGCGCACGCATGTCACTGCTGGCCACAGCGACTGGGCGCTTCTGCCGGACTACCGTGATCCCGCAGAACAAGTGGTTCCCGGGCTGTGACAGCTGCGTGGCAAAAATCGCGGCGGTGTCGGTCAGGAATTCACGGACGTCGGAGCTTGCCAAGACGAGATCCTGCAGGTGGAGTACAAAGTCGTGCAGGCCGGCGTCGGCACGTCCATCTTTGCCGGATCGGGGTTCTCGGATATCAAAGTCTTGGGACATGTGCACTTCCTTCACGGTCCGTCCGCCGTGACCTCCTTGATGGGGTCTGGATGAGATCTATCTGCAGCGGGGCCAATTCCATCAGCTCGTGCAGATAGGCGTCCACGCCGAGCCGAACGACGTTTCCGCCGATCCCGTAATAGTAGGTCCATAGCCCCGGGAGGTGATGTTCCCGCTCTGGAACCGGGCAGCCGCAAACTTGCGCCGATCCGTGCCGAAGGCAGGCTGGGGGTGCCCAGTCCGCCGTCGTCCTTCATTTCTCCCCGCCTCCGGTGATGACGGGGATTTCTGACGCATGGTGCAGGATGTCCTCGGCAATGTCATGCAGCCGGCGGTTGCTGCTGCGGGAGGCAAGGTGCAGGAGCTTGACGGCGGTTTCATGGCTGCAGCGGTTCTGCACCATGATCAGGGCCACGGCCGAGTCCACAACGGCCCGGGATCGCAGCGCCGACCTCAAATGTTCCGGGTACGGGTCCGACGGGTGCACACGGATTGCCAGGCGCAGGATCCGGGAAAGGGATGCAGCGTGCTCTTCAATGGCGGTCACCGTTTCGGGCCAAAAGTATTGAGCTCGGTTGAATAGCAGTTCAGGGCGGAGCGGGATCCGTTATCGGTGGGGATGGGGACAGCCAGGATTGTCCGGATGCCTTCGTCTGAGACCGCAGCGGCATACCAGCCCCAACTCTCGTCCGCCTGAAGATCGCGGATAAGGACTGTCCGCTGTTCCCGCAGCGCGGTCAGGCAGGGGCCGTCGTCGAAAGCGTACTGGCGTTCGTCCAGCTTCCGGGCCGTCTCCGTGCTGCTGGCTACCGTCGCTGGCCCGGTCTCCCGTTCCACCGTGATGGCACACAGCAGGGGCGCGTCTCCGCCCAGCAAGGACGCGGAAATAGCGGTCAGTCCCAGGAGGAATTCGGTGAAGCCCGGACTTTCAAGGAGCAGGTCCTGTAATTGCTCCGCCGTCGGCAGGGCATCATTCTCGGCCATGCGGCCTCAATTCCAAGCATCGCCGGGGTCACACGACCCCGCTGGTGGCTGTGCGCTCTCTTCGCGCGCGGCCCGTATATTCAACCCCGGACCTATATGCCACCCCGAAATCTCCTACTACCGACACTACGCCCTTCCGGGCCAGCCGCCGGTGGTCCCGGCGAAGTATTAGTAGCCGGGAGTGAAGACGGCGGCGCCGTCCAGGCAGGGGAACCCGTGGTCGCCACGTTCCAGCAGGACACGCACGACGGCGGCTGTTGCGTTCCGGTAGTCCCTCAAGGTCATCCCGGCGGCGGTGGGCAGTTCCTCCCCGGTTTCCTGCTCGGCGACCTTGCCGGGAGGCACCACGCTGTAGGCTCGGCACATGGCTGATCTGCGGCGTCGGACGTTTGTCTTTCGCACGGTGGTTGGTGCGGCGGCGGCTGCCGCCGTTGGAATTCTCGGCACCGCGTGTACGCCCGGCGCCGAGCGGGACGGTACCGCCGGTGGCGGTGCCAAGGGGGATGCAGTGAAGCGGCACAAGTACCAGTACGGTGAGGACGCCAGCCAGTGGGGCGAGCTTTTCCTGCCGGAGCTGCCGGCCGGCGGCGAGCACCGCGGCGTGGTGGTGGTGATCCATGGTGGCTACTGGCGCTCGCAGTACGGCGCAGAGCTGGGGGAGCCCATCGCCAAGGACCTGGCCGCCCATGGCATGGCCGCCTGGAACCTTGAATACCGCCGGGCCGGAAACGGCGGCGGCTGGCCAAACACCTTCATTGACGTGCTTGCCGGTATCGACAGGCTCGGTGACCTCGCGGCCCAACATGCACTGAACCTGGCCCCGGTGGTGGCGCTGGGCCATTCAGCCGGCGGGCATCTGGCCGCATGGGCTGCCGGCCGGGGCAAGCTTGCCCAGCTGGGAATGCCGGATGCTGACCGCCAGGTGCCCCGCACCTCAGATGCCTCCGCGGTGCACCTCACCGGAGTAGTCAGCCAGTCTGGCCTACTCAACCTGGCCGAGGCGGAGAGGCTGAACCTCAGCAACGGTGCGGTGAGCAACCTCCTGGGCGGGTCGTCGTCGAAGTATCCGCACCGCTACAGGTACGCCGACCCCATGACCGCCCTTCCGCTGGCCGTGCCGGTCATCGCTGTCCATGGATCGGAGGACACCACCGTTCCCTTGGGTCAGTCCGAGTCCTATGTGAACGCCGGAACCACGGCAAACATGGAGACCCGGTTGGTGAGGGTTCCCGGGGACCATTACGCGCTTATCGACCCCAAAACGCCTGGTTACAGGGCATGCCGCGAGCTTGTTCGGTCCCTTTTGGGTTAGATTCGTCCCTCCAGGGTTAGATTCGGTCCCTCAGGGTGGAACTGCTCAAAAAATATGTTCCCACTATCTAGACATTGGACGTCCCATCTCCTGTACCCTTGAGATGTAGGACAAGTCGCGACCCCTAAGCGCGGCAAGGAGGAGACCCAATGGCCATCGCATCGCAAGAAGTATCGCCCGCCCGTTTCAGCGCGCAGCTCCGTTCGCACGCCCTGCAGACGCAGATCATGGACCTCATTCTGGACCGCGGCCTTGACGTCGGCGACGCGCTGCCCACCGAAAGTGAGCTCTCCGCAGAGCTCGGGGTGGGCCGCAACACCGTCCGCGAGTCCCTGAAAGTACTGCAGGCGCTGGGCGTCATCGAGATCCGGCATGGCTTTGGCATGTTCGTTGCACCCAACAACTTCAGCGCCCTGGTGTCCGGCCTGACGTTCCGCGGCCGGCTGTCCCTCCGCCACAAGGGCGAGGAGGCCATGGAGCTCATTGATGTGCGCCAGGCCCTTGAGTCCGGGCTGATCGGACCGGCTATTGACCTGCTCACCGACGAGCACGTGGCTGAGCTGCGGGCCACCATGGAAGACATGGAGGACGCGGCCAAGAAGGGGGAGCCGCTGCATGAGCACGACGCCGAATTCCACCGCCGCCTGTACGCCCCCCTGAACAATGAGCTGCTGATCAACCTCATGGATGTGTTCTGGCAGGTTTACCGCAGGATCCACCTGGCCATCGGTACCGGCCCGGTCAACCTCGAGCAGCAGACGCAGGACCACTGGGACATCTTCGAGGCCGTAGCCAACAAGGACAAGGCCCTTGCCTCCGAACGCCTGCAGCGCCACTTTGACGGCATCCGCCTGAAACTCAAGGACGTCGCGGCCGCCTAGCCTCTTTTCCCTCCGCCGCCCGCGCCCCGGGCGGACTTAGCCCTGCTCTTTTCGTAGAGAGTGCCCTTGTAGCCTGACCGAATGTCGCAGAATCAGTTTAGGAAGACGAAGAGTCGACTGGCTCGCTGCGCATCGGCGGCAGATTCGTCAGCCATCTCGAAGAAGTAATCACACTGCCACTGCTGGGATTTTTTCGCTTGCCGATTCGTCGTTGTTGACCACGGCGGATAGACGCGGAACCCTCGCTTGCCTCCTTTTCCGCCCACGGACACGACGCCATGTTTGACGAGCGCTGCCTTCGGAAACGCGAATGCTCCGACTCGGGATTCCTCGCGCACGGCGATTACCAGCACGTCGCTGCACTCCTCCGCCGGCAGAGGTTCGGTCGACCCATCGAGAGAGCGCCGCCACACTGTCACGAACAAGCCCACCTTCGTCGGGGTCAGCTTTCCGACCCTGAAGCGAACCGGAGATCCCTCGATTGCCGAGATCGCGGCACCGTACCCAGCGTTGTCGGCCTCGACTTTGGCGGGGGAACAGACGAGGCCGAGGTCGCCGAGAACCCTCATCACCATGGCGACATCCGGATGGACCTGAACACCAGACATAGAGCACTCCCATCGAAACGAATCCCCGACAGGAGTGACGGGGCTGTGTGCGAGGAGCTCAGCCCTCACTCTCCCGACGATATCCGCACGTGCACGTCTCACGTGCACGTCTTTCGGAAAGAGGCTCCTGGTAACGAATCCCCTGATTCACAAACAACTCCTGAAGGGTCGATTTGAAGGCTCTAGCGGGACACGTTTTCGGAACTTCAGTCCAGGTTCATACAAGCCCAGGCACAAAAGGCCTGGTCAGGCCCCGGCCTGCGGCAACACCAGCAGGTAGCCCGCCGGCAAATCGCTGCTCCAGCGTCGCGGCTCGCGGACCACGAACTGCGTCGCCAGCTGCTCGGGGGTGAGCAGGCTGTTGGGCGCGGGCGACGGACCCCACTGCCCGCTGCCGTGCGGGTAGAGCGGATCCAGGACGCGGATGCCGGTGACCGAGAACTCCGTGAACTGGCCGGGATCGCCGAGCGACTCAAACCCGCTCATCACCCAGGCATGGCGACCGCTCCACATGACCAGCCCGACCGGCCGGCCCGTTTCGGTGATCGCGCGCGCCGCCGTTTGCAGCGCGTCCCCATAGTCGGCGATGCTGACGACGGCGTATGGTCCCATCCCGACGTCGGTCAGCACCTCCGCCCATCCGAGCGGGTTAGCGCCGTTAAACGAGTTGGACGAACGTGCCCGGGCCTTCTCCCACAGGTCGCCCTGCTGAGCGCGATCGGCCCACGTGCCGCCCCCGGTGTCATCGATGAGGTTGTGCGCCATCTGGATGCTCGCCGCAACACACCAGTCGAAGGTGTACTGCGGCACGAAGTCCCCCTCCTGGTAGAGGTTGAGGGCAAACGCCTGGGGCGCCGCGATTGGCGTGGGAAGCTGAGCAGGAGCGGGGGTGGGCGTCGGCGTGGCGTCCTGGGTCCGCTGAGGGGCGGGGCGACATCGCCAGCGGCCGGCCGGGACGAGGAGCTCGGGCTCGGTCGATCCGTGACGGTCTCGTCAAAGCCGATCGCGGGCGCGCACGCAGTGAGGAGCATCGTCAGGGCGACGAGCCAAGCCGGAAGACGGGCAGTGGCACCGCTCATGATCGAAAGTCTAGCGCGATGCGGCGGGAATGCCTCGGGCAGGTCCTCCCCCGGCTGGGAACCGGGCCCACCTAGTGTGGCGGCAGAACGACAGTCGTTTTCCCATATTGGAGCGCTACCTCCCGCGAGACGGGCTGATGTGGGCTGAGGTTCTTCCGGTATCGGAATACGGCAATGCCGACGACGACGGCGGCGAGTGCCATGGAGAGCAGCAGCGATTCGCGGGTTGCATCCAGGATCAGCATGCCGATGAGCAGGGCGACGATGCTGGCGATTGCGAGCCACGTCAGGTACGGGAAATGCCACATCTTCATGGCGAGGTCCTTCGCGGCTGCGCCCATGCGGCGGCGCAGGATGAGCTGCGACGTGGCGATGACCAGCCACACGAAGAGTGCGATGGCGCCGGACGTGTTGACCAGGAAAAGAAATACCGTTTCCGGGCAACGTAGTTCAATCCGACCGTGATGAATCCGACGACGGTGGATGACAGCACGGCGGCCGCCGGAACGCCGCGCTTGGAGATCTTGGTCCAGGACTTTGGGGCATCCCCTCGCTGGGACAGGGAGAACAGCATGCGGCTGGCGGTGTAGAGGCCGGAATTCAGGCAAGACAGGACCGATGTCAGCACGACGATGTCCATGATGGTTCCCGCACCCGGAATGCCGAACAGCTCAATGACGGCCACATACGGGCTCTTGGCCACGTTGGCGGAGTTCCAGGGCAGCAGGGTTACGACGATGGCGATGGAACCGATGTAGAAGACCAGGATGCGCCATACGGTGGACTTGACGGCCTTCTTGGCTGCGTCGACGGGATTTTCGGACTCGCCGGCGGCGATCGTGGCGATCTCGGCCCCGAAGAAGGAGAACACCACCACCAGAATGCCGGCGAGCACGGCGCCTGGACCGTTCGGGAAGAGCCCGCCGTTTTCAAGCAGGTTGCTGACTCCCGGGGCGGGAACCCCGGGACAAGGCCGAGGATGGCGGCGGTACCGAACAGCAGGAAAAGCACGATGGCCGTCACCTTGATGGACGCGAACCAGAACTCGAATTCACCATAGGACTTCACCGAGCCAAGGTTGGTCAGCGTCAGAAGGACCATGAGCAGCAGCGCCCACACCCATTGGTCGATGCCCGGCACCCAGCGGTGCATAATTGCTGCGCCGGCGGTCGCCTCGATTCCCAGGACGATAATCCAGAACCAGGCATACAGCCAACCGATGCTGAACCCCGCCCAACGTCCCAGCGCTTTGTCGGCGTAAGCGGAAAAGGACCCGGTTTCCGGATTGGCTGCGGCCATTTCGCCGAGCATCCGCATGACCAGGATGACCACGAGCCCGGCTGCCGAATAGGCCAGGAGGATGCCTGGGCCTGCTTGCTGAATCGCTGCTCCTGAGCCAACGAACAGCCCGGCGCCAATGACGCCGGCGATCGCGATCATGGAGAGATGCCGTGGCTTGAGTGTTTTTGACAGCTGTGTGTAGCCCTGGCGCTCGTAGAGGACGCCGATGTTGCCGTCAAAGCGGACCAGCGAGCCGTTGTCACCCGGGTCCGGGAGGTCCTCGACCGGACGCAGGGCGCTCCAGGTGGCCCCGTCGTCGTCCGATATTGCGGCAAGGCGGCGCGGCGTGCCGCGGCTGTGCAGCAGGAAGCCGGCCGTCCTGGAGTGCGGCAACCTTGTTTTCGTTGGGTGCGAGGCCGTGCGTCCGGGCGTCGATGAGCTCCCCAAGCGTCCAGCTGTCGCCGTGGTCGTCGCTGTACGCAGAAGCGGCCATAATCTCGCTGCCGGCCAGGACCACAAACTGCTGGACCAGCCGGCTCGCCCCTACCGGGCCCAGGCGGGTGAACAGGCGGGCGGAGTTTGAGCTGGGCGGTGATCCTGCGGTGCTGCCAGGTCAGGCCGTCGTCGTCCGAGTAGCTGAGGTCGCAGTGCTGGACGTCGTCATCGGGCTCCACCCCCGGCCGCCGCTTCGAAGAATCCGGCGTGCGTTCCGGCGGCGTGGAACATAAAGATCCAGCCGGTTCCGACGTCCACCAGGAGGCTCGGATCGCCGTAGCCGTTGAGTCCGCCACCCGCGCTCACTACCTGCTGTCCGCCCCAGGTCCGGCCGTTGTCCGTGCTGCGCCGGAGCAGGAGGTCGATCGGGTTGGGCAGGTCATCGAGGTTGGGGCGGCCGTCGTAGGCGGCCAGCAGCGTGCCCCGCCGCGAGACGGCGAGGGCGGGATCCTGTATTGCCGGTAGCCGCCGGTGCCGCGGACCGCCAGGACGTGTTCGACGTCGGGCATGGCAGCCGTCAGCGACTGGAGGACATGGGATGTCATATCTCCTTGGTAGGCGACGCGTAACACGCCTGTGTAGGCGGGCGCATCTCTGGCAGAGTATGACCATGCTCACAGTTATAGGCGAGGGCCTTGTTGACGTTGTCCAGCGCGCCTCCGGAATCGAAGCCCACGTGGGCGGCAGTCCCCTTAATGTCGCGGTGGGCCTGGCCCGCCTCGACCATCCCGTGCAGTTCGTCGGCCGTTACGGCCGCGACGCCTACGGGGATTCGGTGGCGGCGCACCTGCGCTCTAGCTCCGTCATGCTGCCGCTGGGCCCCGACGAGCTGCCAACCAGTGTGGCCACCGCCGTAATTGACGACGACGGCGCCGCCACCTACACGTTCGACCTCGCCTGGGAGCTTCCCGGCCTGTCGGACCGCCTTGCCTTTATGCTGCAGGGAACCACGCTGCTGCACACCGGCTCCATCGCCACGATGCTGGCGCCGGGCGCCGCGGCGGTGCTCGCCGCCGTCGAGCACGCCCACCCCGCCGCCACGATCAGCTTCGATCCCAACTGCCGGCCCAGCATCATCACCGATGTGGATTATGCGCGGCGGCAGGCGGAGAAATTTGTGACCCTTTCGGACGTGGTCAAGGCCTCGGACGAGGACCTGGAGTGGCTGTACCCGGGCGTGGACGTGCTGGAATCAGCGCGCCGCTGGCTGTCGCTGGGCGGTTCCGAGGGCCTGCCCTGGTGGTGGTCACCCGTGGCGCGGCCGGTCCGTGGGGCATTACGGCCGCCGGTGAAGCCGCCATTGATGCGCCTCGCGTGGAAGTGGCCGACACCGTGGGCGCCGGTGATTCCTTCATGGCCGCGCTGCTTTCGGGGATTGTGGATCGGGGCCTAGACGGTGCACAGAACCGGAAGGACCTGCGCGAGCTTCCGGCTGAGGGCCTAGCTGAGCTCCTGGCCCACGCTGCCCGCGCGGCGGCCGTCACTGTTTCCCGCCCGGGCGCCAACCCGCCCACGCGCGCCGAGCTGAACGCGGTTCCGGCGGAGTGAGGAAGAAATACAGAAGAAGCTGCCGCGCTGGCCCCGCGCCCACAGGATTTGGCCACCTCTGCAGGGCAGGTCGGATGCATGATCCCGCCAGCGTGGACTTGTCTTTTCGAAGACGAAACCGATAATCCTCCTATCCGGAAAACTCGGGAACGATCCGCAAAGGCTCTCGCAACTTAGGCTGATTCCGCCACCATCGACAGCCGGCTTGGCCACGCGGAGGCAACTGCACGCAATCCGACGAGAAGTTTGCCCTCACCGCAACCGGAGCGCTTGGGATCATGTGCGTGGCGCAATTCCGATGGCGTATGCCGCAGGTCAGCCGGCATACGCCAGGATCGAGAGGCTCCTGGCGCCGTATTTGGTGGTTGCCGCACGGGCGCTGTCGGAGAGGAACTCATACGGATTCGTCCGGAGCGTCTCCAGCGCGAACCCGCTGCCGGCGATCAATTCCTGGTAGGTGTCTTCCTGCGTGGCGCCACCGATGCAGGCGGCCCAGAGATCAATGTTGCAGACAATCTGTTGGGTCAGGGGCCTTTCGGTGACGATATCGGCAACCGCCAGGCGTCCTCCTGGGCGCAGCACGCGTGCCGCTTCGCGGAAGACAGCGGTTTTGTCCGCGGACAGGTTGATGACACCGTTGGAGATGATGCAGTCGAAGCTGGCGTCGTCGAAGGGGAGTTCTTCGATGTACCCGTGCGCGAAGGCGACCTGGGGAAAGCCGCCCTCTTTCCGCAGGCGGTCTGCCTTCTCCAGTTGCTCCTCGGTCATGTCAAGGCCCACCACCTGGCCGCCGGATCCCACCGTGACGGCGGCGGCGAAGACGTCCATCCCCGAACCTGAGCCCAGGTCCAGGATTTTTTCTCCGGGCCTGAGGTCCGCCAGGTCGAAAAAATATCCCACCCCGGCGAAGGACTCGACGGCGGCGGCAGGGATCGCGTCCAGCAGCCAGGCCGGGTAGCCCAGCTGCTCCGCAAGACCGCGTCCCATCTTGAAGTGGTACTTGCCGGCGGGGTTTTGAGCCACCGCCCGATAGACCTGTTTGACCTTGTCCTCAAGCTCGCTTCGGTCAACTGCAACTGTTCCCATGTCCATGGCTCTACCCGTGCTTCATACGATTTTGAGGGTGGTTTCAACCGGAACCGGGTTGGCCAGGCAGTCGCGGACCGGTGACGTGTCCTGGACATACCGGCACAGGGACTGAAGCTGCTCCGGGGAGGCATTCGGGCTGGAGACCCGTGCCTGCGCACGGATGGCGGTGAATCCGGGCCGAGGCCCTTCGAGGCCGAGGAAGGGCCGAACATCCAGATCGCCTTCGACGTGGAACTCCAGTGAACTGATCTCTATACCCTGGGCGGCCGCATTGGCCGCGTATCCGACGGCGTAGCAGAAGCCCAGGGCCTGCAGCAGCAGTTCGACGGCGTTGGGTCCAGCGTTGTTTCCGAGGAGCACGGGAGGTTCGTCACCCTCGATCGTGAAGTCTACGGTCCGCGTGGTGTCGGGTTCCCCCGCATGGGTGAATCCCGGGATCTTTCCCGAGTTGTGGGTGCCGCCGCGCCAGGTGCTGGTGGCTCTGAACGTAAAGTTGCCCTGGGTGGGATCTGCCTGGATCGCATCGATGGTCCCCAGTAGCTGGTCGACGTCAATGCCATTGCGGATGGTCGCTGTCGATTCCATCGCACTTCGCCTCTTTTCCGGGTTGTCCCGGGGTCCGTGGGGCGGCCCCCGGTGGTATTCAAGTGAATACTTGAATACCACACCCGGTGGGTATATCTTGTCAAGTACCTACTTGAATATGATTTGGGGAGGATCGGGCATGAGTGACAGGCCGGCAAAGGACAAGCTGTTTGATGCATTTGCTTCCGTGGCCAAGGTCCTTGGCAGTGGCCGGCGCGCCGAGATAGTGGATGTCCTGGCCCAGGGTGAGCGCCCTGTGGACGAAATTGCCGAGGAAATCGGGCAGAGCATCGCCAATACTTCGCAGCATCTTCAGCAGCTCCTGCGGGCAGGCCTGGTGCGCACCCGTCGCGAAGGAACGTGGATTCATTACCGCCTCAGCAGCACCGCGGTCACGCGACTCTGGGCGGCCGTGCGGGAGGTTGCATCCGAGCATGTCGCAGAACTCGACGAACTCGCCGAGGCCTACCTGGGGGACAGGGCGGCTCTGGACTCCCTGACCCGGACTGAGCTGACCAACCGAATGGCCGCCGGAGATGTCGTAGTTCTTGATGTGCGGCCTGAGCGCGAATTCCGCTCCGGCCACATCCCGGGCGCGGTTTCGGTTCCCGTCGGAGAGCTGGCGGGGCGGATGAAGGACCTGCCGCACGGCCGCATCATCGTGGCCTACTGCCGCGGACAGTATTGCGTGTTTGCCGACGAGGCGGTGCGGACGCTGCGGGAACAGGGTATGCCTGCCGTCAGGCTTGAGGAGGGCTATCCCGAGTGGGCTGGGGCCGGGCTACCAGTCGAGGCGGGCGCGCCGCGCAAATCTGGCGCACCGGGATAGCCGCGGCGTCCGAAATCGGCGGGGCACTCAGTTGCGGGGTGTTGTACGTTGTGACCAGACCACGACGGGAATCAGAAGGAGGGACAGGACGCCTCCGGCCAGGGACAGAACGGCGTAGCTGGTGCCGGCGACGACGACTCCGGACAGGGCGCCGCCTGTTGCGCCGGCAAGGGCGATAAGGACATCAATGGAGCCTTGTATCTTGGCCCTGGTTTCGAGCGGGGTGGCGTCGACGATGAGGGCCGTGCCGCTGATCAGGCCGAAGTTCCAGCCCAGTCCGAGCAGCGCGAGAGCGATCATCAGTTGCCCCATGGATTGCGCAGGGGCCGTCGCCGCAACGATCCCGGCTGCCAGGAGCGTCACGCCCGCGGCGACGGCGATGGGGACCCGGCCGAGCCGGTCGACGAGGACGCCGGTGATCAGCGAGGGCAGGTACATGAAGCCGATATGGATGCCGATCACAACTCCGACTTCGGTCAGGCCGTGACCGTGCGACTGCATGTGGACCGGGGTCATGGTCATGATGGCGACCATCGCAATCTGGGTGAGTACCATGACGGTGGTGCCGACGGCGACACCGCGGTTGTTCCCCGGCGGTGCCGGGGTAGACGGCGAATCGCCGGCCGGGGCAGTCTCCGCCCGGTCCTGGGCGCTGATCGCGTTAGCCAGTAGGAGCGGGTCGGGCCGCAGCCAGAAATACAACACCAGGCCCGCGAAGGTGTAGGCGACTGAGGCGAGCAGGAACGGTCCGGCCAGGGCCGGGATGCCCAAGGCTGTGGCGAATGCGCCCATCGGCGTGACCAGGTTCGGTCCGGCAACGGCGCCGAGTGTTGTGGACACCATGGCCAGGCTGACTGCGGTGGCGCGCCGCCGGGGTGGTGCGAGGTCGGTTCCGGCGTACCGCGCCTGTAGGTTGGTGGCCGTTCCGGCACCGTAGACGAGAAGGGCAATGAATAACAGGACCACGCTGTCCATTACCGCTGCCAGGACGACGCCGGCTGCTCCGATGCCGCCGGCGATGAATCCCGAGGCCAGGCCGGCGCGGCGGCCCGGCGCTGGGAAAACTGTCCGACCAGGAAGGCCGCCCCGGCTGAGCCGAGCGTGAATAGTGCCGCCGGGATGCCTGCCAGCCCTGCGGTGCCGAGCATCTGCTGGGCCAGAAGGGCGCCGACGGTGACGCCGGCGGCGAGACCGGCCCCTCCGAAAATCTGGGAAATGATGACGACGGCGAGGGTGCGCCGATAGAACGCATGGCGGCGCTCCGGGGAAAAGGAGTAGGACTGGACCAGTTTTTCTGGGATGTGCTGCACAGTCGGGACCTATGCGGTGGCGGTCAGGTCGACGTCGCCGCTGGCGCGCCATTCAAGGACGCCTTCATCCATTGCGTATGCGTCGATGCCCTGACCGCGCATCAGACGTGCCGCGTCACGGGCGAGCAGGCAGAATTCGCCCCGGCAATAGACGATGACCCTCCGATCCCGCGGAACTTCCCCGATCCGGGAGGCCAGCTCGTCCAGGGGAATCGATGCCGCTCCCGGATAGTGGCCTGCCTGGTATTCGTGCGCGGGGCGGACATCAAGCATGTACGCCTCGCGGATTTCCTCGATGGTGCGGATCAGCGGCGCGGAGTCATCGCGGCCGTTGACGGAGTCCTTCTCACCGTCGATGGCGGAGAGTCCGGGGAGGACCCGGGTCGCCGTGTTCTTCATCGCCACGAACAATCCAGCGACCTCCGGACCTGCCAGTCTGTAATGGATCCTGGTGCCATCCCTGCGCGTCCGCACCAGGCCGGCCCCCTTAAGTACTTGCAGGTGGGCAGAAACCGTCGTCACCCCCATGCCGGACAAGCGGGCCAAGCTGTCAACGGGCTGCTCAGCCTGCGCCAGCAGCTCGAGGAGTTCGAGCCGGTTTCCGCTGCTGATGGCCTTACCAATGCGCGCCACGTGCGCGTAGGCGTCCCGGTTCACTTTCGACCTCCAGTATTCCAATGAATATTGGAATACTAGCAGGGTGCGTGGGCACGGACGGTCCGCTCGGACACTCCGGCCTGATCTCCAAGAGTGCCTCCAGCCGGCAGTATGTCACCCGCACCGTGTACAGATGCGTGTACGGAGACAGCGTTTCGACCCGTCGGAATCTGGGCGACTCAAACCGGCGCGTGAGCCAGAACTCCACATCTGAAGCCACTTGTCGGGGGTTTGACCCCGGCGAACCGGACCCGAACCATAAAGGCGATACGGTCCCGGTACGGGACAAGGGTTACCGGGCCGATCGCCTCAACCGTCCGACGAACCACCTCGAACAGCCGGTGGATGCTGGCTGGCCTGCCGCGGAACGGCTCGTCGAGGATGTGCTGTGCGCAGGAATGGTTCATGTTCCGCGTGACAAACTGCCGCCCGCAGGAGGGACAGGTCCACACGGCGTGGCCAGTGCGCCGACCCGGTGGCGGGACGTCCGCGCCCAGCACCTCGGCCACGAGCTGTTCAACCCGGCGCGCCCGCGTCGACGGGGTCCGTGCGTCCTCGAGGAAACGCATCAGCTCCCGCCGCTGCGAAACGGGCAGCTGCCCCGGCTGCCAGCCGCTCCCACAGCCGCGTCCTGGGCGGCAGCCAAATCTGCGGGCGGGATGACCTCGTCGGAGCTGAGCGCGTGAACGTCCACTGTGACCGTTTCCCAACGAGCACGCCCGTTGCCGTCCGCAGGCCGCCGGAAAGATACAGGACGTGCCGATCTTCAGGCCGAGCGGTCGCTTCGGAGCGGACGTCTGGCCGGCCACGATGCGGGTGGCGGCCGGTTGGTTCTGCGGAGTGATATCGGGGGAGTTGTCACGGTACTTCCTTTTCTGGCGGAGATGTTGAAGATGAGATTACGGACGGCCCCCACCCCCACAACGGCACCGGACTCGGACGTTCACGCAACGACGCGCAGGCTCAACAGAACATAGTTCAGCGTCAAAAAGCGTCTCCGGGCGACTCCAACAGGCCAGCCCCAGGGAGGAGGCTTCACGGCCCGGGGAGTCCCGTGCCCCACGTAGACTGGCAGGATGCGCCTGGTAGCAAGTGATATTGACGGAACGATTCTCGGGCACGACGGAAAGATCAGCGACCGCACCGTCCGGGCCTTCCACGCCTGCCGAGACGCCGGCATCGAGCTCGTTTTTGTCACCGGCCGCCCGCCGCGCTGGCTCTACCCGCTGGAGGAACAGCTTGGCCACACCGGCACGGTCATCTGTTCCAACGGCGCCGTGGTGTGGGACCTCGAAGCGGACCGGCTGGTTTCCGCCCGGACGCTGGGCATTGATGCCGTCCTGGAACTGCGGCGGATCATCAAAGAACTTCGCCCGGCCGCGCTCTTCGCCGCTGAGACGCTGACCGGATTCCACCTCGAGCCCGGTTTCATCGAGAACGGTTCCAGCGAGCTGCTGGCCGAATTTACCCCCGCCCGCTGGCCGAAACGCTCACCCCGGACGACGCCGTCGTGAAGTTCCTGGCGATTGTCAGGGATGGCACTGCGGACGACTTCCTGGCCGCGGTGCGGCCCGCCGTCGCCCATCTGGCGTCGGCCACGCACTCCGCGCCCACCGTGGCGATGCTGGAACTGTCCCTCCCTGGCGTCAACAAGGCCGTCACCCTGGCCGAATACGCCAAAGCCCTGTCCATTGACGCGGCCGACGTCGTGGCGTTCGGGGACATGCCCAACGACGTCGAGATGCTGCGCTGGGCGGGCCACGGTTACGCCATGGCCAGCGGCCACCCGGACGCCATCAGCGCCGCCGGGCAGCAGGCACCGCACTTTGACGACGACGGCGTGGCCCAGATCCTCGAGGCCAGGCTCGCGGCGCTGGCGTGGAGCTGTCCTGATCCCGTTTCTGTAGCCGGAATTCACAGCTTCCGCTCACCTTCCGTTCACGTTTGCCGCCTACCGTGGGCTACGGATACACATCCGCGGCTGAAGGGGAAGTCATGGCAAGGAACGGCAATCAACGCGCGGCCGAAGCGCCGCTGCGCCCGGCAGAGCCGGCTGCGCACTGGAAGGCACTGAAAGAGGGCGACCGCGTGCGCGTCCGCCGCGCCCCGGGCTACGAAACGAGCGGGTTTGTGGACGCCATCACGTGGGACCACACCGCTGTGTGGGTGGATCTGGACGACGGCCATGGCCGCACGCTGCTGCACTGCAGTGACGGCGTGGAGATTGTGCCGCAGGACGCATAGCCCAGGGGCTCCGGTACGCTCACAAGCGTGACTGAGCCGTTTTTTGATGCTTGCGGCGGTGCTGCCCGTCCTTCGCATCCCATCGCCATGGCCCACCGTGGATTCTCGCGGGAGGGGCTGGAGAACTCGATGGCCGCCTTCCGGGCCGCCGCCGAACTTGGCTACGAGTACCTCGAGACGGATGTGCACACCACCTCCGACGGCGTGCTGCTGCTCTTCCACGACGACACCCTGGACCGGGTCACTGACGGCCGTGGCCGGATTTCCGAGCTGACCGCCGCCGAGGTTTCCACCGCGCGGATCGGGGGGCGCGAGCCCGTACCGCTCTTCGATGACCTGCTGACGGCCTTCCCGGCCGCCCGGCTGAACCTGGACGTCAAGGACTGGAACTCCGTGCAAAGCCTGGCCGCCGGCATCGAACGGCACGCCGCGCATGACCGGGTCCTGGTGGCCAGTTTTTCGGACCGCCGACGCCGGGCGGTGCTGAAGCTGCTGAGCCGTCCGGTGGTGTCGTCGGCGGGGATGGTGACGAACGCGCTGTTTGTCCTCTTGGGCCCGGTGCTTCCGGCCGCGTGGCTCCGATTTGTCCTGCGGGGTCCGTTGCGGGATGTCCAGGCGCTGCAGGTCCCGGTCCGGTACGGGGCGATCCGCGTGGTGACGCCCGCCTATGTGCGGCGGGCTCACGCCCTGGGCCTGGTGGTCCATGTGTGGACCATCAACCACCCCGCCGAGATGCACCGGTTGCTGGACCTGGGCGTGGACGGGATCGTGACGGACCGCGCGGACCTGCTGAAGCAGGTCCTGCAGGAGCGAGGCGAGTGGGCCGCCGACTGACTTTCGTCAGTCAGCGCCGCCGGGACCGCGGGCGTGATCGGCTGCTGCGGCGAGGCGCCGGAGCCCGTCAGGGTCAAGCGGAGTATTCCATGCCGCCCAATCCTTCGGCTGCACCGAGGGCCGGCCCAGCAGGTAGCCCTGGCCGGCGCTGAAGCCCAACTCGGTGAGGACCATCAGTTCCTCGGCGGTTTCAACACCTTCGGCCACCAGAATAGCGCCGATCTGTTCTGCGAAGTCCACCAGGCAAGCGGCCAGGGCGTGCTGGGACGTATCCGTGTCCACGCCGCTGATCACGTTCCTGCCCAGCTTGATGAAGTCGGGCCGCAGATGGAGCATCCGGCTGAGGGCGCCCGCGCTGGGGTGTGAATCATCGATTGCAATGCGCAGCCCGCTTTCCCGGAGCGGCGTAATTGCGGAAACGAAATGCGAGTATTCCTCGTCCGGAATTCCGTCCGTCAATTCGAGCACAATGCGGTCTATTGGCAGCTCGATGTGGTCGAACAATTCGGGCAGCCGGGGATCCAGGCATGACGTAGGAGAGATGTTCAGGGCGACATAGACGTGCGCGGGGAGTTTTGCGGCAGCGGCGGCTGCGGATGCGAGTGCCGAGAATTCCAGGTTGGCTCCCAATCCAACGGCGGCCGCCTCGGCGAACCAGAGTTCCGCGCTAGCGCCGTCGTCGCTGACAAAGCGCGACAACGCCTCTACGCCCACAACGGCCTTGGACTCGAGGCCATAGATGGGCTGGAACGCGGTCATCAGCATCTGGTTTTCCAGCAGCGCGCTGATCCGCGACAGGCTGCGCAGGGAATCCAGCTGCTCGGCCACCTGAGGCGGCATGGCGCTGGGAGGCTGCGGGAAGCGCGCGGTGTCGGGCGTATCCGCGTCTGTAGTGTCCTGTTGCCGGCGTTCCAGAAGATATTCCAGCAGGGCCCGTTCCGGCATGCCGGGGTTTTCCCCCAAGCGGTTGCTGAGGCGCTGACGTATTGCAGCCCCGGCAGGATCGGAATCCGCCAAAACCGCCGCAATAACTCCCCAAGCTTGTACCCGAACCGTCATTAGCAACGCCCCCAGTTGACGAAGTAATGGCTCCTTGGCCCCTTTATTTTCAAATTTTCAGATGCCTTCGGAATTCTCTACTTCTGATTATGCCGATCTTCCTTGGCCTCGAAGAATCGGATACCGCAACTTGATCGTATATCGGGATGATCCAAAAGCGCAGCCCTTAATCGATCAACCTCTATTACTTTCGGAAGAAGTTTCGGCCAGCAGGGCAGGAATCCGTTCGGGCGGCACGGGTTTGCTGAAGAAATAGCCCTGTGCGCTGAGGCACCCGAGGTTCCGGAGGTGCTCGGCCTGTTCCCCCGTTTCCACGCCTTCCCACACGGCTTCGAGCCCGCAGGCGCGCACCAACTGCAGGATTGCAGCCACCAGTGCCGGCTGGCTGGGGTCCGTTCCCAGGCCCTCGATCAGGGACCGGTCCACTTTGACCCGGTCCACGGGGAGCCGACGCAGGTAGCTGATGGAGGAGTACCCGGTACCGAAGTCGTCGATCTCGATCCCGACCCCCAGCCCGCGCAGCCCGCCCAGGGAATACCGGTCCAGGTCGTTGCCCCTGACGATGGCGGCTTCGGTCAGCTCCAGGACAACCTGCTCGGGGCGGACGCCTGTCTCCTTGAGCACGGCGCGGACGTCCTCTATGAACTGCAGGCTCTGCAGATCCGTCGCGGAGATGTTGATCCGGACGGAAAACCGGCTGTCCACCACGTCGGCATCAATCCAGGCGCGTAGCTGGCCTACAGCTGTGTTGAGCACCCACAGGCCCAATTCGGAGATCAGGCCAGCTTCCTCTGCCAGCGGGATGAACTCGTCCGGCATGATGCGCCCGCGGGTGGCGTGGTCCCAGCGGATCAGGGCTTCCACCCCTTCAATGCGCCCGGTGCCCAGTTCAACCACGGGCTGGTAATGCAGCACCAGGCCGTTACCCTTGATGGCGGCCCGGAGATCCTCCAGGAGTTGGCTGCGGAGCCTCCGGATGAGCAGGAGCCCGGGTTCGAAGACGTGGAGCCGGTTCTGGCCCTCGGCTTTGGAGGCGTACATGGCCACATCGGCCTCCATCAGCAGGTCCTCGGCCTCCGTCCGGCCGCCCCGACGCTGAGTCCTACGCTCGCCCCGCAGCGGACGGTCCTGTCAGGCAGGTCAATGGGCTCTTTGATGGCGGCCAGGATGCGCTGGCCTACGACGGCGGCCTGGTCGGCGCCCGTGGCCGGCATAACGATGGCGAACTCGTCCCCGCCCAGCCGGGCAACCACGTCGCTGGCACGGACGGCGCTGCGGATGCGTTGCGCCACGGTGATCAGGACTTGATCGCCGGCAGTGTGGCCGAGGGTGTCGTTGATGGATTTGAAGGCGTCAAGGTCAAGAAGGAGGATGACGGGCTGGCTGAGGGGATCGCCGCCGTGGTCCTGGGCGGACTTCAGCGCGGACAGAAGCGCTGAGCGGTTCGCGAGGCCGGTGAGGGGATCCTGCATGGCCATCATCTGCATTTCGCGGTGGGCTTCGTGCAGCAGCTGTGTGCGGACCTCAACACGCTGCTCAAGCTCTTCGTAGATGATCTGCAGGTCCTCGGCCAGGAGGTTGGTGCCCATGATGATGGCGTCGAGCTCGTCCCGGGCCGGTGATACTTCTATCCGCGACTGGAGGTCTCCGGAGGCGAGCCTGACGATCCCATCGAGCAGCTGGGAGAGCCTGGGGTCATCGTCAGCGAACATCTGGTGCCTCCTTTCCGGGTTCAGGTTCCGTGCGGCGCGTGGGCTCCAAGGCGGAGGTTCACGGTGACAGTGGTGCCAACGCCCAGCTCCGAGGTTACGTCAATGCGGCCGCCGTGGCGTTGGACGATGTCCTGAGTGATGGCGAGCCCGAGTCCGGTGCCCGGAACCGCCCCGGACATCGCGTTCGAGGCGCGGTAGAAGCGGGTGAAGATGTGGGCTATCTCGTCGCTGGAGATACCTATCCCGCTGTCCGAGACGCTGACCGTCGCCCAGCGGGTGCCGTCTGCATCTGCCCGCGTCAGGCTGACGACGTCGATCTGTCCGCCGCTGGGGGTGAACTTGATGGCATTCGAGACCAGATTCGTGAAAACCTGCTGCAGCTGAACCTCATCGGCAAGGATTTCCTGATCCTCCGAAGCGTGGGCCATCACAATGGCGACGTTCTGCACTTTCGCGAGCGGCCTGAGCGCGGCGGTGACGATCTCCAGAGTCCGAGCCAGCCGGACAGGGGTCAGGTGCAGCGGACTTTGTTCGTGCCCGTTGCGGGAAACGCTCAGCATGTCTTCGATCAGCAACCGCAGCCGTTCCGTGTTCCTGACCACGATGTCCAGCATCTGGTGGACATCGCTTGACACGGGATCGGACGTATTCTCCTGGATCATGTCCAGGTACGCCATGATCGATGTCAGCGGCGTGCGGAGCTCATGGTTGACGGTGGCGAGGAAATCGGTTTTGGCTTTGTCCAGCTGCTGGAGCTGTTTGACCACCTGCTGCTGGCTGGTGATCAGGTGGCTTTGGATCAGGCCGTGGGCGGTATTGCCGGCTACGTGCTGGATCAGTGCCAGCTCGGCCCGCGACCATTCCCGGGGCGAGTTAAGCAGTGCGATCCAAATAATTCCCAGGGACGAGCTGCCGTCCCCCATCGGGACGGCCACGGATGCGGCGGCGCGCAGCTTCGCGAGTTCGGGCGGCAGTCGGACGTCGCCGGTGCCCAACGGTGCCAATGCTCCGTCCGCCGTCAGGGCCTCAGCCCGCGACCACAGTACGTCAGCCGTCCTGCGCACCGGGTCTTCGTCCGTGAACAGTCCTTCGGGCAGCGGAGCCAGGCCGGGCCGCTGCCACTGGGCGGTGATGGGTGGCACCCTGTCGTCGTCGAAGGTGGTCAGCCAGACGCGGTCCGCGCCGAACGTCTCGCCGAACCCCCTGACCACAAAGTCGGCGATCTGTTGCGGATGGTTGGTTCCGCGGACCGCCGCGGATACCTGCCGCAGCCTTTCGCGGAGCGTCTCCGCTTCCTGCCGCGCTTCATTCCGGCGGGAGACCAGGTTGATCAGGGCCGTGGCGCGGTGGACGAGCTCCTTGGCAGCAGGCGGCTTGGCGATGGAGTCCCGTACGCCGGCATGCTCCACTGACTTGACCTCTGCCGGACTGTCGAGATCCACGAGGACTAGCACCGGGGCGGTCGCGTCGACGTCGGAGAGTGAACTGTCCAGGATCAGGACGGAGGGCTCGCCCTGGTCCAGGAGCGCCGACAGGCTGGCGGCCTCGCCGGCAGTTTTGACCGTGAAGCCCGCAGCTTCCAGTGCCGCCGTGGTGAATTCCCGGCGCCCTGCGTCGGGGTCCCCAACGACAGCCAGGTGTGGCACGGTTGCGAAATGTGGTGTGACCGCTGGCAAACCTGCCCCCTTCGCTCCTGAGTGAGCACCTGCTTGCTCCTGACTGAATACATTGTAGAGTGACGGAGCACACCTGTTCCTATAAGAATGCGCGGAGGGTAGTCGTGACGAGTCAGCCTGCAGAAGCGGCCAAGGCGGACCTGACGCTGGATGAACGGGGTGTTATCCAGCTGAAGTGGCCGCGGGGTGTATCCATCACGGAGTCCGATGCCGAGGCGGCCATGCAGAAAGTCAATGACCTGTGCGGGGCCCGCCGACACCCCATGCTGGTGGATATGGCCACCACGGCCCGGGTCAGCCCGGGAGCCCGTACGGTTTTTGGCCGCCCCTGCCAGGCCTCCCGCATTGCGCTGCTGGGGGCGTCACCCGTTGACAAAGTACTGGCCAACTTCATCCTGGGCATCAACAAACTGCCCTGCCCCACCCGGTTCTTTACGTCCCGAGACGACGCCATGGCCTGGCTGCTGAAGGAACCGGCGGCCACCGCCTGAACCGACCCGCCCGGCCAAAACCGCTGCTGCGTGTTCGGCGTCCTATATTTGTACGATGCCATCCCCAGCGAAACCGGTGCTCGCCGCCTTGCGGAAGTACTTGATCCTGCCCAAACTGATCAGGCTGTCCCGGTCGGCTCCCAAAAACAGGACCGTGGCCTGGGACAGGTATTGGGCCGGAATCGCCCGGACAGGCGCCCGCAGTGACGTGCTGTGGGACTCCGGCACGGACCAGGAGCTGCTGGGCTACCGGGACATCCTGCAGCGGCACTTCGACCCCAGCCTTCCCGTGGTGGATGTGGGGTGCGGGCACGGCGCCTTCAGCCGCGCGCTGACTGCTTTTTCACCGCAGGTCCTGGGCGTTGACGTGTCTGCGCATGCGGTGGCCCGTGCCCGGACGAATCGGCGGGCGTTGAGGGTGTCAGCTACCTGGCCCGTGACATGACCGAGCTGGGGCGGCTTCCGGGCTGGCGGGATCCGAGGACGCCAACGTTTTTGTCCGTGGCGTGCTGCACGTCCTGACCGAGGCCGATCAGGCCGCGCTGATGGAAAATCTGAGGCAGCTCGTGGGCGTCCGCGGCGCGGTCTTCCTGGCGGAGACTAACTTCCAGGGCAACCCGGTGGAGTACGTCGCGCATCTGGGTGCGTCGCTGCGGAGTATCCCTGCCCCGCTGGAGCTCGCGATCCGGACACTGCCCATGCCGGGCCACTTCGGACCGCAGGAGCTCGCCCGTGTGATGCCCGGGAACCGGTGGACGCTGGTGGAGGACGGGGCCGCGACCATCGAGGCCAACCCGCTGATGGGCGCCGGGGGAAACTGTCACATACCGGGCTACTTTGCGGTGCTCAAGGCCAAGTATCCCGACGCCGGCCGGTAGCGGACGTCCTGTGCTGTTCGCATGCCGGATCGGGCAAGCGGTTTCCCGAGTTGGCTGGCATGATGGACGGCATGCGCATTCTCATCGCTCCGGACAAGTTCAAGGGCTCGCTCACCGCCGCGGAGGCCGCCGCGGCCATCGCCGAAGGCGCGCTGCGCGTCTACCCGGACGCCGTCGCCAGCCAGTTTCCAATCGCCGACGGCGGTGAAGGAACCCTGGAGGCTGCCGTTTCGGCCGGCTACGAGGAGCGGCTCAACGCCGTCGTGGGTCCCATCCTCGCCCCCGTGGGCGCCGCCTGGGCCATCCGGAAGAACGCCGACGGGGGTGCTACCGCCGTCATCGAGACGGCGCAGGCCTCCGGCCTGGCCGAGATGGAACCTACCCCCGCCAACGCCCTGCGGGCCCACAGCTACGGCTGCGGACAGCTGATCGCCGCGGCCCTCGACGCCGGAGCCACCGAGGTTGTGCTGGGCCTGGGCGGATCGGCCATGACCGACGGCGGCAGCGGCGCGCTGCGTGCGCTGGGCCTCAAGCCGCTGGACAGCACCGGCAACGTTGTTCCGCTCGGCGGCGGATCACTCGCCGACATTGCAGCCCTCGACACCACCGGACTGGACCCGCGGCTGTCCGCCGCCTCGTTCAGGATTGCCGTGGACGTCCAGAACCCCCTCTATGGAGCCACAGGCGCGGCCCACGTCTTCGGGGCCCAGAAGGGCGCCGACGACGAGGCAATGGAACAGCTCGACGCCGGTCTCCGCAACTGGGCGTCCATACTCCGGGAGGCCACTGGCCGGGACGTCAACATCCCGGGAGCCGGGGCGGCGGGCGGCTTCCCGGCGTCGTTCCTTGCCTTCACCAACGCCCGGCTGGAAGGCGGGTTCGCGCTCGTCGCCGGGCTCACCGGCCTCGCGGGCCAACTGGACAACGCCGACCTGGTGATCACCGGCGAGGGTTCCATGGACTCGCAGTCACTGACAGGCAAGGCCCCCATCGCGCTCGCCGACGCGGCCCGGGAGCGCGGGATCCCGGTGATCGTGGTGGCGGGCGGATCATGGTGACGCCCGAGGACCTCGCGGCGCACGGCGTGGTAGCCGCCGCGCAACTGCTGGATGTCGCGGCCAGCCCGGAAGACGCCGTCGCCAATGCCGCAAAATACGTGGCTTGGGCTACCAGCCAGGTTCTGGAAGGCGCCTGAAGCCAGCCCCGGCGGCGCTGGGCTTACTGCTTGGGCTGCTGCTGCCTGCGCGCGCAGCTCAGACCCCCTGGCCCACATGCGCATGTGCACTCCTTCGAATGGATCCCCGCAGCTTGCTGGCTTGTGGCCTGGCTACTGCTCGGCTGCGCGTTTGTTGAGCCGCAGCGGGACATAGACCAGCAGGACCAGAAGTACCGCCAGCAGGATTCCGCCGGCGGTCAGGCCGGCGGTGCGGCCCGCTGTCACGTCAAAGACCAGGGCGGCTGTCCCGACACTGAGAGTCCCCACGCCAGCCAGAGCAATTTTGGTAATGGTGTCTGCGCTGGAGACCAGGGTTTCCTTGAGCCTTTGGCGGAAGAGCCGGCGGTGGACGCTGACGGGCAGCAGGATAAAGGCGGTGGTCAGCGCCGCGATCACCACGTTGACGAGGTAGAGGCCCACCTGGAAAGCGTCCAGGTCCTCGAACCGCTGCTGGAACGGCAGCGTCAGCAGAAAACCGGCCAGGATCTGGACCCCGGTCTGCAGCACCCGGAGTTCTTGCAGCAACTCAGCCCAGTTCCGGTCCAGCTGCTCCTCGCGGGTTTCATTCCGGCCGGTGCGGCCGGTGAAGTCCTCCCCATCCGACATGTTTCTCCTTGCTCCGGGGCCAGGCGTGTGCTCCAAAACTAGGCTGAAGTTGCGCCGAGGGCAACGTTTGATAAGTTTACTGATTATTTGCCGAACCGCCCGTGCCGCGCGATGCCGTCGTGCCCTCCACCGAGGCGGAGATCAACGACGCCAACGCCGGTTCGCAGGGCTCTGAACCCTTCTCGTCGGAATCGGGACGGGATGCCGCTGGCCTGCCGGACGGCAGCGGAACCGACCGGCCCAAGGACAAATCACCGAACGACGACGGCGGGGAAAGTTTCGACGCCGGGTAGGCCGCTGTTCTGTGCCCCGACTGCGGTTTTTATGTGGCTTGACCGCGCCCTGGGGCCCTTCACCGGACGTATCCTAGAAGCAGGTTTTGCAGTGGGCCACGCGTTTCGAACCTAGGCGTGGAACATGGCCGCGGAGACACCGGGGGAGCCGGGCTGGGAATCGCTTCCCGACCCCCAGGATGTGTTGTTCGACAGCACGGATGTCGAAGACTTCCTTGCTGCGGTTACCCGCGAGTTCATGCGCGATATCGACGGCGATTCCCGCGGCATCAGCTGGGCGGTCACCTTCTTCCGCCCCGGATCGGCCCGAACCGTCGCCGCTGGCACCCCCGCGGCCCGCGCCGCAGACGAAGAACAGTGCTCGTTTGCAGACGGACCCGTGCTTGAGGCCGTGCGCACGGGGATTTTGTGCACCTGGCCGACGTAGCCCGGGACCGCCGATGGCCGGGCTATGCCAGTGCTGCCGCGGACCACGGCGTCAGGTCGTTGCTGTCAATGCCGATTGCGGCCGCCGCCGGTTGGAGCGCCGCACAGAGCCTCTACGCGTCCACTCCGCACGCCTTCACCAGCGAGGACATCATCATGACGCGCCGGTATGCGCGGCGGGTGGCCCGGTCGCTGTGGATGGTGGTGCGGGTGGCGGAGCGGGCCGAAGCCGGCGCGCAACTGGCGGTAGCTCAAAGTTCCATGGTGCTTATGGACCTTGCAGTGAGCGCCCTCAAATCCGATTACGGACTCGGCCATGAGGCGGCCCTGCAGTACCTCCGGACCGTCGCGCGGCACACCCGCCAGGGGCTTCGTGAGACCGCCTTGAATATTGTGGGTGCCTCGCGCCCGGACCCAGCCGGACGTGGCCAGAAAAACGCCTCATTCCGGGGACTCGCTGGAATTGAAACCTCCTCCTTCAGCGAGGGACCCTACAAAACAGGGAGCACCGCATGAACGTGTGGAAGCAGGACATTGCAGCCAAGAACACCGCTGTGGAACCGGCGCCCCACCCGTGGCACCGCCTCGTGGCACTGGGCGATTCCTTTACCGAGGGGATCGGGGATCCCGAGCCGCGCAGCGAGGGTGGTTTTCGCGGCTGGGCGGACCGTGTGGCCGAGGAGCTCAGTGCGAACCAGCCTGATTTCGCCTACGCCAACCTTGCCGTCCGGGGCCTGCTGGTACAGCAGATCCTCGACCACCAGCTTGCCGCGGCGGTCGCCCTGAAACCTGACCTGGTCACGCTCTCCGCCGGAGGCAACGACATTGTTTTCCGGCGCAGCGATCCTGATCGGCTCGCAGAAAAAATCGACGACGGTGTGGCACAACTGGCAAGGTCCGGCGCCACCGTGGTCCTCTTTGCCGGGCCGGACTGGGGTGCGACGCCGGTCTTCAGCCAGATCCGCGGCAAAGTGGCCATCTTCAATGAGAACCTCCACGCGGTGGCGGCCCGCCATGACGCGGTCATGGTTGACCTGTGGTTCCTGCGCGAACTGTCGAACCCGGGCATGTGGGATCCGGACCGGCTGCACTTCTCACCACTGGGGCACCACACCATCGCCGCGGCCGTGCTGAAGGCTCTAGGTGTCCCGCACACGCTGGAGCCCCTGACGCCGAAGCCGCCGCTGCCCCGCAGCTGGAAGGAAGCCAGGACCGAGGACCTCATCTGGGCACGGGAATACCTGGTTCCGTGGGTGATCCGGCAACTGAAGCACCCCGCAGCAGGGGAGCTGACCGCCAAGCGTCCCGAGCCGCGGCCGGTCTTCGGCATCGGAACCCGCCCGGACCTTTCATCGGCGGTCACGCGGCCTGACGCAACAGTCCGGGGCGGCAGCCGGACCCAGGTGCGGACGGGTCAGCGCTTCTTATGCGCGCGTTTCGCTGCTGCGTTGACGGCTGCCTTAACGGCCGGAGGCAGGCCCGGCTGCTCGGCTTCCGGTTCAGCCACCGAGCCGCGGACCTTCGCGATGGCTTTCATGCCATGGTAAATCACCAGGGCGGCGGCCGAGCCGAGGGCGATGCCCGTGAACGTCAGTTCCCCGATGGTCCACGTGTAGTCGGCAATGCCGATGATCAGGGCGACGGCGGCGGTGGTCAGGTTCACGGGGTTGGAGAAGTTCACCTTGTTCTGCACCCAGATCTTGACGCCCAGAATGCCGATCATGCCGTAGAGCATGGTGGCCGCTCCGCCCAGCACGCCCGGCGGGACCGTGGCTATGAGTTCGCCGAATTTCGGCGAGAAGCTCAGCACAATGGCGAAGACGCCGGCAACCCAGTACGCCGCCGTCGAATACACCTTGGTGGCTGCCATGACTCCGATGTTCTCCGCGTACGTGGTGGTGCCGGAGCCGCCGCCGATGCCGGCGAGGACAGTGGCGGCACCGTCGGCCATCAGCGCGCGGCCGGAGACGCCGTCAAGGTTCTGGCCGGTCATGGCCGCCACGGACTTCACGTGCCCGATGTTTTCGGCCACGAGGACCAGTACCACGGGGACAAAGAGGCCAAGCACGCCCACGTGGAACTCGGGGTCTGGAAGTGCGGGAGGCCGATCCAGGCGGCGGCTTCCATTTTTTCGTAGCTCACTTCGCCGCGCAGCATGGCCACGAGGTAGCCCACCACCACGCCCACGAGGATGCTGAGCCGGCCGACGATTCCGCGGAAAAGAACGCTGACCAGGATGATGGTGGCCAGCGTGATGACGGCGGTGACGGGGGCGGCGTCGAAGTTCATTTTCGCCGCGGGGGCCAGGTTCAGGCCGATTAGTGCCACGATGGCGCCGGTAACGATGGGCGGCATCAGCCGGTTGATCCAGCCCGCGCCGAACTTTTGCACGATCGCGCCGATCAGGGCGAGTGCGACGCCGGCGAGCACCACTCCGCCCAGCGCGCCGGGCACGCCGAACTGCTGCTGGGACGCCATGATGGGTGCGATGAACGCGAAGCTGGAGCCGAGATAGCTGGGAACGCGCCCCTTGGTGATCACCAGGAACAGCAGCGTGCCGATGCCGGAGAAGAAGAGGGTGGTGGCCGGCGGCATCCCGGTGATGATGGGCACCAGGAAGGTGGCTCCGAACATGGCCACGACGTGTTGCATGCCCACCCCGATGGTCAAGGGCCAGGCCAGCCGCTCATCCGGAGCAACCACATGGCCGGGCTTAATCGAGTTGCCGGTGCCGTGGAGCTTCCATTTCATTCCGAGCATGCTCATGGTCGGGCCTTTCAAGGGGGTTGCCGCTGGGCTGGGATCTTCCGGTGCAACAATACCGCGCGCCTCCGCTGTGGTGAACGTCACGTGCGGGTCGGGAAGAGGACGGGCGTGCTTGAAGTTACAACTATGGAAAGCAGACCGCCAGCCCATCAGGTGCGATGAGCGGGCCCAGCGAAAGGTACGCCATGACTATTGCCCACGAAGAAGCGGTTATTGATTCGGCCGCCGTCGACGCCATTTTTGCCGAGGCCCGCACGGCCAACTCGTTCACCGGTGAGGTGACCGAGGACCAGGCGCGCGCGATCTATGAGCTCACGAAGTTCGGCCCCACGGCTTTCAACTCCCAGCCCCTCCGCGTGACCTACGTCCGATCCGACGAAGCCCGCGCCACACTCGTTGACACCCTGGCCAACGGCAACAAGGCCAAGACCGCGTCCGCGCCGCTGGTTGCCATCCTCAGTTACGACACCGCTTGGGCCGAGCAGTGGGACAACTTCCTCCCCGAGTACAAAGCTCCGAAGGCCATGTACGACGCCGCCCCGGACTTGGCTGCGTCCACCGGCAACAACAACGCGCATCTGCAGGCCGGCTACTTCATCCTGGCCGTCCGGTCCCTCGGCCTCGCAGCCGGCCCGATGACCGGAGCCGACTTCGGCGCCATCGACGCCGCGTTCTTCCCGGCCGGCGACCAGAAGAGCTTCCTGGTGGTCAACATTGGCCAGGCCGGCGCAGACGCCTGGGGCGCAGCGAAGCCCAAGTTCAGCTACGAGGACGTTGTCCGCACCGTCTAACGCTCTCTCACTAGATGCGGCTTTAACACGGATGCTCTCTCACTTTCTTGAGGAAAGTGAGAGAGCATCCGTCAGTTAAGCCCGTTATGTGAGAGAGCGTTGGGCGTGTTGGGTAGGTCAGGCGATGACGCCGTCCACCAGCGCCTTGGCTTCTGCCTGGACCTGCTTAAGGTGCTCCTCGCCCTTGAAGGACTCGGCGTAGATCTTGTAGACGTCCTCGGTCCCGGACGGGCGCGCGGCGAACCAGGCGTTCTCCGTGACCACCTTGAGCCCGCCGATCGACGCGCCGTTGCCGGGTGCCTCGGTCAGCTTGGCGGTGATGGTTTCGCCGGCCAGTTCCGTTGCCGTGACGTCCGACGGCGAGAGCTTGCCGAGTGCCGCCTTCTGCTCCCGTGTGGCTGCTGCATCAATGCGCGCGTAGACGGGGCGCCGAACTGGTCGGTCAGGCCCTTGTACAGCTGGGACGGGGACTTGCCCGTAACCGCGGTGATCTCCGAGGCCAGCAGCGCCAGCAGGATGCCGTCCTTGTCGGTGGTCCAGACACTGCCGTCCAGCTTATTAAAGGAAGCGCCGGCAGACTCCTCGCCGCCGAACGCGCCTTCGCCGGACAGCAGGCCGGGCACAAACCACTTGAAGCCCACGGGGACCTCAACCAGTTTGCGGCCCAGGCTTTCCGCCACCCGGTCGATGATCGAGGACGAAACCAGGGTCTTGCCCACCACCGAGCCGGGGTTCCAGCCGCTGCGGTTGCGGTAGAGGTAATCGATGGCGACGGCGAGGTAATGGTTCGGGTTCATCAGGCCACCGTCCGGGGTCACGATGCCGTGGCGGTCGGCGTCGGCGTCGTTGCCGGTGGCGACGTCGAACGCGGCTGAACTGCCGCCGTCGGACATCCTGTTGATCAGGGAAGCCATGGCGAACGGTGAGGAGCAGTCCATCCGGATCTTCTCGTCCCAGTCCAGAGTCATGAACGCCCACTGCGGATCCACGGTGGGGTTCACCACGGTCAGGTCCAGGTGGTGGCGCTCGCCGATCTCGCCCCAGTAATCCACGGCGGCACCGCCCATGGGGTCGGCGCCGATGCGTACGCCGGCCTCGCGGATGGCGTCCAGGTTCAACACGGACGGGAGGTCGTCAACGTAGCTGCTGAGGAAGTCGAACTTGCCGGTGCTGTCCGCGGCCAGGGCGTCGGAAACGGGGATGCGCTTCACGCCCCGCAGGTCGTTTTCGAGGAGTTCGTTGGCACGGTTGGCGATCCAGCCCGTGGCGTCGGAATCGGCCGGGCCGCCGTGCGGAGGGTTGTATTTGAAGCCGCCGTCTCCGGGTGGGTTGTGGCTGGGCGTGACCACAATGCCGTCCGCTTCCGGGGTGCCGGGCTGGCGGTTGTTGTTGTGTGTGAGGATGGCGTGGCTCAGTGCCGGTGTGGGGGTGTAGCCGTGCCGCGCGTCGATCAGCACGTGCACGCCGTTGGCTGCGAGAACCTCCAGAGCCGAGTTCTGCGCCGGCTCGCTGAGGGCGTGGGTGTCCTTCGCCAGGAAAAGCGGGCCGGTGATGCCCTGCCCGGCGCGGTATTCCACGATTGCCTGCGTGATCGCCACGATATGTTTTTCGTTGAACGACGCCTTGAGGCTCGAGCCGCGGTGCCCGGAAGTGCCGAACGCCACGCGCTGGCCGGGATCACTTAGATCCGGCGTGATGTCGTAATACGCGTCGAGGAGCGCAGTGATGTCAACAAGGTCCTGGGGTTGGGCAACTGTGCCCGCGCGGCTAGCCATGGCACCAGCATGCCAGACGTGGGCTGGAGTCAAAACGCGCGGTCCATAATCCGGTCCCTATGACGCGGAAAAGTCCCCGCCGGATGCTTGGCACCAAGTAGTTAAAGCGAGTACTGGGCCCAAAAGTACCTATATACCGGCTCCCCGCGGCGCTGCTACGTTCGGAAAAACTCAGGAAGGAATGCCCGACGGCGGGGAGTGCCGCCGTCGGGCTCTGCAGTAAGTGTCCGGCACTGCAGTAAGTCGCACACTGCAGTGAGTTGGCATGCGGGAGCCAGGGGGGTAGGTCATGGGGGCAGGAGACGGCGCGGCGGAGCAGGCGAGGCTGGCTGCAGAACGCGTGCAGCGGCTGAAGCGCCAACTCGATCAGGCCGAACGGGCCACGAAGCCGTGGGACGCCGGTGCTGTGGACGAGCGGATCGTGGCGGACAGGTTGAGCCTGCTCCTTCCGCACGGCTGGTACCTGCTGAACGACGTCCACTGGCCGGGCGGCCCAAAGCCATCCTTGACCATGTGCTGGTGGGTCCCGGCGGGGTGGTGGTGGTCGATGCCAAGAACTGGACCGGCGAGGTCAGTGTCGCCGCTGGTGTCCTGTGGCAGGGCCGGTTTGCCAGGACGCAGTCGGTTGACGGGGCATTGGCGCAGTGCGCCGCCGTCGCGTCCGTGCTGGCGCCGCCCTACCGGCGGTTCGTCCGCCCGTTGATCTGCCTCACCGGGCAGCCGGATCTTTTCGGCATCACCAATTCAGACGTCGCCGTGGCAGGGGCGGACCGCGTTGTTGCTGCCGTTCTGGCGCTGCCCCCGGTGCTGGACCAGCAGACGGTGGTGGGCCTGTACGCGCACCTCGGCGAGCAGCTCACGCAGGAATCCGCGGCGGAAAGTCCTGCGGTGAACTCGCTGACCGTGAAGCCGATGACGGTGAAGTCACCGACCGTAGGGCCGGCGGGCGGAGGGCCGCCGGTGGCTGGGCCGCCGCGGTCCGGGCAGGCAGGGGGCGGGCGGGCCCGGCAGCCCCCTATGGTACCCGCCGTGGGCCGCGTAGTGGGGCGGGCAGCGGAGGCTCGGGACGCGCCAGGAAGTCGAAGGCGCAGCACGACGCGGCGAATGGAATGACCCGGGTGATGTTCCTGGCTGCCTTTGTGGTTTTTGCTGTCTACGTGCTGCCGTATTGGGGCGGTAGGAGTGGATGAGGGCGGCTGTAGGCCTGTAATGCGGGCGGCGGTAGGCTGGGAAGCGGAGACTTCGAATGGGGAAAATCATGACTGACCAGCCAACTCCGCGCCCTGATCCGCAAGGGTCCGGTGCGGGAAAAGGCGATCCGCCGGCAGGCTACGAGCCACCGCAGTTTGTGCCACCGCAGGGCCCAAGCATTCCGCTGCCGGCGTATGACCAGAACCCGTACGGCCAGAATCAGTTTGGCCAAGACCGGTACAGCCAGAACCAGTACGGCCAGCCTGGCCAGTACAACCAGCCCGGCGCCTACAGCCAGCCTGGCGATCCGTACGGCGCGACATATGGCCAGCCCGCAAGCCCCTATGGCCAGCCGGCGTACGGGCAGCCCGCCTACTACGGCATGCCGGCCGAGCAGCCAAAGGGCCTGAGCATCGCCAGCATGGTCCTCGGGATTTCCTCGGTCATCCTTGGCTGGTTCATGATTCCGCAGATCGCCGCAATCATCACCGGCCATCTGGCCCTCCGCCGGGAACCCTCCGGCAAGGGCATGTCCATCGCCGGGCTGGTCCTGGGCTACCTTTGCCTGCTGGGTTATGGCGCTTTCTGGTTGTTCGTCATCATTGGACTGGCCATGTACCGTTCGTCCGGGTACTCATACTGAGCCAGCCGGGGAGGTAACACACCCGGCTGGCCGCCGGCGTCCTGACGGATCAGCGGAGCAGTTCCACGTCCGAGACCAGTTCAATGTGGGCCAACATGGCCGCGGCTGCACCAGTGGGGTCCTGCGTCGCCCCTCCGATTTTGGCGGCCATGACCTCCAGGGCCGCGTCGATGGCCGCCAGGTCCTCCTCAGTGCGCCGTTCCGCGGCCAGTGCGGCCAGTTTAACCTCAAGGGTGCTGCGCGCCTCCACGATTTCGGGCAGCCGGCTCTGGTGTTCACGCAGCCCCTGATCACTGATGCCACGCTGGGCCGCCGGGCCAGGACGGCGCCGGTACCGTGCTGCCGTCTTCTCCACATGGGCCTCACCACGTCGTCGACCTGATCGGGCTGGAGTCGCCGTCGGTCTCGGTGCTGCTGGGGCAGGGCGCCGGCGGCGGCGCGCTGGCGCTGCTCCCGGCGGACCGGACCATCGCCGCCCAGCACAGCTGGCTGTCGCCGCTGCCGCCCGAGGGGGCCAGCGCGCGATTGTGCACCGCACCACGGATTTTGCGGCGCAGTTGGCCGACGCCCAAGGCGTCAATGTGGCCGCGCTTTACACCAACGGCCTGGTGGACCACATCGTGGATGAACGGGACGACGCGTCACTGGAGCCCAGGGAGTTCTGCGCCCGGATGGCCCGGGCCATCGAATACGAGCTGGGGTCCCTGGCTGGTGTTCCGGTTTCTGAGCTGTTGGCGGCACGGTCCAGGGAAGTTCCGGGAGCTCGGCGGGTAGGCGCCCGCGTCCGGGCAGCAGAAAGGCCCCGTCAGGGGCCTTCCTTCAGGTGGGACTAACTCGCAAATTCAGACTCTCGCGCGCCTGCGCTCAGCGGCCGGTTCCTGGGCTTGGTGGGTCTTCCGGCGACGCGGGAAGGCCCAGAAGCTAAAGTCCTGGGCCGTGTAATCCGGCTCCGGCCGGTCCGGCGGTGTTTCCTGGCGCGCTTCGGGTTTCCGGTCGGCTTCTCTCTTGTTACGCCACCCGAAATCCTCCATCGATGAATAGCACATCACAGACCTCCTCATAATGACTGCCCCTTAATCGTCCTCCGGATCGGCCCCGGAGTCGACACCCGAATCCGTTCAAACTGGCATCAGAAGCCGAGCTGGGCAGCCACCTGGAGCAGGAGCGCCTCGGATCCCGCAGGCCCCACCAGCTGGATTCCCATCGGCAGTCCATGCGCCGGTTGCCCGCCGGTCCAGTGCACGGGAATCGTGATGGCCGGCAGGCCGCAGACATTCACCATGGAGGACCACGGGGCGAATTCGCACTGCCGGCGGTAGTCGCCGTCGGCGTCCCCGGGCCATTCTGCTGCCGGCCACGGTTCGTCGCCGTGCGTGGCGCCGGTAAACCAGCCCACGGGGCGCGGCGTCTGCGCCAGGGCCGGCATCAGCATCAGGTCCCAGCCGCCGTACTGCGTGATCGTGTCGCGTTCGAATTGCCGCAGGAACGCCAGGGATTCATTGAGTTTTGCGGCGCTGCGCTGCTGGGCCCGGCGTCTGAACGTGCGCGTCAGCGGGGCCAGAAGCGCTTCGCGGTGCGGACTGATCCGGGCGGTTCCGACGGCGGCGGTCCACGCGGTGGTGAAGGCGTCCGGGTATCGGTTGTCATAGCGGATGGCGGCTTCGCTGACGGCGTGCCCGGCATGCTCCAGCAATTCGGTGCCCGACTGCAGCGCGGCCAGGGCTTCGGGTTCGGGCGTGAACGGAAAGGTGGCAAACCAGGGGCTGTCCAGGGTCAGGCCTATGCGCAGCGGGCGCGGTTCGTGCGCCACGGCGTCGAGATAACTGCTGTCACGGGACGGCGCCAGGGCATCCATCAGCAGGGCCGAGTCGGCTGCGCTGCGGGCCAGGGCCCCGCTACGACCAGGCGGGCGGGGTCGCCTGAACTCTCGCCCGACGGCACCACGCCGCGGCCGGGTTTGAGTCCCACGAGGCCACAGGCGGCGGCCGGGATGCGGATGGAACCGCCGCCGTCGGTCCCGGGCGCGAACGGAAGCAGGCCAGCGGCCACCGCGGCAGCGCTGCCTCCCGAGGAGCCGCCGGAACTCCGGCTCGGGGCATGGGGATTGCGCGACGGCGGTGCGATGCGGTTTTCGCTGTACGCGGTCAGTCCAAACTCCGGAACCTGCGTCTTGCCCAGTGAGACCACGCCAGCGGCCTTGAGGACTGCGGCGAGGGCGCCATCGGCGGGCGCCGGTTTGTGGTCAAGTGCAGCGCTTCCGTGGGTGGTCACCACGGCGGCGACGTCGGTCAGGTCCTTGAATGCCACCGGCATGCCGTGCAGAAGCGGCAGGCCGTTCGCGCTGCCTCCGGAGTCCCGCCCGGCGTAGTTTCCGAATTCTTTTCGGAGCCTGACGAAGCGGGCATCAGCGGCGGCTGCGTCGGCCATCGCCTGATCTGCCGTGACCGTGACAAAGGCGCCCAGCAACGAGTTCTGCGTTGCGATCCGGGCCAGGAAATGGGCTGTGGCCTCCCGTGCTGAAAGCTCTCCCGCGCGGAGCGTATCCCGGAGTTGGACGGCGCTCAGTTCGTGGATGTCAGCTGTGGAACCGGTGGGCTGCTCAGCGGGCAAGGATCCTCCTACGGGTCTTCAACAGCGTAACTTGTCCATGGTTTCGGGAGCGGGACGATCGGCTGGCGCTAGGCTGGAAGGAGACCCGTGATTCTCCGAAAGAGGACTCCCATGAGCGATTTTGATACCGTGCCCGTTAACGACGTTCCAGCCGACGCCGTGATTCTGGATGTCCGCGAAGACTACGAATGGGTAGCCGGTCACGCTGAGGACGCTGTGCACATTCCCTTGGACCAGCTTCCGGCGCGCCTCGACGAATTGGACCCGGACCAGGACGTCTATGTCATCTGCCGCACCGGCGGACGGTCCTTCCGCGCCGCGCAATGGCTCACCGGACAGGGCTATACGGCCATCAACGTGGCCGGCGGAATGGACCAATGGCTCGAGTCCGGCAAGCCGCTCGTCTCCGATAACGGTCTCAAGCCCCTCATTCTGTAGTTCACCCGAATCTGTGTCCATCACCCAAGAGGAATCCATGCCCGCAACGCCTGTTACGTACACCTTCCTCGGGCCTGAGGGCACGTTCACCGAGGCGGCACTTATGCAGGTTCCGGATGCCGGAGAGGCTACCCGCATCCCGGCCTCCAACGTTAACGCTGCGCTGGACATGGTCCGCGATGGCTCTGCGGACGGAGCGATGGTCCCCATTGAGAACTCGGTGGAAGGCGGGGTCACGGCCACGCTGGACTCCATTGCCAGCGGGCAGGAACTCCGAATTATCCGCGAAGTCCTCGTCCCCATCAGCTTTGTCCTGGTGGCCCGACCCGGTGTGCGAATTGATGACATCCGCCGCATTTCCACTCACGGCCATGCGTGGGCACAGTGCCGTCTTTGGATGGACGCGAATATTCCGGGTGCAGAATATGTTGCCGGCTCCTCCACTGCGGCGGCAGCCATGGGTCTCCTGGACGGCGACGCCCACTACGACGCCGCGATCTGTGCGCCCATTGTGGCCCAGGAGCAGCCAGGGCTGACCGTCCTGGCGGAGAACATCGGCGACAACCCGGGAGCGGTAACCCGGTTCATCCTGGTGAGCAGGCCAGGCGAATTGCCCGAACGGACGGGTGCGGACAAGACCACGGTGGTAGTCCCGCTTCCGGAAGATCGTCCGGGTGCGTTGATGGAAATCCTGGACCAGTTCGCAACGAGGGGCGTGAACCTCAGCCGGATCGAATCCCGGCCTACGGGTCAGTACCTGGGACACTATTTCTTCAGCATCGACGCTGACGGCCACATCGCGGACGCCCGTGTGGCTGATGCACTGGCCGGTCTTCACCGCATCAGCCCGGCCACCCGCTTCCTAGGCTCGTATGGACGGGCTGACGCCCAAAGCTCCAGCGTTGCGCAACACACCTCTGACGAGGCATTCCGGGCGGCGCATGAATGGGTCGCGCGGATTCTGCAGGGGGAATGAACGCGGCTTGACGCCGCCCGAGGCTTCGCCCACAGCGTAGGCCAAGGTACTTCCGCGGGATAGTTACTGTGCGTATGCTTGCTTGATCCACTTGGGGGATGGCCCCTAATGAAGGGAACAGGTCATGAGTACCAGCAGCACAGACAACGACGGCCAGGGCATGATCGTTAATCCGAAGCCCACAGCCGACAACCAGGACTGGGACGGGGACGACGCTGACCGCGCCGACCGCCTGCGCTTCGAAGAGGAGCAGGCCATGATCCGTGAGCAGTCAGAGGCGCGTGCCGCGAAAGCTGCTGCAGAGACTGGAGCTGCCAAGAAAGCAACTGCCTGAGGCGGGACCGTCTCAGGCCGGTTGTCCCTTGACCCTTATCAGGAGCGAGCGCGGTTCCACCCGGACGGTGAGCTTGGTGGCCAGCCCGGACGTGTCTCCGTCGATTTGTGTGGGCATGGGCTCGGGGCACTTGATGACGATCCGGCCGGCCCGGTATATCGTCATGATGGGCAGGTTGCCCTTGTGTTTGAAGAGGATTTTCGCGTACATGGCCAGCCAGCCGATGGCGCTGCGGGGGCTCATGACAACCACATCCAGCATGCCGTCATCGATCATCGCTTCCGGGATGAAATCGATCCCTCCCGGGACCAGCCCACAGTTGGCAAAGAGGACGCTGCGGATGTTCCGGACCTGCTCTGGCTTGTCATCCAGCGCGACTGAGACCTTCCTTCGCCGCCCCGGCAGGTGACGCATTCCGGCTTCGGTATAAGCGAGCCAACCCACTGCTTTCTTTAGGCCGGCATTGGTATCAGCGAGTATTTCGGCGTCCATGCCGATCCCGGCGATCACCAGGAACGCGTGCTCGGAAGAGTGTCCCGTGCGGGAATTCTCAATGCCCATCCGCGCGGTATCGATGTAGCGCTGGTGGCCGAAAAGCGCTGTATGCACGTTTGCGTGGAGGTCGTTGACATCCAGATCCACGTTTCGCGCCAGGAGGTTTCCCGTGCCCAGCGGAATCAGGCCCATGGCCACGTCCGTGTGTGCGAGGGACTCTGCCACCACCCGCACGGTGCCGTCGCCACCGCCCACCAGAACGACGTCGGCCTTGTAGTCCAGCGCCGACCGGGCCTGGGAGTATCCCGGGTCCTCGGCGGTGGTCTCCAGGAAGAGGGGTTCGTCCCACCCGGCTGTCAGGCAGGCGAGCTGGATGGCTTCCTTCGCTTCGGGGGCACGTGCCTTGACGGGGTTGAGGATGACGACCACGCGTTGCTGTGTGAGGCCCGTTTCGTGCGCTTCTTCATGGACCGCGCTGCGGATGTGCAGGGCCTTGAGCTTCCGGACGCCCCACCAGCTGGAGACGGCGAAAGCCAGCGCCGCCGCGCTCAGGACGTAGAGAAGCCAGTCGTTCATGGTGCTTCCACAGTATCCCGGCCGCGGCGCCGCGATTCCCCGGTCAGGCCGGGCAGTGTTGGTTCCGCCGGATTCGATACTCTTGTCTGGTGATCGACGTAAAAGACCTCAGCGAAAACCCGGACAAGTTCCGTGCCAGCCAGCGCGCCCGCGGCGCGGACGAATCAGTGGTGGATGCGATCATGGCCGCAGACTCCGCGAGGCGTGCCGCCCTGATCCGGTTTGAAAACCTCCGCGCCGAGCAGAACGTCTTCGGCAAGAAGGTGGCGCAGGCCAAAGGCGATGAGAAGAAAGCCCTGCTCGCCGAGGTCAAGGAGCTGGCCAACACGGTCAAGGCTGCCTCGGCTGAAGCTGACGCCGCCCAGGCGAAGCAGGACGAACTGCTGCGCAGTATCCCGAACCTCATCGAGGGCGGCGTGCCCGAGGGCGGCGAGGACGACTACCTTGTGGTCAAGACTGTCGGAACGCCCCGCGAGTTCCCCGACTTCGAGCCCCGCGACCACCTGGAAATCGGCGAGCTGATCGGCGCCATCGACATGGAGCGCGGCGCCAAGGTGTCCGGCTCTCGCTTCTACTTCCTGCGGGGCGTGGGTGCGCGGCTGGAGATGGCGTTGCTGCAGATGGCCATGGACCAGGCCATCGAGGCCGGCTTCGTTCCCATGATTACGCCTACTCTGGTGCGCCCCGAAACCATGCAGGGCACAGGCTTTGATGTAAAGCACGACGCCGAGATCTACCGTCTCGCCGAGGATGACCTTTACCTGGTGGGTACCTCCGAGGTTGCCCTGGCCGGCTACCACGCGGACGAGATCCTCGACCTCGCCGGCGGGCCGATCCGGTTCGCCGGCCAGAGTTCCTGCTACCGGCGCGAGGCCGGCTCGCACGGCAAGGACACCCGTGGCATCATCCGTGTCCACCAGTTCAACAAGGTGGAAATGTTCATCTACACCACGGTTGAAGAGGCGGCCGCCGAGCACGAGCGCCTGCTCGCCTGGGAAGAGGAGATGCTGGCCAAGTGCGAGCTGCCCTACCGCGTGATCGACACCGCCGCCGGTGACCTGGGCATGTCCGCGGCCCGCAAGTTCGACTGCGAAGCCTGGGTTCCGACGCAGGGCGCCTACCGTGAGTTGACCTCCACCTCGAACTGCACCACGTTCCAGGCGCGCCGCCTCAACATCCGCGAGCGTGTGGTCAACGACGAAGGCGTTGCCAAGGGCACCCGTGCCGTGGCTACCCTTAACGGCACGCTGGCCACCACCCGCTGGATCGTGGCCATCTTCGAGCACCACCAGAACGCCGACGGCTCGGTCAACGTCCCGGCCGCACTGCAGAAGTACCTGGGCGGTCTGGAAGTCTTCCCGGTCCTCTAGGCGCCGGGCGCATCGCCGACAATTCCCTGCCGCGTGGTCCATTCCCCTTGCAACACGAGGGGGATTAGGCCACGCGGCGGGGATTTTGCGCATTCCATAGCCGTGCTGTCTTCCAGCCCCGTGCGGCCGGTCTTCGGGTCCTTTGCCGCCCGCGTTGTCGAAGATAGCAGAAACCTACCGCCGGAGCGCTGGCCGCCACGGCTGCGACCGTGGCCGCATAACGCTGCCAGGCCTTGAGGGCGAGCCAGACAGGCTTGCTGTAGTAGACGCCGGTTCTGACGCGGACCAGTTCTCCCTTGTGTAGGCACGGCTCAAGCCACGGCTGCATCCGGTGAGGGCGCGCCCGCGGCTGGCGAGGATAAGGGCAGGAGGGCGGATGGCGTGCCAAAGGTTAACACTCACACCGGGGATAGCCCTGTGAGTATTAACCGGGTGTTCATGCGGGCTGTGGCCTGCGTCCTAGCCGGTTTCAGGGGGTCTCTGGTCTACTGGATGTATGACTACATTGACTGAAACCACAGTCGCTGGCATCGATGACCAGCGGATCGCAAACGAAAACAGCACCACCAAGTTCATGGTTGCCCTGGATGTGGACGGAACCCTGGTGGACCACGACGGCCACATGTCCGTGTCTGTCCGGGAGGCCGCCCAGGCCGTTGTCGGCGCAGGGCATGATGTCCTCATCGCCACCGGCCGCTCCCTGAACGCCACGCTGCCCATCATCGAGCAGATCGGCATCGACCGCGGCTACGCCGTCTGCTGCAATGGCGGCGTGACCCTCCGGCTGGATCCGGACCTGACCGACGGATATGAAATCATCCACAAGGCCACCTTCGATCCGGCCCCGGCGCTCCGGGCATTGCGGCAGAAGCTGCCCACTGCGAAGTATGCGCTGGAGGACGAGGACGGCAATTTCCTGTCCACGGAACGATTCCAGGACGCCAGCTTCGGCGTTGAGGCGATCGGCGTCGACTTCCAGACTCTGCTCGAAGCCACCGCCGTCCGTCTTGTGGTGTTCAGCACCGAAAACACCCGGAAGAGTTCACCGCAACCATCCAGGAGATCGGACTGGCCGGCGTCACCTATTCGGTCGGCTGGACCGCGTGGCTGGACATCGCCGCCGCCGGGGTTACAAAGGCCAGCGCGCTGGAACGGCTCCGCGGCCAGTTGGGGCTGAACCCCACCTGACCGTGGCTATTGGCGACGGCCGGAACGACATCGAAATGTTGGGCTGGGCCGGGCGCGGAGTCGCCATGGGCCAGGCCCCGGCGGAAGTTATCGCCGCCGCAGATGAGGTCACGCTTTCGGTGCTCGACGACGGCGCCGCGCACGTGCTGCGCAGCCTCATTTAGAGCCGTTCTCGCGCCTTTCTGCGTGGCCGCATTCACGCGGCAGCCGCCGTCGGCCTCCTTGCCAGGAACGATATTCCGGTGGCGGACCTTTCGAGGCGACTGGGACTCAGTACGTCCACGTTGGGAACGGATCATGATGCGGGAGTGCGGAACGACGCCGAAGGGGCTCTGCGACGTGTGCCGCTTCCACCTTTTCGTCAATGCGGCGGCGGGACGGCCGCTCCTGGCCCTGGCCGATTACTACGACCAGCCCCACCTGATCCGCACTTTCCGGCGCTTCAGCGGCTTCTCGCCGTCGGAATATCTGAGGATTGTCCGCGAACACGGCGCCGACTACGTCGCTTCGTGCCGGTGGAGGCACTGCCCGGCCTGAGGACCCGACAATGCTGCATTTTTACAAGACCATACGGATTTCCGCCGCTAGCATCGGGCTATCACCCCTTGAAAGGCGGATGCACCCATGGCCATCAAGATCAACTTGCTGGCCGTGCTGCTGGCCGCCCTGGTGAGCTTCACCGTGGGATGGTTCAGCGCACCTCGAGGATGAGCGCCAGCAGCCGTGCAGCGGCGGGGCGGGCAGCGTGTTCTTCGTTCCATTGGGACCGGGCCACTGCCTTGCTGACGGCCTGCGTGGTGATGCTGAGTTCCTGGGCCACCGCTTTCTGCTGTCCGCGGACGCCGGGGGTCATGAGGTCCAGCACCCGCCACTCAGCCCCGGATCTGTCCCGCACTATATGGCCCAAAAGCCGCAACACGGCCTCGGCTTCGTGGGCGACGTCTGCCAGCGGTCCTTCCACTGCGACCGGGATGCGTTCCTTGCTGTTCCGGAGCCGGTCCACCGCGCGCCGGGCATAGATCAGGCCGTGGCCGGAGGCATCCTTGATCTGGTTGGGAAGCGGCTCGTTGACCGGTCCGACGCCGAGCCCCACGTACCAGGAGCCGCAGCGCAGGGCGATCAGGGCAGCCTCCACGGCCTGATGGGGGCAGTCCACAATGCCCTGGACTTCGTCCTCCACCGACCGGTCGAAATCCAGGCGCGCTGGTATGTGCCGCAGGTCCTTCAGCAGCTGAGGGACGCGGTCGCCGTCGCGCCGGCTGTCGGTCTGGTTGATGGTCAACGTGAACATGTGAAACACAGACTACCGGTTAGTAGTTGGCCCAAGGCAAGTCTGCGAGGAGTCCCTCAGGGGTAGGGTTGTGCCGCGTACCGATAGGTGTTGCGATGGAGGCTCAGCTGCCGACGGCGGCGCGCAGCTACGTGAGGACGGGCATGGCCGGGAGCATGGGGCACGAAAGTTTGGGGCAGGAAACACTGGACCTCGTGGACCGCTGGTGGCGGGCCGCGAACTACCTTTCCGTGGGCCAGATCTACCTGCGCTCCACCCGCTGCTGCGGGAGCCCCTTTCTGCGGACCACACCAAATCCAGGCTCCTGGGCCACTGGGGCACCACTCCCGGGCTGAACTTTGTCTACGCACACCTGAACCGCGTGATCCGCCGGGACTCGCAGGAAATGCTCTTCGTTGCCGGCCCGGGCCATGGCGGTCCTGCCGTGGTGGCGAACGCCTGGCTTGAGGGCACGTACTCGGAAATCTACGGCCAGGTGGGCCCCGACGAGGCAGGAATGGCCGAGCTCTTCCGCCAGTTTTCCTACCCCGGAGGCATTCCCAGCCACGCGGCGCCGGAAACCCGGGATCCATCAGCGAAGGCGGCGAACTCGGGTACGCGCTGGCCCACGCCTACGGGGTCCGTGTTCGACAATCCCCGGCTGATCACCGCCGTCGTGATCGGCGACGGTGAGGCCGAAACGGGGCCGCTCGCGGCGAGCTGGCACTCGCACAACTTCCTGGATCCGGCCGCGGATGGTGCGGTGCTGCCCATCCTGCACCTGAACGGCTACAAGATCGCCAACCCCACCACCATGGCGCGCATGCCGGAGGAACAGCTGGAACAGCTGCTGCGCGGCTACGGTCACGAACCGTATTTCGTGACTGTCAAGAACCCGGACAACACGGAGCAGGCGCACCGGGACTTCGCGGCCGCCGTGGACAACTGCCTGGCCGGGATCCGCGCCATCCAGGACTCCCGCCGGGGCGGGGCAGACGGGTCGCGCGGGAAAATGGACGACGGCGGCGCTGCAGCCGGTGCCGCAGGAAGCGGCGCTGCGCCGCACTGGCCCATGATTGTGCTGCGCTCGCCCAAGGGCTGGACGGGGCCGCGGACTGTGGACGGGCTCCAGGTGGAGGGCACCTGGCGGAGCCACCAAGTCCCGTTGGCGGAAGTCCGCACCAACGGCGCGCACCTGAAGCAGCTGAAGGAGTGGCTGAAGTCTTACCGTCCGGACGAACTGTTCGACGCCGACGGCCGGCTCCGGCCCGAGGTAGCCACGAATGCGCCAGCCGGGGACCTCCGGATGAGCGCCACCCCGCATGCCAACGGCGGACTCCTTCGCACACCGCTGAATCTGCCCGCCTGCGCTACCCACGCCGTCGGCGTTGCGGAGCCGGGAACCGAACGGATCAGCCCCATGATCACACTGGGCTCGTGGATGCGGGACGTTATCTCGCTGAACATGGAAAACTTCCGCCTCTTCGGGCCGGATGAGACTGCATCCAACCGGCTTCAGTCCGTCTACGAAGTGACAGACCGATGAAGGCCTCGTAACAGCTGAACACGTTCTGGCGTGTGCCGGGACGTGCCCACAGTGGAAACGGTGGCCGCGGCCGAACTGCTGAAGCAGGGTGCCCCGGGGCTCAAGGTCCGAGTGGTCAACGTGGTTGACCTGATGCGGCTCCAGGACGTGACTGAGCACCCGCACGGCCTTCCGGCGTCGGACTTTGACGGCATTTTTACCCCGGACAAACCGATTATCTTCGCCTACCACGGCTATTCGTCGCTGATCCACCGGCTGGCCTACCGCCGCACCAACCAGGACGGCCTGCACGTTCGGGGCTACAAGGAGGAGGGGACCACCACGACGCCGTTCGACATGGCCATGCTCAACGGGATCGACCGCTTCCAGCTGGCCATCGACGCCATTGACCGCGTACCTGGCCTGGCCCAAAAGCACTCACTGCTGCGGCAGAACCTTCAGGACCGGCGGATCCAGGCCCGCGAACACACCCGCCTGCACGGCGAGGATCCGGAGGAGATCCGGAACTGGGTGCTGGGCCTGGAGCAGGGAAGCAGCTAACTGCCCGTGAGGTTGGCGAGCTGGCCGGACGAAACATGGATCCAGCCTTCGGTCAATGCGGCCGCGGTATGAGATTGGCCAACATCCCCCAGACCTTGAGGGACGCAGCAGGGTAGACCTCCGCCAGGCGGTCGGATCCATCCCTGGCCGGGCTACCGTACCTAACAGCGATTTTTGCCTGGATCACGGTACACCTCATGGCCGGGCCTCAGAGTTCAGGTGCCCGGCGAGGGATGGCAGAAAGGCGTCAGGCCATCCCACCGGGCAGTTGATGCCGGTCACTGAGCTGTTGCCGAACAGGTCCACAAGCTCCTGATCTCCCACGTCGAGGGCCAAATGCTCCAGGCGGGCTGAACCGGGGCCCACTCCAGGAACGCCACTGCTGTCTTCTTGGCCGCTGCCGCGAGATCGACGCCCAGCGTCCTCATCGAGCCGAGCGGTACGCGAGCGCCCGGGAATCCCGCCCGTTTCACCCAATCCGTCGCCGCGGGCAAATCCGGCCCACAGCCGGCGCATTTCGCGGCCCACGGCGTCGATCTCATCCCAGGTTGCGCCCTTGAGGAGCCCGGCAGCGGCCCAGGTCTGTTGGTTTCCGAAGAGCAGCGGCAGGTCAACGGTGTGTGCGGCGCGGTAGGAGTTTCCCGGCGCGCCCCAGGACAGCAGATAGCTGTAAGCCTTGCCTCCCGCGCGGGCATGGCGGCGGGCAAACGTGCGGGCTGCCCGGCCGTAGACAGCCTCTGTCACTGCCCAATTAATGGCCCGCACGGCGGCCGCGCCGAGGATCGGGACCTTGCCCAACCGGCTGACCACGGGACTCCGGGGCAGGAACAGCCGGGCCTCGTCGGACGTGTGCCCGATCAGCACTTCGATGCCCGGGGCCGTGGCGTTCCAGGCGGCCTTGACGCGTGATTCCGGCGGCAGTGGCGCGTGCCCGTACTGGGTGCCGAACGGCATGGCTGCCATCAGGCCAAACTTCCGGGCCACCTGTGACACGTGGTCTTCGATGGCCACAACGTCCAGCATCGGGGTGTCTTCCGTGACGGCTTCGGCGGCGATGCCCATGGCGCGGCTCATCTTGTGCCGGCCGCGGGTGATGCCCAACGGTGCACTCTGGATGATGGCCCGCTGGAACAGGGACGGCGCTTCGGGCGTCGCCATGAGGTGGGCCACGGAGTCGCCCCCCGCAGACTGCCCGAATGCGGTGACCCGCCCCGGGTCCCCACCGAAGGCCGCAATGTTGCGCTGCACCCACCGGAACGCTTCCAACTGGTCCAGCAGGCCGAGGTTCGCGGGCCGGCCGGTGCCGGTGGCCAAATATCCGAACAGGCCCAGGCGATAGGTCACCGAAACGACGATGACCCGGTTCTCTGCCACCAGCGACGTGGCATCAAAGATCGCCAGGTCGCCCGAACCGGACGTGTAGGAGCCGCCGTGCAGCCACACCATAACGGGGACCTGTTCGCCGTCGGCAAGCCCGGCCGGAACGGTGATCGACAGCCGCTGGCAGTCTTCACTGCCGGGGAGTTCGCCGTACCGGGTACCCAGGACGTCGTCGAGGAACGGAACGGGCCCTGCGGGCAGGCCGGCGCGAGGGTGGTGGCGGCATAGCTGGCTGTCCAGCCGGACGCTGCCACCGGAGGCTGAAAGCGGCCCGCGGTGGCGTAGGGGATGCCGGTGGCGCGAACCACAAGACCGTCCCGCCACCCGGTGATGGGCCCGCACGGCGGTTCAAAATACGGCGGCTCAAAATACGGGGGATTCGAAGGCTCGGAACTCACAGGGCAACGATTCCATAGTTTCCTGAGACTTCGCTCTCGCCGACCACCCCCACGCCGGGGAGCTGATTAAACAACGACGGCGGGTGCCGGGCTCTCGCGAACCCGGCACCCGCCGTCGGACTGGCGCTAGTGCGCTGCCGGCACGTAACGCTTGATGGAGGCTTCCAGCTCGGCCTCGGCGGCGGCGCGGTCGCCCCAACCCTCAGCCTTGACCCACTTGCCCGGCTCGAGGTCCTTGTAACGGGTGAAGAAGTGCTCGATTTCCTTGATCAGGAAGTCACTGACATCGCTGATTTCCTGGATGTGGTCAAAGCGGGCGTCAACCGGGACGCAGAGGACTTTGGCGTCGCCGCCGCCGTCGTCGGTCATGTTGAAAACGCCGATGGGGCGGGACTCAACGATGACGCCGGGGTGCAGATCGAAGTCCTGCAGGAGCACCAGTGCGTCCAGCGGGTCGCCGTCTTCGCCCAGGGTGTTCTCGAAGAAACCGTAGTGCGTGGGGTACTGCATGGAGGTGAAGAGGACGCGGTCCAGGCGGACGCGGCCGGTCTCGTGGTCAACTTCGTACTTGACGCGTGATCCCTTGGGGATCTCGATGGTCACGTCGTGCTTCATGGAATGCTCCTCGGCAATTGCAGGGGGTTCGCGGCACAGGAGACGAACAACAAAAAGGAGTGTCGGTGCCGCCGACTACTATTGAGGATATAGCGAGAGGCCCAGGTTTCAGGAACTTGCGGGGAAATTTCAGGACTTGAGGACCAACACCAGCATGAAGGAAACATCGCGTCCCGCAGGGATAAGGGCGGCATTCCGGCACACCCTCCGGCGCGGGCTGGGAGCCTGGCCCACCGCGCTGCTCCTGGCCGTGATGGTTATGCTGGCCCTCCCCGCCGCATGGCTGGTTGCCCCTGCTTTCGTCAGCCCGCCTCCTGCGGCGACACCCGAAGTGCCCGCCTGGCAGCAGGCCCCACCGCGCTTTCCGCCAGAATCGGCCTTTCTCCGCTCACGGAGTCGGCGCCCGTGCCGCTGCCCTCCGCGGTCGCCACTCAATTGGACGGCTTGTTAAAGCCCGACGGCGAGGGCAGCTTCACGGGGCTGGTCCAGGATGCGCTCACCGGCCAGGTCCTGTTTGACCGCGGTGGTTCGGAGAGCCGGATCCCCGCCTCCAATATGAAGCTGCTCACTGCCGTGGCCGCGCTCCGTGCAATCGGGCCGGAGCACCGTTTCAGCACCAAGGTCCTGGCAGGGCCTGCTGCCAATCAGGTGGTGCTCACCGGCGGCGGCGACGTCCTCCTGGGCGCCGGGGAATCCGCGCCCAGCCAGGTGATGGGCCGCGCCGGACTCGCCACCCTCGCCACCGCCACCGTGAACGCGCTCCAAACCGCAGGAACAACCGGCGAGCTGACGGTCCTGGTGGACGACTCCCTGTTCACCGGCCCAGCGCTGAACCCCGCGTGGGCAGACGGGGACGTTGCCGCGGGCGAGGTTGCCCCGCTGTACCCGCTTGCTCTGAACTCGGCGCGCTTTGACCCGGCCGTGACCACCGGCCCCGCCCGCAAGACTCAGCAATCACCGCCGCCGAGGCGTTTGCGGCGCAGCTCAAGACGGCGGGTACCGCTGCGGGACTCACGGTAGCGGCCGGCGTCGAACGTTACACCGCACCCTTGGGCGATGCGCCCCAAGCGGAAGAGCCGGCGGTCCTTGCCGAGGTCCAGTCCGCCACGGTCGGCCAGCAGGTGGACCTCATGCTGCAGACCTCGGACAACTACCTGGCGGAGGTCCTGGGCCGGATGGCCTCGGCGGCTGCGGGTGAGCCCGCCAGCAACGACGGCGCCACCGGAGCAGTCCGCGCACAGCTCGCGGATTTGGGCATCCCTACGGACACCATGCGGCTCGCGGACGTGTCCGGGCTGGCGCTGGCCAACCAGGTCTCTGCCGGCCAGTTCGCGGAAGTGGTGCGTGCCATCACGAGCGGGACCGACACCCGTTTGCGGGCCGCGCTGGATGGGTTTCCGGTCGCGGGGCTGACCGGAACACTGGACACCCGCTACGTGTATGGCTCCACAGCCCGCGGCGCCGGACTGGTGCGGGCCAAGACCGGGACCCTGAATTCGGTTATCGCCCTCAGCGGCTATGTGGTGGACGCAGACGGCCGGCTCCTGGTCTTCTCCTTCATCGGCAACGACCTGAAGCCTGGCGCGGCCGGGAACCGGGAAATCCTGGACCGGGCCGCCACGGCGCTCGCGGCCTGCGGCTGTCGCTGACCTGCTCCTACCGCAACCGGGTTCCTACCGTAACCGCTGCACTGCGCCGCAATAGCGGTGCCGGGCCGGGGGCAACACCGTTCGTGCGGGTCCTGACCGGTGTGATGCGGGCAAACCCCTTTAAGAGCAACTACTTGCGGCGCGGCGGGCGGAAAGACAGGTACCGGCTACTCGTGACACTTGACGGAGGCCAGCCCTAGGCTCAACCACACGCGGACTCCGTGGGTTCGGCTACGCAAAGAACATCCGCCGTGGAAACGTCATGAAGGGGAGGCTGGTGTCCATTTCCTATCAAATTCCGTGATGCTGCCCCCATCCACTCCCGCCAGGACGCGGAAGGCATGACCTTGTGCTCGAGGCCGCGTTCGGCGGCTCGCCGCGCCCTGTAGAGGGCGTCTTCGGATCGACTTAGACCAGGTGCGGTTTCGACAGCGCTGCCCCTCGGTGAGCTTCCGAAACGGGGCGCCCGTGGCAGTTGCTGAAAGTAATAAATTCCGAGAGTGAAGGCCACAATCATGTTCCAGCCAAGTAGGCGACTATTAACCCTCAGTTCTGCTTTCACGCTGCTCCTGACGATGTCGACTGTGGCGTCGTGCGCGGCGCCGGATGCCGGGCAGGCTCAGCCCAACTCCACCGGCACTTCGGAGCCGGCATCGCCGTCAGAGTCACCGACAGCGACGTCGCAGGCGCCAGAGCTCTGCGGGCCGGGGTCTGCGGTCAAATTCGACAAGACCGCCTTCCAAGGCTCTCCGACGATCGACAACAAGTGGTTTCCGCTAAAGCCAGGCACAACCTACACCACCACCGGTACGGTAGCCGCTGAAGATGACACCACCGATCGGACGGTTACACACACCGTAACCGGCCTAACCAAGGTCATTGACGGTGTGAAAACCCTGGTGATGTGGGACCGCGATTATCAGGACGGGCGCTGGTTGAATCGGAGCTGGCCTTCTTTGCCCAGGATAACGCTGGAGCGGTTTGGCTCTTCGGCGAGTATCCCGAGGAGTTCGAAAACGACAAATTTACTGGGGCGCCGAATACTTTCATCCACGGGATTTCGGGGAGCCAAGCCGGAATTGCAATGCAAGCGCAGCCACGGACCGGCACGCCGGAATATGTTCAGGCTCATGCGGCATCAGTGGGGTTCCTCGATTGCGCGCGTGCCTACGAGGACAACGTTGCGCTATGCGTCCCACCGACTGCTACGGAGGCGTGCTGGTGATTGATGAGCACAATCCGCTGGAACCGGATGAAGGCCATCAGCGTAAGTTCTATTCAGCCGGCACTGGGCTGGTAAGGGTGACAGCCGAGGGTGGCGTGAAACAGGAAACCCTGGACCTCGAAAAAATCGAACAGCTCTCCGACGCCCAACTCGCCGACGTCAATAAACAAGCACTTGAGCTCGACCAGCACGGATATGAGGTCAGTAAGGACGTCTACGCCAAGACGGCTCCTGCCGAAGTTGCCACCAAGACTCCGTGACGCGAGTGAAGGACAGCGCAACCGGCCGATTTCTGAAACGAACCACAGGCGCAGGCCACCGGATGCCCCCGAGCCGTTCGCCGGTCAGCGAACTTAAGGACCATCCGCCGTCCGCTGTGATGTGATGGGGACTATGGAGTCCACTGCGCGTGATTCGTCAGCCCCGGCATCATCCAGTCCGGCCCAGGCCCTGATCAACTGGGACCTCGCCGCGTCCACGGCGGCCAGGCTGGCCTCGGCCGGGCCCACCCTCAACTCGGCGGAAATCGGAGAAGCCGTTGACAGCCTTCGCCGCCTCGCGGACGCCTCGGTCCCGCACGTCCACGAAATCACGGGCCTCGAAGCCGCACGGGACCTACGCGACTCCTCTGTCCTGGTGGTGGACCGGGCCAGCTGGGCCAAGGCAAACACCCAGAGCTTCGCCGTGATGCTCAAACCCGCCATGGACAAAATGCTCGAAAGCCGCCGCGGCAACGTCAGCCCGGCGGCGGCCAGCGTCAGCGGCGCCATCACGGGCAGCCAGCTCGGCGCTGTCCTGGCGTTCCTGTCCAGCAAGGTCCTGGGCCAGTACGATCCGTTCGCCGCGCTCGCCGAAGGTTCCAACGCGCCCGGCGGCCGCCTGCTGCTAGTGGCGCCCAACATCGTGGCTGTGGAGCGCGAGCTCAACGTCGCGCCGGACGATTTCAGGCTCTGGGTCTGCCTGCACGAACAGACTCACCGGGTGCAGTTCGCGGCTGCGCCTTGGCTCCGCCACCACATGCTTTCCGAGATCGACAACCTCAGCGGGCACCTGCTGGGCAACGTTGATTCGCTGATGGAGCGTGCCTCCGCCGCCGCGCGTTCCCTCAAGGACCGGGCCGCCACCGGCAGTACTCCCGGACGCGGCGCCATCCTGGACCTGCTGCAGAACCCCGAGGAAAAGGCGTCACTGTCCCACTTGACGGCCGTGATGAGCCTGCTGGAGGGCCACGCCAACGTTGTGATGGACGCCGTCGACGCCAGCATCGTCCCTTCCGTCAGGACCATCCGGCAGCGCTTCACCGACCGCGGCAAGGACCGCGGCGTGATGGAGAAATTCATCCGCAGCCTCCTGGGCCTGGACGCCAAGATGCGCCAGTATTCCGACGGCGCCAAGTTTGTCCGGGCTGTAGTGGACGTGGCCGGGATGGAGGGTTTTAACCGGGTGTGGGAATCCGCGGACAACCTCCCGACTGAGCCCGAAATCCACGACGCCAAGCTGTGGGTCGACCGGATGGGCTTGTAGGTGCCGCACGCCCCAAAAGTGCCGGAAGCCCGCACGGCAACAAGCGGACGACGACGGCCTGGCCGGCTCGCGCCCGTCGTCGGCAAGGCGCGCAAAATGGTCCAGAACGCCCTGGCGGACGCCGGCTATCCGGCCCACGTGCTCGTGGCCTGCAGCGGTGGCCCGGATTCGATGGCCCTCGCGGCGGTGGCTGCCTATTTCGCCCGCCGCGGCCACGTTGACGGGCACCCGCTGACGGTCGGCGCCGTCGTGGTTGACCACCAGCTGCAGGAGGGCTCGGCCCAGGTGGCTGCCGCCGCTGTCCACGCGCTGAAGGAACTGGGTCTTTCCCCGGTGGACCTCCGGACCGTCACCGTCGCCAGCACCGGGATGGGCCCGGAGGCCGCCGCCCGGGATGCCCGGCATGCAGCGTTGGAGGCTGCGGCCCAGGAGCACGGAGCCGCGGCGATCCTGCTCGGCCATACGCTGGACGACCAGGCCGAACAGGTCCTGCTGGGTCTTGCCCGCGGCTCCGGCACGCGCTCGCTGGCTGGAATGCGTCCTGCCCGCGGTCTGTTGCTCCGGCCCTTCCTCGGCCTGCGCCGCGCAGACACCCTGGAGATCTGCGATGTCGAAGACCTCGAGCCCTGGCACGATCCCAGCAATGCAGACTCGTCGTTTGCCCGCTCCCGGACCCGGGTGGAAGTACTGCCGATGCTCGAAGAAAAACTTGGGCCCGGCGTGGCTGAATCCCTGGCCCGGACAGCGTCCATCCTGCAGTTGGACGCCGACTATCTGGAGGACGTGGCAGATCGCACATTTGCGGCCTTGGCCGAGCGGTCCGGACCGGAGGTCAGCCTCCCGGAGGAGGCTTTGGGGAACTGTCCCCGGCCATCAGGTTCCGGGTCATCGCCAAGGCAGCGGCCGACGTCGGGGGTCAACAGCCCAGCTACCAGCGCCTTCTGGCAGCGGAAGCGCTGCTGCGCCGGCAGGGTTCTGCCGGTCCCGTGGAACTGCCTGGCGGGGTGAGCGTGTACCGGCTGTCCCTCGCCGAGCTGGCCCAGCGGGACGCTGCGGAAATGCGGCCAGGGACTCCGGACGGGCCCGACGGCGGCGCCCCCGTTCCCCGTGAAGCGGCCCGCTGTGGGAAGCTAGTATTCCGGCCTCAAAAACCGTCCCAAGAATAGTCGCACCCCGCATCTACACAGGAGCCATTGGTGGATTCAAACGACGTCCAGGCAGACCTTAAGCACGTTCTCTACACCAAGGAACAGATCCAACAGCGGATCGCTGAGCTCGCTGCGCAGATCGACAAGGACTACGAAGGCCGCGAAATCCTTCTGGTCGGTGTACTCAAGGGCGCTGTGATGGTCATGGCCGACCTCGCCCGCGCGCTCCACAGCCACGTTTCGATGGACTGGATGGCAGTGTCCTCCTACGGCTCCGGCACCCAGTCCTCGGGTGTTGTCCGGATCCTCAAGGACCTGGACACGGACCTGATGGGCAAGGACGTCCTGATCGTCGAAGACATCATTGACTCCGGCCTGACCCTGTCCTGGCTCAAGACCAACCTGGAATCCCGCGGCACCGCTTCGGTGGAAATCTGCACCGCCTTCCGCAAGCCCACGGCCGCCAAGGTGGAGATCGACGTCAAGTACGTCGGCTACGACATCCCCAACGAGTTCGTGGTGGGCTACGGCCTGGACTACGCCGAGAAGTACCGCAACCTGGACTTCGTGGGCACGCTCGCCCCGCACGTTTACGAGTAGCCACTCTCGCCGAGGTGGCATTTCACGGCAGTCGCACCAACGGACACCGCCGTGAAATGCCATCTCGCTGCATTTAAGCGGTCAGGGGAGAGAAGTTGAGTAACAAGAATATTGGCATCAAGGACGTCGCAGCTGCTGCCGGGGTGTCTGATGCCGGTCTCCCATGTCCTGAATGACGTGTCGTACGCACGGATCAGACCGGGAACCAGGGACAAGGTGAAGCCGCCGCTGAGCACCTCGGCTACGGCCCGACCGCATGGCTCCAGGCGCTTCGCACCCGGCGGCCGGCCATACCCGCATCGGCTTCATCAACAACACCGACGGCGTCCCCGCCCTCGGGGTCTATGGTGGGCTTCGATGGCCAGGAACTCATCGCGGCAAACCTGTACCCGGGCCTGACCACTGCGGCCCTGCCGCACGACGAAATGGGCGCTGGGTGGCCAAGAACCTGATCGACGCCATCGAGGGCAAGACGGACCTGGCGCTAGTGGCGCTCCACCCGACCATCCTGGACTGCCCGCCGGTGCGGCGCAATTCGGTGGCGGCGTCCGCGCACTGATCTGTTGGCTGACCTGGGGAGTTACGCTTTGCCTCCCACATCCCGCTACGCCTAGAGGGAACTTTTGCGCGACACCGTGCGTGAATTACTCCGAACGGTGTATAGCTAGTAGCTGATGCAGCACCACACGCGCGTAGACTCACTCGCCGTGCAGCACTACCAGGAGGGACGGGGCCAGCCCCCGAACAGATGAAAGCTAAGAGTTTCTTCAAGGGCCCGGGCATCTGGATCGTTGTTGTGATCGCCATGCTTCTCGTGGCTTTTGCAACACTGGCTCCCGGTGGTGCGGCACGGATCGATACGGACAAGGGCCTTGAGCTCCTCGCCGACAGCGGCAAGGTTGAGCAGGCAAAGATCTTCGACGGCGAAAACCGCGTTGACCTGACCCTCAAGGACAACCTGGATGTCAACGGGCAGGACAAGGGCAAGAGCGTCCAGTTCTTCTTCGTCGACGCCCGCGCCATCGACGTGGTCAAAGCAGTCACCGCTGCCAAGCCCGCGAATGGCTACACGGACCAGCCGATCGAAAGCAACTGGTTCTCCGGCCTGCTCTCGCTGCTCATCCCTGTCATCCTGCTCGGTGCGCTGTTCTGGTTCCTGATGACCCGGATGCAGGGCGGCGGCTCGAAGATCATGCAGTTCGGCAAGTCCAAGGCCAAGATGGTCAACAAGGACATGCCGCAGGTGACCTTCGTTGACGTAGCCGGCGCGGACGAGGCTGTGGAGGAGCTCCAGGAAATCAAGGAGTTCCTGCAGGAACCGGCCAAATTCCAGGCCGTGGGCGCCAAGATTCCCAAGGGCGTGCTGCTGTACGGTGCTCCGGAACCGGCAAGACCCTCCTGGCCCGTGCCGTCGCCGGTGAGGCCGGCGTGCCGTTCTTCTCCATCTCCGGCTCGGACTTTGTGGAAATGTTTGTCGGCGTGGGCGCGTCCCGTGTCCGCGACCTTTTTGAGCAGGCCAAGGCCAACTCTCCGGCCATTATCTTTGTCGACGAGATCGACGCCGTCGGCCGGCACCGCGGTGCCGGAATCGGCGGCGGCAATGACGAACGCGAGCAGACCCTCAACCAGTTGCTGGTTGAAATGGACGGCTTCGACGTCAAAACCAACGTCATCCTTATCGCTGCGACCAACCGCCCCGACGTCCTGGACCCGGCACTGCTGCGTCCGGGCCGTTTTGACCGCCAGATCTCGGTGGACGCCCCGGACCTGATCGGCCGTGACCAAATCCTGCAGGTGCACGCCAAGGGCAAACCGATGGCCCCGGGCGTTGACCTCAAGGCCGTGGCGAAGAAGACCCCGGCTACACCGGTGCGGATCTCGCGAATGTCCTGAACGAGGCAGCCCTCCTGACCGCGCGCTCCAACGCCAACCTCATCGATGACCGGGCCCTGGACGAGGCGATCGACCGCGTTATGGCCGGCCCGCAGAAGCGCAGCCGCGTGATGAAGGAACACGAGCGCAAAATCACCGCGTACCACGAGGGCGGACACGCCCTGGTGGCGGCCGCGCTGCGGAACTCGGCGCCGGTCACCAAGATCACCATCCTGCCCCGCGGCCGTGCCCTGGGCTACACCATGGTGGTCCCGGAGAATGACAAGTACTCCATCACCCGCAACGAACTCCTGGACCAGATGGCGTACGCGATGGGCGGCCGCGTGGCGGAGGAGATCGTGTTCCATGATCCCTCCACGGGAGCCTCCAATGACATTGAAAAGGCCACCTCCACGGCCCGCAAAATGGTCACCGAGTTCGGCATGAGCGAGCGTGTCGGCGCAGTACGCCTGGGCCAGGGCGGCGGCGAACCCTTCCTGGCCGCGACGCTGGGCACGAACGCAACTACTCGGACCAGATCGCCTACGTGGTGGATGAGGAAGTGCGCCGCCTGATCGACCAGGCGCATGACGAGGCGTATGCCATCCTCACCGAAAACCGGGATGTCCTGGACCAGTTGGCCCTGGAACTCCTGGAACGGGAGACCCTCAACCAGGCCGAGATCGCCCACATCTTCACGGACATCCGCAAGCGTGACTTCCGCGAGGTGTGGCTGTCCAAGGAGACCCGTCCGGTCCAGCAGGCCGGCCCCGTGGAATCCCGCCTGGAGAAGTCAGAGCGCGAAGCCCAGGAGGAAGCCAAGGAGGCCCGTCTCGAAGAACCGCTGGACGCGCTGCCGCCGCACCCGCAGGGTGTCCCGGATGACGCTGCGTTCCAGGGTGGCATCCCCGACTCGGGCCTGACGCCACGCACGGCTAAGCTTTCTCCTGTGACTCACTTCGACGACGACGACGCTCCCGCCTCCGCCGGACACCCGGCGGAGGACGGCTCCCACCACAAAAAGCACGAGAAGGTGGACCGGCCCCGGATCGAGGCTGCAGTCCGTGAAATCCTCCTGGCCATCGGCGAGGACCCGGACCGCGGCGGCCTCGTAGACACCCCCGACGGGTGGCCAAGGCCTACGCCGAGGTGTTCTCGGGACTGCACCACGATCCCGCGGACGTCCTTTCCACCACCTTCGACCTGGACCACGAAGAACTGGTCCTGGTCAAGGACATCCCGTTCTACTCAACGTGCGAGCACCACCTCGTGCCGTTCCACGGGGTTGCCCACGTCGGCTACATTCCCTCCCACGACGGCAAAGTGACCGGGCTCAGCAAGCTGGCACGCCTCGTGGACATCTACGCCCGGCGCCCCAGGTGCAGGAGCGGCTCACCACCCAGATCGTCGAAGCAATGGTCAGCCACCTCAAGCCCCGTGGCGCGATTGTCGTTGTCGAATGCGAACACATGTGCATGTCCATGCGCGGTGTCCGCAAGCCCGGAGCAAAGACCGTCACCAGCGCGGTCCGCGGGCAGCTTCATGACCCGGCCACCCGTGCCGAAGCCATGAGCCTCATCCTCGGAAGGTAAGTATCAGACCATGGACTCACTCGCTGCAGCCCGGGAACCGGGCCCGCAACATCTCCGCTGCCCATCCTGCGCAAACCGCGCCCGGCCGCGAAATTCGCGGACCTGCCCACCGGCCGCACCCTGGTCATGGGCATCCTGAATGTCACCCCGGACTCGTTCAGCGACGGCGGAAAGCACCCGACGCCGGACACCGCCATCGCGGCCGGCCTGCGGATGTTCTACGCCGGGGCGGACATCATCGACGTCGGCGGCGAATCCACCCGTCCCGGTGCGGAGGATGTCAGCCCGGACGAGGAACAGCGGCGTGTGATCCCAGTGATCCAGGCCCTGGTCAAGGCCGGTGCCCTGGTCAGCATCGACACCACGCACGCCTCCACAGCCGCGGCTGCCCTGACAGCCGGCGCCGCCATCATCAACGACGTCTCCGGGCTGACCATCGAGCCCGAAATGGCCGAGCTCGTAGCCGCGTCCAAGGTGCCCTATGTCCTCACGCACCGGCGCGGCGACGCCCGCACCATGAATTCGCTGGCCGAGTACAAGGACGTTGCCGCCGAAGTGGTGGCCGAACTGGCCGGGGTACGCGACAAGCTCTACGCAGCGGGGGTCAGCCAGGACCAGATCATCGTGGACCCGGGCCTGGGCTTTGCCAAGAACGATGCCCAGAACTGGGAGCTCCTGCAGCATCTGGACCAGCTGGAAAGCCTCGGCCACAAGGTCCTGGTGGGCGCTTCGCGCAAGCGCTTCCTTGGCACCATGCTCACCGTGGCGGGCAAGTCGGCAGCGCCGGAAGAGCGGGACGCCGCCACTGCGGCCATCACCGCCATCAGCGCGTTCCGCGGGGCCTGGGCGGTCCGCGTGCACGACGTCGGCCCCAGCCTTGACGCCGTCAAGGTGGCCGCGCGGATGGCCGCCGCCCCTACCAGCACCTAGGCCGGGCACCCATGGACAGGATCACGCTGAGCGGTGTCACCGCCGTCGGCCATCACGGAGTCTTCGATTTCGAGCGCCGTGAGGGCCAGCCGTTTGTGGTGGACGCGGTGCTGCACCTGGACTTCGCCAAGGCCGCAGTATCTGACGACGTCCGGGACACCGCCCACTACGGCGAAGTGGCTGAGAGGATCAAGGGCTGGATCACGGGGGAGCCGCTGAACCTGATCGAGGCCCTGGCCGTCCGGATCGCCGATGGCCTGCTCGCCGAATTCACCATCCAGGCCGTAGACATCACCGTCCACAAGCCCAAGGCACCCATCGAGGTGCCCTTCGGGGATGTGGCTGTCAGCGTGTACAGGGAGAAGCCATGAGCGCCGGATACACCAAAGCCGTCCTGGCCCTCGGCAGCAACCTGGGCGAGCGGAACGACACCCTGTCGGAGGCCGTTGCCGACCTGGTGGACCCGCCGGAGGTCCGGCTGCAGGCCGTTTCCCGGTGGTGCAGACTAAAGCCGTGGGTGGTCCGGCCGGCCAGCCCGACTTCCTGAACATGATCATCACCGTGGAAACCACGCTGTCCCCGGCGGAACTGTTGAAGCACTGCCAGGCCGTGGAAAACAAGCACCTCCGCGTGCGTGAAGTGCGCTGGGGGGCGCGGACGCTCGACGTCGACATCATCACCTACGGCGACCTCACCAGTGACGACCCGGTGCTGACCCTGCCGCACCCGCGCGCGGCCACACGCGCCTTTGTGCTGTATCCGTGGTCGCTGATCGAGCCGGCCGCCACCCTGGGCGGGGAACGCATCAGCGAGTTGGCTGCCCGTGCCCCCGACTTTGACGACCTCGCCCCGTTCGACGGTTTCGGCGATTACGACGGCGTCCCCACCGCCGGGGCGGTCGAGTAACCGGTGAAGCCCATCAACCCTGTCCGCCTGCTGATGATCGGCCTGGTCCTGACCGTGGCCGGCTGGTCCGCCACCGTGGTGACCACACGCTACAGCATGGCCACACCCGTTCTTCCGGCCACCGCGCTGGCCACCATGGGCGTGATTGTTGCCATCACCCTGGTGCTTGGCATCCGTGTGCTCCGGTGGCGGAACAGCACCAAACGCAAAAAGGCGTTGGACCCGATCCTGGCCGCCAGGACCCTGGTGCTGGCCCAGGCGTGCGCTTACGCGGGCACCGTCCTGCTGGGCTGGCATGTTGGAATCTTCCTGGACCAGCTGCGGATCTGGAACCTGCGCAGCGATCAGGGCATCACCTGGGTGGCAGTCGCGATCGCTGCCGGCGGTCTGGTGATGATCGTCGTCGGCCTGCTCGTGGAGCGGTTCTGCAAGATCCCGCCCGAAGACACCGATGCAACGCCCGGTAAGGGGAAGCCCGGCCGCGGGGTACGCGGCGAAGCCGCAGGGGAAGGCGAATATGCGTACAGAGGCGATTGATCCGCCGGGCATTACCTGGCAGCGGATATCCCCCAAATACGTCACGGTGCGGCTGGTGCAGTGGGCCATCGGGAACCTGGTCACGGTGATCGTCCTGGCCCTGCCCCTCATCTTTGTCCTGCTCGGCTGGTGGCGGTGGCCGCCGCTGTGGCTGGCCATCACCGTCCCGGCGGTGACCCTGGTTCTGGCCATCTGGCGGCTGCTGCTGATTCCGCGCCAGGTGCGCGCCATCGGTTACGCCGAGCGCGACGATGACCTGCTGATCCGCGGCGGCATTTTCTTCCAACGGACCATGACGGTTCCCTACGGCCGCATGCAATACGTGGACATCGGCGTGGGCCCGGTGGAACGTGGGCTGGGGCTCTGCACGCTCAAACTCCACACCGCCTCGCCCGGAACCAACGCCACCATCCCCGGCCTGCCCGCTGCGGAAGGGGCGCGCCTGCGCGAGCAGCTCGCCGCCCGCGGTGAAGCGAGGTTGGCAGGGCTGTGACGGCAAACGTTCCGGAGGCCGGCGCGCCGACTGCGGTTCCGGTGGCGCCCGACGGCGAGTGGCTGCGTGTGCACCCGGCGTCCCCATTTGTGCGCGGCTGGGTGGCCCTGGCGGCCATTGGTTTCTTTTTCGGGCGGGACTTTTTCGAACGGTTGTTGCAAGGCCGTCCTCTGTTCGAGGAGAACTTCGCCGGCCGGGCACCCTGGCTGGTGGCCGGCGGCGGCATCGTCCTTGTGGTGACCGTGCTGGGCTTCATCCTGACCTGGTACTTCACCAAGTACCAGGTCGCCGAAGGGTACGTCCGGGTCAACTCCGGCTTCCTCTTCCGCCAGCAGCGCCAGGCCCGGCTGGACCGCGTCCAGGCCATCGATATCGTCCAGCCCCTGCTCGCCAGGATCTTCGGCCTGGCCGAACTCAAGTTCGAGGTGGCCGACGCCGGTGAATCGGCCGTCAAACTGGCCTACCTGCGGATGGACGACGCCCGCCAGCTCCGGGCCACCATCCTGGCGCGGGCCGCAGGCGTGGTCCCGGACCCGGCCCGGCCGCAGGAGGCCGCTCCGGAGGCGCCCGAATATCCGGTCCTGTCCGTTCCGCCGTCGCGCCTTATCGGTTCCCTGCTGCTCAGCGAGCAGAGCTTTTTTGTGGTGGCGGGCGGCATCGCCTCCGTGGTCCTGTCCGTCGTGACGGAAAACCGCGGCTTCTTCTTCTACCTGATCCCGGCGGTGCTGGGCCTTGCCGCCAGCTACTGGGGGTCTTTTAACAAGGGCTACAACTTCACCGCGGCCATATCGCCGGACGGGATCCGGCTCCACTACGGGCTCTTGGACACTCAGGCGCAGACGCTGCCCCCGGGCAGGGTCCAGGCGCTGAAAGTGGCACAGTCCCCACTATGGCGGATCTTCGGCTGGTACCGGATCCAGGTCAACGTGGCCGGGTACGGCGCAGTGGGGAGCAACGGCGAGACAGCGTCCCGGACCACGCTGCTGCCCGTAGGCAAGCTGCCCGACGTGATGAGCATGCTCGCTCTGGTCCTTCCGGACCCCGGCACGACGGAGCCCGGAAAGGTCTTCGCTGCGGGGCTCACGGGGTTGGATTCCGACGGCGGATTTGTCACCACGCCGCACCGCGTCAGGTTCCTCGCGCCGCTGGGCTGGCGCCGCAATGGCTTCGCCACCACTGACACCGCCCTGCTGATCCGGTCGGGCCGGTGGTGGCGGGAACTGGTGGTGGTCCCGCACCAGCGCACCCAGTCAATGGCACTGCACCAGGGTCCGCTCGCACGGCGGTTCCGTGTGGCGGACCTTGTCCTGCACACCACGGCGGGGCCGGTCTCGCCACGGCTCACCCAGGCCGGACTTGACGAGGCCGGGGCCTCTTTGATGCCCAGTCCGCCCGCGCCCGGCTCGCCCGCAAGCGGCAAACCAGTGAACAATGGCTGGCAACGCTGGCGCCCGCTCCGGTGGTTGAGCCTGTCGAAACCTCGGTGGTTGGGCCAGTTCCGGTGGTTGAGCCTGTCGAAACCAGTCCCCAACAGGAAGGCCCGCAACGTGGCTAAGCCCGGGCGCCTTGGCGTCGGAATCATCGGTGCCGGGAAAGTGGGCGCCGTCCTTGGCGCGGCGTTGCGCTCGGCCGAGCACGCCGTCGTCGGGGTTTCCGCGGTGTCCGAGGCCAGCCGCGAACGGGCGGAGACTTTGCTGCCCGGCGTGCCCATCCTGGAGATCCAGGAGATTGTGGAACGGTCTGAACTGGTGCTCCTGGCCGTGCCCGACGACGCCTTGGCCGCACTGGTGGACGGACTCGCCAAACTCGGGGCGTGGCAGCCCGGACAGATCGTGGCGCACACCTCAGGCCGGTTCGGCGTGGGGGTGCTACGCCCGGTGCGCGCCGCCGGAGCCATCCCCCTTGCACTGCACCCCGCCATGACGTTCACGGGCATGAGCCTGGACCTGACACGACTGCTGGATTGCACCTTTGGCGTGACCGCTGATGCCGCGATGCTGCCCATTGCCCAGGCGCTGGTGGTGGAGATGGGTGCCGAACCCGTGGCCATCGCCGAGGGGGACCGGACGCTTTACCATACGGCCCTTGCCCATGGCTCAAACCATATGGTCACCCTGGTGGCGCAGGCTTCGCAGCTGCTCCGCGACGTTGGCGTCGACGCGCCGGAGCGGATGCTGGGCCTTTGCTGCGGGCCACGCTCGAGAACGCGCTCGCTTCCGGCGAATCGGCGCTGACCGGTCCGGTGGCCCGCGGCGATGTGGGAACAGTGGCGGCCACGCCGAGGCGTTAAGGGAGTACGACGCCGGTGCGCACGGCGATGTGCTGGAGGCTTACCTCGCCATGGCCCGCGCCACGGCACGGCGGGCCAGTAGCCGGGGGCTGCTCAAAGAGGATCAAGTGGGGCCCTCCGCGCGGCCCTGGAAGAGGGAAGCTGACATGGCCACGCAACTGGTGACAACGGCCGCAGAGCTCAGGGCGGCGAGTGCCCGGCTGCTCGCACAGAAGGCGGGCAGGTCCCAGGGCCTGGTGCCCACCATGGGCGCGCTGCACGAAGGCCATGCCCGGCTGGCGCACACCGCCGTCGAACAGAATGACGTTGTGGTGGCGACCATCTTTGTGAACCCGCTCCAGTTCGGCGATGCGGTGGATCTGGACCGGTACCCGCGCACGCTCGACGCCGATGTTGCCCTGCTTGAGGAACAGGGCGTGGACCTCGTGTTCGCGCCTCCGGTGGAAGAGGTCTATCCCGGCGGCGAGCCGCTGGTCCGCGTGACCGCCGGCTCCCTGGGGGAAAAGTGGGAAGGCGCCTCACGGCCGGGCCATTTCGACGGCGCCCTCACCGTGGTTGCCAAGCTGCTGCACTACGGCATCCCCGGCTCTGGGCTTCCGCCGGCGGGTGCTTTTGCCTCCGGCGGCGGGGACTGCCGGCCTATCGGGCCTATTTCGGGCAAAAGGACGCCCAACAACTGGCGCTGGTGCGCCGGATGGTGGCGGACCTGAATTTCCCTGTTGAAATTGTTGCCGTGCCCACCGTCCGGTCCGAGGACGGGCTGGCCCTTTCCAGCCGCAACCGGTTCCTCTCCCCAGCGGAGCGCGAGGCCGCCCTTGTGTTGTCACGGGCGCTGCGGCTCCTGGCGGAGCGGGCAGCTGCCCACCGGCCGCTTGATCTGGAATCGGCCCGGGCCATGGTTGAATCGCAGCCGTTGGTGGAACTGGACTACTTCGACGTCGTGGATCCGCTCACCCTTGAGCCGCTGGCCAAGAACTGCCGGAAAGTCCCGTTCCGCGGCGAAGGCCTGGCTCTCATCGCCGCCAAGGTGGGCCGGTCCGGCTGATCGACAACGTGCCGCTGAGCAGCTGACATGTAGGGTGCGCATCCGGGCACGCAAGGCCTCGGATCCCTGTCCGTCTGACCCGGCATCGGCTATGCTGAACTTGTTGCCCCAGACCCTGGCATCGCCTTATTCGGCGTACTCCAGGAGGACAAATTTCACGCAGGGCACCCCATACTTCTTCCGCGTTATCCTCGGCCTTTTGTGCTGCCCGGCTCCTGTATGCCCGGGGCAGCCGTATGCACGGCGAGCGGGACGCTCGCGTGCATTCCCCATCCCCGTGGCCTACGGCCACGCTCAAGTCAGGAGCGAGTCCAATGATCCGCACAATCGATGACGGGCTGTCCTATCTCGTCAAAGTGAATCACGCGTCCGTCCTGGACGACTATTTGAATTCGGCCGTCGACATGGCCCGCCAGTATGCCTCCAGCACCGGCATGTGCGGGATTCTGGTAACCCGCCACGCGCACGACACCTATACCGTTATGGTCAGCGAGGCCGTACCTTTCGGCGAGACCCGTGAGCGCCACGATCCCTAGGGTGGAGGCCATGATGTCCTACCATCCTGCGGCTGAAGGAATATCGCCGATCGGGTGGCAGGCGTACGAAATCATCACGTCCATCCTGGAGGATCCGTCGCCGGATCTGGACCAGGTCAAAGGGCGCCTTCGCAGGTGCGTGGCCGCCCATCCGGGCGCACCCGAACGGGCGCTACTGGCGCATTTGATGGCCACCTCGGAAGTGGTTAATGCCTACGGCCAGGAAAGGCCTGCCTGATACCCGGTCACGGACGATCGGCGCGTTCGCGGCAAAAGGTATCCTTGAGGTGACAACTCCGCCGTTCCGGTTCAGCCTGCAGCCGGGTTTTTCACCGCGGGATGATTCAGGGATCAGAGGCTCACCATGGACATTGCGCCCGAAATGGCCGCGGGTGAAGAAGACGTGTGTGCCCGTACTTGGCGAAGCTGCCCATAACCGGCGCTGCAGTGTCCCTCTTCGGCGGTGCCGCCGCCGAGACCCTGGTTTCCGCCAGCGACGAACTCGCCGCCCGTCTGGACGAAATGCAGTTCAACCTGGGCGAAGGTCCCCGGTGGCGGGCCCACAAATCCCGCCTTCCCGTGCTGATCCCTGACGTCCAGTCCACCGCGGGACACGAATGGCCCATATTCCACGAGGCCATCGCGGGGACGGATGCTGCGGCCTTGTTTGTCTTTCCGTTGACAGTAGGTGCGGTGGACCTCGGTGTCGTAGAGCTGTATCACTCCGTCCCGGGAACCTGAGCCGATCCGACCAGTCGATGGCGGCTGTGCTTGCCGGTCAGACCTCCTGGTACCTCCTGCGCAAGATCCTCACGCTCAGGTCGCCGGATACGGATCCCGCCCTGGATCCCGCGCTGATGTCGCGACGCGAGATCCACCAGGCCACCGGGATGGTCCTGGCGCAGTCCGGCGCCACGGCTGCAGAATCCTTGCTGATGCTGCGTGCGTACGCCTTCGCCAATGACCTCACCCTGAAGGAGACCGCCGCCGCCGTGCTCGACAGAAGGCTCAGCTTCAACGCCGCCAATGGTGGGCCCGACGGACCGGCGCTGCAGTAAAATGGGCCATGGTAACGAGTACCCGCGCGGAGCGCGTCAGTGTGGCGTTTGTGAAGCTCACGGACACACTTGTGGCCAACTACGACGTCGTGGACCTCCTCCACACCCTGGTGGAGGAATCCGTGGGTCTCCTTGACGTCGCAGCCGCGGGTCTGTTGCTCGCCGATCCCAGCGGAGAACTGCAGGTGGTGGCGTCCACCAGCGAGCAAAGTCAGCTCGTGGAGGTCCTGCAGCTTCAATCCGGGCCGGTCCGTGCGTTGAGTGCTACCTGTCAGGGGCGGCAGTTTCAGTAGGCGACATTGCAGGGCTTACAAAGTGGCTGCGTTTCCGCGATGCCGCGCTGTCTCAGGGCTTCCGCTCAGTTCATGCGGTGCCCATGCGCATTCATGGCCGGACCATCGGGGCAATGGGCCTGTTCGGGGCACGGGAGGGATTCGTGACCAAAGAAGATGCAGCGATTGGGCAGGCCCTTGCAGACGTCGCCACCATCAGCCTCATGCAGGAGCGCACCATCAGGGAAGCGGCACTGGTCAACGAGCAGTTGCAGCTGGCCTTGAACACCCGGGTGCTGATTGAGCAGGCCAAGGGCGTCATTGCCCATACCTCCGGAGTGGACATGGACGCGGCATTCAACCTGCTGCGGAACCATGCCCGCGCCAACAGCCAGAGCCTGCACACGACCGCCGGGCGCGTTGTAGACCGCAGCCTCACTTTATAAGGCCGGCCGTTGTAAGCCTCACGTTAGTATGGCGGGCCGGCACTGCGGGCGCAGGAACGTGTTGCCCTACTGCGGTGATTCAGCCTGTGGGTCGCGGTTGAGCATCAGCTGCTGAAGGAGGGCACGTTCGGGCTTGCCGGGGTTCTGGGCGACGCAGCGGCGCAACCGGGCCCGGGACAACTCCTCGCCGGGAGCCGTTCCGCGGAGCACCTCATCAATGATTTCCTGCGCCTGCCACCGCAAGGATTCCCGGGCGAAGTGCCGGACCTCGGCGGACGCAGCGGTACTCTCTATCCACGGGTCAGTATCGTCACACGGGATAAAATCGAACGTTCGCTCTGCTGACATCGGGACCTCCTTGCGCCAAGCCGACGAGGCCTTTAAAGGGTCCCGTCGGCGTCGTAGCACTGCGTCTGGGAAGAACATTACAGCGAGTAAGACAGGTCTGTCTGCAATTCGAGTAAACTATTCCTATAATGATTTCCGATGCGGACCACACTGCAGAACCCGCGCTGTCTCCTGCGGATTTACCCGCCGAGGCGGCAGTTTTGCCTGCCGATTCCCGGAGCCGGATCCTGGCTGTGGCTTATGAACTCTTTGCCCGCCGCGGTGTGCGGGATGTGGGTGTTAACGAACTGATCGAACGTTCCGGCGTGGCCAAGGCAACTTTTTACCGGCACTTCCCGTCCAAGGACGCGCTGGTTCTGGCGTTCCTGGAGCAGCGGGACCAGTTATGGACGGTCGATTCCATTGTTGGTCAGGCCAAACTGCGCGGCACTACCCCCACTGAACAGCTCCTGGCCATCTTCGACGTCTTCGGCGACTGGTTCCTGCGAGACGACTTCGAGGCGTGCTCCTTCATCAACATCTTGCTGGAAATGGGCCCGGCCATCCCCTGGGCCAGGCCAGCATCGACTACCTGGCCAGGATCAGGGGCCATGTGCAGGACCTCGCTGAGCAGGCAGGGTTGGACCGCCCCGAGGATTTCGCCCGCTCTTGGCACATCCTGATGAAGGGGTCCATCGTCTCAGCCACCGAAGGGGACACCCAGGCGGCAAAGCGGGCCCAGCAGATGGCGGGCTGGCTGATCGAGTACCACCGCAGCTGACCACCAAGCGCAGTCACTTATGCCCTGCCCGCGAATGCTCCGTACGTTTGATGCCCAGCGCCGGATTACGAGGCGTCAGGATGAGCTCGGTTAATCCGCAGGAAATAGCGTCCCTTCGACTGCCCGCGTCAAATCGTGGATGATCTCGGTGCGTTCGGTCTCGTCGGTGCTATCGGCGCCTTCGGTGAAGATCACCAGCGCATACGTTGCCCCGCCATGTTCCAAAAGGGCTGCGTCATGGAGGTTTCCTCCAAGCTGGCCGTATTTGTGATAGACGGTAATGCCGGGCCCGAGGCGGCGGGGATTAGTTCCTCGTTGTTGGTTTCCTGCATGTACGCCAGCAACTGCGCGGTGTTAGTGGGGTTAAGCAGCTGTCCGGCGTAAAGCTTTGTCAGGACCCGGGCCACCTCCCCTGGAGCCAGCCGGTTGTCTTTGGGATCGTACGCGATGCCAATCGAGGCTGCATACTGGAGCAGCCGCTGGTAGCCGATCCTGCCCATCAACAGGAGCCAGGAATCATTGTTGCTGCTGTTGATCATGGACTTGAGCTGGAAAGCGGCAGTGTAGTTCCCCAGCGTCTCATCGAGCCGCGCTTCACCGGCCTCCACAAGCCTGAGATAGGCCGCTGCGGTGATGAGCTTGGCAGTGCTGGCCGCAGAATAGGCCGCCGTGTCGCCAAAAGTGCGGACCGGTCCGCCCGCCGTATCCGCGAGGGCCACGCCAACGCGGAAGCCGGAGACCCTGCTGATAATCCCGGGACGCTCCCGTCCTCGGCGCCTGCACCAACCGCGGCCATGGCGCCAACCGACCCGGTCCCGGCGAAGGGGCATTCACGATCCCGGTGACGCCCTCAGAGCGGACCACGGCCGAAGTGACAGCAGCCAGCAAAACCATCAAAGCGGCAGCCACCGAAAGAACGAGGGACAACGGGCTTCGGCCAGCGCCGTGGTAGTGGCGGCCTGCAGGATATGCGGGAGAGTATGCGTCCAACTGGGGCTCCTGCCTGACCGCTTGCGCGGTCGAACATCACTAGAGGCCCCAGCCCCGACTCATAACTAAGTGCGCTGATTAAACCACACCGGCCAGCCAAAACGACCGCTCAGAAGAAGCCCGTGCCGAAGAAAATTTCCTGTGTCCCGGAATTAGTCCGGACGGTAGGGTGTTGGAATCTGCAGCGACGATGCTCGCGACCCACTTCATTCATACTCCCTGGGGGAACACCCATGTCTACGGAAGTCTCTTCGAACGCCTCCGGGCAGCCCGGCCGGTAGCGGCGCCGAAGTCCGCCGCGCCGGAGAAGATGTCCCGCGAATCGGTGACCATCATCGCCACCCTGCTCGTGGCGACGTTTGTGGTGATCCTGAACGAGACCATCATGAATGTGGCCCTGCAGCGGCTGATGGTTGACCTGGGCGTGGACGCGCCCACCGTCCAGTGGCTCTCCACCGGCTTTATGCTCACCATGGCCGTGGTCATCCCGACCACCGGGTTCATCCTCCAGAGCCTGTCCACTCGCGCCGTCTTTATGCTGGCCATGGGACTGTTCGCCGGCGGCACCGCACTGGCCGCAGTGGCTCCCGGTTTTGAGATCCTGCTCCTGGCCCGCATCGTCCAGGCCGGCGGCACGGCCATCATGCTTCCGTTGCTGATGACCACCATCCTCACCCTTGTCCCGCTGGCCAAGCGCGGCGCTGTCATGGGCAACGTCAGTATCGCCATCTCCGTGGCACCGGCCATGGGGCCGACTGTCTCCGGGCTGATCCTGGAGCATTTCACCTGGCGCTTTATGTTCGTCTTTGTCCTGCCGGTCGCCCTGGCCGCGCTGGCCATCGGCGCCAAGTACCTGACGAACGTGGGCGAAACCGAGAAGACCAAGCTCGACTTCCTCTCCGTATTGCTCACAGTTCCTGCCTTCGGTGGCCTGGTGTACGGTCTCAGCCAGATCGGCGGCGGCCAAAGCGGTCCGAGCGCCGTGGCCATCGCCGCGCTGGTCATCGGTGTCGTGAGCCTGACGGTCTTTGTGCTCCGCCAGCTCCGGCTTCAGAAGGCCGAAGCCCCGCTGCTGGATCTCCGCGCGTTCAACTTCAGGATGTTCACGGTCTCCGTGCTGCTGATGGTGGTGGCCATGATGGCGCTCTTCGGCGGCGTGATCCTGCTGCCGCTCTACCTGCAGGAAATCCGGGCCTGGGTTCGCTGGAGACCGGGCTCGCGCTGCTTCCCGGCGGGCTGGCGATGGGCCTGCTGGGCCCGTTCATCGGCCGGCTGTTCGACAAAGTGGGCCCGCGGCCGCTCACCGTCACCGGTTCCGTACTTATGGTGCTGGCCCTGTGGCAGTTCGCAACGCTCGACGCCGGCACTCCTGTCTGGTGGATCGTCACCCTCCACGTGGGGCTCAGTTTCGGCCTGGCGCTGCTGTTCACCCGGCATTTACCACCGGCCTGAACCCGCTGCCGCCGCATCTCTACTCGCACGGCTCGGCGATCATGAGCACCACCCAGCAGGTAGCCGGTGCCGCCGGCACGGCGCTGCTGGTATCCATTTTCGCCGTGGTCTCGGCCGCGTCCGGCCTCGTTGCCGGCATGAGTGCAGCGTTCCTGACGGCAACCGTCATAGCCCTCGCCGCCGTCGTACTTTCCGCGATGATGCGCAAGACAGAAGGCGCCGCCCCGGGCCACGGCGCCAGCCACTAACCCAACTAGGTAGCAGGAGATGTCGTTTAGCCCGCTCAAAAGGACATCTGCTGCTACCTACATGGGGCTAGCCGGCGAAGAAGTCGCTGATTTCGGTGATGAGCCTGTCCGGGGCGCGGAGGACACCGTCGTGGCCGGCCCCATGAAGGATGGTGTAGCTGGAGCCGGTCAGAATGTCGTGGATCTGGCCGCAGGCAACACCGAAGTACGCGGGGCTTTTCTCGCCCACAATAATCAGCGTTTCCAGGGCAGTTCCAGGAACGGCTCGGCCGGCATGTCCGCGGCGATGATCGCCTTGATTTCCCGGACGCCGGTGCGCATCAGTTCGCGCTGCTGCTTGCCCTCGGACGTGCCGGCGGTCAGCTTGTTGGCGATGGTGAGCATGGACAGCGGCATCCGTGAGCGGGTGCCCGCCTCAAGGCCGCGCTGCAGGACGGCGAGGGCGCGGTCGTCGTCCCCGGCGGCCGTGGCACGTTCGTATTCGGCGGTCCAGCCGGCCGTCACGCTGTGGTTCACGGACACGGCGGGGTCATACACAGCCAGCCGCTCCACCGGAAGGGTCCGGGCCGCGTGCAGGGCCACCGCGCCGCCGAAGCTGTGGCCAAAGACGTCGGTGCTGGACGTGTGTTTCATAACGGCGTCCAGGTCCCGGATGTCCGCGTCCAGCGTGTAATCCTCGGCCTGCGGCGACGACGCACCGCGGCCGCGGCGGTTGAACGTGTGCACCGGGCGGCCCAGCGCGGCGCTGAGTTTCTGGGCGAACTTTGTGTAGTCGGCCGCGGTCACCATGGAGGCTGGGACCACAACCACGCCGGAGCCGGCGGAGGCCAGTTCAGCACCCGTGGAGAAGAGCTCCAGGGTGCCGCCGTCGGGGTCTTGATGTTCTCGCTCGTCATGGTCCGAGCCTAGCCGAGCAACCCGCGGAAAGCCTTAGCCCTTGAAGTATTCGGCGATGTCCGCGACAAGTTCCTTCACCGCGGCCGGAATGGAGCCGTGGAAGCCCTTGGGTGAGAGCTCGAACGTGCTCCCCGGGACGGCCGCATGAAGGCGCTGGGCCGTGACTTTGTAGTAGCCCGGGCTCTTGCCGCCCACCATAAAGTGCGTGTTGGCGGGAAGGACGGCGAAGTTCCTGACATGCTCGGCTTCGTCGTACGCGGCGCGCAGTTCGCCCACGCCCGTGGGCATCAGCTCGCGGAGCATCTTGTTCACCTTCGTGCGGGACACCACGGCCATCAGCCCTGCCAGGACCGGCTCGGGAACCTTTGAAAGCGCGGTGCCCGGCTGCATGCCCTTTTTCATCCGGGCCATGGCATGCCCCACCTTGCCGGCGTTCACCGCCGCCTCGTAGACCGCCAGCTTGTCCGGTTCGTACGGGGTGCCCGCGAACTCCTGGACGGCGTTCAGCGCCACCGACCCGCCCAGGCTGTGGCCCAGGACGTTGCGGGCGCCCGTGGCATCCATGACCGTGCGGACATCGGCAATCTCCGTGGCCATGGAATAGTCGGCCGGCTGCTCGGTGGAGTTGCCCCTACCGCGCCTGTCATAGACATCCACGGCCCACCCGTCGCCCAGCCCGTCGGCCAATGCCATCGAGAACGGCCGGTAGATCAGGGCGGTGAGGAAGGCACCGCCGATGACCACCACCCGGCGTTCTCCCGGCGCATCCTCGGTTCCGTAGCTGTACAAAGCCAGCCTGCCGCCGTCGTGAGTGGGCACTTCCTGTTCTTTCACGCTCCTCATCCTAGGCGCGCGGCAAAGCTCCCCATCGGCGAAGCGGCCTACCGGCGCCTCCCCAGCTTTCGGGCCTGGCCGTCGCTGCCGTTGATGAACCGGGCAATCCGCACGGCCAGCCCCTTGCCGGGACGGATGGGACCCTCGTGCAGCTGGCCGGGGACCACCTGGAAGTTGATGGACGGCACCGCGGCGGCCAGTTGCCGGCCGGTCTCGGCAAAGTACGCCGGACTCCAGCCGCCGCTGAGCATCAGGACGGGTGTGGTGAGGGCGGTGAAATGGTCCAGTTCGGCTTCGGCGTCGAGTACGGCACGCATTTCGCTGACGGCGGTGGGCAGCAGCTGGCGCATCTCCGCGCCCAGGTTGGTCCTTGCCGAGAGGATGCTCAGCATCCGCAGCGCGCCGAGCGGGAGGTAGGACAGCGGGCCCGCCGTGGCCAGGCCCTGGACCAGGTGCGCCCAGGCGTGGTTGAGCTGGCCCGCCGTGACGGCATCCTCAAGCTCCGGCCGCCAGCGGTGGCTCAGGTTTCCGGACAGCGACACCGCGGCGTCATAGGTCACCAGCCGGCCCACGGGCAGGGTCCGGGCCGCCTGCAGCGCCACGAAACCGCCGTAACTGTGGGCCACCACGTCCGTCGCGCCGGTCTGGCGCATGACCGCCGCAAGGTCGCTGACCTCCGTCTCCACCGAATAATCCGCCGGCTGCGGGCTGACCCCGCCCTGCCACGCCGGTTGTAGCAGTGCACCGGCCGGCCCAGCAGGACGCTGAGCTTCCGGGCAAAAGGCCGGTAGAGGGCGTCGGTGACCAAAGTGCCGTGGATGAGTACGACGCCGGGAGGTCCCGCCGTCGTCTGGTCCAGTCCCGCGGGGGTTCGGAAGGAATGCACGTCGAGGCGCCCGCCGTCCTCCGCTTCAACTTTCCACGTCTCCACAGCCCGAGTCTATGCCTGGGCGTCTGCCGGGAGCCGGTGGCGCGAATGCCCGGTAAACTTGGGGATTGTGACTTCCCAAAACACCCCACCCCAAAAAATGCCCCAGAGCCGCTCGACGCCAGCGAGCAGATGCGCATCCGCATGGACAAGCGCGCCAAGCTGATCGGGCGTGGCACGGAGGCATATCCGGTGGGTGTGGACCGCACGCATTCCCTCACGGAGATCCGCGAAAAGTACGCGCACCTTGAGGCTGACGACACCACAGGCGACGTAGTAGGCGTCACCGGCCGCGTGGTTTTTGTGCGCAACACCGGCAAGCTCTGCTTCGCCACGCTCCAGGAAGGCGGCGTTGACGGCAAGGGCACCCGGCTCCAGGCGATGCTCAGCCTGGCCAACGTGGGCGAGGAAGCGCTCGCGGACTGGAAGGCGCTGGTCGACCTGGGCGACCACGTGTTCATCAAGGGCGAGGTCATTTCCTCCCGCCGCGGCGAGCTGTCCGTCATGGCCGAGTCCTGGTCCATGGCCTCCAAAGCACTCCGCCCGCTGCCGGTGCTGCACGCGGAACTAAACGAGGAAACCCGCGTCCGCCAGCGCTATGTTGACCTGATGGTGCGCGACGAAGCCCGGGAAATGGTCTACACCCGCGCCGCAATCACCCGGTCCATCCGCGAGAGCCTGCACCGCCACAGCTACGTCGAGGTGGAAACCCCCATCCTGCAGCTGGTCCACGGCGGCGCCCTGGCCCGCCCGTTCGAGACGCACATGAACGCGTTCGACCAGAAGATGACCCTCCGCATCGCCACCGAGCTTTACCTCAAGCGTGCTGTCGTGGGCGGGATCGACCGGGTCTACGACATGGGCCGCGTCTTCCGCAACGAAGGCGTGGACTCCACCCACAGCCCCGAATTCACCACCCTTGAGTGCTACGAGGCCTGGGCGGACCAGTTCGTCATGGCCGAGCGCATTAAGGAGATCATCCTCGACGCCGCTGACGCCGTGGGTGTGGGCCGAACCATCCAGACTGAAGCCGGGGAGATCAACCTCGACGGCGACTGGGCTTGGGTTTCGGTCTACCCGGGACTGTCCGACGCCGTTGGCCAGGAAGTCACGCCGGACACTTCGCTTGAGGTGCTGCGCGAAATCGCCCAAAAGCACGAGGTCAAGGTGGACCCGAAGTGGGACGCCGAGAAACTGGCCGTGGAACTGTTCGGCGAAATCGTGGAGCCCACGCTCCTGAACCCCACGTTTGTGTACGACTATCCGCCGTCTGCCCAGCCGCTGGCCCGCCCGCACCGTGAGGACGGCCGGCTGATCGAAGCCTGGGACCTCATCATCGGCGGGATGGAACGCGGCACGGCCTTCTCCGAGCTGATCGACCCCGTCATCCAGCGCGAGCGGCTGACCGAACAGTCGCGGCACGCTGCCGCGGGCGATGTCGAGGCCATGCAGCTGGACGAGGACTTCCTGCGGGCCCTCGAATACGGCGCACCGCCCATGGGCGGCATCGGCTTGGGTATTGACCGGCTGGTGATGTTGTTCACCGGCGCCGGTATCCGCGAAACCATCCTTTTCCCGCTCCTCAAGCCCGAAGGCCACTAATCATGGAATATGTAGCCGTACTCCTGCCCTCGCTGGTGGTTGGCCTACTTTTTTGGTTTGCCATGAAATCCATCTTCAATGCCGATAAGTCCGAGCGTAAGGCCGAAGCGCGGGCCCAGGCCGAGGCGGAATCGCGTTCCGCCGCGCCATTGAAGGAACAGAACCCGGAAACGGACAAATAGCTCGAAAGAGCTTTCTGCGGGTTCCTGCGGATTTCCACAGGAACCATCCGACGCTTTGACGCGTTGCCATTAAGAGGTTCATACTTTTAATAGGAACATCCTCATTTTCTGACAACCGAACCTTTCCAAGAGGAAGACATATTTAATGGCACAGAAAGTAAACATCATCCTCGTCGATGATCTGGATGGGGGATCTGCGGACGAGAACGTCCGTTTTGGCCTCGATGGGGTCAGCTACGAAATCGATCTGTCCTCGGCCAACGCGGCCGAGCTCCGTTCTGCCCTGGAGCGCTTCGTTGCCGCCGGGCGCAAGACCTCGGCCGGCAGAGCCACCCGCACCAAAGCGGTGGTAGGCCCTCGTACCAACGACTCCGCGCAGATCCGTCAATGGGCGCGGGATAACGGCTATACGGTAAACAGTCGCGGCCGAATTCAGGCTGAAATCCAGGAAGCCTACCAAAAGGCAAATTCCTGACCTCCGCCTCTCCGGCTTAGTATTAGGCCCTGTCTTCACCTTCGGGTGGGGGCAGGGTTTTTTGATGCCAATTGTGAATGGGTAAAGACGGGCCTGGATATGCGCAAAAACGTTGCTGACTAACGGCCTCCGGGCGTACCGGTGAGCTAATCGTCGCGCAATTTCCGTGGGATGAGCCGGCGATTCGGTTTGAGCCTTCGGTCTGGGACACCCGCTCGAATTCGTCCGCTCGAATGTATACGCGGCGGGAGTCTGGAATGTCTGGAATTAGCGGGCCTCGGCGATTTACGGCAGTCCTGGCGGCACTCCTACTGTTTTTGGCGGCACCACTCGGTGCTCCGGCCTACGCGGACCCGAACAGCGAGTCAGCCAGCGTCCTTCTGGAATCCCCGGAAATCACATGGTCCTAATCAATGACAGTTCGGCCTTTGTCTGTCACGCCGCCGGACATTGTGTATGAAGTGTTTGATACGACCGATGACGGCCCAAGAGCCGGTGGACACCCAGACGGTCCCCTAAGATCAAGGCCACCGCCGACGGTTACCGGGAGAGCTGGTACACCTCATCATCGGGCCGCGTGAGCCCCCTGGAATACCGACGGTGGCAGCCGGCAGCCCCGGCTTTGGAGACGCCGGGCGGCCCCTGACCGTTCAACCTGCGCTTCTACCGCGGGCTCGATGCTGCACTTTGCACGCGTCATGTTTCCCCTGTGGCGAACACGCTCCCCAAGTGGGGGTCCGCCACGTAGCATCAAAGTACGTCGTAGCTAGGAGTGTGGCGAAATGTTTGAGCGATTTACGGACCGTGCCCGTCGCGTAGTTGTGCTTGCCCAAGAAGAGGCACGCATGCTGAACCACAATTACATTGGTACCGAACACATCCTCTTGGGTCTGATCCACGAAGGTGAAGGTGTTGCCGCCAAAGCTCTTGAGTCCTTGAGCATTTCGCTCGACGGCGTGCGCGAGCAGGTACAGGAGATCATCGGCCAGGGCCAGCAGGCCCCGTCCGGCCACATCCCCTTCACCCCGCGCGCCAAGAAGGTGCTGGAACTCTCGCTGCGGGAAGCCCTGCAGCTGGGCCACAACTACATCGGCACGGAGCACATCCTGCTCGGCCTCATCCGCGAGGGTGAAGGCGTTGCCGCCCAGGTGCTGGTCAAGCTCGGAGCGGACCTCAACCGCGTCCGCCAGCAGGTCATCCAGCTGCTCTCGGGCTACCAGGGCAAGGAAACCACCGGTGCAGGCGTCGGCCCAGGGCAGGCCGAAGGCACTCCTGCTGGTTCCGTCGTCCTGGACCAGTTCGGCCGCAACCTGACCCAGGCCGCGCGCGAGAACAAGCTGGACCCGGTGATCGGGCGCGAATCCGAAATGGAACGCGTGATGCAGGTCCTGTCGCGCCGCACCAAGAACAACCCCGTCCTGATCGGCGAGCCGGCGTCGGCAAGACCGCCGTCGTCGAAGGCCTCGCCCAAGCGATCGTCCGCGGCGACGTCCCGGAAACCATCAAGGACAAGCAGCTGTACACCCTGGACCTCGGTTCACTGGTGGCTGGCTCCCGGTACCGCGGTGACTTCGAAGAGCGCCTCAAAAAGGTCCTCAAGGAAATCCGCACCCGCGGCGACATCATCCTCTTCATCGACGAGATCCACACCCTCGTGGGTGCCGGTGCCGCTGAAGGTGCCATCGATGCCGCGTCCATCCTGAAGCCCATGCTGGCCCGCGGTGAACTGCAGACCATCGGTGCCACCACCCTGGATGAGTACCGCAAGCACATCGAGAAGGACGCTGCGCTGGAGCGCCGCTTCCAGCCGATCCAGGTCAAGGAGCCCTCCGTTGCGCACGCGATCGAGATCCTCAAGGGCCTGCGTGACCGCTACGAGGCGCACCACCGCGTCACCATCACCGACGGCGCCCTCGCGTCGGCCGCGAACCTCGCCGAGCGCTATATCTCGGACCGCTTCCTGCCGGACAAGGCCATCGACCTGATCGATGAGGCCGGTGCCCGGTTGCGCATCCGCCGGATGACCGCTCCGCCGGAGCTGAAGGCCATGGATGAGCGGATCGCCAAGCTGAAGATGGAGAAGGAATCCGCCATCGACGCGCAGGACTTCGAAGGCGCCGCCTCTCTCCGGGACAAGGAGCAGAAGCTCATCACCGAGCGCTCCGAGAAGGAACGCCACTGGAAGTCCGGCGGCATGGATGACATTTCCGAGGTGGATGAGGATCTGATCGCCGAGGTATTGGCCAACTCCACCGGCATCCCGGTCTTCAAGCTGACCGAGGAAGAGTCCACGCGCCTGCTGAAGATGGAAGACGAACTGCACAAGCGTGTGGTGGGCCAGAACGAGGCCATCAGGTCCCTGTCCCAGGCAATCCGCCGTACCCGTGCAGGCCTGAAGGACCCCAAGCGTCCGGGCGGCTCGTTCATCTTTGCCGGCCCACCGGCGTCGGCAAGACGGAGCTCGCCAAGGCCCTGGCCGAATTCCTGTTCGGTGACGAGGACGCCCTCATCACGCTGGACATGTCCGAGTACTCGGAGAAGCACACTGTTTCACGGCTCTTCGGTGCCCCTCCGGGCTATGTCGGCTACGAAGAGGGCGGCCAGCTCACCGAGAAGGTCCGCCGTCGTCCGTTCTCCGTGGTCCTGTTCGACGAAGTGGAGAAGGCGCACGCTGACCTCTTCAACTCACTCCTGCAGATCCTGGAAGACGGCCGCCTGACCGACTCCCAGGGCCGCGTGGTGGACTTCAAGAACACCGTGATCATCATGACCACAAACCTGGGCACCCGGGACATCTCCAAGAGCGTTGCCACCGGCTTCCAGTCCGGCACAGACACGCAAACCGGCTACAACCGGATGCGCGCCCGTGTGACGGAAGAACTCAAGCAGCACTTCCGTCCGGAGTTCCTGAACCGTGTGGATGACGTTGTGGTGTTCCCGCAGCTCACCCAGGACGAGATCATCGAGATCGTGGACATGTTCGTTGGCCGCCTGGAGAAGCGCCTCAAGGACAAGGACATGGGCATCGAGCTCACCACCGCGGCCAAGGTACTCCTGGCGACCCGCGGCTACGATCCCGCCATGGGTGCCCGGCCGCTGCGCCGCACCATCCAGCGCGAGATCGAGGACCAGCTCTCGGAGAAGATCCTGTTCGGCGAGCTCCACGCCGGCGACATCGTAGTAGTGGACGTCGACGGCGAAGGCGACGACGCCAAGTTCACGTTTGCCGGCAACGCCAAGCCGCGCATCCCGGAGATTGCCCCATCGTCTAAACCAAGACAGCAAAGGCCCGCCCGCTCCCCAAAGGAGCAGGCGGGGCCTTTGCCTTGTCCGGGTCCTCGTCCATGCCATGCCCCGGCGCGGTCTGCGCAAGACACCAGGCCTTCAGCTATCCACCATCGCCATGTGCACGAGCCTCACTACCATCTCGTTCCGGCGCCGGACGGCGACGAGGATTGCTACTCGATCGGCTTCTACTGCGCCGACTCGGACGCTCCTATTGCGCGCGCCGAGCGGATAGGGGCTACCGTTCGGGAGCCGCTGTCCACATTTGTCTCAGGAGACCGATTCGCCAGCATCCGGGACCACTAAAGTGTGGGCTGGTCCATCATGACTCGGGTGGAGGATCTCCGAAGAGGAAAGCACCCAGCGCATCGCCGACTGGGCCGCCAAGCTAGGCTGAGTGCATCGTTTGGGAGCGCCCGAAGCCACTGAACCGCCACCGTAGGATTGTGGAGTGACCGACTCTGACGCTTTCCGCATCCGTTCTGCACGTACCAGTGACGTGGCCGCCATCAAGAGCCTTGTGGCGCCGCTGGCTGAGCAGCGGATTCTGATGGCGAAAGAAACGGTTGCCTATTACGAGAGCCTCCAGGAGTTCCGGATCGCAGAAGCCGACGACGGCGAAGTCATCGGCTGCGGCGCCCTGCACGTTATGTGGGAGGATCTCGCCGAAGTCCGCACGCTGGCCGCATCGGACGCGTGGCGCGGCAAGGGTGTAGGGCACGTGCTGGTGGAAAGCCTGCTGGCCGAGGCCCGTGAACTGGGCGTGGCTCGGGTCTTCTGCCTTACCTTCGAGGTGGATTTTTTCAAGCGCCACGGCTTCGAGGTCATGGCCGACCAGACGGCCGTGGACCCGGTGGTCTACTCCGAGCTGCTGCGCTCCCATGACGAAGGCGTTGCCGAGTTCCTGGACCTGGCGCGGGTCAAGCCCAACACCCTGGGCAACACCCGCATGATCAAGACCCTCTAAGCACCCCCAATCACCCTGCCGCGGGCAACCGCGGGAAGAAGAAACCCTGCGACATAAATAGCTTTATGTCGAATTGATGGATAAACTAACGAGGTTGCAGTGTGGGCCTGCCGTAAGGGACAGTCATTGGGGGCTGTCCCTTACCGCTTCCGCCGCATCGTCGCAGGCTACCGGACTTCAGGCGGCGGTAGTAGGGTCAAAGTGTATCCTCCAGGACGCACCCACACCCTAGGAGTTCTGCCATGAAAAAGCTCATCAATGATCCCCGTTCCGTGGTTGACGAATCCGTCGAGGGATTCGGTCTTGCCCACGCGGGACTTGTCACCGTCATCGCCGATCCGAAGTACGTCGCGCGTAAAGACGCGCCGGTGGCAGGGAAAGTCGGACTCGTTTCCGGAGGGGAAGCGGCCACGAGCCGCTCCACGCAGGGTTTGTCGGGCTGGGAATGCTCGACGCCGCCGTGCCGGGGCGGTGTTCACCTCGCCGACGCCGGACCAGATTCTTCCGGCGACGCTCGCCGTTAACTCGGGTGCCGGCGTCGTCCATATCGTGAAGAACTACACCGGCGACGTCCTGAACTTTGAGACCGCAGCGGAGCTGGCGCAGGCCGAAGGTGTGGACATTCGCACGGTCCTGGTCAATGACGACGTCGCGGTGGAGGACTCCCTGTATACCGCCGGCCGCCGCGGAGTGGGCGGCACCGTTCTGGTCGAGAAAATCGCCGGCGCCGCCGCTGAGCGGGGCGATAGCCTTGATGCCGTGGCCGCGATCGGTGACCGCGTCAACAGCAACGTCCGCACCATGGGGGTTGCGCTGTCCGCGTGCACAGTACCGCATGCGGGAACGCCCAGTTTCGACCTGGCGGATGATGAGATCGAGATCGGCATCGGCATCCATGGCGAGCCCGGCCGGCACAAAATCCCGTTGGAGAACGCTGACGGCATCACGGACCGCCTGCTGGACCCGGTCCTCAGCGACCTGGGCATCACCGGCGGCGAGAAAGTACTGCTGTTCGTCAACGGCATGGGCGGCACCCCCCTGAGCGAGCTGTACATCGTCTACCGCCGCGCTGCCCAGGTGATCGCAGAACGTGGAGCCGCCGTCGAACGCTCGCTGGTAGGGAACTACATCACGTCCCTGGAAATGCAGGGCTGCTCCATCTCGGTGCTCCGGCTCGACGATGAACTGACGCAGCTGTGGGACGCTCCGGTGCACACCGCAGCCCTGCGTTGGGGCGTGTAACCGTGGTGTTGGACGTGAAATGGGCCCTCAGATGGCTGACGCTCTGTGCCCAGGCGATGGCGGAAAACCGGGTGTGGCTCATCGAACTCGACCGTGCGATCGGGGACTCGGACCACGGCGAGAACATGGACCGCGGCTTCCAGGCGGTACTGGAGAAGCTGGCTGAAGCGCAGCCTGAGACGCCCGGAGCGGCCCTGAAGCTGACTGCCATGACCCTGATGTCCAAGGTGGGCGGCGCCGCAGGTCCCTTGTACGGAACCGCGTTCCTGCGCGCTTCCACCGCTTTGGGCGATGCCGCAGAGATTGATCCGGGACGCCTTGCCGATGCATTGGTGGCTGCCCGTGACGGGATCGTGGCCAGGGGCAAGGCCGAGTCCGGCGACAAGACCATGGTGGATGCCTGGACCCCGCCGCGGAGGCTGCGCAGGCCGCCGCGGCGGACGGCGCTGGCAGCGTCCTTGGAGTTCTGGTCGCAGCCGCTGAGGCGGCTGAGGCCGGCGCCGTGGCCACCGAGCCCCTGATCGCCCGCAAGGGCCGCGCCAGTTACCTGGGGGAGCGGAGCGCGGGACACCGCGATCCGGGCGCCGCCTCCAGCGCCCTCATTCTGCGGGCCGCCGTTGGGGCCGCAGCGTGACGGTGCGCCTGGTGGTGGTGTCCCATAGCGAGAAAATAGCCGACGGCGCCGTGGAGCTTGCCGCCCAGATGGCGCCCGACGTCGTCATCCTCGCCGCCGGGGCACCGCCGACGGCAGGATCGGAACGAGCCTGGAGAAAGTCATGTCTGCCCTGGACAAGGCGGCCGGCGGCGATGGCGTGGTGGTCCTGACGGACCTGGGATCTGCAGTGATGACGGCGGAATCGGCACTGGAGCTCGTGGAGGAGCCGGCGGGCGTGCTCCTGGCGGACGCGCCCCTGGTGGAAGGCCTCGTGGCTGCTGCCGTGGCCGCGCAGGGCGGCGCCGACGTGAAGGCAGTCAAACGTGCAGCCGAAGCCGTGTACGGATTGGGACCGGAGGTGGCGGCTGCTTCGCGGGGGCTCGCCGAAAGCACCGTGGCTGAAGGGTCCGTCACCGGTTCAGGGCCGGACTTCACCGGCGACTTCGAACTGGTGAATGAGGCCGGCATGCACGCCCGTCCGCCGCCAAGATCGCGGGCGGTCTGGCGTCCCTCAACGCCGAGGTCACGGTCAACGGCGTGGATGGCGCGTCAATGACGTCCCTGATGACCCTGGCGGCGGGCAAGGGATCCTTGCTCCATATCGAGGCCTGGGGCCCGACGCCGAGCGTGCCTTGAACTACGTCGGCGGCTTGGTGCAGGCAGGCTTCGGCGAGCCGTAGGTCGTGGCCTGGGTTGCCTATTTGACCTGGCTGCGGCGGCCCAGACTGAAGGACCGCTTGTCCACGAGTAGGTACGTGCCGGCTCCCATCAGCAGGAAACCGGCGACGCCGACCACGATGATCTGCGTGCTGACCCCGACAATGAGCAACACCAGCCCGAACAGGCATCCGATGGCACCGAGGTAGATACGGCGCCCAAACCTGAGGCCCACGGAGCCTGTCGAGAGTTCCTCGGCGAGCCTCGGATCCTCTGCGGCCAGGCCCGATTCCAGCTCCTCGAGCTGTTTCCGCTCCCTATCTGAAAGTGGCATCCTTACCCCTTCCCGGCGGGGAACCTGTTCTAAATCCAACGTTGCCGTTGCTGGTAATACAGACCGTAGAAGTGTCCTGAGTGGAAGTCAAGGGCGGGGTTTGGCGGGCTTATTTGTCGCCGGCGAGGGCAGTCACGGAGCCTGTCGTAGGCCCTCGGCGTCCAGAATCACCGACGCCGTGACGAATCTCCCGCACTGCTCCCCGTAGGGATAGGCGCCGCGGGGCCGGAAAACCAGGGTGCGCACAGGGAGGGCCGATCCGCCCGGAGAAATACCGGACGCGGTCAGCGCCATCGGGGCCTCCGTGAGGGAATCCAGCATCAGCATCCCGATCATGGTCCCGTCCGGGGAAGCCGTGGCGGAGCAGACCCCGTCCGGTGCGCAGCCCTGGTCAATCGAGGCAGTGCCGGGAAAAAGCTCGACGGCGGCCTCTTTGCAGATGCCGTCCTGGCAGGCCTTTAGGCGTAACGATCCCACCTGAGGCACGTACTCCCGGGCCACGGTCACCGAGACCACTGACGCCTGGGCAATCATCGGGCACGGCGCCGGGACGGGGTAGTAGTAGCAGCCGGAGGTGATCACCGCCGTCGTCATCAGTGCCAGAAGTACCCCGGGCTTGCCCATACTTCAGCGTAAATCCGGAGCCCGAAGTCCGCATTGCTACCAGGAAAGTGATGCAAACATTGTTATGGCTGTGGCCCCAAAGATCACCATAATGAGACCTGTAGCCAGCCGGCCTTTGGCAACAGCGAAGACCGGCAGCGTGGACTCGGCGGGACTGGCCGGGTTATAGACCACGGGTCCGTCCGTGCCGTGCAGGTTTCCCGTGACGGTGGCCGAAGCCTCCTGCCACCCCGCCATGGAACGTTTCCGGCGGAAGGACGCGGCCAGGGACAGCCCCATCAGGATCAGGCCTGCGGGAAGGAAAAGCCCGGGCAGCACGATGAACAGCAGTTTCAGGGATTCCACGGTTCAGCCCAGCGGGAAGGCGCCGGCGACCCAGAACAGCAGCAGGGCGAAGAACACGAAGACCGGCATGAGGCACCCGATCACCATTTTCGATTCGGAAGCCACCTGGAATGACTGGTTGGGATTCGCCGGGTTGTAGGCCACTGCCAGGAGCGATCCGGGTACCTGCTGGATTGCGTACGAAACCTCGGATTCGGCGGCATACAGGGTCCCGTTGGGGTCGGCGAACTGGTACGTGGGGTAGAAGCGCCGGCTCCGCGTTGAGCCGCCTCCGCCATGTGTCCAGCCCGCCACGTTGCCGGTGACGGTCGCCTGGACCTTTGGCCAGCCGGCGATCAGTTTTTCCTGCCGCTTGGTTTTCCGCAGTGAACGGACCAGCGCAAAAATGACGCCCACAACAAACAGTGCCCAGATGACGTACAACACGATTCTCATGAATTCCCCCGGTTTGAGTCACCAGAAAGTATGCCATCCGGGCGCGGGCCACCCTAAAAGGGGCCTCAGGCAGGAAGCCGGTATCCGCCCTGGTGCAGCTCGGCCAGCCCGTCGCCAAGGAGGCCGGCAATGGCACGTTCGAGCTGTTCGGGCGCTGAGTTCAGGCGGTGCAGTGCGGACAGCGGCACGCCGATTCCGTCCGCCGCGAAGCCCAGGTCAGCAGGCTCCCGCCGGAACATTTCCGCCGGCACGGGTGCGTCCGCAAGCCGGAGCACAGCCATCACCGCGCCCCGGACCTGCCGGTCGGTTCCGTGCCATGCCTGACCTTTGGGAACGTACGACGGCGGCGGCTCGCCGGCTGCCAGCCACGCACACGAGTCCCGCACCGGGCAGTCCCCGCACTTGGGTGCACGCGCCGTGCAGACCAGCGCCCCCAGTTCCATCACCGCAGCATTCCAGTGCACGGAGGTCCCGACGTCGTCCGGCAGCAGTTCCGCCGCGAGCCGCATCTCCGCAGCGTTCAGCGACGGTGAGGGGAGCGCGACGCCGGATACCAGGCGCGCGTGTACACGCCGGATGTTCGTGTCCACCACAGTCTCCCGGCGTCCGAAGGCAAAGGCGGCAACGGCCGCGGCCGTGTAGCTGCCCACCCCGGGCAGGGCCAGCAGCTCGGTGTAGTTGCCGGGGACCCCGCCGTCGTGGTCACGGACGATGGCAGCGGCGGCTGCGTGCAGGCGGAGTGCCCGGCGGGGTAGCCGAGCCTGCCCCAGGAGCGGACGGCTTCCCCTGCGGGCTCGCCGGCGAGGGCGGCGGGGGTGGGCCAGCGCTCAAGCCATTCCTGCCAGACAGGCAGCACGCGCACCACTGGGGTCTGCTGCAGCATGATCTCGCTGACCAGGACTCCCCACGGTGAGCAGTGGTGTTCTCGCCATGGCAGCTCCCTCGCCGTCTCAGCGAACCAGCCCGTGATCCTGCCGTGCAGCGCGGCGAGCTGGTCGGGGCGGTGGTCATCCGTGCCGAACGGGGCCATAACGGGGGTGCCGTCCGAGGGCATGGCTGGGGAAAGGGTTGTAGCGTCGATCCCAACACTGTAATGGATTCCCGGAAGCCTACGCGAAGATGCCACGGACAAACTGTGACCTTAGCGTTGGCGGGGGACCGGCGTGGTGGGACGGCAGAATCCGGTGGGTTCTCTAGCCTAGAAGGATGGGCAGGCAAGGCAATTCATCACGGCGCAAGACGGCATCCGGTTCCCGAGGCGGGTCCGGCGCTACCCGGCAGCCGAGCGCAGCAGTCTACCGCCGCCGCCGGCTTTTTGTGGGAACAGCCCTGCTGATGGCGGTGGCGCTCACATTCGGTGGCTTTGCGGTGGCCGGCGCGTTCAGCGGCACCGAGCAGGCATCCTCCACCGACGGCGCAACCGAAACGGCCTCCACCCCTGGTGCCTCGCCGTCGGAGACTGTGGGCGCCGAACCCACTGCCACGCCCACGCCTTCCTGTAACCAAAACCTGGTGACGGTGTCCGCTTCAACCGACAAAGCGGCTTATGGCCCGGATGAGAATCCGCTGCTCACGCTGAAGGTGACCAACGGCGGAATCATGCCGTGCGAGGTGAACATCGGGACTTCCCAGATGGAGTTCCTGGTGACCAGCGGCGCGGACAGGATCTTCTCGTCCAGGGACTGCCAGGCCACGAGCGAGGACCTCGTGAAGACGATTGCCCCGGGCGCCAGCGAAACGGCGAACTTCCCGTGGAGCCGGAACCGCACGCTGGAAGGCTGCAGCCCCATCGACGCCAAGCCCGGAGCAGGCGGGGCGTACTACATCTTCACGGCCAAGCTCGGTTCGAGGGCCAGCCCCAAGGCAGTGTTCCAGCTCAGCTGACGCTCCTACACTCCATCCAATGCTCCGTAAGTGCCCTTTTGAGGGCTCGTAAGGGCCCGCGTGGAGCAATCGATGGGGGATTAGAGGAAGCGGTCCAGCAGGCTGGCTTCGGCCATGCGGCTCAGGCCTTCGCGGACGGTCCGGGCGCGCTGGTCGCCGATGCCGTCAACGGTCATGAGGTCGTCAATGGTGGCCGCCATCAGGAACTGCAGGCCGCCGAAGTGGTCCACCAGGCGGTCGGCAACAGCCTTCGGGACTGCCTTGAGGCCGGACAGCAACCGGTAACCGCGCGGCTGCACCACGGCGTCGAGGTTGGCCTCGCCGCCGGCGAAACCGACGATCCCGGAGATCTTGCCGAGGTCGATCAGCTCTGTGGGGCCGAGGTTCACCAGGGCGCTGACGGCCTTTTCGATGTCCTCCGCGGACGCGTCCGGCCGGCGTAGTCGCGGATGATGACGTCGCTGCCCGGACCGCGGCCCACCGTGAGCTCATCGAGCTGGAGGGACAGCAGCCGGCCGTCCTCGCCAAGTTCCAGGACGTACTGCGAGATTTCCTCGGAGATCCGGCGGACCATTTCCTGGCGCTGCAGGGTGACCGCGACGTCGCGGACGGTCACCATCGCCTCGATCTCCAGTGCGGACAGGGAACTGGTCACCTGGTCCAGCCGCGAACGGTACCGTTCCAGCGTTGCAAGGGCCTGGTTGGCGCGGGCCAGGACCTTCTCGGATCCCTCCAGCACGTGCCGGAGCCCGTTCACGTACAACGCGATGATCTGCATGGACTGGCTGACGGAAATCACGGGAACGCCGGTCTGGATGGCCACACGCTCCGCCGTGCGGTGCCGCGTGCCGGATTCCTGGGTTTCGATGCTTGAGTCCGGGACCAGCTGGACGGCGGCGCGGAGGATGTTGCCGGCGTCCTTGTCGCAGATGATGGCGCCATCCATCTTGGCCAGTTCACGGAGCCTTGTGGGGGAGAAGTCGATGCCGATGTCGAACCCGCCGGAGCAGATGGAATCGATGGTCCGGTCCGAGCCCAGCACGATCAGCGCACCGGTCCGCCCCCGGAGGATGCGTTCCAGACCATCGCGCAGCGGCGTGCCTGGAGCCACTCTGCCCAGAGTCGCCTTGAGCGATTCTTCGGGGCTCCGAGCCATAGGTGTTCCCTTCAAAGGTGCAGACTTCCGCCCGCAGGTACGCCGGTTTTACACTCAGCCGGCAGGATCAAAAGTACTCAGTTTCCCGCAAGCTCAATGATAGAGGTAAGAAGCGGCAACAACCGCACGGACAAGCCCCAAAGTGCCTCGTCAGCGCGTGCCGCGAAGTGCCTCAGGAACGCGTACGACGGCGGCTGTCCGGAAGGCGTTTCGCGCACCGGATAGGTGGGTGCCAGTGATCCAGGGCGGCAGCTTCCCGCACTGCGATAAACTTGGAACTTGGCTGTCACAGAGCCATGCTTCCCCTTGAGGCCTGCCGAGCGCCTTGGGGTAACCCCACCGCAGCGAAAGTAGCACCGTGTCCCAAGATGTCCTTAGCCCCGCCAGGGTCAACGAGATTCACAAACAGGCGGCCCGGCGTCGGACCTTTGCCGTCATTTCGCACCCCGACGCCGGCAAGTCCACGCTGACCGAGGCGCTGGCACTGCACGCGAAGGTGATCGGCACTGCCGGGGCCTCCAGCGGCAAGGCCAACCGTAAGGAAACGGTCTCGGACTGGATGCAGATGGAGAAGGACCGCGGTATCTCCATCAGCTCCGCCGCCCTGCAGTTCTCCTACCGGGACACCGTCATCAACCTGCTGGACACCCCCGGCCACGCGGACTTTTCCGAGGACACCTACCGCGTCCTGGCCGCCGTCGACTGCGCAGTGATGCTCGTGGACGCCGCCAAGGGCTTGGAAACGCAGACCATGAAGCTGTTTGAGGTCTGCAAGCAGCGCAACCTGCCCATCATCACCGTGATCAACAAGTGGGACCGGCCCGGCCTGGACGCGCTGGCGCTGATGGACGAGCTCACCGAGCGCACCGGCCTGCAGCCCATGCCGCTGACCTGGGCCGTGGGCATCTCCGGTGACTTCCGCGGTGTCTGGGACCTCCGCCAGGACCGCTTCGCCCGCTTCCAGCGCAACAATTCCGGCGCCAACATCGCGCTGACCGAGTACTTCACGCCCGAAGAGGCCGCGGAGACGCAGGGCAGCAACTGGACCGACGCCGTGGACGAGGCCGGCCTGGTCATCGAGTCCAACCTCGAATTCGACGTCGACGCCTTCCACGCGGGCACCGCCACCCCCATCCTGTTCAGCTCCGCCGCCCTGAACTTCGGCGTGAAGGAACTGCTCGACGCCCTGGTCGATTTCGCGCCGCACGCCGCACCCCGGCCCGACGTCGAGGGCAGCCCACGCCCGGTTGAATCGTCCTTCTCCGGCTTTGTCTTCAAGGTCCAGGCCGGCATGAACAAGGCCCACCGCGACCACGTCGCCTTCATCCGCGTCTGCTCCGGCGTCTTTGAGCGCGGCATGGTGGTCACCCAGACCCGCACCGGAAAGTCCTTCGCCACCAAGTACGCCCAGCAGGTGTTCGGCCGCGAACGCGAGGTCATCGACGAGGCCTACCCCGGCGACGTCGTGGGCCTGGTCAACGCTTCCACACTGCGGGTAGGCGACAGCCTCTTCCTCGAAGGCGCAGTGGAGTACCCGGCCATCCCGCTGTTTGCCCCGGAACACTTCCAGGTGGCCCGGTCCAAGGACCCCAGCAAGTTCAAGCAGTTCCGCCGCGGCATCGAGCAGCTCGAGCACGAGGGCGTCATCCAGGTGCTCCGCTCCGACGTCCGCGGCGACCAGGCGCCGGTGCTTGCCGCCGTCGGCCCCATGCAGTTCGAGGTGGTGGAGGACCGGATGGCGCACGACTTCAGCGCCCCATGCGGCTGGAACGCCTGCCGTACTCCATCGCCAGGATTTCGACGGCGGACGCCATGCCCGCGCTGGCCAACGTGCCCGGCGCCGAGGTGCTGTTGAGGTCCGACGGCGAATACCTCGCCTTGTTCAACGACGTCTGGGCCCTGCGCCGGATCGAGAAGAACCACCCCGATCTGACCCTGGCGCCCATCGGCACCCACAACCCCGCAAAGTAGCGAACCAATGCCTGCAGACCAACCCCGCGCGCTGATCACCGGCGCCGGCACCATCAACCCGCTCGGCTCCACTGTGGCGGAAACCTGGACCGGCCTGCTTGCCGGCCGCTCCGGGATCGGCCCGCTGGAGCAGGACTGGGCGGAGCAACTGCCCGTGCGGATCGCCGGGCAGGTCACCGTGGATCTCTCGGAGCATCTCACCACGCGCGAGCTGAAGCGCATGGACCGGTGCGGGCAACTGGCGCTGGTGGCTGCCCGGGAAGCCTGGCAGCAGGCCGGGGCGCCCGACGTCGACCCCGAACGGTTCGCCGTAGTGATCGGCTCCGCCTACGGCGGCCTCGGTTCCACCCTCGAACAGGACCGTGCGCTCGCCAGCGGCGGCCCGCGCCGGGTCTCGCCGCACACCCTCACCAGGCTTATGGTCAACGGTCCCGCGGCCTGGGTCTCCATTGACCTCGGCGCCCGCGGCGGAGCCCGGACCCCGGTCAGCGCCTGCGCGTCCGGCGCAGAAGCAATTGTCCAGGGCGCCGAAATGATCCGCTCCGGCGCGGCCGACGTCGTGATTGCCGGCGGCGTGGACGCTTCCGTCAACGACCTGGTGATCACCGGTTTCTCCCAGATCCGGGCACTCTCCACGCGCAACGGCGAACCCCAGCTCGCCTCGCGCCCGTTCGACGGCGGCCGCGACGGCTTTGTCCTCGCGGAAGGCGCCGGCATTGTGGTGCTTGAGAGTGAAGCCCACGCCCTGGCGCGCGGTGCCGCCATCCTCGGCGCAGTGGCCGGCGGGGCGGTAACCTCCGACGCCAACGACATTGTGGCGGCGGACCCGGCCATGCAGCGCAGGGTCATGCAAAAGGCCCTGGAGTCGGCCGGAATGCAAGCTTCGGAGATCGGCTTCGTCCATGCGCACGCCACCTCCACCCCGGTAGGGGACCGGCTGGAAGCCCAGGCCATCAACGCCATTTTCGGTGCCGACGTGCCCGTGACCTCCACCAAAGGCCACACCGGCCACCTCCTGGGCGGCGCCGGTGCGCTCGCGGCGGTTGTGGTGGTCCAGGCCCTGCAGACCGGACAGCTGCCCGGAACGGTGAACATCGAGGCGCTGGACCCCGAAGTGAACCTGAACGTCGTGACGGAAAAGGCCCACACGCTGGCGCCAAGTTCCGCCCCCGCCGGCCTGGTGAACGCTTTTGGCTTCGGCGGACACAGCGTGGCCCTGGTGATCACGGACAGCTAACCGGTTAGCCGGTTGCGCGGTGGTCCGCGAAATTCCCGCGTGGCTGCGCCGCGACAGCCAAGGTGGACAGGCGAGTGATCCGGGCAAGGTCCGCTCAATCTCCGTGCTCCGGCCCTGAGAATTGTCGTTCAGGACGCCGGCAGGACGAATGTTGCCGTGGTGCCTGCGCCCGGAGCGCTGGTCAAGCTCATGGAACCGCCGTGGCCCTCGACGACGTCGGCGAGGAGCCGGGCGAGGTCGGCCTCCTGCAGCAAAAGGTCCACACGTTAAGAGGCCGCCGCAATCAGATCGTTCACCAGGCCCAAGAGATGCGTCGCGTTCCCTAAGCTGGCTCATCACCACCCCGCCGCGGGCACCAAGGCCCCGGGCAGCGCGTCGATCCTCCCTGCGAGAAGACCGTCGTTTGGCGGTTCCTGGCCCGGCGTCTAGCCATTTCCTTGCGTTTGATGTATCAGTCTGTCCCCAGACACAGCCGTGATGACCTCCGGCTGCCTGAAGGTTGTTGTGAAAGCCTAGCTGCCCTACCCGATCAGCAGGCTCAACGCCTCCGTTAGGTGCTCCACTTCCCGGACGGAGAAGCCTGGTGGCACGGGTCCGGGTCCGTTGTGGCTGGCCGGGACCACGGCGTGCGTGAAGCCCAGACGGTGTGCTTCCTGGATGCGCTGGTTTATGCCTGGAACGGGCCGGACCTCGCCGGCCAGCCCTACTTCGCCGAAAGCGATCAGCCGGATGGGCAGCGGTTTGCGGGCCTTCGCAGACGCGACGGCAAGGGCAACAGCGAGGTCAGTGGCCGGTTCGCTGAGCTTCACACCGCCCACGGTGGCCACGTAGGAATCGTCCTTGTGCAGCAGGCAGCCGGCACGTTGCTGCAGCACCGCCAGGAGCATGGACACCCGTGAACCGTCCAGGCCGCTGGTGGCCCGGCGGGGCTGGGAGTTGGCGCTCTCGGCAAGCAGCGACTGCACCTCGGCCAGCAGCGGCCGCCGCCCTTCCATGGTCACCGTGATGCAGGTGCCTGAAACAGGTTCCTTGGTGCGGCTGACGAACAGCCCGCTGGGGTCCGTCAGCCCTTCGATGCCGTTCTCATTCAGGTCAAAACAGCCGACGTCGTCCGTGGGCCCGTACCGGTTCTTTACCGCTCGCAGCATCCGGAGCCGGGAATGCCGTTCGCCTTCGAACTGGCACACCACATCCACCAGGTGTTCGAGCAGCCGCGGCCCCGCGATGGACCCGTCCTTCGTGACGTGCCCCACCAGCAACGTGGTCATGTTACGGCGCTTGGCCGCCGCGATGATGGACGCCGCAACCTCACGCACCTGCGAGACGCCGCCGGCGCTGCCATCCACGTCGGCGCTGCTGAGGGTCTGGACAGAGTCCACAATCAGCAGCCGCGGCTCGATCTTCTCCACCTGCCCCAGTGCCTGTCCCAGGTCCGTTTCGGCGGACAGGTATAGGGAATCCGCAACGGCGTCGATCCGTTCGGCGCGCAGCTTCACCTGCGCGGCGGATTCCTCTCCCGTGACATACAGGACGTCCTGGGCCGTGCGGGCGAACTTGGCCGCGACATCCAGCAGGAGGGTTGACTTGCCCACACCAGGCTCCCCGGCCAGCAGGATGACCGCACCCGGGACCAGGCCACCGCCCAGCACGCGGTCCAGCTCGTCCACGCCGGTGGGCAGAAAAGCCGCAGTAGTGGCATCCACCTCGGCAATCCGGCGAGCCGGCTCCAGAACTGTGGTTGCCGCCGTCGTACGCGCTACGGCGGCGCCGGTTTCCTCCACCGTGCCCCACGCCTGGCACTCGCCGCAGCGACCCACCCACTTGACCGTGGTCCAGCCGCATTCGGCGCACTTATAAGCCGGCGCTTTGGATGCCCGAGAAGTCTTTGTTGCCATGGGTTCCACCCTACTGGCGGGCACCGACAGTCCAGGTTCAACCACCGGTTTCGATCAGCTCAACCACCGGGGCCGTAACCGCCGTCGCCGGTTTTACAACCCCGGCAACACGTCCCGGGCCTCGCGCGCATCCATGCCGGTGGCCTCCAGGAGGTCCACCATGAGCGGCCGGAACAGCATCACCACAGTTTCACCCTCAAGCCGCTCGACCTCCAGCAATTTGGGGTGCAGCCGCAGCGCGATCTCGCTGAAGTCCTGCCGGGCCGTCCGAAGATGGGCACGGCGCAAGCCGTCGTGCGTTTCCGCCAGGCCGAGCGACAGTTCATCAATCGCGGCCGCGGTTTCCTGGAGCACGTCGGCGATGTTCGCGGTGGCGTTGTCTGAAAGCGCGGCGTGGTTGATGGCGCTGGTCAGCCGGCGTGCGAAGACGCGGCTGTTCCTGAGCGCAAGGTCAATGAAGTCAAGGGAATTCTCAAGCCGGTCCAGCTCGTCGCGGTGCCGGCGGTGGGCCGGCGCGAGGGTGGCCACTTCACCGGAAGCGCGCAGGGAATGGCGCATCACATCCACGAGCGGCTGGCAGTTCCGGCCGCGGATCAGCGCGTGCCAGGCCTGCGTGGAGTCGCTTTCGGTCAGGGCGGTGGCGCATTCCCGAAGCACTTCGGCCAGTTCGTGGAGCAGCTTCCGGACATCCTTGCGGGGCTCCCGGCGCGGATCCTTCGGAATCAGGATGGTCACCAGGAGGGCGAAAAGGCCACCCACCACGGCGTCCATGCTGCGCGTGAAAGGCCCGCCGTCCGGCGCCGGCAGCAGCACCACCAGCAAGGATTGCAGCCCCAGCTGCGTGGTAAAGATGTTGCCGCTGTCCAGGAAACGGGCAAGCAGGATGGAGAACAGAAGTACGACGGCGGCCTGCCAGATTCCGCTGCCCAGCCAGTGCAGCAGCAGGTCACCGACGGCGATCCCGATGGTGCAGCCGAGGCCCACCTCCATCACCCGGCGCAGCCGCGGGTCACGCGAGAAGCCCAGGGCGATCAGTGACGATGTGGCCGCAAAAAGGGGTCCGGAGTGCCCCAAGACGTACTCGGCGAAGGCGTACGCCCCACCGCGCACGCGGTCATCTGGATGGCGGGGACCAGGGAGTTCCGGCTCCGGACCAGGCCGGTCCGGATGCGTCCGCGCAGGAAACGCCTGCTTGCTGAGAGTCCTGCTGCTGCGGCCATGCCCTCCAGTCTATTTGCCGCCCGGGCACCTACGTCCGAAAGTGTGACGTGCGCAATAGTGACGCTGCAGTTGTAAGCCAATATGCTGCCGTCGTTAATCTCCTGTTCATCTTCGGCCGCCCATCCCGTTACCTGCGGCCCATAGATTCCTTGAAGGTACAAAACGTACGCATCGCGCTGCAGGGCGTCTCCGGTCCTGCCGCCGCTGAATATCCCTGGAAGGGGTACATCTAGTGAAGGCACTCCGTTTCGGCCGCTACGCGGCTATCGCTGTAATCGCATCCGGCGCACTCGCGCTCACCGCCTGCGGTTCAGATAACGCCACGGGCAACACGCCTGCAGGCAACCAGACTTCTGCCGGCACCAAGGTCACCGGCACGCTGACCGGCATCGGCTCTTCCGCGCAGGGCGCAGCGATGGACGCCTGGAAGACCAGCTTCGCCGCCGCCAACCCCGGCGCCACCGTGCAGTACTCCCCGGATGGCTCCGGCGCTGGCCGCAAGGCACTCGTGGACGGGTCAGCCCAGTTCGGCGGCTCGGATGCCTACCTGAAGGACGAAGAGTACGCATCCTCCAAGACCGTCTGTGGCCCTGACGGCGCCATCAACATCCCGGTCTACATTTCCCCGATCGCGGTTGCATTCAACCTCCCGGGCGTCACCGAGCTGAAGCTTGACGCAGCTACCGTTGCCAAGATCTTCCGTGGCCAGGTCGCCAACTGGAACGATCCGGTGATCGCCGCCTTGAACCGGGAGTCTCCCTCCCGGACCTGAAGGTCACACCGGTGAACCGCTCTGACGATTCCGGTACCACCACCAACTTCACCGAGTACCTTGCGGCTGCTGCTGCGGATGTTTGGACCGACAAGGCTTCCGGCGTTTGGCCTGCAAGCCTGCAGGGCGAGAACGCCAAGGGAACCTCCGGTGTTGTCAAGACCGTCACCGATACCCCCGGCGCAGTGACTTACGCAGATGATTCCGCAGTCAGCGGCAAGCTCGGCGTTGCTCAGATCAAGGTTGGCGAGTCCTTCACCAAGATCTCCGCTGACGCAGCCGCAAAGGCTGTTGATGCAGGCAAGCCCGTTGAAGGCCGCACCGCCAACGACCTGTCCATTAAGCTGGACCGCAAGACCACAATTGAAGGCGCATACCCGATCGTCCTGGTCTCCTTCCATGTTGTCTGCGCCACCTATGACAAGCAGGAGACCGTTGACCTGGTCAAGGCCTTCGAGAACTATGTAGTTTCCAAGGAAGGCCAGCAGGCCGCCGCCGATTCTGCCAAGTCCGCACCGCTCTCCTCGGCCCTCGCCGAGAAGGCCGTCAAAGCCATCGAATCCATCAAGGTCAAGTCCTAGTACCTGTCCCTGAACCAAAGTTCCCCGCCACGCCGAAAGGCGGGGCGGGGAACTTTGGCTTGTAAGCTCGACTTAGGCACCGCACACAACCGAAGGGTCTGGAATGACCGCCACCCCCCTGAGTAGTTCCCAGGGCGCAGGCCGCGCCGGGGATAAGATCTTTTCCGGCGCTGCCCTGACCGCCGGGTGCCTCATCCTCGCCGTCTTGTTCGGAGTGGCCCTCTTCCTTGTTGTCCAGGCCATTCCGGCGCTCACGGCCCCGGCCGCCGAGATCCAGGGCGGCGAAGGCTTCTTCGCCTACATCTGGCCGATCGTTATTGGCACGCTCATCGCAGCCACCATTGCACTGGTGATCGCAACACCCATCGCCATTGGCGTGGCCCTGTTCATCTCCCATTTCGCCCCGCGCCGACTCGCGTCCGGCCTTGGCTACGTGGTGGACCTCCTGGCCGCCATCCCGTCTGTGATTTACGGTGCCTGGGGCGCGGCGTTCCTCGCCAAGGAAATCTCCCCTGCCTACAACTGGCTGGCCGAGAACATGGGCTGGCTGCCCATCTTCCAAGGTCCCGCCTCTGCCACCGGCAAAACCATCCTGACCGCTGGCATTGTGCTCTCGGTGATGGTCCTGCCGATCATCACGTCCCTGAGCCGCGAAATCTTCCTGCAGACGCCCAAGCTCCATGAGGAAGCCGCCCTGGCCCTCGGCGCCACGCGCTGGGAAATGATCAAAATGTCTGTCCTGCCGTTCGCCCGTCCGGGCATCATCAGCGCCGTCATGCTGGGCCTGGGCCGTGCGCTGGGCGAGACCATGGCAGTTGCCCTGGTCCTCTCCTCCGGCGCCCTGACAGCCAGCCTGATCACGTCCGGCAACCAGACCATCGCCGCGGAGATCGCCCTGAACTTTCCCGAAGCGAGCGGCCTGAAGGTCAGCACGCTCATCGCCGCAGGCCTGGTCCTGTTTGTGATCACCCTAGGCGTGAACATGATTGCCCGCTGGATCATCACCCGGCACAAAGAATTCTCGGGAGCCAACTAAATGTCCTCCACCCTTACCCCCAAGCGCAGTAAGCGTTCAGCCCTCACCAAGGGCCAGCTACCCAAGTACGCGCCGTATGTTGTCCTGGGACTCGCGCTCATCGTGGGCGCGGCAATCCTGGCACTGATCGGGTTCAATGCCTTTGGCTGGGGCATCATCTCGGCCGTCCTCTTCGCTGCCGGCCTGGTGGGCTGGAGCGCGGCGGTGGAAGGCTCGCGCAAAGCCAAGGACAAACTGGCCACCTGCCTGGTGGTGGGCTCGTTCCTGATTGCGCTGCTCCCACTGATCTCCGTGATCTGGACGGTGCTGGTCAACGGAGTTCCCGGCCTCATCTCCCCGGGCTTCCTCACCAGCTCCATGAACGGCGTCACGGGCGTCTACGACAATAAGGCCGTCGAAGAGGGCGCCCCCGTTATCGGTGGCATCTACCACGCCCTGTTGGGCACCATCCAGATCACGCTGGTAGCCACCGTGATCTCCGTGCCCGTCGGACTGCTGAGCGCCATTTACCTGGTGGAGTACGGCCACGACGGTCGTTTGGCCCGCGCCATCACGTTCTTTGTGGACGTTATGACAGGCATCCCGTCCATTGTGGCCGGCCTGTTCGCCGCAGCGTTCTTCTTCGCCGTGGTGGGGCCAGGCACCAAGACCGGTGCCGTCGCCGCCGTCGCGCTTTCGGTCCTGATGATTCCCGTAGTGGTGCGTTCCAGCGAGGAAATGCTCAAGATCGTCCCCAACGAACTGCGCGAAGCGGCCTACGCGCTGGGTGTGCGTAAGTGGCGCACCATCCTCAAGGTGGTCATCCCGACGGCGATCTCCGGCATCGCGTCCGGCGTCACCTTGGCGATCGCCCGCGTTATCGGTGAGACTGCCCCCATCCTGGTCACCGCCGGGTTTGCCACCAGCATCAACAGCAATGTATTCGGCGGTTGGATGGCCTCGCTGCCCACGTTCATCTACACCCAGATCCTGAACCCCACCTCGCCGGCGAACCCGGATCCGTCCTCGCAGCGGGCCTGGGGCGCCGCGCTGGTGCTGATCATTCTGGTGATGGTTCTGAACCTTGGCGCCCGGCTGATCGCCAGGACCTTTGCCCCCAAGACCGGCCGGTGAAATTTTTTCAGCAGGCCATTCCGGTCCTCGCGGCCAACCCCTAGACTTCAATCCGTACCCCAGCAAGTGAAGGAACACCATGTCTAAGCGCATCGACGTCAAAGACCTGAACGTGTACTACGGCGATTTTCTGGCCGTGGAGGATGTCAGCATCAACATCGAGGCCAAGTCCGTTACGGCCTTCATCGGTCCCTCAGGCTGTGGCAAGTCCACGTTCCTGCGCACCCTGAACCGCATGCACGAGGTTCTGCCCGGCGCCCGCGTCGAAGGCGAAGTCCTGATGGACGGCGACAACCTGTACGGCCCTGGCGTGGACCCTGTGACGGTACGTTCCCAGATCGGAATGGTCTTCCAGCGGCCCAACCCGTTCCCCACGATGTCCATCCGCGACAACGTGCTGGCCGGCGTCAAGCTGAACAACAAGAAGATCTCCAAAGGCGAGGCCGACGTCCTCGTGGAGAGGTCCCTGCAGAGCGCCAACCTCTGGAACGAGGTCAAGGACCGCCTGGAGAAGCCCGGATCCGGCCTGTCAGGCGGCCAGCAGCAGCGACTCTGCATCGCCCGTGCCATTGCAGTGGAACCGCAGGTGATCCTCATGGACGAGCCGTGCTCCGCGCTGGACCCGATCTCCACGCTGGCCATCGAGGACCTTATCAACGACCTCAAGGACCAGTACACCGTGGTGATCGTGACCCACAACATGCAGCAGGCCGCCCGCGTTTCGGAAAAGACGGCGTTCTTCAACATTGCCGGTACCGGCAAGCCGGGCAAGCTGATCGAATACGGGAACACCCAGACGATCTTCAACAACCCCAACGTGAAGGCCACCGAAGACTACGTCTCCGGCCGCTTCGGATAAGCCCCACCGGCTCCCAACCTTCGCAAGCTCAGGCCGGGGCCCTCGCCGGCGTGGGCCCACCCCGCTCTTTTGACAGCTCAGAAGGGCGCTTTTGGAGCAGTCGATGCGGCGTTTAAAGCGTGCGCTCAGCCCGCCAGAGGTGACATCGCCAGGGCCAGCACGAAGGCCCGGCCGCGGCTGCCGCAGGAGTGAGGAGCCACAGCGCCAGGATCTGCATGACCAGCTTCCGGTTGGTGACTGAGAAGTGCTGGTTCTCCCCGGCGCCCAGCACAGACGCGGTCACAGTGTGCGTGGTGGAGAGAGGCCAGTGAAGCGCGATCGCGCCGAGGAACAGCATCACGCCACTGAAAGTCTGGGCCACGGAACCCCGCAGCGGGTCCACCCTGGTGATCTTGTAGCCGATGGTGTGGGAGATCCGCCAGCCGCCAAATAACGTACCGACCGTGATCATCACGGCGGACACCACCGGCACCCACAGGGGGATACTCTCGCCGTCAGAATAGCCCGCCGCGAGCAGGGCAAGCAGCAGCACGGCACCCACCCGCTGGCCGTCCTGCAGGCCGTGGCAGAACGCAACGGCCCCGAGGCAATGGCCTGGCCGCGGCGGAAGCGCTGGTTGACGACGTTGGGCTGGGCATACCGCGCGGCCCAGGTGACGGGGAAAACAAGCAGGTAGGAGCCAATATAGGCGACGGCTGGCGAGAATAACAGCGGAAGGCCAACCTGGACCAGCAAGGACTGGTCAACTCCGCCCACTCCCGCTCCGCCCACTGCGAGGCTGGCGAGCCCTGCCCCGACGAGCCCGCCCACCAGGGCGTGCGTGGATGAAGCCGGGATGCCGCGCCACCACATCAGCAGGCCCATGCACTGGCGCTGGCCAGGGCTGCCACCAGGATGCTGAGGCCGCTTTCGCCATCGGGCAAGTGGATCCACGTGTGGCTGATGGCAACCACGGCAGTGGAGCTGATCAAGACGCCCACGAAATTGAAAAGGGCTGCCAGCAGCACGGCGACGCTGGGTGTGAGCGCCCTGGTGCGGACAGCCAGCGCTACGGATGTGGAGGCGTCCCTGAAGCCGTTGAGAAAGGCGAATACTGCGGTCAGCAGGACCACAACTCCGAAAATCACTGCTGTCACGTCAGGATTCCTTGACGATGATGCTGCCTACCTGGGTAGCGACGCGGCGCATGTCCTTGGTGACTTCCACCAACTGGTTGGCGACGTCTCGGTTACGGGAATACTGCGCCCATTTCATGTCCCGGATCATGTCCGCCACCCAGACCCGGTGGGTCCGTTCCGCGCGTTTGGCGAGCCTGAGGATCTCGATCCAGTAGTCCTCGAGGTCGTCGAGGTTGTCGAGCCGGCGCATGGCGTCCACTGTCAGCTCGGCCTGCCGGCTGATGATCTCGAGCTGGTCGGCGGCCCGCCGCGGCAGGCGGTCCAGCTGGTACAGGGACACAAGTTCCGCCGCGCTGTCCAGTTTCTCGAGGGCTTCGTTGAGGTAGCGGGAGAGCGCGTACATGTCTTCGCGGGGGAGCGGGTTCACAAAACTCGTACGCATGTGGGTGAGCAAGGCAAAATGCAGTTCGGCGGACCTGGCCTCGTGGTTGTGCATGTCGTCCACGAGTTTTGCGTGCTCGGACGCGGGGACGCCAAGGATCTCTGCCATGGTTGCGCTGGCATGCACAATTTGCTGGGCCATCTGGGACAGCAGGGTCAGCCCTGCGGGCTCCTGGGGAAAAAGGCGCAGCTTCACGTTGGGTACCGGTCTCCGGGGATGTACAGGGGTCGGGGCCGCCCACTTGTAACTTGACGCAGGCCAGCAGCTGATGTTGATTCTACCGGCCCAGTGCCTGCGGCCTGTAAACAGGCACAAAAATGGTGCCGAACCGGATACGCCTCTCGGCGGTAGGCCGCTCTAGGCGGCTAATTGTTGAAGCCCGGGGGTTTCGCGGCTCGACACCAGTTTCAGTGTTCTACGTTGCTTGGCCCAAGTCAACATTGACAGATCGGCGCCGGTGGTTCAGTCGAGCTCGCCCAACCGCCAGGCGTTTGCCGCATGTTCAAGGTCCTCGGCCGTCTTCACGAGCTGGTGCGAGTTGCGCGTGAGCTTGCTTGCGTGGCCTCGTTGCCGTGCTCGGCACCGTCGGCGATCGTCGCCTGGCCGAGCGCCACCACGCGGCAGAACGCGGCGGAACGTTCCAGCGCGACGTCGAACTCGCCGTCGAACGCTCCGGAGAGAATGGCGTCAGCCATGGTCCGCATTTCCTCGGCTCCCGGCGGTTCAGCGGCGCCGGCCACCACGTTGGAAACCTGCGCGGTGTCCTTGCCTGCCCGGAAGTACACGGAGATCCGTTCGGGGTCCTGGACGGTGGCGGCGCGTAGGGCGTACAGCCGCCAGAGGGCGCCGGGAAGCGAACGCGCCGGACTTTCCGCCCACATCTCCGCGATGGCCTCCAGGCCCTGCTCGTCGGTCAGCTTGACCAGGCGTTCGGTGATGACGGGATCGTCGCTGTCGCGTCCGTGGCGCACCAGTGCCTGGGCGGCGAGGTGGGCGGCCTCGGAGACGCGCGCAGGATCGGGCCGCCTGCGAACGGCTCAAAGTCGATGGGGGCGAACGGTTTGGGCTTGTGATGCCGGTTGGCTCCGCCGTAGTGACTGGGTCCTGCTTGTTCGCTCATGCCCCCACGCTACTCCTGTGCCGCGCGGGAAATCGAGTACTGTTTGCAGCCCGGGCGGACCTCGCCAGTGCCGTTGACGCCGTGCGGATTTCGGAACATACAACGGCGGCGGACAACTTGCGTGCCAAAGCCGCCCCGTGTGTGGGGTAAAGTATTTTACGTCCAGAAATGGACTGGGCTGATCGGTCGTTTGACCGTCGGCTGGGGCCTTTAGCTCAGTTGGTAGAGCATCGGACTTTTAATCCGTGGGTCGTGGGTTCGATCCCCACAGGGCCCACCCACGCGGAAGACCAGAGACACTTCGTCTCTGGTCTTCTTTCGTCTGCACCCAGCAGGGCATGGGCATTGGCGGTGGCCAACGTGGATGACTTGAGGAAGCCTAATGCTCGAAATGCGTGTCCGGTGCTCCGCCTGGCAGGTTCGCCAGGATGCACTCAGCCACCTTGCGGAGCTTGATGTTCCGGTGGCTGGATGCCTTGGCGATGATGGCAATCGCGTCGTTGTAGGAGCATCTGTTCTGCGCCATGATGACGCCGCAGGCAATGTCGATGGACGTCCGGCTTTCCAAGGCTGACTGCAGGTCCGACGCCCTGGTGCTGGCCGATTCCAACTCAAGGGCCAGCCTGAGGCCGCGGGACGCGAGGTCGGTGAAACTGCGGGCTTCGGCGATGACGTGCAGCGGGAACGCCTGGGGCTGGCTGCGAAGAAGGCGAGGGCAGCCTCGGTGCCCTCATCCAGGGAAAGCCGCAGGCCCAGAACGCTGTCGAACCCGGTGTCCTGCAGGTGCGGCCTGTAGCGTCCCCAGCGGAAGTCGGAGGCCACGTGGTTCATGGCCGCGGTCCCTGTGCCGGTGAGGGCTTCGGTCAGGGGGCCTTCGCCGACCTCCTTTTCCAGCCGGGCCAGCGTCGTTGCCCGTGTGCCGGTTCCGGCAGTGGATCTGGAGCGTTTGGCCCGGCTCAGGACCAGGGCGCATTCGATGGGAACGCCGGCGAGCCGGCTAAGTGTGGCCGCTCCCAGGCGGGCCAGGATCTCCAGTGAGTCAGACAGGTCCGTCGAGCCGGTGACCAAATCGGGTATAAGCCCGTCGGCGCCGACCATCCCGATGGTGAACGGCTTCGCTGCCGGTTCCGCGTCAGGACGGTCGCCCGGTGCCGGGATGGGCCTGCGGTCCGGGATTGCCGCCGGCCCCGGATGCGGGGTTGCATGCTGGGTGGTGTGTTGGGCCGGATGAGCGGGCGCTGGCCTCCTGCCCGCCGACGCGTGTGCCGGGGAAGCCTCGGATCGGGAATACTTCACGTCCGCCTCCCGTCGGGACACCAGGAACTGATTGGAACCGTTGGACGAATCGGAAGCGTGGAGGACAAAGGGCCGGCGACGGCTGGGGGAGAGGCCTTGGTCTCTAAGACCTCCTCGTCGCCGGCCCCGCTTATTTCCCGGACCCCTTGGAGCGGGAAAACGCGGCTGCCGAGTCGTGTATTCATCCTTCCCACAACCCCCTAGTGAGACATCCAAACCAGTGCGATTTGCGAGTCTTAACTCATTAGTCGAACGTAGTTCTGGCAGGGCCCTGGGCAACCGCGTAATCGGTACTTGTTTTTCAAATTAGGTAGTACTTGGTTTTTCGGAAAAACTACTCAACTCCGCGCTGATGAGTTCTCCTCCGTCGGCAAGATCACCATCGAGCCGGCGTTCAGCGGCGGACCCTCCGGCGGCGGAGTTTCGGCGCCTCGTCGAACACCTGGAACTGACCCGCGAACCCGGTGTTTTCACAGTCCTGTACCGGGCGGCACCTTCGTGTCCGGATACCGAGTTTTTGTCCAGGTAATGCGCGCAAAACGACTGGCGAAGTCCCAATACGTGGACAAAAACTCCGGGTCATGACGCGGGCCGCGGGAGGTGGAAAGATGAGGGCCATGGAACTGCACATCACCGGTGACCCGGCCGCCGATCAACTGCTGACCGATGACGCGTTTGCGTTGCTGACAGGCATGCTGCTGGACCAGCAGGTGACGATGGAGTCCGCCTTCGCCGGGCCGGAGAAGATCCGGGCCCGGATCGGGTCCATCGACCCGGCCGCGGTGGCCGCGTACGAACCCCAGGCTTTAGTCGACGTGTTCAAGGAACGGCCCGCGGTGCACCGGTTCCCCGGCTCGATGGCGGGACGCGTCCAGGTGCTCGCCGAGACGGTCCAGCATGACTGGGACGGCGACGCGACACTCATCTGGACCAAAGGCGATCCCGACGGCCCGGAGGTGCTGCGCCGGCTGCAGGCACTGCCGGGGTTCGGGGAACAGAAAGCGAAGATCTTCCTTGCGCTTTTGGGGAAGCAGCGCGGGCTGAACGCCCCCGGCTGGCGTGAGGCCGCCGGCCACTACGGCCAGGAGGATGCCTTCCTTTCGGTTGCCGACATCGTGAGTCCCGAATCGCTCGCGAAGGTGCGGGCCAGCAAGCAGGCAGCAAAAGCGGCGGCCAAGGCTGCCAAAGGCTGACTGCTCAAGGCAGTGACCATGAACGATGTGGCGCGCGTCGCCGGCCTCCTGGAGCGCGGCGTTCCGTTCGACGCCGTCTTCGGGCTGAACGACGCCCTCGCCCTGGGCGCCATGCACGACCTGCTCGTCTGTGGCGTGAAGGCGCCCCAGGACGTTGCCGTGGCGGGCTTTGACGACATCGACGAGGCACGGTTCGCCTCGCCGTCGCTCACCACCGTGTCTCCCGGCATGGACGAGATTGCGGAACGGTCCGTCGGGCTGCTGATCGACCGGGTTAACGGGCTGGAAGCGAGGGAAGACGGTGTGCAATCGGAGGCGGGCTTTGACCTGAAAATCCGGGATTCGGCGCCCTGAGGGCTGCCGCCGGACTATCGTTGGCTGCAACAGTCGTGCGCGGGGGCGTGTTGCTCCCGTGCGTCAGCAAGCAATGTAAGTTCGGGCCCATCACACCAGACGAGGCGGACATCCATGAAGGCTCCAGACCAGCAGCACGCTCCAATTTTCGGAACACCGGTTCCACCGGACAATGGTGATGACGCCGGTCAGGAGCCGGTGGACCGGCACCTGCTCCAACGCCTCGCGGACGCCCACGGCGTGGGCACCTCGTTCCACGGCTGGGACGGGCTGCCGCACAGCGTGGCCCCGGAAACCCTGACCAAGGTTCTGGCGGCGCTGGGCGTCCCGGCCCACACGAACCAGCTGGTCGAGGCTGCCCTGGCCGAGACGGAGGTGGCGCCATGGCGGCGGATGCTGCCGCCCGCCGTCGTGGTCCAGCAGGGCCAAACCGCGCTGGTTCCGGTCCACGTCAAAGACGGCGCCACGGCCCGCCTGAGGGTTGTGCTGGAGGCCGGCGCGGGCGGGCCCGTGGCTGCCGTCCAGCAGGACGTCTGGGTGCCACCCCAGGACGTTGATGGCGTGGCCACCGGCCGGGCCACCTTCTCCGTGCCGGAGGGGTTGCCGCTGGGCTGGCACACACTGCACGCAGAGTCCGACGGCGTCACAGCCGAGGGCGCGCTGGTGGTGGTTCCGGCGCGGCTCACCACCGCCGATTCCCTGGTGGAGCGCCGCGGGTGGGGCCTGGCAACCCAGCTCTACTCGGTGCGGTCCAAACGGTCCTGGGGGATCGGCGACTTCGCCGACCTCGCGGACCTGGCCACACTCAGCGGCGCCCGTGGCGCGGACTACGTGCTGGTCAACCCACTGCACGCCGCGGAACCCGTGCCGCCGGTCCAGCCCTCGCCCTACTCGCCGTCCACGCGGCGCTTCTTCAACCCGCTGTACATCCGGGTGGAGGCCATCCCCGAAATCGCCTACCTGAAGCCGCGAAAGCGCGCAGCGGTGGACAGCCTGCAGGAGCAGGTCCAGGCCCTGAACAAGGACGGCGAACGGCTGGACCGGAACGCCGTATACGCCGCCAAGCTCCAGGCCCTGGAACTCCTGTATCACGCCCGGCGCTCGCCGGCGCGGCAGGCAGCGTTCGACGAATTCTGCCGGATCTCCGGCTCCGGGCTGGATGACTTTGCCCTGTGGTCCGCCATCCGGGAAGACCTGGCACCGGACCATCCGCTGTGGGCCGACCCGGACTGCGCGCTGGGATCCCCTGAAGCGGAATCACTCCGCGTGAAGCTGGCGGACAGGATCGGGTTCCACCGCTGGCTGCAGTGGATCTGTGACGAGCAGCTTGAGAACGCTCAGCAGGTGGCGCGCCGGGCGGGGATGCGGCTGGGCGTGGTGCACGATCTTGCCGTGGCGTGGACCTCAGCAGCGCCGACGCCTGGACCCTCCGGGGTGTCCTGGCGCCCGGGATCAGCGTGGGGGCGCCGCCGGACATGTACAACCAGCTGGGCCAGGACTGGAACCAGCCGCCGTGGCATCCGTCCCGCCTGGCGGAGGCCGGCTACGCGCCGTTCCGCAACATGCTCTCCACCGTGCTCCGGCACGCCGGCGGCATCCGGGTGGACCACGTGCTGGGCCTGTTCCGCCTCTGGTGGGTGCCGGCCGGCAACTCCCCGCGCGACGGCGCCTATGTCACGTACGACCACGAAGCACTGATCGGTATCCTGGCGCTGGAGGCCCAGCGGGCTGGCGCGGTGGTGATCGGCGAGGACCTGGGAACCTTCGAGCCGTGGGTGCGCGACTACCTCGCTGCCCGCGGCATCCTGGGCACGTCCATCCTCTGGTTCGAGAACGACGGCGATTCACCCCTGCCGCCGGAGCGGTACCGCACGCAGGCCCTCGCCAGCGTCAACACCCATGACCTGCCGCCCACCGCTGGCTACCTGGCGGGCGACCACGTGGCCCTCCGCAGCAGGCTGGGCCTCCTGGAACGCTCCGAGGCGGAGGAACGGGAGGAGCATGCGGCAACGCTCGAAAAGATGATGGGGCTGCTGCGGGAACGCGGCCTCCTGCCTGAGGGTGGGGGCACGTCCGGCGCCACGGCCGATGTGAACCACGGCAGCTCCGGCAGCGAGGAACGCACCATAGTGGCGCTGCACCGCCTGTTGGCCCAGACGCCGTCGGTCCTTCTTGGCGTGGCGCTGGTGGATGCCGTGGGGGAGCGTCGCGTGCAGAACCAGCCCGGCACCACCGAAGCGCTGTACCCGAACTGGCAGGTCCCGCTCGGCGGTCCGGATGGCAAGCCGGTGTTCATCGACGACCTTCCCGGCAATCCGCGGTTCAACGCCTTGCTGGGTGCCGTCTCTGAATCGCTGGGGATCCCCGATGACCGGCCGGCCCGTACTCGTGCTGGGAGGCACCGGCATGCTGGGCAGTCAGGTTGCCACGAGGTGGGCAACACCAGCCTGGTGGAGGCAGCCAGCCGTCCGGGCATCCGGCGGTTTGTCCTTACCAGCATCCTCACGTGCGACCAGACCCCGACGTTCCGCACTTCTGGCACAAGAAGCTGACCGAAGACAAGCTGGAGGAACTCGGTGTCCCGTTTGTGGCGCTTCGGCCTGGCGCGTTTCTGGACCAGGTCACCCGGTTCGGCGGCGACGCGTTCAGCAAAGGGAGGCTCAGTTGGATCGGATCGCCGCGGATCCCACTGACATTCGTTCTCACCTCCGACGTCGCCGGCTATCCAGCGGAGGCGCTTGACCTGCCGGACCTGGAGGGCCGGTGCATCGACATCGGTTGGGACCGGCCAGTGGCCACTCTCCAGCGGCAGTTCTTTGGCGAGCCGCCCACTGCCGAGCTCGCCATCCGACGGTTTGTCACGGGCCTGGGGCAGGCCCGTCCGCTAGGCCCGTGACAAAGCGGGACCCGTGACATGAGGCCCGCGCCGTGACTAGCCCGCCGTAAGCACGTGGGTGACGTGGTCGTACCGGAAGGTGACCGGGCCGCCGTCGTGCGTGTAGGAGATGTTGCCGCCGTTGGGCACCCCGTCAGCCCCGTAGTTCTCGGCCCAGCCGCGGTCCAGCGCCGCCTTGAACTCATAGGTGCCTGCCGGGAGGGCCAGCGGGGACAGCTTCCACACCAGTGTGGCCGGGTCAAGGGTCAACTGGGCCTGGTCGCAGGCAGGATCCCAGTCTGCGGCGCAGCCGAGTTCGGTGTCCAGGCTGCCCGCAATGGCCACCGCCCCGGCTGTTGGGAGGCGTAGCCGGCGCTGAGGATGTGCGTGCTGTTGTCGTAGCGGAACGTCACCGCCCCACCGGGGTGGTCCAGCACGATGTTGCTTCCGTTGAGGACACCGCCGGCGCCGTAGTTCACCTCCCAATTGCCGTTGAGCGCTGCCTTGTACTCATACTGGCCAGCCGGCAGGTCCACGGTGAGCCGCCAGATGTTATCCGCCGGGTCCAGGGTCATCATGGCCTGCGGGCAGGCAGGATCCCATTCATCGCAGTCCATCTGCAGGTTCAGATTCCCGGCAACAGCCACGGAATCGGGCTGCGGCGCCTCGCCTACGAACACGGTCCGCGGTTCGCTGACCACGCTGAAACCGGCCCGGTCATGCTGGCCCGGTACTGCACCGCTGTGCCGTCCGCAAGCCCGAGTGCCGCCAAGTCATCAGCCGCGGAGTACACCGGCGAGGAATCATCTGAGCCCACGGCCGTCCACTCTCCACCGGCCACGCTGCGCTCGAAGGTCACCACGTGGCTGGATTTTTCCGAATCGGCCGTGGCGCTGAGCTCCACGGAACCCTCCACGCTGCTGCCTTCGACGGGTTTCTGCAGGGTCAGGATCGGCGCGGGGACGGCGGCTGTCCGGAACGCGCTCGTGGATGTGTGGCCCCCGTTGTCCAGCACGGTGGCCCGGTACTCCAACGGGGTCCCGGTGTCCAGGGCTGCGACGTCATGGAACACCTGGTAGGGGGCAGTGTCGTCGGTGCCGATCGGTGCCCAGCCGCCGCCCGCCGTTTTCGCCTCGAAGGTGACCTCGTAGAACGAAGCACCGCCGATGTCGGCCGTTATCTTGATCCGGCCATTGTCGGCGGGTGCCGCGGCAGGTTCCTGGAGTGCGACGGCGGGGCCGCCTTGGAGTGCGGAATGCGGCCCGAGGACTCGTAGACCACCGCGGACAGCGGCGGGACGGTGACCGTCAGCTTTCCGTCCGCTGATGTTTTGGCTTCCGCGGCGGCGTCACCATAGATCCGGGTGTAGGTGCGCTTGTCCATGTAGGTGGGCACGTCCGCCGTCTGCGGCTGCTCGCTGTTGTTAAGGGCAACGACGTATTCGCGCTGGTCTTCGGAGTCCGTGCGGGAGAAGGCGTAAATTCCGGGACCATCGGAGGCGTAGCGGTGCTGGTGGGCGCCGTCGCGGAGGGCAGGGTGTTCCTTGGTCAGTGCGGCGAGCTGGCTGATCTTGGAGTACAGCGGGTGGCCGGCGTTGAAGTTGTCGGTGGCGTGTGTGGCGTCGGTTCCCAGCAGGTCGTCGTCGAGGTACTCCGGCACCTGGCTGGCGAACAGCGTCTGCCGGGCGTCCTGGTCCCCGCCCGGGCCCGTGAAGCCTTGCTCGTCGCCGTAGTAGATCACCGGGTTGCCGCGGGAGAAATACATCAGCTCGTGGGCCAGTTGGTCGCGGGCCACCTGCTCGGTGCCGGTCGAACCAGGGTTGTCGGCGGCGATGAAGCTGCCGATGCGGCCCATGTCGTGGTTGCCCAGGAAGGTTGGCAGTTGGTAGACGTTGGAATCGGCGTCGGTGTACCAGTCGTCGCCGGCGAAGAAGGTCTCCAGCGAGCGGGTGTCCTGGCTCTTGGACGCGAAATTCCGGGCCGCCTCCTGGAACGGGAAGTCCAGCACGGCCTGCATCTTGTTGCGGGTGGTGAACTGCGAGGTGAAGGACTTGGTGGTGTCGAAGACTTCGCCGAACATAAAGAACTCGTCCTTGCCCTGCGTCTTGGCGTAGCTGAGGACCTCCGGCCCGAATTCCTGCCAGAACTCGTTGTTGACGTGCTTCATGGTGTCGATTCGGAAGCCGTCCACCCCGAAATCGCCGATCCAGGTCTTGTAGATCTCCTCCATGCCGTCTACCACTTTGGGGTTCTCGGTGAAGAGGTCATCCAGGCCGAAGAAGTCGCCGTAATAGGAGTCCTCGCCTTGGAAGGTGGTGTCGCCGCGGTTGTGGTACAGCGTGGGATCGTTCAGCCAGGCGGGAACTTTCAGATCCTCTTCGGCTTTATCCAGCACGGGGACGTAGGGGAAGGACGTCTTGGCAGCAAGCTCCGGGAAGTCCTTGGACGCTGCGAAGTCGCGGTCGTCGAACTCCTCACCGGCCGCGGTCTTGTACGGCTTGGCGTCTTTGGAAACGTAGGTCTTGCGGGCGCCCTCCTCATAGCCGATCACGTCCGCGGTGTGGTTGGTGATGATGTCGAAGTACACCTTCATGCCGCGCGAGTGGGCTTCGTCGATGAGGGCCTTCAACTCGTCGTTGGTTCCCAGATGGGGGTCGATCTGGGTGAAGTCGGTGATCCAGTAGCCGTGATATCCGGCTGAATTGTCTTCGGGCTGCACCGCCTTGTTCTTGAAGCTCGGGGTCAGCCAGATGGAGGTAGTGCCCAGGCCCTGGATGTAGTCGATCTTGTCCAGCAGGCCGGCCAGGTCTCCGCCGTTGTAGAAGCCTTTTTTGGTTGGATCGAAGCCGGACACCATGGGGTCGCTGCCCAGGCCGCCGTCGTCATTGGTTGTGTCACCGTTGCTGAAGCGGTCAGCCATCACAAAGTAGAAATTCTCGTCCGTCACGGGGGCTCGGAGGGAGTGAAGGGCCGACGACGGTCCCGGGTCTTTCGGCCCGGCGCCGCGTGCGCCGGGAGAACGGATGTGGAAGCAACTACGGCTGCGGCGAGCAGTCCCAGCCATGGCGTTATCGGATAGTTGAGGCGTTGGATTGAGCTTCTGCGGGTGCGTGTTTTCACGTCAGGAGACCTTCCTGGTAGCGGCGATGCTGTTCAAGCTGCTGTGGGGATGCCGTTGTGGGGCGTCAGCTGGCTGTCAGATGTGCGGTTCACGCGGACAATCAGCGAAGCGACGGCCATGTGAACCACGGCACACTGTAAGCGCTTGCACAGAATAAATCCAGTCTTTTGGGTTGGGCTGGCAGCGGCTATCTTCGCGTACATTCAGAGGCGGGCAACGGTGCTCGGCGCCCATCAGTTTGTGGAAGGTGTACGCATGTCAGCCACTGAATTTCATGTTGAGTCCCTTTTGGGGATCGCTGAGCGGCTGCGCTCCGCCGGGTGCGTCTTCGCGGAGGAAGAAGCCCGGCTTCTCCTCGCTGCGGTGTCCGGCCCGGCCGAAATCGCCGCGGCGGTGGAGCAGCGCGTTGCCGGGTACCCGCTGGAGCACATCCTGGGCTGGGCCGAGTTCTGCGGACTCCGGATTGAGCTCGATGCCGGGGTTTTTGTTCCGCGCCGCCGCACTGGGCTCTTGGTGAATGAGGCCGCTGCCCTGCTCTCGGCGGACGCGAAGCGGGAGCACCTGGGTGGCGCGGAGCAGCCCGTTGTTGTGGACCTGTGTTGCGGGTCCGGTGCGGTGGGGCTGCCATCACCTTCCGGATTCCGGGGCTGGAGCTCCATGCGGCGGACATTGACCCGGCTGCGGTGGCCTGCGCCCGCCGGAACATTGGCAGTGTGGGTGGTGAGGTCCACCAGGGCAACCTGTTTGAGGCGCTGCCGCCCGCCGTCAGGGGCGGATCAGTGTAATGGCTGTCAACGCCCCTATGTCCCCACCGGCGCCATCGAATCCATGCCGCACGAGGCACGCGAGCACGAACCGTTGTGGTCGCTCGACGGCGGCACTGACGGACTCGAGTTCCACCGCCGCGTCGCTGCAGAGGCCACCGAATGGCTGCGGCCCGGCGGGAATCTCATCATCGAAACCAGCGAGCGGCAGGCCGGAGGGACATCGTCGATCCTGGCGCATGCGGGCTTCGCGGTGAGGACCGTTCGCTCGGAAGAACTGGACGGCACCGCTGTAGTCGGACGCGCCCGGCCTTAGTAACGGGTACGCCGGCAGGTACCACTTCGTGCGGTGGAGCCGGTGGTGTCGCCGGTGGGTTGCGTGCGGGGTTGGTGGCGGCGTTCATGACGGTGGCGAGGTGTTCGTATTGGTCGGTGGTGGCGAAGATCTCGAGGTGGTGGAGGCCGTGGCGGGGCTTGCGGATGAACGCGCCTTGGGTATGGCGGAGGGCTTCTTCGGTGGGTTCGGTGCCGTCGGCGTCGAGAGTGTCGGCCCAGCGCCGGGCGACACGGGCAAGGAAGTCGGGGTCAGCGGTGGCGGCGGTGTGGGTGAGGTCGTGTTCGATCCGGTCCAGGTTCTCGGCGGTGGTGTGGTGTTTGAGGCGGTCCAGGGTGGCGCTGATGATGGTCCCGGCGCGGGAGGAGACCACGGGCCCGGATCCCGGGACGGGCCGAAGCGGGTCCAGGGATTCGGCGTCGTTGTCGGCGCTGGTCTCCGCGGGACCGCCGGTACAAGCGGGGGACAGGGCTGCGGCGAGGTGTTCCCTTAGCGGGGGTACCTGGTCTCCGGTGAGGGTGGGGGCGGGCAGGATGCTGTGGGCGAGGTGGATGCGTCGCTGGGATTCGCTGCGCCCGATCCGGAGCCGGAGGCGCAGGAATTCGGCGGTGTTTTTGCAGCCGTCATCGGCCGGTGACCGCAGAACAGTCCGGGTGCTCCCGGTGACTGGTCCCGAGGTTCCGGCGGTGGTCCGGCGGGCCAGGTGGCGTCCGTTTCGTTCAGGGTTTCGACGCCGTTGTCCCACCCTGTAATCCAGTCCCGGGTGGTGCGGCTTGTGGTTGCGGCGGCGGTGATGGCCTGCGTCCGGGTGCGGTCCACGGCGCCGGCGGCGAGGATTTGGAGGTAGTCCACGGTGCGGGAGAGCTCCTCGACCAGGCCGGCGAAATCGGAAGCCTCCACGTAGCCGGCCATCGCCAGCGTCCCGGGAGCGGACGCCGCGGCAGCGTTTACCGAGGCAATCGCCGCAGCCAGCCCGGCGTCGTTCGAAAGAACAGCGTCGTCCGACAGAACAGCCGCGGCAGCCGGAACGGCGGTGTTGCCGCCGCCGTTCGGAGCCAGCTGATCCTCCAGAGCTTCCATAGGATTACTCTGCCGTGGGGGTACGACATTTTGCCCATTCTGCGGCCGTCGCCTCAAAATGGCCGCATGTCCGGTTACAGCTGATATGTTGCGCCAGTGGCCGGATACGCGGACGATGATTCCATGAGCGGAAAGTCCATGGGCCGAAAGCAGAGTCCAAACCGACGCCGGACCTGGATGATCGCTGCGGCGGCCGTTGCAGCGGTGGGTCTGGTGATTGGACTTGTGCTGTTCAAGCTTGGCTTCTCTTTGTGGACGTTAGGGTGGATGAACAGCTCCCGATCGTGGCCAGCAGTCCAGCGCAAGCACAGCCGATTCCGACTACACCCCTGGCGCCGACTCCGGCACCCACGCATGCAGGCCCGGTGCAGCTTGCTGTGGGTACGCTGATCAGCCATGAACACGCCACCACTGGAACTGTCCGGATCGTACAGCAGCCTGACGGCGTCAGGCTGCTCACGCTCGAAAACCTGGATACGTCCAATGGTCCGGATGTGCACGTCTGGTTAAGTGCCGCTCACGTGGTGGAAGGGACGGCCGGCTGGCATACCGCGGGCTCCGCAGATTACTACGACCTCGGCATGATTAAGGGAAATCAGGGCAATCAGGTCTACCGGATTCCCGCCGACGTTGACCTGTCGAAGTACCCGTCAGTTGACCTGTGGTGCGTTCAGTTCAGCGTGTCGTTCGGTGCTGCCGAGCTGGTCACCTGAGACGGCATCCGGCCGTGGCCTGAGACGTGGCTGGCCGCCGCGTCCCCCAAGGAGCGCGGCGGCCAGCAACGACCATTTTTAGCACAATTTCAACGTGGCTTCCGTGTCACACGGCGAATCCCGCGTAACGTCCCGGCAACGATCCCGGATCATTCCCGTCGGGGGTCAACATTCGTGGCTGCGCCGGCAGCAGTGGCGCCGCCTTCACCGGACCAGTCCTGGCCCTGGTTGTCATTGAACGCGGGGTCTGACTCAACGTCCGATGTCCCCAGGTTCACCGTTTCCGGGTGCGTGCTGTGGGTGGGGACGTGATCGCCCACGGCAGTACTGCCGGCCGCAGCGGTGCCGGGGCACCCGCCGAGGTGCCGGCGTCGGACGTTTTGGACTTACTGGTGCCGGACGCGGCATCGTGGTGCACGGCCGAGCCGATGACTGTGCCCGCCCGGCGTGCGGCCTCACCGAGCTGGTCTGCCATGTCGGGAGCCTTCTCCTTGATGGCCTCCGTGGCGGCACTGACCTTGTCCTGGACCGGCTTACTGTCCCAGATGCTCGCCGCCCTGGCCTTGAGCTTGTCGTACGCCGCCCGGCCGGACCGCGATCCCAGGACATAACCGGCGGCGATGCCAATACCCAAAAGAAGTTTAGATTTCATGGTGAACTCCTGCTCGTGGAGAAGGTGTCAGTCCCCGGTCCGCTTGGTCGGGGTAAAGAAAACCGGCCTCGGGATGTTGTCCCCGGGGCCGGTATTCATGCCGGTGACAAAGTTAGCTGCGGACGCCGCGCTTGTTGATCATGCCGTAAACCAGCAGCACGATGATCGAGCCGGCGATCGCGAGCAGCCAGGTCTGCAGCGAGAAGAACTCCTGCAGGCCGGTACCGAAAATCATTCCGCCAAGCCAGCCGCCGAGGAACGCACCGACGACGCCCAGGATGAGGGTGATGATCCAGCCGCCACCCTGCTTGCCCGGAAGGATCGCCTTAGCGATTGCGCCGGCAATAAGTCCAAGAATCAAAAATGCAAAGAAACCCATTTGTCGTTCCTTCTTCCTACATCAGGGAGGTGCCCGGATCCCGGTCACGCTTCATCCCTCTGCCCCAATACTAATCATGCTTACTTTCTTTTCGCCACTCTGAATCCCCGCGGAAAGCCCGTTCGGGCCCTCTCAGTGCCCTGTTGTGTCCGAATCGTTGCCGGCGCCGGGCCCTCGTCCAGGATGGCAAGTTCCGCGAGATCCTGCCGATCCAAGGAGAAATCGAAGATGTCCAGGTTTTCCTGCATCCGCTCGGGATTTCCCGACTTTGGGATGACCACAAGTCCCTTCTCAATGTGCCAGCGCAGCACCAGTTGGGCCGGGGTTTTGTCGTATTTTTCACCAAGCTGCGAAAGGAGGGGGGCGGTCAGCAGGCTTGCCCCCGACCCGCCCAGCGGGCTGTATGACTCCGTGACAATTCCATGCCTGGCGTCGAACTCCCGTTCTGCCTCGCGGGTAATCGCCGGGCTCAGCTGGATCTGGTTCACCGCAGGCACAACGTCGGTTTCGGCCAGCAGCCGTTCCAGGTGTGCCGGTTTGAAGTTGGAGACGCCGATGGACCGGACTTTGCCCTCCGCCTGCAGCCGCTCAAACGTCTTCCACGTCGAGACGAAATCATCACGTGCAGGGAGCGGCCAGTGGATCAGCAGCAGGTCCACGTAGTCCAGCCCCATGCGCGTCAGTGACCCTCCAACCCCGCCACCGCGCGGTCCTCGCCTTGGAACTGGCCGTCCAGCTTGGTGGTGACAAAGATTTCGCTTCGGTCCACGCCGCCTGCGCGGATGCCGTTCCCAACGCCTTCCTCATTGCCGTATTTCACCGCCGTATCGATGTGCCGGTACCCGGCTTCCAAGGCCTGTCCGACGGCGGCAGCCACCTGTCCGTTGTCCAGCGGCCAGGTGCCGAGCCCCAGCTGCGGAATGCTGTAGCCGTCATTGAGCATGATGAGCGGTGAGAGAGTCATTTCAACAGTCTGCCGTGCTTTTGCCGTCCTAATCCCTCGAATGCCTGGAGAATATTTCCTGCATGGTAGTCGAGTACTTTTCGTGCCACGCCGGATACGTGATCTGGATTCTTTTGCTGGTCCGGGTGGCCGGGCGGCGCCGTCAGTCCGCGGCCCTGCGCGCCCACCTGATCAGCCGATCACTCAGATCCATAAACGACGGGTCCACCACCTGAAGTTCGGGGTGGCTGTCATGCCAGTCAACGATCTCCCGGGTCCCGTCCGCGAAGGGAATGGTGGCCGCAAAGCCAGGCACCAGGGCTTTGATCTTGGCGTTTTCGAAAACTACGGAGTGGGCGCGGTCGCCCAGGAGGCTTGGGCCCAGATGGGGGCTGTGCCCGGCGCCAGAACAGATTTTTCAGCGGAGTGGATTCCAGGATCGGCAGCCGCGTGGGCGGCTTCTGGTAGGCCGACGCCGTGCTGCGTGCCTGATTGGCCGCGGTTGAGGATGGTCACCCGGTGTCCCAGTACGACGGCGCGTTCCGCCGCTGCGGCGCTGATCACCCCGGTGCCGCCCAGGAAGAGGATGCTCCGTGGTGCCACGGTGTCGGCCGCGGAATCCAGTGGATTCACCAGGCGTAGTCCTCCGGTGCCGGGCGGTGGCCCGGGAAGATGTCGTCGAGCCGCTTGAGCGCGTCGGCGTCGAGCGTCACGTCCAACGCCCGGATGCCGGCGTCGAGCTGTTCCTTCGTGCGCGGCCCCACGATCGGTGCGGTGACAGCAGGCTGGTGAAGCAGCCACGCGAGCGCAATGTCGCCGGGTTCGTGCCCAGCCCGTCCGCGAGATCCTCGAACTGCTGGATCTGGTCCCGGTGCTGCTTGAGCGTTTCCGCGGCGCGCCCTTCGGTACGCCGGACGCCCGCGCGTTCCTTCTTCAGGACGCCGCCCAGCAGCCCGCCCTGGAGCGGCGACCATGGGATCAGGCCCAGGCCGTACTGCTGTGCGGCGGGGATGACCTCCAGCTCCACCTCGCGGCGGAACAGGTTATAGATGGACTGCTCGCTGACCAGCCCGGTGTAGTTCCGGCGGACGGCAGCTTCCTGTGCCTGGGCGATGTGCCAGCCCGCGAAGTTGCTGCTGCCCGAGTAGAGAATCTTGCCCTGTTGGACGGCTACTTCGATGGCCTGCCAGATCTCGTCCCAGGGTGTGTCCCTGTCAATGTGATGGAACTGGTACACGTCGATGTAGTCCGTCTGGAGGCGCTTCAGGCTGGCATCCAGGGCGCGCCGGATGTTCAGCGCGGACAGCTTGGACTCGTTGGGGCGGTCTGTCATGGTGCCGTACAGCTTTGTGGCCAGGACCGTCCGTTCGCGCCGCTCGCCGCCCTTCGCGAACCAGCGGCCAATGATTTCCTCGGTCCAGCCCCGGTGCCCGCTGCCGCCATAGACGTTGGCTGTGTCGAAGAAGTTAATGCCGGCGTCCAGGGCGGAATCCATGATGTGGTGCGCATCAGCCTCGTCGGTGTGCGGGCCGAAGTTCATGGTGCCCAGGCAAAGCCGGGAAACTTTCAGGCCCGAACGGCCCAGGTGCGTGTACTGCATACGGAGGGATCCTTCGCTGGTGGTTGGACGTGGCGGAACTCGGTGACCGAGCCCGCCGGAATCGGCGCCGGCAGGCTCGGTCAGCGTTGGCTACAGCTGTGTGAAAGCGGCGACGGCGGGATCGGAACCGATGCGCGCGCCCCGCTCGAGGGCGGTGATGGAGGCGAGCTCGTCGTCGGCCAGGGTTAGGGACGCGGCCGCGAAGTTTTCGCGGATACGGGACGGGTTTACCGACTTGGGGATGACGATGGTGCCGGCGGCCAGGTGCCAGGCCAGGACCACCTGCGCCGTCGTGGCGTCGTGTGCCTGCGCAACGGCGGTGACGGCGTTTCCGTTGAGGTCCCCACCCTGGCCCAGGGGACTGTAGGCCTCCACCGCAATCCCGAGGGCACGGCATTTGGCGGCTAGTTTGGCCTGCTGGTAGCTGGGGTGCAGTTCAATCTGGTTCACGGCGGGTACGAGGTCCGTGGACTCCAGCAGGGTGTCCAGATGGTCGGCAAGGAAGTTCGAGACGCCGATGGCACGGATCGCCTTGGCGGCATACAGGGCCTCCAGCTCCTTCCAGGCCTGGACGTAGAGGCCCTGTGACGGGACCGGCCAGTGGATGAGGTAGAGGTCCACGAAGTCAAGACCCAGCGCCTCGCGGGTGTCCTGGAATGCGTCCCAGGCCCGGCCCTGATCGCCGTTGCGGAGCTTGCTGGTCACGAAGATTTCCTCGCGCGGAATGCCCGAGGCCGCGATGGCAGCGCCAACACCTGCTTCGTTGCGGTATCCCGCGGCGGTGTCGATGTGGCGGTAGCCGGCTGCCAGGGCATCCTCAACGATCCGCTGAGTGTCTTCCGGCGGAACCTGGAAAACTCCGAAGCCGAGCTGGGGGATAGTGACGCCGTTGTTCAGCGAGATTTCTGACATGGGTACTCCTCGTAGTGCTGAAGGATGGTTCCTGGCTCGGGATGTCCGCAGGAAACCGCTTTCGGGAACTGCTCCGGTACGAGCCTATGCACTTTCGCGCGGATTTTCAGTCCCTGACCGTGTCCCTGTTTTTCCTAGGACCGGCAGTCCTACCTTCGTTGTAGGAAGTGCCTGGCAGGGGCCGTGCCTAATGACTGAACAGTGATGGCTGAACACTGATGGCCGCGCCCAAAGGACGCGGCCATCACTGTTCAGACCTTGGAAGGGTCAGCCTTCGTGGCGGAAACCGAGCTTGATCCGTACCTGCCAGTCGGCAACCTTGCCGTCTTCGAGGTGACCGCGGATTTCCTTGACCTCGAACCAGTCCAGGTTGCGCAAGGTCTTGGCGGCCTCGGCGATCCCGTTGCGGACTGCCGCGTCCACGCCTTCTCCGGAGGTGCCGACAATTTCAGTAATGCTGTACGTGTGGTTGGACAACTTCGCTCCTCGTGATCGCCTTCGATTCCCGGTTGCGGGCCGTTCTTGAACACTAGTGGCACTTCTGAAGCGTGGCCAGAGCCAATACTGCGGAGTGGACTCTGGTCAGGGCGCTTCGAGGACCAGGTTCTTGAGGTCATCCAGGGTCTGTTGCATGTGCAGGTCCATGGCTTCGCGCGACCTGCCCGGGTTACGGGATTCCAGTGCCTCGGCGATGTTCTGGTGGTGTCCGATGGCGTGCTCCTGGATGGTTGGCACGGCCGATGTTTCGGCCCGGCGCTTCTCCAGCACCCGGTGCAGCGGTGCGAAAAGGACCGCCACAAAAACGTTCTCCGAGGCGCGCAGGATCAGGTCGTGGAATGCCAAATCAGCCTCCACGAAGGCGGCAATGTCGTTGACCTTATAGGCGGCCCGCATCGCCGCTACATGGCCGAACAGCGCCTGGATGTCGGCGTCGCTGATCCGTACCGCTGCGAGTTCGCACGCCCCGGTTTCAAGCATTCGGCGCAGTTCGATGAGCTGCACGGAGGCGGCGGCCTCGTTCTGTCCCTCTGACGCGGCGCGCAGGACAGCTTCCAACGAAGCCCAACGGTTCAACGGGTTAACGAACGTGCCGCGGCCGCGTTCCACGCTGAGGATCCGCTGCGCTTCCAGGGTTTTCATGGCCTCGCGCACCGTCATCCGGCTCACCTCGTGCCTGGCGCTGAGTTCCAGCTCGCCGGGCACGCTGGATCCGGGTGGAAAGTCCCCGGCAATGATCCGGTCCAGGAGTTCGTCGGCAACAACGCCCACCAGTGATTTCCGTGCCATATGTCCCCCCTGCGGCGTCGCCAGATATGTCTGACAAGTCTACTTGCGCGTTTCTATGTCCTGCGCCACACTATTCGAAATGTTAGATGTCAAACATCTTACAGTTACGTCAATGCATAGAGATTTCCACACAGCGGAGTGCACTGTGACGCTTGAAGCAGACATCCTGGCCGCTTTCCCGGCCGAAGTCCGGATTCCCGCCGGCCTTGTGGCCGACGCCGTCGCCGCGTCCAGCGCGGAGACCCCCCGGATGCTCGTAGTGCTCGACGACGACCCCACCGAATACGGCGTTGAGCTCGTGGACGCGCCGCTGTTCGGCATCCACATCGTGGCCGCCGCCGAGGCCATGGCCCTCGCCGACGCGCTCGGCCTGGACCAGGCCAAGACCCTCGCAGCCCTCGAAGCCGGCGCGGCAGGTTCGTTTATGCTTTCCAACCGCGGCCCTCCCATCCTCGAGGCCTACACCGAGGAAGGCGCCGAGGTTCTGTCCAACCTGGACATCTTCGTCAAGGACATGGGCATCGTGGGCAAGGCCACCCGCGCCGCCGGCCTGGCAGCCCCGTTGCCGCCGCCGCCGAGCAGCTGTACCTGCTGGGCCAGGCCCAGGGCCTCGCCGCCGCCGACGATTCCGCAGTCATCAAGGTTGTCGCGCCCACCAAGTGCACCGCCTAAGCACCACGGCACGACCGAAGCCCGGCTAAAGCACCCCCCCAAAAAACTTACGACGTTTCTGGCCGGGAGCGCATCGCGGGCGGACAATTGAGTCAACAGCAGCATCGGCGCATGTTGGGACTGCACGTGAGTGGTGTGAAGGAGCCGGGACCGGCCCCGCACGGTGAACCCGCGGTCCGGCGCGACCTCGTGATCGACCTTGTCCGGTTCGTCTGCCTGGCCCTGGTGGTGGTGGGCCACTGCATGATGGTCAGCCCGGTCCTGCAAGGGGACGGCACCGTGACCTCCAAAAATACGCTGGGCGATCAGCCGTGGTTCGAGCCGGTGATCTGGATCTTTATGGTGATGCCGCTGTTCTTCGTGACCGGCGGCATCACTGGCCTCCAGTCCTGGCAGCGGCTGAGAGCCCGCGGCGGTACGGGCATCGAGTTTGCCCAGGCCCGGCTGCTGCGGCTGGTCCGCCCGGCGGCGGCACTCCTGGCGGTGATGTTCCTGGGGTTCTGGGCCGCGCTTCTGTTGGGCGTGGACACCCAGGTGGTGCAGCTGATGACCACCGGAGCGGGCATGCCGCTCTGGTTCCTGGCCGCCTACCTGGCCGCCCAGCTCAACATCCCGCTCCTGGCCCGGTTCCATGAGCGCGCGCCCTGGCTGACCGTTGGGGTCCTGGCGGCCCTCGTTGTGGCCATCGACTGCCTCCGCGGAGCCCTGCCCATGCTCGCCTACGCAAATCTTGTTTTCCTGTGGTGCGCCGTGCAGCAGCTTGGTTTCCTGGTGGCCGACGGTTACTTCGACAGGCTCACGCGCTCCGGCCTGGTGGGGCTCATCCTGGCAGCCAACCTGGTGCTCGGGCTGGTCACCGGCCTGGGTCTCTACTCCGGAAACATGCTGGTCAACCTCAACCCGCCCAACTTCTGCCTGCTGCTCCTGGGCCTGTCCCAGGCTGCCGCGCTCCAGCTTTTCCGGCCGGGGCTCGGCTGGGTTTCCGGCGTGCGCTGGATCCGGGCGCTGGTCATGGTTGCCGGCCGCCGCTCCATGACCGTGTACCTGTGGCACCTGCCATTGCTCGCGGCCATGTCCGGGCTCCTGCTCCTCACAGACTTCCCCAAGCCCGCGGCCGGCACCGCCGAATGGTGGTGGGCCCGTCCGCTAGTCTTCCTGGGGGTTGTGGCTCTCCTGCTCCCGGTGCTGGCCGCGTTCGGTCACCTTGAGGAACGTCCGACGGCGTCTGTCCACGCCCGCGGCCGGCCCGCCGCCGCGGTGGTGACGGCCGCCGTCGTCGTCTTCATTCCGGTGGCGGACGCTGCCCTCAACGGCCTGACGCTGGGCCTGCTCGGAGGCGGCGCAGCATGCTTTGTGTTGGCCGTCCTGCTGCTGGGCCGGATGCCCGAACGGGTCCCCGGCGATGTCAGTGCCGAACGCGTCGCCCACGATGGCAGCCAGTCTGAGGGCCATTGCCAGCGGGGCCAAGTAGTGCCAATGTCGAACCATGACTGAGAACATGATTTCCACAGAGGACAAGTTCAGCCCCGACGTCTCGCTGTCCAGGGATGACGAGCATCACCGCTACGAGCTGCGGGTGGGCGGAAAGGTCGCCGTCCAGTCCTTTTTCCGGGACCTGCCCGGACACGTGGATTTCCTCCACACCGACACCGCCGAGGCCTTCCAGGGCCAGGGACTGGGCAAGGTGCTGGCTCACTTCGCGCTCGACGACGTGGTGGCTTCGGGTAAACGGATCATCCCGCATTGCCCCTTCATCTCCGGCTACCTCCGTGCTCACGAGGGCTACGAACAGCACATCGACTGGCCGGACAACTAGCGCGAACGGTCATTTAAGCCCCTCGGACCAGCGCGAACTGGCAGCTAATGACGCCAAGTCCCCGATTTGAGGTCATTAGCTGCCAGTTCGCGCTGTTCACGCTCAAAGACCGGAGGGCCTCAAGCGTCCGTTCGCGCGGAGTATTTTGCACCCGATTCACGATCGGGCCAGTCAATGACCCGCCCGCGACCTGAAGAAAGCCGCATTCCCGCTGCTTAAGATAAATAAGTCACTAAAGTTTGACGAAAAGGTTAACCTAAGTAAGGCTTACCTTGCTAAAGACAACCCAACATCGAACTAAGGATGACCACTGTGCCGCTGCTGCCCCGTGTTGATGAGATGTACGTGGATGAAAATCGGGTGAGCCAAACCCTGCCCGGGCAGGATTTCGGCTCACGCGTGGAGCTGGCCCTCGCTGCCACCAACCATCTGTTCAACACCCGGAACTCCAACCGTTACGTGGCGCAGGTGCTGCAGGGCGTCAACGCCGTTGCCACCAAACTGGACCGCACCGCCCGGCCGTTCACCGGCGTCGGACCTGCCGACATGAAGGCGCGCATCGGCGCCGTGGACCTGGACCGGCCGCTCCCGGACACCGCCGCGGCCCTTGAGGAGCTTGAGTCCGTCTACCTCCGGGATGCCATCTATTTCCACGATGCCAAGTACGCCGCCCACCTGAACTGCCCTGTGGTGATCCCGGCGCTGGTGGGGGAGGCCATCCTCTCCGCGGTGAACTCCTCGATGGACACCTGGGACCAGAGCGCCGGGCCACCATGATCGAGCGCCGGCTCATCGACTGGACCGCCGAGCGGCTGCAGCTGGGGGCCGCTGCCGACGGCGTGTTCACTTCCGGCGGCAGCCAATCCAACCTGCAGGCCCTGCTGATCGCCCGCAACCACGCCGTGGCGGGCCTGCGTCAGGAACCGGCCAACACCGGACTCCGGCTGCCCGCCCTGCTGGAAAAGCTGCGCATTTTCACGTCCGCGGACAGCCACTTCAGCATCCAGAAATCCGCCTCCATGCTCGGTATGGGTTTCGACGCCGTCATCTCGGTCCCGTGCGCCCCGGACCACAGGATGGACCCTGCCGCCCTCGCAGAGGCCATGGCGGAAACGCACGACGCCGGGCTGGTGCCGATGGCGGTTGTGGCCACCGCCGGGACCACCGACTTCGGTGCCGTGGACCCGCTCGCGGACCTCGCCGCCCTGGCCCGTGCCTACGGTGCCTGGTTCCACATTGACGCGGCCTACGGCGGTGGGCTGATGGTTTCGAACCGCTACCGCCACCTGCTGGACGGCACGCGGCTGGCCGATTCCGTCACCGTGGACTTCCACAAAACGTTCTTCCAGCCCGTCAGCTCCAGCGCGCTGCTGGTCCGGGACCGCGCCATGCTGCAGCACGTCACCTACTACGCGGATTACCTGAACCCGGAAAGCGCCGCCCTGGCCGAGATCCCCAACCAGGTGGACAAGAGCATCCAGACCACCCGGCGCTTTGACGCGCTCAAGCTGTGGCTGACCCTGCGCATCATGGGCGCGGACGCGATCGGCGCCCTTTTTGACGAGGCCATCGACCTTGCCACGCGGGTGGGCTCCGTACTGGCGGCCGACGACGACTTCGAGCTCGCCGCCGCTCCGGAACTCAGCACGCTGGTTTTCCGGTACCGGCCGCGGGTCTCCGGTTCTGAACTCGCCGGGGCAGTGTCCGACGCCGGTGGGCGGCTCTCCGAGGAGGCGGCAGACGCCCTCAACCCGGCCATCCGCGCGGCGGTCTTCGCCTCCGGCCAGGCCGTGGTGGCCGGCACCAAGGTGGCGGGCAGGCACTACCTGAAGGTCACCCTCCTCAACGCCGAGGCAACCCTGGAGGACATCAGGGAGATCATCGAACTGCTCCGCCGCACCGGCGCGCAGTTGCTGGCAAACACCGCCACAACGGGAGCATCCGCATGAGCACCTCCACGGAACCGCGCATCTACGACTTCGCCGGTATCGGCGTCGGGCCCTTCAATCTGGGCCTCGCCGCCCTCAGCGAGCCGATGGACGGCCTCGACGGCGTCTTCCTGGAACAGCGGGATTCCTTCGACTGGCACCCCGGCATGATGCTGGAACCTGCCCACCTCCAGGTGCCGTTCATGGCGGACCTGGTGACTCTGGCCGACCCCACCTCGCCGTATTCGTTCCTGAACTTCCTCAAGCAGACCGGGCGGCTCTACCGGTTCTACATCCGGGAAAACTTCTATCCGCTGCGCGCGGAGTACAACCAGTACTGCCAGTGGGTGGCCGGCCAGCTGCGGTCCGTCCGTTTTAGCACGGTTGTGCTGGATGTAACGTACGACGCCGGCGTGTACCGCCTTTCGGTGGAAGGTCCGGAGGGGCCTGAGGTGCTGCTGGCGCGGCGCCTGGTGCTGGGCACGGGCACCTCCCCGTACGTGCCGGCGTCGTGTGACGGGATAGTCGACGCTGCGGCCAACGGCGGGGACTTGTCCTCCACAATGCCGACTACCTGTCGAGGAAGAGTGAGCTGCAGGCCAAACGCAGCATCACCATCGTGGGCAGCGGCCAGAGCGCCGCGGAAATCTACTACGAGCTCCTGCAGGAGATCGACGTCCACGGCTACCAGCTGAACTGGGTTACCCGGTCAGGGCGGTTCTTCCCGCTGGAGTACACCAAGCTCACGCTGGAGATGACCTCGCCGGAGTACGTGGACTACTTCCACCGGCTGCCGCAGGACCAGCGCGACGGCCTGATCAAGAGCCAGAAGAACCTGTACAAGGGCATCAACTCCGAGCTGATCGACGCCATCTACGACCTCCTCTACACCAAGAGCCTTTCCGGCATGGTGGACACCCAGCTCCTGACTCACTCGTCACTCACCGGCGCCGCGTGGGATCAGGCCACCGGTTCCCACACCCTGCAGCTCCGACACGAGGAGCAGGGCTCGGATTATGTCCTGGACAGCGAGGCCGTGGTCCTGGCCACCGGCTACACCTACCGGGAGCCGGAATTCCTGGCCGGCATCCAGGAGCGGATCGCACGGGACACCGCCGGCAGGTTCGCCGTGGCACGCAACTACAGTACCGGCGTCGAACCGGCGAAATTTTCGTCCAGAACGCCGAACTGCACACGCATGGTTTTGTCACCCCGGACCTGGGCATGGCCGCCTATCGCAACTCGTGCATCCTGCGCGAAATCACCGGCCGCGAGGTCTATCCGGTGGAGCGCAGCATCGCGTTCCAGCAGTTCGGCGCGCCGGATGGCCTGGCCGAATCCGCCGGAACACTCCCAGCCGCGAAGGCCGGGGTGTCCGCATGAGCTTCACGTTCCGCTGTGTTGACGCCGTTGCCGATGCACCACTCCTCCACAGCTGGGTAACCCAGCCCTGTGCGTCGTTCTGGGGGATGCTGTCCTCCACAGTCGACGTGGTTGTGGAGGAGTACACAAAGATCCAGTCCAGCGGCCATCACCATGCGCTGCTGGGGCTCGACGGCGGCGTGCCCGCCTTCCTGATGGAGGAGTACCGTCCGTCCGCCTCACCACTGGCCGCAGCCTATGCCGTGCAGGACGGCGACATCGGCATGCACCTGCTGGTGGCGCCGCCGTCGGGAGATCCCCAACCGGGGTACACGGCCGCGGTAATGGATGCCGTGCTGGAGCGGTTGTTCGAAAAACCGGGCGTGGAACGCGTGGTGGTGGAACCGGATGCCAGGAACGCCAAGATCCATGTGCTCAACGAGCGGCTCGGCTTCCAGCCGGCAGGAGTCGTAACGCTGCCGGACAAGGAAGCGCTGCTCAGCTTCTGCACCCGCCAGGACTACCTTGCCGCCCGCGCCGTGCTCCGCAACCACCTCGACCTTTCCCATGACCTTTCCGCCCCGATCCACCAGGGAGCCATACTGTGACCATCATCGAGCTGGACCCCACCGCCGCTGCCATGGCGGGAACCACCGCGGACACCGTCCCGCACCTCGCGCCGGAGCGCTGGGCCACGGCCAACCGCCACCTGGTCCGCAAGGCGCTCGCCGAATTCCTGCACGAACGCATCCTGAAGCCGCAGTGCCTGGGCTCCGGCAGGGGTGCCACGGGTCCGGACGAGCCCGCGGTGTACGTGGTCCGCAGCGACGACGGCTCCACGGCGTACTCGTTCACCGCCCGCGTCCTGGAGCTGGAGCACTGGTCGGTGGACGCCGCGTCCATCCGCTGCACCCGGAGCGGCGGGGATGCCGCCCCCGATGCCCTGCGTTTCATCACCGAGTTCAAGGACACACTGGGGATCCGCGAGGAGATGCTCCCGGTCTACCTCGAGGAGATCAGCAGCACGCTGGCCGGCCACTCCTACAAGCAGTGGCTGGGACAGCCGTCCGCCGCGGAACTCGCGGCAGGAGTCACCGGCGGCACGGACCCCGCCGCCGACTTCCAGGCCATCGAACGCAGCATGACTGAGGGCCACCCGTGTTTCGTGGCCAACAACGGCCGGCTGGGGTTCGGCATCAGCGACTACCGGGCGTACGCACCGGAGACCGGAGCCCCCGTCCGCTTGGAATGGATCGGGGTCCACCGCAGCAAGGCTGTCTTCACCGCCAGCGCCGGATTGGACTACCGCCCCCACCTGGAGGCCGAGCTCGGCGCCGCCGCGCTGCAGTCCTTTGAAACCGAATTCACCGCCCAGGGTGTGGACCCCGCCCAGTACTTCCTCATGCCGGTGCACCCATGGCAGTGGGAGAACAAGCTCACCGTCACGTTCGCGGCCGAAATTGCCCAGCAGCACATCATCCACCTGGGGACAGGCCCGGACAGCTACCAGGCCCAGCAGTCCATCCGCACGTTCTTCAACACGAGCGCCCCGGCGAAGAGCTACGTCAAGACGGCGATATCCGTCCTGAACATGGGCTTTATGCGCGGCCTCTCGCCGCAGTACATGAAAGCCACCCCGGCCATCAACGACTGGCTGCAGGATCTGATCCGTTCAGACGAAGCCCTGCAGAAACGCGGCCTGGCGATGATCAGCGAGATCGCTGCCATCGGCTACCACAACGGCTACTACGAGGCCGCGTCCGCCAAGGGCTCGCCATACCGGAAGATGCTGTCCGCGCTGTGGCGGGAAAGTCCGCTCCAGCTGCTGGAGGACGGCCAGCAGCTGGCCACCATGGCGTCCCTGCTGCACGTCGATTCGACCGGCAAACCGATGGTGTCCGCCCTGATTGAGCGCTCCGGACTGGAGCCTGCCGAATGGCTGCGCCGCTACTTCGAGGCCTACCTCGTCCCGCTGGTCCACTGCCTCTACCGGTACGAACTCGCCTTTATGCCGCATGGCGAGAACGTGATCCTGGTGCTGGACAACGGTGTGCCCGTCCGTGCGGTGATGAAGGACATTGCCGAGGAAATCGTGGTGATGGGGCGCCGGCTGGACCTCCCCGAAGAAGTGTCACGCATCCGCGCGGACATTCCCGACGGCGAAAAGGTGCTGGCCATCTTTACGGATGTGTTCGACTGCATCTTCCGGTTCCTCGGTGCCCTGCTGGTGGAGGACGGGAAGCTCAGCGAGGATCAGTTCTGGGGCACGGCCGCGCGGGTCATCCGGGACTACCAGGCCGAGCACCCGGAGCTGGCGGACCAGTTCGCCCGCCACGACCTGTTCGCCGCCGACTTTGAACTGTCGTGCCTGAACCGGCTGCAGCTGCGGAACAACCAGCAGATGCTTGACCTCACGGACCCGTCCGGCGGGTTGCAGCTGGCCGGCCGGCTCGCCAACCCGCTCGCCAGGTTCGCTGTGGGGTGAGCCCACCCCGGGGTCAGCTGAGCTCGTCCACCTTGCGCTGAAGCACCGCGCGCTCGGCGGCGTTCCCGCACAGCGCCACGGACTGCCGGAGTGCGGACCGTGCGTCGTCACGGCGGCCGAGCCGGGTGAGCATCTCGCCACGGGCCGCGGCGAGCAGGTGCGAGCCCGCCAGTTCTCCGCGTGCGGCGATGGCTTCCACCAGCTCCAGTCCGTCCACCGGGCCGGAAGCCATCGCCACCGCCACTGCACGGTTGAGTTCGACGACGGGGACGGGCCAGCCTGCCGAGGGCTTCGCAGAGGATGACGATCCGCTGCCAGTGTCCGTCTCGGCAACCGAATGAGCCACCGCGTGGCACTCAGCGATGGAAGCCTGGAGACCGTAGGCACCCAACCCGCGTCCGGATCCCGCGGCCCGGGCCAGCGCCGCACGTCCGCGCCGGATCGCGGCCTGGTCCCACCGCCGTCGGTCCTGGTCTTCCAGAAGCACCGGGCGGCCCGACGCATCAAGCCGGGCCGGGAACCGCGCGGCGGTGAGTTCCATCAGCGCAATCAGCCCGAAATCCTCGGGCTCCGGCGAGATCCGCGCCAGCATGCGGGCCAGGGCGCCGACGATGCGGGCGGATTCCATCCGCCACACCGCCTCGACGGCGCCCCGCGCCTCAACACCACTCACCGTTGGGTCAGAGCTGCCCGGTCTGTTCGCGCCAGGCGCGTTCCATCTGGATCCATTCGTTGTCCTGCGGGAACTCGTCGATGCTGGTCACGCGCCCGATCTCGGTCTTGGTGCCCGCCGTCATGGGAGCCCGCTTGGCCCACTCGACGGCCTCCTTGATCGATGCCACGTCCAGGATGTGGTAGCCGCCGAACAGTTCCTTGGTTTCGCCGTAGGGCCGTCCGTGACCACGGGTGTTTCGCCGGTGAAGTCCACCACCACGCCGTTTTTCGCGTCGTCGCGGCCGTCGGCCGCCAACAGGACCCCGGCGCGGATGAGCTCGCCGTTGTACTTGCCCATGGCTTCGAGGACTTCGTTGAAATCGAGGTTCTCGAACTTCTCGAACGCCTCGTCGGCCCGCATAATCAACATGTACTTGGCCATCACGTACTCCTTGGTTTTATGGAAGGTCGCCCTTCGACCTTCTCATCCATAGGTCGAACGGTGCGAGGCAGGATTGACACAAACCGGAGATCTTTCTGGACCACTGAGAGGGCAGGCTGACTCTGGCCCGGGCCCTAGCTGTTCTTCCGGGTGGACGACATGGACGCCGCCCTGGCCCGGGTGAGTGAACTTGGCGGCTCGACGGACAGCGCGGAACTGGGCGACGAGGACCCGGCGGAGTACGGAAGATTCAGGCTCTGCCAGGACGACCAGGGCTCGACCTTCGGCCTGCACCAGCCGCCGGCGCCGTTACACGGCTAGTCTGGGCGCATGGAGACACCCACCACCGCGCTCGTAACAGGGGCAACCGCAGGGCTGGGAGCGGAGTTCGCCCGCCAGCTCGCGCAGGAAGGCCACCACATGGTGCTGGTGGCCCGCGACGCCGCCCGGCTGCAGCAGATCGCTGACGAACTCGAGCGTGATTACAGTGTTTCCACCGAGGTGCTGCCCGCAGACCTGACGGACGACGCCGGTGTGGCTGCCGTCGTCGGGCGCCTCACGGACGCTGCACGGCCGGTTGAGATCCTGGTGAACAATGCGGGGACCGGGCTGCTGCATTCCTTCGAAAACAATTCCGTGGACGACGAGAAACGGCACCTGCGCCTGCACGTGCAGACCCCCATGGAGCTCTGCCATGCAGTACTGCAGGGGATGCTGGAGCGGCACTCCGGCCGGATCATCAACGTGGCCAGCGTGGCGGCCTTCGCCAACCGGGGCAGCTATTCGGCTGCGAAGGCCTGGCAGGTCAGCTTCAGCCGCTGGGCCAACCTGGCGTACGGGACTAAAGGCGTGCACGTCACCGCGCTGTGCCCCGGGTTCACGCACACCGAATTCCATGACCGGATGGGCATGGACAAGTCGGTTGCCCCGCACTGGATGTGGCTGCGGGCGGACTGGGTGGTCCGGGACGGCCTGGCTGACAACGCCCGCGGGAAGGGCGTTTCGATCCCCACCAAACGCTACAAACTGGTGGCCGCGATCTCGCGTGTGCTGCCGGCGCGGTTTACGTCCGGGCCGCCGCGGCGTCCGAAGCAGTAGCCCTCCGCGGCGCACGGACGGCCACCACCACGGCGATACCGATCACGGCGCCAACAAAGGTCTCCACCGCAACCCGCACGGCCGAGAGCCGGTCGTTGTTCGCCGGGCCCAGGGCGTGCAGGGTGCGGGCGTGGGCCATGACTCTGCGCACAGCCAACACCTCAAGCCCTTGTTCGAAAATTAGCAGAAGCCCGGAACGCTGACCATTAGCTGGGTCACAGGGCGTCGCGTGGGCTGGCCGGAGGCCACTGCCAGGCACGGCTAAGGCCCGCCTGCGTGCTTCCCCCAAGGAAAGCGCGCGGGACGGGCCTTTGAGCGCGGGCTACAAGACGGCCAGGCCGGTTTGTTGTTCCGATGCGTTGCTTGCTTAGACTCCGGCCGGAACCTTAGCGGCCGCGGCATCGGTGACGTCCTGGGATTCGAACGGCATGTCGTCCAGGTCAATCAGCGGGTTCTCGTCCTGGGTGGCAACCAGTTCCTTGGCCTCTGCCTGGGTGTCCACGCTGGGCATGGAGCCGGGCAGCGGACGCTGGGCTGATTCCTTCAGGAAGTAGATGGCCACAGCTCCGATGGCTGAAGTAGCCATGAGGTAGTAGGCCGGCATCATGTCATCGCCGGTCGTCGTGATCAGCGCGGCAACGATGAACGGGGTGGTGCCTCCGAAGATCGCCACGGCGAAGTTGTAGGCGATGCCCATGGCGCCGTACCTGTTGGCTGTCGGGAACTGCGCGGGCAATGCAGAGGCGAGGTTCGCAACATAGAACGTCACCGGGAAGGCGATCAGCGAGAGGCCTGCCAGAGTTGACCAGACGTCGCCGACGCCGATCAGGAGGAACGCCGGGGTTGCCAGCACCACTGTGCTGATGGCGCCGATCCACAGCACGGGACGGCGGCCGATCCGGTCAGACAGCTTCCCGGTCAGGGGATACAGAGGCTCATGATGACCAGCACGGGGATGGTCAGCAGCGTTCCGTGGACGGGATCGTAGCCCTTGGACTCGGTGAGGTACGTCGGCATGTACGACGTCAAGGCGTAGCCGGCCGTGTTGGCTGCGGCGACGAGGATCATGGCCACGATGAGCGAGCGCCAGTAAGCCTTGACGATTCCTAAGGGACCCTTGGCGGCGTCCACGTCAGCTGCTGCGGCGTCCTGCCCGATGGTTTCCTTGGCGTCGAGAGTGGCCTGGAACTGAGGGGATTCCTCGATCTTGTTCCGGAAGTAGATGGCGATGAGGCCCAGCGGACCTGCAACCAGGAATGGAATGCGCCAGCCCCATTCCTCCATGGCGGTCTGGCCAAGGGTCAACTGCAGGACAGAAACCAGCGCCGCACCCAGGGCAAAGCCAAGGTAGCTGCCCATGTCCAGGAAGCTTGCAAAGAATCCACGGCGCTTGTCCGGGGCGTATTCGCTCACGAACGTCGTGGCGCCTGCATATTCACCGCCGGTGGAGAAGCCCTGTACAAGCTTCAGGATGACGAGCAGCGCAGCGGCCCAGATGCCGATCTGGGCGTATCCGGGCAACAGCCCGACGGCGAACGTACTGGCCGCCATAATCATCAGTGTTGCGGCGAGGACCTTTTGCCGCCCGATCTTGTCGCCGAGCCAGCCGAATACAACACCGCCGAGTGGACGGGCAATGAAGGTGGCAGCGAACGTTCCAAGCAGGAACAGCGTCTGGACGGACTTGTCGGCTTCGGGGAGGAAGACCGGTCCCATGGTGGTGATCAGGTAGCCGAATACGCCGACGTCGAACCACTCCATGGTGTTACCCACGATGGTTCCGCCGAGCGCTTTTTTCAGCATGGGCTGGTTTACAACATTCACGTCGGACTCTTTGAGCCTGCGGCGTACAAGGATCTTCGGTTTACGCGGACTTGGGAGTGCGTTATTTGGTGCTGCTTCGTTGGGTCGGCTGGCGTTGTTCACGCCTGCTGAAGAGTCGGTCCTGCTTCGGTCTGTGGGCATTTGGGCGACTCCTATGGAGGTCATTTGCTTGCGACTTGTAGCTGCCCCGCTCTGGGCAGGCTTTCAATTTTACGCCGGATTCAAAGGCAAATGAGAGTTTTATACCGTAAGGTGCCCTTCTTAGAGAGGGTTTCCACCGGTTGTCAGGGATTTCTTTTGGCTGCTCTCGCCCCGTCATCATTGGGATTCGGACGGTTCGCCGCCGTCGTTACCGAATCTTTTTGTTCACGACCCCTTTTTTGTGCCATTTTTCCCCTGATCCGCGCGGAAAAGTGACAGCCGCCACGGCCGTTCGGGCACCAGTTCCCGCCGCCACCCGGCCCCATGTATAGGCCGGAGATCGGGGGTTCACAACCGGGCCTGAAACTGCCTATTGTTGATTCATGGGAACACTGATTTTTGAGTAGGCGGACGCCTGCGGCCTGGTACCACCGGCCCCGTCCATGCTGATCTCGTCAGACACACTGATTCTCCTCAGAAAGGTTCCACCAAATGACTGAAAGCAACACTCCCGGCCACCCGAATCCGCGCAGGACGACGCCGAAACCAAGGGCATCCGGGCCGGGCTGACCGAAGCGCAGCGGGCTATGCTTGCCAGCAAATCCAGGGGCGGCGACTCCGGGCTACAGAGTGTCGGCAAGAACCACAAGCCCACCCACGTCAGCGGCAAGCAGGGCCCGGCAGAGAAGAAGGTCCGCTGGTAAATCCAGCGCCAGGACAGCACGCCAGACCTACTATTGGTAACCACTTCATTTCATTGCGGAAGGAAGAAAAAATGGCTGAAAAAAATGCTGGACCAAGGATCGAACCGGAGGTCGCGGATCATCTCGCGGCAGCCATGGACACCCCGTCCATGCCGGACCCGGCCACCATTGCGGTGACCACGGCGATGGCCGGCGAACGCCATTGGCCGGACGGCAACGGCAAGCGCCGGCACCCCAAGGAACGGGGCGCAGGCCACGGCCGCGTGGGCCAGGAAGCTGCAGTGACGGCCGTGCACCGTACCGGACGCCCGCAGATGCCGCACTCGTCCTAGCGACACCCCCGCTGACGAGGCGTATCTGACCTGACGACACACAAAAGGCTTGGCGACACCCGATTTCGGGTGTCGCCAAGCCTTTTGCATGTCCCGGGAAAATTTACGCGTCGCCAACGCCGCGTCGCTAACCCTCCGGCACCACTTCGTCGGCGTTTTTGTCCGGCCGCCAGCCCCGCCACACCGGATGCCTGAGCTTGCCGCTGCCGGTCCATGCCCCGAAGGTCACCTCACCGACCAGCCGGGGCTCCACCCAGTGGGCGTCCGAGGCATCTTCGTGGGGAACGTCGTCGAACGGTGACGTCTTGCGCGCCAGATCGTCCACTTTCTGCCGGAGTTCGTGCAGTTCGCGCATGTTGAACCCGCTGCCCACCCGGCCCACATACCGCAGCTTGTTACCGTCAGGGATGCCCACCAGCAGCGAACCCACCGAACTCTGCCGCCCGCCCTTGCCCGGCCGCCAGCCGCCCACCACCACTTCCTGGGTCTGTTCCAGCTTGATCTTGATCCACGTCCGGGTTCGCTGCCCGCTGACGTAGCGGCTGTCGGTCCGCTTGGCCATCACACCCTCGAGGCCGAGCTCCTGCGCGCTCTCCAGGATGTGTTCGATTTTCTCGTCCAGGACGGCGGACAGCTCCACGGGACACTCCGACGGGTGATGGAACTCCTCCAGCCGCTTCCGCCGCTTCGCGAAGGGCAGCTGGCGAAGGTCCTCGCCGCCGTCGGACAGCAGGTCAAAAAGCATCAGCCGGACAGGGATTGCTGCGCGGGCCTTCGCGACGTCGGCGGGCCGGGTCAGTTTCATGCGTCCCTGGAGCAGCCCGAAATCGGGTCTGCCGGAAGGCCCGACGGCGATAATCTCGCCGTCGGCGACGAACGGGCCCGACGGCCAGCAGGTCCGGTCCGTCAGTTCGGGGTAGGTTGTGGTGACGTCGATGCCGTTGCGGCTGAAGATCCGGATCTTCTTCTCGTCCGCGACCAGCAGGGCACGCACGCCGTCCCACTTCAGTTCGAACTGCCAGTCGCTGCCGTGCAGGTCGGCTGCGGTCCCGGACGTTGCCATCATGGGACCGAAATCTTCAGCACGCAGTGGGGAAGGCGCGGTCGCGGCCGGGAAAACGTCCGCGGCAGGCTCAGCGCCGAAAGCGTCCGCCGCCGTAGCATCCGCCGCGCCCTCCGCTGGTTCGTCCTCCACCGCAGCCCGCCGCGGATGGAACGTGTGGTGGTCCTTGTCCATCAGGTGGATGAGCCATTGTCCTTCGGAGTCCCTGCCCTGCCCGCGGCCGGTGTGGATGAGGGCGAACTTCCTGGTGACGCCCAGGCCGCCGCCCTCGGCACCGGTCAGCGTGGCGATGACCTCCCGACCGTTGATCCATTTCTCCAGTTCATACGTGCCGTGGTCCCAGATGGTCACCTCGCCGGCGCCGTACTGGCCTTTGGGAATGGTGCCCTCAAACGTGGCGTAATCCAAAGGGTGGTCCTCGGTCTGGACCGCCAGGTGGTTCTTTTTGCCGGATTCCGGGACGCCCTTCGGCAGGGCCCACGACACCAGCACACCCTCGTGCTCCAGCCGGAAGTCGAAGTGGAGCCTGCTCGCGTGGTGCTCCTGGATCACGAACGTATCCCCGTTTCCGGAGGCGCCGGAGAACGGCTCAGGCGTCGCATCAGGGTCCCGCATCGACCGGTACCGCTCCAGCCGGGCGTGCGCGCCGCCGTCGTCCGTCTTGGCACTGGGGTTCCCGGCGTCCCCAGGGTGCCCGGCACCGCTGCCGACGGCGGCGAACGGGTCCTTGCCCGCCTTGACCCGGCGCAGCACAGCTGTGTAGTCGAGGTGCTGCAGTTCGGGGGACCCGATCTCCTGCCAGGTCCGAGGGGCGGCCACCGTGGGCGTGAGGCGGCCGCGCAGGGAGTACGGCACGATGGTGGTCTTTGCGGCGCTGTTCTGGCTCCAGTCCACCAGCACCTTGCCTCTGCGCAGCGTCTTTTTCATGTCGCTCACGGCGAGATCCGGGTGGTCCGCTTCCAGCGCGCGGGCCAGTTCGTGCGCAAAGTCCGAGATCTGGTCGGAGGTCTGCGTTCCGTCCAGGCCCGCGTAGAGGTGGATGCCCTTGCTGCCGCTGGTCACCGGCACCGGCTCCAGGCCTACGTCCTGCAGGATGGCGCGTGCCAGCCTGGCAACCTCGGCGCATTCCTCCAGTCCGGCACCGTCGCCGGGATCGAGGTCCAGGACCAGGCGGTCCGGGTTCAGCTGCTTGCCGTGGGAGTCCACCTGCCACTGGGGGACATGGATTTCCAGCGAATTGATCTGGCCGAACCAGGTGAGCGTGGCGGGATCGTTCACCATCGGGTAGTAGATGGTCCGGTCCTTGTGTGTGATGGCGGCGCGGGGGAGCCAGCCCGGCGCTGAATCCTCCAGGTTCTTCTGGAAAAACACCTCGCCGGGATGCCCGGCGGTGCCCACCCCGTTGACCCATCGCTTGCGGGTGGCGGGCCGGTTGGCCGCGGCGGGAATCAGAACATGGGCCACGGCGGCGTAGTAGGCCAGGACATCGGCCTTGGTGGTGCCGGTCTCCGGGTAGATGATTTTGTCCAGGTTGGTGAGCGTCAGTTCCCTCCCCGCGACCCTGACACGCTCCTTAGGCCCGGCCACGGGTCTTCACCTCCGGCCCCGGCTGATGTTCACTTGAGGGATGAGAGCCATCTGGAAAGGTGCCATCGCGTTCGGCCTGGTCAACGTGCCCGTGAAGGTCTACAGCGCCACCGAGGACCACGACATCAGCCTCCACCAGGTCCACAGTGCCGACGGCGGCCGGATCCGGTACCAGCGCCGGTGCGAGGTCTGCAGCAAAATCATCGACTATTCGGACATTGACAAGGCGTTCGAGGACGAGGGCCGGACGGTGGTCCTGTCCAAGGATGAGCTCAAATCCATCCCGGCGGAGAACAGCCACGAGATCGAGGTGGTCCAGTTCGTGCCGTCGGAGCAGCTGGAACCGATGATGTTCGAGAAGAGCTATTACCTGGAGCCGGATTCCAAGTCGCCCAAGGCCTATGTCCTGCTGCGCCGGGCGCTTGAGGACACAGACCGGGTGGCCATCGTCCAGTTCGCCCTGCGCGAGAAGACACGGCTGGGGCGCTGCGCATCAAGGACGAGGTGCTGGTGCTGCAGTCCCTGCTGTGGCCCGACGAGGTCCGGGACGCCAGCTTCCCTGCCCTGGACACGTCCATCCGGATTTCCGCCCAGGAACGCGAAATGTCCGCCGCCCTCGTGGAGTCCATGGCCGCGGATTTCGAGCCCGAGCACTTCACCGATGACTACCAGGTGCAGCTCCGGAAGCTCATCGAGGCCAAGCTGGAGAAGGGCGATTCGCTCGATACCGACGAAACGTTCGGCGCGGAAGCGGGCGGTGGCGGCAACGGCGAGGTCATCGACCTGATGGAGGCGCTGAAGCGCAGCCTGGAGCGGAAGCGCGGCGGCGGGAAGCCTGCCGCCTCTGAGGATGCCGCCTCTGAGGATGCGGACGCTGAGGACGCGGACGACGCCGGCACAGGAGAAAGTGCCGACAGTCCCGGCGGGAAGGCTCCCGCCAAAGCCGGCGCCAAGACTGCGGAGACGAGGACAACGAGTGCCAAGACGGCTCCGGCGAAGTCCACCGAAACCAAAACCGCCGCCGCGAAGCCTGCGGCGAAGGCCACCACCACACGGGCGCGAAAGGGTGCTTGAGGCCGTCCGCGAAAAAGCGGACCGGGAATGCGTCGGCCGCGAACACGCTGCGTTGGTGGGGATGGCCGCCGCCTAGGAGTTCCGCAGGGCGGAGATGAGCTCGCTCTTCTTTTTGGCTGAGTAGCCGGTGAGGCCTATTTCCTTGGCTTTGGCCTTGAGTTGCGGGACAGTCCAGTCGTCGTAGTCGCCGGATTTCCCGCCCTTGCGGCCCACCGCGGAGCGGCCTTTCTTGGCGGCCGAGTTCGAGATACGGGCGGCTTTCTGCTTGGACGCGCCGTCCTCGCGCAGTTCCTCGTAGAGTTCAGGATCTTTCAGGCTCGGGTTCTTTTTGCCGGGCATGCCGTCCTCCTTCACCGGGACCGGGAAATCCTGGACGCCGTAGCGCCGTGATGGCTGGTCAGGCTTCCACGCTAATTCGGAGGTTGGGGAAACACAAGGAAACCCTAAGTTTGCTTGCTTCCGCGCCGGGCCCTAGCCCCAGACGCTTTACAGCCCGCCCCGCTGCGGCCACAATGGGTCGCATTGCAGCCCTGTGCAACAGTGTGTTGCCACCCGAAGCCTGTCAAGGAAAAGCCTGTCAAAGGAGAGGGGCGCCACCATGAATGACAAAGCGGACGTAGATGAGGCAGACCGTGCGCTGAAGCAGAAGCACCGGGCCATGTGGGCTTCAGGGGACTACCCCGCGCTGGCCAGCGAACTGATCCTGGACCTCGGAGCCATTCTGGTTGATGCGTGCGGAATCAAAGCCAAACAGCGTGTCCTGGATGTGGCGGCCGGGCCGGCAACGCTGCCATCCCTGCGGCCATGATGGGCGCCCAGGTGATCGCCAGTGACCTCACTCCGGAACTGTTCGACGCCGGGCGGCACCAGGCAGCCGACCGCGGCGTGGAGCTGGAGTGGATGGAAGCAGATGCCGAGGCCCTGCCGTTCGAGGACGACAGCTTCGATGTGGTGACGTCCTGCCTGGGTGTGATGTTTGCGCCGCACCACCAAGCCAGTGCGGACGAAATCGTCCGGGTGTGCAAACCCGGCGGCACCATCGGCCTGCTCAGCTGGACGCCCGAAGGCTTCATCGGAAGGATGTTTGCCACCATGAAGCCGTTTGCGCCGCCGCCCCGCCCGGAGCCCAGCCGCCCCCGCTGTGGGGCAGCGAAGACCACGTGCGTGAACTCTTCGACGACAGGATCACCGATGTCCAGGCGAAAAAGCGCACGCTGGCCATCCGCAGTTTCCACCAGCCGGAGGACTTCCTGCGGTACTTCAAGTCTCACTACGGTCCCACCATTTCGGTCTACAAGTTCATCGGCGACGACCAGGAAAAGGCACAGGCCCTGGACAAAGCCCTGACCGAACTGGCCGATTCGTTTGGCGAGGCCCACGGTGATGCCGCATGGCAAATGGACTGGGAATATCTGCTCTTGACCGCCAAGGAGGCCCGGTAGTGCCCGTGCACCTTGTGGCCACATCCACCATCACCTTTGATGCTCCGGCGGACCGCGTCTGGAAGGTCATCACCGATACGGCCGCCGTGAAGGAATTTATGTTCGGCACGGACCTGGAAACTGACTGGACGGAGGGTGGCCCCATCGCATGGGCGCGGCGAGTGGGAAGGCAAACCCTACGAGGATAGGGGCAGGACCCTCGAGGTGGATCCCGAAGACGCAGCGGGGCAGTCCAAGGGCATGTGGGACATGCTCGTGGCGGACGTCAAGAAGATCGCCGAACGGGGCTGACCACCCCAACTAGGTCGCACTTAACGTCGTGAAACCGCGGAATGACGACGTTAAGTGCGACCTAGTCGGGCCAGGCGCTTAAGAACCAGCGGCCGCCGTCGTACCTTCCCAAAGAGGGGACAGGCGCGACGGCGGCCGCTGGCGTGAAGCCGCTACTCGGCGTCGTGATCCGTTTCCAGGATCTGGACCAGACGCGCCAGGGCGTCATCCGCGCCGGTACCTTCGGCGCGGAGCACCACAACGTCGCCGTGGGCAGCACCCAGGCTCATGAGGGACAGGATGCTCGCGGCGTCCAATGCCTCATCCACCGGCTCGCCTTGGCGGGCGATTGTGATGTCCAGGTCGAACTCGCCGGCGGCCTCCGCAAAGATGGCGGCGGGGCGGGCGTGCAGTCCTACTCGGCTGGCGACGGTTGCGGTGCGTTCTGACATTCTTGCTCCTTCTTCTTTCGGTGCCTGTAGGTTCAGCGCCGTGAATCGTTGTTTGGTAAGGCCGGGTCAGACCGTTGCGGGAACGGACTCCACCGTAGCAGCGGGCTTGGCGGCTGCCCAGCGCTTGAGGGCAACTACGGCCAGGGCACTGACTACGGTTCCGGCGAGGATGGCGACGATGAACATCACCAGGTTGCCGATGGCGAAGAATACGAAGATACCGCCGTGGGGTGCCTGCGAGGTGACGCCGGTGGCCATGCAGAGAGCGCCTGTGAGGGCGCCGCCCAGCATGCTGGCGGGGATGACGCGCAGAGGGTCAGCCGCGGCGAACGGGATGGCACCTTCGGAGATAAAGGAGGCGCCCAGCAGCCAGGCCGCCTTGCCGTTTTCACGCTCGGCGAGGCTGAAGAGCTTCTTGTCCAGGACGGTGGCCAAGGCCATCGCCAGCGGGGGACCATGCCGGCAGCCATCACGGTTGCCATGATCTGCCACGGCGCCTGGTTGGTGGCGCTGCCGGCGCTCAGGCCGGCAACCGCGAAGGCGTAGGCAACCTTGTTGACCGGACCGCCGAGGTCGAAGCACATCATGAGGCCGAGGATGATGCCGAGGACGACGGCGGAAGCGCCGGTCATGCCCGACAGCCAGCTGTTGAGGGCGAGGGTGAGCCCGGCGATCGGACCGCCGAGGACCAGGAACATCAGGCCGGAGGCAAAGATTGAGGCGAGCAGCGGGATGATCACGACGGGCATCAGGCCGCGGAGCCAGCGCGGAACCTGCCAGGTCCCGATCAGGTGCGCCATGTAGCCCGCGAGCAGGCCACCGACGATGCCGCCGAGGAAGCCGGCACCCATAAAGCCAGAGACGGCGCCGGCCACGAAGCCCGGTGCGATGCCCGGCCGGTCGGCGATGGCGTAGGCGATGTAGCCGGCCAGCGCGGGAACCAGGAAGCCCATGGACAGGGCGCCGATCTTGAACAGCACTGCGCCGAGGTAGATCGTGAGGCCGCCCTCGGGAAGGTTTCCGAAGTTGTTCTCCACCACCACCTTGTCAGCGACTGCGGTGATGTCGTAGCCGCCCAGGAGGAAGCCCAAGGCGATCAGCAGGCCGCCACCGGCCACAAACGGGATCATGTAGCTGACACCGGTGAGCAGTGCGCGCTTCAGCTTCTGGCCGATGTGCTCGCCCTTTTCGGAGGCTTCCCTTTCGGCCTGCTCTTCGGCTCCGAAGTGCGGGACCTTGCGGGCGTGCGGATCCGTGGCTGCGGCGAGTGCTTCCTGGACCATCTTGGCGGGCTCGTCAATGCCGCGCTTGACGGGGGCGTTGATGACGGGCTTGCCGGCGAAGCGCTCCTTGCCGCGGACGTCCACGTCCACCGCGAAGATCACGGCTTCGGCGGCGGCAATGACGGCAGGGTCAAGCGGCTTCGCGCCGGAGGAACCCTGGGTTTCCACCTGCAGGTCCACACCCATTTCCTGGGCTGCGGCTACCAGTGAGTCGGCGGCCATGTACGTGTGGGCGATGCCGGTGGGGCACGCGGTCACGGCCACCAGGCGCCTGGGACCCGCGGTGGTTGAGCCTGTCGAAACCGAGCCTGTCGAATCGGCAGCAGCAGCAGCCGCCGCCTCAGCAGCCGCGTGGGCTGCCGGCTTGTCCGCCAGGGCGCCGTCCACCAATTCCACGATTTCCTCGCGGGAAGACGCCGCACGCAAGGCCGCAGTGAAGTCCTTTTTGATCAGGGACCGGGCAAGCTTGGACAGCAGCTTCAGGTGTTCCTGGTCCGCACCTTCGGGGCGGCGATGAAGAAGATCAGGTCCGCAGGGCCGTCCTTGGCGCCGAAGTCCACTTTGGGATTGAGCCGGGCCATGGCCAGCGTGGGTTCGATGACCGCAGCGGAGCGGCAGTGCGGGATGGCAATGCCGCCCGGGATGCCGGTCGCTGTCTTCTGTTCGCGGCCGAAGGCGTCGGCGAAGAGGCCTTCAACCTCTGATGCGCGGCCGGTGGCAGCAACTTTGCTGGCCAGGTGCCGGATCACGTCCTCGGGCGAGGTGCCCAGGTTCTGGTCGAGCTCGACCAGTTCGGTGGTGATGAGCTGAGTCACTGTCATTCCTTTCGAAGGGCCGTGATGGTTACGGCTTCCGGGGTGGTTTGGTGGACTGCCGGAACAGTGGAACCCGGCAGCGAAGCGGCGGCGGCACCATGTGCCACCGCCTGACGGAGGCAATCGGCCGGGCGGCGCCCTGGCCGTGGGCGAGCAGATAACCAGCCAGCGATGAATCGCCGGCGCCGACAGTACTGACCGCAGCGACCGGCGGATGCGTGGCCAGCCACGCGCCGTCGGCCGTTACCAGGACAGCTCCCTTGGATCCGAGAGTTGCCAGCACAGCACCCACACCAGAACGCACGACGGCGGCGGCGGCCGCTGCGGCGGCCTCCGGATCCGCTTCAAGTTCGTCTGCGGTGGACGCCGTGGCGAAGCCGGCTGCAGCAGCCAGTTCCGCCAGTTCCTCGGCGTTGGGTTTGAGGAGGTCCGGTTTCCCGGACGTACCGTCCGCCGACGCATCAGCGACGGCGGAGATGAGGGGAGCGCCGGACGAGTCCACGGCGATGAGCGGCGTGCCGTCTCCCGCGCCGTTGCGCAACCGCCGTGTGACGGTGGCGTAGAAGTCGGCCGGGAAGCCGGGAGGCAGGGAACCGGCCAGGACCACCCAGCTGGCGCCGTGGGCGCGTTCCAGCAGCAGGCCGATCAGGGCTTCCTGCTGGCCTGCATCCATGATGGGGCCGGGCTCGTTGATCTTGGTGGTTACGCCACCCGGCTCGGTGAGCGCCACGTTGGTTCGCAGCGGCTCGTCGATGGGGAGGGCCGCGAACGGCACCCCAGCGTGGAGCAGCCCGGCGAGGACTGGATCACTCGCGGCGCCCGGAAGCACCGCTATGGTCTCCAGTCCGGAGGCAACCAGGGCACGGGAGACGTTGACGCCCTTACCTCCGGATTCCTGGCTGACCGAGACGGCGCGCTGGACTTCGCCGCGTTCCAGGGGTCCGGGCAGGGCCACCGTGCGGTCCAGGCTGGGGTTGGCCGTGAAGGTGACGATCACGCGATCACCACGTCGACGCCGGCCTCGATCAGGGCAGCCGCAAGTTCGGGGCTGGGCGCGCTGTCTGTAATCAAGGTGTCCAGATCTTTCAGGGAGGCGAACTGGACCAAGGTTTCTGCATCCAGTTTGGAGGAATCGGCCAGCACCACAATGCGGCGTGCCGAATGGACGAAGGCTGCCTTGACGGCGGCTTCTTCAGGATCGGGCGTGCTGAGGCCAAAGGTGGGGTGGATGCCGTTCGTGCCGATGAAGGCGATGTCCGGGCGCATCCGCTGCGCGGCCTCCACTGTTGACTGCCCCACGGCCGCCTGGGTGAGGCCGCGCACCCGGCCGCCCAGGATCTGGAGGGCGATTCCGGGGGAGCTGGACAATTTCGCTGCGATGGGAACGGCGTGGGTGATGACCACCAGTTCGGCTCCACTTCCGCCGGCGGAAGGTTCGACGGCGGCGCGGCGGGAGAGGAGGTCGGCCAACGCTTCGGTGGTGGAACCGGCGTCGAGCAGGATGCTGCCGGACTTGGCCTGGGGGATCAGGGCCAGGGCCGCCTGCGCGATGCGCATCTTCTGGTCCGGGCGCTGGATGGTCCGTTCGTTGATGCTTTCCTCGGTGGTGCTGAAGCGGTCGGCTGCAACTGCTCCGCCGTGGACCCGGCGCACGGTGCCGGTGGTTTCGAGGGTGGCGAGGTCGCGGCGGACGGTTTCGGTGGTGATGCGGAAGCGCTCCGCCAGCATGGTCACGCTGACCCGGCCCGTGCCGGCGACTAGCTCGGCAATCTTCTGCTGGCGCTCCTCGGCGAACACGTACCCTCCATTGCGTAAAGTGCTGAATCCCAGCGGCCGTGACGTCCAGTGACTGGCATCACATGATGTTGAATTACTTGACTTTATCTGTGTCTATGTTGGTTTGTCAACGAAAGCCACAAAAACACAGAGAATCGGCCGGGTCTTCGCGCGTAAACGGAAAAGCCGGGCCGGACCTTTGTGGTCCGGCCCGGCGTCCGGGTGGTTGTGGAGCCTAGATACCGCCGTCGCGGCTTTCGTTGCGGGTGATGCGCTCGCCGGTGTTGGGATCAACCACCGAACGGGTTTCGCTGACCCGGCGGCTGCGGCCCGGTGAGGCCAGGATGAGGGAGGCGATCAGCCCGATCACACCAGCGGCCATCAGGATGTAGCCCACCGTGACCTGGTCTATGAAGGGGATCAGTCCCGGAGCGACAGCCCAGGCCAGGATGGCGCCGAGTGCAATAAGGAAGATGGAGGAACCGATTCTCATGACTTACTCCTTGTTGTTCGAGTACATGTGGTGCCGAACTTGATAAGCATGCTGTCTTACGCTCACGGTACAGCCCGTCGGGGCGCGATTCAATGATTGGGCCACCCGGGGCACGCCAACGTCTTGGCTGTTCAGGGACCTGCCGCTGGTTAGGCTGATCTGATGGAGACAGTTGTTTGGTCGAAGCCGGAGGATGAACGGGACGGCACGCCGCTGCTGGTCATGATGCATGGCTACGGCACCGATGAGTCGCGGATGGTGCGGCTGTTCGAATACCTGCCGGCCGAGTTCACTTGTGTTGCCCTGCGCGCACCCATGGTGATCGGCGACCACTACGGCTGGTTCCTGCTGGACTACTTCCTGGCCAACGATTTCGCGGATGTCATCGCGGCCACCAACACCGTCCAGGTGTGGATTAACTCTGTGAGGGGCCAGCACAGCAGCGTGAGTCTGTTGGGCTACTCGCAGGGGATGGCCATGGCCAGCACGCTGCTCCGGCTCCATCCCGCGGATTACAGGGCCACGGTTGGGCTTTCCGGGTTTGTGCTGGAAAACGAGCTGCTGTCCCTGACAGAATCCTTCACGGCACCGCCGCCCTTCTTCTGGGGGCGGGACAAGGCGGACCTGGTGATCAATGAGGACGCCACGGCCTACACCGGACAATGGCTGAACGAAAACACCCGGTTGACCGCCAGGACGTATCCGGGCATGGGCCACGCCATGAGCAAAACGGAGATGGTGGACGTCAGCGCCTTCCTGCGCCACTACGTGCTCGGCTGACCTGCGTGCACGGCTTAACGGCATGCCGGGCTGAACTCCGTACCCGCCCGGAGTGTGCCTAATATCGCAATATGAGAAAAAACAGTTGCGCGCGAAATTTGTAAGCGCTTACACTCGTCGGTGGCCGGCTCTTTGCGGGCTGTTGGAAACCGTCGGAAAGGGCAGCCGGACAGATGCCATGTGTCAGGCCCCCATTCAGGCCTCCTGCCCGCCTTGCGCGCGATGCCTGCTCCGCCAAGTTGGCAGGCCGTGCCAAGGCGCTCATGATGGAAGAAGGCGTTAGACAGCAGCCATCGGCCCGCCGTGGTTTTACCGTGGCCCTTAGCTGACCCGGCGGCATCGTGGCCGCCCCTCTCCGCTCCTGCTCGGACCCCTCCTTGCTGCCCGCCGCTTTTCTGCCAGCCTGTCCACGTTCCGCCCGCTTGCACAGCCCCACTCACGTAGCCCCATTCCATACCGCCCTCGTGACAACCCGCCCCGTGACATCCCGCCTGTTGCCCGCCGTCTGAAAGGACACCGCGCATGACTGACGTTCTGAAAACCCCAAGCACCGGCTGGACCACTGCCTCCGCCATCCTGTTCGACCTCGACGGGGTGCTGACCCCCACGGCCACTGTCCACGAACAGGCGTGGAAGGAACTCTTCGAGGGCTTCCTGGCGTCCCGTCCGGATGTGCCCGGCTACCGCGAGGACGATTACTTCGATCACATCGACGGCAAGCCCAGGTTCGACGGCGTCCGGGACTTCCTGGCGTCCCGCGGCATCGTGCTGCCAGAAGGTGCGCCCAGTGACGGCACTGCCGGTCAAGATTCCACCGAGGACGCCGGGCAGGACGCCACCCGGCAGGACCTTACCCACCAGGACGCCGCCAACGCCACCGTCCAGGGACTGGGCAACCGGAAGAACAAGGTTTTCAACGACATCGTCAGCGCCGGCGTTGTGCCGTATGAGGGCTCGGTGCGCTTCCTGGCAGCCGCCGTGGACCGCGGACTCAAGGTCGCCGTCGTCTCCTCATCCCGGAACGCCCCGGCTGTCCTGAAGGCCGCCGGCCTGAACGGGCACTTCGAAATAGTGGTTGACGGTGTGGTGGCTGCGGCCCAGGGCCTGCCCGGCAAACCGAGCCCGGCCACGTACCAGTACGCCGCGGAACTGCTGGGCCTGCCCAGCGAAGAATGCGTGGTGGTTGAGGACGCCGTCTCGGGTGTCCAGGCCGGACACGCGGGGCAGTTCCACTCCGTGATCGGGGTGGACCGCGGCGCCGGCCGGCAGACCCTGCTCGACGCCGGAGCCACAAGCGTGGTCAACGACCTCGACGAACTGCTCTAACAGCCATCGCCGCCTGACGCTCCCCCGGCCTCAGGCACGCAGCACCTCCCTGCAACGCACAACGCCAAAGGACCCCAACACCATGGCTCTTATCACCGCGGACCGTGAACGGTTCCCCAACACCCCCTGGCAGCTTGTGGAAACACAGCACCAGCCGGGCAGCGCGGGCACCCTTGAGACGCTCTTTGCCCTCGGCAACGGGCACCTGGGTATCCGTGGCGCCCATTGGGCGGCCCCGGACGCAGACCTTCCGGGCAGCTTCATCAACGGCCTGCACGAGATCTGGGACATCAAGCACGCGGAGAACGCGTTCGGCTTCGCCCGGACCGGACAGCGGATCATCTACATCCCGGATGCGAACAACTTCACGGTGATCATCGACGGCGAGAGCCTGACCCTCGCCGAATCGACGGTGGTGGACTACCGCCGCTCCGTCGACTTCGCCACCGGCATCTACGAATGCCGGATCACCTGGCTGTGCCGGTCCGGCGCCACGGTGACCACCACAGAACGCCGCGCCGTGGGCTTCGCCTCACGCGGCAGCCTGGGCATCTCGCTCGAAGTGGCTTCGGACCGCGAGGTTTCCGCCGATGTGACCTCCTCCGTCATCAACCGCCAGGACCAGCCTGTGGAGGACCACTCTGCGCATGACCCGCGCCGGGCAGGCCGGCACGCAGGCCGGGTCCTGCTGCCGGTACGGTCCGACGGCGGCGACGGCTCGCTCCGTCTCTCCTGGGAAGCGGCGGAATCCGGGCAGCGCGTGGGAATCGCCGTGGACCACTGGACCTCGGCCGGCCACCAGCCCTTCGAGACCGTGGCAGGCGAAGACGACAGCAGCGTCCGCTACGTCCTTGCCGTCAGCGCCGACGAGCCGTTCCGGCTCGAAAAGAGCGTCAGCTATGCGGCCGGCCGCGGCGTCCAGGACTCGGACAGGGACGCGGCGGAGGCAGCCGAAGCCGGGCTCCGGTCCGTGGAGGACATCTTCACCGAGAGCCGCGAGCATTACCGGGCGTACTGGGCCACCTCGGACATCGTGGTGGGCAGCCAGTCCGAGCTCCAGCAGGCCATCCGCTGGAACCTGTTCCAGCTGGCCCAGGCCACCGCGCGGGCAGACATTGCCGGGATCCCCGCGAAGGGCGTCACGGGCTCAGGCTATGAGGGGCACTACTTCTGGGACCAGGAGGTCTACCTCCTGCCCTACCTCACCTACACGAACCCCGACGGCGCCCGCCAGGTCCTGGAGTTCCGGCACCACATGCTGCCGGCCGCCAAGATCCGGGCCAAGGAGCTCAGCGTGGAGGGCGCACTGTTCCCGTGGCGCACCATCAACGGCCTGGAAGCCAGCGCCTATTACGCCGCCGGCACGGCGCAGTTCCACATCGCGGCGGCCATCGCCTTCGCCACCAACCGCTACCTGTGGGCCAGCGGCGACGAAACCTTCCGCGACGGTATGGGTGCCGAACTCCTGATCGAAACCGCCCGCATGTGGGCCGCCTTGGGCTTCTTCGGCAAGGACGGGGCCTTCCACATCCATGGCGTTACCGGCCCGGATGAGTACACGGCGGTTGTCAACGACAACCTCTACACCAACGTGATGGCCCGGTTTAACCTGCGGGCCGCTGCAGCGCTGGATCACCCGGAAATCGACGATGCCGAACGCGAGCTGTGGGAGCAGGCCGCGGCCCGCATCCACCTGCCCTTCGACGAAGACCTGCAGGTCTACTCGCAGGACAACGACTTCATGACCCTGGAGCCGTGGGACTGGACCACTCCCAGGTCGAAGTACCCGCTGCTGCTGAACTTCCACCCGCTGGTGATCTACCGGCACCAGGTGCTGAAGCAGGCAGACACGGTGCTGGCCATGTTCCTGCAGTGGCAGGATTTCTCCGCCGAGGAGAAGCGCCGCGCGTTCGATTTTTACGACCCCATCACCACCGGCGATTCGACCCTGTCCGCCTGCGTGCAGGGGATCATGGCTGCCGAGGTGGGGCACCCTGGGGCTGCCCTGGAGCACTTCACGAACGCCGTTTTCATCGACCTGGACGACACCCATGGCAACACGATCGACGGCGTGCACATCGCCTCCGCCGGGGGTGTCTGGAGCTCGCTGGTCTCCGGTTTTGCCGGGCTTAGGGACCAGGGCCACCTGCCGTACTTCGATCCGCGGCTTCCGGCGGAGTGGGAGACGCTGTCCTTCCACCTGAAGATCCAGGGCCGGCTGCTGCTCGTGGAGCTCGACGCCGGGGCACTCACGCTCAGCGTCCGCAGCGGCGGACCGATTGAGGTGGATGTCCGCGGCCAGGTGCACACCATTGGTGACGAAGCGGTCCGGGTTGCCCTGGATCCCTTTGAGGTGCCGGAACGCACTGTCTTCCCCAGCGGGCCCCGACGGCGAGCCTCCCCATTGTGGGGTTCCGCGCCTGAGTTTGGGGTGATTGCGTAACCTCAGGTTATTTAACGCCTGAGGTTGCGCAGGCAGCGTCAGTCTCCCGCCGCCGTCGTGCGTTCCACCACAACTGGCCTGTCCAGCGGGTGGGCCAGTTCGTCGGCGGGCATCCGGGCGGCGATCATGGCGATCACCGCCATGACCGGGCAGACGACGCCGGCGGTAAGGAAAATCGCCCAAATGGGGAAGACCTCGGCAGCCGGTCCGGCCAGTGCCATGGAAATGGGCATCAGCGCGAGGGACACAAAGAAGTCCAGGCTGGAGACCCGTCCCAGCAGGTGGCCGGGCACGCGTCGTTGCAGCAGCGTGCCCCAGATGACCATGCCCACGCTGCCGGTGGCCCCGAACACAAACATCGCGGCGGCCAAAGTCCAGAAGCTGTCCAGGATGCCGACGGCGGCCAGGGGCAGGCTGCCCGCGCCCCAGGACACCATCATGACCGTGAGGTAGCGGCGCGGCAGTTTCAGGGACGCGGTCACCAGCGAGCCGATGGCACCGCCCACGCCCATCACGGCCAGCAGGAAGCCGAACATGCTCGAGTCGCCGCCGAGCTGGTCGCGGACCACAAACGGCATCAGCACTTCGATGGGACCAATCAGGAACAGCACCGAAACGCAGGCCCACAGCAAGGTCCACAGCAGCCACGGGGTGCGGATGGTGTAACTGACGCCCTCGCGCAGGTCATGCAGGACGGACTTCTTCGCGGCGCCCGGTGTCCCGGCGTCGGCCGCGGCGCTCCCGCCGTGAGCCCCGCCGTCGGCTCCGTTGGTCGGTGCCTCGAGCGCATGGCGCCCCAGGAAGTTCAGGACGACGAACGCCAGCAGGTGGCAGGCGGCCACCCCGGTCACGGCGTGCGACGGCGAGAGCGCTGCCACCACCACGCCCGCGACCGCGGGTCCGGCCGCCTGCTGGAGGATGGGCCGCATGGTCCCTTCCATGCCGTTCGCGGCGAGCAGGTCTTCGGGCGGGAGGATGCGCGGCAGGATCGCGGAGTAGGCGGGGAAGAAGAATGCGGCGCCCACGCCAAGCACAAAGCCGCCCACAGCGAGGTGCCACAGCTGCAGCCACCCGGCCATGGCCAGCCCGCTGATCGCCGCGATAACGGCAAGGTTGGCGCCTTCAACGGCAATGATCAGGAGCCGCTGCGGCACGCGGTCCGCAGCGATCCCGCCCGCGAGGACGAAGGCCACCAGGCCGATGCTGCCGGCCGTAGCCACCAGGGACAGTTCCAGCGGGCCACCGCCGAGGTGGATCACCTGGTAGACCATGGCGACAGCCCACATTCCCGATCCGAAAATGGAGATGGCGAGCGCTGAAATGAGGACCCGGTACTCGCGGTGCGCAAAGGGCCGCAGGGCTTGGAGTGTGGGCATGGGGCAAGTCTAGGCTGGGCAGGTTTTAGACGTAACTGAGAGGCGTGGTTCGGTTGGGGCCCGGACCGCTTACCCTTAAGCACCCTTAGTGTTAAGGCAGGGCCGCAGCCAAAACTGCCGGCGGACACAAGCAGTACAGAAGCAGAGGTGACAATGGCCAAGCGCAGCAATCCCGCAGTACGTATCGCACAGGAGACCGCCCACAACGCGGTGTTCGACGCCGACGGCAAGCCGAAACCCGGAGTCCATAACATGCTCCTCCGGGCAGTCGAAATCCAGCGGCCGCTGGTGCTCGCCTACGTCCGGCGGCTGCAACGCAAACATCCCCGTGCCAGCGCCGCCAGGCTCGCGGAGATCCTCGAACGCGACTACCTGCGTGCTGTGACCGGCGGCGGCGCGATCGTCGGGGCAACCGCCGTTGTGCCCGGCGTCGGAACCGTGGCCTCCCTGGGCCTCTCCGCCGCGGCTACGGTTGGCTTCCTTGAGGCCACGGCGCTCTATGCCACTTCGCTGGCGGAACTTCATGGCATCCGGCTGACCAACCCGGAAAAGGCCAGCACCATGGTCATGGCCATCATGCTGGGCGAAGAAGGCACCGCCCTGCTGGGAACCCTGAGCGGCCAGGCCATGGGCAAGGGAGCCAGCGCCACGCAGGCGTGGGGCAACGTGCTGACCAAGTCCATGCCATCGGGCTTCGGTGCCATTCGGAACAAGATCCAGAGGGCCTTCCTGAAGAACCTGCTCAAACGCCAGGGCACGGCGCTGCTTGGGCGGGCGCTTCCGTTCGGCATCGGCGCGGTGGTGGCGGTGCCGGTAACCTCATAATGGGCCGCGCCGTGGTGGCCAACGCCAAGGAAGCCTTTGGCCCCATGCCGGACACCATCCCGGGGGAGCTCAGGGCCGTGGCGGCGGAACCGGAAAAACTTACTCTGGAAGGCAACAACCTTGGATCTTAACGCTGACCTCGGCGAATCGTTCGGCTCATGGAACATGGGGGACGACGCTGCCATGTTCCGGCTGGTGACCAGCGCGAACGTGGCGTGCGGGTTCCACGCGGGGGATCCCGTCACCATGCTGGACAGCTGCCGCGCCGCCTTCGAACTTGATGTGACCGTTGGTGCGCACGTGGGGTACCGGGACCTGGCCGGCTTCGGCCGCCGGTCCCTGGACATGTCCTTCGACGAGCTGTTCGGCGACGTCCTGTACCAGCTGGGCGCGCTCGACGGCGTGGCACACGCCGTTGGGGCCTCCGTTGACTATGTCAAACCCCACGGCGCCCTCTACAACCGCCTCGTCCACGACGCCGAGCAGGCCTCCGCCGTGGTTGCCGCCATCCAGGCCTACGACCCGGCCTGCCGGTCCTCGGACTGCCGGGCTCGCAGCTGCTGATCCAGGCCAGGGAAGCCGGCCACCCGGTGTTTGTTGAGGCTTTTGTGGACCGCGCCTACCAGGCGGACGGGACCTTGGTGCCGCGCTTCCAGGCTGGTGCTGTCCTGCACGACGTCGGCTCGATCGTGGAGAGGGCTGTGCGGCTCGCGACGAAGGGCGAAGTTGTGGCCGTGGACGGAACAGTGGTTCAGGTCCGGCCCGACTCCCTGTGCATCCATGGCGACACCCCGGGGCTGTGGAGATGGCTGCCGGTGTCCGCGCCGGGCTCGAAGCGGCCGGCGTGCAGCTCGAGTCCTTCGCTTAACCGCCCCGACTACTGCAACGCGGGGTCACTCATTGCCCATGCGGGCCGTTTATCGGGCATTTAGTGACCCCGCGTTGCTTAAGAAGGGCCGGGTTAGCCGAAGACCAGGTGCGCCGCGCTGAAGATGACCAGCCCGGCCAGCGAGCCCACCACGGTGCCGTTGATCCGGATGAACTGCAGGTCCTTGCCCACCTGGAGCTCGATCTTCTGCGACGTTTCCTCGGCATCCCAGCGGGCCACGGTATCGGTGATCACGCCCGCGATGTCGGAGCGGTACGTCCGCACCAGGTAACCGGCGGCGTCGCCGATCCAGGCGTTCACCTTGCCGGCCAGTTCGGCGTCGTTCACCAGGCGTGAGCCAAAGTCGCGGACGGCCGCCTTGAACCGAACCGTCAGTTCACTGTCAGGATCGTCCACCGCAGACAACAGGGCGCTCTTCACGGTTCCCCAGGTGCGGGAGGCCAGTTCGCGGACCTCTGGATCTCCCAGAACCTGTGCCTTGATGTCCTCGGCCCGGGCGATCATCGCGGGATCATGCTGAAGGTCCTGCGCGAGGTCGTTCAGGTACTTGTCGATCTGCTGCCGGACCTGGTGGTTCGGATCGGACTGGACTGCGCGCGTGAACTTGAGGATCTCCACGTAAACCTTGTCGCCCACCAGCCCGTCCACGAACTGCGGGACCCAGGTGGGGGACCGGTCCGAGACCAGCCGGCTGACGGTTTCGTGATTGTCGTCCACCCAGTCCGCTGCGCGGTCAACCAGCAGGTCCACGAGCTTGTGGTGGTGCCCGTCGGCAAAAATCCGTTCCGCCATCCTGCCCACCGGCGGTCCCCACGGCGGAGCCAGCAGGTGCTTACGCACCATTCCCTCGATGACCGCCTGGACGTCGTCGTCGTTCAACACCTTGAACGCGCCGCGGATGACGGCGGCACCCTCCTTCGCCACGCGCTCGGCGCCACCCGGCCCGGACAGCCAGGCTCCGGCCTTTCGCGCCACGTCCACGGAAGCGAGCTTTTCCTGGACCACCTGCTCGGACAGGAAGTTGGTCTCCACAAACTCACCCAGCGACGCCCCGATCTGGTCCTTGCGGCGCGGGATAATGGCGGTGTGCGGGATCTTGATGCCCATGGGGTACTTGAACAGCGCGGTGACGGCGAACCAGTCGGCCAGCGCGCCCACCATGCCGCCCTCAGCCGCGGCCCGGACGTACTGCAGCCACGGATACTCCTTCTGCAGCGCGAACGCGAAGACAAAAATGACGGCCATGGCAATCAGGAGTCCCAGCGCCACAAGCTTCATTTTCCGCAGCGCTGCCGCCTTTTCGGCGTCCCCGGCGCTCAGCTGATGACCGACGACGGCGGCGCCCGCCTTGGGGGCCGCGGCGCCGGATCTGCGGTCCGGGACGGGTCCTGGCGGGTAGTTGGCTCAGAGTTCACCTGCATGTGCCCAGCCTAGCGCCGAGCCGCCGGTCGGCGTCCGCTAGCGTGTCCTCATGACATTCGAGGAGCCTGAGCCGGAACGGCCACTGGTTTTTGCCCACCGGGGCGCCAGCGCGGCATTTGCCGAACACACGCGCGCCGCTTACCTCCAGGCCATTGCCGACGGCGCGGACGGGGTGGAATGCGACGTCCACTTGACGCGGGATCAGCACGCCGTGCTGCTCCATGATGCCAACCTGGACCGGACCTCGGACGGAACTGGACCTGTTGCTGACCGAACGCTGGCGGAGTTGCGGCTGCTGGACTTCTCGTCCTGGAAAGGCGCCCGGATCCCGGAGAACTTCGGCGCCCGGTCTGAGCAGTTCCTCACCCTGCCGGAACTCCTGGACATCCTGCGCGGCGCTGGCCGGCCGATCGGCCTGGCAATCGAGCTCAAGCACCCCAGTCCTTACCAGCTGAAACTGGAAGACCGTGTCCTGGACGTGCTCCGGGGCGAAGGCTGGGACGCCGGAACTTCCTCGGTGGACAACATCCAGGTGACGTTCATGAGCTTCAGCCCGGATTCCGTAAAGCACCTGCTCCGGAGTGTGCCGGCCGAATTCATCTGTCAACTGGTGGACGACATCGACGTCGACGAACTCCGCGACGAACTGAGCCTCGGCCCCTGGCTGGCGGCGCCATCGCCAACCTGATGAAGGCGGCGCAGCTGGAAGGCGAACGCATCCTGGACGAGTGCGACGTGGGGCTCGCGGGGCCCGGAATCATGTACGTCCGCGAGCACGCCCGGACCGTGCAGCGCTGGCTGGAGTCCGGCCGCCGCTTCCGCGTGTGGACCGTTGATTCCGAGCGTGATGTGGCGCTCTGCCAAGGGCTGGGAATCCACGAGATCACCACAAACAAACCAGCCAGGGTATTGGCGCAGCTTCAATCGAGCGGGCAACAGGTCCAGCTGCCGTCCTGAGCCGTTGCTGTTCAGTCGCTGCTGTTCAGCCGCTGCTGTTTAGCCCCCGGGGCGGCGCTGTGATTGAGTGGACCCATGCCTTTTCGCTGGTCCGCCCGGGCCACCCAAACAGTCTCCGCGGCGGCCATGAGCGCGCTGCTGATGACCAGCGCCATGAAGCACTTCCGCGAGCCACGGTTCTTCGAACAGGTGGTCCCGGATTATCTGTGCCGCGAGACTCCAGGTGCCGGCCGCGAGTCGCCGGAGGGGCGCGAAGTGCCAGCGGACGACGGCGGGAGGCGGCCCTGGCGGTGATGTCACGGGAGGAATGGATTGCGGTGAGCGGACTGCTGGAGGCGGGTGCCGCCGTCGGCCTCCTGATCCCGGTGACACGCCGGGCAACCGCCACCGCCGTGACTGCAATGTTCACGGTATTCCTGGCCGGGCACGTGGACGCGCTTCGCCGCGCCTATGGCTCCGCCGGGTCCCCGACGCAGCGCAAGGTACACGCCGGCCGGTTCCCGCTTCAGCTGCCGCTCATCCTGTGGGCTTGGAGCCTGCGGAACCCGGGACGACGGCGGTGAAGCTGCTCGCCTCGCCCGCCGTGCGGGTGGGAATCTCGATCAGCATCGCCACCGGCCTCTACGGAGTGTCTTTCGGCGCGCTGTCCGTCACCTCAGGACTTGATTTCTGGCAGACCATGGCGCTGAGCCTCCTGCTGTTCAGCGGCGGCTCGCAGTTCGCGTTTATCGGAGTGGTGGCCGGCGGCGGATCCGGAGTCGCGGCAATGAGCGCCGCCACGCTGCTGGGCATGCGCAACGGCATCTACGGCATGCAGCTCAACGCGCTCCTGCATCCGACGGGCTGGCGGAAGTATGTTGCCGCACAAGTCACCATTGACGAGTCGACCGCCACCAGCAGCGGGCAGACCGACCCCGACGAGCAACGCCGCGGTTTCTGGACGGCAGGCATCGGCATCTACATTCTCTGGAACCTGTTCACCGCCGTGGGTGCCCTCGCAGGAAGCGGTTTGGGCGATCCCAAGCAGTGGGGCCTGGACGGTGCCGCCGTGGCCGCATTCCTGGCACTGCTGTGGCCCCGGCTCATGGGGCGGGAACCGGCGGCGATTGCCGTGGTGTGCGCACTCGCCACGGTTGCAGCCGTGCCCTTCGTTCCCGCAGGCGTGCCCATCCTGATCGCCGCGGTGGTGGCTGCACTGATCGGCTGGTTCAGCCACGGACGCAGTGACGAAGGCCTGGAGCCGGACGTGGATCCCTACGGCGAACACCACGGGCGCCGGGACAAAAACCGGGACGCTCACCTGGACAATCAGAGCGACAGCCACGGGGGCGGCCATGGGCGGACGGGGCAGGCGGGCGCATGAATCTCTGGATCTGGTTGTTGCTGGCGTGCGTCCTTGCCTACGCGTGGAAGCTGGTGGGCTATTTCGTCCCGGCAAAGCTGCTGAAGGACCCCCGGATGTCGCGTATCGCCGGCACCATGACCATCGGGCTTCTGGCATCCCTGACCATCGTCAACACTGTGGCGTCCGGCCAGGCGCTGGCCGCCGACGCGCGGCTGGGAGCCCTCGCCGCAGCGGCCGTCGCGTTGGCTTTCCGGGCGCCCTTCCTGCTGGTGGTTGTGGTGGGAGCCGGTGCCGCCGCCCTGCTGCGGCTCATCGGCTGGAACTGACCGCCGATCTGGTGAAACCGACGCCGGAACACTGGTGGTGCGGCTCACATGCGTTGTAGCATGGGCCTGGCTATGCAGTTGGCCGTGGACTCTCGTGAGAGCGCTGACCATGGAAATAAGGCTGCACCCAGCCGGTGCGAGACCCGGCAAAACCCGCCGTCCAGGACGTGACGGTTGGCGCGCCGGGCTGCCGGTCAAGCGTTTCTTTACCCGGTTCCGGTCTTTGGCAGACCTGCCGCCGGAGGACCTGGTTGTACTGTCCGAGCGGATGAGAGTAGCTCTGGACGTCAGCCAGGAAGCAAACATCGCCGCCCTGCACGCGGCGGTACGGGCCGAACTTCGAAACCGGGAAACGGAACCGGAGGATTGATGGCCGGCCGGCGTATCGGCGTGAGGCTGTCGCCGGGGCCTAAAGGAGTCACTCAAGATGAACGAACAGCCAGGGCCCAGCACCCAGGATCCGGATAGTGGAGCCGGCAACCCGCAGGCTTCGGACCCGAAGCAGCGGCCGGTCTATGACACCACTGTTTCCGAATCGACGCGGGAACTGCGGGATACTTCCCGGCGCCGGCGCGATGCGGAGGAGAAGCTGCAGCAGCACCTGTTGGAGGCCAGGGAGCATGTGCCCTATCACTACGATCATGAGCCTCACAAGCACGGCCAGGAGCCTCCCACGTCGGAAGGGAAAGGCAGCGCCGGGCCGCAGGAGATCACGCCCGAAGAATCCAAACTTCAACAAAAGAACACCGGGGCGAGGCCAGCTGATTGGGCTCATCGCCAGTCCGGCACCGCCACCCTCGCGGGTCCGGCCGTAGGCCGGTTATGCCGTTTGCTCATCCTCTGGCGACCCGGTCCGGCGGGCGCTTTCCTCGACGGCCAGCTCATACCACGCCTGAGCACCGAATAGGGGGGTGGGAGTGTCGAGGTTTTGGTAGAGGGCGTCCAGTAGATTGGCCAGGTCCTCCGCCGCCAGCGAGGGCAGGATCTCCTCGGGGCCGCGGGGGTCGTGGATAACCTGGGACAAGTGCGTCTGGTTCATCGGCGGACGGTGACGTTGGACTGGCTGCGCTGGAGGTGTTTCACTCATGCTCCCTCAGAAGATTCAGAGGCTGGCTGCGTAACCCCTCACGAGTCTAATCCAACGTTTGGACACCAACAATGGGGGCGCCTGTGGTGGTCCGGGGAGCGTGCGGGGGTGTCAGGTGAACTGCGGACCCTGTAGCTGCGGGGCGGGCAGCGGCACATGCGCGGGCAACGGGCGGTGCGGCCGTTCGGTGCGGATGGCGTCTTCGATCAGTGCCAGCGGACGGCGCCAGGCGTCGGAACCGGGCTCCATGGTGTCCACTACGCCGATCAGCATGGCGAGTAGGCGGAACATGTCAGTCATGGAAATATCCGAACGCAGGGTGCCTTGACCTTGGCCGCGGCCCAGCAGGACACTCACGGAATCCATCAGCGAGCCGGTGATGCCGGTGAGGAGTTCGCGGCGGCCCGCAACGGCGCCCAGCAGGTTGGCATCAGCACTGGCCGCGGCCATGATGGCCTCGAGGACGCGCAGCAGTCCCGCGGTTGCGTCGATGTCCGCCAACGCGTCCGCCATGACAGGGTCCACCGATTCCCGGAGCTGCCGGTTGAGGGCGGCCAGGACCAGCTCCTCCTTGTCGGCGAAGTTCCGGAACAGGGTGGCCGGGCCAACGCCTGCCGTCAGCGCGATGGTCTGGAGGGGAACCTCGGGCCCATGCTCGCGGAAGCACTGGCGCGCGGCCAGGATGATCTTGTCCACATTCCGGGCAGCGTCTGCGCGTAGTGGCTTGCGGACGACAGCAATGCTCATTCGTTCAGGTTAGCAATGCAGCAGGCAGCCTTCATGGTTACCGGGGGGTAGCAACGTATGTGACGCTTCGCCGGCCTCACCAGACCCGTTTCGGGTTGGGCCACATGGCAGACTTGCCTTATGTTGCTTGCATTTTCAGTCGCCCCGTCCGGTACGCCTGCAGGGGGATCGCGTCCCACTGACGCATCAGTGCACGACGCCGTTGCGGCCGCCGTGCGGATCGTCCGGGAGTCTGGCCTGCCCAACCAGACGGACTCAATGTTCACCACGATCGAGGGCGAATGGGACGAGGTGTTCGACGTCGTAAAGCGCGCCACCGAGGCCGTGGGCAAGTTTGGCAGCCGTGTCTCACTGGTTATCAAGGCAGACATCCGGCCCGGTTATGAGGGCGAGCTCAGCGCCAAGGTGGACCGCCTCGAAGAGGCACTCGTGGACGGTTCCTAATTCCCGTCACGCCAGGCATTCTTTTGACGCCTGCCGTGTCCTAGACCGTCGCGTGCCTGCGTGCCAGACTGTGGCCATGTTTGAGCACAAGACCCAGCCGGGGTGGGCGGCCGTGGAAGACTTTCTGACAACCACCGTGGTGCACCCAGACACTGCGCTTGTACAGGCCGTGCGCTCCGCCGTCGACGCCGGGATGCCGCCCATTGAAGTGACGCCCAACGCCGGCAAGCTGCTCAAGCTCCTTGTCCAGCTGTCCGGCGCCCGCCGGGTGCTGGAGATCGGCACGCTCGCAGGGTTCAGCACCATCTGGATGGCGCAGGGACTGCCCGACGGCGGCCGGCTGGTGACGTGCGAATACGTCGCCAAACATGCGGACATCGCCAGGGCGAATGTGGAGGCTGCCGGCTTGGGGGACAAGGTGGAGATCCGGGTGGGCGCCGCCCTGGACACACTGGCCGCGCTGCAGTCGGAGGGCCAGGAACCGTTCGATTTTGTGTTCATCGATGCGGACAAGGAAAACGACTCCGCGTACCTTGAGTGGGCCGTGCGCCTGGGCAGGCCCGGAACCGTGGTGGTCCTGGACAACGCCGTCTGGGAGGGCGCGGTGCTCGATCCTTCCATGGACCAGATTAATGCCCCGGGATCATCAGCGCCCTGGGACTGCTGGGCCAACATCCGCAGCTCGATGCCACCGTGATCCAGACGGTCGGGTCCAAAGGCTGGGACGGGTTCGCTCTGGCACGCGTTCGCTGAGTGCCGGTCGGTTGTGTACCTGCGATCAGAGCAAGGGGGCCGACGACGACTGGGGGACTGGCCTCGGTCTCAGAAGAGGCCACCTCGCCGCCGACCCCGTCTGATACCCGGGACGCGGAGGAGCCGGGAAGCCCGAAGGAATCTGCTGGTACTGATTTTCCTCCAAGTGGCAGGCCCTGCCTAGTCCCGCGTGGCACTGCCCGTCCCGGCGGGTCCCTGGCCAGCCGCGCCCGTGCAGACGCGGAACAGGTGCAGGTGGACGCGGCGCGGCTGAAGCAGGAGGCTGAGCAGAAGGCCGACAGCGCCAGGTCCCTGCAGGAGGACATCGCCGAGGGCACGCAGAAGGCCAACGCGTTGGACCCGGATATAAATCAGGACGGGGACGCGCGTGCCGACGCCACGCGCACGGACGCCACCCGGGCGGAGGAACTTCGGCGTGACCGGGACCGGGCAACCGGGCTGAGGGGACCGGCCGCTCTCAACCTAGCCCTGTTCCCGCAACCCGGCCCTGTTCCCGCAGCCGGGACCGCGCCCTTCCGGACTGCTGATGCTGGGCGGTCAATTATGGTTGATCCATGACTGAAGCGGCACGCAGGTAATGGCTAAGCGCGGCAAGTCAGGCGGCCGGAACAGCCAGCGTCCGACGGCGGGTGTCATCGAGGTGCCCAAGGGCACCCGTCCTGATGGCCCCATTGAGGGCGTCTACTACATTGATACCGGCGACTGCGAGCTCGTTGCGGACCAGGACAACTCCAACGGGTGGCTCCTGAAGATCAACGGTGTCATGAGCTCCCACATCGACCTCGCCGATCCGTTGTTCCTTGACTTTGAGTACATGCGCTGGATGGCGGCGCTGATCGAATCACGCTGGCCACCGAAGCCTGGAAGGAGCGGGACCAAGTCGGGCGCGCCCACGGCGGGAGGAACCGAGCGGCTGCGCGGGCTGCATCTGGGCGGCGGCGCCTGTTCGCTGGCCCGGTACTTCCACGCCGCCTTTCCGGACGCCCGGCAGGTGGTGGTGGAGCTCGATGGGAAGCTGGCCGAGTACGTCCGCGGCTGGTTCGACCTGCCCAAGGCGCCGCTGCTCCGGCTACGCGTGGGGGAGGCCCGCGAGGTCACCGAGACGCTCACGCCGGACAGCCGCGACTTCATCATCCGTGACGTGTTTGCCGGTTCACTTACGCCGCGGCCGCTCACTACCGCCGAATTCAACGATCACATCAAGCGGGTTCTCTCGCCGGGCGGCATCTATGTGGTGAACTCAGGCGACGCCCCGAGCCTGTTGAATGCGCGGGAGGACGCCGCCACCATTGCCGCCGCGTTTGAGCACACCGTCATCATTGCCGATCCCGCCATGCTGAAGGGCCGCCGCTACGGCAACATGGTGATGGCGGGCAGCGACACCCCGCTGGACGGGGACCCGCAGCTTGCCCGGCGGCTTTTGGGCGGTGCCGTCCCTGCCCACATCTGGAACGACGCCCAGGTGCGGGCTTTCGCCGCGAACTCCCCGGTGCGTTACGACCCGGGAGCGATTGAACGTTAGCCCCTGCCCAGCAGGGCGTCCCGGTGCGCCGCCGTCTGGTCGCGCAATGCCTGCACCACGGCGGCCACGGCAGGGCGGCGCATCGAATCGGGTCGCAGCACCATCCAGTAAGGGAGCAATTCGGCGAAGTCCTCGGGGAGCAGCCGGACCAGGTCGCTGTGCAGATTGCCCATGAAACACGGCAGGAATCCGATGCCCGCGCCGGCGCGGGTGGCCTCCACATGGACAAACACGTTGGTGGACGTCAGCCCTTCGCGCATGGCTGGCACCAGCCGCCGGGGTGCGTCCAGATCGTCCACCTGCAGCATCGAATCCACAAAGTAGACCAGCGGGTGCTCCGTCAGCTCGGCAACACTTCCCGGCGTCCCGTTCTCCGCGAGGTAGTCACGCGAGGCGTACATCCCCAGCATGTACTCGCCCAGCTGGACGGCTTCGGCCCGGTGGACCTGCGGTTCGCCCACCACAACTTCTATGTCCAGCCCGGAACGCTGCTGCAGCGCCCGGCGGGTCATCGTCACCACTTCCACGCTCAGTCCCGGGTGTTTCCTGCGCAGCCGTGCCACGGCGGGCGCGGCGATGTAGGCGCTGAAGCCGTCGGTCGCCGTCATGCGTACGACGCCGGCAATCGGGTCCGGTGCCTGGCCTGCCGGTCCCAGCGCACTCACCGCTGCCTCCACCTGTTCAGCGCCCGGACAGCCTCCGTGCCTAGCTCCGTCAGTTCCCAGCCGCCGCCCGCCCGCGCCAGGACGCGGCCGCCCAGCGCCTTCTCCAGGGCGGCTATCCGACGCGAAACGGTGGTGTGGTTCAGCCCCAACACTTGCGCCGCCGTCGTAAATTTGGCGGAGCGGGATACCGCAAGCAGGACCAGGAGGTCATCGGGATTCGCTTTCATATCTGCAATTGTGCACACAGCGCGTGCCGGATTGGGTATTGAAGGCGGATGTTTGTGCAGTAATACTCAGTGGAGCCATTAGCGCTGTGGATCACAGCGCGTGTCAAAGTGGACACTAAGGAGAAACTCATGAGCGCAGAGCAGCGCTCGGCAGACAATGCCGCCGGATCCACACCCAAGGGATCCGGGCTTAAGAAGATTGTGGCCGCCTCGATGGTGGGCACGGTGGTGGAATGGTACGAATTCTTCCTCTACGCCACCGCCGCCACCCTGGTCTTCGGGAAGTACTTCTTCCCCGCCACCGGCAACGAGCTGGACGGCATCATCCAGGCGTTCCTCACGTATGCGGTGGGCTTCGTGGCGCGCCCCTCGGCGGCATTGTCTTCGGCCAGATCGGCGACAAGCTGGGCCGCAAACCCACGCTGCAGCTGACTATCGTGATCGTCGGCGTGGCCACCTTCCTGATGGGCTGCCTCCCGGGCTTTGCCGATATCGGCTACCTGGCTCCGGCCCTGCTGGTGGCCCTCCGCTTCATCCAGGGCTTCGCGCTCGGCGGCGAATGGGGCGGCGCCGTGCTGCTGGTTGCCGAACACAGCCCCAACAAGTCCCGCGGATTCTGGTCCAGCTGGCCGCAGGCCGCAGTGCCGGTGGGCAACCTGCTGGCAACGCTGGTGCTGTTCATCATGTCTACCGCCCTGAGCCCGGAGGCATTCCTCGGCTGGGGCTGGCGCGTGGCCTTCTGGCTTTCCGCCGTGATCGTGTTTGTGGGCTACTACATCCGCACCCACGTCACCGAGGCGCCCATCTTCCTGGAAGCCAAGGCCCTGGTGGAGAAGGAGCAGGCCGTCAGCTACGGCGTCTTCGAGGTTGTGCGCAAGTACCCCAAAGGCATCCTGCAGGCCATGGGACTGCGCTTCGCGGAAAACATCATGTACTACCTGGTGGTCAGCTTCGCCATTGTCTACCTCAAGAGCGTGCACAAGTACGACACGTCCTCGCTCCTGCTCGCACTCCTGATCGCCCACGTCATCCACTTCCTGGTCATCCCGCAGGTGGGCCGGCTCGTGGACAAGCTGGGACGCAAGCCGGTCTACCTGATCGGGTCCATCGCCGGTGCGGCCTGGCCCTTCTTCGCCTTCCCCATGTTCGATACCCGCAACGCCGTGTTGATTGTCCTGGCGGTGACTATCGGCCTGTGCCTGCACGCCTTTATGTATGCCGGCCAGCCTGCCATCATGGCCGAGCTGTTCCCCACCCGGATGCGCTACTCGGGCGTTTCGTTGGGCTCGCAGGTCACCTCGATCTTCGCCGGTTCGCTGGCCCCGCTGCTGGCCACCCAGTGGCTCAAGGACACCGGTTCCTGGCTGCCCACCGCCATCTACCTTTTGGTTGCCTGTGCGATCACTACGGTGGCGGTGCTGAGCCTGAAGGAAACCAAGGGCATCGCGCTGGAAGACGTGGACAGGGCCGACGCCGCCCGTGAGGGCCTGCTCCCGGCGGCCTCACGCTGAGCTGCCAGAGCAGTTCACCGTAGGGAAATTGAGCGCATACACGATGGGAAACAGATCTGCAATGGAAAACACACTGAACGGCCGTAAGGCCGTGGTGACCGGTGGCGCAAGCGGAATCGGTGCTGCCTGTGTCCGGGAACTTGCCGCCCGCGGGGCGAAAGTGGTGGTGGCCGACGTCGACTCCGCCGGCGCTGCCGCCCTCGCGGATGAAGTGGGCGGCACCTCCTGGGCCGTTGACCTGCTGGACGTGGACAAGCTCACCACCCTGAGCCTGGACTGCGACATCCTGGTGAACAACGCCGGGATCCAGCGCATCAACCCCATCGAAGCGTTTGACCCGGCGGACTTCCGCCGGATCATCGCCCTGATGCTCGAGGCGCCGTTCCTGCTGATCCGGGCCGCGCTGCCGCACATGTACGCCAACGGCTTCGGCCGCATCATCAACGTGTCATCCGTGCACGGAATCCGGGCCTCCCCGTTCAAAAGCGCATACGTTTCCGCCAAGCACGGCCTGGAAGGGCTGAGCAAGGTGGCGGCGCTTGAGGGCGGGGGCGCGGAGTCACGTCCAACTGCATCAACCCGGGCTACGTCCGGACTCCGCTCGTCGAGAAGCAGATCGCGGACCAGGCCAAGGTGCACGGCATCCCCGAGTCGGAGGTCCTGGCCAGGGTGATGCTCACCGAATCCGCGGTGAAACGCCTGGTGGAACCGGAGGAAGTTGCCTCGCTCGTGGCCTGGATGGCGTCCGATCACGCCGGCATGGTCACCGGGGCCAGCTACGCGATGGACGGCGGCTGGTCAGCGCGCTAATCCCCAGTCCGTCCGGAGCTTGGAGTTTTTGTCCAGATAACGGGGCCCACCTGCCTGGTGGGCGCGTTATCTGGAAAAAAATCAGTCCTGCGGCCTCAGGTGGCGGTGGTCGTAGAAGAAGACCCCAGCCTCGGCGCCGAGTTCCACGGACGGACCGCGGTGGGACATGATGATCCCCGCGTGCCGGCCGTTGCACGGATCGTCGCCCACCACGGCATCGCCCACGCGATAGGGGGCACCGCGGGCGGAACGCCGCGAGGACCCGGCCGCCGGCACGGTGGACGAGGGTAGAAAGTCTGACGGGCCGCCCCATGCTGGGCGCGTCCTGGACATGTGCTTTCACCATGCGAACCACTCCTTGACGCGGAGCGGGGAATCAGCGCTGGCTGTTGAGGATGTCGTCGGCGTTATTGTAGGCCCAGGTCACCAGGGGAACCAGCAGGCCGGAGAGTTCATGGCCGCGTTCGGTCAGGCTATAGTCCACGCGGGGCGGGATGACCGGCTGGGCCTTCCGCAGCACCAGGCCGTCGCGCTCCAGGGTCTTGAGAGTCTGCGCCAGCATTTTTTCGCTGATGCCCTCTGCCCGGCGCCGGAGTTCGCTCCAGCGGTGCTCACCTTCGGAGAGTGCCAGCAGGATCAGCACTCCCCATTTGCTGGTGATGTGGTCCAGGACGGTGCGGCTGGGGCACCCGGCCGGGAACACGCCGTCGGCCAATCCTTCCGGCAGGCTGGTGGGCCATGCAGTCGCTTCCATACCCATAACTTACCAAAAGGTGAGTACCTTACCTAAAAGTTCGTACAGTCTTTCAGGAAGTAATCGGCGGGGCGGCTGGTTGTGGAAGGTGACCCCCGAAGAAATGGTGAAAGGAACCAACCCATGAGCATCGTCATCACCGGAGCAACCGGACAGCTTGGCCGCCACGTCGTCGAGGCCCTCCTGCAGCGCAACGTTCCGGCGGCAGAGATTGTGGCCGCCGGCCGGTCCGTTGAAAAGCTTGCCGACTTCGCAGCGCGCGGCGTGCAGGTCAGGGCAATGGACTACACGGACGCCACGTCCGTGGCGCAGGTGCTGAAAGGCGGCAGCAAAGTCCTCCTCGTTTCCGGCAACGAGGTAGGGGCTCGCGTGGATCAGCACCGCACGGTGATTGAGGCGGCGAAGGCCCAAGGCGTGGAGCTGCTAGCCTACACAAGTGTGGCCAACGCCGACACCACCGCCATGAAACTGGCCGCCGACCATCAGGCAACCGAGGCCATCCTGAAGGACTCGGGGTCCCGTTCGCCATCCTCCGCAACAGCTGGTACCTCGAAAACTACACCGACCAACTGCCGGGCACGCTCGCCCAGGGCGCACTCGCCGGAGCGCCGGCGAAGGCAAAGTCAGTGCCGCGGCCCGGGTGGACTACGCTGAGGCAGCGGCTGCCGTGCTGGTTGCCGAGAACCAGGCCGGCAAGGTCTACGAGCTCGGCGGAGATCACGCCTTTACGCTCACCGACCTGGCCCGGGAAATCAGCGCCGCGGCCAACAAGCCCGTGGTGTACCAGGACCTTCCGGCCAGCGACTACGCCGGACTCCTTGCCGGATTCGGCGTGCCGGAGCTCTTCGCCGACATCCTGGCGGACTCGGACCTCGGCATTGCCCGTGGCGACCTCCTGGTCAGCGGCTCGGACCTCCGCGCTCTGATCGGCCGGCCCACAACGCCCATGCCGGCCGCGGTCCGCTCGGCCGTCGCCGCTGCCTGAGCACTAGCGCAACTCTCGGACGCTCTCTCACGTAATGCACGTTTTGGGCCAACGCTCTCTCACCTCATGTGTAAGAGCGTTGTGCCAAATCGCCCCAAAAGTGAGAGAGCGTCGGGGTGGTCCCTAGGACTGGCTGCCTGTCACGGCCAAGGTTCCGCCGAGGCCGATCATCAAGGCCCGCCCGTTGCCTCCACCGTTGAAGCCCGGCGGGGCGAACGGGCAAACCATTGGCGGGCTGAACCTGTGGCGACGGCCCAGAGGCTATCGGACACGATGGCGATCAGGAGGAACACCGCCCCCAGCAGCGCCAGCTGGAACGGAATGGCCCGGACGGGTAGTCCACAAACTGCGGCAGCACCGCCACGAAGAACACCACGGACTTGGGGTTTGTGATCCCACCACCAGGCCTTCCGCCATTAGCCGTCGTGGCGAGGCTGCCACTGGCTGACGATCCGCGAAGGAGTTGTGCCGCCGGTTCCGGATGGCCTTGATGCCCAGATAGACCAGGTAGGCAGCCCCCGCCAGTTTCACCACGCTGAAGAGGACCACGGACTGCGCCACGATAATGCCCACGCCGAGGGCGACTGCAGCCACCTGCACCAGTTGCCCGGTCGCGTTGCCCAGCACCGTCAGGACGCCGCCCTTCCAGCCGAGCGCCAGGGAACGGCCGATCACGAACAGCACGCTGGGTCCGGGGACAGCGATCAGCACCACGGATGCCAACGCAAACGCCAGAAGGTTTGAGAGCGGGATCATGCCTGATTTTAGCTCCGGCGGGCTGAGGCGACCACCGGGAGCGGTGAGGTTTCGTCCACAAGTTCGGCCCGGCGTCGTCCGTTCCCTTTGACCCACATGAGGTAGGCGAGGACCAGCGCCATAAACGCGATGGTCAGGACGGATGCCGCGGGCCACCATGGCGAGGGGAATTCCGACGCCGGCAGGGCCTACCGCGCGATCTCACGCTTCATCGACGTCCTCGGGAATGACCGCGTTCAGAACCACGCCCACCAGGAGGATGCCGGCCATCATCACTACCGTCATCCACGGCACGCCATGGCGCGAGACCTTACCGAAAACTGCCGGCGCGTGGCCTTGGCCGGACAGCCCGAACAGGATGCGACCGGCGCCGAAGACGTCGCTGTTGATGGCAGAGAGCGCGGCGGTGATCACCACGGCGTTGAGGATGTGCGGTGCCGCCGGGATGCCCAGGCCGCTGAAAATCTGGACGAACGGGCTGCCGTTGCTGCCGATTTCGTTCCACGGGAAGAGACTCATCAGCACGCCGAGAGTCAGGACATAGAACAGCAGGACGCGGACCGGCACCGTGTTCACCGCCTTGGGGATAACCTTCTTGGGTCCGAGGCCTCGCCGGCGGTGATGCCAAGCGTCTCGATCCCGCCGAACGCGAACATCACGACGGCGAAGGATGCGAGCAGCCCGTCAAAGCCGAACGGGAAGAATCCCCCGTGCTCTACAAGGTTCCCGAGGCCCGGCGCAACAGTTGAGCCTCCGGCCTGGAAGCCGAAAACGATGATGGCGGCGCCGCCGACGATCATGGCGATGATGGCCACCACCTTGATCAGCGAGAACCAGAACTCCAGCTCGCCGAAGACCTTCACGCTGAGCAGGTTCAGTGCGGCCAGGAGGCAGATGATGGCCAGGATCCAGATCCAGCGGTCCACCGGCGGAAACCAGAAGCCCATATAAATGCTGAATGCGGTGACGTCCGCGATGGCCACGATCGCCATCTCAAAGACATACGTCCAGCCGGTCACAAATCCGGCCAGTGGGCAGAGGTAGCGGCTGGCGTACTGGCCGAACGAGCCCGAGACAGGGTGGCGGACGGCCATTTCGCCGAGCCCGCATGACCATAAACACCGCCGCACCGCCGATGATGTAGGCGAGCAGGACGGCCGGGCCCGCCTTCTGGATGGCGGAGGCTGAGCCGTAGAACAGGCCGGTTCCGATCGCCGAACCTAGGGCCATAAAACGGATATGGCGGACGTTCAGTCCCCGGTTCAGGACATGCGCGACGGCGGATCCCGGTTTGGGCTTTTCGGCCGGGCTTGCGTCTTGGGCGGCTGTGTCTTGCCTGGTGGCGGCGTGCTGCATACCAATACCTTCTCGTCATTGGGAGGGGGATCGCCAACCAGCAGATCACTTTGGCGCCTCACGTGATGAGACTCACCGGCGGTTCCTGTCTTACATCTCAGACTTGGGCCGGCATTTGAACTTCGCGCGGCGTCTAGTCCAAAACTATTGACATAATGTCTGGTTTTCTTTACTTTTGAGATGTCAGCTTTGTTTTACATCCGGTGGGAATGGCGGGAGCGGAAATGTCCTTCGAAGAGAAGAGCGCTTGGATCATGGGGGTGGTGGCCGCGGGCTCTTATGGCGTGTATCTGGCCATTGTCCTGGGCATGGCCGGCACAACGCCGGTTGCCGAGGTTCCGTACGTGGCTCCACTGCTGTGGATCATCGGGGCATCCATTGCTGCGTCCATCGCCCTGCACATACTCTTGGGCATCTTTTCGCCCAAGGAGGCCGGGAAGAAGGACCAGCGCGACAGGGAGATCTACCGCTTCGGCGAGTACATCGGGCAGTCGTTTGTGGTCATCGGCGGCGTCGCGGCGCTGCTCCTGGCGATGGCCGCAGTGGACCACTTCTGGATCGCAAACGTCATCTACCTGACGTTTGTGTTGTCCGCGATCCTGGGCTCCGTGGCCAAGATCGTCGCCTATCGCCGGGGTTCCAGCCGTGGTGAAGCCAACGCGGGTGACCAATTCAATCCGCCGCCTGCGGTTCGAACGGGGCGAGATGACGCAGGCCGAACTCGCCGAACGTGTGGGCGTCACCCGCCAGACCGTCATCGCCATAGAACAGGGCCGGTACTCGCCGTCCCTGGAGATGGCTTTCCAGATCGCCCATGTGCTCAGCGTGCCGCTGGAGGACGTGTTCCAGTACCCGAATCATCAAGGAGACGCATCATGAAAGCTATCGTGCAGGACGTCTACGGGAACGCCGACATGCTCCAACTCAGGGATATCCCGCTGCCTGTGCCCAGTGATGGGGAAGTACTGATCAGGGTCCGCGCGGCCGGTGTCGACCAGGGTGTGTGGCACCTTATGACCGGGCGGCCGTACCTGCTCCGCCTCTTCGGCTTCGGGCTGAAGAAGCCCAGGATTCCGGTCCGCGGCCGTGAGGTTGCCGGCGTCGTGGAGGCCGTGGGGGCTGGCGTCACACGCTTCCAGCTTGGCGACGAAGTGTTCGGCACGTGTGAGGGGTCCTTCGCGGAATTTGTCTGCGCCAGGGAGGATCGTGTTGCCACGAAGCCCACGAACCTCACGTTCGAGGAAGCTGCGGTGGCACCCATTTCGGGTGTAACCGCGTTGCAGGCTGTCCGCGATGCCGGACAGGTGACGACCGGCCAGAAGGTGCTGATCATCGGTGCTGGCGGGGAGTCGGGTCCTTTGCGGTGCAGGTGGCGAAGGCATTCGGGGCAGCGGAGGTCACAGGCGTCTGCAGCACCCGAAAAGTGGAGCTGGTCCGATCGCTCGGCGCCGACCACGTCATCGACTACACCCGGGACGATTTTTCCCGCGCCGGATTGCGTTACGACGTCATCCTGGATACCGCCGGCAACCGACCGCTCTCAGTCCTGCGGCGCGTGCTGACCCCGCGGGGCACGCTAGTGATCGTGGGCGGCGAGGGCGGTGGAAACCTGACCGGCGGGTTTGAGCGTTCGATGGGCGCGCCGCTGGTGTCACTGTTCTCCGGGCAGAAATTCAAGGGGCTGGTTTCGACGGAAAACTATCGCGATCTTGAGGCGCTGACCATGCTCATTGAAGCCGGCAGTGTGAAGCCTGCCGTAGACAAGGTCTATGCGCTCGTTGAGGCGCCGGCCGCCGTCGAATACATGCATGAAGGGCGCGTCCGCGGCAAGGTTGTTGTCAGCATCTGACGCTCTTCGACCGCCTGCCCCTCGACCTTCGACCTTCGACCATCGGCGCGAAGGGACACCTCAGCCCCCAGCGCGAGGGGACACTTGTGGCCCGCCCGGCTCCGCTGGCACTTCAACAATGACGTGAGCGGAGTTATGCACATAGCCGTTTAGCCTCGCGGCCATTGTCAGACCCTCCGGGGATGATGTGGGTATGGATAGCAGAGCAGCTGTGGCGGCGGCGGAGGCACTTGCGGTGTCTTTCGCTGAGCTGGCGGTTGTGCTCCGGGACGGGGCCGGTTTCTCGGGATCCGCTGGCACTGATCCGTTGAGCCGGGTGGCGGATGGTTTCCTGGACGGGCTGGCCGTGATCTCTCGGCTGGACGCGAAAAGTGCGGCCCTGAAGGCCTGGCTGGCTGCCGGTTACAGCACCGCTGCCGATGCCTTGGCGGGCCCTGCAACGTCGCCCGAGGACAATACCGGGCAGGAGATGGCCGTGATTGCGGAGGTCGCGTGTGCCCTGACGGTCAGCGAACGCGCCGCCGCTGCCCTGCTCGCGGAGGCGCACGCGCTGACCACCGCACTGCCGCTGACCCTGTCGGCGCTGCAGGCCGGGACGATTTCGTGGCAGCACGCCCGGATCATGGTCGACGAAACCGTGAACCTGGACAGGCCGGGCGCGGCGGCGTTGGAGGCACATTTCCTGGACCCCCACGTGGTGAATCCGGCACGTGGCTTCGCCGGTGAGCTCATCCCCGGAAGGTTCCGGCACAAGGCCCGCACCTGGCGTGAACGCCATCACCCGGTCAGCATCGAAAAACGCCACGTCAAGAGCGCAGCCGACCGGCGCCTGGAGTATGCCCGGACCGCGACGGCATGGCCTGGCTCTCCGCCTACCTCCCGGCGGATCAGGCTGCCGGGATCTGGAACCGGACCACAACCGCAGCCAGAGCGCTCCAGGGCCTCATGAGGACCGGAACCTCAGCCAGCTCCGCGCCGACACCCTCGCCACCTGGCTTCTCGGCGGAAACGCGGACTGCATCAGCGGAGGAACAAGCGGCATCACCGGCGGAACGGACCTCAGCTCTGGCCGGGAATCCGTCGGCGTGGATGGCGGTGTTCCGTCGCCGCGGGCTCAGGTCCTTGTCACCGTCCCGGTCATGGCGCTGCTGGGCCTCACCGACGAACCGGCCATGCTCGACGGATACGGCCCGATCCCACCATCCATGGCCCGCCGGCTCGTCGCCGACGGCGCCGAATCATTCCACCGCGTCCTGATCGACCCCCGCGACGGCGCACCCCTGGAAATAGGCAGAACCAGCTACCGGCTCACGAAAGCCCAACGCCAATGGCTCCGCCTGCGGGACGGGAAATGCCCGTTCCCGGGCTGCAGCAACCACTCCCTCGACAACGACGCCGACCATATCCTCGCCTGGGCCCACGGCGGCACCACCGGCATTTCAAATCTCGGCCAACCCTGCCACAAACACCACAGACTCAGACACACAACAGCCTGGAAACCCACCGCAGCCACCAAGAACGAACCACCCGGCTGGACATCACCCACCGGACGGCACTACCAAAGCGAACACCCCGACTGGGAACCACCGACCTGGCCCCGGAGCTTCTCGAACAGCTCAGACTTCAACACCTTGGCGAGGTTGTTGAGGACCCACCCGTCGACTCATCGCTGCCAAAAGGTCAGCTGCAGGATCATCACTGACCGAATGCACGGTCCCGGACTCAGCGCTGGTTTGAGTCACGGGCAACGGAGCGTCTAGAAAGCTGCTCCAGGGCTGGCGCCGCCTGCAGCAGGAGTCCACACAAACGGCGTGGTGGTGGTAATCGCTCTGAAACCCAACCTCGGCAGGATCGGCTCACTATCAGCAGACGCGTCCACCTGCAGGTATTTCACTCCACGGGTGGCCGCCACTTGAGCCCGCGCGAACACCAAAGCCTTGTAAATCCCGCGCCCGCGCCAGGCGGGCAATGTTGAGCCGCCCCACAAGCCGGCGAAGTCTGTGTCGGGATTGATCTCGAGCCAGGCCGCCGAAACCACTTCCCCCGACGCCTCGGCCAGGAAGACCACCAGGTTGTCCGGGTCCGAGGCCAGCCGTTCTTACAGGTCCGCCGCCACCCAGCTGTAATCGGCGGCCCACACCTCGGACTTCATCGCCGCGATGCGCTTCAGGGCCAGCCGTTCGCGGGCCAGCCTCACCCGAAGACCCTCCGGGGCCACAGGTTCACCGGCCATCGCGTCCGTCTCACCCACCAGGACGGCCTCGCGGTTTTCCGGTGCAAACCCTGCTGCGCGGAAACGGGACTCAAGATCAGCGGGAAGGTCATGTGCCCGGGTCTTCGATTCGACGGCCTCCCCGCGGCTGGCGAAGTAGTCACGCTGCTCGGCGATGAGCAGGTCAAGCATCCCGCCCTCCATGCCGAGGTCGTGAGCCGACTCAATGAAGCCCCGCCGCTGTCCGATCACGCGGAGCAAGGGGCCCAGGAGCTGATACTCGTGGCCTGCCGGAACGGCTGGGGAACCAGCCGGCGGAGCTGGGAACCGTAGGCGGCGAGAATATCGGTGGTTGAGGCCAGGCCCTTCAGCCTACGACCAGCGCCGCCGGATCGCTGGCCACGCCACTGTCTGGCATCCCGGACACCGGCCGTGTTTTGATGGCCATGAGGGGACCGTTCGTGGGCGCAAGGTTAAGTACGGGATCCCGGACATGGCCGGAAGCCCGCGAGAAATGACGGAGGGCACAGTGGAGTCGAGTGCAGTGGTGTCGAGCACGGAAACAAGGTTAGAGGCGGGCAGTGAACCAAGGGCGACGTCCAAAGTTCCCGCCGCCGAGAACACCTTGCGTATCCTCAAGCTGCTGGCCTCCAAGCGGGGGCCCATGGCGGCGTCGAGCATTGCCACATCCTTGGGATTGCCGCGCTCCAGCGTCTACCACCTCCTGGGGGTGATGGAGGCGAACGGATTTGTCCTCCATCTGCACGAGGAGCAGCGCTACGGGCTGGGCATCAGTGCCTTCGAGCTGAGCTCGGCCTATTCCCGGCAGGAACCGCTGTCCCGCCTGGGCCGGCCGCTGCTGGCGTCGCTGGTGGATGTGATCGGCGAGAGCGCGCACCTGGCGGTGCTCCACGGCCGTGACGTGCTGTACATCGTGGAGGAACGGGCCAAGAACCGTCCGTCCCTGGTGACCGACGTCGGCGTTCGGCTTCCCAGCCACCTCACCGCCAGCGGCCGCGCCATCCTCGCCGCACTGCCCAAGTCGCAGGTCCGGGCGCTTTACCCGAATGCCGAGGCCTTCACCGCCCGGCATGAGGTGGAGGGCGCCATTATGAAGTATTCCGCGCTGTCCTCGCACTTAGACCAAGTGAGGCAACGCGGCTACGCCACCGAACATGGCGAGGTGACGCCCGGCTTCGGCTCGATCGCCGCCGCCGTCACGGACCACGTGGGATGGCCGACGGCGGCAGTCGCCGTCACGTTCCTCGAGGACAAATTGCCGGCGGACCAATGGCCGGCGCTTGCCGCGCGCGTCCAGAAAGTAGCGGACGAACTCTCCGTCCGCATCCACGGCCGCCCTGCCAAGTAGTGCTGCTCCCAGCCCTGCCTATTTAGGTAGCAGCAGATGTCGCTATGAGTGCCCAAAACGACCTGGTGCGACTCAGTTGAGAGAGAGGGTGCGCGTCTGGAATCCCGGACACCACCCCTCCGAAAGCCCTGTCCGGCCCCGCCCGGAACGGCTTTAGTTGATACAGAACCACTTCCCAACACCGCGAACCTCGTACTCGCCCAAAATACAAGGAGCCCCTCATGGCACTCGCCGATTTCACTACCGGTGCCCGTCCGGTCAAAGCTGCCCGCGGCACCGAGCTCACCGCCAAGAGCTGGCAGACCGAAGCGCCGCTGCGGATGCTGATGAACAACCTGGATCCCGAGGTCGCCGAGCGCCCGGATGATCTGGTGGTCTACGGCGGCACCGGCCGTGCCGTGCGGTCCTGGGCGGCGTTTGATGCGATCACCCGCACCCTCGAAACCATGGAGAAGGACGAGACGCTCCTGGTCCAGTCCGGCAAGCCGGTGGGTGTGTTCCGGACCAACGAGTGGGCGCCGCGGGTGTTGCTGGCGAACTCCAACCTCGTGGGCGACTGGGCCAACTGGCCCGAGTTCCGCCGCCTCGAGGCCGAGGGTCTGATGATGTACGGGCAGATGACCGCGGGGTCCTGGATCTACATTGGCACCCAGGGGATCCTGCAGGGCACGTTCGAAACGTTCGCCGCGATCGCCCGCAAACTCACCGGCGACGAGGACGGCACCCTCGCCGGGACCCTGACCCTCACCGGCGGGTGCGGGGGCATGGGCGGGCGCAGCCGCTCGCGGTCACCCTGAACGAGGGCGCCTGCCTGATCGTCGACGTCGACGAAAGCCACCTGCGCCGCCGCGCCGGCAAACGCTACCTCGACGAGGTCGAAACCGACCTCGACACCGCCATCGCCAAGGTCCTCAAAGCCAAGGAAGAGCGCCGCGGCTGGTCCGTCGGCTATGTCGGGAACGCCGCGGAGGTCTTCCCCGAGATCCTGCGCCGCCACCGTGCGGGCGAGCTCACCGTCGACATTGTCACGGACCAGACCTCCGCGCACGATCCCCTGTCCTACCTGCCCGAAGGCATCACCGTCGCCGAGTGGCAGGCAGAGGCTGCCGCCGATCCCGAGGGCTTCACCAAGAAGGCCCAGGCCTCCATGGCGAAGCACGTCCAGGCCATGGTCGAATTCCAGGACGCCGGCGCCGAGGTCTTCGACTACGGCAACTCCATCCGCGACGAGGCCCGCAAAGGCGGCTACACACGCGCCTTCGAATTCCCCGGCTTCGTCCCCGCCTACATCCGCCCGCTGTTCTGCGAGGGCCTGGGCCCGTTCCGCTGGGTCGCACTCTCCGGCGACCCCGAAGACATCGCGGTGACCGATGCGGCGATCAAGGAACTCTTCCCGGAAAACAAGCACCTGCACCGCTGGATCGACGCCGCACAGGAACGGGTTGAGTTCGAAGGCCTGCCGGCCCGGATCTGCTGGCTCGGCTACGGCGACCGCGCCAAGGCCGGCCTCCGGTTAAACCAGCTCGTCAAGGAAGGCAAGGTCAAGGCGCCCATCGTGATCGGCCGCGACCACCTCGACTCCGGCTCCGTCGCCTCCCCTACCGGGAGACCGAGGCCATGGCCGACGGCTCCGACGCCATCGCGGACTGGCCGCTGCTCAACGCCCTGCTCAACACCGCCTCCGGCGCCACCTGGGTCTCGATCCACCACGGCGGCGGCGTCGGGATCGGCCGCTCCATCCACGCCGGCCAGGTCTCCGTCGCAGACGGCACCGACCTCGCCGCCCAGAAACTCGAACGCCTCCTCACCAACGACCCCGGCATGGGCGTCATCCGCCACGCCGACGCCGGCTACGACCGCGCCACCGACGTCGCCAAAGAACGCGGCGTCCGCATCCCCATGCAAGAAAGCAAATAGGCCCATCATGACTCTCACAACCCACGAACCGCTCACCGTCACCCTCGGCTCCAGCGGCGTCACGCCCGAGGACGTTGTCGCCGTCGCCCGCCACAACGCCCGGGTGACCATTGCCCAGGAGGCGCTGGACGCGGTGGCGAAGGTCCGCTCGCACATCGACGAACTCGCACACAGCGAGACCCCGCCTACGGCATCTCCACCGGCTTCGGCGCGCTGGCCAACCGGCACATCCCCGGCGAGCTGCGCACCCAGCTGCAGAAATCGCTGATCCGAAGCCACGCCGCCGGCATGGGCCGGCCGTGGAGCGCGAGGTGGTCCGGGCATCATGTTCCTGCGCGCCAAGACCCTCGCGTCCGGCCGCACGGGCGTCCGCCCCGTCGTCCTGCAGACCATGGTGGACGTGCTCAACGCCGGCATCACCCCGGTGGTCCGCGAATTCGGCTCGCTTGGCTGCTCCGGCGACCTCGCCCCGCTGTCCCACTGCGCCCTGGTGCTGATGGGCGAGGGTGAAGCGGAAGGCCCGACGGCGTGACGTACGGCGGGCGGGGTGAGGCGCCTGTCGCCGAGCTGCTCGCCGGGCACGGCATCGAACCGGTCACCCTCGCCGAGAAGGAAGGCCTGGCGCTGGTCAACGGCACCGAGGGCATGCTGGGCATGCTCCTGATGGCCATCGCGGACCTTCGCCAACTGCTGACTACGTCGGATATCACCGCCGCGCTCAGTGTCGAGGCCCTGCTGGGTACGGACCAGGTCTTTGTGCCGGAACTGCATGCGGCCTTGCGTCCGCACCCCGGCCAGGCCGCCAGCGCGGACAACATGCTGCGTGTGCTGTCGAACTCGCCGATCGTGGCCTCGCACCGGGTGGGGACTCCAAGGTCCAGGACGCCTACTCGCTGCGCTGCGCGCCCCAGGTGGCCGGTGCCGCGCGGGACACGGTGGACTACGCCGCCCTGGTGGCATCCCGCGAGCTCGCTGCGGCCATCGACAACCCGGTGGTCCTGCCGGACGGGCGCGTCAGCTCAAACGGCAACTTCCACGGCGCACCCGTGGCTTACGTGCTCGATTTCCTGGCCATTGCCGTGGCGGACCTCAGTTCCATCGCTGAGCGCCGCACGGACCGGATGCTGGACCCGGCGCGTTCGCACGGGCTGCCGGCGTTCCTGGCCGCGGATCCGGGTGTCGACTCGGGCTTGATGATCGCCCAGTACACGCAGGCCGGGCTGGTCTCGGAGAACAAGCGACTGGCCGTCCCGGCGTCTGTGGATTCCATTCCCAGCTCCGCCATGCAGGAGGATCACGTGTCCATGGGCTGGCACGCGGCCCGGAAGCTGCGCAAGGCCGTGGAGAACCTTCGCCGCGTCCTGGCCATCGAACTGGTGACGAGCGCCCGTGCCATCGACATTCGGACGCAGCTGTCCGACGGCGAGCTCCTCCCCGGCCGGCAGGCGCTGCAGTGATCGGGGTGCTGCGGTCCGTCGTCGAAGGCCCCGGAACCGACCGGTTCCTGTCGCCGGAGCTGGAGGCAGCTGACCGTCTGGTTGCCTCCGGCAAGGTCCGAGAGGCCGCCGAATCCGCCGTCGGAATTCTTGCATGAGCGGGAATATTCTTCGGCACTGCCGCCATATTCGTCCAATGTTGAAATATGGTGCAACACGAACAATTCGCCGCCGGGAAGTGTAGTAGAACTGAAGATGTAGTAAAAGTCACATCAAAGAGGCTGTGGCGCAGAACGTATACAAAGGGGTAGTAGTTCAAATGAAAGCACGTGGGGCTGTCCTGTCGAGGCGCAATGTCCACTCGGCCACCATCTCGGAGTGGGGAACGCTCAAAGCCGGGACCGGGTGGAAATCATCAAACACGCGCACGTCATTGCGGCGGGCGAAGTGGAAGAAGTATCGCAGAGCGGGAACGTGCTGTGGCTCGTGCCGGCCACTCCGTCAGAAAAGGAACTTTTCCTTAAGTCCGATGGCGTAGAAATTCGCAGGACCTAGGGGCGCAACACCACAACGCAAAAGAGTCCCTGCCTTCCGGTTTGACCGGGAGGCAGGGACTCTTTCGTGGGCGGTTTGAATCAGGCGGCGATGGCTTCGTAGGTCTCGCCGAACGGAACCGACTCGTCAACGGCTACGGTAAAGCGGCCTGGACGCAGGCGGGTCACGAGGATGCCGCAGGCTGCGTCTTTGGCAGTTTCGATCAGGGTGGCAACAGCGTTGTCCAGTCCTTCGTGCATCTCCTCGGCAGTGGCAAACTGCAGGTCGAGGGACCGGGCGTCTGAGGCCTCGTCGGCCGCAGCGGCGGCCAAGGGGCGTTCCAATATTGCTGTAGTCATAGCTTCAACTATACCGGGCAGGCCAAACTGTGTCAGATGACTGCCATTCATTGCGGCCATGGGCCCAAAAACCGAAGCTTGTTCGCCGGACCGCGCCTTAGTGGCGGGGTTTCGCGAACAAGCTTCGGTTTTGGCCGGCATATTGGAAGCAGCAGCAGGGCCTAGACCTAGACCATGCCCGCTTTGACCGCCAGGACCGGACAATCCGCCTCCAGCAGGATCCGCTGCGACGTGCTGCCCATGATCAGCTTGCCCACCGGGGTGCAGCGGCGCAGCCCGATCACGATGAGCTCGGCGTTGTGTTCCTCCGCTGCGTCAAGGACCTCAGCGGCGGCATCATGCCCGCGGACCGGCTGCTTGATCACGTGGTCGATCCCGTGGGTGGCCAGGCGTTCCTCGATGCTGTGCACCTGGTTTTCCTGGGCGTACCGGTTGTCCACCAGGGCGTCACCCTTGGAGGAGTTGATGACCAGCAGCGTGGTGTTGCTCTTCTTGGCCTCGGCGATGGCCTGGGTGAGGGCGGCTTCGCCCTCTGGCGTCGGGACGTATCCCACCACGATGGTCATGATTTCTCCTTCTTGTGAGTCCGGTCAGACCGGCCTGTGAGGTCCGCGTTGTCAGTGCTGCCGGGGTGCTGCGGTTCCGGCAGGGGAGCGGTGGGTTCGGATACCACCGGCAGCCCCGCGGTCATTGCCGCCGGCCGGTTCCGGCGGATCAGCTTGAACAGCAGCGGCCACAGGAGGATGAGGGCGATGATGATGTAGATGCCGACGGCGATCGGCTCACTCCAAAGGCCGGCGGGGTCGCCGGCGCTGAGCTGCAGCGTCTGGCGGAGCTGCTTTTCGATGCGCGGTCCGAGGATGACTCCGAGGATGAGCGGCAGGACGGGAAGTCCGAACCGCCGCATCATGAAGCCAAGCGCGCCGAGCGCCAGCAGGAGCACCAGGTCGAACGCCTGCAGGTTCACCGAGTAGGCGCCCAGCGTGGCGAAGAACAGGATGCCGGCATACAGGTAGGGCCGCGGGATCTGCAGGAGCTTGGCCCACAACGGTGCCAGGGGCAGGTTGATGATCAGGAGCAGGAAATTGCCAATGAAGAGGCTCGCGATGAGGGCCCACACCAGCGGTCCCTGGCTCTCGAACAGCTGCGGTCCCGGCTGGATGCCGTACTGCGTGAAGGCTGCCAGCATTACCGCAGCTGTGGCGTTGGTGGGCAGGCCCAGTGCCAACATGGGGGTCAGGGTTCCGGCCGCGGCAGCGTTGTTGGCTGCTTCCGGACCGGCCACGCCCTCGATGGCGCCCTTGCCGAACTCCTCTGGGTGCTTGCTGAGTTTCTTCTCGGTGACATAGGAGAGGAACGTGGGGATCTCGGCTCCGCCAGCAGGAAGTGCGCCGAACGGGAAGCCGAACGCGGTGCCGCGGAGCCAGGGTTTCCAGGACCGTCTCCAGTCCTGCTTACCCATCCACGGACGTCCCACGGGGATGACTTGCAGGGGTGTGCGGCGCAGGTGCGCGGCAACCCACAGCGCCTCGCCCACGGCGAAGATAGCTACCGCAACCACCACGATGTCCAGGCCATCAGCCAGGAGCGGCACGCCGAACGTGAGCCGGGCCTGGCCCGTGACCACGTCCAGGCCCACCAGGCCGATGGCGAGGCCGAGGCCGAGGGACGCGAAGCCCGGAGCCGCGAGGAACCCAGGACCGCTGTGACCGCCAGCAGGGCGAGCACCATGATCGCGAAGTAGCTGGGGGCGCCCAGGCTGATGGCGAACTCCACGACGATCGGAGCGCAGACTGCCAGGAGGGCGGTGCCGATGGTGCCGGCCACGAAGGAGCCGATGGCCGCCGTCGCCAGCGCCTGCGCGGCCCTGCCGGCTTTCGCCATCTTGTTGCCTTCGATGGCCGTGACCACGGACGATGATTCGCCCGGCGTATTCAGCAGGATGGAGGTGGTGGAGCCGCCGTACATGCCGCCGTAGTAGATGCCGGCGAACATGATGAAGGCGCTGGTGGGTTCCAGGGCGTACGTGACCGGAAGCAGGAGCGCAACGGTCATGGCCGGGCCGAGGCCCGGGAGGACGCCGACGGCGGTACCCAGGACGACGCCGATCACGGCGTAGAGGAAATTCATGGGCGTGAGGGCGGTGGCAAAGCCGTCCATCAGGGAGGAGAAGACATCCATCAGAGAATCCCTTCCAGGAGGCCGGCGGGCAGGTTAATGCCAAGGCCGAGGTAGAAACCGTAAAAGGTCAGGAGGGACATTGCCACCGAGATGAGCCCGTCGCGGATGTAGTTCCGGCCGCCCAGTGCCCAGACGCTGCCCCAGAACAGGATGGTGCCGGAGATGACCCAGCCGGCCCAGTCGATCAGCAGGATGTTCGCGATGAAGGCGCCGGCCAGCGGCAGGACTGTCTTCCAGTCGGCGGGATGGGAAAGGTCCACGTCCTCGCCGCCTTCCGCCTCGCCTTTGCCACCGCGGAGTACGTTGACGGCCAGCATCACGGCGCAGACCAGCAGCAGGCCGCCCACAATGAACGGCAGGGTCTTAGGTCCTACGGGATCAGACCGGGAGTAGGTGGTAGCGATGCGGGTTGCATCCCAGATGACCAGGGCCCCGGCCGCCCCGAGCAGGAGGGCAACCCCCAGCTCGGAGCGGCCTTTGAGCCGTGAGGCCAAAGTTGGTGAGGAGCTCACGCCAGGCCAAGCTTCGTGAGGACGTCCGCCACCCGCTTGTCCTGCTCGGCCAGGAAGCTTTCGAACTCGGCGCCGGTGATGAAGGCGTCGCTCCAGCTGTTGGTCTTCAGGGCTTCCTTCCAGGCGGCTGTGCCGTGCATCTTTTCGAGTGCCGCGATCAGCTTGGCCTTGTCAGCGTCGGTGATGCCCGGAGGGGCCACGATGCCGCGCCAGTTGGTGAACACCAGGTCGATGTTGGATTCCTTGAGCGTGGGAGCGTCCACGCCGTCGAGCCGCTTCTCGCCGCTGGTGGCCAGGACGCGGACCGCACCGGATTCGATCTGCTTAAGGTATTCGCCTGCACCGGAGGCCGCGAAGCCCACCTTGTTGCCCAGAATGGCCGGGAGGAGGTCTCCGCCGCCGTCGTAGGACACGAAGTTCACCTTGGTAGCGTCGATGCCCAGGGCTCCGGCCAACTGCATGGGCAGCAGGTGGTCAGGGCCGCCGGGGGAGGAACCGCCGCCAACGCTGATGGAACCCGGGTCAGCCTTCCAGGCGGTGACCAGGTCATCGATGGTTTTGTAGGGCGAATCCTTGTTGACCATGATGGCGCCGGGTTCTTCGATGAGCCGGGCCAGGGGGTGGTGGCCGTCAGCTTGGACTCGGACTTGTTGGTGTAGCTCGCGCCCACCACGCCCAGGCCCATGAGCATGGTCAGGTCGCCGTTGCCCTTTTCGTTGACGATGCGGGCCAAGCCCACGGTGCCGCCGGCGCCGGCGAGATTGAAGACCTCGGGGTTCGTGGCGATCTTCTCGTCTTCGAGGACTTTGGCCGCCACTCGGGCGGTGGTGTCATAGCCGCCGCCTGCAGTATTGGGGACCATGATCTGGAGCCCGGTCAGCGGGCCGGCGGGGCGCCGGAGCTGGCTCCGTCAGTAGGGCTCTTCCCGGTGGCACCGCAGCCGGTGGCCATCAGGGCGATGCCGGCGGCGACGGCGGCAATTCGCAATGCGCGGATCTGGCGCATGGTGTTCCTCTTCTCTAAATCTGATCAGCAAGAAACTGACTGGTGATCCGATGCTAGGCGCCTAAGTGACGGGTATCACTCTTGTGTACGCAGAGAAAGTTAAGTTCATTGCGTTCACGTTTCCGGTGGCCCACCGGCGCCATGCAGCGTCCATAGTTCAGGTAGCCTGACCACCAGAGACCCCTGCAATCAAAGACCACGCAACCAGAGGAAAGAACCACAGTGACTCGACGAAGAGGCATGTCCCTTGCGGGGCAGTACCTGGTTCTGCAGTTGCTCATCGTTTTCGCCGTCCTGGTGGCCGTGGTGGCCATCTCCCTCGCCCAGTCCGCTGCGGCGTTCGAACGGGTTGAGGGCCGCCGGGCACTGTCCGCCGCCGAAGCCCTGGGTGCCAATCCCACCGTCCGGGCGCTCCTGCCCGCGGCCGAACCCCGCGGCGGCTCAGCCCTTCCTGCCGTGGCCGAGTCGGTGCGGACGGTGTCGGGGTCCTCGCACGTGGCGCTCGCGAAGCTCGACCGAACGGTGGTTGCCTCCTCCAATCCCAGCCTGTTGGGCCAGCCGTTGGAACTCGGCGCCAGCCGCGTGCTCGAAGGCCGCGCGTGGACCGGAGTGGTGGACGGATCCGGCACGGAGGAACTGTCCGCGCACGTTCCGGTCCTCGATGACGCCGGAAAAGTCATCGGCATCGCGGCCATCAGCCGGAACTATCCCTCCGTCCTGGAGCGGCTGGGGGATGCCGTGCCCAACCTCCTCACCTATCTCGGTGTGGCCAGCGTGCTGGGTGTTGCCGGATCGCTGCTGCTCTCCCGCCGGGTCAAGCGGCAGACCCTGGGCATGGAACCAAGCGAAATCACAGGCCTCGTCGAAAACCGCGAGGCCATGCTGCACGGCCTGAAGGAAGGTGTGGTGGCGCTGGACCCGCACGAGCGCATCACCGTGGCCAACGACAGTGCCCGCGCGCTGCTTGGCCTCCCCGCTGACTGTGTGGGCAAGCGCCTGGCCGGCCTGTCCGTGGAGCCGGCGCTCAAGGAAGTCCTCACACGCGAGCAGCCGGAGCCGGACCAGCTGGTGCTCGTTGGTGACCGGCTGGTGGTGCTGAACCGGGTTCCCATCCGTTCGCGCGGCCGCGACATCGGCTCCGTCACCACACTGCGCGACCGCACGGAACTGTCCGCCCTTGAGCGGGAACTCGGCGCCACCCGGACGGCCACCGACACCCTCCGCGCCCAGGCCCACGAATTCGCCAACCAGCTGCACGTGATTTCCGGCCTCATCCAGATCGGGGAATACGATTCCGTGGTCCAGTTCGTCAACGGTGCCACGCTGGACAGGACCCGGCTCAACGACGAGGTCACCAGCCGGATCCAGGACCCGGCGCTCGCCGCGCTCCTGATCGCCAAGTCGAGCCTTGCCACCGAACACGGGGTCACGTTGCAGCTAGACCGGGAATCCGGGCTGAAGCGCGTTGACGATGAGCTGTCCCGCGACCTGACCACGGTGGTCGGGAACCTGGTGGACAACGCGTTCGACGCCGTCACCGGGCTTCCGGAGGCAGTGGTCAGGGTGCTCGTGGAGGACGCAGCCGACGGCGTGACGGTCACCGTCCGCGATTCCGGCCCCGGCGTTGCCGGGGATCCGAGGGAGATCTTCCGGCAGGGCTTCACCACCAAGGACCCGGGCCCCGGCGGCAGCAGGGGCTTCGGCCTGGCGCTGTCCCGGGTGGTCTGCCGGCGCAGCGGCGGCGACCTCACGGTTACGAACGACAACGGGGCGGTCTTCACCGCCCGGCTGGAACGAACACGGAAAATGAAGCAATGATCAAAGTCCTGATCGTCGATGACGACTTTATGGTGGCCAAGGTCCACGCAGGGTTCATTCAGCGCACTCCCGGGTTCGCCGTCGTCGGGGTGGCCCATACCGGCGCCCAGGCGGTCATCGAAACGGGGCGGCTGCAACCGGACCTGGTGCTGCTCGATATCCACCTGCCGGACATCAACGGCCTGGACCTGATGCACAAACTGCGCGAAGTGGCCCCGGAACTGGATGTCCTGGTGATCAGCGCCGCCCGTGAGGTGGACACGGTGCGCAAGGCCCTCCGCGGCGGGATTGTGCACTACCTCATCAAGCCCTTCTCGCAGACTGACCTGCAGGAACGGCTGGAGCACTACCGCAGCGCCTACCAGGGCCTCGACTCGGCCAAGGATGTGGCGGAGCAGTCGGACGTGAACCGGGTGTTCGGGCTGGACCGGACCGACCGGCCGCTGCCGAAGGGCTGCAGCATCGAAACGCTGAAGCTCGTGGAAGCTGCCCTGCAGGAGGCCGACGGCGACCTCTCCGCCGCCGAGGTGGCCGTCCAGTTGGGCACCTCCCGGGTCAGTGCGCGCCGGTACCTGGAATACCTCAACGACGAAGGCGTGCTCGAGGTCCGGCTTAAGTACGGCGTGGGCAGGCCCGAGCGGAGGTATGTGCTGAAGGGCTAGGGAATGCCCAGTGCCGCCTCGATGGGGCCGACGGCGAAGAAGAGCAGGAACGCGCCGGCCACCGCCCACATCAGGGGGTGGACGTCCTTGATGCGGCCCTGGAAGGTCCGGATCAGGACATAGGCGATGAAGCCTGCGCCGAGACCGTTGGCGATGGAGTACGTGAACGGCATCAGGGTCATGGTCAGGAAAGCCGGGATGGCGATTCCCCAGTCCTGCCAGTCGATCTTGCCCACCTGGGAGACCATCATGAAGCCCACCACCACCAGGGCCGGGCCACCGCCTCGAACGGAACGAGGTTGATCAGCGGGGTGAAGAACATGGCAACCAGGAACAGCAGGCCGGTGACGATGGACGCCACGCCCGTCCGAGCACCCTCGCCGATCCCGGCGCCGGCCTCAACATAGATCTGGTTCGAGGAGACGGAGGCGCCGCCACCCACGATCGCGCCGAGCGCGTCCACCTGGAGCACACGGTCCACGTCCGGGATGTTGCCGTCCTTGTCCACCGTGCCGGCCTCGTTGGCCAGGCCCACCATGGTGCCCATGGCATCGAAGAAGATGCTGAGCAGGATCACGAATGCCAGCAGGGTGGCGGCCACGAAGCCCAGGTGTTCAAAAGCGCCGAACGGGTTGGCCTTGCCGATCAGCGACAGGTCCGGGGCGCTCCACCCCGTAAAGGACGGCGCCACGAGGGACCAGCCCTGCGGGTTGGCGGTAGTGCCGTCAAAGCTGGGGCCGATGTGGAGGGTTATTTCAAGGATCACGGAAATGATAGTGGAGGCGATGATGCCGATCAGGATGGCGCCCTTGACCTTGCGGACCACCAGGGCGATGGTGAGGATCAGCCCGAACACAAAGACCGCCGTGGGCCAGCCCAGCAGCTTGCCGTCGAAGCCCAGGCCCACGGGAACGGTGGTGCCGGCAGCGTCCGGGATCCGGCGCACAAAGCCGGCATTCACCAGCCCGATCAGGGCGATGAACAGACCGATGCCCACCACGATCGCGGTCTTGAGCCCGTCAGGGACGGCCTTGAAAACGGCGGTCCGGAAGCCGGTGAGGACCAGGATCATCATGGTCACGCCGGACAGGACCACCAGGCCCATCATGTCCGGCCACGTCAGGCCCGGGTTCGTGGCGACCGTGACGGCCACAAACGCGTTCACGCCCAGCCCCGCGGCCAGCGCGAAGGGGTGCCTGCCCCAGGCGCCCATCAGGATAGTGAGGATGCCTGCCACAAAAGCAGTCACAGCGGCCACTGCGGCAAAACCAAGTATGTTGCCGCTGGAATCCGGGCCGGAGAGGATCAGGGGGTTTAGCACCACGATGTAGCTCATGGCGAAGAACGTGGCAAAGCCGCCGCGGATCTCGCGGGAGAGGTTGGACCCCCGCTCGGAGATCTTGAAGTACCGGTCCAAGGCAGAGCCCTGCTTAAGCATTAGTCCTCCGGGATGTGTTGTTGGGGTTACTTGATCCTAGAGGGCGGGGACCGCGCCTAGTGTGCCTGCCTAGAATGTCTGTCAGGAACCTCACAATGCCGAGCAATGTTGGAGAAACCATGACTACTCACACATCGACTGTCCAGCAGCTCCCCGCGGCCCACGTTGCCGACAGCCACGATCTGATCAGTGTGCAGGGCGCCCGGGAGAACAATCTGAAGGACATCAGCATCGAGATCCCCAAGCGGCGCCTGACCGTGTTCACCGGAGTGTCCGGATCGGGCAAGAGCTCACTGGTGTTCGCGACGATCGCCGCGGAATCCCAGCGCATGATCAACGAGACCTACAGCGCCTTTGTGCAAGGGTTCATGCCTAACCTGGCGCGGCCGGACGTTGACCACCTCGACGGGCTGACCACGGCGATCATCGTTGACCAGGAGCGGATGGGCGCGAACCCCGCTCCACGGTGGGCACTGCCACGGACGCCAACGCCATGCTCCGGATCCTGTTCAGCCGGCTGGGCACGCCGTATGTCGGGCCGCCCACGGCATTCTCCTTCAACGTCCCGACGCGGAAGGCCAGCGGTGTGATGAGCACCGAGAAGGCCGGCGGCCGGGTGGAGAAGGCTGTGGTGCAGAACGTTGTCTACCTGGGCGGCATGTGTGCGCGCTGCGAGGGCATGGGCTCGGTCTCCGACTTCGACCTCACGGCCTTGTACGACGACAGCAAGTCGCTGGCCAACGGTGCACTGACCGTCCCCGGCTACAGCATGGACGGCTGGTACGGCCGGCTGTTCGAGGGCATGGGACTCCCGATGGACAAGCCGATTGCCACGTTCACGAAGAAGCAGCTTGAGACGATGCTGTACGCCGAGCCCACCAAGATCAAGGTTGAGGGCATCAACCTCACGTTCGAGGGCATCATCCCGAAGATCCAGAAGTCCATGCTGTCCAAGGACGTAGAGGCGATGCAGCCACACGTGCGGCGCTTCGTGGAGAGCGCCATCACTTTCCAGGCCTGCCCCGAATGCGAGGGCACGCGGCTCAGCCCCGAGGCCAGGTCCTCAAGGATCCAGGGCAAGAACATCGCCGACCTCTGCGAGATGCAGATCAGCGACCTGGCCGAGTGGGTCCGCGAATTCGACGAGCCGTCGGTTGCGCCGCTCCTCAAAGGCCTGCGGCACCTCCTTGACTCGTTCGCCGAGATCGGGCTGGGTTACCTCTCCCTCGACCGTCCGGCCGGCACCCTCTCCGGAGGAGAGGCCCAGCGCACCAAGATGATCCGGCACCTGGGGTCGTCCCTCACGGACGTCACCTACGTCTTCGACGAACCCACCATCGGCCTGCACCCGCACGACATCGAGCGGATGAACCAGTTGCTGCTTCAGCTGCGGGACAAGGGCAACACCGTGCTCGTCGTCGAGCACAAGCCCGAGACCATCGCCATCGCCGACCACGTGGTCGATCTCGGTCCCGGCGCCGGAACCGCGGGTGGCAACGTTTGCTTCGAGGGCAGCGTGGAGGGGCTGCGGGGAGCGACACCATCACCGGCCGCCACCTCGATGACCGGGCCAAGGTCCGGGAATCAGCCCGCAAGCCGTCCGGCGTCCTTCAGGTGCGTGGCGCCTCCACGCACAACCTGCAGAACGTGGACGTCGACGTTCCGCTCGGCGTGCTCTGCGTGGTGACGGGGGTGGCCGGTTCGGGCAAAAGCTCGCTGATCCACGGTTCCGTGGCAGGACGTGACGGCGTTGTGGTGATCGACCAGGGCGCCATCAAAGGCTCCCGCCGCAGCAACCCCGCCACATACACGGGCCTGCTCGAGCCGATCCGCAAGGCGTTCGCGAAGGCCAACGGCGTGAAGCCGGCACTGTTCAGCTCCAACTCCGAAGGTGCCTGCCCCACCTGCAACGGCGCGGGCGTCATCTTCACCGAGCTCGGCGTGATGGCCACCGTCGAGTCCACGTGCGAGGACTGCGAGGGCCGGCGGTTCCAGGCGTCGGTGCTGGAATACACGCTGGGCGGCCGCAACATTTCCGAAGTGCTGGCCATGTCCATGACAGAGGCTGAAGTGTTCTTCAGTGAAGGGGAGGCCCGCACGCCCTCCGCCCACAAGATCCTGGACCGGCTCGTCGACGTCGGACTCGGGTACCTGACGCTCGGCCAGCCGCTCACCACCCTGTCCGGCGGCGAGCGGCAGCGCGTCAAGCTGGCCACGCAGATGGCTGAGAAGGGCGACGTCTACGTCCTCGATGAGCCCACCACCGGCCTCCACCTCGCCGACGTCGAGAACCTCCTGGGCCTCCTTGACCGGCTTGTTGAGTCCGGCAAATCGGTCATCGTCATCGAGCACCACCAGGCGGTCATGGCGCACGCCGACTGGATCATCGACCTCGGCCGGGCGCAGGGCACGACGGCGGCAAGGTCGTTTTCGAGGGCACGCCCGCAGAGCTTGTGGCCGCCAAGTCCACGCTCACCGGCAAGCACCTCGCGGCTTACGTCGCCGGCTGAACGGCGGTGCGCGGGAAGCGTGCCCGGGAAGCGTGCGGGTGCAGCGCGCTGCTGCTGCCTGGGGAAAGTCGCCTAGGCTTGAAGGACGCCAACCCAAGGGAGCAGTACACCCATGCGATCCATCCGCCGCCAGTTGCTGAGCGTTGTACTCGGGACCTTCGTGCTCGCTGCCGCGCTGCTGGGGTTTTCCGCCCCGGCGTCGGCACATGATGCCGCCGAGTCCAGCAGCCCCGCACAGGGCGCCACGGTGGCCACAACGCCGGAACAGGTCTCCGTCATCTTCTACAAGAACCCGCTGGGCATCGGCGCACAGTTCTCTGTCAAGGATTCCGCCGGGGCCGAGTGGGCGGACGGCGCTGTTCAGATCGTGGACAGCACTGCCACCCAAAAGCTCAAGGCCGGCGCTCCGGCGGGGACGTACACGGTGGCCTGGCGGGTGGTCAGCTCGGATTCCCACCCGATCGAGGGGACGTTCGGCTTCACGGCGGCGGCCGCTGCGGCGGGATCCGTGCCCTCGGGCACAGCGTCGGCGGGAGCATCGCCGTCGGCCGCTATTCCTACGATGGGAACTGCGCGGCCGGGAACCGTGGAGGTTCCGGCGCCGGCTGAAAACGCGTCCCAGCCGTTCCCCTGGAGCCTGGTGATCTTTGCCGCCGTGGCTGTCGGGCTTCTGGTGGCCATCGGTATCCTCGCCAAACGCCGGCTCACCACGGGCAGCGACAACGACGAAACCGAACAGGGCTAGACCGCGGCGGCGCTTTCCGGTGGACCGTGGCCTGGACCGTTGCTGAAATGGCCTGGCCCACGGTCTTGGCCTGACGCAGGACTTCCTTGGGCGAGGGCGTGATGAGCTCGCCCACTCCCACGAGGTAGATGCCGATCTGCCGCATGGCTGCCACCAGGTTGCGGCCAACCGTGATGCCGAAGTCGCTGAGCATGCGCCGCAACTGGCTGTGCGCGCACCGGGTCAGCACAATGTTGTCAGCCAGCAGGATTCCGTTGGGCGTATGGACTTCCCACTTGCCGGACGGGGAGCCCGCGGCTGTTCCCGCAGTATTTCCGCCTGGTGCGCCGCCCACCATGGTCAGCTGAACCGCCCGGGTGGTGTTGCGGACATCCATGTGGTGGCTGGCGGCGTAGTTGCGCAGGTGGCGGAGGATCTCGTTGCGCTCCCGGAGGGAATCGGAGTCTGCTGCGTCGCAGCGCTGCAGTGAAGCAGTGTTGGCCGGTTGACCGGCGCCGAGGATGTCGAGCCCGTCCACCACAATCGCGTCCACGCCGCGGCGGCGCAGTTCCGCGCCAACAGCCAGGCCTGAGAGCCCCGTGCCGATGATCACCGTGGTGGTCCGTTCGGTCCCGCCATTCACAGGCATGCTTGACACTACAGTTTTCCTCCTTCAAAGGCTTTCGGATGCAGGCAGCGTTGCCCCGCATGCGTTCCGTTACCCCAAAGTCCGGCCGCAGCACCGGCCCGGGACGCACCTGAATGGGCGTCGGCGGACCGGCAGTGCCTCGAAGACTACAGAACATTCAGGGCCGTGGATAGCCCAAACACAAACATTCTTCTAGTCGTTGAATACGGTTGCCACTCCGTTTGCCGTGGGCTGTGGATAACCCGTCGTCCAGCGGTCCGCAGCCGCTTGCTAAGTGTCTGCGGACCGAGAATAGTGAGAAGCGGAAGCAGGGGTCTCCAGCCCGTCGGTGCCCACATCGCGGCCGGTGCGGGCGGAGGACGCCGCTTCTGGCAGAATAGCCGCAACATAAGGCAGTATCGCGAGGAGGCGGCCCGATGGGCGCACAAGAGATGCATCCGGATCCGGACCAGGGCCGGGCCGGAAATTCGGCTGCTCCGGTGGGGATAGTTGTGGGGGTGGATGGTTCCGACCACGGCCAGTGCGCTTTGGTATGGGCAGCCCGGGAAGCCGAGCGCCGCCGTCGGCCGTTGCATATTGTCACCGCGTATTCAGTGCCGATCTTTGCGGCGTCCGGGCTGGACGGCGGGTACGCCACCGTGGATGATTCCGTGATCCGCGAGGGCGCTGAAGCGATCGTCAAGCAGGCGCTGGACAAGGTTTCCGGCTACAACATCGAAGTTGACGGCTCCGTGGAGAACGGGGACGCTTCAGGGGTGCTCCTGGAAATGTCCGAGACAGCCGATCTGCTGGTGTTCGGCACCCGCGGCCGCGGCGGATTTGTGGGACGCCTGCTGGGCTCGGTGAGCAGCGCCCTGCCGGCTCACGCCAAGTGCCCCACGGTCACGGTGCCGCTGGTGTGTTCGGACCGGCTGGGCGAAACCACCGAGGACAAGCGCATCAGGGCCGAGCAGGCCATGCCAGGACACAAGCAGGTCGAGAATGTTGTTGTGGTGGGCGTGGACGGGTCCGAACAGGCACGCATCGCCGTGCTGGAGGCTGCGGACCAGGCTGGACGGCTCGGGGCAACCCTGCGCGTGATCTGTGCGGTGCCGCAGTTCAGCGGCTCCCTGGCCTGGGTTCCGGCCCCCATGGACCGCAAAGCCCTCTTCGATGACATCCGGGTCCAACTTAACGCCGGGATGGCCTGGCTCAAAAGCCACTACCCCAACCTTTCCGTGGAGTCGGAACTGCTGGACGGTTCGGCCGTGGATGTTCTCGTTGAGGCCAGCCGGCACGTGGAACTGGTGGTTGTGGGCACCCGGGGCCGTGGCGGGTTCGCCGGCATGCTCCTGGGCTCCACCTCCGGCGGCGTGCTCCACCACGCCAAGAGCCCGGTCCTGGTGGTTCCGGACCGCGACGATCCGCGGCTGGCGGACAGGGCGCAGTTCGGACCGATCCCCGGCGCAGCCTGACCCATCACGTTCGCAGCAGGAGGCATGAGAATGCCTGACACCGGCAGCCCGCCTCCCATCCTCCGATTGGGGGCGGTCACCGCAGCAATGGTTCCCCTGGTGGGTGGCAAAGCGGCCAACCTGGGGGAGCTGCTCGCCGCCGGGCTGCCCGTGCCTGACGGATTCTGCCTTACCACGGAGGCCTACCGCGAGGCGACCGCCGTGGGCGCGCACCGAAGCGACGGCCTGCTCGCCGACGTCCACGCGGCGCTGAAAGCAACGCCCGACGGCGACCTCCCCGCCCTGGCTGCGCTGGCGACCCGGGCCCGGGTGTTATCCAAAACGCCCCGGTCCCCACCGAGGTGGCCGCCGCCGTCGAACAGGCCTACGCAGCCCTGGGCGACAGCGTTCCGGTGGCCGTCCGGTCCTCGGCCACTACTGAGGACCTTCTGTCGGCGAGCTTCGCCGGCCAGCAGGACACGTACCTCAACGTGGTGGGCGCTGCCGCCGTCGTGGAAGCCGTGCGCAACTGTTGGGCCTCGCTCTGGACGGACCGGGCCGTCAGCTACCGGGCAAGCAGAGGGATAGACCCGGCCGCTGTGGCTCTCGCCGTGGTGGTCCAGCGGATGGTGGATGCCACCGCCGCCGGCGTGCTTTTCACCGCCAACCCGCTGACGGGCCGCCGGAAGCAGGCCGTGATCGATGCCAGCCCGGGCTTGGGGGAGGCGGTAGTGTCCGGGCCGTGAACCCGGACCATTTCGTCGTTGACCCGCTCACCGGGCGGGTCCTGGAACGCCGGCTTGGGGACAAACGCATCGCGGTCCGGTCCATCCCCGGTGGCGGCACACGGACTCTGGCCACCAGCAACGGCGGGGCCGCGGCGTGCCTGACGGACAAGCAGGCCGCCGAACTTGCAGCCTTAGGCCACCGGGTGGAGGGTCACTTTGGCTCGCCGCAGGACATTGAATGGGCCATTGCCGGCGATGGTCATTTCTGGCTGACCCAGTCGCGGCCCATCACCACACTGTTCCCCGTCCCGCAGCGGGCCGCCGGCGCGGAGGGCACGCGCGTTTACCTTTGCTTCAGCCTGGCGCAAGGCCTGACCCGCCCCATCACGCCCATGGGCCTGGCAGCCTTCCGGCTTATTGCCTCCTCGGTGGCCTGCGCGGCGAAATTCGATGTGCCCGAGCCCCGCAAGGGTCCGTCCCCCTACGCAGTCGCGGCCCAGCGGATCTACTTTGATTTGACCGCCGTGGCCCGCAGCACCACCGGCCGGTGGATGGTTCCCAAGGTCTTTGACGTAATGGAAGCACGTTCGGCCACGGTGCTGCGCAGGGTTTTCGAGGACCCACGGTTTTCCGTGACGCGCAGGACGCCGCTGGGCCTGGTGCGGCACGTGGTCCCGGCGGCGGTGCATGCCAGGGTGCCGGAGACGCTGCTCCGGCCGTTTTCCGCCCGGACGCGGCCCTCCGCAGGACCAACCGGCGGGCGCGCGAGTTCGCCGACTCCCTCGAACCGCCCCCGGCCTCACGCCGCTGCAGCGCCTGGACCACGCTGAACACGTACTCGGTACGCGTATCTTCTCGGTGGTGCCGTCCATCCTGCCGCTTCCGGCTCTCGGGTTCGCTGCCTTGGCGCTCGCCGGAAAACTGCTGGGCGGAGGCCGGTGGGATGACCTGCAGGTTGTGCTCCGCGGGCTGCCTAACAACGTCACCACGGAGATGGACCTGGAGCTGTGGCGCCTCGCCCAGGTGATTAAGAACGACGGCGGTTCCCGCGCCGCCGTGACGGACCGGAAACCCGCCGAGCTGGCCGAAGACTTCCGCGCGGGCCAGCTGCCCGCGGTGCTGCAGTCCGGGCTGGCGCGGTTTATGGGCCAGTACGGTCACCGGGCCGTGGCCGAGATCGATGTCGGTATGCCGCGCTGGTCTGATGACCCCACCCACATCCTGGGCGTCCTGGCCAACTATCTCCGGCTTGAGGATTCCGCGCTGGCGCCGGATGTCCAGTTCAGCAACGCCGCCGAGGAAGCGGACGCCTGCGTTGACCGCCTCGTGGCAGAGGCGCGGAGCCGCGGCCTGCGCGGAACGGTGGTCCGGGCCGCGCTGCGTCGGGCCAGGCTGTTCGCCGGATTGCGCGAGCTGCCCAAGTACCAGCTGGTGGTGGGCCTCGCCGAAGTGCGGAAGCAACTGGCTTTGGCCGGTGCGGCGCTGGCTGCGGCAGGGGTGGTAGCCGACGCGGATGACATCTTCTTCCTGGACCTGGCTGAAGCCCGGGCCGGCCTTAGTTCCGGGTCAGCTGACTTCCGGGACCTGGTGGCGCAGCGGCGAGCGGACTACGCCGTGGAACTTGAACGGCGCCACATACCGCGGGTGCTGCTGTCGGACGGCACGGAGCCGGAAGCCATTCCATCCGGCGACGCTGTGACGGCATCCAAGGTGCCGGGGGCACTGAGCGGGAGCCCGGCGTCGGCCGGTGTTGTCACAGCGGCCGCCCGCGTGATCCTCGACCCGGTAGGTGCGCAACTGGAACCGGGAGAAATCCTGGTGGCGCCGTCCACGGACCCCGGCTGGACGCCGTTGTTCCTCACCGCGGGCGGACTCGTGATGGAGATGGGCGGACCCAATTCGCACGGGGCCGTGGTGGCGCGGGAGTACGGCATCCCGGCGGTGGTGGGCGTCCCGGACGCCACGCTCCGGCTCTTCACCGGGCAGGAAATAACGGTCGACGGCGGCGCCGGAACCGTGGTGCCGTCGTAGCCGGAGTGCCCCTCGGCATGACTTCCAGAAGGGGACGTGTGCGGCGGCGGTCCCCAGGCGTAACCTGAAGTATGGGCTCCAAGGATGAAGCGGGGCTGGCATGAACCGCGCATGGCTGCGCTGGGTGCCTGCCGCAGCTGTACCTGCAGTGATAGCCGCCGGCGTGCTGGTGGGATCCATTCCGGCGAGGGCCGGCGATCCGCTGCCACAAAAGACTCCAGCTGAGGTCCTGACCCTCCTGGGCCAGCACAACACCAGGTCATTCTCCGGAACAGTCCAGCAGTCCGCCGAGCTGGGCCTGCCCGAACTGCCGGCCGCCGGTCCCAGCTCCGGGCCGGTGTCGGCCGGCGGGGCTGCGTCGGTCCTGGAGTTCCTGACCGGCGAACACACCGCCCGGATCTTTATGGACGGGCCAACCAAGGTGCGGGTCCAGGTGATGGACCGGCTCGCTGAACGCGACGTCATCCGGCGCGATAACGACGTGTGGTTCTACAACTCCAAGGACAACAGCGCCGCCCACCTGGCCCTGCCGGCGTTCGCCAGCGACCTGCCTCTGCCGGTCCCTGAAACCCCGCGCTGCCCGGAGTTCCCGCCCTGCCTGAACCTCCCGCACCGCCCGGCGACCTGCCGGGCCGGGACCTGCCCGCGCCGGACTTTCCAAAGCCCGACCTGCCTTTGCCCATCCTGCCCGGCCCGCCCGTAATGCCGACGCCCGAGGACCTGGCCAGGAAATTCCTCGCCGTCGTGGACAGTTCCACCGAGGTCACGGTGGGCGCTGATGCCGAAGTCGCCGGCCGGTCCGCTTACAGCCTGACACTGGCGCCAAGGACGCAGGGAACACTGCTTGAGAAGGTTGTCATCGCCGTCGACGGCGAGACAGGAATGCCGTTGCGCGTAACTGTGATGGCACGCGGCCAGGCGGAACCGGCCTTTGAGGCCGGCTTCACCAGCCTGTCCCTGGCGGCTCCGGACGACTCCGTGTTTACGTTTGTTGCCCCGCCGGGCGCCACGGTCAAGGAGCTGCCAGTGCCGCCGGTCCCGTCTATGCCCCGCATGCCAGCCCTCCCGCCCAGTCCCGGTGGAATTACGCCCGGCGTGGTTCCGGACCGCGGCCCGGACCAGCCCGCCGCTCCGCCGAAGCAGCTCCCCGCCCCGGACAAGGTTCCCGGCAGCGACGCCAGCCTGCGGCATCCTGATGCACCCCGGCCAACAGTGACCGGCAAGGGCTGGGAAACCGTGATCGGGTTCCCCTCGGCACCCGGCGGGCAAGGGGCTGCCTTGACTGAATCCTTGCTGAAGGATCCGCTCCTGTCCCAGGCCGCCGTCGTCGTTCCCGGCGGACGGCTCCTGTCCACGGCGCTGGTCAACGTCCTCCTGACCGACGACGGCAGGATCTTTGTGGGGATGGTCCCGGCGGAGCGGCTGCAGGCCGCCGCCGGCGCGGCGTGACCTCGGCCGGGGGACGGCTGCCGCCGGGATAGCCGCCGCCCGGACCAGTTTCGCAGGGAATGGGACCGCCGGGCTGACCATCGAGACTCGAGGCCTGACCAAGCGTTTCGGCCACCAACTGGCGGTCGACAACGTGGACCTCGCAGTTCCCACGGCGCCGTGTTCGGGTTCCTAGGCCCCAACGGGTCGGGCAAAACCACCACCATCCGGATGCTGCTGGGCCTTGCCGCGGCATCGGCCGGAACCGTCAGCGTCCTGGGCCTGCAGATGCCGCAGCGCCTCCATGAGGTCCTGCCGCGCGTCGGTGCGCTGGTGGAGGGGCCTGCGTTTTATCCGTTCCTTTCCGGCACCGCCAACCTGCACCGCCTGGATGCCGCCAGCCGGCATGCGGCGCCCGCTACCCGGAGCGCCCGCGTTGCTGCCGCGCTTGAGCGGGTGGGCCTTTCACACGCCGCCGGCAAGCGTGTCCACGCCTACTCCCTGGGCATGAAGCAGCGGCTGGGGATCGCCAACGCATTGCTGTCGCCGCGGGAACTACTGGTGCTCGATGAGCCCACCAACGGGCTGGACCCGCAGGGAACGCGGGAAGTGCGGAGCCTGGTCCGGTCGCTGGCCGCCGACGGCGCCACCGTCTTCGTCTCCAGCCACCTTCTGGCAGAAGTGGAACAGATCTGCACCCACGCCGCCATCATGAGCGCCGGGCGGTTGGTGGCCCAGGGGCCGCTGGCGGAGCTCCGCCAGGCCGGTGAGACCCGGATCCGCCTGTTAACGCCCGACGCCGGCACGGCCAGTGAGGTCCTGCTGCGGTTGGGCATGTCCCCGAACAGAAGCCCTGAGGCCGGAACACCTGAACCTGCCGGGGACGTGCTGACCGCCGTCGCCGCTGCGTCGCGGCTGGCGGCCCGGAGGACATTGTGGCGGAGCTCGTGGCGGCCGGGGTACGGGTGCGGGGCTTTTCCGTTGAGAGGGAGAGCCTGGAGGAGCGCTTTGTGGCGCTAACGGGGGAGGGTTCGACATTGCCCAATAGTGCTTCCGACGCCGGTAGTTTCCCTTCAGCCAGCAGCGTTCCTGAGATCAGCAGTGGTTCCGATGCCAGCAGCGGTTCCGGACTCGGGAGCACTCCAGGTGCGCCGTCGAGCCTGTCTTTGCTGGCGTCTGAGCTGAAGACGCTGTTCCGGCGCCGCCGGACCGCGGCCATGCTGGTGGCCCTTGCCGCGATACCGGTGCTGATCGCCGTCGCCGTCCGACTCTCGTCCACCGTTCCACCCGGAAGGGGGCCTGCCTTCCTGGACCGGATCAGCCAGAACGGGCTGTTTGTCGCGGTCACGGCGATGCTGGTCTCGGTGCCGCTGTTCCTGCCCCTGACCATTGGCGTCGTGGCGGGCGATACCATCGCCGGCGAGGCCAGCCTGGGCACGCTGCGGTACCTGTTGGTGGCGCCCGCTGGGCGCGTGCGCCTGCTGCTGGTGAAGTACGCGGGAACGCTGGCGTTCTGCCTGGCCGCCCCCGTCACCGTTGCGCTGGCCGGGGCAGCGGTCGGAGCTTCGCTGTTCCCTGTTGGGCCGGTAACGCTCCTGTCCGGTGACGTCGTCCAGCCCCTGAGGCCGCGCTGCGGCTGGTCCTGATTGCTGCGTACCTTGCGGTGTCCCTGGCAGGACTTGCGGCGATCGGCCTGTTCCTGTCCACCCTGACGGTGGTCCCGGTGGGTGCCATGGCCGCCACCGTGGTGCTGTCAGTGGTCTCGCAGGTCCTGGACCAATTGCCGCAGTTGGAGTGGCTGCACCCTTGGCTGTTTACGCATTACTGGTTCGGCTTCGCGGACGTCCTGCGCCAACCGGTGCTGTGGGACTCTTTTGCCAGCAACGCGCTGCTGCAGGCGGGCTACATCGCCGTGTTCGGGGCGCTCGCCTATGGCCGGTTCGTCACCAAGGACGTTCTGTCCTGAGGCTGGATGTCCTGCGCCTGAAGTCCTGCGCCGGAGCCTCGGACAGGAGCTGTCCCGGTCAGTAGCGGGCTGCGTAAGGGTGGAGCTGCATCCCGGCCATCCAGCTCAACTGGGTCACGCCGATGCCCTCATCCGGATTCAGCGCCTGCACCACCTGGCCGTTCCCCAGGTAGATCGCCACGTGATAGAAGCCCGGCGCTGTGCCCCAGACAAGCAGGTCTCCCCGCCGCGCCTGGGAGATCGGCACGTGAACGGGAGCTGCCGCGTACTGCTGCGCAGCGGTGCGTGGCAGGTACTTGCCCGCGGCGGCGAACGCCGTTTGCACGAGGCCGGAGCAGTCAAAGCCGTTGGGGCCTGTGCCGCCGTACTGGTAGAAGTACGGTGCACCCACCTTGGACATCGCCACGGAGATGGCAGTCTCATTGGAACCGCCCGGCGCTGGAGCTGGTGGGGTGCTGGGGCTGGTGCAGGCGCTGGGGCCGGGCCGGAGCACGCGCAGGCCCAGGTGCGGGAGTCGGTGCTGGAACTGGAGCTGGCGCAGGCACTGGAGCAGGAGCCGGTGCCGGTGCGGCCGGCAGGTTCCCGCCAGCGGCCGGTCCGGCTGCGGGCCGGTCTGGCGCTGCTTGGGCCGCAGCCCGATCAGCAGCCGCAGTCAGTTCGGCGAGCCTGGCCTCCTCGCGCTGCCTGTCCAAGGCATCAATGCGAGCCGATTCGAGGGCCACTGTGGTGTTCCGCAGCTGGGCGAGTTGATCCACGAGGATTGTCCGCTGCGCCGCGGCTTCGGCTACAGCCTTGGCCTGGGTGGCGTTGGCTTGTTCAGCCTCTTCCTTGCGGGCTTGTGCCTTCTGGGCGGCATCGTCGGCGGCCCGGGTGGCGTCGTCGGCGGCGGCCGTCAGGGACTGCGCGGCGGACGCCGCGGATGCGGCCGATTCGAAGGCGCGGCTCCGGCTGGCCGAAATGGCTTCCAGCGTCGCGGCCTGATGCAAGGCTTCGGCGTTGCCGCTGACGAAGGTGCCCAGCGTCGGGTTCAGCCCGCCGTTGCGGTAGAGGTCGCCGGCGAGCTGGCCTACCTGCTTCCGGGTCCTGTCCTGCTCGTCCTTCGCAGCGGTGGCCTTGGCCGTGGCCACTTCCGCAGCCGTCCTGCGGTCCTGCAGTTCCACCAGGGCTTCGCCGTAGGCGTTGTTGGCTTGCAGCGACAAGGCAAACGTGGCTTGCTGGGCGCTGGTGGCGTCTGCGAGGAGGCGCTCGATGATGGCGACCTGATCCGCCGTCGCGCGTTCACTCGCCTTGGCCGTGGCGATGTCCTCCGGGGTGGGAAGTTCCGGCGACGCCGGACGCTGGACTGCTGGAGCCTGCGGTAGCGGCGCTGCCTGGGCGGGGAGGGTCATGGTGCCGAAAAGTACGACGGCGGTGCACAGTACGGCGGCCTTCAGGCCGGATCCGGTCAAACCCATTCGCAGAACCTCGCACGCAGTAAGGCTGGGGGAGCGAGGTCTGGTGGCGGCACAAGGAGCCCCTCTGCTGATCTCCCAGCAGTCCGAGGCTACGTGAGCGTGTGCACTTTGGCAACACTGGTCACATCAATAACATAATCAACAAGAGTGCGATTCCGGCACATCCGGACCGGCGTGTCGCGGAATCGGCTCCGGTCCCCACCTCCCGGCTACCTATGCGTGTTGGCGCGATTCGTGCTCCGAGTGGCTGGCGGGTTCCAACTGGAAAGTGCAGTGCTCGGTGTCAAAGTGGGAGCCCAGGCAGGTGGTGAGCTTGTCCAGGAGCTGGTCCGCGCCGCGGGCATTCAGGACGCCGTCCTCCACCACCACGTGGGCCGAAAACACCGGCACGCCGGACGTGATGGTCCAGATGTGGATGTCATGGACGTCAACCACTCCTTCAACGCTGAGAATGTGCTCGCGGATCATCTGCACCTCCACGCCTTTGGGGGTTGCCTCCAGCAGGACATCCACCACATCCCGCAGCAGGCTCCAGGCCCGCGGCAGGATCATCAGGGCGATGAGCACGGAGGCGATCGTATCGGCGGCCTGGTAGCCGGTGAACATGATGACCAGGGCGGCCACGATGACGGCGGATGAGCCCAGCAGGTCGCCCAGCACTTCAAGGTAGGCGCCCCGGACGTTCAGGCTGTCCTGGTGCGCGCCGCGCAGGATCAGCAGCGAAACGAGGTTTGCCACGGCGCCCAGGATGGCGGCGAACAGCATGATGTCGGTGTGGACCTCGGGCGCGGAGCCGATCCTCCGGATGGCCTCGGTGAAGATGACCACCGAGATGACAATCAGGATCAGCGCGTTGGCCATGGCGGCCAGGACCTCGGCACGCTGGTAGCCGTAGGTCCGCAGGTCACTCGCCGGGCGTCCGGCGATCCAGGCGGCAAGGAGCGCGATGGTCACGCCGGCCGCGTCGGAGAGCATGTGGCCGGCGTCCGCCAGCAGGGCCAATGATCCGGACAGTACCGCGCCGATCACCTGGACCACCACCACCGCCAGGGTGATGGCCAGGACGGCGATGAGCCGTTTGCGATGCCGGCCTGTCGCCGTGATCCCGTGTGTGTGGCTGTGGTCGTGTCCCATGCCTACAAGGCTAGTCCCAGCCGAGCTCGTGCAGCCGCCGGTCATCGATGCCGAAGTGGTGGGCGATCTCGTGGACCACCGTCACGGCCACTTCCTGGATCACTTCGTCGCGGGACCCACAGATGTCCAGGATGGGTTGGCGGAAGATGGTGATCCGGTCCGGCAGCGAACCGGCATCCCACCATGAATCCCGTTCCGTCAAGGGAACACCCTCATAGAGGCCCAGCAGAACGGCGTCCGGGTCCTCGCCCGGGCCGGGCACGTAGTCGTCCTCGACAAACACCGCCACGTTGTCCATGGCGGCCGCAAGCTTGGCGGGGATCAGGCCCAGGGCATCGGTGACGGCCGCCTCGAAATCGTCGGCGGACATCTCAAACGGACCAGACTCTTGCGGGCCATCCGGGATGATGGGCAGGCCGGGCGGCAGGTTGGCGGGCATAAGCAGACTCTAGTCGGCAGCCCGGCCGGCGCGCATACTGAAACCCGTCCCTGACCGCCTGTGAGGAGCCTGATGTCCGTCCGCCATCGCCTGTTTGCCGCCATGTACGACACATTGTCGGCCCCTGTGGAACGCCGGGAGCTCGCCCCTCGCCGGGCGCGGCTGCTTTCCGGGCTGACGGGAACCGTGGTGGACGTCGGCGCGGGCACCGGGGCCAACCTGCGGCATTTCCGCCACGCTGGGCGGGTAATCCTCGTAGAGCCGGACCGCTACATGCGGGCCAGATTGAGCTCCCGGCTCGGGGAATCATCGGTTCCGGTGGAGGTTTCCGACGCCGATGCGGAGCACCTGCCGCTGCCGGACGGCGCGGCGGACGCTGTGGTGTTCACCCTGGTTCTTTGTTCGGTGCCGGATCAGCGGCTTGCCCTGATGGAGGCCCGCAGGGTGCTCAAACCCGGCGGGACACTCGCGGTGCTGGAACATGTCCGCGGACAGGGCCGGGCGGCCCGCTGGCAGGACAGGCTGGACGGTCTGTGGGGCCGCTGCGTGGCGCCCGGGTGCCACATCAACCGGAACACGGTGGCATCCATCGGCGAAGCCGGGTTCGAATTCACGGAAATCAGCAGGTTGGAAGCCCCGGCGTTTGCCCTGGCCACGCCCATCATCGTGGGTACGGCAGTGCCGAGCCCGACGGGTCACTGAATGTAGCGCCCCTTCCGGGACCTGCGGCGCGTCAGGCCCACGCCCACCAGGCACACCGCGCCGCCCACGAGGCCCAGCACGGCGGGGACTTCGCTGAGGACCAGCCAGGAGATCAGGATGGTGGTGCCTGGCACCAGGTAGGTGGTGGCCGCCAGTTTTCCCGCGTCAATCAGGGACAGTGCGTAGGCCCAGGTGGTGAACGCTATGGCGGTGGGGAAGACGCCCAGATACACCAGGCCCAGTGTTGCCGGCAGCGGGGCCGACTGCAGTTCGGACACCAGCTGGCCGCTGAAGGGCAGGCAGCAGACGGCCCCACCATGATGCCGAACCAGGTGGCCTGGCCTGCCGGGAACTTCCGCAACACCGGCTTCTGGATGATGACGCTGACGGCGGCGAGCACGGCGGCAAGGAGGCAGAGCAGCACGCCCGCCACATCCGCCGTCGAACGTTCCCCGGAACCTGAGCCGGATCCGAGCGCGATCAGCGCCACCCCGCTGAACGCCACCAGGCTGCCGATTATCAGCCAGCGCGGGAAGCCCTCCTTCAGGAAGAAGCCGGCCATGATGGCAACGAGGATGGGGTTGACGTTGATCAGCAGCGCGGCGGTCCCGGCGTCCAGCAGGTGTTCCGCCGCGTTCAGGGCCACGTTGTAGCCGCCGAACCACATCACGCCGTACCCCAGGATGGGCCACCATTCGCGGCCTTGCGGCAGCACTCGGCTTTTGGCCAGCTGCGGCAGCACCAGTGCACCGAGCACGACGGCGGCAACCGCCAGCCTGCCCAGGGTCAGGGATCCGGGGGAGAAGGTGGGCCGATGGCCCGGATCCCCACGAAGGCGGAGGCCCAGAGCACCACGGTGACCACCACGGCGGCGACGCCGAGCGCATTTGTTCGGCCAGGTGGTGGGCGAAGCGGCGTGGTTGTTGCGGCGCGGGGAGGGGTGCTTGAAGCCATGCTGCCAATCTATCCCCGCGGCGACGCCGGCAGCTGGCGGGAATCGGTCACGTCTAGTCGAGTTTCTGCCAATCCCCGGCCGCCCACTCCAGGAGCCGCTCCAGGGGCCAGGTGGTCACAATGCGCTCCGCGGGAACGTTGTTGTGCGCGGCGCGGGCCGCACCGTACTGGAGGAAGTCGAGCTGGCCCGGAGCGTGGGCGTCGCTGTCGATCGAGAACAGGCAACCGGCGTCGAGGGCCAGCTGGATCAGGTCGTCCGGCGGGTCCTGCCGCTCGGGGCGGGAGTTGATTTCCACCGCCACGTTGGATTCTGCGCACGCCGCGAAGACCTTGCGGGCATCGAAGTCCGATTGCGGGCGCGTTCCGCGGGAACCCTCCACCAGGCGTCCGGTGCAGTGGCCCAGCACGTTGGTGCGGGGGTTCCGGATGCCCTGGAGCATCCGCCGGGTCATGGTGTCGCGGTCTGCCCGGAGCTTCGAATGGACACTGGCCACCACAATATCCAGCCGGTCCAGCATCTCCGGTGACTGGTCCAGTTCGCCGGATTCCAGGATGTCCACCTCGATGCCGGTCAGGAGCCGGAATCCGTCCTCCTTGCCGTCAGCTGCGGAGGCGGCGTTGATGACGGCCACAACGCCGAGCTGTTCGGTCAGGCGCTCTGCGCTGAGCCCGTTGGCGATGGTCAGGTTCGGAGAGTGGTCTGTCAGGGCCAGGTACTCGCGGCCCAGAAGTCTGGCGGCGTTTGCCATGAGCTGGATGGGGGAGCCGCCGTCGGACCAATCGCTGTGGCTGTGGAGGTCGCCGCGGAGTGCCGCGTGGAGTTCGGCCCCGCCGTCCGCCAGAGGCGCCGCGCTGCGCTGGCGCAAGTCTTCAAGGTACTCGGGCACCTCGCCGTCCACTGCCTGCCGGACCACCTGGTAGGTCCTGTCACCGATGCCCTTCATGCTCTTGAGCCTGCCGTCCCGGGCCGGGCAGCCACCTCGGAAGGATCAAGCCCGGCGATGATCCCCGCCGCCTTCCGGAAAGCCTGGACTTTGAAGGTGGCAGCGCGTTCCCGTTCCAACCAGAAAGCAATTTCATTGAGTGCGGCGACGGCATCCATCTGTCCATCTTCGCGTGGTCCGGCCGCTTCAGTCAGGTGTCTGGGAATCGATTTTGAGTTATTCCCGCCGAGGCCCTATAGTTTTAGAGTCCAGTTCGGAGCAACTGCAAAACGAAGACTGAGAGCCTCGGCTCGAAGCCTTTTATTTTGTGCCGAACGGGTTCTGGCCCCCATCGTCTAGCGGCCTAGGACACCGCCCTTTCACGGCGGCGGCACGGGTTCGAATCCCGTTGGGGGTACACAAGGAACTGGTCTGGCAGGCTGAAAACGTCTGGTAAGCTGGAAGCCTTGAAAAAAGCGGTAGCGATGCCGCACAGCAAGAAAATCAAGGCCCTGTAGCGCAGTTGGTTAGCGCGCCGCCCTGTCACGGCGGAGGTCGCGGGTTCAAGTCCCGTCAGGGTCGCTCTGATTGCCGGAAGAAATTCCGGCGGTCAAGGTGACATGTCACCTAGGCTCTGTAGCTCAGTTGGTAGAGCGTTCGACTGAAAATCGAAAGGTCACCGGATCGACGCCGGTCGGAGCCACCACTGGGAAGCATCAGTTCTTCGGAACTGGTGCTTTTCTTCTTTAACCCCATCATCGATGACGAGGCTGCCTCCGGCCCGCGACGCGCACTTTCGCCTCCGACCCGCAAGCGGTCCTGTGACGCGCAGATGCTCCTTCGACGCGCATATTCGAGTGTCGTCATGGTTTTTGCGAGTCCGTGGCGAATTTGCGAGTCATGAGGATGCTCCGGGTGGGATGGTCACAACGGCGCCATCCCGTGGCGCCGCGTCAGGAGGGCTGCGGAAAGTTCTTCAAGACGTGTGCTCGTCTTCTCCGCGTGGACGACGGCGACCCCAGCACCCGCTGCACGGGACCGGGCGGTACGCGGGAGATTCGTACACTGTGGGAGATGCCTGAAGTCCTGGAGGTTCCCGTGGAAGGGATGGACGGGCGGCGCTGGGTCAAGCTCCTCAGCATCAACCCAGGGGGCATAGCTGGCGGCTCAGGCCTGCAGTACTTCACGGGAGAGTTCGACGGCGTGACATTCCGTGCCCAGGGTGCCGCCGGCCCGGAGGCTCCGCTGCAGGACCACCAGTGGGTGGATTATGGCGCGGATTTCTACGCGGCCACCACCATTTCCGGCGCCCCTGGCGGCAAGCCCGTCCTCTTCGGCTGGATGGGGAACTGGGACTACGCCCAGAAGATGCCCACCACTCCGTGGCGCCGCGCCATGGCAATTCCCCGCGAGCTGACGCTCTCTGGTGGCAGCAGCAACGGTAACGACGACGGCGGCAGGCCCGCCTGGCGGTCGTCCATCGCCTCCGTGCCTGCTGGAGTTTTGTCCAGTGGCGCTGCCTCCGAGCGGCAACTGACCGTTGCCGATGAAAGCAAGCCGCTGGGCGAGGACTTCTCCTCCAGGTCCCGGCTCCTTGATGTTGAACTGACGCCGGACGGCGCTGCGGAGGCCGGAATCGAACTGCGCGGGCCCAAAATCCGTTACCAGGCACAGTCCGGCGCTCTGACGGTTGACCGGTCCGCGGCAGGGACTTCAGACTTTTCGGACAAGTTCAGCCCTTACCACGAAGTGAGCGTCCCACTGGCGGACGAAAAACTGAAGCTGCGGCTCCTGATCGCTACCTCCTCGGTGGTAGTGTTTCGCCCCCGCAAGCGGCACTGTTGTCACAGATCTCCTCCTGCCGACTGGTCCAACACTGACACGTCGGTGTTCAGTGAAGGCGGAAAGACCGGATTTACGCTGACCGGCCGGAAGCTGGCCTGACTCACCACGGATTCCCGTGCGTTCCCACACGCAGGGGATAGGGTTGGGAACAACAGAAGGGGAAGTGTCTGATGGAATACCAGAACCCACAACCCGATGCGGGCGTCGAGCGCCAGCATGCTGCCAGCCAGCCTGCTACCAGCCACCATGCCGCCAGCCAGGCGCTCGTGCCCGGTCATGGCCGCACCGTGATCGCTGAGACCGCCGTGGCAAAAGTTGCCGGCATCGCTGCCCGTGCCGTGCCCGGCGTCTATTCTTTGGGCTCGGCTCCGTCGCGTGCGCTGGGGCCATCCGGGACGCCGTCGGCAGTTCGGACCACGCTGCCGGCGTCCGTGCCGAGGTCGGTGAGACGCAAGTGGCGGTGGACATCAGCCTGGTGGCCTCCTACGGGTCGCCGCTGCATTCGCTGGCCGATCAGGTCAGGGCAGCTGTCTACCGTGCGGTCGAGGAACTCGTCGGCCTGCAGGTCATTGAAGTGAACGTCGAAATAACCGATGTCTATGTGGCGCCGCCGGTGAAGGCCGGAGCCCCTGCCGTCGCGGAGAGGGAGGCAATGCTGTGAATCTGACCGTTGTGGGGATCGCCATGGGCGCCTTCGTAGCGTTTATGTCCTTCCAGTTCGGGCTGTGGGGCTTCCTGGTCTCGCTCCTGTTTATGGCCGTCGGCGCCCTCCTGGGCCGCGCAGCGGAAGGGAAACTGGACCTGCGCGGCGTCCTGGATGCCATCATCGGCCGGCGCTCCTCGTCATGACGTCAGGGGCGCGATCCATCCAGGGGCGGGTCCTGAGCGGACACAACCGCATCAGCACGCAGGCCCTGACCAGCCTTGCCAGGACAGCGGCCGCGGAGGCCCTCGGTGTTGAGCCCCATGATGTCCGGGCGGACTGGACGGACGACGACGGCCTGCTGGCGTTATCGCTGGTGTCACCTATCAGGATCCCGCCCCTGGCCACCGTGCTGAGGGACGCAGGCCGGGTGGCCGCATTCGGTGGATCTATTTGGGACCGGACGGTCGATGCCAAATCCAGGATCCTTTCGACGGTCACGGCCCTCAGCGGCGCCAGCCTGAGCAGGGTGGATATCCGCATCAGCGGCGTTAAGCCGATCGAGGGAGGCCGGGTCCGGTGAGCGGAGGATCAGTGGACGGGGACCTCGATTCGAGGCAACCAAGCCGCGCCCGAGCCCAGCCGCAACCCTATATGCGCAGGGTCGTCTACCGGGAAACCCATTCCTCGCGGGCAGTGGTGGCAACATTGGCCGCGGTCCTGGTGATGGGGCTGGCAGGCTACGGTCTGCTCGAATCTGCCGTTCACGCCATTGGCCAGCCGGCCTGGCTGATCGAACCGCAGCTTGCGGCGGAGCGCATCGTTGCACTTCCGGCGGGTATCCCGCCATTGCTGCTCGGTGCCAGCGGCTCCGTAGTAGCCATGGTGGGGCTGTTCTTCCTGTTCAACGCCGTCCTCCCGGGAAGACGCGCCCGGCATGTGCTGAACGGCAGCACGCTGAACGGCAGCGGAATTTCGTCCGCCGTGGTGGTCGATGACGAGGTCATAGCCTCCGCCCTGGCACGCAGCGCACGGCTCGCTGCCAATGTCACCCCGGAGCAGGTCATGGTGGTGGTGTCCCGACGGCAGATTATCGTCAACGTGCGCCCTACCTCAGGGGTTCCAGTAGCGGAAGCGGCGGTGCTGGCCGCGGTCCAGTACGAACTCAGCGGGATGTCACTGGTCCCGGTACCTGACGTCCGCGTAAACATTTCCACCGTAGGAGTGATTGGAGCATGACGGCCACACCCTCGCTCCTCAACCGGATCCTGCTCGGCATTCTCGGACTCAAGCTGCTCGCCGTGGGCATCCTGCTCGTCCTGCTGGCCACGGTTCCACCAGTGGCAACCTGGTGGCATGCCTGGTCCGGATCGGCCTGGCGCAGCGTCAAACAATCCTTCGACAACACCCGCTTTCCGGGACGTCCGGAAAGCTGGCTCTGGATTGTGACGGCGTTCGCCCTGCTGCTTCTGATTGGCCTGATGGTTGCCTGGATTGCGCAGCAGGGCAAAGGCCGGAGCCATTTGCTGGTGGCCGAGTACGATCCCGGGACAGTAGCCGGAGACGTCCGGATCAGCGGGGGAGTCGCGGAGCAAGCGTTGAAGCACGCCTTGGCTGAACGGCCGGATCTGGCCGGTGCCACGGTGGCAACATACGATGTCCAGGGCAGCCCTGCCTTGAAAATCCGGCTCCAGCCGCGCCAGGGTGTGGCGCCGCATCTTCTTGCGGCCGAGGTCTCTGCCCTGGTGAACGCCTTGGACCAAGTGGTGGGAAAACAGACACCCGTCCTGATTCACATTGGTGCCGGGGCCAGGACGCGGTTCAGCCGCGCTGAGCGCGTCCGTTAGTGTGATCCGGGGGACGTCGGTTCGTGCCGATGCCGGCGAACATCACCAGGCAACGGGCCACACCACTGTCCGGATGGAATAAGCGGGGAATCAAGGAGAACACCATGAGCGAGCAAGTAACTGGCAGCGGAGCGGCAAGCGAAGGCGCGGCAAAAAAGGCCAAGGAATTCGCTGGCGAGGCTGCCGGGAACGTGAAGGAGTTCGCCGGCGAAGCTGCAGAAAACGTCAAGGAGTTCCTCGACGGCGACGTGGCTGAGAATGCCAAGGAACTTGCTGGCGATGTTGCTGAAAACGCCAAGGAACTGGCCGGCAGCGTGACCGAGAACGTGAAGGGCTTTGGCGCGAAGATCGCCGGTCTGTTCAAGGGCGGCAAATAGGCCCAACCTTGGGGTATGCCCCACTTTGCCTAAAGGGCGCCGCGCTCCCCGGGGGAGCGCGGCGCCCTTTCCATTGTGCGGCCTGTGCGCATGGCCCCATGTCCACGGCGGCCCGCAGCCACGCACAGCCTCGCTGAGGCGCCCAAACCACCTGGGCAGGGCCTAGATATCCTTTCGGACACAACCGCGTGTAAACGCTTGCATTCATTGCGCCGACTTGATTAGTGTGTGGTTCACACCACGTGAAGATGTCGGTCACCCTAGTCTCACCTGTTGAAGTTCTTTAACTCACCGAGGAGTCCTCAGCATGAAAAACCGCAAATACCTGCTTCCGGTTGCTGCCACCGGAATTCTGGCACTGTCCCTGACTGCATGTAGCTCCGGCGGTGGCGGTGGCGGCACCACCACCGGCAGCGACTGCTCTGCCTACTCAAGCTACGGCAAACACGACGGCAAGACCGTCTCCGTCTACGCCAGCATCACGGCTGACGAGGGCACGAACCTGGAAACCGCGTTCAAGCCCTTTGAGGACTGCACCGGAGCCACCATCAAGTACGAGGGCAGCAAGGAGTTCGAGACCCAGATCGGTGTCCGGGCAAAGGCAGGCAATGCCCCGGACGTTGCCATCTTCCCCCAGCCGGGACTGTTGGCCGATCAGGTCAAGGCAGGCGGCCTGAAGCCTGCGCCGAAGGCAGTCTCGGATCTGGTGGACAAAAACTGGTCCGCTGACTGGAAGAAGTACGGCACGGTGAACGGGACCTTCTATGCGGCACCGATGCTGGCGAACGTCAAGGGCTACATCTGGTACGCCCGAAGACGTTCAAGGACAAGGGCTGGCAAGTTCCCAAGACCTGGGACGAGATGATGACGCTGTCCACGAAGATCGCCGATGACGGCGCCATGAAACCGTGGTGTGCAGGCTTTGAGTCCGGCGAGGCCACCGGCTGGCCGGGCACCGACTGGGTGGAGGATGTAGTCCTTCGCGACCAGGGCCCCGAAGTCTATGACCAGTGGGTGAGCCACGAAATCCCCTTTAACGATCCCAAGATTGTGGATGCATTTAACAAGACCGGCGAAATTCTCCTGAACAACGATTATGTCAACGGTGGATTCGGCGACGCACGCTCCATCCTGACCACGGGATTCGCTCAGGCAGGACAGCCTGTCCTTGATGGCCAGTGCGCCATGCACCACCAGGCCAACTTCCAGGCAGCCAACTGGCCGGAAGGCACCGCTGTTGCCCCTGACGGCGATGTGTGGGCCTTCATGGCGCCGCCCATTGACGCCAGCAAGGGCCAAGCCATCACCGGCGGCGGCGAGATGGTGGGCGCTTACAAGGACACCCCAGAGGTCCAGGCGTTCCTGACCTACATGGCCAGTGCCGACTTCGCCAACAACCGCGTCAAGCTCGGCGGGGCGATCAGCGCCAACAAGGGACTGGACCCGGCCAGCGCCCAGACGGAACTCGACAAGCAGTCCATCGCGCTGCTGCAGGATCCGAAGACGGTCTTCCGCTTCGACGGCTCCGACCTGATGCCCGGTGCTGTAGGTTCCAACTCCTTCTGGAAGGGCATTGTCGCCTGGATCAACGGCACCCCTGCCCAGCAGGTTGCCGACAGCATCGAAGGCAGCTGGCCCAAGAGCTGACCTCCTTCGCACCGCGCCCTTGGGACTTAAAGTCCCAAGGGCGCGGTGTCGATCCCGAACGAATTGATCCACGCACACCACGGAGGTTGGGCAATGGAGTTCCTTGGAGGAAAGTTTCTTCAAGTTTTTATCGCCTTAGCGGTTTTTGCCGCGCTAATTGGGCTGATTATGCTGATTGTGGACAGGGCTCCCAAATCAGTCAAAGACAAACTGACGATCGCTGGCTTTTTGGCGCCAGCGGCAATCCTGATGCTGGTCGGCCTGGTCTATCCAGCCGTGCAGACGTCGATCCTGGCATTCACGAATGCCTCCGGCCAACCAAACGGAGTCGATAACTTCGTCTGGATGTTCACGCAGCCCGAGGCACTGGTAACGCTGCGCAACACCGTCATTTGGACGGTACTGGTGCCGTTCCTCTCCACCGGTTTCGGCCTCGCTTACGCGGTGTTCATCGACAAAGCCCGCGGCGAAAAGGTGCTCAAAGCCCTGGTCTTTATGCCGATGGCCATCTCATTCGTTGGCGCCGGCATCATCTGGAAGCTCGTCTACGACTACCGTGGCCCCGGCATCGAACAGACGGGCGTTATTAACGCCCTGCGCGTCATGCTGGGAATGGATCCCAAGCAGTTCCTCCTCGACGCTCCGGAAAACACGATTTTCCTCATCATCGTGATGGTTTGGATCCAAACAGGCTTTGCCATGGTGATCCTTTCTGCTGCCATCAAGGGTGTTCCGATGGAACTGGTTGAGGCAGCGCGCCTGGACGGCGCCAATGCCTGGGAGCAGTTCCGCAATGTGACCCTTCCCGGCATTCGGGGCGCCTTGGTGGTCGTGCTTACAACCATCACCATTGCCACCCTGAAAGTCTTCGACATTGTCCGCACCATGACGGCGGGCAACTACGACACCTCAGTGGTCGCCAACGAGATGTACACACAGGCCTTCCGTGCCGGCGAACCGGGAAGGGGCGCGGCTCTTGCCCTCATCCTGTTCCTCCTCGTCCTGCCAATCGTGGTCTACAACGCCCGCGTACTCCGTCAGCAAAGGGAAATCCGATGACCGTCATGCCAGCGCCGGATGAGGCGGCCAACACTTCCCGGACCCAGTCGCGCAAGGACAAGGCCCGTCCCGCCACCCCGGAGGATTCCCAGCCGATCATGCGGCGCGTCAAGACCCGGCTGACCTCACGGTGGGCCACCGCGGCCGCCGTGATCATTGCAACGATCTGGACGGTGCCCACCTTCGGTCTCCTGGTGTCCTCCATCCGTCCGGCGGCCAAGCAGGTGGGCCCGCGTTCGGATGGCTGGTGGAACTTTTTTGCGGACTGGGATTTCACCTTCAAGAATTACGTCGATGTCACCGCAGCGGCGGGATCGCAGTCGGCAAACCTTTCGCAGTACTTCGTTAACTCCCTGGCGATCGTTATCCCGGTAACCGTCTTTGTCCTGGTGCTCGCCTCCATGGCGGCCTACATGTTCGCATGGGGCAACTTCAAGGGCCGCGAATGGGCGTTCATCATTGTGTTCGCGTTGCAGATCATCCCGCTGCAGATGGCCCTCATTCCGCTGCTGACGCTGTTCACACAGGTGCTTCAGATTCCGCCGGGGTCCTATACCCAACTCTGGATCGCCCACACGATGTTCGGGCTCCCGTTGGGCATCTTCCTGCTGCATAACTTCATCTCGGAGATCCCGGGCGAAGTCATCGAGGCCGCTAAGGTGGACGGGGCGGGCCACACCACCATTTTCTGGCGGATCATCCTGCCGTTGTCCGTGCCGGCTTTGGCGTCGCTGGCCATCTTCCAGTTCCTGTGGGTCTGGAATGACCTGCTCGTGGCGTTGGTGTTCTCCGGTGGAACAGCGGACGTAGCGCCCATCACCCAACGGCTTGCTGAGATCTCGGGTACCCGTGGCAACAGGGACTACCTGAACCCTGCGGCCGCGTTCGTCTCCATCATCGTGCCGCTGGCTGTGTTCTTCGGCCTGCAGCGCTACTTTGTCCGTGGTCTCCTGGCCGGCGGCCTCAAGGGCTGACCGCAAGGGGAGGCAGGCAGGTAACACTGTGACGTCGGACGGCCCGCAACCTAGCATGGCTTGGGGGCAAATGCTATAGCGAAAATTAAAGTTTGAGCCCATGAGGGAATGGTGGCGCGCATGGCCGAGAGGTCTCAACGGGGTGGCCACAGCGGCGTCAGCATTGAGGACGTTGCCGCGGCCGCCGGTGTCTCCACCGCCACCGTTTCCCGGCCGTGCGCGGGCTGCCCAGGGTTTCGCCCGCCACCAGGGAGAAGATCCTCGAGGTGGCGGGTGCTTTGGGTTATGTGGCGTCGTCGTCGGCGTCAGGTTTGGCCACCGGCCGCACCAAGACCATTGGCGTCCTGGCACCGTTCGTGAGCCGCTGGTTTTTCTCCAAGGCCATTGAGGGTGCGGACCGCGAACTTCATGCCCGCCACTACAACCTTTCCCTCTTCAACCTGGGCGGTCACGGCAGCAACCGGGAACGCCTGTTCAGCAAGACCATGGTCTACAAGCAGATTGACGCCCTGCTTGTCCTTTGTATGGCGCTCAGCCACGAGGAACTGGACCATCTCCAAAAGATTGATATCCCGCTGATCGTGGTGGGCGGCCATGTGGAAGAGTGCGCGTACATCGGCATCGACGATTACGCCGCAGCGACCACCGCCGTACGCCACCTGATCGACCTCGGCCACCGGGATATTGCGCTCCTGCACGGCGACGACGAAACGGACCTTAACTTCGACGTTCCCCGCGTGCGCATCCTGGCTTTCAAGGACGTTATGGCAGGAGCGGAGCTGCCCACCCGCCCCGAGTGGGACGAATGGGGCGATTTCACGGTCCGCAGCGGCCAAGAGGCATTCCGCCGCCTCTGGGCCCAGCCCGGCCCGAAGCCGACCGCCATCTTTTGCGCCTCCGACGAAATGGCCATGGGAGTCATCTTCGAAGCAGCACGCGTGGGCGTTCGGGTCCCTGAGGACCTCTCGGTGGTGGGGATCGATGACCACGATTTCGCCGACGCCATGGGCCTGACCACCGTGGGACAAAGGCCTGACGAACAAGCCGAGCTGGCTACCAAGATGCTCATCGACGAACTGGACGGCACGGTCGGCGCGGTCCGATCCGCCGTCGCGCCCCACCAGCTCATCATCAGGCGTACGACGGCGCCGCCTCCTTCCTGAGGAGGCTCGGCGTGGCATTTGCTCCCTGAAGGCCCGGTCAGGACGCGCGGGCGAGCTGCCGGATGGGAATCCAGCGGGAAGCCAGCCTGCGGTAGGCCGCAGCGGCGCCCGTCATGTCGCCCTCTGCCAGGCATTCGATGCCCAGCCGGATGTCCATGGGCGACTCGTCCGGGTACACTTTGTCCGCCACGGCGCCGTAGTCGAGTTCCACCATGGAATTGACGTGGAACAGCTCCAGCCATTCGGTCAGCTGCGCGAGGTCGTCCAGCATGTCCAGGTCCGGGGCCGCCAACGCCAGGTGGGCCACGGCGTACCGTGCCCGCTCCATGGCTTCGGTGATGGGAGCCCACACCCTGACAGTGAGGATGCGCCCGCCCGATTCCACCACGTCCTTGTGGTCGCCTTCCATAAACAGCGAGAACCAGCTGAAGGGGATGCCCCACGTGGAGGCGCGGGTATGGACACGGATGGCGCCGTCACGGGCCTTAACCTGGTCAATGCGTTCCTGGTGCTTGTCCCGCTGCTCTTCCGGAATCAGCATTTCGGCCAGCGGGCCGTGGATGCCTTCCATGAGGGCATTGGCGGCGAGGCCGGCGCGCAGGACCAGCTGGCTGGGGCAGTACAGCAGGACGCGCCCGGACCCAGCGTCACGCCCACCGTCGCCCCGTCAGGCCCAAGGCCGGAACCGGCGCCTATCCCGGTACCCAAGCCGGACTCGGCACCCGGGCCGGCAGCGCCACCCGGGCCCGCGGCAGCAGCGGCGTCGGACGTTCCTGGCTGCGGGGTCCGCCCGGGGGTACACCGGGAATGCTGGTGACCCGGACGAGGTCCGTCCGCCGGTGGGGAAGGGGTCCCCGCCGGAGCGGGTGATCCGGCCCAGCGAGGCCAGCAGTTCGGCGTTTTCGACGGCGGCCCGCGAGGCTGTGCGGGCACCGGCAGCCCGGATGGCCTCCCGCTGTCCTTCCGGGAAGGCTTCCAGCGGTTCGTAAACGCGCAGGGTGGAGGAGAACGGCAGCCCGGCCTGGCCCGGTAGAGGTTTCCCGTCATTACAGTCTCCCTTCCTGGGCCCCGGCTGCAGCCATCAGTCCGCCAGATCCACCAGCACCGGCGCGTGGTCCGAGGCGCCCTTGCCCTTGCGTTCCTCCCGGTCGATCGACGCGCCCGTGACGCGGGCCGCCAACGCGGGGGAGCCAAGGACAAAGTCAATGCGCATCCCCTCCTTTTTGGGGAAGCGCAGCTGGGTGTAATCCCAATACGTGTACACGCCGGGACCAGGGGTGTACTCGCGTGCCACATCCTTGAATCCGGCCTCTTCGAACGCGTGGAACGCAGCGCGTTCCGGCGGGCTGACATGGGTGTACTTGTTATTGACGAAAAGGTCGATGTCCCAGACGTCGTCGTCGAACGGCGCAATGTTCCAGTCGCCCATGAGGGCCACCTGGGCTGTCGGGTCGGCGGCCACCAGGCCCTGGGCGTGGGTCTTCAGGGACTCAAGCCACTTGATCTTGTACGGCATGTGTTCGTCGTCCAGGGAGCGGCCGTTGGGCACGTAAAGACTCCAGACCCGGACGCCGCCGCAGGTCGCGGCCATGGCGCGAGCTTCCTGCACGGGGTCCTTGCCTTCTTTCCCGAACGGAGGCTGGTCCAGGAAGGTGCGCTCAACGTCTTCCAAGCCTACCCGGGACGCGATGGCCACGCCGTTCCACTGGCTCACACCGAAGTGGGCCACCTCGTAGCCCATGCGTTCGAAAAGTTCCCACGGGAAGTTCTCGTCCTTGCATTTGGTCTCCTGGATGGCCAGGATGTCGCAATCACTGCGCTGCAGCCAGGCCTCCACACGGTCGGCGCGGGCACGGAGGGAGTTCACATTCCAGGTAGCAATCTTCACAGTCCCTAACTTACCGAACTTGTTGCCCGGCGGCGTTGCCTCGGCGGGAAAGCCCGCGCAGGCCCTTGTCCACCGTTGCAGGGACAGTCTGGAATTTAGTAGGAAGTCCGAGTATATTCGCTTGCAGAGATGGCCTGGATCACATGCGAAGGAGCATTGCATCATGGTGCGCGAACTATCCCATTACGTAGACGGCCAGCGGGTGACGGGGACCTCCGGCCGCTTCAGTGACGTTTTTGACCCCTGCACGGGCCAAGTCCAGGCGCGCCTGCCCCTGGCCAGCGGGGAGGAGGTCCGGAACGTGGTGGCCGCCGCGGAGAAAGCGCAGGTCCAGTGGGGCGCCATGAACCCGCAGCGCCGCGGCCGGATCCTGCTTAAGTTCGTTGACCTTGTCAACGAGAACATGGATGAACTCGCCACGCTGCTGTCCTCCGAACACGGGAAGACCTTCGCCGATTCCAAGGGCGATATCCAGCGCGGCATTGAAGTGGTGGAGTTCTCGGCGGGTGCCCCGCACCTGCTCAAGGGCGAGTTCTCCGACGACGCCGGTGCGGGCATCGACGTCCACTCGCTGCGCCAGCCGCTCGGGGTGGTCGCGGGCATCACCCCGTTCAACTTCCCGGCCATGATCCCCTGTGGAAGTCGGGCCCGGCCCTCGCCGCCGGCAACGCCTTTATCCTCAAGCCTTCCGAGAGGGACCCCTCGGTTCCGCTGCGCCTGGCCGAACTGTTCACCGAAGCGGGGTTGCCGGACGGTGTGTTCAACGTGGTCAACGGGGACAAGGAAGCCGTTGACGCGCTGCTGGAAGATCCCCGCGTGAAGGCCATCGGCTTTGTGGGTTCAACGCCCATAGCCCAGTACATCTACGCCACCGCGGCCGCCCACGGGAAGCGGGCCCAGTGCTTCGGCGGGGCCAAGAACCACATGGTGATCATGCCGGACGCGGACCTGGACATGGCAGCCGACGCCCTGATCGGCGCCGGCTTCGGCTCCGCCGGCGAGCGCTGCATGGCCATTTCCGTGGCCGTCCCGGTGGGGGAGAAGACAGCGGACGCCCTGGTGTCCAAGCTGGCCGAGCGGGTCAAGCACCTGCGCGTGGGCCACAGCCTGGACAAGGACTCGGACTTCGGGCCCGTGGTGGCCGCGAGTGCCAAGGAGCGGATCGAGGGCTACATCCAGTCCGGCGTGGAGGAGGGTGCCACCCTGCTGGCCGACGGGCGCGGCCTCACGGTGGAAGGCTATGACGACGGCTTCTGGGTAGGCCCCACGCTCTTCGACCACGTCACCAAGGACATGAAGATCTACCAGGAGGAAATCTTCGGTCCGGTCCTCAGCGTGCTCCGCGCTGCCGATTACGACGAAGCCCTCCGGCTGTGTTCCGAGCACGAATTCGGCAACGGCGTGGCCATCTTCACCCGCGACGGCGATGCCGCCCGGGACTTCGCCAGCCGGGTGGAGGTGGGCATGGTGGGCATCAACGTGCCCATTCCGGTTCCGATTGCGTACTACACCTTTGGCGGCTGGAAAGCGTCCGGCTTCGGCGACCTGAACCAGCACGGCGCCGATGCGTTCCGTTTCTACACCAAGACCAAAACGGTCACCACGCGCTGGCCGTCCGGGATCCGCCAGGGCGCCAGCTTCATCATGCCGGAAGGCAGCTGATGACGGAGGTTCTGTTCGGGAAGCGCGGCCACCTGGGCGTCATCACGCTCAACCGGCCAAGGCCGTCAACGCCCTGAACGCCGGCATGGTGGACGCCATGCTGGCGCAGCTCACCGCTTGGGCGGAGGACGACAGCGTGGCCACCGTCCTGGTGCGGGGCGCCGGTGAGCGTGGCCTCTGCGCCGGAGGCGACATTGTGGCGATCTACCGGGACATCCTCGGCGGCGGTACGGAAACTGCTGACTTTTGGCAGACCGAATACCGGCTGAACTCCCTCATTGCCGCCTACCCCAAGCCCTACGTGGCCTTTATGGACGGCCTGGTGCTGGGCGGCGGTGTGGGAATCTCCGCGCATGGCTCCGTGCGCGTGGTCACCGAACGGACCCGGACGGGAATGCCGGAGACCACCATCGGGTTTGTGCCGACGTCGGCGGGACCTGGCTGCTGGCCAAGTCACCCGGAGAGACCGGCACCCATGCCGCGCTGACCGGAGCCCACCTGGCCGGGGCGGATGCGCTGTTCCTGGGCCTCGCGGACCACTTTGTCCCGTCGGGGAGCCTGCCGGAGCTGGCGGCCGCGCTCGAGCACGAAAGTGCGGAAGCCGCCGTCGTACGTTTCGCCCGGAATCCGCCGCCCTCCGGGCTGGAGGCGCAGCGCGACTGGATCGATGGGGCCTACGCCAGTGATGACGTGGAGGACATTGTCCGGCGGCTGCGGACGCTGGATGAGGCCTCGGGCGGCGCGTCGGGCGGGGAGCCTGCGGCCGAAGCGGCCGAGGCCGCCACCACCATCGAAGCGAAGTCGCCGACGGCTGTGAAGGTGACACTGGAGTCCCTCCGCCGGGCCAAAGGACTGACGTTGGACGAGGCGCTGGCGCAGGAATACCGCGTGGGGCTTCGGTTCCTGGTTGCGCCCGACTTCCGCGAAGGGATCCGGGCGCAGGTGGTGGACAAGGACCGAATTCCGCATTGGAAGCCGGCCACCCTGCACGAGGTGCACGAGGCAGACGTGGAACGGTTCTTCGCGCCGCTGGGGGACCGGGAACTCAACCTGCACACAAAGGAGCCGGACAATGCCTGAACAAACCACCGTCGCGTTCCTGGGCCTGGGCCACATGGGCGGGCCCATGGCAGTGAACCTGGTCCGTGCCGGCTACACCGTGGCGGGCTTCGACGTGGTCCCCGCCGCGCTGGACGCCGCCCAAACCCACGGTGTCCCCACGGTGGCCAGTCCGCTGGACGCCATTGCCGGTGCCGACGTTGTGCTGACCATGTTCCCCAGCGGACAGCATGTGCTGGATGCCTACCGCGGCGCGGACGGACAGCCGGGCCTGCTGGCCGAGGCCAAGCCGGGGACCATGTTCCTGGACTGCTCCACCATCAACGTTGACGAGGCACGCGAAGCCTCCGCGCTCGCCATTGCGGCCGGCCACCGTTGCGTGGATGCCCCGGTCTCGGGCGGTGTGGTGGGTGCGGAAGCCGGCACGCTGACCTTTATGGTGGGCGGCGAAACGGAGGACTTCGAGGCGGTCCGGCCGCTGCTCGAGGTGATGGGCAAGCGCGTGGTCCACTGCGGCGGGCACGGCGGCGGCCAGGCCGCGAAGATCTGCAACAACCTGATCCTGGGGGTCTCCATGATCGCGGTCAGCGAGGCCTTTGTGCTGGGTGAGAAGCTCGGCCTGACGCACCAGGCGCTGTTCGACGTCGCCTCCAACGCCTCCGGGCAGTGCTGGGCCCTGACCACCAACTGCCCTGTGCCCGGACCGGTCCCCACCAGCCCCGCCAACCGTGACTACCAGCCGGGCTTCGCCGGGGCACTGATGGCCAAGGACCTGCGGCTGGCGCTGAACGCGTTGGAAAGCACGGGCGTGGCCGCCCGGTTGGGAGCGCTCGCCTCGGAAATCTACGATACGTTTGCCGCTGAAGGCGGAGCGGGCCGGGACTTCTCCGGAATCATCACCGATATCCGCGACAAATCGCAACACTAGCGCCATCTGCAGCACCCGTAACAACCACAAACAGCTGAAAGGTCAGCCATGACGGAGTACACGAACATCGCGGTGGAACAGCGCGGCCGGGTAGGGCTGGTCACGCTCAACCGGCCGGAGGCGCTCAACGCCCTGGATAAGGCCACCATGGACCAGCTCGTGGCAGCCGTCACCGCCATGGACGCCGACCCCGGCGTGGGCGCGGTGGTGATCACCGGCTCGACCAAGGCGTTCGCCGCGGGTGCCGACATCAAGGAAATGGCCTCGCAGGGCTACATGGACATGTACGCCGCAGACTGGTTCCGGGGCTGGGAGGACTTCACCCGGCTGCGCATCCCTGTCATCGCGGCCGTGTCCGGCTTCGCCCTGGGCGGCGGCTGCGAGCTGGCCATGATGTGCGATTTCATCATCGCCGGGGACAACGCCAAGTTCGGCCAGCCGGAGATCAACCTCGGCGTGCTGCCGGGCATGGGCGGCTCCCAGCGGCTCACGCGCGCCGTGGGCAAGGCCAAGGCCATGGACATGATCCTCACCGGGCGCTTCATCGGCGCTGAGGAGGCTGAACGCGCCGGCCTCGTCTCGCGCGTGGTGCCCGCGGAGAACGTGGTGGAGGAGGCGCTCAAGGCCGCGGACGTCATCGCGTCCAAGTCCAAGCCCGTGGCCATGCTCGCGAAGGAAGCCGTCAACGCAGCCTTCGAAACGGGACTCGCCCAGGGTGTCCTGTTCGAACGCCGGATCTTCCACTCGCTGTTCGCCAGCGAGGACCAGAAGGAAGGTATGGCCGCCTTTACGGAGAAGCGACAGCCCGAATTCACCCACCGCTGACCGGTAACTACCAGGCAGCCGGCAGGGATTCCCGGTGGGCGGCAACGTCTGCGGCCAGTTCCTCGGCCATCAGATGGTTGTTGATGAGGACGGCGGTCCACGCGCCAGCCGCCGCGGAGGCCAGGACCTGCGCACACCTGGGGTCCCACCACCACCGCGTCCACGGCGATCTCGGGTCCGCCGGCCCAGGGCCCGTTGCCCAGGACGCCGATGGCCTGGTCCTGCACATCCCAGCCGTGACAGAACGGGCAGTGCGGCACGTCCTTGCCCCAGCGCTCGCGGAGCCCGGCAATCCCCGGCAATTCGTCCACCAGCCCGGTGGTGATCAGCAGGCGGCGCCCGCGGATCACGCTGCCGTCCGCCAGGGGCACGGAAAAACCGTCGGCCGGATTGCCCGCAGCGGCAACAGCCTCGCCCTTCACAATCCGTGCGCCGTAGTGCTCAGCGCTCCTCCTAGACCCGTTGGGCCACCAAAACGCTATCGGACAACCTTAGTCCGTGAAGTCCCCGGCGTTCCGGCGGAAAGTACCCAGGATGCGGATCAGCTGGTCCACGTCGGCCGCGCCGAAACCTGACTGGCCAAACACCTCGGTGTTGAGCACCGCCGTCGCCCGTTTGGCAACGATTCGCCCCTCCGCGGTGAGCTCGATCAGGGTGGTGCGGCCGTCCGTAGGATGCGGCGAACGTGTCAACAGTCCGGAGCCTTCCAAACGGTCGACGGCGTTTGTCACCGAGGTGGGATGGACCTGGAGCAGGGCGCTCGCCTTGTTCATGGGCAGCGCGCCGCTGCGGGCGAAGCTGAGCAGCGCGAGCAGTTCGTAGCGGGCGAAGGTCAGCCCGAACGGCTTCAGGGCGCCCTCGATCCGGGCCAGCAGGATCTGCTGGGTGCGCATGATCGCGGTGATCGCGGCCATGGGGGCGGCGACGTCGGCCCAGCCGTGCTCCTCCCAGTTCCGTTGGGCGTCGGCGATGGGGTCCCGAGGAAGCGGCGCGGCCATCCTCAGCCCCTCAGCCCTGGGAAATCCGCCTCGGAGTACTCCATGCCGAATCCGTCTGGATGCGTGCCCCCGCCATGCCGGAGCTCCTCATTGTGCCGCAGCTCCACACGGCGGATTTTGCCCGAGATGGTCTTGGGCAGCGCCGCGAATTCCAGCCGCCGGATCCGCTTGAACGGTGCCAGATGTTCGCGGCAGTACCGCAGGATGTCCTCGGCCAGCTCCGGCCCCGGCTCCAGCCCGGACACCAGAACAACATAGGCCTTGGGGACGGAAAGCTTGACCGCATCCGGCGACGGAACCACGGCTGCCTCGGCCACGGCCGGGTGTTCCAGCAGCACGCTCTCCAGTTCGAACGGCGAGAGCCGGTAGTCGGAGGATTTGAAGACGTCGTCGTCGCGGCCCACGTAGGTGATGACGCCGTGTTTGTCCCGGCTGGCCATGTCGCCCGTGTGGTAATAGCCGCCGCGGAACGCTTCGGCGGTCCGTTCCGCGTCCCCGTAGTAGCCCTTCATCAGCCCCACCGGCCGGGGGTCCAGGCGGAGGCAAAGCTCGCCGTCTTCGGCTTCTTGCCCCGTGTTCGGGTCCACCAGCACAACGTCGTAGCCGGGAAGCGGCCGCCCCATGGCGCCGATGGTGACCGGCTGGCTGGGCGTGTTGGCCACCTGGACGGTGGTTTCGGTCTGGCCGAAGCCGTCCCTGATGGTCTGGCCCCAGGCGCGCTGGACCTGTTCGATCACTTCGGCGTTCAGCGGTTCGCCTGCGGAGACCACCTTGGTGGGCGGGTCTTCAGCAGTTTCAGGTCCGCCTGGATCAGCATCCGCCAGACCGTGGGAGGGCGCAGAAGCTGGTGACGCGCTCGCGGTCCATCTGCTTCATCAGGGCACGGGCGTCGAACCGTGCGTAGTTGTAGACAAACACGCACGCCTCCGCGATCCACGGGGCGAAGAAATTGGACCACGCGTGTTTTGCCCAGCCCGGCGATGCCACGTTCAGGTGCACGTCGCCGGGCTCCAGGCCGATCCAGTACATCGTGGAGAGGTGCCCCAAGGGGTACGACGTGTGCGTGTGTTCCACCAGCTTGGCCTTCGACGTGGTTCCGGAGGTGAAATACAGCAGCAGCGTCTCGTCCGCGTGGGTGGGTGCGTCGGCTGTGAAGGTGACTGCCGCCGTCGTCGAATCCGTGTACTGGAGGGCGCCGGGGGTGCCGGCTGAACCGCCGCCGGCGCCGATTTCGATCAAGCGGTAATCGCCGGGGACGCCGGCAAACTTACCGATGTTGGAACGTCCGACGGCGGCCCAGCCCGCCTCGCCACGCTCCACGCGTTCGGCCAGGTCCTCCGGACCCATCAGTGTGGTGGTGGGGATCAGGACAATGCCCAGCTTGATGCCGGCCAGCATCAGCTCCCAGAGCTCCACCTGGTTGCCCAGCATAACGATTATGCGGTCTCCGCGGCGCATGCCCTGGCTTCTCAGCCAGTTGGCCACCTGGTTGGAACGGGCGGCCAGGTCCGCGAAACTCCGGCGGGTGGCCGATCCGTCCTGCTCCACGATGACCAGGGCAGGATTGCCGGCCTTCTCAGGATCGGCCGCGACCTGATCGAACCAGTCGAGGGCAAAGTTGAATTCCGTGAAGCGCGGCCACACGAACTCGCGCCTGGCCTGGTGGTAGTCGGAATGCAGGGTCAGCAGGCGGTCGCGTGCCTCGCGGAATTCATCGGTGACTGACATGGGGACACCTTTCGTCCAGTGATGCGCATCACTAAGGATCCATCCCTGTGCAATATACTAGGACATCCAAGGGTTTGGAAGACCGAAGGGATATGAAGCGTGCAGCCACAAGGACGTGAGCGTGTTGTGACCGAAGCCCCGCCCTTTCCAGAGGCAGACCTGATGCACATCGTGGACCTGCTGCCCGCGGCGGAGCGCGAGCGCTACCTGGAGATCCGGGCGTTCCTGCAGTCCACCGTGCGGCAGGCCTCCATTGACTACTGGAACCGCGAGGAATTCCCGTTCGGGCTGCTGGCGGAGATGGGCAAGCACGGGCTTGGCACGTTGCAGACGGACGGCACGTCCAAGCTCTTCAAGGGCCTGATGTACGTCGAGGTGGCCAGAGCGGATGTTTCGCTGTCTGCCCTGGTGGGGATCCACAACGAACTGATCGTGGGGATGATCGACGCCCTCGGGTCCGAGGAACAGAAGCAGCGGTGGCTGCCTGGCCTGAAGAACTTTACCCAGCTGGGCGCCTTCGCCCTGACCGAACCGGAGCACGGCTCGGACATCGCCGGCGGGCTGGAAACATCCGCGCGGCTGGAGGGCGGTGAGTGGGTGATCAACGGCGCGAAACGCTGGATCGGCTCCGGGACCATCGCGGACTTTGCCCTGGTGTGGGCGCGCGATGCTGCGGACGGGCACATCAAGGGCTTCATTGTGGAGACGGACCGCGCTGGCTACCGGGCAACCAAGATTGCCAACAAGATCGGCCTGCGGATCATGCAGAACGCGGACATTGTGCTGGACAACGTCAGGATCCCGGCGTCCAACATGCTGCCAGGCGCCACGGACTTCTCCAAAGCCAACGACCTCCTGCGGGATTCGCGCGCCTGGGTTGGCTGGCAAGGTGCCGGGATCCAGCTGGCCGCGTTCGACGTCGCCCGTTCCTACTCCTTGGAACGCAAGCAATTCGGCAAGGAACTGGCATGCTTCCAGCTGGTCCAGCAGCAACTGGCGGAGATCCTGGGCAATGCCTCCGCGTCACTGGCGTTGATGGCCCAGCTCGCCCGGATCCAGACGGACGGCAAGCTGGAGATGGCGCAGGCGGCCATGGCAAAGTCCACGTGCACCCGGCTGGCCCGCGCGTCGGTGGCGATGGGACGGTCGCTGCTGGGCGGCAACGGGATCAGCTCGGACTTTGAAATGGGCAAGCTGTTTGGTGATGCCGAAATCCTCTATACCTACGAGGGTAGCTACGAAATCAATTCGCTGATTGTTGGCCGGGCCGTTACCGGAAAATCGGCCTTCGTCTAGCAATTCACGGGAAAAGATCTTAAGAAAAACTGCCCCGGCCATGCTTTGCAGCACGGTCAGGGCAGTTGATCAGAACCTTAGAGCGGGCGAATATTCTCTGCCTGCGGCCCTTGGGCCCCTGGGTCACATCGAATTCGACTTTCTGGTTCTCATCCAGCGAGCGGTAGCCGCTGCTGGCGATTGCGGAATAGTGCGCGAAAACATCGGCGGATCCGTCGTCCGGAGCGATGAAACCAAAGCCCTTTTCAGCGTTGAACCATTTAACTGTGCCTGTTGCCATTGCTAACTTCCTTTGTAACCCTTTTCTGGTCCTGCTCGGGCGGCAGGCAGACGCGGAGTCTGTAGTCCGCTGTCTCAAACCTAGGGGCTGCGCGGTGGGCGTGCAATAGCTGCAGTCATCAAGTGTCACCGCTGTTACAGAAGTGGTACACGGGAATTGACCGCTGCGGGCTAGCGCATGCCCTCCCGGCGGATGGCCGTGGCGATCGCCGCAGCGCGGGTCTCCACCCCGAGCTTGGCGTAGATATGCGCCAGATGGGTCTTGACGGTGGCCTCGGAGATGAAGAGCCGCTGGCCCAGTTCCCGGTTGCTGAGCCCCTCGGTCAAGAGGCTCAGCAGCTCCGCCTCCCGGGGCGTCAGGACCTCGTCGGGATTGCGCAGCTGCTGGAAGAGCCGGGAGGCCACAGGGGCGCTCATGACGCTCTTCCCTTGCACGGCACCGCGGATGGCGGCGAAGATTTCGTCCGGGGCGGCGTCCTTGAGGAGGTAGCCCATGGCGCCGGCGTCGACCGCCCGGACAATGTCCGCGTCGGAATCGTAGGTGGTGAACACCAGGATGGCCTGCCGGCTGTTGCGCTGCCGCAGCTGCCTGATGGCCTCGATCCCGTCCATTCCGGCGCCCATGGCCAGGTCCATCACCACGACGTCAGGGGAGTGGTGTTCCACCAGCCCCAGCGCTTCCTCGCCGGAGGCGGCCTCGGCCACCACGTCAAAGTCAGGCTGCGTACCCAGCAGCGCCCTCAGTCCGCTCCGGACCACCAGATGGTCGTCCGCCAGGAGGACCGTGATGGTAGTCATGCGTCCTCCGGTGTCATCTGCTGGCCAGGTGGCGCTGAATGCACCCGGCCGGCACCTGTGCGGCCACGATGGTCCCTTCGCCGGGGAACTTTCCACCGAGAATACCCCGCCAGCTGCTCCACCCGTTGGCGCATGGCCCGCAGCCCGTAGCCTCCGGCGTCCGACGGCGGTGCTGCCGCCGACGGGTCAAAGCCCGTCCCGTCGTCGTAGATGTCAAGGGTGACCGAGCCGGGAAGGAACCCCAGCGTCAGGGTTGTGGTGGCGGCGTTTGCGTGCTGCTGGATGTTCGCGGCCGCGCTCTGGACCACCCGCAGCAGGGTGTGCCGGACGTCCGCCGGACGTCCCTCGGTTCGCCGGTGACCAGGAGCCGGGCGTGCGGGACGTACTGGGCGGCCGCCTGCTGCAGGGCTTCCGGAAGCGGCGATGCGTCGAGGCCCGGGGAGGCGAGCTCGTGGACCAGATTGCGCGTCTCGGAGAGATTCCGGCGCAGCAGGTCCGTAGCCTGGGTGAGCTCCTGGCGCGATGCCTGGCCTGCCCACGAACGGTCAGCGGCCTCCAGGAGCAGGAGGCTGCTGGCCAGTCCCTGCGTCACGGTGTCGTGGATCTCCCGCGATACGCGCTCGCGTTCGGCGATGGTGCCGGCCAGGCGCTCGCTGGCCGCCAGCTGCCCGTGTGCCAGCGATACCTCCGCATGGAGACGGCGCTGCTCCGCGGCGTCGTGCTCGATCCGGTCATAGATCAGCGTCAGCATCACGCCGACGGCCAGCGGCCCCAGCAGCATCGCGAGGTCTGTCCCGTCGCTGAGCCGGAACAGCCCGACGGCGGTGGCGGCCGCCGTCGCACCTGCCGCCACGTAACCCACGGCGCCCGTAAAGGCCGTCCGGCACAGGAAGAGGATCGCAAAGGAACACCAGGCGAAGCTGGGTGCGGCGATGACCAGTGCTGCCCAGACGGCCACAAACACGAGCATCCAGACCGCCCATCGGCGTCTCTGCCGGGCCAGTACGGCGATGACGGCGTAGAGCGCGCACACCGTTCCAGCCAGGCCGAGGACCAGGAGGTTGTCCTGCAGGCTGTGCCGCATGGCATAGCGGACGGCCGAAGCGACGAGTAGGACCGCGAAGCCAAGGTGGACGGCGGTGTCGATCCGGCCGAACCGGCCAGGGGCGGCGGCCGGTCCGGGAGGCAGGGCGCGTCCGGTGGTCAGCGAGGATCCGTGCGTCAGGGTTCTACGGGGAGTGGCTGGGGATGGCATGGGGTCCGGTTCAGGTCAGGGGCGTTCCTATCCCATGCTATTGCCCGCGCCGTTGCTGGTCTCTCCGCCTTTTGGCTGATGCTGCTGGCCATCCGGGGGAGCGGGGCGCCGCCAAAGGCCCGATGTTTGTTCCGGCGCGGCCGGACAGGATAGATGAAGCCGATGCCCGCTCCAATGGATTCCACCAGCGTGAGTCCAGCAACGGGCGTCCAGCAACGTCAGTCCATCAACCCAAGGAGAAACACCGTGAAGAAGTCCAACAAGATTGCCGCCGCCGCTGCTGCCGCAGGAGCTTTGCTGCTGACAGGAGGGCTAACCGCTGCAGCCAACGCCGGGACCAGCCAGGCGGCCGCTCCTGCCGCTGTACCCGCCGTCGATATCCCGCAGGCGCCGGAGACCGTGGTGGCGCAGAACCGCATCACCGCGGGTGCCTCGGCCGATGCGGTCCGGGCAGCCCTTGCGAAATGCCAGGCTGACAAGCTGCCGTTCGTTGCGGTGGCCCTGGTGGACAGGTTCGGCACCGTCCAGGCGCTCCTGCGCGGGGACAACGCCGCCGAACACACGATCGAAGCAGCCCAGCAGAAGGCCTACACCGCGGCCGCTTTCGGTGCGCCGACGAGCGAGCTGGCCAAGCGCGTCAACGGCAACGGGCCCAGCATCGCGGACCTCCCCGGCACCCTGTTCCTGCCGGGCGGCGTCCCGCTCAAGGTCAATGGGGTGTCCGTGGCAGGCATCGGCGTGGGCGGTGCCCCGACGGCAACCTGGACGAAGCCTGCGCCACCGCCGGCGCCGAGTCCATCGCCGCTGCAGCTGCAGTCTCAGGTAAGTAGGCTCGGCTCCATGAGGCGGTTCAGGACCTGGCGCCGGGCACGCAGGGCGGCCGCAATTCTCTTTCTGGCGGGCTGTGTATCAGCTTGCCTGGCCGCCTGCCAGGAGGGACCCGGCGAGCCGCAACGGCAGGAGTCGCCGCCTGCTTCCACCGCAACCGCAGCCACCAAATCACCAGCCCTGTCCGTCGAGGCCCAGACCCGGCTCGGCCAGGAGCTTATCGCCGCCGCGAAGGCTAACAATGTGGCGCTGGTCGGTGAGCTGATTGGACGCGGCGCCAACGTGAACGCCAAGGACGCCATCCAGGATTCCTCGTTCCTCTATGCCGGGGCCGAGGGGTTCAACGAGGTGCTCCAGCTGACGCTGGCTGCCGGTGCGGACGTTTCCAGCACCAACCGCTATGGCGGGACGGCACTGATTCCCGCCAGCGAACACGGCCATGTGGAAACCGTGCGCATCCTCCTGGCTGCTGGAGTGCCCGTGAACCATGTGAACAACCTGGGGTGGACCGCCATGCAGGAGGCCATCCTGCTCAACAACGGCGGCCCCAGGCAACAGGACGTGGTCCGGCAGCTCCTCGAGGCCGGTGCGGACCCGGGCATCCGGGATCCTCAAGGCCGCACGGCGCTGGAGAATGCGGAGCGGCTGGGCTTCGGCGAGATCGCTGCCCTGATCCGTGCCCGCTGACCCAGGGCTAAAGCACGTCCTCGAACAACTCCACGTATTTTCGCGTCATCGCCTCCGCGCTGAATCGGGTTTCGACGGCGGACCGGCAGTCATGCCGGTCCAGGCCGGACGCACGCTGCAGGCAGCTGGCCAGTGCATCGGTACCCGAGGCGAGGAAACCGGTGACTCCGTGCTCGATGATTTCCGGTGCAGAGCCCCGCGGAGTGGCCAGAACGGGTGTGCCGGCGGCCAGCGCCTCGATCATGACCATTCCAAAGGGTTCGTCCCACTGCACAGGGCTGAGCAGCGCGACGGCATTCCCAGCAGGGCGAACTTTCCGTCGGCGTCCAGTTCTCCGAGGAACTCTTCATCAGGCCCGAGCAGGGGAGCAACCACGGAGCGGAAATAGTCCACTTCCATCGGGTCGCTCATTTTTGCGGCGATCTTGAGCTGGATTCCCGCTTTGCGGGCCACCCCTATGGCCTCAGCGATGCCTTTGCACGGCGCCATTCGGCCCAGAAAACACGCGTAGCCGCCGGCTCCGGCCCCGGGTGGAACAGACTCGGGATCGATGCCGTGGTGGATGACGCGCCGGATTTTCACGTCCGGGGCGCTGTTGGCCTGGTGCTGCGAGATGGCCACCAGTGACACGTCCCGGCTGAAGGCTTCATATACCCGGCACAGCGCCGGCGTCATGTCCGAATGAATGGTGCTGACCACTGGAATCCCGGGTGGGCGGTGCCGGTACAACGGTCCCGCCAGGGTGTGGTCATGGATAATATCGACGTCGTCGAGTCCGGCGTAGGCCCTGATCACGTGCGGCAACTCTGTGCTTGTGGTACCCATGGCGGCACGCTCCGCCGGGGCGAAGCCGTCCAGCAGTTCGACTGGGCAGGTGCTGTCCGCCGCGGCCGCCAGCACCACGCTGTGCCCTGCCGCCGCCAGCGTGGTGGCCAGCGTGTGGATGACCGCCTCCGTTCCGCCGTAGCCCAGGGGCGGGACGGGGAGCCATGGCGGAGCTATCAGTCCTATCCGCAAGATGCACGCTCCTGCTCGGGTTTAGCCTGTCCTGTCCAGCATCTCGGCGAGTTCAACCAGATCGGCAAGGGGAGGACGTGTCCCGCGGTGGAACGTCATGCCCGGCGGGAGCCCGTCGATCGTGGCCTGGCTGCCGGTCACGTCGATGGTGATCCGGCCGTCGCCTATGGGGCAGTTGGTGATGTGGACCCGGCCCCAGGACTCCGGCAGCACCGGGTCCATCCACATGCCGTTCATGGAGACGTGGGGGTCATACCGCAGCAGTGTGCGCAGCAGATGCACCGGGGTGGTGGCAGCCCAGGCCTGGGGCGAGCAAGCCGTCGGGTAAGGCACCGGTTCCGGGAAATCAGTGCGGTCAAATCCGCAGAACAATTCAGGCAAGCGGTGGTCCGTGAAATCCGCCGCCTCAATAAGCCCGAGGGAAATCCGCCGGGCCTCGTCCACAAATCCGTACCTCATCAGGCCGTAGCAATCATCGCGTTGTCATGCGGCCACACGGATCCGTTGTGGTAGCTCGCAGGGTTGTAGGCGCCCATATCCGTGGCCAGGGTGCGGATCCCCCAGCCGCTGAACATTTCCGGGGACATCAGCCGGGCCGCCACCAGGGGCGCCTTGTCGGCGTCGATTATCCCGTTCCACAGGCAGTGCCCCATGTTGGAGGCGCAGGCATCCACAGGTCTCTTGTCCCGGTCCAGTGCAATGGCGTAGTAGCCTCTGGCCGGCAGCCAGAACTGTTCGTTGAACTGCTTCTTAAGCCGCGCCGCGCGTTCCCGCAGCTCCCGCGCCAGGGCCAAGTCCCCGGCGTCGTACGCCATCCACGCCCGGGCGATATAGGCGCCGTAAACGTAACCCTGCACTTCGCAGAGGGCAATCGGCGGTTCTGCCATGCGGCCGTCCGCGAAGTTTACGCCGTCCCAGGAATCCTTCCATCCCTGGTTGATCAGCCCCTGGTCGTTAAGCCGCTGATACTCCACAAAGCCGTCGCCGTCGCGGTCGCCGTAATCCCTGATCCAGTCCAGCGCCCTGTCCGCGTTGGGCAGCAGCGCGGCCACCTGGTCCGCGGCGAGGCCCAACGACTGACTTCGCCGAGCAGTGTGACGAACAACGGCGTGGCATCGGCGGTGCCGTAGTAGGTGGATTTGCCGCCAAGTGCCAGGCCCGTGCTGACGCCCAGCCGGACCTCATGGAGGATCCGGCCGGGCTGCTCTTCGGTCAGCGCGTCCACCGCGTTGCCCTGCCTTTCGGCCAGTGTCTGCAGGGTGTCCAGGGCCAAGGACGGGTCCACGGGCAGCGCCATGTAGGACGAGAGAAGCGAATCGCGGCCGAAGAGGGCCATGAACCATGGGGCACCCGCCGCAATGACGGTCCGGTCGGGATGCAGCGGATCCTCGATCTGGAGGGCGCCGATGTCATCATGGCTGCGCTGCATGGTGCGGGCAAACGACACGTTGCTGATGTGCGGCGCGGGGATCTTCCGGATCCACTCCTGGCGCCGTATTTCCGCAGGCGACGTGCCGGTTTCCTGGCGCTGGAAGGGTGCGGGCGTTTCGGCTGCATCCAGGAGAGGCGACACCGTGACCTTCGTGCGCCACTGGCCGTGGGGCGGCACCACGGTGCGGTAGCCCAGGCCTTCGTGACTGAAGGTCGCGTCGGGAGCCTGCAGGACAACACCCTTTTGCCTTCCCCGCCAGACGCCCTTGATGGTGAGGGAGTCGTCTTCCAGGTGCCGGGACCGGTCCCAGTGCCGGATGATCCGGGCGTCCTTCACCTCAAAGAGGTCCGCGAAGTCCGCGTCCATCGCCAGTTCCACCACGCACACGGCAGGCTCGCGGGAATGGTTCCGGACGGTGATCTCCTCCTGGATGCCCGAGCCCACCTCGCGGTTTCGTTCCACCATCAAAGGGCTGTCCGCATGGCCGGCTGCCCGGGCCGGACGGCCTATGAATACGGCCCGGTAGGGTTCGAGGGCACGGGCTGCCAGCGGCTCCAAAGTCACATCATTGACCGTCAGTCTCCAGCGGGAGACGATGCGGGTGTCTTCATTGAACACGCCATGGGGGCGGTCGGAGTACATGTCGCCGGCAAGACCTGAAATGCAGAAGTTCGAGCCATCCACAAGTGTCACCATGGCCCCAGGGGGCCAGCCGCGGTGTCAACATTCCATCCAGCCATCCCTGGCTCCTTTGATGCTCATCCGGTAAGCAACGCTGCGGGGCCCGTTCCTGCGGACCCGCGGTGGATCAGAAGGGCTGCCACCGCGGATCGTTCAGTCGTGGGATCTTCGTCCCCACCGGGCCTCCAGCGGAGCCCGGTGGGCAGCGAATCCATCATGGCGGATCTCCACCCGGAGCACGATGGTTCTTTGACCCTACGCTTGTGGTTCTGCGGACGCTAGATGTGGAACCCACGTCAGAGCTCTATACGGCTTCGAGGACGCTGACGTAATTGGCGATGCCCACACCGCCCATGTTCTGGACGGCGGCGCGGCGGGGGTTGGCGAGCTGCATGTCGCCGGCGGTCCCGGTGAGCTGCATGGCGGCGATGACGTGCTGGGATACGCCGGTGGCGCCGACGGGATGGCCTTTGGCCTTGAGCCCGCCGGAGACGTTGACGGGCAGCTTCCCGTCCTTGAAGACCCAGCCTTCCTCCACGGCGCGGGCGCCCTGGCCCGGTTCGGTCAGGCCCATGGCCTCGTACATCAGCAGCTCGGCGATGGTGAAGCAGTCGTGGACCTCAGCGAAGTCCAGCTCAACAAGTCCGACGCCGGCCATCCCGAGCGCGCGCTGCCAGGACATGCGCGTGGCGGCGAAAGCCGTTGGATCCCGGCGTTCGGCCGGGAAGAAGTCGTTCGCCTGGCCGAAGCCGGCGAGCCGCACCGGCGCAGTGGCCCGCCGGTTGGTGAGACGGAGAGTACGACGGCGGCGGCGCCGTCGGACACGGGGAGCAGTCGGTGCGGCGCAGCGGATCGGCCACCATGGGGTTCTTGTCCGAAACGGTGCGGCAGAACTCCTCGCCGAGGTCCTTGCGAAGCTGGGCATAGGGGTTGTCGACGCCGTTGCGGTGGTTCTTGGCCGCGATGGAGCCCAGCACGTCGCCCAGCTGTCCGTCGCCGCGACCGTAGCGCTTTTCGTAGTGCTTGGCGACGTCCGCGAACAGGCCCGTAAAGCCGGTGGTGGACGTCTGGCCGGCCATGTCGTAATCGGCGCCCAGCAGGGCAGCCCCGACCACGTCGGCGCCGGCGTGGGTCATCTTCTCGGCGCCGATCACCAGCACGGTCTTCGCCGTCCCGGCCAGCAGCGACTTGGTTCCCTGCTGGAACGCGGCCGACCCGGAGGCGCACGCGTTCTCCACACGCGTGGCGGCGACGTTGGCCAGCTGGTCCGAGACCTGCAATGCCAGCGAGGACGGGAACGCCAGCGGCATCATGCCGGAGTTGAACTGGCCCAGGTAGATCTCATCGATCTGGCCGGGCTCGATCCTGGCGTTGCTGATTGCCTCCGTGGCCACCTGGACGATCAGGGACTCGAGGGTCTCGTCCGTGAGTTTGCCGAACCGGCTGTGGCCCCAGCCGGTGAGCAGGACATCCTTGCCGAACTGTTCCTTCAGGCTCATGCTGTGGCTCCTGCGGTTTCAAGCTGGACGTCGAATGCGGCTCCGGTCTTTTCGTGAATTTCCTCCACTGTGACCCCGGCGCAAGGCGGGTCAGCGTGAGCTGCCGGCCGCCGTCGTCGTACGATTTCACGATGTCGAAAACGGCGAGGTCGCTGATGATCCGGTCCACGCAACGCAGGCCGGTGAGCGGAAGGGTGCACTCGGTGACGATCTTGGCCGTGCCGTCCTTGGCGTTGTGCTCGGTCAGGACTACCACGCGCGGCGTGCCGGCCACGAGGTCCATGGCGCCGCCCATGCCCTTGACCATCTTGCCGGGGATGGTCCAGTTGGCGAGGTCGCCGTTGCCGGAGACCTGCATGGCGCCCAGGATGGCCACCTTCACGTGGCCGCCGCGGATCATCCCGAAGGACATGGCGGAGTCGAAGATGCTGCCGCCGGGCAGGACCGTGACGGTCTGCTTGCCGGCGTTGATGAGGTCCGCGTCTTCCTCGCCCTCATGGGGGAACGGGCCCATGCCGAGCAGGCCGTTTTCGCTCTGCAGGATCACGCGGACGCCGTCGGGCAGGTTGTTGGCCACCAGCGTGGGAATGCCGATGCCTAAGTTCACGTAGTCGCCGTCGTTCAGTTCCTCGGCCGCGATGGCAGCCATTTCATCCCTGGTCCAGGCCATGGGGTTCTCCTTGGGGTTCAAAGTTTGCGGGGTTTGAGTGTTTCGTTCGCGCTGCGGGGTGGGGCAGGCGTTCAGGCGGGGACTGTTGCCGATTCTTGGGAGCGGACGGTGCGCTGTTCAATGTCCTTGACCCGGCCGCTCGCCTGGACCAGGTGCTGGACGTATACGCCCGGGGTGACGATATGGTTGGGATCCAGTGCGCCAGGCTCCACGATGACTTCGGCTTCGGCGATGGTCACCAGGCCGGCGGTGGCCACTACGGGTTGAAGTTCCGGGCCGTGTAGCGGTAGATCAGGTTCCCGTCCGTGTCAGCCGTGTGGGCGTGGACCAGTGCCACGTCGGCGCGGATGGCGCGCTCCTGGACGTACGTTTCGCCGTCGAACTCTGCCAGCGGCTTGCCTTCGGCCACCAGCGTTCCCACACCGGTCTTGGTGTAGAAGGCGGGGATGCCGGCGCCGCCGGCACGGAGGCGTTCGGCCAGCGTGCCCTGCGGGGTGAACTCCACCTCAAGCAGGCCCGCGAGGTACTGCTCGGCGAAGAGCTTGTTCTCGCCCACATACGAGGCGATGACCTTGCGGACCTGGCCGGCTTCGATCAGCACGCCCAGGCCTTTCCCGTCCACGCCCATGTTGTTCGACACCACGGTCAGGCCGCGCACACCGGAATCACGCACGGCCTCGATGAGGTCCGCCGGGATGCCGCTCAGGCCAAAACCGCCGACGGCGAGCGTCATGCCGTCCTGGAGCACTTCCGCCAGGGCCGCGGCGGCGTTGGATTTCAGTTTGGACATTCCGTCTCCTCATCATCGAGCGTGCAGAGCCATTCGAGGTATCCACTTTGTGGACATTTGGCCTGAAGAAGGAGCCTAGGGTGCTCAAGGAAGTTGGTCAACGGCGTAATCCTGCCCGCAAGGCGGATATCTCACAGCATGGACGCTAAGCTTTGAGCTGTCCACATTGTGGAGAATTTCTTGAAAGTTTGGTGAGTTGAATGAAGAATCCAGTCCAAGGGGCGCAGGTGGTGGGCCGCGTGGCATCATTGCTCCGGCTTGTCGGCCGGAAGCCGGAGGGCAGCTCGATTGCCGGGCTGGTCCGGGAGTCCGGGCTGACCCGCCCCACCGTCCACCGGCTCCTGGCTTCCCTTGCCGCGGAGGGTCTCCTGGACCACGATGCCCGCAGCGGAAACTGGATCCTGGGCCCGGAGATTTTCCTGCTGGGGTCAGTGGCCGCGGCCCGCTTCCCGTTTGAAGACCTGGCGCGGCCAAGCCTCCGCCGCCTGGCGGAAGAGACCGGCGAAAGTGCGTTCTACTCCATCCGCCGGGGCCAGGAGACGGTCTGCGTGCTGCGGGAAGAAGGCAGCTTCCCGGTACGCTCCTTCGTGCTGCATGAGGGAGTCCGTTTTCCGCTGGGTGTGGCCTCGGCCGGGACCGCCATCATGGCCTTCCTCCCGGACGAGGAACAGGAGGCCATCCTGTCCGGCTGGGACCAGCACGCCGGCAGCTTCGCGGCAGGCCACAGCATGGACGTGGTGCGCAGGAACCTGGAACGGACCCGGCTGCATGGATTCGCAGTGAATCCTGGCCTCGTGCTGGAAGGCAGCTGGGGAATGGGGACGGCCGTGTTCGACCAGCTGGGCAAACCCGTGGGCGCGCTTTCACTCACCGGCATCGAACCCCGGTTCCGGCCGGAACGGCAGGAGTTCCTCGGCAAACTGCTGATGGAGGAAGCCCACCGGATCAGCTCCATACTGAGTTCAACACTGACCGGCCGCTGAATCCACGGTCGTCGCCGCTGAGTTTCCCCAGCTTAGGGAAGGAACGACGACGGCGCGCCGCGTTTTCGGGGCGACGCGCCGCCGTCGTGCCCAAAAGTGGGGAATTCCAGCGTTGTGTGGAGCGCCTATTTCCACCACGTGTCGAAGATGGTGACCGGCACTGTGCGCTTGTGGCGCGTGCGGAGGTACTTCTCTTCGATCAGCTCGGCCGCCGCTTCGGGGATCTCCCTGCCTTCGAGGTAGTCATCGATCTGGTCGTAGGTGATTCCCAGTTCGTCCTCGTCGGTGCGTCCGGGCCTGCCGTCCAGGAGGTCGGCGGTGGGCACTTTTTCCCAGACCCGGGCAGGGGCGCCCAGTTCGGCCAGCAGTTCACGGTTCTGGCGCTTGTTGAGGCCGAACAGCGGCAGGATGTCCGCGCCGCCGTCGCCGAATTTTGTGAAGAACCCTGTGACGGACTCTGCGCCGTGGTCGGTGCCGATCACGAGGTAGTTGTGCTCGCCGGCCAAGGCGTACTGCGCGATCATCCGGGTGCGTGCCTTGGTGTTTCCCTTGTGGAAATCGGAGATGCCGTTCCCCACGGTCTTCTCGAATTCGTCCTCGAAGCCATCCACGGCCGCCGAGATGTTGAAGGTCCATTCCGTCTTGGCCTGGATGAAGTCCAGGGCGGCCTGGGCATCGGCCTCGTCGTGCTGGACGCCGTACGGCAGACGGACCGCCACGAAGTTGGCCTCCACGCCTTCGGCCTCAAGCTCCTGCACGGCCAGCTGGGCCAGCCTGCCGGCGAGGGAGGAGTCCAACCCGCCCGAGATGCCCAGGACAAAGCCCCTGGTATGGGTTGCCCGGAGGTAATCCTTCAGGAAATCCACCCGCTTGCGCACCTCCCCGAGGGGGTCGATCCGGGGCTGCACGCCCATTTCTTCGATGATGGTGGCCTGGAGTTCGCGCATGTGATCCAGCCTAGTCAGCGCTGTCAACAACGCTCAACTGTGTCCACCCGAACCACCCACGTTTCAGCGCGAACGGACTCTTGGGCACCCCCAGCGCGAACGGATACTTCGGGCCCCGGAGCTACAGCGCTGCCGGTGCCGCTCCCGTTGAACCGCGGACGGTGAGATGCGTAGGCATCAGCGACCGGCTGCGGCTGCCACCGCCCGCCAGCGGATTGAGCTGTGCCAGGAGCATGGACACGGCCACGCGGCCAGCCTGTTCGATCGGCGACGTCATAGTGGTCAGCGGGGGATTGCAGAAGTCCGCGCCAAAGATGTCGTCGCAGCCCACCACGCTGAAGTCCTCCGGGACCCGGATGCCGCGTTCGCGCAGCCGCTGAAGCATGCCGATGGCGATGAGGTCGTTGAAGGCGATGCAGGCGGTGACGCCGGAGTGGACGGCCGCGTCTGCTGCGGCGGCACCTGATTGTGTCTTGGGGGCGAACGGGCCCAGCCTGCGCACGTCCACGCCGCGGTCCTCGGCGGCGGCCGCCAGAGCTGTCCAGCGAAGGGTGCTGGATTGGGACGTGAGTGGACCGGCCATGTAGGCGATGCGGGTGTGGCCGAGGGAAATCAAATGATCCAGCGCCTGGCTGGTGGCGGACGGCGTGTCAATCACGACGGCGGGAACGCCGGCTACGTCGCGGTTGACGGCCACCATGGGAACCTTGGCGGCCGCGGCCAGCAGTGCCTCATCGCTGAGCCTGGACGCGGCGACGATGATTCCGTCAGCGCTCTTGCGCAGCTGCTCCATGGTGGAGGCCTCCACTTCGTCGGACTCTTCGGTGTCCACGAGCAGCTGCGTGTAGCCGGCTGCCTTGAGCTGCAGCTGGGTGCCCCGGATTAGATCGAAATAGAAGGGGTTGGTGATGTCGGGCACCAGGACTCCGACGGCGCCGGTGCGGCCGGAGCTCAGGGCTTTTGCTTGGCTGTTCGGCGTGTAGTTCAGCTCGGCCGCCGCCGCTTCGATGCGGGCACGCGTGCGGATGTTGACCCGGTCCGGAGTGGAAAGTGCGCGGGACACGGTGGATGCGGCCACGCCGCAGATCGCGGCGATGTCGTGGATGGTGGCAGGACGGTCTGTTCCGGCGGCTTGCATCGCCATGGCGCGCTCCTCACTGAACGGGATGACTGGGGGCTTGTGAAGGTTGCCACAGCCCTATAGCTCCTAGATTGCCACAGCCTGCAATCATTTGGCAATCGGTTGTCATTGACAGTTGACGTGTCTAGACTTAGGGGAGCACTTTGTGTGAACTGAGTCACCCGCGCGCCGGAGCGGCACCTAGGCTGTCCCGTCGCGGGCATACCTAAGGAGATTCCCGTGACCGAAGCAACAACCGCAGCAACAAGCACTGCCTGGACGCTCTCAGGATTCGGCGACGAGGTGGATACGGACCCCGCCATCCAGGCTGCTGTCCTGCTGGCGCTCGGCGCGAACTACATCGAAGTTCGCAGCGCCTGGGGCGTCAACGTCTCAGAAATGACGCCTGAGCAGGTAGCCGACCTCAAGGAACTCTTGGACACCAAGGGCCTGAAGGTCTCAGCCGTGGCCAGCCCCATCGGCAAGGTGGACATCAGCCTGCCCGTGGAGCACGAGGTGGAGCGCCTTCGCCAGATCATCTCCGTGGCCAAGGGCCTGGACACCCAGTACATCCGGATCTTCTCCTTCTTCCGGAGTGAAGCCCAGACGCCGGAGGAAATCCGCGACGACGTCCTCACGCGCATGCGGGCACTGGCCGCTGAAGCCGAAAGCGCCGGCGTCGTACTCCTGCACGAGAACGAAAAGGACATTTACGGCGATACGCCGAAGCGCGTCCTGGACATCATGGAGTCCGTGGACTCCCCCGCACTGAGGATCGCCTGGGATAATGCCAACTTCGTCCAGGTAGGCGTCCGCCCCTACACCGATGGCTACGCCATACTCCGCCCCTACCTCGAGTACCTCCAGGTCAAGGACGCCATCATGGCTACGGGTGAGGTTGTGCCTTCCGGCCACGGCGACGGCGAGCTGGACGCCACCATTGCTGCCCTGAAGTCGGACGGTTACGCGGGCTTTGCCTCACTCGAACCCCACCTCGCCAGCCACCACAAGCTGGGCGGCTTCTCCGGTCCGGTTGCCTTCGGCATGGCCGCGCGCGCCTTCGCGGTCCTTGCTGCCAAGAACGGAATCGAACTTTCGTGACCGGCCTCAAGGCCGCGGTGATTGGCTGCGGTGATGTGTCGGCAGTGCACTTTGAGGCCATCGCAAAGCTCGACGGCGCGCGGCTGGCCGGGGTCTGCGACTCGGATCCCGGCCGCCTTGCGGCAGCCGTGGCCGCTTACGGCGTCCCGGGTTTCCCCGATCATCTCAGCCTGATCGAAGCCGTCGGACCGGATGTTGTGCACATTACGACGCCGCACAACATGCACGCCACCATCGCCGTGGACTGCCTTGAACGCGGCGTGAATGTAATTGTGGAAAAGCCGCTGGCGCACACGCTCAAGGAGGGCCGCCGGCTCGTGGCGGCTGCCGAAGGGTCCGATGCCAAGATCGCCGTCTGCTTCCAAAACCGCTACAACGCCACCTCGCAGGCCATGCACGCCCTGCTTTCCTCCGGCGAACTGGGCGCGGTGGTTGGGGCTTCAGCAACGGTGCTGTGGCACCGTGACGCAGACTATTACCTCAGCCGGCCGTGGCGCGGAACCTGGACGGGGGCGGTGGCGGGCTCATGATGAACCAGGCCATCCATACCGTTGACCTGCTGCAGTGGCTGGTGGGCGACGTCGTTTCGTTGTCCGGCAACGCGGCCACCAGGTTCCTGGGCGAAACCATCGAGGTGGAGGACACCGCGGAGTTTGTTGCCGAACACGCCAACGGTGCGCGCAGCGCCTTTTATGCCACCCTGGCCAACGCCGTCAACGCGCCGGTCACGCTGGACATCGTCACGGAAAAAGCGGCTCTAAGCCTTCGTGGGGACTTGACCGTCACCTATGCGGACGGCCGCGTGGATGTGGTCCCCGAGCGCGTGGTGGAGTCCGGCGGGCGCGCCTACTGGGGCGTCTCGCATGAGCTGCTCATCAGCGACTTCTATGCCCGGCTTGGTGACGAGCGCCCGTTCTGGATCAGCCCGAAGAGGCCGAGAAGTCTCTGAAAATCGTCAAGGAGATCTACCGCCAGAGCTACCAGGACGCCGTGGCCGCGGTCTCGTGACCTGCATGTGGCAACCGGCTGAAAGCCCTTAAATTGTTTCATTTGCGGCCATTCTCGCTAAGATTGCAACAATATTGACAATCGGTTGCCAAAGCTGGCAATTATGCGTATTCTGAATCTCGAAAGCCGGTGTGGTCCACGCCACATCGGCTGAATTCGCAACTCTCACGTTCCACAGATTCAGGAGCCAACAATGAAGTTAGGTCCCAAGGCGGCAGCAGCCGCCATTCTCGTCAGCGCAGGACTGGCGATGACCGCCTGCGGCGGCGGCGCAGGCACCGGCACGGCAGCAGCCAAGACAACGTCCCTGACTTTGGGCGCCGTTTCGGAAATCCGCTCCTGGGACCCGGCACAGGCCCACGTTGGGCACGTCCTGCAGCCGTACCAGGCAGCGTATGACTCCCTGCTCCTGCGGCAGCCGGACGGCAAGCTCAGCCCCATGCTGGCCACCGAGTGGAAGTACAACGAGACCAACACCAAGCTCACCGTTGAACTCCGCACGGACGTGACCTTCAGCGACGGCGCCAAGTTCGACGCCGAAGCGGCCAAGGCGAACCTGGACCACTTCAAAAAGGCCAACGGTCCGCAGATGGCCCAGCTGACCGCGGTCGCCGACGTCGCAGTAGTGGACGCTGACACCATCGAACTGAACCTTAAGAGCCCGGACCCCTCGCTGGAGTTCTACCTCAGCCAGGCCGCCGGCCTGATGGGCAGCCCCAAGGCGCTGGGCACCGAAGCCATTAAGACCGAGCCCGTAGGCAGCGGCCCGTACGTCATGGACAAGGCCGCCACCGTCAAGGACTCGCAGTCTGTGTTCACCGCCCGCAAGGACTACTGGAACAAGGACCTCCAGAAGTTCCAGAAGGTCACCTTCAAGACCCTTATTGACCTGACCGCCCGCACCAACGCCCTGGTTTCGGGACAGATTGACGCCACCCTCCTGGATCCCAAGACCGGCAAGCAGGCCGAAGGCGCCAAGATGAAGTTGGTAGCCACCGAGGTGGACTGGCAGGGCCTCCTGTTGCTGGACCGAGACGGTACCAAGAACCCCGCACTGGCGAACGTCAAGGTCCGCCAGGCCATCAACTACGCCTTTGACCGCAAGACAATTGTGGAACAGGTCCTCCTCGGCCAGGGCACCCCGACGTCGCAGCCGTTCGGCAAGGCCAGCGGGGCCTGGACCGAAGAGCTGGAGAACTACTACAGCTACGATCCGGCCAAGGCCAAGTCGCTCCTGAAGGAAGCCGGCTACGAGACCGGCGTCGTCCTCGACATCCCGTCGGTTCCGGGCTGGGAAACCCAGCTCGCAGTGATCAAGCAGCAGCTCGCGGACGTTGGAATCACCGTGAACATTGGTGCGGCCATCACCAACACCTTCACCACCGATGTCGCCGCCCAGAAGTTCACCACCATGTTCTTCTCCCTCTTCCAGGGTGAGCCGTGGGTTGCCACCAACCAGATCATCTCCACGAAGGCCCTCTACAACCCGTTCAAGAACACCACGCCCGAGCTGCAGACGAAGATCGATGCCGTTGAGAAGGGCGGCAAGGACGCTGGCAAGCTGGCCCAGGAAGTGAACAAGTACGTGGTGGAGCAGGCCTGGTTCGCCCCGATGTTCCGCGTGAACCAGATGTACTACCACAACGCCAAGGTCACGGTGGAACCCCAGGTCCAGCAGGCCGTTCCCTCGATCTACAACTACTCGCCCGCCAAGTAACCAGCAATGATCACATTCATCCTTAAACGCCTCGGCAGCGGACTCGTAGTCCTGTTCGCCGTCTCGATCCTCGTCTTTTCCCTGCTCTATGTATCGAGCGGCAGCATTGCGCGGAACATCCTGGGCGACCAGGCCACGCCGGACCAGCTGGCCGTGAAGGAAGCCGAATTGGGGCTCGACCAGCCCATCATCACCCGCTACTTCAGCTGGCTCACGGGCGCCCTGCAGGGGGACCTGGGCACATCCTGGTTCACCTCTGAACCTGTCTCCAACGCCCTCGCCACGCGCATTCCGGTGACCATGACCATGGTGATTGCGGCCATGCTCCTGATCTCCGTCATCGCCACCCTCATCGGCGTCGCCGCGGCAGTAAAGCGCGGCTGGGTGGACCGTGTGGTCCAGATCGGTGCCATCATCGGCGATTCCGTCCCGGCTTTGTCATCGGCATCATCCTGGTGACCATACTTGCCATCCAGATGGGCATGTTCCCCGCCACCAGCACCATTTCCCCGGTGTCGGCGCGGACGACTGGGTCCTTTCCCTGACCCTTCCGGTGATCGCTTTGCTGATCAACGGAGTGACCGGCGGTGCCCAGCAGATCCGTAGCGCCGTCATCAAGCAGCTCGAACGCGATTACGTGCGCACACTGCGCAGCCGCGGCATCGGTGAGCGCGAGGTCCTGTTCAAGCACGTCCTTCGCAGCGCCGCTCCGGCCGGCCTGACCGTGCTCAGCCTTCAGCTGATCGGAATGCTCGGCGGTGTGGTCATCATCGAGCAGATCTTTGCCCTACCCGGCATGGGGCCGCTGGCCGTAGCCGCCACCAGCCAGAGTGACCAGCCAGTGGTCATGGGCGTTGTTATGTACACCGTCGCCGTTGTCATTGTGGTCAACCTCATCGTTGACCTGCTCAACGGCTGGCTTAACCCGAAGGTGCGTGCCTCGTGACCGAGTCCGTCGAAACCTCAGCCCTGACACGCGCACCCGGTACGCCGGCACCGGGACGTTAGGCCAGACCGGAGCTGTCGTCCGGTCAACAGTCCTCAAACGGCTGTTCAAGAATCCAATGGGCATCATCTCCATTGCCATCCTTCTGGCAATGGCCAGCATGACCCTCTTCGCCGATGTCCTGGCCCCGTTCGATGAAAACTTCGCCAACATCTCCAAGACTCTCGCAGCCCCGGACGGGTTTAACATCCTGGGCACTGACAGCTCAGGCCGAGACGTCTGGAGCCGGTTGCTCTTCGGGGCGCAGCTGACGCTCAGCTCCGCGCTCCTTTGCGCCGCCGTCGCCATCGCGATCGGCCTGCCCGCCGGCCTCGTGGCCGGCTACTACGCCGGCAAGTTCGAAGCCGTCTCCAACTGGGTTGTCAGCATCCTCATGAGCCTCCCCGGCCTGATCGTCCTGCTGACCATCCGGGCCGCTTTCGGTCCGTCAGTGTGGATTGCCATGATCGCGTTCGGTGTGCTGATCAGCCCGTCCTACTTCCGCCTGACGCGCTCAGCGGTCCAGTCGGTCCGCAACGAGCTCTACGTTGATGCCGCGCGGGTCTCCGGGCTCTCAGACCTCAGCATCATCACCCGCCACATCTTCTCCGTGGTCCGCGCGCCCATCATCATCCAAACGGCCGCGATCGCCGGCGTCGCCATCGCCATCCAGTCCGGACTCGAGTTCCTGGGCCTGGGCGATCCGGCCAAAGCCACCTGGGGTGTGATGCTCAGCGAAGGATTCAAGAACGTCTACCTCACCCCGACGCTGCTCTTCTGGCCTGCATTGGCCATGGCTCTGACCATCGGTGCCCTTGTCCTCCTGGGCAACGCCATCCGCGACGCCCTGGAAGACGGCGAAAAGATCAAGCACCGTAGGAAGGTCCGGACGAAAAGCACGACGGCGGCACCCGCCGTTGGTGCCGCAGCCACGCGGGCAGCACGAAAGACTGCCGCCGCCGTCGAAGCCGGAACCGAACACCATCTCGTCAAGGTGACCAATCTCGGCGTCGGCTACCCCAGGCAGACGGCACCATCAAGAAAGTGGTGGACGACGTCTCCTTCCACGTTGACCGCGGCGAAATCCTCGGCATCGTGGGCGAATCCGGCTCGGGTAAATCCCAGACCGCCTTCTCCATCCTGGGCCTGCTGCCGGACACTGCACGCATCGTGGGCGGGGCCATCCAGTTCGATGGCAACTACACCGTCGCTCCAGGCGACGAAAAGGTCAGCCAGGAACGCCTGTCCAAGCTGCGCGGCAAGCGGATTTCCTATATCCCGCAGGAACCCATGAGCAACCTTGACCCGGCGTTCACCATCGGCTATCAGCTGGTCACGCCCATGGTGCGGGTCCTGGGCATCTCCAAGGCCGAAGCCACCACGCGGGCCATGAAACTGCTCTCCGACGTCGGCATTGTCAGCCCGGACCGGACCTTCAAGGCCTACCCGCACGAGGTCTCCGGCGGCATGGCCCAGCGCGTGCTGATCGCCGGTGCCATCAGCTGCGAACCGGACCTGATCATTGCCGATGAGCCCACCACGGCTCTGGACGTCACGGTCCAGGCCGATGTCCTGGACCTCATCCGTGACCTTCAGCGCCGGCTCGGCGTCGGCGTCATCCTGGTGACCCACAACTTCGGCGTGGTGGCTGACCTATGCGACCGTGTTGTGGTCATGCAGAACGGCCGGCTGGTGGAGGAAGGGCCCATGCGGGAGATCCTGCGCGAACCGAAGGAACGCTATACCCAGACCCTGCTGGCTTCGATGCTGGAAGGCAAGGAACCCATGACCATGCTGGTGTCCACTGCGTCATCAACGGCGCCATCAACTGCCAAGGAGAACGTACTGTGACCGAAACTGCAGCCTTGCGCGCCGCGGAATCAGCGCCGGCACGCCAAGAACTTCTTCGGGTGGATCACCTGGTGGTGGAGTACGCCGGCAAAGGGTTCCGGGCACGGAAATTCCGTGCCCTGACGGACATCAACATCAGCATCGGCCAGGGCGAGACCCTGGGCCTGGTGGGGGAGTCGGGCTCCGGCAAGACCACCCTGGGCCGGGCCGTGCTGGGGCTCGCCCCGGTGAGCGGCGGCACGATCACCTTCGAAGGCCAGGACATCAGCCAGGCCACCCGCAAGGAGCGCCGTGTCCTCAGCCGCGACATGCAGGTGGTCTTCCAGGATCCGTACACCTCCTTGAACCCCGCCCTGGAGATCGGTGACATCCTTGCCGAACCGCTGGGCGTCCAGGGCATGGAGCAGGCAGCAGCCAAGAAGCGTGTCAAAGAACTCCTGGACCAGGTCGGCTTGCCGTCGGACGCCATCCACCGTCTCCCGCGGGAGTTCAGCGGCGGCCAGCGCCAACGCGTGGCCATCGCCCGTGCACTGGCACTGTCCCCGAAGCTCATCGTCTGTGATGAGCCTGTCAGTGCCCTGGACCTCTCCACCCAGGCCCGTGTCCTGGATCTGTTCCTGCAGATCCAGAAGGACACCGGCGTGTCCTACCTTTTTGTCTCCCACGACCTTGACGTGGTCCGCCACATCAGCCACCGTGTAGCCGTCATGTACCGTGGAGAAATTGTGGAGCAGGGCCGGCCGACGTCGTCACCCGCGCCCCGAACACCCCTACACCCAGCGGCTGCTCCTCGCTTCCCCGGTGCCGGACCCGGACCGCCAGGAGAAGCGCCGTGCTGACCGTCACCGGCTGATGGAAGAGCAGCACATGCAGGCCGAACAGGCTGGCGTCCCCTCCTAAGGCCGGACCAGACTTTATACAACAGCGAACAATCCATGGAGGAAAAGTGGCCAAAATTGGCGTACAGGCAATGATGCTGAAGGACAGCTTCACCGAGATCGGGGCGTTCGAAACGCTCCGTAAGGTCAGCGGCATCGGCTACAACGCCGTCGAGATCTCCCAGATCCCGATGACACCGGAGAACGTCGCTGAGTTGGACCGATCCCGCAGCGAGCTGGGCATGGATATCGCGGCCTTGTCCGTGGCCATGGAGACCCCCAAAGGCCGGCCCGGCGACTCCCTGGCGGAGCACTTCGACAAGATCGTCGAGGACGCTAAGCGCCTGGATTCAAGGCTGCTGCGGATCGGCATGCTGCCGTTCGCCGCGATGAAGTCGATCGGCGCCGTCGTTGACTTCGCCAAGCAGGCCAACGAATACGCCGAACGGCTGCAGGAGCAGGGCCTGGGCCTGTATTACCACAACCACCACATCGAGTTCGCGAAGTTCGATGGCAAGTACATGCTGGACATTATCGCCGAGAACTCCCCGGCCATGGGCATGGAAATCGACGTGCACTGGGTGCAGCGCGGCGGCCTGGATCCGGTCCGTACGCTCGAAAAGTACGCAGGCCGGACAGCCATGGTCCACCTTAAGGACTACCGCATCGGCGAACTGCCCGAGTCCGCCTTCGGGATGCTGGACTCAGGGGACGTCGCCGGATTCATGGCGGAGTTCAAGAACGTCGTCCAGTTCGCCGAGGTGGGCGAAGGCAACCTCGATTTCGCCTCCATCATCCTTGCCGCGCAGGCTGCCGGCGCGCAGTACCTGCTGGTGGAGCAGGATGAACTCTATGGCCGCACGGTTTGGGAAGCGCTGCAGACCTCCTACGACAACCTGGTTGCACTAGGACAGTCCGAACTCTTCTAAGCGGACCCATTTCCACCATCTGGTTTCGACAAGCTCAACCAACGAAAAAGGACTAATAACTGTGAGCAAGAAAGTACGCCTCGGCATCATCGGCCTGGGCCAGCAGGGCGGCGCCTACGCCAAGTTCATCACGGACGGCATGGTCCCCAACATGATGATCGGAGCCATCTGCGACACCGATCCGGCCAAGAAGGAACTTGCCTCCTCCACATACCCCGACGCCCCTTCTATGACGACTACATCGCCATGCTCGAAAGCGGCGACGTTGACGCCGTTGTGACCTGCGTTCCGCACTTCCTGCACCCCGAGATGGGCATCGAGACCCTCAAGCGCAACATCCACGCGCTGGTGGAGAAGCCTGCGGGCGTCTACACCAAGCAGGTCAAGGAACTGAACGAATTCGCCGCCTCCAAGCCCGAGCTTTCCTTCGGCATCATGTTCAACCAGCGCAACAACCCGCTGTACAAGAAGCTCAAGGAAATCGTCGAAAACGGTGAGATCGGGAAGATCCGCCGCAGCAACTGGATCATCACCAACTGGTGGCGTCCGCAGGGCTACTACAACTCCAGCGAATGGCGTGCGACGTGGGGCGGCGAAGGCGGCGGCGTCCTGGTCAACCAGGCGCCGCACCAGCTGGACCTGTGGCAGTGGATCTGCGGCGTGCCGAAGTCCGTCTACGCGAAGGTGGCTTTCGGCTTCCGCCGCGACATCGCCGTCGAAGATGAAGTAACCGCGGTGGTTGACTACGGAGACGGCGTCACCGGCGTTTTTGTCACCGCCACGCACGACCTGACCGGGACCGACCGCTTCGAGATCCTCGGCGACCAGGGCAAGATCGTCGTCGAGGGCAGCAAGACCGCCACCGTGACGCGCCTGCACAAGCCCGAGCGAGAACTCAGCGACGGCATGGGCATGGACGATGTCCGCAAGCTCTTTATGGGCCAGCTGAACCCGGAGCAGTACTACACCTCCGAGGTCATTGAGTTCGAGTCCGCTTGGGGTGCCCAGCACTCCGGTGTCCTGGAGAACTTCGCCGCCAACATCCTGGACGGCACACCGCTGCTGGCCCGGGCTCGGACGGCATCAACGGAGTCCGCCTGGCCAACGCCATCCACCTCTCCGCCTGGACCGGCAAGGAAGTTGGACTGGACTTCGACGAGAACGAGTTCCTCGCCGAGCTCAACAAGCGCATCGCCGAAGAGGGCAAGTTCCCGCAGCGCGCGTAGCGTCCGGAGTGAGTAGCGGAGCTGAGACCCGCTTAGGGAGTTTCCTCGTTAGGATGGGGCGGTGACTGAACCCCAAGCGCCGGACACTGCCCATCAACGGGTTCGGTCAAAAAGCATGGCCGTGACGGCAAATCCAACGCGACCATCTACGACATCGCCAAGCTGGCCGGCGTCAACGCGTCCACGGTTTCCCGGGCGCTCAGCAAGCCGGGCAGGGTCAGCTCCAAAACACAGAAGCTCATCGAAGATGCGGCCGCCGAGCTGAACTACCAGGTCAATCCGTTCGCGCGCGCCCTTCCCACGGGCAAGACCAATACGTTCGGCCTCATCGTCGCGGACATTACCAACCCCACCTTCTTTGACATCATCCGCGGCGCCGAGACCACCGCAACCAGCCGGGACTACACCCTGGTGCTCGCCGAGTCGGCGGAGTCCTCCGCAACTGAACTGACTGCCGCCCGGCGGCTCATGGCCACCGTGGACGGCCTTATTCTGGCGAGTCCGCGCATGGACGATGACAACATCCGCGCCCTGGCCCAGGACAAACCCGTGGTGGTCATCAACCGCGAAGTCGACGGCGTGCCGTGCGTGGTGCCGGACGTTAACAAGGGGATCAGCGAGGCGGTCCGCAGCCTGGCCGCCAACGGCCACACGAAGGTTGCCTATGTGGCGGGGCCCCGGAATCCTGGATGTCCGAACGCCGGTGGGAAGGTGTGCAGGCAGCCTGCGAATGGTCCCGGCTCGAGGCGGTGCGGCTTGAATCCAGCAAACCAACGGTCGACGGCGGCCGGAAGACTGCGCGTGATGTCCGCGCCAGCGGTGCCACCGCGGTCCTGACGTACAACGACCTGCTGGCCATCGGGCTCATGCAGGAGCTCCAGGCCGCCGGCGTGGTGGTGCCCGATGACATCAGCATCGTCGGCTTCGACGACATCTTCGGCGCGGATTTCACCACACCGCCGCTGACCACAGTGCGTTCGCCGCTGGGGGAGTGCGGCGAGGCAGCCGCGAAACGCCTGCTGGACTTTCTTCACGGAAGCGGGGAACAGGCCGGCACCTTGAGCGTCGAGACTGAGCTGGTGCTGCGCGGGTCCAGCGGTCGGATCCTGCCCGCGAAGTGAGTCCTGGCATGGCCGAGCCAAGCATTTGGCAAATCATGGCAACCGGTTGACAAAACCCGTTGCCGGGCAGATTATTGATTTATGTCACAGTCGATTGCTGCCAACCCAGACAGGCTCCTGCCCGCCGACCCAGGAACCCGCAGCATTGCGCGGGATCTCCTGGCGCACGTACAGGACCTCCCCATCATCTCCCCGCATGGCCACGTTGACGCCGCCGTCATCGAGCACAACACGCCGTTTCCTGACCCGGCAGCGCTGCTTGTCAGCCCGGACCACTACGTCACACGCCTGATCCACGCCAACGGCGCCCCCTTAGACAAGCTGCGGGCCGGCGGTCCCACTACGCCCGAGTCACGCGAAATCTGGCGCACGTTCGTGGATGCCTGGCCGCTATTCGAGGGCACGGCCTCCGGTTACTGGCTGCGGAATCAGTTCGACAATGTCTTCAACCTGGGCGCAGACCTGGGCGAGATGTCCGCTGATGCCAGCTATGACGCCATCGCCGCCAAGCTCGTGGAGCCCGGCTTCCGTCCCCGCCAGCTTTTCAAGGACTTCAACATCGAGGTCCTGGCCACCACGGACGATCCCCTGGACAACCTCGCCAGCCACAAGGTCATCGCCGAGGACGCCACCTTCAACGGCCGCGTCCTGCCGACGTTCCGCCCGGACGCCTACCTCAATATCGCGCACCCCACCTGGAGCGCCAACGTTGACCGCCTGATCGAAGCCGCCGGTGACGGCGCCAACGGCTACGCGGGCTACGTTACGGCCTTGGAAAACCGCCGCCGCTACTTCGTGGAGCACGGCGCAGTCTCGGCGGACCACGGTGTGGCCACCCCGGCAACGCTCAAGCTGGACCGCGCCGAAGCCGAGCGCATCTTCGAGCTCGCCCGCGCCGGCAAGGCTACCGCCGAGGACCGCAACACCTTCGAAGCCCACATGATGTACCAGATGGGCCGTATGTCGGTAGAGGACGGGCTGGTCATGACCATCCACCCGGGCTCGTTCCGGAACCACCACACGCCCACGTTCGAGGCCTTCGGCGCGGACACCGGCCACGACATCCCGTTCGCCACCAACTACACCGAGGCCATCCGGCCGCTGCTGCAGGACTTCGGCACAGCCAAGGACTTCCACCTGGTGCTGTTTACCCTGGACGAGACCGTGTTTTCCCGCGAGCTGGCGCCGCTGGCCGGTTTCTACCCATCCGTCTACCTCGGCGCACCCTGGTGGTTCCTGGACGCCCCGGATGCCATGCTCCGGTTCCGCTCCGCAGTGACCGAAACGGCCGGCTTCTCCCGTTCCTCCGGTTTCATCGACGACACCAGGGCCTTCTGCTCCATCCCCGCCCGCCACGATGCGTCCCGCCGGATCGAAGCTTCCTTCCTGGCCCGCCTCGTGGCCGAGCACCGAGTCAGTGAGGACCGCGCCCACGAGATCATCGTGGATACCGTCGATTCCTCCCCGCGAAGGGTTTTCAAACTGTGAGTATCGAACAGGCCGGCACCACAGGCAAGGCTGCGGAATCCCTGCCGCAGCTGAACCGGACCGTCCACGCTGCCGCCAAGCCGCCGGTGCGGATCGTCCACCTCGGACTCGGCGCCTTCCACCGCTCGCACCAGGCCTGGTTCACCAGCCAGGCCGGCGACGCCGCGGAGTGGGGCATCGCCGCTTTCACCGGCCGCCGCCCGGACGCGGCCCTGGCTCTTGCCGAGCAGGACGGCCTCTTCACGCTCGTGGAGCGCGCTGACAGCGGCGACTCGTTCGCCGTCGTCGGCAGCATGGTGGAAGCGGTGGACGGCGCGGACGTGCAGCGGCTCGCAGAGCTCGTTTCGGCGCCCGCCACCGCCATGGTCACCCTGACGGTCACCGAAGCGGCGTACCGGCTCGGTGCCGATGGGCAGCTGGACACTACAGCGTCCGACGTCGCCGGCGACCTTGCGCTGCTGGCTTCCGGCAGTGGAAGCCCGTCGACGCCGTTGGGCCGCCTTGTGTTCGCGCTCGCCGCACGCCGGGCTGCCGGAGCCGGGCCGCTCGCCGTTGTCTGCTGCGACAACCTTGCCAACAACGGCACAGTAGCCCGCAACGCCGTGGCGGGCCTGGCCCAGGCCTGGGACGCGGAGCTCGCGGCCTGGGTCGAGGCAAACGTCAGCTTTGTCAGCACGTCCGTGGACCGCATCACGCCGCGCACCACGGAAGCGGACATCGCCGCCGTCGAGGCCGCCTGCGGCTACCGCGACAACTCGCCCGTCGTGGCTGAGCCGTTCAGCAACTGGGTGCTCAGCGGAGATTTCCCGGCCGGCCGTCCGCGCTGGGAGGACGCCGGCGCTGTCTTCGTTAACCACATCGAGCCTTACGAGAACCGCAAGCTGTGGCTCCTGAACGGCGCGCATTCCCTGCTGGCCTACGCCGGCCAGCTCCGCGGACACACCACGGTGGCGCAGGCCCTCGCGGACGCGCAGTGCCTGACCGCCGTCGAAACCTTTTGGGACGAAGCCGAGGCGAACCTGTCCGGTGACGCGGCCGGTGGCGCAGACCTGCAGATCCCGGCGTACCGCGCTGCACTGCTGGCCCGCTTCAGCAATGCGCGCATTGCCCACCACCTGGCCCAGATTGCCATGGACGGGAGCACCAAGCTACGCATGCGGGCCGTGCCCGTCCTCCTGGCCGAACGGGCCCAGGGCAGATCTGGTGCCGCTGCGGCACTGATGATCGCGGCCTGGATTGACTACAGCGCAGCTGCGGAGACGTTCCACGATCCGCTGGCAGATGAAGTGGCCGCGGCCAACCGGCTGGACGGCGCAGAGCGTGTGCGGGCGGTCCTGGCGCTGGTGGATCCTGCCGTCGCAGCGGACGACGCCGTCGTGGAACTCGTTTCCGGCCTGCTCGGCACATGCGCGGCAGGCTCCTAAACACCAGGCCCGACTAGCATCTCTGCTTCATGAAAACGGCACTGCCCGGTCCAGGGTCCTGGACCGGGCAGTGCCGTTTCGATGGCGTTTCAGTTCCGTGAAGCTTCAATAGAAATATGTGGCAATCGCTTGCCATTTTATTGCCAAGTGACTAGGATTACAGGCAACGAGAAACACGGTGCGGTACGCCCGCGGGGTGCGGATTCTCCCCACTTCAGCATCGCCAAAGATTTACCGCTTCATAGCATTTCAATAATTTTCGCCGGCCAACACGGCGGCAAGGGTAAAGGAGCCCAATTCATGAAAAAGCTAAACAAGCTCAGCATCATCGGCTACGGCGCCGGCGATGCAGCTAACAACCTCGCATTCACCACCGCAACCATGTTCCTGTTGGTGTACTACACGGATGTTGCCGGCATCTCCGCAGCGGCTGCCGGAACCCTGCTGCTCGTGGTCAGGCTCTTTGACGCTTTCGCTGACGTCTTTGCCGGCCGGATCGTTGACCGGACCTACAGCAAGCGCTTCGGCAAGTTCCGTCCCTTCATCATGTTCGGCTCCATCCCGCTGCTGCTCCTGAGCGTGGCAACGTTCTCCGTTCCGCAGCTGGGCGAATCCGGCACACTGCTGTATGCCTACGTCACCTATGCGGCCCTCGGCCTTGCCTACAGCCTCGTGAACATTCCGTACGGCTCGCTGGCCGGCGCCATGACGCAGGATCCGGGAGAGCGCGCCAAGCTGGGCTCGGCCCGCATGGTGGGCGCCCTGCTGGTGGGCTCTTCGCTGGGTATCTTCGTTGCGCCGCTGATCAAGCCCGGTGCCGATCTCCAGTCGACGTTCACCACCATTACCCTGTTGTTTGTGGTCATCGGGGCGGCGCTGTACTTCTTCACCGCATTGACCGCCAAGGAACGCGTGCACCGCGCCGTCCCCAAGGTGACGTTCAAGCAGAGCGTGGACACACTCAAAGGCAACAAGCCCCTCCTGATGCTGTGCCTGAGCTCCTTCTTCTTCCTCTCCGGCTACCTCGCACTGACCTCCGTGCAGCTGTACTACCTGCGCGACGTCCTGGGCCGCCTGGACCTGTACCCCGTCCTGTCCATCATCCAGCTGGCGCTCACCTTCTTCCTGGCCGCCTATATGCCCAAACTTGTCCGTAACGTCGGCAAGAAGAGCGTCTACATCTACTCTTCGCTGGTCACTGTCCTCGGCGGTGCGATCATATTCTTCGCCCGGCCGGCCAGGTCTGGATGGGCTTTACCGGGCTCGTGGTCAGCCTCGTGGGTGTCCTGGCCGTCAACATCGTGGTGTGGGCCCTGGAAGCCGACACGGTGGAGTACGGCGAATGGCGGACCGGTGTCCGCACCGAGGGCATCACGTACGCGCTGTTCTCCTTCACCCGCAAGTCCGGCCAGGCCGTGGGCGGTGCGCTGGCGGCATACGCCCTGGCACTGGGGGGCTACAAGTCCGGAGCAGCGCAGACCGCGGACGCCCTGTTCGGCATTCAGATTGCGGCCGGTGCCATCCCTGCCGTGCTGACTATCCTTGCCGTATTAGTAATGTCCAAGTACACGCTGACCGACGCCAAGCACGCGGAGATCCTCCAGGAGATCCAGGAACGCCGGACCAAAACTGTGGGCGCCGGCGAAGCCGCTGACGCCAGCACAACAACTGATGCCAGCACCACCGCTGACGCCGGCACGCTGGTTGATGCCGGCAAAACTGCCAGCCACTAACTCCCAGCACCACAAACCGACCAGAAGTCCCCGAAAGGATCTGCCGTGAAAATCATTGCCGCTGAAGTTTTCGTGACAAGCCCGTCACGTAACTTCGTGACCCTGCGCATCACTACGGACGACGGGGTCACCGGCATCGGTGACGCCACGCTGAACGGCCGCGAACTGGCTGTTGCCGCCTACCTCAAAGAGCACGTGGCCCAGCTGCTGATCGGCAAGGATCCGCACAAGATCGAGGACACCTGGCAGTTCCTGTACCGCAGCTCGTACTGGCGCCGCGGGCCGGTCACCATGGCCGCAATCGCCGCCGTGGACATGGCCCTGTGGGACATCAAGGGCAAGATGGCGAACATGCCGGTCTACCAGCTCCTGGGCGGCGCGTCACGCAACGGCCTGCGCGCTTACGGCCACGCTTCCGGCGCCGACCTCGAGTCGCTGTTCGACTCAGTCCGGGAGCACCTGGAACTGGGTTACAAGTCCATCCGCATCCAGACCGCTGTCCCCGGCATTAAGGCCGTCTACGGTGTGGCCGCGCAGGCCCAGGCCTCGGGCGAACGCTACGACTACGAGCCCGCCGGCCGCGGCGCCTTCCCGCAGGAAGAGGACTGGGACACGCGCGCCTACCTGCGCCACCTGCCGTCCGTGTTCGAGGCCGTGCGCAACGAGTTCGGCCCGGAAATCCCGCTGCTGCACGACGGCCACCACCGTATGACGCCCATCCAGGCCGCGAAGCTCGGCAAAGCCCTGGAACCGTACGACCTGTTCTGGCTCGAGGACTGCACCCCGGCCGAAAACCAGGAGGGCCTGCGGCTGGTCCGCCAGCACACCACCACCCCGTTGGCCATCGGTGAAATCTTCAACACCGTGTGGGACTACCAGACGCTCATCAAGGAACAGCTGATCGACTACGTCCGCGCAGCCTCCACCCACTTCGGCGGCATCTCCCCGCTGAAGAAGGTCATGGACTTCGCCGCCCAGTACCAGATCAAGTCCGGCTTCCACGGCCCCACGGACATCTCCCCGGTGGGCTTCGCCGCCCAGCTGCACGTGGGCCTGGCCATCCACAACTACGGCATCCAGGAATACATGCAGCACTCGGACAAGACCAACGAGGTCTTCGAGCAGTCCATGACCTTCAAGGACGGCTACCTGCACCCGGGCGACAAGCCCGGCATCGGCGTTGAATTCAACGAGGAAGCCGCGGCAGCGTACCCGTACCAGCAGGCCTACCTGCCGTACAACCGCCTGGTAGACGGAACGGTGCACGACTGGTGACCGCCGCGACATCGCCCGCCCCAGCAGGAGGAGCCGGTCCCCGCGTCATTGTTATGGGCGTCTCCGGCTGCGGCAAGACCACTATCGGTGACCTGGTGGCCCGCGAGCTGGGCGTTCAGTTCCTCGACGGCGATTCCCTCCACCCGGTGGAGAACGTCGCCAAGATGGCAGCGGGCACTCCGCTGACCGACGAGGACCGCTGGCCGTGGCTCGCCACGGTGGGCAATGAATTGGCAGCTGCCACAGGCGGCCTGGTTCTGGCCTGCTCGGCTCTTCGCCGCAGTTACCGCGACGCCATCCGTGCCAAGGCGCCGGATACGGTGTTCCTCCACCTGCACGGCAGCAAAGAGGTTCTTCGGGCACGGACTGAAGGCCGCTCCGGGCACTTTATGCCGCCCGCGCTGCTCGAATCCCAGTTGGCCACCCTCGAACCCCTGGAATCCGATGAGCCAGGTGTGGTGGTGGACATCGCGGCTCCGGTGGACCAGGTGGTGGCCGACGCGTTGGCGGGCATCGCCGCTGCGGTGAGTGCCGCCGTCGGAAATGCCGCCGAGTCAGCGACTGGTGCCACCGGCACCCCGGGGCGACAGTTCGACGTCGACCTTCAGGCCGCGCCGTTCAACCTCGACGACGACGCCGTGGCGTGGGTGGAATCCACCCTCGCCGGGATGAGCCTCGAGGAAAAGATCGGGCAGCTGTTCATCAACCACAACAACGACTACTCCCCGGAATATCTCGACGGCGTCCTGGACACGTACCACGTGGGAGGCATGCGCTACCGGCCGGGACCGTCCGCGGCCGTTCAGGAACACATCCGGCACGCGCAGTCGAAGTCCAAGGTGCCGCTGCTGGTGGCGTCCAACCCGGAAATGGGCGGGGCCGGAAGCTGCGACGACGGCACGTTTGTATCGACGCACCTGCAGGCAGGCTCGCACCCTGACAAGGCCATCGCACGCCGGATGGGCCAGGTAGCCGGCCTGGAAACCGCGGCCCTGGGATGCAACTGGGCCTTCGCCCCCATCGTGGACATCCACTACAACTGGCGGAACACAGTCATCTCCACGCGGGCCTTCGGCAACACGCCGGAGATCGTGGTGGAGCGAGCCAAGGAGTACTTCGACGGCATTAGCGAGTCCCCCACGGTGTGCGCCATGAAGCACTTCCCGGGCGACGGCATGGACGAGCGCGACCAGCACGTGGTCACGTCCTACAACACCCTCGGCTACGACGAGTGGAACACAACGTACGGCCACGTGTACCGCGAAATGATCGGGCACGGCGTGCAGTCCATCATGATCGGGCACATCGGCGCGCCGGAGCTTTCCCGGCACTTCCGCCCGGGCCTCGCGGACAAGGACATCCGTCCCGCCACCCTGGCCCCGGAGCTGCTCCAGGACCTGCTGCGCGGCGAACTCGGCTTCAACGGGCTCATCCTCACGGACGCCTCGCAGATGATCGGGCTCACCCAGGCCATGAAGCGCAAGGACCTGGTGCCGGCGACCATTGCCGCCGGCTGCGACATGTTCCTGTTCTTCCGCAACGCCGGCGAAGACTTCCAGTACATGCTGGACGGCTACAAGTCCGGCGTCATCACGGAGCAGCGCCTGCATGACGCCCTGCGCCGCATCCTGGCCCTCAAGGCCTCGCTGGGGCTGCACCTGAAGGCGCGCAACGAACTGGTTCCGCCCGTGGAGGCACTGGCCGTGATCGGCAGCGCGGCGCACCGCGCCATCGCCGCGGAGATCGCGGACAAGACCGTCACCCTGGTCAAGGACACCGCGAACAACCTGCCCATCACGCCGGAGACGCACAAGCGGATCCGCCTGTACGGCATCTCCGGCGGCCCGGACTTCACCATGGCGGACCCGCTGGCCTACCTGGACACGGTCAAGGAGGAGCTCGAAAAGGCCGGCTTCGAGGTGCACGTGTTCAAGACTGCCGATCAGCGCAAAGCGGCGGGGGAGACGGGCATCAACTTCATGTCCATCATCTCCGAGGAAGCCACCGGCGACTACGCGGACAAGTACGACGCCGCGTTTGTCTTCGCGAACGTCAAGGGCTTTGCCCAGGAGGCCGCGATCCGGATCAAGTGGTCCACCCCGATGGCCGCGGAAATCCCGTGGTACGTCACCGAGGTTCCCACGGTTTTGGTGTCGCTGAACCAGCCCAACCACCTCATCGACGTGCCGATGGTCAAGACCGCCATCCACGCCCATGCGGGAACTGTGGAGGCCATCCGGGCCACGATCGAGAAGATCATGGGCAAGTCTGAGTTCCAGGGGACGTACAACGAGAACGTCTTCTGCGATTCTTTCGACACACGGCTCTAGGGTTATCGCTGCGGTTTTAGGCTGACGACTCGCAGATGGATTGGCGCTACGCGGATACGCGTAGCGCCATTCCATTTCTGCGTCACAGGGCCATTTCCGCGTCCCAAACCGGGCGAGTGCGGCCGGTCCCCGGGCGGCGTAGCGTTAGTGCATGGAGCGAACGGGGTGCGCCGTTGTGGGCGGCGGCCGGCGGGCATGATGCTGGGGCTGCTGCTGGCCCGGGCAGGCGTGAAGGTCACGGTCCTGGAAAAGCATGGCGACTTCCTGCGGGATTTCCGCGGCGACACCGTGCATGCCTCCACCATCAGGCTGATCGACGAACTGGGACTGGGCGCCAGCTTCCGCCAGCTCCCGCAGAGCAGGCTGAACAACGTTGCCATCCCCATCCCGGGCGCCGGTTTGGTCACTTTCGGGGATTTCGCGTCCCTGAAGCCCCCGTACAACTACATTGCCATGATGCCGCAGTGGGACTTCCTGAACTTCCTGGCCACAGAGGCGGCGCGCGAACCCACCTTCACGCTCCTGATGCAACACGAAGCAACGTCGCTAATGTTCGACGGCGGACGCGTCGCGGGCGTCCGCTACCGCACGCCCGACGGCCGCGAAGGTGCACTCCGTGCAGACCTCGTGGTGGCCACTGATGGGCGCCATTCAGTGCTGCGGCGGGCCGCCGGGCTGAAGCCGCGGAGCTACCCCGTCCCCTTCGACACATGGTGGTTCAGGCTTCCGCGCCATGCGTCGGAGAAGGGCGCCGTGGCGGGCATCGTCCCGGCATTCCGAGACCGGGAAGCCATGATCTCCCTGTTCCGCGACGACTACTACCAAATGGGGTACATCGCCGCCAAGGGAGACAGCGCCAGGATCCGTTCTGAAGGGGTGGAACGATTCCGGGAACGCGTGGCCGCGCTGCGCCCGGACCTGGCGGACCGCGTTGCGTCCATAAGTTCGCTCGGTGACCTTCACTGGCTGGATGTGCGGTTGGACCGGCTGCGGCGCTGGTATGTGGACGGGCTGTTATGCATCGGCGACGCCGCCCATGCCATGTCCCGGTGGGCGGCGTGGGCATCAACCTGGCCATCCAGGACGCGGTGGCGGCGGCGACTCTGCTGGCACCGGCACTTCTGCGCGGGCACGTCAGCGTGCAGGAACTCGCCGCGGTGGAACGGCGGCGCCGGATGCCCACCGTGATTGTCCAGACGGTGCAGCGGATCATGCACCGCGCAGTGTTCGTCCCATTGTTCGCCGGAAGGAGGGCGGAGCCCCCGCGGGCCCTGCTGTTTGTGGTCCGGCACGCCCGATGGTCCGGCGGCTGATGCCGCGGCTGATCGCGTTCGGACCCCGGCCGGAACATGCGCCTTCCTTCGCCTGCCGCGTTCAGCCGCGGCAAGCAGCAAAGCCGCCCGGTTTGGCGCGCCGTCACAAATCGGGGAACCACTAAACTGGACACCATGACTTCCCCTCTTGACGCTGCCGCTGCCCGTGCCCGCCTGCTGGAACTGATCAAGGAACTTGCCGTAGTCCGCGGCAAGGTAATCCTCTCCAGCGGCGCCGAGGCCGACTACTACATCGACCTGCGCCGCATCACTCTGCACCATGAGGCCTCCAAGCTGGTGGGCCAGGTCATGCTGGCGCTGACGGACGACGCCGGGATCGACTTTGAGTGCGCCGGTGGCCTGACCATGGGTGCTGACCCCGTTGGCACCGCCGTTATGCACGCCGCGGTGGACGCCGGCCGCACCGTGGACGCGTTTGTGGTCCGCAAGGCCCAGAAGTCCTACGGCATGGGCCGCCAGGTTGAGGGTCCCTCCGTTGAGGGCCGCAAGGTCCTGGTGCTGGAGGACACGTCCACCACCGGCGGCTCCGCCCTCACCGCCGTTGAGGGTGTCCGGAAGGCCGGCGGCAACGTGGTTGCCGTGGCCGTCATCGTGGACCGGGACACCGGCTCCAAGGAAAGAATCGAAGCCGAGACCGGCGTGCCCTACCTGTTCGCCTTCGGCAAGGACGAGCTGGGCCTCTCCTAGCGGGTTCGGCCCCTCTTTGCGGACACAGTAGCCGCCCGCGCCCAGGGTTACCCGGGGCCGTGGCCGGCGCCGGGGTTGCAGCGGCGGCTTCCACTGTGGCTACGGTAGAGGTGTGCCTTATAAGGGGGAAGCAGAACCGCAGGAACAGCCAGGAGCCCATCAGGCCCGGCTGCTGGCCAATGCCGCCGCTCTCAAGCGGTTTTCGCGCCGCGGGTTCCTGGCCGGCACGGGCGCCTCGGCCCTGCTGGCGGCGGACATGCTGGTTACCCGCCGCGTCCAGGCGGAGCGGCGGGTCAACAGGATCCTGCAGGTCGCGGACGACTTCGCCGACGCCTACTACCCGAACGCCAGCTGGTTCCTCTTCCCCGGCTACAAGACCAGCTGGGAAGAGGCGCTCTGGATCCTGAACGCGATGCGTGGTGCGCTGAACAAGCGCGGCCAGCTCGCCGCCGTCGGCTATTCCAACCAAGGGCTGGACATCGACGAGGTGGTAATCGCCGTCATCGAACATGTCCGGGCGAAAAAGCTGACCAAGCTTTTCTTCTACGGCCACAGTTTCGGCGGCATGGTGGCCACCCAGGTGGCCGCGCGGCTCAGGGAATTCCATGGCGTGGAGGTTGACTTTATCCTGCTGGACTCCAGCCCCTACAGCCGGAGCGACGTGCTGGACGAGAGCTGGTTCGACGGCGTGGTGTTCCTGTATGAGAGCGGCTTCCGGGTCCCGTCCGTGGTCCGCGGCAGCTACGAACTGGGGGAGCGCGTCATCCACAAGGACGAGCGGACCTGGCGGCAGATCCTGGACCAGACCATGGAGCAGCTGTCCCCGATCGCCCCGTCCAGTGTGCTCATCCAGTCCGAGTCGGCGTACATCTACCATTTCGACGGAAACCGGTTTGTGGACAAGCTCGGCGCCACGCGGATGGCGTACATCGGCAACCCGAAAGACCGCACGGTCCGGTACCAGACGGCCAAGGACGCGTGGTCGGCAGCGTTCCAACCCCATATGGTCTCCATGGACCTGCAGACGGAGGGGGCCCTTCCGGCGCACGCGAGTCCGGGCTGGAATCCGCTCATCTACCGGCCCATCGTGGAGCGGCTCATGGACGACTTTTTTCCGCTGCCCCGCGGCGGCTCGAAGGTGACGGTTTTCTAGATCTGGTTCTTCAGGTCGGCCACGGAGTCCAGCACCTGGTTGGGCCGGAACGGGTAGGCGGCAATGTCTTCGCGCTGCGTAATGCCGCTGAGGACCAGGACCGTGTGCAGGCCTGCCTCCATGCCGGCGATGATGTCGGTGTCCATCCGGTCCCCGATCATGGCCGTGGTCTCCGAGTGCGCATCGATCTGGTTCATGGCGGACCGGAACATCATGGGATTAGGCTTGCCCACAATGTACGGTTCCCGGCCGGTGGCCTTCGTGATGAGCGCGGCGATGGCGCCCGTCGCGGGCATCGGGCCGTCCTTGGACGGGCCGGTGGCGTCCGGGTTAGTGGCAATAAAGCGGGCCCCGGCCAGGATCAGGCGGATGGCCATGGTGATGGCCTCAAAGGAGTACGTACGGGTTTCGCCGAGCACCACATAGTCCGGGTCCTGGTCGGTGAGGATGAAGCCTGCCTCGTGCAGCGCCGTCGTCAGCCCTGCCTCGCCGATAGTGTAGGCGCGGTTCCCGGAGCCGGAACCCGCACCTGGTCCTTCAGGAAGGTGGCGGTGGCCAGCGCGGACGTCCAGATGTTCTCCTCTGGGATCTCCAGCCGGAGGCCCGGAGCCTGGCGGCCAGGTCGCGGGGCGTGAAGATCGAGTTGTTCGTCAGCACCAGGAACCGCTTGGACGTGTCCACCCAGCGCTGGATCAGTTCGGCGGCCCCTGGGACGGCTTGGTTTTCGTGGACGAGCACGCCGTCCATGTCTGTCAGCCAGCATTCGATCTCCTGGCCGCTGCGGTAAACCGCCGGTGAACCCTGTACCTGGTCTGCTTCTGCCACGCTTACCTCCGACGGTGATGAATGCTCCAGTGGTCCAGTCTAGTGTTGAAGGGTGAAACAAACGTCCGGAAACCCAGTCGAACCTCATCCGATTCCAGCGGAGGAGCCAGCGCCCCAGGAGGCGCCGGAGCCAAAGGCGGAGGTCGGCGTCGGGCCCTGGGAGGGTTCGTGGCCGGAAGGTGACCACTGGGATCCGGAATTGCTCGCCGACGGCGACCGGCGCAACGTGGTGGACCAGTACCGCTTCTGGAAGCATGACGCGATCGTGGCGGACCTCGATTCCAAGCGGCACAACTTCCACATCGCCATCGAAAACTGGCAGCACGACCTCAACATCGGCACCGTGGTGCGCACCGCCAACGCGTTCCTCGCTAAGGAAGTCCACATCATCGGACGACGCCGGTGGAACAGGCGCGGGGCGATGGTCACCGACCGTTACCAGCACGTCCGCCATCACCCCACCGTGGAGGACTTTGTGGTGTGGGCGCAGGGGGAGGGGCTCGCGATCATCGGGATCGACATCTTCCCCGACTCCGTGCCCCTGGAGACGTATGAGCTGCCCAAGGACTGCGTCCTGGTGTTCGGCCAGGAAGGGCCCGGGCTGACGCCGGAGGTCCACGAGGCGGCCCTGGCCACACTGTCCATCGAGCAGTTCGGCTCCACGCGCTCCATCAATGCCGCCTCCGCCGCTGCGATCGCCATGCACGCCTGGATCCGCCGGCACGTTTTCAGCCAGCCCGTCTGACCGGCGCTACTTCTGGCCCCGCCCAGATGGCATTTCACGGCAGTCCCGGGCTCCGGCATTGCCGTGAAATGCCATCTGGATGCAGGCGCGGCGGGCCCCGGGGGTGGAATCCGAGACGAAATGCGCTGGCCGGCTACTCCCAGGGCGGCGGCGCCTCGGCAGCCGCCGTCGAGCTTGCACCCCAATACGCTCCGGAGCTGAACCTCAATGGCGCGTACGCGGGGCGGTCCCCGCAGACCTTCCCGCCTCGGACGAAACCTCGACGGCGGCCTGTACACCGGGTTCCTTCTCTACGCGGTATCCTCAAAACGTCCCAACTCACAGTGTCCGGGCAGAAGCTGAGCTCCCTCTTGGATCTCCCCGAGGTCAATCCCGTCCTCGCAGAACAGAAAATCGGCAACAGCCGGGCACCCGCGGTCCCCGTGCTGCTCTCGCACAGCCTGCTCGACGACGTGATCCCCTTTGACCAGGGCAGGCAGCTGGCCAAGCGCTGGTCCACCGCGGGATCGTCCGTCTATTTCGACGTCACGGCCGGGGCCACCCACGTTGGCGGCTACGCGGCCGCCATTCCGCAGGCGTTCATCTTCCTGGAGCGCCGATTCTCCAGCCGGACCGCAGTGAGCAACTGCTGGCTGTACGGCTAGACCCCTGCGCGAGATGGCACTTTGCGGCAGTCGCGGGCTCCGACACTGCCGTGTACTGCCATCTCGGTGCGTGGCAGGACGCCAACCTGTGGATAACCCTCCGCGGCCTTGCCGGATCGGCAAGAATTTGGGGATGCACAGGGCCCCGCTTCCCGAACACCTGACCGCTGGTTCGTTCTCGCTCCGTATGTCCGACAAAGCCGGCGTCACCAGGACGCGCACGGCCGCCAGGGACCTGGCCACCGTTTCCCGCGGTATCCGCGTCCACCTGGGCTCAGAGGCCAGCGGTGCTGCGGCGTTGCGGGCCTACACGGAACTGGACGACTCGTCCGCCCTGACCCATGTCTCAGCCGCCCGGGTTTGGCGTGCTGCCCTTGGGCGGACGCTTGAGTTTGACTGGCGGGTCCACCTATCCCGCCGCCCGGGGTTCAGCATGCCGCGCAGGGCCAACGTGGTGGGGCACCTGTTGACTTTCCTTCCCGGGGAGCTCGTGGAGTACGACGGCGTCCGTCTCACCTCGCCTGGCCGGACCTGGCTGGATTTGGCATCAATGGCCGGCGTGGATGAACTTGTCATCGCGGGGGACTCGCTGGTCTGCTCCCACGGCCCGGAGTTCCCTGTGCCACGTGAACCGCTGTGCACGGTGGAGGACCTGCATGCCATGGTCGCGGCGCATCCCGGAATCAGGGGAGCCAGGTTGGCCAGGGCGGCGTTGGACCTGATCCGGGTCGGTGCCGATTCAAGGCCCGAAACCGAGATGCGCCTGGCTTTGGTCCATGCGGGCCTGCCCGAGACAGAACTGAACCACGTCCTGTGGGGAGTGCAGGGCTCCCCGGTGTTGTGGCCTGACGCGGCCTACCCTGAGTGGCGGATCTCCATCCAGTACGACGGTGTGGGCCACGGTGACGCCGAGCAGTATCGGCGGGACATCCGGCGGGAAGCCCTGACACGCGAGCTCGGCTGGCTTGAGGTGCGCATTTCCAAAGACGACCTTGCTGGGGAGCGTCCCGCCGTCGTGCGTAAAGTCCGGGCCGCACTGGAAGGCCGCGGCTGGCGCCGGTGACCACGCCGAAATGACAGATCACGGCAGTGCGGGCGCGCGGCACTGCCGCGAAATGCCATCTCGGTGCGGCATGTGAGCGTAAGTGTTACCGGCCCGCGTGACCCGAAACACTGCCCCTGCACAGAAATGGCTAGGATGGTGGCTAGCCGTAAGAGGTCTACTCTCCAGGGTCACAACCCATAGACGAAAACTCAGCATAGGAGTCACCATGCCCATTGCAACCCCAGAGATCTACTCCGAGATGATCGACCGTGCCAAGGCCGGAGGCTATGCATTCCCGGCCGTCAACGTCACCTCCTCGCAGACGCTGAACGCCGCACTGCGAGGCTTCGCCGAGGCTGAGTCCGACGGCATCATCCAGGTGTCCACCGGCGGAGCCGCCTACTGGTCCGGCGCGGCCACCAAGGACATGGTGGCCGGTTCGCTCGGCTTCGCCGCGTTCGCCCGGGAAGTTGCAAAGAACTACGGCGTCAACATCGCCCTCCACACCGACCACTGCCCCAAGGACAAGCTGGACGGCTTTGTCCTGCCGCTGCTGGCAGCGTCGGAGGCCGAGGTCAAGGCCGGCCGCAACCCGATCTTCAACTCGCACATGTGGGACGGTTCGCACGAGCCGCTCAACGAGAACCTCAGCACCGCGCGCGAACTGCTGGAACGCACCGCCGCCGCGAAGATGATCCTCGAAGTTGAAATCGGCATCGTGGGCGGCGAGGAAGACGGCGTGGAAAACGCCATCAACGACAAGCTGTACACCACGGTGGAGGACGCCCTGGCCACCATTGAAGCCCTCGGCGCCGGCGAGAACGGCCGCTACATCACGGCCCTGACCTTCGGCAATGTGCACGGCGTGTACAAGCCCGGTGGTGTGAAGCTGCGCCCGGAGATCCTCAAGGACATCCAGGCCCAGGTGGGAGCCAAACTTGGCAAGAACAGCCCGTTCGACCTCGTGTTCCACGGCGGCTCCGGTTCCTCCGACCAGGAGATCGCCGACGCCGTCTCCTATGGTGTGATCAAGATGAACATCGACACCGACACCCAGTACGCGTTCACCCGTCCCGTGGTGGACCACATGTTCAAGAACTACGACGGCGTGCTTAAAGTGGACGGCGAAGTGGGCAACAAGAAGCTCTACGATCCGCGCGTCTGGGTGCCTCCGCAGAGGCGGGCTTGTCCGCCCGCGTCGTCGAGGCAACCAAGCAGCTGGGTTCCGCCGGAAAGACCTTCTAGGAATGTCCGACGAGTTCCGCAAGAACCTCATGGGCCCGGAGCCAACGCTCCTGCCTGCCGAGACGGACGTCTACGCGCAGCTGGACTCCGGCGCCGAAGCCCTGGACCTGGTGGAAAAGCACCCCACGTCGTCGCTGTTGTGGGCTGTGCTGGCGGAGGAGGCGTGGGCCGAGGGCCGCACCATCGATTCCTACGCCTACTCGCGCGTGGGCTACCACCGCGGGCTGGACTCGCTGCGCCGCAACGGCTGGCGCGGCGTGGGCCCCATCCCGTGGGAGCACGAACCCAACCGCGGCTTCCTGCGGTCTCTCTACTCGCTGGGCCGCGCGTCCGCGGCTATCGGCGAAGCCGAGGAACCGGAACGCATCGAGAAGTTCCTCAACGACTCAGACCGGCAGCCAAGGCAGCCATCGAGGGCAAGTAGCGCAAGAGCAACGCGGGGTCACTTCCTGCCCAATAAACCACCGTCTTCGGGCAGGAAGTGACCCCGCGTTGCTTGTTAACGAACGACGGCGGGCGGTCACCTTTCCTGGAAAGGTGACCGCCCGCCGTTGTCCACCCGCACCGTTGCCTCGCAAGTCCGCACCGGCTCCCTATCCTCGCAAGCTCGGACTGGGGCCCTCGCCGGGGCGGCTCCACGGCGAGGGAACCCTGCGGGCGTGGGCCCCGTTGAGCGCAGGGCGTTGGTTAGACCTTCGCGAGGCCTGTGCGGGCCATGGCGTCGGTGTAGACCACGCGCATTTCCTCGAGGTACTGTTCCTGCCGCGCTGGCGTTCCGGCGAAAGCGCGGCCGCTGAGGGAACGGACCTTGTAGGTCTTCAGGCCGCGGCGCCAGATCATGGGCACCTCGGTCTTGAGCAGCAGATTGGCCAGTCGGTTGGCTTCGGTGCCGTGGGCCACGATCACCGAGGCGCGCGGGACCAGCGCAAGGAACTTGAGCAGCGGCTTGAGGCCGGCGGAAATCTGGTCCGGCGTGAACTTGCCGTTGACCTCGCCCGGGGTGTGCCACGGGTGGACGTTCCACGGCATCACGTACTCGGGGCGCAGGCCCAGCTTCCACTGGATGCCGAGCATGCGGGTGGCGGCGTCTTCGTCGCCGGCGGTGATGAAGCCGGACGGGTCAGCCTCGCCGATGTTGGAGTAGAGGCTGATGATGCGGCACTCGTCGACGTCGTGCATGGGGTCAACGTAGGGTACCTCGGTGTGGGGCTTGACGCTCTGCAGGGAATCGCACAGCTCGTTGACGGCGGCAACGTTGGGCTCGTAGCGGCGGCTCAGGAGCTGTTCACGGAGGGATTCGGGGCCAGGGCTGTCATATAGTGCAATGTCTCCTGCGGGCTCGGCGATGCTGCCAATCCGGAAAATGGGCGCGTGATGGGTGCGCCCGTCCGGCGTGGTTTGAAATGTGGTGTGGACCGATTCCTGGTCGATCTCTATCAGTTTAGCAAGCCCCGCGAAATACAGGCCCCGGCTCCGGCTTCCCGTGATGGACGGCACGGGGCGATCAGCCCTTGTCAAGTTAATTGACAGCTTTCGTTTAGCTTCATTGGCTGTCTGTGACAGCCCGCAATAAGGACGTTGCGGCTGGTCGCACCCTTCCATGCAGTCGAAAGAGGTAAGGTGCCGTGAACAAAACCCTGGCAACCCTAAGGACCGCTGCTGCATCCGGAGCCCTGGTTCTGGCGGCCCAGGACGTCGCGCCGCGCTGACGGCCACTGGGGCGGCCATCGCTGGCGGTTCGATTGCCGACGCCGGTACGCCGTTCTGGGACAGCCTGGACACCCAGACGTCCCGTCCCGGCGAGGAAGCTGACGACGAGTAGACCGCGGGAAGTCTGCCCGTGGTCCTTTGCCGCGCGCGAAGGGCCACGGGCACCCTATTGAGTGGACAAAGTCCATGATCGGCTAAACTTGGGTGGTAAGAGCCCCGGACTCTTGCGTGGTTGGCCGCCGTAGCGGTCCGGCCAGGCTGTGGCCTTCGGGGCATTCTCATGAACGGCGCTACGCAGGCCTGCCATTTCGGTGGACAGACCTGTGCGGCCCGAACGAATGGGGGAGGATCCCATGCCAGCAATCGTGATCGTAGGAGCCCAGTGGGGCGACGAAGGAAAAGGCAAGGCCACCGATCTTCTGGGCGGCCGCGTTGACTACGTCGTAAAGCCCAACGGCGGCAATAATGCCGGGCACACCGTCGTCGTAGGCGGTGAGAAGTATGAGCTCAAGCTCCTTCCGGCCGGCATTTTGAGCCCCAACGCGATTCCGATCATCGGCAACGGCTGCGTGGTGAACCTTGAGGCCCTGTTCCAGGAGATCGAGGGCCTGCAGGCCGCGGCGCGGACACGTCCAAGCTGCGCATCTCCGCCAACGCGCACCTCGTGGCGCCCTACCACCAGGTCCTGGACAAAGTCACCGAGCGCTTCCTCGGCAGCCGCGCCATCGGCACCACCGGCCGCGGCATCGGCCCGCGTACATGGACAAGGTGGCCCGCCTGGGCATCCGCGTCCAGGACGTCTTCGACGAGTCCATCCTTCGCCAGAAGGTGGAAGGATCCCTGCGCCAGAAGAACGAACTCCTGGTCAAGGTCTACAACCGCCGCGACATTGTGGTGGACGAGATCGTGGACTACTTCCTGGCTTTCGCCGAGCGCCTGCGCCCGCTGGTCATCGACAGCACCCTGGTCCTCAACAACGCCCTGGACGAGGGCAAGGTTGTGCTTATGGAAGGCGGCCAGGCCACGTTCCTGGACGTGGACCACGGCACCTACCCGTTCGTGACCTCCTCCAACCCGACCGCCGGCGGCGCGTCCGTTGGCTCGGGCATCGGCCCACCCGGATCTCCCGCTCCATCGGCATCATCAAGGCCTACACCACCCGTGTTGGCGCCGGACCGTTCCCCACCGAACTGTTCGACGAGATGGGCATGTACCTGCAGAAGACCGGTGGCGAGTTCGGCGTAAACACCGGCCGCCCGCGCCGCTGCGGCTGGTACGACGCCGTCCTGGCCCGCCACGCCTCCCGCGTGAACGGCTTCACGGACTACTTCGTCACCAAGCTGGACGTCCTCACCGGCATCGAGCAGATCCCGGTCTGCGTTGCGTACGACGTCGACGGTGTGCGGCACGACGAAATGCCCATGACGCAGACCGAGTTCCACCACGCAGTGCCCATCTTTGAGTACTTCGACGGCTGGACCGAGGACATCACCGGTGCCCGCACCCTGGAGGACCTCCCCGAGAACGCCCGCAACTACGTGCTGGCCCTCGAAAAGCTCTCCGGCACGCGCTTCTCCGCGATCGGCGTCGGCCCGGACCGTGACCAGACCATCGTGGTCCACGATCTGATCAACGACTGACAGCCTGTAAGGCACGACGGCGGCGGGTCACCTGGAAAGGTGGCCCGCCTTTGTCGTCTGCTCACCCAAGTGAGTGGCAGTTAACGTCCTCAAAATAGGTTGTCGCGACGTTAACTGCTGTCACTTGGGAATTTACACAGGGTTTACGCGGCCGGTCTTGTGAGGCCATACGCGACCCGGACAGACTCTTAAGCACACCCTGAACTGATCAGCAGATCGTTCCACCAGACCCGTAGGTGCCGGTTGCAGCGATGCTTCCGGGACCGCCCGTGGCGAAGATGCCGCCCGGACGGGACCCGCAGACCGGAAGGATTTACCATGGCTGGGAAGTTTGAAGTTTTCTTGGATTCGGATTCACGGTTCAGGTTCCGCCTCAAGGCGCCGGATGGCACCGTGATAGCCGTGTCCGGGCCTTTGATGATAAGTCCGCCGTGGCTGCCGGGATTGCCGCCGTCCGCGAATGCGCCGGGACAGGGCTGGTCACCGATCTCAGCCCGCCGCCAAGGTTGCACCGCCGGCCCCAGCGCCCGCTGTGGTGGTCCCCGTCCAACTCCAGCCGGACTGTGGCGACCAGCGCGTTCCCGCCACCAGGCCTCACACGTTCGTTATTGCCAAGACGCCGCGCCGGAGGGTGACTGCGCCGCGCTGGACCTGAGCCACGACGGACGTAGGCGGCGCAAGAATCCCCCGGCATCACGGTCCCGGAAAGTTTTTTGTCCGACCTAGTAACCCCTGCGGTGCCTGGACCGATTACCCCTGTGAAGCGCCGGTCTGGAACTTGTCCCCCATCATGTTCCAGGCCGGCTCTTTTGTTACAGGAGGGTAGAGGTAGCTGGCGAGGGCATTCCGCGGATGACGTGCGGGCCCTACGCCGCGCAAGCCCAGTCCCCTCCACCGAAGGCCCTGTGTCCGTGACCGAAGCACTGACAGACGACGTTCTGCGCGCGCCCGCGATCCGGAGCTCTTCAGCATCGTGTACCGGACCTATGCGTCACAGGTCCTGGGCTACCTCACAGCCCGCGGGGTAGAAGATCCGGAGGCGGTTATGCAGGAAGTCTTTATCGCCGTCCTGCCACGGCTGCAGAAGGTTACCGGCGGAGTGGCCGGGCTGCGCACGTTTGTCTTCTCCGAGGCTGAAGTACTGCAGCGGATTGCCGCGCAGGAAGTGGCGGACCTCCTCAACGAATTGCCGGATGAACAGCGGGAAGTGTTGTTGTTACGCCTCGTCGCGGGCCTCACTGTGGACCAAGTGGCCGCTGTGATGGGCAGGGAGTGCCGGTGCCGTCAAACAGCTCCAGTGCCGTGCATTGATCCGGCTGCGCGAGCAGTCCGCCGTGAAGGAGTACGTGGCGCCATGACCTCCAATGCCAGCTCCCTGATCCGGGCCATTGATGAAATGCTCCTTGACGCCGGTGTGGACGATGCCGCCGGCCTCCCCGAAACCCTTCTCGCGGTCGGCTCCCTGGGCTCCCTGCCTGCACCCGAGCCCGGCCACGAACTGGCGGCACTCCTGTCTGGCCACGCAGGACTGGGCTCCCGGCTGGTCCATCGCAGGGACTCCCGCCGCCAGCGGAACCGCCGCAAATCCGGCGGAGGCGCAGTTACCCGCGGAGCCGGCAACCCATAACGACGCGGCGCCGGCACAGCCCCATACGGTTGAACGGGAAGCTGCCCCGCCGGCGAACGGTCTCGAAAACGCCGGCCAGGACCGGGGCACAGAACCGGCCGGCAGCGGAAACGCTACGCTGTCCGGCAAGTCAAAGGCGGACGACGGCGGCGCGCCGGTGAACGCTGCGGACGTCACCCGTGACGCCGCTGCCGAACTCGACAAGGCCAAACTAGACAAGGCCGGAAAGCTGGTTGCACGTGCCCCGGCCGAAGCCGCCGCGGCGGGGGAGACCCTGACGTCAGCCGTCTTCCCCCGGCGCTGACAGAAAAAACCGGGGCCGGCAACGCCGGACCCGGTTTAATCTGGCTGAAGAAGTTCACCCGGTAATCCGGATCTCCGACGGAAGAGCCTTTCCTCCTGGAAGAGCCTCTTCGTCAGGAAAGCAGCTGCCGCTTGGAGGAGATCACGCCGGTGTCGAAGCCGGCCAGGTGCAGCCCGCCATGGAACCGGGCATGCTCGATCTTCACGCAGCGGTCCATCACCACGTTGAGCCCGGCGGCTTCAAACCAGGGTCCGTGGGACGTAATATTCGTCCACTCCTGGCTTTGATGCCCGCAGGACAGTCAAATATTCGATCAGGGGCCCCTCAGGGGACGATGTACTCTTGCATCATGGGCCACGTCAACGATCCTGCTGTTATTGAGCGCCTGATGCGAAACAAAGGGCGGTGGGCCATCGTGGGCCTGACCACCAACGAGTGGCGCGCAGCTTACGACACCTCGCTGTTTATCCGCGACCGGCTCGGGATGGAGATCATCCCCATCAACCTTCCCGGCGACCCTGTCCACGGCGAAACCGGGTACCGCACGCTGGGTGAGATTCCCTCTGAAAAGCAACCCCTCGACGTCGTCGACTGCTTTGTGAATTCGCAGAAGGTCGGGGCGGTGGTGGACCAGGCAATAGCGGTGGGCGCCAAGGCTGTGTGGTTGCAGCTGGGCGTTATCGACGAAGCGGCTGTGGACCGGGCCAAGGCCGCCGGCCTGGACGTGGTGATGGACGTTTGCCCCGCCCAGCAGGCGTGGAAGTACAACCTCTGATCAGCGCTGCATGAGTTCCGGGTAGTGGCGTTCGGTCACGTCGGGGTGGGCGCGCATGCGGCCCTTGAGCATGTTCAGGCCAAAGGACGCGAGCATCGGGTTGGACGGATCGTCGGAGATGCCACGTGCCTGGGCTTTGAGCTCGGGAGGCAGGGGCACCGGATCAATGACGGCATCCAGCCGCGGCGACCAGAAGAACGGGACTGAGTAGCGGTCCACGCCCGGTGGCGGCGCCTTGACCCGGTGGATCGTGGCTGCAAGGAATCCTTCCGTGGCCACCTCCAGCATTTCGCCCAGGTTCACCACGAGTGCCCGGGAAGAGGCTCAACCGGCGCCCATTCAGTTGTCCCGGGCGGCAGCACTTCGAGACCGCCCACTTCGTCCTGGAGGAGCAGGGTGACAAAACCGTAGTCAGCGTGGGAGCCCACGCCTTGGTTCCCGGCCGCCTCCACCACACCGCCGACGTAATGCACCAGCTTTCCCATCCACGCCGGTTCGTTGCCGAAGGGCTCGTCGAAGTGGTCCTCCGGCAGTCCCAGGGAAACCGAGATGCCCCGCAGCAGCTCCATGCCCACACTGGACATCAGGTCGGCCCAGGCCATGGCCGCCGGCTTGAGCTCCGGCAACGCCTCATCGGGCCACATATTGTGCCCCTGGAGGAGCCAGTATGGTTGGTCGGCCGGGTAGTTGTGGACGGGCTCGCGTTCCGGGGAGTAGTCGATCTGCTCGCGGGCGTCGGCGCGTCCCTGCGTGACTTCGGTGCCCATCCGGGTGTAGCCGCGGAAGTGCGGAGAAATCCTGTTGTCCAGCTTCATCCGCTCCTCGAGGGGCAGATCGAAGAAGCGTTTGATGAGGGCCAGCAGCTCCTCGGCCTGGCCGGGGCCGCGCCGTAACCGGTGATTTGGAAGAAACCCACGTTGTGGGCGGCGTCCCGGAGCTGGTCGATGAATTCGGGGCTGAAGGCACCGTACGGCTGGCGTGCGGCGCTCATGTCCAGAACGGGGATGGTGGCCTGATCGGGTGACATCTTCGCAGACTAGCACCGCCGGGAAGGGCTTTGTAGGCTCGGTCCATGGACGCAGCCCAACTCAAGGCAATATGCCTGTCATTTCCCGGTGCCTTCGAGGATTTTCCCTTCGGCCCGGAGACCTCCGTGTTTAAGGTCCGGGCTGCCGTGGCAGGTGGCGCATGGCATGAAGCCAAGATGTTTGCGGCGTCCGCCATGAACCCCGACGACTGGTCCGTGAGCCTGAAGTGCGAGCCCGCCCTGGCTGAGCAGCTGCGGGCCGCCCACCCGGAAATCGCCGGCGCGTGGCACATGAACAAGACCCATTGGAACGGCGTGCGGCTGGACGGAAACCTGCCCGATGCCATGGTCCGGGACATGGTGGAGGATTCCTACGATCTGGTGGTGGCCTCCCTGAGCCGCAAGCAACAGCAGCAGCCTGGGTGGGCGCGGCTGTCCGGTTCTTCGGGCGGGTCCCGTTGACAGGGAAGCGCCCGGCTGCCGGCGGCCTCAATTATCCGGGCATCGGCCTCACCGAACACGGCCGGGCGCCGGAAGGCTACCCCTGCGTCGTATCGCGGGAGTATCTGGGTGAGGGGTTGGCGCTCTACCGCCGGGTGGCACAGGGAATCCTTACCTGGGAACTGCAGCGTCGATCCGGACTGCGCGTCCGGACCGAGTCCGACGTCGTGATCCCCGGCGCGCGCGTGGTGAGCGGGTTCGGCTTCGGGCCCTTCCGCATCAGTGCCCCGTGCGAGGTGGTCTGGGTCCGCCGGCCGATGCCCGGAGACGGCCCCAGTCAGCGGGCTTCGGCTACGGCACGCTGCCCGGCCACCCTGAACGCGGTGAGGAAGCCTTCGAAGTTGAGATCGGCGCCGACGGGCGGGTGTTCCTGAAGATCACGGCCTTCAGCAGGCACGCGAACTGGTTCTACCAGGCGGGAGGCCTGCTGGCCCGGGCGGCGCAACGGCACATCACGTCGCGATACGTTGGAGGGGCACACCAACTCGCCGCAGGATAGTCCATGTCCCGCAACGGAAGGAAGACCCATGATCTTCATCGTCGTGAAATTCAAGGTCAAGCCCGACTGGTCCGAGCGCTGGCTCGGCCTCGTTGACGGCTTTACCCAGGCCACGCGCGCGGAACCCGGCAACCTGTGGTTCGACTGGTCCCGCAGCGTGGACGACCCCAACGAGTTCGTGCTGGTGGAAGCCTTCAAGGACGACGCGGCCGGGGACCATGTCAACAGCATCCACTTCAAGCAGGCCATGGCGGACATGCCGCAGGCGCTGGCCGAAACACCGCGGATCATCAGCCGCCAGTTCGACGGCGACGGCTGGGACCGGATGGGCGAGCTCACCATCTGACCGCGATCGATACGATTACTGCATGTGGATCGGCTGGATTGAATTCGACATCCTCCTGGGCGACGTCCAGAGCCTGAAGGAGAAACGCTCCGTCATCAGGCCGCTGCTGGCCGAGCTCAAGCGCCGGTTCGCCGTGTCCGTTGCAGAGGTGGGTGACCACGAACAGTACCGGCGCTCGCAGGTGGGCGCCGGCCTGGTGGCAGCGGACCGGGCGCACCTCGTGGAGGTGCTCACCGCCGTCGAACGCTTTGTGGCCGCCCGGCCGGAGTTTGAGCTGCTCAGCTCGAGGCAGCGGGAGCTCCGCAGCGACGATTAAACCAACGCGGGGTCACTTCTCGCCCATCCCAAGGGGATTATTGGGCGGAAAGTGACCCCGCGTTGGTTTGAGGAAGGCTAGCCGAAGTACTTCGGCAGGGTCGCCTCGTGGGCTTCGCGGAGGGCGGCCAGGGACATGGTGTCCACGCCGTTGATCTCCAGGTTGCCGCTGGCTGCGTCCACCACGCCGATGCGGGTGTGGGCAAAACCGCGGGCCGTGCACATGTCCTTGAACCGGACCTCTTCCGAGCGGGGCACGCCAACTACCGCGCGGCCCTGGGTCTCGGAGAACAGCGCCGTGAACAGGTCCACGCCGTCGCGGTCCAGAACGTCCTGCAGGGCGATCCGGGCGCCTACGCCGTAGCGCAGTGCGGACTCCACCAGGGCTGCCGCGAGGCCGCCTTCGGAGAGGTCGTGCGCGGAGTCCACCATGCCGTCGCGGGATGCATTGATCAGGATTTCGCCCAGCTCGCGTTCGGCGGCGAGGTCAACTTTGGGCGGCAGTCCACCGAGGTGACCGCGCATGTTGGCCCATTCGGAACCGTCCAGTTCTGCCGCCGTCGTACCCAGCAGGTAGATGGCCTGCCCGTCCTCGCGCCAGCCCGACGGCGTGCGGCGGGCGACGTCGTCGAGCTTGCCCAGCACTGCCACCACGGGGGAGGGGTGGATTGGCGTGGTGCCCGTCTGGTTGTACAGCGAGACGTTGCCGCCGGTGACCGGGATGCCCAACACCATGCAGGCATCGGACAGGCCGCGGATGGCCTCCGCGAGCTGCCACATGACGTCCGGGTCCTCGGGGAACCGAAGTTCAGGCAGTCGCTGACGGCCATGGGCACGGCGCCGGAGGTGGCCACGTTGCGGTAGGCCTCGGCCAGCGCCAGCTGTGCGCCGTGGTACGGATCGAGGTAGGTGTAGCGGCCGTTGGCGTCGGTGGCCAAGGCAACGCCCAGGCCGGTTTCCTCGTCCACCCGGACCACGCCGGCATCGTCCGGGAACGCCAAGGCGGTGTTGCCGCCCACGTACCGGTCGTACTGGTTGGTGATCCAGTCCTTGCTGCACATGTTCGGCGAGGCCACGAGCTCGGTGACGGCGGCAGCCAGTTCCGCGGGGGCGGAGGGCGCCCGGTGTCCTGTACTGAGCCGGTGAAGGAATCGGCCTGTACGGAGTCCTGCCATGACGGGCGGGCGTACGGGCGGTCGTAGACCGGGCCGTCGTGGGCCACGGTACGCGGATCGACGTCCACAATGACCACGCCGTCCCAGGTGATGATCAGGCGGCCGGTGTCGGTGACCTCGCCGAGCCAGGAGTACTCCACGGCCCACTTGTCCATCACAGCTTCGAAGGCGGCGATGTTCTCCGGGGTGACCACGGCCATCATGCGTTCCTGCGACTCGGACATCAGGATCTCGCCCGGAGTCAGGGTGGGGTCGCGCAGCAGGACGGAGGTCAGCTCAACTTCCATGCCGCCGTCGCCGTTGGAGGCGAGTTCGGACGTGGCGCAGGAGATGCCAGCGGCGCCGAGGTCCTGGATACCCTCAACGAGGGAGCCCTTGAAGAGCTCCAGGCAGCACTCGATCAGGACCTTCTCGGCGAAGGGGTCGCCCACCTGGACGGCGGGGCGCTTGGACGGTTTGGTGTCGTCGAAGGACTCGGAGGCCAGCACCGAGGCGCCGCCGATGCCGTCGCCGCCGGTGCGTGCACCGAACAGGACCACCTTGTTGCCCTTGCCGGACGCGTTGGCGAGCCGGATGTCCTCGTGGCGCATCACGCCAACGGCCAGCGCGTTAACCAGCGGGTTGCCCTGGTAAACAGAATCGAAGACCATTTCGCCACCGATGTTCGGCAGGCCCAGCGAGTTGCCGTAGCCGCCAATGCCGGCAACGGCACCGTGCATCACACGGGCTGTATCCGGGTGGTCAATGGCGCCGAAGCGCAGCGGGTCCATCACGGCCACCGGGCGGGCGCCCATGGAGATGATGTCGCGGACAATGCCGCCGATGCCGGTCGCGGCGCCCTGGTAGGGCTCAACGAACGACGGCGAGTTGTGGGACTCGATCTTGAACGTCACGGCCCAGCCGTCGCCCAGGTTGGTGACGCCGGCGTTCTCGCCGATGCCCACCAGCATGTCCTTCTTCATCTCGTCGGTCACCTTTTCGCCGAACTGGCGCAGGTGGTTCTTCGAGGACTTGTAGGAGCAGTGCTCGCTCCACATCACGGAGTACATGGCCAGCTCGGCGCCGGTGGGGCGGCGGCCCAGGACCTTGACTACCTCATCGAACTCGTTCTGCTTCAGGCCGAGTTCGGCCCACGGCAGTTCGGTGTCCGGCGTCTTGGCAGCGTTCTCGACAGTGTCGATATTGAACTTCTTGGTCTCGACAGGCTCGACCACCGAATTGATCTCGGTCATTTGTTGCCTCCCACAATCTTGTTCAGTACGGAGGTGAAGAAACCCAGTCCGTCGGTGTCGGACCCGCCGATCCCGTCCAGGGATTCGGGGCCGAAGCCAACTTCCACCGCATGCTCGGGGTGGGGCATAAGTCCCACCACGTTGCCGGCGGCGTTGGAGATGCCGGCGATGTCGCGGCGGGAGCCGTTGGGGTTGAAGCCCATGTAGCGGAACACCACGCGGCCTTCGGCCTCGAGCGCGTCCAGGACCTTTTCGTCGGCGATGTACTGGCCGTCCTGGTTCTTCAGCGGAACCGTGATTTCCTGGCCGGCCTCGTAGTCCAGGGTCCAGGCGGTGTTGCTGTTTTCCACGCGCAGGATCTGGTCGCGGCACATGAACTTCAGGTGGTCGTTCTTGATCATGGAGCCGGGCAGCAGGTGCGATTCGGTCAGGATCTGGAAGCCGTTGCAGATGCCCAGCACGGGCAGCTTGGCATCGGAGTTCGCGGCGTCGATGATTTTGGACATCAGCGGCGCGAAGCGGGCGATGGCGCCGGCGCGGAGGTAGTCGCCGTAGGAGAAACCGCCGGGGATCACGACGGCGTCCACGTCACCAAGGGTGGTGTCCGCGTGCCAGAGCGGCACGGCGGTGCCGCCGGCGAGCCGGACTGCACGGGCGGCGTCGCGGTCGTCAAGGGTGCCGGGAAGGTGACGACGCCGATCCGTGCACCGGCGAGCCGGGGCTCGGCGGCGACGGCGATTGCCTCGCCGATCAAGGGAAGTTCAGTCATCTCAGGCCTCGACGACCTCGACGTTGACGACGTCTTCGATTACGGGGTTGGACAGCAGGGTCTCGGCGGCTTCGCGGGCCTGGGCCAGGATTGCGTCGGTCACCTCGCCCTCAACCGTCAGTTCAAAGCGCTTGCCCTGGCGGACAGAGCTAAAGCTGGTGAAGCCCAGACGGGGGAGTGCACCCACGATGGCCTTCCCCTGCGGGTCCAGAATCTCGGGCTTGGGCATGACGTCAACAACGATCCGGGGCATCCGGCAACTCCTGTGCGTGAGCATTGGGTAAGGGCGCAGCGGAGTCACGCCGTCTTACGCCGTTCCGGGATGCTGGGGACGTTCTTTTTCGAACAGTGTGGACGGGCGCTCCGCGAGCTTGCTAGGCCATTCTACCGGGCCGGGCGCCGCACCCTGTATTCGGTGGGATCGGCCACAGTCATCGCGGCGTGGCGGGCTTTCGGGAGGTGGAGGACAGCGGCGGCTATGGCCTCGCGGAGCAAGCGTCACTAGGATTGCGGCATGGCTGAAAAATCGAAATCTCTGCTGTTGCCGATGATGGCCGTGGCCGTTTTTGCCGGGTTAGGCCGGATGGTTGTGCAGAAGATCAAGGCGGACCGGGCTGCCCGGGAAACGCGCGTGGCCGGCCCCGTGGACGAAAAGACCCGCCAGTGGATCAGTGACGTGGTCCGGACGCCCAGGCAGTAGGCGCCTACTCGTTATCCAGGCCTCAAGTCTTTGCCCAAGCCTCAACCGGGTGTCCCTGAACGGGGCGCCCGTTTTTGTGCCCCGCTCCCCGCGCCCCTGCGCCGGCTGCCATGCTGAAAACGTACTGATCCCGAACGCCCGGTGCCAGGCCTCTCCCAAGCTTCTTCCGGAAACTCCTACCTGACAAGTAGAGCTACCGGATCGGCTGGATTTTCCCCACCACAGACAACACGGTGGAGTTCATCCTGCCCTCAGGTATGCAGAGCGGCCGGGACGACGTGGTGGTGCTGGAAAAGGACGGCAAGCAGGTCTCCTTCGACCGCCTGCGAGTGACGCCCAAGGGTTGAGCCAGTCGATTTCCTAGCACCAAGGAAGACGTCCGCGAGGAGCTGGACTTTTCCAAAGTCCGGCCCGCGTGGGGGTCTTCTTTTGTTCCTTCCTGGCCCCGCCTTGTAGCTGCATGATTGACGTATACACCTGATGTGTCCTATGTCATATTTAGCTCTCAGTCTGTACTGTTTGTAACGGCTGGTCACAGTATTACAAAACCTGTAATATCGTGTGCCGTTCCCAGCTGCTCCAGTCCGGCAACGTGGCCGGCCGTTCCTCGTGAAAGGTGTAGTCGCTCGTGAAATCAACTGGAAAAAGCCCCATTCGGGGCGGAGGACTCCGGAAGGCGGCGGCATTGGCCGTGGGCTTGCCGTTGCTCCTGTCTTCAATAGCGATGAGCCCCGCTACCGCGGCGCCCGCTGAAGCCAACACGGCAGTTGCCTCAAAGAAGATCAACCCCGGCGACTACCCCGCCGGCCGCTACATTGTGGTCCTGGCCGAGAAGCCGGCGGCCACCTACGACGGCGGGACTCCCGGGCTCGCAGCGACTAAGCCCCAGAACGGCCGCAAGCTTGACGCCGACCGGCCCGAAGTCCAGCAGTACCAGGCGCATCTTGAGGGCAGGCAGAACGCTGTGGCCGGGTCCGAAAGCGTCCGGATCAAGCGCCAGTACACGGCTGCCATCAACGGGTTCTCGGCCGATTTGACCGCAGACCAGGCCGCTAAGCTCGCCAAGGACCCGGGCGTCCTCATGGTGGCACCGGACTCGGAGAACGCGCCGGATTACTCCACTACAGACTTCCTTGGGCTCAGCGGTGAAAACGGCATCTGGAAGACTGTCTTCGGCGGGCAGGAGAATGCCGGCAAAGGCGTCGTAGTTGGAGTTATTGACTCCGGCTACACCCCCTCCAACCCGTTCTTCGCCGGGGAAGACGTGCAACCACTCGCCGGCCAGGCCCAAGTGGGCGCCCCGTACCGCACCGCGGACGGCAACATCGCCATGCTCAAGTCCGACGGCGACACCTTCGTTGGAGAGTGCCAGAAGGGCCAGGGAACCGGGCGGCGTTTGACGGCAGTGCCTGCAACTCCAAAGTCCTGAGTGCCCGCTACTTCGCTGACGACTACATGGCGTACGTGGCGCCGGAGAACCGCGCGCCCGAAGAGCTGATTTCGCCTGTGGATGTGGGAAGCCACGGGACGCACACTGCCAGTACCGCCGCGGGAAACGCGAACGTCCGGGCCAACCTTGGTGCAACCGATATGGGCATCACCAGCGGCGTGGCGCCGGCGGCAAAGATCTCCGTCTACAAGGTCTGCTGGGAGGACGACAATCCAGCCACAGGCGGCTGTTACAGCTCCGCCTCCGTGGCCGCGATCAACCAGGCCATCCTAGACGGCGTGGATGTCCTGAACTACTCCATCTCCGGCAGCACCTCAACCACCACGGACCCGGTTTCGCTGGCCTTCCTCTCAGCGGCGTCCGCCGGAATCTTTGTTGCCGCATCCGCCGGAAACTCGGGACCCACGGCAAGCACCGTGAACCACGGCGCTCCGTGGCTGACCACAGTGGCGGCGAGCTCCTTCTCCACAGAGTTGCAGGGAACCGTCGAATTTGAGGACGGCAGCAAGTACCGCGGCGCCAGTCTTATGTCCGCTCCCGTTCCTGCGAGCAACGTTGTGCTGGCGGCAGGTGCCGCAGCCGCCGGCACAGCAAACCCGGAACTGTGCGCACCCAATGCGCTGGATCCGGCCAAGGTAACAGGGAAGATTGTTGTCTGCGACCGCGGGGTGGTGGACCGCGTAGCCAAGAGCGCCGAGGTGCAGCGCGCCGGCGGCATCGGCATGATTCTGGTCAACATATCCCCCTCCTCCGAGGACCTTGACCGCCACGCAGTCCCGACTGTGCACGTGAACCCGCCGGCCACGCAGCAGATCAAGGACAAGATCATCGCCAACCCCGGCATCAAGGTCTCCCTGGTAAACGCGGACACCACCGGCCTTCCGGTCGCGCCGCAGCCGCAGATCGCCGGCTTCTCTTCCCGGGGCCCGTTGCTCGCAACCGGCTCAGACCTGCTCAAGCCTGACGTGGCGGCCCGGGCGTGGCAGTGCTGGCAGGTGTGTCACCCATCGGTTCCGGCGGCGACCAGTTCGGCATGATGTCCGGGACGTCAATGGCCGCGCCGCACGTGGCCGGATTTGGCGCCTTGATTCTGGCCAAGAACCCCACATGGTCTCCGGCCACCGTCAAGTCAGCCATGATGACCACAGCCTCTGATATCAAGAACGCAGACGGCAGCCGGAACGGTGACGTGTTCGCCACCGGCGCCGGCCAGGTGGACATTGCGCGGGTCCTGGATCCCGGCCTGGTCTACGACAATTCCGAGGACGACTACCTGAAGTTCGTTCAGGGGACGGGCCTGGACCTGGGCATCCCGGATCTCGGAACAACCGCACCACGGGATATGAATGTTGCCTCGTTCGCGCTGGGGGCACTCACCGGGAAGACGGAGGTCACGCGGACTGTCACTGCGCTGACCCCGGGCGTTTACCGGGCCAAGGCCAGCGTTCCCGGCGTCAGGGTGACGGTCACGCCGTCGGTCCTTAGCTTCAATGCCGCCGGCGAGAAGCGCACCTTCAAGGTCAAGTTCGAGAACACCAGCGCTGCCCTGGGGCAGTTCGCCATGGGCAACCTCGTCTGGCATGGTGCCGGCAAGAATGTGGCATCGCCGGTGGCCGTCCGCCCGCAGTCGGTGGTGGCACCGGCAAACCTGGCGTTTACCTCGGAAGGAGGCCAGGGGCAGGGCGACATTCCGGTGGTTTCGGGCACCAACGCGCCCGTGAAGATCACCCTGGACGGCCTGTCCAAGGCTGACTCCTCGGCCATCGAACTGGTTCCAGGGCCGCTGGCCCTGGATACGGACGCGTCCAACTTCGCCAAGGAGGTCACCGTTCCGGCAGGATCGCCGCTGGCAAAGTTCTCCGTCTTTTCCTCGGACGAGGCCGCCGACTTCGACATGGTGGTCTTCAACCCGGCGGGCCAGGCCCTGCTGGCCCAGACGGCCTCTGCCAGTGAGTCAATTTCGGTTCCGAACCCGGCTCCGGGCGTGTACGCGATTTTTGTGAACCTCTACGCAAGCCCCAATGGGCAGCCCACGAAGGCGTCCGTGGACGCTGCGGTGCTGGGAGCCAACGTGGGAAATGCCACGGTGACCCCCAATCCCTTGCGGCTCGGGAACGGCAAGTCGGGCATTCTGAAGCTTCAGTGGAAGGGGCTCGCTGAAGGCTCCTATATCGGCCGGGTGACGTTCGCCGGTTCGAGCGCGCCCACCTTCGTCTCTGTGGTTGTCACGCCAGGCAGTGCTTTGGTGGTCCCCGCTGATGAAACTGCCGATGACCCTGCCAACGACAAGAAGGACAAGGCCAAAAAGGAAAAGAAGAAGCAGGAGGTCCCGGAGTTCTCCGGAAACCGGAACATGGATCTCTAGCCCTTCAGCAACAGCATGGGAACGCCGCCGGACCGCTTGGTTCCGGCGGCGTTCCCGTTTTGCGGAGGCCGCCGCCGATGGTCAGATTTCGCCGCGGGAACCAGTTGTCCCGCCGAGCAGGGGAGCCATAGCGCGCCATCGGGAGATTTCACAGCCATCGGTTCGCCGGAAAGTCACACTGACGGGACGGCCGTTGATGGAGCCGGTCACAACGGCCACCTGCGGCCCGCCGTATTGCTGCGTGCAGAGTTTCGGGGGGCCCGGCTTGGGAAAGAAGATGTCCTCACCGAAGCGTTCCATCGCTGACAACGCTGCCGCGGGATCGGGCACGGTGCAACCATCGGCAGGGCGGCCATCGCGGACTATCAGCCGGAACTCGTACTCGGGGAGTCGGGGTTTTCTGTGACCCTGATGGTCAACTCGAGGTCCTTCATGCCGTCCCCGCAGTTCGGAGCGGTGCCAAGGCCTGCGCCAGACGCCCTCGGAGCGCAGCAGCCTCACCGGCGAAGGCGCGCTGATGCTCAACGTAGGCCGCTTTGCCTTCCGCGGTTTCGATCCGAATGGGTGGGTAGCCCCACTCCGCGAGGTCGTAGGGGGAGGCCTGCATGTCCATGGCCCGGATCCGCCAGGACAGTTCGAAGCAATCCATGACCAGTTCGCTGGGAAGCGCGGGGAGCAGTTTGTACGCCCACTTGTAGAGGTCCATGTTGGCGTGCAGGCAGCCCGGCTGTTCCATGTGCCGCTGGTTTTCGCGGCTGGGCGCCAGTTCGTTCAGTGCAATCGCGTCGGGCGTGTAAAAGCGGAAGGCGTCGAAGTGTGAGCACCGGATCCGGTTGTCCTCTACCACTTTGTCCGTGCCAGCCGAACCCAGCCTCAGCTGCAGGTATTCATGGCGCAGGTCGAATTTGTCCTGGCGGTAGACCATGGCCCATTCGTGCAGCCCGAAGCAGCCGAACTGCGCGGGCCGGGCAGCGGTGCCGCGAAGAATGATGTCCGCGAAGGCCACAGCCTCGTGCCGGTCGACCAGGAACCGGGCGCGGTCAAATGTCACGGCAGGGGTTCCTGGCGGCAGCCCAAGGGAGGCGAGTTCGCCGTCGTCGAGCGTTTTGTAGTGCCTCCAGCCCATGCGCGCGGACGCCGCTTCAGCGGTCAGTACGACGCCGGATCCCGGGTGCCAGCGCAGCAGTTGGCCAGGCTTCTGGGTGTAGTAAGTGAAAAGAAAGTCTTCAACCGGGTGCTTCCGACCTGCCGAGCGGCGGGCAAGGTAGGGATCCGAGTAACGGCGGACGCGTTGGGCGTGCGCTTCTTCGCGGGCACGCCAGGCCTCGGCCGTCAGCAGGCTACGTTGCTCCACCGCTGGCACCCAGGACGTCCTGGGCTGCGTTCCAGGCACCGATTTCGCAGCCGTTGGTGCGCGCGAACGTGGCATCCACGGGAGTATCGTCCACAATCCCGGTGACCGTGGCGGTCTGCGGGCCGCCGTATTGTTCGGTGCAGGCCACGTCTTTGCTCTTGGGGCCGGGCTGAGGAGCGCAGCGTTGTTCTTGAGGGCAGCGCACGCAGCCTCCGGCCTGGGGTGCTTGCTCTCAGCCGTGGGGAGGCCGCCGCGGCAGACCAGCGTGAAGTTCACTGCCGCTTCGGCGGGAGAGGGCCTGACCATGATGGCAAGCTCGGCGTTGCCGGCGCCGGGCCTGCCGTCGGGGCCGGGGGTGCGGAAGGGGACGGCGCGGGGACGGTGGTCTCGGTGTCCGGAACGGGGGCCCGGAGGTGCCCGGGCTGGCGGAGGAGCTGGTTGTGGGGCTGGCGGATGAAGAAGTCCCGTTCCCGTCAGGCGTGCCCGTACAGGCGGCAAGCCCGGCAATGGCGAGGACCGCCAGCAATGGCCGTACTGTTCGCAAATGCATGGGCCCTCCTAGGTTGCTGCCATTTTACGCCTTGGCGGGTTACTCCCTTGCCGCATTTACTCCCCGACGGGTTGCCCATTGGATCCGGCGGTGGCGGCGATGAGCCCCATCATGGATTTGTGCAGCGCGCCCACCTGCTCACGGGTCAGCCCCAGGCGTTCCATCATGGTGCCCGGGACGGCAATGGCCTGCTGACGCAGCGCGGCGCCGGCCGGGGTCAGGCCCACGGCAAGGGTCCGTTCGTTTCCGTCCACCCGTTGGCGGGTGACAAAGCCGGCCTCCTCCAGCCGCCGAAGCAGAGGTGAGATGGTGGCCGGGGCCTGCGCCAGGGCTTCACTGATGCTGCGCAGGGTGCGGGGTGCTGATTCCCACAGGCACAGCATCACGAGATATTGCGGGTGGGTGAGTCCGAGCTTTTCGAGGACGGGCTTGTAGGCGCCCACCACGCTTCTGGATGCCACGGTGAGGGCAAAACAAAGCTGTTGCTCCAAGGGGAGGTCATCGTCCTGCTGCCGCGCAGCGCCGGGGCGTACCGTCATGACATTCCTCCAATAGTTAGTGCACTAATTGTTAGCGTACACTGGTGTGAGTATTTGGGTTCTATCGAAGGGTTCACTTTCATGGGCAAGGACAAAGCGGCGGACAGGGGCAACGCAACCCAGCGGTTTATGCGCGCAACCGGCAAGCTCAGGGCGATTTTCGGCCCGGCCAACCGCAGTTCCCTGGTGCATGACATGACCGAAGAGAACCGGGCACTCCTGGTTCAGCGCGAACGGGAATCCCAGCAATGGGAAACGGTCACCCGCCCGGACGGCAGCACCTATGTTGTGCCCAGGAACCCGGACGACCAGTCCCTCCGCTGACCCGCCCCACCATGCCCAACCTCACCAGACCCATTTTCGGGCGGCGGGCGTAAAATAAGGGCACTGACTTCACAAGGAGGCAGTGGCTCTTTCGCCCGCAACGCGGGAAGGGGGTGGAAACAATGGGACATGTGCTCACCGGTTTTATGCGCGCGACTGACAGGCTCCGCTTTGTCTTCGGGCCGGCAACGCGTCTGGACACGGATGCGCCCGTGGTTCACAAGCATGATGAGTTCGAGCAGGCCTCTGACGAGGACCTTTCCCACTTCGTGGTGGAAACCGATTCCGAAGGTCATCACTACGCTGTGCGCCGCGAAGAATTGGACAAACAGGGCTGAAACAAAAGCAACGCGGGGTCACTTCCTGCCCGATAACCTTCGTTCATAGGGCCGGAAGTGACCCCGCGTTGTTTGTAGAGCGTGGCTTGGGCTAGCGCCCGGTGCCGCCGTAGACGGTTGCCTCGTCCTCGCTGTCCAGGTCGAAGGCCTTGTGGATTGCCCGGACGGCGTCATCGAGGAGATCGGCGTGTGTCACCACGGAGATCCGGATTTCCGAGGTGGAGATCATGTTGATGTTGATCCCGGCATCGGACAGGGCCTTGAAGAACGTCGCCGAGACGCCCGGGTGTGACCGCATGCCGGCCCCGATCAGGGACAGCTTGCCGATCTGTTCGTTGTATTCGATGTTCTCGAACCCAATGTCCGGCTGCGCGGCCTTGAGCGCTTCCAGGGCCTCCGCGCCTTCGACGATAGGGAGGGTGAAGGAAATATCCGTCCGGCCCGTGCCGTGCGTGGAAACGTTCTGTACGATCATATCGATGTTCGAGTGGGCGTCGGCAATGACCTGGAAGATCGCGGCCGCCTTGCCGGGGATGTCCGGGACACCCACCACAGTGACCTTGGCTTCGGAACGGTCGTGTGCAACGCCGGAGATGATTGGCTGCTCCAAGGCAACTCCCTCTTGAGTGGTGATCTTGTCTTCGGCGCTGGGTATGACCCAGGTGCCTTCGTTCTGGCTGAATGAGGACCGGACATGCAGGGGCACGCCGAACCGGCGCGCGTATTCAACGCAGCGCAGGTGCAGGATCTTCGCACCGGACGCCGCGAGTTCCAGCATTTCCTCGCTGGAGATGGTGTCGATTTTCTGGGCGGAAGGCACCACGCGGGGGTCCGCGGTATAGATGCCGTCAACGTCGGTGTAGATCTCGCAGACATCGGCATCGAGTGCGGCCGCAAGCGCGACGGCGGTGGTGTCAGAGCCGCCGCGGCCCAGGGTGGTGATCTCGTTGGTGCTCCGGCTCATGCCCTGGAAGCCGGCGACGATCGCGATGTGCCCCTTGTCCAGGGCCGTGCGGATGCGGTGCGGATCGACGTCGATAATGCGCGCCTTGCCGTGGATGCCGTCCGTGATCATGCCGGCCTGGGAGCCGGTGAAGGACTGTGCTGAGGCGCCGAACTTGTTGATGGCCATGGCCAGCAGGGCCATGGAGATCCTCTCACCGGCGGAGAGGAGCATGTCCATCTCGCGGGCGGGGGCGGAGTCTGTCACCTGGGCGGCGAGGTCCAGCAGTTCGTCGGTGGTGTCGCCCATGGCCGAAACGACCACCACCACTTCGTTGCCGGCCCGCTGCGCGTCGACCACGCGCTTGGCAACGCGCTTGACACCCTCGGCATCCGACACGGAGGAGCCGCCGAACTTCTGCACAATCAGCTGTTTGGTCACGGCAGTGCCTTCGGGCAGCTCCTGTGGCTGCGTTGCTGTGTGCACTTCGGAAGTGGGCGTACTCATGCGCGTACCTTCACTGGATCAATCGGAGTTCTGGAGGTCAGGCACGGCCTTGCTGCTGGACGGCGTGACGTGTCAGCCCAGTTTATCGCCGCCTGTGGCCGGACGCGGAATTGTGTCCAAATCTCAGCCTTCCGGCGGATACTGCGCCCGTCGGCTCAGGCGTAGGCTCATTTAGTGAGTATGCATGAACGGCTTTGGGGACAGTTGCTCGGGATATGACAGAAAACTGGGACAGAATAGGCATTCCGGCCCAGCCGGAAAGCCCGCGCCAGGACGGTATCAGCGCCACAGCGGTGAGCCGCAGCTTCGGGCAGGTGCACGCCGTCGAGCACATGGACTTCCATGCTCCGGCGGGAAAAGTCACCGCACTGATCGGCCCCAACGGTGCCGGCAAAACCACGCTGTTGCTCATGCTGGCTTCACTGCTGGCGCCGGATTCCGGCACTATCACGGTGGATGGGCTGGATCCGCAGCACCACCGCGCGGAAGTGCGGAAAAGGATTGGCTGGATGCCGGACACCCTGGGCGTGTGGGAGTCCCTGACCGCCCGTGAGATCCTCACCCAGATAGCCCGTTTCTACCGGCTGCCCAAGGCCCGAATCCCGCAGCGCGTTACAGAGATGCTGGACCGGGTCCGCCTGAGCGACCTTGCAGACCAGCCGGCCCGTGTCCTGTCCCGGGGGCAGCAGCAGCGCCTCAGCCTGGCCCGCGCACTGATACACGATCCGTCCGTGCTGCTGCTCGATGAGCCGGCGTCAGGCCTGGACCCGGGATCGCGGGTGGAGCTGCGGGTGATGCTGCGGCAGCTTGCGGCGGAGGGGAAGTCCATTGTGGTCTCCTCCCACGTGCTCAGCGAGCTGGACGAAATTGCGGACGCAGCGGTGTTCGTCAACCGCGGGAAGACGGTCCGGCACCAGACCACGGACGCGGCTGCCGCCTCCGGCCGGCGCTACGCCATCTCGGCAACCGACGGCGCAGCGCTCGCCGCCAAACTCGCGGACATGGGCCTGGCGTTCCGGGTTGAGGACGGCCGCCGGCCGGCCGTCAGCCTGGTGTTGCTAAACGACGACGACGCCGCCCGCCTCCTGCGCGACCTGGTACTGGCCGGCGTCGGGGTCAGCTCCTTTGCCCCCGCTTCCGGCGCCCTGGAAGAGACTTACCTGAACCTTGAGGGGGAGCGGCGATGAGCCAGCTGAAACAACCAACGCAGCGCCCGCCGGCTTCCGGCTTTGTTGCCGGCTACCTTGCCGGCATCCGGGATGTGGTGGTCCTGGAACTCAAGCAGCGGCTTCGGTCCCGCGGCTGGTACATCATGCTGGCCATCTGGTTCATCCTGACGGGCCTGGTGACCTGGCTGACCTGGGCCAGCTGGAACGCCCAGCGCGAAGCCCAGCGCGCGTACTCGAGCTTTATGCCGCCCGACACCGGACCGGGGTCCATGATCTTCGAAGTGGTCCTGGCCTTTGTCCTCCTCTTCGCATTGCTGGTGGCGCCCGCACTGTCTGCCAATGCCGTCAACGGCGACCGCGCCGGCGGGACCCTTGCCATCCTTCAGGTGACCCTGCTCCGTCCCGGGCAGATCCTGTGGGGCAAGTTCTTCGCCGCGTGGGCCGCCGCCCTGGCCTTCCTGGTTGCCAGCACACCATTCCTGGTCATCGGAGTGGCCCTCGGCGGCATGACGCCCGGCCATGTCATCGTGGCCCTCCTGATGCTCGCTGTTGAGGTGGGTGTGGTATCCGCGATCGGCGTCGGAATTTCCGCGCTGGCAGGGCGCCCGCTGTTCTCGATCGTGGTCACGTACCTTGCCGTGGCCGGGCTGGTTTTCGGTTCCCTGATTGCCTTCGGCCTGGGCACCGGGCTCTCGCAGGGCACCATCATGGCCAACCAGGCGCAGTACCGCAACTACGAACCGCTGCAGCCGGTACCCGACGAATCAGCGCCGCAGGAACCGGAGTACACCTGCTCGGGACCGCTGCGTGCCCAGCCAGCCGTGCGCACCGAAAGGGTGGCGTGGATGCTGGCCATGAACCCTTACGTGGTGGTGGCCGACGCCATCCCCTACCCGGTCCGCGTCAACAGTGGCATGGGCATGTCGTCACCGGTGGGGGCCATCGAATCCATCAGCCAGGGTGCACGCTACGCCATGGCCGGTCCAGAGGGCACCTACCCCTGCGCCAACGGCGAGGCCAAACCGCGGTACCTGGCACAGTCCACTCCCTTGTGGCCGCTGGGGCTTGGCCTGCAGCTGCTGCTTGCCGGGCTCCTGATGTGGCTGGGCTGGCGCTCGCTGCGCACCCCGGCGCACAGGCTGGCGCGCGGAACCCGCATCGCCTAGAGTCTGCGCAGGCACGGCGCTGGCGCTGGACAGGCCCGCTTCGGCGGATCACGATTGGGTTAGCTGGCCGACGTGGCAGCTGACTGTCGGGCTCGGCCTGTCCATAGGGATGGAGGCGGCACGTGCCTGATCAGAGCGTGGCGGATGAGTTCCGTGGTTGAAGGGAAAGATCCGGCCGAGGACGACCCTGTGTACGAACCTATTGGCGCCGGAAAACACCAGTACGACGACGAAGACGACGCCGGGGAGACCTCGTCCCCGGGCGGCGGCCAGGTCCGGGTGCTCGTTCGCAGTGCGTTGGCAACGGCGCTGCTTACTGTCCGCTCTGTCCGCTTCTGGTGGCGGAGCGCCGCCATTCTCGGTGCCTGCTGGGGTGCCGGCACGCTGCTGGTGATCGCACTGGTCACCGGCGGTGACCAGCCGCCGGAATCCCATGCCTGGGTGTACGTGCTCACGGCCGCAATGCTGGTGCTGGTGAGCTGTGTACTCGCTGTCCGGTGGGGGTACGTGCGGCACTGCGCTGGCCAGGACCCCGTCGAGGGTGCCGTGGACGGCCCGTTGCTGGACTGGGCGTGCAGCAGTGCCAAAGGATTGGTCTTCGCCAGCGTGTCTGTCGTTTTCCTGCTGCTTCTCGCGTTCTGGTCTGACTCCTCGCCCGCAGTCGCCGGGGTGACGTATGGCCTGATGGTGCTTGAAGTCCTGGTCTTTGGCGGCATCGGCGCCGGCGCTGGGCAGTGGTTGGAAGGTCAGCGGGGAAAGATTCTGGCGTGGGGCGTCGCAGCGTTGCTTCTGGTTGGAAATGTCGTGGCGGTGACGGCCCTGCTGCCCAGCGTTAGGGCGTACGAGCCGGCGTCGGTGGCCATCAACATTCAACGGGACGAGTTCGGCACGGTTGTCTCCTATAGGTGTTCGCCGGAGTTCCGTGGCATCGCCGAGATTTACCACACCGAGCGGATCTTCTGGATGGCAACGAGCAATCCGATGGTGCTCCTGGCGCTGCTTGCCGGTGAAGTCGAGCCTAAGGAGAACGCCTTGGCTTGGCTCCCCGGGGAGCTTCGGAACGCAGCGGAAGGCACCCAGGTTCCTTGTGTGGAGGGGCAGGAAAAGGATAAGACAGGCGCCGAAATGCCGCTGGCGCTGATCGGCGTTGGCACCCAATCCGGGGCCGCAGGCCTTATGTTGGCAGGCGGCCACCGGGCTGCCCGACGACGGCTCCACCCTGCCGCCTGAACCCATCTTTCAGATCAGATCAGACCAGATCAGATCAGGGCGTTGCGGCGGCCTTCGAATGCGCGCCCGAGGGTGACCTCGTCGGCGTACTCAAGATCGCCGCCGACAGGCAGCCCGGAGGCCAGGCGGGTCACCACGATGCCGATGGTCTTCAGCATCCGGGCCAGGTACGTGGCCGTTGCTTCGCCTTCGAGGTTGGGGTCGGTGGCGATAATGACTTCCTGGATGGCGCCGTCTTTCAGCCGGGTCAGGAGTTCCCGGATCCGCAGCTGCTCGGGCCCAACGCCGGCAATGGGGTTGATGGCTCCGCCCAGCACGTGATAGCGGCCGCGGAAGGACCGGGTGCGCTCCACGGCGAGGACGTCCTTAGACTCCTCCACGACACAAATTACTGACGGGTCGCGCCGGGGATCCCGGCAGATGTTGCACAGTTCCTGCTCGGTGACGTTGCCGCATACCGTGCAGAACTTCACTCGTTCCTTCACCATGGTGATGGCTTCCACGAGCCGCTTCATGTCCTGCGGGTCCGCCTCGAGGATGTGGAAGGCAAGCCGCTGGGCGGATTTGGGACCGACACCGGGAAGCCGTCCGAGCTCGTCGATCAGCTCCTGGACTGCACCTTCGTACACGTTTTCCTCTTTTGGCTTGGCTTGGGTGGTGAATGGAGTTGCGGGAGTACGTGCGCCAGGAGCCTAGAACCTCGCAACGATAGGGCTTCCGTCCGGGGACCGCTCCTCGATCAGCTTCCCGCCCAGAATACGCTCGACGGCGGCGCGTCCAAAGACACCGGATTCCTCGATGGTTTCATCGTCCGCGCTCGGTATGTCCTGGACGTAGGTTGCGGCGGCAGCCCTGGCCGGCGCCTTGGCACGCCCGGCTTCGGCCTCGGGGCTGTTGGACAGGCGCTGGTAAAGACTCTGCCGGGCGGCAGCAGCGGACTCGGACGTCGCCGGTGCCGGCTGCAGGGGTGCGGCAGCCGGAGCATTCGATGCCATGGCGTACTCACGAACGTCAGCCGGTTCGGGAACCACTGCTTCCACTGGCGGGGCTGCCGGGACTGCCGGGGCTTGGCTGGCTGGCGCCGGGTTTTTGGGCGCTGCGGATTCTGGTGCGGGGATTTCGGTGGTCGCGGTGGGGCTACGGGCGGCAAGCCCCAGCTGGCGTCGGCAGCGGACTGGCTCACGACAGCTGACGTCTTGGGGACCTGGGCGGTGGCCGGCTCGTAGCTGGGCGCAGGAGCGGTTTCCGTTGCCTCTTCCGGGACGGACGTGTTCAGGCTTTTGCCAACATTGGGCTCGGTGCCAACCACCCACACGCCAGGCGCCTGCTCGACGGCCCGGCCCACGGATCCAGTGCCGGATCGGGTTGTGAAGGAACGGCCGAAGCCGCACCGGAGGACCTGCCAGCTGGGGAGGTCTTTGCTGCTGCAGCCTTTGAAGGACCTCGAGCGGGCCGCTTGGCGGGTGCGGCCGCTGAAGGCTCAGGCTGTGAAAGCGACGGGCGTGGGGTAGCCGCAGCCGAGGGGTCCCAGTCCATGGGTGGTTCCTCGTCCAGCGGCGGAGCATCTTCGTCGCGCGGGGGGCCCCAGTCGTCATCGGAGTAGGCATACGAACCGGCGGTGGCATCCGGCTCAGCCGGTAGCGGCTGTCCCTGGACGGCTGGTACCTGCGCGGCCTCAGTGGCTGCCGGCACGCTGACGTCGCCGGTGCGCTGGACAGTTTCAGCAAGAGCTGCCGTGCCTGCAGCCGGGCAGGTGCAGCAGTGGCAGGAGGCCCGGCCGGTTCGGGAGCACGCGTCGCGGGGGAGGGGCTGGCGAAGGTGCCGGCGCGGTGGCCAGGACCTCAGGCGTGGAAACGGCGCTGGCAGGGGCCAGGCCCCACGCGACATCGGCTGTACTGGCCGGAGCTTCCGGGCTGGCTTCCGGACTAGCGGGAGCTTTTGGGTTTGGCTCAGCGCTCGCTGCCCTGTTGGCGCCACCGGCGACTGCGGTGATCTGGCAGTCGATGCCCACTGTTTTGTGGATCGCTTGCCGCAGGTTTTCAGCGTGATCAGCCCGGCCGAAGGCGCCAGCCAACCCGGTAGTGCTGAACGACAGTGTCAGGACCTGGCCGTCAAATGCACCCACCTGGGCGTTCGGCTCAACCAGGGCCCACGTGCTGCGCTTGATCTTGGAGAGTGTCTGCAGAACTTCCGGCCAGGCACGGCGCAGGACTTCGACGTCGCCTGACCCGGCGGCCCCAGTGCTTGCCGCGCCAGTTCCGGTCGCACTGGTCGGTGCGGCAGTGGCCGAGGCATGGCCAACCGAAGCCGGCGCCACCGGTGCAGGTGCAGCGGTGGCAGGAGCCGTGACTGTTTCGGTGCTTGCCGGCGGGGTAGCCGGGGAAGCTGCGCGGGGGGCGTCTGCGCCGGTCTCCCGGGTGGGCTGACCGGATGCCTGCGGTGTGGGAGCGGGCCGCCTGCCCGTGGACTCGTCAACCGGCCAGTCGTTGGTGCTGACCCTGGGCGGCGTCAGCGACGGCCTGGTCTGTTCGGCTTCGGATACCTGTGGCCGAAGTGCCGCAGCGGGCGCTTCAGAAACGGCTGGCGCAGAAACTGGTTGTACTGAAACGGGTGCCGAAGCAGCCGGCGCGGAAGCTGCTGGTACAGAAACGGGTGCAGCGGCAGCCGGAGTTGCCGCTGTCGGCACCGCGGAAACCGCGGCGGGTCCAGCCGAAACCGCAGCGCCAGGCGGGGCGGGAGCACCGACGTCGTTCCCGGCGTAATTCAGGCGCCGCTCCACGCGGTCGATCCGCGCAGCGATGCCGCGCTCCGTCTGTTCCGAGCTGGGGAGCAGGATGCGGGCGCAGAGAAGCTCAAGGTGCAGGCGCGGAGACGTGGCGCCGGTCATCTCGGTCAGCGCAGTGTTGGTGACATCAGCGGCGCGGGAGAGTTCGGAAGCCCCGAGGTTGTGCGCCTGGTTCTGGAGCCGGGCGATCTGGTCCGCAGGCATGCCGCGGAGGATGACCTGGGCGCTTTCGGGCATCGCCTGGACGATGATGAGGTCGCGGAAGCGTTCCAGCAGGTCCTCGACGAAGCGGCGGGGATCGTGGCCGGTCTGCACCACGCGGTCCACAGCCCGGAAAACGGTGGCGGCATCTGAGGCGGCCACAGCTTCCACCACGTCATCCAGCAACGATGCGTGGGTGTAGCCGAGGAGGGCCACGGCAAGTTCGTAGTCGAGGCCGTTGGGTCCGGCGCCGGCCATCAGCTGGTCCAGCACGGACAGGGAATCGCGGACGGAGCCACCGCCGCCCGGACCACCAGCGACAGAACGCCGGGAGCCACGGGAACGTTTTCCTGGTTGGAGAGGAGCTCCAGGTACGCCATCAGCGGCTCCGGCGGGACAAGCCGGAAAGGGTAGTGGTGCGTGCGGGAGCGGATGGTGCCGATGACTTTGTCCGGCTCCGTGGTGGCAAAGATGAACTTGATGTGCTCCGGCGGCTCTTCAACGATCTTCAGCAGGGCGTTGAACCCGGCCGAGGTGACCATGTGGGCCTCATCGATGATGAAGATCTTGTAGCGGTCGCGGACCGGAGCGTACGTTGCGCGCTCGCGGAGGTCGCGGGCGTCGTCCACGCCGCCGTGGCTGGCGGCGTCGATTTCGATGACGTCCAGAGAGCCTGAGCCGCCGCGTGCCAGTTCAATGCAGCTGGGGCACGTACCGCAGGGCGTATCCGTAGGGCCTTGGGCGCAGTTGAGGCAGCGGGCCAGGATGCGGGCGGAGGTGGTCTTTCCGCAACCGCGCGGGCCGGAGAACAGGTAGGCGTGATTGACGCGGTTTTTCCGCAGTGCCGTCATCAGCGGCTCCGTGACGTGTTCCTGCCCGATAACGTCAGCGAAAGAGTCCGGGCGGTATCTGCGGTAAAGGGCGGTGGTAGTAACAGTCACGAGAAAACCCTACCAATCCGGGCTGACAATCAGGATCCCTCGCGGACGGCCGCCCTGTGGGGGAATAGTAAAGACCCCCCATGCACCCGCCAGAGCCCGTTTACCCTTGCTACCTTCCGGTCCTGGGGGAGTTCAACAGGATGACGCCACATGAGGGGCCGCAGACAAGTTTACCCGAAGATTCAGGAAGGTCCGGACGGCCCGTTCGCTGGCCGGCCGTGGCCCGGCCGGGTGCCCTCGCGCGGCCCGGAATTTCCTGTTGACCGGCCCTGGGCCGCATGAGCGGTGCGGGCCCACACCGCTCACGCGGCCAGGGCCGCGAAAGCGGGCGCAGAGGCCCGGACGCCAGCTAGCGCCGCCAGCCGTCCACAGGCCAGGTCATAAAGGCCGGCTCCTCGTAGGGGTGCGCCGCGCGAAGGGCCAGCACAACGGCGTCGAGCATCCGTTCCTCCACAACGCACTCCACCCGGGTTTCCGGCACGCGTTCGACCGTGCCGACGGCCCCGATGAACGGCTCCGCGCCCGGCAACGGAGTGAAGCGCCCGGTGCCTGGGGAGGTGAACGCGCAGTGCGAATAGTTCCCGATCCTGCCCGCGCCGGCGTCCCCAATTGCCGCGAGCAGCGGCTCCGTGTGTGTCTCCGGAACGTAAACCACCAGGGCGTGCAGTTGTGTCATGGCCTCATACTGCCAAGAAGGCAGGGTAATGGGCAGCGATTTTCATTGCTTATCCGGCGGGTAGGGCCGATCATGGATATGTACACCGATTGGGGCAATCTCAAGGTTGTGAGCTGCGGGGCCTGGCTGGAGGGCCGGACCCGGCAGCTCAACGGTGTATCGGAGGAATGGGCGCATTGGGGCGTCCATTTTTACGTTAACGGGCCAGCTCGAGCCCGGATTGCCGCGTGCGGTAACAGTCCGCCGGCCCAATTGGGCGATGCCGGAATGTTCAGGTAGTCTAGTATCTGCTTTTGATTCGAAAGCAGCTGGAGAATTCGCCTAGCGGCCTATGGCGCACGCCTGGAACGCGTGTTGGGTTAACGCCCTCGGGGGTTCAAATCCCCCATTCTCCGCCAAATTAATCCCGGTCCTGACCTCGTCAGGGCCGGGATTTTTGCGTCCCGGCCTGACCCCGCGTCAGCCGTCGAATTCGTAGCCGAGGCGGCGGAGGCGCTCCCGAGCCGCTTGTTCGCTGGGTCCAGGCCCACGTCCAAGGGCAAAATGTACGACGCCGAGAGTCAACTTCGTTGCCAGCCTCACGGGAGCGGGAACGGTTCCAGCCGGGGACCTGGAGCCCCAGCATGCGGCGGTACTTCGGCTCGAGGCTATAGACGGCGCCGGCGAAGATGATCCGGTAGCCGGGGCGCAGCAGCGGATGCAGTGGCGGGTTGCGGATGAACTCAACGGTCTCGGCAACCCTGCCGTCCGCCACCAGCTCACCGTTGTTATACCAGCGGTCCAGTTGCTCCCGCATGTCGGCCTCGCTCAGGGGCGGATCCTCCACGCCCATCAGCCGTCCGGCCTGGGCCCACTCACGGACATAGGCGTCGGGGCCGCCGGGGATTCCGGCACCCCAGATTTTGTGGGCCGAGAGGAAGGCGTCCACGAACGCGATGTGCACCCAGCGGGCGAGTTCCGGATCATTGGCCGAGTAGCTCCGGTCGCTGCCTTGCCCGTCACCGTACGTCCCCTGTACAGGCTCATGCAGCCGACGGACCCGGGCGGAAGCCTCGTCGGCGGCGGCCTGTGGGCCATAGGTGACGGTGAAGATCCAGCGGATGGTCCGGGCCAGCCGGCTGAGCGGATCTGCGCGGAAGTCGGAGTGCTCGTGGATTCCTGCCAGCGCCCCGGGGTGCAAAGCCTGCATCAGGAGCGCGCGGACCCCAGCCACAATGGTGGCCATGGAGCCGTGCACCGCCCAGACGGCCGAGCCGGGAAGGTGATAGCCGGCGTCGTCCCCTTCGGCCAGCCGCGGGACCCAAGCGGGCTGACCGTCAGTGCTGCCGGTGAATACCCGTTTGATTTCGCCCCGCCATTCCCTGAGGAAATTTCGCATGTCACCATTCTCGCCCAGAAGCCGCGGGCACGGTTCTGAGGGATGATCCACATAATGTCCGCAGCGGTGCCGGCGCGGGGGTTCACATGCCCGGAGCTTTGTGGTCCCATGAGATGGTAAGTCCGTCTGGATCCGGGGTCTGGCGGGCCAACCCGGGAGTAGCGAGTGGGCAATCATTGGGGATCCGGCCGGGCGAAGGAGCCCGCGGGCGGCTGCGTTATGGCTGTGCGTGTGCTGGCCGCCAGTGCCGTTATTGCCGCGTCACTCTTCGCCGTCGGATTCCCTGGGACGCCCCCGTTGAACACCGCGCCGCAGCGCCGGTCGGGGCCGGACATGTCGGCCTGCCTGGGCTGGCCGGTACTTTCCTGACGGACAGCCGGGCCTTGGTTCCGTTTAACCGCACAATTGTCAGGACGATCGCCAAGGGCGGGAGCGCTCCGCTCAACGTGGCCGCCACCGGGCTCACCCGCCCCCCGGAGGGTCCCTCATGGCGCCCCTGGAACTCCTCACGTCAAGCTCTCCATTCGGGTACAGGGTCAGTCCGATTACCGGTGCGGGCGGCGATTTCCACCTGGGCCAGGACTTCGCTGCAGGCTGCGGCACCAGGGTTTATTCGGCCGACGCAGGCGTGGTCCGGGCCGCCGGGTGGCACCCCTGGGGCGGCGGCAACCGTGTGGAACTAGACCACGGCAACGGGCTGATCACCACGTACAACCACTTGGAGGCTGTGGCGGTCCGGACGGGGGACTCTGTGCAGGTGGGCCAGGTAATTGCGCGTGTGGGCACCACGGGTTGGTCCACCGGCTGCCACCTGCATTTCGAAACCATCCTCAACGGCAAGCACACCAGCCCGCTGCACTGGACACTTCTGCGCATTCGTCAGGTGGACCAGCTCGAGGACATAGCCATGGTCAGCTATGAGGCCAGGCCCGTGGACTTCGGCGCGCAACGCTGGGCCATCCCGGTCGCGGAGGACAACAGCCACACGGTCCTGGGCGGCGAAGAGGAACTGTCCGAACCGCCGCCGGTGGAGGGACCAGTGACAACGTCGGAACCGCCAGACGGGGCACCCACGGAAGAGCCGGCGTCGGACACTACCTCGCCTGAATCCGCGTCGCCGGACCCGACTGCGACGGAAACAGCGACAGAATCTGCGACAGGGACGGCGACGGAAACAGCCACTTCGACGGCGTCGCCCTCCCCGACGGCTTCCACGCCCCGGGCAACGCGGACGCCGGCGGGAACCTCAAGCGCCACGCCGACGACGACGTCACCACCTCCACGGGCACCTCACCAACCCCCACGGGCACTTCGCCTGCGCTGACGACGAGCGCGTCGCCGTCTCCGACGCCCACTGTCACCAGGTCGTGGCCGTTCAGGCCTGCCTCGCGCCTGACGCCGACGCCGGCGCCAGCGGTGGAGCCAACGGCAACAACGCGTAGCGGGTCCTCAGCCGAAACAGCGTCGCCCTCGCCCTCGTCTACTACGACAACAACAACCACCGTCACACCTACCGACACCGCAACATGGTCAGAGTCGGCGGGACCCTGACCGAGAACTCCCAGATTGCACCCGTACCCTTGATGGTTGGCAACGAATCACCTGCATGACCAACCTTTCAAGGACGGCGCTGTGACTGACCTGTACACCATTCCCCTCACCCTCAACGACGGCACCGAAACCGACTTTGGCCGGTTCAAGGGCAACGTGGTGGTGGTGGTGAACGTGGCGTCAAAGTGCGGTTTCACTCCGCAGTACGCGGGCCTGGAGACGCTGTACGAGAAGTTCCGCGACCGCGGCTTCGATGTGCTCGGAGTTCCGTGCAACCAGTTCGCCGGCCAGGAGCCAGGCAACGACAGCGAGATCGCCGAGTTCTGCGAGCGGAATTTCGGTGTCACGTTCCCGCTGACGGCCAAGGCCAACGTACGTGGCAAGGACCAGCATCCGCTCTATGCCGAGCTGACCAGGTTCAAAACCAGTGTGCTGCCCGGCCTGGTGAAGTGGAACTTCGAGAAGTTCCTGGTCAACCGCAAAGGCGAGGTGGTGGCACGCTTCGCGCCCACCGTCGAACCGGACTCCGCCGAGGTCATCGACGCAATTGAAATGGCACTGGCAGAATTTGACGGACCGGCGGCCACAATCGAACTTTCCAAGGCTTAATTCTTTAGTTTTTTCCAACTTGGCCGCAACAATTTACCCACAGTTTGCCAATTGTCTGATTGGATAATAGTTACTGAAGGGTAGAAGGGAAGCGCCGTTTCCCACCAACCACAGAGGCAGCAATGAAGCACATCGAGGCCGAACACCCCGGCCACGCCACTTCCTTCTTCACCTGAGCGACCCCCACCTGTTGGGAGGTCCGGATCCCCTTTACGGCGCAGTTGACAGCGAAGCCAAGCTCATTCAGCTGTTCGACGAGGTCAGGGCTTCCGGCGCCCGGCCCGAGGCCGTGATCTTCACGGGTGACCTCGCCGACCAAGGCGACCCTCAGGCCTACGCAAAGCTCCGGGCAATTGTTGATCCCGCCTGCGAGGACATGGGCGCCCAAGTCATCTGGGCCATGGGCAACCACGACAACCGCGCCAACTTCCGGACCGGGCTGCTGGACGAGCCGGCCAGTGACGCACCGGTGGACCGCAGCTACTTCATCAACGGCCTGCGCATCATCACCATGGACACGTCGGTCCCGGGTTACCACCACGGCGAGCTCAGCCCTGCCCAGCTGGGGTGGCTCACCCGCCAACTGGATACCCCGGCCCCGACGGCACCATCCTGGCGCTCCACCATCCGCCGGTCCCGTCGGTCCTGGACCTTGCCGTGCTCGTGGAACTGCGGGACCAGGCAAGTCTGGCCTCCGTGGTCCGCAACTCCGACGTCCGTACCATTCTGGCCGGGCATCTGCATTACTCGACCACCGCCACCTTTGCGGGGATTCCTGTCTCCGTCGCCTCGGCCACGTGCTACACCCAGGACCTCAACGTCGCAGTCGGCGGTACCCGCGGCCGGGACGGCGGGCAGGCCTTCAACCTGGTGCACGTCTACGAGCACACCATTGTCCACTCCGTGGTTCCGCTCGGGAACGCGGCCACCGTGGGGGAGCATGTCACCTCGGAAATGACGGCCGAGCGGCTGGCCGCCGCGGGCGTCAGCATCCCTGACAACGCCAAAACAGCAGGCGCTAGGAAGGTAGCCCTTCCGAACTACGCTATCTAGCTGCGCACAGCACGGCGGGTCGAAGCCCTGACGTGGGCGCGACCAGCGTCAGGGCCGCGAGCGTCAGAGCTCCCAGGGCGCCTTGATGGGGTAGTACTTCTCCAGGAAGTCGGTCACGAGCTCGGCGCGCTCATCCGCAGGGACCTCGGGGAAACTGCCGTCGTTGAGGCAGAAGAAGTCCATGTTCCGCTTGGCCAGCAGCTTGGGCAGCGAGTTCAGCCCCGCGCGGGCGGTGGTGTCCACATAACGCACCTTGGCGGCGGTCTGCGTCACCGCGCGGCCTGTCAGCAGCGCGTAGTAGTGGTAGAAGGAATTGGTGACCGAGATGTTGTCCGCGGCGCGGAACCTGCTCGCTGCCGTCTTCTGGAACTCCTCCGGGAACTCACGCTCCATCCTGGCCACAACGCTGCGCCGCAGCGGGGCGGCGGTGTGCTCGAGGTGCCGCGTGGTGATCCGACCGAACCGGTTCCAGAGCAGCTTGCGGTTCACGCGGGCGGCGTTCTCGAAGCCACTGCGCTCGGCATCGTTGTCGCCCAGCCCGATCCGGGTCTCGGCCTCGATGAACTTCGTGACGCCACCCGGTGTGAAGAACATGTCCGGGCCCACCGGGCGGCCGAAGAACATGTCGTCATTCGAGTAGAGGAAGTGCTCGGAGAGGCCCTCGATGTGGTGGAGCTGGCATTCCACCGCCTGCGAGTTGTGCGTGGGCAGCACGGCGGGATCGGCGAAAAACTCATCGCTGCGGACAATGGTCACCGACGGGTGCTCCGCGAGCCACTCCGGGGCGGGGGAGTCTGTGGCGATAAAGATGCGCCGGATCCAGGGCGCGAACATGTAGACGGAGCGCAGGGCGTATTTGAGTTCGTTGATCTGCCGGAAGCGGGCTTCGTGGTCGTCGCCTTCGCCAAGAACCACACCCTGTTGCTGGGCACGGCGGGCCGCGATGTATTCGGGAGAGCTGCCGTCAACCCACGAAAACACCAGGTCGATGTCGAAGCTGATGTCGCTGGCATGGTCGGCGAACATGTTCTCGATGGTGGGCCAGGTGTGGCCGTACCGTTCAACCGTTCCGCGGACAGCGTCCTGGGACTGCATGGTGCGGCGGGTCAGGGAGTTTTCAATCGGGAGGATCAGCTGGTCGCCCTCAAAGCTCCAGAGCTCAATCTGGACGCCGGCGGAGGAACCGAACTCGAAACCGCCATCGGGTTCAACCCGCGGACGGTAGAGGCGGAAGATGCGGGCCTGACGGTTGGGGGAGAGATCTCCGTCGGCAACCAGCACGGAGGACTTCTTTTTCGCGTCCACGGTCATGGAGTACACGGGCTCGTTTCGGCAGGCCTCCACCAATGCCGCCCGCAGCTTCTTGCGGTCCTTCCAGTCCAGGGCGATGACCGGACGGTCGTTGTTGCCGCGCACCAAAAGGTAGTCCAGCCCGGCCTCCGCGAGGACGCCCCGCAGGAACAGCAGGTCCTCAACCATGGCCTGGTACGGCGTCCGGTTGTGGTTGATCAGGGCATACCTGCCCTTGTGCCGGACGACGTCCGGCCGGTGCTTGAGCCGCGCCTCAGCAGCCGGAGATGTCACCTCCGCATGGGTGCGCGGTTCTACGGACGCCTGGCCGCCGTAGTAGATCTCGTCCTGGACAGGTGCTTCTGTAATGGTTGTCTCCGTCGCGGCTAAATGGTAAGCGTTCTTATCTGAATAATAGCGCGACCCCCAAAATGGCAGGTCTCAAACGGGCGCCGCCGGCCGGGACGTGCTCAGCCGACCATGGCCTCCCGCCAGCTGCGAAGGTAAGCTCCGCCGGCGTCATCGTGAATGACATCTTCCCCAAGCCCGAGATCGGTGGCGGTCAACACGTCATAGGGCTTGACCGGAACGCCGTCCGCCGGGCGGACATCAACGTGTTTTACGGGGTGGTCATTGTGGTGGAGCCAGTCCGCCATGGCGTAGTCCGTGCGGGAATCACCTACCGTCCGCCACGCCAGCGGCGTGATGCCCTGTGCCGCCAGCAACTCCACGGCGCGGCTGGCGCCGAGGTCCTTGCCCAGCCGCACTGACTCAATATCGGTGGAAATGATGGTGGGATCTACGCGGTAGTCCACCTCGTCGTCGGAATTCGGTGCGTGGTGCTCCAGGCGGACCACGCCCATGCCGTGGCGGGTCATGAGGTCCATGGCGTCGGAGTCGAAAAGCTTCTGTTCGGCCAGGTAGTCGGCGGAGGGCACCTCGATGTGCTGCTCCACGGACACCATGGCACGTTTCGTCTCGTCAAAAAACATGTGCCTGGCGTAGTCCTCGGCCACGAGCCGGCGGACGTCATCACCGTAGGCCTTGGCACGGCCAGCTCGTGATCAACGTGGATGGGCCGGGCCGGCGGCGGTGTAGCTGAACCACACGGCGCCCTTCTCGCAAACGGCGTGGATGACTGTTCCGGCGGGAATGCCGGCGGCGATCATCGGCTCCATGACATGCTCCCGGATGAAGGTATCGGAGCGGCCGGTATTGAAAATGACCGGAATTCCGGCAGTGGCCAGCGCCACCAGATCGGCAATGATGCCGGCTTTCACGTCACGGGTCACGGGGCTGGCCACGGGTCCGTCGACGTCGAGCAGGAGGGCGAGGGCGGGGTGGACGGCAGGCGGGCGCCAGGCGTGGTGCTGGCAGCGAATTCGGGTGCGGTCATGGCTCCATTGTGTCAGCCACGGGCCTCTGATCCTGGCCGGCGGCGCAATGTCCACGGCATGTGACAGATGGTCACTGTTTGGCTACAACCTTGGGATGCTGCGGCCCGGACACTTCTCTTGGGCCCCCAAGCTGCCTAGGGTGGCATGGTGATCTTCAAAGCTGTGGGCGAGGGACGCCCGTATCCCGACCATGGTTTCAACACGCCCAAACAGTGGGCGTCGCTGCCGCCGCGCCCTGTCCGCCTGGACGAACTGGTGACCACCAAACGCACGCTCGACCTCGAAGCGCTCCTGGCCGAAGACTCCACCTTTTTCGGAGACCTTTTCCCCCACGTGGTGCAGTACCAGGGAACCCTGTACCTGGAGGACGGGCTGCACCGCGCGGTCCGGACAGCGCTGCACCAGCGGACCGCCATCCACGCCCGCGTGCTGGTCATAGATGGCTAGGAAACCCAAGGACGCCAGCGTCCTGCACGGCCACCACGTTGTCACCGGCCCCGAACTGCGGGCCACGTTTGAGGCTGCCGGAGACCCCGACAACCCGGTGCGGGTGCGCCGCCGCGTGGTGCATGGAGTGGTCCTGGTCCTGCTGCTGGGCCTCATTACCGGAGCCATCATCGTTGCGCTGGCCATCATGAACGGGCATCTTAAGCTGCCGACGACGGCGGGCAGCGATAAGCCCCGTGCAGCCTGCCCCGGGCAACCTTTGACTACACTCCCAACGAAAAAATCAACCTCAACGTCTACAACTCCACCAGCCGTCCCGGACTGGCCCGATCGGTGGCGGATGAGTTGCTGGTCCGGAAGTTTGTGGTGGGGGCCGTGGCCAACACGGAGGCCGGCTTCCGCGGCGTGGCTGCGGTGGTTTCCGGGGCTGCCGGGCAGTCTGCCGCCTTCACTGTCCAGCGGAACCTGCCGGGCTCCGACTACTTCCAGGACGGCCGGACGGATGCTAGCGTCGACGTGATTCTTTCCAGCGGCTACCGGGAGCTCGCCGCTGCGGACCGTGTGGACCAGACGCCGGGGAAGCTCAGCTGTCCGCGTGAAAGCCGGCGGATTGCTGACGATGCCAAGTGGCCGGTGATTCCGACGGCCGCCCCCTGACCCTTTGCTCTATCACTTCCGGTCGTCAAACCAGCTGGATGACGACTCCAAGTGATAGGGCAACGCAGGGGGTTAGGGGAGGCGGATGCGCAGGGGTGCGCCGTCGTCGTCGAACCTTGCTCCGGCGCCCAGCTGGATGAACCGCACGGTCCGGGCGATCCGTGCCTCAAGTTCGGCGGGCTCGTTGCTGCCGCGGGCTGCGCTGGAGGAGAGCGTGCCGTGGATGAGCTGCGCCTGCTGGCGAATGTCCGCGTGCGGCAGGTACCCCTGCGCCATGCCGTCCCCGAGGATGCCCTGTAGCAGGACGCTGAGTTCACCCACGTGGTCGGCCAGTTTCGCAAAGGACGACGGCGACAGCACCGCCGCCATCGCCGGTCCGGGCGGGAGGTGGCGGCGACTGAGGTCCTCCACCTGGGTGCGCACGTACAGGGCCAGCCGTTCGACGGGGTTATCAAGCGCGCTCAGTGAGTCCCGGAGTTCGGCGAGGAAGCGCTCGGTCTCATCCAGGGCGTAGGAGATCAGCAGTTCTTCGATGTCGGCGTAGTAGTTGTACACCGCGGTCCGCCCCACCCCGGCATGCCGGGCGACGTCAGTCATGGTCAGTCCGGGCAGGCCGTGGGTGAACAGGAGCTCCCCGAACGCTGTCAGGACCCGGCGTTGCGTCTCGGCGCGTTGCGCGGCGTTGTTGGCCGCCGAAATCCTAGGCATGCAGACACTTTACCGCGATGTGTCAGCAAAAAGCGTGCGCCGGACTGACGCGCCTCTCAGACAGCGCAGCCGTCCGGGCCGCAGGCCTCGCCGCCGTTGCCGTCCGCGGCGCTGACCAGAACCAGCGGGTTGGTCTCCTGCCAGGCTTGGGTGAGCGCGGCCGTGAATGTTTCGGCGGGCTGGGCACCCGAGAGCCCGAACTTCCGGTTAATCACAAAGAACGGGACGCCGCTGATGCCCAGGGCGCGGGCTTCCTCGAAATCGAAGCGGACGTCGTCGGCGTACTTGTCCGTGGTGAAGAGCCCGGCGACTTCCTCAGTGTTGAGGCCCAAGCCGTGGCCCAGCGCGGTGAGGTACCCGGCGCTGCCGATGTCCTTGCCGTGCTCGAAATGGTCGCTCAGCAGGCGCTCCTTCGCGGCATCCTGCTGTCCGTGCTGGGCCGCGAGATGGATCAGGCGGTGGGCAGTGAAGCTGTTGGCCACCACCACCTGGTCGAACCGGTAGTCCAGGCCCTCGCCCTTGGCCTGCTCGGTGACGTGGTCAAACATCTGCGAGACCTGCGCCGGGCCATGCCCTTGCGCGTGCTCAGGTAATCCAGCTCGGTGCCGTCATAGTGCTCGGGAAGGGTGGGGTCCAGCTGGTAGCTGCGCCACTTCACCTCCACAGCATCGCGGTGCGGGAACTCGGCCAGGGCCGCCTCGAACCGGCGCTTGCCGATGTAGCACCACGGACACGCGACGTCTGACCAGATCTCAATCTTCATGCTTGCCACAACCCCGCCTGCCCCGGGGCCATTCCGTGGCGGGGTGTCAGATTGGTCACCATTGAGCGGGGTTCTGGCCGGGTGGTCAGACGGGGCGCTCCAGGACGAAGTCGTGCTCCACGGTGGTTCCCAGCCGGAAGGACTTGGAGCCCACTTTGTGGAAGCCGGACTTTTCGTAGAACCGGATGGCCCGGGCGTTCTGGCTGTTGACGCCAAGCCACACCCCGGCCGCGCCCGCTTCTGCCGCAGCCTGGAGGCTGGCGTGCATCAGTTCGGCGGCCGCGCCCAGGCCGTGGTGTTCGGGGTGGACGTAGCATTTGCTGAGCTCCATGGACGGCAGGACCTTCAGCGCCGGTGCCACATCCGGATCCCCTGCCGGTCGGTTGACGAGCAGGCTGTAGCCGCGGAGCCCGCCGTCGGCGTCAATGACCAGGAGGGTGACATCGGGATCCGCCAGGTACTCCCGGAAGTGCCGTTCGCTGAGCGTGTTGGCCACGTGCGCGGCAATGTCTTCCGGTGACGATGTCGGCGGGCACGCCAGCGGGAAGGTGACGGCCGCCAGTTCGGCGAGCTTGCCGGCGTCGTCCGTTGTTGCCTTTCGGATCGTATGGGTCATGCAGGGATTCTACGTGCGCTTCCTCCGGGTCAGGGCTTGGTGCTGAAGGCGGCGTCGAAGGAGGTGTTCGACGGCGGGAAGTCGAACTTCTTCAGCGCTGCGAGGGCTTCGGGGGCGCCGTGGAGCCGGTCCATGCCGGCGTCTTCCCATTCGATACTGATAGGTCCGTTGTAGCCGATCGCGGCCAGGGCGCGGAAGGACGATTCCCAGGGGACGTCGCCGCGGCCGGCGGAGACGAAGTCCCAGCCCCGCCGCGGGTCGCCCCACGGCAGGTGCGAGCCCATGACCGTGTTCCGGCCGGTGGGGCGCAGCTTCGTGTCCTTGCAGTCGACGTGGTAGATCCGGTCCTTGAAGTCCCAGATGAACGAGACGGGGTCGATGCCCTGCCACATGAAGTGGGACGGGTCCCAGTTCAGGCCGAACGCGGGCCGGTGGCCGATCGCTTCGAGGGTCCGGACGGTGGTCCAGTAATCGTAGGCGATCTCGGAGGGGTGGACCTCGTGGGCGAACCGGACACCGCATTCGTCGAAGACGTCCAGGATGGGGTTCCAGCGGTCCGCGAAGTCCTGGTAGCCGGCGTCGATCACGGCGGCGGGGACGGGCGGGAACATCGCCACGTACTGCCAGATCGAGGAGCCGGTGAATCCGACGACGGTGTCCACGCCGAGGGCTTTGGCCAGGCGGGCGGTGTGTTTCATTTCCTCGGCGGCGCGTTGGCGGACACCTTCGGGATCCCCGTCGCCCAGACCTTCGTACCCACGATCGCTTCGTGGCGGAAGTCGATGGGGTCATCGCAGACGGCCTGGCCCTTGAGGTGGTTGGAGATGGCCCAGACCTTGAGGTTGTACTTCTCCAGCACGGCGAGTTTGGACTCGACGTACCCGGGTTCGTCCCAGCGCCAGGCGTCCAGGTGGTCCCCGGACACGGCGATCTCCAGGCCGTCGTAACCCCAGCCGGAGGCCAGGCGTGCGACTTCCTCGAACGGGAGGTCGGCCCACTGGCCGGTGAACAGGGTGTAGGGGCGGGGCATGTCAGGCTCCTTCGGGGACTGTGGCGGGTGTGGTGCCGGTCAGTTGGATAAGGGCGCTTTTCGCTGCCGCGGATTCCTCCACGGCGTTCAGGATGCGCTGGACCTCCAGGCCGTCGGCGAACGACGGCGATGGTGCCTGGCCGGTGGCGATGGCCAGCAGGAAGTCGCGGATTTCGTGGGTGAAGGTATGTTCCCAGCCGATGATGTGGCCCTGGGCCACCAGGCTTCAAGGTAGGGGTGCTCGGGCTCGTTGACCAGGATACGGCGGAAGCCCTGCTCCCGGACGGGAACGGTGGCATCCAGGAAGCCCAGCTCGTTGAGGTTTTCCAGATCGAACACGATGGAACCCTTGTCGCCGTAGATTTCCAGGTTCAGCGAGTTCTTCCGTCCGGTGGCCACCCGGGAGACCTCCACTGAGGCGATGGCCCCGGAGGCGAGGGACAGCGTTGCCCAGGCGGCGTCGTCGACCGTTACCTCCTCCGGTCCGGCCGGGCCGGGCCGGTGGCTCGTGAAGGTGTGTGTGCGGCCGGAGACCTCCGTGACCTGGTCGCCCAGCAGGAAAAGGACCTGGTCGATGGCGTGCGAGGCAATGTCACCCAGCGCGCCCGAGCCTGCCGTTTCCTTCCGCAGCCGCCAGGTCATGGGTGCCTGGTCATCGGCAAGCCAGTCCTGCAGATACGCGGCCCGGACGTGCCGGACGTTCCCCACCCTGCCCTCCGCGATAAGTTCCTTCGCCAGCACCAGGGCCGGGACCCTCCGGTAGTTGAACCCCACCATTGACTGCACGCCGGCGGCCCGCGCCTCCACGGAGGCCGCGGTCATGGCCTCGGCCTCGGCCAGGGTGTTGGCCAGCGGCTTCTCCAGCAGCACGTGCTTTCCCGCCTCGAGGGCGGCAATCGCGATCTCGGCGTGCATCCAGCCCGGTGCGCAGATGTCCACGATGTGGATGTCGTCCCGGCTGATCACCTCGCGCCAGTCGGTGGCTGTTTCAGCCCAGCCGTACTTCGCGGCGGCATTGGCCACCCCGGCGGCGTCCCGGCCCACCAGGACTATCTGCTCGAAGGCCGGGACGTCGAAGTAGCTGGCGACGTTCCGCCACGCGTTCGAGTGGGCTTTGCCCATGAACGCGTAGCCGATCATTGCCACACCCAGGGGGCCTGCGCCCGCCCGGCGTCCGGGCTTTCGCCGCTGGTGCTGTGTTCGTGTGAGGTCATGGTGGGTCTTCCTAGAGGGTAGCGGCTTCCGGCGCCCAGTCCTCGGGGAGGGCCGGGGATGCCGGAGCGGAACTTTCGACGTCCACGAACGTGCCGGACTCCATGGACTCGGAGATTGACACCATGGAATCCAGGACGTGGTAGGCCAAATCACCGGTGGCGCGGTGGGGAACCCCTGCACGCAGCGAGCGGGCCATGTCCAGGACGCCCATGCCACGGCCGTTCGCCGGTCCTGTGGCGGGGATGGTGGTCCAGTCCTCGTCACCAGCCCGCCAAAGCCTGATGTCGCCGTCGAAAAAATTGGGGTCCGGTAGCGAGAGGGTGGCCTCAGTGCCGGTGATCTCCACGAAGCCCATCCGCTGGCGGGGGGACTCAAACGAGAAGACGCTGTGCGAGGAGGCTCCGGATTCGAACTGGGCCATCGCCGAGACGTGCGTGGGCACCTCCACGGTGAACTCTTCGCCGGCCTTGGGCCCGGATCCGATGACGCGTACGTCCTTGGCCTTGGACCCGACGGCGGCCACCTTGCGGATGGAGCCGAACGCCTGGATCAGTGCGGTGAGGTAGTAGGGGCCCATATCGAACAACGGGCCGGCGCCGTACTGGAAGAGGAACGCCGGGTTGGGATGCCAGGACTCCGGGCCGGGGTCTGGAACGTGGTCATCGCGGTCAGCGGGGTGCCGATGTCCCCGCCCTGGATCAGGCGCAGCGCGGTCTGCAGACCGGCGCCCAGGAACGTGTCCGGGGCCGTTCCCAGGCGCATCCCGGCAGCGTCTGCGGTCTTCAGCAGGCCGAGCCCGGAGGTGCGGTCCAGGGAAAACGGCTTCTCGGTCCAGACGTGCTTGCCGGCGTTGACGGCGGCCGTGGCCACTTCCACATGGGCAGCCGGGATGGTCAGGTTGACGATGATTTCGACGTCGGGGTGGTTCAGCGCCTTCTCCGGCGCGCCCCATTCCGGGATGCCGTATTCCTTGGCCCGGGCCTCCGCGGACTCCGCGAAGAGGTCCGCGATCACGAGGACTTTCAGGTCCGGGAAGACCGTGAGGTTGTCCAGGTACTGCTTGCTGATGTTGCCGGCGCCGATGACGGCAACTCCCACCGGGCCGCGGCGGGTGGATGCTGCGTGGCTCATGCGTGTGCTCCTTCGGTGCCCTGTGCGGCGTTGAGGTAGGCGAGGCTCTCGGCGATGCCCTCGAAGATGTCCCCGTCGTAGTCATCGAATTCCACCACGCCCACCTCGAGCGACTGGGCGGCGGCAATGACGTCCAGTACGGCGACCTTGCCCTGGCCTGCAGGCTGCTGGGCCTTGGTGTCGGTGTTCAGGGGGCCGTCCTTGATGTGGATAAACTTCACCCGGTCGCCGAGCTTGGTCAGGATGTCTACCGGGTCCTGGCCTCCCACGGCAACCCAGTACGTATCCACCTCGAGGACAACTTCGGGAGCGAGGAGGTCCGCGAAGTACTCCAACGCGGTGCGTCCCTCGATGGTGGACTCCAGCTCCCACTGGTGGTTGTGGTAGCCCACGCGGATGCCGTATTCGGCGCCCTTCCTGGCGGCGGCGTTCAGGCCGGCAGCGGTGGCCTGGATGTCCGCCGCGGACTGCCAGCGGTCAGCCGCGATGAACGGATCGATCACGGTGGTGATCCCCAGTTCCCTGGCGGCGGCGAATATCTCATCCTGGTCCTGGCTCAGCAGCGGTGCGTGCCCGGACGGAGCCGTCAGGCCGTTCTCCCTCAGCGCAGCCCCGAGCTCTTTGGCCGTGGCGACAAAGTTGTACGGCTCAACCTTGGTGAAGCCGATCTCCGCGACCTTGCGGATGGTGCCGGGAAGGTCCGCCTGGATCTGGTCCCGGAGTGTGTAGAGCTGGATCGAGTAGTTCATTGGTTCTCCTGATTGCAGACGAATCCACGTTGACTGAGTGCTGCCGTACTGAGGCGATGCCACTTCCACTAAAGCTAGAATGACTTTTGCCGAGCGTCAAGCAAAAGTTGCCCGGATGCCGATATTCTTTGTTCCGCGTGACAGGCAGAAGTTTCATGTGTTATTCATGATCCATGAGCCTCAGCCCCGGAACCGAGCACTCCGCCCCAGACCACGGCGGCAGCCTGGCGCGCGCCGGCGATCTCTTCCAGCTCCTGCGGGACGGCAAGGCGCGGACTCGTGCGGAGCTGGCCCTGACCACCGGACTGGCGCGTTCCACCGTTGCCGCCCGCATAGACGCCCTGATCGCCTCCGGCCTGGTGGGTGCTGCGGGTGAGGCGAACTCCAGCGGCGGCAGGCCGCCGTCGCGCTTTGCCTTCAACCCGGCGGCACGCGCCGTCCTGGCCGTCGACGTCGGCGCCACGCACGTGATTGTTGCAGTCACCGATCTCAGCGGCCGGGTGCTGGCGGAGCGGCGGCTGGCCCAGGATGTTGCCGCTGGCCCGAGGCGGTGCTCAGCCGGGTGATCAAGGCGGCCGGGCGTTGCTCGAGCAGGCCGGACGGGACCCGCGCGATCTCGCCGGCGTCGGGATCGGCCTGCCGGGCCCGTGGAGCACGCCACCGGAAAGCCCGTCAAGCCGCCCATCATGCCGGGGTGGGATGGGTTCGACGTCGTCCCGTACGTCCAGCGCTCGCTGCCAGTTCCGGTGCTGGTGGACAACGACGTGAACATCATGGCGCTGGGGGAGCGGTCGGCGCACTGGCCGGAGCACGGGAATTTCCTGTTCATCAAGGTTGCCACCGGCATCGGATCCGGGATCATCAGCAACGGTGAACTGCAGCGCGGCGCCAATGGAACGGCCGGCGATCTGGGCCACGTCCGCGTGCCCCGCGGCGACGACGTGCTGTGCCGGTGCGGAAACTACGGCTGCCTGGAGGCGCTCGCTTCGGGACCCGCAGTCGCACGTGAACTGGCCCATGAGGGCTGGCGGCTGAGAAGGGAAGCGATGTACTGCGGCTGGTCGCCGAAGGCAATCTCCAAGCCATCCAGGCCTTGCGCCAGGCGGGACGGGACCTGGGGACGTACTGGCCACAGTCGTGAACCTGCTCAATCCGTCCGTCATCGTCATCGGCGGGAGCCTTGGCCAGGCAGGAGAGCACCTGATGGCCGGCGTCAGGGAAGTGGTATACCGGCGTTCGTTGCCGCTGGCGACCACGCACCTGCGCATAGCCGTGTCCATGGCCGGGGACCAGGCCGCGATACTCGGCGCCAGCCAGATGGTGACGCAATTCGTGTTGTCGCCGGCAGCCATTGAGACGACGCTCCAGGCAGCGGGTTGACCTCGCGCGTCAGGAACTGATCACCCGCACCGGCGTACCGTCCAGCCAGGCAGTGACGTCCTCGAACGCGCCACCGTAGAACTGCCGGTAGCTCTCGGCCGTCACGTAGCCCAGGTGCGGGGAAAGCACAGTGTTGGGGGCGCTGAGCAGCGGGTGGCCCGCAGGAAGCGGTTCCTGGTCAAATACGTCCAGGGCCGCACCGCGGATCCAGCCCTCGTTCAAGGCCCGTACCAGGGAATCCTCGTTCACCAGCGGACCCCGGGAGGTGTTCACCAGGATGCCTTCGGGCCCAAGGAGCCGAAGTTCCTGCTCACCCACGATGTCCTCGGAACGGTGAGACAGCCGCAGGTGGAGGGACACGACGTCGGAATTCTCGAAAAGGTCCTCCTTGCTGACCTTCTGAACGCCTGCCTCGACGGCGGCCTCCTCGGTGAGATTCTGGCTCCAGGCGAGCACTTCCATGCCGAAGGCCTGCCCGTAGGCCGCGATCCGCCGACCGATCTTACCCAGGCCCACGACGCCCAGGGTCTTGCCGGAAAGCTCCATCCCCACCGAGGTCTGCCACGTGCCCGCGCGCAGCGAGTTCTCCTCGGCCGGGAGGTTGCGGGCGATCGCGAGCAGCAAGGCCCAGGTCAGTTCGGGCGCGGCCGTGGGAGACCCGGGCGTGCCGCATACGGTGATGCCGAGTTCCGCTGCTGCGGCCACGTCGATGGAGGCATTGGCCATGCCGGTGGTCACCAGCAGCTTCAGCCCCGGGAGACGTTCCAGCACTGTGCGGGGGAACGGGGTCCGCTCACGCATCGCTATGACGATCTGGTAGTTGGCGAGGGCTGCTGCCAGGGCGTCCTCGGACTGGAAGGGCTCGCGGAAGACGGACGTTGTAACGCCGGCCTGTTCCAGGGCGGACCAGTCGGCGAAACCGCGCGCCACGCCCTGGTAGTCGTCGAGGATGGCAAGCCGCTGCTGCATGTGAAGTTCCTTCGTCCGGGTATGCGGCGCTTGGCAGCCCGCACGTTGGGGCCCGCCGGTGTGAGCTTCATCGTATGCCAGGGCGCCATGACGTGGCCTGCGGCGTCCGGGGCAATACGCCGTGATAGCAATGGAAGTGATGAAATCCTATTTAGTCACCGCCGAATCCTCATGAGCGGACAGTTCCTGGCCAAAGTTCCCAAGGGCTGGATCCTCCTGGCCTGCATCGGACTCCTGGCGCTGAACCTGCGTGGGCCCTTCGTTGCCGTTGCCCCGGTGGTTGACCTGATGCAGGCCGACCTCGGATTTACCCCCGTGATGTTGGGCCTGCTGACGAGCATCCCGGTGCTGTGCTTCGCGCTCGCCGCGTCGCTGGCGTCACTGACTACACGGAAACTCGGCGCGGAGTTCGCCGTTTCGCTGACCATCCTTGGCGTCCTGGCTGGCGTGATTGTGCGCTCGGCGGGCGGCCCGGGACCGGTGGTGGTTGGCACGGTGATGATCGGCCTGGCCATCACGGTGGGCAATATCGCAGTGCCGTTGATTATCCGCCGCGACTTCTCCCCGTTGCGCCAAGGGACCGCCATGGGTGTGTACACGGCGGCCCTGAATATCGGGTCGTTCCTGACGTCGATGGTCACGGCGCCACTGGCCGAGCTCGCCGGTTGGCGGGTGGCTCTAGTGTCCGTGGGCATCCTGGCTGTCATTGCCATCGTTTTCTGGACCCTCGCCGTTGGCGCGCGCACCGCGTTTGTGCCGTCCCGCACCGTGGTGGCCGGCGGGCAGGAGCACCCGGCCGTCAAGGGTTCCGGCTGGATTACCGCCGGGCTCACCGCAGGCTTCGCCGGGCAGGCGTTTTCCTACTACGCTGTGACGGCATGGCTGCCGAGCTACCTCAACGACGAACTTGGCATGTCCGCCTCAGCCGCCGGGCAGGCTCATCGCTGTTCCAGATCTTCGCCATTGTTGGCGGCTTGGGAGTGCCGTTCGCGGCCAAATATTTCAGTACGACGACGACGGCAGTCACCGTGGGGCTGTTGTGGACAACCGTGCCGGGCGGGCTGCTGCTGGCACCTGAGCAGTGGTGGCTGTGGTCCACGTTCGGCGGCATCGCGCAGGGCGGCGGGATCACGCTGATCTTCATCGCCATCATCAAGCTGGCCCGGGACCAGGTGTCCGCGGGCCGGATGTCCGCCACGGTCCAGGGCTCGGTTACTGCTTCGGGGCGGTGGCCCCGCCGATGGTGGGCTTCGTGCACGACGCCTCGGGTTCCTGGACCCCGGCGCTGCTGGTGATCCTGGGCTCGGTGTTGATGTTCTTCGTCTGCACAACCCTGGCCGTGCGGCTGGTGCCGAAAGGACGCTGACGCGTCCCGCCGTCGTACGTTCTTTCCTTCCCTGGCATGTTTACCAACGCTCTCTCACATAACGCAGCTTAACGACCGACGCTCTCTCACTATCTTGAGGATAGTGAGAGAGCATCCCCGGTTTTCCTGCATTAAGTGAGAGAGCGTCCGGGGTCACACGGGGTGTTCCGTCGCCGGGCCGGCGCCCGGATCTCGGGGGTGCCTGTTGCGAAGGGCGTGCCTGCCCGGCGGACGGAAATCTATTCAGTAGCCTGCTGCAGCCTTATGCTGCGGCGAGCTCCTCTTTGGTTGCCTTTTCGCGGGCCTCGGTGAGGTAGCGGGCGTAGGCGGGGAGGGTCAGAAAGGAGGGGAAGTCCTGGCTGAGGGTGACTTCCTCGAAGATGTCGCGGGAGTCTTCGAAGCGGTCGCCGTCGAAGCGTTCCAGGCGGGCGAACTCTTCGTCGAGCAGTTCCTCGATCCACTGGTGGGTGATGATTTCGCCGCGGTCCGTGATGGCGGACGCGAACATCCACTGCCAGATCTGGGAGCGGGAGATTTCCGCGGTGGCGGCGTCTTCCATGAGGTTGTGGATGGCGACGGCGCCGTTGCCGCGGAGCCAGGACTCGATGTAGCGGATCCCGACTTCGATGTTGTTCCGGATGCCCTGCTCGGTGATGGTGCCTGTCGTGGCGGCCACGTTGATGAGGGCACGGTCATCTGGGATGACGTCCTCGCGGAGCTTCTCAAGCTGGTTCGGACGGTCACCGAGGGTGGCATCGAACACTTCACGGCAGACCGGCACGAGGTCCGGATGGGCCACCCAGGAGCCGTCGAAGCCGTCGTTGGCCTCGCGGGTCTTGTCGGCACGGACCTTCTCGAACGCGTTCGTGTTGGCAGCCTCGTCCTTGCGGTTGGGGACGGCGGCGGCCATACCGCCGATGGCCATGGCACCGCGCTTGTGGCAGGCCCGGACCAGCTGTTCGGTGTAGGCGCGCATGAACGGCTGCGTCATGGTCACCTGGGCGCGGTCCGGCAGGACGAACCGGGGCCGCGGGTACGGAAGTTCTTGATCAGGGAGAAGATGTAGTCCCAGCGGCCGGCGTTCAGGCCGGACGCGTGGTCACGCAGTTCGTAGAGGATCTCCTCCATTTCGAACGCCGCGGTGATGGTCTCGATCAGCACGGTGGCGCGGATGGTGCCCTGCGGGATGCCCAGCAGGTCCTGGGCGAGGATGAAGATGTCATTCCACAGCCGTGCCTCGAGGCGGTTCTCGATCTTGGGCAGGTAGAAGTACGGGCCCTTGCCCTGGGCCAGGAGGCGCCGGGCGTTGTGGAAGAAGTACAGGCCGAAGTCCACGATGCCGCCGGCCACGGGGCGCCGTCGATGATCATGTGCTTCTCGGGCAGGTGCCAGCCGCGGGGCGGACCACGATGGTGGGCAGCTCGCCGGCCGGGCGGAGCTTGTATTCCTTGCCCTCGGGGGAGGTGAAATCGATCCGGCGTTCCAGCGCATCGGTAAGGTTCAGCTGTCCCTTGATGACGTTCCGCCACGTGGGAGTGGAGGAGTCCTCCATGTCAGCGAGCCACACCTTCGCGCCGGAGTTCAGCGCGTTGATGGTCATTTTCTGGTCCACCGGCCCGGTGATCTCCACGCGGCGGTCCTCGAGGCCCGGGCCGGGGGAGCGACGCGCCACGACGGGTCGTTCCGGATGTCCTCGGTTTCGCGGAGGAACCTGGGTCCTGGCCGGCGGCGATCTCCGCCCGGCGGGTCCGGCGTGCCTGCAGAAGTTCCTGCCGGCGCTCGGCCGTGGCCCGGTGCAGCTTGGCGACAAACTCCAGTGCATCCGGAGTTAGAACCTCGTCCTGCCGGCAAATGGGCTGCGCGGTCAAAGTGATCCCGTTGATGGTGAAGCTGTCAGTGAAGGTGTTCATTTCAGTCTCCCGGTGCAGGGCCCAGCTGGGTAGCAGTAAGTGTCGTTTTGAGCCTCCAAAACGACACTTACTGCTACTTACTTGGGGAAAATTTAGTGGAACTGGCCTTCTTCGGTGGATCCCACCAGTGCCAGGGTTGATGCGTTCGGGTTGAGCGCAGTTGCAATGTCGTCGAAGTAGCCGGTGCCGACTTCGCGCTGGTGCTTGGTCGCGGTGTAGCCGCGGGACTCGGAGGCGAATTCCTTTTCCTGCAGCTCGACGTAGGCGCTCATGCCTTCACGGGCGTAGCCGTGGGCGAGGTCGAACATCGAGTAGTTCAGGGCGTGGAAGCCGGCCAGGGTGATGAACTGGAACGTGAAGCCCATGGCGCCGAGTTCACGCTGGAACTTCGCGATCGTGGCGTCGTCCAGGTGCTTGCGCCAGTTGAACGAGGGTGAGCAGTTGTAGGAGAGCATCTGGTCCGGGAAGTCGGCCTTGACGGCCTCGGCGAACTTGCGTGCCAGCTCCAGGTCTGGGGTGCCCGTCTCCATCCAGATGAGGTCGGAGTACGGGGCGTAGGCCTTGGCACGGGCGATGCAGGGTTCGATGCCGTTGCGGACCTTGTAGAAACCTTCCGGGGTGCGCTCGCCGGTGACGAATTCCTGGTCGCGGGGATCGACGTCGGAAGTGATCAGCGTGGCTGCCTCGGCATCGGTGCGGGCGATGACCACGGACGGAGTGCCGGCGACGTCGGCCGCCAGGCGAGCGGCGTTCAGTGTGCGGACGTGCTGCTGGGTGGGGATGAGGACCTTGCCGCCGAGGTGGCCGCATTTCTTCTCGGAGGCGAGCTGGTCCTCCCAGTGCACGCCAGCCGCACCGGCCTGGATCATGGATTTCATAAGCTCGTAGGCGTTCAGCGGGCCACCGAAGCCGGCCTCGGCGTCGGCAACGATCGGCACCATCCAGTCCTCAACGGTCTGGATGCCTTCGGAGAATTCGATCTGGTCGGCGCGGAGGAGGGCGTTGTTAATGCGGCGGACCACGGTGGGAACCGAGTTGGCCGGGTAGAGGGACTGGTCCGGGTAGGTGTGGCCGGAGTTGTTGGCGTCGGCGGCGACCTGCCAGCCCGAGAGGTAGATGGCGCGGAGGCCGGCCTTGACCTGCTGCACGGCCTGGTTGCCGGTCAGGGCACCCAGGGCGTTGGTGTACCCGCCGGTCTTGTGCTCTTCGGTGAGCTGCTTCCAGAGCTTCTCGGAACCGCGGCGGGCCAGCGTGTGCTCTTCGGAGACCCGGCCGCGGAGCTTGACGACGTCCGAGGCCTTGTAGTCACGGGTCACACCTTCCCAGCGGGGGTTGGCGGCCCACTCGAGCTCCAGGGCGGCGGCCTGCTGTTCGGGCGTCTGCTGGGTGGGCTCAAATGCTGCAGTCATCGTTGTCTCCTTGATTGAGCTCCGGGTGTTTATCTGCCGGCCGGAGCTGCTTCCTTGCAGCTCCGGCCGGCTACCCCGGTGCGGTGTTTCTTTCCGTGTTCACTACTTTTCAGCACTTCACAACACTTCTCTAGGGTAAAACCGTGGAAAGAAATGCACTTCTTCGCGTATCCTCAAGAAATGACGCCTGGAAGCTGGAACCGCGAAGTCGCCCTACCGCCGTCGTCCGCCGCCTCCCCGGAACTGGACGTCATCAGCCTGGGCCGCCGCGTGCGGCATCTGCGCAAGCAGGCCGGGTACACACTCGATGACCTGGGCGCCGCCGTCGGGACCGCCCCCAGCCAGTTGAGCCTGATCGAAAACGGCAAACGGGAACCCAAGCTCTCCCTGCTGCAAGGGCTGGCCGCTGCGCTCAACGTGAGCATCGACCAGTTGCTTGGCGCCGAGCCGCCGAGCCGCCGCGCGGCCCTGGAAATTGAGCTGGAACGCTACCAGCGCGGGCCCCTGTACGAGTCCCTTAATCTGCCCAAAATCCGCATCAGCTCGCGGCTTCCGGTCGATGTGCTGGAGGCGCAGGTGGGGCTGCTGCACGAGCTCGAACGCAAGCTTAACGAGCAGGTGGCGACGCCGGAGGAAGCCCGCCGCGCGAACGGTGAGCTGCGTGCCATGATGCGTGAGCGCGGCAACTACTTCCCGGAGTATGAGGCCGAGGCCCAGAAGGTCCTGGGGCTGGTGGGTTACACGGCCGGGCCGCTGAGCCAGCACGTCATCGCGGACATCGCTGAGAAGCTCGGATTCACCCTTCATCACGTGGGCGACCTGCCGCATTCCACCCGTTCAGTGACGGATTTGAAGAATCACAGAATTTACCTGACGCAGAGCCAGCGGCAGGACCACGACCCCCGCTCGGTGCTGTTGCAGGCGCTGGGGCACTACGTCCTGGGGCACGAGACGCCGAAAAACTACGGCGACTTCCTCGGCCAACGGGTGGCCACGAACTACTTCGCGGCCGCGCTCCTGCTGCCCGAGCAGGCCACCGTGGACTTCCTGCAGAAGGCCAAGGCTGCCAAGGAAATCGCGGTTGAGGACATCCGCGACGCCTTTGCCGTCTCCTACGAGACCGCCGCGCACCGCTTCACCAACCTGGCCACGAAGCACCTGGGCATCACCACCCATTTCCAGAAGACCCACAAGAGCGGCATCATCTACAAGGCCTACGAGAACGACGGCGTGACGTTCCCGATGGACCATACAGGCGCCATTGAGGGCCAGCCGTCGTGCAAGGCCTGGACCTCGCGGGCGGTATTTGATGTGCCGGACAAGTTCAGCGCGTACAGCCAGTACACGGATACTCCATCCGGCACGTATTGGTGCACGGCCCGGACGGAGGGATCGGCCAGCGGCGAGTTCTCCCTGAGCATCGGGGTGCCGTACCAGCACGTGAAATGGTTCCGCGGCCGGGAAACCGCGGCGCGCGAAAAGTCCACATGCCCCGACCCGAACTGCTGCAAGCAGCCCCCGGCAGCACTGGCCTCCGAGTGGGCCGGAAACGCCTGGCCGTCTGCCCGCGCCCACTCGCACCTGCTCGCCGCGATGCCGCCCGGCGCGTTCCCCGGCGTGGACGAGACCGAGGTCTACTCGTTCCTGGCTGCGCACTCGGGGAACTGACCCCCTGACCCTCTCTCACTTAGGGCGGGTTTTTACCGGACGCTCTCTCACTTTCTTGGAGAAAGTGAGAGAGCGTTGGCGGTTTTCTTAGGTTAAGTGATAGAGCGTTTGGACTACCCGTGGAGCTCCCGGTACGCCGCAACGGCGCCGGGGTGCAGGGGCAAACCGGCGGTGTTGATCAAGGATTCCGGGCTCAGGAACTGAACGCCCAGGCTGGAGCTCGGGATTAGTTCCTCGGCACGGCCCACCAGCAGTTCGACGGTCTGTTGGACGGTTCGGTCATCAAGATCGCTTCGGCACAGCAGCAGGTTTGCCACGCCCACGGTCCACACGGCCGGAATGCCCGCGTAGGCGCCCGCCGGGATCAGCACCCGGTCGTAGAAGACGCCGTATTTCGCCCGCAGTGCCGGCAGCAGCGGCGACAGATCAAGAAGACCCAGCCCGACGTCGTCGTTCGCGGCAGCAATGGCCGCGGTAGGCACGCCGCCCGACCAGAACAACGCGTCCACCGTTCCGTGCCGCAGTGCCGCCAGGCCCTCGTTGAGGCCAAGGCTCAGCACCGTGATGCCGCCGGCGGTGCCCGCAGCGCTGCTCAGTCCGGCAGCCTCGAGCAGCCGCGGAGTGGTCAGTGACGTCCCTGAGCCGGGCTCGCCGACGGCCACGGTTCGGCCGGCAAGCCCGCCAATTCCCAGGATGCCGCTGTTTTGCCGGATGACGCAGTGGACGTAGTTCTCGTAAACCTTTCCGACGGCGGAGAGTCCGACGGCGGGCGGCTCGCCCGCCGCTGTGCTTTGGGCAGCTGAATCCGCGAGCGCGACGGCGAATGTGGCTTTGCCTGTCAGTAGAAGTTCGAGGTTGTCCAGGCTGCCGCCGGTAGTCAGTGCCGTGGCTTGGCCGGCAACGCTGTGACGTTGAAGGGAGGCCGCAAGCAGTTCGGCGAACTCGAGGTAGAAGCCTCCGGGCTCGCCGCCGGCCACAGTGACGGTGCCCGGACGGTCCGTCGGTGTGCATGCACTCAGGGCCGGCAGAAGCAGCCCCGACAACCCGGCCGCGACGCCGGCCTTGAGGACGGTCCGCCGCGGGGCGTTCCGGGTCCGATGGGGTCAGTCATTGCGGGCTCCCGGCACGTCCGCGGCGCGGGAAACTCGAGGCGCGCGATCAGGCCATGCGGCGAGGCGTCCGCAAGCACCAGCCGGCCACTGTTGGCCGCTGCCAGTTTGTCCACGATGGTCATGCCCAGCCCGGTGCCGGGGATCTTCCGGTGCGCAGGGGACCGCCAGAAACGGCTGGTGGCCGCTGTCCGTTCGTCCGCGGATAGCCCAGGGCCGTCGTCGGACACTTCAATGGCCACCGTGCCTTGGCGCTCGCGGGCAGCAACCGAGATCCGGGCGCCGGGAGCGTACTTGATGGCGTTGTTCAGAAGTTCGCCGACCATCTGGGCCAGCTCTGCGGCGCTGCAGGGATGTGTACGGCGGGGGCCGGCGGATCTGCCAGCAGGATCGCTGCTCCGCCGCGCCGGGCGGCGGGCCCGCCCGTTCGGCTTCTTCCTGCAGGACCGGGTACGGATCAAGCGGCACCTTTGCCGCCGGCGCCGGGTTCCCAGCGGACCCCGGGCGGAGTCCTCAGAGGCCCGGTGCTCGGCGGACGCCAGCCGCAAAACGCCGTCCAGGATCTCCTCCACGCGTTCGAGCTCGGCCAGCACCCCTGCCGCGGCGTCGTGCTCCCGGGCGGTCTTCAGTTCCAGCTGCAGCAGATCGATCCTGAGCCGCAGGGCGCCCACGGGATTGCGTAGTTCGTGCGATGTGTCAGCGATCAGTTGCAGCATCGCCGCGTCCGTCATCGGCATCACGGACTTCGGCACGTTCCTGAACTACGTGGTGGTGGGCTTTGTTTGCAAAGCACTCGTGGAGGTCCTGTTTGTGCCGGCAACGTCCTTGGTCATCGGCTGCATCAAGAAGCGCGAACCGAGCTACGGGGTCTGAGCGGCTGGCCCCGGGCGGAGCCCGCGCTTAGCGGTAGTACTGCGCCAGGGTCTCGGCCTTGAACTCGAAGAAAGTCCCAGCTTCGATGGCCAGCCGGGTGTCGTCCACCATCTTTACTACGAAGCGCTCGTTGTGGATGGAGATCAGGGTGGCGGAGAGCATTTCCTTGGCCTTGAACAGGTGGTGGATGTAGGCCCGGGAGTAGTTGGCGCAGGCGTAGCAGTCGCAGCCGTCCTGGAGCGGGCCGAAGTCGCGCTTGTACTTGGCGCCGGAGAGGTTGAAGCGGCCGGCTGGCGTGTAGAACGCGGAGTTGCGGGCCACCCGGGTGGGGGAGACGCAGTCGAAGGTGTCCGCGCCGTTCTCGATGGCAGTGAAGATGTCGTCCGGTTCGGAGATGCCCAGCAGGTGCCGCGGCTTGTTCTCGGGCAGTTCCTCGTTGCACCAGCGCACAATCGTGCCCAGGTTCTCCTTCTCCAGCGCCCCGCCGATGCCGTAGCCGTCGAAGTCCATGGCGCCGAGGTCCCGGCAGGCCTTCCGGCGCAGGTCCTCGTACTGCGCGCCCTGGATCACGCCAAAGAGGGCCTGGTACGGCTTCCCCACGCGCTCGGTGGTGAGCCGGAAATGCTCGTCGATGCAGCGCAGGGCCCACAGCCGCGTGCGTTCCAGGGATTCCTCCTGGTAGCCGCGGGAATTCTGCAGCGTGGTCAGCTCGTCGAAGGCGAACATGATGTCCGCGCCGATCTGGTGCTGGACCTGCATGGAAATTTCGGGGAGAAACGGTGCCGGTCCCCGTTGAGATGCGATTTGAACCAGACACCGTCGTCGTCGATGTGGGCCAGGCGTTCCTTGCCCGGAGCCACGGCGTCGTCCGGCCCGGAGCTGTCCACCGATTTCATATCGATGACCTTCTTAAACCCGGACCCCAGGCTCATGACCTGGAACCCGCCGGAGTCCGTGAACGTGGGCCCGGACCAGTTCATGAACGCGCCCAGCCCGCCGGCCTCGTCCAGGATGTCAGCGCCCGGCTGCAGGTACAGGTGGTAGGCGTTGGCCAGGAGCGCCTGTGCCCCCAGGTCCGCCATGGATTCCGGCAGGACGGACTTCACCGTGGCCTTGGTTCCGACGGCGATGAACGCCGGGGTGCGGATCTCGCCATGCGGAGTGGTGATGGTCCCCGTGCGGCCCAGGAATTCGCCGCCGTTGGCAGCTGCCTGCGCAGCCGACGGCGCACAGCTGTCAGCCAGGCGGGTGCCAACGGTGAAGGAGAACTGCGACTGGTCGGCTGCAGGAGCCGAGCCGGCCGCCGCTGCTACGGGATCAGCTGAGACTGCCGAAACGGAGACGGATGGCGCGGTGGCGGGTTGGCTGGCACGGTTCCAGTGTGCCAGCAAACGCCGCCGATCCCTCAGCCTGCCGCTTCCGGTGTGGGGTAGTTCTCAGCCCGCCAGCTGTCCCAGAGCGAATGGATTGACTCCAGTTTGTGGGCACCCAGATCAAATGTCGAGGCGATCACCATGGCGCCGCCATGGGGCCTGACCCCTTCAATGACGGGCTGGTCCGCCACGATCAGGAGGCCGTCCCCGTGCTCCGCGTATCCGTGGACGGTGAGTCCCACCTGGTGGTTGCTGCGGAACCATACCTTCCCGGTGATCTCCTCGCCCGTGGACAGCGTCAGCTCGTACGGCTCACCAGGCGCAGGCACGTCCGACAATCCCAGCTTTTCGATTTCGGAATCCGAGGTGCCGGGAAATTCGAAGAACAACGTATGCCGCTTGCCGTGCGGGTGGTGCTCCAGCGCGAACCGGAGCTGCTGGAGGAATGTCAGCCAGCCCTGGGTGATGTCCTCATCCCAGGCTGCCCACTCGGAGTTGTGGTCCAGGGCTGCCCGCGTGACACTGACCAGCGTCCCGGCGGACACCGGTTTGAGGTCGAAGACATCGCCGCCGTCGGTGGTCAGGCTGGTATGGTCCGGGGCTTCAACGACGTTGCTGCTGAAGTAGATCCCGTCAATCTCATCAGCCAGTTCATCGGCCTGCCAGCCGTGCCACTGGGCAACTTTGGCCGGTTCGCGCAGCATGGTCCAGACCTGCGGCGCGTCAGCATTTATCACCACGCTCAGATTGTTCGTCATAGCCCGAATCTACAACGCAGGCGCGGCCCGGGTAGGGGTTAATTCCGCCACCCGGACAAGGTCAGGCCCGGACGGCCTCGAGTTCGTTGCTGATCCGGCGCTGGAGTTCGGCCACACCGATCGTCTCGGACCCGCCGTGCGCCCGCAGGAACAGCAGGGATTCGAGGCGCAGCAGCCGCCACTCCCGCTCGGCTTCGTGGTTGGAGTTGTCGATCGAGCGGAAGATCTCTTTGTCGTACAGGTTGGGTTCGTTCAGCGACCGCTGGCGCACCTTGGCGTTCATCCGTGCCTTGAACGGGTCCGTTTCCTGGTTTTCCGGCAGACGCAACAGCTTCTCATAGACTTCGGCGCGCTCCTCCTGCCGGTCCTGGCGGCAGATGAAGCTGGACAACGCCAGGGACGCCTCCACGGATGCCCAGCGGCCCGGGTTGCCGTCGAACGGCAGGACATTGAGCAGGTCCGCCACGGTGAGCGCCCCGTCCGGATCCTTGAGCGTGATGAACAGTTCGTGGGCCAGGTCGCTGAGGTCCTTGAGGCAGCTGCCGGACTTGAAGTTGATGCCCTTGGCCAGCTTGTCCGCCAGCAGCAGCACCCCTACGGCGTCCGGGTGGGCTTCCGCGGCCGCCTCCACCACCGCTTCGGGTGTGCCCTTCGGCGCCGGAATCCGCCCCAGTTCTTCCGCGGACGGGGCGCTCACCGCCGGCGGGATGGCTGGCAAGGGAGGTACGACGACGGCGGGAGCCGCCGGGGCTATCTCCGCTTCGTCGGTGTGCCGGGGCTGTTCGGCAGGAGGTTGCGCCGCGATCGGAAGCTGCGTGACGGCGTCGTGCGTTGCGTCCTGGAGGGTGCTGCCCTCAAGAGCGGTGTCCGGAACCGTGATGACCCGGCCTGCTGTGTCCAGGATCTTTACGGTGGAGCCGGCTGCGATGCGGAGGGTGCCGCCGCCGGTGAGGTTTGCCAGGACCACCGCAGGGGTCCCGAAATCATCCGGTTCAAACTCCACATGCTGGATTTCGGCGGTGCGTTCACCGTCGGGGAGGAGGAGCTGATCGCCGGTGGTCAGAGATCCAGCCTGCTGTTCGCTGTAGTGCCTGGAGGCTGGGTTTTCGGTCATGGGAGTCCTTAAGTTCTCTTGCGGTCCGCCCTACAGTCTACAAAGCGGGCCCTGGAAGTCGGGGACGCCGGGGAACCCGCGGGCGTCAGTGACCCACGCCCGCAAAGGCCAGCGCCTGGCGGACCAGGGCGCCGCGGCCGCCGCTGAATTCGAGCTGGACGTCGGGGCTTAGCACTTCCGCCGGGGTCATCCAGGTCAGTTCCAGGGCGTCCTGGCGGGGTTCGCATTCGCCGGTCACGGGGATGACATACGCCAGGGACACGGCGTGTTGGCGGTCGTCGGTAAAGCCGGTCTGGGACGGGCCGGGAAGTATTCGGCCACCGTGAAGGGGACCGGGCTGATGGGGAGCTGTGGAAAAGCGAGCGGCCCCAGGTCCTTTTCCATATGGCGCAGGAGTGCGGCGCGGATGGTCTCGCGGTAGATCACACGGCCCGAAACCAGCGACCGGATCATGTTCCCGTCCTCGTCGGCCTGCAGCAGGGTGCCAACCTCGTTCACAAAACCCAGCGGATCCAGCCTTACCGGCACGGCCTCCACATAGATCATGGGGAGCCTCCCGCGGGCCTCAAAGAGGTCTTCTTCGGAAAGCCAGCCGGGATTGGGGTCAGGAGTGCGAACGTTCATGGTTAAGTTCTACCCCATCGGACGGCCGCGGACCGCTGAAGGATGAGCTCTCAGCGTAAAGCGTCGCCCAATGCGTGGGAATCTCACCCCTCGGGCCGCTCATATCCGGGCCAGTTCACGCCGGGGCCGGGCTCACCTTAAGAGCGGATCACGGCGCGGCGAGACGCTGCGAGATCCAGAGGGTTGGCGGGACATGCGGTGCTGCGGTGTCTTCCGGGGGCTTGCGGCTCCTGAGGCGGCGTCGGGGTTGGCCACGTGCAGGGTCCGGCCGAAGGCTTCCTCGGTTTCGCTGACGTCCAGCCCGGCGGCGGTGAGCCGGTCCCGCAAGGCGCCCAGATCGCCGCCGTACTCAAATCCCAGGCCGGACCGCGGTGGACCGGCTGCCGGCCGCACCATGAGCACCCCGCCGTTCTTGGCGGTAAAGTCGGCGGTTTCGTCGGCGTCCGGGACGGGGCGGAACCTGGCGCCGATGTCCTGCAGGGTCACGGCGGCGGCGCCGGGATCCTCCGTAAACCAGACCCCGACGACGGTCAGGGCCGGATCAGCGTCAGCCGAGTTAGGCTCCCGGGCGCCTTTGTCCGCCAGGAAGCTGAAGCCGTCCCGGGCGGTGATGCGGCAGGACTCGCCGTGGTCGGCGGCGATGAGTTCGGTGACCGTGTTCCCGGATTCCTCCGCGGCCAGGGTGGTGCGCCGCGCGAATTCCGCCAGATCGCCCACCTCCACTCCCAAGGCAGAGGCGCCGTCGTCCGTGGCGCCGGCGTCGGCCACATGCAGGGCCAGCCGGCCGGAACCGGCGTCGAACTCCCGCCACGGGCCCTCATCAACGGTCTTGACCACGCCCAGGGCAGCCAGGAGGTGTTCCCAACTGTCCGGCCGGGAGGTGAAATGGACGGGCCTGACACGCAGCATGGGTTCCTCCTCGAATCCGGACAGGTCGGCTACCGCCATCATGCCACTTCCTGCAGAAGGTGGGCAGAATAGGGCCATGGCCATTGAACTTGAGGAACTGCTGGTGAGAGATGCGGCCGCATGGCGGGCGTGGCTGGAGGCGAACCACGCGGACAGCCCAGGCGTGTGGCTGGTACTGCATAAGAAGGGCGGCAACACGACTGGACTGGACTACCACGCTGCCCTGGACGAGGCGCTCTGCTTCGGGTGGATTGATGGTCAGGTCATTAAGCGCGACACTGAGAGCTACAGCCAGCGCATGACCCGCCGCACCGCCAAGAGTCCTTGGTCAGCACGGAATGTTGGGCATGTTGCCCGGCTGGAAGCCACGGGCAAGATGACCGACGCCGGGCGTGCCGCGGTCGAAAGCGCAAAAACGGACGGACGCTGGGAGATCGCCTATTCCGGGCAGGCGTCCGCGGAGGTCCCGCCGGATCTGGCCGCCGCGATCGCCGCCGTCCCGCGGCCCAGGCCATGTTCGACGTCCTCAACTCCGTGAACCGGTATGCCCTGATTTACCGGACGAATTCCGTGAAGCAGGCATCCACCCGGGAGCGGAAGATCAAAGGCTTTGTGGAGATGCTGGCCCGGGGCGAGGCGCCGTATCCGCAGAAGAGGAAGCCTGCCGCCCCGCCCAACTAACAAGCAGTAAGTGTCGCTATGAGGGCTCATAACGACATCTGCTGCTGCCTAGTTGGGGTCAGTCGTCCAGGGGGAAGGCGACCGCTTCGCCGACCACCCGCAGACAGAGTTCCATGCCCGGGCGGGCGATGGAGGCGTTCCAGTGCCGGATGGTGATGACTTCGCCGCCGCCGGGGTAGCGGTGGTCGGCGCGGTCGGCCAGTTCATGCGGAACAGAGAGTTTGAGGCGCACGGTGGTTTCCGGCCCGAAGTAGTCGGTGTCCACCACCACGCCGCGGATGGGGCCATCCTCGGCAATGCGGATCTGTTCCGGACGCAGCATCAGCTGGACCCGGCCCTGGGCAGGCGGGCGGCGCACGGGAATTCCGCCCAGTGAGCACGTGGCCAGTGAGCCTTCCATCCAGGCGTCCAGGATGACGGCGTCGCCCAGGAATTCCGCGGTGGCGCGGTCGGCGGGCGGGTGTAGACCACAAACGGGTTGCCGATCTGTGCCAGCTTGCCGCCGCGCATCACGGCCACCTGGTCCGCGAAGGACAGGGCCTCGGCCTGGTCGTGGGTGACCAGGATAGTGGTGACGCCGGCTTTGTTGAGGACCTTGGCCACGGCCCTCCGGGTAGCCACCCGCAGTCCGGCGTCCAAGGCGGAAAAGGGCTCGTCCAGCAGCATCAGTTCAGGCTCGCGGGCCAGGGCGCGGGCCAGGGCCACACGTTGCTGTTGACCGCCGGAGAGCTGGTGTGGCCGCCGCTTGGCCATGGCGGCGTCCAGCGAGACCATTTCCAGCAGCTCGCTGATCCGGCCCGCCGCCCCGCGGCGGCCACCCGCCAGCTTGGCCGTGTCCAGGCCGAACGCGATGTTCTGGCCCACCGTCAGATGCGGGAAAAGCGCCCCGTCCTGGGCCACGTACCCCACCTGGCGCCTGTGCGCAGGCAACCATACGCCGTCGCCCGCCACCTTGGTGCCGTTGAGGGAGATGCTGCCGGTGGCTGGGTGTTCAAAGCCCGCGATCAGCCGCAACAGGGTGGTTTTGCCCGAGCCGGAGGGCCCCACAATGGCGGTGGTTCCGCCCTTGGCCACGGACAGGTTGACGCCCTTGAGGACGGCCTGGGACGCAAAGTTCTTGGTGACGTCTGCAATCTGCAGGTGGCTGTTGGTGGAGGGAGCTACGGACGGCGCGATCCGCGGTTCCGGAAGCCTGGAGGGGGATTGTTCGGTCACTGTCCGGCCACTTTCTTGGACTGCTGGAAGAGAAGGTAAGTCATGGGTGCCGAGAGCAGGATCATCAGCAGGGCGTAGGGGGCGGCGCCGGCGTAGTCGATCTCGCTGCTCTTGCTCCAGAACTCGGTGGCAAGCGTGCGGGTCCCGTTCGGGGAGAGCAGGAGCGTGGCGGTGAGCTCGTTGGCTATGGCCAGGAACACCAGGGCCGCGCCGCCCGCCGCCGCCGGAGCGGTCAGCCGCAGCGTGACGCGGATGAAGGCCAGCAACGGCGGTTTGCCCAGGGACTGTGCAGCTTCGTCGAGTTCCTTGGGGGCTTGGGACAGGCCGGCGCGGAGGGTGACCAGCGCCCGCGGCAGGAACAGCAGGACGTAGGCGGCCACCAGAACTCCGGCTGTTTGGTAGACGCCGGGGACCAGCCGGATGCTGACGGTGACGAACGCGAGGCCCACCACAATCCCGGGCAGGGAACTGGTGACGTAGTTGGAGAGCTCCAGGGACTTGCTGAACCAGCTGGGGTGCCGCACGGCAAGGAAGGCCATGGGGAACGCGACGGCGGTTGTCACCACCGCGCCGGCCAGGCCGTAGCCGAGCGTGGTCAGGAGGGCCGGTGCGAACTCGTCGGCCGCCCAGATTGCAGGACCGCCCGCGATGATCCAGCGCAGGACGAAGAACACCGGCAACCCGAAGGCCAGTCCCGTCAGCGCGAGCAGGGACAGCTGCGCCGGGACCTGGTACGCGTGCAGCGGCAGGCGCAGGGCCCTGGCCTGGGCGCCGGATCCTATACGGGCGTAGCGGGCGTTGCCCCGGCCGCGGACCTCCACCACCAGCAGGATCAGGCAGAAAAACACCAGGACGCTGGCGAGCATGTTGCCGGCGGTGCCGTTGAAAGTGGACTGGTACTGGACCATGATCGCGGTGGTGAACGTGTCGAACCGGATCATCGCGAACGCACCGTATTCGGCGAGCAGGTGCAGGGACACCAGGAGGGCGCCGCCGGTCATGGCGATCCTGAGCTGGGGGAGAACAACCCGGAAAAAGACCCGCCAGTTGCCGAGGCCCAGTGAGGCAGCCGACTGTTCGATGGCCGGGTCCAGGCGGCCGAGGGTTGCCGCGGCGGGGATGTACACCAGCGGGAAATACGAAAGCGTGGCGATGAGGACCCGGAGCCCAGTCCGGCCAGGGACGGGACCGCCGAGACCCACGCGTAACTGTTCACAAACGCGGGGATGGCCAGCGGCGCCGCCAGCAGCACTGCCCAGATTTTGCGGCCACGGAGTTTGGTCCGCTCCACCAGCCAGGCACCGCCCACGCCCAGGATGAGGCTCAGCGGAACAGTGAACACCACCAGCAGCACGGTGTTGAGCAGGAGCTCGCCCACCCGCGGCCGGAAGATTAGTTCGACGGCGGTGTCCCACCCGGTTGCCGCCGTCATGTACACGACGTAGCCCAGGGGTACCAGGGAAAACAGGGCGATCAGTACAGCCAGGATGGACACAGCAGAAACGCCGAAAGGCGGGCGGGGGCTGGTGCCCCGGCTCGCCGTCGCCGTGCCCCCGCTGCCGGGGGAGCCGAAAGATCAGTGGTCACTGAATTACAGGAGTCCTGCCTTGGTCATCAGCTCGCTGACCGTCGTGGAGTTCAGCTTGGCCGGGTCCACCGTGGGGGCCTGCAGCTCCTTGATCGGAACGAGCTTCGCGTTGGCATCAACCTGGGAGGCGATGGCGTATTCGAAGGAGGTGCCGTCCTTGAGGACTTCCTGGCCCTGCTTGCCGGTGATGAACTTCAGGAAGGCCTGCGCATCAGCTGCCTTCTTGGAGGACTTCAGGACTCCGCCGCCGGAGACGGACACGAACGCGCCCGGGTCCTGGTTCTTGAAGTAATAGGGGGTGACGTTCTTGGAGTTCTCGCCGGTCTTGGCCTGGTCGCCGTAGTAGTAGTAGTGGTAGATCAGCGCGGCGTCGATTTCACCTGCGTTGACTGCCTTCATGGCGGTGCTGTTGCCCTTGTAAGCCTTGAAGTTTTCCTTCATGCCCTTGAGCCATTCCTCGGTAGCAGCCTCGCCCTTGAGAACGAGCAGCGCGGCGACGATGGCCTGGAAGTCGGCACCGGACGGCGATGCAGCCCACCTGCCCTTCCACTCCGGCGCGGCCAGGTCCAGCATGGACTTGGGCAGCTTGTCTTCGCTGATCTTGTTCTTGTCGTACACCAGGACAGTGGAGCGGGCGGCGATGCCGGTCCATTTGTTGGTGCTCGGGCGGAACTCGGCCGGAACCTGCTCGACGGTCGCCTTGTCGACATCGGCGAACAGTCCGGCGTTCTCAACCTGCGCCATTGCAGGGGAGTTTTCGGTGAGGAAAACGTCAGCCGGGGAGGCTGCGCCTTCCTGGACGATCTGGTTGGACAGTTCCGTGTCCGATCCCTGGCGCATGGTGACCTTGATGCCGGTCTCCTTGGTGAAGGCCTCGATCCATTCCTTGGTCAGGCTCTCGTGCTGCGCGTTGTAGACCGTGATGCCATCGCCGGAAACCTGGCCGTCTGCGGACGGGGAGACGGTGGCTGCCGGGGACGTGCTGCCGCCACAGGCGGTCAGCCCGAGGGCTGCGGTGGCGGCGAGTGCGATGCCGGCCAGGGCGCTGTTGCGGATCTTCATCGGGGCTACTTTCTGGGGAAAAGTCTGGCGGACGGTCGGTCCTGGCGAGCCCGGAGTTAGGGTTGGCTCACTCGTGAAACTGTAGGTTAGCCAAACCTAAGACGCCAAGCGGCACAGCCCTTAAGTGATCAGGATCACATGCATTACGGAACTGTTGCGTGCCCTAATTCATTCATGGCTTTTGTGGATGGCCGCTGCGGCCTCCAGCGCCATCCAGGCCTGCAGCTGGGTGGAAAGTTCGACGGCGGCACCTGGCGGGTATGTTGTGTCCGCCGGTTGTGCCGCGTGGATGGAGAACAGGACGCTCCCAGCCCTGGCTGATGCCTCTCCGCGGCCGGCGGCCGGCGGCCCGCCCAGAAGGCTTCGGCGGTAGCTGCCACAAGCTCCTTCGCGGTGTTCCGTGCGGACCCCGGGAGCCGGGCATCGACGGCCGCGAGCGCCAGGTACCGGCAGAGAATCCCGGTGAAGAGTCCGCCGTCGCCCGTTCCATCGCAGCGGATGATGCGCTGCCCCGGTACGGTGAGCCGCTTGGCGACCGCGTCCACCAGCGCCGCGGCCCTGGCGAGGTTGGCGTCGCCGCCGAGCTCCAGCAGGGCTCCCAGTACGGGGCCTTGGTTGTAGGTGTAGAGGGTGTTCTCCACCAGCACTTCGCCGGCCGGGCTGAGCCGGCCCCGTCAACATAGAGGCCCCGGGCCTCATCAAACAGCACGGCATTGAGCCAGTCCACCAACCGCTGCGCCTTGGCCTGCTGGCCTGTCCGGGCGTAGTAGAGCGCCACGGGGGCTGTGGCCGGGGTGTTCTTGAAGTCCCGTTTTTTGCTCCAGAAGGTTCCGCCGCCCAGGTCATCGGTTGAAGCGGAATCGAACTGCAGGGTCAGCGTCTTACGGACCCTGGCGTTCCGGCGGCGACCGGGCTGCAGCGTCTCCTCGGCCAAGCTTTGCAGGCGGTGTGTCGCCAGCGCCAGCCAGGCCATGTCGTCGTAGTAGTTGTTGACGAAGGTGAAGGCGTTGCGCAGCCGGATCCCCGTGACCAGCCGGGACGCGAGCCTGCCGGCGCTGGGGTGGTCCGCGCCGTTGAACCTTGCCGCGGGGGTGGCTCCGTTACCCAGTTCGCGGCGGCCGGCATCCACCAGGCAGTCCACGTAGTGTGCCTGCCACCAGTAATGCCAGGGGTGGAGGAGGTTTTTCAGGTGTTTTGACGGCCATTGCACGGCGGCCAGGTGCGTTCCCGGCAGGAACAGCAGGCGCCGGCCGAAGAGTCCGGTGACGGATCGGGCCGCCACGTTGGCCCGGTCCTGCCAGCGGGCAGGTTCGGCATCCGGCAAGGTCATCCGTTCAGCCTAGTGGGTGCGGCCCGCGGGATTTTCAGTTAACATGCACTAACTAATGTTCCGCGCCGGTCTTATGGTGCTGGGGCCGCATCAAGGAGGATGTATGGACGTCTTGGGTACTGTCGCGCTGATTACGGGTGGGGCTTCCGGGCTGGGCGCTGCCACCGCGAAGCGCCTGTTCGACGCCGGCGCCTCGGTGGTGCTGGTCGACCTGCCGTCCTCCGCCGGGGCGGCCTACGCCGCCGAGCTAAACGCCTCAGCGCTGAATTCCGCCGGCGGTTCGGGGGCACAAGCGGCCTTTGTCCCCGCGGACGTCACCAACGAGGCTGAGGTGCAGGCCGCCGTCGACGCTGCCGTGGCGCTGGGGCCGCTGCGCATTGTTGTGAACTGCGCCGGCGTCGCCACGCCGGGCAAGGTCCTGGGCCGGGACGGCGTCCTTCCGCTGGACACGTTCAACCGTGTCATCCAGGTCAACCTCATCGGGACGTTCAACGTGCTGCGCCTGGCCGCCGCGGCCATGGTATCCACCGAGCCGATCAGTACCGAGCTCGGGGGCCCCGAGCGCGGCGTCGTCATCAACACCGCCTCCGTGGCAGCTTTCGACGGGCAGATCGGCCAGCCCGCCTACGCCGCTTCCAAGGGCGCCGTCGCCGCCATGACGCTGCCGCTGGCCCGTGAGCTGGCCCGCTCCCTGGTGCGGGTGGTAACCATCGCCCCGGGCATCTTCGAAACACCCATGATGGCAACGCTTCCGCAGGACGCGCAGGATTCGCTGGGCCGGCAGGTCCCGCACCCGTCGCGCCTTGGACGGCCCGCCGAATACGCCAGCCTGGTGGCCCACATCGTGGAGAACGCGATGATCAACGGCGAAACCATCCGGCTCGACGGTGCCATCCGAATGGGGCCGAAATGACGGAGCTGCCCACCGCCGACTTTTTCGCGTTCGAGTCCCTCCTCAGCTCGAAGGAGCGGGCCAAACTGGCGGAGCTGCGGGAGTTCCTTGCCACGGAGATCGCCCCCTACGCGTCGGACTGGTGGAACAAGGCGGAGTTCCCGGCGCACATCCTGCCCAAGCTCGCCGCGCTGGAGCTGAGCACACCGGCGCAGCGCGGCTACAGCAACCTGTTCGCCGGACTGGTCATCGCAGAGATGACGCGCGTGGATACCTCGATCGCAACATTCTTCCTGGTCCACCACGACCTTTTTGTGGAATCGCTCCACGGTTTCGGTTCGGCCGGCCAGAAAGAGCGGCTGCTTGCGGACGCCTCAAGCCTGCGCATCACGGGCGCCTTCGCGCTCACCGAACCCGGCCACGGTTCGGACGTTGCCGGCGGCATGGAAACGAGTGCCCGGCGCATCTCCAGCGCAACGGGAGAGCCCGACGACGACGGCGACGCGTGGGTGCTCAACGGCGCCAAACGCTGGATCGGGAACGGGACGTTCTGCGACTACATGCTCGTGTGGGCCAAGGATGAGGCCGTGGCTGCCAACGGGCACGGCGCGGTCCGAGGGTTCATCGTTGATGCTTCCTTGCCGGGCGTGAGCCGGAGCCGGATCGAGAACAAGATTGCGCTCCGGACCGTGCAGAACGCGGACATTGTGCTCAAGGATGTCCAGGTCGCCGAGGCCGACCGGTTCGCCGGCATCAGCAGTTTCGAGGACACCAACCAGCTCCTGCGCGGCTCGCGGATCATGGTGGGGTGGCAGGCGGTGGGGCAGCAGCTGGCGGCGTTTGACGTCGCCCGGCAGTACGCCGTCGAACGCCACCAGTTCGGCCGGCCGCTGGCGAAATTCCAGCTCATCCAGCAGCAGCTGGTCACCATGCTGGGCAACGCCGTAGCCAGCATGGCCATGATGGCGCGTATTGCCCAGCTGCAGGACGACGGCGTGGCGGACATGCCGCAGGTGGCCCTCGCCAAGTCCTACACCAGCGCCCGGATGCGCGAGACAGTGGCGCTGGGCCGGTCCCTCCTGGGCGGCAACGGCATCGTGACCGACTACCGGATGGCCAAAATCTTCGCCGACGCCGAGGCCATCTACACCTACGAGGGCTCGTTCGAAATCAACACGCTCATTGTGGGCCGGGCGGTCACCGGCGTCTCCGCGATCGTCTGACCCCCGCCCGGCAGGCGGCGCGAACTGGCAGGTAATACCCTCAAAACGCGACTTTGCGGGTATTACTTGCCAGTTGGCGCTCAGTCGGTGAGCATCGGGTCCTTCTCGCCGGCTTCGATCCGGTAGTCCAGGCTGTTGTTCTTCACGGGCATGGGGCAGGTGCCGTACGGGGTGAACGCGCTGGGGTAGTTGATGGCGCGGTTGAAGTCCAGGACCACCGTGGCCTTCCCGGCCGCGTCAATGCGCGGCCTTGGGGTGGAGACCTTCCGCCATTCATCCGTTGATTCGCCGTTGGTCCCGTCATGGAACGTAATGGTCAGCGCGCCCAGTTTTTCCTCCTCCGCGTGCAGCCGGTACTCGTGGTCAATGCCCGGCAGCCGGAAAACCACCTCGCCCACCGAATAATGCACGCCGTCCACCAGCGGATTGGCCGTTCCGATCGGGACGGCCACCGGTTCCGGATACGCCTCGTAGGCCGCCTCAACCACCAGGTCCGGGTTGTAGTCGAACGTGGGAACGCCGTCGAACTCCGTCAGCACCGGCGAGCCGGAATCGCGGGTCCGGATGGCGTACCGGTCTGCGCGCATGGCGAGTTCCACCACTACCTGCTGCCCGTCCGCGCCGCCGAACTGCACCCACATCAGGGATTCCTCGTTGGCCAGGGAGGCGGTAATGGTCCCGTCCACCGGCTCGCCGGTTTCCACCAGCGTCAGGCGGTCCTGCGCCGCAGCGGTGAGTGTCGCCGTCGTGCCGTCCGTTGACCAGAGGCCGGGGCGAGGTCGACCCCGGCGGGCCGGGATTCCAGCCACTGGAACGAGGTGAGCGTCAGCCAGCCGTGGCGGGTGGCGAGGGCCTTGTTCCGGTTAGTGCGGAAACGCTGCCAGCGTTCCAGCTGCGCGGTTGCGGTGGTGTCCATGGTTCCTCCAAAAGGGGTTCTGATTCCCCGTCTACGACGTCAAGGCCTACAACCCGGCGCGGACGCTGTCCATTCCACCACGGACCGCCGCAGACCACCACGGCCGCCCTGCTGCCGGGCCCTTGTCTTGCCGGCGGCGGAGAGTAACGCCGAAAGCGATGGGACGGGCGCAATATCTGAGACGGATTCCGCCTTCGCCATCCTGTGCAGGTAGCATCGATAGCTAGTAACGTGGCTCACAGTATCCAGCGCAGTGTACGAGCCAAGTCCGAACCCTCGAAAGACAGCTTCCATGGCTAACACTGCAATGAACTCCTCAACCGACCTCGCCTCTGAACTGAGGGCCGACGTCCGGCGCGTCTCCACGCTGCTGGGTGAGTCCCTGGTCCGCCAGCACGGCCCCGAACTCCTGGATCTGGTGGAGCAGGTCCGCCTCCTCACCAAGGAGTCCAAGGAAGCCGCCCGCGGCGGTGCCGATGCCACCGGCCCCTGGAGCGCGCACGACGTCGTCGAACAGGTCCGCGAACTGCTCGGCTCCCTGCCGATCGAGCAGGCCACTGACCTGGTGCGTGCGTTCGCGTTCTACTTCCACCTTGCCAACGCAGCCGAGCAGGTCCATCGGGTCCGCGGCCTGCGGACCCGGCAGGAGAAGGACGGGTGGCTGGCCAAGGCCGTCACCGAAATCGCTGCCAAGGCGGGCCCCGAAGTCCTGCAGGAAGTGGTCAACGGGCTGGACGTCCGCCCCATCTTCACCGCCCACCCTACCGAGGCTTCGCGCCGTTCCGTGCTGGACAAGATCCGCAGGCTCTCTGATGTCCTGGCCGAGCCCACGAAGGAAGGCACCTCCGCGCGCCGCCGGCAGGACCGGCAGCTTTCGGAGGTCATCGACCAGATGTGGCAGACCGATGAACTGCGCCAGGTGCGCCCTACCCCGGTGGACGAGGCGCGCAACGCGATCTACTACCTCGGCGGCATCCTGACCGACGCCATGCCCGAGATGCTCTCGGATTTCTCGGAACTGCTCGGTGAGCACGGGGTCAGCCTGTCGTCCCAGGACGCACCCATTCGGTTTGGGTCGTGGATCGGCGGCGACCGGGACGGCAATCCTAACGTCACGGCGGCGGTCACCCGGGAAATCCTGCAGATCCAGAACCAGCACGCCGTCCGCATCAGCATTGCGATGATGGACGAGCTGATCTCCATCCTGTCCAACTCCACCGCATTGTCCGGCGCGGACCAGACCCTGCTGGACTCCATCGACACGGACCTGAAGAAGCTGCCGGGCCTGGACCGGCGCGTCCTGGAGCTCAACGCCCAGGAGCCCTACCGACTCAAGCTCACCTGCATCAAAGCCAAGCTCATCAACACGGGCAAGCGGGTTGCCGCGGACTCCACGCACGAGCACGGCCGTGACTACAGCTCCACGGAGGAACTCCTCAACGACCTCGAACTGCTGGAGCTGTCCCTCCGCAACCACTCGGCGTCGCTCGCTGCCGACGGCGCCCTGGCCCGTGTCCGCCGCGCCGTCGCGTCCTTCGGCCTGCACCTGGCCACCCTGGACATCCGCGAGCACGCCGACCACCACCACGACGCCGTTGGCCAGCTGATGGACCGGCTGGGCGGCCCGGCATCCGCTACGCGGAACTGAGCCGTGAGGAACGCTTCGAGGTGCTCGGCTCGGAGCTCGCCTCACGCCGGCCGCTGTCCGGCCACCCGATTAAGCTCGACGGCGTCGCTGACGGCACGTACGACGTCTTCCGTGAGATCCGCCGCGCCCTGCGCACGTACGGTCCGGACGTTATCGAAACCTACATCATTTCCATGACCCGCGGCGCGGACGACGTCCTGGCCGCGGCCGTGCTGGCCCGTGAGGCAGGCCTGATCAACCTGTTCGGCGAATCCCCCTATGCCAAGATCGGGTTCGCGCCGCTGTTGGAGACCGTGGAGGAGCTGCGTGCCTCGGCGGAGATCGTGGACCAGCTGCTGTCCGTTCCGTCCTACCGCGACCTGGTCCGGTTGCGCGGCGACGTCCAGGAAATCATGCTGGGCTACTCGGACTCCAACAAGGAATCCGGCGTGATGACGAGCCAGTGGGAGATCCACAAGACCCAGCGCAACCTGCGCGACGTTGCGGCCAAGCATGGCGTCCGTGTCCGGTTGTTCCACGGCCGCGGCGGGTCCGTGGGCCGCGGCGGCGGACCGACCTACGACGCCATCATGGCCCAGCCCAACGGCGTGCTGGAAGGCGAGATCAAGTTTACTGAACAGGGCGAGGTTATCTCGGACAAATACTCGCTGCCGGAGCTGGCCCGGGAAAACCTGGAGCTGTCCCTCGCGGCAGTGCTCCAGGGCTCGGCCCTGCACCGGGATCCGCGTACGTCGGACGACCAGCGCGAACGGTACGGGCACGTTATGGAAATCATCTCTGACGGCGCGTTCGACCGGTACCGGAATCTGATCGACCATCCTGACCTGCCCGCGTATTTCCTGGCCTCCACTCCGGTGGAGCAGCTGGGCTCGCTGAACATCGGCTCACGCCCGTCCAAACGCCCGGATTCCGGGGCGGGGCTTGGCGGCCTGCGTGCCATCCCCTGGGTGTTCGGCTGGACGCAGTCCGGCAGATCGTGCCGGGCTGGTTCGGTGTGGGCTCGGGCCTGAAGGCTGCCCGCGAGGCCGGAAACTCCGCGCAGCTTGTGGAGATGATGGAGAACTGGCACTTCTTCCGGTCGGTTGTCTCCAACGTGGAGATGACGTTGGCCAAGACGGACATGGACATCGCCGGGTACTACGTGGCAACCCTGGTTCCCGAGGACCTGCACCACATTTTCCGTGCCATCCGTGAAGAGTACGAACTCACGGTCACCGAGATCCAGAACCTGACCGGCGAGAACGTGCTCCTGGACGCGCAGCCGACGCTCAAGCGGTCCCTGGAGATCCGGGACCAGTACCTGGACCCCATCAGCTACCTGCAGGTGGAGTTGCTCCGCCGCGTGCGGGCGGACAAGGACGCTGACGGCAACAGCATCAGCGGCGCCGAGGTCGACGAGCGCCTCCAACGGGCCATGCTGATCACCGTCAACGGCGTGGCCGCCGGACTGCGCAACACCGGCTAAAGCCATTACATGTTGCACGGCCCGGCGGCACCGGCCAATATCCAGGGTTTGAACTGCTCCTACAGTGCGGGGCAGTGAACATTCGGGTTGTAGGTTGCCAGAACGCCGTCCGGGTTGCCCTGCCACAGGTATGCATGGAGGTCATAGTGGATCGGCATGCCAGGCGCGTGCCCGGGCATTGGTCCGTCGAATTCCTTGCCGAACATGCTCGGCCGGTCGGTGTCGGTCGCCAGGTTCTGGTCGGTGTCGACCTTAAACCACTCCGCTGCGACCAGTCTGAGCTGGCCGTTTTTGTTCGCTGCATACGTCAGTGCATCCGGGACCAATGGATCCATCTGGCCGAACTGACCGAAGTTGACGTAGTGGAAGCCCATACCGGGAACGCAATCAAGGACGGGCTTGTAGCCCGCGTGGATGGCCGCGGCCACGTCGTGGTACTGGACTGTTGCCTGTCGCGCCGCGGCCAAGTCACTCCGGCTTTCGGCTGACGCGGCGCTGATGCCTAGCATTGCTGCCAGCATTCCTGCCGATGCCGCCGCGATCAGCCTCAAGATGGTCCGTCTCATGTCATTCTTCTTTCTTGGTGATTACCAGATGTGATGATGAGACCGCGGAGACATTTTAGTCCTGCGACGCTCGGAAAACCATGGTTCGCGTCGAACCTGGACCGGACGGGCAAGACCCCGTATTAGGGTCTAAGCATGCCTTCGTTCCAGACGCGCCTGAAGATCACCGGACTGAAGCCGGGCAACCCGCCTGAAGCGGTGATGGCCGCTGCCGTTGGAGCGCTGGAGACCCGCCATCATGTGGAGTCCAACCAGCTGGAGCTTGCCGGCGGTGTCCCTCAGCTGAACCTCCGGTTCCTCGTCGAACCCACCGAATACAGCGGTGAGAACCAACAGGCGCGTGAGTCGGCAGCGATGATGCGCGACGCCGTCGAACGCGTTGCGCTCACCGGCGCACTGACGGTGCTCCGCCGCAGCCGCGGCCGCTGGCCCCGGTGTAACCGGAAGGCTCAGTGCTCGGGGGCGGGCTCGTCCACCGGTGAGCGCGTGCCGCGCCGGCGGGTGACAATGATGCCGACGACGGCGCCGATCACCAGACCCAGTACCACGCCGATCAGCGAACTTGCCCAGAACGGCAGTTTGGTTGCCGATCCCGTGAAGTAGCCCAGGCCCACCAGCCAGCAGGCCCAGAGGACCGCTCCGAGGCCGGCGCACAGGCTGAAACCCCGGGCCGAAACGTCGGCGATGCCCGAAGCCGCCGACGTCGCCAGCCGCCCGCCGGGGATGAAGCGGGCGCCGATGATGGTTCCGTAGGTGGAGGAGCGGCCGGCCTTGGCGATGGCCGCATGGATGCCGTGGTGGACTTTCCGGCCCAGCGCCAGCGGTCCAGGACGTGGCTGAGCCGGCGCTTGAAGAGCTGGAATACCACCATATCGCCGACCCAGGAGGCCGCCGCGGACAGTGCCCCACCAGGAAGACGTTGGCCCGTCCGTCGGCCGAGAGGGCGCCGCCGGTGATCACTACCATCTCTGAGGGGATGGGCGGGAAAATGGCATCGCCGAGGACCGCGGGGATGATCCAGAAGTAGATCGCCGCCCCCAGCTGTCCGCGTTGCCAAAGTCCATGGCCACAAAGTACCGCACTTTTGCGCGGCAGCACGGCCTGGGCCGGCCGGCGGCACGGACTTGCCGGGCGTTGGCACGGACTTGTCGGGCGTTGGGTTCAGCGAGTGCCTCAGTACCCGGTGCCGATGTTCCGACGGCGTGGACCTGGGGCTCCGCCGGGAACTTCCTTGGGGACGTGGCTGAGGTGCCGGGCTGCGAGGAAATACCAGTACGGCCAGGCGACCCACGCTGTGGCGCCCAAGGCCAGTCCCGCCCCGCCGATGCCCCAGCGGATCCAGGCCGGCGCCTGTTCCACCGCGGTCAGCGCCGCCAGGGGCAACGCCACCACCAAGGCGCCGCCAATGAACTGTCCCAGCCTCGCGAGATCCCGGGGATAGCTGCCCTTCTTGAGCAGTGCCCGGTGGGCCAGCAGGAACCAGCCGGCCTGGACCACCATTGCCCCCACCGAGATGCCAGTGGACACCGTGAAATCGAGCTTTTTCGCGACCAGGAGGAACGAGCTTGCTGATCCTGCGCCGCTGGCCGCGATCACCAGCCATTTGGCGGCCTCGGAGCCGGGTGTGCGGCGCAGGCGCCGGTGGACCTGGACGATCACCGGGATGATCACCAACTGGAAGACGCCGCCGGTGGCATCGTTGATGGTGCCGAAGACGTAGGGTCCGTTCTTTGGCACTTCGATGGCGTACATGGCGCCCAGTGTTGCCACACCTACGACGCCCAGTCCGGCGGCCGCGTAGGCGAACTTGGCCGCCGTCCGGTCTCCTGGGATTTCGATGAGGGTATCCATGATGATTCCTCGATCAGTGCGGACGGAACGCAGACACAAGCTCGCTCAGCTGGCTTGAGGGAAGGACACCGAGTTCGCCTTCCAGGCGGCTGGCAAACATCGTGTAGGCGCGGACCGCGGCGGCCCGGTTTCCGGCGGCCAGATGGGCCTGGACCAGCAGTAGCTGGGCCGATTCCCTCAGTGGTTCGATGCTTGCCGCGGACAACGCCGCGATGACAGCTCCGCCGGGTTCGCCGGCCGCCAGATGCTGCCTTGCCATGAGCTCCAGCGCGCTGAGGCGCAACTGCCGCAGCCGCTCCTGTTCGAAGACCACCCAGTCGTCGTACCAGCCGGGAAGCAGGTCAGCGCGGCTCAAGTCGTCCAGGTAGCTGTCAGGAATCCGGGCTTCAGGCTGCGACTGCAGGGTGGCGACGTGGTGCTGCAAGGCCGTGACATCGACCTGGACCGATTCGTGAAGCTCCAGCGTGTCGTCGCCGGTCCGGAGAACGTGCGGGAAGGCGTGGGAGATGCACCAGACGGTGGTGCGCAGGTTCCCGGCAGCCTGCGTTTCGCTGCTTTTGGGCCACAGCAGGCCGGCCAGGAAACTCCGGTGCCTGCAGCCCAGGAGTCCCACACACGCGATGAGCCGCTGTTCCCGGCTGGCCACCGTCACGGTATTGCTGCCGCGGCGCAACCGCCAGGCCCCCAGCAGGCTTAAATGCCAATCCTGTGCGAGAGCCACCGTCATGCCTATCCCCTTCAAGCGACCGGACAACACGCGATACCCCAGATAACCATCGTGGCACTGGGGCGCATCAAGTCAAGCCAATTTAGAAAGAGGGGGTTTTGGGGTTATATACCGGGAATAGGTCCACATGCCCGTCAATCCATATGGCGCCGGTTGTAATTCAGGAAGGGTCGGCTGGAATCAGGCCAGCCGATAAGGGAACATGGGGTTATGCGCTGGCAGTGCTTTCGGAGGCTTTCAGCACATCAAGCCAGCGTTGCACAGCCATAATGATTTCTTCTTCATCGCCGGCCGTCTCCACAATTTCCTGGTCCTGGCCAGGATGACTGGAGATCAGGCGCGCCCGTACGCGGTGGTTCTGGGCAGGCTCCGCCCACGCGCGGATGACCATGGTGCCTTCAATGTCCGCCATGAATCGGCGCCTGCTTTCCTTGTCTGCAATTTCCGTCGTCCAGGAACATTACTGTCCAGTATGACCATCCTAGGCATAGATTATTCGGCGCCCAAGTCAAGACTGCCACCATATTAGTTTCATGAAACAACGGAAAAATAACAGCCCAGTAACGAAGCCACAACGGGGCGACGCGTTGACTGAACGCGGGACGTCGAAAGGGGGTGATTGACATGATGAAGGAAATTACCGTTCACGAACTGGAAAGCCAGAAGGTGGAGCTGTTGCCTTCGCGGGAGACCCTGTTTCTCGACACGAACTGGGCAGGTGTTTACGCAAGCAACTCGTCTGTGGCACTGAACGCTGCCTCGTTCTTTGCGGTAGCACACAGCACTGCGCTTCAGAACATCGCCGTAGTCCAGGGTTAAGTCCGTCTATCATCCGATATCTGGACCCTGGGATTGCCCGGGGGAGAGAGGTGAGGTGCTATGACGGCATCAACCGCGCTATTACCGGTGGATCTCGACGCCGAGGTTGCGGAACTGCTTCCAATGAGGGAAACGCTGTTCTTCAACATCAACGTTGCTCCCGTGATCGCCGTGAACCTTTCGATCGCCATCAATGCGGCCTCGATCGGTTCAATCGCGAACTCGGCCGCATGGCAGGAAGTGATCGTCCTGCAGCAGTAGGTCCGCAGGATCAACAGGAAACCCGGAGGGCATGCTTCAGAGTCGGAGCATGCCCGCCGTTCATAGTGGCTCAACCTAGGTGGCGACCGTGACCACAGCACCCGAAGCTGACTTTATCCGGCATTGGTCGCCGTCACCCGGGCTTGTTTTCCTGGGACCGGTTGAGGGGTCTGGCCTGAAGGACCGCAGCTACCTGCTCCAGCGCGGAGACGGGCAGATTGTCCAGCTGTCGGAGCTTCTTCAGCTGGTCATGGCCACCGTCTCGCCGGAGAAATCCGCTGATGAGCTGGCGCGCGATGTCAGCGACGCCTACGGCCTCGAACTCAGTGTGAGCGGACTCCTTCACCTGATCGACACCAGGCTGGCGCCAATGGGCCTCGTTCACGACGCCGACGCGGACCTGGCCGACGCAGTGACCCCACCAAGGGCGAACCCGTTACTGGCCCTGCGGCTGCGGGGAACGCTGCTGCCCGAAAAGGCCGTCAACACGTTGGCCCTGATCCTGGCCCCGCTGTATTGGAGACCTGTGGTGGCCGCCGTCCTGGCCGGGCTGGCCGCCGTCGACATCCTGGTGCTGGCCAAGGGCGACTTCCTGGCTTCCCTGAAGCAGGTCCTCCTCACGCCGGCGCTGCTCCTTGGCATCTTCGCGATGCTGACGGTGGGAGCCGTGATTCACGAACTGGGGCATGCCACTGCGTGCCGGTACGGCGGCGCCAGGCCGGGAGTAATCGGCGTCGGCGTTTATCTTGTCTTCCCGGCATTCTTCACAAACGTCACCGACTCCTACCGATTGGGCCGGGCGGGCAGGATCCGCACCGACCTTGGCGGGCTGTACTTCAACTGCCTGTGCCTGATCGGCCTGGGCGGCGCCTACCTGCTGACAGGGCAGGGCTTTTTCCTGCTGGCGGCGGCACTGATGCATTTCGAGATGATCCAGCAGCTGGTGCCGACCCTGCGCTTTGACGGCTACTTCGTCCTGGCCGACATCGCCGGTGTCCCCGACCTGTTCAACCGCATCCGCCCGGTTCTGCTCAGCCTCGTTCCCGGGCGCGCGGTGGATCCGCGGGTTGCCGAGCTCCGGACGTTCGCGCGCCGCATCGTCACCATCTGGGTGGTCACGGTGGTGCCGCTCCTGTGCCTGGCGCTGGGCTGGATGTTGCTGAACCTCCCCCTGATCATCGAGCAGACCGCTGACGCCATCCGGCAGCACGCGGGGCTCGCCAGCGAGGCCATCGCCGCCGGCGACCCGGTGGCCGCTGCGCTCTCCATCCTGTCCATCCTGATGCTGTCCCTGCCGGTGATCGGCCTGGCCATTCTGCTGTACCGGCTGCTGTCGGTCCTCCTCGATCTGCTTGGCCGCTTGGGCAGGCGCCTGTGGCGCCTGACGGCGGAGCCGGAGTCCGTGGTGCCACGGCACCTTCGGGCAGCGAGGCCACAGACAGTGAAGCCTTTACAGATGGGAAGCCACTACAGAAAGGAAGGTCCGCCATGGCTATCGCAGTCCCTCCCGCAGCCATGCCCGACGAGGTCCCCCCGCGCCATTGCGTGCTCCCGCCCATTTTCAAGCCCGCGCGGCCCTCCCGGCCGCAGCCACGCACGACGACGGCGTTCCCACCCTCCAGGACTTCCTCGCCGACAGGCCACCCGGCCCGCCCCGCTCGCCGAAACGGGCTGGCAGGGCGCTGTCCGGCGATTCAGCCGCAATTCCCTGAGCCTCGGTCCCGGCCGGCGGGAACTCGCCCATCTGGACGCCGTCGAAGAGGTTCAGCGGCGCCTGGACGGTCCCCGGACCGTCGTCGTAGTTAACCCCAAAGGCGGCGCCCACAAGACCACGGCAACCCTGCTTCTGGCCGCGACGCTGGGCATCCAGCGCGGCGGTTACACGCTTGCCTGGGACAACAATGAAACGCGCGGAACAATGGGGTGGCGGGCGCCTCTGGCCGGGCACGCCGGCACTGCCGTTGACCTGATGCGGGAAGTGGACCGCTTCGAAGACCCCGTCCTGGGCCGGGTCGGGGACCTGGACCGCTATGTGCGTTATCAGGGATCCGCGCAGTTTGATGTGCTGGCTTCGGACGAGGACGCGGCCGGGGCCGCCACCATCGGCAGCCGTGAATTCGACCGGCTGCACACGGCGCTGCGCCGCTTCTACCGGATCATCATGGTGGACACCGGCAACAACATGCGGTCCTCCAACTGGGAAGCCGCTGTGGCGGCGGCGGACGAGCTGGTCATCGTTTCAACGGTCCGCGAAGACACGGTGGCAAGTGCCGTCTGGCTCGTGGACGGGCTGCGTGAACGCGGTTACCAGGACAAAGTCAGCAACGCCGTAACCTTGCTGGCCGCGCCGTCACTGCACACCGATCTGCAGCTTCATGACCGGACCCGGACCCACTTCGAGACGCTGACAAGGGAAGTCCTTGACGTTCCCTATGACAAGTCCCTGGTCTCCGGCGGCCGCTCAACTACCAGGCGCTGATGCCGGCCACCCGCGAGGCGTGGCTGCGTGCCTCGGCCGCCGTGATGCGGGCCTATGAGCCGCACCCTGTAAGTGGGAAACTGGCGGCATGCGGATCACCATCCTCCAAGGCGATATCACCACCCGCACGGTTGACGCGATCGTGAACGCGGCCAACTCCTCGCTTCTGGGCGGCGGGGGCGTAGACGGGGCCATCCACAGGGCTGCCGGGCCTGAGCTGCTGGCCGCCTGCCGCGAACTGCGGGAAACGGACCTGCCGCACGGGCTGGCACCCGGAGCCGCCGTCGCCACTCCTGGATTCCGGTTGCCGGTACGCTGGGTCATCCACACTGTTGGGCCCAACCGGCATGTGGGGCAGACCAACCCGGCGCTGCTGGTCTCCTGCTTCAGCGAAAGCCTGCGGCTGGCGGATTCGCTGGGCGCGGCTTCCATCGCCCTCCCCGCGGTGGGTGGGGAGTGTACGGCTGGCACGGGCGCCAGGTCGCGGAGGCCGCGTACGACGCCGTCACCGGGTTTGGTGCCTCACATCCGGCCAGCGCGCTCGAGCTGGCGGAGTTTGTGCTGTTCAGCCCCGAGATGGAGCAGGCATTCAAGTCGGTGTTCGATCAGCGCAAGGTTTGAGCAGCCTCGCTGAGGTGGAGCCCGCTGCGGTATTCCACGGGCTTTTTGCTGATGGGGTCCACAAAACGGATGCCGCGGGCCAGGAGCTGGAGCGGTTTGGAGTAGTCGTCCGGCGCCTTGTCCAGCAGGTCCGGATAAAACGAGTCATTCACGATGCCCAACCCAAGGGACGCCATGTGGACCCTCAGCTGGTGCGTTTTCCCAGAGTGGGGCTCCAGCCGGTACCGCGCCAGGCGGGCTGGGTGGGTTTCGGCTGCGGTGGTGCCGGCGGCGGTGGTGCCTGGCGCGAGGGTGACGGCGGCACCTGCTGAAGTGCCGCCGTCGAACGTTTCCAGCCGTTCGATCCGGGTCTCCGCGTTCGGCTCGCCCTCGATCACTTCGGCCAGCAGGTAGCTGCGCGACTTCGTCATCCGGTTCCGGACCACCACGGGGAAGTCGACGGCGGGGTGTCCGGCGGGCTCCGCAGCGGAGACGCACTCGTATTCCTTCTGCACCTGCCGCTTCTCGAAGAGCACCTGGTAATTTCCGCGGGTTTCCGGGTTGGTGGACAGCAGCAGCACGCCGGCGGTCATCCGGTCCAGGCGGTGCATGGGGATCAGGTCCGGCAGGCCGAGCTGGTTCCGGAGCCGGACCAGGGCCGATTCCTGGATGTAGGTGCCGCCGGGGGTAGTGGGCAGGAAGTGCGGCTTGTCTACCACGAGGAGGTGGTCGTCCTGGTGCAGGATGCTGATTTCCACCGGGATACGGGTCTCCGGCGGCAATGAGCGGTAGTACCAGATGAAGGTGTGGTCCTCGAGCCTGGTGGCCCTGTCCAGGGCGACGCCGCCCTCGCCGACGATCTCGCCGGCGTCGAACCTGTCCTCGATGCCCTGCGGATCGATGTGGCCCCAGCGGTGCATCATGTAGTCCATGGCGGTGGTCCACGGGCCCTCGTCCGGGAGGCGCAGGCGGGTGGCGTTGACGCCGTCGCGCACGGGGAGGGGGATTGCATCACCGGTCCATTCTACTTTGCCGGCTCCCTTGGCCCCGCCCCGTGCCCGTCCCGGCCGCGCCCGCTTGGACGGTTCCCTGCGCAGACGATGGTTCGAATCATCGTCTTCGCAGGGAACCATCGAATCGGAGCACGGATCCGGCGTTCTCGGAACCGACGGAAAAAAAAGTCTTGACAATAAAAGTTGTCGGTTGGCATGATGGAAGCATGTTGGACATCGAAGTGATCGAGGACCCGGCCGCGGCGGAAGCGTCATTGGACCCGATCCGGACGCGCATCCTCCGGGAACTCGCGGAGCCGGGCTCGGCCACGCAGCTTGCCGCCAAGGTGGGCCTGCCGCGGCAGAAGGTCAACTATCACCTCAAAGCCCTCGAGCGGCACGGGCTGGTGGAGTTGGTGGAGGAGCGGCGCAAGGGGAACGTCACCGAGCGCGTCCTCCAGGCGACGGCGGCTTCGTACCTGATTTCTCCCGTGGCCCTCGCGTCGGTGGCACCGGATCCGCACCGGTTCTCCGACCGGTTCTCGGCCTTCTGGCTGCTGGCGCTCGCGGGCCGGATGGTCCAGGAAGTGGGCAAGCTGATCGCCGGCGCGGCCGCCGCAAGGCAGAAGCTGGCAACGTTCGCGATCGACGGCGAGATCACCTTCCGGACGGCCGCGGACCGGGCTGCGTTTGCCGAGGAGCTCGGCGTCGCCGTGACCCATCTGGTGGACAAATATCACGACGGCGGCAGCTCACCCGCGACGCCGGGCGGCACTTCCGCGGGCAGCGGACGGAAGCACCGGCTCGTCGTCGCCCTTCACCCCGTTCTCAAAGCCCCATCAGCCCCCTTTCAGCGAAGGAGCAGGACAATGACTGACAACCGCGAATTTGAGATCGTGTACGACACCGAACTGCCCGGCACGCCCGAGCGTGTCTGGGAAGCCGTGACAAGTGGAACGCCGGCGTGGATGTTCCCCACGGACCAGTGGCCGGTAGTCAAGACCGTGCGCGAGCATCCCACGCATCTCGTATCCCGGATGGAGGGCCCGGATGGCTGGTTCAACCAGCTGGAGCACATCCTGGAACCGCTCGACGGCGGCCGCGCCCGGCTGCACTATGTCCACAGCGGGATCTTCGCCGACAACTGGGACGAGCAGTACGACGGCGCCAGCAAGCACACGGCGTTCTACCTGCACACCCTGGGCCAGTACCTGCGGCACTTTGACGGCAAACCGGTCGTGTTTACGGACATCCAGTCTCCGGCGGCGTCGCAGACCCCGGACGGTTTCGACCGCCTGAAGAAAGTCATGGGCGTGGATTCTGCGGCGCAGGGTTCCACTGTTGAACTGGAGCTCGACGGCGTGGGGCGGCTGTCCGGGGAAGTGGACTTCTCCAACGAGAACTTCCTGGGCCTGCGGACGTCGGATGCGATGTACCGGTTCTTCGGCCGGAACGCATTCGGCGCGCCGGTGGGTGTGACTGTGCACGACTTCAGCGGCAGCGGTGACTCTGCGGTGACCGCCGAGGCCTGGAGCGGCTTCCTCGAAAAGGTCTACGCGTAAGGGCTCCTGGGCCCGGCACCCGAATGTCGACTCGCACATTATCCGGCGCACTGGGAAAACCCCCTGCGTCAGATAATTTGCGCGTCGCGAGCGGATCGGCGCGTCGGAAAGTCCGCACGGGCGCGAGCATGCAGTCGCGTCAGGTCGCGTCAGGTCGCGTCAGGTCGCGTCATGCTCGGCTGTGAGCAGTGGTTCGGGCGCACCACCATCCTGCTCAGCTATTGGGAGAGTCCCCAGCACCTGCGGAAGTTCGCCGCGGACCGGGAGTCCCCGCACCTGGAGCCGTGGCGCCGATTTATGAAGGAACTCTCCGGGACCGGCGACGTCGGCGTCTGGCATGAGACGTACCAGGTGCCGGCCGGCGGGATCGAGGTTGTCTACAACGGGATGCCGGAGTTTGGGCTGGCCAAGGCGACGGCTCATGTCCCGGTCGGGGCTGGGACCAATACGGCCAAACAGCGGATGGGCCGGGCCGCAGGCCGCGGTGCCAGCGGCACCTGATCCCGAAAGTCCACAAGCACGAAAGCCCACGCGCGTCACGCGATAGCTTGGGCCGGCGCGTTCTTCAGGGTCCGGCGGAGCTGCGGGGCGGCATCGAGCCGGTCCTGGGCTGAGCGCAGGGCCAGGACGGCGGTCTCCAGCTGGTCCGGCGGCAGGGTGAAAGGTACACGGAGGTAGCGTTCGAACGCGCCGCCGATGCCAAACCGCGGCCCGGCGGCCAGCCGGATACCAAAGTCCGGAGCGATCATCGTCAGCGCCGTGCTGACAGGTGCTGGCAGCCTGCACCAGACGGACAGTCCGCCGGCCGGGCGTGCCGTTTCCCAGTCCGGCAGGTGGCCGGCAAGGAGCTCCAGAAGTGCGGTGCGGTTGTCCCGGAGGGCGCTAAGCCGTGCGGGAAGAGGCTCGTCGAGTGCGCGGACCAGGTGGGCGGCCGCCAGTTGTTCCATGAGCGGTCCGCCCAGATCCAGTGACGTCCGTGCCGCCGCAAACCGCTGGATCATGGCTTCGGAGGCGCGGATCCAGCCAGTCCGAAGGCCGGCCCAGTGGGATTTGCTGAGCGAACCGATGGTGACCACCGCGTGACTGAAGGCTGCCACGGGGCTGGTTTCGACGCCGTCGAGGTTCAGCGCGCGGAGGGTCTCGTCCACCACCAGAACTGTCCCCGCCTCCGCGGCTGCCCGGACCAGTTGGCGGCGCTGGACATCGGGCATCAGCTGCCCGGTTGGGTTGTGGAAGTCCGGCACGACGTACGCAATCCTGGGACGCTGCTGTGTCATGGCGGCCTGCAGGGCGTGCATGTCCCACGCCAGGGCGGGACCGCCGTCGGCCTTTTTGGTGCTGGCGCCTTGGGCTGTGGTGAACGCCACCGGAATGGCCCGGCACCCGGCCGCGCGGATAGCATCCAGGGCATTTGGGTAGCTGGGGTGCTCCACCAACACCCTGTCCTGCCGGCCCGCCAAGGCGCGGATGATGATGTTCAGGGCGTGCTGCGCGCCCGAGGTCACCAGGATCTGTTCGGCGGTGGTCGGCACGCCGGCCGCCGTATAGCGTGCCGCCACCGACTCGCGCAGGGGGAGCAGACCCATGGCGTCGTAGCCGAATCCAGGCAGCAGGGCGGGAAGTTCGGTGAGGGCTGCCGCGAACGCGCGATGTACCACCTCGCCGCTGGCGGGCAGCGACGCGTAGGCGAGGTCGATCAGACCGTCCGGTGCCGCGAGTCCGGGAGACGTTGTTCCGGGCGTCCGCCCGCGGTTGTAAGGCCCGGGTCCGTGAGCACCGTAGTACCCAGCGCCGTCTGGCGCGGAATCCGCGTCCGGCCCCTGCTGCCCTGCCCGCTGCTGAGGAAACCCTGCTCGCGGAGGTGGCCGTAGGCGGCTGTCACGGTGGTGCGGCTGACGCCCAGCGCCTCAGACAGTGCCCGCTCGCTGGGCAGGGCGGTGTCCAGGGCAACCCGGCCGTCCAGGACCAGGAGGCGGACGACGTCGGCCAGCTCGCGGTAGGCGGGAGCGACGCCGAGGTTCCACTCACCCAGGAGACGGGCCAGCGCGGGCGGGTTCAGGGAAGGGGACATGATGCCAGTATCTCAGACTGGCTATGTAATTCAATGCCAGTTATCTGTCAGAGTGGTCGTTATGTTGACTCGCAGACTACTCCAGCTCTTTACCGGCCTCGCCATGTACGGCATCTCCCTGGCCATGTTTATCCGTGCCGGACTTGGATTGGACCCGTGGGATGTCTTCCATCAGGGAGTTTCCGGCAGGACAGGACTGAGCATCGGGGTGGTGGTCATCATTGTGAGTTTCCTGGTGCTGCTCCTCTGGATCCCGCTGCGGCAGCGGCCAGGGTTCGGCACGCTCTGCAACGCCGTGCTGGTGGGCGTCTTCGCGGACATCGGCCTGGCCTTGATCCCCGCGTTCTCGCATCTGGGCGGCCAGGTCGGCATGCTTGCCGGTGCCGTGCTGCTGAACGGCATCGCGTCCGCCTGCTACATCGGCGCACGCTTCGGTCCGGGCGCCAGGGATGGCCTGATGACCGGGCTGGCCCGGCGCACCGGCTGGTCCGTGCGGGTCTCGCGCACCCTGATCGAAGCGGTGGTGCTGGGAGTGGGCTGGCTGCTGGGCGGTTCCGTGGGCGTGGGCACGGTGGTCTACGCCCTCGCCATCGGGCCGCTGGTCCAGCTGTTGATGCCGTGGTTTCTGGTGCACGCAGCGCTTCCAGCCAAACCTGCAGTCCTTGAGCCGGATGCCGGCAAGTTCGATGCCGCCGAGTTGGACCCTGGCGAGCCGGTCACCGTCGAGCGGGTCACCGGCGAGCGGGTCACCGTCGAACGCGTGGCCAGGACTCCCTAGTACCGCCCAAGACCGCCTGCGAACGCTCAGGACACGACGCTCAGGGCACCATCGGCTGGCACCGCGGGCAGAAGTAGATGTCCCGTTCCTCTTCGCCGTTGGGTTTGCCCAGCGCGCCGCGGCGGATGGGGTCCGGCATTTCAGGCATGGCTGGTGTTCGCGCCGGTAAACCCAGTAGCCCGGACGTCCGGCCATCCGCCCGACGGGCATGCCTCGCGGGTTGAGGACGGTCACCCGGCGTCCTGGGCCCAGGTTGGCTTCCAGCAGCTGCTTGGCATCGGTCATCAGGGTCCTGAGGTCGTGGACAGCCGAGACCGGAGTCGCCGGATGCAGACCGGACAGGAAGCAGGCCTCGCAGCGGTAGATGTTGCCGATGCCCGCCAGGTTGCGCTGGTCCAGCAGGGCGACGCCGATGGGCACGTCGGGTGCCACACGGATCCGCCGCTCCGCTTCGGCCGGGTCCCAGTCCGGACCCAGCAGGTCCGGACCCAGGTGGCCCACGATGCTGTCCTCGTCCGCGGTGCGGACCACTTCCAGGATGCCAAGAGAGAATCCGACGGCGTCCGCTGCCGCCGTGCGCAGAACGCACCGGGCGGTGAATCCCGGCTTCCGCCAGCGCCCTCCGGGCGGATAGACCTGCCAGGTGCCTTCCATCTTCAGGTGCGAATGGATGGTGAGTTTCCGCTCCTCCGGTCCATTCCCGTCCGGGCCCAGCACGCGCATCAGGAGGTGCTTGCCGCGGGGGACAACCTCCGCCACGGTCCAGCCGGCCAGGTTGAGCGTGGCGAACCTCGGCACGCGGAAGTCAGATGCCGTTAGCGTCTGCCCAGCCAAGGCCTTGTGCAGTTCGGCGGCGGCCCGCCAGACGGAGTCGCCCTCAGGCACGGATCCTCAAACCCTTGGGTGTTGAGTATGCCCCGGCGGCGGTGAGTGCGGCCGCCACCGGGGTGTCCAGAATGCCGTGGCCGTTGACCTTCTCCATGATGAGCTTGTCCACCGCTCCCGGGTGACCACGCCTACCAAGGCCGCACCGGCGGCGGACAGCACGGCCGCGTCCTCGCTGAAGGCCAGCAGCGTTTTCCCGCCGCGCTCCACGTAGAGGACCAGGGCGCCGTCCACCATGACCACCAGCGCCCGGCCTTCCGTCCAGGCCGGTGGCCCGTTCCTGCCTCCACGTCGAGGGCAGGCCAGGACAAAGCAGCCCCATAGGGGTTGGCAGGATCCGTGGCCGCCAGGGCCAGTGCCATTGGCTCGGGTTTCGCCAGCTGGGTGTCCTCGGAATAGGAGCGCAGCCGGTCCACGGTTGCGGGGACAGCGAACTGGGCGGCCCGAGGTGCTCGATGAAGTACCCGCGGCGGCAGCGTCCGGCCTCTTCCAGCCGGGCCAGCACCTTGTACATCAGGCCGAACCCGCCCAGGATCTGCTCCGCCATGACCGATCCCCGGGTCACCACGCCATACCGGTCCAGCAACAGTTCAGCCGTGGCGCGGGCGTGGATGGTGGCGTCCAGCTCGGGCGAGGGCAGGGCAGACCAACGCCCCGCGGCCAGCGGGGGTGTTGCCCAGTGCCCGACAATGAGCCGTACCGTCCGCCGCCCAGCCCGGGCGATCCCAGGAGCCCGGTGCCGTGCGAGCGGCCGAGCCTGCTCAGCCTGGGGGCACGGGCGCGGGGTGAACGCGCTACCTGGCGATGCGCCGTGTGGCCGCCGGCGATGAGGGCGCGGACCGGTGCGAAGGTGTCGCCGGTGATTCGGCCCGCCCACGCCAGATCCCACAGCACGGACACCACTTCCTGGTCGCTGAGCACAGCGTCCATGCCGCCTGCCACGTCCTTCAGCTGGCGGAAGAAGTAACCGCCGCCGTTGTTCCTCAGGTGGTCAAGCAGGCGTTGCTGCGCGTCTCCGGGTTCGTATTCGACGGCGGGATTCAGCGTCAGTTCGGCGGAATCGGCCAGGTGGAGGCTGACCCAGCCGTCGTTTCCAGGCAACGCTCCAGCCCCGGACCAGAGGACCTCGCCGGCGGCCATGAGTTCGTCGAGCATGGCGGGCTGGTAGTTCGAAACCCTGCTGGCCAGGACCAGCGGCTCCCACGCCGAAGCCGGTACCGGCACGCCGGAAAGCTGGTCGATCGCGGTGACAATTCCGTCCAGCCCCGCAGGGACGGCTGCCCGCGCCCGGCTCCCGGAGTGCGGACATGCTGCCAGGCCGGCAGGAAACGCCCATAGGCGGCGGCGTTCACCGGTTCCACTTCGGCGCGCAGGGCTGCGAGCGAACGACGCCGGAGCTTGCGGAGCACTTCGGCGTCGCACCATTCGCTGGTGGTGGTGGCGGCGGAAGATGCGTCTGCGTGGGCCCTGCCGGGAGCGGCTGAGCTGTTTCGACATCCTCAACTGCGGTCTCGTCCGACGGCCAGCCGCTGGCCGCCTGTACCGCTGGAGCGGCGTGCGGCCGGAACTCGCCTTCCACCACCCGGCCGTCCGCGGCGAGCCGTTTCAGTGCGGTGCCGACCACGGCGACGCCGAGCCCCAACCGGGCCGCGGCTTCCGCCGACGTGAACGGTCCGTGCGTGCGCGCGTACCGGGAAACCAGGTCGCCCAAGGGGTCGGCCACCGGTTCGATGAAGGCCAGGGGAACGCCCATGGGCAGCGGAACGCCGATGGCATCACGAAGCCGGGCGGCATCCTCTACTGCGGCGTAGCGCTCGGCACCGCCGATGTTGACTCTGATGGCCCGGTTGGCCCGCAGCAGTGCGCTCAGGTGCGTCGTGGCCAAAGCAATGTCGGCATGCGGGATTTCGACGGGCCCAACCACCGGCGCTTCCTCAACCACCGGGATTTCGACGGGCCCAACCACCGGTTCCAGCCGGGCGGCGACCTCTTCCGGTGTCAGCGGACCCAGCAACCTGAGCAGGTCGGCGACGCCTTCCATGCCCCGGGCCCGGCGGTCCGGCGCAAGGCGCTGGAGTTCAAGCTCGGTGGCCTCGATGACCTTCGCGTCCAGCAGTTCACGGAGCTCGACGCGGCCCAGCAGCTCGTTCAGGAGCGTCGAGTCCAGGGCCAGGGCTGCGGCCCGGCGTTCGGCCAGGGGTGAGTCGCCTTCATACAAGAACTGGGCCACGTACCCGAACAGCAGGGACTTGGCGAACGGCGACGGCTGCTGCGTGGTGGTCTGCACGATCCTGAGTTCGCGGCGTTCCACCGAGGCCGCAATGTCCTTCAGGGCCGGGAGATCGTACACGTCCTGCAGGCATTCACGGACGGTTTCCAGCACGATCGGGAACGTGGGGTATTTCCGGGCGACGTCGAGCAGCTGCGCCGACCGCTGGCGCTGCTGCCAGAGCGGCTGTCGCTTGCCGGGGTTTGCCGGGGAAGCAGCAAGGCACGCGCTGCACACTCCCGGAAACGGGAGGCGAACAGCGCGCTGCCGCCCACTTCGGCGGTGACAATCTGCTCCAGCTCCTCGGGATCAAACAGGAACAGCTCGGCACCGGGCGGCTCGTCCTCCATCATGGGGACCCGCAGCACGATGCCGTCGTCCGCCGCCATGGCAGACCCGTCCAGGCCGTACCGCTGCTGCAGGCGCTGCCCGACGGCGAGTGCCCAGGGAGCGTGCACCGGCATCCCAAACGGGCTGTGCAGGATCACCCGCCAGTCGCCCAGTTCGTCGTGGAAGCGCTCCACTACGAGCGTGGTGTCGCAGGGGACCACCTCGGTGGCGAGCTTCTGTTCAGTGAGGTACTGGATCAGGTTGTTCGCGGCGAATTCATCCAGCCCGCTGGCCTTGCAGCGTTCGGTGGCAGGGCCGACGTCGGACGCGGACAGTTCACGCACGAAGGCGCCCAGGGCGCGGCCCAGGTCAACGGGCCGCCCCAGTGAATCCCCTTCCAGAAAGGGAGTTTGCCCGGCTGGCCGAAGGCGGGGGAGACCAGGACGCGGTCGTGGGTGATGTCCTCGATCTTCCAGCTGGTGGCGCCCAGCGCAAAAATGTCACCCACCCGGGACTCGTAGACCATTTCCTCGTCCAGCTCGCCCACGCGGCGGCCGCCTTTTGCCGGTGACGAGGCGGGTTTGCCGTCCGCTCCCGGCACACCGGAACCTTCCACCTCCGTGCCGATGATGTAGACACCGAAAAGGCCACGGTCCGGGATTGTGCCGCCGGACGTCACGGCAAGCCGCTGGGCCCCGGGCCTGCCTTCGATGGTGCCGGCGTTCCGGTCCCAGATGATCCGGGGCCGCAGTTCCGCGAATTCATCGGACGGGTACCGGCCGGCCAGCAGGTCAAGGGTGGCCTCGTAGGCGGACCGGGGGAGGGACGCGAACGGGGCGGACCGGCGGACGGTGGCGAACCATTCCTCCACATCGATGCTGCCCAGGGCGGTGGCCGCGACGGTCTGCTGGGCCAGGATGTCCAACGGATTGGCCGGGACAAAGAGCCGCTCGATCTTCCCTTCGAGCATCCGCTCCACGGTGATGGCCGTGTGCACCAGGTCTGCGCGGTGCTTAGGAAACAGCACTCCCTGCGAAATTTCACCCACCTGGTGGCCGGCACGGCCCACACGTTGGAGCCCGCTGGCCACCGACGGCGGTGATTCCACCTGCACTACGAGGTCCACGGCACCCATGTCGATGCCGAGTTCCAGGGACGAAGTGGCCACGACGCAGCGCAGCCGGCCGGACTTGAGATCGTCCTCAATGAGGGCCCGTTGGTCCTTGGAAACGGAGCCGTGGTGGGCGCGGGCCAGCAAAGGATCGGCTCCCGCCGTGCTGCCGGCCTGCGCCATCATGTGGGCCGGCGTCGCCGTGGAAGCGGGGACACCCGGGGTGCCTGATTCAACAGCGTCCGCGTCGGGCGAGTCCCAGCCACCACCGACCGCGATCAGTTGCCGTTCGGCGTAGATCTCGTTGAGCCGCGCCGTGAGCCGTTCAGCCAGGCGACGGGAGTTGGCGAAGACGATGGTGGACTGGTTGGCCAGCACCAGGTCAACGATCTTCTCCTCCACATGGGGCCAGATCGAGGCCTGGGGCTGCAGCCCTGATGCCGGACCGGAGTCAAAGGCGCCGGCGGCGCCCGGGAGGTCGGACATGTCCTCCACCGGGACGGATACGGTGAGGTCCCAGTTTTTCCGTGACGGCGGGGCCACGATTTCCACCGGCGCAGCACCGGCCAGGAACTGGGCCACCAACTCGCGGGGCTCCACCGTTGCGGAGAGCCCGATCCGCTGGGCGGGCTTGGGAAGCAGTGCATCCAGCCGTTCCAGCGAGACCGCCAGGTGCGCCCCACGTTTGGTTCCGGCGACGGCGTGGACCTCGTCAACGATGATGGTGTCCACCTCGGTGAGGGTCTCGCGCGCCCTGGAGGTGAGCATCAGGAACAGCGATTCCGGCGTGGTGATGAGGATGTCCGGCGGGTTGCTGAGCAGCGCGCGACGGTCCGCCGTCGTGGTGTCACCGGACCGGACCCCCACGGTGATCAGGGGCGCCGGCAGCCCCAGCCGCTTGGCAGTCTGGGTGATCCCGATCAGCGGCGAGCGGAGGTTGCGTTCCACATCCACACCAAGGGCCTTCAGCGGCGAGATGTACAGGACGCGGGTCTTGCGTTTGGGCGGGCGGGGCGCCTTCCTTTGGCTGGCACTTTCACCGCCCCTTTGACCGATACAGCATCCACGCCCGGCAATACAGCGTCACCCAGTTCCGGACCGGGGCCGGCGCCTCAACGAGCAAACGATCCAGGGCCCAGAGGAACGCCGCGAGCGTCTTGCCCGATCCGGTGGGCGCCACCACCAGTGCGTGCGAGCCGGACGAGATCGCGTTCCAGGCGCCGGTCTGGGCAGGGGTGGGCTCCGCAAATGCACCCAGGAACCAGTCCCGGGTGGCCGGCTGAAACGGCCCATGGGTTCCTCGTGGCGCCCGGCCGGGCGGGCTGCCTGGCCCGCTTCCGCTGGCTGATCCTCCTGCATTCCTCCATCATGCCCTACCCCACCGACAGTATTGCCGGCACCGCTGGAGGCGCGGATCAACCTTGCTCCAGCCTGGGAAGATCCCTGGTGGCGGGTCCTTCAAGGAGTTTGCCGTCGGGGCTGAAGCGCGAGCCGTGGAGCGGGCAGTCCCAGGTCAGCTCGCTGTCATTCCAGTGGACAATCCCGCCCAGATGGGTGCAGACGGCGGAGAGCCTGCACGTGGTGCCGCCCACTGTGGAGACCGCCGCCGGCCGGGCGCCGCCGGCCGGGCGCCGTCGCGGTAAACCGTCGCGTCGCCGTCTGCCGGTACGGGACCTCCGGTGGGTGGGCCCGTAGGCACCCCGGTTCCGGCTGGCTCGACGACAGGCTCAACCGCCGGCCTGCCACTCACCGATTTGCCAGTCGCCAGCTTCCCCCAGTCGGTGGCCAGCCGCGCAGCCACTCCCGCGTTGACGGCGACGGCGGTCATTGCCCCGCCCGGAGACGTCACCCGGTGATGGATCGTATTGGCCCAGCGGAGGCTGCCGCCGAGGATGTCCGCGGAAATGCCCAGAGCGGCGGCCACCGCGTTGGTCATGCCCCACTTGTTGTAACCGGTGCCGAAGAGGATGTGGCCTCGGCCCCGTGGCAGTTTGCCGAAGAAGGCATGAGATTAGTGGCCTGGTAGTCCTGGGCCGACCACGTGTGGGTGGTTACCGCACCCGGGAAGTGTCCGGCAGCCCAGTCGAGCAGCCCCGACAAATGGGACTTTTCCGATTCAGTCCGCCCCACCTGATGCCCGTGCCCTCCCACCAGCAGGAAGTGACGGCCATCAGCCGCATAATCCCGCAAGGAGTGGGTGGGTTCCTCGGCCGAGAGGTACATTCCGGGCGGCGCGGTGACTCCGGCGGGCAGCTCCAGGGCCGCGGCGTAGGAGCGTAAGGGCTTGAGTTTTGTGAAGTAGAGCCCGCGGTCCAGGACGGGGATTCCGGTGGCCAGAACAACGTTGTTGGCGGTGACGGTGCCCTGGTCCGTGTGGACAGTCGGCGGCCCGCTTCCGGAGACACTCCGCAGCCGGCCCGCCCACCACGCGGCCCCCGCGAGCGCGGACGTCCCTGAGTAAGGCATCCAGGACGTCCATTGGGTTGACCTGGGCCTGGCCGGTCAGGACCAGGGCGCCCTGGATGGGGAAGGGGAGGCGTGCATCGCGGACGTACTCGACGTCCAGGCCGGCGGTGGTCGCCGCGCCGAGTTCCTCAAGAAGCCGCTCCGTCCCCTGAGCGGTGGTGGCGTATGTGTAGGCATCCCGGCGCTGATACGGCACGTGGTGTTCGTCGAGATAACGGAGCAGCCACGACTGCCCCTCCCGGTTGGCTTCTACATAGGCCCCAACCTGCTTCTGCGCATACTGCCTGGCCAGGGCGGACAGGACGGTCCCCTGGAGCAGGCTTACTTTCGCCGTTGTGTTTCCGGTGGTCACGGCCCCGGGAAACCGAGCCTCCAGGACGAGGACCCGCTGTCCCGAGCGGGCCAACAGCAGCGCGGTGACCAGCCCCGTCAGCCCGGCCCCGCCACCACGGTGTCGTAGCTGCTGCCTGCTTCGAACGTGTCAGTGCTGAAGGATTGCCCGCGGTCCAACCAGAGCGACGTCATGGAAGCTAAGTCCACTTATCATGACACGTCGGGCCCAGAATCTTTGGAAGGGTGATGTGGCACTGTTGACGCCGGATGTGATGCACGATACAGTTCATCAGAAGTTATACGAATAACTCACGAAAGCAACTGACCCGAGGAGGTGCCTGTCATGGCTGGATCACGGCCAAAGTCCGGACCGACAATGCACGACGTCGCTGCTGCCGCCGGTGTTTCACAGGCCACCGTGTCATTGGTGCTGAACTCGGCCTCCGGGTCGCGTTTCTCGGAGGACACTCGTAAGCGCGTTCGGGACGCCGTGAACCGGCTCGGCTACCGCACCAACGCCCACGCAAAAGTCCTTCGCGAGGGCGTGGCCGGCATGATCGGTTTCATCGGCGATTCCGTTGCCACTACTCCTTTCGCGGGCGCCATCATCGAGGGCGCGCAGCAGCGGGCCTGGGAGGACGGGCTCCTTCTGCTCTCGGTAAACACCGGTGGTGACAGGGAGCTCGAGGCCGCATCTTTGGACACCATGCTCTCTTATAAGGTTGCCGGCGTGGTCTATGCCGCCATGTACCACAGGCGGCTGGAAGTTCCGGAGGCCCTGATGGGCGTCAGGTCCGTGGTGCTGAATTCGCAGGACCGGGCCGGTCGCGTCCCCAGTGTCGCCCCGGACGAAGTCAAAGGCGGATATTCGGCCACCAGCCGACTGCTCATGGCGGGCCATACCAGGGTGGGGCTGATCAATATCGAAACCCTCGAAAGCGGCCTTCCTGCCGCCGTCGGCCGCTATGACGGCTATTGTGCGGCACTTGAGGAAGCGGGGCTGGACGTTGATCCGTCGCTGGTCCGCTTCGGACAGGGCGGTGAGGAACATGGCTACAAGTATGCCATGGAGCTGCTGACCTCCAGCAACCCGCCCACCGCGATTTTCTGCGCGAATGACCGTGGCGCCTGGGGTGCCTACCAGGCCGTCTCGGACCTTCGCCTCTCCATCCCCGGGGACGTCTCGATTGTGGGCTTCGATAATCAGGCGACTCTGGCACCGTTTCTTCGCCCCGGACTGACCACTTTTGAATTGCCGTTTGTCGCCATGGGCCGACGCGCGGTTGACCTGATCCTCCAGGATGCGGAACCCGATGGCCGGGTCGAGCTCATGGACTGCCCTCTGATCGAACGAAATTCAGTGACTCACCCTAAGGAGATGCCATGAGCCGCACCATCCCGGGCCGACGCGGGCGTCCTGCTGCGGCATCGTTGCCGCAACGAAAAACTTCTCTTTCGCTCCGCCTGAAGAGGATTTCCCGCGCCTGGCAGTTATACGTATTACTAGCCCCGGCGATCATCTACATCCTGGTCTTCAAGTACTGGCCGATGTACGGCGTGCAGATCGCGTTCAAGAACTACAACCCGGTGGACGGGTTTACGGGCAGCCCCTGGGTGGGCCTTACCCACTTCATCAGGTTTGTGAACTCTTACCAGTTCGGCCAGGTGGTCGGTAACACCTTGTGGATCGCCGTCCTGGGCCTGCTGCTGGCCTTCCCCATACCGATCATCCTGGCGTTGCTGGTCAACCAGCTCCAGAGCGAGAGGTTCAAGAAGTTCACGCAGACGGTGCTGTATTCGCCCGCATTCATCTCCACCGTGGTGGTGGTGGGCATCATGTTCGTTGTTCTATCCCCGAGGTCGGGGCTGGTGAACAACGCCATCCAGCTGGGCGGCGGTGAGCCGATCTTCTTCATGGGTTCGGCGGAGTGGTTCCGTCCTATCTATGTGATCTCGGATGTCTGGCAGAACGCCGGCTTCTCGATGATCGTGTACCTGGCGGCCCTGGCGGCCATCGACCCGGCGCTCCACGATGCGGCCAAGGTCGACGGTGCCTCGAAGCTGCAGCGCATCCGGCACATTGACCTGCCGGGCATCATGCCGGTGGTGACCATCCTGTTCATCCTGGCTATCGGCAACCTGCTCAACGTCGGTTTCGAGAAGGCGCTGCTGATGCAGACGCCGCTAAACCTCTCAAGCTCGGAGATCATCCAGACCTACGTCTACCACGCAGGCCTGCAGCAGGCGCAGTTCAGCTACTCGGCCGCCATTGGCCTGTTCAACTCCCTCCTCAACCTGGCACTGCTGCTCGTCTTCAACACGATTGCGCGCCGGGCCAACCAAGCGACCCTGTGGTGATGCCGAAATGTCCCTGACAACCAACCCCCGCACTACCGTCACCCCGAACCGGCCCTCGGCCAGGTCCGCCCTAAGCAGACCCTGCGTGCCAAATACGGCGACCGGGCCTTCAACTTCGCCGCCACCACCGTCCTGCTGCTATCCATCCTGGCCGTGGTGTACCCGCTGTACTTCATCGTCATCGCCTCCATTAGCGACCCGAACGCCGTCTACGAAGGTAAGGTCTGGCTGTTTCCTTCCGGTGTCACTACCGAAGGCTACGAACGGATCTTCGCCGACAGCCGCATCTGGAACGGCCTGGGCAACACCGTCATCTACACCGTGCTCGGCACCGCCGTCAGCGTCAGCACCATCCTGTGCGGCGCCTACGCACTGTCCCGCAAGGACATGCCCGGCAGGAAGATCCTGATGCTCCTGTTCGTGATCACCATGTTCTTCGACGGCGGACTCATCACCAAGTACCTGGTGGTCCGCGACCTGGGCATGCTGGACACCGTCTGGGCCGTGGTCCTTCCCGGCGCGGTGGGCGTATGGAACCTGATCATCGCCAGATCCTTCTTTGAACACACCATCCCGAACGAACTGCGCGAAGCCGCCCAGATGGACGGGGCAACCGACTTCAAATTCTTCTTCAAAATGGTGCTCCCACTGTCCAAACCGCTGATCATGCTCATGATCATGGTCCACGTCGTGGCCCACTGGAACTCGTTCTTCGACGCACTGATCTTCCTCAACGACGACTCCAAGTACCCGCTGCAGCTCGTCCTGCGCAACATCCTCATCCAGTCAGACGTCTCATCCACCGGAACCACCGGCGGAGACATCGAATCCTATGCCGCCGCGCAACGGATCGGAGAGCTCACCAAGTACGCCATGATCGTCGTCTCGAGCCTGCCACTCATGATTGCCCTGCCTTTCATGCAGAAGCACTTCACCAAGGGCGCCATGATCGGCGCCGTCAAATAGGTCTCTTCCCGCACTACCCGCCGCCCGGGCAACCGCCGTCGGACGGCAGCACACCCACCGCAAGACCCCACCTCAGAATAGGAATGACCATGGCATTTAGCCGCAAACTCGCCGCCCTCGGCGCCGTCCTGGCCGGAACATTGATGTTCACCGCTTGCTCCGGCGGCGGCTCAGGCACCACGGAAATCAAAGATGCCTCCACGGACTTCGGCTTCCAGGAAACCGGGTTCCCGATCGTCAGCAAGCAACTGGACCTGACGTTCTCCGGCACCAAGAGTGCCCTCGCCCCGGACTACAACACCATGACCGTGGTGAAGGAATGGGAAAAGGCCACCAATGTCCACATCAAATGGGAGAACCTGCCCGAAACGGTCTTCCAGGAAAAGAAGAATCTGATTCTGGCCAGTGGTGACCTGCCCGATGCTTTCTTCAACACCGGCCTGACCGACGCCGAAATCGCCACCTACTCCGCCAGCGGCACGCTCATTCCGCTCGAGGGACTCATCGAGAAGAACGCTCCCAACCTCTCCAAACTGCTTTCGGAACGGCCCGACATCAAGGCCGCCATCACTTCCTCGGACGGGCACATCTACTCCCTTCCATCGGTGGAAGAACTCGGCCTGGTCCAGTTCCCCAACGAACTGGTCATCAATACGTCCTGGCTGAAGAAGCTCAACATCCCGATGCCGAAGACCATCGACGAATTCCACGACGCCCTGCTGGCCTTCAAGACACAGGATGCGTCCGGGACCGGCAGGACCCTTCCGCTGAGCTTCAGGCCCGGCGGCTGGACCGGCGATATCGTTGACCTCATCGCCGCCCTGGGCGGCGTGCCGGACAACATGGACCACCGCATCGTCCAGGATGACAAGGTCATCTTCACCGCCACGCAGGACGGCTACAAAAAGGCCCTCGGAACCCTGCACGAATGGTACAAGGAAGGCCTGATCGACCCCGAATCCTTCTCCCAGGACGACAAGGCCTACCTGGCCAAGGGCAAGTCCGCCACGGAAAACCTAGGCTCGTTCGTCTGGTGGGAAATCCCCGAAATGGTCGGCGCCGACCGCGCCAAAAACTACTCCATCGTCCCCGTGCTTGAAGGCGTGGACGGCAAGCGGATCGCCAGCCAGTCCAACAACCAGGAAATCGCCCGAGGCGCCTTCGCCATCACCCGGGCCAACAAATACCCGGCAGCGACCATGCGCTGGGCCGACAACCTTTACGACCCCATCCAGTCAGCCCAGGCCAACTGGGGACCCATCGGTGAAACCCTCCAGAAGGACGCCAGTGGCATCCTGACCCAGATCCCTGCGCCGGCAGGAACCAGCGAAGGGGAACGCCGCCAGAAGGTTGCCCGGGCGGCCCGAAGGCGAACACCGCCGAGAACTTCAAAACCGTCGTCGCTCCCGAACCGCGCGCCGCCGAACGCCAGAAGGTCGTCAACGAGTTCTACAAGGCCTTCGCCGGCAACGACGGCTACCCCCGGTGGCCCTCTCCAACGAGGAACTCCAGCAGATCAGCACCATCCAGACCGATGTCAGCGCCCTGGTCAAGCAGAACATGGCCAAGTGGATCGTCTCCGGCGGCATTGAGAATGAATGGGACGCTTACGTCGCCCAGCTCAAGAACGTCGGCGTCGACAAAATGATCGAGGTCTACCAGCAGGCCTACGACCGCTACCAGAAGAACTCCTAGCCCCACGAATGGGTAGGCCGGCGCCTTTCGCGCCGGCCTACCCGCCGGCTTTCCGGAGCCTTCCAAACACGCCAGACCTGCAAAGAAATGAGAAGCGCCCTTCATGACTGCCGCGACCGCCACGACAGCCGACACTTTCCGTCCCGTCCTGCACTACGCAGCCCGGAACACCTGGCTCAATGACCCCAACGGCCTGATTTTTCACGAGGGCGTCTATCACCTCTACTACCAGAACAACCCGCTGGATAATGTCTGGGGAAACATGTCCTGGGGACACGCCACCTCTTCTGACTTGGTCACGTGGACCGAACACCCCGTTGCCATCTCCTTTGACGAGGAGGAAGACATCTTCTCCGGCAGCATCGTCTTCGACCGGGACAACACCAGCGGATTCGGGACCGACTCGGCTCCGCCGTTGGTCGCCATCTACACCAGCGCCTTCAAACCCGGCTCCGCACACCAGGGCGTCCAGGCCCAGTCCCTCGCCTACAGCGGCGACGGCGGCTACACCTGGACCAAACACACCGCCAACCCCGTCCTGAACCGCGGATCCGCGGAGTTCCGCGACCCTAAAGTCATAAGGTACGACGGCGGTGCCGGCAGTTACTGGGTCATGGTCGCCGTGGAAGCCACGGACTTCCAGGTGGTGCTTTACAAGTCCCACGACCTCAAGAATTGGGAACTGCTGAGCACGTTCGGCCCGGCCAACGCCACCGGAGGCGTCTGGGAATGCCCCGACCTGTTCCTCCTCCCCGTCGACGGCGACCCGGAGAACCTCAAATGGGTCCTCACCGTAAACCTCAACCCGGGCGGACCCAACAACGGTTCCGCCGGACAGTACTTCGTCGGAGACTTCGACGGGACGGCGTTCACCTCGGCTACCACCGTGACCGAAGGGCCCAGGATCCAGCCCGGCTGGGCGAGTACCAGTGGCTGGACTGGGGCCGGGACTACTACGCCGCCGTCTCCTTCAGTGATGCCCCAACAACCGCCGCCTCATGATCGCCTGGATGAACAACTGGGAATACGCCAACCACATCCCCACCTCACCGTGGCGCAGCCCCATGACCCTGGCCCGCGAAATATCACTCCACAGCATTGACGGACACGCGCGACTGATTCAAGAAGCCACCGGAGATTTCGCCTCAATTTCCGACCCGGCCCGGGCGTTCAGCCTTGCGCACACGGAAATCGCTGAGGGCACGCACATCCTGGATGATGCAGCGGGCAGCGTCCAACGCATCGACGTCACTTTCACCCCCGGAAGCGCCACGGAATTCGGGCTTGTGGTCCGCGGGGACGGTGACCAGGGCACCCGCATCGGCATCAGGCCCGTTGAGGGCACCCTCGTTGTTGACCGCCGCGATTCCGGGCAGACAAGTTTCCACGAAACTTTCGCCTCCATCGACGCAGCCCCCATCCGCGGGATCGAAGGCTCCTACAAGCTCACGATTTTCGTGGACCGCTGCTCCGTTGAAATCTTCGCCCAGGACGGCCAGGTCACCATGACGGAACTGATCTTCCCGCACCCACCAGCACCGACGTCGCGCTCTATTCCATCGGCGGCACAGCCACCGTAAACACCCTCAACGTCACTCAGTTCGTCGCCTGACTGAAGACCCGCGGTCACGGCACACCAGGGCACAAGTGACCAAACCCTTCCCATATATTCAGGCCGGCTGGAAGGCTCCGACGCTCAGGAGGGCGATGTTCGCATTGCTGCAGGCGCTGGTGGGCTGCGGCAGGAACAACGACGCCGTGTCTTCCGGCGCGTAGATGCGGTAACCCGCGGCGTCCGTCAGTGTGCAGTCGCTGTAGTTCGCGGCCTGGGTGTAGCGGAGCACGGCGGTTCCGGTCTGGCCCGGCGCCAGCAGGACGTCCGCCACGGGGGTAGTTTCGTCGCGGGTCGCGTCCGCGCCAATGGGTGCACCGTCGGCGTTGGCGGTCAGCGATACCCCCGGGTAGCCCTTGAGCAGGCAGGGCGCCGTGCCCGTGTTCGTGAGGTTCAGCTTCATGTAGACGCTGCCCGCCGCGCCCCGCCGGACGCATCGGTAGCCGCCGATAGAGTGGCCGCTTTGCAGAGCGCGGGACCGGCCTGCGTTGTTGTGGCGGTCGACGGCGATTGGGACGCGCCCGGAGACGCCGGCGTGGTGGACGGGCCGGCGGAGTTGGTCCCGGCGCCGTCGTCCCCTGCGTCTGCGGCTGGCTCGGTCCGCAGGCGGTGAGCATCAGCGCCGCCGCCGCGACCGCCGTCGTAAAAACAAACCCTTGTGAAATGCGCAGAGACGTCATGGCACCACCTTTGTTGCTGCTGTGGCGGGAGTCAACGATGCCACGGGCCTACGGGAGGATTTGATGCCCGGATTGTGATCATCCGGGCATCAAATCCCGCGATGTTACGTGGCGGATTCCTGCCGGCGCTTCGAGCCGCTGCGCGCGAAGGCCACCCCGCCCAGGGCGAGGCCGCCGAGACCGGCGGCAAGACCCGCCCAGCTGCGGGCGACCGCGCCGCTGTCAGTCACCGCGGCTGCAGGCTCGGTGGGCGGGGTTTTGGTGGTGTTCGCCGCGGAAGCAGCGCCGTGGCCGTCTGCGCTGGCCGGCTCGGTGATGGTGATGGACGGCGCCGGCGCCTTCAGGGAATGCGGGTCCTGGCCGTCCTTGGCGATCTCCGACCAATCAGTCTGCCCCGTTTCGCAGGTCTGCAGCGTGGGGAAGTAGAGGGTGGTGCCGGCAGCGTCGGGCAGCTTGACCGACAGCACCAGGGCATCGCGCAGCTCGTGCTCCAACGGTGCCTTGGCTGTGTACACAATCTGGCTGGTGCGTTTGGTGATGGACGTGCCGTCGGCCAGTTTCTTCGGCTCGGCGAGCTGTTCGGTCAGCTTTTCAACGGTCCAGTTGGGTTCACTGTGGGCTGGGCGTCGTTGAGTTCGGCCGGGAGGGTGATGGCCACCTTGGTGGTGCTGGACTCCTCGCAGCCGTGCGGGATGCCGAAGGTCAGCAGGGCATACGAGTTGGCGTCGGTCTTGTCCGGTTTGACGCCGACGTGGGCCGACGCACCTCCTGCTGCGGTCAGGATCAGGACGGCTGCGCCGCCGGTGGCTGCCGCTGCGGTGAGGGTGCGGCGAAGGAACGTGGTGGTCATGGGGTTGCCTTTCGGACGCACGCCGGATGGGGGCGTGCGGAAGTACGGGATGGGGCCGCGGCCTGCGGACGTGCGGTGCGGGCGGAGTCAGGAAAGTACGACGGCGGAAGGCGGGCCGCGTCGGCTGTGTTGCCTGAGGTTCCGCCAGGGGCGGAGGGGGAGAACCGTTGGTGGGCCGGGCACCGCACGCGGCGTGCCGACGTCGCGCGTCACTGCTTCGGGGAGCCGGACGAGGGTCTCAGCCAAGCGGCCAGTGCCCACAGCGCGGCCTCACCCCTGGCCAGCAGGAGGGCGCACGCGCCGGTGGCGAGTGCGTGGGTCAGGAGCATCAGGATGCCCGCGGACCCGGGACCGTGTGCGTGTCCGGTGGCCGCGAAGACAGGCGCGGCGGCGCCGGCGAGGTGGGTGTTATGGAGCCCGGAGGCGGCTGTTTCCACGGCCGTGCCCGACGAACTGAAGACCGTAAAGGCTTCGTGCAGGATGAACTGTCCCGCGCCAAGGAGACTGAGTGTGGCCGGAAAATTGAGCCGCAGCCTCGTGGCCGTGGCGGCTGCCAGGACCGTCAGTGCGAGCACGGCCAGCAGGATGCCTGGGGCGGGAAGGTCGCCGCCGCCGGCCACGTGGGCGCCTGCGGCAAGTGTCAGGATTCCCGTGGACAGGGAGGCGGCGCGAAGGAAATGGAAGGGTGGCCGGGCGTGGTTGGTGCGCACGGATCCTCCTTATTTCGGTCGCCGGCGACGGGCTTCAGTCGTGTTCTTCCAGTGTTCTTCGGCGACGTTCAGATTCTACCGGCCTTTGGGCGGGCCACCGGTGTGTGACGGGCGGTGCAGCGCGATCACGTTGGACGGAGATTCTGTCGTTTCGGATGGATCGGCTGGCAACTTCAAGAAGCCCATGGCCAGGTCGAGGCACTGGATGGCGACCGGGGGAACACGGTAATCGGTCACCGCCTCCACCAGTCCGAGTTCGGCGAGAAGGGTCAGCTTCTGCTGTGCCTGCAGGGCCGCGAACGACGCGTAGATCTCTTCGAGTTCCGTGTCTTCAAGGTCTGCGTCCTGAAGCAAGGCGCCTTCAAGGTCCGGCGACGCCATCCGCTCGAGTTCCGCCACGGGCATCGGTTCATCAGTAGTGCCATAGGTGAGGACGGCCAGCAGTGTCCCGGCTACCGCTTCCTGGTCCCACACCTGGTTCTCGTCGGTGAGCACTCCGACCAGAAGGACCACCGACAGCATCCGGCGGATGTCCAGCCGTTCCTCGATCCTCGTGCTGTTCCAGGCGGCCATTTCCGGGCCGGGAACGGCTTTGGTGGATCCGAGCCTGATCAGGTTTGCCCCCACCAAAGCTGACCAGATCTCGCGGAGCACCGGTACGTCGTGCATGGTTCCGACTTCCAGAAACGTTTTGGGCCGGCTCTCGGCAGTTTCCAGATCGAAAAGTGGGAGGGTCCGACTCGCGGCCCGCTTTCCGCAGGCATGTACTCCTACGGCTGCGGCTGCCGGCTCGATGTCCTTAAGCCGCAGGGCACCCGTGCTGGTGATTTCCTTGCCGGTTCCGATCCAGTCCAGCAGGGACGTGGCATGCTGAATCAGCGGCATGGCATTGAACGCGGCCTCCTGGTGGTCGTCGCTGAGGTCAGGTACTTGGATAACCGGCAACTGCGGGACAGCCGCGGCCATACCGTTTCCCAGCGCTGAATGGAGTTCGTCGAAGTCGGCGTCCGTGCCGCTCCATCGGCCGGTCCCTTTCAGGAAATGGATGTACGAGTGAAGGGCGAAGTAGATGTCGTCGAAGGCCTCATCCATGTCCTCGGGGTCCAACGACGCCGCAATGGCTCCGGCCGCCTGCTCCACGCGGTCACTGTCGATCGCGGTGGCCGAACTCGAACCGTTGATGGCGTGCTGCGCCGTGAGAAACAGTTTGACCAGTTCGAGGCACTCGAAGGCATCGGCCGGGTCCGGAGCCTCAGCCGCGTTCCATTGAAGAAACTCGACAGCCATCGAGTCAATTGCCCGATGGTTCAGGATCAGCTGCAGCGGCATCCTGGGGGCCGGAGGAACAGCCTTCAGGTGCCGCCGGTCCTTGTTCTTGCTCTTGGACTTGCCGGTCTTTTTGGTCAAGGAGTGCCTCCGGTGTCAACGGGCGATCGTCCCACATTAGATGGCTGGGATAACCGCGGATGTATCGAGTTTACAAAGCCGTACTGCCGGCGAGGAGTTCGGCCAGGACAACGGCGGCGGAGTCATGCCGGATCAGCGGTGTGGCCTGCCCCGCCCACAGCGACATAAGCTCCGTGTTTCCCTGTGCGGCCGCCTGTGGGCGGAAGCGGCCGGTGAGCCAGTTCTGGACGGGGAAAGGAGCTGTGTTCCGTTCTGACAGTTCCGCGATGATGCGGTTGGGGATGCCGCGTGCAAGCCGTCCGCTGAGGGCCCTCGTCAGCACTGTTTCCCGCGCGGCCGGACTGTGGAGGATGGCCCGGTATGCAGGCACGGCCGCGGATTCGCGGGTGGCCAGGAACGCCGAGCCCACCTGGACCGCGTCGGCGCCGAGGGCTCGTGCAGCAGCGTAGCCGCGGCGGTCTGCAATGCCGCCGGCGGCGATGACCGGAATCCCGGCGGCGTCAACCACCTGCGGAACCAGTGCAAAAGTTCCGATCAGGGACTCCTCCGCGGACTTCAGGAACGAGACGCGGTGGCCGCCGGATTCCATGCCGCTGGCAACCACGGCATCCACGCCTCCTGCTTCCAGGGCAACGGCTTCCGCGACCGTCGTGGCGGTTCCCACTACCACGATTCCACGCCGGTGCGCCTCCTCCACCAGTTCCGGCGCGGGCACACCGAACACAAAGCTGACGACGGCGGGACCCGCCTCCAGGGTTGCCTCCACCTGCTCGTCGTAGTCGGGCAGGTAACGGTCCGGCATGAGCGGAAGCGGAAGGTCCACTTCGTCGAAGTACGGCTTCAGGGTTTCGATGTACTGGTCGAAGTCCGATTGGGGGAGCGAGGTGGTTTCGTCGCCGGTGGGAATCCAGAGGTTGAGGGCGAACGGCTTCGCCGTTGCCTTCTTGAGCTCGGCTGTTGTGTTCCGGATGGCGTCCGCACCGTAACCGTAGAGGCCGTAGGAACCCAGCCCGCCGCCGTCGCTCACTGCTGCCGTCAGCTCCACGGAAGAGACTCCGCCGAACGGGCCCAGCACCACCGGAACGTCCGTGCCGAACAGTTTGGTGATGCGGTTTGAGCTGGCTGAGGTGCTGTTCTCGAGAGTCATGCGGTGGCTCCTGGCAGATCGACGTCGGCTTCAGGACCAGTCTCGCAGGGCTGGCGGCCGCTGCCCAACCCAGGGTCAGTCTGTTTCGGGGCCTGAGCAGTAGTGGCAGTCGTCGGGGCAGGTTTCGGTCACTGCTGGCTCCAAGGGATTTCGGGCCTTCGCAGACCTGGTCGCTGACCTGGAAGAGTCTGCGGCCGCCCATTGGCGCGATTCGTCATCGAAGTCACGGTTCTTCCTTAAGGATCGGATGCCGGGCAGGTGTGCCGGGTCCACTTCATTCAACCTGAAGGGCTCTGGTCTGCTCAATGGAGGATGTGACCACTCTTGCTGCGGCCGTTTGTGCAGGCATCCAGTAGGGCCATGTACCGCGGCAGGGGCGGGGCTAGACTGCTGGCGTAAGTGGCCAACTGCCTCAGGGAGCGCTTGATGAACTACTCAGGGACTGGCAACGAGAAAGCGATTCCGGCCAGTGAACTTAACAGGACCCACGGGGGTCAGACCGTCAGTTTTGAGCCAGACGAATTCACGCTGGTGTTCGGAAAAATTGCGGCCATTGCGCGCAAGGAAGGCGGCGTGACCATCGCCCTGCAAGGTGTCGAAGGAAGCGGCGGCCTGCAGTCCAATTACAGCCTCCCGGGCAGTCAGCACGTCTACCTGCAGCCGGACATGCTCACCAATACCGAGTCCACCATCAAGGACCTCTTCGGCAAGGTCCAGGAAAACCTGCGCGGCGGCCACAAGGGAGATGACAGGAGGGACAAGCTTTAGCGGAGGAGCTGTCCGCCGGTACAACAAAGCCCATGCCTTCTAAGCCGGGGAGGGCCTGAATGGGGCTGGGCGTAGGGTGGAAGTTAGACGGAAGGAGCACTTCATGAAGAAAATCCTCATGCTACTGACCAGCGTTTCCGAGATCGGCGATACCGGAGAGAAGACCGGGTACAACGTCGCCGAGGCCGCACATCCCTGGAAGGTCTTCAAGGATTCCGGGCACTTCGTCGACTTTGCGTCCATCAAGGGTGGCCAGCCCCCGCGCGACGAGGTGGACTCAAAAGATCCCATCCAGGTTGCCTTCACGGAGGACGAGACCACGCGCGCCGGTCTCTACAACACTGCCCGCGTTGACGTCGTTGATCCCGACCAGTACGACGCCGTCTTCCTCGTGGGAGGCCACGGCACCATGTGGGACTTCCCGGATAGCGAAGGCCTGCAGAACCTTGTAGCCAGCGTCTACAACGCCGGCGGTGTGGTGGGCGCCGTCTGTCACGGGCCGGCCGGACTGCTGAAGGTCGAGTTGGCCAACGGCTTTCGGCTGGTCGAGGGCAGGAAGGTGGCCGCCTTCACCAACGACGAGGAAGTCGCCGCAGGGAAGGACAAGGTCATCCCGTTCTTTCTGGCAGACCGGCTTGAGGAACAGGGTGCCACCCATGTCTCCGCTGGTGTCTTTGAGGAAATGGTGGTGGTCGACGACCGGCTGGTGACCGGCCAGAACCCGGCGTCAGCGGCCGGCGTGGCCAAGGAGATGGAGAAGCTCCTGGCAGAGGTCATCCACCAGGAAAAGGCCGAGGAGCAGCACGAGGCGGAGGCTCTGCGCGCCGAAAAGGACGCCGAGAAGAGCGCCAGGAAGGCTGCTGCGGCAGGCACGGAGCACTAACGCCCGCAGCGCAGTGACACTGGCGGTCGCCTCAACGACGGGGCGTCCGCCAGTCGGCGTATTAGCGCCGGCAGCAACACTGTCCAACGCATCGCCGACCTGCTTCAGGTTTTCGCGCTCCACGATCTACGGCAACGTCAGCAAATCAAGGGGCTAAATTTGGGGCAAAACAAAACCCCCACTTCCCTTTGTTATGAGGGAAGCAGGGGCCTTGCCAATTGGCGGTGACGGTGGGATTTGAACCCACGTTGGCTTTGACACCAAACAACATTTCGAGTGTTGCACCTTCGGCCGCTCGGACACGTCACCAACCTGAATAGGTTACCGGAGCATACCGCCCATCCACAAAACGGCAGGCATTCCGCCCCCGGAGGGTGCAACGGGACATCTAAGCCCACTCCAGCGCCCGAGGCCACGAGGGGCCCTGCAGCGTCGCGGCTGCCGGTTCGGATGGCAACCTTGAGGCTCGAGTGATCAGAGTTATGCACATAGCCCTCCAGCCTCACCGTTAGTGTCAGACCCTCCGGGGATGATTTGGGTATGGATAGCAGAGCGGCTGTGGCGACGGCGGAGGCCCTTTCGGTGTCTTTTGCTGAGCTGGCTTCTGCGCTCCGGGACGGGACCGACTCCAACTGTTCCGGGGACGCGGACCCTATGCGTCGGAGGGCAGATGCATTCCTGGACGGGCTGGCCGAGATCTCGCGGTTGGAGGCGAAAAGTGCCGCCCTGAAGGCCTGGCTGGCTGCCGTATATGCCGACACCACCGGGCCCTGGCGGGCCCTGCCACGTCGCCCGAGGACCGTACCGGGCAGGAGATGGCCGTGGTCGCCGAGGTCGCGTGTGCCCTGACGGTCAGCGAACGCGCCGCGGGTACTCTCCTTGCCGAGGCGCACGCACTGACCACCGCACTGCCTCTGACCCTGTCGGCGCTGCAGGCCGGGACGATCTCGTGGCAGCACGCCCGGATCATGGTCGACGAAACCACCAACCTCGACAGGCCGGGCGCGGCGGCGTTGGAGGCACATTTCCTGGACCCCCACGCGGTGAATCCCGCACGTGGCTTCGCCGGTGAGCTCATCCCCGGAAGGTTCCGGCACAAGGCGCGGACGTGGCGGGAACGGCACCACCAGGTCAGCATCGAAAAACGCCACATCAAGAGCGCAGCCGACCGACGCCTGGAATATGCCCCGGACCGCGACGGCATGGCCTGGCTCTCCGCCTACCTGCCCGCCGATCAGGCCGCCGGGATCTGGAACCGGGCCACCGCTGCGGCCAGGGCGTTGCAGGGGCCTCATGAGGACCGGAACCTCAGCCAGATCCGCGCAGACACCGTCGCCACCTGGCTCCTGGGCAACAACATCGCCGGCGCCGGAACCGGTGGCATGACGGGCATGTCCTGCGGCAAGGGCGAAACGGGCAGTATCGGCGAAACGGGCCTGGCAGTGGGCGACGGTGTCCCGTCGCCGCGGGCACAGGTCCTCGTCACGGTCCCTGTGATGGCGCTGCTGGGCCGCACCGACGAGCCAGCCATGCTGGACGGATACGGGCCGATCCCGCCGTCCATGGCCCGGCAACTCATCGCCGACGGCGCCGAGTCCTTCCACCGTGTGCTTGTAGACCCGCGGGACGGTGCACCCCTGGAGATCGGACGGACCAGCTACCGGGTGACGAAAGCCCAACGCCAATGGCTACGGCTGCGCGACGGAAAATGCCCCTTCCCCGGCTGCAGCAACCATTCCCTCGACAACGAAGCAGACCACCTCCTGGCCTGGGCCAAAGGAGGATCCACCGGGATCAGCAACCTCGGCCAGCCCTGCCACAAGCACCACCGGCTCCGCCACACCACGGCCTGGAAACCCACCACCGCAACCAAGAACGAACCACCCGGCTGGATATCACCCACCGGACGCCACTACGCCAGCGAACACCCCGACTGGGAACCACCGGAGTGGCCCAAATCCTGGTCAGATGATCTTGTTTCGGAGCCTCAACCGTCCGGCCTTCATCTGCCCGGCAATGAACTGCCCGACTGTGGGCTGCCAACGGACGACATATTCCCAGACGTCGCGCTGCCGGACGGGCCCGTGCCCGAAGACCGCTTCCCGAAGGAAGACCCCCTCCCGAAGTGGGACTTCACTGCCCACAGCACTGTCTGACCGCCAGCGCCAAGCGAGGGTCGAGCCAACATCGGCAGGGTTAGGCCACGGACGTCGAAGACGGGCCGAACTGGGCTTCGTTCCCATCAGGCTCTCCTCCCATCAACAGCGCGAACGGACAGTTGTGGCCCGGATTTCACGGGCCGCAAGTGTCTGTGAGCGCCGGGTGGGTGTCGCGGAGAGCCGCCGCGGACTAGATTCATAACCAAGATGACCAAGTCACGCAAAGAAGCTCAGGCGACCGCATACTGGACCACGGGCCCGGAACACGGCGAACTCCGGAACGAGGCCCTGCCCGCCCCCGGCCCGGCGAAGCGTTGGTCCGCACGCTGTATTCAGGCATCAGTAAGGGCACAGAAATTGTGGTCCACACCGGCTCCGTCCCGCCCCGCGTGGCTGAGGAGATGCGCGCGCCGCACCAGGAAGGCACGTTCCCGTCGCCCGTGAAGTTCGGGTACCTTTCGGTGGGCATTGTGGAGGAGGGCCCGAAGGCTGGGCAGGCCAGAAGGTCTTCTGCCTCAATCCACATCAGGACCGCTACGTCATTTCCACAGCTGCCCTCACCAGGATTCCCGACGGCGTCCCGCCCGCCGCGCCGTCCTCACCGGCACCGTGGAAACCGCCGTCAACGCCCTCTGGGAAGCCGGACCGAGGCTGGGGGACCGGATCACCGTAGTCGGCGCCGGTCTGGTGGGTGGCATGGTGGCGGCACTGCTGCGGACCTTTCCGCTGACCCGACTCCAGCTGGTGGACCTTGACCCGGAACGTAAGCACTTGGCGGACAAGCTTGGCGTGGAGTTCGCCATCCCGGATGATGCCAAACCGGACAGCGACATCGTGTTCCACTGCTCCGCCTCCCAGGAAGGCCTCGCACGCAGCCTGCAGCTGGCCGGCGATGAGGGGGAGATCATCGAGATGTCCTGGTACGCCAACCACAAGGTCACGCTGCCGCTGGGCGAAGATTTTCACGCACGCAGGCTCTCCATCAGGGCCAGCCAGGTGGGCGTGGTTGCCCGGGCGCGGCGGCACCGCCGGACCACGGCCGAGCGCCTCGAATTGGCTGTTGAGCTCCTCAAGGACCCCATCTTCGATGTATTCCTCACCGGCGCCTCGCCGTTCACGGATCTGCCGGCAGTAGTCCAGAACCTCGCCGACGGCACGCTCGAAGCCCTGTGCCATGTCATCGAATACCCCAACGCACACAGCCCCGCGGAAGCCGATCCCAAGGACAGGAAGTAGCCGGTGTTCAGCCTGACCGTCCGACGCCACTTTATGATCGCCCACAGCCTCCCGCGGGAGGCATTTGGCCCGGCCCAGGCCCTCCACGGGGCGACGTTCGTGGCGGAGGTGACGTTCCGCCGTCGTGCGCTGAACCAAGACTCGATCGTCCTGGACATCGGAGCCGCTGGCGGCATTATCGAGGACGTGCTGTCCGGCCTTAACTACAAAAACCTGGACGAACATCCGGACTTCGAGGGCAAGCTCAGCACCACCGAGGCACTTGCCGAGTACATCGCCCACGCCGTCGCCGCCAAGCTAAAGGATGACGACGACGGCCGCGAGCTCGCGGGGATCGACGTCACCTTGCGCGAAAATCCGGACGCGTGGGCCACCTACGTATACGACCTGTCCGCCTGATCCCATGCTGGTCAGGTTCCTGGTCCCCGCCAACATCCGCCACAATTCCGGCGGCAAAGTCTACAACGCGCGGCTCACCCAAGGCCTGAGGACGTTGGGCGTGGCGGTGGAGACTCTGGCGGTAGAGGGTTCCTGGCCGGATGCCAGCGCCAGGGACCGACGGCGGCTGGGCGGCCTGCTGGGCGCCTGGGACCCAAGGCCGGACTCACCGCAGACGGACATCACCCCAGAAACGGTCACCCTCGTGGACGGGCTGATTGCCTGCGGTGCGCCGAGCGAACTGGAGTACGCCGCGGCCGCCGGACACCACACCTGGATACTGCAGCACATGCCGTCGCCCAGCCACCCCGACGGCGAAGGGCGGGCACTGCGCGCGGCCGCCGGAGTGATCTGCACCAGTTCGTCCGCAGCGGCCTCGGCGGCAGAAAAGCACGGGCTCCGCGCCAGCAGTATTGCCCTGCCCGGGACGGACGCGGCACCGGTGGCGTCGGGTTCGGACCCGCCCCACATCATTGCGGTGGCCGCGCTGCTGCCCAACAAGGACCAGTTGCTGACCGTGGCCGCGCTCGCCAGGCTCCGGGACCTCGCCTGGACAGCGTCCCTGGTGGGAACGGACGACGCCGATCCCGCCTATGCGGCACAGGTCCGGGCAGCGCTTGCCTCCCTTGAAATGGAGGACAGGGTGCGCGTGACCGGACAGCTCGCCGGGACCGAACTGGCGGACGAATGGAACCGGACGGACCTGAGCATTCTCGTGTCGCGGGCCGAAGCCTTTGGGCTTGTAGTGACGGAATCGCTGGCCCACGGGATTCCCGTCATCGTGCGGGACGGGACCGGCGCCGTGGAAGCGTTGGGCCTCGCCGGGAGACTTGCCGGCAGGCTCGCGCCAAGAGCCGGCAGGCTCGCGGGTAGACCGGACGGCGAGCGTGGTGGTGAACGGGATGGCGGGACATATGCGGTGCCTGGTGCCGCCGTCGGACTCGCCGGACCCGCAGGCGACGCACGTCGTGGCAACGGACCTGAAGACCACCACGCGGACGTGCTCGCTGCCGTGATCCGGCAGTGGCTGGTGGACGAATCCCTCCGAGCCGGCTGGCGGGCGGCTGCCGTGGCGGCACGGGCCCAGCTGCCCGGCTGGGACTCCACCGCCCGGAACGTCCTGGAAATCCTCGGCGTGCCTGCTAAAACGCCTCGTGCCAAATCGCCCGCTGAAGGAACCCCGGCCGCGCGGATGCCTACCGCTGCGGGACGGCCGGTGGACAATAAGCCATGACCACGCTTCCGACCGCCGCCGCATTAACCCCCAAGCTGTGACCCCCAAGCCGTGATCCCCCAAGCAGTGCCCCAAAAGCCGTAAGCCAAGATGCCCCGAATCCGCAGGTGCTCACTCCGGAGTTCCTCAGGGCATGGGCCTGGCACAAGCAGGGCCTCGACGGCTTCCTGCAGGGCGCGGATGCCGCCGACGTGTTTAGCAGAGCGGGCTGGGCCCGTTCCGTCGGCGGCGCCAACCCGTACCTCACGCTCTTTGCCCGCGCCGGCACCAGCCGCGCGCAGGCGGATTCCGACGTCCTGTCGCTGAAAATCCATGAGCTGCCCACCGCCCGCGGCTGCACCTATGTGCTGGGACAGGATGATTTTGCGTGGGCCTCCAGATCGGCCGGGACGCGGCCGTGGCGCCGTTCCGTGTGCTGGCAAGAATGGGCGTCGAGCGCGGCGAGATCACGCTGCTGGAGGAGGAGATCGTCCACGCCCTCGCCGAGGCCGCCATCCCGCTGGACCCCAAACAGCTCAAGGATCTCCTGGGCGATTCGGTCCGGAACCTCGGCGAGGAGGGCAAAAAGAAGGGCGCGGCCACCACGTTGCCCACGGCCTTGGGCCTCCTCCAGGCAGACGGCCGGATCCGGCGCGTGCCCGCCAACGGCCGGCTGGATCAGCAGCGCTACGCCTACACACTGTGGGGTTTGCCGCCCACCGTCATGGACGACGACGCCGCCCGCAGCCTCCTGCTGCAGCGCTATCTCGGCTGGACTGGCGGTGCCACGGTCAAGCAGTCGCAATGGTTCACCGGGTTCACCCTTGCCCACACGAAGGCAGCGTTGGCCGCCACTGGGGCGGTGGAGGTTCCCACCGCCAACGGTGAGGTGCTGTGGATGACGCCCGACGACGTCGGGCGGCTTGCGGCGTTCGAGGCGCCGGCGGAGGAACAGATTCAGCTGCTGGCCGGCACGGATTCGTTGGTCCTGCTCCGCAGGAACTCAGGGGATCTGTTTGCCGAGCAGGACAAGGGAAAGCAGGTCCTGGGGTCCACGTTGGCGTTGCAGGCTGACCTGCCGGATCATCCCATCTTCGACCGCGGCCGGATCATCGGGCTGTGGCAATACGATCCCGGGAAATCACGGATTGCCTATTGGCTCTTTGACGGGGCCACACCCGCAGTATCCCGGCGCATCGCCGAGGTAGAGGCCTGGATCCGGGACGAGTTGGGGGACTTCCGCTCGTTCAGCCTGGACTCGCCGGCCTCGCGCCAGGACAGGATCGACGCCCTGGATGCCGCAGGCTGAGAGTCGTCCAGGCAGGTGAGAGCGCTACAGCAGGCCCGAGATGAACTGCAGCCCGCCTACGACCCGTTACAGCCGGCTGCGGTGCGCAGAGAAGAAGTCCCTGAGAACTGCACCGCACTCCTCTTCCCTGACCCCGCCGTACACCTCAACCCAGTGGTTGAGCCGGCGCTCGCGGAGGATATCGAATACCGAGCCCGCCGCTCCGGCTTTCTCGTCCCAGGCACCGAATACCACGCGGGGAATCCTGGCCAGGACCACCGCGCCGGCGCACATGGCGCACGGCTCCAGAGTCACCACGAGCGTGCAGTCGGCCAGCCGCCAGCCGTCCCCGGTGCCGCCGTCGAGTTTGGACAACGCACGCAACCGGTCAGCCGCCTGCCGGATGGCCACCACCTCCGCGTGGGCAGTGGGGTCTCCCAGCTCTTCCCGCTGGTTCCGTCCGGAACCCAGCACGGCGCCGTCGGGCCAATCACCACGGCGCCGATCGGCACGTCCTCCGTGGCCAGCGCGCGCCGGGCTTCGTCCAGGGCAAGACCCATCCATTCGAGGTGGTTCTTTTCTGCGGCGACCATGGCTCAATGATAGTTTCGAAGGATATCCAGCCTGCAAAGCATTAACGCCGGGGAGGCATCGTGGACAGATTCAGGGACCGTCTGGGCCAATGGTTCAAACCATATGCCGCACTGTGGTTCACGCTTCTGGTAGGGGGAGCACTGGTGATGACCATGGCACTGCTGGGCGCCGAGGTTTATAACAACGTGGTGGACGAAGAGGGCCTGGCGTCCCTGGACCTGCCCGCATTGGAGCTTTCGCAGGACCTGCGGAACCCCGCGCTGTCCGCCGGAGTAACGGCTTTCACCAACATTGGCGGCGGCATCGGCATGCCCGTCCTGGCCAGCATCCTCACGGCCTGGCTCACGTTCCTGAGCCGCACCTGGCGGCCCATCATCCTGGTGGGCGGCGCAGCGGCCGTCTCAACGATGGCCACCACAGTGGGCAAGCGGCTGGTGGGCCGCACGCGCCCGGACCATTCCGAAGCGGTCCCGCCCTACGAAACCTCTCCTTCCTTCCCCAGCGGCCACACCCTGAACACGACGGTTGTGATCGGTGTCCTGGTGTACGTGATGTGCCTTCAGTTCGAAATGCTGTGGGCACGCATCACAGCCATCACCGCCGGGGTGATATTCATCATCGCGATGGGCCTGAGCCGGGTGTTCCTGGGCCACCACTGGCTGACGGATGTGATGGCCGGCTGGTTCCTGGGCCTTGCCTGGGTGGGCATGGTGATCCTGGCGCACCGGCTGTTCCATGTGCTGCGGAAACGCGAGCACGCGGGCCCGGCACCCACGTTCGAACACCCCGCCCTGCGGGACGATCCGTCGAGCTGATTTCCGGCCGGGCGCTGCCCGCGTGGGTGATAGTTTTGACGCATGCGCACTCTCGTTGTGGACCACCCGCTGGTCGCCCATAAGCTCACCGTCCTGCGGGACAAGAACACTCCGTCACCGGTCTTCCGGCAGCTGACGGAAGAGCTGGTGACACTCCTGGCCTACGAGGCAACACGCGAGGTCCGCACCCAGCCGGTCACCATCGAGACGCCGGTCAGCACCACAGTGGGCACCGCTTTCACCAAGCCCACGCCTCTGGTGGTCCCCATCCTGCGCGCCGGGCTCGGCATGCTCGAGGGCATGACCAAGCTGGTCCCCACCGCTGAGGTGGGCTTCCTGGGCATGGCCCGCGATGAGGAAACCTTGGACATCATCACCTACGCGGAGCGGCTCCCGGAGGACCTGACGGACCGGCAGATCTTTGTGCTGGACCCGATGCTTGCCACCGGCGGAACCTTGCGCGAAGCCATCAAGTTCCTGTTCAAGCGCGGCGCCTCCGACGTCACGTGCATTTGCCTCCTGGCCGCGCCGGAGGGCCTGGCCAAGCTCGAAGAGGAACTGGCGGAGGCCAACGTGACCATCGTGCTGGCCTCCATTGACGAACGGCTCAACGAGAAGTCCTACATCGTTCCCGGGCTGGGCGACGCCGGCGACCGCCTGTACGGCATCGCCGGCTGATTCGGGGCTGCTTCGGATTTCAGGTCTTTCGCTTTCCTGCCGCCGCCGTTAGCCTGTGGCGCATGGACTGGAAACTTGAACTAGTTTTTGTGCCCGTATCCGATGTGGACCGCGCCAAGGATTTCTACGTCAACAAAGTTGGATTCAACCCGGATTTCGACGAGCGGCCCATGGATGGCATCCGATTCGTGCAGCTGACCCCGCCGGGATCCGCATGCTCCATTTGTATTGGCGAGGGCCTCAACGATGCCCCTCCGGGTACGGCCCCAAGCCTGCAGATGGTGGTCAGCGATATCCAGGCTGCCCACGACCACCTCAAGGGCAACGGTGTGGAGGTCAGCGACATAGACATCCAGGACTGGGGGCACTTCGTCTATTTCGCCGATCCCGACGGAAACAAGTGGGCGGTGCAGTACATCCCGGGCCGTGACGACTAAGGGCGCGGCGCCTGGAGTCGCAACGGCTAAGGCAAAATAGGCAGCATGAGCATCCCCACACCTGCCGCCACACGAACACTGACCTGCCGGGCCGTTCTTTTCGATATGGACGGCACGCTGGTGGACTCCACGGCAGTAGTGGAGGAGGTCTGGGGAGAATTCGCGGCCCGGTACGGCCTGGACATCGCCGAAATCCTGCGCATTTCGCACGGCGTCCAGGCTGCCGATACCGTACGCCGGTTCGCGCCGGAGGGAGCCGACGTTGTGGCGCTCACTGCGGAACTCGGCGCGATGGAACGCGTGCGGACTGCCGGTATCATCGCGTTGCCGGGGGCTGCCGACCTGCTTCGCAGCCTCCCGGCCCAGGCAGTGGCGCTGGTGACTTCAGCGGACAGGGCCCTGGCGGACATCCGCATGGACGCTGCCGGGTTGGACATGCCGGCCACGGCCGTGACGGCGGACCTGGTCACACAGGGCAAGCCGCACCCGGAGGGCTATCTGATGGCCGCCGGTCTGCTGGGCGTCAATCCGGAGGACGCCGTGGTGTTCGAGGATGCGCCCGCCGGAATCGCGGCAGGCGTTGCCGCCGGTATCCGGACGGTGGCCGTGGGTCCCAATGCGGGCGAGCTGCCGGCAGGCGTGCTGCATATCGCGGATTACCGAGCCGTAACCGCCTCCGTGGAAACGGACGCCGCGGGACGGCAGCTCATTTCCTTCCGGCTTTGACGCTGGCAGATCACTTTCGTGATCCGCCGGCGCCGCTCGGCGACGCCAGCTGCCGGCGCAGCTCAGTCGGCCTAGTACCAGTTGTGCGACAGGTGGAAGTTCAGCGCGCCGCACGGTGACTGGTAGCGCTCCTGGATGTAGTTCAGGCCCAGTTGATCTGCGTGCGGTAGTTGGTGAGGTAGTCCGCTCCGGCGCTGGCCATTTTCTCTGCAGGCAGTGACTGGACGATTCCGTACGCGCCGCTGCTGGCGTTGGTGGCCGTGGTGGTCCAGTCGGATTCCTTGGTCCACAGCGTCTGCAGGCACTGCATCTGGTCAGCGGACCAGCCGTAGGTTGCCAGCTGGCCGGCAGCGTACGCCTGGGCTCCTGCGGGATCGTTGACGGCCACAACAAGGGCAGGCTCGGGGGCCGGAGCAGGAGCGGCAGCGGTTCCGGTGCCGGGGCAGGTGCCGGATCGGCGGCCTGGGGCGCGACGTTGATTTCAGCCGGAGCCGATTCCGGCGCGGCCGGGCCTGGATCTCAGCCGCTTCGAAGTTGAGCTTCGACTGGGCGTTCTCTTCTTCGGCGGCCTGGTTGGCGCTGGTGGCAAGCGAGGCCGACTCGGAAGCGTGTGCTGCGGCGCTTACGCCGACCAGCAGGGCGCACGCGGTGGCGAACACCGCGACGCGCTGGCCCACGGAGGGAATCCGGGCGGCCCTGGACAGTGGGGCCATAGCTGCGCCGAAGCGGGTCTGCTTGCGGTGGCTATTGGATTTGTTGTCGCCCTGTGGGCGCGGTTCTACCTTGAATTCAGACATGATGGATCGCCTCTCACACCTGCGGAGTTAGCTGTCGGGTTCGGATGAGGGCATCCGGCCACACGGCACAATCACGTGTTGGCTTAACCCCAAGGGCACTCGGTGCCCGGGACGGTTGGGTCCCCGCCTCTGCCTCTGAAAGCGGAATCCGGGAAGCGGCAGAGCTTGGCGTCATCCGGATATGCGGCCCAAACGGGAACCGCACCATATCGACGGTACCGGAGCTGGCGGCTTAAGTCACATTTAGGTAACGAGAATCACGACGGCGGTATGTCGCCTTGCTGTGCCCGGGTGTCTGATGTTCATACGAGGATGCCGGCCGGGAAAAGCAGCGTGAACTCTGTCCGTCCGGCCCGCGATGTCACTTCCACGCTGCCGCCGTGGGCCTCCATGATGGACTGGACAATGGACAGGCCCAGGCCGCTGGTACCTTCGGACGCCCGGCGCCCGAGGCCGGCGCCGTACCCTTGCGCGATGCGTCTGCGCGGGCAAACCGGGAGAAAACATGGTCCACGAACTCGGCAGGGATGCCCCCGCCGTCGTCCGTTACCGTCACCGCTGCGCCGCCATCAGCAGATTTTGCGACAGCGGTGACCACCGTTGTCCCGGGCGCCGTGTGCTTGCGCGCATTGGAGAGCAGGTTGACAAGCACCTGACGCAGTTGGGAGGCATCCCCGGTGACGGCGAGCGGCTCGTCAGGCAGTTCCAGGCGCCAGTGGTGGTCCGGGGCGATGACCTTTTCGTCACTGACGGTTTCGATCACGAGCTGGGTGAGGTCCACTTCGCTGAGCTTCAGGGGCTGGCCCTCATCGAGCCGGGCAAGCAGGAGCAGATCCTCCACCAGGGTGGTCATGCGCTCGGACTGGCTTTGGACCCGGGCCAGGGATTTCCGGCCGTCCGGCGTGAAGTCCTCGGTCATCCGCATCAGCTCCGTGTACCCGCGGATGGCGGTCAGCGGGGTGCGCAGCTCATGGGAAGCGTCGGCAACGAACTGCCGCACCTTGGTCTCGCTCCGCTGCCGCGCCTCAAGTGCGTTGGCGACATTGTCCAGCATTAGATTGAGGGCATGCCCTACGCTGCCCACTTCGGTTCCGGGATTGGAGTTCGACGGCGGGACGCGCACCGCGAGTGCCACCTCGCCCGCGTCCAGCGGGAGCCGGGCCACCCGGGTTGCCACCTCGGAAAGCTGCTCCAATGGCTTCATGGTGCGCCGGATCAGCACTGTTCCGGCAAGGCCGATCAGCGCCAGGCCGCCCAAGGAGACAAACACAAAGGTCCACACCAGGGACGCCAGCGTGCTCTCCTTGGCGCCGAGCGGAAGGCCCGTGACCAGGACATCGCCGTAGCCGGTTTGCACGGCCACAATCCGGTAATCCCCGTTGGACAGCGAGCGGTTTACGGGAACGCCGTTCTTCGTCAGCGCCAGCAGGGTCTGCTTGTCTGCGGCGTCGAGGGCCAGGCGTGTGGTGCCCGAGTCCAAGAAGCCGCCGCTGGGGATCTGGCCGTCCAGGATCCGCGCATTCAGCGTTCCCACGCTCTGCCCGCGGGAGTCAAACGGGTCCGGCCTGCCGTTGAATCCGCCCAGGGGCGGGCGGCCCGGACCGTTCGAGCGTTTGGCCGCCTGGCTCAGCTGTTCATCCAGCTGCCCGGTGAGAACGGAATCCATGGAGGCGTAACTGAACAGCCCCACTGCGCCGCAGATGGCCACCAGCAGGGCCATGGCCAACAGAATCAGGCGCGTGCGCAGATGCCACGTGTCCGGTTTCAACCAGCTCCGGACTGGTGCTGGGGCTGCTCGCGGCGAGGACATCGAGCTGCTACTCAGCAGGCTTGATGACGTAGCCGGCGCCCCGCACGGTATGGATCATGGGCACGTGCACTGCATCCACTTTCTTGCGCAGGTAGGAGATGTAGAGCTCCACAATGTTGGCCTGGCCGCCGAAGTCATAGTTCCAGACGCGGTCCAGGATCTGGGCTTTGCTGATGACGCGTTTGGGGTTCTCCATGAGGTACCGGAGCAGCTCGAACTGGGTGGCCGTGAGCTGGAGGGCGTCGCCCGCACGGGTCACTTCGCGGGTGTCGATGTTGAGGACAAGATCGCCCACCACAAGTTCGGCTGTGTCCATCGCGGCAACGCCGGAGCGCTGGACCAGGCGGTGCAGCCGGAGCAGGACCTCTTCCATGCTGAACGGCTTGGTCACGTAGTCGTCCCCGCCAGCCGCCAGGCCCACGATCCTGTCCTGGACAGCGTCCTTGGCAGTCAGGAAAAGCGCAGGTACCTCGGGCGCGAAGGCGCGGATCCTGCCCAGCAGCTCAACGCCGTCGAACCCTGGCAGCATCACGTCCAGCACCAGGATGTCCGGGCGGAACTCCTTGGCAAGCCTGACGGCCTCAGGGCCGTCCGAAGCCACGGCAACAGACCAGCCGGCCATGCGCAGCCCATGCTCATGAGCTCGGAAAGGCTGGGTTCGTCGTCAGCCACCAGGGCGCGGATGGGGAGCCGTCCGGGTGGGTCAGTTGGGGAAGGTTGTTGGTCATGGAGTGCGAAGTGGCCATGGGACAACTCTCCGATCATTCTGTTAGCCCGCGCTATGGGGTTCCTGTGCGCACGCTGTGAATCCCAGCCTAGCGAGCTGGATGGACACGCGGGATGCCGAGAAGGCGCCGGGCTGAAGCCGTTTCCGTTGGACAGGCGGTAAAAGGCCGCAAGCAATTTCGGAAGGTCATGCCGCGGTGAATTTTTGTGGCCGTGCGTCGCGAATGGGCGAAGATTGTTCGCTGCAATGGGCTATTTGCGCACCCTTGGCGGACGACAAGGCGCATTTTGTCGTCATATCAGAATGGTGATCTATCACACAAATCCGCATTTTGTCTCAGTATGCGGAACGTTGCACCCATTGTTACTTGCAAGTTTTCATTGTTACGTTGCACACTTTCAATTGTGAACAAGAACTCAACAGCACCTGCAGCCGCAGAATATTGGCCCAGCACATCCGCTGGTGCCGACATGCGCTGTTGTCGAATGCACGCCTGATCTTCAGACCCCACGAAGTTCTTAGGCATTCGCCCCCAGCCCAGCGTAGGGCGCCATCCCCAGATCTCATTGCGGGACAACCAGCATTCGAGCCGCGATGACGGCCATTCACATTGAGGTAAGCATTCATGTCAGTTGCATCCGGATACGTCCACATCTCCGTCCGTAACGCAGGCAAGGCCGGCCAGGCTTCCGGCCTCCGCCAGGGGTTCGGTGCCCGACCGGCGTTCGCCCCGGCTGCCCCGGCGCCAGCTTTCCTGCCCCGGCTACGCACCCCAGGGCTACAACCCCAATTCCTACGGCCAGCTTCGCGCTGTCCAGCCTGCCGAAGCCGCGCCGCTGACCGCGCCCACCCCGGTTATTGCTGGACCAAACGCCGTGCGGCCGGTCGCCAACGACACCGTTGCCCGTGGGTTTGTCCTCTACATGGGCATCGACGAGGAAACCGCAGCGGCCGCTGGCACCTCCATTGCCAAACTTGCCCAGGAAATCCGCGCATACGCACAGTCACTCGTGACCGGTGCTGAAAGCTACGCGGCCGTGGCCGTGGCGCCGGCCGGCACCCCGGTTCCGCGCTCGACGTCGTCCGTTCCACCTTTGGTGACCCACCGTGAACGCGCAGAAGCGCACCGAGACTGCCCGGCTGCAACAGCCCCAGGACCCGCGTCCGTCCGGCGTCCTGATCGACCTCGCCCGCCGCGAAGTCCACCTGGACGGCGAATCCCTGAACCTGACCTTCAAGGAGTTCGAACTCCTGAACTACCTGGTGGAAAACGGCACCCGCACGGTGGGCCGCGATGAACTGCTTGAGGGGCTGTGGCGCAACGCCGAGGAAGTCCCAACGAGCGCACCATCGACGTCCACATCCGCCGTCTCCGCTCCAAGCTGGGCCGCCTCGCCAATACAGTCCGTACCGTCCGCGGCCAGGGCTACCGCTTCTACGAGCACCCCGAAGTGATTGTCTGGGCCGCTCCGGAATACTCGATCTAGTCCTTCAGCGACGCACCAAAGCGGCCGTAACCAATGGGACGGCCGCTTTCGCTTTGCGTCATTTCGCCGCGCCTTAGACACCTCCCGCCATGCCGCTCCGGTCGCTGGGCGACCTCCGCGGCATTCTGGTCGGCGATGCGGCACTACGCGAAATGCCGCTACGCTGCAGCGCCCCTCCACAGAAATGCCGCTTTCGAGCGTTCCGGGCCAGCGAGCGTTGGCCTCCGCGGCTATAGGGTTGAGGCATGAGCGACCACCACATCAAACGCCTGGTGATTATGCGGCATGCCAAGGCTGATTGGCCGGGCGGCGTTGCTGACCACGAGCGGCCGCTGGAGGAACGGGGACACCGCGAGGCGCCCCTGGCCGGCAAATGGCTGGTCAAACACGGCATCCTCCCGGACTTCATCCTGTGTTCCAGCGCGCTCCGCACCCGCCAGACGTGCACCTGGGTGTGCTCAGAACTGGGGGATAAGGCCCGACGCCGAAGCTTGAGGACGGCCTCTACGCCGCCTCTGCGCTGCGGATGCTCGCCGTGGTCAACCACGTGCCTGACACTGTCACCACGCTGATGCTCATCTCGCACATGCCTGGCGTCCAGGACCTCGCCATGCACCTGGCCTCACGCGACTCAAACCACGACGCCTACATGGATGCCGCCACGCGCTACCCCACCAGCGCCCTCACGGTGCTGGAAACGGAAAAATCCTGGGCCGAGCTGGACGGGCAGGACGCCCGGCTGACCAAGTTCAAGGTCCCGCGAGCCCACTGACTCCACGGGACCCGCTGGCCCACCGGCCCGGCGACCTCCCGCAGCAGTCCGGCGACGTGCTGGATGCCCGGGCTGGCCGCCATGGTGCGGCGGTACACGATGCCTACCTGCCTGACCTGCGTGGGGTTGACCAGCGGCAGGCCAATGACGTCCGAAGGCAGCGCGGGCCGGCCCAGGCGGGGGACCAGCGCCACAACGGCTCCCTGCTCCACCAGTGCGATGTGGGTTGCGAAGTCTGGATCGTAGACCCTGATGTCCGGCACCCGGCCAAGGTCGGCGAAGATCCTCAGCAGCGCCTCGTTACAGATGGCTCCGTGCGGCGTGCTGATCCAGCGCTCGTCCACCAGATCCGCCGGTTCCACCTGGCCGCGTCCTGCCAAGGGGTGGACGCGGTGCACCAGGACGTCGGCAACGTCCTCGCACAACCATTCGAGTCTCATGTGCTCCGGTATCACCAGCGGGACTGAGTTCCAGTTGTGGACCACACCCAGGTCCGCCTCCCCGTTGGCCACCCGTGCCACGGCTTCCCTCGGGTCCTCGGCCAGCACGCTGAGGTCCAGGTCCGCTCCGGAGGAGGCCAGGCGTCCCAGCAGCGGTCCCACGAGGCCCCTGCAGGCCGTGGAAAAGGCAACAACCTTGAGATGCCCGGTGGGTTTGGCCGGATCCGCCAACAGGGTGGATTCCAGTTCCTCGAGCTCCGACAGGATGCGCCGGCCGTACGCTGCCAGGGTGAGTCCCCGCTCGGTCAGCAGCACCCCGCGGCCGCGGCGCTCCAGGACGGGGAACCCGGTCTGCTTCTCCAGCTTCTTGATCTGCTGGGAGACGGCCGACGGACTGAAGCCCATCACCTCCGACGCAGCAATGACCGAACCGTGCTGTTCAATCGTCGTCAGGGCTCGCAGGGAGCCGATCTCAATCATGAAGCAAACGTACATGATTCGACGCAGAATTCAACGCTGGTGCTTCATCTGCCGGTCTGCAAGAGTGGGACCGTGAATCTCCGACACTCCCTCCTCGCCGCCCTGGTCGCCGTCCTCTGGGCCTGAACTTCGTGGCCATCGACTTCGGCCTGCATGCGAACGGCCGTGAGGTTCCCCCGCTGCTGTTTGTGGCCATGCGGTTCCTCCTGGTGGTCTTCCCTGGATCTTCTTCATCAGGAAGCCTGACGTCAGCTGGAAGGCGATCATCGGCGTCGGTGTCTTTATGAGCGCGGGCCAGTTCGGCCTCCTCTACCTGGCGATGGCGCTGGGCATGCCGGCAGGCCTCGCCTCCCTGGTCCTCCAGGCGCAGGTGCTGCTCACAGTCCTGCTGGCCGCCGGGTTCCTGCGCGAGCGCCCCAGCAAGAGCCAACTGGCAGGCGTCGTTCTTGGCGTTGCGGGGCTGGCCGTCGTGGCCGTCGGCCGCAGTACCGTGGCACCGGTGCTGCCGCTCATCATCGTGCTGGGAGCCGCGCTGTCCTGGGCGGCCGGAAACGTCATTGCGCGGAAGGCCAAGGCCGCCTCCGGGCTGGGGCTGGTGGTCTGGTCCGGCGCAGTGGTGCCCGTGCCCCTCGCGGGACTGTCGCTACTGGTGGACGGCCCGGATGCCATGTTCGGCACGCTGGCAGACCTCCAGCCGGCCACGATCCTGAGCGCGCTGTACACGGCCATTTTCGCGTCGCTGGTGGGGTATGGGATCTGGAACCGGCTCCTGGCCAGCTATCCGTCGTCGGCCGTGGTCCCCTTTACGCTGCTGGTTCCCGTCGTGGGCATGAGCGCGGCCTGGCTGGCGTTGGGGAGGTGCCGACGCCGGCGGAACTGGCTGGCGGGTTGCTCCTCCTGGGCGGGTGGCGACGGCCGTGCTCACCGGCCGAAGCCGGCAGGTTCTGCGGCTGGGTCAGCGGCGGGGCGCCGGTTTGGCGCCCGTCTTGGTGCCCGGTTTGGGTGCCGGTTTGCGGACCGGGGAGGCGGACGACGACGGCCGCTTAGCCGCCGAGGCTGGCATCCGGGCGGGCGCACGGGAGCCTGACGCGCGCTGACCGGTGGCGGCGCCCCGAGGTGCCGCGCCCGGGCCGCGGTGGCTCCGGTTGCCGGGCGCCGCGCAGCAGGGCGGCCAGTGCCGGAAGCGGGCCGCCGCTTGGACGGCGAGGGCCTCCGTTTGGCAGTCCCCAACCGCCGTCCCGCCGGCCAGACTGCGCCAAGGAAGAGTACCGCTAGTGTGGCAACTGCTGAGGCCGCACCCCAGTAGAAATAGTTGTCCGGATCCCCGGTGGGGAGCGGTGTGCCGAAGAACGACGATTGCTCGGCGAAGGCCAGCTCCCAGGTGCTGACGAAGGCAAGGGAGAAGGCAATGGTGAGGCTGGATCCCGCAGCCGTGGCCACCAACACAAAGCGGCGCCCCGGGCCAGGACCTCCGCCACGGCCGCAACATAGGCCAGCGCAACCAGGCCCAGGAACGTGACCATCACGGCCTCTTCCAGGGTGATGGCGGTGAGCACCAGCATGCCCAAGGCGGCGACGGCCGCGATCACGGCGAACTTCCCGCTGTTACCCATGTGGCGCATGTGTCCAATCATCCCTGCTACTTCAGGACATAGCCGCGCATGATTGCCATGATTGCTGCAACGCTTTGGTCACGGGTGCGTTCCGGGTTGTAGGTCTGCCGGTCAAGCCCCACCACAAAGCAGGCGCCAAAGATGGCCGTCTCGAGGCTGCCCCGCGAGATCGATTCGTCCACCCGATAGACGGCAGCCACGTTCTCAATGGCCGCCCCGATGACCGCCAGGAGTTCAGACCGGAGCACGGCGAACGTGTCCCGCCACTCGCTGGGAGTCCGCCAGTTTTCGCTCACCCACAAGCGGGCGAAGGACGGGTAATCGGCCATAAAATCCATGGCCTGGCCGATCATTGCCTCCATGGCCACCAGCGGATCGGACCCGGGCTGCCCGGCCTCCCTGAGCAGGCGTGCCTTCAGGATGTCCACGCCGTGCCGCAGAAGCTGCGCGATCAGGTCCGATTTGCTGCCGAAGTTGTAGTAGACAGTGCCCTTGGAGACACCCGCCGCCGCGGCGATTTCGTCCACGGTGACACCCGCGGCTCCCCGCTGGCCGATCAGCTCCATGGACGCGTCGAAGAGCTTCTGCCGGGTGGCGTTGGTCCGGGCCGGGCGGAGCTTCTTCTCCGCCGGCCCGTGCGTGGCGGGATCGTGCCCCACGGGATAATGCACGCCGGGACCGTGCACGGCCGGATCATGTACGCCAGGCTCAGGCACCCCAGCTCCCGGCGCGGGCGGGCTCATACCGCGATCTCCGGTTTGAGCGTTTTGAGTGTCCAGTACTTGTGCTTCCGCACCGCAAAGGTGGACATCGCCGCGCCCAGCAACGTGTAGCCGAGCAGCCCCAGGACAGTGGGCACGATCCCGGACAGGTCTGCGCCGTAGATGAGGTGCCGCATGCCCGTGACCACGTAGCCCATGGGCAGGATTTCGTGGACAACATGGAGAGGCTGCGGGGTGGTCTGCCAGGGGAACGTGCCGCCCGAGGACACCAGCTGTAGCACCAGCAGGATCAGTACCACCAGCTTGCCGGGTGACCCCAGCAGCGCCACGATGCCTTGGATGATGGCGCTGAAGGCCATGGCCGCGGCCAGCATAAACAGCCACATCAGCACCGGATGCGCGGGGTTGAGGCCCAATGCCAGGTTCACCACGAGGGTCAGCAGGCTCGCCTGCACCACGGAAACGGCCAGGAACGGAAGCCAGCCGCCGACGGCGATTTTCCAGGCCGGGGCGTTCGACGCCAGGGCCCGCTGGGTGATGGGCCGCATCGCCTGAACCAGCATGAAGATGCCGATCCACAAGGCGAGCGTCAGGAAGAACGGTGCCAGCCCCGCGCCGTAGGAGTCCGCCTTTGCCTGGGAGACATTGCTGACCGCAACGGGATCGGCAATCACCTCTGAGAGGCTGCTTTTCTGCGAATCGTCCGGGTTGGGCACCTGCCCGGCTCCCTTGGAAATTTCGTCGGTCAGCGTCCGTGAGCCGTCAGCGGCAGTGCCGGCCCGGCTTCCAGCTGCCCCGCACCGGCGTCGAGCGCTTGCGCCCTTCCGCGAGGCGTCCGGCGCCGTCGAGCGCAGACTGCTCGCCGGTGGCCAGCGTGGCCGCCCCGGTGTGGAGCTGGTCAGCGCCACCGGAAGCCTGAACAATGGCGTCCTTCAGCGCAGGGGTGGCCGTGGCCAGCTGGGCTGCGCCGACACTCACGGCTTCGGAGCCGTCCGCGAGCTGCTGGATCTGGGTGGCGTCGGTCTGGATCCGGGTTTTCGCCGCGGCCACGGGGCTGGAGGTTGCCACCGTATCGAAGTCGGCCAGGATTTTGTCCGCCTGCGCCTGCGTGATCACTTCGGAGGCGACCAATCGGGCATTCGATTCGATCACGCGCGTCCGGAGCCCTTGGTCTGCGGCATCAAGCTGCGTGACGACGTCCTGGACCTTGCTGTTCAACTGGGCGTTCCCCGCGGCAACCTGGGCCGCGCCGTTGGCCAGCGTCCGCGTGTCGGTGGGCAGCGTGGCGGTGCTGTCCTTCAGGACGGAGAGCCCGCCGCTGAGCTGCCCGGCGCCGTCGGTCAGCTGATTGGCCCCGTCCCGCAATTTCAGCTGCCCGTTGTAGAGCTCGCCGGCTCCCGCGCTGAGCTCGCTGGTACCCGTATGCAGGGTGACGGTCCCGTCGCGGAGGGTGGCCACTCCGTCCGCCAGCTGCCCGGCGCCGTCGGCGGCCTTGAGCATCTGGGCGTGGATGGTGCCGAAGCCCGTGAGCAGCTGGTTCGCCGTCTCTTCGCCCACTTCCTTGGCCACAGTTGTGTGCACCGCGGTGGTCAGCTTGTCCACGATGGTGCTCAGCAGGTAGTTGTTGGCATCGTTGGTGGTGACGTTCAGCATCGCCTGGCTGGCTGAATCGAAGCTGCCGGGTGAGACCAGGTTCGTGGAGAACTCTGCCGGAATTTTCAGTGCAAACGCGTACTTGCCGCTGCTGACCCCTGCGTCGGCCTCGGCCGCAGAGGGGACCGCCTGCCAGTTGAAGACGTTTCCCTCCACCAGGCCGTCCGCCACCTTCTTGCCCGCCTGGAGCTCGGTGCCGTCGCTGGACGTGGCGCCGGTGTCTTCCACCACCAGGGCGGCCTCGATCTGGTTCAGGTTCCCGTAGGGATTCCAGTTCGCGTAAAGGTACACGGCCCCGTACAGCAGCGGCACCATGATCAGGGCCAGGATGGTCAGCTTCGGCAGCAACCCACCGGTCATCCGCTTGAGTTCGGAACGGGCCAGCCGCAGTACGGTCACTTGGCATCCTCGGTTTCGAGTAAGAGGGATTCGGTTTCTTCGTCTTTGAGAGCCGGCGCATCGGGCGCTTCGTCCACGTCAGGGACGGCGTTACCGATCACGGTGGCCGGTCCCGTCCACGCTGCCGGGAGGGCAGTAACGGTGACGACGACGGCGAGCGGCCGGCCGGCGTCGTACGCCAGCTCTTCCAGCCGCGGGAGCCAGTCCGCAGCGTGGGCACCGTGCCTGTCGGGGAGTCCACCACCAAAAGGTCCGTGTGCGGGTTGGCGAGGGCCAGGGCCGTCAGCAGTTCAATGCGCCGGTCTGGCGCCAGCTGCTCCGTCCACAGGTCCGCGATGTCCTCGAAACTGTTGACTTTGAGCCAGGGCTTGCTCAGCAGCGCGCCCCGGTAGCGACGGGGGATCAGGGCAAGGTCCTCGGTGACAAGGTCCCGGACACTGAGGTGCTGCTCGGGCTCATTCACGTTGGGGGAATCCACCAGGGCGCTTGAGAGGCGGAGGGATTTGGTGCGTTCGTTGGCGTCCCAGGACATCCGGCCGCCGGTGGGTTTCATCCGCCCGCTGATGGTCAGGGCAAGGGCTGTCCGTTGGTCCTGGCGTTCGGCGGTGACGAGGAGGAGCTCACCCCGGCCGACCCGCAGAGAGGTGGGCGGAAGCAAATCGTCGCGCCGGCCTTTCACATGGAGCTGCTGTACGGAGAGCAAAAATGGCCTTTCGACGGTGTATGTCCGCCTCCAGCCTAACTGAACTGACTGGTCAGTTCAAATAGAGTGGGAGTAGGGCCAGGGTGGAGTAGGCCAGCGCGAACGGACACCTGGGCCCCTCCTACAAGCCGTACTTCTCCAGGAGCCGCAGCCACACCTCGCTGACCGTTGGAAACGATGGCACCGCATGCCACAGCCGCTCCAGCGGGACCTCGCCCACCACCGCGATGGTGGCCGCGTGCAGCAGTTCGCCCACGTCCGGGCCCGCGAAGGTGGCGCCGAGCAGGACCCGCCGGTCCTCGTCCACCACCAGTTGCGCCCAGCCTTCGTAGTGTTCCGAATGCAGGGACGAACCCGACACTTGGATTGGCAGCTCCACGGACGACACGTTGTAGCCGTCCCGTTTAGCCTGTTCCACCGAGCGCCCGACGGCTGCAAGTTCGGGATCGGTGAACACCACGTTCGGGACAGCATGCTGGTTGGCGGTCTGGGCGTACCGGCTCCAGGCCGCAGGCGTGCCGCTGAGTTCGCCCTTGGCGCGGGCCGCGATGGCGTCGCCGGTGGCGCGGGCCTCGTACTTGCCCTGGTGTGTGAAGAAGTTGCTGCCGGCGGCGTCGCCAACAGCGTAGAGCCAGGGGTCCTCGCCCTCCTCATCCGGGGTGTCCAGGGTGCCCGGGACGCCTTGGACTAGACCGGTGCAGTCGGTGGTGAGTGTCAGCGGCTGCCCATCCTGGGCCTCGAAGCCCAGGCTTTCCAGGCCGAGGCCCTCGAGGGCCGGATGCCGGCCGGTCGAAACGAGGACCTTGTCAGCGGTTACGGTGCTTCGGCCGTCCGGCGTCTGGTCCTGAAGTGCCAGGGTGAACGTACCGTCGTCGTTTTCCCTGACACTTTCGGTGGACGTGTTGAGGCGGACCGCCACGCCGTCCGCGCGCAGCCCCGCGACCACAAGCTTGCTGGCCTCTGCGGGGAACGTTCCCAGCAGGCTGCTCCTGGCCACCAGCGTCACGTCTGAGCCCAGGCGTGCGAAGGCCTGCGCCAGCTCGCTGCCCGCGACGCCCCGCCGATCACGGCCAGGCGCTCCGGTACCTCCCTGGCCGAGGTGGCTTCGCGTGTGCCCCAGACCTGCAGGTCCGCCAGCCCGTCGATGGGAGGTGTGGTTGGCGTGGAGCCGGTGGCGAGTACGACGGCGTGACGCGCCTTGAGCCCGTAGGTGTTGCCGTCCAGCCCGGCTACTTCAACGGTGCGCGGTGCGGTGATCCAGCCGTGGCCGCGGATCAGCTCAATCCCGGTATCTTCCAGCCACTTCACCTGGCTGTCGTCCTGCCAGTTTGCAGTGAAATAGTCCCGGCGCTTCAGGACTGCGGCTGCATCCAGTGTCAGGGTGACGGCTTCCGCTGCGCCGGGTACCGACTGCGCGCCATGCAGGGCGGTGCCGGGGCGGAGCAGGGCTTTGGACGGCATGCAGGCCCAATACGAGCATTCGCCGCCCACCAGTTCGGCTTCGATAAGGACCGCCGTCAGGCCGCCCTGGACCACCCGGTCGGCGACGTTTTCCCCCACGGCACCGGCGCCGATCACAATGACATCGAATTCACGTTGCAGCGGTTCAAGCGTCATTCGTCCAGCCTACGCCCGCCTCGCGGGAGGCGGGGGAGCACCGTCGTCGTCATTCCGGTAACTGCAGAACTGCCTAGCTTAAAGACTAAAGGCCCGTATCAGCGAACCGATACGGGCCTTTCTCTGTGCGCCCAGAGGGATTCGAACCCCCGGCCTTCTGTTCCGTAGACAGACGCTCTATCCAGCTGAGCTATGGGCGCATTTTGTGTTTCGCGGAGTTTCTTGCTCCCCGAACCTCGAATTACTTTACGCGAGGGTGGCCCGGAGTGCCAAATCGAGAAGCATGTAATCTAGCCGACTAGACCGGTCTAGGTGACCTTAGTCACTTAAATACTGCAGTTTGTGCGCGGTTTTCCTTGAATTTGCGCGGTTTTCCGCTCCAACGATCACGAACGTGCACCGCTGACCTCGCATGACGCCCTTAGGCGGCCCAATAGCATTTAGTCCACACCGATGACCCCGAGGAAGGGAACCGCAATGGGCGATCTCGCACGACTGCCGCTGCTTGAGAAAGCACCCACCACGCATGCTGGCCTGCTGGCATGGGTCGAAGAGGTTGCTGGACTCACGCAGCCCGACCGGATCCACTGGGTCGACGGGTCCGAGCAGGAAAACACGCGCCTTACCGATGAGCTCGTCGCAGCAGGAACGCTGACGCGCCTGAACCAGGAGCTCTTCCCCAACTCTTTCGCTGCATTCTCTGATCCCGCGGACGTAGCCCGGGTGGAAGAACAGACCTTCATCTGCTCCGAGAAGGAGCACGACGCCGGCTTTACCAATAACTGGATGGCCCCGGCTGCGATGAAGGAAAAGCTGCGCGGACTGTTCGCTGGTTCCATGCGCGGACGCACCATGTACGTCATCCCGTTCGTCATGGGCCACCTGGATGCCGAGGATCCCAAGTTCGGCGTGGAGATCACCGACAGCGCCTACGTTGTTGCCTCGATGCGCATCATGGCCCGCATCGGCACCGACGTTCTGAACCGCATCACCGAGACCAACGCCTTCTTCGTCCCGGCCCTGCACTCCCTGGGTGCGCCGCTCGAAGCAGGCCAGGCGGACGTGCCTTGGCCGTGCAACCCGGACAAGTGGATCGTCCACTTCCCGGAGGAGCGCTCCATCTGGTCCTTCGGCTCCGGTTACGGCGGCAACGCGCTGCTGGGCAAGAAGTGCTACGCCCTTCGCATCGCTTCCGTGATGGCCCGCGACGAGGGCTGGCTGGCCGAGCACATGCTCATCCTGAAGCTGACATCCCCGGAGCAGAAGACGTACTACGTCTCTGCTGCCTTCCCCTCCGCCTGCGGCAAGACCAACCTTGCGCTGCTCGATCCCACCATCGAAGGCTGGAAGGTGGAAACCCTTGGCGATGACATCACCTGGATGCGCTTCGGCAAGGAAGGCGAGCTCCGTGCCGTCAACCCGAGGCCGGCCTCTTCGGCGTGGCTCCGGGCACCGGTTGGGGCACCAACCCCAACGCGATGCGCGCCATCGCCAAGGGCAACAGCATCTTCACCAACGTCGCACTGACCGACGACGGCGGCGTGTGGTGGGAAGGCATGACCGAGGAAGTGCCCGCGCACCTGACCGACTGGCAGGGCAACTCCTGGACCACGGACTCGGACAAGCCCGCCGCCCACCCGAACTCCCGCTTCTGCACGCCGATCGACCAGATCGACATGCTGGCCGAGGAGTACAACAACCCCGACGGAGTGGAGCTTTCCGCGATCCTGTTCGGCGGCCGCCGCAAGACCACCATTCCCCTGGTGACGGAGGCGCGCAGCTGGTCAAACGGCATCTTCATGGGTTCCACGCTGTCCTCCGAGACCACTGCCGCGGCAGCCGGGGCAGTGGGCGTGGTGCGCCGCGATCCCATGGCCATGCTGCCGTTTATGGGCTACGACGCCGGCGACTACCTCAACCACTGGGTGAACCTGTCTGCCAAGGGCAATCCGGAGCGCCTGCCCAAGATCTTCCTGGTGAACTGGTTCCGCCGCACGGCCGAGGGTGGCTTCGCCTGGCCTGGCTTCGGCGACAACGCCCGTGTCCTCAAGTGGGCCATCGAGCGCCTCGAAGGCAAGGCAGACGCCGTCGAGACGCCCATCGGCTTTGTTCCCACCGGCGAATCCATTGACCTCAAGGGCCTGGACATGACGCCTGCCCAGGTCGAGGAAGCTGTCCGTGTTGACCCGGCCGAGTGGGCCACCGAGCTCGCATCCATCGAGGAGTGGTACGCCAACTTCGGCGATTCCCTCCCCGAGGCGCTGCAGTCCGAGCTTGCAAGCCTGAAATCCCGCCTGGGCTGAGTCCGGCGCCTCCACACCACAGCGCGGGGTCACTCCTTGCCCAATAAACCACCGTTTACGGGCAAGGAGTGACCCCGCGTTGCTGCTTAAATAACGACGGCGGCCTCGCACCTTTTGCAGGAAAGGTGCGAGGCCGCCGTCGTAGGTTAATTAGGAAGCGAGCCAGATGTCCGGGCCGAAGACCTCGTAGTGGATGCGAGTGGCCGGGATGCCGGCGCTGATGGCCTCGTTGCGGATGTGCTTCATAAACGGCAGCGGGCCGCACAGGTACAGCGACGCGTTGGCCGGCAGGTCCACTTCGCGCAGGGACATGAAGCCTTCGTTGGCCCCGTCCTGTGGCTCTTCGAGCCACAGCTGGAGGTCGGCACCGGCGAGGCGTTCGACGTCGTCCGTCATCTGACCGCGCAGCGCCCAGCTGTCCAGGGTGCTTTCCGCGTGCAGTACCAGCACCTGCCGGTCGGAGCCCGAGTCGGCGAGGGAGCGCAGGATCGACGCCGTCGGTGTGCAGCCGATGCCGGCCGATGCCAGGACTACCGGACCGTCGCCCTCCTTGAGGGTGATCTCGCCGTACGGGTTGGAGATCTCCAGGATGTCGCCAACCTCGACGGCGTTGTGGAGCACGGGGGAGACCTCACCGCCGTCGTCGAGTTTGGTGGTGAAGCTGCGGCTGGTGCCTGCATCGCCCGAAAGTGAGTACTGCCGGACCTGGCGCAGGCCATCCGGCAGCTGGACCTTGACGCTGACGTACTGACCCGGCAGGGCAGCCGTGACGGGGGTGTCGTCAGCGGGTTCGAGGGTGAAGGTCATGGAGCCAATGCCGGCAGGGATCTTGGCAGCGACCTTCCACGGGGTCCACATCTTGCCGTTGGCCTGTGCTGCGTAGAGGCCCTTTTCGAGCTTGATCAGGGCGTCGGCCATCAGCCAATAGACTTCAGTCCAGGCCTCGGCGATCTCAGGGGTGATGACCTCGGCCAGGTCCTCCGCGATGGCCGCGAAGAGGTGTTCGTAGACCACCTGGTACTGGGGCTCAGTGATGCCGAGCGACGCGTGCCGGTGGGCGATGCGGGAAAGCACGGTTTCGGGGAGGGTGCCAGGGTGGTTGACCAGGTGCGTGGCGAAAGCGGCGATGCTTCCGGCCAGCGCCTGCTGCTGGTTGCCCGAGCGCTGGTTGGAGCGGCTGAACAGGCCATCCAACAGTTCCGGGTGGGCCGCGAACAGCCGTGCATAGAACTTGGGAGTGATGGCGCCGATCCGGGAACCGACGAGCGGCAGCGTGGCCTCAATGACGGGGCGGGATTTGTCCGAGAGCATGTGTACTCCTGCGATAGGGGACCGGGCTTTCGTCCGGTCAATGTGAATACTTACATATGAAATGCGTGTATTCGTACCTCAAGTTCTACACCCTGTAGAAGTTCGGATCAAATTAGTGGGGATGCGGGTGCGGCGCGGGGCTACAGGCCGGGGCGCAGGCCGATCATCTGGAACACGGGTGCCATCTGCCGCGAGCCGGGAAGTTCGGCTATCACCACTGCATCAAGTTCCCGGTAAAACGCTTCACGGGCGCGGGCCAGCGCGACGCGAAGCCTGCATTCGTGGATGAGCGGGCAGTCGCCGCCCGGAGCCGCACAGTCGGCGGGGTCCGTCCGGGTGTCCAGGTCCCGCAGGACCTGGCCCACGGTTGCCCGGCGGCCGGCGGGGCTGAGCCGGATCCGCCCGCTCTGCCGCGCTCTACCTCGATCAGGCCCAGGCTGCGCAGCTTGGCCATCGCCTTGCTGACGTGGTTGTACGGAGTTCCCACGGCATCGGCGATACTCTGCGTGGTCAGGAGGGTGGCCCTGGGCGCGGCGGCCAGGACCATCAGCGCCCGGAGGCTGACGTCTGCGAAGGCGTTGATTTTCATGGCAACCTGAGTGCGGTCTAGTCCACCCAGACGGTGGGTTCGCTGGTGTCAGCGGCGAGCTGGCCAAACTCCCATTCGTAGGTCCCGGTGTTAGCGGCGTAGGGGAGGACCGCAGCGAAAACTGATCCGTCGCGGTGTTCGGCAGCTACATGGATGGCATCTGTTTCTTCCTCCACCAAGAGGATGTCGCAGACAATTGCGGCGGCCCGGAAGTCAGCACGGTTCTGCCGGAGTAGTTCGGTGAGGTCGCTGATCATCGTGTCCGCGTCGAAGTCTCCGTCGGAGCCGTCCTCGGCATCAGCCGGCGTGACAGCCACCAGCCGGACCTCGCCGTCGTTCTCCACCACCAGTGCGAACGGCAGGAAGCCGCCGTTTCGCTCGAGCTGTTCCTGGGCTGCGCCGACGCCCGTGCCCAGCAGGTTCTCCAGGTCCGTGGCCGAGGCCTCCGGAACGGAATCCCGCCACGAAGCCACCGCAGCCGGGCCGTCCGTGGCTCCGTGGGCCACCTCGGGTTTAGCGCCGGACATTGGAGAGCACGCGGTCGCGGACGCTTTCCATCAGGACCCGGTCCGTTGCTTCCACGTTCAGGCGGAGGAAGGGCTCCGTGTTGGAGGGGCGCAGGTTGAACCAGAAGCTGCCGTCATTTGCCGTGAACGTGCTGCCGTCCATGGTGTCCACGGTGATGTCCTCGGCGGCGAAGTCGGCCCGGACGCGCTCAACGGCGCCGGCCTTGTCCTCGATTTCAGAGTTGATCTCACCGGAGGAGACATAGGGCTCGTACTCGCGGCCGAGCTCGGACAACGGTCCGTCCTGCTCGCCGAGGGCAGCGAGCACATGCATTGCTGCGAGCATCCCGGTGTCCGCGTTCCAGAAATCGCGGAAGTAGAAGTGCGCTGAGTGCTCGCCGCCGAACACGGCACCTTCCTCAGCCATGACTGCCTTGATGAAGGAATGGCCCACACGCGTTCGGACGGCGCGGCCGCCGTCGTGCTCTACCAGTTCAGGCACTGCACGGGAGGTGAGCAGATTGTGGATGACGGTGGGCGTTGCCTCGCCCTGCGCCTGGGCGCGGGCGATTTCGCGGCGTGCCACCATGCCTGTGATGGCCGACGGCGACACGGGCTCGCCCTTTTCGTCGATGACGAAGCAGCGGTCGGCATCGCCGTCGAAGGCCAAACCGATATCGGCGCCGTGCTCAATGACGGCGGCCTGCAGGTCGCGGAGGTTTTCCGGCTCGAGGGGTTGGCCGGGTGGTTCGGGAAGGAGCCATCCAGCTCGAAGTACAGAGGGATGATCTCGAACGGCAGCTTGGGCAGGAGGGCGTTGCCCAGCACCGCCGGAGTGGTGAGGCCGGCCATGCCGTTGCCTGCGTCCACAACTACCTTGAGCGGCCGGGATCCGGAGAGGTCCACCAGCTGGCGGAGGTACTCGGAGTAGTCCTTCAGGACGTCGTGGACGCCGATCAGGCCGCGCTTGGGGCTGCCGGGATGGAGCCTTCGTTGAGGTACTTCTCGGCCAGGGCCTGGATCTCTTTGAGGCCGGATTCGGAGGAGATGGGCTGTGCGCCGGCCTTCGACATTTTGATGCCGTTATATTCGGCAGGGTTGTGGCTGGCGGTGAACGTGGCGCCGGCAGCGTTGAGGGAGCCGCAGGCGAAGTAGAGCTCGTCGGTGGAGATCAGGTCAAGGAGCTTGACGTTGGCGCCGCGCGTGGCTGCCCGTCAGCGAAAGCCTTGGCGAACTCGGGGGAGGAGGGGCGCATGTCGCCCCCTACCAGGACCGTCTGGCCCTCCAGTTCCAGGACGTCAACGAACGCGGCGCCCACGGCTTCGACGATTTCAGCGGTGATGGATTCACCCACGATGCCCCGGACGTCGTAGGCCTTGAAGGATGCCGAGAGGTCAAAAGTCTCTGTCTGTTCGCTAGTCACGGGTCTTATCTTACGTGGCGCCGCGGACGCCGAGGGTTGTCCACATACGGCGGTCCCGGCTTTATGCGTGTCGGTGGGGGCTGGGATACTGAATCAATGGTCGATACCCAGAACGCCGCCCTTCTTTCCGTTTCCCCTGGCTCACCGTCCGCCACAAAAAGCCAGGCGCTGGAGGTTCTCCGCGAACTTGTGGGGCATCCGGCTGCGGATTTCCACGACGGACAGTTTGAGGCGATTGAAGCACTGGTCGACGGCGGCCGGCGGGCTTTGGTGGTCCAGCGCACCGGTTGGGGAAAATCGGCCGTGTACTTTGTGGCGTCCCTGCTGCTCCGGCGCCGCGGCGCCGGCCCCACCCTGATCGTTTCGCCGCTGCTCGCCCTGATGCGGGACCAGGTGGCTGCCGCCGCCCGCGCCGGAGTGCGTGCCGCGGCCATCAACTCGGCGAACCAGCTGGACTGGGACACCGTCAGGGAACAGCTCGCCGCCGATGAAGTCGACGTGCTGCTGGTGTCGCCGGAACGGCTCACCAACCCGGCCTTCCGTGAGAACCAGCTGCCGGAGCTCATCCGGCGGACCGGCCTGCTGGTGATTGACGAAGCCCACTGCATTTCGGACTGGGGCCACGACTTCCGGCCGGACTACCGCCGGATCGCTGACCTGATCACCCAACTGCCGGAGTCCGTGCCTGTCTTGGCCACCACCGCCACGGCCAACTCGCGCGTGGTCCACGACATCGAGGAACAGCTGGGCGCGGGCGTCCTCACCATCCGCGGAACCCTTGGCCGGGATTCCCTGCGCCTGGGTGTCCTGGCACTCCCGAATTCCCGCGAACGGCTGGGCTGGCTCCTGACGCACCTGGCCGATCTGCCCGGCAGCGGCATCATCTACACACTGACCGTCTCCGCCGCGGAGGATACCGCCCGGCTTCTCGCTGAAGCCGGACACACAGTTCAGGCCTATACCGGCAGGACCGATCCCGCGGACCGGGAGCGCGCAGAGCAGATGCTCAAGGACAACCAGGTTAAGGCGCTGGTGGCCACCTCGGCGCTCGGCATGGGCTTCGACAAACCGGACCTTGGCTTCGTCGTCCACCTCGGGGCACCGTCCTCCCCGGTGGCGTACTACCAGCAGGTGGGCCGCGCGGGCCGTGGCGCGGCGAATGCAGATGTGCTGTTGCTGCCGGGTTCTGAAGACCGGGATATCTGGCAGTACTTTGCCACCGCGTCCATGCCGTCCGAGGATAAAGCCACAGCGGTGCTGACAGCGCTGGCTGAAGCCGGAACTGCCGTCTCAACGGTGGCGTTGGAGGCCCGGGTTGACCTCCGCCGCACCCCGCTGGAGCTGCTGCTGAAGGTCCTGGCCGTGGACGGCGCCGTGGAACGTGTCGGCGGCGGGTGGCGTTCCACCGGCCAGCCGTGGATCTACGACGCCGAGCGTTACCGCCGGATCGCCGAGGCCAGAGTGGACGAGCAGGACTCCATGCTGATCTACCAGGACACCGCGGGTTGCCGGATGGAATACATCACCTCGGTCCTCGACGACGAGACAGCGCACCCCTGTGGCCGGTGCGATAACTGCGCCGGCCGCTGGTTCCGGGCCGATATCGCCGAGGACGCCACGGCAGCGGCGGGCCAGACCCTCACCCGCGCCGGCGGTGTCCTGGAAGCACGGCTGCAGTGGCCCAGCGGCATGGACCGCCTGGGCGTTCCGGTCAAGGGCAAAATCAAGCCCGACGACGGACTGGCGGACGGCCGGGTGCTGGCAAGGCTGACCGATCTCGGCTGGGGCGGGGCGCTGCGGGAACTCTTCGCGGCCGGGGCCGCGGACCGTCCGGTGGATCCTGCCATGCTGCAGGCCTGTGTCCAGGTCCTGCGGGAATGGGCTACCGGTGACGGCCGGAACCCGGGCTGGAGCGGTGCCGGCCGGCCGGCCGCGATCGTCAGCATGCCCTCCCGCAGCAAGCCCGAACTGGTCCGTTCCCTTGCCCAGGGAATTTCGGAAATCGGCAGGATCCCCTACCTTGGGGAGCTGGACCTGGGACATGGCGGACCCACTGGAAGCCGCGGCGGGAACAGTGCGTACCGGCTGGCGGGCGTCTGGGACCGCGTCATGGTGGGCCCGGAATTGGCGGCCGCCATGGCAACACTTCGTGGCCAGGGCGTGATGCTGATCGACGACCTCGTGGACAGCCGGTGGACCGTTACCGTGGCTGGACGCGCCCTGCGCCAGGCGGGGCGGGGGCTGTTCTTCCGCTCGTGCTTGCCCAGGCCGGCTGACCTCTGCGCCGGCCTGCCGGTGCAGTGACAGGCTGTCCGCCGTACTGAAGAGCATCAGGACGGCCATGGTGAGGAAGGCTCCGCGGAAGGGGCCAGCTTGATCTGCGGGGAAGGCCGCCACGCCGTCGAAAACCCGGATCAGCAGGGCGCCAACGGCGATGCCGGCGCCTGCGGCGAGCTGCACCAGGGTCGCCGACACGGAGTTGGCCGAGGTCAGCTGGGCGGGTGCAATGTCCGCGTACTGCACCGACGCGTAGGCGGAGAAACCGATGGAGCGGAAGGCCCGCTGCACACCAGCAGGGCGAAGATCAGGGCCTGCGGCGTGTCCGGCGTGAGCAGGGCGCACAGGGCGAAGGTCACCGCCGATGCCAGGGAGCCGAAGACCAGCATGGCCCGGAAACCGAAACGGCGGATCAGCGGCGTGGTGGCCGGTTTGATGCCGATGTTGCCGATGAACACGGCCGCCACCATGATTCCGGCGTGCAGCGGTGACCAGCCGAAACCGGTCTGGAACATTAGGGGCAGGAGGAACGGCACCGAACTGATGGTCAGGCGGTAGACGAACCCGCCGGTGGCCATGGCCCGGAAGGTGCGGGTGGAAAAAACACTGAGATCGAACAGAGGGTTTTTGGCCCGTCTCATCCACAGCACGGCGGCCGCGAGGGCGCATATCCCTGCAGCGGCGCTGATAGCTGCCCATGGACCGTCGGGGTGGGCGGTGGCCAGTTCCAGGCCCACCACCAGGGCACCGACGCCGGTGGTGGTGAGGAGCAGGCCTAGCCAGTCGAGCCTGCGTGCCCTGTCTCCGGCGCCGGCTGGAACCAGACTGAGTGCGGCGATGAAGGCGGCCGCACCGAGTGGCAAATTGATGAGGAAGATCCAGTGCCACGACAGGTAAGTTGTCAAGGCGCCGCCCACCAGCGGTGCCAGCACGGGGCTAGCAGCGCGGGCCACACCAGGAAGGCCGTGGCGCGCAGGAGCTCCGATTTGGGTGTGCCGCGCAGGACCAGGAGGGTGCCGACCGGAACCATCATGGCCCCGCCGGCGCCCTGCAGGATCCGGCTCAGCGTCAGCACGGTCAGGTCGGGGCTGACGGCGCAGGCCAATGAGGCGAGTGTGAACAGGGCAATCGCGAAGCAGAATACTTTGCGGGCCCCACACGTTCGGCAAGCCAGCCGCTGAGCGGGATTCCCATGGCCACGGTCATGAGGTAGGCCGTCATGGTGATGTTTACGTCGGCGGCTGGAACGCCAAAGTCGCTGGCGATGTTGGGGATGGCCGTGGTGAGGATGGTGCCGTCCAGGAACTCCATAAAGAATGTGGCAGCCACCAGCAGCGCCAGGCGTGGATTCCATGCCTGGCTTGTGCTGGTTTCCGCGCCCGGGAATTGCTTACTGCCATTTCACCATCCTGCCACCGCCTGCACGGGTGGAGCCTGGTGCGTCCGCACCCCGGACCGTGAGCCGGGCACTCTGCGCCCACACCCCAGGCTCCCGCCCTGTGAACGCCAGAGAACGCAAAAGGCCCGGTCCAGGACCGGGCCAAACGCGGAGACGGGGGGATTTGAACCCCCGGTGGAGTTGTGCCCCACACTTCATTAGCAGTGAAGCCCATTCGGCCGCTCTGGCACGTCTCCAATGGCTATTACTAGCCCACCAAGGATACGCAGAACGGGGCACGCAGTGCAAAACGGCTACTGAACGCCTGACTCAGCCCTGGCGCCCTGCCCCACGGTATGCCTCGCGCCGGGCCCAGGAACAGTGCCCTACGCTCAACCGCCTGCCAGCGTCCGCCATAGGAAGTGCTGGCTGCGGGCCTGTAGCGCGGCGGCCTGCCGGTTGTCCGACGCTCCGGCGTGGCCGCCTTCGAGCGCCTCGTGGAACCAGACATTCGGGATGCCCATCGCCTGCATCCGGGCTGCCATCTTGCGGGCCTGGACCGGTCCCACCCTGTCGTCCGAGGTGGCCGTCCAGATGAATGTTTCGGGGTACTCTATGCCGTCCTTGAGCAGGTGGTATGGCGAGAAGGTCTTGATGTATTCCCATTCCGCCGCCACGTCCGGGTCGCCGTACTCGGCGATCCAGGAGTGCCCGGCGGAGAGCTTGGTGTAGCGCCTCATGTCCAGCAGCGGAACGCCGCAGGAGACAGCCCCGAAAAGTTCCGGGTAGCTGGTGAGCATGTTGCCCACCAGCAGCCCGCCGTTGGACCCGCCCACGCAGCCAAGCCGCTCCCGGGCGGTGACGCCACGGTGGACGAGGTGCTGCGCCACGGCGGCAAAGTCCTCGAAGGCGCGGTGCCGGTTTTCCTTGAGCGCGGCCCGGTGCCAGGACGGCCCGTATTCGCCGCCGCCGCGGATGTTGGCCACAACGTAGACGCCGCCGCGGGAGTGCGCTGCCTCGCCGGCCTGCCGGAGGTGGCGGTCCTGCGTTCCAGCCAAGCCCTGCCCACGGTTCCGCTGTACGCAGGGGTCCGGGAGACTTCGAAGCCGCCGTAGCCGGAGAGCTGCGTGGGGTTCTGCCCGTCAAGGACCAGGTCCCGCGAGGCCACCTGGAAGTAGGGGACGCGCGTGCCGTCTGCGGAGACGGCGAAGTGCTGCTGCACCTCGTACTGGTCTTCATTAAAGAACGACGGCGACGCCTTGACTGCCGCATGGCTGCTCACCACGCCAGCCGTCCCGGAAACGCCCCGCCGGAACCGACGGTCCCGGCAGGATCCCGCGTGAGGCTTCCGCGCATCAGTGTGCTGGGGGTGGTGAATCCGGTGGCGACCAGCCAGAAGTCGTCGCCCGCACCGCCGTCGGCCGGTCCATCATCTTCGTCGTCCACCGCGTAGGCGTTGACGTCGTGCAGCGGCGGGCAGGCATCCAGAAGCGACGAAGCCCAGGCGCCGCCGTCGACCGTACTCCCGCCGGCCGCAGCCCGGCCGGACGCAACGCCGGGAACAGAGGGATCCAGCACCCGGATCTCGGACGAGACGTCCCGCAGCAGGTTCAGCAGCAGGAAATTGCGCGTCCAGCTCCACGACTGAAGCGAAGTGTGCGCATCCGGCGCAAACAGCACCAAGAGATCCCGCGCCCCGGCAAGGTAGTCCTCGAACTTCGCAGCGAGCAGCGAACCGGCGGGGTACGTGTTGCCCTCAAGGGACCAGTCCTGCTGCGGCCGGAACAGGAGCCACTCGCGGTGCGCACTGAGGTTAACATCTGTCGGTGCGTCGATCTCTAGCCAGGCGTCGTCCCAGCGGATGAACGTGCTGCGGTTATAGAAGTCGATGTAGTCCACGGCGAACGTGCGCTCGAAACCCGGAGTGGAATCATGCGCCACCACGGCCATCATGTGGTCCTCGGGCACCTCAAAAAGCCGGGCAGCCCCGGAGAGGGCCTCGCCGCGCCGCAGGGTGACGGCCGTCCGGGCATACGAGGATGCGGTCCGCGGCAGGTCCCTGCCGTGGAGGCGACCAGCAGCGTGTCCGCGTCCAGCCACGAAACGTTCCCCTTCGCCGTCGGCAGGTCAAAACCCCGCTGGCCGGGTCAACAAAGGTGCGGGCCCCGACGTCGAACTCGCGGTAGCGGTTGGCGTCGCCGCCGTCGGGGGAGAGCGCCAGCAGCGCGAGGCGGTACGGGTCGCCGGCAGCGGGGCGCAGGAACGTGGCACCGTGGAAGACCCACTCCTCACCTTCGGCGGCGGCGAGGGCATCCACATCCAGCAGGACATCCCAGTCCGGCGAGTCCGTCAGGTAGCTTTCCCAGGTGGTGCGGCGCCACAGCCCCTTCGGGTTCGCCTGGTCCTTCCAGAAGTTGTAGTACCACTCGCCGCGCTTGCCCACCATGGCGATCCGGTCCGTTGAGTCCAGCACCTCCAGGATGCTTCCTTCCAGGCCTGCGTAGTCGGCGTCCTCCAAAAGGTCCTCGGTGCGGGCGTTCTGCTCGCGGACCCAGGCCAGCGGTGCCTCGCCGTAGATCTCCTCCAGCCAGACGTTCTCATCAGTGGGTTCGGGGGCGGGCGATGAACCGGGCGCTTGATCAGCTGCAGTGGTGGTCATGTGCCCCATCCAAACAACATTTTCGCGCCGCAAGCAAGTCAAGTGCCTTGGGCTCATGCCGATACTCTGGATGCTTGGGTAAATCGAAGAGCATCCGGGCCGCCATCATCGGCGCCGGACCGCGGGGAACGAGTGTGCTGGAGCGTTTGCTCGCACACGCCGCCGCGTACGCCGCTGCCCACTCCGGCCCCGTTTCCCTGCATATCGACGTCATCGACCCCTATCCGGCGGGTCCGGGGCACGTGTGGCAGCCCGGCCAGTCCCGGCTGTACCTCATGAACACCCAGTCCTTCTACCCCACGGTCATCCCTGAAGACCCCCGGCTGGCGCCGTCGCTCGCGGGCACCACGTTCGACCGCTGGCGGGCCCGGCAGCAGCGTGAGCCGATGCCGGCCCTGACGCTGGACGAGCGGTCCGAACTGTCTGCCTTGGGGTCGCGGGACTTCCCTAGCCGGGCCCTGTACGGCCGCTACCTGCGCTGCACGCTGGACGAGTTGACGGCAAAACTTCCCGACGGCGTCAGCGTCAGTTTCCACGAAAAGACGGCCGTGTCGGTGCGTGCATCGGGCCGCGGAACCGCCCGGACGCCGGGGAGGGCACTCCAGATGACGGCACCCCAGGCGAGGCAACCCCAAGTACCGGAAAGTTCGACGTCGGACTCGCCGGCGGCGGCTCCCTCACGGTCGATTCCGTGGTCCTCGCCCTGGGGCACCTGGCGTCCCGGCTGAACCCTGAGCAGCGGGAACTCAAGGCGTCGGCCGCTCAGCTGGGCCTGAGCTACTTCCCGCCGGCCGTCCCGGCGGACGTCGACTGGGCCGCGGTTCCGGCCGGCGAACCGGTTCTGGTCCGGGGCATGGGGCTGAACTTCTTCGACGCGATGGGCCAGCTCACGGAGGGCCGCGGCGGAAAGTTCATCGACGCCGGAATCCGGCTCGAGTATCAGCCCTCCGGCCAGGAGCCCCTGATCATTGCAGCCTCCCGCCGCGGCACCCCGTACCGGGCCAAGGCCTCGCTGGCCGGCTACTACCCGGGGTCGGTCAGCCTGCGGTACCTGACCGAGGCCGCGCTGGAGCGGTTCGCGGCCACCGGCATCCGCCCGGGTTTCGACCACGATCTCTGGCCCCTGCTGCACCGGGACACCCTCTGGGCCTACTACTCCACCCTGGTGCGCTCGCAGCCGGCGGCCGTCCCCGACGCATCCGCCTTCCTGGCCGCCCTGGAGGATGCCCTGCGGCCGCATGCCCACAGCGCCGCCAACTGGGAGGCAGCTGTGGAGAGCGTCCTTGCAGTGCACGTCGGGCCGCGGCACCGTCTGGACCTGCCGGGCCTCGCGTCTCCCCTGGCCGGCAGGTCCTTCGGATCGCGCGCTGAACTGGATGCCGCCGTCGTCGAGTACCTGCTCGATGACGCCCGCCGCTCAGCACTGGGCGAGGAGGATCCGGTGAAGATGGCCATCGGCGCGCTGCACCATGGGCGCGCGGTGCTGAAAACGGCAGTGGCCGACGGCGGCATCACCGATGAGTCCTGGGTCGCCGGCCTTCGTGGTTGGTTTGAGTCGTTTGTGGAGGGCCTGGCCAGCGGGCCGCCCGCGCTGCGCGCTGAACAGCTGGCTGCCCTGGCGCGCGCTGGCGTGGTCAGCTTTGTAGGGCCCGATCCCCGGTTCAGCGTGGACCGGCGGACAGGCCGCTTTACCGCCGTCTCTCCGTGGGTGAAAGGCCCGCCGGTGGCGGCGAAGACCATGGTGGAGGCCCTCGCACCGGCGAACCGAGTGTCGGCGAACGCTTCACCGCTGCTTGAACAGCTCCTCGCTGACGGGATGGTGCGGCCCCGGCTGATGATGACGGCGGAAGGTGCGCCGGTGCAGGCCACCGGGCTCGACGTGGCGCCGCACCCGTACCGGCCGGTGGCGGCCAACGGCTCGGTGACCGAGGGTCTCTATGTGCTGGGCCTGCAGCTTTCGGCCACCCAGTGGGGCACTGCCATCGCCGCGGAAGCGCTCCAGCCGGGCGGACCCACGTACGCCAGCGGCAGCGGACGCTCCGCGACGCCGACGAAATAGCACAGGCGATCCTCGGACACTGAGGATCGCCGCCGCAACGAAATATCGTCCGCACGTCCTCTGAGTTTTTGTCCAGATAACGGCCCCTGAACGCCCGGAAAGACGTGCCAGGCGGCAGCGCCGGGCTCGGCTACGAGCCCATATCCCTTCATCTCGCGCGGCTGCCACACGCAAATTGCCGCTCCGGCGGCGTCACCGAAGATGGCCATGTGGCCCTGTTCCGGAACATCCATGGGCGGCATGAAGACCTGGCCGCCGTTGGCCGCGACGGCGGACGCGGTGGCCTCGGCATCGTCCGAACGCAGGTACGTGGACCAGACGTCAGTCGTGCCTGCCTGGTCCTCGTCCTTCTGCATGAGCCCGGCCACGGTCCTGCCGTTCCTCCGTGCGGTGGTGTAGCCGCCGTATTTCTCCTCGTCTCCGGTCTCGTAATCCCAGCCGAAGAGTTGCTCTTTCTGTCGATGGGTGGCAACAGGAACGACCCTATGTCCGGGCTCCGACAGTTTTAATGGTTCAGCTCCGACGGAGCCTGTGCCGGTTAAACGAAGAAGCCCCGGTCCGCCATCATGTGGCGTACCGGGGTTCATTCGCGGAAGGTAAGAGATTCGAACTCTTGGTACGGGGTTGCCGCACACTAGTTTTCAAGTTTTGTCAGACCCGGAATGCTGGGGATCGGCCCATGCCGTCAGGTGCCAAGTTCCGCACGGTAGCGGGGGTTTTCGTCTTGGGTAGGATCGCTGGAAATCGGCCGGTGCTGTTTCCTGCGGCCACAGTTTGGCCACAGTCGGCCACAGTGGCCAGCTTCAGCCGAACGGATTTCCGACCGCGTTTAGGACAGCGTCCTTGGGGACGTCTGCCAGGTGTGCGTATCGCTGGGTGACTGCTGACGATGCATGACCCAGTAGCCTGGCTACTTCCTCGATGGGTACGCCGTTTTGGACTAGCCAAGACGCGTACGTGTGGCGGAGGTCGTGTGGCCGGGCGTGGCCGATGTCGGCCCTCTCCAGGGCAGGTGCCCAGACGCGCTTGCGCCAGTTGTTCACGTCCGCCATTTCGCCGTGACCGTGCAGGACCAAGTTTGAGCGGCATCGGCCGGCGGCGTGCGCGTGGCCGCAACTGCCAGCGTCCAGCACTTGCACCCTCGCCAGGGCTTCCCGCACCCAGTCAGGCACGGGAACATTCCTGGCCTTCTTGCCTTTCGGATAGGCCTTGATCTGTGCCGCCTTCGGGTCCCAGGTCTCCACGACACGTAGCCAGCCGCGCTCGAGATCCAGCCGGTGCCGGTGCAGTCCCATGGCTTCGCCCCAGCGCAGACCACAGCCGGCCATTAGGGCGATTGCGGCCACGTCGAACGCTTCCCCGAATTCCTCCGTGAGTGCTGCGAACTCCGAGTGCGTTAGGAAGCGCTCTCCGGCCGGCGGGCGCGACGGGAGCTTCAGCCGGAACGCGGGATTGGTCCTGATGACCTCGGCGTCGACGGCGGCGTTGAGGGATGCCGAGAATAGCCGGCAATCCTTTGAACGGACGATGCCGCCAAGTAGTGGCGCCGGATCGTCGCGTCAGGATCTCTGACCAATGCCAGATTCCGGCGTTCGGCTTCTGCGGCCGAGATCCTCCGTTCCGTCCTGGTCAGTTCGGTTATCCAAGCGCGGCCGCGGTGACGGGTGATGTCCGCCAGAGGCACGTTCTCCCATTTGGGCACCAGGTATTTCTTGAAGATGTAGGCCTCACTGGCAAGCGTGCTCGGCTCAGCGGAACGTGTTTCCCACCATTCCTGTGCCCAGGCGCCCCACGGTCTTGCGGCGGCGTCTGGGTCTTGCCAGCCATACGATCGCGTCTCTTCCTCCTTGGCCGCCGCTGCGTTGAGCGCGCGGCGCTTGTGATCGAAAGTGCCTACTGAGCGGCGTTTGCCGTTCTTGTCGCGGTAAAGTCCGCGGTGCTTTCCGGAGGGAAGTTGTTCTGTCCAGGCCATGGCTGTCCTTCCTGGTTTGTGCGTATTCAATGCGGGTACGGGCATGGGGAGACTGCGAGCGCGCGACTCCGTCAGGGGCTGCTTGGGTAGTTGGGATCGGGGGCCGTGGATCGATAGACGATGCCGCTGTCGGGATCCAGGTAAAGCTGCCTTCCGGGGATCCTGCTTATCTGACCCGTATCGGGATCGATGTAGACGTTTGGGATGGGCCAGTTGCCTGGCTCGGACGTCGTTGGCAGGGCGTCCAAGTCGATGTCGACGACTTCGCCGAAGCCGGGCCCGGGCTGGTTATTGACGTGGCGGTGGTGTCCGTAGGTGGTCATAGTGCGCCTAACTTCTGTGTGGGTTCCGCCTCGATTTGGTCCGCCAGGTCATGGAGTTTGTCCGCGACGTTGCGGGCCTGGGCCGGAGTGAGGTGGGCTACCGCCGTCGTGCCTCGGAAAAATGCGATTCCTGGCAGCTCTGGGGCTCCTGGAGTGAGCCATGTCCATCGGCGGACCTGGACCCGTGGACGGCGGTTCTCTCCTCGTGCCATTTTGCTGATTTCCTTCTTTTCCGGGGTGATTGCTGTTGGTGGTGTCGGGAAGGGTGGAGGGTCCATTTTCCCCGCCAATTCGCGGTTTTTGGGGAGTCTCCAAGGGGATTCTCCCGGGGAGGGAGGACCCTTCAGGCGGGGAGTGTCCGGCCTTTCGGGAGACTGGATTTTCTGTGGCCCTGTGAATGTCGGAAGGGTGTTGCATACTGTCCGTTGTGTGGTTACGCCAGGGGATTGGCGTTCCATCGGCTCGGCGCTAGGTCCCCGCACTGCATAAGCAGCGCGGGGACCTTTTGCGCTTAGAGTCCGGTGTTAGTGAGGCGGATTGCTGCGCTTGCCTCGCGGACCACGGGGACGGTAACGCGGCGGGCCCGCACCAGGTAAGAGTCTGTCTCTTCCTTGCGGATTGCCTTCGTCTCCACACCGATGCCGCCGGCCTTCTTGTAGCCCGGGCCGCCCAGGTCTTCGTCGGCCATGCCACCGAGCTGGGTGTTATCCAGCAAGATGGGATCCGCCGTCGGAGTGTGCGGGGTCGATACCCATGTCAGGCCGAGAGCCTGCGGCCACGCGCCCGAGACAACCGGATTGCCTGCCTCCCGAGGCAGGACCCCGGCCGTTGCCAGCCGGCCAATGGCTCGTGCCCACTGTAGATCGTTCAGGACGATGACGTTGGGGTCCAGGGCCAGACCCAGGCTGAGGACGCTTGCACGGGCCTCCAGGACGCCTTCCACGATCTCCGCGCCGGTTACCCAGGCCCCGGCGTTACCGGCGCCGGTGGCGTTGTACGCCTGGGTTACTTGCGAAGCGATGACGCCCATGGCTGCCTTGTCGACGAACCTGACCGACTGGTTGATGAGCTGCGCGAAAGCCCGCTCTACCGGATCGAGGCCGAGCCGGGCAATGGACTCATCCGTGACGGGAACGTCCTGTCCCCACTTGGTGGTCTTCGCGATGACGATTTCGCCTGTCTCGCTTCTCGTGAACGGGTAGCCGGCCCCGGCGCAATGGCTTCGGGATCGTCTTCGGTGAAGATCGGGTCCCGGTCTCAAACATGACCGCGCCGCCGGCAACCTTGTATCGGCCGGTGAGCAGGAAGTCGGCGACGTAGCGCTGGCTTGCCAGTTCCAGGATGCGCCTGGCGAGCAAGGCCGGGGTCTGCATGATGTGGTGAATCTCGATGGTGGTGCCGTTGGATGTCCGGGCCGGGGCCTGGGGGTATGTGGTGCTCATGCTGCATTTCCTTCCGTTGGGTAAAGCGAGTTGTAGAGCGTTTCTTCTGACGGCGTGAGCGCCGGCGGTTGCTCCGGTTCCGGTGTAAACATTCGGGTGTAGAGCTGCTGACGTTCGTGTTCGCGGTCCGCGGCCTCCATCTGCACCAGCTGTTCGCCGGTAGGTGCCGGGGTGCAGCTGATGCTTCGGGCTGCGGTTGGACTGTCCCTGTTCGGGGCGCCTGGGCCCGAGCCGGAATCCGGCTTAGTGCGTCAGGCTTGCGGGGTGGGCGCATTCGTTCTGTCACTTGGGTTCTCCTTTCGAGGTTGGTGTTGAGGGCGTTCGGCCGGTTGCCGGCGCCCTGGCTGTGATGGGCTATTGAGGGGCCGGAGCTACGCTAAGCAGTTCGTCAAGATCGTGGCCCTGGGCTTTGAGGACGTCGGAACTGTCGAGCTCGGCAAAGGGAATCAGCTCCAGATGCTTGGCCTGGCGGAGCCACTTCCGGTAAGCGGGTTCACCGCGGACGGTGGCCAATGCTCCGGGGGTGAAAGTGTCGAGGACGCCGATGCAGTGGTCCGCGCCAGGACCTTCTCCCGCGCCGGTGACTTCCGCTAGGCGAGCGCGGATGTCGGAGATTCGTTCCAGTGTGGCTACCGATCCTGAGCCGGCCTTGAATGAGATCCACAGTTCGGCCGCGGCGCCGCCGCGGGCCATGGCACGTTCGGCGGTGTCGTCCGGTTCCACTCCGCGGCCGATGACCGCTCGGGCTTCGGCGGCGGCTTGGTTGAAGGCCGGCCGCATGGCGTCCAGGTAGGAATCAACTTCCGTGGCCATCAGTGCGGTTTGTTCCTGGTCGGCCTGCCGACGCAACACGGCATGGCGCATTCGTGCCGCTGTCCTGCCTGACTCGGCTGCAGCATATGCACTGATGTCTTCCCGCAGTTGCTCTGGCGTCATGCCAAGGACGTCGTTCGGTGCCGCTGTGGGGCGGTCGGCTGGACTGCGAGTAGGGCAAGGTAGGCGGCTGCGCCTGTGACTTCGCATCCTTCGGCCTGGAGTAAGCGGACGAGTCCGTGCACGCTCCGCGGGTCATCCAGTGCGCCGGCGTCGGAGCGGGTACGTGTGGCGTCCTCACTGGTGATCCTTCCCGCGGCGCCGGCGGCTGGGAACGCGGGTGACAGTCGTTGAACGTTCAAGGTTTGGTCACTCCTTCGTATGAAATTTCTTTGACGTGGACCATGCCGAGGCTCACGAGCCTTTCGACGTCGGACGGTTCGGCATTGGCTGGCAGGACATGCCCGGCGTGAACATAAGTCCTGGTTGGGCCGGACTTCACCACCAGGTGGGACGTCGCCAGATACTCTGACCGGCCCGTCGGCAACACCGGCGTGACCTTCGGATCTTTTCGGGTCCGTGGTTTCGCCGGCGGTGCGTTGTCCGGAACGGCGATCCGGGCCACGAAACCGGCAAGGACCAGGCGTTCAAGGTCGTCCGGGTCGTAAGCGGCGGGGTCGATGACGGCGCCTTCGCGGAGCGGGGTTGCGTCCCTGGGTTGTCCGGGTCGGAGTGGCTGGCACGGATGACCACGCCGTCAGCCAGGGCTTTGTACACATGGGTTGTGGCCATGGGTTTCCTTTCGGTGATCGGGGCCGGCGTCAGCACGGCGGCTCTGTCGGTTGGCCGGATGGTCCGGCCTGTTCTCGAAGCACGATGGCGAAGCCGTCGCACCAGTTCAAAATTTCTTCCTCGCTCACGCCGCCGGTCATCATGTGCAGGGCCATGGGCGGGAGCTTCGCCAGCTGGTACGCCAGCGAGCGCAGCTCGGCGGCGTCCATAGCCTGCAGGGCCGATGAGGCGCCGGCCGGATCTGAGGCAACCGCCCGGACCAGGGCCACGGCATCCAACAAGACGTTGACGTCGCCGGCGCTCATGCCTGGCCCTTCGGTGGTTCCGCCGGGCCTGCGCGGCGGCCGCTCCTGGACAAGATGGCTTCCCTCATGGGGCTCGGTCATGAAATCGCGGTAGCGTCGGAGCTTTTCCACGGCCTGTGCCAGCTGGCTGAAAGCGTGGGGCTTGAACTCGATTTTTGGATCCTCGAACCTCGCCACAGCCATGACGACGTCGATGGCCAGGTCAAAGTCCCTTCGTGTGGGGACATATCTCATTGGTTCTCCTTCGGTGGATTCTTGGTGGCACGGTAACCGGCGAGCGCAGCGCGGACGGCCTCGCGGCCGGACCTGGTTGGCGCGTTGGGCTGTTGTGGATTACCGGGCGGGGTGCAGCTGGTGCCCGGGCGGTGCTTCGGAGTGTCGGGCCGGGCCCCGGTGGGGCAGGCAGTTCGAACACAGGCAGGAAGCCGTGAGCTCTTCGGGGTCACGCTCGGATTCACAGCCGCGGCAGATCATGACGGCTCTCTGGAGGCTTGATGCCCGGGGCGCGGTCCGGGCTTGGGTGCCGGGGGTGCGGTCTGCTTCTGACGGCGGCGGGGTTTTCGCTGAGGGTGTGGTTTTGGTTTTTCAGGGTGGCCTTCTCTAAAAGCTTCTCCTCCCCTCCCCTCACCTAAAACCGGTGCGCGTCCCGCCCCGGATCACGCCCCGCGTACGCGAGGACAGTTTTTGCTCTTGATTTTCAGGGCCACGATCAAGTGATTCGTTTTGATTTTCGTTTTGATTCTGATTTTGATCTGCTGTTGATTTTCCGCTAGATTCCACGGTTCTTGTTGGCGGCGGGAGTAATTTCATGCCTGCTTCCTCGGGCGTTTTCGATGCTTTTTTCTGGTTGCAAACCTGGCAGCAAAGCACCAAGTTTGAGAGGCCATCTGCCCTGTCTGGATCGACGTGGTCCACGTGCGGTCGCCGGTCTGATTTTCGGTCTGCGCGGAGCACTTCATGGCCGCAGTATCGGCATTTTCCCTTCTTCGGGTCTGCCGGGTCGTCGGTGCAATCGCGGGCCCACACTTGGTCTTTCAGCACCTGGCTGGCGGTCTCCCGGCGCTTCCTGGTCTGGGTCTTGTAGTACTCGCCAGTCCGGTATTTGCCTGCGTCGAACCAGTCGTGGAACAGCCAGGTGCCGGGCTCGACGGCGGGCAGCGGATGCAGTCGTGGCCAGGAAGGTGCCAGAGGTCGGCGTCAACGAGGCGCTTAGCCCATTTGCGGACCTTTGTCCGGTTCAGGAAGATCGAGATCAGGTCAGCTTCAGTGACCACGCCGTCGCTGTACCTGGCTAACGTCGCGGCGCCGGCGGCGTTCCACATGGCGTAGGCGGCAACGCCGTCCAGGTCATTGCTCAGGGCGGAGCGGAGCAGTGCCTGAAGCTTGGGGTTGTTGTTGGACTGGTCGTCCAGCTTCCACCAGGTCAAGAGTTTCCTTTCTGCAGGCGTCGCCGCCATTCGAGCGGTAAGTCAGCAGCGGGGCCCTGCAAGCCGATCCACGATGTAACGGCTGTGCGCCTGCTGGATGGCCTGCGACTGGCGCTGCTTCCATCAGCGTGGATGATGCCAGCGCGACGGGCGGCGGCCATGAGCAGGGCCCAATGCTGGGGCCTGCTGGGTTCCGTGACGCCGGCCTTGGCAACGTCGAAGCACGTAAATGTCCGGTCAGTCCTGGCCAGCTCGGCAATGGTGGCCATGCCGTCATGCCACCACTGCGAGTCAGCGAGCGCAGGGGAGGCCTTGTGAGTGCTCATCAAGCCACCGCCAACGGGACGTTCAGGCGGTCAGCTTCGCGGGCCAGCTGCTCGAGCGCGGCCGCCAGGCGGAAGGCCTCACCAACGGGCAGGAACAACTCCGCGCGCTGGTCTTCGCCGCGGAAGATCTCCAGGCTGATGTACCGGCTATCCAGGCGGAGGACCCTCACGCCGGGGGCGTACTCGCCATGTGTGTACAGGTCTTTGATGGAGGCCTGGGCGTTGAAGCCGGTGCCGTCGGGACCGTAGCCGGCAACAAAGCCGAGTGAGACCGATTCACACCAGGGGCCGTGTTCCTCAACAGGCAGGCCGGAGCTACGGCGCCGGCTGTCTTCACCCAGGATGCAGAACTGCGAGCAGTGGCCATAGACCTGGTTCCGCTTCCCGGTCTGCCCGTACTCCGTGTAGGGGCCAATCGGCAGCGGCGCGAATGCCGTACCGCGGGGCTCCGGCTGTTCCTGGTTGGCATGGTCATCGGTTTCGGCTGGGTCCGCTACCTGGGGCGCATTGAACAGCGCGTCGAACGCCGGGTCGGACAGCGGAAGATCTCCTATGTCCTTGGGCTTATCGGTGCCGTCAGGTACGTTGTTGCTATTGTTCATTTCGTACTTGCTTCCTTCTTGGATTGCGGGTGCTGCGAGCGCTTCTGAACCTTTTGCCGCCAAGCTCTTGGGTTCAGGGGCGCTCTTCTTTTTTCTGCGGGCGGCGGCGCGCGGTCTACGCCGGGGCGTCATTGCCAGCCAGATACGCCTCCAGCTGCTGGATACTCACTCGGAGATTCCGTCCGAGCTTCAGCACACGGACGGGGAACTGGCCGGATCGCGCCAGCTCGTAGGAAAGAGACGTGCCAATGCCAAGCATTCGGCCCGCTTCCGGTACGGATACCGTCCGGGCGCCAGCCTTTGTGATGCCACGGACCTCAAGTTGTGCTGTCATGAAACAATTCCTCTCGGTGTTGTGCAATATCAAAGTTCTATCAGGATTTGTTTCGTTTTGGCAAGTAGTCAGCTGTATTGTTCTGTCATGGCACAATCAGAATGGTCTGCACAGCTCGCTTCTCGCGTGGGGGCGGAGATTAAGCGGATTCGGCAGAAAAATGGAATGTCGGCCCAGGACGTGGCCGATGCAACCCGCGCACTAGGCGAGGAAGTCCCGCGCCAAGTCATCGCCAATCTGGAAAGCGGCCGCCGTGCCAACTTCTCCATTGCCGAGTTAGTTTTGTGCGCCCGGGCGCTCCAGTGCTCACCTGTGGAGCTCCTGTATCCGCCCGCGGATCTGAACTCCCCAGTTGAGTATTTGCCTGGGCAAAACTGGCGGACGCTAGATGCCTACATGGATTTCGCCGCGCTGCCACCCCTGCATAAGGATCGATGGCGCGATGATGAAGGCCATACGGCGGCCACGCGGACATACTCGATCTTCATCCAGATCGAGAACGTAGACGAGGAAGCGGAGGATCTCGCCCGCGAGCTGCAGGAGGCTGGATCCGACGAGGCGCTAAGTAATCAGCTAAAGTCCGCGTTGGTCCGTTCAATCATTATGCGGCGAGTAATTCCGGCTGGGCACGCCTTTCCGGCGCCCAAAGTAGCCCTTCAGATCTTGTGGCGGGAGAACTTCACCAAAGCAGAGTTCCTGATGCTCGCGGGAGACGCCTTTGGGGTGGATGTGAAGGGCGGCTTCAAGCAGTGAAGGGCTCCGTGTTCAAGCGGTGCCCTTGCCCCCAATCGGAGTTGAAGCAGAGCTCGAACGGGCAGTTCCTGGCGTGCAAGAAAAGGCACGGCTCCTGGTCGTACCGGCTAGACGCGGGGCTTGATCCGGCGACGATGAAGCGCCGGCGGCCGTCCGCTGGAGGTTTTGCCACCAAGGAAGACGCTGAGGAAGCCCTTACCGCGAAAATGAGCGAGGTCAACGCCGGCACCTGGACCGACGATGGCCGGCAGACCGTCGCTGAGTACCTGGACCGCTGGTTGACCAGGCGAACGCAGGCGGCGCCCGGGCGCCAGCAGCTGAAGGCCACGACGGCGGATCTCTACCGAACGCACGTTGAAAAGTACCTGAAGCCGGAGCTCGGCCGGCTCAAGCTGCGGGAGCTGCGTCCTGAGCACATCTACGCCATGCTCGACGTCGTTGCGGAGGGCCGGAGCGCGGCCACAGTCCACCGCGTCCGCTCCACGCTCAGGACTGCCCTGGCGTCGGCCGTGAAGGAGCGGCTTTTGACCTGGAATCCGGCGCGGGACCTGGATATGCCAAGGGAGGTCCGGCACGAGGTGCGCCCCTGGGAGCCCGCTGAAATCGGCGCCTTCCTCGACGGCAACCAGGACCACCGGCTGATTTCCCTTTTCCATGTCCTGGCCTACTGTGGGCTGCGCCGCGGCGAGGGTATCGGCCTACGCTGGGATGACATTGACCTTGCCAAACGGACGCTGACCATCAGGCAGCAAATCGTGCAGATCAACCGGAGCCCGAAAGAGCAGCCGTGCGGCCAGTGTGGTCAGATCCACGGCGGGCAGGCGTTCGACACTCCCAAGACGGAGGATAGTTCCGCCGTCGTCCATCTGGACGCCTCCACGGTGGCCGTGCTTTTGGGGCAGCAGTTCCATCAGGGGGACGAGCGCGCAGCCTGGGGCGCTGCTTACAGTGACCATGGCTTGGTGTTCGCCAGGGAAGACGGTAACCCGTTGAGCCCTAACGGCGTCTCACGGCTCTTTGAAGATCTCCAAGCGGGAATCACTGTTCCGGCCGACGCCAAGCAGCCTGGCGGGGCGCGGGTGCCCGTCCGGCGGGTGCGCCTGCATGACCTCCGCCACGGCACTGCATCGCTGATGATCGCGGCCGGCGTCGATATCGCCATCGTGTCCAAAGTCCTGAGGCATTCCACTATCAAGCTGACCGTGGATTCCTATGGCCACTTGCTGCCTGGCGTGGGGAGCAGGCCGCCGATAAGAGGGCCGCGCTGATCCCGCGGAAGGCAACCAGCGGAACCGCCGGCCACGGTCCGGCCACAAACGGCGCCTGAGCCTAACAAAAAAGGCCGGCTGAACCAGCCTTTCGACTGGCCCAACCGGCCCATTTGGCCGCTAGATCACGGCGTTTTTACGCGGAAGGTAAGAGATTCGAACTCTTGGTACGGGGTTACCGCACACTAGTTTTCAAGACTAGCTCCTTCGGCCGCTCGGACAACCTTCCCTAACGAGTAGTGTTTCATAGGCAGTTGGCTGCAACAAAACAGAGTCTGCCGTGCGTCCGGTGCACACTGGTTCTGGGGCACGAATCAGCTAGAAAACGGGAGTTCTCCATGAAAGCCGTCTACATTGCAGAACCCGGTGGTCCGGAGGTTCTGGAAGTCCGCGAAGTGGACGCGCCGGTGCCCGGGCAGGGGGAGGTGCTGATCGACGTCGTCGCTGCCGGCCTGAACCGGGCGGACGTGCAGCAGCGCAGGGGCTTCTACCCGCCCCCGCCCGGCGCGTCCGAGATTCCGGGGCTGGAAGTCTCGGGGCGGATCGCCGGCTTCGGTCCCGGTGTCACCAAGGCATTCTCAATCGGTGACAAGGTGGTGGCGCTGCTGTCCGGCGGAGGCTACGCGGAGCAGGTTGCGGTGCCCGCGGAGCAGGTCCTGCGGATTCCCGACGGCGTTGATGTGGTCACCGCTGCGTCGCTGCCGGAAGTCGCGGCCACGGTCTACTCCAACCTGATCATGACGGCGCAGCTGCAGGCGGGCGAGACGGTCCTGATCCACGGCGCCACCGGCGGGATCGGCACCATGGCCATCCAGATGGCCAAGGCCTTCGGCGCCAGGGTGGCCACCACCGCCGGAACTGCGGAAAAGGTGGGGACCGCGAAGGCGTTTCTGGGCGCAGATATCGCCATCAACTACACCGAAGAGGACTTTCCGGACAGCCTGCGGCGGCAGAACGGCGGCAAGGGTGCCGACGTGATCCTCGACGTCGTCGGGGCCAAGTACCTGGCGCAGAACGTAGATGCGCTCGCTGACTACGGCAGGCTCGTTGTTATCGGCCTGCAGGGCGGGGCCAAGGGGGAGCTGGATCTTGGCCAGCTCCTGCGGAAGCGCGCGGCAGTGGTTGCCACGGCACTGAGGCCGCGCCCGGTGGCGGAAAAGGGCGCCATCATGAACGCCGTGCGCGAATCCGTGTGGCCCTCATCACGGACGGCCGGATCCGCCCGCTGGTGGCCAAGACCTTCCGGCTGGACCAGGTTGCGGCCGCCCACCGGTACTTCGACAGCGGCGACCATGTGGGCAAGATCCTGCTGGTCATGTAGGCCCGGTAGATACTGAGTATTGCTTTGCGCCGCGGACTGGGTTAGCCTCACTCTATACGCGGTATGCACGGGTCGTGGGGGTCCGTGCATACCGACGCTGACGCCACCGCTAGGAGCCTCATGTCCATCCGCCAAAGCCTCCTTGCCCTGCTGCAGGACCAGTCGCGTTACGGCTACCAGCTCAGGGTTGAGTTCGAGAACCGCACCGGGTCCACCTGGCCCCTGAACATCGGGCAGGTGTACACCACGCTGGACAGGCTGGAACGCGACGGCCTGGTCAGCAATGACGGCAGTGACGGCGAAGGCCACGTGGTCTACAGCATCACCCACGCCGGCACGGCGGAAGTGCGGAACTGGTTTGCCGCGCCCGTGGAGCGCAACAACCCGCCCCGGAACGAGCTGGCCATCAAACTGGCGCTCGCGGTCACGCTGCCGGGCGTGGATGTGCAGGCCATCATCCAGGCCCAGCGGGTGGCGTCCATCCGGGCGCTGCAGGACTACACCAAGGCCCGCCGCGACACGGCCGCCAACCAACGGGCGGCGGATACGGCCTGGCTGCTGGTGCTGGACTCGCTGATCTTCCAAACGGAAGCGGAGGTCCGCTGGCTGGATCTTTGCGAGGCCCGGATGCTGCAGCAGGCGCAGAACGCAGGCCAGGCCACACCCCGCAAATCGTCCAACGGGGTCACTGTGGAAGAGGCTGCCCCGCTCATTGCGGACAACCGCCGGTGAGCGTCCAGGGACCGCAGCAGGTCCTGGAACTGGCCAAGGTCAGCAGGACGTTCGGTGAAGGCGCGACGGCGGTCGCCGCGTTTCGCGAGGTTGACTTCAGTATCAGAGCCGGTGAGTTCGTCGCCGTGATGGGTCCGTCGGGTTCCGGGAAATCCTCCCTCCTGGCGCTCGCAGGAGGACTTGACCGGCCGACGTCGGCTATGTCTTCCAGGACTTCAACCTTGTCCCCACCCTGACCGCGGCGGAGAATGTGGCGCTGCCGCTGGAGCTGGACGGGACGGCCGCACGGAAGGCGCGGACCGCTTTATGGACCAGATGACGAACCCACCGGGGCTCTGGATTCCACTACGGGCCACGGCGTGATGGAAGTGGCAGCTGGGCGGGGGAGCACCGGAATTAGGTCACACAGTTGGGTCTTTTTGATTGGGTCCAACAGGCCTACGGTGGGACTCAGGACGCTGTCCGTCCCGGGCGGCCGAAGTACGGAGGAACCTCCTATGACAACACATGTTGCCGACTGCAGTGTTACCCGTTGCTCGTTTAATGACCACGAAGGCTGTACGGCCCACGCCATCACGGTTGGCGGAAGCAAAGACCACGCCAGCTGCGCCACATTCATCGACACCGGAACACACGGCGGGCTGCCCAAGGTCCTGGCGGATGTCGGAGCCTGCCAGCGCTCCGAGTGCATCCACAACGACCACCTGATGTGCAACGCGTCCGAAGTCCACGTGGGCCCCGGCGCTGACAACGCGGATTGCCTTACTTACGCACACGCGTAGCCACGGCTCCCGCCCGGGATTAGTCACGAAGGCCCCCGTCTAGGAAACCCTGAACGGGGCTTTTGTGCGCTCGGCGCCTCCCGCCCGCCGTTCACCGCAATGACACACGGCGCGGGCAGAATGCCGCCTCCTCGTTGGTGCGGCGTTGGTAGGGTGCCTTTGAGTAACTCACCGAAGCACCAATTCTCAAGGAGGAGACATGGCCAGCAGGCCTGACGAACCGGTACATGCAGCGAAAGGAAGCGGCCAATTGACCGCCGATCCGAAGCTTCCGCCAACGGCCGTGGACGAGGCCGTCCGCGAGGCTGAAGAGAAAAAATGGACCCCGGCCAAGATCGCCCTGTGGGCAGCCATCGCACTGCTCGGCGGTGTCGCCTGGTTCATGCTCGCCATCGTCCGGGGCGAGACCGTCAACGCGATCTGGTTCGTTTTTGCCTCGGTCTGTACTTACCTGATCGCTTACCGCTTCTACTCCAAGGTGATCGAACGCCTCATCACCAAGCCGGACGACCGCCGCGCCACGCCGGCGGAATACAAAGCTGACGGCAAGGACTACGTCCGCACGGACCGCAACGTGCTGTTCGGCCACCACTTCGCTGCCATCGCAGGCGCCGGCCCGCTCGTCGGCCCGGTCATCGCCGCCCAGATGGGGTACCTGCCAGGCACCATGTGGATCATCCTCGGCGTCGTCTTCGCCGGCGCCGTCCAAGACTACCTGGTGATGTTCTTTTCCATGCGTCGCGGCGGACGCTCCCTGGGCCAGATGGCCCGCGAGGAACTCGGCGTCATCGGCGGCACCGCGGCCCTGGTTGCCACGCTGCTCATCATGGTCATCATCGTCGCAATCCTGGCCCTCGTTGTGGTCAACGCCCTGGGCGAAAGCCCGTGGGGTGTCTTCTCCGTAGGCATGACCATCCCGATTGCCCTCTTTATGGGCGTGTACCTGCGCTACCTGCGTCCTGGCAAAGTCATGGAGGTCTCCATCATCGGCTTCGTCCTGCTGATGGCCGCCATCATAGGTGGCGGCGCCGTCGCCGGTACCGAATGGGGCGCCGCGATGTTCCACCTGGACAAGGTCACCATCGCCTGGGGCCTGATCATCTACGGCTTCATCGCCGCGATCCTGCCCGTGTGGCTGCTGCTGGCCCCGCGCGACTACCTTTCCACCTTCATGAAGATCGGCGTCATCGTTATGCTTGCCGTCGCCATCATCGTGGTGCGCCCGGAAATCAACGTCCCGGCCTTCAGCGAGTTCGCCAGCCGGGATAACGGGCCGGTCTTCTCCGGTGCACTCTTCCCGTTCCTGTTCGTAACGATCGCCTGCGGCGCACTGTCCGGCTTCCACGCACTCATCGCCTCCGGTACCACGCCCAAGCTCATCGAGAAGGAACGCCAGACCCGGTTCATTGGTTACGGCGGCATGCTGATGGAGTCCTTCGTTGCCATCATGGCCCTCGTAGCGGCGCTATCGATCGACCGCGGCATCTACTTCGCGATGAACGCCCCGCGGCCCTGACTGGCGGCACTGTGGAAACGGCGGCCGTTTGGGTCAACTCGCTGGGGCTCTCCGGCGTGAACCTCACCCCGGACATGCTGGCGCAGACCGCGAAGGACGTGGGCGAGCAGAGCATCATCTCCCGTTCCGGCGGCGCCCCGACCCTCGCCGTCGGCCTGGCGCACATCATGCAGCAGTTCATTGGCGGATCTGCCATGATGGCCTTCTGGTACCACTTCGCCATCATGTTCGAGGCACTCTTCATCCTGACCGCCGTAGACGCCGGCACCCGCGTTGCGCGGTTCATGCTGCAGGACTCGATCGGCAACTTCATCCCGAAGTTCAAGGAACACTCCTGGCGGACCGGCGCCTGGCTCACTACCGCGGTTATGGTGGCGGCGTGGGGGCCGTACTGATGATGGGCGTCACCGACCCCCTCGGCGGCATCAACACGCTCCTGCCGCTGTTCGGCATTTCGAACCAGTTGCTCGCAGCCATCGCGCTGTCGGTGTGCATGGCCATCGCGGCCAAGCGCGGGTCGTTCAAGTACCTGTGGATCATCGTCGTACCGCTGTCGTTCGCTGCGGTCGTGACCATTACGGCCAGCTTCCAAAAGATCTTCTCCACCACACCCGCGGTGGGCTACTTCGCCAACAATGCCGCGTTCAGCAAGGCGCTGGCCGACGGCAAGACCTCCTTCGGCTCCGCCAAGACCCAAGCGGCCATGGAAGCAGTGGTCCGCAACACAATGATCCAGGGCATCCTGTCCATTCTGTTTGTGGTGCTCAGCCTGATCGTGATCGTCGCAGCGATCCTGGCCACTATCAAGGCCTTCCGCGACCACACGGCAGGTGTGCCCATGGTGGACAACGAGGACCGTCCGCGGGCATCCCGTGTCTTTGCTCCCGCCGGACTCATCCCGACGTCGTCGGAACGGGAACTGATGGCGAAATGGGACGAGCTGCCGGCCGATCAGCGGCTGGATAAGGCGGGTCACCACTGATGGGTGCGGTTGCCGGTGGTTTCCGTGGGTTCGCCACGTACTTCAAAGGGATCATGGGTGCCGATGCCTACACAAAGTACGTGGAGCACCACAACGCTTCCGGCCACTCGGACGCCACGATGACCGAACGCGAGTTCTGGCGGGACCGGACGGACCGCCAGGACTCCAACCCGCAGGGCCGGTGCTGCTGACGCTGACGGCCGGCCAGCCTTCACCGGCTGGCCGGCTTCATCAACTGGACTGCTTCCTCCACTTGGCTGCTTCATCAACTGGACTGCCCGTCGTCGGCTCGTGAGACTATGAACGCATGAGCGATCCGACAGACACTCAGCCTGATGATGTCCCCGTTGAGGGCAGGACCCTTGAGAACGGCGAACCGGCCATGCCGGCTGTGCCCATGCCGGCTGTGCCCATCCCGGCTGTGCCCATCCCGGCTGGAGCCGGCGCTGCAGGTCCGGCCACTACCGGCTCGGCGGCGTCGGGCAGGTCACTCGGGGGCAAGGCCAAAGGCAGCAACCTGCAGGACCTTGTGGACGAGCCTGCGAAAGTCATGCGGATCGGCACCATGATCCGGCAGCTCCTGGCAGAGGTTAAATCGGCACCGCTGGACGACGCCGCGCGCGAACGCCTCGCCGAGATCCACGAACGTTCCATCAAGGAGCTGGAGGACGGGCTGGCACCGGAGCTCGTTGAAGAACTGGAACGGATCAGCCTGCCCTTCCCCGAGAACACCACACCGTCCGACGCCGAGCTTCGGATCGCCCAGGCGCAGCTCGTGGGATGGCTGGAAGGCCTCTTCCACGGCATCCAGACGGCCATCGCCGCCCAGCACGCCGCACGGGAGCAGGCCGCCGCGCAGCTGCACATGAAGCAGCTTCCGCCGGGCACCATGATCGCCCCTGGTGTGGTTATCGGGGAGAACGGCGAGCCGCAGAGGGCAGCCGCCGGCCAGCATTCCGGTCCGGTGCCGTCAGGCCGGTCGGAGGACCCGGACCACGGTCCCGGCCAGTACCTCTAGGTTCCTGCGTGGGATTCTTTGCTGCCGCCCGCCAAGGGCGCAAGGACGATGCTGAGCTGGGCAAGGGCCTTTGGCGCCGCGCCCACGATCGTTTCCACCGTGGCCTGGACCGTTATCACCAGGTCCTCGAAGGTGTCGAGGACGAGCAGCTTTATGCGGAACTCGTAGAAGTAGCCAACGAGCTGGCGGGGCTCATGGAACGTGTGCGTGCTGTTTGCGTCGAGGCCCAGCGGCGGTCGCCCAGCCAAGGCCTGGACGTTCCCGGGACTTGGCAGGTGTGCACCGGTCGCTGTCGAAGGCAGGCAATTCACTGGCCACCACGGCCGAGGCTGCCGCCATGCTGCGGCTCGCCGTCGGTCCATCCCGGTGGGGGCGGCCTCGGTACGCCGCCGCGCGGAATCAGTGTTTGAGCAAGTGGCCGACGCCGAACGCCGGCTCGCCGAGGCTGCCGCCGCCAGTGGCCAGCCCGAAAGCCGTTCCGGCTGAGCCGGATCTCCGGATGACCTCAGGCGGCAATCCTGGCCTGCCCCACGGCAACAGCGTCGATGACGGCCCACGATTCCTCGGTGCCGCAGTTCCGGCTGGCGAAACGCTCGGCTTCCTTCAATGAGCCGAAGATTTCACTGTTGATCCGGCCGCAATCGGCGTCGAGGTACGTGACAAGAAATTCCTGTGCAAGTTGGTTTTCCATAAATCCAGTCTGCAACCGGGGTCTGACATTAACCGTTCATCAGTCCCGCGTGTTTGCCCAGGCGTAGCACCCGCTCCTGCGAGAGCATGGCCGAACGTTTGGCCTTATCGGCTGCCCGGGCCGCCTGCTTGGCCTCGGCGGTCGCCGTGCCCAGGTTTTCCTGGCGCTGTCCAGCCGCTCCTCCGCGGCTTTGAGCCGGTCGCGGAGCTCATGTGTTTCGCGGGTTAGGTCCGCGACTTCGGCCTCCGCGTCCGCCAGTTGACCTTGCCGGTCCACGGCCAGCCGGGCCGACTCCTCCTCTGCTTCCTTGGCCTCGGCCAACGCGGCGTTGGCCTTCTCCAGGGCCGAGGGCGAGGCTAGCCGTGGAGTCTCCCGGACAGCCTTGAGGCGCGGCTCGTCCGCGCGTTTGCCAGTGCCGGGTTCCGCAGTCGTCCGTTCTTCTTCTTCTTCCGGCACAGTGGCCGGTAGCTGATTGGGACGGCCCAGCGTGGTGGCGCGCGGCGCCGGCACGGCCCGGGCACTGCTACGGCCCCATCGAGATCAACCGTGTCCACGCCGTCGGCGGACAGCGCCTGGACCAGCAGTCCGCTTTGGACGGCGGCAGTGGCACCTTCGTCGGCGGTCATCGCCTGCAGGGTCCGCTCGATGTCGGCGGCGGTGGTGGCGCTGATGCTGCGCCCCTGGCGTTCAGCAACAGCGCGGGCGGTCTCGACGGCGGTCGCCAGCAGGGTGCGGCGCTCCCGCGCCAGATCCCGGAGGGCGGCGGCGTCGAGGGATGCCAGGGCCGACCGCATCCGTTGGCCGAGCTCGGAAAGCTGCGCGAGCACTCCCGGCTCATGGATGGCCAGCATGTTGACGGCCCAAGCCGCCGCAGACGGTTTTGGCAAGGCCTTGACGGCAGCCGGGAGCTCCTTCCCGGAACCGGCGGCTGCCTTGGCCGCGGCGGTCCGGGCAGCCACAAATTCCTCGATAGGCAGGGCGTAAAGTTCGAACGCGATAGCCGCCAGCGCCTTGTCATCCATGCTCGCCATCATAGGGGGCGGGCACCGGAGCCGAAGGGTACGTGTGCCGCCTAGACTGGCCGCATGGAAAGAGTGTGGGGGCTCCTTGTTCGGCCGGCGGTTCTGATGTTGGCAGTCGGCATCCCGGTGGCCGGCTGCTCGAACGTCTGTCCGGCCATCGGGTGGGTCGGCTCCTTCACCGTTGAACTGGCGGGTGATCTCTCGCCGGTCGAGCTCACCGTCAGGCCGGGGCTCTAGTCTCCGTTCAGATCGAAGTCCAGGTCCAGGTCCTCCGGAGACAGAAGCGTCCGCCACGTCGACTTCACCCGTGCGGTGGGTAGTTCTGCGGCGATGGGCATCCGGTCAACGGCCACGAGCTGGTCCAGATCCAGGCCGGTGACGGCGGCGATATCGCGGACGGGGACCTGGAAGGTCCGGAACGGCCCAGGGGCGGAGCCTCGTCCACGGCGCCCGGGCGGGGCACATCGGGCAGGTCGGCCAGTTGTGGTGTCTGGTCCACGACGTAGCCGGTGGCCGCAAGCTCGCCGTCTTGGAGGAATGCGGCGACCTTGAAGAACAGCAGCGGAATCTCCACGCCGCGGTACACCGGGTCGTTGTCCCCGAAGATGGGTCCGGTGAACACGATCAGCCGCCGGCCGTGGTCGGCGGCATGCTCCAGCAGGTAGGACTCCAACCCCAGCCACAGGTCCAGGCTCTGGTTGAACTTCGCAGCCTGGGGCGCGGCGTTTGTGTAGTGGAACGTGTCCTCATTCGCTTGGGCGGCCTTCTCCCGGGTATCACCCCAGACGGCTGAGGCGCGCCGGACCAGGTGACCCCTATCAAGGTCGTTCTGGGCGTAGAGCTGCTCACCGGTCTGCTGGTCCTCGGCCAACCTTGGATCCAGCTGCCATGGGATCCCGGAGCGGTCCAGATCCATCAGCTTCTCGCCGTCGATGCCGAGGGCCGTGACGGCGGCCAGGCGCTTGTCCAGCCGCATGAGCACCGAGAAATGGGTGTAGGGCAGCAGGATCGTTTTCGTGCCGGCCAGAATCGGCACAGGAACCTGTACACCCAGGAAGGCGACGTCGTACCCCGACCGGTTCGACAGATCACGTGCAGCGGCAGAACCCGGTACCAGCAGTAGTTCATCCATGGCCGGACATTAGCAGTGGAAGGTGACGGCGGGATGAATTTCGGTGGATCACAGGGAAATTGCCTTCGGCGGCCCGGCTCAATGCGGCAGGCTGATGGAGGGCTTAACCAGCGAAAAACCCCGTATCATCGTCGAAATCAACGACAATACGGGGTTTGTCCCGAGCTTCCTATCAGAATCGAACTGATGACCTTTTCATTACGAGTGAAACGCTCTACCGACTGAGCTAAGGAAGCACCGCACAATTCGCCAAGCGTAACCGGGCGGTTCATGCAAGAGTCAACTGTAATAGAGTCCCTGCGCCCGGGTCAAAATGGGCACACCAAACACCCCGGCAGAAGTCCTCAGCAGACGGTGTTGTCGGCGGGAACCGTTCCGTCCACAAGGTACTTGTCCACGGCGTCTTCGAGGCAGCTGTTGGCCCGGCCGTAGGCGGTGTGGCCCTCTCCCTGCCAGGTCAGCAGAGAGGCGTTGCCCAGCTGTTTGCGCAGGGATGCGGCCCATTCCACGGGGGTGGCAGGGTCGCCGGTGGTTCCAACAACCACGATCGGGGCTTCACCGGTGTATTCCACCGGGGCGGGGGTCCGCAGGTTCTTGTACGGCCAATCCACACAGTTGGTGCCGCCGTAGGCGAAGAAGTAGCCCAGGGTGGGGGAGGCCTGCATGAGCCGTTGCTGTTCCGCGCGCATGGCGGCAGTATCGGACACCATGGGGTAGTCCAGGCAGTTGATGGCGCCGAAGGCGAAGGTGGAGTTGGACGTGTACTTCCCGTCGGCGCCGCGGTCAGCGCCAAGGTCCGCCAGACGGAGCATCAGGCTGGCGTCACCGTTCAGCGCAGCTTCGAGGGCCTGGGTCAGGGCGGGCCAGCTCTGGTCGTTATACAGCGGAGTGATGAGGCCGCTGACGAACATCGTGGCGTTCACCAGGCGGCCGTCCTTGGCCTGCCAGGGGGTGTTCTGGACGGCGGTGATGAGGTCGCGGATCTGCTGGACTCCGCTGTCCACGTTCCCGCTGAGCGGGCACGAGGATTCCTGCTGGCAACTGGCCACGTAGGCCCTGATGGCTTTTTCGAAGGCCACGGCCTGGCCGCTGGTCAGCTCCTCGTTGCTGATGGACGGATCCAGGGCGCCATCGAGGACCATACGGCCCACGTTGTCCGGGAACAGCGAAGCGTAGGTGGAACCAAGGAACGTGCCGTAGGAGTACCCCAGGTAATTGAGCTTCGGGTCATTGACCACGGCCCGCAGGATGTCCAGGTCCTTGGCAGCGCTGACCGTGTCGACGTGGCCCAGTACCGGACCGGTCTTGGCCGCGCACTGCGCGGCGATTGCCTTGTTGTCGGCCAACGCGGCGGCAAGCCCCGCATCGGTATCGAGGGCATAGACCTTTGCCCGGGACGCGTCCCGTTCGGCATCCGTCAGGCACGTAACAGGGGCGGAGCGTTTGACGCCCGCGGATCAAAGCCCACCACGTCGTAGTTGGCCCGGACAGACTGCGAGAAGTGCGTTCCGGCCGCATCCTTGACGAAGTCGTAGCCGGACCCGCCCGGACCGCCCGGGTTGACCAGCAGGCTGCCGGTCTTCGTGCCGGTGCTGGGAGCCTTCAGCGCAGCTATCTGGATCGTGTCGCCGTCCGGCTTCGCGTAGTCCATCGGCACGGTGACCTTGGCGCACTGGAAGCCGTTTTCGCAGGGCTCCCACACAACCTCCTGGGCGTAGAAGGTGTCCAAGCCGGCGGGCGCGGACGCCACGATAGCCGGGTCTGCCTTCGCCGTAGCGGGGCCGCGTCCGGGTGTCCCGCCAAAGAGGCCGCACGAGGCCAGCGTCAGGGCCAGGATCAGGGCGCCGGCAGCCCGCATCCCGATCACCAGGGATCTGGAGCGTGCGGGCAGGGGGCGAGCAGTCATCGAGCGGTCTCCTAGTAGTTGCTAGATCAGGCTGGCTGCCATGGACTCAATGGTCAACAGCGGTGCAACGTTGGTGGTGGTGATGCGTTGGCGGGCTTTGTTGATGGCGTCCATGCGGGCGAGGGTGGTCTCCGGGGCAGACCGGGCGGCGAATTCCTCCAGCTCACCCCTGAGCTCAACGTTTACCAGCTCCACGGCGTTCCCGAGCTGGATGATCAGCACATCCCGGTAGAACGACAGGAGGTCCGTCAGCGTCCGGTCCAGCGAGTCCGTGATGGATCGCTTGGCCCGTCGTTTCTGGTCGTCTTCCAGCTGCCTGACCTGGCTGCGCATGGTCGGCGGGAGCGTCCCTGACTCCGGGGCACCCAGGGTGGCCAGCAGCGCAGCCTTCTCGGCGGCGTCGCGCTCTTCATTGGAACTGTTGGCTTCGGCGGTGGCGATCTTCACCAGCTTGTCCGCCATCATCACCGCTGCGGTCACGCCGCGCAGACCCAGGGGGAACCTCACCGTTTCCAACCGGCGTTCCCTCGCCTCGGGGTCCCGCGCCAGCCGGCGGGCGATCCCCACATGGCTTTGCGCCGCGCGGGCAGCGCGTTCGGCGAGTGCCGGATCCACGCCGTCGCGCTTGATGAGCAAAGCGGCGACGTCGGCGGCCGGCGGCAGCCGCAGGGCCACGGCCCTGCAGCGCGAACGGATGGTCACCAGAACGTCAGCGGGCGACGGTGCGCACAGCATCCAGATGGTCCGCGGCGTGGGTTCCTCGATGGCCTTCAGTAGCACATTGGTGGTCCGCTCTGCCATGCGGTCGGCGTCTTCCACCACGATGATCCGCCAGCGCCCGGACGACGGCCGGTTGCCCGCCTTGGATACCAGGTCGCGGGCTTCATCAATGGCGATGGTGACCTTCTCGGTCCTGACGTACGTCACGTCCGAATGGGTCTCGCCGAGGATGGTCAGGCAGGCCGGACACTCCCCGCAGCCGCGCCTGGCCACGTCGTCCTGATCGCAGTTGAGGGCGGCCGCGAAGGCCTTCGCAGCGTTGGAACGCCCGGATCCGGGCGGGCCCGTGAACAGCCAGGCATGGGTCAGTCCTTCGCCCCGCGAGGCAAGGCGGAGCTGTTCGACGACGGCGGGCTGGCCCTGAAGGTCGTCCCAGACAGTCATGCGGCACCCCGGCCTGCAGACGCGAGCAAGGCATCAACGCGGGTGAGGATTCGCGCCGCCAGTTCGTTGACGGGCAGATCCGCCGGCAGGACCAGATACGTAGCCGGCCGGCTGGAGGCCAGTTCGAGGAACGCCCCGCGGATTGTTGAATGGAACTCATCGGCCTCTGACTCGAGGCGGTCTTCGGCGGCGTCGCCGGCTGTGCGGCGGCGGCGGCCGTCAGCGGGGTCCACGTCCAGCAATACCGTGAGGTCAGGCTGCAGCCCGGACGTGGCCCATTCGTTGAGTGTACGCACGGCGTCGGCACCCAGATCGCGGCCGGCCCCTGGTACGCCACGGACGAATCAATGTAGCGGTCCGTCAGGACAACCTCGCCGCGTTCCAGTGCCGGGCGGATCACCTGGCTGGCATGGCCGCGCGGGAGGCAGCAAAGATGAGTGCCTCGGTGTGGGCGTCGATGTGGCCATGGCCGTGGTCCAGGACCAGGGAACGCAGTTTTTCGCCAATGGGCGTCCCGCCGGGTTCGCGCGTCCGCAGGACCGTCAGGCCCCGTGTTTCCAGAGCCTCGGCAAGACAGGCCGCCTGGGTGGACTTGCCGGCGCCGTCGCCGCCCTCGAAGGCGATGAAAAGTCCAGGGCTGTTGGTGGTCACTGGTCTAGACTACCGACTTCGAGAGCCGCCGCACGTCCAAGTACGCTTTCTCCATGAGTCTCTCGGAGCAGTATGCAGCGTCCCTGTCGGCCGAAACCGTGGTGGTTGCAGCCGGCCGGCCGCCGCGTGAGCGGGACGAGCCCGTCAACCCGCCCATCGTGCTGTCCTCGACGTACTTCGGCACGGGAGCGCTGGGCGACGGGGACCGGGGCTATGGCCGCTACTCCAACCCCACCTGGGATCCCTTTGAGGAGGCCCTGGGCCAGCTTGAAGGATCTGAACTGCCCGGCCTGCTCTACGCGTCCGGACTCGCGGCCGTCAGTTCGGCATTGTCCCTTTTGCCCGCCGGCGGCGTGCTGGTGATGCCGTCGCACAGTTACGCGGGTTCGCTGGTGATGGCCACGGAGTTGGCGCAGAAGGGCTTCCTGGAACTGCGGACTGTGGACATCACGGACACTGACGCGGTCAAAGCACAGATCGCGCCGCAGGGGCCGGATGCGAAAGCGGCCAGGATGCTGTGGCTTGAGAGCCCCACCAACCCGATGCTGGGCATCGCCGATATACGCGAACTCACCACGGCGGCTCACCGGGTGGGCGCCATTGTGGTGACGGACAATACGTTCTCCACGCCGCTGGTCCAGCAGCCACTGAGCTTGGGTTCCGACGTCGTTCTTCACTCGGTGACCAAATACCTGGCCGGACATTCCGACGTCGTCCTCGGCGCCTTGGTGACGTCCAACCCGGACATCCGGGCAGCGCTGCTGCACCACCGCATCATTCATGGCGGTATTGCCGGGCCGTTCGAGGCATGGCTGGCGCTGCGCGGGCTCCGGACCCTTGCGCTGCGTGTGGAACGGTCTCAGGCTTCTGCCGCGGTCCTGGCGGAACGCCTGAGCAAACACCCCCTGATCGATAGCATCCGGTTCCCCGGCCTCCCCACGGATCCCGGCCATGAACGGGCCAAGACCCAGATGTCGGGCTTCGGTTCGATTGTGTGCGTGCAGATCGCGCCGGTTGCCGGCCTGAGCGGAGCAGACGCCGCGGACATACTGGTCCGCGCGCTGCGGCTCTGGCTCCCGGCGACATCCCTGGGCGGGGTGGAATCGCTGATCGAACGGCGCCGTCGGCACGCCGCCGAGCCGCTGAGTGTCCCGGACAACCTGGTGCGGCTGAGCGTCGGCATTGAAAATATTGAGGACCTCTGGGCCGATTTGAAGCAGGCACTCGACACTCTGGGCCGCTAGGCTTGGACGGTGGACGGTGAACTGATAATTCGGCCTGTAGAGCTGGCAGTGTATTTTATCCTTGCCCTGGTGGCATTCGGACTTGAAGCGTGGGCTCTGCTGGACTGCGTCAGGCACAAGTCCGCAGCCTTTGAAGCGACCGGAAAACGAACCAAGACCTTCTGGCTGGCACTGACCGGCGGTGCCACCCTGATCGGCGCCATCTCGCTCTTCAGCAGCGGCGGAATCTTCGGCACGCTTGGCCTCTTTGGGCTCGCCGCCGTGGTGGCAGCGTCCATTTACCTCGCGGACGTCCGCCCAGCGGTCAAGGACGCGGGCCGCGGCGGTAGCCGTAATACGGGGCCCTACGGCGGCTGGTAATCCCGGCCCCCTCAGCTCGCAAGCTCGCTCAGGGAACCCTGGCGGCGTGCCCTCACTGACCGACGGTGCCACAGCTTCCCAGGCCACCGTCAGTTCGCCCAGGCGCCACCGCGCCGGGCCGTCCTGAACCGGCCACCCGCCGTCGAGCAGTGCCCTGCACATGGCGTGCCAGCGCTGCCTGTTGCCGAATGACGCCAGCGGCGCCGACTCCAGCCAGGCCCGGTCCATGGCCTGCATCAGCCGGTGCACAGGCTCTCCCGGAACGTTGCGGTGGATCAGCGCCTTCGGCAGCCGCTCGGCAATTTCCGATGGCAGGTCAAAGCTGCCGAACCGCACGGACATGCTCAGTGACAACGGCCGCTCGGCGTCGAGGGCAACCCACGTCACCCTCCGCCCGATCTCATCGCAGGTACCGTCGATAAAGAGCCCGCCGGGGGCGAGCCGGCCCTGGACCAGCCGCCAGATCCCGCCACATCGGCCTCTTCGTACTGCCGCAGGACGTTGAAGGCGCGGACAAGCACGGGGCGCCCGGGCAGCGGCAACTCGAATCCGCCCACCTGAAAGCTCAGCCCCGGCCGCTCGAGCGCCTTGGCGATCCGGACGCGCTCCGGCTCGATCTCGATCCCGATCAGCCGCATGTCCGGCCGGACTGCGCCCAGACGTTCAAAGAGTTCGACGGCGGTGGCCGGCGTTGCGCCGTAGCCCAGGTCAACCACGAGGGGGTCAACTGCCGCGCGCAGGCGCCAGGCCTGGGGACCGGTGAGCCAGCGGTCCACCCGCCGCATCCGGTTGGGATTCGTGGTGCCCCGCGTGACGTTTCCGACCGGCCTCCCGCTCCCGCCATGGGGAGCGCTCACGCGTTCAGCTTTTTGCACCACGGCCCAACCCTATCCTTGTAAGGCAGGGCCCTTGTAACGCAAGGCAGGCGGCGCCGTGCCTCGGCTAGGATAAAAATCATGACTTACAAGCTGATTCTGCTGCGCCACGGCCACAGCGAATGGAACGCCAAGAACCTGTTCACCGGCTGGGTGGACGTTGATCTCAACGACCAGGGCCGCGAGGAAGCGGCACGCGGCGGCGAGCTCCTGGTTGAGAACGATCTTCTCCCGGATGTCCTCTACACCTCGCTGCTGAAGCGGGCCATCAACACGGCCAACATTTCCCTGGACAAGGCCGACCGCGGCTGGATCCCCGTCAAGCGGGACTGGCGCCTGAACGAACGCCACTACGGCGCCCTGCAGGGCAAGGACAAGGCACAGACCCTGGCCGAATACGGCGAGGAGCAGTTCATGGAATGGCGCCGGTCCTACGACACGCCGCCGCCGCCCCTGGCCGACGACTCCGAGTTCTCCCAGGCCCACGACCCCCGTTACGCGGACCTCGGCGACGCACTGCCCCGCACCGAGTGCCTCAAAGATGTCCTGGTCCGCCTGCTTCCTTACTGGGAATCGGACATCAAGGAAGACCTCAAGACCGGCAAGACCGTCCTGGTCACCGCCCACGGCAACTCGCTGCGCGCCCTGGTCAAGCACCTGGACGGCATCAGTGACGACGCCATCGCCAGCCTGAACATCCCCACGGGCATCCCGCTTGTCTACGACCTGGACGAGGACTTCCACCCGGTCAAGCGCGGCGGCACGTACCTGGATCCGGAGGCCGCCGCGGAAGCCATCCTGGCGGTGGCGAACCAGGGCAAGAAATAAGACTACGCGGGCTCTTCGCCGGGTGCTCGGTCGTTCCTCCCTTAGACGCACTCCGGCCGAAGAACTCGCTGCGTTGATGGTTAATTGACGACGGCGGGCCGGTCACCTGAGGTGACCGGCCCGCCGTCGAACGCGGTTAAAGGGAGGGTTAGAAGCCCTGCGGCTGCCATTCGCCGGTGACTAGGTACGTGACCTTGCGGGCCACGGACACGCCGTGGTCAGCGAACCGTTCGAAGTAGCGGCTGGCCAGGGCCACGTCCACGGTGGTGGCGGGGACTCGGCCCAGTCCGGGGCGGCGATCGCCTTGAAAACGCTCAGGTGAAGGTCGTCGATGGTGGTGTTGGCCTTGAGGATGTCGCGGGCCACTTCGAGGTCCCGGGTTTCCAGCAGCACGACGAGTTTGTCGGCGATCAGTTGGTCCTGCTCGGCCATTTTGTTGAATGTTTCCGTCATGGATGCAGGGATCACGGTGGACGGGAAGCGCAACCGGGCCAGCTGGGCGATGTGGCGGGCCAGGTCCCCCATCCGCTCCAGGGAAGCGCTCATGCGCAGGGAGCCCACGATCATCCGCAGATCGCTGGCCACCGGCCCCTGCAGGGCGAGGATGTCGATGGCGCGCTCATCCAGGCTGGTCTGCAAAAAGTCGATACGGGCGTCCGCGGCGATGACGTCTTCCGCTAGGTCTACGTCGGCAACCTGGAAGGACGTCGCGGCCTTCCCCAATGCCTCGCTGACCAACTTCGAAATCTCCACCAGCTGCTCACCCACCTGGGTCAGCTCTTCCTGAAAAACCTTACGCACGTGGGCGTCCTTTCTTTGGAACTCCGCCCCTCGGGTGGCAGACGGAACTCATGTCGCCATTCGGCACTCCAGCGTATAACTCTGTCAGCGTGCGGTAAACGATTGGTCGGTTGTAGATGAACGTTAGCTGAACCGTCCCCGTAATGGGCCGTGACGCACCGTCTCGACAGGAACCACGGCCTAAGCTGGATGTGTGGATCCTATGCTCATCGGTGTCATCGCCGGCCTGATCGGCCTGTCGCTCGGCACCTTTGGCGTGCTCGCCTTCAGGATCAGTGAAAAGCAGCGCCAGCTTGTTGACGTCGACGTCGACGAGCTCGCTTTTCCGGCCGGCGCCGCGGAAGTGCTGGCCGTCGTCGGACGGGCTTTTGTAGTGGTTGACGCCGTGGACGGCGTGGTGCGCGCCAGCCCGGCAGCTTATGCGTATGGCCTGGTGCGCGGCCACACGGTGGTCCACAAAGAACTTCTGGACATGACGGCCGGTGTGCGCCGCGATGGCGTGATCCTGGAAAAACGGCTGGAGCTGCAGCGCGGTCCGCTGGGCCACGGCACCATCATCGTGCAGGTCCGGGCGGCCATGCTCGGCAAGGAATATATCGTGCTTCTGGCCGACGACCGCACCGAAATTACCCGCACGGAAGAGATCCGCAACGACTTCGTGGCCAATGTGTCCCACGAGCTGAAAACCCCAGTGGGCGCAATTTCCCTGCTGGCCGAGGCGCTGGAGTCCTCGGCCGACGATGAACAGGCAGTTCGCCGGTTCGCCAAGCGTATGCACAAGGAGTCAAGCCGGCTGGCCGCCCTGGTCCAGGACATCATCGAGCTGTCTCGCCTCCAAGGTGCCAGCGTGTCCCGAGAGGGCAAGGCCGTGGACATCAACGCGGTCATCACTGAAGCGGTGGACCGTTCCCAGCTTCCCGCTGAAAGCAAGAACATCCGGATCGTGGTGGGGGAGCGGGTTGAGGCCACCGTCTTTGGTGACCGGGACCTGTTGGTTACCGCCCTGCGTAACCTGATCGACAACGCCATCCGCTACTCCCCGGAGAACACCAGGGTGGGCGTGGGCGTCCGGTCAAAGGACGGGCTGATCGCAGTGGCGGTCACGGATCAGGGCGAGGGGTTGACCCCGGAGGACCAGGAGCGCGTGTTTGAGCGGTTCTACCGGGTGGATGCGGCGCGTTCGCGCCACACGGGCGGAACGGGCCTGGGCCTTAGCATCGTCAAACACGTTGCCTCCAACCACGGCGGTGAAGTGACATTGTGGTCACAGCCCGGCCAGGGTTCCACTTTCACGCTGCGGCTGCCTGAGATGGAAAGCCAGGACGCTCCGGATACCGCGGGTGTCAAAGAACCAGCCGTACCCGTGCGCAGAAAACAACGCGGCGTACATGAGCAAGGAGCTAGCGCTTGAGCAGGATTTTGATTGTCGAAGACGAAGAATCGTTCAGTGATCCGTTGTCCTATCTACTGGGCAAGGAAGGGTTCGAGGTAGAAGTGGTGGACAACGGCCTCGATGCCATCACCGAATTCGACCGGAACGGGGCTGATCTGGTGCTGCTGGACCTGCAGCTCCCCGGCCTGTCGGGCACCGAGGTCTGCCGCCAGCTGCGCCAGCGCTCCAGCGTTCCCGTCATCATGCTGACCGCCAAGGACTCCGAGATTGACAAGGTGGTTGGCCTGGAGCTGGGCGCTGACGACTACGTCACAAAGCCCTACTCCTCCCGCGAGCTGGTGGCCCGCGTCCGGGCCGTACTCCGCCGGCAGGGTGAACCTGAGGAACTGATCTCGGCCACAGTCCAGGCCGGCCCTGTCCGGATGGACATCGAACGGCATGTGGTCAGCGTGGATGGCCAGCAGGTCCTCTTGCCGCTGAAGGAGTTCGAGTTGCTGGAAATGCTGCTGCGGAACTCCGGCCGCGTACTCACCCGCGGCCAGCTGATCGACCGGGTCTGGGGTTCGGACTACGTGGGGGACACCAAAACCCTTGACGTGCATGTCAAACGGCTGCGAGGCAAGATCGAGCCCGACCCTTCCATACCGCGTTTCCTGGTAACCGTCCGCGGCCTGGGCTACAAGTTCGAGCCGTAGGCCTCTCCGCCGTACGGCACACCGGGCATCAGGCGCATCAGACTTCAAATGCAAAAAAAGGAGGGTCTCCCCGCGGGGAGACCCTCCTTTTTGTGCTTTGCTGCTGCTTAGTGGGCCGCACCAGTGCCGGTGGCCGACGGCGACGGGCTGGGTGTGGCGGATCCGGTCGGTTCGCTGCCGGCTGGCAGGTACTCCTTGTACTCCGCGAGGGAAGCATCCAGGACAGGCACGCGGACAGTCCTGCTGACGTTGGTGCCGTCTTCGGTGATCTTCACATCGACGAGGGAGCCGGCGATGCCGCCGCTCGTGCTGAGGATGGCTTCATCCGTGGAGTCGTTGAGCAGGGTGTAGGAGTTGGCCTTCACCGGCACCTGCGTCTGTGACCCTCGGCCCCGTTGACGGTGAGCTTGACGTCCTGTGAAGAGGAGTTGTAAACGGCGCCGAGTAGGCGGCCGGGCTTGTCTGCGCCGTCGGAGACTATCAGCATGTTGCGCAGCTGCAGCGGACCAAGGTCGGCGCGGATACCGTCCGATGCCGCGTACTGGTGCGAAGTCTGCTGGGGTTGATGTAGCCACATCCTGTCATCGTCGCCAGGACGAGGGCCAGGGATCCTGCCGCCAGTGCCAGTTTGCCGCCCTGGGCCCGGTTCATCGCAGTGAAACGCACGTCACGTACTCCTCGAGAGTCTTGAAACATTATTCAGCCATAGCCTAGCGGCAAACCGGGGCAAACGAGGATTCCGCGCGGTCACATTGCCCTTGGCAGCAGGCCGCACATGCACTATTATCTGCATTCGTCAAGGGGGCGAAGGGGGTCTATTCTGCCCATTTTCCGCGTATTTCCAGGGTTCCGGGCCCGGTTCGAGGCCAGTCATATGCCTGAATCGTGATAAACTGGTCTGCGGGAAAGGGGAATGTCCACATGGTATTTGAGGTCGGCGAGACAGTAGTTTACCCTCACCACGGTGCTGCAAAAATTGAAGAAATCAAGATGCGCACTGTCAAGGGCGAAGAGAAAATGTATCTCAAGCTCAAGGTGGCTCAGGGTGATCTGACCATTGAAGTTCCAGCAGAGAACGTTGACCTTGTTGGGGTCCGTGACGTAGTGGGCAAGGAAGGTCTGGAGCACGTATTTGATGTTCTCCGGGCTGAGTTCACTGAAGAACCCACCAACTGGTCGCGCAGATACAAGGCAAATCTGGAGAAGCTTGCTTCCGGTGACGTCATCAAGGTAGCAGAGGTTGTTCGCGACCTCTGGCGCCGTGATCACGATCGGGGCCTTTCCGCAGGTGAGAAGCGCATGCTGGCCAAGGCCCGTCAGATTCTGATTTCAGAACTTGCACTGGCTGAAAAGACTGATGAAGAGAAGGCTGCCAGCGTTCTCGACGAGGTCCTGGCTTCCTAAGAATTGAGCCCCGGGGTACGCAAGTGCCTCCGGGGTTTCTTTTTGCCCTTTTTCGGGCCAGCCCTCGGCGGCAGGCGCGTCGCGCGCGTGGGATTCGGCGCGCCGGGCAGGCAGGCACGTAGGCTGGACCGCATGAACAACGGACTTCCCCGCCCCGTCACCGCTGTCGTCATCGTGGCCGCAGGTTCCGGTGAGCGGCTGGGTTACGGCATGCCCAAGGCGCGTGTGCCGCTGGGGAGTGATGCCATCCTTACCCATGCCCTCCGGGGCGTCGCTGCCGCCGGAGTCGCACGCCAGATCTGTGTGGCACTGCCGCCCGGAGATGTGGTCCTGCAGGAATTGTGCGTGGCCTTCGCCGAGGAACTCCGGGCGGGCCAGGATGCCTACCAGGAGAACCCGCTTCCCGTGCTGACAACGGTCGACGGCGGCGCCACCCGTGCCGCTTCGGTCCGGTCAGCGTTGGCGGCCTTGCTGGACGGCACCGAAGCTGTGCTGGTCCACGACGCCGCCAGAGCACTGACGCCCGAGTATGTCTTCCACCGCGTCGTCGATTCCCTGGCTGCCGGCGCCGTTGCAGTGATTCCTGCCGTACCGGTGGTGGATACGGTGAAGATGGTTACCCCCACGACCGGTGACGACAGCAGCATCGCCCCGGAACTCGTGACCGGGACCGCGCCGCGGGAGGAGCTCCGTTCGGTCCAGACGCCTCAAGGGTTCCGCCTGTCCACACTGATCCAGGCCCATCAGGCAGCGGCGGACTTTGACGAGAAACAGGCTGCCGCGGTCACCGACGACGCCATGCTGGTGGAACTACTGGGAGTTCCCGTGCACGCCGTCCATGGCTCCACACAGTCATTAAAAATCACCACGCCGCTGGACCTGATCATTGCCGAGGGGCTGCTGGAAGGCCCGCTGGGCATCCGCTGGGTGGAGGGTTAGGCATGAGTGAAGCCAAGATGATCCTGCCGCGCACGGGTATCGGCCTGGATGTCCATGCCTACGCGTCCCCTGACATTCCCCGTCCGCTCTGGCTGGGCGGGCTGTTCTGGGAAGGCGAGCGTGGACTGGCCGGGCATTCCGACGGGGACCCGGTGGCCCACGCGGCCGCCGACGCCCTGTTCTCGGCCGCCGGCATCGGGGATCTTGGCACGCATTTCGGCACCGACCGTCCGGAGTTCGCCGGAGCCTCCGGCGTCACGCTCCTGACCGAGGCGGCAAGGATTGTCCGTGCCGCCGGCTTTGAGATCGGCAACGTGGCAGTGCAGTTCGTGGCTACCCGGCCTAAATTCGGCCCGCGGCGGGAAGAGTCCCAACGCGTCCTGAGCGAGGCCGCCGGGGCTCCTGTCAGCGTCACGGCCACCACCAGCGACGGACTCGGTTTCACCGGCAGGGGCGAAGGCATTTCCGCCGTCGCCACCGCTTTGGTCTATCCGCGTTGACTCACTCCGCGGATTCACGCCGGGATGTTCATGCCGGATATCGCGCCAGGGCCGGCACGCAGGCCTTTTCCGCTAATCTGGAGCGGTGACTCTCCGCTTCTATGACACCGCGTCCGCCGAAGTCCGTGACTTCGTTCCCCTCGTCCCGGGGAAAGCGAGCCTGTACTACTGCGGAGCCACCGTGCAGGGCATGCCCCACGTGGGCCACATCCGCTCGGCGATCGCCTTTGACCAGCTGACCCGCTGGCTTGAGTACCGGGGCTGCGGGTCACCGCGGTCCGCAACGTCACGGACATCGACGACAAGATCCTCGCCAAGTCTGCCCAATCGTTCAGCCCGGACTTCGAAGCCGGACCGGACGCTGTCCGCGAGGAGGAATGGTGGGCCCTGGCCTACCGCTACGAGCAGGCGTTCCTGCAGGCCTACGACACGCTCGGCGTTTCCCGGCCCACTTATGAGCCACGGGCAACCGGCCATATCCCCGAAATGCATGCGCTGATCCAGCAGCTGATCGCCCGGGCCACGCCTACGCGGCGCTGGACGATTCCGGCGACGTCTACTTCGACGTGCGGTCCTGGGACAAGTACGGGTCACTGACGCGCCAGAACATTGACGACATGCAGGGTGCCCCGGACGCGGATCCCCGGGGCAAGAAGGACCCCGCGACTTTGCGCTGTGGAAGGGCTCCAAAGAAGGAGAGCCGACGACGGCGAGCTGGGCCTCGCCCTGGGGCGCCGGACGTCCGGGCTGGCACCTGGAATGCTCCGCCATGGTCACCAAGTACCTCGGCACCGAATTTGATATCCACGGCGGCGGACTGGACCTGCGCTTCCCGCACCACGAAAACGAAATGGCGCAGTCCCAGGCCGCAGGGCACGGTTTCGCCAACTTCTGGATGCACAACGGCATGGTCACGTACCAGGGCGAGAAAATGTCCAAGTCCATCGGCAACACCATCAGCCCTTCGGAGATGCTGGATCTCGCCACGCCGCGGGTGGTCCGCTACTACCTTGGGCAGGCCCACTACCGCTCAGTGCTGGACTACCGCCCCACATCGCTGGACGAGGCCGCCGCCGCCGTCGACCGCATTGACGGCTTCATCAGCCGCGCCGTTCGGGCCCTCGCCGCCGGTGGGAACTACACCTTCGCCACCTACGGCAAGGTTCCCGAGGCGTTCGAGAGCGCCATGGATGACGATCTCAACGTGCCGCAGGCCCTCGCAGTGGTCCACGAAACAGTCCGTGCCGGCAACACTGCCTTGACGGAGGGGAAGCTGGAGGACGCGCAGCAGGCGCTGCACAGCGTGCATGACATGCTGCGGGTCCTGGGCCTGAATGCGGTGGCGACCGGCCCTGCGTCGGACGCCGGGAATCGGCCGCCCTCGACGTCCTGGTGGAAGCCCAACTCGCTGCCCGCACGCAGGCCCGTGCAACCAAGGACTGGGCTGCCTCCGACGCCATCCGCGACACCCTGAAGGCGGCCGGCGTCGTCGTCGAGGATGGCCCCAATGGCGCTACGTGGAGCCTGCAACGGGACTGAACCGGCGATTTTACTTGATTCAGTAGACTGGTAAGCAGACTCAGTCAAACAATCAAGGGTGGAAAATCATGGCCAACAACGGTCGCCGGTCGGTCAAAGCAAAGAAGGGCCAACCATCGGAACCGGTGGTCATGGCCGTAAGGCCCTGGAAGGCAAGGGTCCCACGCCCAAGGCGGAGGACCGCCCGTACCACAAGGCGCACAAGAGCAAGCAGCTGTCCGAGCGTTCGGCCGCCAAGCGCGGCACGGGTGCCCGCAGCGCCGGCGCCTCCCGCACGGGCCCAAGGGCCGCGCCACCGAGGAAGTCGTCACCGGCCGTAACTCCGTGGTGGAAGCCCTCCGCGCCGGGATTCCCGCGAAGGCCCTGCACATCGCCATCCGGATTGAAATGGATGACCGGGTCAAGGAGTCGCTGAAGATCGCCGCCGAACGCGGTATCCCGCTGCTCGAGACCGGCAAGCCCGAACTTGACCGCATGACGGACGACGCCATCCACCAGGGCCTGGTCCTGCAGATCCCGCCGTACGAGTACCAGGACGCTTATGACCTGGCCGAGGAAACCGTGGAACGCTGGAAGAAGGGCCACGTATCCAACGCCCCGCTGTTCGTTGCCCTGGACGGCATCACGGACCCGCGCAACCTTGGAGCCATCATCCGCTCCGTCTCGGCCTTCAGCGGCCACGGCGTCATCGTCCCGGAACGCCGCTCCGTGGGCGTCACAGCCTCGGCCTGGAAGACCAGCGCCGGCGCTGCCGTGCGTGTTCCGGTGGCACGCGCCGCCAACCTGAACAGTGCCCTGAAGCAGTTCAAGAACATGGGCATCTTTGTGCTGGGGCTCGACGGCGACGGCGACGTTTCGCTGCCTGACCTCACCCTGGCCGCCGAGCCCGTCTGCATTGTGGTCGGTTCCGAAGGCAAGGGACTGAGCCGCCTGGTCCGCGAAAACTGCGACCAGATCGTCTCCATCCCGATCAACTCCGCCATGGAATCGCTCAACGCCTCGATGGCCGTTGGCATCTCGCTGTACGAAATCTCCAGGCAGCGCGCCGTCAAGTAGTCCAAACGCTCTCTCACTTGATATGGGTTTTGACGCAACGCTCTCTCACTTTCCCTCAGAAAGTGAGAGAGCGTTGCCATTTAAGTTGCGTTAAGTGAGAGAGCGTTGGGCCTAGAACTCCCGATGGTTGGCCAGGTGCGTGGCGGGGAAGGCGTCGTCATAAAAGCGCCGGTGCTGTTCAACAGCCTCTGGCCGTTACCATGGACATGATGGTCATGCCGCTTTTCGATACCGCTTCCACCAGGGATGCCTCTTCGGCATATCCGCTCGGTGTCAGCGTCCCGCGCCCGGGATCGGGAGCGGACTACGGCGTGCAGTCCAGCGCCAACGTCGCCGTGTACGCCCCGGCCGTGGAGAACCTCGAGATTGCCTACAAGGCCCCGGGCAACGAGTGGCATCTGCAGACCCTGCCCAATGTCACACACGGCGTGCACCATGGAATCGTTGAGGATTTCCCGTACGGATCGCTGTACGGTTTCCGTGCCACGTCCAAGGCGGACCCGTTGCCGCTGGCGGTCCCCATCGTGGACCTGGACGACGACGGCGGGCAGCCTCTTTTGCTCGATCCTTACGGCCGGGCGGTGGACCAGCGGGAGGGCTTCCTGACGAGCGTCCGGATGGCCCGCGATTTTGACTGGGGCACCGACGAACGGCCCCGGACGCAGTGGCGCAACACCATCATCTACGAGGCCCATGTCCGCGGCCAGAGTATGCTGCATCCCGATGTCCCCGAGGAGCTGCGTGGCACCTACGCCGGAATGGCTCATCCGGCCATCATCGAGCATTTCAAGAGCCTGGGCATTACTGCTGTCCAGCTGCTCCCGGTGCACTTCCACCTCGATGAGCTGCACCTGCAGAACCTCGGCCTGACCAATTACTGGGGCTACAACACGGCCGCGTTTTTCGCACCGCACGCAGCCTATGCGACGCAGGCGGCGCAGGATGCTGGACCGCACGCCGTCCAGGACGAGTTCAAGGGAATGGTCAAGCTGCTCCACGCTGCAGGGCTGGAAGTGATTCTCGACGTCGTCTACAACCACACTGCCGAGGGCGGCCCGGACGGCCAGGCGATCAGCCTCCGCGGACTCGGTGAGGACACGTACTACCGAACGGATGGCCACGGGAAGTACGTCGACACTACGGGCTGCGGCAACAGCCTGAATTTTGGCCAGCCCAGGGTGGTCCAGTTGGTGCTGGATTCCCTTCGGTATTGGGTGGACGAATTCCACATCGACGGCTTCCGTTTCGACCTGGCCGTGACGCTCTGCCGGAACGCGGACAACGAATTTGATCCCGGCCACCCGTTCCTGGTGGCCGTGGCCGCCGATCCCGTGCTCTCGGATGTGAAACTCATCGCTGAGCCGTGGGACGTCGGCTATGGCGGCTGGCAGACGGGACGGTTCCCGGGCGGCTGGGTTGACTGGAACGACCACTTCAGGGACAGCGTCCGCTCGTTCTGGCTTGCCGATAGGGCAGCCATCGAGTCCGGGGGCCAGGGCGGGTCGGTGGCACGTCTGGCTGATGCCCTGTCGGGTTCTGCCGGGCTCTTTGAGGCCTCGGGCCGTTCCCGGCTGGCGTCGGTCAACCTGATCACCGCTCATGACGGCTTCACGCTCAACGACCTCGTGTCCTACGACCGCAAGCACAACGAGGCCAACGGCGAGCAGAACCGGGACGGCCACGGGGATAACCGCAGCTACAACCACGGCTTCGAAGGCCGGAGCGAAGACGAGAGCATCGTGGCGAAGCGGGCGCAGTCCCGGCGGAACCTCATGGCGTCCCTGATGATTTCGCTCGGTGTGCCCATGATTACCGCCGGCGACGAGCTGGCACGCACACAGCAGGGAAACAACAACGCCTACTGCCAGGACAACCCCTGGCATGGCTCGACTGGACGCGTACGCCGGAATCCGCAGAGATGCTCCGCAGCACCAAGCGCTACATCCGGCTGCGCAAGGAGTTCCTGGCAAGCCAACCCCATGATTTTCCCGCCCGGGATGAGCAGTCCTATATCTACTGGTTTGATCACTCCGGGCAGCCCATGTCCATGGACCAGTGGAACGACCCCGGCACCGCGTCATGCAGTTGCTGCTCGGCTCGGACGACGGCACCCTGGCGGGCCTTGTGGTGGTCAACGGCGGTACCTCCGATGTGACGATCACGCTTCCGGAGCTCAAGAACGACGACGGAACGCCCCGCAGGATGTTCGAACTCCGGCTGACAACGTCGCCGTTGCACGAACTACGCCAGGGCAGCCGCGTGGCGTCCGGTGAGACGGACCGCATTGAGGCCAACTCGATCAGCATCTACCGCACGTAGCTGCGGACGGGACAGAGATTGCGCAACCGCTCCATAGCCTTGCTGCTGACCGGGCTGCTGGCCATCGCGGTGTTCGCGTTCGGCGGCACCGGGCTCCTGGAGACTCTAACGGGAAGTACGACGCCGGCAGCCAGTTCCAGCGCGGCCCGGTCCCGGGTGATCCCGTCCCGGGTCCTGCGGAGGTTCCGGCCCTGACGGTAGTCCCCGGCAACCCGTCCGGGTTGCCCGCGATCAAGGAATCCCAGCTGCCGGCCGAAGCGCGGACTACCCTTGCTGCCATCCGTGCCGGCGGCCCCTACCGCTACAGCCAGGACAACAAGACGTTCGGCAACTTCGAGCGCATTCTCCCGCGGCAGGGCTCAGGCTATTACCGCGAGTACACCGTGCCCACCCCGGGCGAATCCGACCGGGGAGCCCGCCGCATCGTCACCGGCTCCGAGGGCGAGAAGTACTACACGCAGGACCACTACGGCTCGTTCAAATTCATCGCAGAAGGCAGCTGAACACGCTCATGAAAATTTACTCCGCCGACACCTGGACAATCGAAGAACTCCAGGAACAGGTCGCCGACGCCGGCCGCCGCAGCCTGGTGGTCCCAGCCGCCGACAGCAAGAGGACAGTCCTGGAGACGTTCGGCGAAGTCCTCGCCTTCCCTGAGCACTACGGCGTGAACATGGACGCCCTGAACGATTCTCTGCACGACTTCGCAGACAGCATCGGCGAAGACACAGGCACCCCCGTCACTATCCTCTGGCAGGTGGCCTCAGCGTTCCGCGGAGACCGTTCCTTCGGAATCATCTGCGAGGTCCTCCAGGATGCCGAAAGCTACGCCGGCAGTGACCTCGCGGTGACGGCCATCCTCCTGTAACCAACGTCGACAACCGCCGCGGCAGGTGCCACAAGCGAACGCCGGATGTCTGGAAACGGATCAGGCGTTGACGATCAGCCCCAGCTCCGCCTTGGAAGCCAATGCCTCGTGCCGTGGCAGGACGCGGACGGTGTAGCCAAAGGGACCGGAGCGGTCGATGACCAGCGAGCCGCTGAACAGGTGGCGCCCTTCGCCCAGGTCCTCTTTCGAGTTCAACTCCATCAGGGTGACGTCCGCCAGCGTGTCGCTTTCTTCGGCACGGCCATACGCCACCTCCACGGACACGTCCTCCGGTGAGAGCGTGTGCAGCGCGATGTAGGCGTTGACCTGAAGGGTGTCCCCGATCTGCGGATCCTCGGAAACTCCCACGGAGTCCACGTGCTCAACGTGCAGCAGAGGCCATGCCGAACGCACCTTGGCAGTCCACGCCGCCAGCACGCGGGCCTGGGCGTAGGAGTTGGCAACGGCCCGGCGTCCGGCCTCGGCGGCGGCCGGTAGAGCACGTTGACGTAGTCGTGTAACATGCGCTCCGCGGAAACGGCCGGGCCCAGGTGGGACAGCGTGTGTTTGATCATGGACACCCAGTGCGTCGGGACTTTCTCGGTGCCCGTGCTGGACGGTCCGGCAGCCCCGGCGCTGTCAGACACCGTGTTCCCGTAGAAGCGTGGCGCCACCTGGGTTTCCAGGAGTTCGTACAGCGCCGCGGCCTCGATGTCGTCCCGCTCTTCGGGGACGCGTCGTTGTTGGCGGTGGGGATCGCCCAGCCGTTCTCGCCGTCGTACATTTCATCCCACCAGCCGTCCATCACCGAAAGGTTCAGCGAACCGTTGATGGCGGCCTTCATGCCCGACGTACCGCACGCCTCCAGGGGGCGGAGCGGGTTGTTAAGCCACACGTCACAGCCCGGGAACAGCGTCCTGGCCATCGCGATGTCGTAGTTCGGCAGGAACGCGATGCGGTGGCGGACCTCGGGGTCGTCGGTGAAGCGGACCAGATCCTGGATCATCTTCTTCCCGGCATCATCTGCCGGGTGGGACTTGCCGGCGATCACCAGCTGGATCGGGTGTTCCGGATGCAGCAGCAGCGCCTTGAGCCGGTCCGGCTCGCGAAGCATCAGCGTCAGGCGCTTGTAGGTGGGGACGCGCCGCGCGAAGCCGATGGTCAGTACGTCGGGGTCCAGGACGCTGTCGGTCCAGCCAAGCTCGGCGTCGGCGGCGCCGCGTTTCTTCCACGCAGCCCTAAGCCGGCGGCGTACGTCCTCCACCAACGCGGTGCGCATTTCACGGCGCAGCGCCCAGACATCTGCATCGCTGACGTTGTAGGCGAGGTCCCAGCGGCCCAGGGCTTCGGCCTCGGTGCCGAACTGTTCCCTCGCGAGCCGGGAGATGCGCCCGTCGACCCAGGTGGGCACGTGCACGCCGTTGGTAACGGACGTGATGGGCACCTCGGAGTGGTCGAACCCGGCCACAGGGCCGAGAACATCCCGCGGGATACCTCTCCATGGAGCTTGGCGACGCCGTTGGCCCGCTGTGCCAGCCGGAGGCCCATCACGGCCATGTTAAAGACTGACGGGTTGCCGTCGGCGTAGTTTTCCCGGCCCAGTTCCAGGATCCGGTCCACGGGCACCGCGGGCGCCAGCCCGGCCTGGAAGAAGTGGTGGATCTGGGAAATCTCGAAACGGTCGATGCCGGCCGGAACGGGAGTGTGGGTGGTGAAGACCGTGGACGCCCGGCCGGTGGCGAGGGCTTCGTCGAAGCTGAGGGCGGCGTCGCCGGCCATCAGTTCCTGGATACGCTCAACCCCCAGGAAGCCGGCATGGCCCTCGTTGGTGTGGAACACCTCGGGCGCGGCGGTTCCGGTGAGCTGCTGGTACGCGCGCAGCGCCTTGACTCCGCCCATCCCCAGCAGGAGCTCCTGCTGGAGCCGGTGGTCTCCGCCGCCGCCATAGAGGCGGTCGGTGATGCCGCGCGCGGCGTCGTCGTTACCGGGAACGTTGGAGTCCAGCAGCAAGAGGGGAACGCGTCCGACGTCGGCACGCCAGATGTGTGCCAGCAGTCGGCGCCCGTTGGGGAGCGGGAGTGAGACCTGCAAAGGCCGGCCGTTGCCGTCGGCGGACGGTTCACGAAGCAGAGTGAGGGGGAGGCCGTCAGGGTCGAGCACCGGGTAGGTTTCCTGCTGCCAGGCATCGCGGGAGAGTGACTGCTTAAAGTAGCCTGCCTGGTACAGCAGGCCAACCCCGATCAGAGGAACACCCAGGTCCGAGGCGGCCTTGAGATGGTCGCCGGCCAGGATGCCCAGGCCGCCGGAGTACTGCGGCAGGACTTCGGTGATGCCAAATTCGGGGGAGAAGTACGCGATGGCGGCCGGGCATCCTCGCCCAGGCCCTGGTACCAGCGGGGCTGTTCAAGGTACCGGTCAAGGTCCTCGGCGGCGGCGCGGACCTGGTCTACGACCGATTGGTCGGCGGCGAGGCGCTGGAACTCTTCGCGGCTGACCCGGCCCAGGAAACTGATGGGATCCTGGCCGGATTCCTCCCAGATGCGGGGGTTCAGGCCCGCGAAAAGTTCACGGGTGGCCGGTGCCAGGACCAGCGCAGGTTGGTGGCCAACCGGGCCAGCGGCCTGATTGGTTCCGGGAGGACTGTTCTGACGGTAAATCTGCGGATTGCCTTCACCTGCGCCACACTAACCGACAACATCAACGTCCGGAACCGCTTTGGCTTTCTTTTAGGTAAATGACAGTTGGCGTGGCGGATAAGTCGAATCGCCGCGACAAAAAGCAGCGCAGCCTTAGCAATTTGGCCCATTTCTCGCTAACGTCGAGCCTGTGACGACTAACCCAGTAACCCCTGCCGCCTCAAAGAAAAAGCCGAAAGGCAAAATCACCGACGGGCTAAGATTTGGCCGGTTTCCGATCACCGCCGTGCAGCCTGCGGTGGAGGGTGGGAAGTATCCTGCCAAGGCCTTGCCGGGGGAGGGAATCGTGGTGGGCGCCACCGCTTTCCGGGAGGGGCATGACCAGCTGGGTGTCAGCGCGGTCCTGCTGGATCCCCGCGGGAAGGAACGCCAGCGCGTCAGGCTGGCGCCGCCCAAGGGGAACGCGGCCTCGGTACCGACCGCTGGGAGGGCATCCTCACGCCGTCGGCCGTTGGAAACTGGACGTTTTTCATCGAGGCCTGGCACGACCGCTACGGAACCTGGCACCACAACGCCGAGGTCAAGGTGGCGGCAGGCATCGACGTGGAGCTGATGCTCGCCGAAGGATCGGCGCTGCTCTCGGAAGCGGCCGACGACTCCTCCCGCAATGCATCGGACCGGCGCACCCTCCGCATGGCGTCTGCCATTCTGGGCAACGGGTCCCTCACCGATGAGGAGCGTCTGGCAGCCGGCTTCGGCGCGGACGTCGCCGCCGTGGTGGACCGCCAGCCGATCCGCGAACTGATCACCGTTTCCGAGCAGTTCCCGCTGCTTGTCGAGCGGGATCTCGCAGGCCGCGGAGCCTGGTACGAATTCTTCCCCCGGTCCGAAGGCGCCGTCAGGGACGCCACCACCGGGGCCTGGACGTCCGGGAATTTCCGGACCGCAGCGAAGCGGCTGGACGCGGTGGCGGAAATGGGCTTCGACGTGATCTACATGCCGCCCATCCACCCCATTGGCGTCCAGCACCGCAAGGGCCCCAACAACACCCTGATTGCCGGCCCGCATGATCCCGGCTCGCCGTGGGCCATCGGCGCCAAGGCGGGCGGCCACGACGCCATCCATCCTGAACTGGGCACGTTCGAGGACTTTGATGCCTTTGTTGCCCGCGCCAACGAACTGGGCCTGGAAGTCGCCCTGGACCTGGCGCTGCAGGCCGCGCCGGACCACCCCTGGGTTCAGTCCAACCCAGAATGGTTCACTACCCGGGTTGACGGGAGCATCGCGTACGCGGAAAACCCGCCCAAGAAATACCAGGACATTTTCCCGCTCAATTTCGACAATGATCCGGAAGGGCTTGCGAAGGAAATCCTGCGGGTCGTGTTGCTGTGGGTCAGCCATGGCGTGAAGATCTTCCGGGTGGATAATCCGCACACCAAACCGGTGTGGTTCTGGGAATGGCTCATTGGCCAGGTCAACAAAAAGACCCCTGGCGTCGTGTTCCTCGCGGAAGCGTTCACGCGCCCTGCCATGATGCACGCTTTGGGCCGGGCGGGCTTCCAGCAGTCCTACACCTACTTCACGTGGCGGAACACCAAGAAGGAACTCGAAACCTACTTCACGGAGGTCAGCCACGAGTCGTCGGCGTACTTCCGGCCGAACTTCTTTGTCAACACACCGGACATCCTCACGGAATACCTTCAGTTCGGCGGTCCGGCGGCGTTCAAGATCCGTGCGGCGTTGGCCGCCACCGCCAGCCCCTTGTGGGGCGTTTACGCCGGCTACGAACTTTATGAGCATGTTGCCCGCCCCGGCGCGGAAGAGTACATCGACAACGAGAAATTCGAATACAAAGCCCGTGACTGGGACGCTGCCGCTGCTTCAGGCCGGACCCTGGCGCCGTACCTGACCAGGCTCAATGCGATCAGGCACGACCACCCGGCGCTGCTGGACCTGCAGAATCTCACGGTCCACCACAGCACCGACGACGCCACGGTGGTGTACTCCAAGCACAAGACCCTGCCGGACGGTACCAAGGACACCATCATTGTGGTGGTCAACGTTGATCCGCACGGCATCAGGGAGAGCACCATTTCACTGGACCTGGCTGCCCTTGAACTTGACCCCGAGGACCTGACGCCCAACGGCGGGTTCCGGGTAGATGACCTCATCTCCGGAGAATCCTGGGAATGGGGCGAATACAACTATGTCCGCCTGGACGCGCACGTTGAACCCGCCCACGTCCTGAGCGTAAGGAGAATGCATCAGTGAGCTTTAACCCGCAGAGTTCCAGCCAGCATTTCACCCCCAAGAGCACCTTTGAGCTACATGCCCCTGGCCTGGCTCACGATCCTCTGTGGTACCGGAAGGCCGTGTTCTATGAGGTGCTGGTCCGGGCTTTCGCGGATGCGAACGGCGACGGTTCGGGCGACTTCACCGGCCTGATCGACCGGCTGGACTACCTGCAGTGGCTCGGCATCGATTGCCTGTGGCTGCCGCCGTTCTTCCAGTCGCCGCTGCGTGACGGCGGCTATGACATTTCGGACTACAACTCCGTCCTGGATGAGTTCGGCACCATCAGCGACTTCAAGCGGCTCGTGGCCGAGTCCCATGCCCGCGGTGTCCGGGTCATCATTGACCTGCCGCTGAACCACACCTCGGACCAGCACCCCTGGTTCCAGGAATCGCGCAAGGACCCGGACGGTCCCTTTGGCGACTTTTACGTGTGGAGCGACACTGACGAGAAGTACCAGGACGCCCGCATCATCTTCGTGGACACAGAGGAGTCCAACTGGACCTTCGACCCCATCCGCCGGCAGTTCTTCTGGCACCGCTTCTTCAGCCACCAGCCTGACCTGAACTTTGAGAACCCCAAGGTCATCGAAGCGCTCTTTGACGTGGTCCGTTTCTGGCTGGACCAGGGCATCGACGGTTTCCGGGCGGACGCCATCCCGTACCTCTTCGAGGAAGAGGGGACCAACTGCGAAAACCTGCCGGCCACCCATGACTTCCTGCGCAAGCTGCGGGCTATGGTGGATGAAGGCTACCCTGGCCGCGTCATCATCGCCGAGGCCAACCAGCCGCCCAACGAAGTGGTGGAGTACTTCGGAACAGCGGAGGAGCCCGAATGCCACATGGCCTTCCACTTCCCCATCATGCCGCGCCTCTACTACGCCCTGCGGGACCAGAAGGCCGCTCCGATCATCGAGACCATGCATGACACCCGGAGATCCCCGAAGGGCGCAATGGGGAACGTTCCTCCGCAACCACGACGAACTGACGCTGGAGATGGTCACGGCCGACGAGCGTGCGGCGATGCTGGGCTGGTATGCCCCGGACCCCCGGATGCGCGCCAACATCGGGATCCGGCGCCGGCTTGCGCCGTTGCTGGATAATTCCCGGCCGAGATCGAACTGATCAACGCGCTGCTGCTGTCGCTGCCCGGCAGCCCGTTCCTGTACTACGGGGACGAGATCGGCATGGGGGACAACATCTGGCTCGATGACCGCGATGCTGTGCGCACCCCCATGCAGTGGAACCCGGACCGGAACGCAGGATTCTCCAACGCTGATCCCGGCAAGCTCTACCTGCCGGTCATCCAATCGCTGGTGTACAACTACGCCATGGCCAATGTGGAAGCCGAGGCCGCCCACTCCGGTTCCCTGCTCCGCTGGACCCGGCAGATCCTCAGCGTCCGCAAGAACCATCCCGCCTTCGGGCTGGGCGCGTTCAAGCATGTGGAAGCGGACCACGACGCCGTGGTGGCGTATCTCCGGGAACTTTCGGAGGACAACACTGCGGGCTGCCCGGCGAATCCATTTTGTGCGCCTTCAACCTTTCGCAGCACCCTGTCGCGGCAAAACTGCGGATTCCGCAGTTTGCCGGCCGGGCCTGCGTGATGTGTTCGGCGGTCAGCCGTTCCCCGGCATCGACGACGACGGATCGCTGACGCTGACCCTGGGAAGCCATGATTTCTTCTGGCTGCGGATCCGCTCCGCGACGTCGAACCCGGCCTCCCCGTACACGCAGGCACTGCCCATTCTGTCCATCGAGAACTGACATGGCCCAGCCCACCCTGACAGCCCCACTAAGCGCCGTCCTTCGAGAATGGCTTCCGCGCCAGCGGTGGTTCCCTGTGAAAGCAGCCGATTTTTCGCTGGAACAGGCAGGCAGCCTGAGCCTTGAGGATACCGCCGGGCAGGCCCGGCTGGAGATCTTCCTGCTGGCTGTTTCCTCCCGGACGGCCGACGGCGGACTCCGCACTGACGTCGTACAGGTCCCGCTGAGTTACCGGGCAAGTCCGCTTGCCGGAGCGGAGCGGGCCCTGGTGGGCCAGGCGCCCGGGCCGGCATGGCCTGGATCTATGACGCCGTGCATGATCCATCCTTTGTGTCCGCCTGGCTGGAGCTGATCCGGTCCGAATCGGGCTCGAGTACGGGTTCGGCGACGGGCCACCGCACCCGGTCGGAGCACCGACTGCCTACCGCCCACGGAATGGTCAAAGTCCTGTCCGGCGAACAGTCCAACAGCTCTGTCATTGTTGACGACGGCGAGTCCGCGGCGATCGTGAAATTCTTCCGAGTCCTCTCCGAAGGGATCAACCCTGAGGTCGAGGTGGGGCGGCACTGACGGCCCAGTGCACCTTCGAGGTTCCGGCCACGCTCGGCTGGGTCCGTGGGGAATGGCAAGCGCCGGCGTCGTCGGGGCACCCGGCACAGGAGCCATCGCAGGGCGAGCTTGCCGTAGCCCACGAATTCCTCGCCGGCGGCCGCGATGCTTGGCGCCTGGCCGTGGATGCCGCGCGCACCGGCGCTGATTTCACCGCCGAGGCGCATGCCCTGGGTGCGGCCACAGCCACAGTCCACCGGCGGCTGGCCGAAGCACTCGGCACATCGGTTGAACCGGCCCCGGGTCAGCTCATTGCGCCCGGAGTAGCCCAGCGGGTCCGGCAGGCATGGGCGGAAGCCAGTGCCGCCGTCGGGCCTTACGACTACGCGCTAGAGACTCTGCTTGGCGAGCTCGACGGCGTGCCCGCAGGGCCGCTGCAGCGGATCCACGGCGATCTCCACCTCGGCCAGATCCTGCAGGTCCCCGGCCACGGCGGCCAGCCCGGCCGGTGGGCCGTCCTTGATTTTGAAGGTGAGCCACTGCGGCCCATCGCCGAACGCAACTTCCCCGATGTTCCGGTCCGGGACGTGGTGGGTATGCTGCGTTCCTTCGACTATGCGGCAGGCGCGGCCGAACGCGAATATCAGGGTGCCCGCGTTCCGGCGTCTTGGGTTGATGATTGCGCGGACGCGTTCCTTGCCGGGTATGCCGCAGTCACACCCGGCACCATCGACCGGACTTCACCGCTCTTTGTGGCATTGTGGCTGGACAAGGCCCTTTACGAAGTCGTATATGAATTGCGGAACAGACCTGACTGGCTGGCCATTCCAACGAATGCGTCCAGGCGGCTCCTCAGCGTTAAAGGCTCCGGCGATCAGGCCGGAGCAGCATCGGAAGGTATGAAAATGACAGGCTCAGCACGTACAGACCGGCCCCGGGTGCCTCTTCACGTGGACCCGGATACGTTGGCCCGAGTCGCGAACGGCGAACACCACGCGCCGCACTCGGTGCTCGGCGCCCACCTGGACGACCACGGCCACGTGACGGTCCGGACGCTTAAGCACCTCGCGGAGGTAGTGAGTGTGGTGACTGCCGTGGGTTCAGTGCCCATGACCCACGAAAGCAACGGGGTATGGGTGGCAGTCCTCGAACCGTTGCAGGCTGGCCACGTCCCCGACTACCGGCTGGAAGTCACCTACGCCGGTGCCGCGCCCCTGACTGTGGATGAGCCGTACCGTTACCTGCCCACCGTGGGTGAAGTGGACCTGCACCTGATCGGCGAGGGCCGGCACGAGAAACTCTGGGAAGTCCTGGGCGCGCACGTCCAGCACTACAAGTCCTCGCTCGGCGATGTTGACGGCGTCTCCTTCGCCGTCTGGGCACCGAACGCGCAGGCCGTCCGCGTCAAGGGCGATTTCAATGCCTGGGACGGCCGCGAAAATTCGCTCCGCTCGCTGGGGTCATCAGGCGTGTGGGAAGTCTTCCTTCCCGGCGTTTTAGCAGGAGCGTGCTACAAATTCGAGATCAAATCCAAGAGCGGGCACTGGGTCGAGAAGGCGGACCCCTTGGCCTTCGGCACCGAAGTCCCGCCGCTGACGGCGTCCCGCGTAGTGGAACCGTCCTACGTTTTCAAGGATGCCGAATGGATGGCCGCACGCGCCCAGCGTGACCCGCACAATTCGCCGATGAGCGCCTACGAGGTCCACCTCGGATCCTGGCGCCTTGGCCTGGGCTACCGGGAACTCGCCAAGGAGCTGGTGGACTACGTCAAATGGCTGGGCTTCACGCACGTTGAGTTCATGCCCGTGGCCGAGCATCCGTTCGGCGGCTCCTGGGGCTACCAGGTGACGTCCTACTTTGCGCCAACGTCGCGCTTCGGCCATCCCGACGAATTCCGGTTCCTGGTGGATTCCCTGCACCAGGCCGGAATCGGCGTGCTGCTGGACTGGGTCCCGGCGCACTTCCCCAAGGATGCCTGGGCACTGGCCCAGTTCGACGGCGAACCCCTGTACGAGCACGCCGACCCGAACCTGGGCGAACACCCCGACTGGGGAACGCTGATCTTCGACTTCGGCCGCACCGAGGTGCGGAACTTCCTGGTGTCCAACGCGCTGTACTGGCTTGATGAGTTCCACATCGACGGACTCCGGGTTGATGCGGTGGCCTCGATGCTGTACCTGGACTACTCACGCGAAGAGGGGCAGTGGTCACCCAACCGCTTTGGCGGACGCGAGAACCTTGAAGCCATTTCCTTCCTCCAGGAAGTCAACGCCACCGTCTACAAGACCCACCCCGGAGCGGTGATGATCGCCGAGGAGTCCACGGCTTTCCCCGGTGTCACCGCCCCCACAAGCCATGGCGGCCTGGGCTTCGGGCTCAAATGGAACATGGGTTGGATGCACGACTCCCTCAAGTACGCCTCCGAGGACCCGGTCAACCGGAAGTGGCACCACGGTACGTTGACGTTCTCCATGGTCTACGCGTTCACCGAGAACTTCCTGCTCCCCATCAGCCACGACGAAGTAGTGCACGGCAAGGGCTCAATGCTCCGGAAGATGCCGGGCGACCGCTGGCAGCAGCTGGCCAACCTGCGCGCCTTCTTTGCCTACCAGTGGGCGCACCCGGGAAAGCAGCTCATTTTTATGGGCACCGAATTCGGCCAGGAGGCTGAATGGTCCGAGCAGCACGGACTGGACTGGTACCTGGCCGACATTCCGGCGCACCGAGGATTGCAGCTCCTCACCAAGGACCTTAACGAGCTCTACAGCTCGACCCCGGCCCTCTACGCGCGGGACAACGAGCCCGGTGGTTTCCAGTGGATCAACGGTGGGACGCCGACCGCAATGTCCTGACGTTTGTCCGCTGGGACAAGGACGGCAATCCGTTGGTGTGCGCCATCAACTTCTCCGGCGGGCCGCATGTGGGCTACGTCCTCGGTGTTCCCGCTGCCGGAAGTTGGACTGAAGTGCTCAACACGGATGCTGCGGCCTATGGCGGTTCAGGTGTTTTGAACGGCGGTGAGCTGATTGCCCTGGACGAAGGGCTTGATGGCCAGCCGGCATCGTTGACCGTGACGCTGCCGCCCCTGGGTGCGGCGTACTTCAAGCCTGTTCCCTTGGCAGCCGGCGGACCGAATAGTGTGAACCCGCTCTCTTAAGTGCGCGGCGAAAAGCCCGGAATTCCTTGAGATTCCGGGCTTTTTGCTGCCCTCAGGGTGGGGTGCAGGGGGCTGTTCGGGGCTTGGTTGGCCATCCCGGCAAAGTGGTGGTAGAGTTTATTTCCGCGCTGCTCCACGGAGTCAGACCGAAAAAACCGACACGAAAGCCTTAGGCTGAGAACGTCGCGGACGCCGGTTTGACAAGGGTGAGACCAGCGGGTAAGTTTGAAAAGTTGCTCCGGAGCGATCCACGGCCGAATGAATGGTTGTGGTGGTGCCGGGTGTGTCTGTTGTTTGAGAACTCAATAGTGTGCCAAGTTTATTGATACCAATTTATTGTATTGAATTGGTTGAATTGACTGGATCCGCCACCCCGTGGTGTGGTCTGGTTTTTACAGCTGGTTTCAAATTTTGTGCAGCCATTTTATCCTGTTATTTCCGGGGTTGGTGGTTGTGTCTGTTTTACTTCAACGGAGAGTTTGATCCTGGCTCAGGATGAACGCTGGCGGCGTGCTTAACACATGCAAGTCGAACGATGATGCCAGCTTGCTGGTGGATTAGTGGCGAACGGGTGAGTAACACGTGAGTAACCTGCCCTTAACTCTGGGATAAGCCTGGGAAACTGGGTCTAATACCGGATATGACTCCTCATCGCATGGTGGGGGGTGGAAAGCTTTATTGTGGTTTTGGATGGACTCGCGGCCTATCAGCTTGTTGGTGAGGTAATGGCTCACCAAGGCGACGACGGGTAGCCGGCCTGAGAGGGTGACCGGCCACACTGGGACTGAGACACGGCCCAGACTCCTACGGGAGGCAGCAGTGGGGAATATTGCACAATGGGCGAAAGCCTGATGCAGCGACGCCGCGTGAGGGATGACGGCCTTCGGGTTGTAAACCTCTTTCAGTAGGGAAGAAGCGAAAGTGACGGTACCTGCAGAAGAAGCGCCGGCTAACTACGTGCCAGCAGCCGCGGTAATACGTAGGGCGCAAGCGTTATCCGGAATTATTGGGCGTAAAGAGCTCGTAGGCGGTTTGTCGCGTCTGCCGTGAAAGTCCGGGGCTCAACTCCGGATCTGCGGTGGGTACGGGCAGACTAGAGTGATGTAGGGGAGACTGGAATTCCTGGTGTAGCGGTGAAATGCGCAGATATCAGGAGGAACACCGATGGCGAAGGCAGGTCTCTGGGCATTAACTGACGCTGAGGAGCGAAAGCATGGGGAGCGAACAGGATTAGATACCCTGGTAGTCCATGCCGTAAACGTTGGGCACTAGGTGTGGGGGACATTCCACGTTTTCCGCGCCGTAGCTAACGCATTAAGTGCCCCGCCTGGGGAGTACGGCCGCAAGGCTAAAACTCAAAGGAATTGACGGGGCCCGCACAAGCGGCGGAGCATGCGGATTAATTCGATGCAACGCGAAGAACCTTACCAAGGCTTGACATGAACCGGAAATACCTGGAAACAGGTGCCCCGCTTGCGGTCGGTTTACAGGTGGTGCATGGTTGTCGTCAGCTCGTGTCGTGAGATGTTGGGTTAAGTCCCGCAACGAGCGCAACCCTCGTTCTATGTTGCCAGCGCGTTATGGCGGGGACTCATAGGAGACTGCCGGGGTCAACTCGGAGGAAGGTGGGGACGACGTCAAATCATCATGCCCCTTATGTCTTGGGCTTCACGCATGCTACAATGGCCGGTACAAAGGGTTGCGATACTGTGAGGTGGAGCTAATCCCAAAAAGCCGGTCTCAGTTCGGATTGGGGTCTGCAACTCGACCCCATGAAGTCGGAGTCGCTAGTAATCGCAGATCAGCAACGCTGCGGTGAATACGTTCCCGGCCTTGTACACACCGCCCGTCAAGTCACGAAAGTTGGTAACACCCGAAGCCGGTGGCCTAACCCCTTGTGGGAGGGAGCTGTCGAAGGTGGGACTGGCGATTGGGACTAAGTCGTAACAAGGTAGCCGTACCGGAAGGTGCGGCTGGATCACCTCCTTTCTAAGGAGCACCTACAATCACCGTGCCAGGCGTTATGCCTGTGTGGTGGGGTTGTCAGGAGTATATGCCCGTTGCGCAGACGCAAGTTCTGCGGCGGGTGCTCAAGGGTGGAATATCAACGAATAGCGGCCGCTTGTTTTGTGCCTCGCCCAGTACGGATCCCCTCTTGAGGGTGTCCTGGAACGGTGTGGGTGCGGTATGGGTGGTTTAGTGTTTGGCACACTGTTGGGTCCTGAGGCAACAGGACCGGGTTTTCCCGGTACTTGTTTGTTTCTGGTTTCCTGGCTGCACCGAGCGCGCACTTTTTTGTGTGTGGGGTGTGTGGTATGGGGTTGTTGTTTGAGAACTACATAGTGGACGCGAGCATCTTTTATAAGAAGCAATTTCCAAGAATTATGAACCTGGATCTGTCTGCACTCTTTTGGGTGTGGGTGGTTTTCATGGTTCTCTCGTGAATTAGTTTTTGATCTTTTGTGGTCAAGTTTTTAAGAGCACACGGTGGATGCCTTGGCATTAGGAGCCGAAGAAGGACGTAGGAATCTGCGATAAGCCTGGGGGAGTCGATAACCGGACTGTGATCCCAGGGTGTCCGAATGGGGAAACCCCGCCAGGGGCGCGAGCTGCCTGGTGACCCGCATCTGAACACATAGGGTGCGTGGAGGGAACGCGGGGAAGTGAAACATCTCAGTACCCGCAGGAAGAGAAAACAATAGTGATTCCGTCAGTAGTGGCGAGCGAACGCGGATCAGGCTAAACCGTTCCATGTGTGATAGCCGGCGGGCGTTGCATGGTCGGGGTTGTGGGACTTTCCATACCAGTTCTGCCGGACTGGTGAGGTGTGATGTGCAGGCATAGGTGAACGGTCTTGAAAGGCCGGCCAGAGAGGGTGTGAGCCCCGTAACCGAAATGTTTTGTGCCGCCTGGAGAGTATCCCAAGTAGCACGGGGCCCGAGAAATCCCGTGTGAATCTGTCAGGACCACCTGATAAGCCTAAATACTCCCTAATGACCGATAGCGGACCAGTACCGTGAGGGAAAGGTGAAAAGTACCCCGGGAGGGGAGTGAAACAGTACCTGAAACCGTGTGCTTACAATCCGTCGGAGCATCTGCAGCTTGCTGTATGGGTGTGACGGCGTGCCTTTTGAAGAATGAGCCTGCGAGTTAGTGTTACGTCGCGAGGTTAACCCGTGTGGGGAAGCCGTAGCGAAAGCGAGTCTGAATAGGGCGTTGCAGTGGCGTGATCTAGACCCGAAGCGAAGTGATCTACCCATGGCCAGGTTGAAGCGACGGTAAGACGTCGTGGAGGACCGAACCCACTTCAGTTGAAAATGGAGGGGATGAGCTGTGGGTAGGGGTGAAAGGCCAATCAAACTTCGTGATAGCTGGTTCTCCCCGAAATGCATTTAGGTGCAGCGTTGCGTGTTTCTTGCTGGAGGTAGAGCTACTGGATGGCTAATGGGCCCTACAAGGTTACTGACGTCAGCCAAACTCCGAATGCCGGTAAGTGAGAGCGCAGCAGTGAGACTGTGGGGGATAAGCTTCATAGTCGAGAGGGAAACAGCCCAGACCACCAACTAAGGCCCCTAAGCGTGTGCTAAGTGGGAAAGGATGTGGAGTTGCGAAGACAACCAGGAGGTTGGCTTAGAAGCAGCCATCCTTAAAAGAGTGCGTAATAGCTCACTGGTCAAGTGATTCCGCGCCGACAATGTAGCGGGGCTCAAGTACACCGCCGAAGTTGTGGATTTCAGATATTAGCTAAGCCGCCCTTGTGGGTTGGTTCAGGCGTCTGGAGTGGTAGGGGAGCGTCGTGTGGGCAGTGAAGTCGCGGTGTAAACCAGCGGTGGAGCCTACACGAGTGAGAATGCAGGCATGAGTAGCGAAAGACGGGTGAGAAACCCGTCCGCCGAATGATCAAGGGTTCCAGGGTCAAGCTAATCTGCCCTGGGTAAGTCGGGACCTAAGGCGAGGCCGACAGGCGTAGTCGATGGACAACGGGTTGATATTCCCGTACCGGCGAAAAACCGTCCATGTTGAACAGGGGATACTAACCGCCCGATACCTGCCTGACCGCCCTTGTGGTGGAAGGGTTTTGGTGGAGCGCGGGACCTGATCCTGGGAGGCAAGCGTATTAACAGGTGTGACGCAGGAAGGTAGCCAAGCCGGGCGATGGTTGTCCCGGTCTAAGGATGTAGGGCGAACGGTAGGCAAATCCGCCGTTCATGATGCCTGAGATCTGATGGGACCCCCTCACGGGGGGATTTGGTGATCCTATGCTGCCGAGAAAAGCATCGACGCGAGGTTTTAGCCGCCCGTACCCCAAACCGACACAGGTGATCAGGTAGAGAATACTAAGGCGATCGAGAGAATTATGGTTAAGGAACTCGGCAAAATGCCCCGTAACTTCGGGAGAAGGGGGCCCCAACCTTGAACACCACTTGCTGGTGGGAGGGGATCGGGGCCGCAGAGACCAGGGGGAAGCGACTGTTTACTAAAAACACAGGTCCGTGCGAAGTCGCAAGACGATGTATACGGACTGACTCCTGCCCGGTGCTGGAAGGTTAAGAGGACCGGTTAGCCTTACGGCGAAGCTGAGAATTCAAGCCCCAGTAAACGGCGGTGGTAACTATAACCATCCTAAGGTAGCGAAATTCCTTGTCGGGTAAGTTCCGACCTGCACGAATGGAGTAACGACTTCCCCGCTGTCTCAACCATAAACTCGGCGAAATTGCAGTACGAGTAAAGATGCTCGTTACGCGCAGCAGGACGGAAAGACCCCGAGACCTTTACTATAGTTTGGTATTGGTGTTCGGAGTGGCTTGTGTAGGATAGGTGGGAGACGTTGAAGCCCGGACGCCAGTTCGGGTGGAGTCATCGTTGAAATACCACTCTGGTCACTTTGGACATCTAACTTCGGCCCGTAATCCGGGTCAGGGACAGTGCCTGATGGGTAGTTTAACTGGGGCGGTTGCCTCCTAAAAAGTAACGGAGGCGCCCAAAGGTTCCCTCAGCCTGGTTGGCAATCAGGTGTCGAGTGTAAGTGCACAAGGGAGCTTGACTGTGAGAGAGACATCTCGAGCAGGGACGAAAGTCGGGACTAGTGATCCGGCGGTACATTGTGGAATGGCCGTCGCTCAACGGATAAAAGGTACCTCGGGGATAACAGGCTGATCTTGCCCAAGAGTCCATATCGACGGCATGGTTTGGCACCTCGATGTCGGCTCGTCGCATCCTGGGGCTGGAGTAGGTCCCAAGGGTTGGGCTGTTCGCCCATTAAAGCGGTACGCGAGCTGGGTTTAGAACGTCGTGAGACAGTTCGGTCCCTATCCGCTGCGCGCGCAGGAAATTTGAGAAGGGCTGTCCTTAGTACGAGAGGACCGGGACGGACGAACCTCTGGTGTGTCAGTTGTACTGCCAAGTGCACCGCTGATTAGCTACGTTCGGATGGGATAACCGCTGAAAGCATCTAAGCGGGAAGCTCGCTTCGAGATGAGATTTCCATACACCTTGTGTGTGAGAGGCCCCCAGCCAGACCACTGGGTTGATAGGCCGGATGTGGAAGCGAGGACTAACGACTCGTGAAGCTGACCGGTACTAATAGGCCGATAACTTACACCACACATCACCCCTGCAAACGGTTCAAAAGCGTTTGCAAACCGGGGTGGTAAAAAGATAACAAGACTGCTTGCGTCCACTATGTGGTTCCCAAACAACAAACCCGTCACGGGCTTGTTGCAGGGAACAAAAAACACAACATAATAACAACACCACTTCTGCAACTAAAAGTTGCAGAAAGCATGTTGTAACCACAGATTTCCCAGCCCACGGCACAGCCAACGGGTACGGGAGCAAGGGTTACGGCGGTCATAGCGTGGGGGAAACGCCCGGTCCCATTCCGAACCCGGAAGCTAAGACCCACAGCGCCGATGGTACTGCACCCGGGAGGGTGTGGGAGAGTAGGTCACCGCCGGAACATCATTAAAACGGTCGAGAGCCCCCAACCACCAGGTTGAGGGGCTCTCCCACTTTAACCACCACACCCGGCACAAACAGCCCGGGCACAGCCGTAGAGCCGCGTAGAGTTGACGTCCATGGAGAACCTTTTCAGCCACGCGGACGGCGCCCTGCCCGCTTCAGTTGAGCCCGCAGAGAACCTTGAACCTGTCATCTGTACTGTCACAGTGCCGGGGCCGGTGGCGCAGGCGTTCGCCGGCTTCACGGATCACACGCACTTGTGGTGGCCACTGGATTCACACGGTGTGTACGGCGCAGGATCTTACGTTGAGTTTGAAGAGAACCTCATCGTGGAGACAGCTGACGACGGCAGGACTGCCGTCTGGGGTTCCATAGATGACTGGCAGCCGCCGCTTTCCTTCCACGCGTCCTGGTATGCCGGGACCACCGCTATCTGGTCCACCGAGCTGCGAGTCGCGTTCAGGGCCGTGGAATCCGGGACCGAGCTGCGCCTGGTCCACAACAGCTGGGAAGGTGCGGAGGATCCCGCCGCAGCCCGCGCCGACTATGCTGCCGGCTGGCCGAAGGTCCTGGACCGTTTCGTGAGGTTCATGGGCGGGGAAGCCCAGGCCTGACAGCGAACTGATAATGCATTCGGTTCATAACGGGCTGGGGAGCGCAGTCAGGCCGGCGGGACGGCTGTGCTGTTCCGGACGAGGAACTCCGTAGGGTACTCCCGGTCGGTGGCCGCTGCTGACGGTGGCGTGCCCTTGTTAGGCCGCTTCGCGCCGGCGTCGAGCGTTTCCAACAGCATGCGGGCCGCCAGGGCGCCCTGGCCGCGCGCATCCTGGTTGATGGTGGTCAGCCCAAAGACTTCGCCGAGTTCGTGTCCGTCCATGCCGATCACGGAGAGATCCTGTGGCACGCGCAGGCCGAAGTCGCGCGCGGCGAGGATGGCGCCGATGGCCATCTCATCGGAGGCGGCAAAAACCGCTGTGGGCCGCCCGGCCGCGGAGGCCAGGAGATTGCGGGCAGTGGCGTAGGCGCCCTGGATGGTAAAGTCCGCGGACACTACCCATTCGGGGCGGACAGCATGCCCCGCGGCCTGCATTGCTGCCTCAAAGCCGGCGCGGCGTATCCCGGGGAGTTTGAAGTCCTGGTTCAATTCGGGATCGCCGGTGATGTGTGCGATACGCGTGTGGCCCAGCCCGAGGAGATGCTCGGTGGCTGTCCTGGCCAGGCGGGCGTCATCAATCCTGATAGTGGATGCGCCGGCCAGGGCACCGCCGATGCCGACGATCGGACGTCGGATTGCCAGGAGCTGTTTGATTTCTGACTCGCTCAGGACCAGTGCCACAGCGATGACCGCATCCAGCCGCTTGCGGAGCAGGAAGTCGTTCAGGACGCTGTGGCGGCGTTCCGGCCGGTCACCCACGTTGTACAGGGTGAGGTCGTAGCCGGCATCGAGCAATGTGCCGGACACGCCCTCCACCACGGACGAGAAGTACCAGCGGTGGATGGACGGGACCACCAGGCCCACGTTGTGGTTACGGCCTGAAGCCAGGCTGGACGCGTGGTAGGACGGGACGAAGCCCAGTTCGTCGGCTGCCGCCTTTGCCAACTGCCTGCTCTTGGCCGACACGTTCGCCTTGCCGCTGAGCGCCCGCGACACAGTGGCAATCGACAGCCCGGCGCGGTCGGCAACGTCCTTGATGCCCGCAAATCCCACTATGCCGCGTCGCCTCCGCCAACCCGCAGCCACGCCGTTTCCCCGGACGCCAGGAAGAGGGTTGAGCCGGAGCCAGAGTCAGAGCCGGCGCTGCGGACAAGGATGTTGCCTGCCGGCATCTCCAGCGGTTCGTGGTTGAGGTTCATGAGCACCAGCGTATCGCCGTTCAGGTACGCCAGGGACGAGCCTGTGCACCAGTCCTCGGCCCAAGCCAGTGACCCCCTGCCCAGGTCAAGTTCGCGGCGCAGCGCCAGCATATTCCGGTACAGGGAAAGATGCGACGACGGCGATGCGGCCTGTGCGTCCCGTGCCAGGTCCGCGAAGCTCGCCGGAAAGGGAAGCCAGGGATCCTGGCCAGCGCCAAAGCCCAGGTGCCGTTCTGTGCTGCGCCACGGGAGTGGAACCCGGCAGCCGTCGCGGCCCAGCCGGGACCCTCCGGTGCGCGCGAACGTGGGGTCCTGCCGCAGGTGCTCTGGAATGTCGATGCCGTCCGGCAGCCCGAGCTCCTCACCCTGATACAGGTACGCGGCACCGGGCAGACCCAGCATAAACAGGGAGGCGGCCGCTGCACGCCGGCGGCCCAGGACTGCGTCCGGCTGCGGATCGGCCGGCCCGATGCCGTCGCCATCCCGCGGACCGGAGCCGTTGTAACCAAAGCGGCTGGAATGCCGGACCACGTCGTGGTTGGAGAGCACCCAGGTGCTGGGGGCTCCTACTGCGTCCAGTGCAGTCAGCGAGTCTGTAATAACACTGCGCATCCGGTAAACGTCCAGCCCTGCGTGCAGGTAGGGGAAGTTGAAGGCCTGGTGCATTTCGTCGGACCGGACCCAGTCGGCGAGGCGGGGCAGTGGGTCAACATTGGCTTCGGCACACAGAATGCGGTCCGGCCCGTACTCGTCCAGGATCAGGCGCCAAGCCCGGAAGATGTCGTGCAGGGCCGGCTGGCCGAACATCGGAGCCTCGTGGCCGGGGAAGCCGTCCGAGCTGCCGCCGTCGGCCCGGCCGCCCCAGGCGGGCAGGCCCGGGCCTTGACCAAAGCGTGGGCGACGTCCACCCGGAAGCCGGAGACACCGCGGTCCAGCCAGAAACGGAGCACCCGCTCAAATTCGGCGTGCACGGCCGGGTTGTCCCAGTTGAAGTCCGGCTGGGAGGAATCAAACAGGTGCAGGTACCACTGGTCCGGCTGGCCGTCCGGCCCCGTGACCCGGGTCCAGGCCGGACCGCCGAAATGGGACTGCCAGTTGTTGGGCGGTTCGTGGCCTTCAGGCCCGCCCCGTCCCGGAAGATGAACATGTCGCGCTCCGGGCTCCCTGATTGGGAGGCGAGGGCTGCCTGGAAAGCCGCGTGCTGGTCCGAGCAGTGGTTGGGAACCAGGTCCACGATGACCCGCAGCCCCAGACGGTTGGCCTCGGCAATCATGACGTCGAAGTCATCCAGGGTGCCGAAGATCGGATCCACGTCGCAGTAATCGCTGACGTCATAGCCGGCGTCGCGCTGCGGGGATTTGTAGAAGGGGGACAGCCAGACGGCGTCCACATCCAGCTCGGCCAGTTGCGGAAGTTCCTCGGTAATCCCCGCGAGATCGCCGATGCCGTCGCCGTTGAGGTCCCGGAAGGACCGGGGTACACCTGGTAGATGACGGCCGAGCGCCACCAGCCGGGGGTGTTGTCGGCATCGTGGATAAGGGACAGCCGGCCCATCATTGGGGCGGTGGCGGTAAACGCTGTATCTACTGACATGGAGGACAGCTTAGACCCTAAGCGGCGGGAAACTGCAAACGTTTCCAGCAGAAAGCTAATCTGCCTACTGATAAGTAGGTTACTGAGAATCCGCCTTGGCTGGAAGCGTTTACAGCCGCTCCTGAGAGAGCGAGCCGACGGGGACCACCGCCCTAGACTGGGGGAACGACAAACGACGACGAACGGGAGGCTGCGTGGGCAGCTTGGTTGAAGAGCTGATGGGCGCTCTCGGGTCGGGGCAGGTCAGTACCGAAGCGGAGTTGCTCGCGAGGTATGCCGTGGACCAGGCCCCATCCTGGATTTCCAGCTCCCCGAGGCGGTGGTCTTCGCAGGGTCTGTGGCGGACGTGCAGGCCGTAGTCAGGCTGTGTGCGGCCGCCAACGTTGCCGTTGTGGCCCGCGGAGCCGGAACTGGCGTGTCCGGCGGCGCGCACGCGAGCAGGAACTGCATAGTCCTGTCCCTGGAACGGATGAACCGCATCCTTGACCTCAACCCGGACGACGAGACCGCCGTCGTCGAGCCCGGGGTGGTCAACGCTGCCCTCAACGAGGCAGCCGCAGTGCACGGACTGATGTACGCGCCGGATCCGGCGAGCTTCCGTTCCTCCACGATCGGCGGCAACGTTGCTACGAATGCCGGGGACTGCGCTGCGCCAAGTACGGCGTAACCCGTGACTCGGTGCTGGCGCTGGACGTGGTGCTGGCCGACGGGTCCCTTATCCACACCGGCCACCAGACATTCAAGGGCGTGGCTGGCTACGACCTGACGGGCCTGTTTGTAGGCTCTGAGGGCACTCTGGGGATCGTGGTGGGCGCGACTATCCGGCTCAAGTACCTGCCCCGTGACGTGCACACCATCGCGGCGTTCTACCCGGACTTCAAGCAGGCCGCTGCGGGCGTCCTGGCGGTGGGCCGGGCCCGCGTGCAGCCGGCCATCATGGAACTGCTCGACGGCGGGACGCTGGCCCAGCTGGACGCTCTCCACGGCTCGGACCTGAGCTCCCGCGGCCGTTCGCTGCTCCTGGTCCAGACCGACGGGTTCGGGGCGCCGGCGGAGGCCGACGTCGTGCGTTCCGTTCTCGCGGCCGGCGGGGCAACGGTGAGCACCGAATCCACGGCGGAAGCCGAACAGCTCGTGGAACTCCGCCGCAACAGTCGCGGCGTGGAGGTGGATGACGAATACCGTGTGGGTGAGGACGTGGCCGTGCCGCGCTCACGCCTGGTGGATTACGTGGCGGCGTTGGAAGACCTTGCGGCAACACATGGTGTGAGCCTGAAGGTGGTGGCGCATGCGGGCGACGGCAACCTACACCCCACGTTCTGGATCGACCGCAATGACAGCGCGGTGGACGCTGACGCCATGGCCCGGCTGAATCTTGCCCTGGATGCCTCCATAGAGGCTGCCCTCGAAATGGGCGGCACCATCACCGGGGAGCACGGGATCGGGCAGTACAAACTGCGCTGGCTGGGCCTGGAGCAGGCGGAACCCGTTAGGGATCTCCAGCGCAGGATCAAGGAACTCTTTGACCGGCAGGGATTTTGAATCCGGGCAAGGCCATCTAAAGGCTATTTGCTGTATTAACCCAGCCGTGCTGCCACCGCGGCCCGGCTCTCGGTCCGGTCAGTCGTCGACGTCGGGGTACTCTTCGATGGATTCGTCGTCGCCATAGCGTGAGGATTCCTCGGTTTCCACTTCAAGGATCTTCAGCATCGCAGTATCCGGGTTGAGCATGATGGCGGCTTCGTCCCGGCGGTGGCGCAGGACGGACTCGATGTAGGACTGCACTGCCTCGGCGAGTGGAATGTGGCGGGCCTGCTCCTCGGACATGTACCAGCGGTGCTCCAGCACCTCGTGGACCGCCTCCGCCGGCTCCAGCTTGCGGGAGAGGTCGCGGGGGATCGAACGCACAATCGGCTCGAAGACCTGGCTGACCCAGAGGTGCGCGCTGTATTCCTCGTCCATCCCCGGGTTGTTGTCCGCCCGGAAGGAGTCCATGTCATTGAGCAGGCGCCGGGCCTGGTTCTCCTGGGCGTCCAGTCCGGTCAGGCGCAGCAGACGGCGCTGGTGATGGCCGGCGTCCACCACCTTGGGCTGGAGCTGGATGGTGGAACCGTTCTGGGTGGTCTTGATGGCGTATTCCTCGACGTCGAACCCGAGCTCATTGAGCTTCCGGATCCGGGCGGCCACGCGCCACCGTTCGCCGATTTCGAAGGATTCCTTCTCGGTCAGTTCCGTCCACAGGCGCCGGTAGCTCTCCATGATGAGTTCGCTGGTGGCCACCGGGTCCACCTTCTCCTCGATCAGGCCGCCGTCCAGGAGGTCCATCAGCTCGCCGGCGATGTTGACCCGGGCAATCTCGAGATCGTACTCGCGCTGGCCGGTTGAAAGATCGGGGTACAGCTCGCCGGTCTCGGCGTCCACCAGGTATGCAGCGAACGCGCCCGCGTCACGGCGGAAGAGCGTATTGGAGAGCGAGACGTCGCCCCAGTAGAAGCCGATGAGGTGCAGCCGGACCATCAGCAGGGCTTGGGCGTCGATGAGCCTGGTCAAGGTGTCCTTGCGCAGCATCTGCGAGAACAGGGCCCGGTACGGCATGGAGAATTTCAGGTGGCGGGTGACCAATACGGGGTTCAGCGGCCGCCCATCCAGGGTGGTCCGGCCCGTGATGACTGCAACGGGGACAACACACGGGACGTCCAGGCGGGCCAGCTTACGGAGCATGTGGTACTCGTGGCGGGCCACATGCTCGGACGTTTCCTTGATGGCGATGACGGAGCCGCCCAGGTGCGCGAAACGCACAATGTGCCGCGAGATGCCGCGGGGGAGCGCTGCGAGGTTCTCAGCCGGCCAGTCCTCCAGTGCGATGTGCCAGGGCAGGTCCAGGAGTTCGGGATCCGCGGACGCCGCAGTGATGTTCAGCGAGCTGGAAGCGGCAAGGACCTTGTCATCCTTGGCACTCGCTGCCTCGAAGCGCGGCAGTTTGCCGACTTGCGCGTAGTCCGTGGGCTCGTCGTGCCACTGTGCACTGTTTTCGTCGGTCATGGATCAATTCTTTCGTACAAAGGGGCGGCTGGCCTAAACCTCGGGCTTAAACGCCGACGGCGGCCCGTCCAGTCAGGAGGGCCGCCGTCGGTTAGATCTCGGCGCCGGTGGATGGGCCGCGCCGGCAGGGTTCCCTGGCCGAAGCGGAGCGAGGTTTAGGGCGCCGGTGGGGACTAGTCGCCCAGGCGCAGACCGGTCTTGGTGTCGAACAGGTGCACGTGGCCCGACTGCGGACGGACGTAGATGGTGTCGCCCTTCAGCGGGGGCGCCGGCCGTCGACGCGTGCCACGATGTCGTGGTCCTTGCCGTCCAGCGTCGTGTGGCCGTAGACGTAGGCGTCGGCACCGAGTTCTTCAACAACGTCGACCTCGACCTGGAGACCTTCACCATGAGATGCCTGCTCGAGGTCCTCGGGGCGGCTGCCCAGGGTGACGGTGCTGCCGTGGGCCTCTTCGAGGATGTTGCGCGGCACGGGGTAAACCGTTCCGCCGAACTGGACGCCGCCGTCGACCACGGGCAGTTCGAGCAGGTTCATGGCAGGGGAGCCGATGAAGCCGGCAACGAAGACGTTCTTCGGCTTGTCGTAGAGGTTGCGCGGGGTGTCGACCTGCATCAGCAGGCCGTCCTTCAGCACAGCCACGCGGTCACCCATGGTCATGGCCTCGACCTGGTCGTGGGTGACGTAAACGGTGGTGACGCCGAGGCGGCGGGTCAGGGATGCGATCTGCGTACGGGTCTGGACGCGGAGCTTGGCGTCCAGGTTGGAAAGCGGCTCATCCATGAGGAACACCTGCGGGTTACGCACGATGGCGCGGCCCATGGCAACACGCTGGCGCTGGCCGCCGGAGAGTGCCTTCGGCTTGCGGTCCAGGTACGGCTCGAGGTCAAGAAGCTTGGCGGCCTCACGGACACGCTCGGCGCGCTCTTCCTTGGAAACGCCGGCGATCTTCAGCGCGAAGCCCATGTTGTCCGCAACCGTCATGTGCGGGTACAGCGCGTAGTTCTGGAAAACCATCGCGATGTCGCGGTCCTTCGGCGGAACATCGGTGACATCGCGGTCGCCAATAAGAATCCGGCCGGCGTTGACGTCCTCAAGGCCTGCGAGCATGCGCAGGGAGGTGGACTTACCGCAACCGGAGGGTCCTACGAGGACCAGAAATTCGCCATCGGCGATTTCGATGTTGAGCTTGTCAACAGCGGGCTTCTCTGTGCCCGGGTACAGACGCGTAGCGTTATCAAAAGTAACTGTAGCCACAGTTATCAATCCCTTCACCGGCAGGTACGTGCCGGACGATCCGTTGTGAATGGTTCATGTAATTCAGTTATCCACGGCATTGCAGCCGTGTACTCCCCGGCCGAAGGCCGAGGAGTATCACGTGACGCCGCACGGTTCCTGTGCGCCACATCACAACCAAGAGTATGTCAGGCGAATGGCTTATTGGTGTAAATGTTACGGAGGTCACATGTGAGGTTGGGCATGTCGCCGACGATCAGTGGGTGTCCGGCTCTTCTTCGGCCACCACCAGGCTCCGTTCCTGCAGGAGTACCTCAAGCAGTTCCGCGACGTGGGCGGGCGCTTCCACCCGGAACTGGGCCTGGGTGAAGTCCAGGCCCACCTTGACGCCGACATCGCCGGATTCCAGCCGTGCCAGCGCGTCCTCGTCCGTGACGTCGTCGCCGGCGAAGAGGACCGCGGTGGCCCCGTGATCTGGCGCAGGAACGTCAGGCCCTCACCCTTGGAGGCGTTGACCACGGATGTCTCCAGGACGCGTTTGCCGTTCTTCAGGAAAACACCCTTGCGGTCCTGGAGAACGGAACGGGCCGCAGCCACCGCGTCCTCGGCCACCTCGTCCGTGGCCAGCCGGGTATGCAGGACCACGCCTGCGGGCTTGTCTTCAAGCAGCGTGCCCGGTGCCTGCTCCACGATCTCCTCCAGGACTCCGCGGACTTCGGCCAGCAGCAGGCGCTGGGCTTCGTCCAGCTTCAGCTCGGCGGAGCCGGGACCCAGCCACGCCTCGGCGCCATGGCTGCCGATCAGCAGCGTGTCCACCGGGGGCGAGGCGACCGAGCGCAGGCTGGCGAGGGCCCTGCCGGAGAGGAGCGCCGTTGTCGTGCGTGGAAGGGCGGCGAGCCCGGCGAAAGCGGCGGCCGAGCGCGGAAGCGGGCGGGCGTCGTCGGCGCGGTCAACCAGCGGGGAAATGGTGCCGTCGAAGTCCATGGCCACCAGCAGGTGTTCCGTCTGGGCGATGCGGCGGGCGGCCTGCCGGAGTTCGGGGGACAAGGTGAGCGGGCCCTTGGCGGGCCGGGCGTCAGGAGTCATCGCGCACAACTTTCTCGTTCAGGGCGGCCAGGAAGTCAGCTGACCAGTGGTCGACGTCGTGCTCCAGGATCTGCTTGCGCATTGACCGCATGCGGCGCGCGGCGTCTTTGGGAGGCAAATCGACGGCCCGCATGATGGTTTCCTTGAGGCCGTCGATATCGTGCGGGTTCATCAGGAGCGCCTGCTTGAGCTGGTCCGCAGCCCCGGCGAACTCGCTGAGGACCAGCGCGCCGTCGTTGTCCTTGCGGGCAGTGACGTATTCCTTGGCCACGAGGTTCATGCCGTCCCGGAGCGCCGTCACGAGCATGACGTCGGCGGCGAGGTACAGCGCCACCATCTCCTCCACGGGGTAGCTGTGGTGCAGGTAGCGGACCGCCGTGTTCTGGATGGTGTCATAGGTGCCGTTGATGTGGCCGACTGTGCCTTCGATTTCCTCGCGCAGGAGGCGGTACTGTTCAACCCGTTCGCGGCTGGGGCTGGCAACCTGGATCAGCGTGGCGTCGCCGACCGTCAGCTTGCCTTCGTTCAGGAGTTCCTCGAACGCCTTGAGCCGGTGCCGGATGCCCTTGGTGTAATCGAGCCGGTCCACGCCCAGGAGGATGGTCTTGGGGTTGCCGAGATCCTGGCGGATCTGGCGTGCACGCTCGATGATCCCGGGGTTGTGGGCCAGTTCGTTGATCTGGGCCACGTCGATGGAGATGGGGAAGGCCTGGGCCCTGGCGATGTGCGTGATTTCGCCGTCCTTACCCTTCACATGCACCTGCTGCTGCTTGACGCTGGCGCCGAGGAACCGGCGGGCTGAGCGCATGAAGTTGCCGGCGTCGCTGGGGCGCTGGAAGCCCACCAGGTCTGCACCCATCAGGCCGTCAATGATGGCATGCCGCCACGGCAGCTGGGCGAAGATTTCCGGCGGGGGGAAGGGGATGTGGTTGAAGAACCCGATCCGCAGGTCCGGCCGCGCTTGGCGCAGCAGCCGCGGCACCAGCTGCAGCTGGTAATCCTGGACCCACACGGTGGCGCCCTGGCCGGCATGGCGCACGACGGCGTCGGCGAACCTTTGGTTGACCCTGCGGTAGGCGTCCCACCAGGTTCTGTGGAACTCCGGCGGGGCAATGACGTCGTGGTAGAGGGGCCACAGCGTGGCGTTGGAGAAACCCTCGTAGTAGAGCTCAACGTCGTCATTGCTCAGCTGGACTGGCACGAGGTCCATGCCGCCGTGGCTGAAAGGATCGACGGTTTCGTCCGGGGCGCCGTGCCAACCCACCCACGCGCCGTCGGTCTTGGTCATCATGGGTGCGAGGGCAGTCACCAGGCCGCCGGGGGAGCGGCGCCAGCCGGAGCCGTCGTCGCCGCTCTCACCGGGTGCGCAGCGGTCAACGGGCAGCCTGTTGGAGACAACCATAAAATCGTACGTGGCGGCCGTGCTGTGGTTGCTCGCGGCGGCGCCGGTTGCAGGTACAGCTGTTGGTTTTTCTTGGACGGGTGTTTGCATTGCGGCCCCCTGGGGTTGCTTGTGCCTTTAAGCCACCTTAATAGGATGGAATCTTCGGGCTATTCGTCCGTTGGTTATTCGGGCGGAATAGTTGAAAGCGCAAGCTCTCAGGTTTGTCCCCTAAAATGGTGGAGTCGCCACAGAGTGGTCCCCCTATGTCGATCGACCCAAGGAACACATGAGCCCCGCAAATGAAATACGTAAGTCCAAGGCTGAGCGAACCTCGGAGGCACGCGAGAAGGCACGCCTGATCCGTGAGGCGCAGCTGACGAAGGACAAACGCAACAAGCTGCTGATCGGCTGGGGCATTGTGGTGGCCGTGGTGGCCATCCTTGTGGTGGTGGGGCTGGTGGTGACCACAACGATGCGGCAGAACGCCCCGATCGCTGACCAGGGGCCGACGCCGGCCAACGGCAACGTCAACGGTGGCATCACCTTGCTGGCCAATACCGACGTCGCAAAGCTGGAAGCAGCCACCGTTGACGCAGCCTCCGTGGGGGAGCCCCGAAAACCGCGCCGGCTGAAGTGGTTGCCCCGGTGCCGAAGCTGAGGCCGGAAAGCCGGTCAAGGTGGTCCTGTACGTTGACTTCATCTGCCCGGTTTGCAAGAACTTCGAGGCACAGTACAACGAGCAGCTGACGGCGCTCCGCAACGAGGGCAAGATCTCGGTGGAATACCGGGCGCTCGGGTTCCTGGACAACCGGTCTTCCACGAACTACTCCTCCCGCGCAGCCAACGCCGCCGCGTGTGTTGTGAACGAGTCTCCGGAGAAGTACGCGGAGTTTGTGGACTCGCTGTTCGCCAACCAGCCTGCCGAAGGTACCGCCGGTCTTTCCGACGACAGGCTCAAGACCATGGCCACGGACATCGGCGCCAAGAACATTGACACCTGCATCGACGAGAAGACCTACCGTCCGTACGTGAAGTTCACAACTAAGCAGGCCGCGGCGATCGGCGTCACCGGCACGCCTACGGTGTTTGTGGACGGCCAGCAGTGGGGCAAGGGTGCCAGTGCGCAGACCCCGTTCCCTGAGTTCCTGCAGGCAGCGATCACCGCGAAGGGCTAAAGTCCTTCCACTCAAAGGACCTGCTTCCGGATCCATTCCGGAAGCAGGTCCTTTGTTCTGGCTCCGGTTCGCCCTTGCCGGCGTTTTTACGAGCGGGCGGACTTGGGCTAACCTTATCTAGCGCCTTGCGGCGCACGCCCCGCATGGGGTGCGCCTCCTTAGCTCAGTTGGCCAGAGCACCGCTCTTGTAAAGCGGGGGTCGTCAGTTCGAATCTGACAGGAGGCTCCACATTGTGGCGCTGGTCGCAGGATCAGGTTTGAGGGCGCGCCCGTTTCCGCGCTGAACCCCGGGGCCAGGCTCCGACGGCGTTCGGGGGCAGGACCGTGTCCGCGTCGAGGCAGATGACCATGTCGGGCTTGAATAGGTACTTCGCCCAGGCCCGGTTCAGGGCTTCGGATTTGCGGTCCAAGTGATGCTGGGGCAGCTTCGCCCGCATCGGTTGCGACGCGGCCGCCCGCCGGGTGGGACTGCAGACGAGCGCGTCACGCCGGCCGGCGCCCTCGGATGCCCTCAAGATTCCATCAATTCCCCTGTCTGCAGAGGGCGAACCAACGAAATCTGTCTGGTTGGCCACACTGTTGCCCAAGTAGCGGCATAATGACCTAAACTGCTTCACTGAGGTGCCTGAAATGGTGCCGTGCAGCGACGAAAGTGAACACGCCATGGCTACCGATTACGACGCTCCACGCAAGACTGACGACGAGGCTTCCGCCGAGTCGCTGGAGGCCCTGCAGGCATCCCGCAGCGGCAGTGCCCAGACCGCAGTCATCGACGTGGACGAAACCGACACCGCCGAAGGCATCGACCTTCCCGGAGCCGATCTCTCCGGCGAAGAACTGACCGTCATTGTGGTTCCCGAACAGTCCGATGAGTTCACCTGCTCATCCTGCTTCCTGGTCCGGCACCGGTCCCAGATTGCACGCGAAAAGAACGGCCTGAAGTACTGCATCGAGTGCGAAGGCTGAACGGCCGACGGCGGCACTCCGGTGAGGTGCGCCGGCGTCGTTATTATGCATAACGGCAGGGTGCAGAAACGGCGTTAATAGCGTTTCGATCGCCCTGCAAAGTGCCTCAGAATTACGCACGCGTGACCGGAACCAAGGCCGGTTAACGGTTCCGCGCCGAAGCGGCAACAACCCTTTTGAGTGGCCTTGGAGACTCCTACGCTTGAGCTACCTAATCACTCGAAGGGTGGCCCACAATGAAAAAGATTCATACGTGGCTGACAGTCATTTTGATGGCTGTCGGATTGGGTTTCCTGGCTCCGGGGCCCGCCTCGGCAACCACATCGTATTGCGGACTCGTATGGGGATCGCTGGCTGAATCAGACCCGGCCATGAGCACCTCATCCGTCACCAACGTCCGGACAGGGCAGCACTACTGCTTTGACCGGATGGTGGTTGACCTCAACGGCCCTGTTGCCGGCTACACGGTTCAGTACGTTCCGACCGTGGTCCAGGACGGTTCAGGTTTTGAAATCCCACTGTTGGGCTCGGCATTCCTCCAGGTAACTGTGAACGCACCGTCCTACGACAGCAATTACAACGTCACCTACAGCCCGGCGGCAAAGGCCGAACTGTCCGACGTGTCGGGATACCAGACCTTCCGGCAGGTTGCCTACGCGGGCAGCTTCGAAGGCTATACCAGCATCGGACTGGGTGTCCGTGCCCGGCTCCCGTTCCGGGTCTTCACCCTGGACGGCCCCGGATCCGGATCGCGCATGGTGGTTGATGTAGCGCACTTCTGGTGACCCGCGGTTCGCTGCTGAACCGTCGTTGAGGCAAGATCAGGAAACCAAAACGGCGCCCTGCCCGGAGACTTTCCGGGCAGGGCGCCGTGCTGTGTGCTGTGGGCGGGGCAACTACTCCGGGACCACCAGCGCAGGAGTGTCCCGGCGGATGGTTTCGCCGCGGAAGAACCCGGGCGGAGGCGTGCCATGATCACCATCAGCACAGCCCCGAGCGCCAGGATCCCGATGCCCAGGACAAACACCAGCCCAACCCCGAAGACTTCCGAACCGCTGCCGAACTCCGGCGCCCAGCTGTCGATGGCTGTCTGCAGGAACACCACAAACAATCCGACGCCGCCCGCTACCGGGCAGAGCAGCCGCAGCATGAAATTGCGGACGCTGCTGAACACGCTGTTCCGGAAGTACCAGGCGCAGGCGGTCGCGGTCAGGCCGTAGTAGAAGCAGATCATCAGGCCGAGGGCCAGAATGGTGTCGTTCAGGACGTTTTCGCTGATCACATGCATCACCGCGTAGAACCCGGCGGACAGGATGCCCGCCGCCACTGTTGCGAAGCCCGGCGTCGAGAAGCGCTTGCTGATGCGGCTGAACTGCGTAGGCAGCGCACCGTAGTGGGCCATGGCCAGCAGGCTGCGCGACGGCGACGTGAACGTGGACTGCAGGGACGCGGCGGAACTGGACAGCACCGCGAGGGACATCAGGATGGCGAATGGCCCCATGATCGGCGAGGCCAGCGCCGTGAAGAGGTTCTCGTGGTTCTCCGCGTTGTTCAGGCCAATGCCGGTATCGCCGACGCCGGCGAACATCATGGTGGAAATGGTCACCAGCAGGTAGATCCCCATAACAACGACGGCGGTGAGCGTGCCCGCGAGTCCAGCCGTCTTTTTGCCGTTGGCGGTTTCCTCGTTCACCGTCAGGCACACGTCCCAGCCCCAGTAGACAAAGATCGACAACGAGATGCCGGCGGCGATCTGCCCGAACGTCTCGATCCTGGTGACGTCGAACCACTCCCAGCTGAAGGGGATAGCCGTTTCCGACGTGGACCAGTTCGCGAACGCCATGCCCACGAAAAGCCCCAGGACCAGCAGCTGGAATCCGACGAGTCCGTACTGGACCAGCTTGGTGGTGTGCAGGCCGCGGTAGCTGACCCAGACGGCGAGGGCCACGAACACGAAGCACGTCAGGACGTTCAACGGCTTATTGGCCGCGAGGTCCGCGAGTTCAGGCGCACCCGTCAGCTGTGACAGGAAGAGATAGAAGAAGTCGACGGCCACGCCTGCCAGGTTGGACAGGACGATGATGTTGGCGGCCAGCAGTCCCCAGCCGCCCATCCAGCCCACCCAGGGGCCAAACGCTTTGGTGACCCAGGTGAATGTGGTGCCGCTGTCCGGGGAATCGGCGTTGAGTTCCCGGTAGGCGAGTGACACCAGGATCATGGGGATGAACCCGATCAGGAAAATGACGGGCAACTGGAGCCCGCCTCATTAACGGTGGGGCCCAGGGCGCTGGTCAGCGTGTAGGCCGGTGCGATGGTGGAAATGCCAAGGACGACGACGGCGAGGAGGCCCAGCTGCCCGCCCTTCAGTCCTTTTGCGGTGATGCCGTGCGCCGAGCCGGCCGGGTCGGTCCCGGATGGCTGGCCTACGGGGTGCTCGTGCGGGTGGTTTGAGTCATTGTCCAGCGCTTTCTACGAGGCAGCAGGCTGCTGTTGGGTGATGCAGTGGATTCCGCCGCCGCGGGCGAAGAGCTCACGGGCGTCAATGCCGACCACACGCCGGCCGGGGTAGGCCTCCGCCAAGATCTGCAGCGCCTTGTCATCGTTGGGGTCCCCGAAGGTACAGGCGATGACGCCGCCGTTGACCACGACGTGGTTGATGTAGCTGTAGTCGACAAAGCCTTCGCCATCCCAGAGCATTTCAGGGCGGGGACTTCGATGATGGTCCACTCCCGTCCGGCCGCGTCCCTCGTGGTGCGCAGGTGCTCGATGATGTCGCGGCTTACCTGGAAGTCCGGGTGGCGGGGGTCCTGCTGGGAATGCACCAGCAGTGTGCCGGGGGAGGGGATGGCGGCCACGATGTCCACATGACCGCGCGTGCCGAACCGTTCCGAGTCGCGGGCCAGCCCGCGCGGGAGCCAGACCACCTGCGTGGCGCCGATGGTCCGGGCGAGCTCGGCTTCGACGTCGGCCCGGCTGAGTCCCGGGTTGCGGCCCGGATCCAGCTGCACGGTTTCGGTCACCAGCACGGTTCCCTGGCCGTCCACCTGGATGCCGCCGCCTTCGTTGACCAGCGCGGACACGATGTGCGTGGCGCCGGATCGGCCCGAGACTTCGCCGGCGATCAGCGCGTCCTTGTCCCACCGTGCCCAGTCCTGGGCGCCCCAGCCGTTGAAGATCCAGTCGACGGCGCCGAGGCTCCCGTCCTGGTCCAACACGAACGTGGGGCCGATGTCCCGCATCCACGCATCGTTGAGCGGGGCGGCAAGCACCTCGACGTTCCGGTTCAGATAGCGGGCGGCTATGCCGACGTCGTCGGGGTCCACCACCACGGTGACCGGCTCAAATTCGACGGCGGCGTTGGCTACCGCTGCCCAGACGGACCGGGCAGCGTGGGCATCTTCCTCCGTGTCGCCCAGCGTGTAGCCGCCAGTGGGAAAGGCCATCCACAGCCGCTCCTGCGGAGCGGTTTCGGCGGGCATGCGCCACGTGCTCATGCGGTCACCTGCGCGGATGCGAGGACTTCGCCGCCGAGCGGCTGGTCGCGGCGTACGGGTTCCGTAAGCCGGCCGTAGGTATCGGGGCGGCGCGTGGACAGGAAGGGGAAGAGCGTGAGCCAGTCCCGGCGCTGGTCCAGGTCGAGGTCGGCCACCAGCACGGCGGAGGCGTCACGCGGGCCTGCACCAGGACGCGGCCGTAGGGGTCGGAGATAAAGGAGGAGCCGTAGAAGTTCAGCGTTCCTTCACTGCCCCAGCGGTTGGGGGCGATCATAAAGAGCCCGTTGGCGATGCCGTTGCCCACAATGACCTGCTGCCACAGCGGCTGGGTGTCGAATTCCGGGTGGTCCGGCTCGGAACCGATGGCGGTGGGGTAGACCAGGATCTCTGCGCCACCGAGGGAGTAGAGCCGGGCCACCTCCGGGAACCATTCGTCCCAGCAGGTGGGCATGCCCAGCCGGGCGCCGCCCAGTTCTGCCGGCGCGTGGACCTCGTAGGCATCCGCGGCCGCCGGCCCCTGGCGGAAGAACTTGTCTTCGTAGTACCCGGCGGTGACCGGGATGTGGAGCTTGTGCGTGCGGGCGAGCAGTTCGCCCTCGGACGACACCAGGATGGCGGTGTTCAGCCCCAGGCCGTCGTCGCTGCCGTCCGGGTTCGGCGCCTGCTGATATAGCGAGGCGTGGACAGCCACGCCGTGGCGGCGGGCCGACTCGGCAGCAAACCGGAACGTGGGTCCAGTGAGCAGGTCCTCGGCGATGTCCGAGGGGCGGATGCCGGCGGCTGAATTGTTCTCCGGGCAGGTGTCCGCGGGGTAGCGGGAAAGCGTGAGTTCGGGCAGGAACACCACTGTGGCACCGAGCCTGGCGGCGCGGCCGATTCCTTCGTCGAGTTCGGCCTGCAGGACGGCTGTGTCTGCATGCCAGCGGTGCTGCACAACGCCCACACGAAGGGCAGGGCGGACGGACGGCGTTGTCCGGGCCAGGGACGTGGGTGAGTCGAGGCAGGAAATTTCAATCATGTGCTTACTTCCAGTGAGACGACCGTCACTAAATGAATGACGTTCATTTAGTATGGAGGGTCGACGGCTTTCGCGCAATGGTTTAAATGAATCCCATTCTTTTGTGACGCTCGGGCCAGATTAGTAAGCTCACTGAGAAATTCGCTTCCGGCCTGCCGCGATCGATACCGTGGCTGATAGCGTCGGCATTACTGGACCAATCGAGGAGGATTAATGAAAGCTTCACCGACCCTGACCAACAACCTGCAGGCCGTACTTGCGGACCTGATCGAGCTGCACATCCAGGGCAAGCAGGCCCACTGGAACATTGTGGGGACCAACTTCCGGGACCTACACCTGCAGCTGGACGAAATCGTGGATGCCGCACGGCAGTTCGCGGACGATATGGCCGAGCGGATGCGCGCCCTGCATGCCCTGCCGGACGGCCGCAGTGCCACCGTGGCCAAGTCCACCAGCCTCGCGCAGTTCCCCGAAGGCCTCATCAACACGAAGGACGCCATCGAGCGGATCGTTGCCGCGCTTGAGGCTGCCGTGGGCACCATGCGCAAGGTCCACGACGAAGTGGACGACGAGGATCCCACCACCGCGGACCTGCTCCACGAATTCATCGCCAAGCTGGAGCAGTACGCGTGGATGGTGAACGCCGAGACCATGAAGGCCTCCGCCAGCGTCACCGTCCCTGACGCCAAGTAAGAGTCGGCCCTAACGAGGCCACGAGCGCCCGGCGCCGGAATGACTTCCGGCGCCGGGCGTTGTTAGGCGCTCGCCGGCGGGCCAGAGACGGGCGCCTAGTCCGCCGTCGGAACTTTCCGGAGAGCGACGGCGGCAAGGACTGACGCGACCGCCATCAGTACCAGCGCAATTGCCGCAGTGGTGTGGACGCCCGAATCAAACGCCAGGCGTGCTGCGCCGCGGAGCGCTTCGGCCAGCGGAGCAGGCAGGCGGCGGCCAGCTCCACGGCGCCCGCCAGGGTTTCACCCGCCTGGTGTACTGCAGTGCCCGGCGCCGTTTCCTCCACCCCGGCCGGAAGCCGGAGATTGCGCTGGTAGGAAGCGGTCAGGATGGAGCCCAGCACCGCCGTCCCCAGCAGGGACCCCACCTCATAGCCCGTTTCGGAGACGGCGGCCGCCGCTCCCGACTGCTCCGCTGGAACGGAGCCCAGGATGAGGTCATTCGAAATGGTTTCCGCTGTGCCCACGCCCAGGGCGAGGATCAGCAGCGCGGCCAGCAGGAGGGCCGGGCCGGAGCCGTGGTCACCGAAGACCACGATTCCGTAGCCGGTGGCGCTCAGGGCCAGGCCACCCGCCACCACAAAGCCCGGACGCACCTTCCGGACCAGCGGCACCACTGCCAGCCCGGCCAGCACTGTGGCCACCAGGGCCGGGATCATGGCAATTCCGGCGGCCGACGGCGCCATTCCGTCCAGGAGTTGCAGGTGCTGGGCGAGGAACAGGATGAAGCCGTTGAAGGAGAACAGGGCCAGCACGTTTGCCGTGATGGCAGTGCTGAAGACCCGGTTGCCGAACAGGGACATATCCAGCAGGGGGCTGGCCAGCCGCTGCTGGCGGCGGACAAAGACGGCGCCCATGGCCAGGCCAAAGGCAACAAGACCCACGGGAGCGGCCCCGAAGCCATCGGTCGCCAGCTCCTTGATGCCATACACAACGGGCACCATCACCAGCAGGGACAGGACGATGCTGGGTACGTCCACCCGCCCCGGGCGCGGATCCTTTGATTCCGGGATGAGCGCAGGGCCGAACGCCAGCAGGGGCAGCATGATGGGCACGGCGACCAGCAGGATGGCGCCCCACCAGAACTGCTCCACCAGCCACCCGCCGAAGATGGGTCCCAGGGCGGCGCCGCCGGAGAAGCCGGCAGCCCAGATGGCAACCGCCAGCCGACGCCGGTTTGGGTCCGGAAAAATGTTGCGGATCAGGGACAGGGTTGAGGGCATCAGCATGGCCCCGAAGAACCCCAGCATGGCCCGTCCCGATATCAGCCACTCCGCGCTGGGAGCAAAGGCTGTTGCTGCTGATACCGCGGCGAAGCCAACACTGCCGGTCAGCAGCAGCCGGCGGCGCCCGATCCGGTCGCCCAGGCTGCCCATGGCAACCAGCAAACCTGCAAGCACCAGGGGATAGGCGTCCACAATCCACAGCAGCTGGACGCCGGTTGTCTCCAGGCTGCTCGCGATGGCCGGAAGCGCGAACGTCAACGCAGTGTTGTCCACCGCGACCAGGAGCACCGGAAACATCAGCAGGGCCAGCGCGAGCCAATCGCGCCAGGGCGCCTTGGCGGGCCCTGACGGCCTGAGATCGGCAGCCGTGGTGGATGGGCTTCGGGTGTTCTGGTTGGACTGTGCGGACAACGTCATGCCGATAACTATACCGTCCAGACGGTATAGTTAAGAAACGCGACCCGGAGCGTGCATGATTGAAGCCATGGCCAGAAATCCCGTCGCACGCGACGCAGTCCTCGACGCTTTTGAAGAACTCCTGATCGACGTGGGGGAGCGGGCTGCCACTTTGGATGCGGTGGCCAGGCGGGCAGGCGTGTCCAAGGGCGGGTTGCTCTATCACTTCCCCAACAAGGAAGCGCTGATCGCTGCGGTGCTGGAGCGGCTGGACCGGCTGGCCGTCGAGGACCTCGCGCTGATGGCCGCAGCAGCCGAAGGTGCGGCGGCCTACTTCATCCGTTCCTCGCTCTGGTCCGACTCGCCCATGGACAGGTCCTTCGTGGCCGCCACGCGCCTGGCTGAAGTGGCCCATGACGAGGCCCGGCGTCGCTTTGCCGCCATCCAGCAGCAATGGTTGGACCTGATCGCCGCCGACGTCGGCACGGCCATGGCGAAAGCCGTGCTGTATATGGGGGACGGGCTGTATTTCAACGCCATGTGGGAAAGCGGCACCACCGGGGACGGCCGGGGCAGGCATGGAGACATTGAGGAGCTCCTCGCTGCCGTGGAGCGGCTTCGCGGCTGAACCCCGCCGACCTCATTTGCCCGGTGGCCCGGGGCGTAGGAGAATTGGACCGCGTGGCGACCATCTGCGGCCGCCACAAAATCTGAATATGCCTTTGATCTGCGGCGGGAGAGTTCTGTTAGTAGGTACAACAGGCGCCGTAGGAGCAAATCCTCCCCAGGAATCTCTCAGGCCCACGTACCGCCGCGGCCAGGCAACTCTGGAAAGTGGCAGGCCGTCCGCCTGAAGCGTCCCGGATCACTCCGGAATGTCAGGACCGCTGTGCCCACCGACGGTGCAAGCGCTGCCTAGCGGAAGCAGGCTGCGCGGAAACTCTCAGGTCCCAGACAGAGCGGGGAGGAACCCGAGTCGTTGTGGCGCACCCTGCGCCGCCTTAGTAATGGAGTTCCTTGTGAGTGTTAATTCGGCCTCGGCCACTTTCGTTGACCGGCATATTGGCGCCCGCCGCCAGGCCGATATCGACTCCATGCTCAAGGCCGTCGGCTACGGCACTGTGGACGCGCTGGTGGATACCGCCGTCCCCAACGGCATCCGGCAGGATGTGGCCCTCCGCCTCAAGGACGCCCTCAGTGAGGTTGAGGTCCTTGCGGAGCTGCGGAAGCTTGCGGCCAAGAACAAGACTGCTGTGCAGATGATCGGGCAGGGCTACTACGACACCGTGACCCCGGCCGTGATCCGCCGGAACATCCTGGAGGCTCCGGCCTGGTACACCGCGTACACCCCGTACCAGCCCGAGATTTCCCAGGGCCGGCTGGAGGCTTTGCTGAACTTCCAGACCATGGTCCAGGACCTCGTGGGCCTGCCGATCGCGAATGCGTCGCTGCTGGATGAAGCCACCGCTGTGGCCGAGGCAGTGCTGATGATGCGCAGGGCAAATAAGTCCGTAGGACAAAACGCCGCCGCCCGGGACGGCAAGACCGTCCTGGATGCCGACTGCCTGCCGCAGACCATCGCGATCGTGAAGGGCCGCGCCGAAGCCCTCGGCTTTGAGGTGGAGGTCGCCGACCTGTCGAAGGGCCTGCCCGACGGCGTTATCAACGGTGTTGTGCTGCAGCAGCCCGGCGTGTCCGGCCGGGTCTTCAACCACGCCGAGGTGATCGCGGCTGCCAAGGAGCGCGGCGCGCTCGTCACGGTCGCTGCCGACCTGTTGGCGCTGACGTTGATCACGCCTCCGGGGGAGCAGGGCGCGGACATCGCGGTGGGTTCGACCCAGCGTTTTGGTGTGCCGTTGTTCTTCGGCGGCCCGCACGCGGCCTACATGGCGGTGGCGAAGGGCCTGGAGCGTTCCATGCCGGGCCGCCTCGTCGGGGTCTCCAAGGACGACGCCGGGACCCCCGCGTACCGTCTGGCGCTGCAGACCCGTGAGCAGCACATCCGCCGGGAGAAGGCCACGTCCAACATCTGCACCGCGCAGGCGCTGCTGGCCATCGTTTCCTCGTTCTACGCCGTGTACCACGGCCCGGACGGCCTGAAGGCAATCGCCGAGGCGACCCACAGCCACGCTGCCACCATCGCCGCGTCCCTGAAGGCGGCCGGCCTGGACGTCCTGCACACAAGCTTCTTCGATACCGTCACGGTTTCCGTGCCCGGGAAGGCTGCGGCCATTGTTGCCGCCGCAGAGGCCAAGGGCATCAACCTGCGCCACATCGACGGCGACACCGTCGGCGTTTCCGCCGATGAAACCACCACCGAGGCCATTGTTGCCGGTGTGCTGGAAGCCTTTGGTGCCGCGGCGGTGGACGCGGCCGCCGGCACTGACACGGAGTTCGCGCTGGATGCCGCCGTCGAGCGTTCCTCCGGCTACCTGCAGCACCCGGTGTTCAACACCCACCGTTCCGAAACGCAGCTGCTGCGCTACATCCGCCGGCTTTCGGACCGGGATCTGGCGCTGGACCGCACGATGATCCCGCTGGGTTCCTGCACCATGAAGCTGAACGCCACGGCCGAGATGGAAGCCATTTCCTGGCCGGAGTTCGCCTCCATCCACCCGTTCGCCCGGACTCCCAGACCGTGGGCTGGCGCGAACTCATCACCGACCTCGAAGACCAGCTGACCGAGATTACCGGCTACGACCAGGTCTCCCTGCAGCCGAACGCCGGCTCCCAGGGCGAGCTCGCGGGCCTGCTGGCCATCCGCGGCTACCACCTGTCCCGCGGCGATGACCAGCGCACGGTCTGCCTGATCCCGGCCTCGGCCCACGGCACCAACGCCGCCTCTGCTGTCCTGGCCGGTATGAAGGTGGTTGTTGTCGCGACGGCTCCTGACGGCAGCATCGACCACGCGGATCTGAATGCCAAGATCGAGGCGAACAGGGACGTCCTTTCGGCGATCATGATCACCTACCCCTCCACGCATGGTGTGTACGACGCCGATGTCCGTGAGGTGTGCGATTCGGTGCACGCCGCGGGCGGCCAGGTTTACGTGGACGGCGCCAACCTGAACGCACTTGTGGGCCTGGCCCAGCCGGGCAAGTTCGGCGGCGACGTCTCGCACCTGAACCTGCACAAGACCTTCTGCATCCCGCACGGCGGCGGCGGCCCCGGCGTTGGCCCGGTCGCGGCCAAGGCCCACCTGGCACCGTTTATGCCGGGCAACGCGGCCAGCTGGACCGAAGGTAATGACGTCCCGATCTCAGCCTCACGGTTCGGGTCTGCCGGTGTCCTGCCGATCTCCTGGGCCTACGTGAAGCTGATGGGTGCCGAAGGCCTGACCGAAGCGACCAAGTCTGCGCTGCTTGCGGCGAACTATGTCGCGGCCCGCCTGAACGAGTACTTCCCGGTCCTCTACACCGGCGAAGGCGGCCTGGTGGCGCACGAGTGCATCCTGGACCTCCGCGGGCTGACGGCCAAGACCGGCGTCACCGCCGAGGATGTGGCCAAGCGCCTCATTGACTACGGCTTCCACGCCCCCACCCTCGCGTTCCCGGTGGCCGGCACGCTCATGGTGGAACCCACCGAGTCCGAGGACCTCGTGGAGATCGACCGCTTCATCGACGCCATGATCACCATCCGCAAGGAAATCGACCAGGTCGCCAACGGCGACTTCGCCGTCGAGAACAGCCCGCTGCGCCACGCACCCCACACCGCGTCCGCCGTCGTGAGTTCCGACTGGGACCGGGCGTACCCGCGTGAGCAGGCCGCCTTCCCGGTCCACCACCTCAAGCAGGACAAGTACTTCCCGCCCGTCGGCCGCATCGACGGCGCAGCAGGGGACCGCAACCTGATCTGCTCCTGCCCGCCGCTGTCCGAGTTCGAAGACTAGAGTCCGGGCCCGGCAGACTGTTTCCGGTGGTGAGCTTGACGAACCGATCTCGACAAGCTCACCACCGCCCAACGAGTGGCTTTAGACTTGTGGCTACGCAACCCCTGAGATTGGACACGGCCCCTTGCGAGAATTCACCGCCCGCTTTGCCACAGCGGAGGAAATTGAGAACTGGGACAAGCACGTCACGGCCAACCCGAACGGCGGCAACATGCTGCAGTCCGCTGCCTACGCGTCTGTGAAAAACGGCAGCGGCTGGACCGCCCGTTTCCTGGTCCTGGAGTCTGCCGGGACCGCCAGCTACAACCTGGTGCTGGAGAAGAAGTTCCCGGTGCTGGGCCGCCTGTGGTACCTGATCAAAGGCCCTGACCTGGGTGCCGTCGAGGACCTGAAGCCGGCCCTGGACGCGTGCGCTGCATTCGCCCGGAGCCGGAAGCTCAATGTCTTCACCATCAAGATTGAACCGGACATCGTGAGCACCCCGGAAGCCCGGGCACAGCTCGCCGCCGCCGGCCTGGTGAAGGCCCCGAACATCCAGTCCAATGACTCCACGGCGCTCCTGGACATCGCGGCACCGGAGAACCAGGTGCTCCGGTCCATCTCCTCCCGTGCCCGCAACGCGATCCGCCGGGCAGAGCGCGAAGGCTGCGCCGTGGTGCAGCAGGAGCCAGGCCCGGAAACGTACCGGGCGCTGTATGACCTGATGGCAGACACCGTGAACGCCAAGGGTTCCATGCCGTTGCGCAGCCTCGAGTACTACACGCGGTTCTGGGACGAATTCTGCACCCGCGGCCAGGGCAGCTTCTTCTTCGTTTATGAGGACGGCAAACCCAGTGTGGGCGCCTTTGTGATCAACTACGGATCCAAGGCAACCTACAAGGACGGCGGCTCCACGCAGAACAGGAAGCAGTACGGCGATTCGCATCTGGTCCAGTGGCAGGCCATCCGGAGAATGCAGGAACTCGGCTGCACCGAGTACGACTTCTGCGGAACGCCGCCCTCCGGCCTGATCAAGGACAAGACCCACCCCCTGTATGGCATGGGCATGTTCAAAACGAGCTTCACCAAGACGGTGACGGACTTCGTCGGCTGCTACGACTACGTGCTGTCGCCCGTCAGGCACACCCTGTGGGTTAAGGGCGGGGAACGGGTCTTCCGCCGGCTTGAAACCGCACGCACCGGCCAGCAGTTCTACTGACCGCCCACCAGCCACTCTCACCATCCACACTACAAAGGCCAGCGCCTGCCCCAGTCGGCAGCCCGGCCATAGATGAGGTTATTTCTGTGAATTCAACCAAGGCCGGAGCCGGACTCGAGCTCAGCGTCCTCAGCGATGCCGAGTTTGAGTCCTTCTCCCTCAAGCACCCGCAAAACAACTTCATCCAGTCCGCTGACTTCACCCGTTTCCAGCGCGCCCGCGGTCAGTCAGTGGAACTGTTCGGTGTAAGGCGCGACGGCGACCTGGTCGCCGCCGGGAAACTGAACTTCACCACCAACCGCTGGGGCTACAAGGTGTGCGAGTGCGCCAAGGGCCCCTGCTGGACTACACGGACGCCGCACTGGTGCGTGAGCTCGTCGGACTCCTCAAGGAACGCGCCGCGGAACGCAAGGCCGCCGAGCTGCGGATTTCCCCGAACCTGACATACCTCGCCCGCGATGCCGACGGCGCCGAACACCCCGAGATCGTGGACAACAGGCCGCTCGTGGCGGAACTGGAGGGCCTTGGTTTTGAACACCAGGGCTCCGACATGAACTTCGCCAACGTCAACTGGATGTTCATCAAGCAGCTCGGCGGCATCACGGACGCCGAGGAGCTCATCATGGGCACCAGCTACCGGACACGGAAGGCCATCCGGAAGGCTGAAAAGAACGGTGTGTTCCTGGAGCAGGCCACTTTGGAGACCCTTGACGAGTTCTACGACGCGCTGAGCACAGCCGGGGACGAGAAGGGCTTCTTCTACCGCGAACGCGAATACTACGACCAGCTCCTGCGGACCACTTCGGCCGAGTTCACCAAGCTCATGATGGCCAAGATCGACATCCCCGCGTACCGGAAGTCCATCACCGAACGCCTGGAAGCGGAATCCGCGTCCGCAGCCGAGCTCCGCCGTGAAGTCGAAGAGACGGGCAGCAAAAAGAAAGCCAACCGGCTCAAAGTAGTCCAGGACCTCGTGGACAGCTACGAGCGCAGCCTCAAGGACATCGAGCGGTTCCCGGACTCGGTGGGTGTGGCTACAGTGGCCGCCATCCACTTCGTCTGCTTCGGCGACGAGGTGGTCTGCGTTATCGGCGGCACTAAGCAGGACTACATCTACTTCAACGGCGCCACGTCCCTGTACTGGGGAATGATGCTGCACGGGCTGGACAAGGGCTACTCGCGCTACAACTTCTACGGCACGTTCGGCATCCAGGGACAGGACGAAGAAGGCCACGGCGGCTACGAGTTCAAGAAGGGCTTCGGCGGCGACGTGGTCCAGCTGCTGGGTGACTTCGTGATGCCGGTGCGGCCGGTAGCCTTCCAGGCCAACCGCCTGGTCCGCGCGGCCGTCGCGGCGGCGCGCACCCTCCTGGGCAAACTGCCCCTGAAGCGCCAGGCCTGACACCAAACCACGACCTGCCAGAAAGGGAGGAGCACCAAGGTGAACGATCGACCTGAAGACCCAAGGCGCAGGCCTCCCACCGACGGTCTGCCCAAAACAGAGCCGCTCACCCCCTCCCAGCTCCGCCAGGATGCCGCGGCCAAGCGGATGCTGCGGCGCCTGGTGCGGGGGGAGAACCCGCCGACGGCGCCGCTGAGCATTGTGGACAGGCTCGCCGGAAGCCCCTACGCCAACCCCATGATCCAGGTGGGAGGCGTGGACACCTCCGCACGCAAGACCCTGGACTTTTCCCTGCACCTGGCCGAGACCATGTTCCGGTACGGGGCAGGCGCCCTGGAAGTGGAGACGAGCATTATTGCCGTCACCGCGGCGATGGGGCTCAAAAACATCGAAGTGGACATCACCAACCAGTCGGTGGCCATTAACTATGCGCCCAAGGACCAGACGCCCATCTCGCTGCTTCGGGTGGTGCGGTCCTGGACCAACAACTATGCCGGACTGGCCAAAGTACACCGGCTGGTGACGGATATCGTGGCCGGGGAGTGGGCCGCGATGAAGCCATCCGCCGGCTGGACGAGGCCATCACCAGCCCCAAACCGTTCCCCGCTGGATGGTCACGATAGCGTTCGGCGTGTTCGCCGCAGTCTTTGTGGGTGTGCTCGGCGGCGGGCCGGTGTCCTCGGGCATTGCCTTCGTGGCCAACATCGGGGTCAGCCTGCTCGCCCGCCAGCTGGGTCGGTGGCGGGTTCCGGACTTCTTTACGACGGCGGCATGCTCCTTCGGTGTTACGCTGACCGCGCTGCTGTTGTGGCGCTTTGACCTCACCAACGCCCCTGCGATTGTGGTGGTGGGCGGCATCCTCCTGCTGCTGCCCACCGGGCGCCTGGTCTCCTCGGTGCAGGATGCCATCAACGGGTTCCCCGTGACCGCAGCGGGCCGGTTTCTGTCCACCTTGCTGACCTTTGGTGCGATTGTGGCCGGGATCGCGGTGGCCTTTGTGGTGGGCGCGATGACCGGAATGCAGCCCATTAGTGTTACTCAGACATTCCCGCCAGCCTACGACCTCTGGGTCCTGGTGCTCTTTATCGCCGTCGCGGTGTTGGCCATCGGCGTCACGGAGCAGACCTCCTTGGAGCTGCTGCTGCCTACCGCGGGCGTGGGCGTCGTGGGCTACCTTGTGCTGCTGGGTGCCGCGTCCCTCGGCGTCGGTGACCGGTTCTCCCCAGCACTCGCCGCCGTCGTGATTGGCCTGCTGGCGCGGGTGGTGGCGTTGAAGATGGGCGCACCGCAGCTCGTGGTGGCCGTTCCGGCGGCCCTGATCCTGCTGCCCGGGCTGACCATATTCCGGTCCATGTATGTGCTGACCATCGAGGAATCCGAAATTCTCCTCGGCGCCGGCGGTATGCTCAACGCCGGCGCGATCGTCCTGGGCACCGCCGGCGGGATCGTCCTCGGCGACACCCTGGCCCGGCCGCTGACACGCAGCCTGGCCAGCAACGAGCGCCGCCGCGCCCGGCGGCGCTAGGTACAGCTCAGATCTTCCCCACGGGCAGTTTCTTCTCGGCCTGAAAGTCGTCCTCCACCCGGCCCTGGGCCCAGTAGCCGGACAGCGAAACCTGGCTCCGTTCCAGGCCGCGCTGGACGAAAAGTACGTCCCGCAGGCGCTTCATGTAGCCGCGCTCGCCATGGGCAAAAACGTCAACGCGGCCGGTGGGCCATTCGGCGTCGGCCACCGCTGAGACGAGGAGGTCCCCGGCCCCTGCCGGCGCGCCATGGCGGCGTAGCCAGGTCACCTTAAGGCCCGCCGGGACGCGAGGGGCTGGATGTCGGCGTCGCTGTCCACCTCGATAAACGCCAGGCCAGCCGCTTCAGCCGGCAACGATTCGATGGCGGCGGCGATCGCAGGAAGTGCGGCTTCATCGCCGGCAAAGAGGTACCAGTCAGCGTCAGGCGCCGGGTTGTAGGCGCCGCCCGGGCCGGTGAAAGTGAAGGTATCCCCGGGCTTGGCGGCAGCCGCCCAAGGGCCGGCCAGCCCTTCGTCGCCGTGGATCACAAAGTCGATGGCGAGTTCCTGGGCCTCGGTGTCCACCCAGCGGACCGTGTAGGTGCGGGTGAAGGGCCACTGCTCGCGGGGCATGGTTTCGCGGATGGTCCACAGGTCAAGGGCTGGGCATAGTCAACGCCGGGCTGCGGGAAGACGATTTTGATGTAGCGGTCCACGAAGGTGTTGTTCATGTAAGCGGCAAAACCTCTGCCGCCGGCCACTATTCTGACCATGTGTGGCGAGAGTTCTTCCCGTCGGATGACCGTGAGATCGATCTGCGGACGTGTTTTTTTCGTGGCGTTGGTGGCGGCCGGAAGGGTGCTCATAAGGCAAGCCTAAGCTAGGGGACCGGAGGGAGTTCCCAGGTTACGCCAGGGCATCCCTGGTCCTGCAGCAGTTGGTTGATGGTGCTGAAGGGCCGGGAGCCGAAGAATCCGCGCGACGCCGACAACGGGCTGGGGTGGGCGCTGGACACGACCGCCGCGCCGGGCAGGAGGGCCGGACGCTCTCCGCGTCCTTGCCCCACAGCACCGCCACCAGCGGCGACGGCGCGCCGTCGGCAGTGCGCCGGCTGGCCACCGCGGTGACTGCCGCCGTCGTGATGGCCTCCCAGCCTTTGCCCCGGTGGGAGCCGGCTGCCCTGGCGCGGACGCTCATGACCCGGTTCAGCAGCAGGACCCCTTGGCTGGCCCAGGCGGACAGGTCGCCGTGGACGCGCGGCGGAAGGCCCAGGTCGGACTCCAGTTCGCGGTAGATATTCGCCAGGCTCCGCGGGATGGGGCGGGTGCGCCCGTCAACGGCAAAGGACAGGCCGATCGCGTGGCCCGGCGTCGGGTAGGGGTCCTGGCCCACTACCAGGACCAACACGTCCGCCAGCGGCTGCCGGAAGGCGCGCAGAACGTTCGACGGCGCCGGGAGCACGCGGTGCCCGGCGGCAACTTCGGCGGCCAGGAAGCCCAGGACGCCGCGCAGTTCACTCTCTACGGGGCCCAGCGCCTCCGCCCAGTCGGCAGCCATCAGCTCACTCAGCGGCGAGGCGGCCATCTCGGCAAAGCCAACGGCCTCCGCCGGGTCCGCCATCAGTTCAAACAGCGCGTCAGATTCAAACACGCTCCCATTCTCGCAGGGTTGCCGGATGCTGCGGCCGGGGAACAAATGACAACTTTGTTATTCACGCCGTAGCATGGGGAGGAGATTTTGTAACTTGACCGGTGATTCAGCGAGACCAGCGAAGGGGTGTGCCATGGCGGAACCTGTTCGGGAACATATGCCGGAGCCGGAGGAGCACGGTTCTTTGCTGGCTGACTCTACCCTCCGGGACTCCCCATTAAGCGAGCGCGACCAGCAGATGCTGGCACTCGAGCGGCAGTGGTGGAAGTACGCCGGGGCCAAGGAACAGGCCATCAGGGAGCTGTTCGATCTGTCCGCAACGCACTACTACCAGCTGCTCAATGCCCTCATCGACACCGAGGCTGCACTGGCCCACGACCCCATGCTGGTCAAGAGATTGCGTAGACTACGTACGTCGCGTCACCGGGCACGCACTGCACGACGCCTGGGTTCCGACGCCTGACCACGCTCGTGCTGAGCCATCAGCAGCAATCAACAAGGACGTCTCCCCATCATGACCAAATACGCTCGGGATGAATTCGATAAGGTTCCGGAGTCCGCCTCACGGCAAGGCGTCCACCGTGCGGCTTCGGCACCTGCCCGCCGCAAGCTGTGGCCCATCCTCGCGGTGGGGATTGTGGCATTGGCCATTGGAGTGGTGTCCTTCCTGATCCTTCCCAAACTCGGGTTCACCCAGGCCGGCAGTGAAGCCTCCACCAGCCTGGAATCAACCGCGGCCCCGAGGCAAGCGCGGCACCGTCGGCCACTGCTGAAGCCTCCACGGACCCGGAGCCCTCCAACAGCCCCGACGCGGAGCCGGCGCTTCGCCCAGTAACATTCCTTCCGCGGTTGTGCTGGACAAGACCCAGGGCGTGGCCATCTACAACGCCGCCGGTAAGGCCGGGCTCGCCGGACGCATCAGCGCGATGGTCCAGGCCGATGGCTGGACGCTGGGCCAGGTGGGGAACTGGGGCGGCGCTCCGCAGCAGACATCCGCCATCTTCTATTCAGGACCGGCGCAAAAAGCCAACGCCGAAGCGGTCTCCGAACTCCTGAACATCCCTACGCTGGTGGAGAGCCAGGACTTCCAGGTGCCGTTGGTTGTTGTCCTGGGGCCGGGCTACGAGTAGCGTCTCGCGGTCACGCCTGAATAACATTTGGGCACCGGAGCGGCCGTGTGGTTCGGCCCGCCGGTTGGCTTGTCGCTAGAGTGATTTCAGGCTTCGGTCCGTAACAAGCGGCACACTTCCGACGGGGACCGACGGCACGACGGAAAAGAGCGGACATCATGGCATTGGGAACGGTCAAGTGGTTCAACGCCGAAAAGGGCTACGGCTTTATTACGGTGGACGGCTCCGGGGACGATGTCTTTGTGCACTGGTCGGCCATTGAGGGCGAAGGTTACCGGGCCTTGGACGAGGGACAGCGCGTGGAGCTTGAAGTCGGTGAAGGCGAGAAGGGTCCGCAGGCAGAAAACGTCCGGCCCGCGCAGTGATCTCCCGCAGCTTGCGTTCAACGATCGTCCGCACAACCACAGGGGCGGCCCTCCTGCTGGCCCTGGCCGGCTGTGCCGGAGTCGGCGGCGGCGCCCGCGTTGAATCCGCTGAAGCATCCGGTGACGGCACGCTGCGGATCGGGCTGATCCAGGACAGCACAGGGGAGCAGGCCTTCCTCAACGACTCGCAGCTCGCCGCGGCCCAACTGGCAATCAAGGAAATCAATGAGGCCGGCGGCCACAAGGGCAGGCCTGTAGATCTGGTGGTCGGCGCCGGTGATGGCGCCGACGCCCAGGCCAGGAATCTGGTGTCAGCCAAGGTTGACGCGGTCATTGGACCCACGGATTCGAGTCACGCCGCCGCCGCCATCGACGTCCTCTCGGCCGCCCGCGTCCCGCTCGTCTCGCCTGCAAACTCCGCTGCCGGCCTGTCCCGCTACAAGAGCGGCGGCTATTACTTCAGGACGGCCGCGGCGGACGTAGCCCAGGCATCGGTGCTGGTGAAGCTGGCCAAGGACAGCGGCGCCAAGAGCCTGGCCGTGGTCCACCAGGACTCCAGCTACGGAAAGGACGTAGCTGCCGCGGTGGCCGGCGCCGCCAAAAACGCCAGCCTGGAAACTGTCTCCACCACCGCCTTCAAGCCCGGCAACGCCGGGAATGCCGCAGCCGCTGCCAAGGCCGCCACTCCTGACGCTGTCGTGCTGATCGCCAGGGACGACGCCCAGGGCGCCATCGCCGAGCTTAACAATGCGGGGCTCTCGGGCAAGAGCATCATCCTGAGCGACGGCGCCTTCGCCCAGTACGGTTCGGGACTTGGATCCAAGGCGCTCGAAGGCGCCCGTGCAGTGGTGCCCGGCCTGCAGCCGTCCGCTGACTTCCAGGCACGGCTCGTGTCGGTCAACCCTGCCCTGAAAGACCTTTCATTCGCCGCGGAGACCTACGACGCCGTGAACCTGGCGGTCCTGGCGGCGGCGAAGGCTGACGACGACGCCGGCCGCTCCATCGCCGCCAACCTGATCGCCGTCTCGGGCGGGACAGCAGGCGGGCAGCCTGCCGCGCAGGTCTCGGGCCCGGCCACCAAACCGTGCCTGTCCTACCCCGACTGCCTCGCGGTCCTGAAGACCGGGGCCGGCATTAATTATGACGGCGAATCGGGGCCGGTTGCCTTCGACGCCAACGGTGACATCACCGCAGCCAACTACATGGTGTTCACCTACGGCGCAGACAACAGAGCGGTGCTCAGCGGCCATGAGGCGGCAAGCCGGGCCGCAGGCTGATCGCCGGTGGCGAACGGGCCGCCCTGGCAGGGCGATTTACGGGACCTTTCGCTTGCACTCTCACCTAGGGAGTGCTAATTATTGAGTTAGCACTCCTACGTACCGACTGCTAAAGCAACGTCCGGTTTGTCCGGCATCGGGGCTTGGTGGCGGTCGTGGAGCGAGAGAAATACCTAGCTGGAGTGAGATCCCCAGCCGCGGCATACAGAGGCCGCCGGTGAAGGATCGTCCGTCGCGGGCACTGCAGTGAGGTTCATTCTTAACGACTGTCCCGAAAGGACTACTGCCGTTATGGCCAAGATCATTGCATTTGATGAAGAGGCACGCCGCGGTCTTGAGCGGGGCCTGAACATCCTCGCCGACGCCGTCAAGGTCACCCTCGGCCCGCGTGGACGCAACGTCGTCCTCGAAAAGAAGTGGGGCGCCCCCACGATCACCAACGATGGTGTTTCCATCGCCAAGGAGATCGAGCTGGACGACCCTTACGAAAAGATCGGCGCCGAGCTGGTCAAGGAAGTTGCCAAGAAGACGGACGACGTCGCTGGCGACGGCACCACTACGGCTACCGTGCTGGCGCAGGCCCTGGTCAAGGAAGGCCTGCGCAACGTCGCGGCCGGCGCTGACCCGCTGTCCCTCAAGCGCGGTATCGAGAAGGCTGTAGCGGCCGTCACGGTTGAGCTGCTGGCCTCTGCCAAGGAAATCGAAACCAAGGAAGAGATTGCGGCCACTGCCTCCATCTCCGCCGGTGACGACGAAATTGGCGCCCTGATCGCTGAAGCCCTGGACAAGGTGGGCAAAGAAGGCGTCATCACCGTCGAGGAGTCCAACACCTTCGGCCTGGAGCTTGAGCTCACCGAAGGCATGCGCTTCGACAAGGGTTACATCTCCGCGTACTTCGTTACAGATACCGAGCGCCAGGAAACGGTCCTTGAGGACCCGTACATCCTGATCGTCAACTCCAAGATCTCCAACGTCAAGGAACTGGTTGCTGTCCTGGAAAAGGTCATGCAGTCCAACAAGCCGCTGCTGATCATTGCCGAGGACATCGAGGGCGAGGCCCTGGCCACCCTGATCGTCAACAAGATCCGTGGCACCTTCAAGTCCGTAGCCGTCAAGGCGCCGGGCTTCGGCGACCGCCGCAAGGCCCAGCTGGCCGACATCGCTGTACTCACCGGTGGCCAGGTCATCGCCGAGGAAGTCGGACTCAAGCTGGAGACCGCCGGACTGGAACTCCTGGGACGCGCCCGCAAGGTTGTTGTCACCAAGGACGAGACCACGATCGTTGAAGGTGCCGGCGACGCCGACCAGATCGCTGGCCGCGTTTCCCAGATCCGTGCCGAGATCGAAAACTCCGATTCGGACTACGACCGCGAGAAGCTGCAGGAACGCCTGGCCAAGCTGGCTGGCGGCGTTGCAGTCATCAAGGCCGGTGCCGCAACCGAGGTTGAGCTCAAGGAGCGCAAGCACCGCATTGAGGACGCTGTCCGCAACGCGAAGGCTGCTGTTGAAGAAGGCATCGTCGCCGGTGGCGGCGTTGCGCTGATCCAGGCCGGCGCCAAGGCGTTCGCGAACCTGAACCTGACCGGTGACGAAGCGACGGGTGCGAACATCGTCCGCGTTGCCATTGACGCCCCGCTGAAGCAGATTGCCTTCAACGCCGGCCTCGAGCCCGGCGTTGTTGTCGACAAGGTCCGCGGCCTGCCTGCAGGCCACGGCCTGAACGCAGCAACCGGCGAGTACGTTGACCTGCTGGCTGCCGGCATCAACGACCCCGTCAAGGTAACCCGCTCTGCCCTGCAGAACGCGGCTTCCATTGCCGGTCTGTTCCTCACCACCGAGGCCGTTGTGGCCGACAAGCCGGAGAAGAACGCTCCGGCCATGGGTGGCGGCGACGACATGGGCGGCATGGGCGGCTTCTAGTCCCCAGCGCCCGGACTACGTTCCGCGCAAACCATAATGCGGCCCCCTCCACTGGAGGGGCCGCATTTGCTTTCGCTACTTGCGGGCCGTGGCCAGCATCCCTTCGACTTCCTTCTTGAACGCTTCGGCGGACGCCTGGGGAGTCAGCCGGGCGTACAGGACCTCGTCGGTGAACCGCTTGATGACGTTCTGGACGCTGCCGGCACCCACCGGCGGGACCGGAGGCGCGTCGGCGATGTCCGGCGCAATGTCCTTTAGGAAGGCCACCACAGTGGTGTCCGCCGGCTTGAGGGCCGGTGTGATGCCCTCGACGATCTCAGAGTTGCTGGGGGCTCCGCGGTCTGTCATAAGGACGGCGCCTGCCGCGGGGCTGTTGGCCAGGTAATTGATAAAGGTTCCGGCTGCTTCCGGGTGCTTGGAGCGTGAGGACGCGGACCAGAACTTGGTGGGCTTGTAGTACATGCCGTTGTTCGCAGACTTCTCGTCGGTGCTGGGGGCGCGGAGCATCTTGATGCTGCTGCCCGTGGTGGTTTCCAGCGATCCCAGCTGGTTGGTCCACCACCAGGCCATGCCTACCCGATTGGTGCCGAACAGGCTCTCCTCAAGGCCTGCGCCGGAGTCCTCGGTGGACACCGTGGCCGGCGGGCTTGCCTGGGAATCGCGCTGTTCCTTCAGCCGTTCCCAGAACGAAGCGGCCGTAGCAGTGTCGAAGTCCAGTTTTCCGTCCTGGGAGTAGAGGTTTTCGCCGTGCTGCCGAAGCCAGATGATGAGGTCCGCCTCGTTGCTGCCATAGGCTGCGCCGTAGCTCTTCCCGTCACCGGCTGCGCTGAGTTTCGCGGCGGTGTCCATGGAGTCGTCCCAGGTCCAGGTGGTGTCGTCGGGGATGGGCACATTTGCTTCCTCAAAGGAGGTGTCGATCCCGCCCTGTATGGCCAGGTCCAGCAGCGCCCCGCGGCCACCGTACTCGGCGATGTATTTCTGGTCCATCTGGATGACATCCGGTGCGTCATTGGCGGCGGTCGTGGTGGCCAGTTTGTCCCAGTAGCTGGCCCATTCGCCCGGCTCGGATTCGATCTTGATGTTGGGATGTTCCGCCTCGAACGCATCGATGACTCTCTCTGTTTGCGCGTTGAGGTATTCATTGCCCCACCAGGCGAACCGCAGCGTCACTGCGTCATTTTCGCTGGAGCCTGCGGGGGCGCCGCAGCCAGTGGCGAGCAGCGAAACAGCGACGGCGACTGCGCTGAACTGGAACGTCCTGCGGCTGATGGCCCGAATCTTCATTGATGTGCCTTCCTCAAAAGGGTGGAGGTCCACCCCGAGCGTGTCCCGTGGCGGCGTCGGTGCCGGTGGGGAAGCTTCGACTGAGAAAGCGCTTTCCCGGCCAGGATTCCGATTCTGCCGCGCTTCGACTTCGGCGTCAAGGCTTTTCGGTAAGCGGTTTCCCGAACGCTGGCTGAACCGGTTGTCGACGCTGTCTGGCAGGATGGTTAAGTGACAATTACTGCAGCGGCCGACGGTTCGGCTTTAGGAAATCCCGGCCCGGCCGGTTGGGCCTGGTATGTGAACGACGACTGCTGGCGCGCCGGGGATGGCCGCACGGCACCAACAACCAGGGCGAGCTGATGGCCGTCCTGGATCTGTTCCGTGCCACCGCCCATGTCCCGGAGGAGGACCTGAGGGTCCTGTGCGACAGCCAGTACGTGATCAACTCCATCACAAAGTGGATGCCGGGCTGGAAACGCAAGGGCTGGCGGAAGGCCGACGGCAAACCCGTCCTGAACGTGGAGCTGCTCAAGGAACTTGACCGGGAAATCGCCGGCCGGAAATACACCTTCGAATGGGTCAAGGGCCACGCAGGCCACGACCTCAATGAGGCGGCCGATGTCCGCGCGCGTGCAGCGGCCACCGCATACCAGCAGGGTGTGGCAGCGCGTTCAGGCCCGGGCTTCGCGGGAGCCCCGGCAGCGGTTGGCCCAGCAGCTGATAGCCGGGTTGCCGTCAGCTCTGGGGCAGGCACAGCCCTGACCAGCCCCGATGCCGCCACTCCTGCCAGCCTTCGGGACGCCACCACAGCCGGCGGGGCTGGCTCCGACGGCCAGGGCTCGTACGGCCAGGACCTCTTCAACCAAAGCCCCTACGACGAGCCGGACCTTTTCAGCGAACTGGAGAGCGACTCCTTCATCCCGTCGGAGTCCGCCGGGGCCGAGATAAGCCCCGAAGCGATCGTCGAGGCCCTCGAACGCGAGTTGTCGGGCTCCGACATCCGTGGCGACATCGGCCGCACCGGCGTCCTCCTGCACCCTGATTTTATGGAGATCGGAACCTCGGGCAGGGTATGGACCCGTGACGCCACGATGATGGCACTGGAAGAGGAACCGGGCAGCACACTGAACTGGAGATCCTGGGTGCGGACCGCATCGGCACCAGCGCGATCTTGCTGACGTGCCGAAGCTACTCGCGCTCAGGCACGGCTCTCCATAGTTCACTGTGGGTCTTGGACGGCAACAGATGGCGGCTCCGATTCCGCCAGGGGACGCCGGAGGCGTAAAGCGCATTTCGGCTGCGGACTCAGCTGAAGCGCTGCGTGTTGCCCTGCTCGGCCTGGGCGTACGTGGACGCTGCTGATGCCAGGGCCATGTTGATGGATGCCAGCGATGCCTCCACCTTGCCCTGGGTGAGTGTCCACTCGGTCACCAGGGCCTGGAAGTTGTTGGCAGCCGAGCCCCGCCAGGTGGACTGCAGTTCGTCCAGGCCGCGCTTCATGGTCTGGACGTCCGAGCTGATCCGATCCACGGTTGCTTTGACGTTGGCCGACTTGAGCTGAAGGAGTTCGGTGTCGACGGAAATGATGCTCATGGCTTGCTGCCTCTCGAAGTAGTGGGACAGCGTCTGCTGCCCGCCCGGCTGCTCCGGGCCACTACAGCGAGCCTACGGACGGGCACTGCCCGCACGCCACGCTCCATGGCTATATGTGGATAACCTTGCCATCTCCGTGGCCTCCTTCCACAGGATCGCCATCCTGCGTGGCCGTTGCGTCCGGGTGGTCTTCCCCCACGTGGTCATCGCCGGAGTGAGCCTCGTCGGTGGCGTCGTCCCGGACCGGCAGGCTGACCACCAGCGTGGCCCCGCCGCCGTCGGTCTTTTCCACCCTGACGGACCCGCCGTGCGATCCCACGATGGCCGCGACAATCGCGAGCCCCAGGCCGCTGCCGCCGGTCTCACGCGTTCGGGACGTGTCCGCGCGGTAGAAACGCTCGAACACCTTGGACGCGTCCTCTTCTGAGATGCCAGGACCGTGGTCCCGGACCTCGATCACCGCGAGCGGCTGCCCGCCGTCGGAGGTCCGGACCCCGACGGCTAGTTCGATCGGGCTGCCGTCCGGGGTGTAGCGCAAGGCGTTCCCCACGAGGTTCCCCACTACCTGCCGCAGTTTTGCTTCGTCACCGAGCACCGGCGCGGGGGCGGCCGGATCGTCACCAAGACCGGTCAGGGAGATGGGGCGCGAGCGGTCGCTTGCCTGCGTGTCCACCACCGCATCGTGGGCAATCAGCTGCAGGTCCACGGGCTTTTCCTGGAGCGGGCGCTGTTCGTCCAGGCGCGCCAGCAGGAGGAGGTCCTCCACCATGGAGCCCATCCGTTTGGCTTCGCTTTCGATCCGCCCCATGGCCGTGGCCACGTCCTCGTCGGTGGCCAGCGCGCCATGGCGGTAGAGTTCGGAGAAACCCCGGATGGTCACGAGCGGGGTACGCAGCTCGTGGGAGGCGTCGGCCGCGAACCGGCGCATTCTGCCTTCCGAGGCTGTCCGGGCGGCGAAGGCCGTCTCGATATGCGCCAGCATGGCGTTCAGTGAGCTCCCGAGCCGCCCCACTTCAGTGCCGGGATTTTCAACGTCCACACGCCGGGAAAGGTCACCCGCGGCGATGGCGGCTGCGGTCTTTTCCACCTTGGCCAGCGGACGGAATGACCGGGACACGGTCCAGCTGGCGATCAGGGAGGCCAGCAGCAGGGTAAGCAGGCCGACGCCGGTGACCACCAGGGTGGCGTGCTTGAGGACGTCATCCACGCTTTGCAGCGGCAAGCCGATGACAACGACGGCGGGACGGCCGATGTAGAGCACGGTCACCGCGACCACCCGCCAGTTCTGGCCGTCGGTGCCACTGACCTGGTACGGGCGGGTGCCCGGTTCTGGGCGTCCTCAACGGAGATGGTTGCGATGTCGGGGTGGTCATTCGGATCGCCGCCCAACAGCTGGGGGTCTTCACCAGGGGTGTAAAGGATCAGCGAGTAGTCAGTGGGGACCATCGGGTTGGGTGCCTGCAGTTGGGTGAACGAGCGCTGCTTGCTGGCGAGGTCGACGGCGGCGTACAGCTTGTCATCCACCTGTCCCTGGAGGTAGCTGTGCAGCAGCGTGAGGGTGCCGGCGCCGGTTGAGGTCAGCGCGACAATCAGCAGTGCCATGATCATGGCCACCAGCTGGGACCTCAGCGAGGCCGATTTCCACCGCTGCAGCAAGGTCAGCGCTTCTCTGCCGTCCGGAGCACGTAGCCCACTCCGCGTTTGGTCTGGATCAGTGCCGGTGCGTCCGGATCAATGTCCACCTTGCGCCGGAGGTAGGAGATGTAGGACTCCACGATCGAGGCGTCGCCGTTGAAGTTGTACTCCCAGACGTGGTCAAGGATCTGCGATTTCGACAGCACCCGGTTGGGGTTCAGCATGAGGTACCGGAGGAGCTTGAATTCCGTGGGGGATAGTTCGATCACGGTGCCGCCGCGGCGCACTTCGTGGGCGTCGTCGTCGAGCTCCAGATCGTCCACCCGGATCACGGCGTCGTCGTCGAGCAGGGGCTGCGTTCGGCGCAGGACCGCGCGGATGCGGGCCACCACCTCGTCCAGGCTGAACGGCTTGGTGACGTAGTCATCCCCGCCTACTGTGAGGCCGGTGACCTTGTCCTCCGTGTCGTCCTTGGCAGTCAGGAACAGTACGGGGAAATGCTTACCTGAAGCCCGGAGCTTGCGGGTGACGGTGAAGCCGTCCATGTCCGGCAGCATCACGTCCAGCACCGCCAGATCGGGCACGTGGAGCTCGGCTGCGGCCAGCGCGTCACGGCCGTTCGCGGCAGAGACCACCTCGAAGCCCGCGAAGCGGAGCGAGGTGGACAGCAGCTCGCGGATGTTGGGTTCGTCATCAACAACTAGCAGCTTGGCTTCTGGGCCGGTCTTCTTCATGCTCCCATCATGCTCCCATAAACTGTGAGTTTTCTGGATGGATGGTGGGTGTTCCATGGGGAGCCCGCCCGTGGCACGGCCATCCCATCGCCGGACAGGAACACCGGGTGGCCGCTAGGCGGCGCCGACATCCTTGGCGTCCATGATCCGGTAGGCATAGCCCTGCTCTGCCAGGAAGCGCTGCCGCTTGGCCGCGAAATCCTGGTCCAGGGTGTCCCGGGCTACCAGCGAGTAGAACCGGGCCGCCCGGCCGTCCTTCTTGGGCCGCAGCAACCGGCCCAGCCGCTGCGCTTCCTCCTGCCGCGACCCAAAGGAACCGGAGACCTGGATGGCCACCGAGGCCTCCGGCAGGTCGATGGAGAAGTTGGCCACCTTGGAAACCACCAGCGTGTTCACGTCGCCGGCCCGGAAGGCATCGAAGAGCTTCTGCCGTTCCTTGACGGAGGTGTCGCCCTTGATGACCGGAGCCTGCAGGCGCTCGCCGATCTCGTCCAGCTGGTCAATGTATTGCCCGATCACCAGCAGCTGCTCTCCGTGGTGCCGGGCCACCAGCTGTTCCACGATGAGGGTCTTGGACTCGGACGTGGCGCACAGCCGGTACTTGTCCGCGTCCTCGGCCATGGCATAGGCCACGCGTTCGTCCCGGGGCAGGTCAATGCGGACCTCCACACAGTCCGCGGGGGCGATGTAACCCTGGGCTTCGATGTCCTTCCAGGGCGCGTCGTACCGTTTGGGCCCGATGAGGCTGAAGACTTCGCCTTCGCGGCCGTCCTCGCGGACCAGGGTGGCGGTGAGGCCCAGCCGGCGGCGGGCCTGCAGGTCCGCCGTCATCCGGAAGATCGGCGCCGGCAGGAGGTGCACTTCGTCATAGATGATCAGGCCCCAGTCATGGCCATCCAGCAGCTCCAGGTGCGCGTAGAGGCCGCCGCGTTTGGTGGTGAGGACCTGGTACGTGGCGATGGTGACCGGACGGACCTCTTTGACGGCGCCCGAGTACTCGCCGATTTCGTCCTCCGTCAGGGACGTCCGCTTGAGCAGCTCGTCCTTCCACTGCCGGGCTGCCACCGTGTTGGTCACCAGGATGAGCGTTGTGGTGGAGCTCGTGGCCATGGCCGCGGCACCCACCAGCGTCTTCCCGGCCCCGCAGGGCAGCACCACCACGCCGCTGCCGCCGGCCCAGAAATTCTCGGTGGCGAGCTGCTGGTACGGGCGGAGCTTCCAGCCGTTCTCGTTCAGGGCGATCAGGTGGGGTGTGCCGTCCACGTAGCCGGCCAGGTCCTCCGCCGGCCACCCGATTTTCAGGAGCAGCTGCTTAAGCTGGCCGCGCTGCGAGGAATGGACCACAATGGTTTCGCCGTCGATCCGGGGGCCAAGCAGCGGCTGGATCTTTTTGGCCCGGATGACCTCCTCCAACACCGGGTAGTCGTCCGTGCGCATCACCAGGCCGTGCTGCGGGTCCTTCTCCAGCCGCAGCCGCCCGTAGCGGGACATGGTTTCTTCGACGTCGATCAGCAGCGAATGCGGAACCGGGAACCGCGAGTATTTGAGCAGGGTGTCCAGGACCTTTTCCGCGTCCAGGCCGGCGGCGCGTGCGTTCCACAGGCCCAGGGGCGTCAGGCGGTAGCTGTGCATGTGCTCGGGGGCACGTTCCAGTTCGGCGAACGGGGCGATGGCGTGGCGCGCCTCGGTGGCCAGTTCGTGGTCCACTTCGAGCAGGATGGTTTTGTCACTTTGGACGATCAGCGGGCCGTCGTTCACGTGCGGAAGTCCTTCACTGGCGCAGTTCTTCTGCGGCCTCAATGTCGATAATGCGGTGGATGGAGAGCACACGCTCGGTTTCCTTGGCAGGATCAAAGACCCTGACGCGTCCGCCGTTTACGGAAATGGGAACAACTGTCTCCAGGCAGGAATTCCCCTGGCTGTCCACCACGTTCATGCTCACGCGCTGCTTGAGCCGGATAGCCCGCTGCAGTGTCTCCAGCCCAAGCTGGGTGGCAGCTTCGCCGGAGCTGGCCACGGGGCCTGTGTGGTTACTGGAGGCTTCAGCCCGCCTGTTCCGCAGGACGGCCAGCTGCGCGGCGACGTCGTCCGCGGCGGGTGCGGTCCGCGGCGCCGTGTAGACGGGGCGCGCGCTGCCGGGAACATGGTTAGTGCGGCGGAGCCGGACCACTCCGGGCTCGGCCTGGTCCACCGACGGCGAGAGGCCCAGCCCGCGCAGGACCTGGGCTGTTTCCCGCGGCGGAGCGGTGGAGATCAGTACCGTCGGCGCAATGCGGGCCAGCCCCAGGCCGGCCGCTTTGGACTCCGCCGCCAGCTCCAGCACCGTTGCCTCATCATCGCTTTGGATAAAGCTGGCGGCCATTCCCACCCGGAGCCGACTGTGCCGGGACGCGGTGTCCTCCACCAGGTATTCCAAGGGTTGGGGCACGGCCGTGGCCGAATGCTCACGCAGGAACTCCAGCAGGCTCGAGGCGTCATGCCCGGCATCCAGCGCCCGCCGGACCGAGTTGGCGGAGAACCGGTAGATAGTAGCGGGCCCGTGCCCCTCGGCGTCGGCCATCACCAGTAGCTTTTCGGCCAGCTCCGGAGCCAGGTAGCCCGGGGCAACTGCGGTCAGGTCCGCCTGAAGCAGGACGTGGTTCAGTGCCGCAGGCAGATGCTCGCCCAGGATGCCCAAGGCTTCGTGCGGGTTGTCTTCGGCAATGGCGCTGCCCAGCTGGCTCAACGCACCGGAGCCGATCAGTCCGAGCAGCTCCGCTTCCGCGAGCACGCCCCGATCAGGGAACTGAACCGGCGGGCCATCCGCGGCTGCGTCCATTCAGCCCGCTGGAGGACGGCCGCAGCATCCAGGACCGGTGCCGTGCCGTCCGCAGCGGCGGCCTCCTGGGTGAGTTCCTCCAGGATTTCCAGGATCCGCTTCCTGACCACCGGCGCGTCCGGCCGCTGCGCCTCTGCCGAAAGGGCATTGACGGTGTTCCCGGCCAGGGCACGGTGCGCGGCGGGAACGCCGCCGGGGCCGTTAGCGGGCTGACCCACAAGTGAAGGCACACGCTCGCTCGCGAGCCAGGCATTGACCAGCCACAGCCACTGCTCCTGGCGGGGGAGGGCCAGCCACTCCAGCTGCGGGGGCTGCACCCAGGAGGACGAGTCCACATCAAGGCGCAACAAGCCGGCAAGCGCGCTGACCTCCAGCAGCAGGCCCGCCCGGTGCTGGTCGATGCGCAGTGTCTCTGCCAGCCGCTTCATTTCCCGGACTCCTACGCCGCCGCTGCGCAGCGTGGCCAGCGGCTGTTCGCGGACAGCGTGGAGGAGGTCACCCACCAGCCGGAGGGTTTCGGCGATGGCGCCCAGCGCCGCATTCCGGCGAAGCGCAGCGGTGGTGCTGCCCAGCTCCGGAACCGGCGGGGACAGGGAGAAGTCATTGATGATGGCGCCGCCACGTAGCGACAGCCCCACGCTATGCGGCAATTCCACGTGCGCGGCGTCCAGGGGACCAGCAGGCCCGGGCCAGGAGCCAGTCAACGGGCCCGACGTCGGCGCCCTGGTTCGAGACCGACGCTTTCCGTTGCGCCTGGGGGACGGCACCCATGGCCCAGTTGCGGAATTTGGCGAGCAGCGCCGTCGTGCGTTCCGGGGCTCCGGCCAAAGCCTCGCCGAGTGCCTCGGGCGAGGATGTCCAATGCTGCAGCGCTAGGGCTGCCTCCATGGGGGTGGTGGCGTTCTGGATGGAGACGCCGCTGCGGCGCAGCTCGGCAACGAGCTGGACTGCCCGCTGGGCAAACGCGGGCTGGAGCCTGACCAGCTCGGTGTAGCTGCGCCCCAGCCCCGCGGGATAGATTCCCACCACGTCCTTGAGGCTTCCCACCGGCAGGTAGTAGCGCTGGCGGTGGCCCGAAACCGCCGTTCCATGCGGCGGCTCTGCCCGGTGCACCAAAGCCAGTTCCTGGAGCGAGGCCAGGATGCGTTCCAGCGCCGCCACCGTGGACCCTGCAATGAGTTTCCGGACGCCCGCCGCCGAGGCGCTGTGTTCGGTGTCCGTGTTGGTACACAGATGCAGCGTTTCCAGCACCTGCATCTGTGGCCTGTTAAGCCGCTCGAGCGCGCGCTGGACGCTGACCCGCGCACTTGCCCGGGCGGCCAGGGCGGAAAAGTCAGGGACGGCGGGTGCCATAAGGTCCGGCCGCGCTGCAAAGAGCGCCCGCAACGAGTCATCGCTGCGTGCTTCGAGTTCTTTGCTGAGCGCGCGGATAAGGGACATCAGTCCAACGTTACCGCCCGCCGGACTTTCCTGCCCGGCGCCGGCCCGCCACGCTGTCCAGCACCAGGAAAAGCATCAGCAGGAACGCCACCGGCAACCCGTACAGGGCAGTGGCTGTGACCCAGACCGGAGCGGCGGAGCCTGCGAAGGCCAGTGCCATGACGGCTCCCACCGCCACTAGGGAAAGCATGGCAACAACCGCTGCGCAGATCATCAGTGGGCGCCGGTATCGCGAGGGTGTCATGCAGGCAACGCTAACAGCCGGGCGGCCGGTGGTAGTGCCACAGGCCGCCGTGAGCGGCGGGCACACAGCCGCAAGCAGGCGGCAGGACGAAGGGTGCGCGAAAGCAGGATTCCGGCCCCCGGCAGGATAACCTTGAAGAACAGACCAACACGGTCCGTCGCTGTCATACCCTGAACCCGCACATCAGTACGGATGCGGTGACTGCCGGCCGTGTCAGAAGACGTCAGAACGAAGAAGGTTGATTACGTGCCTACCGGCAAGGTCAAGTGGTATGACAAGGAAAAAGGTTTCGGATTCCTCGCAGGCGAGGACGGCCAGGAAGTCTTCCTGCCCAAATCATCGCTGCCCGAAGGCATCACTGAGCTGAAGGCCGGCACCCGGGTTGAGTTCGGCGTTGCCGACGGCCGCAAGGGTGCCCAGGCCCTGGGCCTGCGCGTCCTGGACAAGACGCCGTCCATCGCCAAGGCCAAGCGGCCCAGCGCGAAGGATCTCGCGCCGCTCGTCCAGGACCTGGTCAGCGTCCTGGACAACCTCTCCGGCACACTGTCCGCGGGCAAGTACCCGGAAGGCAACAAGGGCAAGGCCATCGCGGCTGCCCTGCGTAAGGTTGCCGACGAGCTGGACGTTTAGGTCTTGGCCATGAACGCGGAAGCTGAACAGCCGGACACCAAGGCAACGGAGACGGCTGGCCCAAAGCCGAGGCCACGCGCCGAGCCGGCGTGCCCGTGTGGCGTACCGGGAAGCCGGATGCCTTCCTCGCTGCCGCTGTTGGCGAGGCGCGGACCGCCATCGAAGGCATCGCGGCGGCGTCGGACATCGGTGCGCACCTGGCGGCCAAGAGCGAGGGCGACCGCCTGGTCACCCACCTCTTCGAATCGAAAATGGCCGGCTACCACGGCTGGCACTGGTACGCGGTCCTGACCAGGAACTCACGCTCCAAGGTGGTCACGGTCAGCGAGCTTGGCCTCCTGCCGGGCGAGGAGTCCATCCTCTCCCCGGAGTGGGTGCCGTGGGCCGAGCGCGTCCGCCCCGAGGACGCGCAGGCGGCAGAGGAAGAGGAACCGCGCGCTGCCGAGGCTGTTGCTGCGGAGCCGGACGCTTCGCAGACCGGTGCCCCCGGGCCCGAGGATGAGGACGACGAGGAATCCTTCGAGGAATCCGACGACGACGACCCCGCCGGCGAGGCTGACTAAGCAGTTGCCAATGCGCAGGGTTAAGAACCAAGAAGGCCGGCACTGATGTCCACCTTCAAATCCCTGCACATCCTCAACTACCGGATCTGGTTCCTCGGCGCGCTGGTTTCCAACATCGGAACCTGGATGCAGCGGACGGCCCAGGACTGGCTGGTCTTTGACCACCTCACCGAACACGACGCCGGGGCCATGGGCCTCACCATGGCGCTGCAGCTGGGGCCGCAGCTCTTCCTGGCGCCGGTCGCCGGCCTCGTGGCGGACCGGTACAGCCGCCGGCAGCTGCTCATCATCACCCAGTCAATGATGGCCCTCCTGAGCACCGGCCTGGGCATCCTCGTGGTGCTCGGCGCCGGCCAGCTGTGGCACGTGTACGGCTTCGCCCTGCTGCTGGGCATGGTCTCCGCCCTCGATGCCCCGGTGCGGCAGACCTTTGTTTCTGAACTGGTGCGGGACGACTACCTGCCCAACGCCGTGGCCCTGAACAGCGCCTCGTTCAATGTCGCCCGGATGATCGGGCCCGCCGTGGCTGGCGTCCTCACCGTGGCGGTGGGTCCCGGTTGGGTGTTCCTGATCAACACGTGCACGTTCCTGGCCATGCTCCTGAGCCTGTGGAAGATTCCGACGGCGTCCTTGCGGCAGCTTCCCCGGGCGGCTCCGGGCAAGGGCCGGATCCGGGAAGGGCTGCGCTATGTGCGGTTCCGGCCGGACATTGTGGTGGTCCTGGTGGCCGTGTTCATCGTGGGAACACTCGGACTTAACTTCGTGCTGTTCATCGCCGCGATGGTGGGCACGGAATTCGGGCTGGACGCCAGCGCGTTCGGGCTCATGAATTCCATCATGGCCATCGGTTCCGTGGCAGGCGCGCTGCTCTCCGCCGGCCGCGGCAAGCCCCGTTTGCGGATGATCTTCGGCGCGGCGGCTGCCTTTGGGTGACCTCGGGACTGGCCGCGCTTGCCCGGACTACTTCTGGTTCGGCGTGGCGCTGGTGCCGGTGGGCCTGTTCGCAATCACCATGATGACCAGTGCCAACGGCTACGTCCAGACCACCACCGATCCCGTGATGCGGGGCAGGGTCATGGCCCTGTACATGGCCATCTTTATGGGCGGCACACCCATCGGCGCCCCGTTGGTGGGATGGGTGGCCAACGTCGCCGGCCCCGGTGGTCGCTTTCCGTTGCGGCCGCCTCCGGGATCAGCGCCGCGGTGATCGGAATGATCTGGATCATCCGCGCCCAGCGGCTCCGGCTCACTTTCAACCGGCGCGCCCGCGGCCTGCGCTACTTCGGCGTCGTCTCCCATCTGCGCGTCCAACAACCGGGGGACAACGCAAACGGCGCCGCCCGGGACGAAAACCCGGACGACGCCGTCGGACGCTGACGCGGGAGGATCTACTTTCGCAGTTCGCCCACCACGTAATCGATGCTTGCCAGCAGCGCGGAGACGTCAGCCGGCTCGATGGCAACAAACGTGGCGATCCGGAGCTGGTTGCGGCCCAGCTTGCGGTACGGCTCGGTGTCCACGATGCCGTTGGCGCGGAGCACCTTGGCGATCGCGGCGGCGTCGATCGAGTCGTCGAAGTCGATGGTGGCGATGACGTTGGAACGGTCCACCGCCTTGGCCACGAACGGGGTGGCGTACTCGGAGGCCTCGGCCCAGGAGTAGATCCGGCCGGCGGAGTCAGCGGTGCGGGCGGACGCGAAGTCCAGGCCGCCATTGGCGTTCAGCCACTGCACCTGCGCGTCGAGGGTCACCAGGGTGGAGAGCGACGGCGTGTTGTACGTCTGGTTCAGCTTGGAGTTGTCGATGGCGGTCTGGAGGTCCAGGAAATCGGGGATCCAGCGGCCGTTGGCCTTAACCCGGGCGGCGCGTTCCAGCGCGGCGGGGGAGAAGAGGCCCAGCCACAGGCCGCCGTCGGACGCGAAGTTCTTCTGCGGGGCGAAATAGTAGACATCGGCCTCGGAGACGTCCACGTCCAGGCCGCCGGCCGCGGAGGTGGCGTCCACCAGGACCAGGGAACCAGCGTCGGCGCCCGCGACGCGCTTGACCGGAGCCGCGACACCCGTGGAGGTTTCGTTCTGCGGCCAGGCGTAGACATCCACGCCAGCCTCGGCGGCCGATACCGGACGGGTGCCGGGCTCGGACTTGATGATGGAGGACGCGTCCAGGAACGGGCCTTGTTGGTGGCTGAGGCGAACTTGGAGCCGAACTCGCCGAAGGACAGGTGCTGGGCCTTCTTTTCCACCAGGCCGAAGCTGGCGACGTCCCAGAAAGCGGTGGAGCCACCGACGCCGAGGACCATTTCGTATCCGTCGGGGGCGCGGAAGAACTGGCTGAGGCCTTCGCGGACGGAGCCCACAAGGTTCTTGACCGGAGCCTGGCGGTGGGACGTGCCCAGGATGGTCTTGGACGCCGCTGAGAGTGCTTCGAGCTGCTCCGGCCTGACCTTGGAGGGCCCTGCGCCGAACCGTCCATCCTTTGGCAGGAGGTCGGCAGGAATAGTGATGCTGGTTTCGCTCACGGGGGCTCCAATTTCGGCATGGACGTGGCTCACGTCCGGACGGTGGGGTGGCCGGTAGTCGGCGGTGACTGCATAAGGACCTCCCTTATTCTGCCTGAACCCTCCGATTGGGCGGGAACCGACGCCGTCATAGTCCGGCCAATGAGACCGTTTTCCCGCCCCGGGATTATCCAGACAAATTCAAAATAGGCTAAGCTTTTTAGCGGACCTCGCCGCTGAGCGGGACGCGATACGGTGGGACAACGCAAGGTACTGCGCTCGAGGAGCTGAGCTGGATGACGGATCTGATCGATACTACGGAGATGTATCTTCGGACCATTTTGGAGCTTGAAGAAGAGAACATCGTTGCTCTTCGCGCACGCATCGCCGAACGGCTGCGGCACTCCGGACCCACGGTGTCCCAAACCATCGGCCGAATGGAACGCGACGGACTGGTAGTGGTCTCCGGAGACCGCCACTTGGAGCTCACGGAAGCCGGACGGAAACGCGCTACGGAAGTGATGCGCAAGCACAGGCTCGCGGAACGGCTCCTGGCGGATGTGATTGGCCTGGACTGGGCCTACGTCCACGATGAAGCGTGCCGCTGGGAGCATGTGATGAGCGAACGCGTAGAGCAGCGCATCTACGAATTGCTCAACCACCCCACCGAGTCTCCGTACGGCAACCCTATCCCCGGGCTGGCCGCCCTGGGCGGGCCGGCGCCCACGCTCCCTGACGCCGGTGTGATTAATCTCCTCGATGCCATGCAGGGCTACGGGCCGGCGTCGAACGTGACCGTGAGCCGGCTGGCTGAGCCCATCCAGGTGGAACCTGAGCTGCTGGTCCAGCTGGATGAAGGCGGGATCAGGCCCGGTGCCACGGTGTCCCTGGAGCGCGTAGGCGAGTACATTTCCGTGCGCGTGCCAGGAATCGAAGGGGCGCTCGAGTTGCCCCCGGAAGTGGCATCCCACGTTTTCGTTTCCGTCAGCTGACGGGAAGGCGGTTCGCCGCGTGGGGCGCGCCGTAGTGCAGGGACGAGCCGTTCCGCAAAGATAACGGAATTGTTACTGTCCACGTTAATCACCTATAGTTTGAAACTCAGCGTCGATATAAAAGCGTTACCTGATCCGGAGCCGAGCTCTGCCAGCGGATCAGGTGCATCAGTCACCAACTGGCAGAGGCGGGGGAACCACAACCGGCAGTCGTAAGGCTGCCTTGGGGTTAAGTCCGTCAGCAGCAAGCCTCTTCCAGCGAAGGATCCTCACGGGATATTTCTGCGCCAAGTGCTTGTCACGGCGGACCGGGTCTTTGAACTCTCTGACCCGAATCCGACAGCTAACTTCGCAGGCTACCCAGAGAGGAACATTCTTGACCACGCAATACTCCAGGGGCCGCCGTCGCGCGGTGGGTCCCGCCTCGGCGCCCAGAGTGGCCGAGGATTTCAGTGCGGAGAGGCCCGCGACCCACAGCGGGAAGCTCGCCGCCGTCGGGGACCCTTCCGGCAGATGACGGATTTCGCCGCCGCCAGTGGCCTCGGCCAGAAGGCCGGCATCGCCTTGGCAGCAACAGGCCTGGTTCTCACCGTGACGGTTCCTGTGACCGGCCCGTGATGGCCACTCCGGCACCCGGCCAGCCGGCGTCGTCCGTTTCCGCCGCCCCGCAGCCCGAAGTTACCGCCGAAGCCGGCGCCCAAATTGATTTCAGCCGCTCATCCGTGGTTACCCAGGGTGATCCCGACGGCAAGCTGAAGCAGCTGCTGAGCGCCCAGTCCGCGGGATCCATTACCCGTGCGGCCTCTGCCGGAAGCCTCGGCTCGCCGCTAGCCCAGCTGGTTACAGTCTCTCCATTCGGCTTCCGGGTCAGCCCCATTACCGGCGGCTCCGGCGATTTTCACCGTGGCCAGGACTTCGCGGCACAGTGCGGAACCTCTGTCCTGGCTGCTGCCAGCGGCACCGTGACCTTCGTTGGCTGGCACCAGTACGGCGGCGGCAATCGCGTAGTGGTGGATCACGGCAATGGCCTTGAAACCACCTACAACCACCTCTCCTCCGCCAGCGTCAAGGTAGGCCAGACCGTCAGCCGCGGCGACCTGGTTGCCCTCAGTGGCACTACGGGCGCGTCCACGGGCTGCCACCTCCACTTCGAGGTCCAGGTCAATGGCGAAGTCGTTGACCCCACGGGCTGGCTCTGACCCAAATGATGGCCAACTCTCGAATCGCAGCAACGTGCCGTGACCTGAATGTGACATTGGCTCGGAACTCCTGTAACGTCTAAAGCGCGTCAACTTTTCCGAAGTTGACGTTCTTGAGTGGATTGCCTAGCTCTGCCACCGCTCAAGGTCCGTTCGCATGACATCGTCTGGCAGGGGCGGGGGAACCAATTTTGGTCTTCGATTCTGAAGGCCTTGGGGTTAAGTCGCAAAGCTTCCACTGTGAAGCAGCGCGGCCGGGTGACTCCCATCCGAATCCGACAGCTCACCTCGCAGGCATTGGGAGAGGCTACCTTCGTGTCTTCACGCCATACTTCTGCGCGTCACCGCGCACAACCGGTCCGCACTAACCCCTTGGGCTCCGTGTCCAAGGCCGTCAGTGCCAACGCCGGAACCGTAGGTCGCCAGGCTGCTGTAATCGCAGCTGCATCAGGTCTGATCCTGAGCATGGGGCTTCCGGCCAACGCCGCGGACACTACCGCCGGCGTTTCCGCCGCCGCCGAGTCCGGTTCCGCGCAGACGGCACTTGCCGTAACTGCCGCGCCCACGGCTACCGTTTCCTTCGAGCGCCCCGTCATCAAGACGACGCCGGCGCCGAAGGTTGAGAGGGTCCGTGCGCAGTCCACGGCCTCCGAAACCGGGGCTCAGGGTGCTGCCGCAGCCGAGGCCTCCAAGCTCGCGGACACTATATCCTCCGCCGCCGCTTCGGGTCTGGCAGCAATTGCCTACACCGGTATAGGCAACCCCTACCTCTGGGGCGGCACTACTCCCAATGGCTGGGACTGCTCAGGCTTCACGCAGTGGGTCTACGCCCAGGCCGGCATCAGCATTCCCCGCACCAATGCCTGGACGGCCATGCGGCCCACCGCCACACCGGCCCCGGTGACCTCGTCATGCAGAATGGCGGTGCGCACGTTGGTATTTACGTCGGCAACGGCATGATGATCAGCGCACTGAACCCGTCACAGGGCACGCTGCTCCACTCGGTGGCATCCACGGGCTCCTCCGCGTTCTTCACAATGACCCGTAGTTCCCGCTAGTCCAGCAGTTCCGGCAGCCCTGTGCGGCCGGAATCGATTCTTCGCTGGAATCTTTTCGCTAAATCCCCGTTCGGGGCGTGCCGGCGTACCCCCAAGATGCCGGCGCGTCCAAAGCCCTCAGGCTGCCCATGCAGTCCTCAGGAAAACGAAAGAGAGAAAATTAATGACTACACGTGCAACTGTTGCACGGCACCGCGCCGAGGTCGCCAAGACCAACTCGCTGGCTGTCATTGCCAAGGCTGTCGGCGACAACGCCGGCGGCATGGGTCGTCAGGCTGCGGTTATCGCTGCTGCTTCCGGTCTTGTCCTGACCAGTGGTATCGCTGCGAACGCGGCTGACACCGGCGTCCAGCGTGAAGCTGCGTCCGCTTCGAACCTTGAGGCTGAGGTTTCCGCCCCGGCCATCATTTCGGCTGCTTCCACCATTGCCATCTCCTACGAGAAGCCCGCAGTTACCACCACGCCGGCTCCCGTTGAGGCTCCCGCGCCTGTTGTTGAAGCTCCGGCCAAGGCTGCGGCAACCATCACGGTAGCGTCGGCAACACCGGCCGCTCCGAAGGCACCGGTAGCCGCCAGCGGCAAGGGTGCTGCTATCCTCTCCGCTGCCTACGCACAACTCGGAGTGACCCAGGACTGCACCATGTTGGTCACCAACTCGCTGGCTGCCGTGGGGATCAACTTCCGCGACTGGCCCGCAGGCTACCTGTCCCTCGGTCAGACCGTGAGTGCCGCCGAGGCCCAGCCCGGCGATCTGTTGTACTATGCGGACGGTGGCGCGGGCGTTGCCCACATTGCCGTCTATGCCGGCAACGGCCAGGCCGTGCACGGCGGCTACAACGGCAACCAGACCGTTGTGTTCAGCGCCAATGTCGGCTCCGGTCCCGTTTACATCCGCGTGTCTTAGCAGCTGATTCAGCCTTCGAAGGACCCTCGCCTCACGGCGGGGTCCTTTGCTGTCTGCGGGCTGCTGCCCTGATCCGGAGAGATGTACGGATTCGACACGTGACGGCGTCCGCTTCTGCGATTAGCTGATCCCGGGATTCTTTGTTTACTCTTGTGGTGTCGATCCATAGCCCGGATATGCCGGGGCAGCCGGCCCTCGTGCCCCTGACGGGTGCGGCCACAAAGAGGTACGTGCATGCGCACTCTCGTTCTGAATGCTGGATATGAACCGCTGGCGGTAGTCACCTTCCGCCGGGCGCTGGTGCTTGTGCTCACGGGCAAGGCCAGTGTCATTGCCGAGGGCGATGATCCCGTGGTGGGACCGCAGGAGATCCTGGGCCGCCCGTCCGTGATTCTCCTGAACCGCTACATCCGCCCCAGATACAACCAGGGCACCGCAGTCAGCCGCCGCGGAGTCCTGCGGCGGGACGGACACCGCTGCGCGTATTGCGGCAAAGGTGCCCACACCATCGACCATGTGCAGCCCAAGTCACGTGGCGGCGCCGACTCCTGGGAGAACCTGGTGGCCGCGTGCCTCCGCTGCAACAACACCAAGGGCGACCACACGCCGGCTGAAATGGGCTGGAAGCTGAGGTTTGATCCGGAACCGCCACACGGCACCATCTGGCAGATCAAAGAACTTGAGAAGCCCACTCCGGCCTGGGATCCGTTCCTGCTGCCTGAGCGGGCTGCCTGAACGGGCCGGCGTGTTCCGGTCCGCACGGTAGTTCCACCCCCGCGCAGTATTCCAGCCGCGCGGTTAAGCTGGGAAGGTGGACGCTAACCCTCTCGACTTCGATGCCGTCATCCTCGCCGGCGGCCGTTCGTCGCGGCTCGGTGGCGTGCCCAAGCAGAGTCTGACGTACGACGGCGGCTCCCTGTTGCGCCGCTCCGCCGCCGCCGCGAGGGGAGCCCGGGCCGCCGTCGTGGTTGGTCCGGACGCCGGGGAGGTGCCAGCTGGCGAAATCCCTGCAGGATTTCTCCGTTGCCGCGAAGAGCCCCCTTTTAGCGGACCGGCGGCCGCCATCGCGGCCGGGCTCGCGGCCCTGGCCGTTGCGGGTGGCACCCGCCCCAGGCTGACGCTGGTGCTGGCCTGCGACATGCCCAACGTAGGGCAGGCGGTGGCGGTGCTGAAGGCTACGTTGCGTGCTGGAGGACCCGCCGCCGGAGCGCCAGCGGGCTTGGGACCGGACGGCGTGGTGGCGGTTTCGCAGGATGGCCGCCGTCAGCCGTTGGTCGGTTTCTATAGCACGGCCGCGCTACAAAGTTCCATCGCGGAACTGGAACGCACAGGACGCTTAATCAACGGTTCGGTGAGGGCACTCCTTGCTAGTCTGGACCTGCAGCTTGTCACCGTTCCGGCCGGCTCCACGGCAGACGTGGACACCTGGGACGATGCCGCCACACTTGGAGTGGCCGGTCCGGATCCCCTAGCCGGGTTCCGGGGCAACACTGCCGCAGACGATTTGGGAGGCAGAGCGTGAAAAGCCAGGAAGAGACGCTGGAAGAATGGTGCAGGTCCTTGCTCCAGGCGTATGAACTGGAGGACGTCCAGATCGACATCAACACCATCCTGTCGCTGGCCGGCGTGGCAGCCCACTCAGTGGTCCGCCCCGCCGCCCCGCTCACCACCTTCATTGCCGGTTTCGCCGCCGGACTGGCTGCGGGAGCAGGGCAGGCCACCAACGCCGCCGCCATGACCACCGCCATGGACCGCGCCCGCGCCCTGGCTGCCGACTATGACGCCCAATCCGCCGGGACGCCCGTCGAATGACTCCCGTTCAGTGACCGCCGCCTCCGGCGACGTATCCGAAAGCTCCGAGCAGCGGCCTGCCCTGCAAAGCACCTTGCCCACACCTGGGATGAGGCGCGCAAGGCCGCCTTTGATATCGCCACGCCAATTCCGCCGGGCCGGGTTCCCCTGAACCAGGCGCTGGGCAGGGTCCTGGCCGAAGACATCACCGCGTTGCACGACATGCCGCACTACGCGTCGTCTGCGATGGACGGATGGGCCGTCAACGGCAGCGGTCCGTGGATCGTGGCAGATGCAGGCCATCGGCTGGCACCCCACCAGGCCAGCCCCATCGTCACTGGCGGATTGATCCCGCCCGGCGCCAAAGCGGTCCTGCGCAGCGAAAGTGCCGTGCTTGGAACGGACGACGACGGCCTGCCGCTGCTGATGACCGGCGGCGCCGCCCGCCCGGCGAGCCCGGGAACGGCCAGCACATCCGGAAGGCCGGCGAGGAAGCCGCCGCTGGAGAGGTGCTGGTTAAGGCCGGCGTAACACTGAACCCCGTCCATTTGGCGGTCGCGGCCCTGGCCGGGCGCGATGACCTGCTGGTCCAGGGCAAGCCGGTGGTTAAGCTCCTGCTGACCGGCTCCGAAGTTGTGTCTCACGGGCTGCCGGTCCCCGGACAGGTTCGGGACACCTTCGGTCCGCAGCTCCTGGCCGTTGTGGAAATGCTCGGCGGTATTAATGGCGGCCAGGAACGGATCGGCGATTCCTACGCTGAGTGGCTGGACGGCCTGGCCGACCTCCCGCCCGAGGTGCCGGACCCCTCCGCGCTGCCGGCCGACGTCGTGGTCACCACCGGCGGTACTGGCGTCTCGGACACCGACCACCTCCGCCGGGCTGTGGCGGAACTGGGCGGGCGGCTGGTCATCGACGGTATCGCCATGCGCCCCGGCCATCCGGCTGTCCTGGCCGAGCTCCCCGACGGTCGCTTTGTCCTGGGGCTCCCCGGAAACCCGCTGGCCGCCATGATGGCACTGTCCACGGTGGGCGAACCGCTGCTGGCGGCGCTGGGCCACGGCACCATGCCGCCGGTGCAGGAGGTCCCGTGCGGGACCACCATCGAGCCTGAGCCGGGCCGGACCAGGCTGATGCCCTTCCGGCTGCTGTACGGGATGGCTTCACCGGCCAAGCACACGGGTCCCGGGATGATGCGTGGACTGGCGTCGGCGCACGGTGTGATGGTTGTTCCGCCGCATGGCGTGCAGCTGGGCGAACCAGTCCCGGCGTTCGCTTTGCCGTGGGGGCCGCCGGTCCCCGCGCCCGCACAGCCGGGTACCAAGCCCAAGAGCCGGCCCGCCGCTAAGCCGGCCACCCGGGCAGCCGGCAAGGACGCCGCGAAGCCCGCCGGTCCGGTGGACTGGAGTGCTCTGCTGGGGTAGGCGCCGTGCTGCGGAACCGTGTACGCCACTGCCCGGCCAGTGGTGCAATGATGGACCTATGAATAGCGCCAGCCGGCAGGTCCGGAACGTCCATAGGGCCCTTCAAGACAGTCAGGCGGTTCGCTGATGGGGCGCGTGACGCAGCGCCGCAAGGTGCACAAGTATGCCTTGGACGGCTCGCCCAATGCCCTAGAGTTCCCGGTCCGCTACCGCGAGGACGTCCTCGCCGTCGAAGAACCGCTGGAAATCCGGATCGGTGCGCTGTCGTTTTCGGTGACCATGCGGACGCCCGGGGACGACTTTGACCTGGTGGCCGGCTTCCTGGTGTCCGAGGGGATCATCTGGGCTCCCGAGCAGTTGGTGTCGTTGCGGTTCTGCGCCGGCGAGGATGAAGACGGCGTCCAGACGTTCAATGTGGTGGAAGCCCAGCTGCGGCCCGACGTCGAACTCCCTGCGAAGGGTCGGAACGTCTTCACCTCAAGTTCCTGCGGTATCTGCGGCACGGACTCGATCGAGGCAGTGCGCAAGTCCTCCCATTTCAGCCCGGCGGCGGATCCCTTGACCGTGCCGCCGACGTTTTGGCTTCCCTGCCCGGGCGGCTCCGCGAGGCCCAGGACGTTTTTGACGTCACCGGCGGCGTGCACGCCGCGGGCCTCTTCCGCATAACGGACGACGGCGGCGTGGAGCTCTTGTGCCTTCGGGAGGATGTGGGACGCCACAACGCCGTGGACAAGGTGGTGGGCTGGGCCCTGCGGGAGCGGTTGCTGCCGCTGACGGGGCTGGTCCTGCAGGTCTCGGGCCGCGCATCGTTTGAACTCGTGCAGAAGGCGGCGTTGGCGGGCATCCCCGTCCTGGCGGCGGTGAGTGCGCCGTCAAGCCTTGCTGTGGAGCTGGCGGAGGCCAGCGGCATGACACTGGCAGGATTCAGCCGGGCACCAGCCTGAACATCTACGCCGGCAGCGCAGGATTACGCTGCCCGCCGCGCAGGTTCCCGAGCCTGCCCCCACACAGATTCCTGAGCCGGTTCCCGGGGAGGACGCGGCCGAGTTAAGCGCGAACGCGCCGGGATAAACGGCGCCAGCACCTTCGGCGAAGTTTTCCGGTGACGCTTGGCTATTGAGCTACTAGCCGGTAGATTTTATCCATCGATTGGACGCATTTGGTCCGGCATCGAGAACTCCAGTTCAAACACCTAAGAGGGTTTACATTGCATGACGACCGCCGGATCACCGAAGTCCGCCTGGACCGGTTTGTCCGCGAGCGGATCATTCCCGCCGTATACGCCCGCACCGTTCCGTTGAACCTGAGCAGCTGGGATGCGCCCGGGGAGCCTGTGTCAGTGATGGAGGCCCTGCGGAATCGCTTCACGCCGCAGGAACACGGTGCCGCCTGGGGCCAGCCCTGGGGCACCAAGTGGCTGCGCCTGCAGGGCGACGTCCCGGAGGCCTGGGGCACCGGGCCGGACACCACGGTGGAAATCGTGGTGGACCTTGGCTTCATCAACGAAGCCCCCGGATTCCAGTGCGAGGGAATCGCCTGGCGCCCGGACGGCACCATCATCAAGGCCATTTCGCCCCGGAACCAGTACATTCCCCTGAAGCTCCTGGGCAGCGGCATGTCCGTTGACTTCTATGTTGAAGCGGCCGCCAACCCGGACATGGCGCAGGGCTGGACCTTCGCCGCCACAGCCTACGGGGACAAAGCAACGGCCGGCACGGCGCCGCAGTACCGGCTGGGCAGGATCGCCATCGCCGAACTCAACCAGACGGTCTGGGAACTCCAGCAGGATATATGGACCCTCGCCGGGCTCATGCACGAACTCCGCCCGGAGCAGCCGCGGCGCCATGAAATCCTCCGTGCGCTGGAGCGCATGATGGACCAGATGGATCCCGACGACGTCCCCGGCACCGCCGCGGCCGGCCGGGCAACCCTGGCCGAGGTCCTGTCCAGGCCCGCCTACGCTTCCGCCCATCAATTGGTGGCTACGGGCCACGCCCACATCGACTCCGCCTGGCTCTGGCCGGTGCGGGAAACCATCCGCAAATGTGCCCGGACATTCTCCAACGTGGTGGCGCTGATGGATGAGGATCCGGGCTTTGTGTTCTCCTGCTCCTCAGCCCAGCAGCTGGCCTGGATGAAGGAGTTCTACCCCGAGCTTTTCGGCCGGATCCGGGAGAAGGTCAAGGCCGGGCAGTTCGTTCCGGTGGGCGGCATGTGGGTCGAGTCGGACACCAACATGCCCGGCGGCGAGGCCATGGCCCGGCAGTTCCTTGAGGGCAAGAACTTCTTCCTCGACGAGTTCGGCGTCGAGTGCCGCGAAGCCTGGCTCCCGGATTCCTTCGGCTACTCCGCGGCCCTGCCGCAGATCGTTAAGGCGGCGGGCAGCCGCTGGTTCCTCACGCAGAAGATCTCGTGGAACCAGGTCAACCGCATGCCGCACCATACCTTCAACTGGGAGGGGATCGACGGCACCCGGCTGTTCACGCACTTCCCGCCCGTTGATACGTACAACGCGGAGCTGAGCGGGCGCGAACTGGCGCACGCCGAGCGGAACTTCCGCGACCACGGGCGCGGCAACACCTCGCTCGTCCCGTTCGGCTACGGCGACGGCGGCGGCGGGCCTACGCGTGAGATGCTGGCTGCGGCCAGCCGCACCGCGGATCTCGAAGGTTCGCCCAAAGTCCGTGTGGGTTCCGCCGAGAGTTTCTTCGCGCAGGCGGAGCACGAGTATTCCTCCCTGCCGGTCTGGGTGGGCGAGATGTACCTGGAACTCCACCGCGGCACGTACACCAGCCAGGCCCAAACCAAACGCGGCAACCGGCGCAGCGAACACCTGCTCCGCGAGGCCGAACTCTGGTGTGCCACCGCCGCTGTCCGCGGCGCCGGTTCCTTCGAGTACCCGGCAGCAGAGCTGAAGCGGCTCTGGCGGCTGGTGCTGCTGCAGCAGTTCCACGACATCCTGCCCGGCAGCTCCATCGCCTGGGTCCACCAGGACGCGGAACGCAACTACGCCGCCATCAGCGCCAGCCTCGAAATCCTCATCGGGCAGGCAGCGGCCGCACTCCTCGGCGAGGGGTCGCGGACCTTCCTTCTCAACGCCGCACCGCACACGCGCAACGGCGTTCCGGCCTTGGCTGCCGCAGAGCTTTCGCCGGCCGGCCGGCCGGTCCAGGCAACCGCTCTGGATGGCGGTTACGTGCTGGACAACGGCATTATCCGGGCCGTCCTGGATGCCGATGGCCTGCTTGCCTCCCTCACCGACTACGCCACGGGACGCGAAGCCATCGCTCCCGGAGCGCGCGGCAACCTGCTGGAACTGCACCGGGACACCCCTAATGAGTGGGATGCCTGGGACATCGATGAGTTCTACCGCCGCAACGTCACCGCCCTGACAGCGGCGCAGGCCATTCGGGTGGAGCGCGCCGGAACCAGTGCCGTTGTGGTGGTGGAGCGGGTAGCCGGCTCGTCACCGCTCACCCAGCGGATCACGCTGGATGCGGGCAGCGGCTCCCTCACCATCACCACCATCGTCGAGTGGCAGGAGAGCGAGAAGCTGCTCAAGCTGGGCTTCCCGCTGGACGTCAGGGCGGACTGCTCCGCCTCGGAGACCCAGTTCGGCCATGTCTTCCGTCCCACCCATGTCAACACCTCGTGGGAGGCCGCCAAGTTCGAGATCTGCGCGCACCGCTGGATCCACGTCGCCGAGCCAGGTTACGGCGTCGCGATTTCCAATGCGGCCACCTACGGGCACGATGTCACCAGGAGCGTGCGGGATTCCGACGGCGGGACCACCACGTCGGTGCGTCTCTCCCTGTTGCGGGCGCCGAAGTTCCCGGACCCGACGGCGGACCGGGGCCGCCAGGAACTGACCGTGACCATCCGCCCCGGAGCCGAAATCGCCGACGCTGTGGAGGAGGGGTACCGCACCAACCTTGCACCCCGGCTGGTGAAGGGCGTCCGCGGCGTGGAGCCGCTGTTCACCGTGGACAACCCGGCCCTGGTCATCGAGGCGGTCAAGCTAGCAGAAGACGGCTCGGGCGATGTTGTGGTCCGCCTCTATGAGTCCCTGGGGCAGCGGTCCGCCGGCGTACTCACAGCCAACTTCCCGGTCACGGCCGTCCAGGCCACGGACCTGCTGGAGCGCGCCACCGACGCGCCGGGCGTCAACACCGCCGCAGCAGAGCAATCGGTGGAGCTTTCGCTGCGCCCGTTCCAGCTGGTGACCCTGAGGTTCGCGCGGTAGATTTTGAGGGCCAAAATGGCTCCTGGCCGTTAAACGGCTGAGTGGGGGCGGTCCCCAACGGCCCGCCACCACTCATCCCCCCAAAGCATGCAAAGACTCAACAGGCCCGGCGTCCAGGAATCTATCCCCGTTCGCGAACGCCGGCACCCAGCTTCACACATTCATGATTGTGCCATGTCTAATGATTTTGTGAAAGACGTGAGGGTTACTTTGCGGTAGAAGTCCTTTGTCTCGGCTCATTCTGCCCGGACCGGAGCTTGGCTACCCAGATCAGCGCCAGCCCGATGACAAAACATAGGACGGCTGTGTAGTTGATGACAAACTCCACTAAACCCAACGCCGGTGGGAGCACCGGGAACAACAGGCTCGCGCCAATGGCAACCGCTCCGAGGGCCAGCAGGAATGCCGCTACACGGACCAAGTGCGGAAAAGTGCTCCGGCAGGCCCGCACCATGGCAGGCAGCAGGACCAGCGAAACGTACGCAGGGTAGGCGCGGCCTGCGGCACCGTAGTACTCAACCAGCAGTCCGTGCCTGGCGTCCTTGGCTGCCACCGAGCCCATCCCCGCGGAGGACCCGCCGTGTCCATCATCAGGAACACAACCACCACCATCAGCGAGGTCAGGCCCAGCACAGCCATCCCGATCCGTCCGGTCAGCAGCCGGTAGGCATCGTCGGCCCAAATCCCCGGGTGACGCGGATGCCTACAAAGAAAATAGCGGCGAAGATGACAAAGCGGAGCAGGAGATTGGCCACATTAACACCGCCGAGCGCCTGGTCGATGGCAATGTACGGTGCCTGGATGCTGAGCAGGATGGCGAGAGTCATCAGCGCAAAGATGTAGAACAGTGTCCGGTTCCTCCCCCTCACGGCACTGGGAACCCGCGCGACGGCCACCAGGCCGCAGACAGTCAGCGTGGACCACTGCAGGATTTCGATCATCCCAGGTTCTCCCAGATCTTTTCGGTTTTCTCGTGGTCATGTTCCTGCCGGCGGAGGGCCCTGCTGAGAGTCTGCAGCCGGTCACCGGCCAAGGTGGTCAGCTCGCCGTCGGACAAGCTGTCCAGGGCGGCCTGCCGGGCTCCGGGAGGCCAGCCGGCCTCAGCCTCCGTGACCAGCCCAGTGGCCACCAGGCCGCTGGCCGGGCGACGCCGGCGGCAAGGGAGGTGGCAACTGCGAGCTCCGGAGCCAGCCGGTTTGCGGTCAGTTGTGCCGAATAGTTTTGCGGAGCGATTCCGGTGGCGGCGGAGACCCGGTGCCTCAGTTCGCCGTCGTCGATGGCCTCCACCCAGTTTTTGACGGAGGTGGCATGCGGGGCTGGCTCCAGCACGGACGAACTGGCCGGCGCGGCCGGCGCCGGCTCGCCGCCCGGGCCCCGGCGGAACGGGCCAAAACTGCCCGCAGGAGGTCCGGAGTGGAGATCTGGCTGACCAGTTCGGACATGCTGGGCGGGCGCGTGTCCGCGAGCTGGCTGTAGGCGTCGAACGACGCCAGCGCCGAAACGGGATTGACGCTGTACGCCCGGCTGATGCTCACCACCGTAGTCTCTGCCACCTTGCCCCGGACAAGCTGCTGGGCAAGGGTGGTCCGCTTGATGCCGGAGACGCGGCAGATGTCTGACGTGCTCGTGTTGGGGGCGATGCCGTGCAGCCAGCGCTGGAACGCTTTGGCAGGAATTGGCATATCGGCTCTCTGCTGAACGGACGGTTGCCTTTTGATTTTAGCCTGACCCTTCGGCGGCGGTTTGGTGCGGCGTCCTGAGTCGACTATGCTTGATGGTCGAGCCCGTTGGTCCGTACACCCCCAAGTCCGGACCGGCGGGCTCTTTAGTGCCCCGGCACTTTTCGGGGCGGCACATTGCGGATTCACCGCAGTTTCGGGCCGATTCAGGCGGGCTCCTCCGGCCGGGCGGCGGCGAGAGGATGGACCAACCTATGACTGCAACCCTTGTTGCCAAAGACCTTTCCGGCGGCCACGACCACCGGACGCTGTTCGACAAACTTTCCCTCACGGTGGCCCCGGCGATGTGGTGGGTGTGGTGGGCGCCAACGGCGCCGGCAAGTCCACCCTGCTGCGCCTGCTGGCCGGGGTGGACCAGCCCCAGGGCGGTAGCGTCAGCCTCGCCCCCGCCGATGCCTTTGTGGGCTGGCTGCCCCAGGAGCACGAGCGCGTCGCCGGTGAGACCGTGGCCGGCTACGTCGCCCGGCGGACCGGCTGCGCCCAGGCCACCGTGGAGATGGAGTCCACCGCTGAGGCGTTGGGCTCCGGCGCGCCGGGAGCCGATGACGCCTACTCGCTGGCCTTTGACCGCTGGATGGCTTCAGGCGCGGCAGACCTCGACGAACGCATCCCGCCTGTCCTGGCGGACCTGGGCCTGGACACCGGCGCGGACGCCCCATGACCGGGCTTTCCGGCGGCCAGGCCGCACGCGTGGCCCTCGCGGCGCTCCTGCTCAGCCGGTTCGACGTTGTGCTGCTGGATGAGCCCACCAACGACCTTGACCTGGCCGGCCTGGCCAAACTGGAAGCGTTTGTGCAGGGACTGCGCGGCGGTGTGGTGCTGGTGTCCCATGACCGCGAGTTCCTGGCCCGCTGCGTGACCACCATCGTGGAACTGGACCTCGCGCAGAATTCCGTGGCGGTCTACGACGGCGGCTACGAGGCCTTCCTCGAGGAGCGCGCCGTGGCGAGGCGCCACGCGAGGGAAAAGTTCGAGGAGTTCGCGTCCACCAAGGCAGACCTGGTCTCCCGTGCCCGGACGCAGCGCGAGTGGAGCTCCCAGGGCGTGCGGAACGCCATGAAGAAAAGTCCGGACAATGACAAGATCCGCCGGGCCGCCAGTACCGAGTCATCGGAAAAGCAGGCCCAGAAGGTCCGGCAGATGGAATCCCGGATTGCCCGGCTGGACGTGGTGGAGGAGCCGCGGAAGGAATGGCAGCTGCAGTTCACCATTGGCCAGGCGCCCCGCTCCAGTGCGGTGGTGGCCACCTTACGTGACGCCGTCGTGACACAGGGAAGCTTCACGCTGGGCCCGGTGAACCTGCAGCTGAACGCGGGGGAGCGTATCGGCATCACCGGCCCCAACGGAGCCGGCAAGTCGACGCTGCTGCGCCTGCTCCTGGGCGTGCAGACGCCCGACGCCGGCAACGCCGCCATGGGCGCCTCGGTGGCCATCGGCGAAATTGACCAGGCCCGCGGACTGTTGGCCGGCCATCTCAACCTTGGCGACGCCGTCGAAGCCGTGCTCACGGACCTGACGCCCGCGGAGGTCCGCACCCTGCTGGCCAAGTTCGGGCTGAAGGCGGACCACACCACCCGACCCGTGGATTCCCTGTCGCCGGGGAACGCACCCGCGCCGCGCTGGCGCTGCTGCAGGCGCGAGGGTGAACCTGCTGGTCCTGGACGAACCCACGAACCACCTGGACCTGCCCGCCATCGAGCAGCTGGAAGAGGCACTGGGAAGTTATGAGGGCGCTTTGCTGTTAGTAACCCATGACCGGAGGCTGCTCGAGAACGTGCGGCTGGATGTCCGGTGGAATGTGGACAACGGAACGGTAACTGAACTGATGGCAGACGATTCCTCACAGGCGGGGCACCAGCGATGAGCATGGACGGCGTCGCCTGGCACTCCCTGTACAACATATCCCGGGCCAAGAACGGCTCCCAGCCCTTCTCCAAGGCCACCCTGAAACGGGTCCTGGGCTTCGCCCGCCCGCACCGGACAAAGCTGGTCGCGTTTGTGGCGCTGTCCATTGTGATGGCGTTCCTGGCCGTGGCCACGCCCGTGCTGGCCGGCCAGGTGGTTGATGCCATCGTGGCCAAGGCGGGTACAGACGAAGTGATCCGGCTGGCGCTGCTGATCGCCGTGGTGGCCGTTGCCGAAGCCGGCCTGGGGCTCGTGAGCCGCTGGCTGTCCTCCACCATCGGCGAAGGCGTGATTGTGGACCTGCGCACCAGGGTCTTTGACCATGTGCAGAAGATGCCCATCGCCTTCTTCACCCGCACCCGCACCGGCGCACTGGTCAGCCGCCTGAACAACGACGTCATCGGAGCGCAGTCCGCCTTCGCCGGCACGCTGTCCGGCGTGGTCAGCAACGTGGTGGCACTGATCCTGACGCTGATCGTGATGCTCGGGACGTCCTGGCAGGTCACCGTGCTCGCCATGATCCTGCTGCCGATCTTCCTGATCCCTGCCCGCCGGATGGGCTCCAAGCTCGCGGACCTGCGGCGTGAGGCGGCAAACCACAACGCGGCCATGGGCACGCAGATGACCGAGCGCTTCTCCGCCCGGGCGCCACGCTGGTGAAGCTCTTCGGCCGCCCGGACGAGGAATCCCGCGAGTTCGGTGTCCGCGCCGGCCGGGTCCGGGACATTGGCGTCCGCACTGCCATGCTGCAGTTCACCTTCGTCACCGCGCTGACGCTGGTATCCGCCCTGGCCCTGGCCCTGGTCTACGGCCTGGGCGGCTGGCTGGCCATCGGTGGTCAGCTCGCCGCGGGCGACGTTGTAGTGCTGGCCCTGCTGCTGACCCGCCTGTACGCCCCGCTCACCGCCCTGTCCAACGCCCGCGTGGAAATCATGAGCGCGCTGGTCAGCTTTGAGCGGGTTTTCGAGATCCTGGACCTCAAGCCCCTGATCCAGCAGAAGCCCGACGCCGTGGCCATCCCGCCGGGCAACGTTTCGGTGGAGTTTGACGACGTTCGCTTCGCCTACCCCTCCGCGGACAAGGTCTCGCTGGCCTCACTCGAGGAAGTGTCCACGCTGGACACCCGCGGCGGCGAAGAGGTGCTGCATGGCATCAGTTTCCGGGTGGAACCCGGGCAGACCGTCGCCCTGGTGGGTTCCTCCGGTGCCGGAAAGTCCACTATCGCGCAGCTGCTTTCCCGGCTGTACGACGTCGACTCCGGCGCCGTGCGGCTCGGCGGCACCCTGCCGGGCTCGGGCCTGGACGTCCGGGACGCCACGTTCGATTCCCTGCGGGACACGCTGGGTATGGTCACCCAGGACGGGCACCTGTTCCATGAGTCGATCGCTTCCAACCTCCGGCTCGCCCGGCCGGACGCCACCGAGGAGGACATGTGGGACGCCATCCGGCAGGCCGCCTGGAAACCATGATCCGGTCCCTGCCTGACGGCCTGGACACCGTGGTGGGGGAGCGCGGCTACCGGCTCTCCGGCGGCGAACGCCAGCGCCTCACCATCGCCCGGCTGCTGATCTCCCAGCCCCGGGTGGTCATCCTCGACGAGGCCACCGCCGCACTGGACTCCACCAACGAAGCCGCCGTGCAGGCGGCCCTGGGCGCCGCGCTAGAGGGGCGCACCGCCGTCGTGATTGCCCACCGGCTGTCCACTATCCGTGCCGCCGACGTCATCCTGGTGGTCGAGGACGGGCGGATCGTGGAACGCGGGAACCACACCGACCTGCTCGCCGCCGAGGGCCGATACGCCGAGCTCTACCAGACGCAGTTCGCCGAAGCCACGGCGGTGGCAGCCGAAGCCGTTCCGGAGTACTAGAGCTCAGCCTTAGCGGCGCAGGGTGGCCAGTTCGGGCAGGATGTGGTCCGTCAGGAGCGGGGCGAGGTCCGCTGGCAGCGGCGCGCCGCGGTCCAGCGCCGCCAGGTCCAGCCAGCGGATCTCGGCGATCTCAGCCGAGGGTGCGCGGTCCAAGTTCCGGGTGCGGTAAACACTGTGGCCTCGATGTCCGTGGCGGCCTCGTTGGCGGCGTCGGCGATCCAGACGCCCATCAGCTCCAGCTCGCGCGGATCCACCACGATCCCCACTTCCTCCTGAAGTTCCCGCGCGGCGGCGTGGACAGCCGTTTCGCCGGCTTCGGGCTTGCCTCCCGGGTGCATAAACATGCTGGTGCCGCGCTTGCGGACGGTCAGGAGCCGGCCGGCGTCATCGAAGACACAGACGGCGGAGACAACAATGCGGGCTTTCACGGTTCCGAGCCTAGCGTGTTCAGTCCCGCCGCCTCAGGCCAGCCGCTTCAGGGCGGACGTCAGCAACAGGTCCTTGCGCGGGCCGGTCACATCCCACGTGTAACTGAAGGTGTCCGGGCCTTCGTAGGTGTAGGCCACGCGGTACGTATCGGGATCGCACCAGTGCTGGTCCAGATTGGCCTCCGGGCTGAAGCTCATCCGGTGGAAGGGCCGCCCGTCGGTAAAAAACACGTCCAGGGCGTCCGGCCGGTCGGCGGGCTTCAGGAGGTATTCGCGGAAGGCGGGCCGGTAAAGGTAGGCCAGCGCATGGTGCCTTCCTCACGGAAGGCCAGGCCGCCGTCGTCCGCGGGGCAAAATGTACGACGCCGGAAAAGGTTCCGCGGGTGCCGGCGGGCCGGTCCAACAGCTGCCGTTCGACGGCCCAGTTTCCCTCAACAGGCAAGTTCCCGGCCTGCGAGGGGCCGAGCAGGTAGGCACGGAGGTCGAACTCCGGGGACGGAAGATTCAAGTGCCCTCGATTGGAATCGAACCAACGACACCGGCTTTAGGAGAGCCGTGCTCTATCCACTGAGCTACGAGGGCGCGTGTCCGCTGTTCCGGCAGGGCCGGTCCGTCCGGACACGGATACAAGCATACAAGGTGGTGGGCCGTACTACGCTCTTGGCATGAGATCAGCCCCGACGTCCGCCCCAGCCGTGGCCTACCTCCCGGACACCGCCTCCACCCGCCAGTACATCGGAGCCTGGTCCGTCCTGAGCGTCCTGCAGTATTTTGTCGCGGAAACGGCCGTGATCGGCGCCTGGGGCGGGCCGCAGCCCTACGACCGCCGGACCGGATACATCAGCGATCTCGGCGCGCTTCACTGCGGGACCTATGACGGACGGGATGTGTGTTCGCCGCTGCATTGGCTGATGAATGCCTCGTTTGTGGTCCAGGGGCTGGGGATGCTGCTCGGCGCCCTGCTGCTGGGTTCGGGGCTGCTCTGTGTGGCGGCAAGGGCCGGGGCCGGGTCCAGCCGGGGCGCCGGAAACCCTGGCTGGCGGCGGTCGCCGTGCGGGTCCTGACCGGTGCTGCCGGTGCGGGGACCATGATCGTGGGCCTGGTGCCGGAGGACGTCGGCTCCGGCTGGCACTTCGTCGGGGCGCTGATGTATTTCCTGGCCGGTGCGCTGGCCTTGCTGCTGCTGGGGCGTTATGGCTGCGGCAGACTCCGCTGGGGTGGTTCGTGCTGGTGTGCGGGCTGGTGTCCCTCGCCGCGCTGGTCGCAGGCGGGCTGACAGGCCTGGACGTTCCGGAGCCCGGCACGCTTGAGAGGCTGATGGGCTATCCGATCACGCTGGGCGTGGCGGCCTCGGGCCTGGTGATCGCACAGCGGGTCCACCGGCACAGGAAGGAGGGGCGCGGCCGGGTTACTGGGAAGGCGCAGGCCTAGCCGATTTTGCTGGCTTTTTCCGCAGGAACACTGCTGCTGCCCCAGCCAGGAGGCTGAGGACAAACAGCACCCACCCCGCAACGGTGAGCGCGGAGGCCAAGGCGACCTGGCCGGCGTCGGCCGTTTCCGATCCCAGCGCGGCGTCGATGGAGACATTGCCCCAAAAGCGGACCACCACAAACAGCAGCGGGACGGCCCAGAGGGCCCAGCGGAGCGTCTTCCGGGCCACATTGGTCCCGATCAGCAGCAGCCAGGTGAAGCCAAAGATCAGCGGGAACAGCGTGCCGGCCGTCTTGTGGACGTAGTTGAGCTGGCCGCGGGCGTCGTTGTCCATGGCGGCGTTCAGTTGGCCAACGTAGCCGGCGTCAAAACCTCCCACGAGCGAGTCGGGCATGGCCAGGCCGCCGGAGAGTTGCGTGAGCTGCTGCAGCGTGAGCAGGTGGACATACCAGAACAGGAACAGGCTTACTGTCACGCCCGCGATGAGGATCAGGTTGGTGTTGTTCTGTGCCTTCTGTGGCGAACGGCTGGTGGAGGGGTTGATAACCGGCGGGAGGCTGTGCTGCGGAGCAGCCGCCTTGGTGCCGTGCTTCTTGATCCGCTGCGCTGGGTTTTGGCCATTGCACCATTATCCCGCCACCTAAACTGGGTCCATGACCACTGGCCGGCACAGCGCCCTTGAACTTGACCCTGCCCTGGACGACTATCAGCTGGCATCCGCGCTGGTGCGCGAAGCCGGGCAACTGGCGCTCCTGATGCGCATGGCCGGGCTGCAGTCGCAGCAGAAAACCTCCATCTCCGACGTGGTGACCGCCGCGGACCACGCTGCCGAAGCCTACGTGCTGGGGCAGTTGCAGCGCTGCCGGCCGAAGGACGGCATCCTGGGGGAGGAAGGCGCCTCGGTGGCCGGCACCAGCGGCCGCACCTGGGTGATCGATCCCGTGGACGGTACCTACAACTTCCTGCACGGATCCACCTACTGGTGCTCTGCCCTCGCGCTGAAGGACTCGTCCGATGTGCTGCTCGGCGCGATATTCCAGCCCGAGGAGGACAAGCTCTGGCTGGGCGGCACGGCCCGCGCGGCCACGCTGAACGGCGAGGTGCTGACCGCCTACCGGGACACGGACGCTGTCCAGGACGGGGGGCCGCGCAACGCAACCGCGCTCGCCGAACTCGGCGCAGCCACCTACATCCACCCCACCTGGCTGATGGATCCGCACTGCGCCATGCCGTGGCACGCTGCGGCCACCTCCGCCGCGGCGCTGCGGATGTTCGGCTCCGGGTCCTGCGACCTGGGCCGGGTGGCCGATGGCCAGCTGGGATGCTGGTTCCAGCACAGCTGCCCGGAATGGGACTGGCTGCCCGGCAAGGCAATCGTCCGGGCCGCCGGCGGCGCCACGGACACGGTCCGGATCAACGGCCTGGACTGGTTTATGGCGGGAGGCACGACGGCGGTGCGGGAGTTGCGTGCCGCCCTCGAGTCGGGCTCCATCGCCTGAGTCCGGACCGCCTTTTGCGCGCTTCCCGGGTGGGGAACACGGTGTTATCCACAGGCTGGACCTGACTGTCAGCCCCACCGCCTAGACTTGTAAGCACCATGGATATGTTGTTTGACCCGTACTCTGACGGACCGTTCAAGGCCGCCGCGCCAGCCTCCGCCCGCACCAAGTCGCGCCCGGAAGGCCTTGCCGCGGCCGCCGAATTCGGCGGCGGCGGACCAGGTGGCGGGCCCGGCGGCGGGTCCGAACACGCAGCAGAACAGGGCGCCCAGCGCACGGGCGGCTGGGCCAACCAGCAGCCCTCTCATGACGGCAACGGCGAGCCGGCCCACCACCGGTCCAATGCCGAGGAACTCCTGCAGGGCTTAACCCGCAGCAGGAGGAGGCCGTTAAGCATGCCGGCGGCGCCCTGCTCATTGTGGCCGGCGCCGGCTCGGGAAAGACCCGCGTCCTCAGTAACCGGATCGCGTACCTCATTGCCACGCACCGCGCGCATCACGGTGAGATCCTGGCCATCACGTTCACCAACAAGGCCGCCGCCGAGATGCGGGAGCGCATCGCGGCGCTGGTGGGTGGACGGGCCAAGATCATGTGGATCTCCACGTTCCACTCATCCTGCGTGCGTATCCTGCGCCAGGAGGCCGCGAACGTCGGCCGGAAGTCGAACTTCTCCATCTACGACTCCGCGGACTCGCTGCGGCTGGTCATCCAGGTCTCCAAGAGCCTGGACCTGGACCCCAAGAAGTTCGCGCCCAAGGCCATCCAGCACAAGATCTCCGCGCTCAAGAACGAGCTCATCGACGCCGATTCCTACGCGTCCTCCGCGAACTACAACGATCCCTTCGAGTCCGCTGTGGCTGACGTCTTCAAGGGCTACACCCAGCGGCTGCGCCAGGCCAATGCCATGGACTTCGATGACCTCATCGCCGAGACCGTCTACATGTTCCGAGCCTTCCCGGCGCTCGCCGATTCCTACCGGCGGCGGTTCCGGCACGTCCTCGTGGACGAGTACCAGGACACCAACCACGCCCAGTATGCCCTGGTCCGCGAGATAGTGGGCGAGGGCCCCGGCGCGTCCGAGCTCACCGTCGTGGGTGACTCCGACCAGTCCATCTATGCCTTCCGCGGCGCCGACATCCGCAACATCGTGGAGTTCGAAAAGGACTACCCGGACGCCCGCACCATCAAACTGGAGCAGAACTACCGCTCCACGCAGAACATCCTCAGCGCGGCCAATTCCGTGATCTCACGCAACCCCAACCGCCCCGACAAGCGGCTGTGGACCGCCGAGGGCGAGGGCCACAAGATCATCGGCTATGTGGGCGAGAACGAGCACGCCGAGGCCCAGTTCATTGCCAAGGAGATTGACCGGCTACAGGACGAGGACAACCTCCGCCCCGGTGATGTTGCCATTTTCTACCGCACCAACGCGCAGTCGCGTTCCATTGAGGATGTGCTGGTCCGGGTAGGCCTGCCGTACAAGGTGGTGGGCGGCACCCGCTTCTACGACCGCAAGGAAATCAAGGACGCCCTCGCGTACCTCCGCGTTCTGGTGAACCCGGACGACGACGTCAACCTGCGCCGGGTGCTCAACGAACCAAAGCGCGGCATTGGCGACCGCGCCGAAGGTGCCGTGGCCGCACTGGCCGAGCGCGAACGGATGTCGTTCATGGCCGCCGCCCGGCGGGCTGAAGAAGCTCCCGGGATGGCCACCCGTTCCGTCAACGCCGTCCTCGGGTTTGTGAAACTGCTGGACGACCTCGCGGAGGTTGCCTCCGGTTCAGGTGCAGCCGCCGCGCTGGAGGCTGTCCTGGAACAGACCGGCTACCTCGCCGGGCTGCGTTCCAGCACTGATCCACAGGATGAGTCCCGCGTGGAGAACTTGGCGGAACTCGTCGCCGTCGTCCGTGAATACGAACAGGAGAACCCGGAAGGTTCCCTGGGTGCGTTCCTGGAACAGGTGTCCCTGGTGGCGGACGCGGACCAGATCCCGGACGCCCCGGCGCGGACATCGACGCTGCCGTGGCGGAAGCCAAACGCCTGGGCGTGGTCACGCTGATGACCCTGCACACCGCCAAGGGGCTCGAATTCCCTGTGGTGTTCCTGACCGGCATGGAACACGGGCTGTTCCCGCACCAGCGCTCGGCCACGGACCCCAAGGAACTCGCCGAGGAACGCCGGCTGGCCTACGTGGGCCTGACCCGCGCGCGCAAGCGCCTCTACGTCACCCGGTCCGAAGTCCGCAGCATGTGGGGCCAAAGCCAGTACAACCCCGCCAGCCAGTTCCTTGAGGAAATTCCCGCCGAGCTGCTGGACTGGAAACGCGAAGGCACCAGCCGGCAGTCCGGCGGCTGGGGAGCAGCAGCGCCTCGATCGGTTCCAGCCGTTACGGCGGATCCTTCTGGGCGCCGGCACGTCCCGCGGTGCGGCCGCCGATTCCTCGGCGGGCTTCAACGCGGACGTTCCCGCGGCCATCGCCAAGAACCGGGTCCAGCCGCAGAAGGAGATTGTGGCCGTCAGCGTGGGCGACAAGGTCAACCACACCAGCTTCGGCAACGGCACGGTGCTGGCGCTGGAAGGCGCAGGGGACAAGACGGTGGCCAAGGTGAAGTTCAGCGTCGGCGAGAAGAGACTGCTGCTCCGCTATGCGCCGCTCACGAAGCTCGACGCCTGACCACGCTTGCCCTTGTCCGGGCACCCCGGCTGGCTTACAGTTCAGGAACGCGCGGTACCCGGGAAACAGCCGGTCGCCGGGGAACCGGTGAAGCGCAGGCCACTTGAGCACAGCAGAACTTGAGCACAGCAGATTCGGGGGCACCACTGTGAAGATCCTGTTCGCCAGCCAGGCCATTGACGGCCATTTCAACCCGATGACGGGCATGGCGATGCGGCTCAAGGACCGTGGCCACGAGGTGGCCTGGTACACGGGTCCGGTCTATGCGGGCAGGCTCGGCGGCATGGGAATCCAGCACTTCCCCTTCCGCAGGGCCATCGAGCACCGCGCGGATAACCTCAATGAGCTCTATCCGGAGCGGGCCAGACTCAAGGGCCCACGAGCCATCGGCTTCGACGGCGAGAAGATTTTCGCCAGCAACGTCAGCCACTTCTTCGAGGACATCCGCGAGGCCGCTCACCAGTATCCGTTCGACGTTCTTGTGGCGGACAGTTCCATGTTCATTCACCGGCTCGTCTCCCACTTGATGGGCAAGCCGGTGGTGAATTTTGTTGCGATCCCCAACATGGAAAGCGACCCGCAGGTGCCGCCGCTTTTCTTCGGGTTCCGGCCGCCCCGCAATCCCGTGGAAAAAACGGTCCAAGGCCTGGCGGGCCTGCTGTCCGACAAGGTCATTCTTCGGCCGGCCAGTCAAAGCTACCGCCGGCAGCACGCCGCCTACGGCCAGGCCGTCCCGCGGGCAGGCCGGCTGACGGACGAGCCCTACCGGTGCTCGGCCGCCATCATCCAGACCGGCCCGGAATCCCTCGATTTCCCGCGGCGCCGGGTCAACCCCAAAGTGCACTACGTCGGTGCGCTCCTGCCATACCGGTCGGCAGGCCAGGCCGCCCCCGGTTCCGCTGGTTCCGGTGCGGACGGCGGGTTTCCCGGTCCTATCCCGTAACACTCGTTGTCACCCAGGGAACGGTGGACAACCTCGACCAGGACAAACTCATCGTTCCGTCGCTTGAGGCGGTCAAGGACATGGATGCGTTGGTCATCGTGGCAACCGGCGGGCACGGCACCGAAGAGTTGAACGCCCGCTACCCGCAGCCCAACGTGGTGGTGCGGGACTACGTGGACTTCGCGGAGGTCTTTGACTTCACGGATGTCTTCATCACCAACGGCGGATTCGGCGGTGTGCAGCTGAGCCTGTCCAAGGGTGTTCCGTTGGTGGTGTCGGGCATCAACGAGGGTAAAAGTGACGTTAACGCCCGGGTGGAACACGCCGGCGTCGGCATTAACCTCAGGACCGAGTCACCCAAGCCCGCCGACATAGCCGCTGCGGTTCGAAAGGTCCTGGCGGATCCAGGCTGGCAATCCCGTGCCCGGACGATGCAGGCGCAGTTCGAGGGTGAGGATCCCGCCGAAGCTGCTGCCGCCGTCGTGGAGTCCGCGGTGAGGCGCCCGACAGCCTGAAGCCGCAGGGGCATAATGGAGGCCATGCGACGGACTGTAGTGGGGATCCTGGCCGCCCTCTTCGTAGTGACGGGCACTGCCTGCAGCATCACCACCGAGGACCCGGGATATGTGGCTCCGCCGCCGCTGCCGGCCATGGAACAACTCGAACGGGCAGCGCTGGCCGACCCCGCCGCGTTCAGGGCCAGCGGGGACGTCCTGTCCTTCATCACGGAGGACCGGAACATTGTGTGCTCCCTGACGTCGGCCCGCGGGGAACACCTCAACCTCCCGTATGAGTTAAACAGCTTCAGTGATGCGGCCAACAACAAGCTCGACACCGTCCCCGTGGCGCATTGCGAGCTTGCCGGTTACCCCAAGCCTGCCGCAGGCGACATCAAGGACGACTGCACCGGCACCGGCCTGGGCTACCTGGGCGGAGTAGCGCTGGTCAGCCCGGACAAGGCAACGTACGGGGAGTGCCGTTCCGGCGTCACACAAATGGAGGCAGCCTACGGACCCAAGGGAAACAAGAGCGGCCCGCTCACGGAACTGCGGGTCCTCGCCGAGGGCCAGAACCTGGAACGGAACGGGCTGCGCTGTTCGGCCCATAATGGCGGCGTGGCGTGCGGAAACGTAACGGCCGGCGTCGGATTCTTTGTTGCCCGGGACCGCTACGAACTTATTTCCAAGAACGCGGCAACAGCTTCCCCGGCACCCGCGGAGGCCTCAAAAACCCCGTAATCTAGGCGTTTTTCTACGCTCCATAGAATAGTGTCGTTACTCACATAAGCGGTAGTGTGGAACGGGCCGGTCCTCTGAGAGGGCTAGAGTTCCGAATGGAGCATTGCGCTGTGGGGCCCGTTTCCGGACTGGTCGCAGGTGCAGGCAATCCGCAGCCCGGTCATCGTCTTCGGCGGTGCCCGACTGTACAGAAACTACTTCGACGTAGAAGGACACTAAACCGTGGACCTGTTTGAATACCAGGCGCGCGATATGTTCGAGGCGCACGGTGTACCCGTGCTTGCCGGCATCGTGGCGTACACCCCAGAAGAAGCAAAGGCAGCTGCCGAGAAAATCGGCGGCGTAACTGTCGTTAAGGCCCAGGTTAAGGCCGGTGGCCGCGGTAAGGCTGGCGGCGTCAAGGTTGCCAAGACCGCCGATGAGGCGTTTGAGCACTCCACCAACATCCTGGGCATGGACATCAAGGGCCACACCGTCAACAAGGTGATGATTGCCCAGGGTGCCGACATTGCCGAGGAGTACTACTTCTCCGTCCTGCTGGACCGGGCCAACCGCAACTACCTGGCCATGTGCTCGGTAGAAGGTGGCATGGAAATCGAACAGCTCGCCGTCGAACGCCCTGAGGCGCTCGCCAAGATCGCCATCGACCCCGCTGTGGGCATCGACCAGGCCAAGGCTGACGAAATCGTCGCAGCTGCAGGCTTCGATGAGGAACTGCGCGGCAAGGTCGCCGCCGTGATCCTCAAGCTCTGGGACGTTTTCAAGAAGGAAGACGCCACCCTCGTTGAGGTCAACCCGCTGGTCAAGACAGGCGCCGGCGACATCGTGGCACTGGACGGCAAGGTCTCCCTCGACGAGAACGCCGGCTTCCGCCACGCCAAGCACGCCCTCCTCGAAGACAAGGACGCTGCGGATCCGCTCGAGGCCAAGGCCAAGGCGCAGGACCTGAATTACGTCAAGCTGGACGGCTCCGTGGGCATCATCGGCAACGGTGCGGGCCTGGTCATGTCCACTCTGGACGTTGTTGCCTACGCCGGTGAAAACCACGGCAACGTCAAGCCCGCCAACTTCCTGGACATCGGCGGTGGAGCTTCCGCCGAGGTCATGGCCGCCGGCCTCGACGTCATCCTGGGTGACCCGCAGGTCAAGTCCGTGTTCGTGAACGTCTTCGGTGGCATCACCGCGTGTGACGCCGTCGCCAAGGGCATCGTCGGTGCGCTGGCCGAGCTGGGCCACAACGCGAACAAGCCGCTGGTAGTCCGCCTCGACGGGAACAACGTTGAGGAAGGCCGCCGCATCCTGGCCGAGGCCAACCACCCGCTGGTTACCCTGGCCGCCACCATGGACGAGGGCGCCGACAAGGCCGCCGAGCTCGCCAACGCAGCTAAGTAAAGGGACGCACCATGTCTATCTATCTGAACAAGGATTCCAAGGTCATCGTCCAGGGCATCACCGGCGGCGAAGGCACCAAGCACACCGCCCTGATGCTGAAGGCCGGCACCAACATTGTTGGTGGCGTCAACGCCCGTAAGGCTGGCACCACGGTCCTGCACGGCGAGACCGAGATCAACGTTTTTGGCACCGTCAAGGAAGCCATTGCCGAAACCGGCGCCGACGTCTCCATCGTGTTCGTCCCGCCGGCATTCACCAAGAACGCCGTGGTTGAAGCCATCGAGGCAGGCATCGGCCTGGTCGTCGTCATCACCGAAGGCGTGCCGGTCCAGGACTCCGCCGAGTTCTGGGCACTGGCCCAGTCCACGGTTGACGCTGACGGCAAGCAGGTCACCCGCATCATCGGACCGAACTGCCCCGGCATCATCACGCCGGGCGAAGCACTGGTTGGCATCACACCGAACAACATCACAGGCAAGGGCCCCATCGGCCTGGTTTCCAAGTCCGGAACCCTGACCTACCAGATGATGTACGAACTGCGCGACCTTGGCTTCTCCACCGCCATCGGCATCGGCGGCGACCCCGTCATCGGTACCACGCACATCGACGCCCTGGCCGCGTTCGAGGCTGACCCGGAGACCAAGGCGATCGTGATGATCGGCGAAATCGGTGGCGACGCCGAAGAGCGTGCCGCCGACTACATCAAGGCACACGTCACCAAGCCCGTTGTTGGCTACGTGGCCGGCTTCACCGCTCCCGAAGGCAAGACCATGGGCCACGCCGGCGCCATCGTCTCCGGTTCCGCAGGAACCGCCCAGGCCAAGAAGGAAGCACTCGAGGCAGCAGGGGTGAAGGTCGGCAAGACGCCGTCCGAGACCGCCAAGCTGCTGCGCGAAGTCTACGCAGCGCTCTAGCACCAATACAACGCGGGGTCACTCCCTGCCCTTTCCAGAGGTTGGATCGGGCAGGGAGTGACCCCGCGTTGTTTGTTTAAGCGCCTTTTGGTTAAGCACGACGGCGGACGGTCACCTTCTCCTGGAAGGTGACCGTCCGCCGTCGTACTTTAAGGGTGCGCGGCGACTAGGCGTTCGCGTGCAGCCGGGGGAGTGCGTCCACCAGCGCGGCCAGCTCGGGAATCTCCTGGGCCTCGGCCAGTGCGCGCTCCAGCGTGGCGTCATGGACCGGGCGGGTTTCCTCCAGCAGGGCGATGCCGCTGGGCGTGAGCTCGGTGTAGATCCCGCGGCGGTCGTCCGCGCAGAGGATCCGGGTCAGCAGGGCGCGGTCCTCAAGCCTGTTGACCAGCCGGGTGGTGGCGCTGGCGCTGAGCGCGGTGGCGCGGGCGAGCTGCTGCATGCGCATGTGCCAGCCGTCCTGGCGGCTGAGCGCATCCAGCACGGTGTACTCCACCACTGACAGCTTTGACTCGGCCTGCAGGGAGCGTTCCAGCTCACCCTCGATCAGGCCGTGCAGCGCCGCGAGCGTGCGCCAACCCTGTGCCCGGACCTCCACGGCGTCGTCCTTGATGCCCATCTGTCTTTCCTCTCGCGGGTGCTCCAGCCGCATGGCCGCGTGAGGCGGAGCACAATCAATAGTAGTTGCTTGCGCGGTGTATCTGCTTGTACAACAATAAATAACGCGTCTGCAACTACTAGCTTACGCGTCCTATCTCATTCCGTACAGTTTCGGAACCCTGCGCAGCGAACTCCGCGCGTTCCGCTCCGGCCAGGTGTGGCTCTCCATCCTCGTCACGATCCTCGGCTACGGCGGGATGTTCGGCGCCTTCACCTACATCGCCTTCACGCTCACCGACGTCTCCGGATTCGCCGCCTCCACTGTGCCGTGGCTGCTGATCGTCTTCGGTGTGGGCCTCTTTGCCGGCAACACCTTCGGCGGCAAGGCCGCGGACCGCAACGTGGACCGCACGCTCGTTGTGGTGCTCTCCGTGCTGGTGGTGGTGCTCGTCGGCTTTGCCCTGACTGCCGGCTACCGGAGCATCGACACCGCCGCCATCTACGGCAATGAGGCGGGCACCGGACGTGCCATCGCCGAGTCCGGCATCGACCGCGAAGAGCTGTTCATTACGTCCAAACTGTGGGTGGCCGACCTCGGCTACGACTCCACGCTGGCCGCGTTCGAGGCCAGCCTGGACAAGCTGGGACTGGAACACCTGGACCTCTACCTCATCCACTGGCCGGCGCCGGCAACCGGCCTGTACCTCGAGTCCTGGCGGGCGCTGGAGCACCTGCTGGCCAGCGGCAAGGCCCGGGCCATCGGCGTCTCCAACTTCCTCCCGGAACACCTGCAGAAGGTCATCGACCTGGGCGGCACGGTCCCGGCCGTCAATCAGATTGAACTCCACCCGGCCCTGCAGCAGCGGGACATCGCGGACTTTAATGCCGCGCACGGGATCGCCACGGAGGCCTGGAGCCCGCTCGCGCAGGGTGCCGTGCTGGCGGATCCGGCCGTTGTGGAGATCGCGGCACGGCATGGGGTGAGTCCCGCCCAGGCCATTCTGCGCTGGCACCTGCAGCGGGGCCGGATCATCATCCCCAAGTCCGTCACCCCGCAGCGGATCCGGGAGAACCTGGACGTGTTCAGCTTCGACCTGACGGCCGACGAACTCACTGTGATCGACGGCCTGGAGCGCGACGGCCGCACCGGTCCGCACCCGGCGGAGTTCAACGGCTGACAGTTCCGGATCCGCACGGGCTCGAACATTGGCCGCGACTGCCACTACGACGGCGGCCGGTTACCTTTTCAGGGAAGGTAACCCGCCGCCGTCGTACCGTTTAAGGGCTTTTCTAGACCTTGGCGCCGCTGAGCAGTTCGTCGAGCCGCTCGTATCCTTCGGTCATGCCGCCCTCCATGCCGGACTGCGCCATGCCGTCGCGGGCTTCCTGGGTGGGGTAGACGGAGTGGCCCCGGATGCGGGACCGGCCGTCACCGAGATCCTCGAAGGTGAGGAACTCGATGCTGACCACGTCGGGGTAGCCGCCGAATTCGAAGGTCTGGATGGCGAATTCGTTCTCGCGGACGGTGTGATAGACGCCGCTGAATTCGTAGGCGACGCCGTCGGGCCCGGTGTGCAGGTAGCTGTAGCTGCCGCCGGTCCGGAAATCGAAGTGGTTGATTTCCATCTTCATGCCGCGCGGGCCGAGCCACTGGACGATGAGGTCCGGGTCCTTGTGAGCGCGGAAGACGTCCGCCACCGGGAAGTCGAAATCCCGCTCGAAGTCGATGAAGGGGAGTCCTTCAGGAATGGTGAGGTTCAGTGGATTGCTCATGATGATTCCTTTAGGTCGTTGCCGCCGGTTGCGGCATTGGATCTGAGCACGGCATCCAGGCTGCGGAACTGCTCTTCGCGGACCAGCCGGTACTGGTCGATCCACGCTGTGAGAGCCTCCAGCCGTGCGGGATTCAGGTGGACGGGCCGGCGCTGGGCTTCCCTGCTGCGGGTGACGAGCCCTGCCTGCTCAAGGACCTGGATGTGCTTCGAGACCGCCTGTTTGGTGATCGCGAAGGGTTCCGCCAGTTCGTTGACTGTGGCCTGCCCGCGGCTTAGCCGGGCGATGATCCGCCGCCGCACGGGGTCGGCCAGGGCCATAAAGGCCGAGTCCAGGGTGCCGTCGTCGGGGTTCATCGTGCTGCAGGCCTTTCTTGATCAGTTAATCAACTAATTCATTGATAAATCATCTGGTTGTTTAACCGTACCCCCGGACCTGCCTGGGCGGAAGGGTTGTTTGGGGATTTTCCTTGCCTCCCCTCTCAAAAGTTTGTTAGTATGTCATGACAAACTTCAGGGAGATGAAAAAATGCCGCTGGTACGAATCGATGTTAATCAAGGGCGCAGCGCTGAACTGCTGCAGCGCTTGAGTAGGGGTATCCATGACGCGATCCTCGCGGAGTATGCCATCCCGGAGCGGGACTACTTCCACATTCTCACCGAGCACCCGAAGGGCCAGATTGTCGCCCAGGATGCGGGGCTCGGCTTCGAGCGCACCCCCGATGTGGTGATGATCCAGATCTTTACCCAGGGCGGCCGGAGCCGGGCGGCCAAGCAATCGCTATTTGCGGCGATCGCCGACCGGCTGGCGGAACTTGATATTGCCGGTGAGGACGTGTTCATCGGATATGTGGAGAATACGGCCGGTGACTGGTCGTTCGGCTTCGGGCGGGCGCAGTACGTCACGGGTGAACTGGCGGTCCCCAAAAGTAGTCCCAGGGGTGTCAATTCGCCATCCAATGCAGGTTGTAAATATGTCAGTACAAACCTTTGACAGGACAATGATTCTAGGGCAAGGTAGTGGTTGTGGCCCCGTTCACGGGGGCCCGGCCAGGAACCGGAGTTCTAGCTCTTGCTGTAGAGGGTATGGAGCTCAAACCAGAAAGGTCCGCGATTACCGTGACCCACGAACTGCTCACGATCGGGCGCATCAGCGTTGATATCTACCCGAATGACATTGGGGTGGATCTGGAGGACGTAACGTCCTTTGGCAAGTACCTCGGGGGCTCCCCTTCTAATGTGGCAGTGGCCGCTGCACGGCACGGGCGCCGCGCAGCCGTCATCACCCGGACCGGGGATGATGCCTTTGGAACCTACCTTCACCGGGAACTGCGGAAGTTCAATGTTGATGATTCCTTTGTCACGCCGGTGAAGGAATGGCCCACGGCGGTGACGTTCTGCGCCATCATGCCGCCGGATGATTTTCCGCTGTACTTCTACGGCCGGTTCCCCACCGCACCGGACCTGCAGATCAAGCCCGAGGAACTGGACCTGGACGCGATCCGCAATGCCCGGATCTTCTGGTCCACGGTTACCGGTTTGTGCCAGGAGCCCAGCCGCTCCGCGCACATCAAAGCCCATGAAGCGCGCTCCCGTGCGGAGCTGACGGAGGGTCAGTTCACCATCCTGGACCTGGACTACCGGCCCATGTTCTGGGCTTCCGAAGAGGAAGCCCGGGCCCAGGTCGCTAAGATCCTGCCCCACGTGACGGTCGCGATCGGCAACGACAAGGAATGCGCCGTGGCGGTAGGTGAGGGTACCCCTGACGAGCAGGCCGACCGGCTCCTCGCCGCGGGTGTCGAGATCGCCGTGGTCAAGCTCGGTCCCGAAGGCGTGATGGCCAAGACCCGCACCCAGCGCGTGGTCTCGGCCCGGTTCCGGTGGAGACGGTCAATGGCCTTGGCGCCGGCGATTCCTTCGGCGGAGCATTTTGCCACGGACTGCTGTCCGGCTGGCCGCTCGCCCAGGTCCTGGACTACGCCAACGCGGCCGGCGCCATTGTCGCCTCCCGCCTGTCCTGTGCCGATGCCATGCCGACGCCGGATGAGGTCACCTCGCTGCTGGCCGAACGCGGCCGTCCGGTTCCCGGCACCTCAATTCACCAAGGAGCAGCGCTGTGATACTCACACCCCTTGCCTCGAACAACGCCCTGGATGACGATCCCCGCCGTTATGCCCACCTGAGCACCATCAGGCTGGAAGACCCGGACGCTGTTGCCCGGGCAGCCAAGGCCCGGCGCCGCCACCCAGGCCTGAAATCCGGCCGGCAGAACTTCATCGTCGCGGCCGACCACCCGGCCCGCGGAGCACTCGCGGTCGGGTCGGACCCCGTGGCCATGGCTGACCGCCGGCAGCTCCTGGACCGGCTCCAGATCGCCCTGGCCAACCCGGCCGTGGACGGAATCCTGGCGTCTCCGGACATCATGGACGACCTGCTGCTGCTGGGCGCCCTCGAGGGCAAACTGGTGTTCGGGTCCATGAACCGGGGCGGGCTTTCCGGGCTGGTGAACGAAATCGATGACCGTTTCACCGGCCACACGGCCGCTGCCCTGAAAGCGCTGGGGGCCGACGGCGGAAAGATGCTCACCCGGATCTGCCTGGGGACCCGGACACCGTATCCATGCTCGAAGCGACGGCCAAGGCTATCGACTCCCTGGCTGAGCGCCAGCTGATCGCCATGGTTGAGCCCTTCCTGTCCGTCTGGGACAAGGGCAAGGTCCGTAATGACCTGTCCACTGACGCCGTGATCAAGTCCATTGCGATCGCCGAGGGCCTGGGTTCCACCAGTGCTTACACGTGGATGAAGCTGCCCGTGGTGGCTGAGATGGAGCGGGTCATGGCCGCAACCACCATGCCCACTGTCCTGCTGGGCGGGGACCCGGAAGGGACGCAGGATGAAGTGTTTGCCACCTGGGAAGCCGCGCTGGCCTTGCCAGGTGTGCAGGGCCTCACCGTCGGGCGGACGCTGTTGTACCCGCCGACGGCGATGTTGCAGGTGCCGTCGCCAGTGCTGCCTCCCTCCTTAACCACACCGCAGAAGCATCGGAGTAGTCATGGCAACACGCAGAATGACTGTCGCCCAGGCCGTCGTCGAATACCTTTCCAAGCAGTACACCGTGGACAGCATCGGGGGAGTGGACTACCGGGAGCGCCTGATCCCGGGCACGTTCGGCATCTTCGGGCACGGCAACGTGGCCGGTGTGGGCCAGGCGCTGAAGCAGTACCAGCAGCTGGACCCGGCGATCATGCCGTACTACCAGGGCCGGAACGAGCAGGCCCAGGTGCACCAGGCGGTGGGCTATGCCCGGCACACGCGCCGCCGGCAGACCTTTGCGATCAGCACCTCCATCGGACCGGGTTCCTCGAACCTGCTGACCGGTGCCGCTTTGGCGACCACTAACCGGCTGCCTGTGCTGCTGCTGCCGTCCGACACGTTCGCCACCCGCGCCGCGGATCCGGTGCTGCAGCAGCTGGAGCAGCCCTACGCCTACGACCTGACCGTCAATGACGCGTTCCGGCCGCTGTCCAAGTTCTTCGACCGCGTCAACCGCCCGGAACAGCTGTTCTCAGCGCTCCACCACGGCCTGCGCGTCCTGACGGACCCGGCCGAGACCGGTGCGGTGACCATCTCGCTGCCGCAGGACGTCCAGGCCGAGGCCTTTGACGTGCCCGAGGAGTTCCTGGCCGAGCGCGAGTGGCGGATCCGCCGCCCCGACGCGGACGACGGCGACATCGCCCGTGCTGCCGCTGCCATCCGCGCCGCGAAGCGCCCCCTGATCATCGCCGGCGGCGGCGTCCTGTACGCCTACGCCAACGAGGAGCTCGCAAAGTTCGTCGAGCTGACGGGCATCCCGGTCGGCAACACGCAGGCCGGAGTCGGCGTCCTGCCCTGGGACCACAAGTTCTCCCTGGGTGCGATTGGTTCCACTGGCACGACGGCGGCGAACGCCATCGCGGCCGAGGCGGACCTGATCATCGGCATCGGCACCCGGTACGAGGACTTCACGACGGCGTCCCGGACCGCGTTCCAGAACCCGGACGTGAAGTTCATCAACATCAACGTCGCCCCGATCGACGCGTACAAGCACGGCACCACGCTGCCGATCGTGGCCGACGCCCGCAAGGCCCTGGTCAAGCTGAACCAGGCGCTCGGCGGCTACCGTGTCGGCGGCGACCTGGAACAGCAGATCGCCGCGGAGAAGAAGCGCTGGGACGCCACGGTGGACGAAGCGTTCGACACCCGTTACACCCCGTTGCCGGCGCAGAACGAGATCATCGGCGCCACGTCCCGGGCCATGGACGCGCAGGATGTCGTGATTTGCGCGGCCGGTTCCCTGCCGGGGGACCTGCACAAGATGTGGCGGGTCCGGGATCCCTTCGGCTACCACGTGGAATACGCGTACTCGTGCATGGGCTACGAAATCCCCGGCGGGCTCGGAGTCAAGCGCGCGGCGCTGGCGGAGGCGGCCAAGGGCGGCGCCGGCCACAAGGGGCGCGACGTCGTCGTGATGGTGGGGACGGCTCCTACCTGATGATGCACACCGAACTGGTCACCGCCGTCGCCGAACGGATCAAGCTGATCGTGGTCCTGATCCAGAACCACGGCTACGCCTCCATCGGCTCGCTGTCCGAGATGCTGGGCTCGCAGCGGTTCGGCACCCAGTACCGGGCGCTGAACGAGGAACAGCACAGCTTCGACGAGGGTGAAACCCTCCCCGTGGACCTGGCCCTGAACGCCGAGTCCCTGGGCGTGAAGGTCATCCGGATCGAACCGGGGGAGAAAGTCATCGCCGAACTCGAACAGGCCGTCCGCGACGCCAAAGCCGCACCCGAGCGCGGCGGCCCGATCCTGATCCACGTCGAGTCCGACCCGCTGCTGGACGCGCCCAGTTCCGAGTCGTGGTGGGACGTTCCGGTCTCCCAGGTCTCCGAACTGGACTCGACCAAACGGGCGTTCCAGACCTACACCGACCACAAGTCCCGCCAGCGCAAGCTGCTCGGCTGACCGCTCCCCTCGTTCCCTGCACGTTTTACTACTCAAGGAAGAGTCCCATGACTACCACCACTGAGACCACCATCAACCACTTCATTAACGGCGCCGAAACCGCCGGTGCGGGTACCCGCACCCAGCCCGTCTACAACCCGGCCACCGGCCAGGTCACCGGTACGCTGCGGCTGGCCAACCGGGCAGACCTGGACGCCACCGTCGCCGCCGCCCGTACCGCCGCGGACTCCTGGGGAGACATCTCCCTGGCCCGCCGCACCGCGGTGCTCTTCAAGTTCCGCGAGCTGGTTGCCGCCCACATTGACGAGCTCGCGGCGCTGATCACCGCTGAGCACGGCAAGGTCCTCTCCGACGCCAAGGGCGAAATCGGCCGCGGCCTGGAGGTCATCGAGTTCGCCTGCGGCATCCCGACGCTGCTCAAGGGCGACTACTCGGACCAGGTCTCCACCGGGATCGACGTCTTCTCCTTCCGCGAGCCCCTGGGCGTTGTCGCGGGCATCACCCCGTTCAACTTCCCTGTCATGGTCCCGCTGTGGATGGCGCCGATGGCGATCGCCACCGGCAACGCCTTCATCCTCAAGCCCTCCGAACGCGACCCCTCCGCCTCCATGCTGCTGGCCAAGCTGTGGAAGCAGGCCGGCCTGCCCGACGGCGTGTTCCAGGTCCTGCACGGCGACAAGGAAACCGTCGACGGGCTGCTGACCCACCCGGACGTGGACGGCATCTCCTTCGTCGGTTCCACCCCGATCGCCCAGTACGTCCACGAGACCGCCACCAAGCACGGCAAGCGCGTCCAGGCCCTGGGCGGGGCGAAGAACCACGCCATCATCATGCCCGACGCCGACCTGGACAACGCCGCCGACCACCTCGCCGCCGCCGCGTTCGGTTCCGCCGGGGAACGCTGCATGGCCATCTCCGTCGCCGTGGCAGTCGCTGATGCGGCCGACCTCCTGGTCAAGAAGGTCGAAGAACGCGCCCTGGCCGTCAAGGTCAACAACGGCACCGCGCCCGACGCCGAAATGGGCCCGGTCATCACCCGGCCTCCAAGGAACGCATCGTCCGGATCGTCACCGAAGCAGAAGCCGCCGGCGCGGCCATGGTGGTGGACGGCCGCGACCTGGTGGTCCCGGGCCACGAGGAAGGTTTCTGGGTCGGCCCCACCGTCCTGGACCACGTCAAGACCGAAATGACCGCCTACAGCGAGGAAATCTTCGGGCCGGTCCTCGTGGTTGTCCGTGTTGACAGCCTCGAGGAGGGTATCGCGCTGATCAACGCCAACCCGTACGGCAACGGCACCGCCATCTTCACCTCCTCCGGCGCCGCGGCCCGCAAGTTCCAGCGCTCCGTGACCGTCGGCATGATCGGCATCAACGTGCCCCTGCCCGTACCGGTGGCCTACCACTCCTTCGGCGGCTGGAAGGCATCCCTCTTCGGCGACAAGCACATCTACGGCCCCGAAGGTGTCTCCTTCTACACCCGCGGCAAGGTCATCACCTCCCGCTGGCCCGAAACCCACCACGCCTCCGGCGCCTCCTACAACTTCCCCTCCCACGCCGACGACCACACGGTGCGGCACGATGGTATTGCGGAAGGGCTCCCCGACGAGCTGGCACACGGAGAGGACGCCGTCCCAGGCCGTGCCGATGACGCAACTGAAGGCCGCGGCCGGCGGGACTGATGCCCCTCCACTGACGCCCCCGGCCCTGGCCAGACCGGCAACCGGCCATCCAGACAACAGAAAGTCGACACTGTCATGACAGACCAAGAAAACAAGCTCATCATCGGCACCGCGCCGGACTCCTGGGGAGTATGGTTCGCCGACGACCCCAAGCAGACCCCGTGGGAACGGTTCCTCGACGAAGTGGCCGAGTCCGGCTACAAGTGGATCGAACTGGGCCCCTACGGCTACCTGCCCACCGACCCCGTCCGGCTCGCCGAGGAGCTCAAGCAGCGCGACCTTAAGGTCACCGCCGGAACGGTATTCACCGCCTTCCACCGCGGACTGGACCAGTGGGAAACTGCGTGGGAGCCGGCCCGTAAGGTCGCTGAACTGACCGCAGCCATGGGCGGCGAACACATCGTGGTCATCCCGGCCATGTGGCGCGATGACGTCACCGGCGAAGCAGTGGAAAGCGGCACACTCTCGGAAAAGGCCTGGAGCGACCTGTTCGCCGGCCACAACCGCCTGGGCAAGACCCTGCTGGAGGACTTCGGCCTCAAGCAGCAGTTCCACTCGCACGCCGATTCCCACGTAGGTGCGCAGGAAGACATCGAGACCCTGCTCGGAGCCACGGACCCCAAGTACCTGAACCTGTGCCTGGACACCGGCCACGCCGAGTACTGCGGAGCCTCCAGCCTCGACCTCATCAAGAACTACCCGGACCGGATCGGCTACCTGCACCTGAAGCAGATCAACCCGGACGTCCTCAAGAAGGTCAACGCGGAAAAAATGACCTGGGCCGCGGCCAACCTGGCCGGCGTCATGACCGAGCCGCCGAACGGCCTGCCCGACCTGCGCGCCGTCATCGAAGCCGTGGAGGCACTGAACCGGCCGATCTTCGGCATCGTGGAGCAGGACATGTACCCGGTGGCGTTCGACGTCCCCATGCCGATCGCCAAGCGCACCCGCAACTACCTGCTGTCCTGCGGTTCCCGCACCACCGTCAACTAATGCCCGCCCAGGCACCCGAAACGTAAGGAAAAGACAATGACTGAAACCCTTCGCGTCGCCGTTATCGGCGCCGGCCGCATGGGCGCGGACCACATCCAGCGCCTGAATACCCGTATCCACGGCGCTGAAGTCGCCGCCGTCGTCGACGTTGACCTGGCCCGTGCGCAGGCCGCCATCGAAGGCATCCCGGGCGCTGTCGCACTGGCCGACGCCGAGGAGGCGCTGAACAACGGTGACGTCAACGCCGTGCTCATCGCCACCCCCGGGTTCCTGCATGAGGACATCCTCTACAAGGCCCTCGAGAAGGACATCCCCATCCTCTGCGAAAAGCCGCTGACCCCTGACGCCGAAAGTGCCTGGAAGGTTGTCCAGGCCGAGGCCTCCCTGGGCCACAAGCGCATCCAGGTCGGATTCATGCGCCGGTTTGACGCGGAATACGCTGCCCTGGGCTCGATGATCCGCAGCGGCGAACTGGGCGAGCTGCTCATGCTCCACCACCAGCACCGCAATCCGAGCACACCGGCGGGCTTCACCAACGAGATGCTGATCAACGACTCCGTGGTGCACGAGTTCGACGCCATCCGCTACTTCACCGGCGAAGAGATCACGTCCGTGCAGGTCCGTCTGGGCAAGGCGACGAACAATGCGCCCGCCGGCCAGCATGATCCCCAGCACGTCCTGATCGAAACCGAGTCCGGTGTCCTGGCCGACGTTGAAATCTACGTCAACGCCAAGTTCGGTTATGAGGTGGCCACCCAGGCCTCGTTCGAGGACGGCATCGTCAGCATCGGCGGCGACGGCGGCCCGTACGTCCGCACCGCGGGCCGCTGGGGCGGCAGGATCACCCCCGGCTTCGAGGAGCGCTTCGGCGCCGCGTACGACGTCGAGGTCCAGGCCTGGGCGGATGCCGCCCGGCGCGGCGAGATCGGTGGCCCGACCGCCTGGGACGGGTACGCCACCGCTGCGTGCTGCGAGGCCGGTGTCGAGGCCCAGAAATCCGGCGAAAAGGTTGCGGTACGGCTGAACGCCAAGCCCGCCCTGTACAGCTAAGGCCCAGCACAGCTAGGGCCCAGCGCAAGACGTCCTTTCCGCCCCGACTGACCCACAATGGAGTGTCCTACGTGAAAATCGCACTTGACCCCACCCCGTTCCACCACTCGCACGGCCTGCTCGAATTCCCGCGGGTGGTTGCCGACCTGGGTTACAAGTACATGCAAATGACCCCGCATGCCGACTTCATCCCGTTCTTCAACCACCCGAAGGCCGACGACGAACTCGTGGGCCGGCTGAAGAAGGCCTGCAAGGATGTGGGGATCGAAATCGCGTCGGTCCTGCCGGTGCTCCGCTGGTCCGGTCCGGACGAGGATGCCCGCGAGGCCGCTGTCCGCTACTGGAAGCGTGCCATCCAGATCACGGTGGACCTCGGCGTCGGCACCATGAACACCGAGTTCAGCGGCCGGCCGGAGAAAGCCGAAGAATCCGAGCGGGCATTCTACCGTTCCATGGAGGAGCTGCTGCCCATTATCGAACGCGAGGGCATCGACCTTCTGATCGACCCGCACCCGGACGACTTCGTCGAAGAAGGCCTGGCCGCCATCCGGGTGATCCGCGGGCTGAACTCCAAGAACGTGGGCCTGGTCTACGTTGCCTCGCACAGCTTCCACATGAAGGACGCCCCGCTGGACATCATGCGGGCCGCCGGGGACAAGCTTCGCCTGGTCCACGTGGCCGACACCATGGACCACCACGCCTCCCACGGGCTGCGCTACATCACCAACCCGCCGGGCAACCCGGTCCGCGTCCACCAGCACCTGAAGATCGGTGACGGCGACGTCAACTGGGACGAGTTCTTCGGCGGGCTGCAGGAGATCGGCTTCCTGGACCGGGAGGACGCCGTGATGGTCTCCAGCGTATTCGCGGAAGACGACAACGCTGCGGACGTTTCCCGCTACCAGCGCGAAACGATGCAGCAGTACATCCAGAAGGTCCGGTAGCGGCTGACGCCACTGCACTTGCACGCAGAAACGCCCGACGCCGGCCGGCGTCGGGCGTTTCTGCGTGCCCGGAAAACCTGGCCCCGGCCAGGGGCCCCGCCCCGGGCTACGCCGGGTTCAGTGAAGCCGAGAGTGCCGCGTCGGCATCGCGCAGGACCTTGGCGGCTACCTGCAGGCCCTCGATCCGGCCCAGGGAGACGTCCTCGTGCTCGATGTTGACCAGCATGTTGGGGTCCACCTCATACAGTGCGCGCAGGAACTCGGTCCAGTAGGCGGTGTCGTGCCGCGGCCCAGCGCCACGAAGTCCCAGGCGGACTTCTTGGGCCATTCGTTGGCCCATTCGTCCCCGCCGAGGTTGGTGCGGTTTTCCTCCGGTCCGAGCCGGCGGAAGCTGTTGTCGAGGACGCCGTACAGCGCTGCATTCCCGGCGTTGATGCGGACATCCTTCGCTGCGGCCTGGAAGACCAGCGGACCGAGTTCCCGGACCACCGCCACCGGATCCATCTGCTGCCAGAACAGGTGGGAGGCGTCCAGTTCGACGCCGACGTGGGTGGCTCCGGTCAGTTCGATGAGCTTGTACACGTCGGCGGTGTTGAACACGATGTTCTGCGGGTGCAGTTCAAGGGCCACCTTGACCCCGTGGTCTGCGGCCAGCCGGTCGGTTTTCTTCCAGAAGTCCGCTGCAATGCCCCACTGGTAGTCCAGCACGTCAAGGGCGGCAGAGTTCCAGGCGTTGACCACCCAGTTGACCGTGGTGGCCCCCGGCTCGCCGCCGGGCAGTCCGGACATGGTCACCACCCGGTTCTGGCCCAGGCGCTCCGCCAGCCGGATGGAACGGCGGATGTCCTCGGCATGCTTTTCGCCGATTTCACGCTTCGGGTGCAGCGGGTTGCCGTTGCAGTTCAGGCCGGCGATCGAGACGCCGGTGCCCTCGAAGATCGCCAGGTAGTCGTCGCGGGCGGCGTCGCTTTCCAGGATCTGGTCCATGGTGGGGACGTGGACGGCCGGCAGGAACCCGCCCGTATTGATTTCAATGCCGGTCAGGCCCAGGTCGGCAATGACCTTCAGTGCCTCCGGCAGCGGGCGGTCGTGCAGGATCGCGTTGTAGACACCGAGTTTCATAGCGTGACCTTCTTTCCGTTGTTCAGTGCGGACTCCGTCACGGCACCGAGCAGTTCCATGTTTCGGACGCCCTCATCGAAGCTGGCGCAGCGGGGAAGGGACTCCGCTTCGCTGAGGCCGGCGACCTCTTCAAGGAACGCCCGCGCCTGGTAGCCGAATGCGTCGTTCTGGCCGAAGCCCACCTCGGGGGCGTCCATGGCAAGCCCGCCGGCGATGTAGGGGTGGCCCGGGCCGAGGATGACCTGCCGGTAGCCGTTCTCATTTCCGGAGCCCTCGTTGAGGAACAGCTGGATTTCGGCGGGGCGGCGCTGGTCGAACTTGGCGGCGCCGTTCTCGCAGAACACCTCAAACTGGAGGCTGTTGGCGTGACCGGCGGCAACACGGGAAACTTCAAAGCTGCCGGCGCCGGTGGCGAAGTCCGCGTTGAAAGCGGCGTAGTCGTCGTTCTCGACAGCTTCGAAGGTGTCGCTGACGGCCACGTGGTCGTGGCCCATCACGGCGGCCAGCGGCAGCGGCCGCTTGCCGATCACGGTGCTGAGCTGCCCGCCGGTGACGGACTTAATGTCACCGCAGAGGAATTCGGAGATGTACGTCAGGTGGCTTCCGACGTCGGCGAGCGCGCCCGAGCCCGGGCCGCCCTTGTAGCGCCAGCTCATGGGAGCCAAAGGGCTGAAGCCGTAATCGGTCCAGTAGCGGCCGCTGAAGTGCAGGACGTTGCCCAGCACTCCGTTGCGGATCAGGTCCCGGATGTAGGCGATGCCGGGGTGCGCCGGAACGTGAAGCCGATGCGCGCGATGCTGGCGGCGTCGCGGGCTGCCTCAGCCATGGCGCGCGCGTCCGCAAGGGAGTCGCTCAGCGGCTTTTCGCACAGCACATGCTTACCGGCGGCCAGCAGGCCCTCCACCACCTCGCGGTGGAGCGAGTTGGCGATGACCACGCTGACGACGTCGATGTCATCGGCTTCCGCAATCGCCTGCCAGGAGGTGTCATGGCGCTCGTAGCCGAAACGGCGTGCTGCGAGCGAGCCGAACCCGGCATTCACATCACCGATCGAGACGAGGCGTACCGGCGGAAGTACCGGGCTGTAGAGGGCGGATGCGGTCCGGTAGGCAGCGGCGTGGGCTTTTCCTGCCATGCCCGCGCCGATGACGGCGACGCCTAGGCTTTCAGCCATTGATTTCTCCTTTGAAATTCCGCCGTGTCCACGGGACCGGCGGCAATTTGTAGCGCTACAATTTGTACGCTGGATACTGAGCGTAGCCATGTCTATATGTCCTGTCAATGATCAGGCCAGCCGCCTCGGACGGCCGGCCGGAAAGGCGCCTCCGTGACCATGAGCGGCCCAAACCCCGACGCCCCACCCTTTACGATGTAGCCAAGCGCGCCGGGGTTTCACCGTCCCTGGTCTCGCTGGTGCTGCAGAATCCGGCGAAGGTAAGCGAGCGGCGTCTTGCTGCCGTGCGCACTGCCATGTCGGACCTGGGCTACCGCCCCAGCCGGGCAGCAACCACGCTTGCCAGCAGCCGGACCATGAGCATCGGGCTCGTGATTGATGACTACCGCAACCCGTGGTTCGTTGATCTGCTCCGCGGAATGGAGTCTGTCCTCACGGAACATGGCTACCACGTCATGCTTGCTGACACTCGCCCGGGGAAGGGTGGCATCGAGGAAGTGGTGGGGGGATTCCTCGCCATGCACGTTGACGCACTGGTGATCGCGGCGGAGCCCAGTGAGTCCATGATGGCCGGGACGGCGGTGCCCGCGGTGGTGGCCGGATGGCGGAACGGAGTGCCAAAGGGCGCCGATCTCATTACCAACGACGACGACGCCGGTGGCCGAATGGTGGCCAGCCACCTTCTGGAGCTGGGCCACACGCGGATCGGCCACCTTACGGGTTCGGGCGGGGCTGCAGCGCACCGGCGGGCCGGCTTCCGAAGCCGGATCCTGGAGGCTGGCATTGAGGTGCAGATCGTAGGAGAAGCCGGCGGAACCTCAGAGGAGGACGGCTACGCCTCTGCGGCCTGGCTGCTGGAGCATTATCCCGGGACAACGGCGATCTTCGCAGCCAATGACACCATGGCCCTGGGCGCCCTGGCCGCGCTCAAGGCAAGGGGCTCTCGGTCCCCGGGGACGTTTCCCTGATTGGCTATGACAACTCCGGCCTGGCCAAGTCCCGCTACCTGGCCTTGACGTCGGTGGACAACCGGAGCGATCTCGTGGGGGTGGATGTCGCCAGGACTCTGCTGGCGCGCATCGCGGACCCGGCCACGGAAGCGGTGCGCACGCTGCTCGATCCTGTCCTGGTGGTGCGCTCGACGACGGCACCCGCCGGGGACCGGCGAGGCATTCCGGCCCCTTCCAACGTAAAAACATCCTAATGTCAGGACAAACTATTGACATCTGTGAGCCGAGTCACCATGATCTAGGTAGAGGGCTTCGAGCTTCTGCAGAGTGGCAGAGCCGCACCCCAATCATAAGGAGATAAATCGTGAAGAACTTTTCCTGGCGGAAGGCGACGCTTGTGGCGGCCGTCGTTCCGATGCTGGCTCTCTCCGCTTGCTCAAGCACGGGCGGGAAACCGGCTGACACCGGCGGCGGCGCCGGCGGCGGTCAGGTTGCGACCACCGAGCGGATGAAAGTCGCCCTCATCACCCACGCCGCGGCCGGCGATACCTTCTGGGACATCGTCCGCAAGGGCGCCGAGGAAGCTTCGGCGAAGGACAACGTTGAACTGCTCTACACGTCCGACCCGGAAGCCGGACGCCAGGCCCAGCTCGTCCAGCAGGCCATCGACCAGAAGGTGGACGGCATCGCCGTCACACTCGCGACCCCCGATGCCCTGAAGGACGTCCTGAAGAAGGCCACCGACGCCGGCATCCCGGTGGTGAGCCTCAACGCCGGTGAATCCGTCTCGGCGCAGCTTGGCGCATTTACGCACTTCGGCTCGAATGAACAGCTCGCCGGCCAGGCGGTGGGCACCAAGCTCGCCGAACAGGGCTTCAAGCACCCCGTCTGCGTCATCCAGCAGCAGGGGCACGTGGGCCTCGAGGCGCGGTGCGCGGGCGTCAAGGCCAAGGTTCCGGGTGCGGAGATCCTGTACGTCGACGGCAAGGACATGACCGCAGTCCAGTCCACCGCAACCGCGAAGCTCCAGGCAGCCAAGGATGCAGATGTCATCATCGGCCTGGGCGCCCCCATCACCCTCACGTTGCTCAAGTCGGTGACGGATGCCGGCAGTTCCTCCAAGGTTGCCAGCTTCGACCTGAACGCGGAACTTGCCCAGAAAATCGTGGACGGCGCCGTGATCTTCACCGTAGACCAGCAGCCGTGGCTCCAGGGCTACATGTCCGTTGACACGCTGTGGCAGGCCAAGCGTGGCGGCTTCAAGCTTGGCGGCGGCCAGCCGGTCCTGACCGGCCCACCATCGTTGACAAGTCCAACGCGTCCGACGTTCTCAAGTTCGCCCAGCAGGGCGTCCGCTAGATCCGGGATTCGGGCCGTGCGGCGGGCAACCGCCGCACGGCCTGACCAACAAGGAGTTCTTCCTATGGCAAATACAGCAACCCTGCCACCTGCACCGGCTTCAGCAGCCGGGCCGCGCGGCGACGAACGCGTCGGGCAGCGCAGCCCCTTCCAGAAGCTTCTGGGCCGCCCCGAGGTCGGGGCGCTCGTAGGGGCCGTCGTCCTCTTCATTTTCTTCGCGTTGGTTTCCTCAACGTTTACCCAGCCCAACGCCCTGGCCACCATTCTGTACGGCAGTTCCACGATCGGGATCATGGCGGTGGGGTTTCCTTGCTGATGATCGGCGGCGAGTTTGACCTCTCCACCGGTGTGGCGGTGATTTCCTCGGCGCTGACCGCTTCCTTGTTCAGCTGGAACTTCTCGACGAACGCGTGGGTGGGAGTTGCCTTGGCACTCGTCGTTTCGCTCGGGATCGGTTTCATCAACGGCTGGATCCTGATCAAGACGAAACTGCCCAGCTTCATCGTCACGCTCGCGACGTTCCTGATGCTGACCGGCCTGAACCTGGCCCTGACCCGCCTCATCGGCGGCAGCGTGTCCTCCCCGTCCATCTCCAAGTTGGATGGTTTTGATTCCGCCCGGGCCGTGTTCGCCTCATCGATCAGCATCGGCGGCGTCGAAGTCAAGATCACGGTGTTCTTCTGGATCATCCTGGTCGCCATCGCGTCGTGGGTGCTGCTGCGCACCAAGGTGGGCAACTGGATCTTCGCCGCCGGTGGGAACGCGGACTCCGCACGCGCAGTGGGCGTGCCCGTCAACAAGACCAAAATCGGTTTGTTCATGGCTGTTGGTTTCTGCGGCTGGATCCTGGGCATGCACAACCTCTTCGCCTTCGATGCCGTGCAGTCCGGTGAGGGTGTGGGCAACGAGTTCCTGTACATCATCGCCGCGGTGATCGGCGGCTGCCTCCTGACCGGTGGCTACGGCTCGGCGGTGGGCGGTGCGATCGGTGCGTTCATCTTCGGCATGGCCAACAAGGGCATCGTCTACGCGCAGTGGAACCCGGACTGGTTCAAGTTCTTCCTGGGCCTGATGCTGCTGCTGGCCACCATCGTGAACCTCATCGTCAAGCGCCGCGCAGAGCTCAAGTAAGAAGGGGCCGGAGAAATGAATGCCAAAATGATTGACCAAGAGACCCTGCTCAAGGATGAAAAGGATCCCCTCACGCACACCCCGGTGCACCTGCTGTCCCTGGACGGGGTGGGCAAGCACTACGGGAACATCATCGCCCTGCGCGATGTGACCATGGCGGTGGACAACGGCCGGGTCACCTGCGTGCTGGGTGACAACGGCGCCGGCAAGTCCACGCTGATCAAGATCATCGCCGGGCTGCACCAGCACGACGAGGGCATCCTGAAGGTCCTGGGCGAGGAGCGGAAATTCGATTCACCCCGCGACGCCCTGGACGTGGGCATCGCCACGGTCTACCAGGACCTGGCCGTGGTGCCCCTGATGCCGATCTGGCGGAACTTCTTCCTCGGCTCGGAACTGACCAGCGGTTTCGGCCCGTTCAAGAGCCTCGATGTCCAGAAGATGAAGGACATCACCAAGAAAGAGCTTGCGGATATGGGCATCGACCTGCGCGACGTCGAGCAGCCCATCGGCCAGCTTTCCGGCGGTGAGCGCCAGTGCGTGGCCATCGCCCGGGCCGTGCACTTCGGCGCGAAGGTGCTGATCCTGGACGAACCCACGGCTGCCCTGGGCGTGAAGCAGTCCGGCGTGGTGCTGCGCTACATCCTGCAGGCCCGGGACCGCGGTCTGGGCGTCATCTTCATCACCCACAACCCGCACCACGCCTTCCCCGTCGGTGACCGGTTCCTGCTGCTCAAGCGCGGCAAGTCCATCGGCTACTACGACAAGAAGGACATCACCCTGGACGAGCTGACCGCCCAGATGGCCGGCGGCGCCGAACTGGCCGAACTCGCCCACGAACTCGAACAGCTCGGCGGCCACAGCGAGGTCGTCAAGGAAGTCAAAGCCGACGTTGCGGACGTGGGTGAATTTGCCGAACCCTCCGGGGAAAACAGCGAACGGCACGCTTAAGCCGGGCTGAGACGGGGCCCGCCGGAACAGCCGGGGCCCCGCCCGCCATGCCGCGGCGAAAACGCAAACGAAGGCGCACCTGTAGCCAGATCAGAGAAACGGGAACACAACATGCCGATCCGGGTTGGCGTCATCGGCGCCGGCGTCATGGGCGCAGACCACATCAGGAACCTCTCCACCACCATCAGCGGGGCTGAAGTCACTTATGTGGCAGACCTCGACGCCGGACGCGCGGCGGCGGCAGCGCCCCATCGGCACGCACCACCACCGATCCTTCCGAGCTGATCAACTCAAGCGAGGTTGACGCCGTCGTTGTCGCCTCCCACGACTCCACCCACGCCGGACTGGTGCTGGAATGCTTCGAGGCGATGACCCCGGTCCTGTGTGAGAAGCCGCTGGCACCCACTTTGCTGGAAAGCCAGGAGGTTGTCGCAGCCGACGCCGACATCATCGCCGCCACCGGCGCATCGCTGCTGTCGGTGGGCTTCATGCGCCGGTTCGACCCTGGCTACGTGGCCCTGCGCCGGTCAGTGCGGGACCGTGTCCAGGGGGATCCGCTGGTGGTCCACTGCATCAGCCGCAATGCCTCTGCGGGCCCCGGCACCACTGCCGAATCCGCGATCACCAATTCCGCCATCCACGAACTGGACATCATTCCGTGGCTTCTGGGCTCGCCCATCACGGAAGTCTCGTGGCAGGCCGGCCGGAGTTCCCGTCACGCTGAAGGCGGCCTGCAGGACCCGGCGTTCATGCTGCTGCGCACTGCCGACGGGACCCTGACCACCCTTGAGCTGTTCCTGAATGCGCAGTACGGCTACACCACCGGATGCGAAGTGGTTTCGGAGCGTGGCACCACTGCCCTGCCGGAAGCCGCCGCGCTGCCGGTGCGCTACGAGGGCCAGTGCCGATCCGATATCCCCGCTGACTGGCGCCCGCGCTTTGCCGATGCCTACCGCCTGCAGCTCCAGGCCTGGATTTCCGCCCTCGGACGCGGCGAACCAGCGCCGCTTGCCACCGGTGAAGACGGCCTGCGGGCAACCCAGGTGGCCCAGGCCATGATCCGTTCGCTGCACAGCGACGGAGCCTACGCCAAGGTGCTCTACTGATGGCACTGCCCAGCCTGCCGGCATCCCGCGTGCCGGATTCCAGGGACGCTCCCGCCCTGCGCTGGGGGATCATGGGCCCGGGGTGGATTGCCGAGCGTTTCACGGAGTCCGTGCAGGCCCACACCACGCAGGTGATCGCCGCCGTCGGCTCCCGCTCCCTGGCCCGTTCGGAGGCGTTCGCCGACACGTTCGGTGTGCCGGCCGCCTACGGGAGCTACGAAGAGCTGGCCGCGGCCCCCGGTATCGACATCGTCTACGTGTGCACACCGCACAACTTCCACCAGAGCGCTGCAATCCTGGCCATCGACGCCGGCAAGCACGTCCTGATCGAGAAGCCCCTTGGGCTTAATGCGCTGCAGGCCCGCGATATCGCCGCACGTGCCGCGGCGGCCGATGTTTTCGCCGCCGAAGCCATGTGGAGCTTTTTCCTGCCCAAATTCGACGTGATCCGTCAAGTGCTTGACGCCGGAGTGCTGGGGACCGTGAGCACTGTCCTTGCCGAATACGGCGAGCATTTCGACCGGAGCCACCGCATCTTCGATCCCGCGCTGGCCGGGGGCCGCTGCTGGACCTGGGCACCTACCCGCTGGCACTCATCACCGAAGTGCTGGGTTCGCCGCTCCGGTTGCAGGCCATCGGGCAGCCGCATGAATCCGGTGTCAACGCCCAGCTTTCCGCCATCATGGAATTTCCCGGCGGAAGCCAGGCCGTGATGAACACCCAGCTCTACAATTTCAGCCCCACCGCGGCAACGATCGTGGGCTCCGAGGCCACCTTGACCATCGACGGCCCTTCAACATGCCCGGTGGCTTCGAGGTCCGGTTCCCGGACGGGACGCGGCTACGCCACGAAGAACCCGCGGGAGCCCACCTCCAGGGCCTGTACTACGAAGCGGCGGCGGTGGCCCGCGCCGTTGCCGCCGGCCAGGCGGAGACGCCGCAGCGTACCCTCGCCGCCTCCATCCGGACCCTGGAAGCTGCCGACGAAATCCGCCGCCAACTCGGGATTAACTTCCCGGGCGAGCACCTCCTGGGCGCAGGCACTGCGCCTGCCTGAACAAGCTGAAAACCGACCAACAAGCTGAACCGACCATCGAAAGGACAGGCCAATGGCCTACATCCAACAGCATGCCACCGAAACTCCTGTGCCCGTACGGCTGGGCCTCATAGGCTCCGGCTGGATGGGGGCATTCCACGGCGAGAGCATCACGCGCAGGGTGCCCGGCGCGGTGCTGGCCGCCGTCGCCGACCCCAACCTGGACTCCGCCGTGTCCGTGGCAGCCAAGCTGGGAGCGGCCAAGGTCACGGCCGATGCCGCCGACATCCTGGCCGATCCGGAGATCGACGCCGTGATCATCGCCAGCCCTGCACGGTTCCACGCTTCCCTGATCACCCAGGCGGCCGAGGCCGGCAAACATGTGTTCTGCGAAAAGCCCGGCGCGCAGAGCCTGGAAGAGCTCGACGCCGCACTGCGAACCGTCGATGCGGCCGGGGTGCATTTCCAGATCGGCTTCAACCGCCGCTACGCCGCCGACTTCCAGGCTGCCAAAAAAGACCTGGCGCAGGGAATCGTGGGGGAGCCGCAGCTGCTGCGCTCGCTGACACGGGATCCCGGCACCGGGAGCATCGGACACGCAGCCCGGATTCCGGCGTGGACCATCTTCCTGGAAACCCTCATCCACGACTTCGACACCCTTAACTGGTTCAACGAAGGCGCCGAGCCGGTGGAGGTCTACGCCGCAGCGGACGCCCTTGTGGAACCGGGCCTGCGCGACCAGGGATTCCTGGACACAGCCGTGGTCACCATCCGCTACAGCAACGGCGCACTGGCGGTGGCGGAAGCCAACTTCAGCGCCCTCTACGGCTACGACGTCCGGGGAGAGGTCTTCGGCTCCAAGGGCATGGTGCAGGCGGGACGCGCCACGGAAACTGCAGCCGTGAGGTACAGCGCCGAGGGCCTGTCCGCCGACACTCCGCGGCTCAACGTTGAGCTCTTCCGCGGCGCCTACACTGATGAGCTGGTGGACTTCGCCGCGGCCGTCCGCGCGCGCCGCGATGGCACGCAGCTGCCGTCGGGCGCCTACACCCTCACCCCGGGCGCCGCCGACGCACGGCGTGCCCTCGCCATGGCACTGGCCTGCATCGAGTCGGTCAAACGCGGCGGCCCCGTCCCCGTCGCCGAAAAGGCCGGCGTCTGATGCGGCTGGCCGTCTGTGCCGAAATGGTCTTCACCGACCTGCCGTTCCCCGAGCGGGTTCGGCGGATCCACCAGGCCGGATTCGACGTCGAACTGTGGGACTCCAGGAACAAGGACATCGCAGCGCTCAAGGCCACCGGCGCGGTCTTTTCCTCCATGACCGGTTACGCCTCTGGCAGCCTGGTGGACCGGGACACGGCAGATGACGTGGTGCGGACGGCCGAGACGCTGATACCCACCGCCGTGGAACTGGGCGTCAGCCGGATGGTGGTGCACTCCGCCGAGCTCATCGACGGGAAAGCAGCCCGCCCGGTGTACCGCTCCACCGGCAATATGTGGATTACGGGAGCACGCACCCTGGAACGGCTCGGTGCGCTCGGCGAGAAGCACGGGCTGACCTTCTGCCTGGAAAACCTCAACACCGTGCTGGACCACCCCGGCATCCCCCTGGGGCGGGCCAAGGATACCCTGGCCCTGGTGGAGGCAGTCGGACACCCCAACGTCAAACTCATGCTGGATCTCTACCACGCACAGCTTGGGGAGGGAAACCTCATCGAGCTGGTCCGCAGCGCCCTGCCGCACATCGGCGAAATCCAGGTGGCCGACGTTCCGGGCCGCTGCGAGCCCGGCACCGGCGAAATCAACTACCCTGCTGTGGCCCGGGCGCTGGCAGCCGCAGGCTACGAAGGAACCGTCGGCATGGAGGCATGGGCAAGCGTAGACGACGCGGCCGCGCTGGAGGCGTTCCGCAGCGCTTTCACACCCCGAGAAAACACGGCAACCCGCGACGAAACAGCAATTTCAACGGAGGCAGCACAATGAAAGACGTCATTCTCGGACTGGTGGGCGTGGGCCGCATCGGTGTCATGCACGCAAACAACATCGCCGCGCTGAACGCGACGTTTAATCCCGAGGGCGTCAACGTCAGGCTCCGGCTGACTGACGTGGCCCAAGAGCACGCCAAGGCCGTCGCGGCGGGTCTCGGGGCTGAATTCCTTCCGACGGTTGAGGCCCTGCTGGCGTCCGGTGTGGACGGGCTGGTGGTTGCCACGGGTACCGGCACCCACCCGGAACTGATCAAGGCGGGCGTCGACGCCGGAATCCCGGTCTTCTGCGAAAAGCCGGTGGCCATGAACGTGGCGGATGCCCTCCCGGTGCTGGAGTACATCAGGAAGAGGCACGGCGTGGTGCAGATCGGCCACCAGCGCCGCTTTGATGCCGGCTACCTTGAGGCCAAGCGCGCCTACCAGGCAGGTGAGCTTGGCTGGATCCACTCGCTTCGTGCCGTCACCTGTGACATGGCACCGCCGCCGGTGGAGTTCCTGGCCAGTTCCGGCGGCCTGTTCCGGGACTGCTCGGTCCACGATTTCGACATCCTCCGCTGGCTGACCGGCCGCGAGATCGTCGAGGTGTACGCGAAGGGTTCCAACAACGGGGATCCGGCCATCGGCGCCGTGGGGGATGTGGACACTGCCCTGGCGGTAGTGACTTTTGACGACGGGACTGTGGGTACCGTCTCCGCCAGCCGCTACAACGGGGCCGGCCATGACGTGCGCCTGGAAATCCAGGGCTCCAGCCGGTCACTGATGGTGGGACTTGACGAGAAGACTGCCATGGTTTCGGCCGAACCCGGCGTGGGTTTCCCCTCCGGAGAGGCCCACCGGACCTTCGCCGAGAGGTTTGATGCCGCCTACCGTTCCGAGATGGCCGCTTTCGTGGAGCTGATCCTGGACCGGCGTGAAAACCCCTGCACGCCGGAGGACGCAGTGGCCGCCTCCCGGGTGGCCGATGCCGCACAGGAATCGCTGGCGACCGGTGTGCCGGTGAAGGTGGAGCTGGCTGCGGCCACCGCCGGCTGAAGTCCGGTAACGGACTGTGGCCACCGGAGCGGCCGGGGTGGCTGCAGTCCTGCCGCTACAGTCCTGCAGCCGTCCCGGAGGAGCGCCTGACCATCAATACCGGTTCCAGCTTGCGGGTCACTGCAGGTCCTGCCGAGCCCGCGATCCGGTCCAGCATGACCTGCGCCGCCACCCGGCCCAGTTCCCCGGCGTGCTGGTCGATGGACGTCAGGCCTATCAGCGGTGAGGCTGCCACTTCGATGTTGTCGCAGCCGACAACCGCCACGTCGCCTGGAACGGCCAGCCCATGGGTAGCCAGCGCTTCTATGACGCCGACGGCGGTGAGGTCGTTGTGGGCGAAGACCGCAGTGGGCAGCGGTGCGCCGGAGGCCAGGAACTGTTCCATGACCGCCCGGCCGCCGCGTTCTGTCATGTCGCTGTGGACCAGCAGCGGTTCCAGGCCGAACTGCTTCATGGCGTGGAGATAGCCTTCCCTGCGGGCGGTATAGGGAAGCCGGCCGGAGATGCCCACGTGGGCGATGCGGCGGTGCCCCGACAGCTGGAGGTGCTCCACGGCGAGCACGCCGGAACGGAAGTCGTCGGTGAGAACGGAATCGACGCCGTCGGCCTGCAGCTCCCTGGTGATGACGACGGCGGGCGTCCCCGCAGGGCCGTCGCCAGCTCTTCGGACGTGCCGGTGTAGCCGGCAAGGATCACACCGTCCACCCGCAGGTCCACGAAGGACCGGACCGCCTCCAGCTCCGTCCGCGGGTCCGCGGATCCCACTGCCACCATGAGCTGGTTGCCGCTGCCCGCGATTCCTTCTGCCAGGCCGTCGTAAATGTCGGCGAAGACGGAGTTGTGCAGGTCCAGGAACAGCACACCCAGGGTCTTCGTGCGGTGGCTGGCGAGCCGGCTGGCCAGCCGGTTGGGGGAATAGCCGAGGGCGGCGGCGCTTTCCAGGACCGCCGTCCGCTTCGCGGCCGACACACTGGGCGAACCACGCATGACCAGGGACACCAGGGCGCGGCTGACGCCGGCTTGCCGTGCCACGTCCTCCATCGTCGCCGGGCGCGTCGTCCCTGCACGGTTGGCGAACGGCTGCTGTTTCACTGTGCCACCGGACCGGGCCCCAGGCTTAACGGCCGAACGGCAGGCGGGGGTCGATGTCCTGCCCATCCCAGCTCTGGCGCACCCAGCCGTGGTGCGGGTCATCGCTGATCAGCCATTCGCGGACCGGGCCGGACCGGCCATCACGTTGAGGTAGTACATGTCATAGCCGGGGGCGGCCATGGCCGGGCCGTGCCAGCCGTACGGGACCAGGACGACGTCGCCGGTGCGGACCTCCGCGGCGACATCGATGGGACGGTCGTCCGAGGCGTAGACGCGCTGGTAGCCGATGGCGTCGGCGTCGGCCGGGGCCCCGGAGCCGTCGGCCACCCGGGTCTCAAAGTAATAGATCTCCTCGAGCTGCGTCTCGCCATCCTTCTCCTCGTCATGCTTATGCGGGGGATAGGAGGACCAGTTGCCGGCCGGGGTGAGCACCTCGCACACAATGAAGCGGTCCGCTTCCAGGGCTGCCGGCGTGCCGAAATTGTGGACCTGGCGCGAGCAGTTTCCGGCACCGCGGAGTTCCACCGGTGTCTCGGCGGCGGACACGAGCCGGGTGGGGTAGGAGGTGCGGGCGGGAGCGGTGGCGACAGCCACCCGGCCGCCGTCGGCAGAGGTGACCGTAACGCCCCGCCCAGTGCCGGTGTACAGGACATCGCTGGGGCCGTGGAAGACCGAAGCCCGCCCGCCCAGCCGGTACTCGGCGCCGTCAACGGTGGCGCTGAAGGAGCCGTTCAGCGGAATGATGATGCGCTCCTCCGCAGCCGGCGGGAGCACGACGGCGGCGCCGGCCGCCAGCCTGGCGACCTTCAGTCCCGTGTGCGCCCAGCCGTCCACGGCCAGTGATGAATCAGAGGTTCCGATCGAGATGTCCCAGGCGCCGTCAGCGGCGGTGCCCAGGGGTAGACCCAGTTGGCCATGTGAGTTTTCCTTGCGCTAGCGCTGTACGAGTGTCATTTCAAAGCTGTAGGAATCGGCGCGGTAGACGTGGTGGCCTGTTTCCACCCGGCGCCCGGTATCGTCGGTGGCCGTGCGCTCCATGGTGACCAGGGCGGAGTTCACCTCGGTCTCCAGCAGGTTTGCCTGGTATTCGTTGGCGATCACCGCCCCGATCCGCTGCGTGGCCAGACGGAAATTGACGCCGCCCGTCCGCAGGATGGCGTAGAGGCCTTCTGACGCCAGTGCGGCTTCGTCGATCGCGACGATGTCGTCCCGGACCCAGTTTTCCATCAGCGCCAGCGGCTTGCCGCCGACCTTGCGCAGGCGGGTGAAGTGATAAACCGAGGAACCGGCGGGAGCTCGAGCGCGGCCAGCGTGGCGGCATCGGCGTGGCCGTGGGAGAAGCTCAGCACTTGGGTGGTGGGCTTCTTACCGTTGTTGGTGAGATCGTCAAAAAGGCTGGAGAGTTCCAGCGGCCGGCGCACCTGGCTCGAGACCACCTGGGTTCCGACGCCGCGCTTCCGCACCAGAAGCCCGGAACGGACCAGCTCGTCCATGGCTTTGCGCATGGTGGGTCGGGACAGGTTGAGCTGCGCCGCGAGATCGATTTCATTGTCGAGCCTGCTGCCGGGTTCGAGAACGCCGTTGTGGATGGCCGCCTCGATGCCCTGGACGACCTGGTGGTAAAGGGGCACCGGAGAGGAACGGTCGACGACGAGGCCTAGTTGATTCTTCACTGAATGTTCCCTCAGGTTCCGCGCCTGCCCTGGCCGGCAACCCCAAAGCGGGGCGCAGGTCCGCATATGTTCGCTTGATAGGACATGCTTTCTCTCTTGATGATATCAGCCGTCAGGGGCGGTCAAGCGCCCGGCGGCTGCGGAGGAGAGGGGATGGAAAATATGTCCTGACAATAGTATGAAGTCTTGACGCAGTCCTTAGAGCGCTCTAAAGTCGGTGACTGAGATCACTCGCAGGCGGCACCCCGGCCGCCTCGTCCCACCCCGGCCGGTACGGTCATCCCCTATGCGAAAGGCGACAATGCTGTTGCAGAATCCAGCCCGTCTGGGCTCCCGCCACCGCGGTTACCTGGCCCGGCTCACCGTCATTTCAACCCTCGGCGGCCTGCTGTTCGGCTACGACACCGGCGTCATCTCCGGCGCCCTGCTGTACATGAATGATTCCTTCCAGATGAGCGCGGTCGAGGAAGCAACTGTGGTCAGCGCCCTTCTTTTCCCCGGCGCCGCGCTCGGCGCGCTTGCCGGCGGCCGCATGGCTGACAGGCTAGGCCGCCGCGGATCCCTCCTGGTCTGCGCCCTGCTGTTCCTGCTCGGTGCCATCGGCTGCGCCATCGCGCCCACCGTGGGCTTCATGGTGGCAGCCCGCGTGCTGCTCGGCCTCGGCGTTGGCGCTGCTGCCGTAACGTGTCCCCTCTACCTCGCGGAAATGGCTCCAGCGAAGGTGCGCGGACGCATGGTGACCATCAATGAGCTGATGATCGTCACCGGACAGATGCTGGCATTTGCCATCAATGCCCTGCTCGACGCCCTCATCCAGGACACGGAAGTCTGGCGGACCATGCTGGGAGTCGCCTCGGTCCCGGCGCTGGCCCTGCTGGTCGGGATGCTGATGCTTCCGGAGTCTCCCCGCTGGTACGCCGTCCGCGGCCGCTTTGATGAAAGCCGCCGGGTCCTCAACCTCAGCCGCACCCCCGAAGAAGCAGCCACCGAATTCGAAGAAATCGCCCGGTCCGCACAGACGGCAACGAAGGAACGCGGCCACGCCTGGCGGGACCTGCGCGACAACCCCTGGATGCGCCGGCTTCTCTGGATCGGCATCGGCCTTGCCGTCGTACAGCAGGCCACGGGAATCAACACCGTGAACTACTACGCCCCCAGCATTCTGGAGAAGAGCGGGCTGGGCGTCAGCGCATCCCTGGTGGCCACCATCGGCGTCGGCGTCACTTCGGTGCTCATGACCATCCTGGGCATCTGGCTGCTGGGCTTCATCGGGCGGCGGCGGATGCTGGTTGTTGGCTTCTCCGGCGTGGTGGGCTCACAGGCACTGCTGGCAGTGGTCTTCCTCCTCCCGCAGTCCGATCTGGCCAGCTACACCATCCTCGCCGCCATGATGCTGTTCGTGGCATTCGTCCAGTGCTTCATCGGCACCTGCGTCTGGCTGCTCCTGTCCGAGATGTTCCCGCTCGCCATCCGAGGCTTCGCAATGGGCATCGCTGTCTTCGCGCTGTGGACCGTCAACGCAGCCATCTCGTTCCTGTTCCCGATCGTGGTCGGCGCCCTCGGATCCACCGGGACTTTCGGGCTGTTCGTCCTTGTCAATGCGGCGTCCCTGGTCTTCGTGGTCAAATGCGTACCCGAAACCAAGGGCCGCTCCCTGGAGGAACTGGAAGAGCAGTTCCGCGGCGACACTGCACGGATTCCGGAAGCGCGGATTTCCGAACTGGTGTAACGGGCCCGCCGAGCGGCACGGTCCGTGCTGAGCCCGGCCGGAGGGCCCTAGGCTGGGGAATGAACAACAGATACCTGGTCTCCCGTGAGCGCTTCATCGCAGCCCGCCGGAAGTGATCTTCGATGTGCTGGCCACACCGGCGCTGCACAGTGTGATTGACGGTTCCGGCACGGTGAAGGGCGCCCAGCCGCGGGACCGGAGCGGCTGGGCCTCGGGGCCCGCTTCGGCATGGAGATGAACATGGCCGTGGACTACAAGATCCTCAACACCGTCTGCGAGTTCGAGGAGGGCAGGCGCATCGCCTGGCGCCACTTTTATGGACATGTCTGGCGCTACATCCTTGAACCGGCCACCGGCGCCGCAGGTACCGCCGGTACCCGCGTCACCGAGCAATGGGATGCCAGGACTGTCCGCGGCAGGGTTCTGCTCCGGCTGGCAGGATACCTGCGGCGCCATCCAGCCAGCATCGACAGGACCCTGGCCAGGCTGGACGGGCATGTGGCCGGCCCGGTCGGCCCGGCATAACAGGACCATGCAGTGAACCCCGCAGGCAGCCTCAACCCGAGCCCGCGGACCCTTGAGGTTGAGACCCTGGACAGTTTCGACCGGCTAGTGGCGGCCGACGCCGTGACCATGCAGGGCTGGCATGCCCAGTCCCTGGACCTGCGTGGCCGGGAAGGCGCGCTGGAAACCCTGGACGTGGAAGGCGCCATCTTCCTTGGCTGCACCTTCGGCCAGGGGGTTGAAGAGAGGCTCCGGCGCCGCGGCGCACTGATCTTCCCCAGGCTGCATGACCACGCGATCGGTGATGCCCTGGAGGGGTTCATGCGATCGGACATCTGCGCGGGCCGGATCACCGTGGGCGTGATGGGCGGCCATGAGGCACAGCGCGGCACCCCGGAGTTTGCCCAGGCGGCCGAGCTGGGCAGGCTCCTGGCGCAGACCGGGCGGATGGTGGCAACCGGCGGCGGCCCGGGTGCCATGGAAGCAGCAAACCTGGGCGCGTATCTGAGCCGCGTTCCGCACGCGGAGTTCACGGCCGCGCTCGCCGGCCTTGGAGCCGTCCCCGGCTTCCGCCCCTCGGTGTCCGCGTGGGCCCGCGAGGCGGCCGCCGTCGTCGAACGCCATCCGGGCGGAACGCCATCGCTGGGCATCCCCACATGGTTCTACGGGCATGAGCCGCCGAACTACTTTGCCACCCACATCGCCAAGTACTTCGCCAACGCCATCCGGGAGGCGATCCTGCTGGAACTGTGCGACGGCGGCATCATCTTCCTGCCGGGAGCGGCCGGCACCGTGCAGGAAATTTTCCAGGACGCCTGCGAGAACTACTACAGCGCCCGGGAAGCCGTGACGCCGATGGTGCTGGTGGGACGGCAGCACTGGGAGCACGAGTATCCCGCGTGGCCCATGCTCCGGCGGCTCGCTGCCGGACGGGCCATGGAGGACCGGATCTTCCTGGTGGACAGTGTGGACGAGGCGCTCGCGGTGCTGGGCGGATGACTATTCCGGCGTCCGGCCGTTGCTAACCCACCACGGTGCCGAAGGCCAGCCCCAGTACGTAGGTCACGGCGGCGGCGCCCAGACCGATTCCCAGCTGGCGCAGCCCGCGCGTCAGCGGCGACGTCCCGGACAGCAGGCCCACGATTCCGCCGGTCGCCAGCAGCGCCAGCCCCACCAGCACCGCTGCCACCACCAGTGCGGTCACCCCGGTCAGGCCGAACAGGAACGGCAGGATGGGGACTACGGCGCCGGACGCGAAAAAGCAGAAGCTGGACAGGGCCGCCCCCACGCGGTGCCCACGGCCTCGTGCTGGTCCTCTGTCTCCGGCAGCTCGGGCTGGAGCGACAGGCTGGGATCGCAGTCGCAGCCCAGCAGCCCCATGCGTTCGGCCACACGGTGTGCTGCCGCTTCGTCGGACATCCCGCGCGCCAGGTAGACGAGCATCAGTTCGTTGTGTTCGATGTCCAGCTTCGGGGCGGCCGCGAGTGTGATCTGGGTGGGACGCGTGGCTGCCAGGAGCTCGCGCTGGGACCGCACGGAGACAAACTCGCCCGCGGCCATGGACATGGCACCGGCTAGGAGCCCTGCCACACCGCTGAGCAGCACCACCCCGCTCGCCACTCCGGAAGCGGCCATGCCCACCACGAGCGAAAGGTTGCTGACCAGGCCATCATTGGCGCCAAAAACGGCGGCACGGAACGTCCCGGCAAGCCGGTTACGGCCACGGGTTGCCAGGCCTCGGACCACTTCCTCATGGATCTGTTCGTCCGCCGCCATGGCGTCCGTGGCGTTGGGCTCCAAGGCGTAGGGGGAGCGGCCTTCAGCACGTTGGGCGAGGGCCAGAACGAAAACGGAGCCGAAGTGGCGGGCCAGGAAGCCCAGGAACTGGCTGCGGACGGACGCCGGCCGGGATTTTTGGGCGTGGTCGCCGAGAAGCGTGAGCCAGTGGCCTCGTGCCGCCCTTCGGCTTCAGCGAGGGCCAGCAGGATGGCGCGCTCTTCGCCGTCGCGGTTCTGGGCGAGATCGCGGTAGACGGCGGCCTCTGCCCGTTCATCCGCCAAGTACTGGCGCCACCGGCGGATGTCGGCCGGCGTGGGCTGCGGCGCGGATGGAATGGATTCCGCGGGCCGGGCTTGGCTGGGATTGGGGTGCTGAGACACGCAAGGCTCCTGTGCTGGATGGGCATGGTTCGGCCCCATTGCACCGCCCAGCATACCGCGGAATTCCGCGGATTTTCGGCTGGCTGCCCTCACTGCGGAGTTTAGGTTTCCCTCAAAAATCGGCGGTCTTCCGCGTGTGCCCGGACGGGTTGCGCCGGCTCTTGACCGGGCCCAGCGGCGGTGCTGTGATGAAGGAGTGGCGTCCGCCCGCACCCACCGGCGGCGCCCATCAACAAAGCACGTCAGGCGAACAAACGGAGGTCGAATCATGAGCACCACCGGACAGCACCCGGACATGCCGCACTTGGAATCTGTTGAATCGGATCCCGCCTACGACTACGCCGATGACGTCCCCATCAGCGTGGACGACTGGGACGCCGAGGACGAGTTCCTGGACGCCGAAGAGGTGGTGGTTCCCACGCCCCCGGTAACGGTCGACGCCGAGGAGCGCGTGGTTCCACTCGATGAGGACGAGTTCCGCGGAGCCGAATAGAACGAACGACGGCGGCACTCCGGTTCGCGGTGAAGCGAAGGGGAGTGCCGCCGTCGTACTCTCCGGTGACCGAGCCTGTTATCTCCGGTGATCGAGCCTGTCGAGACTAGCGGCTCGTGTGGCTGGCGACCGGGTGGGCCTCCATGGGCAGCTCTTCGGTGACCGCTCCCGCGACCCGCTTCTCCCATGCCTCCCGGACCTCTGGCTCCGTGGGGGCGTGAGCAGCGAGATCACGATGTAGGAAACCAGCGAGGCGCCGAGGCCCAGTAGATGGGTTCGTTGGCGTAGACGCCGTCAACGCTGGGGATGACTCCGACGGCGTACATGATCAGCAGTGCCAGGGTCAGGACCGAGCCAACGGCCATGGACCAGGCGGCTGCGATGCCGGTGCCGCGCTTCCAGACCAGGCCGCCGAGGATGGCCACCAGCAGGCCGCCCACCAGGATGTCGTAGGCGATGGTCAGTGCCACCACGACGTCCTGTGCCGCCATGGAGATCAGCACGGCCACGATGCCCAGGCCCAGGACCCAGTAACGGTTGGCCTTGACGTCGTGCTCGGGGTTTTCGGTGTCGTCGGTGTCGATCGTCTTGCCGAACCAGCTGGCCACGAACGGCACCACGTCGGCGCGGGCCACCGTTGCGGCCGCGATCAGGGCGCCGGAGGCAGTGGACATCATGGCGGCGACTGCGGCGGCCATGACCAGGCCGCCGATGCCGATCGGCAGGATGTGGGTGGCAACCTCGGCGTAGACAACGTCCTTGCCAAGGGCCTTCACATCGATGTCGGGCAGGGCCACGCGGGCCGCCAGACCGATCAGGGCGCCGGCGACACCGTACAGGATGCAATAGACGCCGGCCGTTGCGCCGCCCCAGCGGGCCACGGTGGGGTCTTGGCGGTAAAGACCCGCTGCCAGATGTCCTGGCCGATCAGCAGGCCGAGGGTGTAGACCACGAAGTACGTGATGATGGTCTGGAGCCCGATGCCATCAAGCTGGAAGAAGCTGGCGTCAACGCGGGCACGGATCCCGTCGAAGCCGCCGGCGGCGTTGAGGGTGAACGGCAGCATCAGGGCGAAGATGCCCACGGTCTTGATGATGAACTGCACCTGGTCGGCCAGGGTGATGGACCACATGCCGCCGATGGTGGAGTAGACCAGGACGATGGCGCCGCCGACTGCGATGGCGAGCCAGCGCTCCCAGCCGAACAGGACCACGAAGATGGTGGCGTAGGCGCCGGTGGAAGTGGCGCAGAGCATCAGGGTGTAGGCCAGCATCACGATGCCGGAGGTCTGGGTGGCGCGCTGGCCGTAGCGCAGGCTGAGCATCTGGGAGACCGTGTAGATCTTCAGGCGCTGGATGGTGCCGGCGAAGAGCAGGCTCAGGAGGAGCACACCCGCACCGATGGCCACCACCAGCCACATGCCGGAGATGCCGAACTTGTAGCCCAGGCCGACACCGCCGACGGTGGAGGCACCGCCCAGGACGACGGCGGCCATGGTGCCGGTGTAGAGCAGGGGCCGAGGCGGCGGCCGGCAACCAGGAAGTCGCTGTTGTTCTTGGTGCGGGACTTGCCCCACCAGCCGAAGGCCAGCATGGCGACGAGGTACACCACCACGATGGCGATGTTGACGAAGTTAGCGTCCATTTGGGCTCCTTGGAGCTGATTTGCAGTGTGTCTGGAATCCCGGCGGCGTTGCTGGGGAAGCCGGTATTCCGCTGCTCTTGTGGAATTGGGAGGAAGAGTTCCTCAAATATTGCCTCACAGGCAACACTTGTTGCCCAGAAGCGTATGCTGTGACCGACGCAACAGTCAAGGTTGGCCGTCCTATCTGTTGTTCGCCGCGGCGCCCACCACGTCACGCGGGTCGGCTGGCCATTAGGATTGCTCCAGAGATGGGGCCGCACCGCCGGCCACGAAAGGTCTGCACATGAAGGCACTGCCAGTTGAGCCGAGCAACGTTCCCGTTGCCATCGGTTCCCGAATCCGTGCCGCCCGGCAGTCGCAGCGTCTGACCATCGAGCAGGTTGCCGACGCCACCGGCCTGACCAAAGGCTTCCTCAGTCGCGTGGAACGTGACCTTACGTCGCCGTCGGTCGCGTCCCTGGTGACGCTGTGCCAGGTCCTGTCCATCTCGATCGGCGACTTGTTTGTGGCCCCGGAAACCCACCTGACCAAGCGGGACGAAGGCCCACGGATTTCCCTGGGCGGCGAAGGCATCGTGGAGCGGCTGCTGACCGCCCGTTCCGAACGGCGCATCCAGATCATCCAGGCCGTCATTGAGCCGCATGGTCGCGGCGAGGCTGAGCTTTACGCCGTGGACTGCGACGTGGATGTGCTCCATGTGATCAAGGGGCGCATCCGGCTGATCCTGACCAACGAGGAATACGAGCTCAGCACTGGCGACACCGTGACCTTCCCGGGCCGGGAACCGCATACGTGGGTCAATCCCACCGACGAGGCCGTCGAGGTTCTCTGGGTCCTGGTCCCTGCCGCCAGCCGGTAGGTTGTTGCTTCCACCGCTCTCTAGCGTTGCGGCGCTCTCGCCCTCCGCCGCGCCTTCCGTGCGTTCCTGCCCAGTTTGTGGCCCGTTTTCTTCTGGCTTCGCACCGGCAACCCCAGCGTGACCCTGGAAATCAGCGGTTCATCTCAGGTGCTCGCCAAGGCAACTGGGCGGGAATGTCACGGCGCCGGTCTCTTCAGGGCGATGACGGCTTGGATCTCTGCCACAACGCGTTCGGGTTGATACCAGATGATCTCCGGCGGGTAGCGCAGCACAGCATAGCCATTCACTGTTGACGCGTTGTTGCGCGCCAGGTCTTGCCGCAGGGCTTTCCTCGTCGAGTGGAAGGCGAAGCCGTCTACTTCTACGATCAGAAAACCCTCGATGAGGAAATCGACGCGCCCGATTCCCGGAATTTGAACCTGTGCATCAAACGCGATGCCGTTGGCGCGGAAGAGGTATTGGGCGTCGACTTCCACGATGGATTCGGCGCGCAGGTCCAGCTCACGCAGCGCCGCCAGCACGGGACGGGATCGATCTCCTCCGAGCTGGTCCTTCAGCAGCTCGAGAGGTACGCCATGCAGTCGGACGGCCGAGGTGGCGATTGCCGTGGAGGCCGGGGCGGGCAGGCATCCGATGGCATGCAACACCACATCTTCAACTGCGGCGAGGGGCAGTGTGGGGTGCGGATTGAACCTGCTGGTCCGGTGCCGGATAAAGCCCTTGCTGTGGCCATGGTTGCAGGCCAAGTGGTGTTCGGCTGGCGGGTTCCGCAGCCACAGCCCGTAGTGTTCGGCTGCGCTGGCGCAGGTGAGTCTCGCATTGTGCCTGATGGCCGCAACAAAATCGGCGTTGGCAGCTGGAAGTACAAGGATGCCGCGGCGGGGCTGGGTGACGCCGCGCGCCGTCAAGTGTTCGATGTCGGTCCTGGAGTATCCGGCGCTAAGCAGCTGGGCGGTGCGGGCAACTCCGCCGGTCCGTTTGAGGAATTCGTAGATGTCCATGGGGTCATTCCAGGCGTCCCGAACTGGTTCCGGAAGGCGAGGCAATCCGTATGTGGGTAACCTGCCCAGCCTGCGCTCGACGCTCCTGCCCAGTTGCTCGGGCCGCGGGTAGGCTGCCTGCCACGGAGGGTCCCAGGATTCCGCGGCACAGCGGGCCAGATGGCGGAGGGCGCACGGACAGCCCTCGAGGCAACTGGGCGGGAGCGATCACCGAGAACCCGACCAAGAGAGTTTTGTAAACAACTGATGCGCATAAGAAAACTTCAGGCTATGATGGCTGTCACACCCGCCGATCAATCCTCGAAGGAGAGGCTCATCTTGAAAGAGCTGCGCATCGAAGCCAACGGCAACCTTGGCCCCATCGATTCATCCCGTACCCCGCGCTATGCCGGCGCTGCAACCTACGCCCGCCTGCCGCGCCTGGACCAGGTGGCCAAGGCTGACGTGACGGTGGTGGGAGTGCCCTTCGACTCGGGTGTTTCGTACCGCCCCGGCGCGCGGTTCGGATCCAACCACATCCGCGAGGCCAGCCGCCTGCTCCGCCCGTACAACCCCGCCTGGGACGTCAGCCCGTTCGAAAATATCCAGGTGGCCGATGCCGGCGACATGGCGGTCAACCCGTTCAACATCAACGAAGCCATCGAAACCATCCAGCAGAACGCCCTGGACCTCAGCGCGGCCGGCAGCAAACTGGTGACCCTCGGCGGGACCACACCATCGCCCTGCCGTTGCTCCGCGCGGCTGCCGAGCGCGCCGGCGGACCCATCGCGATGCTGCACTTTGACGCCCACCTAGACACCTGGGACACCTACTTCGGCGCCGAATACACCCACGGCACCCCGTTCCGCCGGCCGTTGAGGAAGGCATCCTGGACACGGAAGCCATCAGCCACATCGGCACCCGCGGCCCGCTCTACGGCAAGAAGGACCTCGACGACGACCACCGTTTCGGGTTGGCATCGTCACCTCCGCCGACGTCTACTACCAGGGCGTCCTGGAGACCGTGGCCAAGGTCCGCGACCGGATCGGCAACCGCCCGCTCTACATCTCCGTGGATATCGACGTCCTGGACCCCGCACACGCCCCGGTACGGGAACCCCGGAGGCGGGCGGCATCACCAGCCGCGAACTCCTGGAGATCATCCGCGGCTTCCGGGGCATGAACCTCGTGGGCGCCGACGTCGTTGAGGTCGCCCCGGCCTACGACCACGCCGAAATCACCGGCGTGGCAGCCAGCCATGTGGCCTATGAACTGATCACCCTGATGGCGGACAATGCTGTTGAAGGCGACCGGTTCGGGACCGCCAACGGCTACGCCGCGCAGGCTCTCGGCCAAGAGGCCCGCCAACCTGCCGGTTTCGCCGCCGGAACCAAGGAGTAGCCAGAATGATTGATTTCGATCCGGGCACAGCAGCTGCGCCCGCAGGGGACGGTAGACGAACCAGCCAGCGCAACGGCGGGGACCTCGTCGTCGAAACCCTTGAAGCGCTCGGCGCCAAGACCGTCTTCGGCATCCCGGGCCAGCACGCGCTCGGCCTGTTCGACGCCATGGGCCGCGGCAACCTGCACTTCGTGTCCTCCCGCGTGGAGAACAACAGCGCCTTCGCCGCGGACGGGTACTCCCGTGCCACCGGCGAAGTGGGCGTGCTGTTCCTGTCCACCGGTCCCGGCGCGCTGACCTCCCTGGCCGGCCTGCAGGAGGCCTACGCCACGGGTGTGCCCATGGTGGTGGTGGCCAGCCAGATCCCGCTCGAAGGACTGGGCGCCCGCCGCAAGGGCATGCTGCACCAGCTCGATGACCAGAAGGCCTCGGCCGCGAACGTCACCAAGAGCCAGCGGCTGATCCAGCACGCATCCGGCATTCCGTCGGCCATTCAGGATGCCTGGACTGAAGCCATCTCCTCGCCGCAGGGCCCGGTCTGGCTGGAAATCCCGCAGAATGTGCTCCTGGATCCCATCATGGTGCCCCCGGTTGAGGACGCGCTCGCGGAAGCGGCGGACAATCCGCCGCGCGTGGAGCTGGTCCGGGAAGCGGTGAAATGGCTGTCGACGGCGGAACGTCCCGCCATCATCGCTGGTGGCGGTACGCGGCGGGCCGGGCCGAAAAGTCGTTGCTCTCGATTGCCGAAAAGCTGCGTGCACCGGTCATCTGCACACCTGGCGGCAATGGCGCATTCCCGTGGACCCATGAGCTCTCGCTGCAGTCCTGGATCGAGGACCGGCATATGACGGACCTCCTGGAGGACGCCGACGTCCTGATTGTCATCGGCTCGTCCCTCGGTGAAGTCACGTCCAACTACTTCACGTTCGCTCCGCGCGGCCGCATCATCCAGATCGACGCCGAGCCGCGCGTCCTCGAATCGAACAGCCCCGGCCTGGGTATCCGTGCCGACGCCGGCCAGGCGCTCGCCGCCCTCGACGAGGCCCTGGCGGCGCCCGTCGACACCACCCGCAGCTGGCACGGGACCACTCCCGAGGATCTCGTGAAGGACGCGCTCGCTAAGGTCAGGGAAAGGCTCGAGTCGCAGGACCTGGGCAAAGAGCTGAAGTTCATGTCCGACATCCGCGAAGCCGTCCCTGCAGACATGCAGACCTTCTGGGACATGACCATCTCCGCGTACTGGGCTGGAGCTGCTGGGATGCACGGCAGGGCCAGTTCCACTCGGCCCAGGGTGCCGGCGGCCTCGGCTATGGCTTCCCGGCGGCGATCGGCGGCGCCGTCGGGCTGGAAACGGTCGGCAAGCCCGGCCGGGTCCTCGCCGTGTCCGGTGACGGTTCATCCATGTACTCCATTTCCGAACTCGCCACCGCCAAGCAGCACAACATCCCGGTCACCTGGCTGATCGTGGACGACGGCGGCTACGGCATCCTGCGTGAATACATGGTGGGCGCGTTCGGGAAGGCCACGGCCACCGAGCTTGCGCGTCCCGATTTCGTCAAGCTCGCCGAAGCATTCGGCGTGCCGGCCACCCGGGTGGCCCCCGAGGACGTCGGGGACGCGCTCAAGGCGGGCTTCGCGGCGCACGGACCCAACGTCGTCGTCGTCGAAACGCTCCTCAAGATGTTCGGCCCACCCACCTGGGCGACTGAACACCCAGCACCAACCACGCGCGAACTGGCAGCTAATACCCTCCTCAAGCAAATTTGGGGGTTTTAGCTGCCGGTTCGCGCTCGGCGTTTAAGGGCTCATAAACCCGGCCATCTCTTCTTTAGTTTCCCAAAGCAACCATTTGTGCATATAGTTGCCTTAGGCAAACAAAAGAGGAGAGCTCCACCATGGCAGTCGCCCCGGACACCGCAGCGGACCTTGTCTACCGCATCTTCGATCTCCAAAGAGTGGTCCGATGCGTGGCCGCGGCGAGCTTCCGCGGGCAGGACACCGGGGTTGCGTTGCAGGGCGTGCTCAGGTTCGTGGGCGAGGGGGAATCCCGCGCCACCCACCTGGCGGAGCGGCTCGGTGTCAGCGCCCCCGTCCTCAGCCGCCACATCGCGGACCTTGAGGAGCAGGGTTATGTGATCCGCCGGCAAGATCCCGACGACGGCCGCGCCCAGCTGGTTGCCCTGTCGCCGGCCGGCACTGACAAGCTCCGGAAGATCGAAGAGCGCCGCACGGCCACGCTGCAGGGGTACCTCAGTGATTGGAGCCAGGAGGATGCCGAAGACACGGCACGGATCCTGACAAAACTCGCGGAGTCCCTCAAGCATTCAGCCCAGGCACACGCCGTCCCGGCACCTTCAACCGCGGCACCAGCCGCCGCACCACAGAACCTCCAGGAGCGCTGATATGTCGAGCCAACCCGCCGCACCGCCAGATCATGGAAGCCCTGACCGGGCTCCTCGCGGCGTTCTTCACCGCCATCCTCAGCAGCACCATCGTGGCCAATGCATTGCCCACCATCATGTCCGATCTGCACGGCACCCAGACCGACTTCGCCTGGGTGATCACCGCCGCGCTGCTGGCCAACGCCGTCACCACCCCCATCTGGGGCAAGCTGTCCGACCTCTTCAACAAGAAGATCCTCGTCCAGCTGAGCATCGTGATCTTCGTGGCCGGTTCCGTTATGGCCGGGCTCTCCGAGACCATCCCGCTGCTGCTCACCGCCCGCGTTATCCAGGGCGTGGCCATGGGCGGGCTCACCGCGCTGGCCCCAGGGCTCCGGACATGGCAGTGTGGCCGTGCGGGTGATGTATTGAATTTCCGGGGATGCCTGCCGGCCAAAGTCTTTTAATTCTGCCCTTAATGTGAGATAATACGTGTGGGATTATTTTGCTGACGGTGAGGGTGGAAAGATGGGTGTGATGACGACCCAGATGCCCCTTCCCTTGATCGCGGACTTGGGTGCCGTGCTGATCGGGGAGTCGGCGGCGTTGCTGGAAAATGAGATGCACGGCGGCAAGGTTTTCCTTAATGGCCAGTTGTGCTGGGTGTGGGATGCCGGGCAGGATGACCTCCGCCGGCTGGCCGCGGTGCAGCTGGTGCGGACCGGCGCGGCCCGGGTCAACGAGGTAGCGGCAGGGTTTGGCGTCACCCCGGAATCGTTGCGGCGCTGGCGGGTGTCCGTCACGGACGAAGGCGTGGCCGCGCTGGCGCCGGTAAAGAAAGGCCCCAAGGGCCCAACGGTGCTGACCGGGGCGAAGGCGGCCGAGATCCGCCGTCTCCGCGCCGGCGGTGCGAGCCTGCGGACAACCGCGGCAGCGGCCGGGGTCTCCACCGACACCGTCCGCCGTGCCCTCACCGCCGGCGATGAGACAAACACCCCGGAAGCCCCTGAAATCAGCGCTAACAATGGCGGATCAGGGCCCAAGACACCCACCGAGCCAACACAGTTGGTGTTGCCCGTGCTGCCGGAGCCGATGGATCGTTCCGGGGAACGGGCAGCAGCCCGGGCCGGTTTGCTCGAATGCGCGGCCCCGGTGTTTGCCCGGCAGCCCGGGTGCCGTTGGCCGGGCTGTTCCTGGCCTTGCCGGCGCTGGAGGCCACCGGGCTGCTGGCCTGCGCGAAGGCAACGTTCCCGGCGTTGCCGGACGGGTTTTACGGGCTGGAAACCATGCTCCTCGACTCGGTGTTGCGGGCCCTGGCCGGAGAGCCCGCGCCGAAGGCGCCACCCGGATCGACCCCGCGGCCCTGGGCCGGGTGTTGGGCCTGGACCGGGCCCGGAAGTAAAAACCATCCGCCGTAAAATTAGTCACCTGGCCGAAACCGGGAAGGCCGGGGAGCTGCTCACCGCCCTCGCCACCCACCACCTCCACAGTCCGGGCGGTGATGGTGAGGGTGGGGATTTGGCTGCTGTTCTCTATGTTGACGGGCACGTCCGCGCCTACCAGGGCGGGAAGAAGATCGGGAAGGTCCACTCCACGAGGCTGAAATTCCCGGTCCCGGCGACCGAGGAAACCTGGGTCTCCGATGCGCACGGGTCTCCGGTGCTGGTCGTCATGGCCAAACCCGGCGCCGCCCTGACCGGGGAGCTGCGGGCCCTGCTGCCGCAGCTGCGCACCATCATCGGAGACTCCCGGCGGGTGCTGGTTGGTTTTGACCGGGGAGGCTGGTCACCGGCACTCTTCAAACACATGGACGAGGCTGGCTTTGACGTCCTGACCTGGCGCAAAGGCACCACAGCGGACGTCCCCGAGGACAGCTTCACCGAGGCCGCCCATGTTGACGTCCACGGGGAGACGAAGAGCTGGAACGCGGCGGACACGGCCGTTGACCTGCCCCTGGCCACGGGGAAGCGTTCCGGATGCGGCAGATCAGCCGGATCGTACCGGTCCGGGGCGGGCAACCCGGCAGATCCACATCCTCACCACCGATCAGGGGATGCCCGCCGGTGAGGTGATCTACCGGATGGGTTCCCGCTGGCGGCAGGAGAACTACTTCCGCTACGCCCGCATCCATTTCGACCTGGACTCCCACGACGCCTACACATCCACCGATGATGACCCGAAAGGTCAGTGCCCAACCCGGACAAGAAAAAGGCCTACCAAAAAGTCGTCGCCGCCCGCGCCCACTACGACCAGGTCCTGGCCCAAACAGACGCCGCCATGCTCGCGCTGCGGACACCAGCCCCAGGCACCAACGAAGTCACCATCACCAACGCCATGCACAACCAGGTCACCGCGCCACTCTGGTCCGCGGAAGCCGCCCTGGACCGGGCAGAAGCCGCCCACCAGAAGATCCCCGTCAGGCTCCCGCTGGGAGAGCTCTCACCCGGCCAACAAGTCCTCGACACCGAGACGAAACTGATCACGCACGCGATCAGGATGGCCGCTTTCAACACCGCCACCACCCTCGCCCGGGAAATCCGGACCAACACCGGCTACGCCCGCGCCACCGAAGAAGCCCACACCCTGGCACGGCAGGCGCTCACCGGCAGCGGCGATATCGACACCACCACCCCCGGCTACCTCATCATTCGCCTGGACCCACTCCCCACCGCACGGGCCACCACAGCAATCAGAGAACTCTGCCAGCACCTCACCACCACCCAAATCCGCTACCCAGGCACCGGGCTCATCCTGCGCTACGAAATCAAAAACCGCCCCTGATCCCACACGGAATACCTCACCATGTCAGGAGCCCTGGGCCCAGGCCATCATCGGCACCATGATCCCGCCGCGGGACCGCGGCAAATACTCCGGCTACATGGGCGCCGTGATGGCGGTAGGCACCGCCGGCGGCCCGCTGCTGGGCGGATTCATCGTGGACAGCCCGCTGGGCTGGCGCTGGACGTTCTTCGTCTGCGTGCCGCTCGCCGTCGTCGCTCTTATCCTCCTCCAGATCACCCTGAAAATCGAGCACATCAAGCGCCACGTCAAGATCGACTGGCTGGGCTCCATCCTGCTCACCTCCGGCGTCAGCCTGCTCTTGATCTGGGTCTCCTTCGCCGGTAACCCCGCCTACTACGACTGGATTTCCAGGCAGTCGGCCGCCATGGTGGGCGGCGGCGTGGTCCTGCTGGCCCTGCTGGTGCTGGTGGAGTCCAAGGTGGAGCAGCCCATCATCCCGCTGAAGATCATCTCCGAACGCACCACCGCGTTGGCCATCATCGCGTCAGTGGCCGTGGGCATCGCGATGTTCGGCTCAACCACCTTCCTGGGCCAGTACTTCCAGGTGGCCCGCGGCGCCACTCCCACCGAAGCCGGGCTCCTGACTCTCCCGATGATCGCCGGCAACCTGACCGGCTCGGTCGTTTCCGGCCTGCTGATCAGCCGTACCGGCAAGTGGAAGGGGTACCTGATTGGCGGGTCCATCCTGCTGATCGGCGGCCTCGGCCTGGCCGCCACCATGGACCACACCACGGAACTGTGGCAGGCCGGGATCTTCACCGCCATCCTGGGTGTGGGCCTCGGTATGCTGATGCAGAACTTGGTCCTGGCGGTGCAGAACACGGTCCGGGCGTCAGATATCGGCTCGGCCAGCGCGTCTGTTGCCTTCTTCCGTTCGGTGGGCGGCGCGATCGGTGTGTCCGTGCTCGGCGCCGTCCTCAGCAGCCGGGTCAGCGAACTCGCCACACAGGGCCTGGCGGCGGCCGGTATCCCGGTGGCGGGCGGGGCGACCGGAGCCAGCATGGACCTCGTTGACATGCCCGCACCGGTCCGCGAGATCATGCGCGCCGCTTACGGCGACGCCACCGCGGAGGTCTTCCTGATCTCCGCCGGCGTTGCGGTGGTAGCCCTGATCTCGGTCCTGTTCATCAAGGAGCGCCCGCTGCGGCGCACCCTTGACATCCGGCCGGAGGCCGAACCGGGGCGGGGCAGGCGCCTTTCCGGGGCCAGCGCCGCGGCAAGCGCCAGCGCTGAAAGCACGACGCCGGAACTCGCCTCTGCCGGTCGCTGACCTGGGCGCGAACGGACACCTGCGGCCCCAACGGATCCGGGCCGTAAGTGTCCGTTCGCGCAGGTGAGTGGGGAGGAACGTGTGGGGGAGTACGCCGATCTGATGATATTTACCGTAGATGTTTCGCCCGGGCAACGAATTTCGTAGAGTGGGTAGGCTGAGAAATGTCAGCCCCGTCTGTTAATACTTATCCTCATCGTTTCGCGCTCTCTTCCTAAGGATTCACGGGCATGCTCCTCACCCTCATACGGCGCTACTCCAAACCGTACATGCCATACATCGTGGCCGTCGTTGTGTTCCAGCTGGCCTCCACCATCGCAGCCCTCTACCTTCCCAGTCTCAACGCCCAGATCATCGACGAAGGGGTTTCCCGCGGGGACACGGATTTCATTTGGCGGACCGGGTCCGTGATGCTGCTGGTGGCCATTGTCCAGGTGGGCACCGCCATCGCAGGCGTTTACTACGGCTCCAAAACGGCCATGGCCGTGGGCCGCGATCTGCGCCGAGGGGTGTTCCGCAAGGTCACGAGTTTCTCCGCCAAGGACGTGAACACGTTTGGCGCCCCACCCTCATCACCCGCGGAACCAACGACGTCCAGCAGGTCCAGATGCTCGTGCTGATGGGACTGAACTTCATGGTGGCCACCCCCATCATGTGCATCGGCGGCATCATCATGGCGCTGCGCGAGGACATCAGCCTGTCGTGGCTGGTCTGGGTCTCCGTGCCCGTGCTGATCGTGGTGGTGGGCTACCTGGTGGTCCGGCTCATGCCCCTGTTCCGGTCCATGCAGAAGAAGATCGACCGCATCAACGCCGTCCTGCGCGAGCAGATCATCGGCATCCGCGTGGTCCGCGCATTTGTGCGCGAACCCTACGAAACCGAACGATTCGGCGTTGCCAACAAGGACCTGACCGACGTCTCCCTGAAAATCGGGGCCCTGTTTGTCCTGATGTTCCCGGCCATCGGCATGATCCTGCACCTGTCCACGGCGGCCGTGCTGTGGTTCGGCGGCCAGCGCGTGGACTCGGGCGACATGCAGGTGGGCTCCCTGACCGCATTCCTTCAGTACCTGTTGCAGATCCTCATGGCCGTCATGATGGGCACGTTCATGGCCATGATGATCCCCCGCGCCTCGGTCTGCGCGGACCGCATTGGCGAAGTGCTCGACGTCGAACCGTCCATCCAGGATCCCGAACGGCCCGAAACTCCCGCAACGCTGGCCGGCGTAGTGGAGTACCGGAACGTCACCTTTGCCTACCCCGGTGCCGAGACTCCGGTGCTGAGCAACATCAGCTTCACCGCCAAGCCGGGCGAGACCGTTGCCATCATCGGTTCCACCGGTGCAGGCAAAACGTCGTTGCTGGCCCTGCTGCCGCGCCTGTACGACCTCGCCGAGGGCGAAGTTCTACTGGATGGCGTCTCCGTCAGCAACCTGGACCGGCCGAGATCACCAAGCGCGTGGCGCTCGTACCGCAGCGGCCGTACCTCTTCTCCGGCACCATCGAACACAACCTGCGCTTCGGCAAGACCGAAGCCACGGACCAGGAACTCTGGGACGCGCTGCAGATCGCCCAGGGCGAGGGCTTTGTCCGGGCGAAGAAAAACGGGCTGAACGCCCGCATCGCGCAGGGCGGCACCAACGTCTCCGGCGGCCAGCGGCAGCGGCTCTGCATCGCCCGTGCGTTGATCACCAAACCCAAGGTCTACCTCTTCGACGATTCGTTCTCGGCGCTGGACGTCGCAACCGACGCCAGGCTCCGCGCCGCGCTGAAACAGACCACCGCCGACGCCACTGTGATCATCGTGGCCCAGCGGATCTCCACCATCACCGAGGCAGACCAGATCCTGGTCCTGGACAACGGCCGGATCGTGGACCGCGGAACGCATGAGGAGCTCCTGGGAACCTCACCCACCTACCAGGAAATTGTTGAATCCCAGCTGAGCGTGGAGGAAATGGCATGAGCGCCGCCAAAAAGGTCTCGACAGGCTCGACCACCGAAACGAACCCGGATTCCGTAACTCCGGAAGACCTCCTGGAGGACGACGACTTCTTCGAGGAGGAATACAAGCCCTCCGAGGCCGACGGCGACATGTTCGGCGGCATGCCCGCCAAGAAGGCCGAGCACTTCTGGCCGTCTGCCAAAAGGTTGCTGGGCCTTCTGAAACCTGAGGCTGTGGGCATCTACGCCGTGGTGGCCCTGGTGGTGGTCTCAGTGGTCCTGAACGTCATCGCCCCCAAGATCCTGGGCCAGGCCATGGACGTCATCTTCGGCGGCGTGGTTGGCAAGCAGCTCCCCGCGGGCGCCAGCAAGGACCAGTTCGTGGAAGGCCTGCGCCAGCAGGGGCAGGATAACTTCGCGGACATGGTGTCCCGGATGGAGCTGGTTCCCGGCACAGGGATCAACTTCCAGAAACTCTCGGTCCTGATCGCCATCGTGCTGCTGATGTACTTTGTGGCCAACATCTTCCTCTGGCTGCAGGGCTACGTGCTGAACCGCATCGTGATGAAGGTGATCCGCCGGCTCCGGGACGACACCGAAAAGAAGCTGAACCGGCTCCCGCTGAACTACTTCGACACCCGCCAGCGCGGCGACGTCCTCTCCCGGGTGACGAACGACGTCGACAACGTCCAGCAGGCGCTGCAGCAGGCGTTCGCCCAGCTGATCAGCTCGCTGCTGACAGTGATCGGCATCGTCATCATGATGTTCATCGTCTCCTGGCAGCTCGCCCTCATTGCCCTCGTTGCGCTGCCGCTGTCCGGCCTGGCTGCCGGCCTGATCGGCTCGCGCAGCCAGAAGCTTTTCGCCGCCCAGTGGAAGAACACGGGCGAGCTGAACGGCCAGATCGAGGAATCCTTCTCCGGGCACGACCTTGTGCGGGTCTTCGGCCGTGACGCTGACATGCTGGAACGCTTCGAGGAGCGCAACGAAGCCCTCTACAAGGCCAGCTTCGGAGCCCAGTTCGTCTCCGGCATGATCTTCCCCGTCATGCAGTTCGTTTCCTACCTCAGCTACGTGGGCATCGCCGTCGTGGGTGGCCTCCGTGTGGCCTCGGGCTCGATGTCCCTGGGCGACGCCACGGCGTTCATCCAGTACTCGCGCGAGTTCACGCAGCCGCTGGGCCAGATGGCCGGCATGGCCAACATGCTGCAGTCCGGCGTCGCGTCCTCGGAGCGGGTCTTTGAATTCCTCGACGCCGATGAGCAGGACTCCGAGACCGCCACCGAGCACCTGCCGGCCAAGACCGACGGACATGTGGAGTTCAAGGACGTCACGTTCAGCTACACCGAGGACAAGCAGCTGATCGAAAATCTGTCCTTCACGGCAGAGCCCGGGCACACCGTGGCGATTGTTGGTCCCACCGGCGCGGGCAAGACCACCCTTGTGAACCTCGTGATGCGCTTCTACGAGCTCAACTCCGGGTCCGTCACCCTGGACGGCGTGGATATCACGCACCTGAGCCGGTCCGAGCTGCGGTCCAAGGTGGGCATGGTGCTCCAGGACGCGTGGCTGTTTGGCGGGTCCATTTACGACAACATCCGGTACGGCAACCTGGACGCCACCGAGGAGCAGGTCATGGCAGCCGCCAAGGCCACCTTCGTGGACCGCTTTGTGCGCGCCCTTCCGGAGGGCTACGATACCGTGATCGATGAAGAAGGCAACAACGTCAGCGCCGGTGAAAAGCAGCTGATCACCATCGCCCGCGCATTTGTGGCCAACCCGTCGCTGCTCATCCTGGACGAGGCCACCAGCTCTGTGGATACACGAACCGAGCTGCTGGTCCAGAAGGCCATGGCGGCGCTGCGGACCGACCGCACCAGCTTTGTGATCGCGCACCGGCTTTCCACTATCCGCGACGCCGACACCATCCTCGTGATGGAGAACGGCAAGATCGTGGAACAGGGCAACCACAAGACGCTGCTGGCGGCCGAAGGCGCGTACTACCGGCTCTACGTGTCCCAGTTCGCTGGATCCGACGTGGAGGAGACCACGGTGGATGACTCGACGGCGGTGCACAGCTGAGCGCGCAGAGAACCGGAGCAGCCCGGCGCATCGAGGTCATGGTCCCGATGCGCTGGGGCGACATGGACGCCTATGGGCACATCAACAACGTCCAGATTGTCAGGATGCTCGAGGAGGCCCGGATCGCAGCGTTCGGGCCTCCCCGGGGTGCCGGCCTACCTGGCATCGAACCGGAAGTGTCGCTCTTCAACGACGTTCCCGAGGGCACTCTGGCGCTGGTGGTGGACCACAAGATCCGCTACGTCAGGACGTTGGAATACCGCAATGTCCCGGCAGTGGTCCAGGTGTGGATCGGCGCGGTGAAAGGCGCCAGTTTCGATATCCACTACGTGGTGCAGGACCCGGTCACGCGGGAGGAGTGCGTCCGGGCCAGCAGCCATCTGGCGTTTGTGGACGAAGCATCCGGCCGCGTCCTTCGCCTGACGCCCGAGCAGAAGGAACGGCTGGCGCCGTTTACTGTTTGAGTACATGTTGTCCACTAAGGAGCATTAATCATGGCCAAGAAAAACAAGAAGACCTGGAAAGAGATGTCGCCGGCGGCACGGGCGGGGTTCGTGGTGGTCGGAATCGGACAGGTGGCGCTGATGCTGGCCGCCCAGCGCGACATCTCCAAGCGTCCGGCGGCGCAAATCAACGGGCCGAAGGCGGCCTGGCGCGTGGCCGCACTGATCAATTTCATCGGGCCGATGGGCTACTTCATTCTGGGGCGCAAACGGCCCGGAGCCGGACGCGGGGCAGTCAAATAGCAGGCCTCGGATCTGCACGCCGCCAGGGTCTTCGGAGCAGGCATCCAGTTTGAGCCTGTAAATTTGAACACATGACCCCAAATCCCAAGACTGCCATGCACCGCGCCCTCGGTGTCTCAAAGGAGATCGAGGACGCCGCATGGTTTGTGCTGGGACCGGGCTTGCAGGGCAAGCCGTCAGCCTTGGACGGAAAGACCCTGACGTGGACAGCGGAGGCTGCGGCGGAGCTGCTGGAGCGCCTGGACCGGGGAGCCGCGGATGCCAAGGCACCCATGATGACCAACCTCCGGCAGAACCTTGAGGACGCCTCCCGGGAGGCCAAGCAGCTGGCCGTGGAGCTGCTCTTCCTGCAGTCACTGCCCCTGGCGCACGAGGTCAAGTCGCTGAAGGTCAAGCGCGCCCGGGTGGCGGAGGCTGCGTCCTGGCTGGAGACAGCGCTGGAGCCACCGCTGGAGCTGCCCGAGGAACTCTACAAGGGCATGACGGACCACGGCGTGATCAGGGACCGCACCGCCGAATTCAACTGGACCATCTGGGACCACCTGAAGTGGCTCTGCCGGTTTGTGCAGCATGTGGACCAGCAGGTTCCGGCGGCCATCGCTAAGGCGCTGAAGGACCCGCTGAAGTTTCACGAGCTCGCCGCGGGCACCCCGGCGGACCAGCCCGCCATCCGCCGCAGCATCGAGTACCTGGCCTGGCCCAGCTACTTCGAGCCGGTGGTGGCGGACGTGGAGCGGCAGGAAATCCGCGACGCCTTCGCCTCGCTGGTGGGCGGGGCCAAGGGCGATTCCGACGAGGAAATCACCGCGGACATTAACCGCATCCGCCTGCACCTGGATGAACAGGCGGGCCAACGCATCGACTGGTACGCCCGCCAGCTGGTCAGCCAGTGGCGCAAGGTCGGGGACCCCGGCCGACGCGCGTGGCTGCTGCGTACCCACAGCGACAACGCTGAACTCCTCACCGCGTGGCAGGACGAGGAGAAGGTGACGCTCGACGTCGAACATCTCCGGCACCTGGACCCCGGCGTGACCGCGGGGCTGGTGCAGCACGCGGTGGACGAGGACTACAAGCACCTGGGCTACGTGGAGCGGGAGGATACCAAAACGGCAGTATTCGCCTTCCTGACCGTCATGAAGCCGGGCGACCTGGTTCTGTTCCAGCACGCCGGCACCGTGCGGCTGGGCGTCGTGCTGGGCGAGCCCGAGCACAACGACGACAACCGCCGCCTGCGGCGCAAGGTGCGCTGGCTGGACGACGACGGCCACGCCACCGCCGACCTGCCCCGCCACGTCCAGCGCCAGCTGGCCACCTCGGGGATCGTTGTCGACGTGACCAGGGTGGTGCAGGCGCTCCAGGCGCTCGTCCCGGCCGAGGCGGAACCGGAGGATGACGACGCGGACGCGCCGGCCGCCGTCGTGCCCCCTGTGCAGGAGGGCTTCCGCCCGCTCAGCCGCGACTTCGCGGATTCGCTGCACATGGACCTGGAGCCGCTGCAGGAGATCGCGGAACTGCTGGAGGAGAACCGCCAGCTGGTCCTGTACGGGCCGCCCGGAACGGGCAAGACGTACCTGGCCAAGCATCTGGCGGCGGAGCTGGCCCAGGACAGCACGGACGAGCGCGTGAAGCTGGTGCAGTTCCACCCGTCGTACGCCTATGAGGACTTTTTCGAGGGCTACCGGCCGGACAAGACGGACGAGGGCCAGGTGTCCTTCAAGCTCGTGGCGGGCCGCTGCGCCGGCTGGCCGAGGAAGCCGCCAAGCCCGGGAACGAAAAGAAGCCCTATTTCCTGATCATTGACGAGATGAACCGCGCCAACCTGGCCAAGGTATTCGGCGAGCTGTACTTCCTGCTGGAGTACCGCGATGACCGGATCTACCTGCAATACAGCCCCAACGAGCCGTTTACGCTGCCGGACAACCTGTACATCATCGGCACCATGAACACCGCGGACCGGTCCATCGCCATGATGGACGCCGCCATCCGACGCCGGTTCGCGTTCATCGAGCTGCACCCGCAGACGGAGCCCGTGAAGGGGTCGCTGCTGCGGTTCCTGCAGGTGCGGGACTTGGACACCACACCGGCGCTGCTGCTCGATGCGCTGAACGCCGCCATCGACGAGTGGGACCGGGACCTGATGATTGGCCCGTCGTACTTCATGAAGACGGCCGCCCAGACGCCGGCCGGGCTTCGCCGGATCTGGAAGTACGAGCTGATGCCGCTGCTGGAAGAGCACTACCACGGCCAGCTGACCCGGGCGCAGCTGGAGGAGCGGTTCGGGCTGGAGCAGCTGCTGGGACGCCTTGTTACCGGCTAAGCCAACCCACACTCCGGCCCACGGTGGCGCAGCGTTAGGAGGTGCAGCGCAGCGCGGCCGTGCACCGGCCGCGCGCCATCTGGTCCTCGACGAGCTGTCCAAAGGCACCGTGGAACGCCTGGATGCCGCCAGCGCGGCCTTTGTGAACGCCAGCGGGCTGGCCAAGGCGTCCCCGATGGGCATGGGCTTGTACCGGATCGAGCCCGCGGGCAAGGTGGGGTCGGTCCGCACGGCCACGCTACAGCTGGATGTACGCCCCAAGGACCGGCTGGGGTTGAGCCGGCTCCTGTTCCTCCTGAGCTATGCCGGTAATCAGGGCTTCCGGGCCGATTCCGTGGCGGCTGCCGAGGACCGCGAACTCTGGAGCGCGCTGGCGGAATCCCTCGCCCAAATGGCGGAGCGTGCGCTTGGACGAGGAGTCTTGCAGGGTTACCTCACCGTTGACGAGTCCCTCCGGACGGTCAAGGGCCGCATCCGGATTTCCGACCAGATCTCGCGGCGCCCCGGCATGCTGGTGCCGCTGGAGGTATCCTACGACGAATTCACGGAGGACATCGCCGAAAACCGGATCCTGCGGGCCGCGCTGGAGCGGATGGGACAGGTTCCGCGCGTCCGGCCTGAGGTGCTGAGCCGCCTGCGTCAGCTGAAGGGAAAGCTCGACGCCGTCACCCGCCTTCCAGCCGGCGCGCCCCTGCCGCCGTGGACCCCAGCAGGATGAACGTCCGCTACCAGTCAGTGCTGCGCCTGGCTGAGCTGATCCTGCGGAATGCCTCCGCTGAGGCTGGGGAGGGGAAGCAGCAGACGGCGTCGTTTGTGGTGGACATGGCCCAGGTGTTCGAGGATTTTGTGGGCACGGCGCTCCGCGAGGCGATGGCGGCGTATCCGGGGGAGATGCGGTTGAAGTACAACGCTCTCCTCAGCGAGGCTGTCCACGATTCCGACAGGCTGTCCGTGCGTCCGGATGCGGTGCACCTGCTGGGCGGACGCCCCGTGGTGGCCTACAACGCGAAGTACAAGGCCGGCGCTGACCTCGGCGCGTCCCTGACCGCCGACCACTACCAGATGCTTGCCCACTGCACCGCCCTGGGTGTGCCACCGCCTGGCTCGTGTATGCAGGGGCGGGCGAGATGAAACTGCGGCGGATCCTTAACACTGACATCGACGTTGTTGAGTTTCCGCTGGATCTGTCGCTGCCGCCGTCGGACATCCTGGCAGCTGTGGCGGACTTGGCGCGGCAGTCCTGGGGCGAAGTGGTCCCCACCCGCCCCCTGACCTCGCAAGCTCGGCCAGGGAACCCGGCGGGCGTGGGCCCAGCCTAGGCCAGGAGGCTAGACCGGCACACGGAACGTGAAGGTGGTGCCCTGGCCCAGTTTGCTTTCCACCTGGATGGTTCCGCCGTGGGCCTCCACGATTGCCTTGCTGATGGGCAGGCCCAGGCCCACGCCGGGAATAGATGTCCGGCGGACGTTGCTGGTCCGGAAGAACTTGGCGAAGACCTGGGCCTGGTCGTCGGCGCTCATGCCCATGCCGGTATCGCTGACGCGGCAGGCGACCTGGCCGCCGTCGTGCTCCAACGACACCAGGACGTTGCCGCCGTCGGGCGAGTATTTGATCGCGTTCGAGACAAGGTTGTCCAGTACCTGGGAGATCCGGGGGCCGTCCACATTGGCCTCCAGCCTTGCTGGTATGTCGGCTTTCAGCGCCACGCGGGAGGCATCAGCCCGGGGCATAGCGGCGGACACGCTGGACCGCACCAGTTCAGCGACGTCCACTGCTTGGGAGGTTACGATCAGTTGCCCGTTCCTGGCGGCGAGGAGGTCGGACACCAAGGTGAGGAGCCGTTCTGAATTGCGCTTGATGATGTTCAGCGGTTCCAGTTGGTCGTTGCCGGGATCATCCTCCAGGAGGAGTTCCACGTAGCCGAGGATGGAGGTCAGGGGAGTCCTGAATTCGTGGGACACGCTGGAGACGAAATCATCCTTGGCGGCCAGGGCGTCCACCAGGTCTGTGACATCACTGAACACGATCACCGAGCCGACGAACGTCCCGTCGGGGTCCTTCATGGCCCGGGCGCTAGTGGTGATGGCCCGCTGCTTCCTGCCTTCGCCCAGCCAGACCAGGTAGTCGGTGAATGTTTCGCCGAGGACAGCCCTGCGCACGGGGCGCTCCGCCACCGGGACTGGGGTGGTTCGGTCTGCCGCGAAGACCAGTAGTTGGGACTCGTTCGGATCGTCGATGTCCTTCGGGCGGGACAGTTCGTGGTTGGCGCGCTGCTTCCGGTTCATCAGAATGTCGTGTCCGTCTGCGTCGACAGCGAGGACGCCCAAGTGTACAGCCTCAAGAACGGAATTGAGCAAGGCTTCCTGCTGCCTTGTGCTGAGCAGGCTGGCTTGGAGTTGCTTGTCCTTCTCTTCCAGAACCCGTTGCTGACGTCTCAGGCTGAGCGTCAACATGGTGACAGATACACCGATCCCCAGGATCATCACAGGAAGCAGCAGAGAACGGGCCAGGTTCGGTCCGGAGACGTCCCCGCGCATAAAGAGTGGGGTCCAGATGATCGCCAAAGGCATGATGAAGGACAGCCACAGTGACACGCGGACGTAGTAGCCGGAGGCGCAGAGCCAGATCACGGGGAAGACCGCGAGCAGGCTGATTCCCATGAGGCTTTCCTGGCTTCCTTCGCGGCCCACCGCAATGGAGATTAAATCCAGTAACGGGATCACCAGGAACGTGGTGTGCGGCAGGCGGTCCCATGGCACCACGTAGCACAGCACCATAATGGCAAGTTGGGAAAAGAGGAACACCACGAACAGCGGGTTGTCCACGCTTCCGGGAAAAAACGCCGAAACGAGGACCGCGGCTAGCAGCGTGGTTATGAAAAGGGGCATCTGGCTGAGGACGACCCTGTCCGTCAGCCGGTATTCATGGAAGGGCCGCCGGAAAAACTTCAGGCGGCCCGGCGTCCACGCAGCGGATTCACTCATGAACACCTGTCTGAAGTGGGAGGATAAGGGAGTGCATACCAGCAGGATATCGGCAGCGGGCTATACTTCTCACGTTGTCAAGCTGGCGGAGGGGGCTGGTATGAGTGAAGCGCGAGTGGGTCTGGTCATCGAGGATGATCAGGATATCCGCGAGTTGGTACGCACGGTTCTGACTCAGGCGGGGTTTGACGTCACTGTCGCGGGCAGCGGATCCGAAGGGGTTAAGGCTGCCAGAATCTTGAATCCTGACGTTATAACGCTTGATTTGGGGCTGCCTGATATTGACGGGTTTGAGGTCTCCCGCCAGATCCGCGAGTTTTCAGATGCTTACATCGTGATGCTCACGGCACGGGCTGAAGAACTGGATACTTTGATTGGTCTTGAGTCCGGTGCCGACGACTACCTCACTAAGCCCTTCCGCCCCCGCGAACTCCGCGCGCGGATAGCGGCGATGATGCGCCGGCCCCGGTCGGTTCCGGACGAGAGGGAGAGCGCTCCCGTTTCTGATCGCCCGGCGGACGCCGGTAGTGACAGCGGAAACGGTCATTACAGCCACAACGGACTGGAGCTGAGTTACGCCTCACGGTCGGTCAGCGTGGACGGCCAGGAACTCAACCTGACCCGGACCGAGTTTGAACTCCTGTATGCCCTGCTCGAAGCGGGACGGACTGTCCGGACCAAATCGGATTTGGTGCGTCGGCTCCGGGACGAGGATTACGACGTCGGAAGTTACATCAGCGAGGCGGACGAACGTTCCGTGGAGGTGCACATGGGCAACCTTCGGAAGAAACTCGGTGATTCACCGCAGCAACCGCGCTGGCTTCAGACGGTCCGCGGCGTGGGCTACCGGCTGGCGCCTGGCGGGCGCTGAGCCTGGAGCCTGTGCAGGGTCTGGCGGCTGCACAGGTTGATCGGCCGGAGGTAGTTGACGGCAAGCTGCGGGAGTGCAACGGAAGGTTCCGCACTCAGTGAATCGTCCCGGATTGAACGTTCAAGGTCCATGGCCATGCCCGCCAGTCGTTCCGCGCCCACCATCTGGCTCGATGTCTTCAGGCTAAGGATCGCGTCCACGGCCCCATCCAGGTCTCCGGTGGTCAAGGCAAGCCGCAGCTTGCCGATCCGGAACGGCAGGCAGTCGATGAAGTTCCCTACGAAGACGCTGCAATAGCCCTCGTCCTCGTCGAGTTCGACCCGCAGCCGGTCAAGTACGGAGGGATCGACCAAGGGGCGCCCTGCGTCATTGGATGGTGCCATTTCCGTCCCTTTCGCTTGCGCCTGCCGCCCCCATAGCGGGATATTGACTGGTTTTGTGTCCACTTTCAGAGTAAATCTGTTGTTTGGGGATGCAGCCGTTCGGGAAAAGGACTGCGGGATTCCTGAGGAGACTGCGGGTTTTTCATAGGAGTTCATCTTTGCGGGCGCCGATCAATTCGGGAGGCGGCAAAGGCTCAAGTTTGACTCAAGTTCCGCTTAGCGTTTCTTGCCTGCCACCGGATTGCCGCTATTTGCTGGCGCCGAGGAACTCCACCAGGTGGGCTTCGAGGGCGGAGCTGTCCTTTAACTCGCACTCCCACACGGTGAGCACCTCCCAGCCGGCGGCCATTAACTGTTGGCGCTGGTCTGCGTCGCGGTCTTTGGTGCGAGTGCGCTTGGCCTCCCAAAAGGCGGCATTCGCCTTGGGCGCGTGCTGGCCTACCCGGCAGTCGTGGAAGTGCCAGAAGCAGCCGTTGATGAAGATGACCTTTCGCTGGCCGGCGAATACCAGGTCCGGGCGGCCGGGCAGGCTGCTTTTGCCGGCCGTGCCGTGCAGGCGGTAGCGGTAGCCTTTGGCATGGAGGAGGCGGCGAACCAGCAGTTCGGGCTTCGTGTTCTTGCCCCTGATGCGGGACATGTTCCAGCTGCGCCGCTCGGGAGTGAGCCTGTCCGCCATGATTCCAGCCTATGGGCTCCTAGATTTCGTGCTCCGGCTGGTCGCCCAGCTCGAAATGGCGACCGCTGACGGACGTGGGCACGATCTCCACGTAGAAATCCTTCAGCGTCGGCACCCAGGATTTCAGGCCGAGTTCTTCGACGACGGCGAGCTCGGCTGAGCTGGTCAGGACGCGCGCCGTTCCCCGCAGCACCACGGACCAGGCTTCGTCCGAGAGGATGCCGTCCGTTTCAAGCAGCACCCTGGAGTTGATGGTGAGCTGCGCCAGCTTGTTGCCCGGTGCGGTGCGGAGGTAGATTTTCCGGTCCGAGCTGAGGTAGTTGACGGGGAATATATCCGGTTCGCCGGCAACGGAAACCACCAGCCGGCCGTGGCGGGTAGCTTCCAGGAGTTTCCAGGACTGCTCGTCGTCGAGCTCCAGAACGGGGTTGCCATCTGCGTGCGTAAACATCATGAAGCCCATTCTTCTACGTCCGGTAGAAGAATTCTAGGGTTGCGCGTGGGAATCCGGTTCGCAAGGGGATGGGCTGGCGATTGTCCGTGTGACTTTTTATTGGTCCTTCGCGGTGGTAGAACCGATGGCGGGTGGCTGTGGATAACTTTCATCGCGCAAATGTGTCCTGGGCTACCCTTAAGGTCATTGTTCGGAGCGAGGCGTCTTGAAACTATCGGGGGATTAGCTGCCCATGACATCGCACATCACTTCCACTACTTCGCGGCGTTCGCGCCTGCACCTTGTTGCTGCTGTTGCCGCTTCTGTTTTGCTGTTGACCGGTTGCAACTCGGGTGGCGATCCTGGGGGCACTTCGTCCGCGCTTCCCTCTCAGGCTGCTAGTCCGAGCGCTACGCCAACCCCGACGCCGACGCCGACGGCCGCCTACGTGCCCGCCTCGGCTAGCGGCCCAGCTCAGAACGTGCCGGTGCCGGTGTTGCCTGAGGTTGCGAAGACGGAGACGAAGGAGGGGCTCGAGGCGTTCGTTTCGTATTGGTACTCGACCTTGAGCTACGCCTACGAAACTGGTGATACTAAGCCGCTGGAAGGCGTTAGCGGACCGAACTGTGTCTTTTGTGCGGGTCTTCGGGACGGGGTTGCTGCGGCCTGGAAAGACGGGCGTTGGGTGTCGGGAGGGATTATCGAGACGCCGAGACTTGAACCACGATTTACTTCGGGCGCACCGTCATATGTGACGGTTCAAGTCCTCCAAAAGCAGACCGAGATTCGCAAAGCTGATGGCAGCCTTTATCAAGAGCCTTCAAAGGCTACCAACGCAGCAAGCCAAGCCACGGCCACTTTCGATGGTGGCAGGTGGGTACTAACTGACCTCGGACTTATCCGCTAGCTATGAGCCTAAAACTGAGAGTGCTGGTATCTATCGCGCTATCCGCGATAGTCCTGCCGATGACTCCTGCTGCACATGCGAATGATGAACCTCCGCACATTGGGCTTGGATATCAGGAGACGGGTGTTGGTGCCGGGGCCGACAAATATACTGTGGATCCGGGTTCCGGAGAGGTGGTGACGGTGGCACCAGGTCAGGTATCCACAGACCCCAACCAATACAAATACGAACTCCAATGCCACCTCGGTGGTGGAGACTTCGATTCAGTGTGTATCCGCGACCAAATTGAATGCCATAGCGGGCCGCAAGGCAACGAGGAAGGCATTCCCGTTGTCTGGCTGAGCGCACCCAAAGGCGTGGCAGATCCTGTATGGTCTCACCATTCGGGACCCACTTGTCTCTACGATGCTCGGCCCGAGGACCTCCTGCCGCGAATAGCGGCCCAGATACAGCGGCAGTTCGAGAGCCTTCCCATCAGCGCAGGAACGGTGGTCGCGCAGCCCAGCCCCAACACGCTCCGTGGTGCTGAGACAAACTTCTACGCCGACGCGTCCGAACAACAGTTTGACGTGACGATGCTCGGACAGCAGGTGCACGTGGTTGCCACACCGGTTCAGTACACCTGGAATTACGGCGACGGAACTGTCTTCGGCCACAACCTTCCATGGGCGGGCCGCTGCCGCAGGATCGCTGGGGTGAGAAGACCCGAACGAGTCACGTCTACGCAGACACCGGCGACTTCCAAGTCGTACTCACTACGTCCTTCCAAGGCACGTATTCCGTGAACAACGGACCACCGCTGCCCATACCAGGCCAAGGCCAGTTCAGCGCACCGCCTCAGTCCGTCAGCGTCTGGCGATCCATTACCCGCAACTACGCCGACGACTGCAACCGGAACCCGCAGGGTCAAGGTTGCCCCGGCGTCGCATCGCCACGGTAGTCCCCACAAAGAGTGATCCCCGCCTCAATCGGAATACTTGCACGCGCCGCGCAGTTGGGCACAGCAGTACCAATTCACCTCGAAAGGATCTGCGCATGCTGTTTTCCCCCTTGACTCTCGGCGAGCTTGAACTGCCCAACCGCCTGGTAATGGCACCCCTGACCCGTCTCCGCTCAGGCGAGGACGGTGTTCCGGGTCCCTTGGTTGTGGAGCACTACCGGCAACGCGCATCCCTGGGGCTCATCGTCAGCGAAGGCATCTACCCGAGCCCCGCCGGACGCTCCTACCCGGGTCAGCCTGGTCTTGTCACCGCGGAGCAGATTGCCGCCTGGAAGAAGGTCACCAACGCGGTGCACGCTGAAGGCGGCCGGATCTTCGCCCAGATCATGCACGGCGGACGGGTTTCCCATGCGGACATCACGGGCGGCCACACCATCGTGGGTCCGAGCGCCGTCGCCATCGAGGGCGAGGTTCGCACCCCGACCGGCAAGCAGCCGTATCCCGTCCCGCACGCACTGACCATCGGCGAGCTGCCCGTCGTCATGCAGGAAATCGTCACCGGTTCGATCAACGCCATTGAAGCGGGATTCGACGGCGTGGAGCTGCACTCGGCAAACGGTTACCTTCTCCACGAATTCCTTGCCCCGAACTCCAACGTCCGCGACGACAGCTACGGCGGCTCGCCGGAGAACCGGGCCCGCTTTGTGATCGAAACGGTCAACGCCGCGGTGGCCGCGGTGGGTTCGTCCCGCGTGGGCATCCGCATCTCGCCGGAGCACGGGTCCAGGGCATCGCCGAAACGGATGCGGCCGATGTCCGTGCCACGTACGAGGTGCTGGTGGACAGCATTGCCCCGCTCAACCTCGCCTACGTCAGCATTCTGCACCACGAGCCCACGAGTGAGCTGGTCCAGGATCTCCGGGCGCGCTTCAACGGCACGTTCCTGGTGAACTCCGGCTTCGGCACCATGACCACTCGGGAGGAAGCCGCAGCCTTGGTGGCCGACGGCCATGCAGATGCGGTGGTGGTGGGGCGCCCCGCCATTGCCAACCCGGACCTCGCGCGCCGCTGGAAGGAAAGCCTTCCACTGAACGAACCGGACCCGTCAACGTTTTATGCAGACGGATCCATAGGCTACACGGACTACCCCGCGTATTCGGCTTAGCGGTCAATGCTGGCCTCGGCCAGAGATTAACGACGACGGCGGCACCCGGCTTGGGTGCCGCCGTCGTTGGCTGCTCGGTGTGCTGTCCCGGCAGCGCGCGCCAATTAGCCATCCGACGGCTGTTTTGGCCCATCTTTCAACGTTGGGCCGCCCAGCTTCACAAACGCTGAGCGGTAAACACCAGAATACTCCAGTGAATGGATTATCTCTAGGGGAATATCTAAAGGTATGCTTCCCGGCCCGTTCCTTCGCGCATCACCAGCTTGTCGTCCTCAATGGAGACGAGCAGGCTTTTGGCTTTCCGCTGACTTTGGTAATGGCTTTCAGGCCTCGGTTGGTGACTTCCACACCCACCTGCGCCCCTTTCGCGGGCAGCTCCACGGATGTTTCGTAGGCTTCTCCCAGCAGCGGGTTGGTGGACACGCCCATATCGCGGCGGACCTCCTTGCCGTTGACCATGACGGTGATGTTGGCCTCGTCGAATCCTTCCTGAAAGACGATGAGCAGTTCACGCATGGTGGCCCTCTTCCTCGAAGTGAATGCCTGTGACGGCATATCAACTACAGCACTTCACGGCCCGTAGCGGAATACCCCGTCTGGCTGCCCGGCCGGGCGCCGCTGGAGACCACCAGGCCCGTAGGGCAAAATGTTCAGGTGACCCAACTCCCGCATGTCCCGTCCGCCCCACGTCTGCCCCAACTCCGGACAGCGCCATCCACGCCCAGATCGCCGCCGAGCTTGGCGTGAAGACCTGGCAGGTCAAGGCTGCAGTGGACCTCCTCGACGGCGGGTCCACCGTTCCGTTCATCGCCCGGTACCGCAAGGAAGCCACCGGAACGCTGGATGACATCCAGCTGCGCGAGCTCGACGAGCGCCTGCGTTACCTCCGCGAACTTGAGGATCGCCGTCGTACTATCCTCGAAGCGATTGCGGCGCAGGGGCAGCTGACCCCGAGCTGCAGGCAGCGATCCTCGCCGCGGACACCAAGTCCCGGTTGGAGGACATCTACCTTCCGTTCAAGTCCAAGCGCCGCACCAAGGCCCAGATCGCCCGAGAAGCCGGGTTGGAGCCGCTCGCCGATGTGCTGCTGAAGCGGCCCGACCTGGATCCGGAACGCGAGGCTGCCAGGTACCTGAACGCCGAACACTCCATTGATGACGCGGCCGCCGCTCTCGCCGGCGCCCGTTCCATCCTCGTCGAGAGGGTTGCGCAGGATCCGGACCTCGCCGCAACCCTTCGCGAGCGGCTGTGGACGCAAGGGCGAATGGTGTCGCGGGTGAAGAAGGGCAAGGAGTCCGACGGGCAGAAGTTCGCCGATTACTTTGAGTTCGCCCAGGCGCCCACCGGGATGCCATCTCACCGCGTGCTTGCGCTGTTGCGCGGTGAGAAGGACGGCGTCCTGGAGCTGGATCTCGCCGAGGCGGATCCGAACGACGACGACGCCCTGGCCGCCGCGCGTTCCCGTTACGAATCCGCTGTTGCCAGGTGCCTCGGGGTCGCCGACCGCGGCCGTCCCGCCGATTCGTGGCTGATCCAGACCGCGCAGCTTGCCTGGCGCTCGCGCGTGCTGGCCCGGCTGACTGCAGACATCCGCGGACGGCTGTTCACCGACGCAGAGGACGAAGCTGTCCGGGTGTTCGCCGCCAACCTCCGCGACGTGCTCCTGGCCGCACCCGCCGGAAACCGCGCCACTCTTGGGCTGGACCCGGGACTGCGGACTGGCGTGAAAGTTGCCGTTGTGGACGGCACTGGCAAAGTGGTTGCAACCGACACCGTGTACCCGCACGCGCCTGCCCGGAAGTGGGACGAGGCCCTCGCAACGTTGGTGCGGCTGGCCCGGAAGCACAACGTGGAGCTTGTGGCCATCGGCAACGGAACAGCGTCCCGGGAGACGGACAAGCTTGCCGCGGAACTGATCAAGCTGCTGCCGGCCGCGGAGACGAAACCGCAGAAACTGGTGGTTTCCGAGGCCGGGGCATCGGTGTATTCCGCGTCGGCGCTGGCCTCGGCGGAGCTGCCGGGCATGGATGTGTCCCTGCGCGGAGCGGTTTCCATTGCACGGCGGCTTCAGGATCCGCTGGCGGAATTGGTGAAGATCGATCCCAAGTCCATCGGCGTGGGGCAGTATCAGCATGACGTCACGGCGTCGAAGCTGGACCGCAGCCTGGACGCGGTGGTCGAGGACTGCGTGAATGCGGTTGGCGTTGACGTGAACACTGCTTCGCCCGCGCTGCTGAGCCGCGTGGCAGGCGTCGGACCCTTGCTGAGCGAAAACATTGTGTCCTACCGGAACGAACACGGGCCGTTTGCCAAGCGCAGCGAGCTCAAGAAAGTGCCCCGCCTGGGTGCGAAGGCGTTTGAGCAGTGCGCCGGCTTCCTCCGGATCACCGGCGGATCAGAGCCGCTGGACGCGTCGAGCGTGCACCCCGAGGCGTATCCGATTGCCCGGAAAATCCTGCTGGCCGCGGGCTCGGCGCCGGCGTCGTCACTTGATCCGCGCACTTTCGTCGACGGCAACTTTGGTTTGCCCACGGTCCAGGACATCCTGGCGGAGTTGGACAAACCAGGCCGCGATCCCCGGCCCGCTTTTGCCGCGGCGACGTTCCAAGAAGGCATCGAGAAGATCTCCGACCTCAAGCCCGGCATGGTGCTTGAGGGGACCGTCACCAATGTGGCAGCGTTCGGCGCATTTGTGGACGTGGGAGTGCACCAGGACGGCTTGGTTCATGTGTCGGCGCTGGCCAACCGCTTTGTCTCCGATCCCCGCGAGGTGGTGAAGTCCGGGCAGGTTGTCCGCGTGAAGGTTCTGGAAGCCGATCCGGAGCGGAAACGGATTTCGCTCACGCTCAGGCTCGACGACGAACCGTCGCCTTCGGGTGGGCGGGCGCAGGATCTGCGTTCGGAAGGGGTCGGCCTGAAAGCGGTCGGCCAGCTGGGGACGCCCTGCCGGGGGCCGTCCGGGAGCTGCACGCCGAGACTCCGGTGGGCGCGACTCCGGTAGGCAGCCCGGACGCGGGGCCTCGAGCCCCGGCGACAACGCATCGACTTCGAAGCCCGATCCGAAGTCGTCCGCTGGCCGGCCGCAGGTACTGAATCCGGCGCCTGTAAACACCGCCATGGCAGAGGCGCTCCGTAAGGCTGGCCTCGGCAAATAGACACGTGCTGACTGGGACCCACTCGGAGTAGCTCGCTCAGTCAGCGGCCATGTTGGCCGATGGGAGGTCGTCGTCAGGCAACGGCTGGCGCATAGCGAGGCCGCGGTCCAGCTCACGGCGTTCGGACTGGACTCGGTCCGGGGATCGCTGGCTCCGGATGTTCGGCCATATTGCTGGCCATATGTTCGGCCATTCCCTGGAGGTGGTCTGGCAAATTCGGTGGTTCCCAGTCGGGGTGTTCGCTTTGGTAGTGGCGTCCGGTGGGTGATGTCCAGCCGGGTGGTTCGTTTTTGGTTGCGGTGGTGGGTTTCCAGGCCGTGGTGTGGCGGAGCCGGTGGTGCTTGTGGCAGGGCTGGCCGAGGTTGCTGATCCCGGTGGATCCTCCTTTGGCCCAGGCCAGGAGGTGGTCTGCTTCGTTGTCGAGGGAATGGTTGCCGCAGCCGGGGAACGGGCATTTTCCGTCGCGAAGTCTGAGCCATTGGCGTTGGGCTTTCGTCACCCGGTAGCTGGTCCGCCCGATCTCCAGGGGTGCACCGTCCCGCGGGTCTACAAGCACACGGTGGAAGGACTCGGCGCCGTCGGCGATGAGTTGCCGGGCCATGGACGGCGGGATCGGCCCGTATCCGTCCAGCATGGCTGGCTCGTCGGTGCGGCCCAGCAGCGCCATCACAGGGACCGTGACGAGGACCTGTGCCCGCGGCGACGGGACACCGTCGCCCACTGCCAGGCCCGTTTCGCCGATACTGCCCGTTTCGCCCTTGCCGCAGGACATGCCCGTCATGCCACCGGTTCCGGCGCCGGCGATGTTGTTGCCCAGGAGCCAGGTGGCGACGGTGTCTGCGCGGATCTGGCTGAGGTTCCGGTCCTCATGAGGCCCCTGCAACGCCCTGGCCGCAGCGGTGGCCCGGTTCCAGATCCCGGCGGCCTGATCGGCGGGCAGGTAGGCGGAGAGCCAGGCCATGCCGTCGCGGTCCGGGGCATATTCCAGGCGTCGGTCGGCTGCGCTCTTGATGTGGCGTTTTTCGATGCTGACCGGGTGATGCCGCTCCCGCCAGGTGCGGGCCTTGTGCCGGAACCTTCCGGGGATGAGCCCACCGGCGAAGCCACGTGCCGCATTCACCGCGTGAGGGTCCAGGAAATGCGCCTCCAACGCCGCAGCGGCCGGACGGTCAAGGTTCACGGTTTCATCGACCATGACCCTCGCGTGCTGCCAGGAAATCGTCCCGGCCTGCAGCGCGGACAAGGTCAGGGGCAGCCTGGTGGTGAGTTGGTGGGCCTCGGCCAACAGCGCCCGGCGGACCGTTCGCTCACTGTCAGCACACATGCCACCTCCGCGACTACGGCCATCTCCTGCCCGGTGTTGTCCTCGGGTGACGTGGCCGGACCCTCCAGGGCTTGGGCAGCGTCGTCATAGTCGGCGACGGCCTGGACTTTCAGGGCCGCCAGCCTCGACTCCCCGCGGGCCACGGCAGCCAGCGTCCGCAGGGCGAGCTCGGACCTCCGATGCAGCGGGTCAGCACACTTGCCCGGGGCTTCGACAGCCTCACGGATCACAACCGCAAGCTCAGCGAAGGACACAGAAAGGGCCTCCACCGTCGCCACAGCTGCTCTGCTATCCATACCCACATCATCCCCGGAGGGTCTGACAATAACGGCGAAGCTGAAGGGCTATGTGCATAACTCCGCGAAGCAACGATCGGTGCCGCCAATCGCGCCGTGGAAATTCAGGGCCTCAAATGTCCGTTCGCGCTGGCGCGCCAACGTTGTGGGCCTACGTGTCCGTTCGCGCGGGTCGTCGGTGACGGTGGCCCTCAAGGATCCCTTCGCGCCCAGGCGGTTACGGGTGGCGGACTCCGGTACGCGCCAGAACTGCCCGGTACCCTTCCTGGAACGTCGGGTAGGTGAACTCAAGCCCGGTCCCCCGGAGCAGCGTATTGCTGCAGCGTTTGTTGCCACCACGGGCCTCGCCGGCCGGTCCGACGGGCGGTTCCGGATACCCCATTTCCAAGGCCAGGAACCGCAGTACATCCCCAAGTTCAGCGGGAGAGTTGTCCACACCGACATATACCGGCGCAGGCATAGCTTCCATGGTGGCCAACCGGACGATCGCCGCAGCGGCGTCGTCCCGGTGGATCCGGTTGGTAAAGCGTGGTTCGTCGGGAACCACGGCAGTCCCGCTGCGGACTTGGTCAATCAGCCGAGTCCGGCCCGGACCGTAGATCCCGCCCAGCCGCAGCGCAACAGGCGAGGTGCCAGTGCCGCGCAGCCGCGAAACCAGGAGTTCCTCCGCCTCGAGGAGAATGCGTCCCGAGAAACCGCCAGGTGCCGCCGTCGTACTCTCATCGACCCAGCCACCGCCTGCGTCGCCGTAGACAGCGGTGGAGGACACGAAAAGCACGCGCCGCGGTGTCACGCCGTCGCGCTCCAGGGCGTCCAGGACATGCACCAGCCCGTCCACATAGGCAGCACGGTAGGCCGCTTCCGTGGGTGAGTCAGCCGCCACCGCCACGACGACGGCGGTGGTGTCCGCCGGGACGCCGGGCAGGTCCGTGGAGCCCAGGTCCGCCGCCACACCTTCAATCGCAGAGGGCAGTTTCTCGGGGGAGCGCCGCCAGCCCACCACCCGAAGCCCTGCCGCGGCAAAGCGCAGGCCCGCTTCGGTGCCCAGATCGCCGCAGCCGGCCAGGAGGATGGTCACGGACTCAGGGAGCGGGAACCGGGAAGAACACCCGGGGTCCTGCAGGAGTGCAGGGTAATCGAACGCGGACCGGTCGATCACCTCGGTGACGGTAAAGGTGCGGCCGAACCGTCCGTCGTCGAGCGTGATGGGACGGCCCAGCACATGCCCGACGGCGAACTTCTTGCCGTCCTCAAAAGAAACCGCGACGGCGGTCTTGCCGGGGAGGGTGGCGAACGCTTCCTCCTGCGCCAGGCGCTTCCGCGTGGGCTTCTTCACGAGCTGCTTGCGCGGCAGCTTGCGCGGCTGCTTGGACGGACGGCGGGAGCCGTCGTCGACGTACACGGGGGAGTAGCCGTCCTCGGGAGCACCGGGTGCAACAGCGCCGCTGCGACGGATTGGCGGCAGAGCCACGGTATCCAGCGTCTGCGGATCGATTTCGGTGTGCGGGTCGCGGAGGATCCAGAGGATGTCTCCTTCGGGTTCTGCCGGATAGAACTCGTGCTTGGGCTCAGGCCAAATGAAGTCCAGGTCCAGGTCGGCGTCCGGGAACACCGTCTTGTAGAACTTCGGTTCCTTGCGGAGCAGCTTTGCCCGGTGGCTCAGGTGGAAATCAGGGTTTCCGAGCCACTCCGGTAGCGGGATCTTGGCCGCGTAGTCCGGGTGGGCTGCCTGGGGCGCGAACTCGGTGATGTTGGCGCGCGTGTTGTCTGCATGGCCACGGTTGGTCCATTCGTCCACCATCGCCAGGCCGTACATGGTCAGCGCCGGAACGTGGCCCATCCACATGCGGACGGCGGGGTGGTCCAGCCAGCCGTACTCGGGAATCACCAGCGCCCGGAGGGTTTGCAGCGCCTCGACACGCTGCTTGCCAAGCCTGGCGGTGTCCAGTGCTGCGGCGCTCTGCCGGAAATCGGGATACGGAAGGAAGGTTTGCATCCCTTCAGTCTGACGGCATGCGGCGGATGTGCCAATTGCAGTGCCCGGCGCCACATGAACGGGATCCGGCGGCAGCGCCCCCTGAGCGCGACGGAGCAGCGGAATAGTTCACATAGTGGACCGATACATACAATGGGTGCCGCTACCCACTAAGATCACCGAAACGCCCCACCGTCCCGGAAGCCCCTCATGACAATTTCACCTGAAGTGACCGCCGGTTCAACGCAGCCGTTTGTGCCCAAGTTCGGGCAGATGCTGGATCCGGAGGCCAAGGGCATCCTGGTCCTTGATGAATTTACCCTTGACCCGGCCGCGGCACGCGACGAGCAGCACGGCTTTCGTGCGGCCATGGCCTCAGTGGCCCTGACCCTTCGCCGGATCGTCGCGCTGCGGATCGTGATCGCGCTCGTGGCCATCGGCAACCTGCCCCTGTTCCTGATGTCCAGCGGCTGGTGGATCTACGCTGTCTCCCTCGCGTTGGTGATCGGTGTGCACCTCGCCGTCTCCTGGCTCAACAAGCACGAGCCCAAAGTGCGCCAGCGCCAGATGCTGGAACTGCACATGCACCGCGAGAAGAGCGCCAACTACCGCAAGGTCCGCGACGCCGTTAAGTACATGATCGACACCCCAGCCGCATGAACGAGCACCTCTACCTTGAACTGCTGGCGGCCAAGCGTGTGGCACTGAACCTCGCCCACGGCACAGTGGCCCTGCTGGACACCAGCGACGACGCCGCGTGGAAGGTCCGCATCATCCGCGAGATTCCCGCCGTGGCCAAGGCGGCAGCCTAACCACGAACAACTCAAAACGGACGACGCCGGAGCTCCCCAGCGAGGGGATCTCCGGCGTCGTTGTTCCCGGGGTTGTTGCTGCCGGGTTTTTGTTGTTTCCGTGGGCCGTCGTCCTTGGGGAAAGGGGCGGTTCCCGCGGAAAGTGTTGAAGCTTAGGCGGGAAGCTGGAGGACCTGCCCGGAGAACACGAGGTCCGGGTTGGCAATGGTGTCCAGGTTGGCGTCCGCCAGGCTCTGCCAGCCGCCCTCAACGCCAAGCTTGTCGGCGACGGTGCTCAGGGTGTCGCCGGGCTCAAGCGTGTAGGTCTCGCCACTCAGTTCCACGGGCGCGGCGTGCTGCGGAGCCGTCACGGCATCCGTCGCAGCCGGCACGGCTGGTGCCTGCTCCACAGGCGCCTGGATCGGCGCACTCTGGACTGGCGCGCTCTGCCGGGTCACCGCCGTCGTACCCCTCCCCCGCTCAGGCCAAGCTCCGCGGCACAGGACGGCCACGCTCCCCAGCCCTGCGATGCCTGGACCTGTTCGGCCACGGCGATCTGCTGCTCGCGGCTGGCGTCGGCTGCGGAACCGGTGCCGCCGTAGGCAGCCCACGTGCTGGCACTGAACTGCAGGCCGCCCGAGTAGCCGTTGCCGGTGTTGGTGGCCCAGTTTCCGCCGCTTTCACACTGTGCCAGCGAGTCCCAGGTTGCGCCGTCGGTGGCCGCATTGGCCGCCGTGACGGAGAGCGCAAGGCCAGCTGCGGAAATTGCGGCGACGGCTACGCCACGGCGTGCGGCAGTACGAATGGTGGTGTTGTTCATGGTGTGATGCTCCTGAAGGCCACCAGCGCTCGGTCCGTCCCCGGAGGTTATTGCGCCACTGCCCGCCCCTGACGATATAGAGGTCAATTTGCGGTGTCTGCCGGCCGGGCAGTTCTGGTGGAGGCAGCACCGGGCATTCATGTCGCCCGAAGCACGGGCTTGCATTTCACGCTAGGACATCGGGAGGCCGTTATCAAACCGAGATCATTTCTGGTGATCAGCTGGTGACCGGCTGGGGAAGTGCGGCGGCCAGGTAGGGCGCCGTGCGGCTGGCGGTGGAACTCGCGACGTCGGCGGCGGTGCCGGCGGCGACGATCCGGCCGCCGGCGTCCCCGCCGGAGGGGCCCAGGTCAATGACCCAGTCCGCCGCCGCCACAACGGCCATTTCATGTTCCACCACCACTACGGTGTTGCCGCTGTCCACCAGGCCGTGGAGCTGCGCCATCAGGAGTTCGACGTCGGCCGGGTGGAGCCCGGTGGTTGGCTCGTCCAGGAGGTAGAGGGTATGCCCCGCTGGGCACGCTGCAGCTCCGTGGCCAACTTGATGCGCTGGGCCTCGCCGCCGGAGAGTTCCGTGGCGGGCTGGCCCAGCCGGAGATAGCCCAGGCCCACATCCCCGAGGCTCTTCAGGCTGCGGGCCGCGGCCGGAATATCGGCCAGAAACGCCGTGGCCGCATCCACCGTCAGGCGCAGCACCTCGGCCACATTCTTGCCCCGGTACGTCACCTCCAAGGTCTTGGGGTTGTAGCGGGACCCGTCGCACTCAGGGCAAGGCCCGTAGCTGCCAGGGAGGAAGAGCAGTTCAACCGCCACAAAGCCTTCGCCCTGGCAGGTTTCGCAGCGGCCTCCGGCCACGTTGAAGGAGAACCGCCCGGCGCCGAACCCGCGTGCCCGGGCCTGTTCCGTGGCCGCGAATTCCTTGCGCACCGCGTCGAACAGGCCGGTGTAGGTAGCGAGGTTGGAGCGGGGGGTTCGCCCGATGGGTTTCTGATCCACCGTGACCACCCGGTCGATCCGTTCCGCGCCGCTGACCGGTCCCACGGAGAGCGGCGTAACCGGGCCCGCATCATCGGGTTCGGCTGGCTGCGGAGCCTGGTGGTTCTTGAGTCCGGATCCCACAACTTCCCCGAGGACATGCGTCACAAGGGTGGACTTGCCCGAGCCGGACACCCCCGTCACTGCGGTCAGGACACCCAGCGGGAACTGCGCATCCAGGTCCTTGAGGTTGTGCCGGGTAATCCCCGCGAGCTCCAGCCATCCGTCGGGCTCCCGGGCGCCGCCGGCACGTGGTGCCGTGCCTGAACGAGGTGCCGTGCCGCCGTCGGAAGCTCCGTCGGAAGCCCCCACGTCGGGCCGCTGGACCAGCCGCCGCGCGCCCCGCCGTCGTTGAACAGGTACGGCCGGGTGACCGACTCCTCGATGGCCGCGAGCCCGGCAACCGGCCCGCTGTAGAGCACTTCGCCACCGCCTTCACCGGCGCGGGACCCACGTCCACCAGCCAGTCGGCCCGGCGGACCACGTCCATGTTGTGTTCCACCACAAACACCGAGTTGCCGGAGGCCTTGAGCTGGTCCAGGACCGCCAGGAGCGGTTCGGCGTCGGCCGGATGGAGGCCGGCGGACGGCTCGTCCAGCACATAGATCACGCCGAACAGTCCCGACCTGAGCTGGGTGGCGATCCGGAGCCGCTGCATCTCGCCGGGGAGAGGGTGGGCGTGACGCGGCCCAGCGCCAGGTATCCGAGGCCCAGATCCAGGAGCACGGTGATGCGCTGCAGGAGGTCGGCGGTGATGGCCACTGCCACCTCGTTCTCTTCGCCGGAGGACTGCCGGCGCGACGCGGTTCCGGCTTCCTTCAGCCCTGCGGTGGGGCGGATGATTTCGGCGAGCTCCGCCATCGGTGTGGCGTTGAGGTCGGCGATGTTGCGGCCGCCGAAAGAGACCGCGAGGGCTTCGGGCCGGAGCCCGGTGCCGCCGCAGCGCGGACACGGCCGGACTCCATAAACGCCAGGACGCGCTCGCGCATGGCGGCGCTCTGGGAGTCCGCCAGGGTGTGCAGGACGTAGCTTTTGGCGCTCCAGAAGCGGCCCTTGTAGGGCTTGGCCACGCGGTCCCGTTCGGGGTGACCTCCACGACGGGCTGCTCGTCCGTGAACAGGATCCAGTCGCGCTGCTTCCTGGCCAGCTTCCGCCAGGGCACGTCCACGTCGTAGCCCAGATGGCTGAGGATGTCGCGGAGGTTTTTGCCCTGCCAGGCGCCGGGCCACGCCGCGATGGCCCCTTCCCGGATGGTCAATGCGGGGTCCGGGACCAACGATTCCTCGCTGACGGTGTGCGCCACACCCAGCCCGTGGCATTCAGGGCAGGCGCCTGCCGCTGTATTCGGCGAAAACGCGTCGGAGTCCAACTGCTCGGCGCCCGGCGGGTAGGTGGCGGCTCGGGAAAACAGCATCCGGAGCGAGTTGGAGAGTGTGGTCACCGTGCCCACGGTGGAGCGGCTGCTGGGGCGCCGCGGCGCTGTTGAAGCGCGACGGCGGGTGGCAGCCCGGAGATCAGCTCCACCTTGGGATTGTGGCCCTGCTGGATAAGACGCCGTGCGTACGGGGCCACGGATTCGAAGTAGCGGCGCTGGGCTTCGGCGTAGATGGTGCCGAACGCCAGGGAGGACTTTCCCGAGCCGGAGACCCCTGTGAAAGCCACAATGGAGTCGCGGGGCACATCCACGTCCACGTTCCGCAGGTTGTTCTCCCGGGCTCCCCGGACGCGGACGAAGCCGTCCGCCAGATGGCCGGGAGTGGAAAGGGAAAGATCTTCAGCCTGTTTAGGGTTCCGCATCGACCCGACTCTAGCCGCGAACCGGCCGGCGGGCGATATCCTGACCCGATGGACAAAAACCGGGACACTGCCGCCGATCAGCTGCCACAGACGGGACTACCAGCCACGGAAGTGCCCGTGACGGAACTTCCAGGGACAGAAGTCCCCATGACAGAACCTTCGGCGACGGACCTGTTCAAGACCGAAGCGGACGCGAGACTCCTCCCCGTCGCGGAACTGCACCTGCACATTGAGGGCACCCTGCAGCCGGAACTCATCCTCGAACTGGCCAAACGCAACGGCATGACCCTCCCGTACTCAGGCCTGGAGGAGCTCCGGGGACTATACGAGTTCACGGACCTGCAGTCCTTCCTGGACCTGTACTACGCCAACATGGCGGTGCTGCAGACCGAGCAGGACTTCGCCGACATGACCCGCGCCTACCTGGCCCGCGCCGCCGCCGCCGGGTCCGGCACGCGGAGATCATGATGGACCCGCAGGCGCACCTGTCCCGCGGCGTCAGCCTCGAAACCTGCGTCAACGGGGTGGCCTCTGCCCTGGCCACCTCCCAGGAGGACTTCGGCATGTCCACCCTGCTGATTGCCGCATTCCTGCGGGACCTGTCCGAGGAATCCGCGCTGGAGGTACTGGACGGGCTGCTGGCCATGAATGCCCCCATCGCGGGCATCGGCCTGGATTCGGCCGAGGTGGGCAACCCGCCGGCCAAGTTCGAGCGGCTGTTCGCCAGAGCCCGCGAAGCGGGCCTGCGGCTGACCGCGCACGCAGGCGAGGAGGGACCGCCGTCGTACATTATCGAAGCGCTGGACATCCTGGGAGTGGAACGGATCGACCACGGCATCCGCTGCATGGAGGACCCGGACCTGGTGGAGCGGCTCGTGGCGGACAGGATTCCGCTGACGGTCTGCCCGCTCTCGAACGTCCGGCTGCGTGCCGTGGACACTCTGGCGGACCACCCGCTTCCGGCCATGCTCGCCGCCGGGCTCAACGTCTCCGTGAACTCGGATGATCCGGCCTACTTCGGTGGGTACGTGGACGACAACTTTTCCCAGTTGAAGGCCGTTTTTGACCTTTCAGACTTCGACAGGTCACGGCTCGCGGCCAATTCCATCCATTCGTCGTTCGCCTCCGAGGAGCGAAAAGCAGAGCTTCTGGACGAACTGAACCGCGGGTAGCTCCGCTCGTTCCCACTCGCTACACTTGTGCCCGAGCGCGTCCGGGAAGTGTCCGGCGATACCCGGAATGTGCGCTCCAGGGTTGAGTAAACAGCCCCTAGCCGAGACTCCTGCCTCACTTGTGCTGTAATCCGCGTCATAGTCGGTCATGACACGCAGAGTTAACCTATTCAAGTCGCGCGATTTAACAGGGTCTTGGCAGGATGCCTAGTGACAGATCGCATTACTCAAGGGGAATCATGGCCAAGTCCATCGCAGATAACACCGACCTCCGACTCAAGACCGTGCTGCACGTCCTGACGGAAGGCGTCTGGTCCGGCGGTTCACTCAATGCCGGCGAGGTTCTGGCGGAAGCAACCGCGCGCGTGCCGTTCAGTGATCACGAGGCCACGCTGCTCAGCGGTGGCATTCCGCGTGGACACAAGACGCTCACGTCCGCTACGGCCAAGCTGGTCAAGGCCGGCTGGCTGGTCAAGGGCCGTTCCGGCTGGACCATCACCGATGACGGCATGCGCGCCACGGTCGCGTTCCCTGATGCGGATTCCTTCGCCACAGCGCTCGACGCCGGCACCCCGGTTCCTGCCGACGTCGCCATTCCGCCGGCACCCGCGCCGGCAGCGGCAGTCAAGGCGGCTCCCGCCAAGAAGGCCCCGGCAAAGCGGACGCCCGCTAAGAAGGCCGCCGACGCCGTCGGGAAGGCCGCGAAGGCAATCGAAGACGCCATTGAGGACGCCGTGGAGCCCGTGGTCAAGGCGGTCCGCTCGCGCAAGGCAGCGCCCAAAACCAAAGCTAAGGCTGCGACCAAGGTAACGGTAGAAGCGCCTGCTGTGGAGACATTCCCGCAACCCGAGGCAGTTGCGGTTGCCGGCGACTTCAACACCATCCTGGGCGCGCCGGAGAACTGGGCCCCGCAGTATGACGAGGCCCAGCTGACGCTCGATGCCCTGGACCAGCTGTGGAAGATCAGTGCCGACCTGCCCGCCGGCTCATACACCTTCAAGATCGCCCTGAACCGTTCATGGGACGAGAACTACGGCGCGTTCGGCACGTTTGATGGCCCCAACCACGAACTGCACCACGACGGCGGCACGGTCACCATCCGCTACGACCACCGCACCCGGGACGTCACCATCAACTGACTCTCGTGGGTGTCCTCCACGGAGTTCTAATATGGGGCATGGATTCCGTGGAGGTTTCGGGGTTGCGCCTTGCCTGCCAGCGGGCTGGCCGCGGTCCGTCGCTGGTTCTGCTCCATGGCGCCTATGACGACAGCCGAAGCTGGCGACGACAGATGGAAGGGCTGTGGAATGGCTTCACCGTGTTCGCTTGGGACGCGCCCGGCTGCGGGCAATCGGATGATCCGTCCCCGGACCTGACCGACCGGGACCTGGGGGACATACTGGCAGCGGTCCTGCAAGCGGCAGTAAAAGGGAAGCCCCACGCGCGCCTGAGGAGGTGGAGCGGCGCATCGCCCAGGTCACACCCCGCCGGAATGCGTGCCATCGTCAACGCCTTGGGCCGCTCGGACTACCGCGACGCCCTGCCCGTCATCACGATCCCCGCGCTTCTGCTGTAGGGGCCGAGGATGTCCGCTCACCTCTGGACGTGGCCCGCGACATGCACCGGCGGATCCCCGCGTCCGAGCTGGTTGTGATTCCCGGCGTGGGGCACATGGCAGCCAGCGAAGCGCCGGAGGCCGTCAACACGGTGGTCCGCCAGTTCCTGCGCCGTGTTACGACCTGATTCCTGACGGGGATCAGCCCGACCTGCTGAGTTTTTGTCCACCTAACGGCAGATCCAGATAACGGCACCTGGGGGCGGATTTTTGGTCAGTATCTGGACAAAAACTCCGGAGTGAAGCAGTGTGGAAACCGGTCGTCCTGGCCGGTTTCCACAGCACTGTTCCCACAAAGGAGATGCAAAAGTGACCCTACCTTCCGGCCTTACCTCGGGCGTCTGGACCCTGGACATGTCGCACAGCGAGATCGGCTTCACTGTCCGGCACGCGGGCATCAGCAAGGTCCGCGGACGTTTCACGGACGCCTCGGCCGAAGCCCGCGTTGGCTTATCCCTCGCCGACGCTTCGCTTCACGCCACGGTCAAAACGGCCAGCTTCGATTCCGGCGACGCCAACCGCGACGGACACGTGAAGGGGGCGGACTTCTTCGATGTGGAGGAGTACCCCGAGATGACGTTCCGGGCCACCTCGGTGGAGGGCGACGGCGAGGATTACACGCTCACAGGCGATCTCACCATCCGCGGAATCACCAAGCCGGTGGAGCTGGAGGTCGAGTTCACCGGCGTAGCCGTGGATCCCTTTGGCGCCACCCGCGCAGGCTTCTCCGCGGAGTGCGAGATCAGCCGCAAGGAGTTCGGCCTGACCTGGAATGCCGCCCTCGAAGCTGGCGGCCTGCTGGTCAGCGACAAGGTCAAGATCAACGTCGAAGCGGCGTTGGTCAAGCAGTCCTGACGGCCATGAGTTTTCCATGGCGCCGGGATGACTCCGCCCGGGACATCCCAGACCGGGACATCCCTGGCCGGGTTAGCGGCGACATCCGGCTCTCAGCCCGCGTGTTTGGCGTGGTGCAGGGGGTCGGATTCCGTTTCTGGACGATGGGCAAGGCCGACGAACTGGCCCTCAAGGGCGTGGTGAGGAATCTCGACGACGGCTCGGTGTCCATCGTGGCCGAAGGGCCGGAACAGCAGGTCCAAAAGCTCCTGGACTGGCTGAGATCAGCGAACGCGCCAGGCCGGGTGGAACGCGTGGAGGAGACCTTCTCCGCTGCCGACGGATCGTTCCGGGATTTCAGGGCACGCTGACGCGTTCTTTTGGCCCCGGCGGATAGGCGTGCCGTCGTCTGGCAAGGATCAGCACAAACGCGACGAGGGCGGGGATTGCGGCGGCGATCGGGATCAGGAGCGGCCCCGCGATGGTGAGGGCGGCGGCGCCGAACATCGCGCCGATCATGATCCCGATCTGGATGGTCAGCACCGTCAGGCCGTTGGCGGCGTCCCTGTACTCGCCGCCGGCCCGGAGGATGGCCGACTGGTTGTAAATCCCCATCGCGCCGATGCCTGTGCCCCAGGCCAGCATCAGGACCAGCGTGACCGGCAGCGCCAAAGCCGGCAGGACGCTTCCCGCCAGCGGGAGCAGGGCCACGGACACTACAACGCCGGCGACGGTGATCAGGAGCCAGCGCCGCGGACGGGAATCCACGGTGATGCCGGCAATCCAGATGCCCACCAGCCCGGCAACACCGAGGACACTGATCGACAGCGGGATGCTGAAGTCGGGCAGCCGGACCTCACGCAGGAACGGCGCAATGTAGGTGAACAAGGCGAAATGGGCCATCAGCATCAGCGGCCAGGCCACGGCGACAGTCTTCACTCCAGGCTGGCCGATCGCCTTGCGGATGGATGGGTGCGGAGCATCGGGGATGCGCCGCACCGGGGGAAGCAGCCACACGGCCAGGAGCGCCAGCACCACCCCGGAGGCGGCGAGAACCAGGAACGCCGCGCGCCAGCCGACGATGTTGCCCAGGGCGGTACCCACCGGGGCGCCGATGGCCAGTCCCAGGCTGTTGCCGCTGAACACGATGGCCAGGGCCTTGCCCACTTTGTGGGCGGGGACGATCCGTGCCACAAACGGGGCCATAGCGGACCACAGCAGGCCGTGCGCGATGCCGCCCACCACGCGAGAACCCATGGCCGCGCCGAAATCGGAGACGATGGCCACCAAGGCGTTGCTGGCCGCGAAGAACAAAATCAAAGCGATGAGCAGGTAGTGCCGCGGGACCCGCGACAGCAGCAGCGACAAGGGGATCACTGTGACCACGATGATGGCCGCGTATCCCGCCGTCAGATACCCAGCCGTCGCCTCGGAGACCCGGAAGTCGGCGCTGATCTGGGGCAGCAGCCCGGAGGGTAAGAGTTCGGTGGTGATGGCGGTAAAGCCGATGGCGGCAAGGACGATCAGGGCGCCAACAGGCAACCTGTTGCTCTGGGAGGTCACCCCAAGAACTTACCTTGATTCAGCGGTGAGAACACGGTTTCTCAGAGTGTTGCGCGGCTATGAGTATGCGCACTGTGGATACCCGCGCTGAGGCCGATGAAGGCGCCGAGTTCCTCGAGGACGGCCGGTTTGGCCGGCATGTAATTCGTGAGCTCGGGGGAGCGGACGATCACGGCCCGCCACTGGCCCGCGACACGGCCACGTTGATCCGGTTCCGGTTAAGCAGGAATTCGGCACCGCGCGGAGCTTCGGCAACCGCGGAGCAGGCCATGGACACCAGGACCACCGGTGCCTCCTGGCCCTGGAACTTGTCCACCGTGCCCACCCGGACATCCGGCAGCCCGGCGTCGTGGAGGGCCTGCCGGATCAGCTGGACCTGGGCGTTGTAGGCGGCCACCACCAGGACGTCTTCCGGGTTCAGCGGCCTGGCTGGCTTGTCGTCACCGGGAAGCCACTTCAGCCCGATGTGCCGCTGGGCCTGACGGACCACCTCGGCAGCTTCCTCAGCGGAGGACTTGGTGTTCCCGCTGTGGTCCACAAAAACTGTTTCCACCCGGCCGGCAGTTCCGCGAGGCTGCGGAGGGACGCCGCAGGCGCAGCTTCGAGTTTTCCGTCGTAGCTGTGGACGGACACGGCCCGGCACAGGTCCGGGTGCATGCGCCAACTGTCCGCCAGAAAATAGCCCAGTTCGCCGGGGAGGGTGGCGTGCCCGGCATTGAGCCAGCCCAGGGCGGACTCGTCCACGGGCTCCGGGTGCGAGCCCTGCGTGACCTGCGGCAGCTGCTGCGGGTCACCGAGGAGCAGGAGCCGTTTGGCCGCACGGGCAACGGCCAGGGTGTTGGCCAGCGAGAACTGGCCCGCCTCGTCAATGACCAACAGGTCCAGGGATCCGGCGGGGACGGACCTGCCCGTCATGGTCCAGGCGGTGCCGCCCACCAGGCAACCGCCGGGGAAGCGAGCAGCGCGGCGACGTCGTCGTCGGACGTGCGGTGCCACGGCGCCGGGTGCGGGGCGGCCAGCTTCTTCGCCACCCGCGCCGGATCCACACCGGCGGTTTTGATCGCGGTGCACAGCATGTTCTCCACCACTGCGTGGGACTGCCCCACCACCCCGATCTTCCAGCCCTGCTTCACCAGCCGGGCAATGACATGCGAACCGACGTAGGTCTTGCCCGTCCCGGGAGGGCCCTGCACGGCGAGGTACGAATGATCAAGGTCCAGCAGCGTGGCGGTGATCGCCGTGACGTAGTCCGCTGCACCGGCCGCGTCCCTGCCGACGACGGCGGGACCCGGCATCGAATGGAAGCGCGGCGGCACCTTGCGCAGGATGTCGACGCCGGGGTGTTCCGGAAGGACGGGGACCGAGGCGCCGACACTCTGGGCCAGCTCGGCCAGGGCGGCTTCGATGCTGGCGGTCTCAATGGGCTTGTCGGGCGTCAGGGCACAGGGTGTTTGCTCATGGGCAGGAACCTTGGCTGACTCTTTTTCGGAGATCGTAATCAGTGTCTTACCCGGCGCGCCCGGCGCGTCCTCAATAGCAGAGATGCTCGTTTTGAAGACTCCCGCTCTACTTATCGGTCTTCCGCGCGGATCCTCCAGGCCGTCTGGCAAGGGTGCGTCGTAGAGCCGGCACCACGTTCTCTCAGACTTGAACTCGGAGCCTTCACTCATGGTCCCGAGGAGCCGCACTGTCCTGGTGCGCATTCGTTCTCTCGGCTTACGAATCGACCAATCTGTTAGGACTTCAGCAGACTCCACCACAAACACGTTGCGGTCCTCAGACCAGTGGTCGATCTCGGACTCGGTGCGGTCGAAGTGTTCCCACCAGAACTGCTTGCGCTCGCGGCGGTGGTAACCGGTAGCTGCGGCCACCATGGCGATGGCCCGTTCGTCGTTGGTCCACGGCCGGTTGTCCGGGAGGCCGGCCAGGTAGGCCTGCAGGCGGCGCTCCTCCGGTGTTGGTTCGGGTTCCGGAAGTGGTGGCGGGGCAGCAAGTGCGGACGACGACGGCGCAGGCCGCCCGCCGTCGTCGGCTGTTCCGTTTGGCGTTGCGCGTGAGGCAGACGTCCCGCGCAGACCCAGCAGCCAGTCGCGGAGGCGGAGCGTGGAGAGGCAGTCGTACTCGTTGTAGTCGGAAATGGAGGCCAGGATGTGGGCGGCCGTGGCGGCGTCGCCGTCGTCCCGGGCGGCGCAGTAACCGGCATACGCCACCACGGACGCTCCGGCGTCCTTCACGTCCCCGGAGCGGAGGTTGCTGCCCATGTAGAGGGGCTCAAGCTTCTTGATGGAGTAGGAGGGCTCGGAGATCCGGAGCGAATGCCGGGCGGTGGCGTAGAGGTCCACGAGGAGACCGTCGCGGAGCCAGTTGTCCACGATGTCCTCTCCGGCGAGGTGCGTGACGGACAGGTTCCGCAGCGCCGATTTCTCGTAGGCGGCGTAGTGGTAGACGTGCATGTCCGGGTACCTGGTGCGGCGCTCTTCCACGTAGGCGAGGAAGTCCAGGAAGGCCTGCCGCTCCTCGTTGCGCGAATGCGCCCAGAAGGGCCGGAACACCGGCCAGCCCGCTGCGTGGGCGTCAGCAGCGCCGCCGTCGAACACAGGCGCCTCGATGACACCGAACAGGTACTCCAGCCCCCACTTGCCGGTGGCGGGGTCCTGCCAGAGGGGATCGCCCTCGAAGTCGAAGAAGATGTCGCCGAGGCTGGGTTTCGGAATCTCTGCCAGGGCGTTCTGCGGCAGCACCTTGAACGTGACGGTATGCTCCTCGCCGTCCTTGGAGTAAGTGCGCGAACCGTCCGGAACGTCCCGGCCCAGCTGCATCCTGGCCTGGTCGCGGAGCCGGGCCACAGAGCCGGAGGCCTTGCTGAGCGGGAGATCCGCCAGTGCGTCGATGGTGGTGATGTGATCGGCGATGAGTTTCTTCCGCCGGAGGGTGGTCATGCCGCCCACCATCAGGAGGTCGCGGTGGGACTGGACCTGCTCGGCGCAGTAGTTGCACCGCCCGCAGAACGCGATGCCGGGCTGTTGCCACTGCACCGCCGAACCGGCCTCGCGGTGGGCGCCGGTCAGGGCGCGGAAGCGGTCGCGGCGCTCGCGGAAGACCGGCAGCAGGTCCGGCAGGGAGTGGTGGCTGCGGACGTAATCGCCGTCCACTACGGCGCCCAGCACCAGCGTGACCCGGGGCGATGGGTCCAGGCCCATGCCGAGGAGCTGATCGCCGTAGGCGGCGAGCTGCAGGAGCGCACCCACCTTGGCGTGCCGTGCCAGCTTGGTGTCCCACACCTCGTAGCGTCCAGGATTGCCGGTGCCGGCAGCCTCGTTGACGATGAAGTCGGCGTAGCCCAGGAACTCTCCGTCGAAAAAAGTTGCCTGGAAGACGACGTCGGCCCCGGCACGGAGCGCGAGTTCCGTTTCGGCGTGCTTGGCCAGCAGCTCGCCGCGTGTGTTCTCGCCACGCTCGATCGAGTACACGCCGGCGCCGCGGCTGGCGTCCCACTCTCCGAACTGCGCGACCAGGCCGGCCAGGACCTTGGCCTCGTGCTTGTCACCGAGCGCCCCGGCACGGCGCTGCATCTCGTCGTCGGGAAACTGCGCCTTCGGGGTCCGGCCCAGTTTCTCGTCCAGGATGCGGAGCGTGCGGTACTCACATTCGCTGGCGGCCACCAGGTCGCTGGCGGAAAACACCAGGTCCTGCGGCGCGCCGGAACCGGGATCAGAGAGGCGGGGATCGGCGAGGCGCGGATCAACATTGCCGGGATCAGCGCTGGCTGGATCGAGCAGAAACACGGGGCCTCCCCATTGACGTGCCTGGCCGGAGGACAGTTCCCCTGACGCTGGTTTGAATCTAGCAAGGGGGGCTGACAATCAGTCCCCGGCTACTCCTGCGCTGCCCGCACCTGGGCTTCGTCGTGCTCGGCGTGGGCTTTGCGGAGAAGGTCCAGAAATTCGGTTTCGTTATGGATGAGCCGTTTGTACTTCTCCGGCAGGCTGCGGATCTGGTCTTCCTCCCGGACCATCCGGGTGAACAGCTTGTCCCGCTCCGCCATGTCCGTTTCGTAGTTGAGGTCCAGGTATTCGGTGGCGTGCCGTTTGGCGCCGGACACCGCGTTCTTGGCCTTGCCCTTGGGGCTGAAGATCGAGGCCAGGACGGTGACCGCCAGGACGCCCAGGATCACGGTCAGGGACACGCCGGTGCTGACTTCGATGACGTTGACGTGCCCGCCGTCGTTGATGAACGGCAGGTTGTTCTCGTGCAGGGCATGCAGGATGAGCTTGACGCCGATGAAGCCGAGGATGGCGGCGAGACCGTAGGCAAGGAAGATCAGCCGGTCCAGCAGTCCGTCGATCAGGAAGAAGAGCTGGCGCAGGCCCATGAGCGAGAACGCGGTGGCCGTGAAGACGATGAAGACGTTCTGCGTGAGGCCGAAGATGGCGGGGATGGAGTCCAGTGCAAACAGGATGTCGGTGCCGCCGATGGCCACCATCACCAGGAGCATCGGGGTGAGGACGCGCTTGCCGTTCTCCTGGGTGAAGAGCTTGTCGCCATCGTAATGGGCCGACGCCGGGAGGTACTTTTTGGCGAGCCTGACCACCAGGCCTTCGGCGTCTTCGTCGTGGCCGTCCGGCTTGAGCAGGTTCCCCGCGGTGATCAGCAGGATCAGGCCGAAGATGTAGAACACCCACGCGAAACTGTTGATCAGCGCGGCGCCGAGGAAAATGAACGCCGTCCGGGCGATCAGCGAGAATACGATGCCGAACAGCAGCACCTTCTGCTGGTCCGCGCGGGGACCTTGAAGCTGGCCATGATGATCAGGAACACAAAGAGGTTGTCCACGGACAGGGCCTTCTCCGTGATGTACCCGGCGAAGTACTCGGTGCCCATGGTGGTGCCGCCGAACAACAGCACCCCAAGCCAAAGAGGAGGGCGATCCCCACATAGATGGAGGACCAAATGGCCGATTCCTTCAGGGTTGGGGTGTGGGCCTTACGGACATGGAAGAAGAAATCGAAAGCCAGCAGGCCCACGATTCCCGCGATGGTCAGGGTCCAGACAAAGGGAGGGACGTCCATCAGTCCACCCTACCTAGGCGTTTGCCGTTAGTCCTGCTTGACTTGGATGACCCCCTCAATAAGGGTGGACTGGGACCGTTGCACCGAGCTGAAACCGGTGCGCTGCCGGTGTGAGCTTGAACAAAGGAGAGTGCAAGGTGGCACGGAAGAACCCGCACGTGGAAGAGGCCAACGAGGCTGACATTGAGGTCAGCGGCCACCCCAAGACGTGGGCCGCCGGCGTCCCGGCGTCTACCACTCGTTGGAGCCGGCCGTGCAGCACATGGGCCTGGTCAGGACCGGGAAAACCCTGCTTGCCCTGAACCAGAAGGACGGTTTCGACTGCATGAGCTGCGCGTGGCCGGACCCGGGGCACCGCAAGACGTTCGAGTTCTGCGAAAACGGCGCCAAGGCTGTCACCTGGGAGGCCACTCCGGTGGTGATCGGCTCCGAATTCTGGGCCGAGAACCCGGTCAGTGACCTGCGGCAGCGGTCCGAGTACTGGCTGGGGATGCAGGGGCGCCTCACCGAGCCAGTCCACAAGCCAGCGGGGGAGGACCACTACCGGCCGGTCAGCTGGGAGCGGGCGTTCACCATCGTCGCCGACAAGCTCAAGGGGCTGCCGAGCCCGGACCAGGCCGCCTTTTACACCAGCGGCCGGACCTCCAACGAGGCCGCGTTCCTCTACCAGCTGTTTGTCCGGGCCTACGGGACCAACAACCTGCCGGACTGCTCCAACATGTGCCACGAGTCCTCTGGCTGGGCCATGGGCCAGACCATCGGCATCGGCAAGGCCACCATCTCCTACGATGACTTCGCCAAGGCGGACCTGATCATCGTGATGGGCCAGAACCCGGGCACCAACCATCCGCGGATGCTGACGGCCCTGGAGGAAGCCAAGGAGGCGGGAGCCAGCATTGTGGCCGTGAATCCGCTGCCGGAAGCGGGCCTGATCCGCTACAAGAACCCGCAGAAGGTCAAGGGGATTATTGGCCGCGGCACGGAGATCGCCGACCAGTTCCTGCAGGTCCGCATCGGCGGGGACATGGCCCTGCTCCAGGCCGTCTCCAAGCGGGTCCTGGACGCCGAAACTGCGAATCCGGGCACGGTGCTGGACCACGCGTTCCTCGCCGAACACTGCCAAGGTCTGGAGGAGCTTCGCGAGCACCTTTCCCAGCTGGACGAGGCTGCCGTGCTGTCGGCCACCGGTCTGCGGACCGAGGAAATCGACGAGCTCGCGGACCGTTATCTCAGGGCGGAGAAGGTGATCATCACCTGGGCCATGGGCATCACCCAGCACAAGAAGGGCGTGGCCACCATCAAGGAAATCATCAACCTCCTGCTGCTCCGGGGCAACATCGGCAAGCCCGGCGCCGGCGCCTCTCCCATCCGCGGGCACAGCAACGTCCAGGGTGATCGCACCATGGGCATCTGGGAGCAGATGCCGCCGGCATTCCTGGACGCCCTCGGCAAGGAATTCAGCTTCGAACCGCCGCGCGAACACGGCGTCGACTCCGTCGAAACCATCAGGCAAATGCGCGACGGCGGCATCAAGGTTTTCGTGGCCATGGGCGGTAACTTCGTGGGAGCCATTTCGGACTCCCACGCGGCGTTCGCGGCGATGGAGAACACCGAGCTCTCGGTCCAGATTTCCACCAAACTCAACCGCTCGCACACGGTCACCGGCGCCGAGGCGCTGATCCTGCCCACGATGGGCCGGACGGAGATTGACATGCAGGAATCGGGTCCGCAGTTTGTGTCCGTGGAGGACACAGTCTGCGCCGTGCATGCCTCACACGGGACGGTGGAGCCGGTGGCGCCGGGCCTGCTGTCCGAAGTGGCAATCGTCAGCAGGCTGGCCCAAAAAGTGGTGGGCGACTCGGTGCGGGCGGACTGGGCCGGGTTCGAGAAGAACTACGACCTCATCCGGGACCACATCTCGCACGTGGTCAGCGGCTGCGAGGACTACAACCGGAAGATCCGGCAGGACGGCGGTTTTGTGCTCCCGAACGGGCCACGGGATTCGCGGACGTTCACCACCCCGACGGGCAAGGCCATGCTCACCGTCAACGAGCTCGAACATATGGAGCGGCCGGCCGGAACGCTGATCCTGCAGAGCATGCGCTCGCACGACCAGTTCAACACCACCATCTACGGCAACAACGACCGCTACCGGGGCATCAAGAAGGGCCGCGAAGTGGTGTTTGTCAGCCCCGGGGACCTCGCCGAACTGGGACTCAGCGACGGGCAGCACGTGGACATCCACGGCGTGTACCAGGACAACGTGGAGCGGGTGCTGCGGAACTTCCGGGTGGTCTCCTACCCCACTGCGGCCGGCTGTGCGGCAGCCTACTACCCTGAGGCCAACGTGCTGGTGCCGCTGGACAGTGTGGCCGAGGGCAGCCAGACGCCGGCGTCGAAGGAAGTGATCGTCCGGCTGGAGCCCGTAGCCGGTGGTTGAGCCTGGGGCTCCCTACTGACCGGTGTCCGCCCAGCCCCAGCCGCCGGGCCGCCGTCGTGCCCGTCCTCGCACAGCCGGAAGGCGACGTCGGCCGCCTGGGTGACTGCCGCCGTCGACTTTTCCTTGGATCCGGCGCTGCCGTTGCCGGCGGCGAGCCCTGCGGCGTAACCCACCAGGAACGTGGTGACCGGTGCAGCCGCATGGATAACCGAGCCGGCAGACTTCCTGGCCAGATCAAGGAGGAGTTCCTGATCCACATCCAGGTCCAGGATCTGCAGTGCCTGGGCCAGCCGCTGGGTCCACTGGTCCAGGACCTGGGCTTCGTTCTCGTCAACAGTCATGTTCGCTCCTAGGTTGCCGGTTCGCTGCTGGTGGGCGGCAGGGGGAGTCCTTGCCCATTGCCCACGACACTACAAGGCCTCGGCGGCTGCGTCACGGGGCTGCGGCAGCGTCCTTGACACTCCGTTTGCCCTGCGGAGTATCGAAGGTGCCGGGGCAGCTGGCGGTCTCTTGGGAGTTCACTTGCTGACCGGCCCGTGAAGGGACGTGGGATGCAGGCAGCCGTTCATGGTTTCAGCTCCTCCGGCCTTGCGGTCGCCGTGGCGGCGGCCGCGCTGGTGGCCTCGCTCGCAGGCTGCACCAGCGGCCCGGATCCGCCAGATCAGCAGTCCCCGGCTGTTCAATCCACGACGGCGGCGTCCGCCACTGACCGGGGCGCCGCGGGCTTTCGTGGGAGTGCTGGAAAAGTACAGCGCGGACATGCGCGCAAGAGGAGCAACGGCCGTCATCATCCAGTTGAGCGACCAGACCCATATCCGCGACATCTTCGCGGAGGCTCCGAGCGGGCGGACTAGGAAAAGCGCCCGGGGGTGCGATGCCGCCGCCGGGCTTATCGTGGAGGTATGGGCTCTCCAAAGGTGCAGCTGTACTTGGATATCACCGCTAAAGGCCTGTGCCTGCTGGGCGTCGCGCTGATGATCTTCGGCCAGGGCGGCTGGTTCCATGTGGGCGTCGCCACCGTGGTCCTGGGCGTGCTGTTCATCGGCGCTTCGCTGGTGGCCACCCGCAACCTGCGGCACAGGGGATGGGACGGCAGGAACCGGCCAACAGCCGGATAGCCCGTCCCACCCCCTCGCCGACTGTAACGTCCCTAGGCCTGGGCCGGGTCCAGCGGAAGGGGAACGATCGGCTGGTCGTTCGCGGTCAGGTCGATGCCCAGGTCCTTGGCGAAGACCAGCCGGGTGTCCTTGTAGATTCCGGGCTGGTTCTCATCCAGCTCGAAGACCCGGGCGCCGCGCAGGCGGTTCCGCTCAGCGCCGGGAGCCCATACGCGCCGAATCCGGTTCCGGGGGCGTAACCGAGCTGCACCCCGTAGTAGTTGCCCACGTAGGTGTTCACGTGGTCGTGGCCCACAAAGTAGCCGAGCACATCCCCGCGTTCCAGGAAGGCGCTGAACAGGCCGGAGTTGATGGGGCCGGGGCACTCGTCCTCGTTCCGTTCGCCGACGATGTTGTGCTTTGTGAGGGCCCGGGTGTGATCGGCGTCCGTCCGCGAGTCGAGGCTTGCGAACCACATGTTGCGGTGCTCGTGGAGCGCAATGTGGCCCCACATCAGGGAGGGGACCTTCTTGCCGTACTTCTGCTCCGTGGCGATGGACAGGTTGCGGTACCAGGTGACCTGGTCCATACGGACCCAGTCCCAGTCGGGGTAGCCTTCGAAGTCCTGTCCATTGATGGCGTCCGGGGCATATCGGCCGGTGTCGATGAGCCACAGGCCGAAGGCCGGCTCCTTGGACGTGGCCGACTGCACGAGCAGCAGCGAGTTCGACGTCCCGGTGAGCCCCGGCGTGGAGTCGCCGTTCATGTTGAATTCGTAGGTCTGCAGGAACTGCAGCATTTTGGCCTCGGTCATGCCCGTCCGTGCCACGGAATCCTCGTCGTGGTTGCCGAACGTGACGGCCCACGCGATCTGCCGGCGCTCCATGGGCTGGACCACGTGGTTGAGTGCCTGCTTGACCTCCAGCTCAGAGTCGCAGCCGCCATTGATCACATCGCCGTTGATCACCACGAAATCCGGCTGCTCCGCGTCCAGGGTCTTGTCCATGAGCTCGATCGTGCGGCGGTCCGTTTGCTCGTCGTCCTGGGTGTCGTTGAACTGGATCACTTTGAAGCCGCCGTCTGGACGGAATGCGAGGGTGGGCTTGGGTGCCTTCGCCCCCGGTGCCGCGTAGCTTCCGGTCGCCGCGGCCACTGTCAGTCCCAGCGCGCCAAGGGTTCCGGCGGCGGCCATTGCGGCCCGCCGGCTGAGGGTGGGCTGGTGGATTCCGGTGGTCATCGTTGCCTCTTTCACTGATGCGGCCGTACCTCCGGCCGTCGATCCTGCGACTGTAGGAGAGCCAAGTTTCGGGTTCCGGAACACTTGGTGAACGCCGTGTGGAAGACCCGCTGAATCTTGGCTCCATCCACCTATGATTGCGGCATGTCACCTTACGAAGTCACTCGCAGCGCCCTTATTCCTGCCCCCGCGGAAGACGTGTTTCCGCTGGTCAACAGCTTCCTGGAGTGGACCAAATGGTCGCCCTGGGAGAACGTGGACCCGGAACTTAACCGCTCGTATTCGGGCAGTGACGCCGGTGTGGGGCCAAGTATGCCTGGAGCGGCAACCGCAAAGCAGGCAGCGGAACCATGGAAATTGTCGAGTCCGACTTTCCCCGGAGTATCAAGGTCCGGCTTGAGTTCACCAAGCCGTTCAAGGCTGTGAATCCCACCACGTTTACGTTCACGCCGGCCGACGGCGGACCCAGGTCACGTGGCGGATGACCGGCGAGAACAAGGGGCTCGCGAAGATTTTCGCCATGATCGTCAACATGGACAAGATGGTCGGCGGCGACTTCGAGCGCGGGCTGGCTGCGCTCTCGGCCGCCGCGACGGACAACAAGGCCTGACACGGCGCTGCTGACGCGGGCGTTTGCCCGGCGTCAGCCGTTGAGGATCTGCTCGCGCAGTATCTCGGCGTGCCCCCAATGGAATGCCGGCCCCTGTGCGCGGCCAGCACGTGAGGGCCTCGTCGAACCAGACCTTCTCCATAAGGGGTCGCGGGGCAATGCGCGGCTCGCTGGGGGAAGGCCCGACGTCGGCCGCTCACCCATGGTGATCGCCGCGCCATCACGAGTGAGCCGCAGCCTTTGCTGTTCCAGCGCACGATCGGGCTACGCACCGAGGTTATCAATCCCGGATCGTTGCGCGCAGAACTCGGCAAACACATCGGGGCAGCTCTCCTTGGGCACCTGGACGGACAGGCGACGCACGGCTACGTCACCGTCTTCCAAGAAGACGTCATCCGCCACTACCGTACCCACCTCGCCGGCCGTCGGGCAGCCCGGGCCGCCCGGGAATAGCGGACCCCGACCACCACGGAATGGGCCGAATTCGAAGAGCACTTCGACACGCGGCTGGGCCTGATCGATCTGGGTATCCCGGTCATCCGTGCGTGAGTGGTTCCCTCGTTCATTGTTGGCCGCAGTGGTCGCTGCTTCGCATCCGTACCGCCACGATGATGCCGGAAAGCAGGGCGCCGAAACGGCGAACCCCCTCTTGAGCCATAGCCGGTAGATGCCTACGGACCGGCCCGCCATCCGGGGTGGGTAACGTCCCCGCTCGCTGCGAGCAGGGTGGGGTAGACCATGGCTGTGCCGGCACCGAGCAGGACGACGTCGGAGCTCTTACGGTGCCGGCCCGGGAAGCTCCGCAACTGGCCGATCAGTCATCGCAAGGCCAACGGCGGCACGGAGGCGAATCTGATGGTGCCGGAACGGGCCCGGCTAAAGGAGCTCGGGCGGAGAGCTCACTTCACGCAGGAGCAGTGGCGGCAGTGAGCAGGTACGAATTCACCGATTCCCAAAAGCTGAGCCCGCCAATCTCAATTCGGTGGTGAAAATGTGCCGCTGGCTGTCCGAAAGCCCCGCGGCAGCTCAGACCATGCGCCACATCGAAGTGTTCTACGACCGGTGGAGACCCCACGCCCAACAACGAGGGCCTGCCGCCAGCGGCAGCAATGGCTAATTTCACAACAATAAATCAGCCGGTTCCCGCTGCTGCCTGACCTGAAGTAACGTCGTACTATGACAGCGTTTCAGCCAAGGGTCTCCTGTGACTAAACCGATTATGACCGAATCAGTCCGAGCGGCGGAAGCAGTAGACCCAGCGCGGGGCGCCCTGAAAGCAAGCGGGCGTCCGTTGTGGAAAACCGTCAGCGCTGATCTGCTGAATGCGGTCCTCGGTGGGGCGTTTGATTCAGGCTTCCCCGGTGAACTGGAGCTGGCTGAACGGTACAAGGTCAGCCGGGGGACCATAAGGGCTGCGTTGAAGCCGTTGCGGGATGCGGGGCACATCACCGCACATCCCGGGCAGAGACCGAAGGTGGTCGCAGGCAGCAGCACGGCCTACGGGCCCATTTACAGCGTTTTGGCCTCCATCCGTGAGTCAGGGATGAAGCACAGCAGCGTGGTGCTGGAGCAGCACAACGTTCAGGACCCGGCGGTGGCGGCACGACTGTCTTTGGGTGAGCAGGCGGAGCTTTTCCATCTATCACGTGTACGTCTGGCCGACGGGGAGCCTATCGGGCTGGACCAGGTCTGGCTGCCTGCCGAGGTGGCTCGGGAGCTGCTCGACGTGGATTTCACGGACACCGCCTTGTACAGCGAACTGGACCGCCGCTGCGGGATCGTGCTCGATGGCGGCACTGAGCAGCTCACGGCCGTCGCTGCGAGCTCCGTGCAGGCCGTCCAGCTCGAATGTGCCGAAGGCACTCCGCTGTTACTCATCGAGCGGACCGGATGTCACCGTGCCCGGACTTTGGAGTTCAGGCGCAGCTACGTGCTGGGGGAGCGGTTCGCGATTTCTACGGCGTTCGGATGCAAGGCGGTTCCGGGCAGCGGTGACTAGCACGAGCGCGGGATAACCGGGCGGGTGAGACTGTGCCGACAAGGCAGCGGGACGGTGCGTTGAGGTCCCTCTTACCCGTCGGCCGGGGTACTGGCTACTGTCTGTGGCTGCGGGACCGGGCACCGATCCTCGGATGTGGCGCGTTTTAGGAAGGCCCAGAGCAACAAGCCGATTGAAGCGATGGCCAGCAGCGGCTGGAGGGGTTCGAAGTATTGCACAGCACCGGAGCTTCCCAAGGCCAGGAGCACCAGCTTGTTGCAGACAGGGCAGCCGACGGCGAAGAACGAGACGATTGTGCCGGCTGCCCCGAACCGCTCTTTTCCTTCAGGGGCCGACGCCGGCATGCGGGCCACGTAGGTGGCAACGACCAGGCCCGTCAGGGCGGCCGTAATTCCCAGGACCGGGAAGGACCACCAGGTGGGGGGGATCTCGCGGCTGAACAGGGGAGTGTCGATGAGGTCGGTCGGCACTGCGACCACCAGATACGTGAGGGCTGCTGCTGCGGTTGCGGCCTGCCAGCGGCGGCCGGGCCACTGGGCTAGAGCTGATTTCAGAGACACGCGGGGCTCATTGGTTCGCCTTGTCCTTTACCGGCAGTGACTTTGCCTCAGCATCGCTGCCGGCGGGGCCGTTGTTCCGCTGGCTCCTGAAGTACAGGGCGGCAGCGACGGCCAGGATTGCAGCCGCGAGCAGCGCGAATGCGGTGTTCGGAACGCCGGACGCTGCTCCGCTGACGGCGGATTCGACGTGGAACTGGTCGGTGACGGTGAGTACGCCGCCGAGCCCGGCGGTGCCGTCTGTGACCAGCAGCAGGACCCCGATGCCGATGGAGAGGGCGCCGGAGATGATCATGACCCAGGAGTTGGACCACCGGCCGATGGTCACCGGCGGTGGCCGCAGCCAGCGGCGGCCCGGAATGCCGAGCCTGTCCCACAGCAGGGACAGCGCAAACAGGGGCAGCGCCATGCCGAGCGCATAGACAGCCAGCAGGATCCCGCCGTACAGGGCGTTGCCGCCGACTGCCGCTACCGTCAGGATGGAACCAAGAATCGGTCCCGTACACACCCCGGCGATGCCATAGACAGCGCCGAGCACAAAGACCGAAAGCCGGGACGAGCCGGTCCGGGCGTTGTTGCGGAGGATGGACGGCATGCGGATTCCGGCGACCTGGGCGACCCCCAAGGCAATGACCAGTCCGGCGCCTGACGCGACCAGGATGCCGCGGTGCTGGCTCACGAGAGACCCCAGCGTCCCGGCAAACACCCCAGCGGCACCAGGGTGGAGAGCAGGCCCAAATAGAAGAGGGCGGTCCGTGCGACGAGCCGGGTCTTGGTGGAGAACGCGTAGGCGAAGAAGGCCGGCAGCAACAGGGCCGAGCAGGGGCTCAACAGGGTGAGGATGCCTCCCAGGAAGGCCCCGGCGTATCCGATGACCATTACTTGGATTCCGCTTTCTTGAGCGCGGCGTCAATGGCTTTTTCGAAGGTTGCCAGGGGCTGCGCACCGACCAAGGGTGTGTCGTTGACCAGGAATGTGGGTGTTCCTGTCGCACCCAGGGATGCGGCTTCCTGTGCATCCTTGGCGACGGCCTGCTGCAGTTCCTTGGAGTCCAGGTCCGCTTCAAATTGCGTCATGTCCGGCACTCCGGCTTCTTCGGCGATCTGCAGCAGGCGTTCCCGCGGAAGATCGGCGTGTCCGCGTTCAGGGGCTACGGCGAAGGCCGCTTTGTTGAACTCCCAGAACTTGCCCTGTTTCCCGGCGGCGCGGCCAGCGACGGCAGCCTTGGAGGACTGATCGCCGAAGACCGGCAGGTCACGCCATTCAACGCGCAGGTCGCCGCTTTTGACGTATTTTTCCACCAAAGGTGGCAGGGTATCGCGGGAGAAGAGCCCGCAGAACGGGCAGCGGTAGTCTGCGTACTCGACCAGCACCACCGGGGCGTCGACCTCACCCAGTGATGTCGGATCCTCCGCTATCCTGCGGGACATGTCCAGCGGCGCGCTCTCGGATTCTGCGGATCCCTGTGGCCCCTGTCCGGCGTCGCTGGTCTCCTGGGATGCCCCTCCCTGGTAGGCGAAGATCCCGACGAACAGGATCAGGAGGGCGACCCCGAGGGCGGAAATCACCATGGTCCGGGTGCGGGGTGGGAACCGCCTGTGGTGGTGGGCGATGGCATGCAGGCTCCTCAGGATGGCAGAAAAAGTACTAAATGTTTATACATTTTCTTTGGACCGACGCTACGCGGACCCGTGCCGGTGTGTAAAGTCTGGGTCCGGGCTGTGAGCTAGCTGTGCTTGACAACTGCAACGCTGCGCGTTGGGCGCCATGACGAGGTGGTGCCTGGCCACCAGGGCAGCCAGGCGCCGCGCAAGGTCAGGCGTTAGCTGTTTACCCGGTAGGAGACGGGGCCGGAACCGACGTTGACACTATCGACGACGGTCTGGTTGCCGTTCCATCCGCTGTGGACGGCCTGTCCGTCGCCGAGGTGGACGGCGTTATGCGAGAATCCCATTCCGCCGTCGGCATAGTAGATAAAGTCGCCGGGTTCCGGGGTGCCTGCCGTCCCGGAGAATCTTAGGACGTCCCCGGATGGATGATGGAAGTCATTTCAGGTCCGTTTAGCGAGAGAATCGTTTCCAGGCTGATGCCGTGCCACGCTCCTATTTGACCCAAGGTGTCCCCGGTCTTCACGGTGTAGGCGGATGCCCCGGGGGCGGCTGTTCTGTCGGGAATTTCCTTCGGGGAGGAGGCGGTGGCCGGTGCGGTTCCTCCTTGCGATTCGGATGCGATGGCTCCGGCCTGGGCCGGTATGGTCATGCTCAGCATGAGCCCGGAGCCGTCGGCGAAAAGAGCGGCTTGGCGGCCTATTGCGCCTCCATGGCTGGAAACGCTTTCTGAAAGGGTGGACAGGGTGCTGCTGGTGGCGGCCCGTGGTGGGCGGCACGGGCTCAATCTACACGCACAATCACAAATGTATAAACATTTGGGGATGGGTTGGTGCGGCGCGGCGGACCGGGAATGCTTATCCGGTAGTGGGCGTTTCGCGGGGGACTGCAACCGCATACGTGCCGGGCTGGTCCGTGGGGAACAAGGCGGTTCCGTCGGAGAGCATGGCTACGGGAAGGGCGTAGTCGCCCAAGGCCAGGTTGGCGCCGGAATCAAGGTCGATCCTGGCCGCTTTGCCGTTGACCTGGGCGTAGGCCATTCCGCGCCGGTGGCTGATACCAGGGCTGGGCTGTCGGATCCCATGCTCCAGAGAATGCCCTCTTGGGGACGCGCGGCTGTGATGCTGTAGGTACCGTCCGTCCGCTGTGAAGTCAGGAGCACTGTTTGGGTGGAGTCATCCACTGTGGCCATGCCCGAAGGTGTTCCGTCAACTTTGCCCAGTGGCGCGCCGGTCCTGAGATCGTGGATGACGGCCACGGCTGCCCCGGCAGGGTCGGCCCATTCCAGGATCACCAGGCCTCCGGTTGATGGTCCATAAGCGCCTTCGAACCTGGCGGTGGCCCGGGCGCCAGCCACGGAGAGGCCGGGGCTCAACTGCGCCGAGGTCCAGAGCGTTTGGCCTGAGCGGCTGTCGATGGCGGAGAAACTGTCCGCGGCACCCTCCAAGGCGGTCCCTTGGTGCTCATAAAGGGCTGTTCCGGCCGGTTCGTCCACGACTGTGCCGGATGCGGCGTCGAGCAATGTTGTGGGTGTTCTCGCGTTAGTGAGCGCTTTGGGCGTGTTGGCGAAGATCAGGCCGGTGCCGGGGACGGGCCGGGGACCTCCGTCGGTCCCCAGAGGAGGTCTCCGTCCGCGGCGGAGAAGGCCGTGGCAACAGTGATACTCACTCGGCCCTTACCGTCCTTGCGGGCGTCGGAGTCGAGGATGACGATTGCCGCTTCGCCGCCAACCTGTGTGGGCACTGTTCCGACGCAGGAGGGGTTGGTGTCCACGCGCCAGGTGGTGCCGGTGGCATCGAAGCCGTAAAAGCTAAGCCGGGAGCGGTCGTCCCGGGGAAAGCGGAGCCGACGAAGGTTTTCCCGACGGCAAACGGGGTGCTGTCGGTTTTCACTTCGGAGGTGATGTCGAAGCCCGGGAACAGTCGTCCGCTTTGGGTTGAAACGGATGCAGTTGTTGGCGGTTCACCGACGTCGACACGCTTGGCGCCCGGCCGTTCGGCGGCCGGGAGGCAAGCTGTCACGCCGAGCAGGGCAGCCAGTGTGAACCCGGCTGCGATACTTCCTCTAATATGTTTAGACATTTCGGAAGTCACGGTAGCATGCAGTTGCTACGTCAGCTCCGGGCGTGCGCCAAGACGGCGCGGTGTTATCGGGGCGCACGCAAAGGAGCCTCCTTGTCCGCCACCCATTCCATTCCCAAGGTCCGCGCTGCCACGGACATGAAGGGTCTGCTGATCCACGGGGCAGGGCCGGCGATGCCGGGCATGTTTGCCGGCGCCTTGCGCAGTGCCACCAACGCTTCAGCCGCTCTTCCTTCCGAAACCGTCGTGGAGCTTGTCGTCCAGGGTCCCGGCGTCGCGATGCTTGCAACGGGGTCGGAGGTGGCGGAAGCCATCGCGGACGTCTTGGACCGCGGCGTCCGCATCCTTGCGTGTGAAAACAGTATGCGTTCGGCGGGCGTAGAGCTGCACCAGCTGCTGCCCGGCGTCGGCCACGTGCCGGCAGCCGTCGCCCACCTGGCCCGGCGGCAATGGGAAGGATGGGCCTACATCAGGATGTGATCCGTTCACTCCGACAGCCCATTGGCCGGTCTTTACGCGCACCAGTTGCCAATGGTGCCCCGGGCCGGGCGAGGCGGAGCACGAATCGGGGCTGTCGCAAGTGGCCTCATCAGACGGAGCAGTACACCGCCCCGACGCAGCCTCCCTCGTGGTCTCGACTCAGCCTCAGACCACCCGGATAGGATTCCGTGCCCGCCATGACATTGAGCGACCCGTTCATCCCCTCCCCGACCGTCAGCGCCTTAGAGGTGGGGCCCCTGACCATCCACTTCTATGCCCTGTGCATCCTCAGAGCAATCCACAGCGATTCAACGTTCAACCACTGCTCGATTACCGCCCATGCGGGCACGAAATAGTGTTCGAACCAGCTGCCAGCGCAAGCGGCCAGGCAGTCCTCTCGCCACCTTCGCCGGAAGGGGCAGGCAGCTCACCGGGCCGGGTGGACGCGGCAGCCCGGCCCGGTTCGGGCACGGCGGTCACGTCTGGGGTTCCAGGGCGAGGCCGATACTGGAGCCGGCAAGGTTCTGCTGCCCCGGGCATGGCTAAACGGTTCGAACATCGAGCACCGGGTCAGCGCTGACATGCCGCTGGTCTTGAGCCGGTCCGGGGCAGCTGCTGCGGCAAGGGCGTGGCTTCCCAAGGCGCGCGGTGTTTGCCGGCGGCATTTTCCGTCAGGGGGATAGGAATTGGTTGAGGTGGGTGGCAGCGAGGAGCGCTGTGAGTCCGCCAAGAACCGTCACACCTGCTATTAAGGCGGGCAGCCATCCTCCGCCGAGGTCGGCCCTCCATGTCTCTGATGAGGTCAGGACGGTGTGGATGTGGCGGTAACGCCGGTGGGTGAGAAAGAGGGCGGCGACGGATGCCGCGGCGCAGGCTCCGGTGGGGATCAGTGCCCAGACGCCCAGGACATCGGGGATGATCCGCAGTGCCGCTAGGGATGCGACGGACAGTGCCAGTGCTGTCCGCCGCCAGGCAAGAGAACTCCTTTCCAGCTGCAGACCGGCGTCGAAAGGCCGGTCGCTACGGCCGCCGGTGTACTCCATCGCGTCCTCCGGAGCATCGGTCATCAGGCAAAAATGACGCTGAGGAAGATCAGGCCGCCGGCTGCGGACACAGCGATGACGATAGGAAAGGCCAGAGCGGCGGAGGGCAACGGCATGTCAAGCCTCAGGGCGCGCTCGATGTGTAGCCAACCGAACCAGGCCTGGATGGGGGCGGCGATCCCCGCGATGATAAGCATGACTGATGCGGCCAGGCGAAGGCCGGGGTGAAGGTGGAGCCCGAGTGCTTCTAGGGCGACCCCGCCGGCGATTAGGGCCAGTGACGTTCGGATCCAAGCCAGGAAGGTGCGTTCATTTGCGAGGCTGAACCTGGCGTCGGGATTGGTTCCTTGAGAGAACAGGCTTGGGGGAAATCGTTTCGGTGGATAGGTCATGGTTCTTTCGGATCGGTGGAGAGTCATAGCGCGGTATGCGGGGACTCTGAATCAGAGAATACGTGGGGCGAGGGGCGCCGGTGTGTCGTCGGTGCCGCGCATGCGGACGGCGACCACGACCCCGGAGGCTGCGGTCAGGGCGGCGACGGCAGCCGCGGCGGCGGGATGCCGAAGGCATCGGCAATGAGGCCGGAGAGCAGGGCGCCAACGGCGAACCCCCGTCGCGCCACAGTCGGTAGATGCCCACGGACCGGGCCCGCCATTCGGGGTGGGCGACGTCACCGATTGCTGCGAGCAGTGTGGGGTAGACCATGGCTGTTCCGGCACCCAGCAGAATAACGGCGGCAAGCCAGGTTCCGAAGTCATTCCCGACGGCGACCATGCCCAGCGCCAGGGCTTGGACGAGCATGCCGCCGACGATCAGTGGTTTGCGTCCGATCCGGTCCGAGAGGGGACCGGTGACCAGTTGCCCGGCGCCCAGACGGCCGGATAGACGGCGGCGAGAATGCCGATGCGTTCGATGCTCAGCCCTGCAGCGGCGAACAGGACAGGAAACAGTCCCCAGGCCAGCCCGTCGTTGAGGTTGTTCACCATCCCGGCCTGGCTGACGGAGGAAAGGGACCTGTCCCGGAAACTGGTGAGGGTGAAGATTTCCCGGTTGCTGAGCCCGGCGTGGGTGCCGGCGTGGCCTGAGACGTGGGTGGCTGCTTCGGTTTTGGCGTGGTGGTGTGTTTCCCGGATGGTCAGCACGGACAGACCGAGGCCGACGGCGATGAAGGCCGCGCCGAGGAGGAAGGGGCCGGGCGCAGCCCGTGGGTGGAGGCGATGTAACCGGTGGCCAGGGCAGTGCCGGCGACGCCGAGGTAGCCGGCTGCTTCGTTCAGTCCCATGGCCAGGCCGCGGCGTTCGGGGCCGACGAGGTCCATTTTCATCATTACCGTGGTGGACCAGGTCAGGCCCTGGCTGATGCCCAGCACCACGTTGGCTGCGACGATCCAGCCCCAGGAGTCGGCGAAGATCAGCAGGAGGGGGACGGGGAGGGCTATGAGCCAGCCGGCGACGAGCACGGGTTTGCGGCCGTAGCGGTCAGAGAGGGTCCCGGCGAAGTAATTGGTTGCGGCTTTGGCCAGCCCGAACGCGAGGATGTACGTCAGTGCGGACGTATAGAGGTCCAGTCCAAAGACTTCTTCGGCGAGCAGGGGCAGTACCGTGCGTTCCTGGCCGATGGTTCCGCCCACGAGTGCGTTGACGGCAACAAGGAGCATGAACTGCGCCAGGTTCTGGCGCAGGCCAAGCCTGATGGCAGCCGTTTGGCCTGTTAGCGGTGAAGAGGTGCTGCCGGATCTCACGGGTGCGCTCCAAGTGTCAGTGCGGTAGTGGCGGACAAAGCTTTGGCGGCGACCGGGTCTACCGAGCCGCCGCCAACGCTTTCATCCAGTGTTGGTGCTGCTTTGCTTACTTGCTGGTTACGGATTCCCGCGCCTGCTGCCAGGCGCTCCAGCCAGCGTAGCTGCCGTCCAGTTCGACGACGTCGTACCCGGCCCGGCGCAGGGCGCTGGCGGCCACGGAGTTGCGCACCCCGCTCTGGCAGTAGGTCACGATGGTGCCCTCGGCAGGGAGTTCATCCAGGTGCCACATGACGCGGCCGCCGCTGAGCTGGCGGGAACCGGGGATGTTCCCGGCGGTGTGCTCGGTGCGGTTGCGGACGTCAAGGACCATGGCTGCATCGAAGTCGGCGAGGTCTGCCGGCTGGATGAGCTTGGGGTGGACGTGGGGAGTCCTTCGAAGCTGGTGACGTATCCGGCGACGTTGTCGATGCCGACGCGTACCAGGTGGTCCCACATGTCCTGGGCCTGTTCCTGGTTGGGGCCAGGAGCACCAGCGGGTTCTTGTCGGTTTCCGGGTTGATCACCCAGGCGCCGTAGCTGGCCACGGACTTGCCGGCCGGGACGTTCACGGAGCCGGTGACGGTACCCTCGTGGACCTCGGTGTTGGAGCGGGTGTCCACGAAGGTCACCTTGTCCTCGGTCAGGTCGCGGGCGACGTCTGAGCCATTGAGCTCCTGGAGCGGCGTCCGTTCTCCCATGACGGTTGGGCCTTCACGGTTTTCGCGCTTCATGCGGCCGAAGTAGGCGTGTGCGTCGGGCTGGCCGTCGAGGAGTTCGTCGATGAAGCCCTGCTCGTCGTTCGCGGCGAGGTAGGGGCCCACCAGGCGTACAGGCGCTCGTAACCCACTGTGGAGGAGGGGATGGCGCCCAGTGCCTTGCCGCAGGCGCTGCCGGCACCATGGCCAGGGTGGACCTGGACATAGTCCGGCAGGGTCAGGAACTTGTCCCGGAGGCTGGTGAAGAGCTGCTTTGCACCCAGGAAGCGGGTGTCGATTCCGCCGGCGGCCTCGTCGAGCAGGTCCGGGCGGCCCAGGTCACCGGAGAAGACGAAGTCGCCGGAGAGAAGGTAGCCGGGCTGGTCGCTGAAGGCGCCGTCGGTCACCAGGAAGGACAGGTGCTCCGGAGTGTGGCCGGGGGTGTGCAGCGCCTTGATGCTGATGTTGCCCAAGGTGATTGTGTCGCGGTCGTAGAGCCGTTCGCCGTCGAATTCGTACTGCCAGTCCGGTCCGCCTTCGCCGGAGACGTAGATCTTGGCGCCGGTGGCGGCGGCGAGTTCGCGGGTGCCGGAGAGGTAGTCGGCGTGGATGTGGGTTTCGGTGACGGCGACGATCTTCATGCCGTTCTTTTCGGCGAGGTCCTGGTAGACCGCGATGTCGCGGCGGCCGTCGACAACAACGGCTTCACCCTTGGCCTGGCAGCCGATCAGGTAGCTGGCCTGGGCGAGGTCTTCATCGTAAATGCGCTCGATAAGCATCTGGTGCTCTCCTTCGTGTAAGGGGTGAGGGGAAGTCTTCGTCGTGCTCTGGTATCGATGATAATACCCCTAGGGGTATATCGCAAGCGGACTGCTGCTGTCAGGAATTGCCTGCGGGCCGCCTGCGGAACTGGTCCACTAGGGAAGAAAGCGTGCGCCGCCGTCGCGCTTTCGGATGAGTTGCCGACGGCGGCGCGTAAGTGACGGGGTGGCCGCTGCGGTACCACTCGGTGATCCCGCCCGCCACATTTACCGTGCTGTATCCGCGTTCGCTGAGCATCCGCGCAGCCTGGCTGCTGCGCTTACCGGAGCCGCACAGCAGGTAGAGGGTGGTGTTGGGCAGGTCCGCGAGGCGGGAGGACAGTTCATCCAGCGGGATGTTCAGGCTGCCCGGGATGTACGCGATGGAATGCTCCTCCCGGCTCCGGACGTCCAGTACTGCGGCGCGGGGCCAGACGCCGGCGAGGCCGTCGGCTGTGATGGTGCGCCACGGTTCCGGCTCGGACTTTGGTTCAGGCCGGCTGCTGGGTTGCATCCGCGCGGTGCCTGTCCATGTCCAGGTTCTTCACACCCTGGATGACTTCTTCCAGGCCCGTGGCGTTCAGGGCACCGGGCTGGGAGAAAACCAGCGTTTTGTCCTTGAAGGCCATGAGGGTGGGAATGGAAGTGATGCTCGCTGCTGCGGCGAGCCCCTGCTCGGCTTCGGTGTCCACCTTGGTGAAGACAATGTCCGGGTGCCTGTCGGAGGCGGCGCCGTAGGTGGGGGCGAACGTGCGGCAGGGGCCGCACCAGCCTGCCCAGAAGTCAACGAAGACGATCTTGTTGTTCTCCAGGACCTCAGCGAGGCTCTCTTGGGTAACGTCAATGGTTGCCATGATCAGGTTTGGTGTCCTTCCGGTATCGTCCAAAGCGCTTGGAGGGTGTTCAGCTGTGTAGGGAGGTCAGATGACGGGGTCAGGTGGTGGGAAGGCCTTCGCGGGTCCAGGCGGTCATGCCGCCGGCCATGGTGTCCGCAGTGTAGCCGGCGCCGTTAAGGGCGTCAGCGACCTGGGCGCTGCGGTTGCCGCTGCGGCAGACCGCGATGACCGGGACTGCGGGGTCCAGTTCGGACAGGCGGGCGTGCAGCTGGCCCATGGGGATGTGCAGGGCGCCGGGATTATGCCGTCGGCGACTTCGAAGTCTTCGCGGACATCAAGGATCCGGGCCTGGTGGCGGCGCTGGTCCGTTTCGGTGACGGTGATTTCAGCCATGAGTTCTCCTTCGAAAATTCTGGGTGGTGTTTTGTTTAGCGGACGGGTTCGTTGGCCTGGCGCCAGGCACCCATGCCGCCGCGGAGGGAGTAGGCTTCGTAGCCCTGGGCGGCGAGGAGCCGGGCTGCGGAGGCCGAGCGGACACCGGACTGGCACATGGCGATCACGGGCCGGGTTTTCTGAATGCCGGCGGTGCTGGTCTGCAGCCGGTCCAAGGGGACGTGTTTGGCCTGGGGTGCCCGTCTGGACCGCCATTCCTGGGCAGAGCGGACATCGATCAGAGTGGCACCGGAGGAAATGAGGTCCTTGGCTTCGGCAACGGAGACGGTTTTGTAGGGTTTGCTGAATGCCTTCTTCAGGGAGCTGATGAGGCCCATGATGTTCATTCCTTCGAATCGGACCGGGTTGTGCATTTGAGGAGGCAGTGGTTTGTTGACCGGCGTTTACCGGTGATGTGGTCAGACCTGTGAGGGCTGGCCGCTTCGGCGGTTGATGTTCCGGCGGCTTTTGCGCAGCGGGCAGGAACTGACGAAGAACCAGCAGATTCCCGCAGCGGTCACGGCCAGCGCCGCGACGCCGGAGACGATGATCCAGCGCAGGTCCTCCGGTGCTTGTTGGGTCAGTACGAAGGTACCCATGACCAGGACGAACCAACCGAATGCTTTCCGCAGGGCGGTTTCCGGGATGCGGCCTGCCAGTTTAGAGCCGAGGAGGGTTCCGACGATGGCGGCTGCCGTGACGGCCAGGGTCAGGCCCCAGTCCAGGTGGACCGTGGTGAGGTAACCGGCGAGCCCGGCGAAGGACTTCATGGCGATAACCACCAGTGAGGTTCCAACGGCAACGGACATCGGCAGACCGCCCAGCAAGGCCAGGGCGGGAACGACGAGGAATCCGCCGCCGGCACCGACCAAGCCGGTGACGAGGCCCACGACGGCGCCATCCAGCAGGACCCGGCCCAGGGGAAGTTCGTGTTTCACGGGTTCGGGTCCGTCAGTCCCGCCGGTCTTTTTCCTGCCGCGAAGCATGGCTATGGAGGTGGCAACCATCATGATGGCGAAGGCGATCAGCAGGATCTGGCCCGGGATTTGGCCGCCGAGCAGTCCGCCGACGAAGGCGCCGGCCATGCCGGCGGCGCCGAAGATCAAGCCGGTCCGCCACATTACCCTTCCGCCGCGGGCGTGGCTGATCACGCTCACGGCAGAGGTGACGCCAACGACAAACAAGGACGCCGCGATCGCTTCCTTAGCCTCAAATCCGGCCACGTAGACCAGGATCGGGACAGTCAGGATGGAACCCCGCCGCCCAGGACACCCAGTGAGAGTCCAATGACCACGGACAGGGCAAGGACGAGGATCAGGGTCACGGTCATGATGCTTTGCCCTGAACCTGCATGTCAGAGCTGACCGGAAACCGCAGGATAGCGCTTTCTCGGGTGGGTTCATTGGTTGCTTTGTTCCACGGCATTGCCGAGATCGCCTGTCCCATCGCGCAGGTGTTGGTCGCGGCCGAGAACGTCAGGCCCGTGCCGATCGCCCCGGCAAGCATCCGGATCTTCGGGGAAACGAAACGCCCCCGGCAAGGCCCAGGACAACAAGGGAACCCGCAACCAGGCGTACCTGCCGCTCAAGATCCCAGCGGTCCTTGCCCTTGACGACATCTCCACCGGCGGCCGCGAAGCCGGGTACTCCGCCAGTCAGGACATAAGCGGTGCCGATGCCGGCACCGCCAAGGCGCTGCCGGGCCTGCTCGGCCCGGGCGCCGGACTGGCATACCAGCACAACGCGGCTGCCCAGCCGGGCCGCCAGTTCATCGGTGTGCTCGGACAGCAGCGGCAAGGGCACGTTGTAGGAGCCGCGGATATGCGTGGACTCGAACTCCGCTGCGGAGCGGACATCGATCACCACCAGATCCTGGTGTTCCTGGAACCAGCTGCGCAGGGTCTCCGGAGCCAAGGAAGTGACGGCAGGTGCGGAAGGGAAGTCATGGAAGTCCTTTCGGGACGACGGTAACGCTCAAGTTTGAATACCCCAGTGAGTATTACAGATACCCCCAGGGGTAGTCAAGACACCCTGGGGGTATAGAATGGAATATCGAAACCCCCCAACCTTTTGGAGAAACCCTTGGAACTGAACCCAGTAGAACTCACACCCGTGATCAACCGCCTCAAGCGCGCGCACGGCCAGCTGGCCGCCGTGACGCGCATGCTGGAGGAAGGTCGGGACTGCAAGGACGTCGTCACCCAGCTCGCCGCCGTCTCGAAGGCCCTGGATCGGGCCGGCTTCGCGATCATCGCCACCGGGCTTGAGCAGTGCATCGTCCAGAAAGATGCAAGCATGGACAGGAAAGACCTGGAGAAGCTCTTCCTCTCCCTCGCCTAAAGACACAGGTATTCGCCAACCAGCACTAGGAGACCTGCATGAGCTACACGCACACCATCACCGTTCCTCTCGCCTGGGACCAAGCAGTGCAGCGCACCCGTGACGCCCTCGCCGAACAGGGCTTCGGGATCCTCACCGAAATCAACGTCCGCGCCACCTTCGAAGCCAAACTCGGAAGCGACGCCGCAGAAGCAGTCGGCGACTATATGATCCTCGGCGCCTGCAACCCCGCCCTCGCCAGCCGTGCCCTCGCCGCCGAACCCGAGCTCGGAGCCCTGCTGCCCTGCAACGTCGTGGTCCGCCGCGACAAGGACGCGACGGAGACCACCATCGAAACCATTGATCCCAACACCATGGTCCAGCTCAGCGGAGCACCGGCCGTTCGGGAAATAGCGGAAGATGCCGATGCCCGCCTTCTTAGAGCCCTCGCGGGACTCAAAGGGGCAACAAGTATTACCCCCTGACCGACCCGCAGGTGTACTGGGAACGGACTGGCCGCTGCATAACCTACTCTGGGGTCCAGAGCCATACGGAAAGCAATCGAGTGCGGCGAATCGCAACAGACGGGGCAAAGAGCTCTGTCGAGTTCCGCGCCGACGGTGTCGTCCACCTGATCTGGACGCCCAACGTCAAAATTGAGGTAGTCGATGCCCGAGCAGCCATGGCGATGGTCAACGAGGTCTGCAACGGCGTGGATCATCCCATGCTGGTCGATATGGCTGCCACTGAGACCGTCAGCCGGGGCCCGCGCGGCAGGCGGGGAAGAAATCATCCCGGTTTGCCCTGGTGTCGTTCGAGTTCGGGGGTGGCGGCGGGATGGTGCTGCCGCTGGGGCCAGGACTATCCGCGCCGCGCGGTCCTAGCCGCACTACCCGGCCTGAAGCCTGCCGCGCGGCCTGCCCAGAAGCCTCCCTGGCCGGAGGGGCGACTAGCCGGAGGTTCGGCGGTCGCGCGCCTGGCGTGCCAGCCGGATGAATCCATAGACAAAGACGGCCTCGACCAGCAGCATCAGCCCGAGCAGCAGCCACTGCCCCTGCGCGATGAAGACCACCGCTCCGGTGACCACCAGCATGGTTCCCAGCGCCAGCGCGTACACGGCGAAGCCGAGGGCCACTTTGGCACTGCGCACACCCGTCCGGAAGCCAAAGCCCACCGGTTCGCCGCCGGGATAGCCGGCCACGCGGTCCGGGACTGCGGGCTTGAGCCTGTCGAATTCCGCCCAGGGATCCGGGTCCTGATTGCTCATGCGTCCATTATCCTGCCGTTCCCGGCCCGCTTGCTGCCGACGGATTCTGCTCAATCATTCGACGGCGGCATGCGGGCCGCCCCGTAAATTCAGCCCTGACGGCAGGGTGGGAGTGGATGATTGGGCAGAATCCGACGCGAGGCCCCAGGCGCGCGGGGTTTCTCGATCTGGTTTGGTGGCTAAACCACCGGGTTGGGGACCAAGAGTGACAGGTCAGCCGGGGTGAGCGGCTCGTAGATGGCGGGTTCCTGGTGGGTAACCACGACGGCGTCGCTCACCACGTCTGCCAGCCGGCCGTGGCGTGCGTAGGCCTGCCGCTGCAGCCTGGCGCCCGTTCCGTCGGCGAAGATCCGGTGCAGGGATTCCTCGACGTAGGCCGCATCGCCCGCCTCAACCAAGGCGTCGCGGACATGGTTGTGGAGCGCGGCGATGACATTGCGCGCGGACTCCGGCTTGTGGGTCAGCGGGTGCAGCAGTTCGCCCTGGATTCCCCACCGGCTGGCGAGCCAGGCCCCCTGGCGCAGGATGATGGCCGAAACCGTGTCCGCCGCCTGCCCGGATTTCCATTCCCGGGCAGCGGTCTCCACCAGGCCCCGCACCAGGGCGGCGATCAGGACGGTGTCGCGGGGATCGAGGCAAACGTCGGACACCCGGATCTCCACGGTGGGGTGGCGGGCGGAGAGGCGGGCATCAAAATCAGGGTTGTTGACTACGCCTGTGGCAGCCAGGTCCGCCACCCGCTGGTGGTAGGCCTGCGCCGAGCCGAAGATTTCCGTCGGCCCGGCAGAGGACCACCGGTTCCAGACCTGGGTGCGGAAGCTCGCGTAGCCACTGTCAGCGCCGTCCCAGAACGGGGAATTGGAGCTCAACGCCATCAGCGGCGGCAGCCAGGACCTGATCCGGTCCAGGATTGCGACGCCTTCCGCATCGGAGTCGACGGAGACATGGATATGGCATCCGCAGGTCAGCTGCTCACGGGCCACCACGGCGAACTTTTCCAGCAGCGCGTCATAGCGGGGATTGCTGGTGGAATGGGGTGTCACCGCCAGAGGGGACGTGGCGAGCGCGGCGATCCTGGCACCGACTCTTCGGGCGAGTGAGTCCGCGTAGGCGCGGCCTGACAGGATCTCGGCGGAGAGCCCGCCCAGGGTGCTGTGCGGGTGGGTGATCACTTCGATCTGTTCCTGGTGAAGCTCGACGGCGAGCATCGGGTGCGTGGAAAGGTCCGCCGGTTCGCCCGGGTCCTGCAGGCGCAGCAGGTCTGCTGCCAGAGGCAGGGGGCTGCCGTTGGAGGGATCAACGATCAGGAATTCTTCTTCTACACCAAAAGTACGCACTAACTAAGTGTGCGGCACCAGAAGCAGCCCTTGATCCACACGTGTTCCAGGCCTCCGTGGGGGCCTCCGGGAGGACCGGCTGACGCTGTTGAAATCCCCTATATCCGCGGGTGCCCTTTCAGTTCCATAATGGCCACATAGGCTTCGGGGACCCTCGTGCCGATGATGGCTGGCGCGGCGCAGGAGAGTCCCAGGTGGCCGCCCGGGCACTTGGCGCAAAGGGCGGCCACGCGGCACCGGACAACGATGTTCCGGAGCCGCTACCGGGGAGAGTATCGCCACAAACGCGAAAGCAAGGCACAAAGGAAATCATCATGCTCAAGGATTCAACCATCATGGCTGTCCTCGCTGCCAAGGACATCAACAGGGCGAAGGATTTCTATCGGGACAAGCTGGGCATGGAGCCGTCCGAGTCCATGGAGGACGACAGCCTGTTTTACACCGGCGGCAACAGAACCGGTTTCCTGATCTACCAGACTGAGAATGCCGGGACGGCCAAGAACACGCAGATGGGCTGGGAAACGGACAATCTCGACGCCGAGATGGAGGAACTGCGGGGCCGCGGCGTCGTCTTTGAAGACTATGATTTCCCTGGCCTGAAGACGGAGAACGGCGTTGCCGATAACGACTGGGGCAGGTCCGCCTGGTTCCTGGACAGCGAAGGGAACATTCTCAACATCTCCCAGCGCAAGTCGCCAGCGGCAGGCTGATTGGCGCACGAAGGGGCTGCACTTGCCGCGAAGGCAGGTGCAGCCCCTCGCGTTATGCTCAGGAATCGACGCGCCACGCCCAGGAATAGAATGGGCGCCATGGGCACCGTTGACGATTCCCTGGCCGATCTTCCGGAGCCGGACCGCGGCTGCCTGCAACATGTGATCGACATGCTGATGCAAAGGCAAATTTAAGTACACGTCCGCCGTAGAGGGGTGTCAACGAACGGGGATACCCTCTGTGAATACCGCGGAGGAGGAAGCATCCATGGGCAAAAAAACAGGCACAGAAACAGTTGAGGCAGCTCTCCATGACGGCTCAACCATCCCCGTCACGGTCCAGGGAGACAGACCCGGCCTCCTCCTGCCGGTCAGCCTGGCCCACCCGGCGCCGCAGACACTCAGTCCGGGGAACATCGCGAAGGATCTGCTGGCACTTGCCGATGCCGCCGGCGTCGACCGTTTTGCCTATTACGGCTACTCCTGGCTGGCGCTGTGCGGCCTGCAACTCGCACTCCGCACCGACCGTCTGCGGGCGCTCGCCATGGGCGGGTTCCCGCCGCTCGAGGGCCCGTACCGAAGCATGCTGGCGGTCACCCGCGCCGCGCATGCCATGTCCGTGGAAAAGGCCGGCGAACCGGCAGGCCCGGTCCCGGAACCTGAGCCGCCCGAGTGGGAAGAGCTGCCCGAAATCCGGATGGTCCGTTCGGAGCGGGCCCGGTTATGACCATGCGGACAGGATCCTTGCCGGATAAGGGGTCACTACCGCGCTGGGCAAGGATCGCCGTCGCCCTTTATCTCGCGGTGGCCGTTTTTGCCGTGCGCTGGCTGTATCCCGCGCGGAGGCGCGCCCTCATTGCCCTGGCGGCCGGAACGCTGTTCGGGCTTCCGGGGGCTGCCGTCACGCACGGGTAGCACCGCAGGACGGTGGGTGAACAGCCCTCGGCAACGCCGTCAATCGTAGGTACGGTTGCGTCATGCAAAAGATATCGATTGAGGCTTTGGCCCGTCAGCAGATCGCTGCCGCTGTTGCGGCACCGAGCGGGCGGGCCGCCGATACAGCGTTCGGCGGGCATGAGAAGAAACTGCGCCAGACCGTCATGGCCTTCCGTGCCGGCACGCAGCTCAGCGAGCACCAGAACCCGGCGAGGCAACGGTCTACGTGCTGAAAGGATCGGTCCGGCTGAGGGCTGGCGGGGAGTCGTGGCAGGGCAAGGCAGGGGATCTCCTGATCGTGCCGGACGGGCTGCACAGCCTGGAAGCGGAAGAGGACTCTGCGGTGCTGTTCACGGTGGTCAAGACCGACCGGTAGCGCAGGGCTGGTTAACTGGCAGGGAAGTCGAGAGAAGGAGCACCCATGTCCGGTTTGCCCGCATCACCGAAACTACGGGTGAGTCTGCCCAGCCAGAACCTGGTGGACGCACTCGAGCCGTCCGCCGGCGTCGAACTTTTCCTATGGGACCTGACCGGCCCGGCGCCGGCCGAGCAGTTCGACATCGTGGTGCCGCCCTACATGGGCGGGGTAGGGGCGCTGGCTGCATTGGACTCCGTGGACGTCGGCCTGGTGCAGAGTCAGCTAATCGGGTACGACGGCGTCGAGGCGGTGCTGCCCGCGGGGTGCCTGTTCGCCAACGCGGCCGGAGTGCATGAGACGTCGACGGCGGAACTTGCGTTGGGCATGATCATCGCCAGCCAGCGGGGATCCCGGACTTTGTGCGGCATGCGGCCACGGGAACCTGGGACCACCGCGAGCGCCCCAGCCTGGCCGACAGGCGCGTGCTCCTGGTGGGCTACGGGGGAGTGGGGAAGGCGGTTGAGGCCCGGCTGCTGCCGTTCGAGACCGAGGTGACGCGGCTGGCCAGCCGCGGCCGTGACGATGACGGCGGCAGGATCCACGGTATTGATTCCCTGTATGAGCATCTGCCGCTGCACGACATTGTGGTGGTCAGTGTTCCGCTGAGCGAGCAGACCCGGCACCTGGTTGACGCCCGGTTCCTGGGGGCGATGCCGGACGGCGCGCTGCTGGTGAACGTGGCCCGCGGTCCGGTGGCTGATACGGAGGCCCTGCTGCGCGAGACATCGTCCGGCAGGCTGCGGGCCGCCCTGGACGTGACGGACCCGGAACCGCTGCCGCGCGATCATCCGTTGTGGACCGTGCCCGGTGTTCTGATCACCCCGCACGTGGGCGGGGCGAGTTCGGCCATGCTGCCGCGGGTGGCACGGCTGATCCGGAAGCAGATCGGGTTGCTGCAGGCCGGGCAGGAACCGGTGAACGTGGTGCTGGGCGGGGACGCCGGGAAGTAGGGCGCAGCACCGTCTTGCCAACACCCAATTTTCGCAACCGTCCCCCCATCAGGGAAGCAAGTAGGTGGTTCGGGCTATGGACCCTTCGGACCGGCATGTCTAGACTGGCCGGAGCCCCAACGACAGGAAAACATCCAGCTGCTCAAGCCACGGGCAGGCCTTGCACTTGGGGTCCATCGCACCAATTCACAACTCACGGCTACGCACGAAGGTGTGCCGTTCCGAAAGAGGAGAGCACTGATGACTGGAAACAAAGCCGTTGCTTACAAGGAACCGGGCAAGGTTGAACTGATCGACATCGACTATCCAAGCTTCAAACTCAAGGACGGACCGGGCGTCAACCCGGCGAACGTGGGGCGGACGGTACCCCACGGGGTCATCCTGAAAACCGTGGCCACCAACATCTGCGGTTCGGACCAGCACATGGTCCGCGGAAGGACCACGGCACCGCCCAACCTGGTGCTGGGGCACGAGATTACCGGCGAAGTAGTGGAGGTGGGTCCCGGCGTCGAGTTCATCAAAGTGGGGGACATCTGTTCGGTGCCCTTCAACATCGCCTGCGGCCGCTGCCGGAACTGCAAGGAACGCAAGACCGGGATCTGCCTGAACGTCAATCCGGACCGCCCGGGGAGCGCCTACGGCTACGTGGACATGGGTGGCTGGGTGGGCGGCCAGGCCAACTACGTGCTGGTCCCGTACGCAGACTGGAACCTGCTCAAGTTCCCGGACAAGGATCAGGCCCTGGAAAAGATCATGGACCTGACCATGCTCTCTGACATATTCCCCACGGGCTTCCACGGCGCCGTGACGGCCGGGGTGGGCGTCGGCTCCACCGTGTATGTTGCCGGCGCCGGGCCTGTTGGCCTCGCAGCGGCCACCAGCGCGCACTTGCTGGGTGCCGCCGTCGTGATTGTGGGGGACTTGAACGAGGACAGGCTGAAGCAGGCGCGCAGTTTCGGGTGCGAAACCATTGACCTGAGCAAAGGAGGCCCGGCAGAGCAGATCGAGCAGATTCTGGGCATCCCGGAAGTGGACTGCGGCGTGGACGCGGTGGGCTTCGAAGCGCGCGGCCACGGCCACGGCGCCAAGGAGGCGCCCGCCACGGTGCTGAACTCGCTGATGGAAATCACCGCGGCCGGCGGTGCGCTGGGCATTCCCGGACTGTACGTCACGGGCGATCCGGGCGGCGTGGACGAGTCCGCCAAGAAGGGTGCGCTGAGCCTGAGTCTCGGCACCGGCTGGGCCAAGTCGCTCAGCTTCACCACAGGGCAATGCCCGGTGATGAAGTACAACCGGCAACTGATGATGGCCATCCTGCATGACAAGGTGAGCATCGCCAAGAACGTCAACGCGAAGGCGATCAGCCTGGAGGATGCGCCCAAGGGCTACGCCGAGTTCGACGCCGGTGCAGCCACGAAATACGTCCTCAACCCGAACGGGTACCTTAACTAGGACCCTCACCTGGCCAGCGGCCGCCGTCGGAAATTCGACGGCGGCCGCTGGCTTCGTGCCTGGCTAGCGAGAGCGGTGAGGAATGAGGTCGTATCTTCTGCCACCGCCAGCCGGAGGCCGGCCCCGCCCGTAATCAGCGTGGGGCTGTTGGAAGAGCTCGGCCAGCATGGCCTTCACCGAGGACAAAGCGATGTTCCACAAGCAATTCGACCGGCAGTGTCGCGAGGACCCAGGATGAACCGGCCAAGGTTCCCGCGCCCAGTTGGATGAGCCACCAGCGGACACACATCGGATGGCGGGTGTTTGCATACGGACCGGTGATGACCAGCTCCACCGGCTGCTCCAGCACGAGGGCCCGCCCAGCGGCGTCGCCGTTCAGCCAGCGCCCAAAGATTAAGGCCGACGCCGGCGACCAGCAGTCCCGCCCCGCTATCCGGTGGCTTGCGGGCGTCAAAGACGGGGCGAGGAACGCCGTCGTATCTTCTGCCACCCGCTCCGGGCACTCCCACAGCACCACGTGGGCCACATCGGGATAGACCTTCAGCACGGAGCCGGGGATCCGGGCTGACAGGGTTTCCTGGTCGCCGCGCGTCAGCAAGCCGTCCTGCGCGCCCCACAGGATCAGCGTGGGGGCATGGATGGTTCCCGCTTCCGTGGGCGGGTGGCCCCGCTGAGTCCGTTCAGGATGGCTTTCCAGGCGTGGGCCGGCATCCTGAGACCGTCGCGCACGCGGTCCTCGATGAACCAGGCGGGAACCTCGTGCAGCAGGGGAAACCAGGACAGGGAATCCCGGACCCAGTTCTCGTCGAGGGGATCCGCCAGGCGGTCCACTTCGTCGGCGAAGGGTGCCCGCCTGTGGAGGCTCAGGGGACAGCCCAGCAGTACCAGTGCGGCAACCTTTTGTGGATGGGAAATGGCGAGTTGCTGGGCAACGTAGCCGCCGCTGGATGAACCCACGACGGCGGCGCTCGGCACGTCGAGGGCGTCCAGGACCGCGGCCGCGTCCTCGGCCTGTTCGGCCAGGGAGTAGCCGTCCTCCGGTTTGTCCGCCTCGCCTTGCCCGCGGAGGTCCGGGGCGTGGATTCTGCAGCCGGTCAGCAGGGAATCAGGCGGTCAAAGCTGCCGCTTGATTCGCCCCAGGCGTGCAGCAGCAGCACCGGCTTCGCGCCGGCGTCGCCGTGGATGAGACACGGCACCGAGATGCCCGTGCGGAGCCTGAGATACCGGGCTTCGGAGTCCATGCAATCAGGCTACGCCGCGGGCGGCTCTCAGTAGAGTTTCGCCTATTGATACCGCGGTGAGGGTTCGTTACGCGCGCGTCGAGGACGCTGCCGAGATGGCGCGCGTGAATGTGCTGTCGTGGCGTGAGACGTACCGCGGGGTGAGACGTACCGCGGGGTGATGACGGACCAGGTCCTCGATTACCCGGGACTGCCCGCCGCCCGGGAACGGTTCTGGACTGCGATGCTCTGCGATGAGCGCTACCGCGCGAACAGCGTGGCGATGGCCGAGCGCGGGGGCGAAGTGATCGGGACTGCGATGGCGGGGTGGCGGATCCGAATCCCCGGGCGCAGGCGTTCTACCGCAAGCAAGGATTCGTGGCGGACGGGACCGCGGCTGTGGAGGACGGCGTGCGCGAGATCCGCATGGTGCGGTCCTCCTCCGCGGATGGCCCGTGCTCGGAATCTCGCTCATAATCGCGCAGGTATGCTGGCGGCGTTCACCCGGTCAGACGGTATTGATCCAGTAGCGTCGTTTGCCGTTGCGGGTATCCTCGCAGACGCCTCCGTTCTTTTCGATGGTTGCCCGGGAGCCGGCATTGTTCTCATCGCAGGTGAGAAGAACCCGGCGGATTCCCAGTTCCCGGGCCATCGGCAGAGCGTCGGCCAAAGCGGCAGCGGCGTGGCCGCGACGCCTGGCAGAGGGCCTCACGCTGTAGCCGATGTGCCCGCCCTCGTTAAGAAGGTAATCGTTCAGCTCGTGCCTGATGGCCAGTGAGCCAATGAACGTGACACCCTCCACAATCCACAAGTACGTGCAGGGCACATACTCCGGCTTGCGCAGGGTCTCCGGCAGGGCATCTTTGACGAGGGCATCGACAAAGCGGCGAAACGTCGGGGCATCGTTGAGTTCTGCCAAGGACCAGTCCACAGGGCCCCGCCGTCCCGGTTGGCGCCGTCAAATTCCGCGGATCCTTCCAGCCAGGAGGAGTGATAGCTGACGTCCGGAGCGACAAGAACTGGCATCACACGATCGTAGTCCAGCTCTTCGTCCCTGGAGCGATCCGCAAGGCGCAAGCCGGCATGGCGCTGGTGCCCTTCCCCCGTCAGCCGTTCTTGTTCCTGCCTTTCCCCTCGGCTCCTTTTCCCTCTTCCGGTGCCGGGCTGGTGCCGGTACAGGTGCTGGCACCACGGGCGCAATGTTTTCCTGCGTGGCCTGTGCGGCGGCTTCCGCGGCGGCCTTGGTCTTCTCCGCTGCTGCTTCTTCAGCTGCTTTCGTTGCCGCGGCGGCGGATTCTGCGGCGGCGTTGAGGTCGGCCCGGACGGCGGTGATGCCGGCCATGATGCGCTGGCGCCGCTCCTCGGAAACCTGGCCGCTGCCGGCCGCGGACGCCACGTCCGCTTCCAGGCTGTCCAAGGTCTTGTGCGCGGCCGTGTGATCGTTGGCGGCCGCCGCCTGGCTCACGCCGAGGACCAGTTCCCGGAAATGGGAAGCCGTGTCGGGCTGCAGGCCGGTAGCGGCCGGGCCGCAGCCGGCGAGGGAGGCCGTCAGCGCAATTGCGGCGGCAAGGCCTGCTCTCCGTGATCGGGCGCTTTGGTTTTTGGACCGGAACGGGGTCATGGTTCCACACTCTTTTGAAGTTCCTGAAGGTGGTCACCCAGGGTGCCGCTCACCGCAGGGTAAGGCACGACGCCGGGTGTGGACTCTGGCGCCTGGCCCGCTGTCAGTGCCGCGGCCCCGCCTGCCAGCGCAACAAGGATCAGAATGGCTACCACCGGGAGCCGCACCATCTTTCCCGCACGGGCTGACCTTCGCCGGCGTGTTCCCCGAGGGTTGCTGGGCTGATCGGGACCAGGCACCGGCACTGCCCGCAGGTCAGGGGAGGGCAATTCTGCTGTGACGGACGGCGTCCTGAACGGCATGGCCGGCAGTACACGCGTCGTTTCCGGTGCGAGTTCGCCGGGAATGGATGTCGGCGAGACAAGGGCCCGCCGCAGCGCTGTCTCGATGTCCGCAGCTGCCGGGCGTTCCAGCGGCTCGATTGCCGTCATCGATCGGATCAGGTCTGCCCACTCGGTCGGGAGATCCGCAGGAATTTTGGGCGCGCGGTGCAACCGGGCCACGGCAGATTCCACAGCGCTGCCGGGGTACTCCATGGTCTGCTTGATGCATTCGAGCAGGACCAGCCCCAGCGAATAGATGTCTGTGGCAGGGGTAAGCGGGGAGCCCATGGCCTGTTCGGGGCTGAGGTACGCCGCGGTGCCCACCATTGCTCCAGTTGCGGTCAGGCGTGTTGCGTCGGCGATTCTTGCTATCCCGAAGTCTGCCAGTTTGGCCCGCAGTGGCTCACCGGGCCGGGTCTGCACCAAGAGTATGTTGCCCGGCTTGATATCGCGGTGGAGGATGCCGAGGCCGTGGACATAGGCCAGTGCGTCGGCGATGCCCGCTCCTATGACGGCGAGCTCGTCCAGGGGACTCGGCTATGCCGGATCCGGCTGCGCAGATCCTGGCCCTCCACCAGTTCCATCGTCAGGAACGGCCGGGGCTCATCCGGGACGCGTTCGTCGACGCCGACATCGAACAGGGTCACGAGGCTGGGGTGGTTCAGGGTCGCCAGCAGCGTAATTTCAGCTTCCTGTCGTTTCAACGCGTCTGCGTCGGGAGCCTGGGGTGCGAAGAGCTTCAACGCCACGTCCCGGCCCAGGTTATCGTCGCGCGCGCAGTAGACGGAGGACATGCCGCCGCGGCCGATCACCTCGCCCAGCCGGTAACGTCCGCCAACCACGTCAATTCTGATGGAGCCCGGCGATTCCGCCCCCATACCCGTTCCTTCCGGTGCGCTGCGGCAATGTATACCCAAATCATAAGGCAACTTACTATAGTCGCCACTCCGCGAGGCCAGCCATCACCGGATGGCCGTCGAAATCAGGAACCGTCGATGTTGGGCACCCTCAAGGAACCGGCGAGTGGCGCCCGCATCGTTTCATGACTCACGGTCTATACGGAGATTCCAACTGCCACTCCTGTGGGAGAGAGTCGGCGTGGCACCTGCTGCAGGAGGCCCTTCATGTTCATCCAAGCCGAGCGTTTGCTCCGCGCAGGCGTCGTGGCGATCGCGCCAGTGATCCTGCTGGCGCTCTCAGTTACCACCCGTACCTGCCTTGCCTGCAGCCGAACATTGATGCGTTGGTTGCGGCGGTCACGGCCGACCCGACGCGCTGGGGGGGTGCACTTGGCGTCCGGAGTCGCTTCAGCAGTCTTGGCCGTGGCATTCCTCGCGATCAGAAGCCACCTGCACGAGCTAGGCGAAGTCCGCTGGAGCGCCGCCGCGCTGCCCTTCGTCTTGATATACCCCATAGGGTCTTCTTTACGGAAGCCGCAATGAAGCCCGCTGGCTTGCGCTATACCCTTGGGGGTATCATCGTGGAAGAGCAGGATCCTCGTCCGGACACCGAAGGGACTGTCGTCAGTTTCCCGGGGCTCCAGCCCGTCCGCGGCGCCCTGGACAAGGCCGGGTTCGAACTAATTTCGACGGCCATGCGTAATTGCCTGACAGGGCCTGTGGACGACCTGACCGCAAACGGCGGGCCGCTTGTCCAGTAGCCCACCCAGGAAAAACCCGTGTTCTCTACCTGCGCCTGACCTGGGCTGGCCTCGGCCTCTGTTCCCGGGGAACCCCGTAGTTCTTATTTTTTTGCCGCGCAACAACCCAGTCCTACCGAAAGGTCCAGCACCATGGAAATCACCCCACAGGAGCTTGCGAAGCAGCTTGAGAGCGGCAGCGATGCCCAGATCGTGGATGTCCGCGAATCCGATGAGGTCGCCGCCGGCATCATCCCCGGTGCGCAGCACATCGCGCTCGGTGAACTGGCCGCCCGCCAGAATGAACTGGACAAGTCCCGTCCGGTCATCGCCGTCTGCCGCAGCGGACGCCGCAGTGCAGCCGCCGCGGACCAACTAGCAGCCGCCGGTTTCACCGCCTACACCATGCCCGGTGGGATGCTCGACTGGACAGGTAAGGGTCTCCCCACTGGCTGAAAGAGGCCCTAGACGGCCCGGGAGGCGCACCCCAGCGCCGCCCGGACCTTCACGCGTCTGGCACCGCCTGCGGGTGGGCCATCCGGTGGACGGCGGTCACCCCGCACCCGCGGACGCTGCCGCGAGAAATGCCCAAGATATACAGAAGAGACCATGGCTACCTCGACCAAGACCAGCGCGGTTGAAACCGCCCCCAGGCCATTGACGCCTCCACGTTGAAGGCCTGGGAAGACAACCACGACGAGCTGATGATCATCGACGTCCGAAGCGGCGCAGAGTCCGATTCCATGCACATCGAGGGCTCGTACCATGTGCCGCTGGCCATAGTCGATCTGCAGATCGCCCAGGTGCGCGGCGAAGCCGGCGGCCGAGCTGATCACGATGATGACCAAGGACGTTCCGACGGTCAGAGCCATCGGAAGTCCCAGGACCAGGGTGAGGGCCGGGACGATCAGGAAGCCGTCCGGATCGGCGCCAGGATCCCCGACAAGGCACTCAAGCGCGGCTTTGGAATCCTGGTTCTGGTTGTCGCAGCCTATGTCGCCGTAGAGGCACTCCTTTCCTGAGAGTGACCGCAAAGGCGTAGGGGAAGCGCCGGAGGATACGTCCTCCGGCGCTTCCCCTATATCTCATCGCCGTCGCCTGGGCGTTGGAAGAGCCGACCTACCGGCCGAACAACCTGGCGAAGAAGCTCTTGCCGGTCGATCCTTCTTGCTCGTGCCCGCGGCAACGCTCGGAGCTGGGGACCCCGCGCAGAACCTGGTCAACGTGTTGGCCACAGCCGGCCCACGTCATTTTTCCGCACTTCTTACATGTCACCGCACGGCACATCTGGTTGCTCCTTGCATCAGTGGATTATGTGACCAGCATACCCTATGGGGTATTTTGATGATGGAATACTTCCAATTTGGCAGGTGGAACGCGAACCCGGCGCGCCGGCGCGAGCTCGATCAGGATGGCGAAACCGGACTCGGCCGCGTCGACACCACGGTTCCCGCTGGAGGCATCGAAGAGTGGACTCTGAGGAACACTAGCCCGATGGACCACCCGGTGCGCCTGCACGTGTGGGCAATGCAGATCATTGAACAGGCAGGCCGGCCCGTGGACCCTCCCATGTGGCAGGACGTGGTCAACGTCCTGGCCCGCAGCAATGTCCGGGTCCGGATCGCTTTCGATGATTTTCACCGGCAAGACCGTCTACCACTGCCACATTCTGGATCACGAAGACGGCGGCATGATGGGTCTAATCGAAGCCCGGTGACCGGATGCCCCGCAGCCACGGTCGGTCGGGCGGGCACGTCCGGGTGAGAAGCACTGTGGGGCCGGGGATTCCGTGGGTGTCGACGCCGACGGCACCTTCCACTGCTCTCCCGACGCAGGGGCAACCTGGTCCCGCCAAGGCCGAATCAGCGGCGCAGTACAGGCAGTGACCGCGAAGGAAGGCCCGGACGGGACCCTTGGATCTGGGCTGCCACCAGCATGGGAATCGCCGCCCCGGATGCTCCAAGTCGACGGCTGAGGACCTCAGGCCCACAGCAATTCACGGCCGTCCTGGTTCGGGCTGCGCATTGCAGGGCTGGGCCATCCCCTGGTCGCAGCATCATCCTCACCCGACATGCCCGGCCATTAGCGTGCCGGGCCAGGCCATCCACGGCGCTTCAACCTTCAACCGCTGGTGATGCACCGCCACCAAGGGTACGAAATAGTGTTCGGAGCAGCGTATGGATGTTCCCTAGCCCCAGGGGAAGCGCCGGCCGCCAGCTATCGGCGGTGCTGATATCGGCCTCCCGGTCGGCTCGTTTCGCGTCAGCCTGTCGGTTTCCGGGCATGGGCCCGCGGTGACAGTAGGATGCAGGGGTGTTCCCGTGCTGCGGATGGCGGGACATGAACTGCGGGGCAGATTTGAAAGGTGGTACGGATGGGTGACGCGATGCCGCTCCTTTCGCTCGATAGTTACTTCCGGAGCCTGGACCTTAGGGGTCGGATGGTGATATTCCAGTTGCCGCTGTCGGTGACGATGCTGCTGGTCACCGTCCTTGCGGAGGCATTTCGCCCCGGGCTCCTGCAGCCCGGTCCGTTCCTGTACAGTCTGGGCGCCCATCTGCTCCTTCTGGCCGCGTGCGCGATTGTGCCGTGGGGGAGGTTGCCGACCCGCGCCTGGGTGGTCATTCCGGTCCTGGACTGCCTGGCAATCGGGTTCTCCCGCGAAGCGGCGGATCAATACCTCACTGTGCTGGGTTTCCTGCTGGTTTTTCCGGTCGTCTGGCTATCCCTTGGCCGCCACCGTAGCGTGGTTGTGATGGCGGTGTCGGCCACGATTCTCAGTGCGGTCCTTCCGCCGCTGATCCTTGGAACGGGCTTCACAGGCCCGTCGTTCATCCGGATGGTACTGCTCCCGGTCATCATCGGTGCGATCTCCCTCACCGCCCATGCGGTCTCCAACGCTGTCCTGCGTCAGCGGCTGCAGCTGGAAAACCAGGACAAGGACCTGCAGGAACTGCTCGCGGCCAGCGAACAGCGCGAGCGGTTGCTGGGCACCATCATGGATACCGTCAGTGTTGGCGTGTGCGCGGTCGATGAACACGGCCGGAAAATTCTCATGAATAAGCAGCAAAGCCCTACCTTACCGGTACCCTCAGCGAAAACCCGCAGGCGCCCGGGAGTGAGAAGGTGCCGGTGTTCGGCGTTGACCGGAGCCACCCGCTGCCGCCGGCCCGGCACCCGCTGCGCCGAGCGGCCGCAGGCGAGGCGTTCACCGACGAACTGATCTGGATCGGCACCGGCACCGGTCAACGCGCCTTCTCCGCAACGTCTCGGCTGATCAAGGACGGCACCGGCCGGAGTTCCGGCGCCGTGCTGGCTTTTACCGACGTGACGGCGCTGGTCACAGCCCTTGCAGCCAAGGATCAGTTCGTCGCCAGTGTCTCGCATGAGTTAAGGACCCCCCTGACCTCGATCCTGGGCTACCTCGCACTGGCCCAGGACGAACAACCCGACCTTCCCTCCGACGTGGCCCAGTACCTGGTCGTGGCCAAACGCAACGCCGAACGGCTGCTGCACCTGGTGACCGACCTGCTCTCAGTCGCCTCGGATACCCTGGCCATCAACCCGGAGCCGGCAGACCTGACCAAGGTGATCCGCCACAGCATCGAATCCGCCACTCCGCGTGCCAGTGCCGCGGGCATCAGCCTGCACCTTGAACCGTCCGGACCCGTGACCGGCCGGTTCGATCCGGCCCGCATCGGCCAGGTCATCGATAACCTGCTCTCCAACGCGATCAAATACAGCCCCGACGGCGGGCCGTCACGGTCCGAGCCCGCCGGGACGGGGACAACATCAGATGCGAGGTCGCCGATACCGGCATCGGGATGACCCAGGAAGAACAGGCCCAGGCCTTCACCCGATTCTTCCGCGCAGCACGCGCACACGGCTCCGCCATTCCCGGTGCGGGGCTGGGACTGCCGATCACCAAAACCATCATCGAAAACCATGGCGGGACGATCGCCCTGGCCAGCAGCCCCGGACAGGGCACTACCGTCACAATCACCCTGCCGGAGGCAGACGGCGGCTCCTTGGATGCCGGCGAAGCGCCGAGCATGTGAACGACGCCGCCCGCGAGTGCGAGGTCTGCTGCCGCTGCGACTCCCGTCGGAGCAGGAGGGCAACCCACAGGCCACACCCCGCACATGTAGGAAGGATCCGACCCAAGGGCGTGCAATTTCCGACGCTGCATCACCCTGCCGCAGCACGAGCAGGCGGCGGCGTCAGAGTCCACTATTCCTGAGGGCTTTCATGAGCCGATCAATCGTGAGCCCGGACATCGCAGCGCCGCTGCCGGCCACTGCGATCAAGACGTCGCCCGTGATTTGAGGAAGTTCCGAGTTCCACCCCGGTCAGTGCTTTGCGGATTTCCAGTGCCCCAATCGAACCAAGTCTGTGCCCGTAGGGGGATCCTAGGTAGCGTGGAACCGTTTCCGCGTATTCGAGGGAAGGCCGGCCGAAGGGCTCGGTCAGCATGCCCCTCCAGTTCGAATGGGCCTGCCGTGCGGTGCCGCCGTTCAGCCAGAGCCCAAAGATTAAGGCCGAGGCCGGCGAGCAGCAGTCCCGCCCCCGCTATCCGGTGGAGGGAGCGGGAGCCGGGAGGCGGCATCGGGAGGTTGTCTTAAACTCCTTCCCCCGCCGGACCAGGGAGCCTCCAGAGGGGGCCGTCACTTCTATACGAGCGTATCCATAATTGTGGATGACCTTATAGTTTTCGATGGCCTCACTCTTGCCTCCCGTCACGGTGACGATCTCCAGCTCTGGGCCATCTTCGGACGCCCCGGCGACCCGCCGATCACGCCGAACATCCATGATGTATTCGGCGAAGAACCACTGCGGCACAACAGCCCGGAAATCAGCCATGGCTGCCGCCTCCTCGGGCTGCAGTGGGAGAACGACTAAGTCGTCTTTTTCAACGGTCTCCTTCCACCCCGAAGCTATCATCACCCGGGCTCTCCAGGGCTGAGTCGGCAATGCTCACGTTGCTTCAGGTGGGTCGAAGGTTGTAAATCCACCCGGTGGTTCCATACCGCTGAACAAAGCCATGTTCTCGGGGTTGTTGCGGGTGAAGAACTCGGGGTAGTTCATCCTCTGCCAAAGGGATGGCCGCTGTCCCCCTACTTGAAACCCGCCCACGCTTGGATTTCGGGGTCGATACCCACACCGGTGAGGTCGGCTTCGATGGCGAAGCGTGAGATTGCTTTGCTTGTGGTGAATCTCCCGATCACGAGTTCACCCACAATATGGTGATAGGGCTTCACTGACGTAGAGGGGACTCCCCGAACCCCATCAACGCAGAGGAATCCGCGACACCGCCGGCCCAGCGGGCGCAGTAGCGCCGTCATGCGAGGCACGTTCCGTCCGGCGCGCAGCAGGCCGGATCCACAACGAGGAACACGATCAGATCCCTGACCGCAACTGTGAACTGAACCGATTTCGGTTCCTCACTCAGCCCGTTTAGTGGATCACCCGGTAGTGCACATGCGTCACGAGGGCGGTGCCGCTCACTTCCGTCGGCTCGAGCTGGAGGTTCGCGACGCCGTCGAGCAGCCGTTCGCCCGCTCCCAGGAGCATGGGCGCGGTGTGGAGCCGCAGCTCGTCGATCAGCCCCGCCGAGAGGTATTGCTGGACGGTCTTCGCCCCGCCGGCAACGGCCACGTCCTTGCTGCCGGCGGCTTCCCGCGCCCGGGCCAGCGCCGATTCGATCCCGTCGGTCACGAAGTTGAACGTGGTGCCGCCCTGCATCTCCAGGGGCTTGCGCGCATGATGGGTGAGCACGAATACGGGTGCGTGATACGGCGGCTCCTCGCCCCACCAACCCCGCCAGTCCGCATCCCACGCCCCGAGTCCGGGCCCGCGAACATGTTCCGTCCCATGATGTATGCGCCGGAAGCGAGGATGCCGTCGATCGCGGCCGCGTTGGCCTCGGGTTCCTCGAACATCCACCGGTGCAGGAGTTCGCCGCCTTCGCCCAGTGGTATCGCCGGGCTCTGGTTCGGGCCGGCAACGAAGCCGTCGAGGGAGATGGTCAGATCACACGTGACTCGGCTCATGAGCCCCATCATGCCACCGGGTCATGGCCCCTGAGTAGGGCTCGGCCGCTCGACGGAGACGGTGCCGGCGTCGCCGTCCACGCGGATCTGCTGGCCGCTGGTGAGCCGCTGGGTGGCCACCCCGGTGCCGAGCACGGCCGGGATGCCGTACTCCCGGGCCACGATGGAGCTGTGGCTCAACGGGCCGCCCACATCGGTCACCACGGCGGAGGCCATCGCGAACAGCGAGGTCCAGGCGGGAGTGGTGATGCGGGCCACCAGGACCTCTCCGGGTTCCATCAAGGCGAAATCCTGTGGCCCCCGCAGAACGCGGGCCGGGGCGCTGACCCGGCCGAGCTCGCGCCTGTGCCCTTGATGATGTCGCCGAGTTGGTGTTGGGAGCCCGCGGGCATCATGGACCCGAAGGCCCTTTCCATCCACCGGCTCTCCGGGAGCAGTTGCGGGGCACTCGCCTTCACCTGGCCCGCCACAGCATCTTGCGTTCCTCGACGGCGGCGGCGCGGACGGGCTGGTCGGCTCCGGTAATGGCCACGGCCGCCGGTGCTCCCGAGGCTCCCGGCGCGGCCAGGCCGAACTCGATGGCGCTGCGCAGCTCCTGGTGCCGCAGCCAGAACACGTCGGCGGGTTCGGCGATGACGGCGGAGTCCACCAGCCGCCGTCCTAGTTCCAGCAGCATCCGCCGCAGGAGCGGCCACGCGAGGCCGACGTCGGCGAGCGCATCCTCGCGGATCGGCGCGGTGTTCTGTGCCCACCGGAGCAAACGGAGGAACGCGGCCCGGCGGCGCGGCCCGAGCCGGGTGCTGATCCGGCTCGTTTCGTCCTCCCGGCGGCGGCTGAGTGCCGCTGCCGCTCGTGCGGGTCAGCGCCCTGCCCCCGCAGGTAGAACTTCACCGTGTCCAGCAGCGCTGACGGATCGTCGGCCGGCACCGGGCTGGCGAAGTCCAGGTTGTAGACTGCATGGCCGAACCGGCCCAGGTGGTCCTGGAAGCGAAGGCGCCACAACTGCCACAACGGCTCACTGAACCCGGCAGGCGGGAAGCCCGTGCGCTGGGACTCGGCCAACGCCGTCGTCGGTTCATGGAGGATCGCGGATGCGAGCCCGGGGACGCCGCGGGCCCAGGCCGCGAGATCGTACAGCGACTTCTCCGCCCGGATGGGTTCGCTGTCGTAGCCGAGGATGAACGTCAGGGCGGGGGGATCCCCCTCGCGCCGGACGAACTTGTTGTAATACGCACCGAAGGAGATTTCGCTGGTGGCGGCGAGCGGAATGACTGACTGCACGGCGGTGTAGTACACGGTGCCGGCGTCCAGCAGCGCCTGAACACCCTTGAGCAGTTCCGCACCGGAGAGCTCCGTGACGGGCTTCGCGGACCAGTGTTTGATGACCTGTTCGTAGCGGGGATGCGAGAATTCGCGCCAGCCGGCCACGCCCATGTGCGCCTGGCCGCGGGCCAGCGCGCGCACCGCTGTCAGCGCCTTGCCCATCACCCGCCACATCCCCGAGGTGCGGTAGTAGTAATAGGCGTAGCCGTTGATGGTGGGCAGCCCCACGTCGTCCTCGCGGATGACGTTCGTGCCCACGGCCTCGTTCATCAAGGCTCGCAGCGACCTGGACACCGAGCCGTCAACGAGGTCGGCGAATAGCGGCGAGAGCGGGTCCGGCAGCTGTTCCACGATGCTCGCCCGGAAGTACATTCCCTTCGGGTACGGCACGGGCCAGGTGTCCGGGTATCGGCCGCCGGTTCGGGCAGCGCGGTGATGGGCCGGGATTGCAGGATGAAAAACCCGTCACCGGCCCGTGCCCACTCGATGTCCTGCGGTGCCCCGAAATGATCCGCACTCCGCGTTCCGTAGGCGGCGAGCTCGGCTGCGGCCCGGTCGTCCAGTACGGGCGCACGACGGCGGGCTGCCGCCACCGGCTGCTCCCGGGTACCGTGCTCGGCGTAGACAGTCATAACCGCCTTGTCGGCCGTGTGCCGTGACACCACGGTGCCAGTCCGGCGTCGACAACGAGGTCATCCGTGGTGACCGTCCCGCTGACCACGGACTCGCCCAGGCCCCACGCGGCACTGATGGCGATCTGGTCACGGCGCCCGTTGGCCGGGTTGGCGGTGAACATGACCCCGGCGGCCTCGGCCTCCACCATCCGCTGGACCACCACCGCGAGGCGCACCGAGCCCGGTCCGATGCCCTCACGGGTCCGGTAAACCATGGCCCGTGCCGTCCACAGGGACGCCCAGCAATCGATCACGGCCGCGGCCAGCGCCTCGGCCCCGCGCACGTTCAGGTAGGTTTCCTGTTGCCCGGCGAAGCTGGCCGCGGCGAGGTCCTCGGCCGTGGCGGAGGAGCGCACCGCAACGGCTGTTTCCCCGCCGTTGTCGAGTCGCGCGTCACTGAGACGCCCGTAGGCGGCGCCGAGCTCCGCTGCGATATCGGCCGGCAAAGTGCCGGCCGTGACCAGGGTTTGGATCCGCTCCGAGGCGTCCGCATAGTCCTGGGGCGAGGCCTGCGGCGACAGGGTGGCCAGTTCCCGGATGCGGGCCTCAAGTTGGTTGGCCTCCACAAAGTGCGAATAGGCGGCGGTGTTGAGCACGAACCCCGGGGGACCGGCAGCCCGGCCCGGATGAGGCCGCCCAGCCCTACGGCTTTGCCGCCGGCCATGGCGATGTCGGCTGCTCCCAGATCGCCCAAACTGTTGACGTAGGTCATGACCGCGCGTCCTTACTGCCCGGTTGTGGGGCGCCTGCAGCGAACCTGATTCTCCACATACTGGCACTGCCGCCGACAAGAGACCATAGCTCACGCGTGTCTTAGGATTCACTCCCGCCGTGGCACACATAAGCTCGATACATGGGCAAAAACCAGCACAGCGAGTTGGAGGGCAGACCTCCATCAACGAGCTGCTCGACAAGCCCATCGGCGACACCCACATCCAGCTGGTGCTGCCCATCCACGTCCAGCTCCGGCCGGGGAATTCCGCCGCGTGTCCTGACGGTTTCGGTGGTTGAGCCGGTTGCCGGTGGTTGAGCCTGTCGAAACCGCGGCTTCAACAGGCGCAACCATCAGGCCTTAATGGCGGACCTTCCTGATTTTCAGACTGTGCCGTCTCGACGGAGTTCCAGTGTTCTGGTCCGCGATCCGGCGGAGGCGGCGCCAGCGTATGCCGGTGCGGTGGTGAGCCTGGTCAGTGGGATGCGCTGAACGCATCGGCCTCGATCCACTCCTGTGGCGCCGAGCCCGGAAAGTTTAGGTCCCAACCCGGGACAGTCCGGGAATGGCTAAGCCGTCGCAGGGACGTCGGCGCCGACGTCCGGGCGACGCGCAGATCGTACCCACCCGGCCCGCCATGAGCCACATGCCCAACCTCAGTTGGAACGGCGCCTATTCCGTAACTGCCGCCGGAACCGGGCCGCCGCTGCGTACGGCAGGTGCGTCCCGGCGGCGCCAGTAGGCGGCCAGGACGGCGCCGGAAACGTTGTGCCAGACGGAGAAAATAGCGCCTGGCAAAGCGGCTTCGGGGGTCATGTACTGCCGTGCCAGTCCCGCCGCAAGGCCTGAATTCTGCATGCCGACCTCGATGGCGGTGATCCGCCGGGCAGGAATTGGCAGCCGGAACAGGCGGGCCGCAGCGTAACCGAGGGCGTAGCCCAGTCCGTTGTGGAGAATGACGGCCGCGAGTACCAGCAGTCCGGCAGCGAAGATGGCCTTTGCGCTTCCGGCAACCACGGCAACCACCACGAGGGTGATGGCCAGGACCGAAATCCAGGGTAGGGCGGCAGGGCCCTGGTGACCAGACCGGGCAGGAAGCGCCGGATGACAAGTCCCAGCAGCACCGGGAGCAGCACAATCTGGACGATGGACCATGCCATCGAGCCGGCGTCCACCGGCATGTACTGCCCGGCCAGCCACAATGCCAGCACCGGGGTGAGAAGGGGAGCGATCAGCGTCGAAACGGTGGACATGGCGACGGACAGGGCCACGTCCCCTTTGGCCAGGTATGACACCACGTTGGAGGCTGTTCCACCCGGGCAGCAGCCCACCAAAATAACGCCGGCGGCCAGCGCGGGCGGCAGCCCCAGCGCTGCGGCGATCAGCCAGCCCAGGAACGGCATGACGGCGTACTGCGCCACAACTCCGATCACCACCGGGACAGGGCGTTTGGCGATCACGGCGAAATCCGGCGGCGTGAGGGTCAGCCCCATGCCGAACATGATGATTCCCAGCAGGGGCGTGATCCAGGGGGCCAGCCCGGTGAACGCTGTTGGGCCGGCGAGCGCTACGGCTCCTCCGGCCAGGATAAGGATGGGGAACAGGGTGACGGCGATGCGGGCGCTGCGTTCTTCGGCGGCGGATGCCGTTGCGGAAGATTCGGATAGTGAAGACAGGCGTACCGGAATATCACAGCTTGGGCGGGTTCCTGAATTGGCGTGTGATCGTGACGCCTCGCCGGGGCAGGTGACCGTGCGCCGCGTGTTCGGCGCGGCGCACGGTGCACGCCGTACTAGATCCGCGCGGATTCCTTCTCGCGGTCGGCGGTCTTGTAGGTCTCCCAGAAGGTGGCCCGGTGATGCCGAGGGGCCGCGGGTTGAAGACCGGGTCGATGCCCATCTTCTGCTGCGCTTCGAAGTCCTTCAAGGCTGCCAAGGCGGGCTTCTGCAGGATCAGGATGCCGATGATGTTCAGCCAGGCCATCATGCCGACGCCGATGTCGCCCATCAGCCAGGCATCGGCGGCAGTGTTGACGCTGCCGTACGCCACCGCGATGAGGATGAGGATCTGCAGCGTCATCGTGGTGCTGCGGCCGACGCTGACTTTGAGGCCCGGAATCAGCTTTTTCGAGTGCCCGCCCACGAGGAAGCGCAGGTTGGTTTCCGCCATGTAGTAGTAGGCGATGACCGTTGTCAGGCAGAAGAAGATCAGCGTGATCGCGATGAACGCCGCGCCGAAGCCCGGGAAGGCCGAGTCAAAACCGGTCTGCACGAACTGGGTCCGGCCGTGGCCGTTGCCGAGAGCAGGCCGCCCTCGACGAGGACCTCGCTGTCTTCGGTGCCGCCGGAGAAGACGCGGTAGGCCCGGTGGAGAGGATCAGGAACCCGGTGGCGGTGCAGACGAAGAGGGTATCAATGTAGACGGCGAAGGCCTGAACCAGGCCCTGCTTGGCCGGGTGGGAGACTTCGGCTGCGGCCGAGGAGTGGGGACCGGTTCCCTGGCCGGCCTCGTTCGAGTAGACGCCGCGCTTGACGCCCACATCACGGCCAGGCCGATGACGGCGCCGAGGGCCGCATCCATGCCGAACGCGCTGCGGAAGACCAGGGCGAGGATCGCCGGAAGCTGGTCCGCGTTGACGAAGACCACCACCATGGCGAGGATGATGTAGGCGGCGGCCATGAACGGCACGACGAAGCCGGCGACGCTGGCGATGCGCTTGACGCCGCCGATGATGACGAACGCCAGGAGAATCACGGATCCGACGGCGACGACCCAGGACGGGATGGTCCAGGCGCCGTTGATTGCGGTGGCCATGGAGTTGGCCTGGACACCGGGCATCAGCACGCCGCAGGCCAGCACAGTGACGGCCGCGAAGACGTAGCCATAGACCTTGAAGAAACCGGCGCCCTTGGTGTGGGCACGCGCGCGGGAGAGGTAATACGCAGGGCCGCCACGGTACTCACCGGTCAGCGGATCGCGGGTCTTGTACATCTGGCCCAGGGTGCACTCAATGAACGAGGTCGAGGCGCCCAGGAAGGCGACCATCCACATCCAGAAGAGGGCGCCGGGGCCACCGAAGGCGACAGCGGTTGCGACTCCGGCGACGTTGCCGGTTCCGACGCGTCCGGCCAGCGACATTGCCAGCGCCTGGAACGAGGAGACTCCGGAGGCCGACTTTTCGCCCCGGAGCAACTGCTGGATCATTCCCTTGATATGCCGGACCTGCATGAAGCGGGTACGGATGGAGAAGTAGACGCCGGTGGCGAGGCAGAGATAGACGAGCCAGTCGCTCCAGATAACGCCGTTGATAGCTGATAACACATCGCTCATAAGTGTGGGGTCCCTCCATAAAGAGCGTGGGTGATGCGGGTGGGTGGTGCGGTTGGTGCCGCACATGGTGGGTGGACGCACTGTAGCGCAACACACCAAAACCTGTGAAGTTTCCCACACTGTGATGGTCTTAGTCCATTTGGCCATTTCCGGAGCCAGTTCGGCGATGTCATCGGCCAGTGAGTCCGACACTCCAGTCCCATCGTCCGTTACGGAGCTGGTTGCCCCTGCGGAGGCAGGTGACAATGTAGACCTCAGGCGGAGCGGCTTTCTGGCGCCCTTCGTCGGTGGAGGAAGAAGGGATATTTTGGGATGGCGGGTAGCGCATTGACGGTCAGCTGCTGCGACGGTTACGTGCTGCGGGGCACCTGTGGGAATCACCGTCCGCGGGACAGGAGGGCGCCGGTGCGTTTGTCGTCATTGCCGGTGCCACCGGCGTCAAAGCTTCCTACTACCACCGTTATGCGTCCTTCCTGGCGGAGAACGGCTTCACGGCGATCACGTTTGACTACCGCGGTATCGGGCAGTCCAGGGGTTCCACGATCAAGAATCTGCAGGCCAGCTGGTACGACTGGGCCCTGAAAGACCTCGATGCGGTTCTGGCGTGGGCTTCGCGACACTGCGGCGGGAGGGAGCTGAACGTCGTCGGCCACAGTTTTGGTGGCTTCGCGGCGGGTTTGGCGCGGAACGGACGGCAGGTGAACCGGCTCCTGACGGTGGGTGCCCAGCACGCCCATTGGCGGGACTACAGGCCGGGGCACCGGCTCGCATTTTGGTGGCGCTGGCACGCCGTGATGGCGCTGGCACGCCGTGATGCCGCTGCTGACGTGGCGGCATGGCTACTTTCCCGGCAGCCGGCTCGGCTGGCTGGAGGACTTGCCGAAAGGCGTGGCCACGGACTGGGCACGGAGCCCCAAGGATTTCAATTCGCGGCTGGCCGGGACCATGGGCGAGGAGATGCGCAGGCACCAGGCTTCATTTACCCGGCGACGCTTGCAGTGGCTGCCACGGATGATCCCTTTGCCACAGAAGCCGCCGTCGCCGCGGACTGAGCTACTACCCCAACAGTCCTGCCACTGTAGTTCAGCTGAAGCCGGAGGACTTCGGCCGCACCGAGATTGGCCATTTCGCGCCTTTTCACAGCCACTTTGGAGACACCTTCTGGGCTGACACCGTCTGGTGGCTGCGGGACGGGGTGAATCCTATTCGCTCCTCGGGAACGGCACTATGCTATCTCCGTCAAGAGGCGCCCCACACTGGAGGCCACGGACCTGCGAAATTCGGCATTTCCTGATACCTGTTCCGGGAAAATTTTCTCCAGTCCGAGGAGCCTGTCTGCAAGGCCGGCCTCGGAGCCGGCGGCGGCCTCCCGGAGTTTATCCGCCATGGGGTCATCGAGCATGAGTGCCCGGCCGTTGACGTCGCGGCCGCGGTAAATGTACACCATCCAAGCTGCCACCACCAGGGCACCGGAGTGCGGCAATTCGCCGGCATCGAGGCGGTCAGCCACGGTGCCGAGGATTCGGACAGGAAGCTTCTGTGATCCGTCCATGGCGACCTGGACGGTGGTGTGCCCAAGGTTGGTGTTGGCGAATCGGCTGAGGATCGATTCGCCGTACTCTTCGAGGTTCAGCCCGGGTGGAGGAGTGAGCGTCGGGATGATGTTGTTGCGCTGCAGGTTGCGGGCCTCGCTGACGAGGGCATCGTCGGTAATGGACTCCGCAATTGTCGAATATCCCCGCAGAGCGCCGAGATAGGCCAGCAGCGAGTGCGTGGCGTTCAACATCCGCAGTTTGGCAACTTCGAACGGGCCGACGTCGTTGGTTAGGGTCGCCCGGCGCGTTCCCAGCGGGGACGAGGACCCGGGAAGCTGTCTTCGATCACCCATTGTCCAAAGGGTTCGGCGACGACCAGGCCTTCGTCCCGCAGCCCCAAAATCCGTTCCGCTTCCAGTCGGTTCGCCTCTGTCGTTGCCGGAACAATGCGGTCCACCATGGTTGAGGGGAAGGTGACGGAGTTCTGGAGCCACTCCAGCATGCCGTCCGCCCGTGCGGCACGGGCCATGGCGTATACAAGGCCGCGGGTGACTTGGCCGTTGGACAAAGGGTTGTCGCAGCACACCACCGCGAACGGGGCTCCGGACACTGCATAGCGCCGCGCCAGACCGCGCGCCAGTAGTCCCAGAGACGTACGCGCGGGGCCGGCAAAGGACGGGCCTTTGAGTTCAACCGCGAGGGCGGCGACGTCTGCCGCCACTGCGGGGTTCAACGTATCCAGTTCGCCGGTGAGGGCGCGGGGATACCCTTTTTCGGTGATGGTCAAGGACGCGAGGTGGACCTCTTCCGACGCCACGGCCCGCAAGACCTCTTCTGAATCAGTGCCGGGAAATGCCACTTTTGAAGCGAACCGATCAGCCGGAGAGATTCCGCATCCCGGGCCTTGGTCAGGACTGAATATAGTCCGTCCTGGGGCCCGACTTGCTCCGCCACCCGAGCCGAACGTCCGGTCACGCCGAGGATGCCCCAGCGGGTCTCACCTGCTGCCGCTGCCGCATCTTCCGTATATACGGCTTGATGTGCACGGTGGAAAGCGCCGACACCAAAGTGGACGATGCCCGTACTCAGCGCGCGGGGGTCAACCGCAGGGCCGGTCACCCCGGCCTGCGGGATGCTGAAGGCAACGACGCCAAAGACAGCCGCGTCGTGATCATGGAACTGCTCGTGGGCATGGCTGGCCTTTCAAGGGCGGGCGGGGAGTGGTTGCCGGACGTTCGCCGGGTGGTTCAGTCCGTGTCTTCGCGGACCTGTGACACGAGCTGTGTCGGGTTGACGAACCGCATACGCATGCCTCGTTTCCGGGGACGGGGAGGGGATGCCGCGACGCACGGAACTTGGACTGCTCGATGCTTCGGAACCGGTGAGCCGATAAGGAAACACGCCTGGGAGGCAGTCCAGGGCCAGCGCGTTGATGGTGACGACGCCCCTCGGCCTGGCCATCCGCCCGGTCCCGCCGCGACGGCTGCGGCCACGGCACCCCTGTATCCTGACAACGTAGGTTACAGGCCCCAGCGGCCAAACTCTTGGAATGGATCCTTTATCAGCGCCGACACGCCAGCTCCCGGAGCAATCCCGACGTCGGACCCCAAGCCCCCGCGCCTGGCTGCGGTGGCTGAGCGCGTTACCTGGGTCAAGGCTGATGAGAGCTTGACCGCGGTCTGGCGTTCGGCGAACGGCAGGCCGGCGCCGGCACGCGTCGAAGTGGTCACCGACTCCCTCACGGCCGATGAGGCAAACCGAATGGCGTCACAGGGGATCGCGATGCTCTGGCACGGTGACTTCCACAACGCACGGCAGATCCTCAACGCCATGGACCGGCGGGTAGGCGACGGAAAGAAGATCGCAGGGACTCCGGCCGAAAAGTTCTATCGGCATCGCCAGTCCCGCTCGCATCGTGCGCGCATTCTTGGCCTGCTGCTGATCCCCCTTGATCCGGGCCCCGTGGTGCCGCTGCGCCGCGCACCGGACATCCGGGAGGCCGCCACTGAAGCGTACGGTGATATCGGCGAACCTTCCGTGGTGTCCCTGCATGAGCTGGTCGGGGCCATTGGCGCCCACGAGTGGCGACGGAACGGCGTCTACGTCGATGCCCTGCAGGGCCGCATCCACCCGCACTACGGCACGTTCTTCCCCACCCGGAGTGAGTACGTGGATCTCGTGGCCGCCGCGCCGCTGCCCTCTGACACGCTGGCGTTCGACGTCGGAACCGGCACCGGAGTGCTCGCCGCCGTCCTCGCGCGCCGTGGCGTCCACCGCGTGATAGCGACGGACAATGAACCGCGTGCCATCGCCTGCGCCGGTGAGAATTTCCGGAACCTCGGTGTCCAGGAACGTGCTGAGGCCGTCCTGACCGACATGTTCCCGCCCGGACGCGCGCCCCTCATTGTCTGCAACCCGCCCTGGATTCCGGCCACACCGCATTCCACCCTGGACAGTGCCGTCTACGACCCGGCAGCAGGATGTTGTTCCGCTTCCTGAACGAACTCTCCGACCATCTGGAGCCGGGCGGTGAGGGCTGGCTTGTCCTGTCCGACCTGGCAGAGCACCTTGGCCTGCGGTCGCGTGAGGATCTGCTGGCCGCCATCGACTCGGCCGGGCTGACGGTGATGGATCGGCTCGACACCAAGCCAACCCATCCGAAGGCATCGGACCGCGAGGATCCTCTATTCGAGGCGCGCACGGCCGAGGTCACGTCCCTGTGGCGGCTTGTTCCCCGGTAGTCACGCGCCCGGAACAGCCCCCTGATGAGCGGGTTTCTCACCGAATTTCATTGCTGGGCCCGGGCGGCGGTGCAAAGATGGCCGGAGTACCGTAAATGAGCCGAAATGACCCATGGGACAGGACCTAACGCAGGGCGCTTGTCCCCACGATCGGACCTTCGGCTCGTCTCGACAGCCCGGCACGATTGCCGGACGCCTGGGCTCCGCCGTCGCGGTGAGTCCACGCCAAAGACGGCGCCATCCGTCGGTGGCGTGTGACCTCCATCGGAGGAACCAAAGTGTCTGTATGCCAGCTGATGTGCCCCCTCAATCCGGAAGTGGGGCGGCCATGACCGAGCAACCCCTCAAGAAACGGCGTCTCCGGGTTGGGCGCCCACTGTCGCCTCAGGTATACATGAGTGAGCCGGGGTGGTGAGCCTTTCGCCGGTTTCCAGCCAGGTCTTCAGGCCGGAGAGGATCATCGGCCAGCCGCCGTAGAGCTGCTCGTTGGCGCCTTCGCGGAGCTGGTCGTGGGTGACGGTGAGGTGGCAGGAATCGCCCACGGGTTCGATCTCCCAGGTGATGCGTGAGGTGCCCTCTTCCTTGACGTCCTCGCCCCACAGGGCGCGCATGGTCTGGACCAGACGGCGTGGGGGATCGACTTCGATGTTTTCGCCTTCGCCCAGGAGCCCCCCGTCTGCCTTAGGGTTGCCCATTTCGAAGCGGCTGCCCGTGGTCCAGTCCGATTTGATGCTGTTGCCGAACTGGTACTTGCTGCGGATATCGCTGTCCGTGATGGCTTCCCAGAGCCGCTCCGGAGTGGTCTTGATGTAGATTTCGAAGATCTTTTCCATGGGACTTTCCAATCTGGTTTTGAGGTCGCTGAGGGCAGCGGCCCATGGTTGTGCGTATTTGCTGACCCAGCGGTCGTGGACCAGGCGGATGGGCACCGGATTGAGGAAATGGAGTTTCTCCCGGCCCCGACGGCGGGTGACCACCAGACCTGCTTCCTCCAGCAGCTTGAGGTGCTTCATGACCCCGTAGCGGGTCATCTCGAAGCGGGCCTCAAGCGCGTGCAGGGTCTGCCCGTCCTCCCGGAAGAGCTCATCGAGCAGGTCCCGGCGGGTGGGGTCGGCGAGGGCCTTGAATACGGCGTCCACGGTTTCAGAATAGGTGACCGAATGGTCACATGTAAAGGGGTTGCAGAAGCTGTTGTCACCAAGCGGCGTGAGGCGCTTAGCTCCATAGAAGTATCGTCCGACTTGAGGTGGCACTGAACCTCGCCGGGCTGACGGCAAAATACCGCCGCTCATCGCAGAGTCCCCGCCGCTCGGCGCACGACCAGTACGCTGGCTGATGATTTGCACCATGATTACCGGAGGCGCCGGCCCATTTGGAGGTCTTTCGCCTCCAGATCGCTGGACATCGACGTCTTCGACGTGCAAGGGAGTAACTATGGGCTGGCTGGACCGTGAACGAACTATTGCCCCACCGGGATTCAACCGGTGGCTCGTGCCGCCCGCGGCGCTCGCCGTGCATCTCTGCATCGGCCAGGCCTACGCCACGAGCGTCTACAAGACGGCGCTGGTCAAGCACTTTGATGCCAGCCTGACCGAAATCGGCATGATCTTCTCCATCGCCATCGTGATGCTGGGCCTGTCGGCTGCGATCATGGGCACCTGGGTGGACAAGAACGGCCCGCGCCAGGCGATGTTCACCTCGGCCATGTTCTGGGCCGGCGGCTTCCTGATCGGGTCGCTTGGCATCTTCACGAACCAGTTGTGGCTCGTCTACCTCGGCTACGGCTTCATCGGCGGCATCGGGCTGGGCATCGGCTACATCTCACCTGTATCCACCCTGATCAAGTGGTTCCCGGACCGGCCCGGCCTGGCCACCGGCATGGCCATCATGGGCTTCGGCGGCGGGGCGCTGATCGCCAGCCCGGTCTCCACTGCGCTGCTCAAGATGTACGACCCCGCTTCCGGCGCGAAGGACTGGGTGGCCAGCGGCGATGCCGTGGGTAAGCTTTTCCTGACGCTCGGCGTTGTCTACCTTGCGTACATGCTCTTCGGCGCCTTCACCATCAAGGTTCCCGCAGCGGGCTGGGTTCCTGCGGGGTTTGACCCGGCCAAGGTCAAGGCCGCCAGGCTCGTCACCAGGGAGAACGTCTCGGCAAAGAACGCGATTAAGACCAGGCAGTTCTGGCTGGTCTGGATTGTCCTGTTCTGCAACGTCACAGCGGGCATCGGCATCCTGGAGCAGGCGGCGCCGATGATCCAGGACTTCTTCCGGCAGTCCGACGGCGTGTCCCTGGTCAGTGCCGCCGTCGCCGCGGGCTTCGTCGGGCTGCTCTCCATCGGCAACATGGCCGGGCGCTTCGCCTGGTCCGCCACCTCGGATGTCACCGGCCGCAAGCGCATCTACATGGTGTACCTCGGCGCCGGCGCCGTCCTCTACACGGTGCTGGCGCTAGCCGGTTCCACCACCACTGTCCTCTACGTGGCGCTCGCGTTCGTGATCATTTCCTTCTACGGCGGCGGCTTCGCCACCGTTCCGGCCTACCTGCGGGACCTCTTCGGGACCTTCCAGGTGGGCGCCATCCACGGCCGGCTGCTGACGGCCTGGTCCGCCGCCGGAGTGGCCGGTCCGCTGATCGTGAACGCGTTCCTGGATGCGCAGGGCAAACCCGGCCAGCTGGACGCCGCTTCCTACCAGCCGGCACTGCTGACCATGGTGGCGCTGCTGGTGGTCGGTTTCCTGGCCAACCTGATGGTCAAGCCGGTGGACGCACGATTCCACGAACCCCGCCCCGACCGCGGACGGGTACACGAACCTGCCATGGAGGCCTGAGATGAGCACCGCACACACTCCCGGCGCGCAGGCGCCCGCCAAAATATCCGTCGGCAAACTCGCCATCGCCTGGGCGCTGGTGGGCATCCCGCTGGCCTTTGGGATCTACCAGACCCTGACCCGGGTGGCTGCGCTCTTCGGGTGAGGAATGGCGCCAACCCTGCCCGCGCGGGCCGCGGCGTGGGGTTGGCGCAGGAGTCCTTAAGAATTTCCCCAATTCCACCAAAACGCGCGTTTGCGGTTCACGGCGGGCCATAGGCTCTTCCTCGGCGCCAAACACGGCCATGATGCCTGTGTGCCGGAACCAATCGTGCACACACCCTGGGGAACCGCATGTCGATCAACACGTCCTGGCCTGAAACGATGCCTGCCTGCGGCACCCGCCCGGCGGCCGCCGTCGTCCTTGCCCTGTTCACCGGGGTGCCCCGGCAGCCGCAAACACCCTGGACAGCACCGCAACACAGGTGGCCGAGCCTTCGGCTGCAGTAGAGGCAGCCGGCATCCCGGCGGGCCCGTACACGGGCACCACCATCAACTTCGTCCGAGGGACGCCATACCCTGCCATATTGACGGCGAAGTGGTCTATGTCCAAGCGGGGACGCATGTCCTGGTGCAAAGCGCCAAGGGCGCCCTTGCCACCATCTGATGGATCATGGCGGGCGTTAAGGCAGCGCCGGACCGCCGAATGACGGACGCCGGCCGGACCGGTAGGCGGAGTCGATGACGGGTTTGAGTTCGTCGAGCACAGTCTTGTTCCCCGGGAGAACGACGTGGGCCAGGAATTCGGATTCAAGGGTGGCGATGCCTGCGGCCGCCGCTGCGAGTTTGGCATCGATGGCCAGGGCCAGGGCCAGGGCACGCCACGCCTCAGGGCAGACCCTCAACAATGCCTATGACGCAGCCCTCGCGGAATTCCGCGCGAAGAACGGCCTCGACGCGCGGGGGCTCTCCAGGACGCCCGCCGGCTGGCAGAACTCCGGCAACAAAGCCGATTTTGTTCCCGTGCATCCCCGCATGGGGAGTAACCCGCGCCCGTCGCCCAGCGGGCCGCGGGCACCGTTCACCGCGGACCCAAGAATTAGGTATCCCGGCATCTTGACTGCCTTCGGCCGGAGGAATAGCGTCGGCGTTAACGGGGTAATACCCCCGTTTTTCACGGAATGAGGCGCCGGTCCGGGCCACCTCTGCACGGCGATGGCGCCAGGTGAGGAGGATTCTGTGTCTTGGGAAATGTCGGGAACATATGTGGGCAACTGCACGTGCCAGCTGGTCTGCCCGTGCCCCGTGGACGGCGTGCCCACCGGGCCGGGAAGCGAGTGCCGCGGCCTTAACGTCTTCCATATCGCGAAGGGGAACCTTGATGGCACGGACCTGTCCGGCGTCGACTTCGCCTTCGCCAACTGGTTCCCCACGCATCTGTCGGCGGGCGGCTGGAAGGTGGGCGCCGTGGTCGACGATTCCGCATCCGATGCCCAGGCTAACGCCCTGGAAACCATTCTGCGCGGCCGGGTAGGGGTCCTTTCGCCGACTTTGCCGGCTATACGGTGAGTGGCTGGGCGTGGAACGCGCCACAGTCACGTTCACGGACGGCGAGCGGCCCTCTGGTTCAGTCTCGGACAAGGCCCAGTTCACGTTCGAGCCGCTGCCCGGACCCGACGGCGGCGTGACCACAGTGAAGAACGCGATGTACGGCTTTGCGCCCGAATTCCAGATCGGAAAGGGGCCGGGGCACACGGCACTGTTCGGGCTCGACTTCGACGGCGTCTACGGCGAAACGTCCGACTTCACGTTCGCCAGTGAGATGGCGGAGGGCGCCCCCAAGGGCCGGGCTGAACGGCCGGCCGGTGGAACGCAGGAGCAGGAGCAGGACCGGCCAGGCGGTGGCACACGCCTCCCGGGTTGATCCGCGGGAGGCCGCCCTCGTGGCGGTCCTGCTCTTCCTCGCCGCTGCCAGTTGGGTGTTGACGTCCACGCAGCTGACCGGGATGGACATGGGCGCCTGGACCGCCCCGGGGCCGGTGGGCTTCTTCACCGTGACATGGGTGGTGATGCTCGCAGCCATGATGTTCCCGTCCGTGGCGCCGATGGTGGTGGCGTACCACCGGATCCAGCGGCACCGGCGCCAGGCTGGACGGTACGCACCGGCAGGGTCCACTGCCGTCTTCGTGGCCGGCTATCTGGCATCATGGACGGTCTTCGGCCTGGCGGCCTATGCGCTCTATGCGTGGGTGGCAGCGGTGGCGCCGGGAATTTTTGCTCCGGATACAAACGGCCGCTACGTCGCCGCGGGAGTCATAGCCATGGCTGCCGTCTATCAGCTCACCCCGGCCAAAAACGTCAGCCTGATGAAATGCCGGTCCCCGATGGACTTCATCCTGCACCGGATGCGGCCGGGTTACGCGGGGCCCTTCGGATGGGCGTGGAGCACGGCGCCTGGTGCGTGGCGTGCTGCTGGGCCCTGATGACGGCGCTGTTCGCGCTCGGCGTGATGAGCGTCGGCTGGATGGCCCTGATCGGGGCCTTCATCGCCGGGGAGAAGATGCTTCCGTGGAAACGGCTCGCCAACCGCGCCGTTGCGGTGGCGCTGGCTGCCGTTGCACTCGGTGTGGCACTTGCTCCCGCGGCTACAACCGGTATGGGAATGTAGAAGGGAAAGGGCATGCCGAAGTATCTGTTTGAAGCGACGTATGTGGGTGCGGGAATCAAGGGGCTTATGCAGGAAGGCGGCACGAAGCGGCGTGAGGCGCTGACGGAGGCCCTCAAGTCCATAGGCGGCTCGCTGGAGAGCTTCTACTACGCTTTTGGCTACTACGACGTCCTGGGCGTTTTCGAAGCCCCGGACGATGCAAGTGCTGCCGCATTGTCACTGATAGTCAATTCCACGGGGAGCGTCAACGTCCGCCTGAAGCCCCTCCTGACTGTGGAAGACATCGACGAAGCGGCCAAGAAGACGCCGTCCTACCGGGCTCCGGGACAGTAGGGGAGGCCGGCATCGTGCCCAGGCGCCGCCGTCGTCCATTTACGACGGCGGCGCCGGGCCTTGGCGAGGCCCTTGGCTTTGGCCTACCCCCACCTGCCTGGCGGGCAGGCGCCTGTAGCGGCCTGGCAGCAGGCCGTTGAATATGCCTTTCACCGGACCGGCATGAGACTCGTCCGGGCATTTCAAGGAGGAGGTGCGTGATGTCACGCGCTGAAGTAGAGCAAATAGACGACCGCGGAATGGCGGCCTGGGACCAGCACGACACGGCGGCGTTCGCCGACCTGCTGGCCGATGATTTCACCTTTTCGGATGTGATGGTCCCCGAGCCTTTCCGCACGCGCGATGAGGTCCGGACCTATATGGACTCATGGTTCACGGCGTTCCCGGACATGCACATCACGACCACAAGGAGGGTGGTCACCGATGACGAGGTTGCAGGAGAAGTGGAGTTCACCGGCACAAACACCGGTCCGCTTCGCATGGGAGGCCGGGAGATTCCGGCCACGGGCAAATCGGTGGTCGGAACTGGCGCGTATTTCGCGTCGGTCAGGGACGGAAAAATCGCCTCGTTCCGGGCCCACCCGGACGTTGCATCAATGATGGGGCAGCTGGGGTTGATGCCCGGGATGTAACGCTGGATCATTGTCCGTTCGCCCGGCGTACTCCCCGTGGTCACCTTGGCGGCATAGGTTGAACGCACCGTTGTTCGTCCGCCTCGTCGCTGCCAAGGAGTCCCGTGTCCACTAGACGCCCCCTCACCGCCGCTGTCATCGCTGCCGTCCTCGGCAGCCTCGCCGTTGGGACCGCCGGGACTCCGGCCGCCGCCGAGCCCTCAAAGGACCATTCGGTGGACCTGCGGGTGGCCACCTACAACCTGTCGCTGAACCGGGCAAGCGCTGGTGAGCTCGAGGCGGACCTGAGCACTCCGGACGACCCGCAGGCACGCACCGTGGCAGAGGTCATCCAGCGTACGAACCCGGACGTCATCCTGCTGAACGAGTTCGACTACGTGCCCAACATGCGGGCCGCCGATCTGTTCCGCGACAACTACCTGGCGGTAGGCCAGGGCGGGGCTGATCCCGTTGACTACCCCTACGCCTACGTGGCGCCGTCGAACACCGGGGTCCCGAGCGGGTTCGACCTCAACAACAACGGCGGGGTCGGCGGCGGCGACGACGCCTTCGGCTTCGGCGCGTTCGAGGGCCAGTACGGCATGGCCATCCTGTCGAAGTACCCCATCGACACGGAAAACGTGAGGACGTTCCGGAACTTCCTGTGGAAGGACATGCCGGGGGCGCTCCTGCCGGACAACCCGGCGACGCCCGAACCTGCCGACTGGTATTCGCCGGAGGAACTCGGGGTGGTGCGCCTGTCGAGCAAGTCGCACTGGGATGTTCCGGTGAACGTGGGCGGCGAAACGGTGCACGTGCTTGCCTCGCACCCCACACCGCCAACCTTTGACGGCCCCGAGGACCGGAACGGCCGCCGTAACCACGACGAGATCCGGTTCTGGGCTGACTACGTCACCCCGGGCAAATCGGCATACATCGTGGATGATGAGGGCGGGAAGCGGGGGCTCCTGCCGAACGAACCGTTCGTCATCGTCGGCGACCAGAACGCGGACCCGCTCGACGGCGACTCCGTGGACGCAGCGATCAGCCAGCTCCTGGAGTCAAAGCAGGTCACTGATCCGCTGCCGGCCTCCGCTGGTGCCGTGGAAGCGGCGGCCCTGCAGGGCGGGCCAACGCCACCCATGAAGGCGACCCCCGCTACGACACCGCCGACTTCGCGGACAAGGCGCCGGGAAACCTGCGGGCGGACTACGTGCTGCCCTCACGCAGGACCCGGGTGCTCGATTCCGGGGTGTTCTGGCCCACCCAGGCCGACCCGCTCTCGCGGCTGACGGGCACCTACCCGTTCCCGAGCAGCGACCACCGCCTGGTGTGGGTGGACCTGCAGGTGCGCGGCTGAGGACTCCTAGGTTCCCCCGCCCTCCCGCTGGAACGCCCGGACGGCTTCGCTCACGGTGGGGTAGAAGTGTTCGGGCGAGAAGCGGGCGGCCATGCCGTACTGCAGCAACCTGTCCTTGACCGGACCTTTGAGCTCGGCGAACACCAGGTCCACGCCGTGCCGTTCCAGCCATTCGTCCAGCTGCACCAGCTCGTCCAGTGCCGTGGTGTCGATTCCCGTGACGGGCTCTGCCGCCAGCACCACGCGTTCGGTGCCCGGCGGCGCCTGGTCCAGCTTGTTGCGGACGAAGGATCCCAGCAGTGACCCGTTGCCGAAGAACAGCGGTGCGTCGAAGCGCAGGATCAGCAGGCCGGGGACGCGTTCGCCGTCCGGATGGCGGCTCACGTCGTGGTATCCCGGCACCCCGGGGACGTCCACCAGTTCGGCACGGTAGGGGTCCCAGGCCCGCCGCAGGAAGTCCAGGATTGCCAGGCCCACGGCGACGGCGATGCCCGGGAGGACCCCAGGATGGTGATCCCCAGGAACGCCGCGAGCATCACCAGGGATTCACTGCGGCTCATGCCGATCAGCCGCCGCACACCGGCGGGGTCGGCTATTGCCGCGGCTGCCGCGATGACAATGGCGGCCAGGGTGGTGGCGGGCAGGAACTCGGTGACGCCGGGGGCGGCGAGCATGAAGCCGAGCACCAGGACGGCACCTGCCACGCCCGTGAGCTGGGATTTCGCGCCGGCCTCCACGGCCACCGGCGTGCGGGACGTGCTGGCCGAGATCGGGAACCCGCCCAGCAGCCCGCTGGCCGCGTTTGCCGCACCCAGGGCTGCCATTTCATGGTTGCCTGACACCTTCTCGTCCTCAGCCGTGGCGAGGGACTGGGACAGGGTTCCGGTATCAACGAAGACGATCAGGGCGATGGCGGCGGCGGCGGCAGCAGTGCCAGGACGTCGGCCCAGCCGATTCCGCCGAGAGCCGGTGCGGGGAGCCCCTGCGGGAGGGCTCCGGTGACTTTGATGCGGTCCTGGAGTCCCAGCACGGCCACGGCGAGGCAGGAGACCACCACAGCGATGAGCACGTCCGGTACCTTCCATCTCAGCCGGCGGGGCACCCAGATGAGCGCCAGCGAGGCCAGGCCAAGCAGCAGTGCCGTCATGTTGGTTTCGCCGGCAAGCACCTTCGGCACAGCAGCAAGCAGTTTTTCCCAGGGTGTGCCGCCCTCCACGGAAATCCCCAGGATGGTGGGAAGCTGGGACACCGCCACCAGCAGGGCGATGCCGTTGAGGTAGCCCAGCCGGATGGGCTTGGACAGCAGACCGGTGATGATTCCCAGCCGCAGGGCGGAACCGCACAGCAGTATGATGCCGATCAGGATGGCCAGGAGTCCCGCCAGGGCCACGGATTTCTGTTCGTTGTCCGCAGCCAGGGAACCAGGGCCGCAACGATCATCGGGACGAGGGCGGAGTCCGGCCCGAGCACCAGCACCCGCGACGGCCCCACTGCCGCGTACACAACCAGGGGCACTACCGTCGCGTAGAGACCTGTCACCGGCGGAAGGCCGGAGGCCTGGGCGTACGCCATGCCCGCGGGACCAGGATCGCGAAGAGCGCTGCGCCCGCCACCAGGTCGTGGCGCAGCCACTCGATTTTGTAGCCGCGCGGGGCTGGCGGGAGCCACCATGCTGGGGTCTTTACGGAGCGGCTCATCTTCAGATCATGGCCCAACACTGCCCCTGCCCGCCATGCATAGTTGGGCTTCGTGTGGAAGCGTACGACGGCGGCGCCTGGGTTCCAGCCGAAGGAACCTACGGGCGGGGCAGCCCGAGGTAGCGTGGCACCTTCTCCGCGTAGGCCGGGTAGGACTCCGGGAACAGCCCGGCGAGCGTGGCCTCTTCGCCCAGCACGAACCGGTGCTCCACCAGCAGCTCGGCCGGCAGCAGCGCGAGGACCCAGGCTGAGCCGGCCATGGTTCCCGCGCCAAGCTGGATGAGCCACCAGCCCACGTACATCGGGTGGCGGGTGACGGCATACGGCCGGTGACCACCAGGTCCTCCGGGCGCTCAAGCTCGAACGGGCCTGCAGAGCGCCGCCGGCGTTCAGCCAGGGCCCAGGCATTCAGGCCGGCGCCGGTCATCACCAGTCCTGCCCCCACCAGCTTGTGGACGGAACGGAGGCCGGGAGCGGCAGGGGACGGAGCCTGGCAAGGAGGAGATCGAGGGCCATCGCTGCCACGACGGCCGGCGGCAGCGGAAGGTTTTCGTAGACCGCCTTCACGCGTCCCGTCAGGGTGCGCACGGAACTGACGCCGGCTTTCATGGATTCAGGGTACGCCGCCCGGGCCCGGCGCAGCACCTTGGAGAGCAGCCAAACGGTCCGCGGAACAGGCCACTGGATGGCCAGCCCCAGCACCGGCACCAGCGAAACGCCGACGTCCGGGAACTGGCGGATGATGACCATCAGGTCGGTGTCGAACCGGGAGGGCGCGTAGATAAGGCACAGCCAGAGGGCGCCCAGCTGAACATCGCCGCCACGCTTCCCGGCTTCAGGATCCGCGCTTCCCTGTACCGGCCGCCGTCGTATGGCTGTGCACCGTGCCCAGCAGCGCGAAGACGTGCTGCATCGCCCGGCCGCTGGGCGGGATCTTCTTCGGCTGGCTGGGCGACAAGATGGGCCGCCAAAAGGTGCTGGCCATGACGCTGATGCTCATGGCCGCCGCGACGTTCGCCGTCGGCCTGCTTCCCGGGGTACGAGCCACCGTGCCGGGCGGCTTTTGCAAGCGCTTGCGAAGATCATGCCGCATTGGCTAGCGTAGAGGGCGTGTCAACGACAGTAGAGCGGGTAGCGGAACGCGCGGGAGTCTCCATTTCAACGGTTTCGCGGGCACTGAGGGGCGTCCCGGGAATCTCCGCTGCCACCCGCAAGCGCGTGCAGGAAGCTGCGGAAACGCTCGGCTACGCCATCTCGCCCAGCGCCTCAAGGCTGGCGACCGGACGCACCCGGACTGTCGCCGTCGTCGTGCCCCTGCTGAGCAAGTGGTTCTTCGCGGAGGTCATCGCGGCGGCCGGACGGGTGCTGAGCCGGGAGGGCTATGACGTGCTCCTGGTGGAGCTGTCCACGCCGGACCTGCGGGAGACGTTCTTTGCCGGCCCCGGCTCCACGGCCGTGCTGACGCTGCCCTCGTGATCGCCCTCCAGCTGGCCCCCGCGGAGCTTGCGGCGCTCCAGGCCCAGGGGCTGGCTGTTGCCCTTGTCGGTTCCGAGCGGCCGGAGCGTCATCGGTCCGGGTGGAGGACAGGGCGGCGGGCGCGCGGCGGCCAGGCACCTGCTGAACCTCGGGCACGAACGGATTGCCTTCCTGGGCATCCGGCAGGAGGAAGGCTCACCGCTCGGCGGGGTGCCGCCGGCCGAACGGCTTCTCGGTTACCAGGAAGCGCTTGCCGAAGCGGTGCTGCCGGCCGATCCGGCGATGGTGCTCGCCGTCGAGAACACGGTGGACGCCGGAGCGGCGGCCATGGCGGAGCTGCTCACCGCGGCGGAACCGCCGACGGCGCTGGTCGCTGCGTCGGACGAGCTCGCCTTCGGAGCGCTCGCCACCCTTCGCGGGGCGGGAATGGACGTCCCGGGCGACTTTTCCGTGGTGGGATACGACAACCACGAGCTCGCCGGTGCCGTTGGACTTACCACCATGGACCACGGCGTTTCCGAACAGGGCAGAATGGCGGCCGGGGCCGTCCTCGCCGCCCTGTCCGGCGCCCCCGCATCTGCAGGCACCATCGAGCCCCGCCTCGTGGTCCGCCACACCACTGCACCGCCCCGGCGCCTTCGCCGGGCGGCCCTTTCCAGCCAGAACTGACCCTTACGGGAGGAAAACCATGGAATACCGCAAGCTTGGAAACTCAGGCATGTACGTCAGTGCCATCGCCTACGGCAACTGGACCACGCACGGCGAACAGATCGACCAGGACGCAGCCACGGAGTGCGTCCGCACCGCCCTTGACCTGGGCATCACCACGTTCGACACGGCGGACGCCTATGCCGGCACCCGCGCCGAGACGGCACTGGGCGAGGCGCTCAACGGGACCCGGCGCGAGGGCCTGGAGCTCTTCACCAAGGTCTATTTCCCCACGGGGGAGGGCAAGAACGATCGCGGGCTGTCCCGGAAGCACATCATGGAGTCCATCAACGGCTCGCTGCGCCGGCTCCGCACGGACTACGTGGACCTCTACCAGGCCCACCGCTACGACTACGAGACTCCGCTCGAAGAGACCATGCAGGCCTTCGCCGACATTATCCGCGCAGGCAAGGCCCACTACATCGGCGTTTCGGAGTGGACGGTGGATGAGATCCGCCGCGGCGCCAAGTTCGCCCGGGAGCTCGGCATCCACCTGGTCTCAAGCCAGCCGCAGTACAACATGCTGTGGCGGGTCATCGAGCCCGAAATCGTGCCCGTGAGCCAGGAACTGGGGCTGTCCCAGATTGTCTGGTCACCCATCGCCCAGGGTGTCCTCACCGGCAAGTACCTTCCGGGACAGGGCGGACCCGCGGCGTCACGCTTCACCACGGACGACGGCGGGGCCAAGACCGAGCACCGGTACATGCGGGAGGAGGTGCTGGAGCGGGTCCAGGAGCTCAAGCCGCTGGCGGAAGAGGCCGGCTTGTCCATGGCGGCGTTTGCCGTTGCCTGGGTCCTGCAGAACCAGAATGTCTCGTCCGCCATTGTGGGCGCCTCACGGCCGGAGCAGCTCCGGGACAACGTCACCGCGGCGGGGGTGCGCCTTGACCCGGAGCTCCTCAGCCGGGTGGATGCCGTCCTGGGGACCTGGTGGAGCGGGATCCCGCCAAGGTGGAGTCCTTCCCGGAACGCGTCTGACGCTTTCAGCAGTGGGGCCGTTGGCCCTTGCAGGAGGCGGCACCGGGTTCCTTGGTTATCGCTGGCAGCCTGACGATAGATGCCTCCCGAAGAGAGGCTTCGGGAGGCATCTATCTTTGCTTGGTTATCGCTGCCGAAGGTTGGTCAGGGCCGGTTAGGGTGCGGCGGTGCCCTCGGTCACGGGCATGGCTCATTGTATTCCCGGCCCAGTCCGCGAGTTAAGCTACCCCGCCACCGCCGCCTTCGCGGCCTGCGAGGCCTGCATCCATTCGCTCAGCCACGGCGCCCGGACGCTGGACGTGATGCGGCAGTCTGCCACGAAGGTTCCCCTGGCGCCGGCGTCGATCCAGTCCTGGAGCGCGGAGAGGTCCGCCAGCGAACGGATGATCGCCGACTCGGCACCCAAAGCGCGGGCAATCCCGCTGAAGTCCACCTCGGGGATCAGCATGGGCTTTTGGGTCAGGCCCTGGGAGCCGTACTGGTGGATTTCGGCCCCGTAGGCGGCATCGTTGTAGATCACGACGATGGTGCTGCTGGCCGTACCAATGAGCGATTCGAGGTCGGACAGGCCCATCAGGAAACCGCCGTCGCCCGAAGCCAGCACCAGGGTACGGCCGTCCTCCACTGCGCGGGCGGCCCGACGGCGCTGGCAAGGCCGAGTCCGATGGCCTGGTAGGCGGTCCCCACCATGACCAGGTCCTGCGGCCGCGGGATACGCCAGTACATGGGTGCCCAGCCGACGAAGTGCCCGCCGTCCTGGACCACCGTGCGGCGCTCCGGCAGCACCGCATCCAGTGCCCTGGCAAGGGAGCGCGGGTCCAGCCGGCCGTCCGGGGTCTCTTCCGAGCCCGGGTGGTGGGCCGGTCCTTCGGCCAGGCGCTTGCAGGCTTCCGCGCGCCAGGCTTCTGCACTGCCGGCGTTCGTCGAGGCCGGGCCCTCCAGCATCCTCAGGATGCGTCCGGCAGCAGACTTCACGTCCGCGCTGATGAACGTATCCACCCGGGGGTGCGTCGGCTGCAGGGCGGTGTCGATCTGGATGACGGTGCTGTCCGGGCCGAGCAGGTGCCCGAACCGCATGGTGAACGGGCTCAGGCTCGCCCCGGCCACCAGGACCAGATCGGCCTCGCCCATGAGCCCGGCCGCGGTGTCGGTGCCGAAACCGCCGGCGACGCCCAAGTACCCTCGCCGTTGAGGAGGTTGAGCGCCAGGGCGGTTCCGGCGGTCAGTGCGCCGAGCCGGTCGGCGAGTTCGCGGAGTTCCGGGCCGGCTCCCGCGAGGTGCGCACCGCGGCCGGCGAGGATCAGCGGCCGCTTCGCCCCGGCGAGCAGGCGGCCACCTGCCCAAGGCCGCCGTCGACGTCGTCACTCACCGCCGCTGCCAGCGGCTCCGGAAGCTCCTCGTCCGCAGCCTCGAGTGCCGCGAGGTCGTAGGGGATGGCAAGCACGACGGCGGTGCGTTTGGTGAGTGCGTACTCCACCGCCTGCTGAGTGATGGCGCCCGCGGCGTCGCGGGTGACGGTGAAGGTGGCCGCGCCGAGGCCCGCGGCGATGGCTGCCTGGTCCACGTCCTGGGCCGGGTGCCGCTGCTCGGGGCGTCCCCGGTGACCAGCACCACGGGGATCTGAGCCTGGACCGCCTCTGCGAGGGCGGTGAGTGCATTGGTGTAGCCGGGGCCGTAGGTGGTGGTGCCTGCCGCGAGACGGCCTGAGGCCCGGTAGTAGGCGTCGGCCGCGGCGATGGCGGCGCCTTCATGCCGGACGGGGGAGAAGCGGAGGCCCAGCTTTTCCGCGGCGTCCAGGAAGTAGACGTTTCCGTTGCCCATGACGCCGAAGACATCGCTGAGGTAGCTGCTGAGAACCTGCGCGACGCGGCCGGAGACGGTGAGAGTAGTCATGCAGGAAGCTTGCGGGCTGGTTCACGGATAGGCAAGAGAGTCGAGTTCGCTTGGGATATTTGGCAGAACGATGCAGTCCTAAGTGAAAATATGCCCACTTGTGGCGTGCATCACCCGTACTTAGCTGGAAGGGCGGGATTCCTGCTCCGACAGCCGGCTCAGGAGGCCGTCGTAGCGGGGCGGCATGAGCTCCAGTACGGAAATGGCCGTGCTGGTCCGTTGGATCCCCTCGATTTCCAGGATCTGGTTGGTGATGCGGTAGAGATCGGCCGTACTGCGGGCCACCACCTTGGCCATGAGGTCCGCGTCCCCGGTGGTGGCGTGCACCTCGATGACCTCCGGAATCGCGGCGAGCCCGTCTTCCACCGCACCTGTGCGCGTCTGGCTGATGGACAGCGAGAGGAAGGCCATCAGGTCATAGCCAAGCGCGGCGGGGTCCAGTCTCCGGCTGAAGGAGCGGAGGGCGCCGCTGCGCTCGAGCCGTGCCAACCTGGCGTGGACCGTGTTCCGTGCGACGCCGAGTGTCCGCGAGAGTGCCAGGGCGCTGGCTTCGGGATCCTTGTCGAGGGCCAGGATGATCCTGCCGTCGAGGGAATCCACGGTGCGAGGATTCGGGATGGTCATATTTTCACCACAGACAGTAGAAGTTGAGCAGAAGTCCCAATGGGTTGAGGGTATCTTGCATTGTGGGCCGGGTCACAACATGATCGTTGCTCATGACCCGTGATCAGTTCCTGACCGCACCGGACACCGCGCTTCCCACCCTTCGCGACGCGGTGGCCGGCCTCCCGCCCTACGTCCCGGGCCGGCGCAGCGCCGGCACCGACGTGGCAGCCCTCGCCAGCAACGAAAGCCACTACGAGCCGCTGCCCGCTGCCGCCGCTGCGGTGGCCGCGGCGGCCGGTACCATGAACCGCTACCCCGACAGTGCCGCCGTCGAACTCCGCGAACGGATTGCGCAACACCTCGGCGTCACCGCTGCAGAGGTCGCGGCGGGACCCGGCAGCATCGGCGTCCTCCAGCAGATCATCACCGGACTGTGCGACGCCGGCGATGAAGTGATCTTCGCGTGGCGCTCCTTCGAGGCCTATCCCATCTTGGTTGAGCTGGCAGGCGCCCGGCCGGTCCGCATCCCGCTGGACGGCGCTGAGGGCCACGACCTCGATGCCATGGCCGCTGCCGTCACTGCCCGCACGAAGGTCATCCTGCTATGCACCCCCAACAATCCCACCGGCGTGCCGATCAGCCACGAACGTATCGAGGCCTTCCTGCAGTCCGTCCGCCCGGACATCCTCGTGGTGATCGACGAGGCCTACGTGGAATACGCCGAAGCGGGCAGCGGCCCCGATTCCCTGGCGCTCTACCGCCGGTACCCGAACGTCTGCATCCTGCGGACCTTCTCGAAGGCCTACGGACTGGCCGGCCTGCGCGTGGGATACGCCGTGGCGGCGCCGGCCATCGCCGAGGGACTGCGCCGGACCGCCCTACCGTTCTCCGTGAGCGCGCTGGCCCAGAAGGCGGCCGTCGCGTCGCTGGATGCGGGGGAGGAGATGGAAGCCCGGGTCGCCGAGGTCAAGCAGGAGCGCGTCCGGATGGCCGCGCAGCTGGAAGCCCAGGGCTGGAAGCTGCAGGCGAGCCAGGGGAACTTCCTGTGGATCCGCGCCGACGACAACCTCATGTCGAGCCTGGTGGACGCCTTTGACCGCGCGGGCATCCTGGTCCGGGCGTACCAGGGGGACGGTGTGCGGATCACCGTTGCCGGCCCCGCCTCCAACGATCGCGTGCTCCGGCTTTTGGAAGCCCTCGCAGCCTGACAACCGACTTTCCTGTTACCCCAATCCGTTCCACCTACAACCAGAGGACTCTCCATGGAACAACAGACAATGACGTCTGGCCGCGCACTGGGCGCGGCACTCAAGCCCCGCCAGCTCACGATGATGGGCTCGGAAGCGCCATCGGCGCGGGCCTGTTCATCGGCTCCGGTGCCGGCATCCAGGCTGCCGGCCCGGCGGTGCTGATCTCTTACCTCGTGGCCGGCACCCTCATCATCCTGGTGATGTGGGCCCTCGGCGAGATGGCCGCCGCCAATCCGGACAGCGGTGCCTTCTCGGTCTATACCGCCAAGGCGTACGGGCCGGTGGCCGGTGCCACGGTGGGCTGGCTCTGGTGGCTGCAGCTCGTGGTGGTCATCGCGGCCGAAGCCCTCGGTGCGGCAGGCCTGCTGGCCACCATCTTCCCGGCCCTTCCGGTGTGGCTGATGGCCTTCGTGTTTATCGTGGTGCTCACCGCTGTGAACCTCACCAGCGTGAAGAACTTCGGCGAGTTCGAGTTCTGGTTCGCCCTGCTCAAGGTGGCAGCAATCGTCGGGTTCCTCCTGGTCGGCGCTGCCCTGCTCTTCGGCTGGCTGCCGGGCGTCCAGTCGCCGGCCTGTCCAACTTCACCGGTGCCGGGTTCGCGCCTAGCGGGTTCGCCGGGATTGCCACGGCGCTGTTCGTGGTGGCGTTCGCCTTCGGCGGCACCGAGATTGTGTCCGTTGCGGCAGCTGAGACCGCCGAGCCTGCCCGCAGTGTGAAGACGGCAGTCCGGACGGTGCTGTGGCGCATTCTGGTCTTCTATATTGGTGCGATCTTCGTTATCGCGGCTGTGGTTCCGGTGGGTTCGGCGGGGTTGAAGAGCCCGTTCGCCGCGGTGCTGGATGCCGCCGGCATGCCGGGCGCGGCCACCGCGATCACCCTTGTGGCCGTGGCAGCGCTACTCTCCGCCCTCAACGCCAACCTCTACGGCGCCTCGCGAATGGCGTTCTCCCTCGCGGAGCGGGGCGAAGCACCACGGCTTCTCGCCTCCGTGTCCAAGGCACGTGTCCCGGTTGTAGCAGTCCTGGCTAGCGTCGCTTTCGGCGTTGTTACGGTTGTCCTGGAGCTGGCTTTCCCCGAGCAGGTCCTTCCCATCCTGCTCAACATCGTGGGTTCGACGTGCCTGCTGGTGTGGACGTCCGCGCTCCTGGCCCAGCTGGCGCTGCGCCTCCGCGCGGACCGCGAGGGAACGGAGCTTCCCCTGCGGATGCCCGGCTTCCCGTGGCTCACGTGCTTTGGCCTGCTCATCCTCGCGGCGATCTTCACGGTGGGCTTCATCGGCGAGGATTCCCGTCCCCAGCTCCTGAGCACGTTCGCACTTGTGGCGCTTCTGGCGGTGGCGAACTGGCTGCACCACCGGAACGGGAAGGTTGCGCCCATTGTCGAGTCTTCGGATGGTGCCAAGCAGCCGGTGCTCATCGACTGAGTCAGGTGGGTGAACCACGTCGTGGGCTCATTTCACGCGGAGGGCGCTTCCTGCTTTGGCCGGGCGCGCCCTTCTCAATGCTTACCGTCTTAGGCGACTGGATCGGGGTCAAGGCGGTGGGGAGAGTGGCCTGTTAACGCCAGTCGAAAATAGGACCATTAGTGCGAATTGAAAGTTTCCAGTTGGCGTTAACACGAGTCGTTGGGGTCAATTTGTATCTGCCAGCCGGGCCTGAGGAGGTTTCGCTGTTTCGAAAATGAGCTCTGAGATACTCGGCTTCATTGATGCCATACTCACCGATGGCGCGCAACGCCGCGTGAAAGATTAGTTCGAGCGTAGTCAGACGCTGCCCATCAATGACCGATCGCGTTTGGACTGCTGCGGCTCCTGAGACCTTTTGCAGGGCGACTGCGCCCATAAAAGTCGGGCTCAATGCCATCGCCTTCGGCTGAAACTCAGCCAGCGAGCCTTTCAAGGTCTTCCCAATGTGGTGCCTTTTGTTTCTCTTCAGTCCACTCGCAGAGGGGCGAGTGGCCGCAGAGCGGGCTCAAAGTGGATGACGGTTCTGTCCATGCGGTGCAGGTGCCCGACGCATGATGAAAGGGCTCCGGTTCGCTCCGGGCACAGGAGCACATCAGCCCCACCCATGGGACCGGCCGCGCTGTCCTTGATGAAGCCGCCGGCAATGGCCGCGGTATTCCTCACCACGAGGGCGAGCGTCATCGCGGTTCCGGCACTCACCGTTGCCAGCCGGTCGGTGAGTCGCGGGAGCCCCGGGCCTACTCCGACCTGACTTGGCTCACGGATCGTGATCTTGCGGGGCGGCAGGTCGCTGAACTGCGATGATGTCCGCTGGCGGGTGATTTTTCACGCACTAATGGGATTTGTTCTAGCGTCACCGTGTGGCATTCATCAGGAGGGTGCGGACGGCCTCGGGCGCGACCGGGGTGCAGATCGCCGAGTATGTGCGGGGGCGTCAGCGCATCGTTGAGCACGTCGGGTCGGCGCATACCGAAGCCGAACTCGGCGTGCTGCTTCAGCGCGCGCGTGAGCTGCTGGAAAACCCTGCCCAAGGCGTCCTCGAGCTTGGTGTTGAGCCCACGCCTCCGGTGAAGGGCCTGGTCGCCGCTGCCGGTGCTCCGGGTCTGTTCGACCTCCCCGGCACACCAGCACCATCTGGGCGCGACGGCCCGGGGCGCGTGCTGGGAACAGACTTGCGGGTCCTGTTCGGTGCGTTGGCCGAGGTTTTCACGGGCTTGGGGTTCGATGGCCTCGGTGACGAGGTCTTCCGGGACCTGGTGATCGCCCGGGTCGTGGTGGAACCTACCTCATTGCTGGACGCCGGCAGAGTCCTGCGGGACTTCGGCCAAAGCCCTGCCAGCTACGCGACGATGAAACGCACCCTCGCCCGCGCCGCTACAGGCAAGTACCGCGACCGGATCGCGACCTCTGCCACTTCGAGCACGCCAGCACCGACGGGGATGTTTCCTTGGTCCTCTACGACGTCACCACCTTGTACTTCGAGGCGGAGAAGGAAGACGAGCTGCGCAAGGTCGGGTACTCCAAGGAACGCCGCGTCGACCCCCAGATTGTCGTCGGCCTGCTCGTTGACCGTGGCGGGTTCCCGCTGGAGATCGGCTGCTTTGAAGGGAACAAGGCCGAGACAGCAACCATCATCCCGATCATCAAGCAGTTCCAGGCCCGCCACGGCCTGGCCGACATGGTCGTCGTCGCCGATGCGGGCATGCTCTCCGCGGGAAACCTGCGCGAGTTGGACGAGGCGAATCTTCGGTTCATCGTCGGATCCCGGATGACGAAGGCCCGAACGATCTGGCCTCGCATTTCCGGTGGCACGGCGACGCGTTCACCGACGGGCAGCTGATCGACACCATCACCCCCAGGACAGGCCACAAGAACGAGAACAACCCAGACCTGCGCGCCGAACCCGTCTGGGACCCCGCGGCCCACCCCGGTTCATGGCGTGCCGTTTGGGCTTACTCCCGCAAGAGGGCCGTCCATGACAACACAACGCTCACAGCCCAGGAGAACCGGGCCCGGACGTCATCGAAGGACAGAAAGCGGCCCGGACCCCACGCTTCGTTAAGAGCGCCGGCGGGAAACCGAGCCTGGACGAAGCCTCCCTGGCACGCGCGCGGCAACTGACCGGGCTGAAAGGCTACGTGACGAACATTCCCGCGAACCTTATGGCCGCAACGGAAATCATCGGGTCCTACCACGACCTATGGCACGTCGAGCAGTCTTTCCGAATGAGCAAAACGGACCTGCGGGCCAGACCCATGTTCCACCGGACCCGCGACGCGATCGAGGCACACCTGACCATCGTGTTGACAGCGCTTGCCATCTCCACGACTATCCAGAACAGGACAGGACTCGCGGTGCGTAACGTCATCCGACAACTCCGGCCTTTGCGCTCAGCGACCATCGCCATCAACGGCACCAACCAGACATTCGACCCCAACATCGCCGCCGAGCAGCAGGCCATTCTCGATGCCATCCGCAGCCCGAAACTCACGCACTAACCAAATGAGCCAAGTCAGGTGGCCGCGGTATTCCTCACCACGAGGGCGAGCGTCATCGCGGTTCCGGCACTCACCGTTGCCAGCCGGTCGGTGAGTCGCGGGAGCCCGGGCCTACTCCGACGAGGTGGCACCGCGGGAAAGCTGGTCTGCACGTTATGAGCCGATCCAGGATTACGGTGCTAGCGAGCGCCGCCATATCGCAGAGTAGTCCACACCAAATGTAGCCGTTGGGCCACGACCGCGCTGCCAGGATCCTGCTTTCCCACGATCACGTGCACCTGGGGAAGGACCCATCCACCTAGTCCGATGTCCAGGTGGCGGTCATGGAGTATCCAATAATCAGCGTCAGTCATCCAACGAGCCTCGACACAGGCGAGGTTGTTAAGTAAGTGCATTTCTGCCACTGAGATAGATCTGTCATTTACCGCTTGGCCGCCGAGCAATCTGATGTTGCAGGTCGTCCGTTCTGTAACTTTTTTTAGAAAAGCCCTCAAAGTCTGGATGTCCCGGTACATGTATCGGTCTGACCAGATCACCTCGTGCGCACCTGCAACGAGTTGCGAAAATTTGGCTATGCAAGCCTCCCAGTCACCGGGCCACTTTGGATCAGTAGCTGAAGTCGCGGTTAACGCAGGCCTAAGGCGCTCGTGCAATATTGTCGTTCCCTTTTCAGTCAGGAGTCCGTAGGCCGCACATCGCGCAGCGAAGGAGTCGCTCTCACGGTTCATATAGCCTCTGGCTATTGCCGCCGAGGCTGCCTTTTGGACATCGTCGATATATGACAGATCCTGCTCGAAACGGTCAGCTATTGCTATTGGATCGAAGCTCCCGGAGTTCGTCGCCCGTTCTGCGAGCAATGCTGATTCTCCAAACCATTCGTGAATGGTGTTCTGTTCGTCGGCTTCGATATCCTCAAGCTGCAGTCGAGGCGGGTCCAGGGGCGTTACCCTTGACATCAGCGGACTTCCTGCACCCGTTCTGGTCAATTCCGTGCCGCACCGGGCAGTAAATATGGAGCCCACATCTTGAGCATAGGCTCCGTCGATTAAACGACTGGTCAGCCACGATTGTAGACGCGCGCCTTTGGGTCCTACGATGGCGCGGTCGTAGGAATCGAAAATGAGTTGGGCTGACCCATGCTTTTCAATCGCAGCCAAAAGCGGAACCTCAATACGCGCTCGCTGGTCCTCTTGACTCAGGGCGCTGAAATCAGCTCCGTCAATTAACACAGCAGAACCACCAAGCTCGGCACCCAGTCGGCCCATCAGATGCGATTTACCAACCCGCGGAGAAAGCCGAAGTAGAAGCCTTTGGCCCCAAGCAATTGGTAGGCCGTTTCCTCGATCCAGGTCCGGACGATCCTGCGCATCGCCGACCTACCGATCTAGAGATTCGATGGCTGCCGTGATGCGGGCAGTGAGATCCGGGTAACAGAGGCCGTAGGCAATGCAGTGCACCATGGCATTCGGGTTGTCCCGGAGAAGCAATGCCGCCAAGTCTCGTTCATCTGAGTCATGGGAGAAGTGCAGCCGCAAAAGGGCCGATTCGTCAGGAAACCATTCAGTGAAGGATTCGAGAACATCCGCAGCCTGATAGTGAGGACCTCCGTAGATCCTAGACGTCATCGCCTTTTCTAGCACTTCTGTAGTGATGTGGAAGGGCAGATCGTCGGGTTTGCGCTCGCTCGCCGCGATTGAGCATGCCTTTCTAGTGAGAAGTGGATGGCCACCGTATCGGGCGTAGAGTGCATCAATCTCGTGGTGACCACGGATACGTACGCCCATCCGCTTACCGAGGGAACGCACCATTTCTGCTATCTCATCCCGGGTCATCGGTGCCAGCCATACTAGGCGCACGAGCTTGTAGAGGAGATTGTCCTTGCCATCGACAAGAGGTCTTTCAAACAAAGCCGGATCCACGCCTGCGCATAACAGCGCGAAGTGTTCTTGCTCTTGGATCACGCTTCGAAGCTGGACGAGCGAACGGAAGAGTGACTGGGCCTCATCAGCGTCAAGATTCGACCGGGACGGAAATGCCTGGTCAATCTCATCAACGATGAGGACTGCGGGCGTCTCTACGTATTCGAGGAGGACTCGGAGATCCTGGATCCATGACGTTGCGGAATCGACGAGATCGGTGCGGCGTGTGCCTTGTCGAGTCAAGGAACGAAGACGCGGCTGGACGTTCTCTTTGCCCGGTAGGCTGCGAACTTGCTCCCACAGACCCTCGAGGACAGTGGAGCGAAATTGCTCGGCGGTTATGATCTCACTCACGTCGACCCGAACCGTCACATTGCGCTCGTCGTTGCTCCGGAGAGTGTCGAGAGCGTTTAGAAGCGATGTCTTTCCGGCCTTGCGGAGGCCAAATACTCCGACGGAAACGGCCCGCTTCAGGTCATTCGCAATAGTCTCAATCTCGGCTTGTCGACCATAGAACCCGCTGGGTTCTCTCACGGGAATCGCTACGTCGAAGTGGTCAACGGTCGCCACAGACTGTGCAATGAGCGTGTGCAACAGCGGTGAATCCCCTGCGCCAATCTCGTCCAGATTAACGGCAATTATTGCCATCTCGCCGGCGCGACGCCGCACAATATTTCGCGCATTGCTGTCCCGACTGATGAGAATTGCCAGGTCGGGCTCAACTCGCATGTCTCTCCGAACCCGGTCCTGGATCACCGACAGTGCGCGGGGATGCACTTGTGGAAACTCCGTGTAGAGCACCTGTATCTCACGATTCAGGCCAAAAATCTTCTCTTGATGTTCGGGGAGCGTGACGTTGATCCACCATTGAGAAACTAACGTGTCTTGCTGAATCCTCCATACCCCAGCGTCGCTGCGCCGAAGAAACTGAAGGAATTCGTCAGCACCAGCATTCGACCGCCGAAACCGGTCTTTGTGTTTCTCAAGTGCTTGCTGATTGGGCGTGCTGCCCGGACGACCGCTAGGGGTTCATTCATGGCTTGAGTCTAATCGGGCAGTCTCACCGAACTTAATCTGAAACAGCTCCGCCTCGCTAAATCCGAGATCGACCGAAGTCTATCTGTCTCCGATACCGCAGTGTGGGAAAGTAGTCTGCAATTGTGCTTGAGTACACCCCCCACTGGTCCGGCAATCTGCAATCGAGTTCGCCCTTCCTCATAGACAGTCTTTGTCAGGGCCATTCGGTCGATTGTTGTGTCCCTTTTGAGGGGTGTGGCGTCGTGGGAGGTGCCGAAGTGGGGCGTTCGGTCTTTTCCGAGGCCCGTTTGTGGCTCTTCGAGCGCACGGTCAGTTCTGAAAATGATGGGCGTCACACTGATGGCACCGAGATCGGATTACTCGCAAGGCCTCGAGCGTTAGCAAACTCCGGCATCAACTCGGCAACGAGTTCTTCCAGCCGTGACCCATCTACTAGTTCAGTGCCCGTTCGAAGTGCCTCATCCTTTGCGTCGGGCGTATACCCAGATGTAGTGATAACCAATCTACGTCCAGCACCTCTCGTGACAGCGAAACTGTGTAGCCGCTGTACGGGTGCGGCGCTGACATTGCCGAGGTACCGCTTGCACTGAACGACAATACTTACGCCGTCGGGGTCGGTGGCTGATATGTCTACTCCTCGATCGCCTGAACCCCCCTGCACAGCAACATCTGTAAAGCCCTGCCTTCGTAATAATTCTGCTGCAAAGTGTTCGAATTGAGACGGGTCGAGCTCCATGACCTGGGAGATTCCGGCCGGAAGTCGCGGGGTCGCGCGTCGAGCAAACACCCTGCCGTCCCGGACACAGTGGCGTAAGGCGCAAGGATCTTCCGCATATCAACACCTTGAACTTCGTTTATGAGCATGCGTGTTCCATTCTCAACGTACGCAGCGAGCCGAAGGAGGAACATGTCGTAAGTGAAAGTAGCCCCCGCCAACGTCAGTTCCCGCACGACGGTCGGAACATATGCGAACAGACGCTCCGCCGCAGGAACATCAAAGAGCTGACCCGCGAATGGCGTCTGGGACCGAATCAGAAATCTACCGGCTTGCACTTCGCGCGTATAGCGTGTGAATAGCTCAGCGACTATGTGTTCGTTGGCGGGAAGGTTGATCTCGGGCGCACCTTCAGTGTTCAACTGGCGGCTAAATTCCCGTCGCCATTGGGACTCCGAAAAGGGCATCGCGGTGGTCTCTTGTAGCGAGGCGGCCGTTTTAAACGCCAAATGGTCTAGGTCAATGTCCCGAACAAAGCGTCTGCGAAGGGCTTGGGGTAACTTGAGGAAAACAAACACCATGTCCGCTGAGAAAACGAATGAGGCGCTTTGCTGAATACGCATTGAGGGGTCAGGACTTGACACATCGACGGACAGTAAAGGCTCAAAGCCAGCGATCCTAGCCTCTAACTTAAGGCGATTCAGATTCTCCAACCAGCGGCGGGCCGGTATCGGCCGGAAGTACATGGCGAGATATCCGAGGTCGCGCGTTGCCTTAGCCGCTGATGCAAAGAAATCAGCCATGTCGAGCCACCACCGATCTTCGTCGTGGCTGGCCGACCTGGACGGAGCGTCGGTAACCACTACTTCATTCTCGAGCCGGTCATCGTCGCTGCTGAGGGTATAGCCAAGCCAAGGGTGATAAAGCTGTGCCTTTTCGAAGTAGGCATTACCATCGCTCCAAGGTGGGTCGGTCAATACGAGCTGCGCGGATCCGGGTTCCAATCGCGACATGAAGCCTCTGAAGTCGTCGCACGCGATCGGAGGCTGGTTGGATGACGATGAAAAACTGTATTCGTGCAGTCGCCGACCTCTACGGTCGATCGATTCCACAAATCTTGACAACAGGTTCACTTCACGGAGCTGCACCTGGGGTACGTGCATATCTTGGCTTTTACTACGGTAGTCCTTGTACTTCGCCTGCGGAATTATGGCCAAGAAGGCATCCTGCATGAAAAGGCGAGTGTTTTCGCTTCCATCCAGACGAGAGATCGCATCCCAGATCTCAGCCATCGCCAGCTTAGAGCGGTGTGGAAACAATTTGCCATAGATGGTCCAGTCATCCGACAAGTTGATACGAGAGTTCTTAATTAATTGTGTGTCAAACAGGTCCCGATAACGCTGAGGTAGCTCCACCGAATTAATCTCATCAATGTGATTCTGATCGGTAGCATCGAAAGTCTTCTCGGTTTCACCGCATCTCGGACACTTGCTCCCTTGACGATATGTGACGGTTTCGCCAGCCGGCCCAAGGCGTACATGCGGTGTTACATGGGTGTAGCGCAAGGGGACGCGATCAAAAAACTGTGAATCAATCACGTGCTCATGGCCGCACGTACATGTGGTCCGATAGAGGTAATTCATTTTTGGATTGAGTGCACTAATCAATTCATTCCGCGCAATGGCGATCTCTTCGCGTTCAGGCAGCCGCCAAGGTGCTGTGCTCATGCGGTGCGTATATGGCTCCCACTCATTCGAGGAAATTCGACGGTTAAGACCAGCCGCTGCGTAAGTGAAGATTCCGGAGCCAGAGAAAGGATCGACAACTAAGTCGTCTCTGCTACTGAGGGATTTGATGACTACGTCCGCTTTTCGGATGTCCTTACGTCCGACAAAGGGGAATAGCTGGTCGGACTGGGTATTCCCAGTTATGGTCGCAATTGATTCCACGAACCCCGCGACCGTGTCGCGGACTCTTTCCTTCGTTGTATCATCCAAAAGCCAATACAAAACTATTCCCCATCGCAGCTAGAGCGCGCTTCACTGTTCCATACTGATCCGCGAGCTTCGAAATATTGCCAGATCTGAGAGCCGACAATATAAGGACAGCGTAGCGGTCAAAGTAGGAACCGTGGTTACCATCGGACTCATTTCCATCATCGAGTATCTGAGGCTCGCGGCTTCGGAAGGTATCGGATGGACCGCTGGCCGTTGTGAAAACACACAACAGATCGCCATCAAGTGTGGCATTCGGTGAGGTGACAGTTTTCAGTGACCGGCGCTGCTTGGGAATCGGAATAACGTCGAGCAATACCATGCCTGCTTCAATCGCAGCGTCGTGGATCGCCTCCCAACACCGCAGATCCTGATCTTGATAAAACCAAGCCAGAAAACCGCCTGTCTCTAACAGGCTGGCATTCGCAGCGAAAGCACTCTTCAAACGCTCCAGGTAATCGGAAGAGTCGGAACGGCGATGGGAAGCGTTAGACCGTACCAGCTCCTGGGAACTTACCTTGTCGTGGACATTAAGTCCGAGCACCCCATTCCACATCGCTGAGTACTCCAGGTAGGGCACCTGATCACCGTAAGGAGGGTCGGTCAGCACAAGGCGGGCTTGGCCTTCGTAGGACTCTGATGTCAGCAGTTGTGCCGCCACGGCCAAGATTTGATGACGCTGCCCGAAGTCGCTCGGCAATGCGGTGCTTTGCGACCAATCTACGAGCTGCACTACTTGCTTGTATCTCGCTTCTAGGACAATGATTGGATTGCGAGAAGTCAAATCTGTCTTCGGTCGCCAATATGGCCATTGGGAGCTGGCTTTCTTGTCCGACAATCTCAGCGACGGCAGAGACGCCGACAGGACCAGCTTAAGTGCTGCCGAGTGGTCCGCGCTCAGCGGTGATTTTTGTATCAATTCCACGAGGACGTTAATGCTCGCCCGGTTTTCCTCTGTGAAGTATTGAGCGAGCGTAGCTCCACGAGGAATAGCAATCCGTGAGTTCTCTGGCAGCGTCAAGGACTCGAAGTCGACCGGATGCGCAACCATGTGGCCTAGGTTGTCCGCGACGCGAGGCAGTCGGCCTAGACTGAGAACATCAGAGTGGGCACGCCGACCAATCCACGAAAGACCCTTTGGTACTTTCGTCACTATTTCTGTCGGCTCGAGGCAAAATGCACCGTCTGTAAACTCTCCTGTTACTTGAAACCTCAAGCGTTCGACGTAATTATCATCATCGAATGCATACCAGGGCAGCGTAATTTTTCGATGCTCATCGAGTAGGCGACGAATTTCTGGCAAAATAAGCTCGGAATTTTCGATTAGGTCAATGAGGCCGCTAACAAGATGTTGGGAAAGTATACTGATGTCGCTACCTACCACTCGACGACCGTTCTGAAGAGCGCCAAAAACAGTCGTGCCGGAGCCCATGAACGGATCGACGACGAGGTCGCCTGGAAGTGTCAAGTGATTAATGACCGTCTCTATCACGTTCATCGGCTTTCGAGCCCAGTATGGGTGAATAACGCCTATGGGCGTGTCGTGTATGGGCGCTATGTCTAAAAGCACACTTCGGAGCTCAGCCACTACTGCGTTTTTTTCAAGCAATTGCGCGCTAGCGGCCATGAGTCAGCAAGAATAGGTATTCAGTTACGTCCGACTTCGCGCGGACCTGCCCTTGGCCTGAGTGTCTCAGTTCAATCTCCTTTATTTCCGTCCGGTAGCCCGACGCCTCGGCCAACCGCACAATCTTGTCGGCGGGCAGCAGCGACGTGCTTGCATAGCTCAAAGCCATCTGGAGACCGCGGGCGCTCGCCAATGAGAACATCTGGCTGAACGTGTCTGCAACCTTGGACCGTAGGCCAAAATCGCTCACAATTCGGTCATTTCGGTATCTTCCTACTGTGACTGATCCGAGTCGTTCGTTAAAAGTCAGCTCTGGATAGTCGTATAGAGCAAGGGTATCTAGGACGTGGTAGTAGCGAGAATAGTGCTCTTTGAAATAGGGGGGTCTGCATAAACGATAGTTTCATTAGGATCGAATCTGCATCCAATGAGAACTTTCTCAAATCCTAAATTGCTGGTGGTTGCAAAATCTGGCATCGGGTAATCGACCAAAAGTCGCAGGCGTTTCAAAACCTGTTCCTGAACGCTCCTCGCACGACAGTTAATGAGGTTTAATGCAGTGGACTGAGATGCCGGCTTGAGGAACTGAGCAAGGTGTGTGGTGGTAGAAGAAACGAACGTCAGGCTTGAAATTAGTGCTCCGATAAGATGTGTTGCCACATCGGCAGATGATTGCGATGCCTTCTCGCGAATGGCATCGATTTCTAGGCACTGGCGGACCCCAAAGTACGTATTTGGATAATATGCAACAAACAGGTCATAGTTTCCAGTCGCGCTGGTATGGAGGCCATTAAAGTTGTTGCAAAAACTGGCGTACTCCTTCCAGTCGAAATCTCCTCTTGATGCACTTGCGAAGAATTCGTCCTCTTCCAAGAGCGCGGTTCGGGCTCTGGATCGGTCCTTTTCGAGGATTATTTCGTCGAGTGAACCGCACTCAAGCCATTCAATGATGTCGGTAAGTTCTGTGCGGGGCGTCTCAAATGCAGACTTCAGAACGCGGTGCGAGTAAGGTTGGATGTCATTGGCATGCAGATTCCAGCCGCGCATATTTGCTTCGTGTGCGATGGCACCGGAGCCGCTCATAAGGTCGACCAAGTTCGAGGTCGCCGGAAATTGTTGCTTGATTTCCTCCACGATCCAATTGGCAATTCTCTGCTTCGATCCTAGGTACTGCATGGGCAGTGGAAATGCAGTTCTAGTTATCAATGACATCGTCAATCCTCGGCTAAATTATATTTTCGTGATCGAACGGAAGCGGCGATCGCGAACTGCGGCCTCGCTCCAACCGCGCATATGCAAGGTTACCTGCGGCCGCCGACAGAGCCTGCAATTGGCCCAGCCGCGGCCGGTTGATCTAGCTCACTCGGTCCTCCGGCGAAGGACCTTGAGGTCGTCGGGGATCTCCTGGCGCGGGACGCCGGAGATACCTGTTCGTAGGCGCGGCGCAGGGCTCGCTAAAGACGAACTCCGGAGGACCGGCCTCGGACTCTCAGGCGTAGCAGCCAGGGTGGCAGCTACAGGCAGACGACAACCTCTGCCTGTAGTCTTCTTCCATTGCTCCAAGACCCGAGGAGGCGTGTGTGGTTCATGCGGAGAACGGTACGCTGGCGGGTGTCCTGGAAGGCAAGAAACAGTATCAAGTTCCGCTCTATCAACGCGTGTACTCGTGGGGCAAGAAGCAGCTTGACCAGCTGTGGTCAGATGTCGTCGAACTCGAGCGTGCTCTTGGCGACGACCCGAAGGCTTCGCACTTCATCGGCTCCCTTGTACTGGCGAGCAGTCCTGACTTCGGTGCCATTGGCGTCAACAAGTTTCTCGTTGTCGACGGCCAGCAGCGACTGACTACGCTGACTCTCCTTCTGGCTGCCCTACGCGACCACCTGATCGAAACCGGGGAACCCGATCGTGCTCGCGGCATCGATGCGCAATACCTAATCAACGTCTATGACCGCGGCAAGCCACTTAAGGTCATGCCGACGCAGGCAGATCGGCCCGCCTACATGGCGGTGCTCAACCGCGCGCCCCAGGCTGGCGGGGAAGATACCGTCGGCGACGCATACCGATTCTTCCGCTCCAAAATTGCCGCGGCAGACGATCCCGATGACCCGCATGACCTGGAGTTGCTTGAGGCAGCTGTCGTAGGGGCCTAGCGCTCGTGGTCGTCACGGCTGAACCTTCCGACAACGCGCACCGCATCTTTGAGTCGCTGAATAACACCGGCCTTCGCCTGACACAGAGTGACCTGCTCAAGAACTATCTGTTCATGCGGCTGGGTAACCGCGCGGAGACAATCTATGACAACGTATGGCTTCCACTGGAGAGGAAGCTGGACTCTGAGAACCTCGAGTTGTTGTTTTGGCTCGACCTAGCTCAACGCGACGAACGGGCGAAGCAGGCGGACACGTACGTTGGACAGCAACAACGGCTTGAAAAGCTCAAGACCATCGATCTAGTCGAAGCTGAGATTATCCGTATCGCCGAGCTTGGCGATGTTCTTGCGACGATTCTCAGGCCTGAGGAGGAGAAGCATGGCGAGGTACGTCGTCGTCTAACCAGGATGAAGGCTTGGGGCTCGACAACCGCGTATCCCTTGGTGATGAAGATCCTCGCTCGACGCGCTGCCGGTACTGCTGATAATAACGAAGTAGTAAGCGCACTGACATACCTGGAGTCCTACTTCGTGCGTCGGGTTGTGATCGGGCGCGCCACCGCAAACTTGAACCGGACGCTGCTCCAGGCTGTAGCGGCCATCAGCGACGAGGACCACATTGACGTCGCACTGCGCGAATACCTGTCCCGCGGGCGCAAGTACTTCGCAACCGACCAGCAGGTTCGCGATGCCGCCCAGACGATCGCTTTCTACTGGCAAGGCCGGGGACCGCAGAAGAAACTCATACTCGAGTGGCTTGAAGAGGCCTACCGCCCAAAGGAGATCGTTGCCCTGGACCCGAGGTACTTGACTATCGAGCATGTCTTACCTCAAACGATGACCGAGTCCGTACGCGAAACGTTCGGGGAGGGTTTCAGTGCCGACGCAGACATCGACTACGAACACGAACGCATCGTACACACCCTCGGAAACCTGACCCTGAGCGGCTATAACAGCGAGCTTAGCAACAAGCCCTTCGACGAGAAGCGGGAGATGCTAGGCAAGAGCGGCCTGTGGATGAATCAAGCGATCGCTACACATGCTACTTGGGGCATCGGCGAGATCAGCGCCCGTTGCGGTGAATTAGCGGAAAAGATCATTGAGCTGTGGCCAGGCCCTGATGAGAGGATCATTGCTGTGGGCGTTGAGCCGTCAGCGCTACGCAGCCAAGTTGCTGCGATCGTCGCCGAAATCCCGGCAGGCCGTTGGAGCACGTACGGCGACGTCGCGATCGTCGCTGGCACCTGGGCCCAGCCGTTGGCTGCGATCGTGGCGACATTCCCAATGGCCAACGCTTGGCGAGTCCTCCAGAGCGGCGGGACGATCTCGCCTGGCTTTCGCTGGACCGAGCCTGGCCGCGACGACGACCCTCGAGAGGTGCTGGAGGAGGAAGGCCTCAGGTTCGACGCAGAAGGACATGCGGATCCCGAGCAGTTCATCGGCGCCGAAGAAATCGCGGAATCTGCCGGACTCGACGTCGACGAGGACGTGATTGCCGCCCGCCGCAAGAAGGTGAGGGGCCATGCTCAAACCGGAAACAGTGTGTCCGTGAAGAACGCCCAGTTTGATTTCTTCGAGCGGGTCCGTGCCTTCGGCCTTGAGAACGCTACGAACATCGATACTTGGCGCAAGCCCTCTCCTCAAAACTGGTACGACGTTAGCCTTGGAGACTCCCGTGGGCAGATCTCGCTCACGGTCAATTCCCAGAGGAAACTTGTCAGCTCGATGTTCTGGATCAACCACAACAAGGATCTCTTCGCGAAGTTGCTTGCCCAGCGTGACGCCATCGAAGCAGACCTCGGTTTCGGCCTCGACTGGGATGACAAGGCCGACCGTAAGGCATCCAAGCTCGTTGTCAGCCGCCCCGGCGACTTCCTGGATGATGCTCAGTCGCAAGAACTCGTGGAGTGGCTCGTCACCACGGGTGATGCGTTTGCGCGCGTCTTGTCGAAGTACTTGCAAAGGCCACCGAACAACGTATCCGTCGCGCTTCCACCGTTCGAGTCTTGACCGAAGGGACGGGGCGTGCCCTGTGGCGCCTGGTCGTGGCTGCAACGCTCAGCAGCTACAAACGTCACTTTGAGCCATTGGGCCAGACGACATTAGGCCCTTCCGTCGCATGGCCCTGCTCATTTAAGGCTGACCTGAACGAAGCGGTTTCTGACAGGCTCCGTCCCCAAGGAGCAGGACCAACTGGCGAGGACAGGCTCAACCACCGATAGAAGCGCGGAACGACAGATATCTAGCATCCCCACGCCCCACCAGCCGCCCAAGCGCTTCCACAGCTTCCGCATCCGCAGTTCCCATATCGGGGGACAGCCACTTGATGAGAAGCCCGGCGTCGCCGCTGGACCGCACGGCCGAGCCCAGGGCGAGGTCCAGCTGGCCCGGAGGAGCTGAACGGCCAGGCCCCCGAGCGGCTGAGTAGGGGAGCCGTGTAAGTCTCCAGTGCTTCGGCAACGCGTCCTTCGCTCAGCAGCCGCAGGACCCGCCCCGAGTTCGAACGTCCGGTCAGGCCTGTGACGAACCGGTAGGGGTTCGACTCCACGGCATCGCCCAGCATCGAGCGAACCCGGAACATCTCCAGCCGCTCAACGGTCGACACTGGCCGGCGGACCGACTGGGGGGACGCACCCCGGCCAGGTGAGGCACCCAACGACGTCCCGCCGTCGGGCGTTCCTAACAGGGACTCCGCCACCCGGACCGCGCACCGCACCATCCGCAGCGTGTCCGCGCTGATGGTGTCCAGCGGGCCGGAGACGTCGAGCACGCCCAGCAGCTTACCCGTCAAAGGGTCCGTGATGGGCGCCGCCGTGCAGGCCCACTCATGGTGGGTGCGGACCAGGTGCTCGGCGGAGAACAGCTGCACCGGCCGGCCGGTGACCAGCGCCTCGCTGATGGCGTTGGTGCCGATCCCGGCCTCGGACCAGTCCGCACCTCGGAGAACTCGAGCCGGTCCGCCCGCCGCAGCACCTCCGGGCTGCCCACCCGCCACAGGATCTCGCCGTGGGCGTCGGTGAGCACCAGCAGGTGCCGGCCGGAACTTGAATTGGCGGTCAGCAAGGTCGTTGAGCGCGGGCATGACCTGCTGCCGCCGGTACTCTCGGCGGAGCTCCAGGACATCGGCAACGTGGTAAGGCCCGTCTTACGGGCAGCACTATTTCCTGCTGGTCATGGCACGGATGCGGTTGCCTCAGTTACGGGATCGTCTCCACGGACAGGGCCCTTAGCCAGCCGCCTGTGGTCTCACCGTTGATCGTCGCCTCACCCGCTTCCACAATCATCTGAACCTTCGTACCGTCCCGCCACCCGGCAGCATCTGACTTTTCAACGAACACGGACAAGTCCTGGGCTCCGCCTTGGGCCTTTAGCATGACGGTGAACTCCCCGGTCGCGCCGGTCCTCCACAGTTCGGACATGAACAGTTCGCCAGTCAGCCGAAACTGGTCCCCAGTCTTGATTCCGCCCATCCGGGTGGAGTTGAGCTTGTCTAGCAACTCATCGACAGTGATAGTTGTGATCACAGGGGCAGCAGGCGCGGGCTCGGCTGATGGCGTGATTGCTTCAGTTGGCGCGATCTGGGACGAAGCCGGCGACGGGAGGGCGACGGCGCTGTTGCTTGAACGTTCCCCGCCCCCGAGCGCATTGACGATGAGCAGCCCGATGATAAGGACTGCGAGCAGGCCGCCGCCGATCCCGATCAGTTTCCACGGGGTCTCTGGTTTCTGGCGCCGGAAGTTCAGCTCCGACCGCACTGTTCCTTGGGTCTGAGAGACGAACTCCCAGCCCTCTTTCTCTACCTTGGCTCTAGTCCTAGCTTCCATGCCGCGAACTGTCTTCACGGACCGCGTCTCGTACTTCATGCCCGGTGCTGTCGTCATGCTGTTCCCCTTGGCCGCGGGCATCAAGCCCTATTCGAGAGCTTAGAGTGACGCCAGTGTGTCTCCAAGTCGCGCCCAAGCGGCGCGCGGCACGGCAGTGACTATGACGGCAAATGCGCCTGGATCAGGCCCCGGCTCGTACCCAAGCCAGTGCGGTCCATGTCGGTCAACGACCTGCTATCAGAAGCGCCCCAAGGCTTCGGGGACAGGGTGTCGACCACTCTGCTGTTAACCTCAAGCTTGTCGAACCACTCGTGGAGAGCTGCCGGGTCTACTGTCCCCAGCACCGAGCTGACCGAAACACTATCGGAATCTGCATAAATGTCTGTGGCACTCGATACAGTTGCGGACATGGCGATGATGGCGGCGACAACAAGCGTGCTTGAAGAGCGGTTCGTCGGCGATATTGAGGGCAGGTTCTTCATCCGGGCCTACCAGCGCGGGTACCGGTGGGGCGTCGACGAGGTCACCCAGCTCCTCGACGATGTTGCCGGGAGCCGGGGGAAGTCGTCTTACTACCTCCAGCCGATCGTTGTGAAAAGAATGGCCGACGGTCGTTGGGAACTCGTAGACGGCCAACAGCGTCTTACCACGTTGTTCCTGATTCTGCAGGACATCCGTGGGTCCTTGCCGTCGGCGAGGGCAAGGTTCGAGCTTGAGTACGAGACGCGAGTCGGAAGCCAGGATTACCTGCAGGCCCCGGATGAGGCCGGAAGCAGGCAGAACATCGACTTCTTTCACATCCACAAGGCTGCTTCTACGATCAGATCGTGGTTCGAGGCGCTGGGGTCCGGCGAGATTCAGGCGGCGATCGATTTCTATACCGATCTGTCGCGTCGCGTAAAAGTGATCTGGTACGAGGCGCCCGAAGCAACGAATTCGACTGACTTGTTCACGAGGTTGAATGTCGGACGCATCCCGCTGACAGATGCTGAACTGGTCAAGGCGCTCCTGCTGACCCGGGCCAAGGGTCGCCGGGCCAGCCCGATCGGTCGCTGGAGATCGCCGCGCAGTGGGACACATTCGAGCGCGATCTCCGCACGCCCGAGGTCTGGGCGTTCGTTACGGGTCATGCGAACAGTCAGGCCACTCACATAAGTCTGCTGCTCGATACCCTTGCAGGCGGCCGAGGGGACGCGAGCGCCTGCCCTTCCACACGTTTGGGGCGCTGCGAGCCGAGATCGATGCAGACTACAAGGCTTTCTGGAACAGAGTCATTGACCTCCACTCGCTGATCCTCGGCTGGTTCGAGGACCGAAACGTGTTCCATAAGGTTGGGTATTTAGTCGCAACAGGGACGCCGTTTGACGAACTCGTTGGTGTCGCAGAGGGCAAGTCCAGGAGCAGCTTCGAAGCCACGCTCGACGACAGGATCAAGACCAAATTGGCCCTGACGGATACAGCACTTTCCGGGCTCTCCTACGAGAGCGCGGCGGGACGGGAAAAGGCGTCGCAGGCACTGCTTTTGATGAACGTCGAAACAATTCGCAAGATGAAGCATTCCTCGGAGCGCTATTCATTCAGTGCGCACGCGGCCGGCACATGGTCGCTGGAGCACATCCACGCCCAGAATGCCGAAGCACTTAATACGGGCGAGCAATGGACGAGCTGGCTCAGATTGCATCGTGACGCGTTAGTCGGTCTGCCGCTCGATGAGGACCGTCGTCGCGACCTCATCCGTCGGATCGATGACGCGATCCCGACGATTAGCCGGGAAACGTTTCGGACGCTGGAGCGTGATGTCAATGAGATTTTTTCCTCCGGCGATGAGGCCGCTGAGGGGGATGTGCACGTCATTGACAACCTTGCTCTTCTCGACAGCCGAGATAACAGCGCCCTGAGTAACTCGGTCTTCGAAGTAAAGCGGCTTGAAATACTTCGAAGAGACCGCGTGGGTTCGTATATCCCCGTGTGCACACGGAATGTGTTCCTCAAGTACTACACAGACGAGGGTGCACAGCAGTTCCACTTTTGGGGCGCTTCGGATCGTCGTGCGTACCTTGAAGCATTCCGCGCTGAAATCGGCGCGTATCTGACGGAAGAAGTGAGCGAAGCATGAGTACCCAAAGCAGGTCCACGACGTTCACCGGCCTCTTCCTGCCCAACGAAACGGATGAGATTCAAGCGATCGAGATCCCGATGATTCAGCGGGACTATGCGCAAGGCCGCGAAAGTGCCGCGGTCGACGAGATCCGAAAGAAGTTCATCGACGTTCTGCACTCAGCCGTCGCCGGGGAGAAACCGGCTCCGGTGGACCTCGACTTCGTCTATGGCGAAGTGAAGTCAGGTGTGTTGGAGCCTCTCGACGGTCAGCAGCGGCTCACCACGTTGTTTCTGCTGCACTGGTATCTCGCGTCGCGAGCGGGGGAGCTTCGTTCCACCGAGGCATGGGCGAAGTTCTCGTACGCCACCCGGCCCAGTGCCCGGTTATTCTGCGAACGGCTTGTGATGACCATGCTGCCAGACACCGTGGAGCAGCCGTCAGCGTGGGTCATTGACCAACCGTGGTACCTGTTCGTCTGGCGGCACGATCCGACCATCCAGTCCATGCTCGTCATGCTCGACGCAATCCACCTGAAGTTTCGGACGGCGGACTCCAAGATGGCCTGGGAGCGGCTCGTTGACCCGATCGAGCCGGCGGTTTCCTTCCTTTTGCTCGCGCCGCCTGACATGGGCTCGACCGCGGACCTCTACATCAAGATGAACTCCCGCGGGAAGCCTCTGACTGACTTCGAGAACTTCAAGGCGCACTTTGAGGAAACTATTGAGTCCACCGACCGCGCCAAGGAGTTTTCGCTAAAGGTTGACGGCACATGGTCAGACCTACTCTGGGGATTCCGCGGCGACGACGACCTCGTCGACGACGAATTCATGCGCTACATCGGCTACATCACCGAGTTGTGCGAGTGGCTTGATCCTGGCGTGGAGGTCAGTGAGCGTCCCGAACGTCTTAGCCACCGCACTGAGCGGGTGTTCGGTGCCGTAAATCCCAAGCGGGCAGAGTCATTGGACTTCCTGTTCAAGGCGTTCGACGTATGGGGCGGCCGCGACGTTGCCGGAGTATTCAGCGGGCTCTTCCGGGTACCACCGAGCGGCAGGACGGGGTTGAGGCCGATCGCGTTGCGCTCTTCTTCCGAGATCAGCGCATCAACCTGTTCGATGCCTGCTGCCGCACCTTCGGAGATACAAGCGGCAGAACAAGGGTCTTTACGTTCGGGCAGGGCCTTCTGCTCTTTGCCGTACTCCGCCATCTCATGTACGACACAGACGCTATTCCGGCCCGGATCCGCTCCCTGCGCAATCTCATAGAGGCTTCCCCGAATGAGCTCCGTGTCGACCGTATGCCTAGGTTGCTCCGGGACGTCGACCGGGTCGTGCTCGGCGATGCCCTCGGCGAAATTGACAGCTTCAACAAAGCGCAGGTCGAGGATGAACTGCTGAAGCGCGACTTCCTGGCCGTCCACCCAGAGCTCACTGAGGCACTTCATCGCTTGGAAGATCATCACCTTCTGCGTGGGTCGATCGGTGCGTTCTTGCTTGATCCGGAAAAGTTCAATGCTCGGTCCGACGCGTTCCATCGCCTGGCATCGGAGCCCGAGTCCTGGTTCGAGGCCACTGGCGCGCTTCTGGCAGCTGGCGAGTATCAACGGACAACGAACAACAGGAAGTTTCAATTCGGAACAGGCTCTAAGCGTTTCGAAAATGCTTGGCGCGAACTGCTTACCGGCGCAGACCGTGAGGCGCTGTCTTCAACGCGCGCCGCTCTTGCCAGGCTCCTCGATTCCATCGATGACGGCGACGATTTGAAGCCAGCCCTAGTGGCAGTGCAATCCGAATGGCTCGCCCAGCGTGAATCGGAGCTCGACTTCGACTGGCGGTACTACATGGTGAAATATTCGGCCATGCGTGAGGGCGGCTCGGGAATCTACTACTCAGAAAGCGGAGCGCTCGGCTACTCGCTATGCATGCTCCGCGGTGGTACGAGCACGCTCAACAGCAGGTACCGGGACCCCTACCTCCTGGCCATTTGGCGTAATCTCGGTAACCCACACAACGTCGATGACCCCTGGTTTACCGGACACGAGAGGATTCCCCGACGGCTACGGCTCACACGCAGCGGCGTCGGGATCCGCTCAGTCTCCGCAGGGTTCGAACTGTCAGGACCGGCGCTGGACAATTTCGCAGAGTTGTACGATTCGCTCCGGCGCGAGCTTGGTACGTCCGAGAGCGGCATCATCGAGATCAAACAGATGGACGGAATCGACACGGTTGACCGCATCGAGATCGGAACAGACCTTGTGCGGGGGCTTCTTGACGCGGGATTGTGATCAACCTTCCTCGAAGTGACAAAGCCCGACTTAATACGGGCACGTTTATTCAACTCTTGTTGCTGAACCGGTCGAGGTCAGCGCGACATGACGAGTGCAAATCTCACAAGAAGCCAGATCGAGATCTGTCGCGGTTGGTGCGGAGACGGCCCGCGAACGAGGCGCGGCCACAGTCCGGTCGTTTCAAGACCCTCGGTGAGAGACTCCGCTTAAACGTTGTCAGGGAGCCATAGATGCGACTTCCAAGGCTGGTCAACCACCGAGTGCGGGCTCAACCCCCTGTGGAAGCCAAAAACGACAGGTACCGAGCATCCCCGCGTCCCACCAGCGAGCCAAGCGCTTCAACCGCCTCAGAATCCGCGGACCCCATGTCCGTGGAGAGCCACTGGATGAGGAGCCCGGCGTCACGGCTGGACCGTACGGCCGCGCCCACCGCAAGATCCAACTGGTCCCGGAGCAGCTGGACGGCGAGGGTACCCGACCGGCTGAGCAGGGGAGCCCGGTAGGCCTCAAGCGCGTCAGCCACCTGCCCCTCATGCAACAGCCGCAGGACGCGCCCGGAATCCGAGCACCCGGCCAGGCCCGCAACGAGCCTGTAGGGGTTCGACTCCACGGCGTCGCCCAGCATCGAACGGACCCGGAACATCTCGGTGCGGATGGCCTGCGGCGTGCCCGCATCACCGTAGAGCTCATAGGCCAGCTCCTCGGCGGTCCATCCTTGGGTGCGGGAATCCAGCAGCGCCAGGATCTCCGCGCGGCGCAGCGTCAGCGGCACCCGGCTCCCATCAGCAAACACCGCGGCAGGTTTGTCTCCGAGCAGCTCAAGCGACTCCACACGAACAGAAGGCCGTCGAACGGACGCCCGCGAGGCACGAACCGGAGAAGAGAGACCCAAGGACCTCCCGCCGTCGGGCGTTCCCAACAGAGCCTCAGCCACCCGGACCGCGCACCGCACCATCCGCAGCGTGTCCGCGCTGATGGTGTCGAGCGGTCCGGAGATGTCGAGTACGCCGAGCAGGCGGCCCGTGGCCGGGTCCGTGATGGGCGCCGCCGTGCAGGCCCACTCATGGTGGGTGCGGACCAGGTGCTCGGCGGAAAACAGCTGCACCGGCCGGCCGGTGACCAGCGCCTCGCTGATGGCGTTGGTGCCGATCCCGGCCTCGGACCAGTCCGCCCCTCGGAGAACTCCAGCCGGTCCGCCCGCCGCAGCACGTCCGGGCTTCCAACCCGCCACAGGACTTCGCCGCGGGCGTCGGTCAGCACCAGCAGGTGCCGGCCGGAAGTGGAGTCGTCGGCCAGCAGGTCGTTGAGCGCCGGCATGACCTGCTGCAGCCGGTGCTCCCGCCGCAACTCCAGCACGTCGGAAACGTCATGCAGGTGCCGCGGGCTGTGCTGGTCGGGGCTGATGCCCAAGGCCATGGAGCGGCGCCACGAATCCGCCAGGTTGTTGGGGATCTCCGGGCGCGGGACGCCGGAGATGACCAGTTCGTGGGCGCGGCGCAGGGCACGCGAGTACTTCGCCGGGTCCGAAAACCTCAGGCCGTAGTCCAAAACAGTGTCCTCCTCACCGGCGGCGTCCTTGCCGGCAGTGCCCGTGTAACGCGGTTGAAACCCCCACTGCGCTGCAATGGTGATGCAGCTCACGCCCGCCCCAGCATAGCGCAGGGGATTCCGGCGGGACGGGGCTGCCGGGACCACCAGAGACACGGACCATACGACACAAGGGAGTGGACATGACCGAAATACCCACCGCAGCCGCGCAGGCCTGGCTGACGGAACTGGACACCGCCCTGCAGCGGCGCGACGTGGACGCCGCGCTGGAGCTTTTTGAGGATGACAGCTACTGGCGCGACTTCGTGGCGTTCACCTGGAACCTGAAGACGCTGGAAGGCAAGGCGGACATCCGGCAGATGCTCGAGGCCACGCTGGACCACGTGCAGCCTTCTGGGTGGGGCTCGCGGAGGACGCCACAGGTGACGCCGGCACCACGGAAGCCTGGATCACGTTCGAAACCGCCGCCGCCCGCGGCTACGGCCACCTCCGGCTCCGGAACGGCAAATGCTGGACGCTGCTCACCACCCTGCAGGAGCTCAAGGGCTTCGAGGAGAAGAAGGGCACCCGCCGCGAGAAGAGCGTGGCGCACGAAATCATCAAGGGCCGGCGCTCCTGGCTGGAACAGAAGGAGGAGCGCGAGGCGCGGCTGGGCTACGAGGAGCAGCCCTACACGGTAATCATCGGCGGCGGGCAGGGCGGCATCGGCCTCGCGGCCCGGCTGCGGCGCCTGGGCGTCCCCACCCTGGTCATCGAGAAGAACCAGAAGCCGGGCGACTCCTGGCGGAACCGGTACAAGTCCCTGCACCTGCACGACCCCGTCTGGTACGACCACATGCCCTACCTCAAGTTCCCCGACGACTGGCCCGTGTTCGCCGCCAAGGACAAGATCGGCGACTGGCTGGAGCACTACACCCGGATCATGGAGCTGAACTACTGGGGCGGCACCGAGTGCGTGGGCGCCGAGTTCGACGACGCCACCCAGGAATGGGTGGTCAACGTCATTCGTGATGGGGTGCCTGTGACCCTCCGGCCCAAGCAGCTGGTCTTCGCCCTGGGCGTCTCGGGCTACCCGAACATTCCAGCGTTCGACGGCGCGGGCTCCTTCCTGGGGGAGCAGCGCCATTCCTCGCAGCACCCGGGCGGTGGAGACTGGACCGGGAAGAAGGCCGTGGTGATCGGCTCCAACAACTCCGCGCACGATATCTGCGCGGACCTGTGGGAGCACGGCGCGGACGTCACCATGGTGCAGCGGTCCTCCACCCACATCGCCCGGAGCGAATCGCTGATGGACCTGGCGCTGGGCGACCTGTACTCCGAGAAGGCTTTGGCGAACGGGGTGACCACCGAGAAGGCCGACCTGCTGTTCGCGTCGTTGCCCATGCGGATCCTGCCCGAGATGCAGGTGCCGGTGTACCAGGCGATGGCCGAACGGGATGCCGAGTTCTACTCCCAGCTGGAGGCCGCTGGGTTCGACCTGGACTTCGGCGTGGACGGATCCGGGCTGTTCGTGAAGTACCTGCGGCGCGGCTCCGGCTACTACATCGACGTCGGCGCCTCCCAGCTGATCATCGACGGCCGGGTGAGCCTGCGGTCCGGGGAGGTTGCCAAGATCACCGGGAACGCAGTGGTCCTTGCTGACGGCACCGAACTGGAGGCCGACCTGATCGTCTACGCCACCGGCTATGGCTCCATGAACGGCTGGCTGGCGGACCTGGTCTCGCCCGAGGTAGCTGACCGCGTGGGTAAGTGCTGGGGCTACGGCTCGGACACCCCGAAGGACCCGGGCCCGTGGGAAGGGGAGCTGCGCAACATGTGGAAGCCCACCAACGTGCCCCAGCTCTGGATCCACGGCGGCAACCTGCACCAGAGCCGGCACTACTCCTCGTACCTGGCCCTGCAGCTCAAGGCCCGAATGGAGGGGCTGGAAACGCCGGTGTACGAACTGCAGCCCACCCACCACACGCGCTGACTCTTATCCGCTTCAGTTTCGGAGGAGCATCATGAAAGCAGCACGTTTCCACGGCAGGAAAGACATCCGGATCGAGGATGTGCCGGAGCCGGAGCTCCGCGCCGGGACCGTCAAGATCGACGTCGCCTGGTGCGGCATCTGCGGAACTGACTTGCACGAGTACCTCGAAGGCCCCATCTTCGTCCCCGCCCCGGGCCACGCCCACCCGCTCTCGGGGGAGGAAGCTCCGGTGACTTTGGGGCACGAGTTCTCCGGGACTGTCTCTGATGTCGGCGAAGGGGTGAAGGGCCTCGCGAAGGGGGACAACGTCGTCGTCGAACCTTATTTTGTCTGCGACGAATGTGATTCCTGCCAGGCGGGCAACTACCACCTGTGCCGCAAGATGGGGTTCATCGGGCTCTCCGGCGGCGGGGAGGCCTGAGCGAGAAGATCGTGGTGGACGCCCGGTGGGTGCATCCCATCGGGGACATCCCGCTGGATGAGGCGGCCCTGATCGAGCCGCTGTCCGTGGCGCACCATGCGGTGGCGCGCAGCGGCGTGAAGGCGGGCGACGTGGCACTGGTGGGCGGGTCGGGCCCGATCGGGCTGCTCACCGCGGCGGTCCTCAAGGGCATGGGGGTGACCACGATCATCAGCGAACTGACGCAGGCACGCAAGGAGAAAGCCATCTCCAGCGGTGTGGCGGACCATGTGCTGGACCCCAGCAAGGAGGACGTCCCGGCGCGGGTGCTGGAACTCACCGGCGGTACCGCGGCGGACGTCGCCTTCGAGTGCGCGGGCGTGAACGCGGTGCTGGACACCATGCTCGACGCCGTCCGGCCGGCGGGTGTGGTGGTCAACGTGTCCATCTGGGGTGCGCCGGCCACGGTGGACATGCAGAAGCTGGTGTTGAAGGAGATCGACCTGCGCGGCACCATCGCCTACGTCCGGGACCATGCCGCTGTCATCAAGATGGTGCAGGAGGGCAAGGTGGACCTCAAGCCGTTCATCACCGGGCGGATCGCGCTGGAGGACCTGGTGGAGCAGGGCTTCGACACGCTGATCAACCACAAGGAGACGGCGGTGAAGGTGCTGGTGCACCCGTAGGGATGTTCGGTGGTTGAGCTTGTCGAAACCGGAGATTCGAGAAGCTCAACCACCGGCTTGGGTTAAGGAAGCGGCTGCCGCTCGCCGACGCTAACGGGACCGTCGGGCGCAACGTAGTCCCGCCGGCGAGGTTCTATTCGTTCCTGTTGACGTAGGGAAGGAATGTCGCTGTGACCACGGAAATTCCTTGGCCTTCGACAGTGGTGCCCTTGTCCGGAATCAGCGCCCCATAGTGGCTGACGCGAGAAGCCACACTGTCGCAGCCAAGTAGGCTGATTTGATTGCTTGCCTCGTCCAGCAGATGCGCTTCACTTCAAGCATTGCCCTATTCCGATCAGGGCAGAGTGCCCAGTACCGAATGGGCAATCAGCATGTCCAGGCGCCGAATGTCCGTCTTCTTCCCCACCTTGATTTTGATGTGGCCGGCCCGTGTCCACAGCTCTAATTCAGCATCCAGATCGAACGTTCCGGCATTCTCCGAGGACCACATGTTGATGGCAGAGTATGGCAGGGAGTAGACCTCCACCTTCTTGCCGGTCATTCCCTGGGCGTCACGCACAATGAGTCGTTTTGTTGTGAAGATGGCGCTATCGCGAAACGTTTTGTAAGCGGCCACCGGCTGCTCGCCCGGGACCATCAGCTCGGCGACATCGTTGGGAATGGGACATTCGGCGACGAACATCCACGTGGTTACGGCTGCTGCTTCCAATGATTTTCCTTTTGATTGTTGGGGCCTTCGAAGTCATCGAGGGGAACTGATCAAGGTCGGCTCCCGCGATAGGTTCTGTTGGTTGCCGTCGCCTGCAGAAGGTCCTCGAGACCGTCCGCGTCCAGGAAGCCGGCGACGTCGATGGAACCATCAGGACGAATCCGAACGTCAATCCTGTTGGTCACGGCCTCGGGTTTGTACGCTTTGTATCGTTCGGTGAGATGGATGAAGCGTTGGTTGCTGGAGCCCACCAAGGCGCGGTGGGTTTCCGGGTTTCGGCCTGGTAGGGACCGTCCACTAGCAGGTCGGTCGCTGCGAGGAATGCCTTTGTGTCGTCGTCCCTGTCCAGCAGGGATTCGTACTCGTAGCCGGAGAACGCGATGACTCCAAGGCCCCGCTCTTGGGCCGTGCTTGCCAAAGCGGCACCGCTGACGGGTTGATCAAACGGCTCGCCGCCGATAAGCGTCAGCCCTTCAACTCCTGCGGCGACGGCCTGCTCGACAAGTTCTGCGATGGGCGTCCGTGTCCCGCCGCGGGGATTGAACAGGTGCGGGTTGATGCAGCCCTTGCACTGGATGCTGCAGCCCTGAAACCAGACCGCGGTCCGCAGTCCCGGACCTTCGGCGGTGGTGCCGTGGAATACACGCGCGACCTGAAGGTGCCCGTCCGTCAAAGGTCGAGTCGGCGGGCTGACTGGGTCCCGCTGTTCATCGGAGCTGGCATCGAGGAGGGGGCCGGTGCGCTGTGCTGCGGGCACCGAAGGTGAGCTTTGACCGGTGGGGGATGAGCAGGTGGGGCGGCACCTGGGCCTTTGACATGAGCTGCTCGAAGGAAGTAAATGATCCTACGCCTTGGCGCGCGTCAATGATGCGGTTGGCTGTTGGCTGGTCCACGCCCAACGCCGTGACGAGGTCACCGGCGGAGGCTGTATTCACATCGAGGCCTTCGTTGGATGAAGCCTGCGGAGTGACGGTCGGCGCCGATGATGCGAAAACAGCGGCCGCCGCATTGGGGGCATATCCGCGAGCCGGGGACGGGTTCCCCGCCGGCTGCCGTACACCGGCCTGGGCGTACCATTTGACGTCGCTGGTGTGGGCCTTCCAGATCAGCCACTTCTTGTTTGTAACAAAGGATGCCACGAGACCGCCGACAAAGGTCGTGAACCAGATCCAACCCCAGATGGTGCTAGCCACAGAGGTCTTGGGCGCTTCTTTGGTGCCGCCGTCGAATGTGCCTGTTGCTACCATGAGGCCGACTCCGAGCACCAGAAACCCGATGCCCAGACTGATCCACAGCTTGTTCTTGGCCTTTATTCCGCGAATAAGCAAGCCGACACCGGTCAACAAACCGAAGGAAAGGATGCCCCAGAGGAGCCCGGCGCTGTTTCGGAGACGCCACGTGCGTGAACAAAGTTTTTCTTCGGGAGTCATCGTTCGCTGTCCGCCTCGTACTGTAGGTGTTGGGTAGCAACCTCTTGGTTGACTGTCTGGTAATAGCCCGGGGTCAACCGGGAATCGGAGATCACCGCGTCCGGCAATAGGGCCTGGATCGCCGCGAGATCATCCGTGCAGCCCGGTCCTGGGCCGTGGGTTTCGGCGGTTATGGATCCGGATGCCGAAACGGTGATGGTGTAAATCTTCTTCTGCATCAGGTCGCCTGTTCGAAAACGAGTTGGACTTCGCCGTTGGCTGCAGTCTGTGAGACGAGGACCAAGCCCATGTCCGCGGCGCGGGCGTGGAGCGAGTCCACGGTTCGCTGTTGGAGCAGTGCACCGACGCTCATGTCCAAGTCGGCGAGCATGTTCCCGGTGACCTCGTCCGCGGCGTTGTCGACCCGGCCCAGGAAGACCTCGCCGATCCGTTGGAAAGTGATCCTTCCATAAGGGCTATTTCCGGTAATGCGTCCCTCGGCGACGCTCAATTGGGTTGCACCCATGGCATGGAGCGCGTCCTGGAGGAGCTGGCCGTCCTTGATGCGGGTCGTCTTGCACTTTTCGCACAAGTCGGTGCTGCGGGCTTCGCGGATGGCGGCAACGGCGGCAATCCCCAGGGGGATCAGAAGCAGCTCGAGACTCATGGGGCTAGTCCCCGAAATCGATCTGCCGGCCACCGCGCCAAGAGTTGACGTCGGCTGTGGCGGCGGTGCCGCTGGTCGAGTAGTCCTCCCGTGCGCTGGTCGATGTTGCCGCCACGGCGCGTTTGGACGCCCATTCACGAACTGCGTTGATCTGTTCGGCCTGGGTGACGGAGAGCGGGACCGTGTTGGAGATCGCCCTGCTCAGGTCCTTTTCATTGAGCTTGCGACGTTCGGAGAACGCCTCGAAGCACGCACTGACCGCAGCTTCGGCGATTTCAGCGCCGGAGAATCCTTCCGTCTGCTCGGCCAGGAATGCCAGCGAACTGGCAGTGATCTCAAAATCGCCGGAGGCAGCTGAGGACGCAGTGAGCCGTTTCTCGAGCTGGATGCGCCAGATGTGAACCCGTTCTTCCTTCGTCGGGAGGTCGACAAAGAAGATCTCATCAAAGCGGCCCTTGCGGAGGAACTCCGGCGGCAGGGAATCAATCTTGTTCGCCGTGGCGATGACGAATACCGGATTCTTTTTTTCCTGCATCCACGTCAGAAAGGTCCCGAAGACCCGCTGGCTGGTGCCGGAGTCTCCGCTGCCGCTCGATCCGAAGCCCTTTTCAATTTCGTCGATCCACAAGATCGAAGGAGACACGGCCTCGGCCAGCTTTAGGGCACCCCTCATGTTTTGCTCGCTGGAGCCCACCAGGCCGGAGAAGACACGGCCGACGTCAAGCCGCAGGAGGGGCAGTCCCCATAGCGTAGCCATGCAGGTGGCTGTCAGGCTCTTGCCGCAGCCGGGGATACCGGTGATGAGGACGCCCTTCGGCGCGGGGATGGACCAGCGCTGCGCCTCCGGCAGCCAAGAACCGTTGCGTTTCTTCAACCACTTCTTGAGATTTTCCAAGCCGCCAACATCGTTCATCGTTCCTTCGGCGGAGATGAATTCCAGCAGCCCGGACTTTCTGATGGTTTGGCGCTTCTCGTCAAGGACTAGGGCGATGTCAGACGCATCCAGCCGGCGATCCGAGGCGATGGCGCGGGCGAAGGCATTCTCCGCCTCGCCTAGAGTCAAGCCCTGTGCAGCCTGGATGAGCCTCTGGTGGTCATCCGGGCTGAGATCCACAACGATTGACGCGGCGTTCGCGGTGACGATCTCGTCCAGGACGCCTTCGATTTCGCCGGCCGTCGGCAGCGGAAGATCGACGACGGTGACTTCCTTCTCCAGGTCAGCAGGCAGCGTCAGACCGGGGGAGACGATGATGAGCGTGTGTGGGACATCGCCGGTCCGGAACGCAGTGGCAGCGTCCTGGACCGCGCGGACCATCGTCGGCTCGGCGGCCGGCCCTGCGCCCCAAGGAAGTGGTGAAGATCGAAGAACACGAAAATGGTCGGTTCCGGGGCTTTAATCGCCTCTGCCAGGGCAGCGTCAGGTGCCGTAGGCTTTCCAGACTGGCCCGGGGCGTGGAGGCCTTTGGATACGGTGTAAGTGACGACACGGCGGGACCGCCGAAGATCCGGACTCGTCGCTACAGCTTCCGCAGCGGCGATCACTCGGTTGCCCTCGTGTGTCTCCACCAGCAGGATCGGGTGCCTCGCCCGGATGAGCTCGACCAGAGTCTCGCCGAAAACCAATGGCGTCTTTGTATTCACTTTTGCCCCCAGAGTTCTTGTGTCCCAATTGGAGGAAGCCTATCCCAGCAACAATGTGATGTGAGTCAAATTACATCTCACCGTAATCAATAGTTTCTTGGGGCGAATTTTGTCCGGCCGTGTGGGAGCTTGCTGCGTCCGTCACATCATGAATTGAGCGGGGCACTGGAATCGTCGCTTCTTCAAATATCCCTTCCGTTTCGATAGTGGCTAACCCTGGCAACGGACGGGAAATGGATTTATTGACGTCCGAGATTCGGCGGGCGCTACGCTCGTGCCACCAACCCCGGCACACTCTCCTGGATCGTGAGGGAGGCTTTCGTGCTGACGGGGGAGCCCGGCGTCGTTGCGCAGTCCAGGACGCGGAAGCCAGCGGTGAGTGCGTCTTTTGGTGATCTTGGTGTTCACGTAGCCGCGGTTGTCGATATGGAACCTAACGGATGGGTTCCAAGCCCTTGTCGGGTCCAGGTGAGGCACTCCGGGACGTCCCGCCGTCGGCCGTTCCCACAGCGACTCAGCCACCCGCACCGCACACCTCACGATCCGCAGCGTGTCCGCGCTGATGGTGTCCAGCGGTCCGGAGACGTCGTGGTTGGGCCCCTTCGGAGAACTCCAGCCGGTCCGCCCGCCGCAGCACCTCCGGGCTGCCCACCAAGCTCGCTGGCCCTCGGTGAGCACTTTTGCCCTTACAGATTGTCGGCGCCAGGTGGGATCATGCAGCATGGCACGTAAACGTCGTCGCTCAGCTAGCGCTGGTGCCGGTGGGCTTGGCCCCTTCGGCATCTTTCTCGCTCTCGTCGCGATCGGGGTCCTCATCAAGTACTGGTGGGTTCTCCTGATCGTTCTCGGTGTGGTTGGGCTGACCGTGGCAATCGTCCACTTCGCCAGGACCCCGGCCCCTCCGGTCATGGCGCGCTCGCCGAAGCCGGTCCGTCCAGTCGAGCCCCCATCGGTCATGACCCCGCACAGGCCAGCCCTCGCCAGTGAAGATATCGCGGACCAGATGCGCGCCACCAAACAAGTCCGCCACCTACGAGACATGCAGGAATGGGACTACGAGTGGATCCGGCTGACCCACCCAGAAAAGAGCAGCCGCGAACTCAGTGAAATCGCCAACGCCCACTTCGCACGGGGGCGGTCGATCGGCGTCAACTACGAGTGGGCCAGCCCTCTTGGTTCCAGATCAGACGAGCCAGCTGAGGGCGTTGGCGTGACTCCTGAGGCCCCCAAGCGCATCCCCCCGGACACGGACCGCACGGCGCAAGCCGAACCAGGGGAGCTTCTCGCACGGGACCCACGCACCATGTGGGCGTGGGCCGACTATCTGGACGGACGGCTCTCCCTGCCTGTCAGCGACGAGGACGCGCGGCAGGTCCTGGCAGCAATCCCGCCCGGCGACCACGTCGAGATCTTCGGTGCGGTCGCCATCGGGGCAGGCCTTCTCGGGGCCACGGACACGCTCCCGCACGAGGCCAGATTCGCAGCGAGGACATTCGACCGCTGGATCCTGCCGTGTCCGGGGCGTCCGGCCGAGATTATCCCCGCCTCCAGTACCAGGCACTACGGGACGGCCAGGCCGGTCGATGTGGCCCGCTGGATGGAACAGAGCAACTTCGCCGTGGCCGATGGCCGGCGTCTGCGGGCCTACTCCGACCGGATGCGCGTCGATCGGTTCGACGAGGGCGCCGGGCTGTCCATCCTCAGGCTTCCCGACAACCCCTTCGCGCCAGTCCCGCCAAGGCTCGGCACTGGAGGCGAGGATGCCCTTGTGGCGGACTACATCAAATCCGTCACCCACCGCGTCCGCAAGGCGCACGCCAACTACGGCGCCGGCGACGCGAGGCTGGCCCTCCATGAAACATACGGGGAGAACAAAGACAGGCTCTCACGGGCCGAAAACTACTTGGAGTGTGCGGTAGACGACGTAAAGCTACACCCCCGAATCGGAGCCGAGACTCACAAGGCTCTCGTCAGCCACTTCCGCAACGCCGACCTGAAGGCTGCCTTCTTTTGCTTGGCGCTCGGCCTGCCCTATCCGGGAGAAAAACCACTAAACAGGGTGCTCAAAAGGCCCCCTACACCAGCCGACTTCTACTGACCTGTGGAGTGCGGCGCGCCGCTGGGCGCCGCATCGTTCTGCACAGTAGCCATGTAAGCGTTCGTGTCGATTCATCTGAGAATTCGTCCAGCCGTTCATGTTCACGCCGCATCTCGATCTCGGTCTCAACCAGGATTCTTCAAAGGGCCGGGTCCGGTTCGAGGTTTTGCCGTTGCCGCAGAATTGCCGTCGCGATGCTCTTGGTGTTCATGCGGCTGGGCTGGTGGACCGGCACTGGCAGTTCCAATCGTCACGACCTGCACAGAGCCGCAGTCCGCCGCGCCGGAAGCACCGACCGCCTCCGACCCCGGCTTCGAAGCCGCCTACCAGGCCGCCCAAAAGAGCCTGGCCGAGGGCGGCCTCCCCATCGGGGCAGCGCTCGCCCGGCGGAGCATGTCATTGCCAGCGGGCACAACGAACGCGTCCAGAACGCGGACCCCGTCGCGCACGGCGGGATGTCCGCCCTCCGCGCTGCCGGCCGGCAGAGAAGTTAGCTGTGGGCGGAGGATATTGCTGAATAGGCCCCGGGTCTGCTCTCGGGGCCAGATGACGATGTTGGCGCGGCCGATTAGACGTGCGTCATCAGCCGGTGTAAAGGTGGACAGATGAATGCCGACATCAACTTCTATTTCGACCCGGTCTGCCCTTTCGCCTGGATGACCAGCAAATGGGTGCGGCAGGTGCAGGCCCAGCGTGACTACACCGTGGACTGGCGGTTCATCTCCTTGCGCCAGGTCAATGCCGATATTGACTATGACGCCCATTTTCCGCCCGAGTACGAAGCCGGACACACCGCCGGGCTCCGGCTTCTGCGGGTGGCGGCCAAGGCACGTGCGGAGCACGGCCGTGAGTCAATCGCCCGGCTGTACAAGGCATGCGGCACACACATCTTCGAAACCGTCCCGGACACGGACCAGGGCACCGAGGAACAGGTGCGCGAGCGGCGCGGCACTCGTGAGTTTGTGGAGCCGATCCTCGCCGAGGCCGGTCTGCCCCTGGAGCTCGCGGAAGCTCTCGACGACGAGTCCTGGGACCTCGAAATCCGGCAAGAAACGGATGAGGCGCTGGCCCTGACCGGCAAGGACGTGGGAACACCCATCATCCACTTTGAGCCACCCGCCGGCGTGGCCTTCTTCGGCCCGGTGATCAGCCGACTGCCGGACAGGGAGTCGGCCGCCGAGCTGTGGGACCACGTGGTGGGGCTGGCACGCTTCCCTGGATTCGCCGAGCTCAAGCGCAGCCTGCGCGAGCAGCCTCAGCTTCCTGCTTTCGGGGTCGCCGCGGACACCGTCGGTCAGCAGGAGGACTGGCACGGCGGCAGCCGGCGGCAGAAGAAGTGAGCGGTTGTAAGGATGGATCCATGAATCAGAACAGCATCCGCCACCATCAGGAGTCGGTCACGGTCAAGGCATCAGCAGAGGCGCTGTACGACCTGGTCTCGGACATCACCCGCACCGGCGAGTGGAGCCCTGTCTGTACATCGTGCTGGTGGGACCACGAGGAAACCGCCGGCCAGCCCGGAGCCTGGTTCACCGGGCGCAATGAGCTGCCGCAGCGTACCTGGGAGACCCGGTCGCAGGTAGTGGCCGCGGAGCGGGGCCGCGAGTTCGCCTGGGTGGTAGGCGGCAGCTTTGTCCGCTGGGGCTTCACCATGACCCCTGTAGATGCCGGGACGACGCTGACCGAGTCGTGGGAGTTCCTGCCGGACGGGGTAGCCATGTTCGAGGAAAAGTTCGGCGACGGGGCACCGGCCCAGATCGCCGACCGCACCCGGCAGGCGCACCACGGCATCCCGGTAACGCTTGCCGCGATCAAGCGGATCGCAGAATCCATCGATGCGAACGGGTAGGCCTGGTTCTGGGACGGGAGTGCTGCATCACTGAAGGATGACCGGCTCAGGCCCGAGCCGGCCCGCCAGCTCCGGGATGCTTGACGCGGTAAGGTCCCAGTCGCCCTCCGGCACGAGGTCCGCCGTCTGGCTGGGGCCGTATTCGGTGGGGCGGGCGATGAATGCCGTGGCCAGTCCTGCTTTACGGGCTGCGTGCAGGTCGTTGTTGTGGGCGGCCGCGAGCATCACCTCGCCGGGGTTCAGATCCAGGAACTCTGCCGTCCGCAGGTAGGCCGTCGGCAGCGGTTTGTACGTGCGGGTCATGTCCGAGCCGATGATTACGTCCCACGGCAGGCCGGCGTTCCTGGCCATGAACAGCAGCAGTGAGGTGTTGCCGTTGGACAGGGGTCCCACAATGTAGCAGCGGCGGATGGCTGCCAGGCCTTCCACGCTGTCCGGCCACGGCGGGAGCCGGTGCCAGGACTTGTTGAGCTCCTCCAAGGCCTCCGCATCGAGCCGCTCCGGGTTGAAGCCGTGGTGGCGGAGCACTTGGTCCAGGTTTTCGCGGTGGAGCGTGTCCAGGGTGGCGAAGTCACGGGTGCCGGTGCGGATTGCTTCCATGGCCGGCTGGTAGAGGGCGCGCCAGTCGTCCGCGAAGGCCGCAGCGTCGAGCTTCTGCCCCCTGTCGGCGGCGAAGGCCGCCGCCTGGCGTCCGACGCCGGTGCGCCAGTCCACCACGGTCCCGAAGGTGTCGAAAAGGACGGCGCGCACCTCTCGCCCGGTGGATGGTGAACGGTACGGCTGGAACCTCATGTCCTGTCTCCTTCTGTAAACTCCCTGACCGATAGTCTGGCAGGCGAGTGCCGCCGTCGTCCTTCCCCTTCCTTCGTGCCGGAGCGCCGTTTTAGTGTCAGGGCGTAATCGGCCCCGGTGGCCGCCTGGTGGTCAGTGCGTGGCTCGCCGGGACCGGTGCCAGCGAATGGAAGGTCCGCCACCTGCTGGAGCCGATCTGCCGCGAAGGGCGGCGGCCCTCGATGGGCACGCGCGAGGAGTATGAGGCGATGGCAGCGGCCGCCGGCTTTGCGGCCACTGGCTATGAGGATGTCAGCCGCCGCGTCGCCCGCACCTGGCGCATCTGCGCCGGCCACCCCCGCGTGATCCTTGGCCCACCGCACTGCCCGCTCATTATTGCCTCGTCTGCGGACGCCTGACGTCCCTGCCGTTTCTACGTTTGGGAGGTGGCTTGGCGGGCGCTGTCGCGCACCACAAGAGTGGGCGGAATTGGCGTGCGGTCAACGTCCCGTCCCTCCATGGCGCCGAGGAGCACCTCGGTGCTCATCAGCGCCAGCGCGGTGAAGTCCTGGCGCACGGTGGTTAGGGGAGGCAGGAAATAGTCAGACCCTTCAACGTCGTCGAATCCCACGATGCTGACGTCCTCCGGAACGCGGATGCCGTTTTCGGTGAATGCCCGGATCAGCCCGAGGGCGGTATGGTCACTGGCGGCAAAAATGGCCTGCGGAACCCTTCCCTCGCGCACCAGCCGGAGGCCGGTCTCGTAAGCCCATTTGGGGCTCCAGTCACCCTCGATGCAAAGCCCCGGCGTGAGCCCTGCATCCCGCAGAGCCGCTTCCCAGCCGCGCTTGCGTACCCGGCCGTCGAACCAGTCCATGGAGCCTGCAATATGGGCGATGTCCCTATGGCCCAGCTCTATGAGGTGCTGGGTGGCCAGCCTTGCGCCCAATTCCTGGTTTTCCGAATACGTAAAGACATTGGGAGTTGAGGATGCTCCGGCGGCAATCATCTCCACAGGGACACGGCACGTGGCGTTCCAGACGGCTGCTGCCATGTCCACTACCGGGCAATGACGATGATTCCCCCCACGCCGGTATCGTCCAAGGTGTCGAGGGCGTCCTGGACGGACGCCTCATAGGGCTTCTCGACACTGATGACGGTTGTGGCATAGCCCTTCTTCCGGGCAACATTTTCAAGAGCCATCAGCGTACCCACAGGGCCAAACCTCGGCGAGCCGTCGGATAGTATGCCGATGGACGTCGATCGGCTGGTCACCAATGCAGTGGCAGCCCGGTTGCGACGGTAACCGATGTCTTTGATGACCTGCAAAACACGTTCCCGTGTCGCCGCGCTTACGTCCGGTGCGTCATTGAGTACGCGCGAAACTGTGCCGAATGACACGCCAGCCGCGCTCGCTACATCGTTGATAGTGGGCTTGCGCCGCCGCAGCGGGGCAACCGGTAACCCCTCGTTCGCCTCACGGGGAACAATCGTGCCTGCCACACCTTCTCCTGTCTTGCACCTCAAGGGCACAGAACCTTCCGGTTCCGTGCCTTTCGATCTTACGCCGGGCCACCGGTCCACGCTTCCGAAAGGAATCGCAATGTGATGGTTGACACCACTCACCGTAAACGTTTACGATGGTGTCCGTAAACGTTTACGGAAGTAACCAACCAACGAAGGAAGGAGCGGGATGGCTGACACGAACGCCAACGCCCTCGCGCTCGATCCCGCCACTGAGCTTCGAAATGTCGACCAGGCCCAATGGGCAAATCTCGAAGTGCTCCTGAAGGATGCAGCGCCCGGCGATCTCGCAGTCGCCGTCCGCACTTTTGTATCCGGGGCTCCTCGGCGGTCATTGGAATCTTCGATGACAACCTGCTCTGGGCGAGCCTGGTGGTCTCCGTCGACAACACAGGCAAACCCGCGTCAGTATCCACCATTCCCGGCCCGGCCGCGGAAGCGGGCGGTGACATGGCGAAGGCCGCCAACGAGGCGGTGCGGTGGGTCCAAGCCCACCACGGGCCCTGTTCCCTGGGTCTTTTCGTCGACAAAGTACATGCAGAGGCGCTCCTGAGAGCTTCAGACAAAGCCGCCGCTCTACGCACAGCCTCGGCCGCCGGCGGACTCGTCCTGTCCCCGGTTCCTCCGGCACTGGCCATAGCACTCGCCTGATCCACCCCAAAAATCCATCCACTCACAAGCACTGGAGAACAACGATGATCCGCAGGCTTCCCATCGTGGCCCTGGCCGCAGCCCTGTCCCTTTCCGTCGCTTCCTGCAGCAGTTCAACAACGGCCACGTCAAACGCCCCCGACGCCGGCGTGTCCGAAAAGGCCCAGCAGGCCCTTGACAAGATCAAGGGCAGGTCCTGAGCAAGGGCCCCAACGGCGAGACGCCCTCGCCGGCGACCGTCGCAGACCTGACTCCCGAAGAGATCGAGAAGGTCAAGGGACTCAGCGCCAAAGCCGCCATCGTGATGCACTATGGCGGCAACGACTGGGCCACGGCCCAGGTCAACGGACTTAAGAGCGAGTTTGAAAAGCTCGGCATCAAGGTCATCGCCACAACCGACGCGAACTTCAAGCCGGACAAGCAGGTTTCGGACATCGAGACTGTCATGACCCAGGACCCGGACATCATCGTCTCCATCCCCACGGACCCAGTGGCCACGGCCTCCGCCTACAAGAAAGCCGCGGATGCCGGGACGAAGCTGGTCTTCATGGACAACATCCCGCAGGGGCTGACCGCCGGTAAGGACTACGTCTCTGTTGTTTCTGCCGACAACTATGGGAACGGTGTCGTCTCTGCCCACCAGATGGCCAAAGCACTCGGTGGCAAGGGGAAGATCGGGGTTGTCTTCCACCAGGCTGACTTCTTCGTGACCAAGCAGCGCTACGACGGGTTCAAGGAAACGATTACCAAGGAATACCCGGAGATCCAGATCGTCGAGGAAAAGGGGATCGCCGGTCCGGACTTCGCTGGAGACGCGCAGGCTGCTGCCAACGCCATGCTGAGCAAGTACCCTGACCTGTCCGGGATTTGGGCGGTCTGGGATGTCCCCGCAGAAGGTGTCATGGCCGCAGCTCGGGCCGCGGGCCGGCAGGACCTGAAGATCGCCACCGAGGACCTGGGCAAGAACGTTGCGATTGCCCTGGCCAAAGGCGAACTCGTCGTCGGACTGGGAGCGCAGGTTCCGTTCGACCAGGGTGTCACGGAAGCGCGGCTGGCCGCGGGGGCGCTCATCGGCAAGAAAGCTCCCGCCTATGTGGCGCTGAGTGCCCTTCCGGTTGACCACTCCAACGTCCTGGAAGCCTGGAAGCAGGTCTACCACGAGGACGCTCCGAAGGACATCCAAGACTCCTACAAGCAGTAGCCAAGACCCGACGGTGCGGGGGCCCCGCCCCGCACCGCACCGAAAGGGCAACGATGAACACCGCAGACAATGTCGTCGAGATGCGCTCGATTTCCAAGGGCTTCAACGGCGTTACCGTACTGAAGGACGTGAGCTTCGACGTCCGCAAGGGCGAGGTCCACGCGCTGGCAGGCGGCAACGGCGCAGGGAAGTCCACGCTGATGAAGATCCTCCAGGGCGTTTACCAGGCAGACGCCGGGGAGATCCTCATTGGAGGCAAACCGGCCGCCATCAACTCCATCCAGGACGCGAAGGCTGCCGGGATCGGAATGGTCTTCCAGGAATTCAGCCTCGTACCGAGCCTGACCGTTGCACAGAACATCTTCCTTGCCGCCGAACCGCTCGGCAGGGGCGGGCTCATTGACGACCGTGCCGCGGTGAAACGGGCCAGGGAGGTCTTCTCTGAGATGGAGGTCGACGTCGACCCCCGCGCCGAGGTCTCGCGGCTCGGCACCGCGTACTGGCAGTTGACCGAGATCGCCAAGGCCCTGGCACAGAACGCCCAGGTGCTGATCATGGACGAGCCCACAGCCAGCCTGGCCCGGCATGAATCCGAAGCCCTCTTCGAACTGATTGACCGCCTCAAGCAGCGCGGCATTTCAATTATCTACATCTCCCACCGCATGGATGAGGTGTACAGGCTCGCGGACCGGATCACCATCCTCCGCGACGGCCGCCACCTCCTCACCGCGCCACTGACGGACGTCACTCCCGAACAGATCGTGGAAGGCATCGTCGGCAAGAAAATCGAGGGCCAGCTTTCCTATCGTGCCCGGGACCACGCGGAACACCACGGGCGCCGCTGCTGGAAGTCCGCGGCCTCAACGCGGGGCAACGGGTGCGCAACGTTTCCTTTACGCTCCGGACCGGCGAAATCCTCGGCCTGGCAGGGCTGATGGGAAGCGGACGAACCGAGCTCGCCCGTGCCCTCTTCGGCATTGACAAGGTGGACAGCGGGAAGTCCTCCTGCGGGGAAAGAAGGTCACACTTAGCTCACCGCAACAGGCCATCAACGCCGGACTCGCCCTCATCCCGGAGGACCGCAGGGCCCAGGGCCTCGTCCTGGAGCACTCCGTCCAGGACAACCTGCTGCTTCCCCTCCTTGGCCAGATCCAGCGGGGACCCCTCCTGGACGGCGCCAAGGGCAAGGAATTGTCCGCGTCCTTGATCAAGAGGTTCGCCGTGAAGGTCGCCCACCCCCACCGCCCAGTGCGGCTCCTCTCGGGCGGAAACCAGCAGAAGGTGGTCATCGCCAAGTGGCTGGGCACCGATCCGGACATCCTGATCCTGGACGAGCCGACGGCCGGCGTCGACATCGGCACCAAAAGCGAAATCCTGGACATGATCCGTGAGCTGGCCAGCGCCGGCAAAGCCGTCATCGTCATCTCCTCCGAGTACCCCGAACTACTCGCGGTCAGCGACCGCGTCCTCGTCCTCAAGGACGGTTCCATCATCCGTGACATTCCCGCAGCGAAATCGCTGACGAGGAATATCTCCAACTCGCAGTCCAAGGAGTCTGAACAGTGAGCAAGGCAAACTCCATAACGCCGCGGGACAACGCGGCCCGCAATTTCGGCACCTTCCTGAAAGAACTCGACTGGCGGCGTTATGTCATCTACATCGGCTTCGTCGTTGTCTTCCTTTTCTTCGCAGTTTTGCTGCGCGAACAGGGCTTCATGTCGCCGAACAACCTGCTGAACATCTTCCGGCAGACCGCCACGATCACCGTCATCGCCGTCGGCATGACCTATGTGATTGCGTGTGCAGAGATCGACCTGAGCGTCGGATCCGTGGCCGGTCTCTCCAGTGTCTGCACTGCGATGGCACTCTCCCAGTGGGCCTGATCCCCGGCATCCTGGCCGGCCTCGCCGTCGGGCTCGTCGTCGGATCGGTCAACGGTGCCCTGGTCAGCCTCCTTGGCATCCCATCCTTCCTGGTGACCCTCGGCATGCTTGGCATCGCCGTCGGCGTGGCCCAGTGGATCACGGCGTCGGCGCCTCAGCCCATCCTGAACGACACGTTCAACATGCTGTTTGGATCCGGCAACTTCGGTCCAATTCCGGGCCTGGTGGTGTGGAGCGCCATCTTCGTCGCCCTTGGCGCCGTCGTGCTGAACCGCACCAAGTTCGGCCGCCAGGTCCTGGCTACAGGAGGCAACCGCAACGCCGCAGAGTTCACCGGCATCAACACCAAGCGGATCAAATTCCAGGTGCTCCTCATCTCGGCCGTGGCGGCAAGCGTCGCCGGCATGCTCTACGCCGGCCGTCTCCAGTCCGGACGGTTCCAGTGGGGATCGGGAGACGAACTCTCTGCGATCGCTGCCGTCATCCTGGGTGGAACCAGCCTCTTCGGTGGGTTCGGCTCCATCATCGGTACTCTCTTCGGGGCCCTGCTGATTGGACTGATCAACAACGGACTGATCCTCGCCGGGCTCGACAGCAGCCAGCAGCAGGTGGTCCGCGGCGCCATCATCATCCTCGCCGTCGCCCTCGCCAGGAAGAAGTAGCACCGTGACTTTCCCACTACGTGCCGGAATTATCGGAACAGGATTCATGGGTTCTGTCCACGCCCATGCAGTACGCGCAACAGGCGGTGAAGTCACCGCAGTCGCAGGCCGGACCTTGGCGGCAGCCGAGTCGGCCGCAGCCGGCTCGGGCCCGCTTCGCGGCCGCTACGCCCGAAGCGCTGATAGCGCGGGACGATGTGGACGTGGTCCACATCTGCACCCCGAATGCCACCCACGCGGACCTCGCACGCAAGGCCATTGCGGCAGGAAAAGCAGTCATCTGCGAAAAACCACTGGCCACCAGCGTCGATGACGCCCGGGAGCTGACAGCCCTCGCGGACCAGGCCGGCGTAGTCACCGGCGTTCCGTTCGTGTACCGGTTTTATCCGGCCGTACGCGAAGCACGCGACCGCATCAGCCGCGGCGACGCAGGCAACCTGTGGCTCCTGCACGGCTCGTACCTGCAGGACTGGCTCGCCGGCGCAGAAGCCACCAACTGGCGGGTCGATTCAGCGATCGGCGGCGCGTCCAGGGCTTTCGGTGACATCGGCGTCCACTGGTGCGACCTCATGGAATTCACCACCGGGCACAGGATTACCCGGCTCGTGGCGAACACCAGCCGTGCCTACGATCAGCGGGAAACCGGGGGGAGTAAGTCCGCCGTGGCTACCGAGGACGGGGCAACGCTCCTGTTCGAGACGGACAAGGGTGCCACAGGATCCTTGGTGGTCAGCCAGGTCAGTCCCGGCAGGAAGAACCGCCTCTGGTTCTCTTTCGACGGAACCGAAGCGTCTTTCAGTTTCAACCAGGAACGGCCGGAGACCCTGCACGTCGGCCGCACCGACTCGATCTCCGAAATCCCGGTCGGCCCGCAAACACTCACAACCCGGGCGGCCGGCGGTACGCCAGACTTCCTCCGGGCCACCCGCAGGGATACCAGGACAGCTTCAACGCCTTCGTCGCAGACGTATACGCGGCTGTCCAGGGCCAAGCACCTGACGGCCTGCCCACTTTCCGGGACGGATTACGGGCAGCCCTCATTACCGATGCGGTCGTATCCTCGGCGGCGCTGCAGACATGGGTCGACGTTCCCCAAACAGACAGCCTCGTCGGAGCACTCAAGTTTTCCTCAGCAGCTGAAAGGCAGAAGCTATGAAACTCGGTTACTGTTCCATCACCTGGGGCGGCGTCGTCGGCCACCCGCAAGGTGTGACGAGCGTGAAGGACCTTTTCTACCTGACCCACGGGTCGATGCGGGACGCCGTCCAGGACATCGCATCAGTCGGCTACCAGGGTGTTGAAATGTTCGACGGCAACCTCGCGGAATATGCAGAGAAGCCCGAAGAACTCAAGGAGATCCTGGCTTCTGCCGGAATCGAACTGACCAGCGTCTATACCGGGGCGAACTTCATCTACGCCGACATACTTCCCGACGAGCTCCACCGGATCCACCGCACCGCCGAATTGGCTGCCAGCTTCGGAGCAGAACGGCTCGTAGTAGGAGGCGGAGCACGCCGCGCGGCCGGCACCACCGAGGAAGACTACCGCCGGCTCGGCCAGGCGCTGGACAAAGTCACCGACATCGCGGAAAGCTTCGGGCTGTCAGCAAGCTACCACCCGCACCTGACCACCATCGTCGAGAGCCCGGACGAACTGGACAAGCTGATGCCGCTGACCCGGATCGGCTTCTGCCCCGACACCGCCCACCTGGCTGCCGGTGGGGCCGACCCAGCCGCGATCATCCGCAAATACCCCGACCGTATCCGGCACGTCCACCTCAAAGACTTCCAGCAGGACCCTTCAACTTCCTCCCCCTGGGGCAGGGCGAGCTGGACTTCCCGGACATCATCGCCGCAATCCGGGAAAGCGGGTATGACAGCTGGCTCATGGTCGAACTCGACAACTACGACGGTGACCCCCGCGAAGCAGCAGCCCTCAGCAAGAAGTACCTGGACAAGCTCCTCTCTCACTAATTTTTCAACCGCGGGGGACTGCCACAGCCGGCATTTGCCCTGCCTTCCGGAAGGAACAAGATTCACATGCAGAACCTCAACGTCGGCCTCATTGGAGGCGGCTTCATGGGCAAGGCCCACTCGCTGGCTTACGCCGCCATGCCCATGTTCTTCTGGCCTGCGCCGGCACTGCCGGTCCGCAAGGTCATTGCCGAAGCCACCGAAGACCTGGCTTCGGAAGCGGCCCGCCGCTTCGGCTTCGAAAAGTCCACCTCGGATTGGCGCAGCATCATCGAGGACCCGGACATTGACGTCGTCGACATTGCAACGCCCAATCACCTCCACGCCGAGATTGCCATTGCCGCGGCCGAAGCTGGCAAACACATCATCTGCGAAAAGCCCTTGGCCCGTACGGGCGAAGAATCCAAGGCCATGTACGACGCAGTCAAAGATAAGAACATCGTCCACATGGTTGCCTTCAACTACCGCCGGACCCCTGCCGTTGCGCTGGCAAAGAAATACATCGAGGAAGGGGCCATTGGCCGCATCCTCAGCTTCCGCGGGACCTACCTGCAGGACTGGAGCGCCGACCCCAACTCACCGCTCTCCTGGCGTTTCCAGAAATCCATCGCAGGTTCCGGCGCCCTCGGCGACATCGCAACGCACGTCATTGACATGGCCCGCTATCTCGTCGGCGAGTTCAGCGCCGTCAACGCCATGCTGTCCACTTGGATCCCCGAGCGGCCGCTGCAGACGGGCGGCGCTGACGCGCTCGGCACCGTGCGTGGCGAAGAAGGCCCGCGCGGCCAGGTTGATGTTGACGATGAAGTGATGACGATGATCCGCTTCGCCAACGGAGCCGTGGGATCCGTTGAGGCAACACGCAACGCCTATGGCAGGAACAACTACATCACCTTCGAAATCCACGGAACCGAAGGAAGCATCGTGTTCAACTACGAGCGGCGCGACGAACTGCAGGTCTGCTTCGCGTCCGACCCAGGCGACCGCCGGGGATTCCGTACGGTTTATACCGGACCCGCACACCCCTATGGCGAAGGACTGTGGCCCATCCCTGCTCTCGGCATCGGATACGGCGAAACGAAGATCATCGAGGCCTACGACTTCTTCAAGGCCATCGCAGAAGGCGGCAGCGTAAGCCCGAGCTTTGCCGACGGCTATCAGGTAGCCCTCATCGACGACGCAATCGTCGAGTCCGCTGCAAAGGAATCCTGGGTCGACGTTCCACAAATCAACGCATGACCCGACGGGAGGGGCGGCGAGCGGGCCGCCCCTCCCGCAGGCACAGGAGCACCCGAGGACGTATAAATTGCCACATACATCAGTCAACCAAGAAGAAGCGCAGGTATGGCTAATGCCTGTGTTTATCGCCAAAGCAGGGCAAGAAGCAAGGCTTCATGAGGCACTTGTTGGGCTGCAGTCCGCGAGCCGGGAAGACGCAGGATGCCTGGGATACACGGTCTTCTCTGACGATCAACGGCCGGGTACGTTCGTCCTCTTTGAGGGATGGGTTCGCCGCGGGGACCTCGAGGCCCATAACGAAGAAGACCATGTAAGGGAATTCGTGAAAGAGGTGCAGCCCCTGCTGGCCGTACCGTTCTCCGTAACTCCCATCACTCCTCTTGCCGGAAGGCGCTGACGAGGCCTACGGGAGCGGCTGCCGTTCGCCGACGCTGACGGAGGACGACGGCGGCAGGTAGTCCCGCCGTCGTCGTTCCAGGCGTTGCTTCTGGCTAGGGGACGATCGGGCCAAGCCTGGCAGCATGCGTGTGACAGGTCAAAGCGTTACATGTAACGTTGAAGTATGAGCGTTAGGGATCGTGTAGCCCGGCATCGTCTTGCTATGCGGGAACGGGGCTTCCGGCAGATTCAGATGTGGGTGCCGGACGCGCGCACGGATAAGTTCAGGCGCGAGGCCGAACGTCAGGCCCTGGCGGTTGCCGCTGCGGACCGCGCCTTCGACGACCAGGACTTCGTCGAACGGATCGCGGAAGACTGGCCGGAGTGAACCGCGGTGAACTGTGGGCGGTGCCGGGCGGCACGTATGCGCAGAAGCCGCGGCCGGCGCTCATCATCCAGGATGACTTGTTCGGCGCGTCAGAATCGGTCACCGTGGTTCCGCTGACCTCGCACCTCACGGACGCTCCCTTGTTGCGGCTGACGGTGAATCCAAGCCCCTTGACAGGGCTGGCGCAGAGCAGCCAGATCATGGTGGACAAGCTGACGACGGTACGCCGCGCCAACCTCGGCCAGCGAATCGGCAGAATCGATTCCGAGACCATGGTTGCTGTGGAGCAGTCGCTCGCCGTCTTCCTCGGGCTGGCACGCTGACGGAGGGCGACGGCGGCAGGTAGTCCCGCCGTCGTCGTTCCCTCCGCTGCTGCTGGCGGAGCGGTCGATGGCATACCGCGTGCAAGAATGACGCCATGACCTCCGAACCTCACGAATCCGCCGCCCCCGAAGCGCCGGCCGCCTTCGGCCCAGCATTCGAAGCCGCCTGCCAGGCCGCCCAAAAGAGCCTGAGCGAAGGCGGCATCCCCATCGGAGCGGCGCTGGCCCGGGACGGTATGGTCATCGCGAGCGGCCACAACGAACGGGTCCAGAACGCCGACCCCATCGCGCACGGCGAAATGTCCGCCCTTCGTGCAGCCGGCCGGCAGAAGAGCTACCGGGACACCACGCTCTACACCACCCTCGCCCCGTGTGCCATGTGCGCCGGAACCATCATCCAGTTCAAAATCCCCCGCGTGGTGGTGGGGGAAGCGCGCACGTTCGACGGCGAACTTGAGCTTCTGCGCTCACGTGGCGTTGAGGTGGTGGTCCTGGATGACCCGCGTTGCGTGGACATGATGCGCACCTTCCAGGCTGAGAACCCGGACCTGTGGGCGGAGGACATCGCCGAGTAGGCCTGGACGTTTTCCAACGGATCGGCGGGTGGTTCACTGGAACCTGCGACTCCATCCACAAGGAGGAACCCCCGTGCGGAAGATCATCCTGATGATGTTTGTTGGCGGTGGACGGGTTCTTCGAGCGGCCGGATCATGCACGAGCTGATGGCCGGGTTCCGGCCCACGGCTGATGGCGGGCTGGAAACGGCCCACCTCGGGGATTCCCGCCGTCGTGCACCCCCTTTGGCCGCGGCGCCCACGCACCGTCCACGAAGCAGTGCCCCGCCAACCCGGCGGGGGCACTGCTGGTCGAAGCGGCCGTCAGGTTCCTTACCCGATGAGGATGGTATAAGCGTGACGGAGGAGCTGATGATGGCGATGAGAGCCCACGACTGCGATGAAGATCTGAGGTAAACGGGCGCGGCGGGTTACGCCTCGGCTTCGATGAGTTCCTTCATTTTGCGCAGGCTGCCTTCGATCATGCTGGGATCCATGGAGGCGTCCATCGCCGGAATGTCCAGGTAGATGGTCAGTCTGGTGCGGCCGTCCCCGTCCAGGGCTCCATGGTCATGCGCGAATGGACTTCCAGTGGGCCCATTGGGGTGTGGTCAAGTATCCGCGCTCCCATCGACTGCTCCGGTTCGAATTCGACGATCTCCATTGTGCCTTCGATGGGTGCACCTACCCGGGTGTGCCGGCGCCGGTACTGCGACCCGACTCGAAGAGGACCCTCCGTGAGCTGTTGGAGCTCCATGTGGGGGTCCCACCGCGGATGGTTCTTCAGATGGTTCACGGCGACAAAATCAAATACAGCCGATGGCGGCCGGTCTATAACAATGGAGCGATCAAGTTTCATGATCCGGCCCTGCTTATCCGTCGTGGGTGGATAACCGCAGTATATTCCCGCACCGCCGCCGCCAGCCACGGTGAATTGGCACTACCGGCGGCCAGGAGCCAGGAGGCGAGACCCGCCGTCGGGGAACACTGGCTGCCGGATTCCCGGCCGTGCGCTCCTTGGCTTAGTCCCGGGCGGATTCCTGGCTGAGACGGCGGAAGCCCGGGACAGGTAGAACGCAATGGCGGCAGCGTTGGCGCTGCTTACGGTCACGGCCACGGTCTTGTGGCCCATGCCGTGCAGGACCTGCAGGGCGTGGCTGAGAAGTTCTTCGGCGAGGCCTTCCCTGCGGTTGCCGGGGTGGGTGAAAAGTTCTGCGATGAAGGCGGTTTTGGGCCCGTCGCTTCGGAGTGCCCGTTCCGTGGTGACGATGGCTGCGGTGATGCGTTTATTTGCGTCAGCGGTCATGAGGGAAGCCTCGGGATGGGGGCTCCGTGGATGCCATCGAAGGCGGCGCTGATCCTGCCGGCTGCCTTGTCCTTATCCGGAGGGGAGGTGCTGTCGGCATAAGCATGCATATAGAGTTCTGCAAGTTCCGGCAGGTCCGTGACCTTGATGCTTCGCGGTGAACGAGCCGCGGGTTTGAGATCCTGCGGCTCAATAATTGCTGCCAGTGAGATTGAAGAAGCCATGACCTGACCTGTCTTGCGTCGATGTGACTGCTCTGTGCTGCGGCGACAGCCAACTCCTTCTCAGCGCAGCTGGGCCCTTGCACCAGCATGCCCTTTCCATGTTGCCGTCGGATTGCATTTAGGTGATTTTCTTGTATGGAGAGCCCACTGGCACATGAAGCAGCGCCCGCCTGTTTTCCTGGGAAACGACGACGGCGGGCGGCCCGGCAGATAAGCCGGGCACCGACGCCGTCGTACTTTAGGAAGCTGCACTGCGCACTACATCCGCGCGGATTCCTTCTCGCGGTCGGCGCTCTTGTAGGACTCCCGGAAAGTCGCCCCGGTGATGCCGAGGGGCAGCGGGTTGAAGACCGGGTCGAGGCCGAGCTTCTTCTGCGCTTCGAAGTCCTTGAGGGCTTCCAATGCAGGCTTCTGCAGGATCAGGATGCCGATGATGGTCCGACGGCGTCGCCCGCCTATGCGCGACGCTCACCCTGCCCCGTCCGCGGCAGCCGCAGTCCGCTTCATGTAGTAACCCAGCTGTGCCAAATCCGGCTGCGAGGAGGGATGGCCCACGGCGTCCGCTCCCACAGCGTTGGCCACGGCCAGGGCATGGGTGTAATCCAGCCCCTGCCGCAGGGACAAGACCAGGGCAGCACAGAACGCGTCGCCGGCGCCCACCGTGTTCGCCACCGTCACTGAAGCTGAAGGCGCTTCGGCGACTTTCCGCCCGTGTTCGAACATCGCGGAGCCGTCTTTGCCGTACGTCACGGCCACCAGCTTGGCCGCGGCGAGGGCGGGGATCAGGGCGTACTCGCTCTCGTTGACGATCACCAGGTCGCACCGCTCCAGCAGCTCCGCCGGCAGGTCCATCGCCGGCGCCGCGTTCAGCACAAAATACCCGGGAGTCTTCCGGGCGGCCTCCAGCACCACCGGCAGGCCCACCTCCAGCTGGCACAGCACCGTCTCCTCCGGGCCGAACTCCACCCCGTCCAGCGACAGGTGCGAGTTGGCGCCCGGGCAGACCACAATCTGGTTCTCGCCGTCGCGGTCCACCACAATCAGCGCCGTCCCGGTGGCCCCGGAAGGACCGCTACGCCAGTGGTATCGACGCCGCCACCGGCCAGTGCGTCCAACATCCGCCGGCCCTGGGCGTCGCTACCCACGGCGCCCACCATGCGGGCGCTCCCGCCCAGCCGTGCAGCCGCCGCGGCCTGGTTGGCGCCCTTGCCGCCGGGCTGCTCGGAGAGCACCGCCCGCCGATGGTTTCGCCGGCGGTGGGAAGCCTCTCGGCGGTGGCGATCAGGTCCAGGTTGATGCTGCCGACGACGGTGACGGCAGGAAGTCGATTGCTCATGGGAAGTCTCTCTCGAGGGGAAGCCGGAAGCGGCCGGATTAGGAAATAGTGTACGCGATGGTTGTACTCGTGCGTCATACATGGTTGTATAACAACTCGAATCGCCATTCCGGACGATCCAGTTCGAACAAAGGAGTTTGATGTGAACACCCCAACGTCGGTTGCCGCCTCCCCGCCGGCCACCGCGGAACAGCCCGCCTTCGCCGGCCGCCGCGCCGCCCTGCTGATCTCCACCCTGCTGCTGGGCGTGCTGTCCTTCCAGCTCAACGCCAGCATGGTCACCCCCGCGCTGCCGCAGATCGCCGCTAGCTTCGGCCAGGGCGCCGACAGTGCCGCGCCCGTCCAGTCCATGTTCTTCCTGGCCGGCGCCATCGCCGGGCCCGTGATCGGCCGCTGGAGCGACTTCATCGGCCGCCGCGCCGCCCTGCTCCTGGTCCTCGGCATCATGGGTGCCGGCACCATCCTCTGCATCGCCGCCCCCACGCTGCCGCTGCTCGTCACCGGCCGGTTCCTGCAGGGCGTCTCCAGCGCCGTCTTCGCGCTTGCCTACATCGTGCTCAGCGAGAACCTGCAGGCCAAGGTCTTCGGCACCTCCGTGGGCATCATCGCCGCCATCAACGGCGGAGTGGGCGGCGTGGACGGCTACGTGGGCGGGCTCATGGCCGAGACGCTCGGCTTCCGCTCCATCTTCGTGGTGGTGCTGGTCCTCACCGCCATCGCCGCCGCCTGCATCATCAAGATTGTTCCGGCCGGACGGCCGCGGGGCGTGCGCGGCACCATGGACTGGTGGGGCGCCGGATCCCTCTCGTTGTTCCTCGTGTTCATCACCTACTTCGTCTCCGGCGGATCCGCCGCGGGCTGGACCACGCCCAGCACCCTGGCCTTGCTCGCCGCCACCATCGCGTCCTTCGCCGCCTTCTGGATCATCGAAAAACGGCGCACCAACCCTCTCATTGCAGTCCACCATCTGCGCTCCCGCCAGGTCTGGCCCGTCATCGCCACCACCGTCCTGACCCTCGCCGGCATCTTCGCCATCATCAACTTCACCGTGGTGCTCCTCAGCCAGGACGCCGGTGCCGGCTTCGGCCTGACCGCCTCCGTGTCCGCGCTGCTGTTCCTTACCCCGGCCGCCCTGATCGGCGTCTTCGCCGCACCGCTAGCCGGCTGGCTCGCCGACCGCCGCGGCTGGATCAAAACCCTCCGCGCCGGCACCGGGCTCAGCCTCGCCTGCGCCATCGTGGCCGCCACGTTCTCCGAGAACCAGACCGCGGTGCTGATCGCAGTTGCGGCACTGGGCATCTTCTACAACGGCTTCTTCCTCACCGCCATCAACGGGCTCTCGGTGCTGCTCTCACCCAAGGAAGCCCCGGCTGCCCTGCCCGGCATCAACGGCGCCTCCTTCGGCATCGGGGCGAGCCTCGGCGTCGTCCTCGTGGCACCCTTCGCCGCCCAGGCCACCGCCGCCGGGTACACCACCGCGCTCTGGATCTCGGTGGCCATCACGGCCGCCGCGTTCATCGTCAGCCTCTTCGTCGCCGCCCCCAAGGGCGAGACGGTCTAACCCCCTCTACCGAAAGAGAACCACCGCCATGACCGACACCTTCCCGTTCTACCTGGACTGCGACACCGGAATCGACGACGCCCTCGCACTTGCCTACCTCCTCGCCGCGCCCGCCGCCGACGTGGTGGGCATAGGGACCGTCAGTGGCAACGTCAGTGCCGCAGCCGGCGCCCGCAACACCCTGGACCTGCTCCAGCTCGCCGGCCACGCGCACATTCCCGTGGCGCTCGGCGCCCACCATCCGCTGGCCGGGCAGTTTGGCGGCGGGGCGCCGTGGGTGCACGGGGAGAACGGGATCGGCGGGGTTTCCCTTACGACGGCGTCCGCCACGTTGGAGTCCGAGAGTGCGGCCGAGATGCTGGTCCGGCTCGCCCATGAGTATCCGGGAACGCTGCGGGTGCTCGCCATCGGCCCGCTGACCAACATCGCCGAGGCGCTGCGCCTGGACCCCGCGCTGCCCTCGCTCGTGGACGAAATCACCATCATGGGCGGGGCGGCACTGGCCCCCGGGAACATTAGCCCGGTGGCGGAAGCCAACATCTTCAACGACCCCGAGGCCGCCGCCTTGGTGCTGGCCGCCGGCTGGGACGTGACCCTGGTGCCGCTGGACGTCACCATGGCCAGCGTCCTGGAGGAAAGCCACCGGCAGGAACTGCTCGCCGCGGACCACCCGGTCCCGCAGGCCCTCGGTGACATGCTGGGCTACTACTTCCGGTTCTATGAGGGCATCTTCGGCCGGCCCTGCTCCGCCATGCACGATCCGCTGGCGGCGGCGCTCGCGGTTGGCGGCATTAAGGCGACGGTGGCCCCGGTGGTGCATGCCGCCGTCGACACCTCTGCCGGGCCGGGCCGCGGGCAGACCGTCTGCGACATGCGCGGCACCTACCTTGGCTACCCGGAGCAGCCCGGCGCGCGTTGCCGCGTGGTGCTCTCCCTGGACGGGGACTTCGCCCCGCACCTGGTGGAGACACTGCTTTCCTTCGCTGAAAGTACGACGGCGGGACTTGCCGCGGGTGCGGCGGCCGCCTGAAATATCCGCAGACTTTTCCGCAACCACTATCCGGCAGGTCCGGGTTGGCGCAAAGATAACCCCATGAAAAAACAGTTATCGCTGGTTTCGCAGCGCTCATGATGGGGCTTGGCGCCATTACCTCCGCAGTCCCAGGCAGTGCGGCGCCCGAGCCGTCGCACATCGCGGGGCAGATCATGGTCAAGTTCCGCGATGATGCGGCGGCAGTAGGGGTACTGCGCCGCCACGGCCTCAGCGACGGCCCGTGGATTGGCAGCACGGGGCCCGCCTCATCGAGGTTCCGGCCGGCAAGGAACTACAGCTCATCGAGGCCCTCAGCCGGAACCCAAGCGTTGAATACGCCGAGCGGGACCATGTGGTGACGGTAGCTACCGATCAGCCCAACGTCGACTATTTCCCCCGCCAGTACGCCTTGCACAACACTGGCCAGGAATTTACCAGCACGTTGGGAGTAAATGTGGCCGGGGGTACGCCAGACGCCGACGTGGACGCCGTCGAAGCGTGGGCTAAAACGACTGGTGCCGGCATCAGGGTGGCTGTGCTCGATACAGGGGTCACGAGCAGCCACGACGACATCTCATCACAGGTTGTTGCAACGGTTAACTACAGTGATGCGGCAACTGGTGAAGACAAATACGGCCACGGCACCCACGTCGCCGGCATCATTGCCGCCATCAAAGACACGGTTGGCGTCTCCGGTGTGTGCCCGGACTGCTACATCCTGGACGGCAAAGTCCTGAACGACCAGGGGTCCGGCTCCACCTCGAGCATCGCCAAAGGCATCGGCTGGGCCGTCGATAAGGAGGCCAAGGTCATCAATATGAGCCTGGGGCAGCGTGTTTCCTCACGGACGCTGGAGATCGCGGTTAATAACGCCTGGAAGGCAGGGGCGGTGATCGTCGCCGCGGCCGGCAACGCCGGTACCCAGGCCAAGATCTACCCGGGCGCCTACCCAAATGTTATTGCCGTTGCAGCAACCGACAACAACAACGTGAAAGCCTCCTTCTCGAGCTATGGCAAGTGGGTGGACGTCGCAGCGCCCGGTGTCAGCGTGTACTCGACCTTCCCGAACGGATCCTTTGTCCTGGGGACGCAAAACAACCGCTCCCATGGTTACGACATCGCCAGCGGTACTTCGATGGCCTCACCCATCGTCGCCGGCGTTGCCGCACTGGTCTGGAGCACTTCTGCCGGCACCGCAAACACATCAGTCCGCGAAATAGTGGAATCGTCCGCCGACGAGACTGTTTCCGGCACGGGTAATTATTGGGCCAACGGCCTCGTGAATGCCTGCGATGCAGTTGGATGCGTACGGCCCTAGTCAGACCGCGGTTGCCGTTAGGACTGGAGGGACTGCATTACTGACAGGTGGCCAGCGCGGGCCGCGATGAGGCACTTGGCCAGGTAAAAGGGCCGGTTGCCGTATCTGACGTACTGCGTGAGGACCAGCACAGGGTCCGACGGCCGGAGGTCCAGCAGCTTCGCGCGGCTGGGCCCCACCTGGCTGAGGCTGATCTGGCACTCGCCCGGACCGGGCTGCCGGCCGAGCTGTTTGGTGAGCGCGGCAAGCAGGGTGGCGCCGGCGTCGTCCTCAATGTCCAAAGGTGCGGCGGGCCGGCCGGCCAGGCTCACCGGCAGGGCGGAGACGTTTTCCTGCAGGTGCGCGATGGCCTCGCCGTCGCGGATCAGGACGGATTCCCACAGCCAGCAGTCGCTGCCGGGCTCCACGCCGACGCCGGGGCGACGAACTCGGAGGCGGGCTGCCGCTCCCGGAGGACGCGCTTGATTTCGAGGTGCCGGCCGGGGCCGCCGAGGACTTCTTCGAACGGGCGGATCCGTTCGATGCCGATGCGGGGGAGGGTGTCCGAGACGAAGCGTCCGACGCCGCGCCTCGCCCGGATGAGCCCGTCTTCCTCGAGCAGCATGAGGGCTTCGCGGACCACGGTGCGGCTGACTTTCATGTCGGCGCCGAGCTCGGTTTCCGTGGGGATCATGGAGCCGGGCTTGAGGAGGTCGTTGCGGATGGCTTCGGCGATCCGGGAGTACACCGCCACGCGGAGGGGTGAGCCGGGCTGGGCCTGCACCGGCTGGGACAGGAACCGGACGGCGTCCTCGTGCACGTTATGCCTCGCTTCGTGGTCTGGGGATTCCCAGCCTACCGGTGTGACGCGTTTGTTGGACAAGGCGGGTGGCGATGGGTTCACCGGTCATAGCCTTAGAACTTGCCTTGGCGCTGCGGCGCGGCGCTATTTTCCGCAGGCAGTGCACATTTGTGCACTGCCCTGATGGGTTTTCTCAGTCCCGGCGCCGACGCATACGCTACCCACCAGTAACAACGCCGGGTTTGAGGGTTTTGGCCTCGGCGGAGAGCGCACCGCTTTGTAAGGCCCTTCTTGCGCACGTCTGTGCAACCCGGCTCCGCAACGACGGGTGCTGCATAGCATGGGAAACCCGGCCGGCACCTGATCAACACCCAGAACCATCACTACCGGCCGCCCCTGTTGGCACATGAACAAAGAGGTTTCCATGTCATTCGTTACCCGGGCCCTGTCCGTTGCGGCTGCCGCCGTCCTCGTCACTTCCTTGGCTGCGGCCCCGCCCAGGCGATCGAGATTTCCCCGCCGGGGCCAACGACTGGTCCTGCAAGCCAACCGCAGAGCATCCCTATCCGGTCATCCTGGTACCGGGAACGTTCGAGAGCATGGAGAAGAACTGGTCCACCCTCTCGCCGTACCTCAAGAGCGCCGGGTACTGCGTTTTCGCCCTCAACTACGGAGAGACGAATGGCGTGTATGCCACCGCACCGGTGGCCGAGTCGGCGCAGGAACTCGCCCCGTTTGTGGACGCGGTACGTGCTGCCACCGGAGCGAAGAAAGTGGACCTGGTGGGCCACAGCCAGGGCGGCATGATGCCCCGCTACTACATGGGCTTCCTCGGCGGGGCCAAGTACGTCCGTCAGCTCATCGGCATTGCACCCTCCAGCCACGGGACCGAAGGTGTGATTGTCCCGCCGCCGGGCTTCGTCCAGGACCCGGACTTCACCGGTCTGGGCTGTGCTGCCTGCGCCGATCAGCAGGCAGGCTCGGCGTTCATGCAGGAGCTCAACTCCATCGGCGACACCGTGGCGGGACCCTCCTACACCGTCATCTCCACGGTTTACGACGAAGTGGTCATTCCCTATAACAGCCAGTTCCTGAACGGTCCGGCCCGGCAGGTCACCAACATCACCATCCAGGACAAGTGCCCGGCCGATGTCTTCGAACACGACCAGACCCCCAATGACCCCGTGGTGCACCAGATCGTGGGCCACGCCCTCGGCAAGGTTTCCGGCCCCGCGGACCCTGCGTACCAGCCCGCCTGCTTCTAGCCTCCGGAGGCGCCAAGGGGGCAGGCACTGGCCGGCCCGTGCGGGGACGATGGGGTAATGGTTGACGTGACGGCGGACAGCGGTCACTATCAAGTGATCCACGCAACCTTAACGCGCGTGTTTCGTCCAGGATGCGGGGGATATCTGATGGACTGGTGGTGGCTTGCGACAGCAGCCAATGCGGTGATTGCTGCCGCGTATCTGGCGATTTCCGCAGCGATCATTGTTCCGTTGGCCCGGTCCGGTCAGGTGCGCCGGAACCGGCTGGGAACCGCCACTGCGGCGATCTTCTTCACCTGCTCAATCGGGCACGGCCTGCACGCAATCCATCCGCTGCTTCCGTTGGCAGGCCTGGACGCCGGTGAGCACCTGGCCGCCAGGGACGAAATCTCCTGGCATGACGCGCTGTGGGATGTGATCACGGCCGGCGTAGGTCTCTACTACTGGTCGCTGCGCCGGGCCTACGCGTCCATGGTGGCTGGGCCGGTGATTTTCGAGGATCTGATCGAGCGGCAGCGCCTGAGGGAGCTTGAAGCTGAAGCGGAGCTCAGTGCCGTGCGCCAGCAGGCGGCCGCGGAACTTGAACACAGCGAAAAGCGCTTCCGTCTGGCCTTTGATCACGCGCCCATCGGGATCGCACTGATCGGCCTGGACCCGGACGATGCGGGCAAGATCCTGAGGTCCAATTCCGCCTTCGGTGCCCTCTTGGGGCGCGCATGCGCTGAGCTGGAGTCGAGTAACATCCTGGATTTCACTGTGCCCGACGACAGGCCCGCGGCGCAGCACCGGCTGGCCCGGATGATCGCGGGAGAGGTTGCCGTGTATGCAGATTCCCGGCGTTTCCTCCACTCGAACGGGCACACTGTATGGACGTCGATGACAAGTGCGGTGGTGGGCCATGACCATGGCATGCCGCACTACCTGGTGGCCCAGTTCGAGGACATTACCGGACGCCGTGAAGCCGAACGGCTGTTAACCCGCCAGGCCATGCATGACGGCCTGACCGGCCTACCCAACCGGGTGCTGCTGATGGACAGGATCAGCCAGGCCCTGGCGAGGGCCCATCGGCGCAGCACACGCCTGGCCGTGTTCTTCGTGGATGTGGATGGCTTCAAAACCGTCAACGACACCCGGGGACACGCTGCAGGGGATCTCCTCCTGATCGAGGTCGGCCTCCGGCTTTCCGAGCTGGGGCGCGAGGGTGACACCGTGGCGCGCCTGGCAGGAGACGAATTCGTTGTGCTCTGTGAGGACATTCCCAACCGTTCCGCGGCCGAAGACATGGGCCGCCGCCTGCTGGCCGCCCTCGAGAGACCCTACGAGATCGACCGAGACGTCCTGCGGACCACCGCCAGCATCGGCATTGCCTTGTCCTGGCGGGACGAGAACGCCGCCGAACTGCTGCAAAACGCGGACATCGCCATGTACCGGGCCAAGGACGCGGGCCGGGGCCGTTACTCGGTCTACGACAAGAACCTGCGCGCCAGCCGTGACCACCGTCTGCGCACCGAAAGGGAACTGCGGCAAGGGATTGGCGACGGCCAGCTGCGCATCCTCTTCCAACCCGTCATTGACCTGGCCGAGGGGACCATGGCTTCCGTGGAGGCACTGGTGCGCTGGGATCACCCGGAGAGGGGGCTGCTTCCTCCTGCCGAGTTCCTGGACGTCGCAGAGACAACGGGATTAATCATTCCGCTGGGCCGCTGGGTGATCCCGGAAGCCTGCCGCCAGTTCGCAGGCTGGAAGCGCGATGACCCCGGGACGGCTCCGGACCAGGTATCAGTCAATGTCAGCGCCGTTGAGCTCAGCAGCCCCGGCATCGTCGATGTGGTGGCGCAGGCCCTCGCCGAGACCGCCTGCCTGGACACGCCCTCTGCGTTGAGATCACCGAGTCCGCACTGCTGGATGGCAACAGCGCCAACATCGCTACCGTCCGGCAACTCCGGGAACTGGGAATCAAAATTGCGCTGGACGACTTTGGCACCGGCTATACCTCGCTCACGAACCTCAAACGTTTCCCGGTAGACGCGGTCAAGATCGACAGGTCCTTCGTGGCCGGTCTGGGAAACGACGCTGAGGAGACCGCGATCGTCGGTGCGGTGGTCGGACTGGCCCGCGCGTTGGGACTGGCCACCACGGCCGAAGGCGTCGAAAACGCTGTCCAAGCCGAGCACCTGCGCCGTCTCGGATGCATATACGCCCAGGGCTACCTCTATTCCGAGCCGGCGACCCTCGCCGGCCTCACCGGACTCGCCCCTGTCAGCAGATCCTAGAACCCGCTGTACTACCGCCGTGCGGTAAAGGAAGACAAGGCCCGGGAAGGGCTGACAGTGGAGGAGTATGGCGTCAACACAGGATCCAGTGGTAGAGCCGTCAAACCGATTGACACCGCCGGAGGGTTGCTGGCCCTCTCGATCAGCCCGCGCCGTCAGCCCCGGGACTCCGTCCTGGATCGTGAAGGCGGCCTTGGTTGAGACGGGGGATCCCGGAGTGGTGACGTAGTCCAGGACGCGGAAGTCTGCGGTGAGTGCGTCCCTGGTGATGGTGGTGTTCACGTAGCCGCGGTTGTCGTTGTAGAACTTCAGGTGTGGGTTCCAGGCCATCACGGGGTCGGTGGTGGAGCCGGTGCCGTTGCCGGTGGAGGTGATGGAGGTGCATACGAGTTCGGAGCCGACTACGGGGGAGGCGGGGTCCTTGTAGTCGGCCTTGAGGTCGTTGGCCCAGTTGCGGTGGACGTCGCCGGTGAGGACGACGGCGTTGCGGACGTTGGCGTCCACCCAGCCCTGGGTGATGCGGCGGCGTGAGGCGGCGTAGCCGTCCCAGCCGTCCATGGAGACGTCGTCGATCTCGGGGGCGGCGTTGCGGTCGCGCTCGGCGAAGAAGACCTGCTGGCCGAGGATGTCCCAGCGCTGGGTGGAGTTTTTGAAGCCGTCCAGCAGCCATTTCTCCTGCTCGGCGCCGGTGATGGTGCGGTTCTCGGCGAGGCGTTCGGTGACGTTCTTTTTCCAGCCGTCGCCGGCGAGCTGGTCGTCGCGGTACTGGCGGGTGTCCATCATGTGGAAGTTGGCCAGCTGGCCCCACTGGATGGTGCGGTAGATCTTCATGTCGTACCCGGCCGGTACGGATGAGGCGCGCAGGGGCATGTTTTCGTAGTATGCCTGGAACGCGGCGGTGCGGCGCTGCCGGAAATGTTCGGTGGTGTCGTTGAGCTGGTTGGGGTCGGTGTTCTCGGGGATCTCGTCGGCCCAGTTGTTGTCCACTTCGTGGTCATCCCAGACCACCAGCCATGGTGCGATCGCGTGTGCGGCCTGGAGGTCGGCGTCGGACTTGTACTGCGCGTGCCGCTGCCGGTAGCCGGCCAGGCTGGTGGTCTCGGGTCCCTGGTGGTCGCGCGGGTTGCCGCCGCCGATCACGTAGCTGTCCTTTTTGTACTCGTAGAGGTAGTCGCCCAGGTGCAGCACCAGGTCCGGGTGGTCCTGGGCGAGGCGCGTGTAGGCGGTGAAGTAGCCGTGCTCGTACTGCGCGCAGCTGGCGAACGCCATGGCCAGGGCCGCCGGCGTCTCGTGCGGTGCCGGGCTGGTGAGGGTGCGGCCCACCGGGCTGATGTGCCGGCCGGTGCGGAAGCGGTAGAAGTATTCGCGGCCCGGGCGCAGGCCCTTGAGTTCGACGTGCACGGAGTGGGCGGTTTCGAGCCGGGCCTGCTCGACGCCGCGGGCTACTACGGTGCGCATGCCGGGGTCTTCCGCGACTTCCCATGCCACCGCGACGTTGCGGGCGGGCATGCCGCCCAGGCCGTCCTCGGCGATGGGGTCCAGTGCCAGCCGGGTCCAGATCACGAAGCCGTCGGGCCAGGGCTCGCCGGAGGCGATGCCCAGCAGGAACGGATCGGTGCGGAGACCGGCGTCGTCCGCTGTTGAAACGGCGACGGCGGCACCCGGCCAGGCGGCGACGAGTCCGGCCCCGAGGCCGGCGGAAAGGAGGGATCTGCGTGAGATGTTGTCCATGCGTTCCACCGTAGGGAGGCCGGTTGGACGGGTTCTGAGGACGATATGAATGGGCGGTTAACTGCGTGACAAGAACAGTTGGTTCGCTCAAGCGTCCTTGTTTCAAAAACCTCCCGCGGCGCCCATCCTGTAAGCGGAGAATAACGTCACTGGCGGGGTTCTGTATCCATCACCGAGATCAAAGGTGCCGCTACTGTCTTCGGTTTCGACAACATGGGCCAGGTTGTGAGCAAGTTCTCGAAGGTCCATGCCGGCACGCACTTACCAGGCTGCGAGGAAGCCATTGAGGATTCTCGTCGCCGGCCATGACCTGACGAGTGCAGCAGTCGGACTTCCGCAGGCAGGCTGGGCGGGGAGCACGCTCCGGGAAGAAGGATGGCCTGACTTGGTTCCATGGGTGGATGCTACGCCCGGCCGGCCCGATCGGGAACGGCAATGGCCCGGCAGCAGCGGGGAGCTGTAGCCGGGCCATTGCCGTCCATGCGGCGGGTTTCCGCCGGGGAGTTGCTAGGCGCGTGCCTTGGCGTGGCCCTTGGTGAGGATCACTGCCAGGGCAACCATGCCGACGCCGAGCAGCAAGTGCAGGACGTTGTCGAAGCCGTTCAGCGGCACGAAGTTGCCGGCTGAATCCTGGGGGACCACCAGTCCGTAAACGAACAGGACCAGGTAGATGACGCCGCCGTAGAGGAGGAAAGAGCGGCGCCCGTGGCGGTCTTGGCCATGAGGAGGCCTGCAGCGCCGAAGAGCAGGTGGACGATGTTGTGCAGGGCCGAGACCTGGAAGAGGCCCAGCAGCATTGCTTCGGAGTGCTGGCCTGCGAAGTGCAGTTCATCAAAGTTGGCCGTGATGCCTGGAACGAAACCCAGGATACCGACCAGCAGGAAGACTGCACCGACAACTATCGATGCCTTCTGGACGTTCGTGCGGGCTGCCGTTCGGGTGCCGGTGTGCGTTGCCATGGTGATCTCCTGAATGCGATATGTGTTTATGGATCAGCGGGGCTTTCTTTCCTGCCGCCCAAGGGGTTATGTCAGCTATTCGGGTGTGACCGCAAGTCGGATGGGTTATCCAGAAAATATTCTCGAGTGCACTCCCAAGTTTCCGCGGGCTCAGCTGCCGGCGGCATCGACAGGCTTGACCACCTGGGTTGTCCCGCCGTGGATTTCGTACCGGCCTTGCCGCCTTGCTTGGCCCGGTACATGGCCGAATCTGCCTGCCGCAGCAGCTCCGTCACGTCCGCCGTGTCCGCGGTGCGCTGCGCGACGCCCATGCTAAGCGAGACCCTAAGCGACCGGTCGCCGATGACGAACGGCTCGCTGAGCGCCTCATAGATCCGCTCGGCGACGGGCCCTGTGGCCGGAGTGCCGTCGTCGTTATCCACAACGACGACGGCGAACTCGTCGCCGCCCAGACGGGCCACCAGGTCGTGGCTGCGGACGCTGGCCCGCAGCCGCTCGGCCAGCTGCACCAGCAGTACGTCGCCGCCCTCATGGCCCAGGGAATCGTTGACGTCCTTGAAGTCGTCGATGTCGATGAACAGCAGGCCCTCGTGCCGGGTCTTGCTGTCATTGTCGGGTTCGAAGGATGCCAGCAGTCGCTCGGCCAGGGCTGCACGGTTCGCGAGCCCGGTGAGGTCATCGTGTGTGGCCCGGTACGTCAGGGCTTTGTGGCTGTCCTGGAGCGCCGCGGCCATGCCGTTGAATGCCACGGCAACCTCGCCGAGCTCGTCCCGCCGGGCCACGTCCAGACGGTGGCTGTAGTCGCCGGATTGCAGCTTCAGGACGCCCCGGCGCAGGCTGTTGACGGGCCGCATCAGGTCCTTGACCATCCGGCGGCGGAAGTACAGGGTGGCGCCGATAGCCACAACGAACAGCCCGAACCGGCCAACCACCAGGAGGCCCTCGAGCTCGCGCGTGTCCACGAGCCCCCTGTCCAGGGCCTGGAGGGAAGACTGCTGGACGGCGGCGAGCCCGGTCCGGACCTTCGAGTTTGCGGCCGCGAAGGCGGGCGCGTCAGTCACGTTGTTTCCCTTGAGGCCCAGTACCTGGTTGCCCCGTAGACCGGCCTTTTCCAGGCCGGACTGCCAGGTCTGCTGCGCCACGGACAGACCCCCGCGCCGGCCTTCGTCCACGGACTGGACCGCGGCGGCTGCGCGGAAGAGCTCGTCAATGTCCCTCTGCTCCAGGACAAACGCCTCCCGGTTTACGGGCGCAGCCGCCAGCAATCGGTGTCCCACCTGCTCATGCGTCTCAAGGGCTGCGGCCAGCTCGGCGACGGTACCGTACTCGGCCTGCAGCCGGGCAGTGGCAGCTTCCATCTCGTTCACCACGAACCGAACCCCCACGACGGTGACCGCCGCGCCGATGAGCAGTGCCAGCAACATCAGCGTGAATGCACCCGACCATTCACGCTGCAGGCTAAAGGAGCGCGTTGAAGTTGGGCTCTTGTGCATGGGCGTCCTCGGACCGGGGTGATGTTATGCCTAAATTACACGGCACTTCCTGCAATCGGGGTTCGACAGGCTCAACCACCTGGCGTCGCTGGTTTCGGCGGGCTCAGCCACCGAGCCGGCCCAGCGCCCAGTCCCAGCGGATCAGCTCCTGCTCCAGCCTGACAGCCGTCCCGTAGGCATCATTGCGGAGGCCTTCGTACATTGCGGATTCATCAGGTGTCAGCCGGCTAAGCGAAGCCTTCGACGGCGACGGCTCGGTAACCCATGCATCCCGGTGGGCTAGCAGCGTGGCCTCGTCCATCATCACGCTCACCACATGCGGGTGGACCGCGCGCAGCTGGTCCAGGATCCCGAACCCGTGGGTGTCCAGATCGCCCCAGTACAGGACCTCACAGTCACGCAGCCACCCGGCGTCCCGCAGAGACGAGAAACCATAACCGCCGCCATAAACAGCCAGCGTGTCCTGCCGGTCGGGGAGGGCCAGGAAGTTGACGAGGTTCTCCGTGATCAGCACTTTGGTGACCGGCAGGCTCAGAGTACTGAAGGCTTCAGCGGTCAGGGTCAGGTCCCGCGCCCGGCCCAGCAGTGGCACGGCAGGATCCAGCAGGCGGAACCTGACCAGCTCCGGCGGATGCAGGAAGCCGTGGGCCGCGGCAAAACGCGCCGCCGGCGTCCGGGCCGGCGTTAGGCCCAGCAGCGAACCGGGCTCAGCAGGAAAATCCGGAAGAAAGCCATCGTCTGGCTCAATCTCGGCGCGCACGGAATCAGCCCGCAGCACCATGGCCAGCTCGCTGATCACCGCCCTGTGGTTCTCGACGAACTTGGTGTGCACACCGGGCACGCTCAGCTGCCGCACATAGATGCCTGGCTCGGGATTGTCCTCCAGCCACAGGGCCACCCGGGCCGCTGTCAGCGCGTCGGCCCCGAGTTCCAGCAGCTTGAGCGGCCGCTTCAGCGCCCAGCCGCGGAACAAGGAGTGCAGCGAGCCCAGACTCCCGGCAAGCTCCACGAACCGTGCTGCATCCTTCGCCTTACCCACAAAGCCGATCTCGGCCTCGGCGTTTGCAAAGACCGCCGCCGCAGGAAGCTGGTTGGCCCCACCGTGGTGCGCCCCACCTCTGCGGTTTCCAGGCTGAACGGACCCGCGGCGGCGAACAACTCAGCCGCCCACGCACTCGCCGCGGCGTAGTCAGTCCGGAGCGTCGCCGCCGTCGGACGCTTCAACGGACGACGGCGGGGGTGCAGCCCGCTGGGTTCCAGTGCCTCGCGGAGCAACGCACCGCTGCCCCAGGCCTTCAGCGACTGCGCCCGCAGGTCCGCCAGTGTGGTCCAGCCCTGCGCCCGGCCCGCCTGCGCCCGGCCAGGAGCGGAAGCCGACAGCCGGTCACCCGGCACGCCGGGCCGCTCGTCGCGGTACTCCTGGATGGTCATGTTCCGCAGCTGCGAATCGTCGCCGTTGGTGTTGGCCACGAACCCCACATGGGAGACAAAGGGCTCGATCACATGGATCTTCTGCAGGGGAGTGACGATCAGCAGCTGGAGCTTCATCCGCTGGAACAGCTCCAGCCCGTACCGGGCCGACTCGTCGGAGCCGCGGCCGAACGCCTCATCAATGACCACGAACCGGAAACTGCGGCCACTGCCGGCGTTTTTACCGGCACCCTTGCCGGACGCCAGCCCGAACTGGAACGCCAGGGCGGCGGCGAGAATCGTGTAGGCGAGCTTCTCCTTCTGCCCGCCGGACTTGCCTCCCGAATCCGTGAAGTGTTCAAATTCCTCGCCGGTTTCGGTCCATTTTTCCGAGGCGGAGAACGTGAACCAGTTCCGGACGTCCGTGACCTTGGCGGTCCAGCGCTCGTCGAGGGTGGTATAGCCGTCCCGGCCCCGGAACCGCTCGATCAGGCGCGCCACCTGCAGGTACTTCTGCTCGGAGTACTGGTCATCGTCGCCGATGGTGCCTTCCGAACAGGCCCGCAGGTCCAGGCCGAACTGCCGCACGTCGAGGTCGGTGCTGTTCTGGTGCTCCAGCTGGATGTGCCGGCCGGTGTTGTACTCAATCCCGGCCAGGGACAGGTTGATTTCGCCGATGCGGTTCACGATGTCCTGCCGGCGGCTGTCTAGGAACGCGTTGAACGCCACCACTTCGTGGATGGTGTTCTGGTTCAGGGATTCCTTGAAGTGGGCCTCGAAGCGGGGGAGGTCGTTGCTGACCAGCTGCTCCAGCAGCTTGCCGAACTCGCCGGCGGACTCCAGGGCGGCGTCGATCTCCGTGGTTTCGTTCGGGTATTTGTTCCGGAACTCGGCCATGAGCCGGACGGTCTTCTCGGCGGCCCGGGCGATCTGCCTGGATAGTGCGTCGATGCGGTCGGTCAGCCCGGACCGGGCGGCACTTTCCACGGTGCCGGTGTTTTTGTAGGTGAGCGGTTTACCGGCGAGTTCCGCGGCGGCGAGCCTTGCGACGGCGGCCAGCACGCCGTCGTCGTCCGTCAACGGGCTCTCCCGCAGGACGTCGCGGCAGTCCTCGATCGCCTCCACGATGTCCTTGGCCGCGCCCTCGTTGGAGCCGATCCGCCGCTGGACATCATCGGCCCGCACCTGCAGGCGATCCAGCTTTCCGGTGAGCTCGGCTTCCTTCGCCGTCAGCTGCCGCAGCACATTGCTGGTGGACTCCAGCTGGGCCTTCTCCGCCCTGAGCTCCTCGATGCGGCGTGCGGTGAGCTGCCAGCTGAGCTCGGCGAAGTCCGACACCGCCCCGATGATGCCCAGCTGCTGGTTCTGCCGCCCGATGGCGCCCAGGGAATCGTTGACCCGGGACAGCTGGCCGGCCACCACGCTGAGCTGGCCCTGGACCTCGTCCTGCTCGGCCCGGAATCGGCTGATCTTGTCCAGGTTGTCCCAGCCCAGGACGTAGTTCCGACGGTCGGACAGATCCTGCCGGTCGTCCTTCTCGTGCCGGCCGCGGCCGCCCTTGAGCTGGCCGTTGGATGTCAGGGCCTTGGAACGGCGGCGGAAGTCCTCCAGGGTGTCGCAGCAGAAATAGTCGAAGCGGCTGCTGAGCTCATCGAGCAGGAAATTGCGGAACGGCGTCCCCTGCTTGATGGCGATCTTCGCCGCCAGCGTGCCCGCCTCGGCCGGCTTCGGAGTGTACGTTTCGCCGATCTTCAGGTACACCAGCCGGCCGCGCAGGTTGTTGCCGTCCACCCAGCCGCTCACCGCTGCGTAGTGCTCCGAGGGCACCAGCAGCGACAGGGCAAAGCCGCGCAGGGTGCGTTCGGCGGCGCCTTCCCACGCCGCTTCGCCGTCGCGGACGCGCAGCAGCTCGCCGGCGTATGGCAGCTCTGATTCCTGGATGCCGGTACCGTCGCACAGCCGGCGGCGGAGCTCCACCTGGGGGCGCGGCAGCAGGTTGGGACGCGCCTGCAGGCTGGTCAGCTCCGCGGCGATGTCGCTGGCGCGGCCGGTGAGTACCGTGCGTGTCATGGTCAGTTCGGTGCGGGTGTCCTGCACTTCGTTGGCTGTGGCGGCGAGGTCCTTTTCTACATCGGCGAGGCGGGCCCGGTTGGCGTCGAACTGGACGCGGTCCGCCGGGGCCTGCAGACCGAGCTCTGCCGCGGCTTCGGCGTACTTCTCGAAGCGCACCCGCTGCGCCCTGGACTCCTCGCCCAGCCGCGCGGCCTCCGCCTCGATGGCGGCCAGCCGGCCGCCGCCGTTGCTCCTGATATCCTCCTTGACGGCGGCCAGGTCCAGACGCAGCTGGGTGATTTCGGTGGCCAGTTTGCCGCTGTCCTCCTGCAGCCGGAGGCCCGTGTTCTGCAGTTCCGCCTGGTGCTCGAGGCTCAGCTGCAGCTTCCGGTCCGTGAACCACGGGTGCAGCTGGTCCCGCTGCTGGCGGGCGAATTCATCGTCCCGGCTCAGGGCGGTGTGCTGGGCGGCGCCCTCGGTGATGGGGTGAGCAGGGCGATCTGGTCCTTGGCGCGCAGGACGGCGTCGTGGGCTTTCTTCAGATCGTCGAAGTGGTGGATGAGGTTGCCGATCCGGGCCTCGACGTCGTCTTCCTCGAGCATGTTGGTGCGCACGAAGTTGGTGATGTTCTCCACCTGCTTCATGGACACCGTGCGGTGGAACAGCTCCATGGCCTGGTTTCCGCTGATGCCGAACTGCCGCTTGAACGCCGCCGCATACGGCTCGAACGTTTCATGCAGGGACGCACCCGCGGCCCGGAGCTGCTTCTTCAGCTTCGCGGGGTCCTGGCCGAAGTTGGCGAAGTCCCCGGCGATGGACTGCTCGCCCTCCACCAGCGAGTAGAAGCGGTTGGGCTGGCCGGCTTCCTGGGTGGCCCACAGGGTGATGGCCAAGGTGATTGATTTGCCCAGGACGGCGTTGTGGAACACGCCGAGGACCACTGTGAGCTTCCCGGTCCCGCGCAGCGCCACGGGCTTGGAGTACTCGCCGCCGGCGCTCCGGGTGCTCTTGTGGAAGCCCCGCACATACGACATCAGGGTGCGTTCCTTCTTCTGCGCACCCGCGGCCTTGTTGTACTCGATCCTGTTGGCCGGAAGCAGCAGGGTGGTGATCGCATCCACCACTGTCGACTTCCCGGAGCCGATGTCGCCGGTCAGCAGGCTGTTCGAGCCGTCCAGCCGGAACGTCCGCACCTCCTGGTGGAACGTGCCCCAGTTGAGCAGCTCCAGACGGTGCAGCCGGAAGCCCGGGGGAGTGCCGGCGTCGTCCGCTTTTTCATCCAGGCTGAACAGCATCTCCTGCTCGTCGGTCCCGCCTTTAAGGGCGGTGGCCGTCTCGGTGGTCATGTGCGGTCCTCTTCCTTACTGCCCGTGACGGCTCCGCTGAGCGAGGCGCGGTAGTCGGCCAGCCGCGCGTCGAACTCCTCCAGCCACTGGGCATCCACGTAGGCCTTCAGGATCCTGGCCACCTCATAGGTGCCCGTCTGGCCGCGCAGTTTCCGCAGGAAGCCCAGCTCCACCACCTTCTTGATGTTGGTCCCGAGCTGGTCCAGGATCCGCGCCTCATTGCTGGATTCGGGCAGGAAGACGGCCACCATGTCTGCGATGTCCTGCTCGGTCATGATGAGGCGCAGTTCGCTGCTGTTGGTGTCGAATTCGAGCATCCGGCCGCGGAGCAGTGCCAGGAGGAGGCTGACGTTGAAGGTGAGCGGGCGCCGGGGGATCAGCCGCGGCAGCGTGCCGTCCGGATCCTCACGGGATTTCAGGAACGCGTAGCCCTCGGACTCGTCCAGGATCAGGTCAAGGCCCAGGACTGCAACGTAGTCGCGGACATGGGAGGACAGGCCCAGCAGCGACTGCCAGATCTTCTCGTCCGTCTCGGCGTAGACCACGCCTTTGAAGAGCTTGGTGACGACGCCGGGAAGTTCCTCAGGCGTGTGTGTTTCAGCTGCTGTGGTGGTCATGCCGGCCTCACGAAGATGATCTGTTCGACGGTGGCTTCCCGGATGCTGCCGTCCGGGAGCTGCCAGGACAATTGCTGTGACTCGTCCGGGTTGATGGAGGCCCAGTACGATTCGGTGGCGAGCTGGTAGTAGGCAACGATCTCCGCCAGTCCCTGCGACAGAGGGTGCGCGGCCGCTACGTCGCCAAGAGTGGCCTGCTCGGCGCCGGCCAGGACGTCGTCGATATTGGACTTCAGCCGCTCCGTGTCCACATGGAACTGGCTGAAGAGGGCGCCGGCATCCACTTCTGCATCGTTGGCCGCCACCACGACGTCGTCCACCATGATCCGCCGGCTCGGCTCATACAGCGGCCGTTCGAACGGGAGTGCGACGTCCACTGACTGTGCCGCAATCTCCATAAAGACGCCCGACGGCGGCACCTCCCGGGTGCCCAGCGCGCCTGATTCAATGCTCCTGACCAGCTGCATGATGCGCTTGTTCTCCAGGAATACTTTGTCGTCCAGGAGCCGGCGCATCTGCTGGGAGAGCTGGCGGACTGTTGCCTGGGTCTGCTCGACGGCGGGCAGCCAGTCCTGGTGCAGGTTGGTCACCGCGTGCAGGTTGTCGAGTTTGGCGAGGGCGTCGATCTGCGTGGCCCGCTGCAGCAGGTCCCGCAGTTCGGTGCGCAGCTGCGGGGACATCAGGTAGTCCCAGAAGCCCTGGAACGTGCGGCCCTGGAGGGAGCCGCTGATGTCCTGCTGGTTGGCGAAGATCGAGGCAAGGAGCTCGCCCTGGGTGCCGTCCCACGTGGCAATCTGTTCACGGACCTGCCGGTCAAGCTTCCGGAAGTTCTGCTCCACCTCACGGAAATCGGAGAGCAGGTCCTTGGCCAGGGTGGTCAGCTGCTGGAAGTGGTCCAGGGCTTCGGGTGCGGTCATCACGCGGATGTTGCCGTCCTTGATCCGCTGCATCTCGGCGTCGATTCCGTCGCGCTGGCGCTGGAGCTCGGCGAGCCTGACCTCCGGATCGGTTTCGGACTGCTGGACCAGGGCCTTCAGGACGGCGAAGATGCTGGTCAGCCTGGACTGGGTGGCCACGAAGTCCCGTCCGCTCAGGCTCTCCACCCAGCGGACCACGTCCTCGGCGGCGGCGGTGAGGTCGTAGCGCGGCTCGTCCTGGCCCGGGACGTAGTATTTCCGCAGCCATGCCCGTTCCGGGGCCGCCCACTCATCCAGGTACTCACCGGCCGGGCGGGGTACTTGTCCTCGCCGAAGACTTCACGGAGGCCGAACAGGACATCATCAAGGTGGTCAATGAGCTCCTGCCGGCCGATGTCCCGTTGGTTGGGTCCGGTGAAGGCCTTGATGAAGAAGCTGACGGCCAACGGGGCGTTCTGTGCGCGGAGCAGGGACCACCCTGCGTGGTTCTCACGCAGTGCGTTGATGGCGTAGAAATCCATGGCGTCCTCATGCAGGGTGCTGTTATTCCTAAGCTACACGGGGACGGTGACAGTGATCGAACGTGTCGTCCCCGGCGATCGAGCCTGTCGAGGTCCAAGGATTCGACGGGCTCAAACACCGGGCGCACTCAACCGCCGGGGGACAGGACGTTCAGGCCTGCCTCTACGGCGGCAGCCAGGAGCTCGGCCTCATACGCCACCATTACGTCGGGCTGCAGCCGGATGGCTGCGGCCAGATGTATGGCGTCGGCGCTTCGGAGCTTGCCGGGCAGGGCCGCCGAGTACATAAGATCCGAACGGGCAAGATCGACCAGGTTGATGGCGCCGAGGACCGTGTTGACGGTCTCGCCGGGAAAACCGCGGCGATGGGCCGCGCAATGAAGTTCCGTATAGAGGAGCATCGAAGCCACCAGCTGGTGGCCCTGGGCTGCCGCGGTTGAGAGGTAATGGGCGGCCGCGGATGACTCTGGCTCTTCGACCACCAGCTTGAGGACAGCCGACGTATCCAGGTAGATGATCACCGGTCCCCGCGGAGGTCAGCCAGGATCTCAGCAGTGCCGGCTTCCGACGGGACGCGCGGCAGCGTCTGGAAATCGACCGGACCGTTGGCGGCTGGGCGGATCTGGCCCGCCAGCAGCAGCCGTTCAAAGGGTGACGCCGACGGCGGGATCAATGTAGCGGCTATTTCGCCGTTGTTCGTGACGTCGATGGTTTCGCCGTTACTTAACGCGCTCCAGGATTTTGCTGCTGTGGTTGCGCAGTTCCCGGTGTGGGATGGTGGCCATGGTTACCTCCGTAGCAAACGTAGCAACCTGTGTGTCGAGGGTAAGGATCAGCCACCGCGGGTTTCGAGAGGCTCGGTTTCGGCAGGCTCAACCACCACCTGCTCCCAGTGCCGCCGTAGCAATTCGGCCAGCCGCTCGGGCTCGATCCGGTGTGGCGGATCGAAATGGTGGCGCTTGGGAACACTTCCAGGTGGAAGTCGGGGAAGAAGACCCTGGACAGCCGGCTGGCGATATCGCCGTAGTCATGGGGATTGCTCAGGCCGCCCAATGCGAAGTAGACGGGCTGGCGAAAGGCAGCCAAACGCGCCCTCTCCAGGTCATAGTTTTTGAACGTCCGCAGGAACGCCCTGATACCCGCCGGCCGGTTGGCCATCCACGGCGGCGGGGGATCCGGCGGCAGCGGAAGGACGACGTCGGGCTTAACTCCCAGCCTCATGAAGGCGGACATGAACTGCTCCGGCGGGAGTGTCTCCAGCTGCTCATACTTCTTCCGGAGCTCCGCGTACGCAGGGCTCCAGTCCCAGTTCCCGGCCCAGGCAGGTTCCAGCAGCGCCAGGCTCAGCAGCCTGCCAGGGTGCTTGGCAGCGAACGCCAGCGCCGCCGCGCCGCCACCTGAATAGCCCGCTAAGTGGAACGTCTCCCATCCCCGGGTATCGGCTTCGCGCAGCACGCCGTCGATCTCTGTGTCCAGGCTCCAGTCCGCCGGCGGCCCATCTTCCGCGTAAAGCTCGAGATCCTTGGCGATTGCCTGGACGTCCGGCCCGAGGGCTGCGATGAGTCCGCCGAAGGCGGCCTGGGCGGGGAGTACAGCGCCCGGTAGAAGAATGGCCCGAATTGGTCCCATGGGAGAACCGTACGCCTGGGTACTGACAGGCTCAACCACCGGATCTTGGCGGCTCAACCACCCGTCTCGTTGGCCGGTGGTAAAAGGTTCGGAAAATCTCCTGTACTGTTGATCCTGTTGTTGTGTTTATGCAGTTGGTAGTTCAGGCAGTACGCGCGGTCGAAAGTCCGCGTCTTTCTGAAGTAGCGGTTTTGAACACCCCACACCGGAGGACCCGAAAGTCGGGATTTTTCCTCCACCTTCACGAAGGACAAAAATAATGGCTACTGGTACCGTCAAATGGTTTAACGCTGAAAAGGGCTTCGGCTTCATTTCCCCCGATGACTCCTCACAGGACGTTTTCGCTCACTACTCTGCGATCGCCTCTTCCGGCTTCCGCTCACTCGAAGAGAACCAGAAGGTTTCCTTCGAAACCGAGCAGGGCCCCAAGGGTCCCCAGGCCGTCAACATCCAGGCACTCTAATTCTTTAGAGATTCTGGGGCCTTAGGGTTTCATAATTCAAAGCAGGGCCGGTCATTAGACCGGCCCTGCTTTTGTTAACCCGAATGTGCCTCAAAGCGCCCGGCTGGCAACTTGCGGGAAACCCGTTCAAGATAGTCAGTGGGCAAGCAGGGGGGGAGATCGAGTCCATCCCGCCGCACAGAGAGTCCCGCACGTCGTGCCAATACCAAAACGTCAACTCAGTCCGCTCATCCGCAAGTACGTCAACGGCAGCCGCCCCGCCCCGCCCAGGCAGAGACCAGAGGCCTCGGCGAGCTCATCCCGGTGGAGCCCGCCGCCCGCCGCCCGCCGGGATGGGGTGCCCGTACTGGGCGATGACCAGGTCTATGTGGTGAAATACGGGACGGTCTATCACCCGGCGTGGTGTCCGGTGGTGGCCGACAGCTGGGACCACGCCCCCAGAAGACTGCTGGTGACCCTCTTGGCCGCTGTGGGGGAGCGAACCCGGTGCCCGGAATGCAACCGGCACGCGAAGGCAGCCAGGGCGTCAGCTGCGCAGGAATACCACCAGCAAGCCCGGCCACACCCGAACCCCACCGCCTGACGCCGTGGTCCCGCTGAAAGTCATTGGGCTGGCCCACGGGATACTCTTCCTGGCCGCAGGGCAGGAATATCGGGAACGTTTTAAGGAAACCGCCGTGGAACCGGCTACCCCGCTGTGGGTGGACGGGCGGCGCGACGGCATGGTGGTGCGGCTGGACTGCTCCCACGACGAACCACTCGTGCTGGTCCAGCTGGACCCCCGCGCCACGTTCCGGAACGGTCCGTACCAGGTGCGCCTGCGTCATCCGCTCCGGCGGTCCGCCACCAAACCCTATGCGGTTGAGTCAGTTGAGTCAGTTGAGTCCGTTGGGCCAGTTGAGCCTGCACCATGACGGATCCCCGGCCGCAGTCTGGCATGACTGCTCCTACAACCCGCTGGAATACGAGTACGGCGTTGGCAGGCCATTTCGCCCCCCCCGCAACGTTCGGTCGTCAGGAACACGACGCGGTCACTCGTCCGGGTTCGGATTGCGTACATCCTTTTCGCCGATATCCGCAGCACCCAGGGCGGCCGCGGCAGGGCTGTGGGAGGTGTCATGTAAATGCTGTGCGAGTTCCGGGTGGTGGAGGTCCAGGGCGGGACGCTCCGAACGGATCCGGGGCAGCGACATGAAATTGTGGCGCGGCGGCGGGCAGGATGTGGCCCACTCAAGCGACGCTCCGAAGCCCCACGGGTCATCCACATCAACGCGCTCCTTGCTGCGCCAGGTGATGTAGACGTTCCAGAAGAACGGAATGGTCGAGGCGCCAAGCACAAACGAGGAGATGGTGGAGAACTGGTTCATCCAGGCGAAGTTGTCCTCCACCAGGTAGTCCGCGTAACGGCGGGGCATGCCCTTGACGCCCAGCCAGTGCTGGATCAGGAACGTGCCGTGGAAGCCCAGGAACAGCAGCCAGAAGTGGATCTTTCCGAGGCGCTCGTTGAGCATCCTGCCGGTGAATTTTGGCCACCAGAAGTAGAATCCTGCGAACATCGCGAACACCACGGTGCCGAACACTACGTAGTGGAAGTGCGCCACAACGAAGTAGGAATCAGAGACGTGGAAGTCCAGCGGAGGCGAAGCCAGGATGATCCCGGTCAGGCCACCGAAGAGGAACGTGATGAGGAAGCCGAGGCTCCACAGCATGGGGGCCTCGAATGTAATGGATCCCCGCCACATGGTGCCGATCCAGTTGAAGAACTTCACGCCGGTAGGTACTGCGATGAGCATGGTCATGAAGGCGAAGAACGGCAGCAGCACCGAACCGGTCACATACATGTGGTGTGCCCACACGGTCATGGACAGGGCGGCGATGGCGATGGTGGCGTAGACCAGACCCTTGTAGCCGAAGATCGGTTTGCGGCTGAAGACCGGGAAGATCTCCGAGACGATGCCGAAGAACGGCAGCGCGATGATGTAGACCTCGGGGTGGCCGAAGAACCAGAACAGGTGCTGCCACAGAATCGCGCCGCCGTTCTCCGGATCATAGATGTGGGCACCGAACTTGCGGTCGGCCCCAGGGCAAACAGTGCCGCGGCGAGCGGCGGGAAGGCCATGATCACCAGGATGGACGTTACCAGGGCGTTCCAGGTGAAGATGGGCATCCTCCACATGGTCAGGCCCGGGGCACGCATACAGATGATGGTGGTGATGAAGTTGACCGCGCCGAGGATGGTGCCGAAGCCGGACAGAGCCAGGCCGAAGACCCACAGGTCACCGCCCACGCCGGGGGTGAAAGTGGTGTTATTCAACGGCGCGTAGGCGAACCAGCCGAACGCCGCCGCACCCTGCGGGGTGATGAAGCCCGCGACGGCGATGGTGGATCCGAAGAGGAAGAACCAGAAGGCAAGTGCGTTCAGTCGCGGGAACGCGACGTCGGGGGCGCCGATCTGCAGCGGCATGATGAAGTTGGTGAAGCCGGCGAACAGCGGGGTGGCGAACATCAGCAGCATCATGGTGCCGTGCATCGTGAACAGCTGGTTGTACTGCTCCTTGGTCTGCAGGACCTGCATGCCAGGCTCGAAGAGCTCGGCCCGGATCAGCAGGGCCATAACTCCAGCCATCAGGAAGAACACAAACGAGGCGATCAGGTACATGTACCCGATGACTTTGTGATCGGTGGAGGTGAGCCAGCCGACCACCATGGAGCCTTTGCGCCGGGGTACTACCGGGGGAGCAGCGGTTGATGCGGTCCCTGTTCGTGAATGTCCGGTGATGGCCATTTTTCACCTCACAGATTCTCCTGCACGGCACCTATGGGCCCTTTGCATGAGCCGCTATTTGCAGGCTACTCACTTACGCGGTGTCCCGAAAGAGTCAGTGCAGGCCCATCGCGTTCCGGACCTCGTCCAGGATGTGGTGGACGGCGGTCTCTGCCGCCACAGCATCGCCGCGGGCCACTGCTGCCGCAACATCCTCGTGGGCCTGTAACGCTTCGTTCCGCGGTTTGAAGGGCATCAGGCCCTGCTTGGTCCGGCTGGTGAGCACCTCGGCCACCATGCCTTCGAGAGCCGTGAACATCTCATTGCCGCAGCTTTGGAGCAGCAAGCAGTGGAACTCGATGTCCACCGCCAGGAACGCCTCAAGTTCCCCGGCTTCGCCCAGCCGCCGCAGCTCTGCAGCCAGGGCAACCAGCCTGGCCCGTTCCGCGGCGCTGGCCCGGCGGGCAGCACCGGCGGCTGCAATCGGCTCGACGGCGATGCGCAGCTCTGTGAGGCTGCTGTACTGGATATCGCGCCGGACAGAGCCCAGTCGCCAGCGCACCAGCTTGGGATCAAAGACGTTCCACAGCCTGCGCTCCTGGACCACGATGCCCACCCGGCGGCGCGAATACACCAGGTTCATGGACTCCAGGACCTTCATGGTGTCCCGCGCAACGGTGCGGGAAATGCCGTACTCCTGCTGGAGGCCCTCAAGGGTCAGCCGGCTGCCTGGAGGAAGGCTCCCTGCCGCGATGGCAATGCCAACCGCCTCGAGAACGCGTTCATGCATGGCGGGGGAGGCCCGCCGTCGTGCGCGTCATCCGCGTCTGGTGGTGTCGCCGTCGACATCTTTCCTGCTTTCGTCTGCGCCTGTGCGCCCTCCAATCGTACAGAAAAAGTTCCAAAGGTATGACTTGTGAAACCAAAAGATAGTATCTGTTGCTAGAAATGGTGATACCTTATCTCCCGGCGCAGTTCCCTGTGAGATGCGCAATGAGCTTTCTTCACTTAGCCAACGGCGTCTTCTTCGGAGGTAAACATGCAGTATCCAGCCACGCACCTGGTGGTGATGGGCGTTGCCGGCTCCGGCAAGTCCACCATTGCGGCAGCGCTTTCCCAGCAGCTTGGCTGGGCCTGCGCCGAAGCGGACGAGTTCCACCCCCAATCCAACATCGACAAGATGAGCCAGGGCTTTCCTCTGCAGGACGAGGACCGCTGGCCCTGGCTGCGGGAAATCAAGGACTGGATGACCGCAAATGCGGCTGCCGGGAAGAGCACGGTACTCACGTGCTCCGCGCTCAAGCAGAGCTACCGTCAGTTGCTCTCCGACGCGCAGGGCCGGGTCCTGTTCATCCACCTCGACGGCGGGGCAGACCTGATCGGCCAGCGCATGCAGGGCCGAGATGGCCACTTCATGCCGCCCACGCTCCTGCCCAGCCAGCTGGCCACCCTGGAACCGCTGACCGGCCACGAACTCGCCGCGGGCAGCCTACGCCTGGACATCTCCAAGTCCCCGGCGGAGATCGTGGCCGCCGTGCTGGCTGGCCTCGCGCTTCCCGCCCAGGGACGCCCAGCGCCCACCTGGAGTCCAGCGCCAGCTGATCCCGGCTGCTTGGCGAGCCCACTGAGCCCGTCAAATTTTCCCCAATATTTCATTAGTTTCTGTTTCAAAGGAGAACCATGGTCATCGAAGGATGGACCCAGACGCTGGGCGCAGGCCCCCTGCTGCTCATCGCCGCGGCATCGATCGTCGCGTTGCTGTTCCTGATCATCAAGCTGCGGATGCACGCACTCGTCGCCCTGATCGTGATCAGCCTCGCCACCGCATTCGCCACCGGAATCCCCGCCAACAAGGTGGTGCCGGTGCTGATCGACGGCTTCGGGACCACGCTGGGCACCGTGGCGCTCCTGGTGGGACTGGGCGCCATGCTCGGCCGCATTGTTGAGACCAGCGGTGGCGCCAAGGTGCTGGCCGACTACCTGATCGGCGTGTTCGGCGAAAAGCGTGCACCGTTCGCGCTGGGCCTTGCCTCGCTGATCTTCGGCTTCCCCATCTTCTTCGACGCCGGCCTTGTGGTGATGCTGCCCGTGGTCTTCGCCGTGGCCCACCGCCTGGGCGGGGAGTGCTGCGCTACGGCCTCCCCGCCGCCGGTGCGTTCTCCGTGATGCACATCTTCCTGCCGCCGCACCCGGGTCCGGTCTCCGCGGCCGCCTTTTTTGACGCCAACATCGGGCTGGTCCTGATCGCCGGCCTCATCACCGCCATCCCCACCTGGTACGTCACCGCCTACCTGTTCGGGCTGTGGACCGGCAAGAAGCTGGTCCTGCCGGTGCCGGAAATCCTGGGCCACGCCAGCGCCGAGGCCGAATCCCACCCGCCGCGCTTCCGCACCATCATCGGCCTGCTGCTCCTGCCGCTCGTCCTGATCTTCATCAACACCGGCCTGAACACCCTTGCCTCGTCCGGAGCGCTCTCCGGGACCGTCCGGAACGAGCAGTGGTTCCAGGTGCTGCGCACCATCGGTGAAACCCCGGTGGCCCTTCTGATCGCTGTCCTGGTGGCCGTGTTTGTCCTGGGCGCCCGCCGCGGCAAGGATGCTGGCGCCATCGAGAAGCTGCTCGAATCCTCACTGGGCCCGGTCTGTTCGGTCATCCTGATCACCGGCGCCGGCGGCATGTTCGGCGGCGTGCTCCGCGCCTCCGGCATTGGCGCCGCGCTGGCCGATGTCCTGGGCAACCTGGGCATCCCGCTGATCCTGGCCGGCTTCCTGATCGCCGCCATCCTGCGCATCGCCCAGGGTTCCGCCACCGTGGCCCTGACCACCACCGCTGGCCTGATCGCCCCGGCCGTGGCCACTGCCGGACTGACCGGCATGCAGATCGCCGCCCTGGTTATTGCCGTGGCAGCAGGCTCCGTGGTGGTCTCCCACGTCAACGACTCCGGCTTCTGGCTGGTGGGCCGCTTCTTCGGCATGGACGTCAAGACCACCCTGCGGACCTGGACCGTCATGGAAACCCTCATCGGCGTGATGGGCTTCGCCATCGCCGCAGTCCTGTTCCTGCTCGGCGGGGTGGCGGGTTAGCGCTCTGATTCCAGCCACGGCTGACTGAAGTACGACGGCGGGGTGTCCAGGGAAACTCTGGACGCGCCGCCGTCGTCGTACTCCTGGTGCGCCGCTACTTGCGCGGCTTGGCTGCCTTGGGCGCTTTCGGCGGGAGTCCTGCGACGTATTCGAAGGCCTTCTCCACCCAGGCGCTTGCCCGTGCGTCGTCGCCCTCGCCTTCGGCGTTCCACACCTCCGGCAGGCCCGTGTAGCCGCCCATGGGCCGCTCTGCCGGGCCGAACGGGACGGTCCGCTCGGTGCTTTCGAGCACCTGCCGGTCTGCGTCGGAGAGCTTCACGCCGATCGTGGAGCCGAACAGTCCCGCGAACATGTTGCCGTTGACGAAGGCGCCCAGGTTGCCGAACATCGGCTTGACCACCACCTCGGGGCTGTCCGGCACTACTGAGCGGAAGCGCTCCTTGGCTTCGTCGGACGCTTTGGCCATCTCCATGTCGCTCTCCCGGGGTTGCGGTGTGATTCATTCTGCAGCTTATGCCCGCCGGCGCGCCCGGGACAGAATTGCCGTACCGATAGGCTGGCAGGAGTCCGCACTTTCCACCAGGTGCCACCCAACCGAAGGACACCCCTTGACCCAACGCACCATCGTGATCACCGGCGCCAGCGACGGCATTGGCGCGGCAGCCGCGCGGACCCTGACGCAGGCAGGCGACCGGGTAGTCGTCGTCGGCCGTTCCGAGGAGAAGACGCAGGCCGTCGCGAAGGAACTCAACGCCGACTACTTCGTCAGCGACTTCGCCGAACTGGACCAGGTCCGCACGCTCGCCGCGCAGCTGAGGGACGATTACGACCGGATCGATGTCCTGGCCAATAACGCCGGCGGCATCATGGGAAAGCACCAGCTCACCGTGGACGGCAACGAGTCCACCTTCCAGATCAACCACCTGGCGCCGTTCCTGCTCACCACCGAGCTGATGGACGTCCTCACCGCCAGCAATGCCAAGGTCATCAACACCGCCAGCGCGGCCAACGGCTTCGGCAAAATGGACCTCTTCGACCTCAAGTCGGAGCACACCTACTCCACCAACCGCGCCTACGGCACCGCCAAACTCGCCAACATCCTCTTCACGTCGGAGCTGCACCGCCGCTTCGGCGAGCAGGGAATCACGACGGCGGCGTTCCACCCGGGCGTGGTCCGCACCAACTTCGCGGCAGAGTCCACCAGCCCCATGCGGCACGCCTACAAGACGCTGCTCAACCGCTTTATGCTCACCCCGGACCAGGGCGCCGACACCCTGCTTTGGCTCAGCAACGGCACCGCCGGCACCGACTGGATCTCCGGCGCCTACTACGCCAAGCGCGCCCTGGCCAAGGCCAACGTGCAGGCGTACGACGCCGAGCTGGCGCAGGGTTTGTGGGAGGCCAGCGAGGCGCTCGTCGCGGCCCGCTAGGTTCTGGCAGGCCGGGCGCGCTCGACGTCGGCGGCGCTTTCCGTATCCCCGCGGGCGCTGAGCCCAGCCACGACGCCGTCGACGTCCGCCGCGGACCGGTTCTGGCTCAGCTTGGTCTTGGCCTGGATCCTGGTGATGACCAGTTCGATGCCCACAATGGCGCGCAGCTGGCCCGAGATGTAGCGTTCGGGCGCGTCGTCCACGCTCCACGGGTGGGCAAAGTCCGCTTCGTTGGTGCTGGTCAGCCGCCTGACCTGGCCGGCGAGCCAGGCCGGGTCCTCATGGATCACGAGATGGCCGTACACGTGCGCCGTGGAGTAGTTCCACGTGGGCACAACGCGCCCGTGCTCGGCCTTCGACGCATACCAGGACGGCGAAATGTAGGCGTCCGCGCCCTGGATGATCATGAGGGACTCTCCGATGGCCGGTTCGGACCACTGGGGTTGTTCCTGGCGACGTGCGTCTGCAGCGCGCCGTGCTCGCCCACCGAGGGGTCGTAGGCAAACGGCAGCAGCGTGGCGAGCAGGCCTCCTGACGTCGTGGTGACCAGGTTCGCAGCGCTCGGCCGGGTCAGCAGCTCCTGAATGGCATCGGGGCCGGCTTCAAAATGAGCTGGAGTGTACATGGTGCTAATCCTTTATGGTCTCGAGGTGCTTTGTCGCGAGAGGTTCGGCAGCCTGGCGGACGGCGGGCTGAGTGGGCGCCGGCTTCAGCCGGACCCGGACCGCGGCGCCCGCGCAGAGGATGACAGCCAGGCCGCCCACAATGGTGCTCCACGTCAGCGACTCACCGAGCAGGAGGCCCGCCCAGCAGATGCTCAGCACGGGCTGGACAAGCTGGATCTGGCTGACCTGCGCCATGGGTCCAATGGCCAGGCCGCGGTACCAGGCGAAGAAGCCGAGGAACATGCTGACCACGCCGAGGTACGCAAAGGCCAGCCACTGGACCGGTGTGCCGGACGGCGGCTGCTGCGCCACGGACACCGCCACCAGGAACACCATCAGCGGCGACGCCAGCACCAGCGCCCAGGAGACCGTCTGCCAGGCGCCGAGCTCGCGGGCCAACAGGCCACCCTCCGCATAGCCGATGGCCGCGGCCACCACCGCGCCCAGGAGCAGCAGGTCCGCCGAGTGCAGCTGCCGAACCCGCCGGACTGCATGGAGGCGAAGGCGATGGCCGCCAGCGCTCCCACGCCGGTGATGAGCCAGAACGCCGGGCGCGGTCGCTCGCGCCCCCGAAGAACTGCAGCCACTGCCGTCGCGGCGGGTAACAGGGCGATTACCACTGCGCCATGAGTGGCCGGCGTTGTGGTGAGCGCGAAGGAGGTCAGCAGGGGAAACCCGACGACGATGCCGCCGGCTACCACCGTGAGGCGGACCCACTGAGTGCCGCGGGGAGCCTCTGCCTGGTGAGGGCGAGCGCGAATGCGGCGAGGATGGCGGCTACCACCGCACGGCCGGACCCGATGAACAGCGGGGACAGGGATTCGACGGCCACCTTCGTGAAAGGAACCGTGAAGGAGAAGGCCGCTACTCCCGCGAGACCCCACCAGAGTCCGGTGGGCTGGTGGAACGGTATCACTGGCGGTAAAAGTGTAGTAGCGCTACTATTGTCTCTCATGAACAACGATAGCAGTTCACGGATTGTGGCGCACCTGAAGAAATGGATTTCTTCGGCCGCGCCCGGGGCGAAGCTGCCCTCCACGCGGTCGTTGGTGGCCGAGTACCAGGCCAGTCCCGTCACGGTGCAGAAGGCGCTGCAGACGCTCACGGCACAGGGACTGATCGAGAGCCGGCCTGGCGTCGGGACCTTTGTGCGCGCCGTCCGGAGCGCCCGTCCCTCCGACTACGGCTGGCAGACGGCGGCACTCCGTTCCCCGCTGGCGCCCCCGCCCCGGCGTCCAGCACCATGCGCAACGTGGCCAACGATGCCATCTCCTTCCACTCCGGCTACCCTGACCGCGAACTCCTGCCCGAGCGGCTGGTGCGGGCCGCCCTTGCCCGGGCAGCCCGCGGCGGCGCCGCCTTGTCCCGTCCGCCCGCAGCCGGTCTGCCGGAACTGCAGTCGTGGTTCGCGCACGAACTCGGTGCCTCGACACCGGCCGGGACCACCCCGCCGAACCCGAGCGACGTCGTCGTACTCCCCGGCAGCCAGAGCGGGCTGAGCTCCATCTTCAGCGCGCTCGCGGGCCGCGGACAGCCGCTGCTGATGGAATCGCCGTCCTACTGGGGTGCCATTCTGGCAGCGGGGCAGGGTGGCGTGCGCATTGTCCCGGTGCCCAGCGGACCGGTGGGACCGGACCCGGCGGAACTTGCCCGCGCCTTTGACGAGTCCGGCGCCCGGTTGTTCTACGCGCAGCCCAACTACGCCAACCCCACGGGCGCGCAGTGGTCTGCCGAACGGCGTGAACAGGTCCTGGACGTGGTGCGGGCGAAGGGGGCGTTCCTTGTGGAGGACGACTGGGCGCACGACTTTGGCATCACCTCCGACCCCGTGCCCGTCGCCTCCCGCGACGACTCCGGCCACGTGGTCTACCTGCGCTCGCTGACCAAGAGCGTGTCACCCTCGATCCGCGTCGCCGCGGTCATAGCCCGCGGCCGGCGCGGGAGCGCATCCTGGCGGACCGGGCCGCCGAATCGATGTACGTGAGCGGGCTGCTCCAGGCGGCAGCGCTCGACGTCGTCACGCAGCCCGGGTGGCAGACGCACCTTCGCAGCCTCCGCCACCAGCTCGAGTCCCGCCGCGACCTGCTGGTCACCAGCCTGCGCCAGCACGCCCGCAGGCGCACATCGAGCAGGTTCCCAAGGGCGGCCTGAACCTGTGGGCGCGGCTGCCCGACGGGACCGACCTCGAACGGCTGACCCACGACTGCGAAAGCGCCGGGGTGATCATCGCCGCCGGCAACGAGTGGTTCCCGGCCGAGCCGGCAGGTCCGTTCATCCGGCTCAATTATTCGGGGGCAAATCCGGGCGCCTTCCCGGAAGGCGCCCGGATTATAGGCCAGGCACTGGAACGGACCAGGGGCTAGGAGTCAGCTGGCCAGTTCAGCGCAGACGTCGCGCTCCTGGCCCGAGGTGCTCACGAGGGTGAAAACACCTGTGGCCGGGTCGATGTTGTAGACGATCATCCCGATGTAGTGGGTGGTGGTCGGTCCGGCTGGCACGTCGCTTGGGAACATGATGAGGCCATTGTGGCCCGTTGCGGTCACTGTCAGCGTTCCGTCGGGGTTGACCACGGTTTCCGCCACAGATCCGTCCGTGCGGATGGTGACTGACTCGCCTTCCACCGGCTTCTTGGGCTTCATTCCGTAGTTTGTGTACGTCAGGAGCACACCTTTCCCTGCCGTGAGCACGCGAACCGTATTGCCATTCTCGTCGACGAATTCAATAGTGTGCAGGTTTCCTCCAGTCCACGACACCCCGAGGTTGAACGCACATCCGGTTCCCGCGGGGAGGATGAAGGAGACGTCGTCGGCCAAGGCCGGCTGCACGGGTGCCACGAGGGCGGCTGCTGCAAGGGCAGACAAGGCCAGTCCGCGGGTGATGGTGGTGGATTTCATGGGATTTCCTTTCGAACGTATATCGGATGGGTGACTCAAGCGTGGCTCGCAGGGCTTAACCGGACCTTAATCGTGGCCGGGGCTCTGGACCGTCCGCCCGCCGCAGGAGCATGATGGGGTTGATGCGGCCCCTTGGGCCCATCGCGTGTCAGGGCGGGCGTATGGGGTCGCTGGTCGATGAGCTCCGCGGGACCGGGCCGGTCAGGTCCGGACCAGCGGCCGGTCGGTGAGGGGTGCTTGGCGATGGGCGCACTGTGGATCAGGACCCTGGGCCCGCTGGAAGTCGTCGCCGGCGGGACGCCGGTTGCCGTTCGTGCAGGCCAGCAGCGAATTGTACTGGCCTGCCTGGCCCTACGGCCAACTCGATGGTGACCTCTGACTTCCTCATCGAGGCACTCTGGGCCGGGAACCCGCCCGCCAAGCCCGGACCACAGCTGCAGGTGTATGTCGCGAACCTGAGACGAGCCCTGGACCCAGATCGATCAAAAGATGTGACATCCCATTGGCTATCCAGCCGGCCGGGCGGCTACATGCTGACTGTTGCACAGGACGAGCTCGATCTTCTGCGGTTCCGTGAGCAGGTTGCAGTTGGCGAACTGGCTGTCCAGGCCGGGGATTTGGCGGGAGGCGCGGAGTCTCTTCGCCTGGCCGTGGAGCTCTTCAGTGGGCCGGCGTTTCCCGACCTGGCGGACATGGAGCTGTTCCAGCCGGAGCTGGACGAACTCCGGGAGAGCCGCCTTGACGCCAACCAAGATCTCATCGACGTCGAGCTCGCCTTGGGCCGGCACGGCATTTTGGTGGGGGAGCTGCAGCAGCTGGTGTCCCGGCATCCATACCGGGAACGGCTGTGGGCTTCGCTGGTGCTCGCCTTGTACCGCTCTGACCGGCAGGCCGATGCTTTGGCGGCATGCCGTAAAGCGCGGAGCATCTTCGTCGAGGAACTGGGTATTGATCCCGGTGCACGCCTGCAGGAACTGGAAGGCCAGGTCCTGCGGCAGGATGCCTCTCTCGCTGCACCTGCTGCTGACGGGCACCGCCGCATCAGGCAACGGCTGAACAACCTTCCGGCCGAACTTACCCCACTGGTCGGGCGCGATGCAGAACTGGCCGAGTTGTGTTCCCTCTATCGCTCGGAGCGCTGCAGACTGGTCACCATAACGGGCGCCGGCGGGACCGGCAAGACCCGATTGGCCTTGGCGGCAGCGGCGCAACTCGGTGAGCAAATGGCCGACGGCGTGGGTTGGGTCAATCTCGCCCGCTCACCCAGACTCAACAAGTGCCGGCCGCAGTAGCTGCTGCGCTCGGCTTGCAGGACCGGGCAGGAGAGGACCCCCTGAAGGTCGCGGCTCGCTTCTTACGCTCGCGCCGGCTGTTGTTGGTCCTGGACAATTTCGAGCACCTGGAAGAGGCCTGGCCGGTTGTGCTGGATATGCTGACCGCGGCCCCTGGCCTGCGGATCATGGCCACTAGCCGACGAAGACTTGGACTTCGCGCCGAGTACGAATACGAGCTCGCGCCGTTGGCCCTGCCTGCGTTCGATCCGCCGCTGCAACCGCGCGTGTTACGGGAAGTGCCGGCCGTGAAACTTCTCCTGGCCCGTGGACGGGCAGTTCGTCCGCATTTCGAACTCGACAACGCCAACGCAGCAGTGCTGACCCGTCTGTGCCACCGCCTGGACGGCCTTCCGCTGGCAATCGAACTGGCAGCCGCCCAGTTGCGGGATCACAGCGAGACCGAGCTCCTGGACGACCTGGAGGTCAGCCTTGCCGCGCTGCCGGCAGCCTTCCGCGACCTTCCGGACCGCCAGCGAACCGTCACGGCCACGATCGAGTGGAGTTACCAGCTGCTGGATGAAACCGAGCGGCAGCTTTTCGATCAGCTTGGCGTGTTCGCTGCTGATCCAACCGTGGCGGCAGTTAGCCGCATCTGCGGATCGACTCCCGCCACAGAGGCTGAGGCGGAAGACTTGCTGACGGGACTCGCACACCATAGCCTGCTGCGTCGCTACGCCGACGCGGCGGGAGCAAAACGCGTGTCGATGTTGCAGGCGATCCGGGAGTACGCCCGGGACCGGCTGGCGTCCCGTGGCGAGGCGGCAACGGTGCGCCGCCGGCATACCGAGTTCTACCTCGGCCTCGCCGAGACTGTCGGCCCTCGGCTCTGGGGGCACGATCAAGTGGACGCCTTCCGGCTGCTGAATGCTGATGCACCGGATCTGCGCGCTGCCCTGCTCTGGGCCATCGGACCGGACGGCTCTACTGACCTTGCGCTGCGGCTGGTAGGCCATCTTTGGCATTACTGGGAGCTCACAGGGGACGCGGCCGAACAGTGCGAAATCGCCCTCAAACTGGTCGCCGTCACGCCGAACGCTCCACCGGCTCTGAAAGCTCCCGCCCTCAGTGGAACAGCCACACTGTGCTGGATTCTCGGCCGCAACGACGAGGCGTCCGACTTTCATCACCGGGCGCTTGAGGCGTTCCAGGCAGCAGGCAACGATCAGGGCGTTGCCTGGACCACCATGTGCCTGGCGACGCAGGCGGCCGAGCGAGACGACGCGGTCAGCGCTCAGCGACTGGCTGCAGAAGCATTATCGCTGCCGCAATCCAGCCCCCGCACGCGCGTCGCCGCTCTGATTGTTCTTGGCCTTTCAGCCTTCTACGCCGGCGACCAAGCCCGAGCTCTTAAACTGTGCCGCGAATGCGTCGAACGTGCACGACCGCTCGGTGACCGCTGGCTTCTCGGCATCGCGTTGGTCAACTTGGCCGAATGCACAGAGCTGGCCGGCGACCACGACACGGCAGAACAGCTGCTGTACGAGGCACTCGGCGCGGCGCTGAAGCTCGGCGCACAGGGCCACGTGGTGGCTTTCCTTGAGTCACTCGCCGGAGTCTACGCAGCGGAGCACCGGGCCGAGCTTGCCATTCGCGTGCTTTCGGCCGCCGACGCCTACCGCACCGACCGGGGCATTCCGCTCTACCCGGCAGAACAACACCGCGTCGAATCGGTCATTACCAAGGCGCGCACCGAAGCCGGCCCGATCCGCTTCGGCCTGGCATGGGCCGGTGGACAGGCGCTGACACTCACCCAGATGCTCCTCGAGGTGCTTCAGGCTAAAAAGGAGAGTAGCCAGCAGCAACCCGCCGCCGACTTGCACTTTCATGTACCGGCTGAGCAATCTACAAAAAGTGCCCTGAATGCGGCGCCGTGGTGACCGCCGCTTTGCCCGCTATTCGCCCAGCAGCCCGGCGGACAGCAATTGGCGCACCACCGAGATGCTGCCGGTCACGGCGATCTCGCCGCCGTCGCGCTCTTTCAGGCCCGCCACGAATTCCTCCAGCGGGCCCTCGACCAGGTGGGAGTTCTGCCACTCGAGCGGCTGCGTCAGCGTCCTGGAGGCCACAAACTTTTCCACCGGGTTGATGAAGCCGGCGAAGTCCTCGTCCACCGATGCTGTGGGCCAGTACCCGGCCCACTCCTGGTAGCTCACCCGGCCCAGCACCAGGGTGTCCACGCGTTCCATCATGCGGGTCAGAGCCCTGCCAAGGTCGTCGTCGAAGCTGTCGAATTGCCAGAGATACGGGTCTGAGACCACGCCGTCAACGGAGTGGAACAGGCCGGACGTAACTATGTGCATGAGGTCCTCCAAGGGCAGGGCAGTTGGCTTCCACGGCATTGGCTGTGCCCGCAGCAGGGAAGCCCTGACCGGTGGTTGAGCCCGTCGAAACCTGGATCTCGACGAGCTCAACCACCGGTCTCAGCCGGACCGCCGTTAGGTTCGTCACCACCACCTGCGTGTTGCGCAAATCCGTGAGCCTGCAGCCGCATACTGGTGTTCATGCGGCCTCTCGCCGCACCCCGGCCAGGCAGGAGGAAAATGCATGGAAACCCTGAAGAAGATCGTACGCAACCAGTACTTCCCCGCGGCCGCGGTGTTGACGGCAGTATTGCTTTTCTGGATCATCGCCATGTTCGGCGGGCTCTCCCTGTTGAACAACAACCAGCCGCCCATGGCTACCTTGACATGGATGCTGTTCGTGTACGCTGCGGCTGTCCTGACGCCGCTGGCAGGCATTCTGGCCGGTGTGGACGTGGTCCGCCGCTGGCGCCGCAACCGCATGTACGCGTTGGGTGAGATGGCGCAGTACGGGACCACCGAGTACGAGACGGTGCAGGACGAAGCGGTGCAGGACGCGGAACCAGCGGACGGTCAGGTGCAGGAGCCCGCAACACAGCCTGAGGCCCCGGTGCAGCCCGCCGAGCACGAAGCCCCAAGACAGTCCGCCCCAAACAGCCCGCACAACACCGCCCGGTAACCCAGCAGCAGCCCGTGAAGCGCCATCCGGTGCAGCAGCAGACCGCCAATAAGCAGCAGGCCCAGATGAAGCAGCGCAAAAAAGCCGCGTAGCCGCTACTGCAGCGCCAGCTGCACCCGGTTCCGGCCGGCCGCCTTGGCCGCATAAAGCGCGGCGTCGGCTTCACCCAGGAGGGTGTCGGCGTTGGCCCGGTGCTCGGCCGTGAACGCGGAAATCCCGGCGCTCAGCGTCAGCTGCCCCAGCGGATCCCCGGAGTGGACAATCTGCAGCCCGCGCACGGTATTCAGCGCCCGCTCCATAAACGCCTTGGCGCTCAGCTGCGACTGGTTCGGCAGGACCAGCAGGAATTCCTCGCCGCCGTACCGGTAAACGCCGTCGCTCTTGCGCGCCGCACTCACCAGCGCCCCGCCACGGCACGCAGTGCGAGATCGCCCGCCTGGTGCCCGTAGATGTCGTTGTAACTCTTGAAGTGGTCCACATCGCACATGGCCAGGCAGTACCCCTCCGTGTACCGCTGGCTGCGCGCATGCAGCTGCTCAAGGTCCTCGGATAGCTTGAGCCGGTTGTGCAGGCCGGTGAGCGGATCGGTCCGTGCCTGCTGCGAGAGGACCTTCCGGTAATGCGCCAGGTCCGCGTGCAGGGTAGTTACCCGCAGCGCCACCAGCAGGCGTGCATGCAGGACAAACGGGTCCAGCGGCTTGGTGACGTAGTCGTCCGCCCCGGCCGCGAGCCCGGCGAGCACATCGTCCCGCGAGCCCTGCGACGTCAGCAGCACAATGTACGTGTACAAGTCCGCCTCGCGCGCCCGGATGGCCCGGCACAGCGCCAGCCCATCCATCCCCGGCATCATCCAGTCCGTGACCACCACGTCGGGTTGGTGCTCCAGGTACAGTGCCCACGCCTCGTCACCATCCGCCGCTGTCAGGCAGTCATGCCCGTAGCGTTCGACGGCGGCGCGGGCCACCAGGAGCGAGCCCGGATCGTCATCTGCCACCAGGACTTTCACCGTGCCACCTCCAGCGCCAGATCAAGTTCAAAGTCCACACGCACAAGCGCAGCTTCCAGCCGGCTGACCAGCTGCGGGCCGCCGTCGAGTTTTCCGCTGCGTCCCAGGACTTCCAGTTCGCCGCACAAGCTTGCGACGGCGGTGGCCCGATGTTGGCCGCCGCACCCTTCAGGGCATGCGCCGCCTGCGCCAAAGCGGGCCGCCGCCGTCGTCCACCGCTTCGCGCAGCGCAGCGAGCCGCGCGGGAACGTCCTTCCGGAACGCCTCTGTCGTGGCGGGCAGCAGGCCCAGGCCGTCCTCGGGCCGAGGCCGCGCAGCATGGCGAGCCGGTCCGCATCCAGCGCCGGCGGACGTCCACCGGTGACGGCCAGCAGCTGTGGAGCCTGCTGCCGGGGTGCCTCCCACTGGGGCGCCGCCGGTTCCGGTGGCGCAGGAACCTCCGTGGCCTGCTCGGGGACCCAGCGGGCCAGGGCCGCTTCAAGCTCGGCGGCGTCCACCGGTTTGGAGAGGTAATCGTCCATGCCGGCGGCGAGGCAGCGCTCCTGGTCCCCGTCCAGGGCGCCGGCGGTCATGGCGATGATGGGGAGGTGGCTGGCCCCGCCGTCGCGCCGACGGATGACGCGGGTGGCCTCGAACCCGTCCATCACCGGCATGTGGCAGTCCATCAGGACGGCGGCGTACCGCGTGCTGGCGGTGGCGGCTACGGCTTCGGCGCCGTTGGCAACCACGTCCACCGCGTAGCCGAACTTGATCACCGTGGCGCGGGCCACCAACTGGTTCACCTCGTTGTCCTCCACTACCAGGATGCGGCCCCGTGATGCGCCCCGGAGGGACGACGCATCGGACGAATCAGCCGACGGCTCCGGGGAGGACTCGGGGACGAACCGGACGACTCAGACGACGGCTCAGCGTCGGAAGGCTGGCCGGCCCAGAAGCCGCCAGGGCATGGTGTTCACTCGTGGACATCAGCCGGATCAGGCGGTTGTAGAACTCGGAGCTGCGGACCGGTTTCATGAGCCATTCGCGGACTCCGGCGTTGGCGATCTCGGCGGCGTTGACCTGCATGGTGGACGTGAGCATGATCAGCTCGATGTCCGCCAGCGCGGTGTCGGCCTTGAGTTCGCGGGCCAGCTCCAGGCCATCGGTATCAGGCATGCAGAGGTCCAGAACGGCCAGGTGGAAGGGTACTCCGGCTGCTGCGGCTTCGTGGGCGCGGGCCAGCGCGGTGCGGGCGTCCGGCACGGCCTCCGGCTGTAGCTTCCAGCCGCGCAGCTGGGATTCCAGCACTAGGCGGTTGGTGGCGTTGTCGTCCACCACCAGGACGCGCAGCCCGGTCAGGAAACCAGCGACCGGCACAGGATCCGTGGATGGCGGTGCCACAGGCGCGGGGATGCGGAACCAGAACGTGCTGCCCTCTCCCAGAGCGCTGTTCAGCCCGATCTGGCCGTCCATGGCTTCAGTGAGCCGGCTGCAAATGGCCAGGCCCAGCCCGGTACCGCCGTAGCGCCGGGTGGTGGAAGCGTCCGCCTGCGAGAAGGATTCGAACAGGCGCGCGTGGTCGGCCGGATCGATGCCGATGCCGGTGTCACGGACTTCGAAGTAGACCATGGCAGTAGCACCGGGCTGGGCATCGGGGGTCTCCACTTTCACCTGGATGGACACCTCGCCGGCGGCCGTGAACTTCACGGCGTTGGAGGCGAGGTTCAGCAGGATCTGGCGGATCCGGCCGGAATCGCCGTGGAGCCTGGCCGGGACGCCGGGCTCGCAGTAGGCGATCAGCTCAAGGTTCTTGGCCTGCGCGGGTTCGGTCAGCAGGCCGGCCACTTCCTCCACGAGGGCGCGGGGGTCGAAGGGGCGGACATCTAGGTCCACCTTGCCGGCCTCCAGCTTGGAGAAGTCCAGGATGTCGTTGATGAGGGCCAGCAACGCCTCGCCAGCTCCCTTGACGCCCTGCGCATACTGCTGCTGTGTCTCGTCCAGGGGCGTCTCGAGCAGCAGGGCGGTCAGTCCCACCACGCCGTTCATGGGGGTGCGGATCTCGTGGCTCATGGTGGCCAGGAACTCGGACTTGAGGCGGCTGGATTCCAGCGCAGCCTGCCGGGCCGCTTCCAGTTCCTGATCCGCTGCCCTGCGTTCGGTCATGTCTTGGGCGATGCTCGCGACGCCGCGGATGCGTTGGCCCTCGCGGATAGGGGAAGCTGTTACGGATACCGGGACTGTGGAGCCGTCCTTGCGGACGTGTTCGCTTTCGAAGCTCTGGGCTTCCCCTCCGGCCGCGATGGACGCAAGGACTTCCGCTACCCTTCCGCGTCGTCCCGGGGCAGCAGAAAACCAGCATGCCGCCCGATTACCTCGGCGGATGTGTATCCGTAGAGCTTTTCAGCACCCGGGTTCCAACTGGAAATCAAACCTTCGGGGGTAGTGCCCATAATGGCGTTGACTGATGAGTTCACGATCGCCCCCAGGCCTTCCAGCTCAGCCGTCCTGGCCGCCACTTCCTGCTCCAGCCCGGTGGTCAGGGTGAGGTTCTCGATGATGATCAGAACCTGGCGGACCAGGATGAGGGCCCCTGTCATTCTGGCCACCACCAGCAGGAAAGGGCTGATTTCGCTGACGTGCGGAGCAGCAATCATGACCACGGCCACCAGGATCGGCGCGTAGGGCAGCAGCTCAAGGGCCAGCGCATACGTCCGGCGGTCCGGCCGCGGTTTCTCTGCATAGGGGAGCAGCGGTGCCAGCGCAATCAGGAGGAAGGCGCCGATCCAGCCCAGGGCGAGGGGGACCCGGTGACGCCCGTGACGCCGTCGAACGTCAGCCTCACGTAGGTGCTGTCCGTGACGGTGAGGACCAGAAGGCCGCCGCCGAAACACAGCCACGGCAGCCGCTCGCCGGGCTGCCGCCGCATCCCCAGGACCAGCACCAGGGACGTGATGACCACGTCCACCACGGGGTAGCCTATGGTGGCGAGCCGAGTCAGGAGGTCGCCTTCGGCGCTGAGGGCCGGGCCCAGCGCGGTGTACCAGCTGACCACCAGCACGGCACCGGAAATCACCGCCGCGTCCAGGACCGTCCTGGCCAGCCCCACGCGGGTGGTGCCGCCGGGCCGCCTGAAACTGAAGAGTGCGACGGCGGCCGGCATCGGATACGCCAGGAACAGGGCGTCCGCCAAGGAAGGGAACGGGTAGACGTGGTTGTTGGCGAGGCCGTAGTACGTCCAGACGAGCTGCCCGGCCGCCCAGACATAGGCGGCCACGGACATCAGCGTCCAGGCCCGGGCGTTAGCCCCGCCTTGGCGGCAACCCGGGCACAACTGCGGCCCGCCAGTATGGCCGCCAGCAGGATGGAGAAATCACCCGCGACGACGGCAGCGGGAGTGCCGTTGTTGGCAGCAAAAAACACCCCAAGAATGGCCAGCACCACAGCACCAAGCGCGATCAGCCACACCAGCGTGGCCGTGCGCGTGCCTGCGGCGGGACGTTGCTCCAGGAGACCTGTCTGAGACACGCGGATCCCTCCCCATCAGTGCGCCCGTCACCCGTAAAAGCTGAGACCCGGGCCCGCCCGAGACCAGGGCGGAGACGCATCCTGATGATATCCCCCACAGCTCAAGAAGGGCCGTACCTCGCGTCCACGTGGACCACGTCCCGGCCGGCGCGCTGCAGCAGGCTGGCCGCCACGCCGGAACGGTAACCGGAGGCGCAGTGCACCCACACGGTGCCAGCCGGAATATCGGCCATCCGCCCCAGCAGCTCATGCAGCGGGATGTTCACCGCCCCTGCGAGGTGTCCGGCGTCGTACTCATCCGTCCGGCGGACATCGAGCACCACGTCCCCGGCGCTCCGCCCATGCAGCATTTCGGCCCAGTCCGCACGCGGATAATGCACGACGGCGGTGCCCGGCGCGAGTGCCGAGGGGTCCGTTCCGAGGGCGGCATCGGGGGAGTCGATGCCGATGCGAGACAGGTCCCGGATGGCCTTTTCGATGTCCTCTTCCGATCCCACCAGCGTCATTTTTTGGTTCCACGGCAGGACCCAGCCCAGGTAGGCGGTGAAGCTGGAGCCGCGGCCATACTCAAAACTCACCGAGCCCTGCAGGTGACTGCTGGCGAAGGCCACCCGGTGGCGCAAGTCCACCACCCATTCGCCGTCCGCGAGCCGGCGACTGAGCTCCTCCGGATCCACGGATTCGGGCACGGTGAGGTCCGCCGGCCCCGGACCCTGCCGGTTCGCCGGCGCCATGTGCGCGTAATAGGACGGGTAGGCCGTCAGGTTGTTGATGAGATCCCGCACAAAGTGGTCCTCATCGGCGTCCGTGAACGCGTGGTTGGTTTCCTGCTCCTGGGCGACGGTGGACGATCGGGCGCTCGACGGCGGCCCGGACGAACAGAACGAGCCGAACCCGTGCGTGGGGTACAGGGCTGCGTCCGGCTTGGCCTCGGCGGCCAGGCGGCGGACCGAGGAGTACTGGGCGCGGGTGAGGTCTTCGGTGTCCTCGTCACTGACCAGATCAGTGCGGCCCACCGACCCGTAGAGCAGGCTGCCGCCCGAGAACACGGCCTGCTGCTCGCCGTCGCTGACCACGTAGCTGAGATGGTGGTGGGTGTGACCGGGCGTGGCCACGGCCTTCACGGTGAGCCGGCCCACCTGGACCGTGCCGCCGTCGGCTATTGGCTGGTGTTCAAACGCGACGTCGTCGTTTGCGCTGACGAGGTACTCGGCACCGTGCATGTGGGCCAGGATTAGCCCGCCGGTGAGGTAGTCGTTGTGCAGGTGGGTTTCGGCAACGTGGGTGATCCGGACGTCGGCTGCCGCGGCCGCGGCTTCCACCCGGTCCGTGTCCCGCTGCGGATCGATGACCAGGGCCACCTCGCCGTCGTGGACCAGGTAGCTCCGGTCCCCGAGCGGCCGCGTTTCGATGACAACGACATCCATATGTTCATTCTCCTCGCGTTGCCGGAAGCGTGCCCGGATTCCCAATTGGCAAAGGTGTTTAGCCTGCGGCGGAGCGGCTCGCCAACGCATAGAGCGAATGTCCGGCGTTCTTCAGCGCGTGCTCGAAGCGGTCGGCCGGTTCCGGGTGCGAGAACAGGTAGCCCTGCAGCGAATCGCATTCGAGTGCGATGAGGTAATTCGCCTGCTCATCGGTTTCGATGCCTTCGGCGGTGACGGTCAGTCCCAGGCTGTGCGCCATATTGATCATGGAGCTCAGGATGGGCAGGCGTTCCGTGCCGGTGCGAACCATGGAGACAAACGTCTTGTCGATTTTGACGATGTCCACTGGCAGGTCCTGCAGCCGTCCCAGCGAGGAGTAGCCCGTACCGAAATCGTCCAGCGCCACCCGGGCACCCGCCTCCCGCAACCGGCTGAGCTGTTCGATCACGTTGCAGTCGGCGTCGAAGAACACGCTCTCGGTTACCTCGAAAACCAGCTGGTAAACGCCCACGCCGCACGATTCCGAAAGGTCCAGGACTTTCTCGGCAAAGTCGAGTTCCTGCAACTGGACCCCGAGACGTTCATGGACAGCGACCGCGACGGATCCTCGCGCAACCATGGCGCCAGCTGCTTCAGGCTTTGCGCCATCACCTCGTTGCCGAGTTCGTTGATGAGGCCGCTGCGTTCGGCCAAGGGAATGAACACCGCGGGAGGGACACGCTGGTCCTCGCGGTCCCAACGTGCCAGAGCTTCAAACTTGACCACCCTGCCCATGCGCGGCGACACGATCGGCTGGAACTCCACAGAAATCTCACCCCGGGCAATGGCCAGCTGGAGGCCTGCTTCCAGATCGGTCCGCTGGACCAGGGCCGTCATCATATCCTCGTGGAAGCGCTGGAAGCGGTTCTTGCCGGCAGCTTTGGCCGCGTACATGGCGATATCCGCCTCACGGAGCAACTCGGAAGCGACCATTGTTTCCTTGCCGATGGAGGCGAGCCCCAGGCTGAGGCTCGGCCGCAGCGCCCTGCCGTTGATGGTCACGGGCACGTGCAGGCACGTGACAATGCTGGCTGCAATGGCATCGGCATCGGGGCAGGCCGTCAGCAGCACCACAAATTCGTCGCCGCCGAGCCGGGCCACCACATCCGCTGTGGGGACACAGTCACGGAGCCGCCGCGCCACTTCCAGCAGCATGTCATCGCCGGCCTGGTGGCCAAGGATGTCGTTGACTTCCTTGAAATTGTCCAGGTCAATGAGCAGGACGTCCACTGTCTTCAGGCGTGGTTTCTTGAGCGCCGCAGCAAGGGACTGGTTGAACACCGCCCGGTTGGCCAGTCCGGTGAGCGGATCCTGGAAAGCCAAGGCACTCAGCTGCTCCGCCTGGGCCGCCAGGACAGCCAGGGCCTGCTCGGCCTGCTCCTGCGCCTGTCTGCGCGGAGTGACATCCCGGAAGCTCCACACCCGGCCCGCGATCCTCTCGCCAACCCGTTGGGGCCGCGAGTATCTTTCAAAGGTCCGGCCATCCTTGAAGTCCAGCACGTCGTGGCTTTCTGCTGCCGGGTTCTCCACAACCTCGGCGATCCTTGCCATGAAGGCCTCCGGGTTGGCAACCTGGGAGACGATCAGCCGCATGATGGGCACTTCGGTGTCACCGTCCAGGAGTTCCGGCGGGATGCCCCACATTTTCAGGAACTGGTCATTGAACCCGGCAACACTGCCGTCGGAGCTGATCACCAGGATGCCGTCCGCGGTGGATTCGAGGGTGGCCGTCAGCAGTGACATGGCCTTGAGGAGGTCAGCGTCAGCGCCCTTGCGGTGTTCCGTGCTCCGGACCGAAACCAGCAAAACCTGCGTGCCGCCGTCGTCCAGCAGTGAGCCTGCCACCTCGGCGGAGAACTCTGTGCCGTCCCGGTGCAGTCCGTGCACTTCACGCGGCGGCAGCGGTATATCGGGCTGCGCTTGCAGGTGCTCCTGAAGCAACCGCGTTTCGCTCCGGAACGCCTCCGACAGGAGCAGCCAGTGGTCGCTGCCGATCAGCTCAGCGCGTGTGTAGCCGAACAGCTTGCTGGCTGCCGCGTTGGCCATTTTGATGGTGCGGTCCGCGTTGACAGCGAGCAGCGCATCCGGGCTGGCATCAAGAAACACATCGAAACCCGACGCGCCCAAATCCTTGTCCTGCCGCTTGGAACGACCCATGCGCTACCACCCCCACGCACATCATAAAGTGCATGTTGTGATCGCGGTACGACAATGCGTGACTTTTGAGAGGCCCTTGGACATGCAGGCCCCGGAATCCGCGTTTCGCTTGGTCCGGGGGGTGAAAACTGGCTAAGAGTTGCGCATTCCCGTCAGGCCGGCGCTGGCACCGGCCCGGAAACTTGGCCGGCCCGGGAAGCGGTGCTGGCAGCGGCACGGGCATTGGTGCCCAACCCTCGCACCACCCAGCCCTCCGCCTGCCAGGCAGGAGCATCAAGGACGTTCCTGGCGTCCAGGATCACCCGCCGCCGCACCAAAGCGCCCGCACCGGCAGGGCTCAGGCGCCGGTATTCGTCCCACTCAGTGAGGAGGAGCACCAGCTCGGCATCCTCCAAGGCCCGCGTCGCGGAGGCTTCGAACCGCAGCTGCGGATACCGCAGCCACGCGTGGTTGACGGCTTTCGGATCCGTCACCGTCACGTGCGCGCCGGACGCTGCCAGCCGGGCCGCCACGTCCAGGGCGGGGGAGTCGCGGATGTCATCGGTCTCCGGTTTGAAGGAAGCTCCGAGGATGGTGATCGCGCGTCCGGAGAGCGCGCCGCCGCACAGTTCCCCGGCCAGGGACACCGTCCGGGTCCGCTGGCGGACGTTGATGGCATCCACCACACCCATCCACTCGTTCACCGGGTCCACGCCCAGAGCCGCGGCCTGGCTGCGGAGGCTGCGGATGTCCTTGGGCAGGCACCCGCCGCCGAAGCCCAGCCCGGCATGCATGTAGCGGTTCCCGATCCTCGGGTCCATGCCCATGGCCTCGCTGAGTTCGGCCACGTCCGCGCCGGACGCGTCGCACAGTTCGGAGATGGCGTTGATGAAGCTGACCTTGGTGGCCAGGAACGCGTTGGCGGCCGACTTGATCAGCTCCGCCGTGGCGAAGTTGCACACCAGGCGCGGAATGCCGGCGTTCAGCAGCGGCTCATAGACGGCATCCAGTGCGGCCGTCACCGCACGCGGCGCCCGGTTTTGGGGTTGAAGGCCGCGGCGCGTCCGCCCGCCACACCGTAGACGAGCCGGTCCGGCACCAGCGAGTCCTTCACCGCTGTGCCCTGCCGCAGGAACTCGGGGTTCCAGCCCAGCTGCACGTCCGGCCGCCCCGCGAGGACGCCCTGGAGCATGTCCACCGTGCCCACGGGCACCGTTGATTTACCGACGACGACGGCGCCCCTCGCCAGGTGCGGGAGCAGCGCCTCGGTGGCGGAAACGAGGAAGGTGAGGTCGGCGCCGTCGGACGTCTTGGACTGCGGCGTCCCGACGCACAGGAAATGAACCTGGGCGCCGGCGGCAGCGGCGACGTCGGGGAGAACGTCAGGCGGCCGGTGCTGCGTCCATCGCGGAGCAGTTCGTCCAGGCCGGGTTCGAAGAAAGGGGCCTGGCCGCGGCCCAGCTGGTCCACTTTGGTGGCGTCCACGTCGATGCCCACCACGGTGTGGCCCATGGACGCGAGCGTGGCGGCGTGCACGGCGCCGAGGTAGCCGCAGCCGATCACCGATATTTTCACAGGGACGCTCCACTTTTGGTTTGGGCAGGCTCAACCACCGGGCGGCGGCTCTTGGTGTCCACGGTTTCAGTCAACGGTTCGCCGGCGATTACTGATTGGTACTGGCGCACCAGCTCGGCGCTGAGCACCGGCCACGTCCGCGCCTGGACCGAGGCGTGCGCTGTCGTGGCGAACGCGCGGCGCTTGGCGTCGTCGCCCATGAGATCCATCACCCGGGCCCGGAAGCCGGCCAGGTCGCCGGGCTGGTACAGCCAGCCTGTACGGGAGTTTTCCACCAGGTCCAGAGGCCCGCCGCGGCCCGTGGCCACCACCGGCACCCCCGATGCCATGGCCTCCTGGATGGTCTGGCAGAACGTCTCGAACTCGCCGGGATGGACAAAAAGGTCGAAGGACGCCACCGCCTTCGCCAGCTCCTCACCGCCGAGGAACCCGGTGAACACGGCGTCCGGCAGGGCTTCCTGCAGGGCGGACTTTTGGGGTCCGTCGCCCACAATCACCAGCCTGGTGTTCGGGACGTTGGCGAGCGCGGCGAGGTCCTCCACCTGCTTTTCGATGGCCAGCCGGCCGACGTAGCCGATGATCCGCTCACCGCCGGGGGCAACCGTTGCCCGCCACCCGGCGTCGCGCTTCTCCGGCGAAAACCGCGCGGTATCCACACCGCGCCGCCACATGCCCACGCGCGGAATCCCGCGGCCGCGCAACTGGTTCAGCGCGAAGGTGGACGGCACCAGAGTCCGGGTGGCCAGCAGGTGGATGTTCTCCACCCGGTTCCACGCCCAGTTCTCCAGGAACGGCACACCATAGCGTGCGGCGTAGCTGGGAACCTCGGTCTGGTAGATGGCTATGGTGGGGATCCCCAACTGATGCGCGGCCTGCACTGCCCGCCACCCGAGGATAAACGGCGATGCGAGGTGGACAACGTCGGGTGCGTAGTCGGCAAGGATTCGCTTGACCCGGTACACACCGCCCATCGCCACTCGCACGTTGGTGTAGCCAGCCAGCGGAACCGCGGGAACCCGGTGCACCGTCGCGCCGTGAACCACCTCGGCCGGTCCCACGAACTCGGCGACAGCATAGGTGGAAGGGGCGATGACCAGGACGTCGTAGCCCTGGTCCTCCAGGTGTTCAAGCACCCTCAGGATGGAGTGGGTCACTCCGTTCATCAGCGGCAGGAATGACTCGGCAACAATTGCGATCCTCACCCCTCCACGGTGGGCGCGGCGCCTGTCGGGGCGGGTCACCTGGGTTGAGTCGAGGGAAAGGTTGGGTTAACAGATCAGCGCATGGGGTCAGCCGCCTTCGCCGTGCCGCAGCACGTCCGGCAGTTCATCCACATAGACCGTTTGCGGCGGCTCGAAATAGATAACCAGCACTTCGTCGCCGACCGCGAAGACGCTTGTCTTGTCGAACGGGTGGGCGTGGAACGCGTTGGTACCGCCCAGGTAGGGCAGCATGACCTCGCCGAGGGTTCCGGGGCCAATGCGCCTGGTCACGCGGCCGATCTTGCCGGTCAGGCTCCGGTCAACGTTCTTATGCATCGGGGCCTTTCGCGGGCGTTTGCCTTTCCGGCTGTTCTTCAGTGCCGAGGACAAGGCAGGAAGGTAGTCGCTCACCTGGGCCAGGATGCCGCCCAGCATCTTATTGACGCCCTCGCCGCCGTTCAGCACGGTCATCTGGCCCACGTGGGAGAAAGGCTCGGCCGCTGCGGCGATGATGGCCAGCATGTTTTCGGCCAGCTGCTGCGAAATGACGGCGTCCTGGTTGGTCCCGAGTGCTTCGGCCCGCGCCTTGATGCCGCCTGCCTCGGCCAGCGCCTTGGCCTTGATGGCGGAGGCCGCGGCGTCACCGCGGGCTGTGGTGGCAGCGGCTTCGGCCTCGCCCGTGAGTCCAGAGCGCGGTTTGTTGCGTGGTGGTTTCAACAGGCTGGATCTCCATCGGCCCGATCACCGGTTCCTATTTGCCGAGGATCTCGCGGGCAACGCGCTGGGCCTCAATCTCCTCAGGGGCAACGGTGGTTCCGCGGAGGTATCCGGCGGTGGCCATGATTTGCCGCAGCTCGGCTTGCGTGCGCGGCGTGTTCACCCCGTGGTGGGCCATGGCATGGCAATTGACGCAGAGCGGAACCAGATCCGTGAGCGGATCCAGCTGGTAGCCGCCGCCGAGTTGGGCCGCCGGCACCACATGGTGGACGTCGATGAAGTCCTTGCCGAGCTCGCCGTACGCCAGTTCGAAGGAGAACCCGCAAGCCGCGCAGCTGCTGCCGCGGTGCGCGATGCACGCCCGCCGGGCCTCGGGGTCACGCTCGTAGCGGTTGGCGGTGACACGGACGACGGCGGTCTCGGGGTACGTGCCGGGCACAGGTTGGGTTGGGTCAGGTCCTTGTACCGGTCCGTGAGTGGCCCAGAGCGCCCGGACCGCGGCTTCGTCGCCGGACTCCAGCGCCATGCCCCCGGTTTCGGCGCTGTCCCACACGACGCCGGGCACCGCTGCGTCGAGGACCGCGGCAGGCACGTGGTCGCCCAGCGGCAGGAGCGCATCGAACGCCACCTGCACGGTGAACTCAGGCTGGCCCGACGAGGCCGCTTGATCCGGGTGCCCGGGCTGCCCCGACAGGACGACGCCATGGCCGATCAGGCCGGTTCCGTGCGTTCCCAGCAGGAGCAGCCATACGCCGGTGCCGGGGCAACGCCCGGCCCACGCTCCAGGGCTCCAGGTGCAGCCCTGTCGCGGCGACCTGTTCAGTAACAGCCGCGTAGTTCCAGCGGTTCCAGCCGGCCGGGTCCCAGCCCAGGATGATGTCGCTCATGGGGCCATTGTTGCAGGCTCACCCACCGACCGGCTGGGCCGCGACCACCGGGTGGTCGCGGCCCAGGTTCCCGAGGCCGGAGGCGCCTTACGGCGACCCCAGCTCCTCGAAGAACTCCACGTTGGCCCGGATGTGGTCGGCCCATTCATCCGGGATGTCGTCCGAATAGTAGATGGCCGCCACCGGGCACACCGGATCGCATGCCACGCAACGGCAGGTCGGTGAGAACGGCGGCCGGGAAGAAAAGCGACCCGGCGGGGTCGCCGTCGTACGCTCCGTGCAGGAGATGCCCTGCAGGATGCGGCAGGCCAGGAGGATGATGCCGGCCCGGCCCCGATCTGCTGGTAGCTCGGGCAGACGGCAATGACCAGGGTGGTGCCGGCCATCAGCATGATCAACATCAGCATCACCACCCGGCGTCGTCCGATCCGGTCCGCGAGCATGAGGCGCGAACGGACACTTGCGGCCCTGATTTCACAACGCGAACTGGCACGAGGTGACCTCAAATCCGAGTTTTGAGGGTATTGCCTGCCGGTTCGCGCCGGAAGGCGGGCCTCACCTGTCTGTCCACGCTTGGTCAGCGGGATGCGGTTCAGGTGAAGAAGTCCAGCACGGACCTGCCCTGCTCGCGGTCAACGATTCATGTTCAATAAAGTGAAAGTTTTACAGGAGTGCGGTCTGGGCGGGTGGGCGGCCGTCTCAGCCGCCCACCCGCACCTGGTGCTAGCCGAGCTCGCGCATCGGGTCGGGCCAGTTGCCCACTGTCGAGATGACGTGGGCGCGGTTGATCACAGCACTGTAGATGGACATAACGGTTTCTCCTGACTGAACGTGGTGTCCGCGCGCCGGTGGTGCGCGGTGGTCATGGTCTGCCGCGAAAAGGGCAGAGGTGACCTGTTCAGTCGGGTGAGGATCCTGGATCGAAGGAAGGACCGGCCGGCAGCGTCACGGCGCCGAACAGATGTGGTCCACTGGTGGCTTTGGGGAGGAATGGCCAGGACCCGCCAAGGTCAGCCGCCCCCTCGGACCCTCCGGCCGACCCGGAATTGGCCGTCCCGGCGCCATTGGCCAGGGCCGGGGGAATTTCCAGCACAGGGTTTTGCGGCCCGTTTTTGGGACCGGAAGCGCTTGCCGTTGCCTCCGGGATGGAGGCCAAGCCTGAGCGGTCCTGGGCCGGGCCGAAGCCGAACCTCGGGGCGTTGGTCGCCGCCAGGCCCACCGGCCCGGCCGGTGCCCGGCTAACGCTTGCATTGCTGCCCTCCGCAACCGCGCTCGACGCCGGGAGGCTGGGAGCCGCCGTTGGCACCGGGCCGGGTGCCGGCGTCGTACGCGGTGGCCCGCCAGGCAGCGGCGGCATGCCGGGAACGGGCAGCAGTTCGGGAACGGACAGGGCTCCAGGCAGGAGCGGCGGCAACTGCTCAGGCAGTGGCAGGACATCGGGGAGGGGAAGCGGGAGGGGCTCCTGTACCAGCGGCAGATCGGGAAGCTCGGGGACCAGGGCAGTTGCAGTATCAACAGTGCCGGTGACCGCCGGCACCGCGGGGGCAGCCAACGCGTTTGCGGCGGCTGCGGCCGTATCCGCCAAGGACGTTGCGGTTGCGAATGCAGTTCCGCCTGAGCTCACAAGGACGGGAGGCGCCGGAACAGGACGGGGTTCCGCAAGAACGGACGAAACGGGCTTCAGAAGGCCTCCGGCATCCGGGACGGGGCTTGATGCGGTGGCTGTTCCCGCTCCCCACACGAGCCACGCCAAGGCGGTCAGGATGGCCAACAGGACGGGCCGCGACGCCGAGCGGCATAGCGCCCCAGTATCGCCCCCATCCGATCCCCCCATCGCCGATTGGCATCAGCGTACGCCTGGCCCGGCCACCGTCCAGCACTAATTTGCGCGGGTTGATCTTACCCGAGAAGAAGCCGGTGCAGCCGTTCGCGGAACGCGGCAACTGCACCGGCGAGTAGGACGAAAATTCAGAACTTATTGATCATTTCTCATTCGCGGCTCCTGTATCCCGGCTTGTCATTTCCGGGCTATTTCCTCTCGCCGGACATGCTCCTGGAGAACAGCCAGCCAGCAGCTATCATCGCTACGCCCAGCACCAGGTGGGTCCAGTTGTCAGCCATGTTGAACGACAGGAAGTTGGCCGCCGAATCAACGCCGACACTGAGCCCGAAAATGCTGAGGATGATGTACAGCGCGCCTGCTCCGATGAGGAAGTTCCGTGCGCCATGTTCGGTCCGGGACATCGCCCAGCCCGTTGCGCCGATGGCCAGCTGCACAATATTGAGCAGCATGGACACCTGGAACAGCCCAAGGAACATGGCATGGGAATCAGGTCCCAGGAACATCAATTCGCTGTACTGGGTGGTGACGCCGGGGATAAAGCCCAGGGCACCCACCACCAACAACACGATACCTACTCCCATGCCGGCATTCTGGACGTCTGCGCGCCCAAAATGAACGTGTGCATGTGGGGATGCGGTAGTCATTTTTTCTGCCTCCAACCACTGATTGCGGACATTCCAATTTTACGGCGGACGCGTGGAAAAGCGCCGAATCAGGCCCGGATGGGGATTTCTGCCCCGGTGGTGGTCGGCCGGTGAACAGGGACAGGCAGCGCAAACATGGTGTGTCCGCGGGAGCCGGGCCGGATGGCCTGCCCCCACCTCCGGACCGGTCGCGGGTTCGCGATCAGCGCGGCGGACTACGAACTCTGGTGAGGCGCGTCTCGCAGGGGAATGAGCCTGTCGAAGCCCGGTCCGGAGCCCCGGCCGTGACACGATGGGACACGATGAAACTGCGCGCTGATCAGACCGGAGACCGAGGCCTTCCCATGCCCTTGTGGTTGCAGGGAGGACTCGAAACAGCTCAGGCTGCCATCATCTCCGCGCTCCTGGTGGTGGTTCCCATCGTGGCCGTGTGGGCCACCGCGGGCTTCCGGAACACCGCCTTTGATGCCCTGGCCCGCCTCGCCGGCCAGGCCTGGCTTCTGATTCACGGGGTGCCGCTGCAGCTCGCCGTGGTGTCCGGCGAGGCTGGTGCCGCCGGCAGCCCAGGCTCCGGCCTGCTGACCCTGGTGCCCCTCGGCCTGACCCTGATCCCGTTTTTGCTCGCCTGGCGTGCGGGGCGGCGCCTGGCCCGGCCTCCTATACGGACCAGCTGTGGCAGGCGCTGCTCGGGTCCTGGGTGGTCTACTCGGCGTTCGGCGCTGCCACCGGCTTTGTGTGCCGCACGGCCGACGTCGTCATTAACATCTGGTGGGCAATGCTCATCCCGCTCATGCCGTTCGCCCTCGGCATGGTGATCGGCGCCCGCCGCGAGGCAGGCTCCTGGAGCCGGCTGATCGGCGTCGACGCCGTTGACTGGATCTCGCGCACCAGCCAGCATTCCCGCTGGGCCGGCTCCTATTTGGGCTCCGCGGCTAGGGCAGGATTTGTGGCGCTGTCTGCTTCATTGGCGCTCGCCGGTGTGCTCCTGGCCGTGGATCTCTTTATCCACTGGAACCTGGTGATTGCTGTCTATGAGGCGCTCGACGCCGGCGCGGTAGGGGTGCCGCCCTCACCATCGCGCAGCTTGGGTATCTGCCCAACCTTGTGGTTTTTGCGCTGGCCTGGGTCTCGGGCTCGGGCTTCGCCCTGGGCGTGGGCTCGCAGGTGGGGCCGCTGGGCACCGCCACCGGGCCGCTGCCGTCCATCCCGGTCTTCGCCGCTATCCCGTCGGGCCCGTTGGACTACGGGTTCGTGGCGCTGGTGCTGCCCGTTCTGGCGGGTATCCTGGCCGGCTGGTGGTTCCTGCGCGAAGGCGAAAACCACTTCGACGAGTGGCTCTCCATCAAGATTGACGCGCGCTGGTTCACGGCCACGGTGTCCACCCTTGCCCTCGGCGCGCTGGTCGGGGTTGTGTCCGGGCTGCTGGCCGCGGGCCTGGCCTGGCTGGCCCGCGGCTCCGCCGGGCTGGGCCGCCTCACGGACATCGGACCCGACCCCTTGTGGATGGGACTCTGGATTGCCGCGGAGGTGGGCATCGGCGTCGTGATCGGTTACGCAGCCGGACCGTGGCTGGAACGCCAGCAGCACGTGTATGAGGAAGTGGAACTGGCCCGCTGACTTCCGCGGCTGCTGCCAGCGTCCTGCTATGGGTGTGACTGCTACCGGAGACCCGGCAGCGAGCTTTCCAGCTGGACCTGGCAATTGGAGAGCGCCCGGTCGGTAAGGGCCTCGCGTGAGCAAGTCTGGAAGTCCTGGACCTGGCGGAAAAACAGCGCCGTGGCGAGGATGACCAGCAGCATGATCAGCGATACCACCAGCCCCGAGATGGTGCCGAACAGGACCAGCTTGGACTCCTTGAGCCTGGCCGTCCTGACCAGCAGAAGGATACCCAGCACAAAGCTCGCCGCGGTCAGGATGCCGGTGAGCCAGAGGTAGCTGACGTCGAGCTGGTAGACGAAGAAGGCGCCCAGCACGGTGACAATGAAGATCCGGAACAGGTTGCGGGTTTTGGTGAGCGAGTCCTTGGCGGCGTCGCTGAGCGGCTGTTTGGTCCGTTGCTGGCCAGCCGGTTCCGGGGTGTTGTTCATGTTTTCCAGCCTACGCGAGCGTGCCCATAAGCTAGACCCATGCGCATCGTAGTCCTCGTTTCCGGTACCGGGTCCAATCTCCAGTCAGTCATCGACGCCGTCAAGGCTGGGGAGCTGGACGTGGCAATCGCCGCGGTGGGTGCCGACCGGGAGGGGACCTACGGCGTCGAACGTTCCTCGGAAGCCGGACTGGAGACCTTTGTGGTCAACTTCAACTCGTTCCCCACCCGCGACGAATGGGATGCCGCACTGACCGCCCGCGTGGCGTCCTATGCCCCGGACGTGGTGGTCTCCTCCGGCTTTATGCGTATCGTCAGCGCCGACTTCATCGCAGCCTTCCACGGCAAGTACCTCAACACCCACCCGGCCCTGCTGCCTGCTTTCCCAGGCGCCCACGGCGTGCGCGATGCGATGGCCTACGGCGTGAAAGTCACCGGCTGCACGGTGCACTGGGCTGACGCCGGGGTGGACACCGGGCCCATCATCGCCCAGGAAGCCGTCACGGTTGAACCGGGCGACACCGAGGAATCCCTGCACGAACGCATCAAGGTGGTGGAGCGCCGCCTCCTGGTCAACACCCTGGCAGCCCTCGCCGCCGCCCCTAACCCCTACCCCAACTAACACGAAAGTATGGCGGGTCAGGCTGCGGTGGCGGGCGTGATGGTGACGTCGTAGCCGAGGCTGATGAGTTTGTTGATGGCGTTGTTTTTGGCCTTGATCGGGTTGATCCGCGTGTAGTGGTCCGCGCCGGGGTCTGTATAGCACTCGCCGTTGGCGAGCATGTGCCAGACGGCGTTCAGGATGTTGTGTTCGAGGGCGACGAGCGCCTTCGGTCGGCCGCGTCTGGCCGCGGTGCGCTGGTATTTGGCGGCCAGGTAGGTGTCGTTGGTCCGTGCGGCGGACATGGCCGCTATGCCGAGGGCTGCTTTGAGGTATTTGTTGCCGGGCAGGATGTGGGCGGATTTGATCCGTCCGGCTGATTCGTTGGCGCCGGGACAGACGCCGGCCCAGGACGCGAGCCGGCCGGGTGTTTCGAAGACGCTCATGTCCGCGCCGGTTTCGGCGATGATGACGTCGGCGACGTTGAGAGAGACTCCGGGGATGGTGGCCAGGGCTTCCCTGGCGTCACGAAAGGGTTCCATCGCCTCCTCGATCCGTGCGGTGAGTGAGTCGATGATGCGGGTCTGGGCATCGATCTGGTCCAGATGCAGCCGGGTCATGAAGGCATGGTGGGGTTTGAACCTGCCGGTGAGTGCGTCGACGAGGGCGGGGATTTTGGAGCGCAGCCTTCCCTTGGCCAGCGCGGCGAGGACTTCCGGGTCGCGTTCACCCTGGATGAGGGCGTCGAGCATCGCCCGGGACGAGACCCCGGTCAGGTCTGAGACCACCGAGGAGAGTTTGATCCCGGATCCTTCCAGGAACTTCTCCAGGCGTTGGATTTCACGGACCCGGTCACGGGTGGCGGTTGCCCGCGCCCGGGTGAGGTCCCGCAGGTCGCGGATCGGTTCGGGCGGGACGAACGAGGCCCGCAGCAGTCCGTGCGCACCGAGTTGGGCGAGCCAGGCAGCGTCGGAAACGTCTGTTTTGCGTCCCGGGATGTTCCTGGCCGACTTGGCGTTGACCAGCATCACCGGCAGCGTCTCTTCGAACACGTAGAAGAACGGCTTCCAGTAATCGCTGGTCGCTTCCATCACCACGGTGGTCACATGCTCGCGTTCCAGGAACTCCCGCAGCTCAAGAATCTGCGCCGTGGTCGCACCCCAGGTGGTCACCGTCGAGGTGTACGTCCCGGCGCGTGGACCCGGGACCCGCAGACAGAGCTTCGCGTCGCGTTTGGAAATATCCAAACCGGCGGCCCGCTCGTGAACAATATCCATGACATATCCTCCTGACACCTTGAATCTTCAAAATGGTGGCGTCTGCTACGGGGAGGACAGGGAAAATATTCAGGAATCTAACACTCGTGCTCAACGGCAACAATCCACGGTTCCCGTGGAAGTCCTCCGCGCCACGCTAACTAACGGACTCAAGGCACCAAGTTGGGTCGGCGTCGACCGTGGCAGACACCTCCATGATCCGCCAGCCACGACCGGCCCGCCAGAGACCGAACGTGGACGAGAACAACTTTCCCCGCCCACGGAGCGCCGGCGGCGCTGAACCGCTAACTGGCATTTAACGTCGTCATTCGCAGTTTTCACGACGTTATCTGTCAGTCAGTTGGATGCGGAGGATCCGTCCTGTGGATAACTTCTGAGCAGACGAGAAGAATTTGCAACCATGAGGAATGAGAAATCCTCGCCCCCTACCCGTTGAGCTAAGCGCGGTTCCCTTCACAGTCTACGAAGCGGCCGACGCCGGGGTCAGCGCAGGGCGGCTGAGGCATCGCGGGCTGAGCATCCCCAGCCGTGGCGTGCGTATCCCGGCACAGCTGGCAGCTCTGGACCCCCTTGCCAGGGTCCGTCCCTATACGATCGTGACTCCGTTTTCGGCAGCCTCCCACGCGACAGCTTTCACGTTGTGGAACTTGCCGGAATTTCTCCCCGGCAGCGACGACGGAAGGATCCACATCTCGCGTCCGGATACGATGGCGATCGTACGTCGCACCGGAGTGGTCGGGCATGTTGGCCAATTCTTTGCCGACGAAATTGTCACCCTCAACGGCCTGTTGATTACCTCCCGGACCCGGACGTGGCTGGATTGCGCCCGGAAGATGAGCGTCGCCGAACTGACGGTGGTTGCCGACCACTTACTGAGGATTCCCAGGCCTGATTTCGAGTGCAGATCCGGGCCGTATGCCAGGCCGGCGGACCTTGCTGAAATGCTCGACCGGCACAAAGGAACGCCCGGCATTCAGAAGGCGCGCCGTGCCCTTGAGCAGGCCCGGATCGGGTCCGACTCCGCCCCGGAAACAAAACTGAGGCTGGCACTCGAGTACCGCGGACTGCCGGAACCGCAACTGAACATTCCCGTGGAACTGGGTACCGGCGTCGTGCGTCAATCGGATCTCGCCTATCCGGAACAACGCGTGGCGGTGGAATACGAAGGAGAGGGCCATTCCGAGACGGCGCAGATCGTCCGCGACATTGCCCGCGAAGAGGACTTTGCCAGGGCGGGGTGGATGCTGGTCCGGATCTCGAGACGGCACATGGAGGACGAAGCCCGGGCCGCCATCGCCAAGGTCCGTTCAGCCCTGATGAACCGCGGCTGGTCGCCGAAGTGACTGGCACATAACGTCGTGAAAATCGCGAATGACGACGTTTAATGCGAGCCAGTTGGGAGGGTGGCGGGGAGAGTAAAAGGCGACGCCGGGGCTACTCGAGGCGGCGCTGCTTGGTTTCGGGGGAGAAGAACGCCATCCACAGGACGGCCACCAGCACCAGCCCGCCGGCCAGGGCGAAGGACGTGGCCAGGCCCAGCTCGGGCCAGAAGTAGTTCGCAAATATCAGGGGCCCAAAACCAGCCCCCAGCCGCGAAAATGTTGATGCCCAGCCGAAACCCGTGCCGCGGAGCTCGGTGGGGTACAGCTCAGACACGTACGCGTAGAGCACCGGAATCGCTATCTGCACCACAAAGCCGAATACCAGCAGCCAGAAAACGGCTGCCGTGGGGATGTCCACCACAATCGCCACGATCACCAGGGTCAGCGCGGACAGCGGCCCGGTGATGGCCAGGATCCATTTGCGGCCCACACGCTCCACAAGCAGTGCGGCAACAACCACACCCAAGAGCCCAACAGCCGCCATGGAAGCCGTGGTCACAAACGCCTTGTATTCGGCGAAGCCAGCGCCGATCAGGATCCGCGGCATCCACGTCAGGGACAGGTAGTAGACCAGCAGGATGCTGAAGAACAGGGCCCATGCCGCGGTGGTGATCTTCCAGTTGAACGCCCACACCAGCCGCAGCTGGTGCCACGCGCTGCCGGCGGAGAGCCGCGGCACTTCCTGCGCGTCAGGCAGGCTGTAGGCGCGGGGTTCGGCGCCGGTGGCTGCCACCAGGCCGTCGATGACCTTGGCGGCCTCCTCGCGGCGGCCCTTGCGGATGAGGAACAGCGGAGACTCAGGAACGCTGCGCCGGACCCAGAACACCAGGAGCGCGGGCAGCACCATCACCAGCATGGTCAGCCGCCAGTCGCCGAATACGGCCACTAGGCCGGCTGACACGAAGCCGGCGAGGGCCGCGCCTACCGGCCACCAGCCGTCCATTGCGGTGAGGACTTTCCCGCGCTGCTTGCGTGGCGTGAACTCACCCACCAGCGCGTAGTCCACGGGAATGCAGCCGCCCAGACCGAACCCGGCCATAAACCGGAACACGCAGAACCAGATGAAGTCGGGGGAGAAGGCGCCCAGGACAGTGAAGAGCGAGAAGATCAACAGTGTGGCCGTAAACGCCTTCTTCCGCCCGATCGTATCCGCGATGGTTCCCCACACAAACGCGCCCAGGGCCATGCCGATCAGGTTGGACGTACCCACCCAGGCCACCTCGCCGGGAGCCAGGGCCCAGTGCGTCGAGAGCAGCGGGATAAGGATGCCGTTGAGCGTCACGTCCCAGGCATCGAACATAAAGCCGAGGCCGCCGATCACGAAGATCCTGCCCTGGACTTTCCAACGCCAGGGCAGTTCCTGGACCACCTGTTCGCCGCTGGGCACAGTGGTGTAAGTATTCATCGCAGCCTCCTGTGAAAACTCTAACCGTGCCCACTGACGTTCACGCTGCCGCCGGCAAGCGGGGCAAACCGCACAACACGATAAACTGGGCCCATCCCCACCAACCGCGGCACTGTTCCGCGAGATCAGACGGAGACTTTTTGTGAGCGTTACGCAGCCTGACCGTGTATCCATCGACCGTGTTCCCATCCGCCGGGCGCTGATCTCGGTCTACGACAAGACCGGTCTGGAGGATCTCGCCAAGGGCCTGCACGCAGCCGGCGTGAAGATCGTCTCCACCGGTTCCACTGCCAAGAAGATCGCCGCGGCCGGTATCCCGGTCCAGGAAGTCGAAGAAGTCACCGGGTCTCCGGAAATGCTGGACGGCCGCGTCAAGACGCTGCACCCGCGCGTCCATGGCGGCATCCTGGCGGACCGCCGCGTCCCCGCGCACATGGAAACCCTCGCCGGCATGGAAATTGAAACTTTCGACCTGGTGGTGGTGAACCTCTACCCGTTCGTTGAGACCGTGAAGTCCGGCGCCGCGCAGGACGATGTCGTTGAACAGATCGACATCGGCGGCCCCGCCATGGTCCGTTCGGCAGCGAAGAACCACGCCGCCGTCGCCATTGTTGTTGACCCCGCGTTCTACGGCTCCGTGGTCACCGCCGCCGCTGAGGGCGGCTTTGACCTGAAGACCCGACGGCGGCTGGCCGCTAAGGCGTTCGCCCACACCGCGTCCTACGACAACGCCGTGGCCACCTGGACTGCCAGCCAGTTCCTGGATGAAGACGGCGACGGCGTCATCGACTGGCCTGCCTACGCCGGCCTGTCGCTGGAGCGCTCCGAGGTTCTCCGCTACGGCGAAAACCCGCACCAGCAGGCTGCGCTCTACGTAGACAAGGCAGCCCGGCCGGCATCGCGCAGGCCGACCAGCTGCACGGCAAGGCCATGAGCTACAACAACTTCGTCGACGCCGACGCCGCCCTCCGCGCCGCGTTCGACTTCGCCGAGCCCGCCGTCGCCATCATCAAGCACGCCAACCCGTGTGGCGTCGCCGTTGGTTCCGCTGATGCTGCTGACCCGATCGCCGACGCCCACGCCAAGGCCCACGCCTGCGACCCCGTTTCGGCCTTCGGCGGCGTCATCGCTGCCAACCGGACGGTCACCGCTGCCATGGCGCAGACCGTTGCCGGCATTTTCACCGAGGTTGTCATCGCCCCGGATTTCGAGCCGGCAGCCGTGGAGATCCTCGCCAAGAAGAAGAACATCCGCCTGCTGGCCCTGCCCGAAGGCTATGATCGCTACCCGGCAGAAATGCGCCAGGTTTCAGGTGGTGTGCTGGTCCAGATGAGCGACAAGGTGGACGCCGACGGGGATAACCCGCCAACTGGACCCTCGCCGCCGGCGAAGCCGCTGACGAAAAGACCCTCGCGGACCTCGCCTTCGCCTGGACCGCCTGCCGCGCCGCCAAGTCCAACGCCATCCTGCTCGCCGATCACGGCGCAGCCGTGGGCATCGGCATGGGCCAGGTCAACCGGCTGGACTCCTGCCGCCTGGCCGTCGAGCGTGCCAACACGCTGGGCGTTTCGGTGGAGTCCGACGTCGACGGTGCGGGCGGTGCGGCTGGTCCGTCGACAGCAGAGGCGAGCGTTGCACCCGAGCGTGCCCGCGGCGCCGTCGCAGCCTCCGATGCGTTCTTCCCGTTCGCTGACGGCCTGCAGATCCTGATCGACGCCGGAGTCCGCGCCGTGGTCCAGCCGGGCGGTTCCGTCCGGGATGAGGAAGTCGTAGCCGCGGCCAACGCGGCCGGCATCACCATGTACTTCACGGGTGCCCGCCACTTCTTCCACTAGGCGGTTAAACGTCGACGGCGCCTGTCCCCGCTGAGGGGACAGGCGCCGTCGGGCCTTAACGGGCAGCTGAAGGACGTGGTGCCGGGTCCGCGCCCCGCTGCATGAGGCGCGGACCCCCTTCCGGAAGCCGAAGCTCCCGGGGCTTGGCATCGGCCATTCGCTGTTTGGTCCAGTACTCGAGAATCTCCTCGTGGGTCTGGTCCGATTCGCTGTGGCTGACGGATCCGGACCCGGACTCCGCGTCAGGTGAGGATTTCCTAAGCTCGCGCGGCACGGATATAGGTCTTCTGGATGGCCTCGCCCCAGTACGGGCCGTACATCACCGGCGACCTGTTATAGCCGTAGCTGTTGATCGAGTTCTGGAAGCCGTCGGGGCCGGTGCCTATGAACCACGGGCCGCCGGAAGAGCCGCCGGTCATGTCGCAGGGGATTCCCTGCGTGCCGAACTGCGGGTTGTTAGTGTCTTCTGTGGCCGTGCCGGTGCAGCTCCAGAGCCGCTCGCCGTTGAAGGGCTGGGCGGCGGGGTAGCCGTAGGCGGTGTACTTCAGGCCGCGGGCTTCATTGAACGCCACGCCTGAGCCGCCGACGACGTCGGTCAGGAACTCGCCGCCAAGCCGATTCATGACCGCAAAGCCGGTGTCGTAGCTGATATCCGCGGAGGCCTCCCACTGGGCCGTGGTGTAAAGCGCCTTGGCTGTCCAGGTACCGTAAGGCCTGGCGCCATTCTCGTATGCCGGTACAAAGACAAAGTTGGTGGCGAACGCGCCGGGACCTTCATTGAGGCAGTGCCCGGCGGTGGCCACCGTGCTCTTGTTCGGCGCCGATACGGCATTTCCGGAACAGACGTAGTTCGTCCCGCCGAGGGTGAAGAATACCTTACCGATGTGGGCTACCGGGTTCGCAGGCTGAGCGAGTGAGGGCTTTCCCGTGGTGCCCGCCACCTTGCTTTTGGGTCCCTTCAGCACACTGGCCGCACTGGATGATTTACCGCGCTCGAGCGCCCTTCCGGCCAGGACATCACCGGGAATCGCGGCGCGCATGCGGTCTGATGTCCAGTAGTCCGCCGCCCCGGTGCTGTCTACGATTGCGCTGGCCACCGAAGGAGCTGCTTTATCGCTCGACGACGATGGGGCAGCATGGGCACTTCCGGCGCCAACCAGCGCCAGGACGGCGGCCGCCGAAAGGCTCAGGAAGGTGGCAGCCAAGGACCTGGTACGCGTCATTATTGTCCTGTCTAAAATGTGTGAAGGCGTGCCCGGGAGAGCCAGCCGCGTGACCCATGTAACCTATCGAGACATGACAAATTTGTAAATAGTAGTGACCTCAAAGGTATGGTCCGCAAACACGGCCCGGATCTGGTGGAGCCGGAGCGCCGCTCTGGTCAAAACGCTTTTCGAAGGGTACTTTTTCTATACAGTGATAACGTCCGATCTGGGCTCCGGACTCTCAGCGAATTGGGGTCCCATCGTGATTGCTTTCTGGAAAACCGCCAAGAAGTCCGCCGTGCATGGCCGGCATTTTGCAGGCGAAGGGAGCGCCCCGGGCGCTTCGCCGGACGTTGAGGCCCACGCCGCAGCCCTGCAGTTGCGCGACGTCGACCCTATCCATTCGTTTACGGCGACGGAGGAGCTGCGCTGGCAGGACCCCAGGTACGTGCAGCTCTGGCCCAGTGACATACCCCACAAGAGGCGCTGACCGGATCCTCACCTGCGCCCGTGGCTCCCGGCGGTAAAGCGCGACGGCGGCTGGCCGCCCCGGGCGTGCACCGCCCGTCGGGCGTTATTTGCATGCCCTAATCCGCTGTAATGCAGGACCGTCCGGCCGCCCCGGTACGGTTCAAAGCCGTGTCCTCAGGTAAGTTAGGGGTGGTGAAATAGAACAAAATTTCCAAAAAATCAGCCGACCTCCAGGGAGACGCCCGCGCATGTCCAAGATTATCTATACCCACACCGACGAAGCGCCGATGCTGGCTACGTATTCGTTCTTGCCGATCATCGAAGCATTTGCTTCGACCGCAGGTGTGGAGGTGGAGACCCGTGACATTTCGCTCGCAGGCCGCATCATCTCCGTGTTTGGTGACTACCTCGCCCCGGAACAACAGATCGGTGACGCCCTTGCTGAACTGGGTGAACTGGCAAAGGCGCCGGAAGCCAACATCATCAAGCTGCCCAACATCAGCGCTTCCATCCCGCAGCTGAAGGCCGCCATCGCCGAGCTCCAAGGCCAGGGCTACAGCCTGCCGGACTACCCGGACAACCCCTCCTCGGACGAGGAAACGGCCGTCCGCTCGCGCTACGACAAGATCAAGGGCTCTGCAGTGAACCCGGTCCTGCGCGAAGGCAACTCGGACCGCCGCGCGCCGCTGTCCGTCAAGAACTACGCCCGCCAGAACCCGCACTCCATGGGCGCCTGGTCAGCCGACTCCAAGACCAACGTTGCCCACATGACGGCTGATGACTTCCGCGCGAACGAGAAGTCCGTGGTCATCGGGTCCGACGGCACCATCGCCCTCCAGCTGGTCCGCGAAGACGGCTCGGTCAAGGTCCTGAAGAAGGCCTTCCCCGTGCTGGGCGGCGAGGTCATCGACGGCACCGTTATGCGCGCCGCGGCGCTGGATGAGTTCCTGGCAGCCCAGGTAGTCCGCGCCAAGGAAGAGGGCGTCCTGTTCTCCGCGCACCTGAAGGCCACCATGATGAAGGTCTCGGACCCCATCATCTTCGGCCACGTGGTGAAGGCCTACTTCTCCGAACTGTTCGAGACCTACGGCAAGCAGCTCACCGCCGCGGGCCTGAGCCCCAACAACGGCCTTGCCGCCATCCTGAGCGGCCTCGAGGAGCTTCCGGAGGACGTCCGTGCAGGCGTGAAGGCGCTGATCCAGAAGGGCCTCGACGACGGCCCGGCACTGGCCATGGTGGACTCTGACAAGGGCATCACCAGCCTCAATGTGCCCTCCGACATCATCGTGGACGCTTCCATGCCCGCCATGATCCGCTCCTCCGGCCACATGTGGGGCCCGGACGGCCAGGAAGCCGACACCCTGGCGGTCCTCCCGGACAGCTCCTACGCCGGCATCTACCAGGTTGTTCTGGACGACTGCCGCGCCCACGGCGCCTTCGACCCCACCACCATGGGCACCGTCCCGAACGTCGGCCTGATGGCCCAGGCCGCCGAGGAATACGGCAGCCACGACAAGACGTTCGAGATCCAGGAAGCCGGCACCGTGCAGATCGTGGACGGTTCCGGCGCTGTGCTGATCGAACACGAAGTCGCCCGGGTGACATCTGGCGCGCCTGCCAGACCAAGGATGCCCCATCCGCGACTGGGTCAAGCTGGCCGTCACCCGCGCCCGTGCCTCCAAGACGCCCGCCGTGTTCTGGCTGGACGAGACCCGCGCGCACGACACCAACCTCATCGCCAAGGTCAACGAATACCTCAAGGACCACGACACCGAGGGCCTGCAGATCGAGATCATGTCCCCGGTGAAGGCAACTGCCTTCACCCTGGAGCGCATCCGCAAGGGCGAGGACACTATCTCCGTCTCCGGCAACGTGCTCCGCGACTACCTCACGGACCTGTTCCCCATCCTGGAACTGGGCACCAGCGCCAAGATGCTGTCGGTTGTTCCGCTGATGAACGGTGGCGGCCTCTTCGAGACCGGCGCAGGCGGATCTGCCCCCAAGCACGTCCAGCAGCTGCTCAAGGAAAACCACCTGCGCTGGGACAGCCTGGGTGAATTCCTGGCTCTGGCCGTCAGCTTCGAGCACCTCGCCACCACCACGAACAACGCCCGCGCGCAGGTCCTGGCAGACACCTTGGACAAGGCCACGGGAACCTTCCTGCTGGAAAACAAGTCCCCGAGCCGCCGCGTCGGCGAGCTGGACAACCGTGGCAGCCACTACTTCCTTGCCCGCTACTGGGCCGAGGAACTGGCCAAGCAGACCGAGGATGCGGAGCTGGCGGCATCGTTCGCGGCCGTGGCCAAGGAGCTTTCCGCCAACGAGGACACTATCGTGGGCGAGCTGGCCGCGGTGCAGGGCTCAGCGGTGGACGTCGGTGGTTACTACCGGCCGGACGAGGCCAAGGCCTCGGCAGTCATGCGTCCGTCCGCCACGCTGAACAAGGTGATTGCGACCCTGAACTGAGCGGCACCGAACCTTGTAAGGCGGCGCGCCCGGGAAACCGGGGCGCCGCCTTTTTCGTCCAGTCGACATCGCTGAGGCGACGGGAACCGATGAAGCACAGATGGGTTAATAACCTCATGTGCCGTCAGTCCGCCCGCACTCAGTCGCCGTTCTTGCCTTTGCCTCTATTTCCCTTGCTGTCATCGTGTGTGGGAGCTACGGGCGCGGTGATGGCTTTCTGGGCCGCATCGGCGTCTGCCTGCTTTTGCGCAGCGGCGGCGTCCTCTGCGGCTGCGGCGTCGGCTACGGCCTTGGCCGCTGTCAGGTCTGACCTGACGGCAGTGGCGGCTGTCATGATGCTGCGCCAGCGTTCCTCGGAAACCTGCCCGGTCCCCGCAACGGACGCCAGATCTGCCTCGAGAGTATCCAATGCCGCCAGTCCGCCGGCGGGGTCGTTATTGGCTGCGGCCTGGCTGACGCCCAGGACTCGTTCCTGGAGTTGGCGCGCGGCATCACGTTGGAGGCCGGTCTCAGCCGGACCGCACGCTGCCAGTGAACCGGCGAGCAGAAATGCTGTTGCAGCTTTCAGGTATATGGCACCGGCCGAACGCCGGCGGTGCTTGGGTGTAGGGCTCATGGTTCCACGCTCTCCTGAAGTTCCTTGAGGTGGTCGCCCAAGGTGCCGGTGACGGTGGGGTAGGGAACGACGTCGGGCGTTGGCTCAGGTGCCAGGCTGAAGGTCAGCGCCGCTGCTGCCGCTCCAGCGGCGAGCACGCCCAGTGCGATGACCGTCCAGAACCGCCTTCCGGTGTGCCGGAGACGAGACAAGTCCGGGACCCAGCCCGCGCGTCAGGACCGCGGGTGATGTCCAGTTGGCCCTTGCCGGACCGGATTACAGGCAGATCTGATTCAGCGGTGATTGCGATGGATGGCGGCCTGAACGGCATGGCCGGGAGCACGCGGGTTGTCTCCGGCGCGAGCTCGCCCGGTGCGGACACCGGTGATACCAGGGCCTGACGCAGAACGGCTTCAACGTCGGCCGCGGCAGGGCGTTCCAGCGGTTCGATGGCAGTCATGGAACGGATCAGATCAGCCCACTCCACCGGAAGGTCAGCTGGGACATCTGGCGCCCGGTGCAGCCGGGCCACAGCGGATTCGACCGCGCTGCCCGGGAACTCAACGGTCTGCTTGACGCATTCCAGCAGTACCAGACCCAGCGAGTAGATATCAGTGGCGGGCGACAGGGGAGAACCCATGGCCTGCTCGGGACTGAGATACGCGGCCGTCCCCACCATGGTTCCCGTGGCGGTCAGCCGGGCTGAATCCGCCATCCTGGCGATGCCAAAATCCGTGAGTTTGGGTCGCAAAGGTTCACCCGGACGGATCGGCACGAGCAGGATGTTCCCGGGCTTGATGTCGCGGTGGATGATACCCAGGTTGTGCACGTAGGCCAGCGCGTCAGCTACGCCCGCCCCGATGACTGCAAGCTCGTCCAAGGGAACTGCACTGTGCCTGATCCGGCTGCGGAGGTCCTGGCCCTCCACGAGCTCCATTGTCAGGAACGGCCGGGTTCGTTCAGGACGCGGGTATCGATGCCTGCATCGAACAGCGTGACCAGGCTGGGATGGTTGAGCGTTGCCAGCAGTTGGATTTCGGCTTCCTGGCGCCTGAGCTCATTGGCATCCGGTGCCTGTGGGGCAAAGAGCTTCAGGGCGACATCCCTGCCCAGGTTTTCGTCCCGGGCGCGGTAGACGGAGGACATGCCGCCGCGGCCGATTATGTCCGCCAGCCGATAGCGTCCGCCGAGCATTTCATTCCTAATTGAGCTAGGCGAATCCGCCACCATGACCAGTTCCTCCCGGTGCGCTGCGGCACTATTCCTGCTCAATAATACCGGCCGGTAGGGCATCCTTTAAGCCGTTTGCCGGCACGCCGGGGGCGGCTGAGAAGTGAATGGGACTTTTCTCAGCCGGACCTCCGGTCAAAAGGACAAGTGCTGTTAGTTGAGCTCTCCGGTTGCCACCTCCTATCTGAAAGTTGGCTAGGCCGCGAACGGTGGAGCCGGTGCGTTGACGGCCTAGCTGTCGCAGTCCGCTGAGTGCTAGGCCTTCCGGCCCCGCTTGAGCTTCAGCAGCAGCCCGGCAAGCAGCAGGATGGCGGCCAGAGGGATCAGTGAAGCATCCATGCCCGTCTTGGCCAGGGCGGCAGTGCCGCCCTGGCCTGAGGTGTTGCCCACGGTGTTCGCTGCGGAAGATACCGAACCGGTGGTGGTGCCGGCGGGAACAACGGTGATACCGGTCGTGCCACCTCCCGTGGTGCCGCTCGTTCCGGTTCCCGGGTCCGTGGTGCCGCTCGTTCGGGTTCCCGGTCCGTGGTGCCGCTCGTTCGGGTTTCCGGGTCCGTGGTGCCGCTCGTTCGGGTTCCCGGGTCCGTGGCTTCCGTACCGGGCATTTCCGTACCGGGGGTTTCAGTACCTGGGGTTCCACAGCCATCGGTGCCGCCGCCAAGGATGACGCATGCATCAATAGCAACATTCGCGCCGTCAAGAACGCCGGACGTGCCCAGACCGAGGTTGATGTCGGCCGCTGCACCGACGACGGTGGTGCTGTCGGTGCCGTTGGTGTTGCCGACCTCTACCGCTGCGGCGACGGCGGTGGTGCTGTCGGTGCCGTTGGTGTTGCCGACCTCTACCGCTGCGGCGGCGACGGCGGTGGTGCTGTCGGTACTGGTGCCGTTGGTGTTGCCGACCTCTACCGCTGCGGCGACGGCGGTGGTGCTGTCGGTACTGGTGCCGTTGGTGTTGCCGACCTCTACCGCTGCGGCGACGGCGGTGGTGCTGTCGGTGCCGTTGGTGTTGCCGAGGAGGTTGTCTCCGAGGTTGACGTCCAATGCGGCAGCGACATCCGCAGTATCCGACTGCGTTGAGCCACCCAGCAGGCCCAACGACGTCGTGTCTGCGGACGTCGCCGCTGAGACCAGTGCGGAGGCCGTGAGGTCCGGTCCGCTGGTTGTGTCCGCGGCGCTGGCCGCGGTGGCGCCGAAGGCCAGTAGCCCGCCGGCAAAGAGGGTGCTAAGCAGCCCCCTACGAAGGTTGCAATTCATGGTGATGTCTCCTGAAGAGTTGATTTGGGGCGCTGTTCAGCGCCTGGGGCCGTGTTCTGCCCATAAAACGGGCAGGAGGGCTCAACTATTCAGGTGAGGAACCGGGGTCGAATGACACCGGTGAAGGGGCATGCTCAGGTGATCCGCTGATGGGGAAGGCCCCGAAAGCGGCTGGTCGAAACCAAACTCGTCCAGCCAGGCAGCAGAGCCTGAGGCGCCGGAGGGCGGAGCGCCACTGCCAGCGCCCGAAGCAGGTCCTGCCGGAGCCGGTGGCGTGGAAGGGCCGCTGGTCCAGGGGCTTTCTGCCGGGACTGCGTGCATTTCTGTGCCGGCCGGAACCGGCAGCGACGACATTCCCCTGACGGCAAGCAAGTTGTCGGAAGCGCCGGGGGAGTTTGTGGTGGCATCATCCGCGACGTGCCCTGAAGCGCGGGCGTCCGTGACGGTCGAGATCCCGCCGGCAACGGCAGTCTCTTCAAGCGGCAGCAGTCCGGGCAGCGGGACCGGTGAGCACGGAACGCTCGCATCTACCAGATCCACTACGGGCTTCAGAACGGGCTCAAGAACCGGTGCGGCATCGGTCAGCGGAGGGGCGACTGTCTCAATCAGGTCATCTGCAACGGTATCCACCACTGCAGCAATCGGGACAGCCTCGGCCGTGACGGTCCCCGCCGGACCCGCGCTCTTCACCACAGGGACGGCGGCAATCAGTTGATCAGCCGTGCCTGCCACCCTGCCTATTACGGGCTGCAGGAGTCCGGTGGGTGAAGGAGCCGGCGACGCGGCCTCAAGAATGGGGGAGACGGCGCCGGTCAACGGCGCAGTCAGGGACGAAGCCGATGAAGGGAGGCCACCCGGAAGGGATCCTGGATCTCTCGAGGAGTCTGCTGTTGCGGCCGAAGCGGAAAGTGTCAGCCAAGTAGCGGTCACGGCTCCTGCGAGGAGAAGCGGCCGGAGTGCACGCCAAGGCGAACGAACTTTAGCCATGCGTACCACCCCCAGTACCGTTGAGACCTAACGATTTCAAGATCGTAAGGCTCTCGCGTGCAGGAAGTCTAGGGAAACGGAAAATAAATACAGCAAACTTACTAATTTGTCACTCAGCCATCGATAACCAAGCGAGGACTGTCAAGCCAATTTACAAAAAAGTCATAGGCCTGAAGGCAGAGGCCATTCCCCTTCAGTGGGCATCGTTCGGGTAGCTAACGCCCAGTTGCCCGCGCACTCCGTCAAAGAGCCGCATGGTTTTGATGGAATCCTCCAGCGGCATGACCGGGCTCTCGGTCAGACCCTGTTGGATGCAGCGCGTCACCTCTCGCAGTTCGTAGGTGTAGCCGATGCCGACGACGTCGAACGCCTCCGTACGCAGGCCCTCCCGTCCGACGCCGATCACCAACTCCCGCGGATTGTTGATGGAACCGACACTCTGGAGGTAGCCCAGGCTGCCGGCCACGGTGGCAGTCCGCGGACCGTACGCCAAGAGCGAGGACGTCAGCTGGGCCTGGGCACCATGGTTGTAGCCGAGCGTCAACGCATTCTGGGCGTCCACGCCGTCGTCATTAATGAAGCCGGTGGCACTGACGGTCTGCGGGAACCCCAGTGTTCCCAGTGCCCACAGCAGGGGGTAGACCGAGATGTCCAGGAGGGCGCCGCCACCGTCCCGCCTGGCCCACAACCTGGACGTCGGGGAATAGGGTGCGGGAAAACCAAGGTCAGCGGTCACCCAGTGCACGTCCCCGAGCTCCCCGGACGCGGCAATCTCGAACGCCCGCTGCATGCCCGGGAGGAAGCGGGACCACACTGCCTCCATGAGGAAGAGCTTCCGTTCCCGGGCAAGTGCAGCGAGCTCGCTGGCTTCCCTGCCGTTGATGGTGAACGCCTTTTCGCACAGGACGTGCTTGCCCGCATTGAGCGCAGCGAGCACAATCTTGTGGTGCTGGGCGTGCGGCGTGGCGACGTAGACAACGTCCACCGAGCCATCGGCGAGCAGCCGCTGGTAGCCGGGCACGCCGTCGTCGTCCCCGTAGGCCTTGGCGAAACCGTAGTCCGCCGCGAAACTCTCCGCAGTGCCCTGTGAACGGGAACTGACGGCATAAAGCTCGGCGTCGGGAAGCAATGCCAGGTCCTGAGACACTGAGCGCGCGATCCCGCCGGTGGCTATGACACCCCACCGCAGGCGTTTTCCGGTGGCAGACCGGGGATCCGGATCGGACTGGGTGGACAGCCAGGGTGTGGCGATGGGCGCGCTCATGGTGCCCATCCTCTCATCCAGACCAGCCCGGGTGTCAGACCAGGGCGCGCGGCGGTTCTTCCGTCAGCCTGCCCTGCTGGAGCCTGAAGCGGCGGTCAGTCTTGTTGGCCAACGCATTGTCGTGGGTGACCACGAGGATGGTGGTGGTGTGATCACGGCTGAGCGAGCTGAGCAGTTCGATGATGTGATCGCCGGTCTGCTCGTCCAGGTTGCCCGTGGGCTCGTCCGCGAGGATCAGCTTTGGTTCGTTGGCCAGGGCCCTGGCAATCGCCACCCGCTGCTGCTCGCCGCCGGACAGCCGGTTGATGCGCCGCACCTGTTTCTCCGGGTCCAGCTGCACCTGCTCCAGTAGTTCCGTTGCGCGCTGCCGACGCTCTGCCCTGCGCATCCCCGCGAACTCCATGGGCAGCATGACGTTGTCCATCGCCGAAAGATTCGGGATCAGGTTGAACTGCTGGAAAACGAACCCGATGTCCCGGCGCCGGTACTCGGTCAGCTTGCCGTCCGGCATCCCGGCCAGGCTCACGCCGTTGACGACGACGTCTCCGCTGGTCGGTTTGTCCAGCGCACCCAGGAGGGACAACAGGGTGCTCCTTGCCGCTGCCGCTTTTGCCGACGATGGACGCCATCGTGCCCTGCTCGAGAACAAAACTGACGTCGTTGACCGGCTTGATGGTGCGGTCACCGGAGTTGAAAGTGCGGACCAGGTTCTTGACGTCAATCATGGCTATTCTCCTCGCAGGACTTCGATGGGACGGATATGTGCCGTGAGCAGCGCCGGGACCAGCGCGCCGATAATGGCCACGCCGAACACCGCTGCGATGCCGGCGGCGATGACCCCGGGGGAGGCGCTGGCGGTGACTGAGGTCAGCAGCTGGGAGGCCCGCCCAGGGTCCTCCCTGGCCGCCGGGGAAGCCAGCGCCACCGCCCGGTATTCCGGCGCCGCCTGCAGCGCCGGCCATGGCGGCTCCGCGGCCGGTGGCCGCCGTCGTGGTGGTGTTGGTGCTGATCAGCGCGGAAGCGATGCCGCCGCTGACAAAGGAGGCGACGGCGGTGCCCAAGGCTGCTACGAAGGCGATGAACGAGATGTCCTTGACGCTACCGAGCGAGCTGACGGCGGACTCCAGGTTCTGGCCCTGGGTGACGTCGGCCTTGTCGGTGCCGAGGGCGGACTCAAGCGCGGCTTTGGCGGTCTTAAGGTTTTCCATGCTGTCCACCGTGACAATCATCGATGACAGCTCACCCGGCAGTTCCGCGACGGTCTGCGCCGTGGGCAGGGTCAGGTACAGGGCGTTGTTGCCGAACGTGGTGCCTGAATCGAAGAGGCCGGCCACAGTGAACGTCTGGTCGTTGATGGTGAACGTGGAACCGATGGCCAGGTTGATTTTCTCGGCCAGAGTGGTTCCCAGGAGGGCGTTGGCGGATTCAGCCGTGTAGTCGCCGAGCCCGGTGCCTTCGGTGATGGTCAGGGCCTTGCCTGTGGTGTCCACTTCGCCGCCGATTCCGGTTGCGGTGATGGGGAGCGAGCGTACCGGCTGCGCGGTGGTGGTTCCGGTGGTGCCGTTTGCGGCCTGGTTCCGTCCACCGAGGGTGCCAGCGTCGACGGCAGCGGTAAGGCTGGTGGTCAACGTGGTGGCGTTCTGTCCGGCGGGACCGCCCTGGCCGCCGCCGGGGCCAGCTTGGGTGCCGGCCGCCGTCCGCACTGCAGCTTCGGTGGCGTTCCGCAGCCGGAGTGAGCTGGTGCCGACGACGGAGCTGACGTTGGGGACGGCCGCTGCGGTGACGGCCTGCTCGGCGGTCAGTGGTTCGCCGCCGCCTTCGAAGCCCTGGCCGCCAGCCGGGTTGACGGTCAGGACGGTCCCGACGGACGCGTTCAGCTCCTGGACTTTGGCTCCGACGGCCTGGTTGGCCACCAGCATGGACAGTGCAAGTCCGATCGCGACGGCCAGGACTGCCACCACTGCAGCTGTTCGTACCTTGTTTCTGAAGGCATTGCCAACACTCCGGGAAAGGACGCTCACTGTACTCCTGGGATCTGGGGCCCGAGGAAGGCCGGCATCTGCTCCTACCCTCGCGGCCGGGCCTGTGCAGGAAGACGTCCGAAGCTGTGTTTGGGCTGTGAAAGGCGGCGGGCAGTGAGAGAGTGTTGGGGAAAAGCGTGCACTAAGTGAGAGAGCGTTGGGACGCGGAATGCCCCGGCTCCCTGTGGGGAGCCGGGGCATTCGATGTAAACCGGAGGTGACCGGCGGACCGCGTTACTTAGACCGCGTTACTTGGTCAGCGGGCCCAGTACCGGATCGTCCAGGTAGGCCGTCTTCACGTTGGCGGCGGTCACGATGACCGGCGGCAGCAGGAAGGCGGGTACGGTCTTCACCGTGTTGTTGTAGGACTTGTCGTCGTTGATCTCAGGCGTCTTGCCTGCCTGGAGATCCTTGACCATCACGATCGCGTGCTCAACGAGCTTGCGGGTGTCCTTGTTGATGGTGGAGTACTGCTCGCCGGCAAGGATGGACTTGACGGATTCAACTTCCGAGTCCTGGCCGGTGATGATGGGCAGCGGCTTACCGGCGGCCTTGACCGAAGTCAGGACAGCGCGGGCCAAGGTGTCGTTCGGTGAAAGGACGCCGTCCAGGGCAGCTGTTCCGTAGGAACCGGTCAGCAGGGTGTCGGCGCGGCGCTGGGCGTTCTCTGCCTTCCAGCCTTGGGTGACTGCCTGTTCGAAAGTGGTCTGGCCGGAGACAACTTTAAGCGTTCCGTCGTCGATCTTGGGCTTCAGGATGCTCATGGCGCCGTCGAAGAAGACCTTCGCGTTGGCATCATCCGGCGACCCGGCAAAGAGCTCGACGTTGTAGGGCCGGTCGGCTTCTTGGCCTTCATGCCGTCCAGCAGTGCCTGGCCCTGCAGCACGCCCACCTTGAAGTTGTCGTAGGCCACGTAGTAGTCCACGTTCTCCGTGTTGAGCAGGAGTCGGTCATAAGCAATGATCGTCGCGCCGGAGTCCTTCGCCTGCTTCAGCTGTGTACCCAGCTGAGCACCGTCGATGGCACCGACAATGATGACCTTGGCGCCCTTGGTAATCATGGCGCTGATCTGGTTCTGCTGCTCGGAGACGCCGCCGTTGGCGAACTGCACGTCCGGCTTGAAGCCGGCCCGGAGAGCCCGTCGTTGAAGAGCTTCTCCGCCAGCACCCAGTTTTCGCTGGTTTTCTGGGGAAGCGCGACGCCGATGGAGGATTTTTGCTCGAAGCCGGCGGCTCCGGTGGTGCTGGTGGTGCCGGGTTCGGCCCGTCCGCAGGCCGTCAGCGCAAGTGCTGCGATTGCAACTATCGCTGCTGCCTTTCCTGCTTTTCCTGCTTTACCAATCATTCGCATTTCTTGGTCCACTTTCTTTTTGGGGTATGGGTTCCGGAACCGGTATCGCTCAGGCTTCCCTGGCAATCGTTTCCTTGGTGGAGGTGGTTTCATCGGGCTGCAGGGGTGTACCGGGCCCGCCGGTTGGCCGGTTGAAGTTGCTCATCATCAGTCCGATGATGGACCGCTTGCCCTGAGACTTGTTGTAGACGTCGAACGCTACTGCGATCAGCAGGACCAGGCCCTTAATGATCTGGGTGAGGTCGGCGCCGACGCCGAGGAGTTGCAGGCCGTTGTTCAGGACTGCCATGACCAGGCCACCGATGATGGAACCGATCACGGTGCCCACGCCGCCCGTCACGGCCGCTCCGCCGATGAAGACTGCGGCGATGGCATCCAGTTCCCAGCCGACGCCGTCGAACGGGCCCGAAGCGGTGGAGCGCCCCACGAAGATCATGCCCGCGAGGCCAGCCAGGATGGACATGTTCATCATGACCAGGAAGTTGACCTTCTTGGACTGGACGCCGGAGAGTTCGGCTGCATGCCGGTTGCCGCCCACAGCGTAAATGTGGCGACCCACCACGGTCTTGGAAGAGACGAAGCCGTAGATCAGGACCAGAACGGCGAGGATCAGGCCGGGGATGGGGAAGGACGTGCCGGGACGGCCGGTGGCAAAAAGGTATGTGGCGTACAGGATGGCCGCGCAGACCAGGACAAGCTTCAGGACGACCACCCAGGTCTCTGCCACTTCGGCGCCCAGCACCTTCGCGGTCCGGCGGCGGCGGATCTCGCTGAAAATCACAAAGGCGACTGCAGCGAGGCCGATCAGCAGGGTGAGGTTGTTGTATCCGGTGCTGGGCCCAACCTCAGGAAGGTACCCGGAACCCAGGTACTGGAAGTCATTGGGTACCGGAATAGTGTTGGACTTGCCCACGAACTGGTTGAAGCCCCGGAACAGGAGCATGCCGGCCAGGGTGACGATGAAGGCGGGGATCCCTACGTACGCCGTCCAAAGTCCTTGCCACGCACCTATCAGGGCACCCAAGAGCAGTCCCAGCAGCACGCCGGCGTACCAGGGGATACCCCAGTCGCGGATGGCCAGGGCCACTGTCACGCCCACAAACGCGGCTACGGATCCTACGGACAGGTCGATGTGGCCGGCGATAATGACCAGCACCATGCCGATGGCGAGGATGAGGATGTACGAGTTGCCATTGAAGAGGTTGATGACATTGCCCGGGGTGAGAGTGCGGCCCTCTGTGGTGATCTGGAAAAAGACGATCAGTGCGACCAGGGCGAAGATCATCCCGAATTGGCGGGTATTGCCGCCAAACAGCTTCTTGAGCGCGTTCATTGTTTCAGTCCTTGTATCTGGAAGAATCTGGAGGATCCCAGAGGGTCAGGCGGTCTTGCGGGCGGAGGTCATGAGCTTCATCAGGCTTTCCTGGCTCGCTTCCTCCTTATTCAGGACCCGGTGATGGCGCCCTCGAAGATGGTGTAGATGCGGTCGGAAAGACCCAGCAGCTCGGGCAGCTCGGATGAGATGACCACCACGCCTTTGCCCTGGTTGGCCAGTTGCTGGATGATGCCGTAGATCTCGTATTTGGCGCCCACATCGATGCCACGCGTCGGTTCATCCAGGATGAGGAGGTCCGGGTCCGTGAACATCCACTTCGCCAGAACCACTTTCTGCTGGTTACCGCCCGACAGCTTGGCGACGCCTTCCTCAACAGAGGGCGTCTTGGTCCGGAGGGCCTTGCGGTACTGCTCGGCAACTTCGAATTCCTTGGCAGAGTCCACGACGCTGTTGCGGCTGATCTTCTTGAGGTTCGCTGAAACGGTGGTGGCCTTGATGTCATCGAGCAGGTTCAGGCCCAGGGACTTTCGGTCCTCGGTCACATAACCCAGTCCGGCGTCAATCGCCTGCCGGACATTTTTGAGGACAACTTCCTTGCCGTCCTTATATACATGGCCATTGATGAACCGGCCATAGGAGCGGCCGAAGACGGAGCGGGCCAGTTCGGTCCGGCCGGCACCCATCAGCCCGGCGAATCCCACAATCTCCCCGCGCCGCACAAAGAAGTTTGAGTTCTTACAGACCAGCCTGTCCTGGATGGCGGGGTGGCCAACGGACCAGTCCTTCACTTCGAAGAACACTTCGCCGATCTTGGGGTGTGCTCGGGGAAGCGGGACTCCAAGGCCCGGCCCACCATGCCCTTGATGATGCGGTCCTCATCGACGCCGTCGGCCTTGACATCGAGCGTTTCGATCGACTTGCCGTCCCGGATGATGGTGATGGAATCGGCGATCTGCTCGATCTCGTTGAGCTTGTGGGAAATGATGATCGAGGTGATGCCTTTGGCCTTGAGGCCCAGCATCAGGTCCAGGAGGTGCTGGGAATCGGATTCGTTCAGCGCAGCGGTCGGCTCGTCCAGAATGAGGATCTTGACTGACTTGTTCAGGGCCTTGGCGATCTCCACGAGCTGCTGCTTGCCGACGCCGATCTCCTTGATGGGGGTGTCCGGGTCTTCCCTGAGTCCCACCCGGGCCAGCAGCTCCGCGGACCTCTGCCGGGCCTCCGCCCAGTTGATGACGCCGCGTTTGGTCGGTTCGTTGCCCAGGAAGATGTTCTCCATGATGGACAGTTCCGGGATCAGGGCCAGCTCCTGGTGGATGATCACAATGCCTGCGTGCTCGCTGGCGCGGATGTCCTTGAACTGCTGGACCTCGGTCTGGTAGACGATGTCGCCGTCGTAGCTGCCGTAGGGGTAGACGCCCGAAAGCACCTTCATCAGCGTGGACTTGCCAGCGCCGTTTTCACCGCAGATTGCGTGGATCTCGCCGGCCTTGACCCGGAGGCTTACTTCCGCCAAAGCCTTGACGCCAGGAAATTCCTTGGTAATTGAGCGCATCTCCAGGATGACCGGGTCAGTGTGCGTGGTGTGGGACGTCATTTGTCCTTACGCCTCCAATGCATGACTTCTTTGTCCGCCCAGCAAAGCGCAGGGACGTCTGATGAAAAAGTAAACTGGATCACAAGGGTTGTCGTCAAGTCTTTAACGCAATTACCGGGATAACGAAACGGCTACGCACGCCGGATCCCGGCATGCTGGAACACCAGTGCGGCCGCTCCCAAAGCCTCTGCACGGTCCCCAAGTGAGGACATAGTCAGTGTGGTGGTCTCGCCGATCACCGGCACAGCATGCCGGATAAGCCCCGCCGAATGGGTCGAGCAGCAGGTCGCCCAGGCCCGCAAGGGGACCGCCCACCACGATGACTTCAGGGTTGATCAGGTTCGCTACGTTGCCCAGGGCGCGTCCAACTGCCAGGCCTGCATCGTCCACCACCCTGAGCGTGGCGGAGTCGCGCGCCAGGGCTTTGCGCACGATGTCCGCAGGTGTGAGGGGTGGGTCTTCCCCGCGGCCGAGCAGCTCCATCATCGTAGTGGTGGAGGCGATGGTTTCCAGGCAGCCACGGTTGCCGCAGCGGCACACGAGTCCGTGCTCGTGGATAGTTGCATGGCCGATTTCGCCGGTAATGCCAACGTTGCCGTAGTAGGGCGCGCCGTTGAGGATAAGGCCGGCGCCGATGCCCGATCCGATCTTGAGGAACATCAGGTTGCTCACGCCTGAATGCGGCCCCCATGTGACCTCGGACCAAGCGCCAAGATTGGCGTCGTTGTCAACGAATACGGGTATTTTGAGGGTTTCTTCAAGGTAGTGGAGGATGTTGATGCCCACCCATTCCGGGAGGATGGCGCCCTGCGCCACGGTGCCGGTCCGGCGGTCGATGGGGCCGGGAATTCCGGCGCCGGCGCCCACCACCAAGGTCCGGTCCACGCCGCTTTGCTGCAGCAGTTTGTCCAACAGCCCGACGGCTGCCCGGATGCCCTCCTCGGCCTGGTGGCCCAGTGGCAGCAGGACGGATTCCTCGGCGATCACGTGGTAGCTCAAGGAGGCCAGGACCACGCGGAGATGCCGCCGCCCGAAGTCGATTCCCACGGCCACCGCGCCGTTGCTGTTGAGTCGCACGTTGAGTGCCCGGCGGCCGGAACTGGTGATCGGTTCGGTCGATGCAAGGCCCGCATCTTGCATGATTTTGACGATATTGGAGACTGTAGCGGTGGAGAGGCCAGTCTGGCGCGCAAGCTCGGCCTGGGTGGACGGACCGCTCATGAGGGCCTCGATGATCCGTTGCTGGTTCAGTTGCCGGAGTGCTGACTGGGATCCCGGATTTTTTGGCTTGCTCCTCGTCGAGCGCGGTGTGGCGGACATGAAAAGAAGATTGCCCTACTTTGACCATTGCAGTCAAGAAGTTAACGCAAGGAGTTTGCCGGTTGAGACAAAATGATGGGACGATCCGTCCGTCCTGTGGCTTTGGCAGGTGCAATTGGCCCGGATGCCGTTCAGGGCCGGTGGCTAGGCTGGAAAAAGCGGACGCATACTTCCTGTGCCCGTCCCGATCATGTGAGGTGGAAACGGTGCTGCTGGCCCTGATGCAGGCAAACGCCCGCGTACTCGACGGCGACGCAAACTTCGCCGCCCTGGATGCGGCTGCCAAGACGGCCGCCGCGAAAGGCGCAGCCGTCCTGGTGACCCCAGAACTCTTCCCCGTTGGATACGCACCGCTGCGGCTCCGCTCGGAGCTCGACCCCGCCGGGCTTCCCGCCATGAGGGAGACGCTGGCAAGCATCGCGCGCCACTACGGAATCGGACTGGTCTACAGCCTGCCGTCAGTCACGGACGGGGGCAGCTGGCACATCACCTCCACGCTCGTGGACAGCGCGGGGGTTGAGCTTCTGACCTACGCAAAAGTGCACCTCTTTGGCGACGATGAACGCGCGGCGTTCAGCCCCGTTGAAGCGGCTCCGGCCGTCGTCGATTTCAACGGCTTCCGGACGTCAATGGTGATCTGCTACGACGTGGAATTTCCGGAAACGGTCAGGGCCGCCGCGCTGGGCGGAGCCGAGTTGCTGCTGGTGCCCACCGCACTGGCACACGGTTTCGAAACGGTTCCCCAGGTCCTGCTCCGGGCCCGCGCGTTGGAAAGCCAGCTGACCATCGCCTATGCCAACCACTCGGGAACCGAGGACGGCTGCGATTTCCTCGGCGGCAGTGTCATTGCCGGACCGGATGGTTCGCTGCTGGCCGCGGCGGGACCGGGAGCCGAACTCCTGTACGCCGAGGTGGAACCGGACGCCGCCCGGAAAGCCCGTGACGTGGTGCCCTACTTGCGGGAACGCCGCCCGGAGATCTACCGGTCCTGGGGCATCTGAACGATCCCGTCCTCCAGGCCGTCCACGTACTGCAGGGCAATCCACAGCTCTGCCCGCACTTGGGCGGAACCAAGGTCCATGGCCAGCAGCTCGCCCAATGCATTGATCTGGCGCCGCACGCTGTTCCTGTGCAGCCCCAGGACTTTGGCAGTGGCATCCCAGTTGCCGTTTTCGCCCAGCCACGACTTCAGGAGACCGAGTTGGGAACTGATTCGGTCAGGCTCCTGCGCCAGGACCGGTTCCAGCAGCCGGGTGGCAAGCATGGTGCCGGCGCTGCGGCCCAACAGCCCAGCGACTGACCACGTGACGTCATCCACGCGCACACTTTGTCCGCTTCCCTGGACGCGGGAACGCAGCGACGCCGCGCGCTGGTACGCTCCCGCCAGTCCTGCCAGTTCGGTGGCATCCCCGATGACCAGGCGCCAGCCGAGCCTCTCGACTTCGCTTACCAGGGCATCATCAACCTTCAGCCGGGTGACGGCAGCGAACCCGTAATCCGTGATCTCCACGAGTTTGGTGTCGAACAGCCGCCGCCACTGCAGCAGCTCCCGGACGGGACTTTCGCCCGCCGGCCACGTGCCCTGCTCCGCCTTGATGCCTTGCACCACGCGAAGCGGGGCCGAACGGGTGGAGGAGGTGCTTTGGGCCAGCAGGTCCCTGAGACCGTTGATGTGCCGCGTTCCGCCGCTGGCCAGGCTGTCCGGATGCAGCAGCAGCGCTGTGGCCAGCTGGCTCGGCGCGAGGGATCCGCTGGTCCGCTGCCGGACCAGCAGTTCCAGCAGCCCGACGGCGGATGAGACCACACTGTTCTGCGAGGGCGTCAGCGGCTGGTCCGTCCCGAGAATCAAAGCGCCGAGGTTGGCGTCCCGTGTGCTGCGCAGTGGATGCCCGAACACCAGGACAGATCCGGGAATGTCGAATGAATCCATTTCCACCCGGGGCCGCTGCCGCCGAGCAGCCGGCCGAGAATCGGCTGCAGCGCGGGAAATTCGACGCCGATGCCCGCCCGGGCGCGGACCCTTCCGTCCGCGCCGACCAGCACTGCCCACACGGGAACCCGCTGGGCCAGGGCGGCCAGGAGTTCATGCTCTGGACGGGCGGAGAGGACTGCGCGCATCAGCTGCCGGTTGATGTCCGCCAGCTGCCTGAAGACTTTGGCGTTATCCGATTCGAGCAGTTGCGAAAATTCCAGCCCGATGGCAGCGAACGGCACAGTGCCTGGCACCTCAACCAGCGTCAGGTTATGCCGGATGCAGGCCTTCACCAGTGCCTCCGGCACTGCGTCGAAGTAGGGTTCCAGCCCGAAGCCCAGGGCCCCACCCCGGCTCCCACCAGGCGCCGCACGTACGCGTCAACCCAGGCTGGGTTGCTCGCCTCGCCCACAAACGGCAGCCCCGCCGTGAGGAGGAACTCGCCGTCGAGCAGGTACGGCGTGGGGTCCTCCAGCTCGCTGGGCTCTACCCAGCGCAGCACGCCGGAACCGTTGCCGCCGTCGTGCAGGATCGTCAACTCCGGCGGCAACTTTTCCAGGAACTGCTCCAACGTGACAGCGCTGATCGGCTCGGCGCCGGTCCCTCTTCCCGTTGCGGCTCTGGTGCCCGCTCCCGCGGCAGCTTCAGGCGACATGCGGCACGCTGACTTCGGGATCCTGGTAGTCGGGGCACTCGTAGGCCCTGGGCAGCCGCGGCGCTATCCGGTTGATGATTTCGTCGCCGTGGCTGCCGATGGCCGAGCCCCATTCGTCCGCGCTCGCCGCACCGGTGTCCGGATCGCCGAACAGCACGGCCGTGTCGCCGACGGAAACTCCGCAGGCTTCCGGACCGAGGTCCACCATGAACTGGTCCATGCACACCTTGCCGATCACGGGCACCCGCCTGCCGCCCAGTTGGACAATGCTGCGCCCCGAGATGCCTTTCGGGATGCCGTCCGCATAGCCAAGGGGGATCAGCCCCAGATACCTTGTCTCGTGGGTGATGGCCTGGTGTTCGTAGCTCACGCCGGTGCCGGCCGGAACCTTCTTCACGAGCACAACGGGAGCCGTGACAGTCAGGGCCGGGCGCAGCCCGAAATCCGCGGGTCAAGATGGTCGGCGGGCGCCAGGCCATAAATGGCCAGCCCGGCCCGCACCATGTCGAAGGCAAACTCAGGGCGGTCCAGGATGTTGGCAGAGCTGGACACATGCCTCAGCTCCGGTTCCAGGCCGCCTTCCCTGGCCTGGCGTACGGCTTCCCCGAAGGCGTCCACCGCTGCGGCGTTCCCGGGGTGGGCCGGTACGTCGGCCCAGGCCAGATGGGTCCAGATACCCCGGACAGTGAGGGTCCCCTCGAGCTCGGCGTTGCGTGCAGCGGCCACAAGGTCAGGCCAGTCTTCCGTGCGTGCGCCGCCGCGGCTCAACCCGCTGTCCAGCTCAAGATGGACCGCGGCCGGCCTTCCGAGCGTGCGGGCGATGCCGGCCACTACGTCGAGCTGGGCGGGGCTGCCCAAGGACATGTCGACGTCGTTTTCCACAGCCTCGCGAATGATCTCGCTGGACGCTGTGGCGAGGTACAGCCAGGACAGCACTGGCGCCGCGATGCCTGCGCGGCGTAGCGCAAGAGCCTCGGTCAGCTGTGCCGTTCCGAGCCAGTCGGCGCCGGCAGCGAGGGCAGCCTCCGCCACCTCGACAAGCCCGTGGCCATAGGCATTGCCTTTCACCACCGCCATGAAATGCGGCGCGGGAGTGAGTGCCCGGAGGGCGCGGACATTATCGGAAATCGCGGCCAGATCAACGCTGACCCGGCCGGAAAGCGCTACCGCAGGCGTGTTGTTCGGTTGTGCATTACGTCTCATGCCAGAACACTATAGGTCATTTTGCACAATCGTGAGAGGTGGCTCACACGCTTAAGCTGGGCGAGGGGAAATGACAACTACTCACGAATGGACGTCAACGATGACTGTGCCCACCTACACAGAACGCCGGCCGGCACCTCCTGCCGGCCGGCCCGGCCTGGCCGCGCAGCTGCTGCGCCGCAAGCCGATCGGACAGATGGTCAATGAAGCCGAAACAGGCCACGGCGGAACCCGGCTGATCCGCAGCTTCGGCGTTTTCCAGCTGACAATGATCAGCGTCGGCGCCACCCTGGGAACCGGCATCCTGGTCATCCTCGGCGAATCCGTTCCCTTGGCCGGGCCGGCGATCTGGATCTCCTTCGCCATCGCTGGACTCGCCGCCTTGCTGTCGGCAGTGTCCTACGCCGAAATGGCCGGTCTCGTTCCGGTGGCAGGCTCCAGCTATTCCTACAGCTACGCCACTTTGGGCGAGGGCATGGCCTGGATCTGTGGCTGGTGCCTCGTGCTCGAATACGCAGTCTCGGTCGCGGCAGTGGCAGTTGGGGCCGGCCAGTACGTGAACGAGTCCCTGGCGGTCTTCGGCCAGTTCCTGCCCGACGCAATCTCCCAGCCCCCAGGAGGCGGCGGGGTCGTGAATATCCCGGCAATGGTCATCGTCCTGCTCGCCATGATCTTGCTGGTTCGCGGCGCCAAGGAAAGCGCCTGGATTAACACCGTCATCGTGGTGGTCAAGGTGGGAATCCTGATCTTCTTCTGCGCAGTGGCTTTCACCGCCTTCAGCGCCGGCAACTTCGAGCCTCTCCTGCCTATGGGCGCAGCCGGTGTCTCAGCCGCCGCTTCCAGCGTCTTCTTCTCGTACATCGGCTTCGACGCGGCATCCACGGCCGGTGAGGAAGCCCGCAATCCCAAGCGCGACCTGCCGCGGGCCATCATGCTCTCCATGCTGATCGTCACCACCATCTATGTTCTGGTTGCCGTGGCCGCCGTCGGCGCCCGTCCCTGGGGCTGGTTCGATGGTAACGAAGCAGCACTCGTGAAGATCCTCGAGGAAACCACCGGGCAGCCGTGGATCGCCCTGGTCTTCGCCGTCGGCGCAGTCCTGGCCATCGCCAGCATCGTGCTGACTGTCCTTTACGGACAGACCCGCATTCTTCTCTCCATGGCGCGCGACGGGCTCATTCCAAAAATCTTCGGCCGGGTCTCCGCGAGGACCGGCACTCCGGTTGCCGGCACCCTGATCGTGGGCATCCTCGTGGCAGTCACGGCCGGCCTGGTCCCGCTGGGTGCCCTCGCCGACGCCACCAGCATCGGCACCCTGTTCGCCTTCGCCCTGGTCAACGTGGCCGTGATCTACCTGCGCCGCACCAGGCCCGAGCTGAAGCGCACGTTCCGTGTACCGCTCTTCCCCCTGACCCCGGTCCTCGGCGCCCTGATGTGCGCCTACCTTATGGCCAACCTCGGTACCGACACCTGGGTCACCTTCGGAATCTGGATGCTGGTGGGCATGGCGGCCTACTTCGGCTACGGGCGCCGGAACTCCAGGGTGGCGGCGCTGAGCCACGAGGAATACCGTGAGCTGAGCAGGCAGGAATCTTCAACGCTGTCCACCCCTGAACAAACGAAGGCAGAGCTTTCATGACCGTCGCCACAGAACTCCCGGCCTCAGACCCGTCCAGCACCCAAGCTGGCCCTATCACCATGCTGAACCCCGATTTTCCGTTCAGCTACGACCACTACCTCGCCCACCCGGCAGGGCTCGGTGCGGTTCCGCCGGAACTCTACGGCACTGAGGTGGCCGTTGTAGGGGCGGGCCTTTCGGGCCTCGTCACAGCGTACGAACTGATGAAGCTGGCCTGCGTCCTGTGGTCTACGAGGCCGCCCAGATCGGCGGCCGCCTGCGCACCGCCAGCTTCCCGTCCGCTCCCGGCGTTGTGGCCGACCTGGGCGGCATGCGGTTCCCTGTGTCCGGCCGGGCTTTCTACCACTACGTGGACCTGCTGGGGCTGGACACACAGGACTTCCCCAACCCGCTGGCGCCCGTCACCTCCAGCACCGTGATCGAACTGGCCGGCCAGAAGCACTACGCCGAGTCCGCCGAGGACCTGCCGTCGTTCTTCCGCGAGGTGGCCGATGCCTGGAAGGCCGCTGTGAACGACGGTGCGAAGTTTGCCGAAATGCAGGAGGCCATCCGGATCCGGGACACGGGCCGGATCAAGGAGCTCTGGAACGAGCTGCTGCCGCTCATGGACGAGCAGACCTTCTATGGGTTCATCGCCGGGAGCGAGTCATTCAAGGAAGCCGGCTTTGCGCACCGGGAGGCCTTTGGCCAGGTGGGTTTCGGCACCGGTGGCTGGGACACTGACTTCCCCAACTCCATCCTGGAAATCCTCCGCGTGGTCTACACCGACGCCGATGACCAGCACCGGCTCATCAGCGGGGAGCGCAACGGCTGCCCGAGGCACTATGGCAGCACGCGCCGTCGGGCATGGCCCACTGGCCGGAGGGAACGTCCCTGGCGTCGCTCCACTCCGGCACGCCCCGCGGGGCTGTGGGCAGGATCAGCCGCGATGCCGATGGCGACCTCCGGATCAGGGAGCGCTGGGGCCGCGAAGCCAGCTACCCTGCGGTGGTGACCACGTGCCAGTCCTGGCTGCTGTCCACGCGCATCCACACCGAGGAGGCGCTGTTCCCGGCCGAACTGTGGACCGCGATCGAGCGTTCGCACTACATGCAGTCTTCCAAGACGTTTGTGATGGTGGACCGGCCGTTCTGGAAGGACGTTGATCCGGACACCGGCCGTGAAGTCCTGTCCATGACCCTCACGGACCGGCTGAACAGGGCCACCTACCTCCTGGACGACGGCCCGGACAAGCCCGCCGTGATCCTGCTGTCCTACACGTGGAACGATGACGCGCTCAAATGGCTGGCGCTGGACGCTGACGAACGAGTTGAGCTGATGCTGCACTCGCTCGAACAGATTTACCCGGGCGTGGACATTGCCAGCCACATCGTGGGCCAGCCCATCACCGTTTCCTGGGAAGCGGACCCCAACTTCATGGGTGCCTTCAAAGCGAACCTGCCGGGGCATTACCGCTACCAGCAGCGACTCTTCACGCACTTCAAGCAGGACAAACTGCCCGAATCCCAGCGCGGGATCTTCCTTGCCGGTGACGATGTGTCCTTCACCGCGGGCTGGGCCGAAGGCGCCGTAACCACCGGCCTAAACGCGGTTTGGGGTGTGGTGAACCACCTGGGCGGTTCATCTGCGCCTGGCAACCCGGGCCGGGTGAGCTCCTGGACTCGATCGGCCCGATCAGCCTGGACTGAGCGGGTGGGACTAGCCGTGCAGCTCCCGGTGCGCGCGGGCAAGTTCCACGTAGCGGGCGGCATTGGCCTTCACGCCGTCGAACTCCTCGTCGCTGAGTTCCCGCCGCACTTTGGCGGGGACGCCGGCCACGAGTGACCGGCGAGGCACCACCGTGCCTTCCAGGACGACGGCGCCGGCCGCCACGAGCGAGCCGGTGCCGATCACCGCCCCGTTCAGGACGGTGGCGCCCATGCCGATCAGGCAGTCGTCTTCCACGGTGCAGCCATGGACGACGGCGGCGTGCCCCACGCTGACTCCCGCCCCGACGCTGCAGGGGAAGCCCGGGTCGGCGTGCAGCACCACGTTGTCCTGCAGGTTGCTGCCGGCGCCCACGCTGATGGCTGCAGTGTCAGCCCGGACCGAGACACCGTAGAACGCGCTGGAGTCTTCGGCGAGGGTTGCGTTGCCGATGATCGATGCGGTGGGGGCGACGAAGGCGGAGCCATGGACAGCCGGGGATGAGCCGGCGAAATCGTAAAGAGGAGCCATGGGCCAAGCCTAGGACATGCCCCACCCCAACTGGCTCGCAGTTAACGTCGCCATATCCGCGTTTGACGACGTTAACTGCCATCTACTTGGGGATAGGGGAGGCGGGGGTGCGGAGGATGAGGAACTGGTAATGCTGCGTCCAGTGCCCGGCGCCCGGGCCGGATTCCTCGCCGGTGCCTTCAGGCCAGGTGACAAAATCCTCGATCGCTCCGTGCCGTCCGAAAACCCGCCGCACTGTTTCGTCGCTGCGCCGGCTGAAGAACCGCCGCGGTTCAAGGTCGTCCTCCGGGTTCAGCACCTCCTCATCGTCGCCGGACCAGAGGCCGACGGCGATGGGCGCGTTGGGTGCCGCGACGCGCACCAGTTCGCGCACGACACCGTCGATATCAGTAGCGGGGATGTGCAGCAGCGTGCTCATCGACCACACCGCGGGAAACGCGCCATCGGCGAAAGGCAGCCTCCGGGCGCTCGCGACCGAGACAGCCAGGCCCATGGACCGGGCCTGCCGGACGTGCCCCTCGGAGAGGTCAACACCCGTGTAGCGGATGCCGGCCTGGACAAACTTCAGGCCGTCCAGGCCTGTGCCGGAACCGATCTCCAGAATGTCATGGCGGCCTTCGGACTTCAGGAGGCTGATGAACCGTTCGCGCTGTTCCACCCGCCGCATAGACAGGGGATGATCCCAGCCGGAGGCGGCACGGCGGTTGTAGAACTCTGCGAGGCGCTGCTCGCTGCCGGGTTCCTCGATCCCAACCCCGGATGCTGCGTCCATGCTGGTCCCCGTCCGTCAGTTGAAGCCCGTCAGTTAATACCTGTCAGTTGAAGACGACGGTCCGGTTGCCGTCCAGCAGCACCCGGTGCTCGGCATGCCACTGGACCGCCTGCGCCAACGTGCGGCCCTCCACGTCCCGGCCCATCTGCACAAACTGCTCCGGTGTGCGCGCGTGGTCCACGCGGATTACTTCCTGCTCGATGATCGGGCCCTCGTCCAGGGCAGCCGTGACGTAGTGGGCGGTGGCGCCGATCAGCTTCACGCCGCGGGCGTGGCCTGGTGGTATGGCCGGCGCCTTGAAGGACGGCAGGAAGGAGTGGTGGATGTTGATGGCTTTGCCGGTCAGCTCAGCGCAGAGGTCATCCGAAATGATCTGCATGTAGCGGGCCAGGACCGTCAGTTCGATGTCGTGCTCGGCCATGATGGCGCGCAGCTTGTCCTCGGCCTGCGCCTTGGTGTCCGGGGTGACCGGAATGTAGTGGAACGGGATTCCGTAGAACTCGGCGAGTCCGGCGAGGTCCCGGTGGTTGGAAACGATGGCGGGGATCTCGATGGGCAGGGTGCCGGAGCGCTGCTGGAACAGGATGTCGTTCAGGCAGTGCGCCGATGTGCTGGCCATCAGCAGGGTGCGCACCTTCTGGCCTACGGCGTTGAGGCTCCACTGCATTCCGAAGGCCTCGGCCACCGGCTCCAGTGCCGCCTTGAGTTCGGCTTTGGCGGCTGCTGTCGTAACCTCAACGCGCATAAAGAAGTTCCCGGTGGCGGGGCTGCCGTACTGCTGAGAGTCCGTAATATTGCATCCCGCCACCAGCAGGGCACCCGCCACGGCGTGCACGATTCCGGGGCGGTCCGGGCAGGACAGGGTTACTACATACGCTTGGTTCAGCTGTTCATCACTCACGCCTTCCAGCCTACCCGCGCTGCCCGCCCGCGTTTGGTAGTCTGGTGGGGTCGCAACTGGCGTTGGGTGGCTAACCACCAGGGAGTGGCAATCACGAAGACCACGGATCGTACGCCTGGCCGAGGGTCATGTCTTACCGGAGCTGCACCCTTTGAGGGTGCGGTTCGCTTTCACGCCCTGTCATCAAGGGGCAGTGATGTGCGCCAGCCGGTAGCCTGACCTTAGCAGTGCCCGCATCCCTAGCCAGGAGTTTTTCGTGACTACTACCGCCACCACAACAGCCGCAGTCAGCAACCAGTCGCTGGCCGAGCTTGACCCCGAAATCGCAGCAGTCCTCAGCCAGGAACTTGGCCGCCAGCGCGGCACCCTGGAAATGATCGCCTCCGAAAACTTTGCCCCGCGCGCTGTGATGGAAGCCCAGGGCTCGGTCCTGACTAACAAGTACGCCGAGGGTTACCCGGGCCGCCGCTACTACGGCGGCTGCGAATACGTCGACATCGCCGAGCAGCTGGCCATCGACCGCGTCAAGGCACTTTTCGGTGCCGAGTACGCCAACGTCCAGCCGCACTCCGGTGCCCAGGCCAACGCGGCAGCACTGTCCGCCATGATCACCCCCGGTGACAAGATCCTGGGCCTGTCCCTGGCCCACGGCGGCCACCTGACCCACGGCATGAAGCTCAACTTCTCTGGCAAGCTCTACAACGTGGCTGCGTACCAGGTGGAGCCGGACAACTTCCGCGTTGACATGGACAAGCTGCGCGAACAGGCCATCGCCGAGAAGCCCCAGGTCATCATCGCCGGCTGGTCCGCCTACCCGCGCCACCTGGACTTCGCGGCCTTCCGCTCCATCGCCGATGAAGTGGGCGCGCTGCTCTGGACCGACATGGCACACTTCGCCGGACTGGTGGCTGCGGGGCTGCACCCGAGCCCGGTGCCGTACTCCGACGTCGTCACCTCCACCGTGCACAAGACCCTCGCCGGCCCGCGCTCCGGTGTGATCCTGGCCAAGCAGGAGTGGGCCAAGAAGATCAACTCCAACGTCTTCCCGGGCCAGCAGGGCGGCCCGCTCATGCACGTCATTGCAGCCAAGGCCGTGGCCTTCAAGATCGCCGGCACCGAGGAATTCAAGGAGCGCCAGGAGCGCGTCCTGGAAGGCGCCAAGATCATCGCTGACCGCCTCAACCAGTCCGACGTCGCCGACGCCGGCGTTTCGGTCCTCACCGGCGGCACCGACGTGCACCTGGTCCTGGTGGACCTGCGCAACTCCCAGCTCGACGGCCAGCAGGCCGAGGACCTCCTGCACTCCGTGGGCATCACCGTGAACCGCAATGCGGTTCCGTTCGACCCCGCCCGCCGATGGTCACCTCCGGCCTGCGCATTGGCACCCCGGCCCTCGCCACCCGCGGCTTCGGTGCTGCCGAGTTCACCGAGGTGGCGGAGATCATCGCAACTGCACTGAAGGCCGGCACCGCCACGGACGTCGAGGCGCTGCAGTCCCGCGTGGACAAGCTCGCCGCCGATTTCCCGCTGTACCCGCAGCACGAGCAGTGGTAATCCATGACCACTGAAACTGGAACTGCACAGATTCTTGACGGCAAGGCCACCGCCGCTGCCATCAAGGCCGAGCTGACCGAACGCGTGGCCGCACTCAAAGCCAAGGGCGTCACCCCCGGACTGGGCACCGTTTTGGTGGCTCGGACCCCGGGAGCACCTGGTACGTGGGCGGCAAGCACAAGGACTGCGCCGAGGTGGGCATCACGTCCATCCGCCGCGACCTGCCCGAGGACACAAGCCAGGACGAACTCCTCGCCGTGATTCGTGAGCTGAACGGCAACCCGGAATGCACGGGCTACATCGTGCAGCTTCCCTTGCCCAAGCACATCAACCAGGACATCATCCTGGAGGCCATGGATCCGGACAAGGACGCCGACGGACTGCACCCGATGAACCTGGGCCGCTTGGTGGCCAACGTCAGCGGACCCATGACCTCGCCGCTGCCGTGCACGCCCAAGGGCTGCGTGGAGCTTCTCACCCGGCACGGCATCAGCCTCAAGGGCAAGCGCGTCCTCGTGGTGGGCCGCGGCGTGACCATCGGCCGTCCCGTCGGGCTGCTGCTGACCCGCAAGGACGTCAACGCCACGGTCATCCTGGCGCACACCGGGACCGTGGACCTGGCCGCCGAACTCCGCCAGGCCGACGTCGTGATCGCCGCCGCGGGAGTCCCGCACATGATCAAGGCGGCGGACCTCAAGCCGGGCGCAATAGTGCTCGACGTCGGCGTGAGCCGTGTTGACGACGGAAACGGTAAGGCAGTGGTCACCGGAGACGTGGACCCCGCCGCTGCCGACGTCGCCTCGTGGATCTCTCCGAACCCGGGCGGCGTGGGGCCGATGACCCGCGCCATGCTGCTCGCCAATGTGGTGGAGACCGCGGAGCGCCAGGCGGGAATCGCCTAGTTTCGTTTCTCAATAGCAACGCCCGACGGCGGTCCGCACCTTTCAGTTGAGGTGCGGGCCGCCGTCGGCCTTTGTCGTCTGAAACCAGAACCTACTTCAGCTGGCCGCGGACTTCCCCGCCGGGGAAGTCGGCGTTATGAACGTTGACGTAGTAGTCGCCTGGGCTGGCTCCGATGGCTGCCAGGATGGCCGGGTCTTCGGTAGAGCAGGTTTCAACCGTCCAGTCCGTGCCGCTGCCCACATTGAGCGGAATAACAACCGGGCCGGCCGCGTTGCGTGCCGCGACGTGGATGTGGGCCGCCGAGGCAGGAGCGGCGCCCGGTTTCGCCTCCGCAGGGGCGGTGATCTCCAAAAGGGAGATGGCTGTCCTGAACGCGTGACTTTTCATGATGTGTCCTCAGACAGACGAATGAACTTCCACCCCTAGCCAAATTCACGCTACGCCGCGCCCTGATTAGCCACAGTAGCGTCCCGGGCCGGTGTTCGCCGGGGTGGAAGGTGCGTTGGGGCTCTGCTTCGTTTGAGACAATAGACGCATGCGATCTCTGGGTAACACTCAATCTCCGTCCGGCCGGTCCAAGGGCGGCTTCTCCATGCTGCGGATCAGCGGTCCGGGAATGATGGTCTTTGTCATCGCGTTCATCGTTGCCGTGATCTTTGCCGCGAACCAGAACGACGTCGTGGGCTGGGTTGTCGCCATCATCGCCGCTTTCTGGCTGGCCCTCGCAGCCTTTGTGGTGTTCAGCATCCAGACGGCCGCCAAAAAAGCCGGCGCGAAGCTGACGGAAGCCCAGAACGCCTTCAACAGCGCAGCCGGCCGTGCGCCGTCGTCGTCCTCGGCCGACCACGGCGGCACCCGGGTGGTGTACGAGCGGAACGAAGCGGACGACGTCCGCGACCTCAAGCTCGACCACTCCTTCAAGATCGTCCAGGTCCAGATCCAGGTGGTGGAGAAGGAACGCGCCAAGGGTGAGGCAGCGGACCAGGATACGATCCGCCGCGCGCTGGAGACCATCGAGATCACCGCCACCAACGCCCGCGACATGATCCGCGCCGCCGGCGGCACCGGCGACCCGGTCAGCGGAATCATCATCGACTAGAGTAGTGCGGGTGATCTCGGCATTGAAGAAGGACCACCTTCGCATCGCATCAGTCAACGTCAACGGCCTCCGGGCTGCCTACAAGAACGGTATGGCGGCATGGCTGGAGCCCCGCGAGGTGGACATTCTCTGCCTCCAGGAAGTCCGGGCCCCTGACGCGATCGTGCGCCAGCTGCTCGGTGATGGATGGCACATCCTGCACGCCGAAGCCGAGGCCAAAGGCCGCGCCGGCGTCGCCATTGCGTCCCGTGAAGAGCCGCTCGCCACCCGCAACGGCATCGGCGATGACTACTTCGCAACCGCCGGACGCTGGGTTGAGGCCGACTTCAGGGTGGCCGACGCCGAGGGAACCCCGCGCAGCTGACCGTTGCCAGCGCCTACGTGCACTCCGGCGAGGTGGGCACCCCGAAGCAGTTGGACAAGTACCGCTTCCTGGACGTCATAAGCACCCGCCTGCCGGAATTGTCCAAGCACAGCGACCACGCACTCGTCGTGGGCGACCTGAACGTGGGCCATACCGAACGGGACATCAGGAACTGGAAGGGCAACGTCAAGAAGGCCGGCTTCCTTCCCGACGAACGTGCCTATTTTGACCGCTTCTTCGGCGAGGACATCGGCTGGAAAGATGTCCACCGCGGCCTGGCGGGTGACGTCGACGGCCCCTACACCTGGTGGTCACAGCGTGGCCAGGCGTTCGACAACGACACCGGCTGGCGTATCGACTACCACATGGCCACCCCGGCACTCGCCGCCGCCGCGTTCTCGGCAGTGGTTGACCGGGCGCCCTCGTGGGACACCCGATTCTCTGACCATGCCCCGCTGGTAGTGGACTACCGGCTCTAAGCCCCGAAGGTTTTCTCTCCATGACTAGCCCGACTTCTCCGGTGACCAAGAAACGCATCCTTTCAGGCGCCAAGCCCACTGCCGACTCCCTGCATCTGGGCAACTACATTGGTGCTGTCCGCAACTGGGTGGACATGCAGGCCGAATATGATGCCGTCTTCTTCATCCCGGACCTTCACGCCATCACCGTGGACTTCGATCCCGCCGAGCTCGCCAAGCGCACTCGCGTGGTGGCCGCGCAGTACATTGCGGCCGGCATCGACCCGGACAAAAGCATCTTCTTTGTGCAGTCCCACGTCCCCGAGCACGCACAGCTGGCCTGGGCGCTGAACTGCATCACCGGTTTCGGCGAGGCGTCCCGGATGACACAGTTCAAGGACAAGACCCAGAAGTCGGGCGCGGACGCCGCAACACTTGGCCTGTTTGCATACCCAACGCTTATGGCAGCCGACATCCTGCTCTACCAGACGGACCTCGTGCCGGTGGGCGAAGACCAGCGGCAGCACCTGGAGCTCACCCGGAACCTGGCCCAGCGCTTCAACACCGCTACGGCCACACGTTCACAGTTCCCGAGGCCACCATCCTGAAGGCCAGCGCCAAGATCTATGACCTGCAGAACCCCAGCGCCAAGATGTCCAAGACGGGGGAGTCGCCCAACGGATCCATCCAGCTGCTGGAGGACCCCAAGCTCGCTGCGAAGCGCATCAAGTCCGCGGTCACTGACACCGGATCCGAGGTCCGGTTCGATGCCGAAGCCAAGCCCGGGATCTCCAACCTCCTCACCATCTACTCCACGCTCACCGGAAAGTCCGTGGCTGAGCTGGAGACGGAGTACGAGGGCAAGATGTACGGCCACCTGAAAGTGGACCTTGCGGAGATCATGGTGGACTTCATCACGCCGCTGCGGAACCGCACCAACGAACTGATGGCTGACCCGGCCGAACTGGACCGGCTGCTGGCCCAGGGCGCCGAGCGGGCAAGGGAAATCGCCGCAGTGACCTTGGCCAGGTCTATGAGCGCATGGGCTTCCTGCCGTCCCTCAGCCTCGCAGGCGTCCGCTAGCTCGATGTCGGCCGCCAGCAATGTCAGTGAAGGAATGAGCGTAGGCGTCATTCTGGGGTTCCCCCCTGCCATCGCCGAGGAACTTCAACGATGGCGCGCCTCCTTCGGTGACCCGATGGCGGGGTGGTGCCCGCACACATCACGCTGGTGACCACCACGCCCACCCAGGACTGGGAGGCCACCCAGGCGCACGTCCGCGACGTGGCGCGGCGGCAGGTCCCGTTCATGGTCACCATTGCCGGGACCGGAACGTTCCGGCCGGTTTCCCCGGTGGTTTACATCAATGTAGAGGACGGGTTCGAGTCCTGCGTGGAGCTCCACGAAAAACTCCAGACCGGCCCGCTGCAACGCGAGTTGCCGTTCTCGTACCACCCGCATGTCACGATCGCCCACGATGTTGCGCCCGAAAGCCTGGACGAAGCCGAAACGGTGCTTGAAAGTTACCGGGCAACGTTCCCTGTGGTTAGCATGGGACTCTACGAGCACGATGCCGACGGCATTTGGCAGCTACGGGAAGAGTTGGACTTTGGGACCGAAACTGACGACGGCGGGTCCTTCGCCGCGGACGCCGACACAGCCGCGGATGCCGACGCAAACGGAGCCACCGCTCCCCACTGAGCAGGCCCGCCTCAAGCTCGCTGTCATCCAGAAGCGGATGGAGTGGGGCAAGGCCAGAAGGTCCGACGGCGGCCCGGTGGCCAGCTCGCTGGCGATGCTCCAGTGGCTGCTGGCCAGGCTCAATGCCTTCCGCCCGATGCGGGCGTGGCAGCATTACAACCTCCAGCATGGCCCGTTGATGAGCGCCGGCATCGGCTTCAACATGTTCTTTTCCATCACCGGCCTGTTGGCCACGGGTTTCTCCGTTGCCGGCCTGGTGCTGCGGGCCAGCCTGCCTTGCTGGACACCATCATCGGCAGCGTGGCCCGGAGTGCGCCCGGACTGCTGAAGTTGGGTGGGGGAGAAGGACTGGTTGATCCGAGCGACCTCCTGAACCCGGACGGTCTCGGCTGGACCGCCGTGATTGCTGCCGTGGTAACGGTCATCACGTCCCTGGGCTGGATCGCAGGACTTCGTGACGGCCTGCGCGGTGTGGTGCAGTTGCCGCCCGTGAAAATCAACCCGATTGTCCTCAAGCTGCGTGACACCGGCACCCTGCTGCTCCTGGGAGTGGCCCTGGTGATCAGCGCCGGAGCGTCCCTGGTGTTCGGCACAGCGGCCGGCTGGGTCACGGACTTCCTGCAGCTGGATCCGACGGTGGCAGGTCCGCTGACCACCGTGATCAAGATCGGTGTGCCGCTGACGCTCAACTGGGTTACGGCCGTCATCATGTTCCGGCTGGCCGGTGGGCTCAAGCTCTCCCGGCGGGCACTCCTGGAGGGGACCATCCTTGCCGCGGTGGGCACCACCGTCCTGCAGGTCTTCAGCACTGAACTGCTGGCCGGTGCGGGACGGAACCCCATCCTGGCGCCGTTTGCCATCATCATCGGCCTGCTGATCTGGTTCAACCTGGTCAGCCAGGTCTACCTCGTGTCCGCCGGCTGGTCCGCCATCCGTGAAGAGGACCTCAGGAGCGAACCTGCAGGCCAGGACAAAGCCCTGTGGGCTCCCGGCAGGTCCAGCCCGGCAAAGTACCCGTGGAGGGACACAGCGACGGAAAGCGCCCGAGCGCCGGGCACCAGGCCAGCCCGGCGGTTACTTCCCGGCGTCGAGGTACTGGTCGGCCCAGGCAGAAATAATCCTGGCGGCCCGGGCTGCCTGGCCCTTGCCGGTCAGCAGGTGGTCGCTGCTTTCGAGTGAGACGAAGTTCGGCGGATGGCGCGCCGTCTGGAAGATGGTGCTGGCGTTCTCGATGCCCACAGTGTTGTCCGTGGGGGAGTGGAGGACCATCAGCGGCTTGTGCAGCTGCCGGATGCAGTCCGTGAGGTCCGCGTTCTCGAGGTCCTCCACAAAGTGTTTCCGGATCTCCACGCGTTTCCCGCCGAAAGCACCGCCGCGCCGCCGAAGGAGTGGCCCACCAGCAGCGAGATGGCCTTCCCCTGGCTGCGCATGAACTCGGCGGCCACCACGGTGTCCGCCACTTTATGGCTGAAGGAGCCCTCCGACCGATCGCCGGCTGACTCGCCCAGCCCCAGGTTGTCGAAGCGGAGCATCCCGATGCCGGTGTCAGCCAGGGCCTTGCACATGCGGGACGCCGCCGGGCTGTCCTTGCCCAGGGTGAAGCCGTGCGAGAAGACGCCCCAGCCACGTACCGGCCCCTCAGGGACGTCGATGATGCCGGACAGGAGCTCGCCGGTGGAACCTTCGAAGCTGACTTTTTCGGAGCGGGACATCGCGTGTTGCTTTCGTTGGTGCCGTCACGTGTTAAACAACGACGGCGCCGATCCCACCTGAGGTGGGTGACGCCGTCGTAAGCAAGAACCTGACTTAGATCTTACGGGAGAGAATTGCCTGCTTGACTTCGGCAATTGCCTGGGTCACCTGGATGCCGCGGGGGCATGCTTCGGAGCAGTTGAAGGTGGTGCGGCAACGCCACACGCCTTCCTTGTCGTTCAGGATTTCCAGGCGCATGTCGCCGGCATCATCACGGGAATCGAAGATGAAGCGGTGGGCGTTGACGATCGCGGCCGGGCCGAAGTACTGGCCATCGGTCCAGAACACCGGGCAGGAGGACGTGCACGCAGCGCAGAGGATGCACTTGGTGGTGTCGTCGAAGCGCTCACGATCCTCGGCGGACTGCAGGCGTTCCTTGGTGGGCTCGTGGCCCTTGTTGATCAGGAACGGCATGACTTCGCGGAAGGACTGGAAGAACGGCTCCATGTCCACGATCAGGTCCTTCTCCACCGGCAGGCCCTTGATGGGCTCAACGGTGATGGGCTTGGTGGTGTCCAAGTCTTTCAGGAGGGTCTTGCATGCAAGGCGGTTGCGGCCGTTGATGCGCATCGCATCCGAACCGCAGACACCGTGGGCGCAGGAACGGCGGAACGAAACGCTGCCGTCAATTTCCCACTTGACCTTGTGCAGGGCATCCAGCACACGGTCGGTGCCGTACATGGTCACCTTGAAGTCTTCCCACGTTGCGTCCTCGGACACCTCAGGGTTGTAGCGGCGGACGCGCAGGGTGACGTCGAACGTGGGGATCTCTCCGCCGCCTCCGATGTGTGCGGGCAGTTCGATCTTGGAGGCTGGCTCAGCAAGTTCAGCGGTCATCTTAGTACTTCCTCACCATCGGCTCGTAGCGGGTAAAGACAACCGGTTTGGTGCCCAGACGGATGCCGGCTGTAACTGCAGCGTCCGCCGCAACCGAGCCGTCGGCCGGGCGTGGTCATCCTTGTATGCCATGGAGTGCTTCATGAATTTTTCGTCGTCGCGTTCCGGGAAGTCCTCGCGGAAGTGTCCGCCGCGGGATTCCTCACGGTGCAGCGCAGCCACGGTCATGACCTTGGCCAGTTCCAGCAGGAAGCCCAGTTCAACGGCCTCGAGCAGGTCCAGGTTGAAGCGCTTGCCCTTGTCCTGGACGCTGATCTTCTTGTAGCGGGCCTCGAAGGACTCGATGTCCGTCAGGACCTGGTTCAGCGTGTCGGCCGTGCGGAACACCTGCATGTTGGCGTCCATGGTGTCCTGGAGTTCCTTGCGGATCACCGCCACCTTCTCGTCGCCGGTGCCGTTGCGGGCTATGTCCAGCAGTTCGATGGTGTAGGCCTCCGGGTCCTCCGGGAGGTCCACGAAGTCAGCAGTCTTGGCGTACTCCGCGGCGGCGATGCCGGCGCGCTTGCCGAACACGTTGATGTCCAGCAGTGAGTTGGTGCCCAGGCGGTTGGAGCCGTGGACCGAAACGCAGGCAACCTCGCCGGCGGCGTAAAGGCCCGGAATGACGGTGTCGTTGTCCTGCAGGACTTCGGTGGTGATGTTGGTGGGGATCCCGCCCATGGCGTAGTGCGCCGTGGGGAACACCGGAACCGGCTCCGTGTACGGTTCCACACCCAGGTAGGTGCGGGCGAACTCGGTGATGTCCGGGAGCTTGGCGTCGATATGAGCCGGCTCCAGGTGGGTCAGGTCCAGCAGGACGTAATCCTTGTTCGGGCCGCAGCCGCGGCCTTCACGGACTTCGTTGGCCATGGAGCGGGCCACGATGTCACGCGGTGCCAGGTCCTTGATGGTGGGGGCGTAGCGCTCCATGAAGCGCTCACCCTCGGAGTTACGCAGGATGGCACCCTCGCCGCGGGCAGCTTCGGACAGCAGGATGCCCAGGCCGGCCAGGCCTGTCGGGTGGAACTGGAAGAACTCCATGTCCTCCAGCGGAATGCCCTTGCGGAACGCGATGCCCATGCCGTCGCCGGTCAGGGTGTGGGCGTTCGAAGTGGTCTTGAAGACCTTGCCGGCGCCGCCGGTAGCGAAGATGACGGACTTGGCCTGGAACACGTGCAGTTCACCGGAGGCAAGGTCATAGGACACGACGCCGGCAACACGCTTCTGCTTGTACGGCGTGCCGTCCTCGCGGACAGCGTCTTCCTCGACCGTCAGGAGGTCAAGGACGTAGTACTCGTTGTAGAACTCCACGTTGTGCTTGACGCAGTTTTGGTACAGCGTCTGCAGGATCATGTGGCCGGTGCGGTCTGCGGCGTAGCAGGCGCGGCGGACGGGCGCCTTGCCGTGGTCGCGGGTGTGGCCACCGAAGCGGCGCTGGTCGATCCGGCCTTCGGGCGTGCGGTTGAACGGCAGGCCCATCTTTTCCAGGTCCAGCACGGCGTCGATGGCTTCCTTCGCCATGACCTCGGCGGCGTCCTGGTCAACCAGGTAATCGCCGCCCTTAATGGTGTCAAAGGTGTGCCATTCCCAGTTGTCTTCTTCGACGTTGGCAAGGGCCGCACACATGCCACCCTGCGCCGCACCCGTGTGCGAACGGGTGGGGTAGAGCTTGGTCAGTACTGCTGTTCGCGCGCGCTGACCGGACTCGATCGCGGCGCGCATGCCAGCGCCACCGGCACCGACGATGACGACGTCGTACTTATGGACCTGCATACTTGGGCGCTCTTTCTCTCAAAATTCGCTATAAAACAACGGGCGGGCGTTGCCTGCACCGCAAAAAACAGCCTGCGGCTCACCGCGGGCAGCGGATGATCTGGCTACGCGGGGCAGAAGCCGCCGGGCAGCGGAACGCCGTCAACCACGGGGCACGGGTTGAAGGTGAAGATCACCAGGGTGCCAAGGACGATGATCACGGTGGTGGCGGCGTAGAGGACGATCTTGAGCCAGAGCCGGGTGGAGTCCTTCTCGGCGTAGTCGTTGATGATGGTGCGTACGCCGTTGGTGCCGTGCAGCATGGCCAGCCACAGCATGGCGAGGTCCCAAACCTGCCAGAACGGGTCGGCCCACTTGCCGGCGACGAAGCCGAAGTCGATGGCGTGGATGCCTTCGCCCACCAGGAGGTTCACGAAGAGGTGCCCGAAGATGAGCACCACCAGCACCACGCCGGAAAGGCGCATGAACAGCCAGGCGAACATTTCGAAGTTGCCCCGGCTTGCGCCGGTGCGGCGGTACTGGGGGAGATCCCGCCGCTGCTGTTTTTCCCGCTGCGCGGGCTGTCGATCGTTGCAGTCATGGCTCAGTGACCTCCGAGTGCGAGGGAAAGGTGGCGGATGGAGAAGCCGACCATAACAACTACCCACAGGGCCAGGACGGTCCACAGCATCTGGCGCTGGTACTTGGCGCCCTTCTTCCAGAAGTCGACGGCGATGATCCGCAGGCCGTTAAAGGCGTGGAAGACAATCGCGGCAACCAGGCCCGTTTCACCCAGGGCCATAAGGGGGTTCTTGTAGGCACCGATAACAGCCGTGTAGGCCTCCGGGGACACGCGCACCAATGAGGTGTCCAGCACATGGACCAACAAGAAGAAAAAGATCACTACACCGGTAATCCGGTGTCCTACCCAGGACCACATGCCTTCACGGCCGCGGTACAAGGTGCCAGCTGGTTTTGTCGGCACTGATAAACCTCCCTGCAACACAGCGGCGCTGGCATGAGATCCACGCGGGGGGAACGCCTGCTGCGAGAGCAACTCGTAGCTCAGGCCTAAATCTAGGCTTCGCTCACAGCTTATTCAATTTAGGAACTCCTTGGTGACCCCGCAATGCCTGCGTTTTGCCTGCAGATGAGACGAACGCCACATCATGGCGCGCCCGCGGGGGTTGGCGGTGGGTTCTGAAAGGGCAGTTCACGGCTCGTCAGCTAAAGTAGCCGTGATGAGTACAGACAAAGTGACAAGCCCGGATTCACCCCTGAACCGCTTTATTGCGGTCATTCCGGCAGGCGGAGTGGGGACTCGCCTCTGGCCCCTGTCACGGGCAGCAGCTCCCAAATTCCTCCATGACCTCACCGGGTCCGGCAGCACGTTGCTGCGCGCCACCTACGACCGCCTCGAGCCGCTGGCAGGCAGGCGCGTCCTCGTGGTGACCGGCACTGCACACCGGGCCGCCGTCTGCCGGCAGCTGCCCGAGGTCCAGGAATCGGACCTCGTCCTGGAGAGTGAGCCCAAGGATTCCGGCGCCGCCATCGGCCTGGCTGCCGCCATCCTTTACCAGCGTGACCCGGACACCATCATGGGTTCCTTCGCCGCGGACCAGGTCATCAGTCCTGACCACCTGTTCCAGCAGGCAGTCCGCGAGGCCATCCACACGGCCGCCGCCGGCAAGATCGTGACCATCGGCATCAAGCCGACACATCCGTCCACCGGCTTCGGTTACATCCGTGCCGGCGAGGAACTCAACATCGAAGGTGCGCCCAGCGCCCAGGCCGTTGTCGAGTTCGTGGAGAAGCCGGATGAGGAAGTTGCCCAGCAGTATGTGGACAGCGGTGAGTATGTCTGGAACGCGGGAATGTTCGTGGCTCCCGTTGCCCTGATGCTGAGGCACCTGGAGGCCAACCAGCCGGAGCTGTTCAAGGGCCTGCAGGAGATCGCCCAGGCCTGGGACACCCCCGAACGTGATGCCGTCACAGCCCGCGTCTGGCCCACGTTACCCAAGATCGCCATTGACTATGCGGTGGCGGAGCCTGCCGCCGCTGCCGGCGATGTGGCCGTTGTGCCGGGCACGTTCGGATGGGACGACGTCGGGGACTTTGCTTCGGTGGGCCGGCTCAACAGTGCGCGGGAAGTCGATGACGTCACCGTTATCGGTGAAGGCGCCCGGGTTTTCACCGAAAACGCCAGCGGCGTAGTGGTTTCGGACACGAAGCGCGTGATCGCACTGATCGGCATCAAGGACGTGGTCATCGTTGACACGGGCGATGCCCTCCTGGTGACCACCAAGCAGCACGCGCAGCGGGTCAAGGGAGCCGTTGACGCACTCAAGGCCAGTGGCGACACCGACGTTCTGTAACCCGGTCGGAAGTCTCCAGGCGCGGCACAATCTGTAACGCACCGGCCGTGATGACGCTATTCCGTGGACGCTCGGTAGAGTAAATGAGTGCGTAATTACACTACTGAAGCCGAGCCCACCGCATTAGTGCGGCCATGGTTGGAACCCCTCCTGCCGGAGCTGATCGACTTCCGCCGTGATCTGCACGCGCACCCCGAGCTTTCCTTCAAGGAATTCCGCACCACGGATAAGCTGGTGGAGCGGCTCGAAGCCGCTGGCCTGGCGCCGCGGCGGCTTGAAGGCACCGGCCTCACCGTCGACATCGGCGAGGGCCCATCGCCACAGCGCTCCGCGGCGACATTGATGCCCTGCCCATCATCGAGGAAACGGGGCTGCCGTTTGCCTCGAAGAACCACGGCGTCACACATGCGTGCGGCCACGACGTCCACACCGCCGCCATGCTCGGCGTCGCGCTGGTCCTGCAGCGTATGCACGAGGAGTCCCGCTGGGCGGTTCCGTCCGGATCATTTTCCAGCCTGCGGAGGAGACTATGCCCGGCGGCGCACTGTCCTGCATTGAGCAGGGCGTCCTGGACGGTGTGCCGCGCATCCTTGCGCTGCACTGTGACCCGAGGATCGACGTCGGACGCATCGGTACGCGCATCGGCGCCATCACGTCCGCCTCGGACACCATCAAGATTGAGCTGAGTGGCCGCGGCGGCCATACGTCCCGCCCGCACCTCACCGAGGATCTGGTCTTCGCCCTTGCACAGATTGCCGTCAACGTTCCGGCTGTGCTGTCACGCCGGGTGGATGTCCGCAGCGGGGTGTCCGTGGTGTGGGGGCAGATAAACGCCGGATCGGCACCCAATGCCATCCCGGGCACCGGTTACATGTCAGGCACCATGCGCTGCCTTGACCGCGATGCCTGGCATGACGCCGGCGAACTGCTGGATGAAGTCGTGCAGCAGGTGGCCGCGCCCTATGGGGTGGATGTCCATCTGGAACACACCAGGGGCGTCCCGCCTGTGGTGAACTCCGAGGACGAGACTGCGCTCATTGAGGCCGCAGCCCGCGCTGAGATCGGCGAGGGCGCAGTGGTGCTGACACCGCAGTCCATGGGCGGCGAGGACTTCGCCTGGTTCCTGGCTGAACGGCCTGGCGCCATGATGCGCCTGGGCACCAAGACCCCGGCGGCGAAGAGTACGACCTGCACCGCGGTGACTACATCGTGGACGAACGCGCCCTGGGCCTGGGTATCCAGGTCCTCACGGCAGCGGCCCTCCGGACCATCCGCGACCTCTAGCCCGCGCCCGGGCTACCTACACTCCGGGCGCGCGAACGGACACTTAAGCCCCGCCCTCCCTCGCGAACTGGCAGATAACACCCTCAAATCCCGGTTTTGAGGGTGTTATCTGCCAGTTCGCGCGTGGCTTTGGCGCGATAAGTTGTGCACAATTGAATTGTGGACTACCTTTTTAGGTATGACTGAAGCCCCCGCCTCGACCGCCAGGTGTGTTTTGCGCTGTACTCCGCGTCCCGTGCGGCAACAGCGGTCTACCGTCCCGTCTTGGAAGACCTCGGCCTGACGTACCCGCAGTACCTGGTGATGCTGGTCCTCTGGGAATCGGAGCCGATGGGTGTCAAGGAGCTCGGCGACGAGCTGGGCCTTGACTCCGGCACGCTGTCGCCGCTGCTCAAGCGACTAGAGGCCTTGGGGCTCGTGGAGCGCCGCCGGTCCGGAGAGGATGAGCGCCGGGTTGCAGTCCACCTGACGCCGGCCGGACGCTCGCTCAGCACCAAGGCCAGCGGGATTCCACGGCACCTTGCGGACGCCGCCGGGTTGTCAGCCGAGGAGCTGGAACAGCTTCGCACCACTCTTGAAAGGCTCACCGAAGCCCTTCACCGCGCGCACTGAGTGCCCAAGATTTCCGTTATCCACATCCAACAGGACGGACCACTGTGAAGACTCTCTACACTGCCGAGGCCCTGGCCTCCGGCGAAGGCCGCGACGGCAACGCACGCACCAATGACGGCAAGCTGGATGTCAGTCTTGCCAGCCCCGTGGAACTGGGCGGTGACGGCCAGGGAACCAACCCGGAACAGCTTTTTGCCGCCGGTTACGCGGCGTGCTTCCACTCGGCCCTCCGCCTCGTGGGGCGCAAGGAGCGCGCAGACCTGACCGATTCAGCCGTGGCGGCCAAGATCCACTTTGGCGCGCTGAACGACGGCGTGGGCTACGGACTCGCTGCTGAACTGGAGATCGCGGTTCCGGCCCTGGATCTCGCCACGGCCGAGTCCCTGGTGGCCAAAGCGCACCAGATCTGCCCCTATTCCAACGCCACCCGCGGAAACATAACCGTTGACATCAAGATCCTGGAGTTTGCAGCATGAGCCTGACCTTGGCACTTCCAACATCCAGCCGCGAAATCCACCTGGCCTCACGTCCGGTAGGTCGTCCCGTTCCCGAAAACTTCCGGCTGGCAGAGTCACTGCTGCCGGAGCTTCAGGACGGCCAGATCCTGGTCCGCAACCTCTACATCTCCGTGGACCCCTACATGCGCGGACGTATGAACGACGTCAAGTCGTATTCCGCGCCGTTCGCGCTGGATGCAGCGCTCGACGGCGGCGCCATCGGTGAGGTCATCGCGTCCAGGGCCGAGGGGCGGAAGGTGGGGACGCCGTCGTTCATCAGCTGGGCTGGCGGGAATTCGCGGTCCTGGACGCAGACGCAACCTCGGTTGCCCGCACGGACCTTGCGCCGGCGTCGGCGTTCCTTGGTGCGCTGGGCATGACCGGCCTGACGGCGTATGCCGGCCTGCTCAAAGTGGCGGAGTTCAAACCTGGCGATGCCGTGTTCGTGTCAGGTGCGGCGGGTGCCGTGGGCTCTCTTGTGGGCCAGATCGCCAAGGCGATGGGCGCTTCCAGGGTCATCGGCAGCGCGGGAACCGCGGAGAAAGTGGCCCGGCTCCTGGAACTGGGCTTCGACGCCGCGTTCAACTACAACGACGGGCCGGTGCGGGAACAGCTTGTCCAGGCCGCAGGACCCGCAGGTATTGACGTGTACTTCGACAACGTGGGCGGCGATCACCTGGAGGCAGCCCTGGCGGTCCTGAATGTGGGCGGCCGTGTGGCCATGTGCGGCGCGATAGCCCAGTACAACTCCACCGAACCCACGCCGGCGCCGCGGAACCTCGCCCTTGCCATCGGCAAGCAGCTCACCCTGCGGGGATTCCTGGTCAGCGGACAGCGCCAGCACAGCGCTGAATTTTTCGGCAAGATGTCAGCCTGGCTGGCGGAAGGTTCAGTCCGGTATGACGAGACCGTGGTGGACGGGCTGGAGAATGCGCCCCAGGCTTTCATGGATCTGCTCGACGGTGCGAACACCGGCAAGATGCTGGTGCGCCTCTGAACCGTCCCCACCAGCGCGAACGGACACTTGGGGCCCCACCCGGAGGCCCCAAGTGTACGTTCGCGCTTAGTGGATGGGTGAGGACTGGCCGCCTTGTACTGGTTGGTAACAAATTCTCAACAATCTTCAGGATCCGGCGCCAATGTGGTAGCGGATGTGCTGCAGGCCACTAGTGTTGGTTCTATCAGAGCGCTTCGGCGCAGTGCTGCGGACTGTCAGTGAAAACAGAATTTCAGGGTTGAAACAGACACTCATTGAATTCACGTCGTAGCGCCTCTCTCTTCATCCTGGAGGAATCTTGAAGACATCACTGCGTGCACACCTCAAGCGCGGTTCGGTTGCAAGCGTGGCCACCATGGGTGCTACTGCACTCCTGCTGACCGGCTGCGGCGCGGCACCTGACGCCGGTAGCCCACCGCGACGGCCACAGACTACACCGGTTGCATCGTTTCCGACTCCGGCGGATTCGATGACCAGTCGTTCAACCAGTCCTCCTACGATGGACTGAAGAAGGCTGAGAAGGACCTGGGCATCAAAGTCAACCAGGTCGAGTCCAAGACCAACAACGACTATGAGCCAAACCTCCGTGCCATGGTTGCCGCCAACTGCGACCTCACCCTGACCATCGGCTTCCTGTTGGGTGACGCCACGAAGACCCAGGCCGCGGCAAACCCGGAGAGCCACTTCGCCATCATCGACTTCGGCTACGACACGCCCATCAGCAACGTCAAGCCCATCATCTACGACACCGCCCAGGCTGCGTTCCTGGCCGGTTACCTCGCTGCTGGCACCACCAAGACCGGAACCGTGGCCACCTTCGGCGGCATCAAGATCCCCACGGTCACCATCTTCATGGACGGCTATGCCGACGGCGTGAAGTACTACAACGAGAAGAAGGGCACCAGCGTCAAAGTCCTTGGCTGGGACAAAGCCTCACAGGACGGCAGCTTTACCGGTGACTTCGAAAAGCAGGACGTCGGCAAGCAGCTCACCCAGAACTTCCTGGACCAGGGCGCGGACATCGTAATGCCCGTAGCTGGTCCGGTGGGCAAAGGCGCAGGCGCGGCCCTGAACGAGGCGAAGGCGGCCGGCAAGGACGTCAAGATGATCTGGGTCGACTCCGATGGCTTCCTCACCGCACCGGAATACAAGGACATCATGCTGTCCTCGGTCATGAAGCTTATGGGCGAGGCCGTTGAGACCGTGGTGAAGGAAGACAAGGAAGGCAAGTTCACCAACACCCCCTATGTGGGCACATTGGCGAACGACGGCGTACAGCTGGCACCGTTCCACAGCTTCGACTCCCAGGTCTCTGCCGATCTGAAGTCCGAGCTGGACCAGCTCAAGAAAGACATCATCGACGGCAAGCTGAAGGTCGAGTCAGCGGCAAGTCCCAAGGTATAGTCATCCTCGCCAAGCGCCGCCCCGGATGGTCATCGACTGCCCGGGAGGTGGCGCTTTGCGTTGCTATGCATGCCTCCGCGCTACCGCCCACCCGAGGCTGCAGGCACTAGGCTGGTGCTGCAGCCTCATATCCCGTCCGGTTCCTGTCCGGACGCCTCGAGATTGGTCAGAGTTTTGAAACTTGAACTCAGAGGGATCACCAAACGCTTCGGCTCCCTGCTCGCCAACGACCACATAGACGTGGTGGTTGAACCCGGACAGATCCACTGTCTGCTGGGCGAGAACGGGGCCGGCAAATCCACCCTGATGAATGTGCTGTACGGGCTCTACGAGCCCTCCGAGGGCGAAATCCTCATCGACGACAAACCCGTTTTCTTCCGCGGTCCCGGCGACGCCATGGCCGCAGGCATCGGGATGGTGCACCAACACTTCATGCTGGTGCCGGTCTTCACCGTCGCGGAGAACGTGGCCCTTGGCGCCGAGACCACAAAGGCCGTCGGCTTCCTCAACCTGGAGGACACCCGCCGGAAGATCAAGGAAATCTCGGACCGCTACGGGTTCGCCGTCGATCCGGACGCCCTCGTTGAGGACCTACCCGTCGGTGTCCAGCAGCGCGTGGAAATTATCAAAGCCCTGGTCCGTGACGCCAGGGTCCTGATCCTGGATGAACCAACGGCAGTGCTGACGCCGCAGGAAACCGACGAGCTACTGGACATCATGCGCCAACTCAAGTCCGGCGGCACGTCGATTGTGTTCATCTCGCACAAGCTGCGCGAGGTGAAAGCCGTCTCGGACACCATCACCGTGATCCGGCGCGGCAAGGTCGTGGGGTCAGCCGATCCAGGCGACTCCACCACGGCGCTGGCCTCTATGATGGTGGGCCGCGCCGTCAGCCTCACACTGGACAAGGCCCCGCCAAACCTTTAGAGAAGACCTTCCAGGTCAAGGACCTTACCGTCATCGCTCCGAACGGGCAGCACACCGTCGACGGCATCAGCTTCGACATTGCCCGTGGCGAGATCCTTGCCGTCGCGGGCGTCCAGGGCAACGGCCAGACCGAGCTCACCGAGGCCATCCTCGGACTGCAGGAGCGCGTGCAGGGCTCCATTCTCCTGGATAACGTGGAACTCGTGGGCCGCAGCGTGAAGGACGTCCTCAATGCCGGTGTCGGCTTCGTCCCGGAAGACAGGTCTGTTGATGGCCTGATCGGCACGTTCTCGATTGCCGAAAACCTGATCCTTGACCGGTACGATCAGCCGCCGTTTGCCAAGGGCATCAGCATGAGTCCGGCGAAGGTCCTGGAGAACGCCAAATCACGGATCGACGAGTTCGATGTCCGGACGCCCTCAGGCCTGCTGGCGGCCGGCACGCTCTCGGGCGGCAATCAACAGAAAGTGGTCATGGCACGGGAGCTGTCCCGGCCGCTGCGGCTCTTCATTGCCTCGCAGCCCACCCGGGGTGTGGACGTCGGGTCCATCGAGTTCCTGCACAAGCGGATCGTGGCTGAACGTGATCAGGGCACACCGGTCATGATCATCTCCACCGAACTGGATGAGGTCATGGAACTCGCCGACCGTATCGCCGTGCTCTACAAGGGCAAACTGGTGGGAATTGTTCCCGCAGGAACCGGACGCGACGTCCTGGGCCTGATGATGGCAGGGATCTCACCGGAAGATGCCGCCAGGGCAGACAAAACTAGCGCAGACAAGACTGACTCCGCTGCCTCGGAACACCGTGCAGCCTCCAGCCCCGAAGGAGGCGACCATGCCTGACGAGCATCACCCTAAACACGCCGACAAGCCCGCGAAACCGCACGAACAGAGCGTAGCGGCGGAAGAAACCGCCGCTGTGGTGGCCGTCGACACGGCCGGCGGCGCCATCAGCCCGTCGGCAGTGCCCGCCACCGCCCAAAGCGGGAAACTTCCGGCGGCCCGGACACCCTCATGCGGAAAATCTTCACCGGCAGCGGCATGGTCTCAGTCCTGGCGGTGCTGCTGGCACTCGTGATCGGCGGACTCCTGATTGCCGCCACGGACGAACGCGTCGGTGCCACCTCGTCGTACCTTTTCGCGCGGCCCACCGATTTCCTTTCCGCGGTCTGGGACGCTGCGACCCGGTCCTACGTGGCGCTGTTCCAGGGGTCTGTCTTCAACCCCAGGGGTTCCAGCCTGGCCGTCCAGTTCGCGCCCCTGATGGAGACCCTTACCATCGCGACACCGCTTATCACGGCGGGACTGGGCGTTGCCCTCGCATTCCGGGCAGGCCTGTTCAACATTGGTGCCCAGGGCCAGATCATCATGGCAGGCATCCTGGCGGCCTGGGTTGGTTTTGCCCTGCATCTTCCCCTCGGCCTGCACCTGTTGCTGGTGCTGGTTGCGGGCATCGTGGGCGGCGCCCTCTGGGGTGGCCTGGTTGGCCTGCTCAAAGCCAGGACAGGTGCCCACGAAGTCATCGTGACCATCATGTTCAACTACATCGCCCTTTACCTCCTGCGGTACCTGCTGAACACGCCGGCGTTCCAGCGCCCGGGGGAGTCCAACCCGATCTCGCCCATTCTGGATCCCACGGCGATCTACCCCCAGATCTTCGGCTCGCAGTACCGCCTGCACCTTGGCTTTGTCCTGGCCATCGCGGCCACCGTCCTGGTGTGGTGGCTGCTGAACCGCTCCACCGTCGGCTTTGAATTCCGGGCCGTCGGGCCAACCCCAAGGCCGCGCTGACCGCCGGCATCAACGTCTCCCGGTCCACCATCCTGGTCATGGCCATTGCCGGTGCGCTGGCGGGAATGTCCGGTGTGGCCCAGGTGGCAGGCACGGAAAAGGTCCTGACAGACGGCGTCGCTGCAACGTACGGGTTTGACGCCATCACGGTGGCGCTGCTGGGACGTTCGACGCCGTGGGGCACCTTCGCTGCCGGCCTGCTGTTCGGCGCCTTCCGCGCCGGTGCCGTGCAGATGCAGATCCAGACCGGAACGCCCATCGACATCGTCCTGGTGGTCCAGTCGCTGATTGTCCTCTTTATCGCGGCCCCGCCGCTGGTGCGGGCAGTCTTCGGGTTGAACCCCCGCCGCAAGAAGCCGGCCAAGACCGGAAAAACCAGCAGGCAGCAACCACCGGAGGCGCAGCATGAGCGCAACAGCAACATCGCCCCTGCCGGGACGCGGAACGCCCGGAACATCGCCCCAGGCCGACGAGGCCCAGCCAACATCCGGCAAACCGGTGCTCTGGAAAACCCCGTCCTGCTCTCGGCGCTGGGAGTCGTCGCTTTTGTTTTCTTCGGCCTGATGGGATCAGCGCAGACCGCAAGGTTCGGAATTTCCACCGGCGGGGATTTTTTCCAGCTGCCCACGCTGGAAATTCCTGCAATGCCTGGCGGCATCGTCCTCTCGGTCCTGATGCTAGGGCTCGCGGCCTATGCCGTCTATCTGAAGACCAAGGCCCGGCCCACGCCGGCGTGGCTGACCGTCACTTTTACGGTGCTGTTTGTGGCGGCCTTCCTCATCTGGGTGGTGGGCGGTGCCCGGACGCCCAGCATTTCGCTGGCCGGACTCATCGCCGGTTCGGTCACCCTGGCCGTCCCGCTGGTGTTCGGCTCTTTGTCCGGCGTGCTGTGCGAGCGGGTCGGGGTAGTCAACATCGCCATCGAAGGCCAACTCCTGGGCGGAGCCTTCACCGCGGCAATCGTGGCCAGCATTACGCAGAACCCCTTCGTGGGCCTGCTCGCGGCCGCTGTGGCCGGTGCGGCGGTGTCCATGGTGCTTGCGGTGTTCAGCATCAGGTACCTGGTCAACCAAATCATCGTCGGCGTGGTGCTCAACGTCCTGATTTCCGGCGTCACCGGCTTCCTGTTCAGCACTGTTATGCAGGCGGACAAAGCCAAGTTCAACTCACCGCCCGGCCTGGACATCGTCCAGATTCCCATCCTCTCCGGAATCCCGATCCTCGGCCCATCCTGTTCAAGCAGTCGCTGGTGGGCTACCTGATGTACGTCGCCGTCATCGTTGTCTGGGTTGGACTGTTCAAAACCAAGTGGGGCCTGAGGGTACGCGCTGTGGGTGAACACCCGCAGGCAGCCGACACGATGGGCATCAAGGTCAACGCCACGCGCTTCTGGAACGTGACCCTGGGTGGTGCCATCGCCGGCATCGGTGGCTCGTTCTTCACGCTCGTGGCGATCGACAGCTTCACGAAGGAAATCTCCGGCGGACGAGGCTTCATCGCACTCGCCGCGCTGATCTTCGGACGCTGGAACCCGATCGGCGCGTTCTTCGCCGCCCTGCTGTTCGGCTTTGCAGACAACCTGCAGAGCATTGTGACCATCATCGGCACCCCGGTGCCGAGCCAGTTCATGGCCATGCTGCCCTACCTGGTGACGGTGCTGGCCGTGGCCGGGCTGGTGGGCAGGTCCCGGCCACCGGCAGCCAGCGGCATCCCGTACGTCAAGGGTTGACGGCCGTGGAACAGAACGCCGTCGACTGGCAGGCGCTGGAGGCCGCGGCCGTGGATGCCATGAAAAACGCCTACGCCCCGTATTCGAAGTTCCCGGTGGGGCCGCGGCCCTCACCGAGTACGGGCGGATCGTCAGCGGCTGCAACGTGGAAAATGCCAGCTACGGGCTCACGCTCTGCGCCGAGTGCGCGCTGGTGGGAAACCTGCACATGACCGGCGGCGGGTTGTTGCGCGCCTTCTACTGTGTAGACGCCGCGGGCAACGTGCTGATGCCGTGCGGCCGCTGCCGGCAGCTTCTCTATGAATTCCGCGCGCCTGGCATGGAGCTTATGACCACCCAAGGAATCAAAACCATGGACCAGGTGCTGCCCGACGCCTTTGGTCCCCAAAACCTGGAGGATCCAAGGTGACACAGGCAACTGAGGCATTCGACGCCGTCGACATCATCCGCACCAAGCGGGACCGGGGCGCCCTGAGCCCGGAGCAGATCGACTGGACCATTGACGCGTACACCCGCGGGGTCATCGCCGACGAACAGATGGCCGCGTTGAACATGGCCATCCTGCTCAACGGCATGGACCGCGCCGAAATTTCGCGCTGGACGGCGGCGATGATCGCCTCGGGCGAACGGATGGACTTCGGCGGCCTTCGGCGGCCCGACGGCGGTGTGAAGGCTACCAGCGACAAGCATTCCACCGGGGGAGTGGGGACAAGATCACGCTGCCGCTGGCACCGCTGGTGGCAGTGTTCGGCGTGGCGGTGCCGCAGCTGTCCGGCCGCGGGCTGGGCCACACCGGCGGCACCCTGGACAAGCTGGAATCGATCCCCGGCTGGCGGGCGGCCCTGAGCAACGACGAAATGATGGCGCAGCTTCAGGACGTGGGCGCCGTGATCTGCGCTGCCGGGGCGGGGCTGGCGCCGGCGGACAAGAAGCTCTACGCACTGCGGGACGTCACCGGCACGGTCGAGGCGATCCCGCTGATCGCCTCCTCGATCATGAGCAAGAAGATCGCCGAAGGCACGGGGTCCCTGGTCCTGGACGTGAAGGTGGGCAGCGGAGCCTTTATGAAGGACGAGGCCCGGCACGCGAACTAGCCGAAACGATGGTGGCACTCGGCAAGGATGCGGGAGTGAACACCGTGGCCCTGCTGACTAACATGAGCACCCCGCTTGGCCTCACGGCAGGCAATGCGATCGAGGTGGAGGAGTCCGTGGAGGTCCTGGCTGGCGGCGGCCCGGAAGACGTCGTCGAACTCACCGTACGGCTGGCCGAAGAGATGCTGGCCTGCGCTGGCGTGCACGACGCCGATCCGCGCGCCGCATTGAAGGACGGCCGGGCCATGGACGTCTGGAACCGGATGATCGAAGCGCAGGGCGGAGATCCGCGCGCCAAGCTGCCGGTCGCCAAGGAATCCGAGGTCATCTACGCCCGGCCGACGGTGTCCTGGTGGGGCTCGATGCCTTGGCAGTGGGCGTTGCGGCGTGGCGCCTCGGCGCGGGACGTGCCCGCAAGGAAGACGCCGTCCAGGCCGGTGCAGGGATCCGCATGCATGCAAAGCCCGGTGCCACGGTCCGTGCCGGCGAGCCGCTGATGACGCTGCTCACGGACACGCCGGAAAAGTTCGCACGGGCCAAGGAATCCCTTGAACACGCCGTCACGGTTGCCCCGGAAGGGTCGCGTCCGGCCCAGCAGCTCATCATCGACCGAATCGCATAGGGACAATGCAGGCCATTAACGAATTCATCCTTGCCGCCGCCGGGCAGCCCTGGGTGCTCCTCCTTGTGCTGGCCTGCTGCCTGATCGACGGTTTTTTCCCGCCGATCCCCAGCGAATCCGTGGTGGTGGGCCTGTCCGCCGTTGCCGCCACTGCGGACGTCCCCAATCCCTGGCTTCTGATGGCTGTCGCGGGCCTGGGCGCTTTCTCAGGCGACAACATCGCGTACCTCATTGGTCGCCGGGTGGGTACCCGGCGCTGGCACTGGATGCGCGGACCGCGGATGCAAAGTGCCTTCCGCTGGGCAGGCGACGAGCTGAGGAAGCGGCCGGCGTCCCTCATCCTGGTGGCGCGGTTCATCCCTATCGGAAGGGTCGCCGTCAACCTCACGGCGGGCGTGACCCACTATCCGCACTTGCGTTTCGTCGGCCTGACGGTCCTTTCCGCCACGCTCTGGGCCTCCTACTCGGTGGGTATCGGGCTGTTCTTCGGCCAGTGGTTCGAAAACAACCATCTGCTCGGCGCGGCCATCGCAATCGTCTGCGCCGTGGGCCTTGGAATTGTGGTGGATCTGATCATCAACCGCATCCGGGGAAAGGTTCCTGTGGTGGAGCGGCTGAAGGATCCGGAAGCCTAGGGTTTGCGTCGTCCGTGCGTAGCGGGCGGGGTCCCGGGCATGGGACACTGAAGAGCGACTTACGTCACTTCCGGCTGCATCATTTCGTCTAGGAGCAAGACCCGCGTGGAGTTTATTAATGAGGCCGTGCTCCATGCAGCGGGCCAATGGTGGATCTATCCGGTCCTTCTTGTGTTCTTCTTCATCGACGGCTTCGCCATGGTGGTCCCCAGCGAGACGCTGATTGTGGCGCTGGCCGCGTTTTCCCGGCACAGCGGTGAACCGAATCTCTGGATCCTGGGCGTGACAGCACTGGTTGGTGCCATCGCCGGTGACAACATGGCCTTTATGCTCGGCCGCAGGATTGGCCTTGACCGCTGGAAGTGGATGCGGCGGCCCAAAGTGCAGAAGGCCTTCGGCTGGGCCCGCTATGAACTCGAAAAACGCGGCGCCGTCCTGATTTTCACGGCGCGCTACATTCCCTGGGGCCGGGTGGCGGTCAACTATGTGGCTGGCAGCACCGGCTTCGCGCACCGCCGGTTCTTCCTGCTGGACGCGTTCGCCTGCTTCACCTGGGTGGGGTACTCCATCGGCATCGGGATCCTGGCCAGTTCCTTCCCTGGCTTCACAACAACCCGTTGCTCAGCGCCGGCATTGCTGTAGTGTTCGCGATCGTGCTGGGCATCCTGATCGACCACCTCCTTCGCTGGTGGCACAAGCACCTGGCCCGCAATGACGCCGAAACTGTGGATGAATGGCTCGATGGCGGCCCTGAGGGTTCCGTGCCCGCGCATACCCCGGCTTCGCCCCGCGGGCGCCCTCCCCGGCTGAGGCGGAGGTGCGCGGACAGTAGCGGCTGGCATAAGCCGCCTGCCGACCCTAAGGTTGGAACGTGACTGAGCCTATTGTTGACGCTGCCCCTGCCATTGATTTCGACCTGAAGAGCCTGCCTAAGGTTTCGCTGCACGACCACCTGGACGGTGGTCTGCGTCCAGCCACCATCATCGAACTGGCCGCGGCCGTTGGCCACACGCTGCCTTCCACTGACCCGGTGGCCCTGGGGGAGTGGTTCCGCGAGTCCGCGGATTCCGGCTCGCTGGTCCGCTACCTGGAGACGTTCGACCACACCGTCGCCGTGATGCAGACCAAGGAAGGCCTCATCCGCGTAGCCAAGGAATTCGTCGAGGACCTCGCGGACGACGGCGTGGTGTACGGCGAAGTGCGCTGGGCACCGGAGCAGCACCTCCGGAATGGCCTGTCCCTGGATGAGGTTGTTGAAGCAGTCCAGGAAGGCCTCGAAGCCGGCGTGGACGCCGTGACCGAAAGCGGCCGCGAAATCCAGGTGGGTCAGCTGATCACCGCCATGCGCCACGCGGACCGTGGCCAGGAAATCGCCGAACTGGCTGTCCGTCACCGCAACAAGGGCGCTGTGGGCTTTGACATCGCCGGAGCAGAAGACGGCTTCCTCCCGTCCCGGTTCAAGGACGCCTTCACGTACCTTGCCCAGCACAACTTCCCCGCGACGGTGCACGCCGGCGAGGCCGCCGGACTCGAAAGCATCCAGTCCGCCCTCGTTGACGGCCGGGCACTGCGCCTGGGCCACGGCGTCCGCATCGCCGAGGACATCATGGTGGAGTTCGACGACGAAGACGACGACGCGAGCGACGAGGACAACATCGGCCTGGTCACCCTGGGCGACCTGTCCAGCTGGATCCGCGACCGCGGCATCGCCCTGGAGATCTGCCCGTCGTCGAACCTCCAGACCGGAGCGATCGCCGGTTTCGGTGAGGGCATCGAGAGCCACCCGCTGGACATGCTGTACCAGCTGGGCTTCAACGTCACCATCAACACCGACAACCGGCTGATGAGCGGCGTCACCCTGACGGACGAGTTCGAACTCCTCGTGGAAACCTTCGACTACGACCTCGACGATCTGCTGGAGCTCACGCTTAACGCTGCCGAGGCATCCTTCCTGCCGCTTGAAGAGAAGGAAGCGTTGGTGGAATACATCAACGACGCCTACGACAACCTTGGCTGAGCAGGCTCCCATCGATCGGCTGGTCGCTCTGATGGCCCAGCTGCGCGAGCACTGCCCGTGGATGGGCGCCCTCACGCATGCCTCGCTGGTGGAGTACCTCCTGGAGGAGGCCTTCGAGGTTGCCGAGACCATCGAGACCGGCGCGGATGACGCCGAGCTCCGCGGCGAACTGGGCGATGTGCTGCTTCAGGTAGTGCTGCACGCCCGGCTCGCCGAGGAGCGCGGCACGTTCACGTTCGACGACGTCGCACGCGGGCTGAGTGCCAAAATGGTCCGCCGCAATCCGCATGTCTTCCGGCCCGACGGCACGCTCCAGGACAGTTTTCCTGCCTCGGTGACGGAAATCGTCCGGAAGTGGGACGCCGTGAAGACGGCGGAACGCCCTGAGCGGACGGGGCCCTTTGAAGGGATCCCGGATGCCCTGCCGGCCCTGGCGAAGGCGCAGAAGTTCCTTGACCGGGCCGAACGGGCCGGAACTGTGGTTGAGCTTGTCGAAACCCCGGAAGTCGAAACCGCAACGTCGGAGGAGGAACTCGGCGACCTGCTGCTCGCCGTCGTAGGCTCTGCACGTGCCAAGGGATTCGACGCCGAACGTGCCCTCCGGGGCGCCATCCGGCGGCAGTTCATGGCACCATCATGACGTCCGGGGATGGATAGGGTTCCGTAACCTGTACCACTCTCGACTAGGCTTGGTCCTGACGAGGACGTCCCAGATTTAACGCTTTTCCAGCTGTTCGTTCCCCCAAAATCGCCCATAAGGAGCACATCCATGGCGCTTATCGATGCCATCCACGCCCGCGAAATCCTCGATTCCCGCGGAAACCCGACCGTAGAAGTTGAAGTACTGCTCTCCGATGGCCAGATCGGCCGCGCGGCAGTACCCTCAGGTGCCTCCACCGGTGAGCACGAGGCTGTTGAGCTCCGTGACGGAGACAAGGGACGTTACCTCGGCAAGGGTGTCCAGAAGGCCGTTGACGCTGTCATCGACCAGATCGCTCCGGCACTGACCGGCTTCGACGCCACCGACCAGCGCAGCATCGACCAGGCCATGATCGACCTGGACGGCACCCCAACAAGGCGAAGCTCGGCGCCAACGCCATCCTGGGCGTTTCGCTGGCCGTTGCCAACGCCGCTGCCGCCTCCGCGGACCTGCCGCTGTACAAGTACCTGGGCGGCCCCAACGCGCACGTCCTGCCGGTTCCGCTGATGAACATCCTCAACGGTGGCTCGCACGCCGACTCCGACGTGGACATCCAGGAATTCATGATCGTCCCGATCGGCGCCGAGACCTTCTCCGAGGGCCTCCGCTGGGGCGTCGAGGTCTACCACAACCTCAAGTCCGTCCTGCAGGCCAAGGGCCTGTCCACCGGCCTGGGTGACGAAGGTGGCTTCGCGCCTAACCTGCCGTCCAACCGTGCTGCGCTGGACCTGATCCAGGAAGCCATCACGAACGCCGGCTACACCCCGGGCAAGGACATCGCCCTGGCGCTGGACGTGGCCTCCTCCGAGTTCTTCAAGGACGGCGCCTACCAGTTCGAGGGCAAGGCACTGTCCGCCACCGAGATGAGCGCCTACTACGCCGAGCTCGTGGCCGACTACCCGCTGGTTTCCATCGAGGACCCCCTGGATGAGAACGACTGGGACGGCTGGAAGACCCTCACCGACAGCATCGGTGACAAGGTCCAGCTCGTCGGCGATGACCTTTTCGTCACCAACCCGGCCATCCTGCAGCGCGGCATCGACACCAAGACCGCCAACTCGCTGCTGGTCAAGGTCAACCAGATCGGTTCACTGACCGAAACGCTGGACGCCGTCAGCCTGGCCCAGCGCGCCGGCTACACCACCATCACCTCGCACCGCTCCGGCGAGACCGAGGACACCACCATCGCCGACATCTCGGTGGCCACCAACGCCGGCCAGATCAAGACCGGTGCCCCGGCACGCTCGGAGCGCGTTGCCAAGTACAACCAGCTCCTGCGCATCGAAGAAGAACTCGACGACGCCGCACGCTACGCCGGCCGCAGCGCTTTCCCGCGTTTCAAGGGCTAGTAGCCGCGTAAACCTCTGACCGGTGGCTATGGTTGAAAGACCATAGCCACCGGTTTTTGTTTAGCCGGCAATGATTGAGCCGGCATCAAGCGCAGAGTTGCGGCCAGAGGCAGGCCGCACGTTTCAGGAGTGTCATGGCCACCCGCCGTCCCAAAGTTCCCAAAGCCGCTTCGACGCGTCAGGCCACCACGGACCCAGCCACGGAAGACGCCGGCGTCATCCGTGCCGATTTTGGCGGTACAGCCGGCGGCGCAAAGGGCGCGAACAAGGGCATAACCGGCCCGGCGTTCAGACCCGGAACATCCGCATCGGACACCATGCGCCCGGCAAGCAAAGGGCAGGGAGCGGCCACAGCGGTAACGCCGCGGGCAAGACACCGAAGCCTGACACCACGCAGGATGACAGCCAGCCGGTGCCCGCCAAGGCGTTCTCCGGCCGCATGCTGGCACTGGCGGTGGTCATGATTGCCATCACCATCATGCTGGCACCCACCGTGAAGATCTTCTTCGACAAACGGGCCGAGCTCGCCGCCCTCAGCGCCGATATTGCTGCCCGCCAGGCCGAGCAGGACGGCCTGCGGCAGCAGATATCACGGTGGCAGGATCCGAACTACGTGAAACAGCAGGCCCGCGACCGCATTAACATGGTTATGCCGGGTGAATCCGGCTACTGGGTCTTCGGTGGCGATCTGCCGGCCGGAACAAGCAGTAGCCTGACCGCCACAGCAGCACAAGACCCCGCAGATCTGCCGTGGGTGGATTCCCTGTGGGAGTCCATCAGGCGTGCGGCCACAGACTGAACAGCTAGAGGAAGGATGGCCCGCGCCAGTGGAAGAAAATACGGCGACTGCGCCGGAGAAGTCCCGCCAGCCAACAGCACACGATCTTGAAGTACTCAGCAGGCAGTTGGGACGGCCGGTGCGCGATGTGGTGGAAATCCCGGTGCGCTGCGTCTGTGGCAACCCCCTCGTCGCCGCCACCGCACCGCGGCTGAGCAACGGGACGCCGTTTCCCACCACGTTTTATCTGACGCACCCCGTTATTACCTCGGCGGTTTCCCGGCTGGAAGCTGCCGGGCTGATGAACGACATGAATGAACGCCTGAGCGCCGATGAGCCCTCGCGGCCGCCTACCATGCAGCGCACGAGGACTATCTTGCAGCCCGCGCGGCCATCGGCGAGCGTTCCGGCATCGGCGCCGTCCCGGAGATTGACGGCATCTCCGCCGGTGGCATGCCCACCCGGGTCAAATGCCTCCACGTCCTGGTGGGCCATTCCCTCGCGGCAGGTGCCGGCGTAAACCCGCTGGGCGATGAGGCCATTGCCGGCATCAGTGAATGGTGGACAACGGACCGTTGCTACTGCGACGGCGCCTGGGACACCGCAGGGGAGGCCCCGTCAAAGGATCTCAGCCGCCACGGACCCCAGGGCCTGCCGGAGATCGTGGGCCGGCCCGCTCCGGTCCGCAAGACAGCAAGCGCTGACGGGGCAGGGGCATGACCCGCGTCGCCGCCATCGACTGCGGCACGAACTCGCTCCGCCTGCTCATCGCCGACATCGACCGCAGCAACGGGGCAGCGAAGCTCACCGACGTTGTCCGCGAGATGCGGGTTGTCCGGCTGGGCCAGGGCGTGGACGCCACCGGCGAACTTGCCCCTGAGGCACTGGAGCGCACCTTTGCGGCCACCGGGGATTACGCAGCCATGATCCGTGAGTATGGCGCCGAGTCCATCCGTTTTGTGGCAACCTCGGCCAGCCGGGACGCGCGCAACCGCCAGGTTTTGTGGACGGGATCCGGGAACTGCTGGGCGTTGAACCGGAGGTAATCTCGGGCGATGAAGAAGCTGCCCTGTCGTTCGCCGGGGCCAGCAGCGTCCTGCCCATCCTCGACGGCGAGCAGGTGCTGGTGGTTGACCTCGGCGGCGGCAGCACGGAGTTCGTCCTCGGTACCGCCGGCGGAGTCACTGCCGCCAAATCCGTGGATGTCGGCTGCGTCCGCCTGACCGAACGGCACCTGCAGGACGATCCGCCCACGGCGGAGCAGATCGCCGCCGCGGAAGCCGACATCGACGCCGCCATCGCCCGGCGGGGCTGGACGTTCCGCTGGAACGCGCCACCGCCGTCGTCGGGGTGGCCGGCTCGATCACCACCATCACCGCCCATGCCCTGCGGCTTCCGGAGTATTCGCCGGCGGCCATTCACGGGACGGAACTGGCCATCGGCACCATAACCGAAGCCGCCACTGACCTCCTCCACATGACCAGGCGAGAACGTGCGGAACTGGCGTACATGCACCCCGGCCGCGTCGACGTCATGGGTGCCGGCGGGCTGGTGTGGCGGCGCATCCTGGAGCGGCTCAATGAACTCACCGAGGGCCGGATCGTCACGGCCACCGCCAGCGAACACGATATTCTTGACGGAATTGCCCTGAGCATCCACTAACCAGGCCTTCAGCCAACCAAGCATGGGAACCCATATGACCAGAGCAACAGCACGGTTCCGCCGGGCCGCGTCAGCTCTCCTGGCGGTGACCCTTGCAGGCACCAGCCTGGCCGCAGGACTGACCCTGGCGCCCGCGGCCATGGCCGACGCTGAACGGGACAAGGAGTACTGGCTTGACGAAGCCGGAATCACGAAGGCCTGGGACGTTTCCAAGGGCGCTGGAGTCAAGATCGCGGTGATCGACAGCGGCGTGGATGCCGAGCACCCTGACCTGAAGGGCGCCGTCACCGGAGGCTTCGACGCGTCCGGGGCAGGCAGCCCCAACGGGCAGAAAAGCCTGGGGGTCAAGCCGGAACACGGGACCCTGGTAGCCACCATCCTGGCCGGCCGCGGACACCAGCCGGCCGGCGCCACCGCCTCGCCCAAACCCGGCCCGGCTGCCACATCCGGGCCGGACGGCATGATCGGCGTAGCTCCTGAAGCTGAGATCCTGTCCGTCTCAACTTGGCTGGGATCGGCCAACCCCGCGGGTAAGAGCGATCAGGACCAGATTCCGGAAGCGGTCCGTTGGGCCGTGGACAACGGGCCAAAGTCATCAACATTTCGCTGGGTAGCACCACGCCGCAGTGGCCCCAGAGCTGGGATGCTGCCTTCCTCTATGCCGAGCAGAAGGATGTGGTGATCGTGGCCGCCGCCGGAAACCGGATAGGCGGAAACCTCCAGGTCGGAGCGCCCGCCACCATCCCCGGCGTCCTCACCGTCGCCGGCCTGGACCGCAAGGGCACAGCAAGCGTGGACTCGTCGTCCCAGGGGATCAGCATCGGTGTGGCGGCACCGGCTGAAAACCTGCTGGGCGGGCTTCCGGGCGGCGGCTACGCAGAATGGGCGGGAACGTCCGGAGCTGCCCCGATCGTTGCCGGTGTGGCCGCACTCATCCGTTCCAAATGGCCGGAGATGAGCGCCAAGCAGGTCATCAACCGGATCGTCAGCACCGCCAAGGATGCCGGTCCTGCCGGAAAAGACCCGCTGTACGGCTTTGGCGTGCTGAATGCCGAGGCCGCCCTGAAGGACTCCGTCCCGGAAGCCGCCGCCAATCCGCTCGGCTCCATCTCGGACTGGATCCGCGTGCACCGCCGCGGCAACCTTGGTGCGCCGGCACCGGTGCCCACCGACGAAGTGGCCAGTGCCGTTCCCACGCTGCCCGAGCCCACCGTGCCCGCGGCGGAGGCGCCCTCACAGCGCGACAGCGCCGTTGGCGCCGCCGTCGTGATCGGTTCAGTGATCCTCTTTATGGTGATCATCGGGGCGGCAGTCCTCCAGCTGCGGAGAGCTGCCCGAAACCCCGGAGCGGCGCGCGAGGAACCCGATACCGGCGCGTTCCAAACCGTTGATTCAGGTGGCAAAACGTAGTTAGTGAAGATTTTCACAAACTGTTGTATCCTTAAATCATGGCAACCACCCCAGAGCTCCAGGACCGTCCCAGGGTACTCGTCGTCGGCGGCGGGTACGTCGGCCTGTACGTAGCACTCAAACTGCAGAAGAAGATCGCGAATGCCGGTGGCATCGTCACCCTCGTGGATCCACTGCCCTACATGACTTACCAGCCCTTCCTGCCCGAAGTGGCCGGCGGCAACATTGAGGCCCGCCACGCAGTGGTCTCACACCGCCAGCACCTGAAGCAGACTGAACTCATCCAGGGCAGCGTCACCTCGATTGACCACGCCAACCGCACCGCCGTCGTGGCGCCCGCGGACGGCGGAGAGCACATCGAGATCCCCTACTTCGACATTGTGGTGGCCGCAGGCGCCATCACCCGCACGTTCCCCATCAAGGGCCTGGCGGACAAGGGCATCGGCCTGAAGACCATCGAAGAGGCTGTGGCCCTTCGCAACAAGGTGCTGGAGCGCCTCGAGGCCGCGTCCACCATCGCCGACCCCGCTGCCCGCGCCAAGGCACTGACATTCGTGGTTGTCGGTGGCGGCTTCGCCGGCATCGAGTGCATCACCGAAATGGAAGACCTGGCCCGCGCCGCGGTCAAGAACAACCCCCGCATCCGCCAGGAAGAAGTACGCTTCGTCCTGGTTGAAGCCATGGGCCGCATCATGCCAGAAGTCACGGCACCGCAGGCCGAATGGGTTGTGGAGCACCTCCGCGGCCGCGGTATCGAGGTCCTGCTGAACACCTCCCTGGACAGCGCTGAGGGCTCCTTGAAGCTCATCAACCTCCCGGACAAGTCCCTCGCCCAGGAATTCGAAGCCGACACGCTCGTCTGGACTGCCGGCGTGCAGGCCAACCCGATGATCCGCTCCTCCGACTTCCCGCTGGAACCCCGCGGCCGCGTCCGCGTTCTGCCGGACCTCCGCATCGCCGGCGATGAAGGCATCATTGACAACGCCTGGGCCGCCGGCGACATCGCCGCCGTGCCGGACCTCACGGGCAGCGGCCTGCCGGACGGCACCTGCGTCCCGAACGCCCAGCACGCACTTCGCCAGGCCAAGCGCCTCGCCAACAACCTGTGGGCTTCGCGCTGGGACAAGCCGCTGAAGGACTACAAGCACAAGAACCTGGGTGCTGTGGCCGGCTTCGGCGAGTGGAAGGGTGTTGCCAACATCAACATCCTGGGCCGCATCGGCCTCAAGGGCCCGCTCGCGTGGCTGGCACACCGCGGCTACCACGGCATGGCCATGCCCACCATGGAGCGCAAGGTCCGCGTCATCATGGGCTGGATCCTCGCATTCTTTATGGGCCGCGACACCACCCAGCTGATCGACCTCGACAACCCGCGCGGTGCCTTCGTGGCCGCTGCCACGCCGGCTCCCAAGCCAGCTGCGGCTGCTCCTGCCCCGGCGCCCAGCGCGCCGGAGGCATCCGTCGGAGCGGCAAAGCCCGGCCCTGCGGAGGCCACCAGCGTGGACCCCAAGCAGTCGGTCACCGCGGACGCAAAGTAACACCGGCACCCCAATGCAGCATATGTAACGCCCGACGGCGGCTGTCCCCTTGAGGGATAGCCGCCGTTTTGGCGTTTCCCGCCTGGTGTCCCCTTCTAGACTGGCAGTATGACTGGCGAAAAGAACCTCCAGGCCCTGCTGGCAACACTGAAACCGGTACTGCGGGAGGGGAGTATGTCTACGTCCTGTGGCCGCATGGCAGGCCCCTCGAGCCCGGCATCGAAGCTGCCGTCCGTGAGGCCGAGGGCCTGACGGTCGTCCTGCCGCGGGAAAGGGCGGACAGCCTGGGACTGCACTACGACTTTGTGGCGGCCTGGATCACCCTGGAAGTGCACTCTGCGCTGGAGGCTGTTGGTCTTACCGCCGCCGTCGGGAAGGCCCTGACCGACGCCAGAATCAGCTGCAACGTGCTGGCCGGCTTCCACCACGACCACCTGCTGGTGCCGGTGGCCGACGCGCCGCGCGCCGTCGAAGCCCTCGCTGAGCTGTCAGCGGCCAGCCGGCACGTGCCGCGGCCCGAGCTGCTGCTCAGGAACGAGACGGCCGCGGACAGGGACAAGATCCTCACGCTGACGGCCGAGGCGTTCGCCGTCTCCCCGGTCACGGGCCTGCCGGTGGACGGGAGCCCGAAGAGGTCGAAGTGCTCCGCCAGCTCTTCGAGTGCGAGGACTACCTGCCCGAGTTCAGCGTGGTGGCCATGCTCGACGACGAAATAGTCGGCCACGTGATCAGCACCCGCGGCTGGGTAGGTGACTACGGGTTGCTGGGGCTCGGGCCCATCGGTGTGACACCAAGGCTGCAGCGCCATGGGATCGGCACTGCCCTTATGAACGACACGATTGCCCGGGCCAACGCGGCGGGGGAGGGCGGGATTGCGTTGCTGGGCAGCACCGAATACTACCCGCGCTTCGGCTTTGTCCCGGCTGCTTCCTTCGGCGTCCTCCCTCCCGACACGGCCTGGGGGACCACTTCCAGTTACTCCCGCTGGCGGTCTGGCCTGGCGGGGTCCACGGTACGTTTCGGTACGCCGGACCGCTTGCGGGCGAATGAAGGGATACCATTGATCGGGCGCCCCAGTAGCCCAATTGGCAGAGGCAGCGGACTTAAAATCCGCGTGTTGTGGGTTCGAGTCCCACCTGGGGTACAAATTCTCTCTAGGGAGTTCGTCCTGACGCGTCCTTCCGCGCCTCCGGCGTGGCCGCAAAACGGAGCATCGCCTACGTTTATTCCGAATATGCAACGACTGTTATAAGGATGTGACCTCAGTCACTTATATCCGCCGCAGATTTGCATTAGCTTGAAGTTAAATCAGGAACACCTGATCATCCGCGTCAAAGGCCGTTCGCACCTTTCGATCCAGGAGATTGTCAATGATTTCACTTTCCCCGGCGGCACCCCGTCTTGCTAAGCTCACAGCGCTTAGTGTCGGCGTCGCCTTTCTGGTTACAGCCTGTGGTGGTACCTCCACCCCGAGCTCGACAGAAACCACTACCTCAGCAACTGGGATCTCCTGCCCCGCTCCCGGCGCGGCTCCCGGAAGCACAGCGAAGGCAGGCGCTGGAGGCGCTGTTCCGCCTGCAACCACCGTCACGGAAACGCCGCTCAAGCTGGGTTCCCTGCTCCCCACCACCGGCTCCCTGGCCTTCCTCGGGCCGCCCGAAATCGCGGGTGTGAATCTTGGCATCAAGGAAGTCAATGACGCCGGGGGTGTCCTGGGCAAGCCTGTGGAAGTGATCCACCGTGACTCCGGCGACACTAAGACAGACATCGCCACGCAGTCCACCAGTGCGCTCCTCGGTCAGGGCGTCAGCGCCATCATCGGTGCCGCGTCGTCCGGTGTCTCCAAGACGGTCATCAACCAGATCACCGGTGCCGGTGTTATCCAGTTCTCGCCCGCCAATACCTCCCCGGATTTCACTGCCTGGGATGACAAGGGCCTCTACTGGCGTACTGCGCCTTCAGATGTGCTGCAGGGTAAGGTCCTGGGCAACTACATGGCCACCTGTGGTGCACAGACTGTGGGCATGATCGTACTCAACGACGCCTACGGAACCGGCCTTGCCAGCAACGTCAAGTCCTCCTTCGAAGCAGCTGGTGGCAAAGTGGTTGCGGAAGAGCTGTTCAACGAGGGCGACTCCCAGTTCAGCAGCCAGGTGGACAAGGTCATAGCGGCCAAGCCTGACGCGATTGCCCTGATCACCTTTGACCAGGCCAAGAGCATCGTGCCGCTGATGACGGGCAAGGGTGTCAAGCCCACCCAGATGTTCCTCGTGGACGGCAATACCTCCGACTACAGCAAGGACTTCCAGGCCGGGACCCTGAAGGGCGCCCAGGGAACCATCCCTGGCACGTTCGCCAAGGAGGCGTTCAAGCAGAAACTGCTCGCCATTGATCCGGCACTGAAGGACTACAGCTACGCAGGTGAATCCTACGATGCTGTGAACCTGATCGCCCTTGCCACTGAAGCCGCTAAGAGCACCAGTGGCGTTGAGATTGCCAAGCAGCTCAAGGCAGTCTCGGAGTCGGGTGAGAAGTGCACCGACTTCGCCTCCTGCGTCACGCTGCTCCGCAACGGCAAGGACATTGATTACGACGGCCAGTCAGGTCCGGTGACGTTCTCTGACGCCGGCGACCCGACGGAAGCCTACATCGGCATCTACGAGTACCAGGACGACAACAAGTACGTGCCGTCCAAGGAAGAATTCGGCAAGCTGTAAAGCCGCTTCCTGCACAAAGAACCCCGCCCGGATTGCACCGGGCGGGGTTCTTTTTTGTGTGCGCGAGGGGTGGGGCAAACGCTGAGGGCGACGGAGGCAGGCGCTTGTGCAAGCGCCGTTGTTGCGGTGGGCCCACGGCGGCAGGGATCCCTGCCCGAGCTTGCGAGGGTAGGGGGCCGCCGGGAGGTACGAGCGCAGGCGCCGAGCAAGTGGCTGCCGGAGGGGCCCGGACGGCACCGGGGAACCGCGCCAAGCACGCAGAAGGGCCGCCACCGGACGGTGACGGCCCTTCTGCAGCTCCTGCTAGAGGCTTAGACCTCGTCGGCCAGCGTACCGAGATACAGCTGGATGACCTTGGGGTCCTTCATGAGTTCCCGTCCGGTTCCCGTGTAGGCGTCCCTTCCTTGGTCCAGCACGTAGGCGCGGTCGCAGATCTGGAGGCAACGGCGGGCATTCTGTTCCACCATGATCACCGAAACCCCCGCCCGGTTGATCTCGTGCACCCGCAAGAAGGTTTCGTCCTGCTTGACAGGGGAGAGGCCTGCGGAGGGCTCATCAAGGAGCAGGACGGCGGGCTCCATCATCAGCGCGCGTCCCATGGCCACCATCTGGCGTTCGCCGCCGGAGAGCGACCCAGCCCGCTGGGCCGGCGCTTGCCGAGCTCGGGAAACAGGCTGGTAACAAAATCAAACCGCTCGGCGAAGTCCTTGGGCGCTGGAACATGCCCATCTGCATGTTCTCTTCGATGGTCAAGGCGGCGAACACATTGTTGTTCTGCGGGACGAATCCCACGCCTTTGGTCACCAACTTGTTGGCCTTCAATCCGGTGATGTCCTGGCCACGAACCACAACGGTGCCCGAATGGACTTTCACCAGACCGAACATGGCCTTGAGAAGCGTCGATTTGCCGGCGCCGTTAGGACCAATAATGCCTATCAGTTCACCCTTGCGGGCTTCGATGCTGCAGCCGTTCAGGATGTTCACGCCCGGAAGGTAGCCAGCGACGAGGTCCGTCACCTTAACTACGGAGTCCTGGGAGCCGGCAGTGCTTGCCGCCGGAGCCGCGCTTGTGGTACTCATTCGCTGTCCTTCCTCTTATGGCGGGCCTCGTCTGATTCGGCGGCGACGATATCGATGGCAATAATGCCCGCGTTCTCAGTACCGACAATCGATTCCTCGTCTGCCACCAGCTCGGCTGCAAGTTCCTTGATGCCCTCAGCGTCGCCAAGGTCCACGTCGTGATGGGCTCCCAGATAGGCATCGATGACTGCCGGATTCTTCATGACTTCGCCAGGAGGTCCCTCGGCAACGATCCTTCCTTCCGCCATCACCACCACCCAATCGGCGATATGGCGCACCATGTTCATGTCGTGCTCTACGAAAAGCACGGTCATGCCTTCAGCCTTGAGGTTCTTGATGTGGTCCAGGAGGGACTGGGTCAGCGCCGGGTTCACGCCTGCCATGGGCTCGTCCAGCATGACCAGCTTGGGCCTGACCATCAGCGAACGTGCCATTTCAAGGAGCTTCCGCTGGCCTCCGGAAAGCGAGGCAGCGTAGTCGTCCTTCTTGGCGTCCAGCTTGAACTTCTCAAGCAGGACGTTCGCCTGGGCAGTGATCTCCTTTTCCCGGCCGCCCCAGAGACCCTTGAACAGGGCCTTGGAGAGGCGCTCACCGGGCTGTTCCGAGCCGCCGAGCCGCATGTTCTCCATGACGGTGAGCTTTCCCATGACCTTGGTCAGCTGGAAGGTCCTCACCATCCCCATTCGTGCCACTTTGTAGGGTGAAACCCCGGCAAGGCTGTTGCCTTCGAACTCCCATTTGCCGGAGTTGGGCATATCGAATCCGGTCAGCAAATTGAAGAGGGTAGTTTTGCCGGCACCGTTCGGGCCGATCAGCGCTGTGATCTTGTGCCGCGGAATCTCCAGGTATTCGACGTCGACGGCGTTGATGCCGCCGAAGCTGCGGGTGACGTTTTCCGCCACTACGATCGGATCGCGCTTCTTGCAGCCGGGAGCAGTGTCCCCGGCGGCAATCGGACGCGTGTCCGTCATGTAGTCAATTTCCCCCGACGGACGGGGTTCTTCGCTATGCGTGCTCATGCGAACGCCAGCTCCTTCTTGTTACCGAAGACGCCCTGGGGCCTGAAGATCATCAGCAGCATCAGTGCGACACCTACAAGGATGTAACGCAGCTGGCCGGCCTGGACAGTGTTTAGCCAGGTGACGGCACCGGATTCGATCAGGCCGTACAGGATGCCTTGTGTGAGGGACAGCACTACCCAGAAGATCATCGCGCCGACGACTGGTCCCAGCACCGTGCCGAGTCCGCCGAGCAGCAGGCACGTGTAGAGGAAGAACGTCAGTTCGGTGCCGTAGTTGGCCGGTTGGACCGCGCCGCGGGGGAGCGTAAAGATCATGCCTGCCAGGGCGCCGAGCACGCCACCGATGATGAGGGCCTGCATCTTGTAGGCATAAACGTTCTTACCGAGGGACCGGACCGCGTTTTCGTCCTCGCGGATGCCCTTGAGCACGCGGCCCCACGGGCTCCTCATCAGCAACCACACCAGGGTGCAGCAGATGACTACGAGGCCCCAGCCGACGATACGGATGAAGAAGTCCCGGTTATTCATGCCTATGTACGAACCCGCCGGGAACGGGTTCATGGCGTAGAACCCGCCTTCGAAGGCGGCCAGGCCGTTGGCAGAACCGGTCACGGCGGTCAGCTGGTTGGTCGTGACAATATAGCGGACGATTTCTGCGGCAGCGATCGTGACGATAGCCAGGTAGTCCGCGCGCAGGCGCAGGGTCGGTATGCCCAGGAGCATCGCGAAGATGGCCGAGCAGATCACGGCGATGACGAGACCCACAAAGAAGGGCACGCCAAAGGTGAGCGTCGAGATGGCGAAGCCGTAGGCGCCCACCGCCATAAAGCCGGCCTGGCCAAAGTTCAGTAGGCCGGAGTAGCCGAAGTGGACTGCCAGTCCGAGTGCCGCAAGGGCGTAGGCCGCGGTGGTCGGGCTGAAGAGTTCGCCGGCAGCGCTGGAGAAAATGAATCCGAAATCCATGGCTGTCTCCTAACCCACGCGCTCGCGACGGCCCAGGATGCCCTGGGGCCGGAACAAGAGGACAACAATCATGATGAACAGTGCTCCCACATACTTGAGGTCGGCAGCGAGGCCGAAAACGGTGGTCAGCTCTACGAAGATGCCGACGATGATGGACCCGATGAGGGCGCCGAATACGGTGCCGAGGCCGCCCAGAGTCACGCCTGCGAAGATGAGCAGTAGTATCTGCGAACCCATGTCGAAGGTCACGCCCGGCCGGTAGTAGGCCCATAGGATTCCGCCGAGGGAGGCGAGCATGCCGCCTGTGACCCAGACGATCCGGATGACCGAGTCGACGTCGATGCCGGAGGCGGCCGCCAACGCTGGGTTGTCGGCCACCGCGCGGGTGGCCTTGCCCAGCCGGGTCTTGAGCAGGATGATGCCGATCAGCGCAATCACAACCGCGCTTATGATGAGCGACCAGAGGTTATTGGGAGAGATGGAGACCGGACCCAGTTGGATCTCGGCGCTCTGGGCATAGGGCAGTTGCTGCGTGGCGCCGCCAAAGTAGAACTGGATGACGTACCGGACGGCGAGGGCGAGTCCAATACTGACGATCATCATGGGCACCAGGCCCGTTCCGCGGCGGCGAAGTGGCTTCCAGAGTCCGGCATCCTGGACATAGCCGAAGAGGCCACCCCCGAGGAGCGAAAGGATCAAGGCAAGCCAGAAGGGGAGGCCTATGGCGTTAAAAGCGAAGACCAGTACAGCGCCGAGGGTGACCATTTCCCCATGGGCGAAGTTAGTCAGCCCCGTGGTTCCGAAGATCAGGGAAAGTCCTACGGAGGCCAGGGCCAGCAGGAGACCAAAGCTCAGCCCGGCAACGAGCCGGTTGAGGAGATTCTGGCCGAAGTCCTGCTGTTGCACCACGATGCCCTCACCGAAGGCGAAAATCACCGAGAGGTTGGAGGTCTGGCTGAACGTGACATTGCGGGGGTTTTCTTGGCCTTCGGCCAGCTTGATGCCCTCTGGCAGGGTCGATTCGTCCAGCTCGATCTCGTAGGTGCCCTGGACAGGGACGCCGATGCTCCAGGACCCGTTGGCCGCGGATTTGGCGGTCCCTTCGAAGTCCCCGCTCCTGGCGGTTATGGTCACATTCGGGATGGGGGCGCGTGCGTCATCCCGAAGGAAGCCGCTGATGTTGTTCTGGAAGGTCGTAATCGACGGGGATGGTGTCGGAGACGGCGAAGTGGCCTGTGATGCCGGGGCGACGACGAGCAGTATCGCCACGACAGAGGCAAAGATGGCCCCTATCACTTTCAGCAATCCGCCCGGCCGTCTGTGCGGCGAGCCTTTGGGTGTACTTCTCAAAATGAAAATCCTCCACTTGGGGGGTGGCCAGGGGTGCGCCATTGCAACCACTGCATACGTCACGGGACGGATGGTGATGCTCTCGTGCAGGTTGGGGACCTGGTTGTGATATCCGTCACCGTGTGTGGCCAATGTTACAGCTCGTCAGGGCCAAATCTTAGACTGCGGGGAAGCGCTCCGGTAGCGATCGCATAACAACTGCGCCGCAGCCACGGCGCAGTGGCAAAGTGTTCGCAAAGAAACTTCTGTTGATCAGCGGTATTCCATGGGGTGGCGACGCCTGCGCTCGTCCACTCGGATGCATCACGGTTGCGTCTCGGCGCCATGGACGGGGAACTTATTGGGCGCGGGCGCGTAGATATTGGTAGCGTGGTTTGTAAGTCACGACTCAACCCTTTACTTGGAGGACACCAGCAATGGCACTTGGCGGAAACCCGATCTTCAACGGAAAGAATTTCCGTGGAGCAACGCAGGCACCGCGTGTCCCGCAGGCACCCTACGGACAGGCACAGTACGGCCAGCGGGCTCCCGGCCAGGTCTTGGATCCCCAGAACGGCTGGGGCCAGCAGCAGAACATGACCGATGAGCAGTTGCGCCAGATGTACAACCAGCCGGCCGCAGGTCCCGCGGACACCGGCCGGATGACGTACGACGACGTCATCGTCAAGACGGCTGCCTGCCTTGGAGTCCTGCTGGCCGGTGCCGCGGTGACCCTGTTCGTCAGCATGGGGCTGGCCAGCATCCTGATGATCGTCGGTGCGCTGGGCGGCTTCGTCCTGGCACTGGTCAACACGTTCAAGAAGCAGCCTTCGCCGGCCCTGATCCTGGCCTATGCCGGGCTCGAAGGCTTGTTCCTCGGCGGCCTCACCCGCGTGCTTGACCTGATGTATCCGGGAGTCGGCCTGCAGGCCGTTATCGGCACGCTGTCCGTGTTCACCGTGACGCTGCTCCTGTTCAAGAGCGGCAAGGTGCGCGCCTCTCCCAAGGCCATGAAGTTCTTCATGATCGCACTGGTGGGTTATGGCCTGTTCTCCGTGGTCAACCTGGTCATGATGATGACGGGTATGACGACAGAACCCTTCGGTCTGCGCAGCGGCATCATTGGTGTTGTCATCGGCATTCTGGCCATTGGCCTGGCCGCGTTCTCCCTGGTCATGGACTTCACCAGCATCGAAGCCGGCGTGCAGAGCGGTGCGCCGCAGCGCTTCTCCTGGACCGCAGCCTTCGGCCTGACGGTCACCCTGGTCTGGCTGTACGTGGAGATCATCCGCGTCCTGGCCATCCTCCGCGGCGAGGACTGACAACAGAACCGGGCATCCGCCGTCGCAATCTCAACGCAAGAAGAGGGCCCACCGATGCATTTCGCATTAGGTGGGCCCTCTTTTTGCGGGTACCCGCGCTACGAAATGCGCATGGCTCCCGCTGCCGGGGTTACCGTGAAGATGTCAGGAGCCGCGTAGCCGGCTTCTTCGAACGCACGCACGACGGCGGCGCGCACCTGCTGCTCCGACGTCACCGGGGTGAGCGCAATCGCTGCCCCGCCGAAGCCACCGCCGGTCATCCGGGCGCCGATGGCCCCGTTGGCACGGGAGGTGGCCACCGCCAGATCCAGCTCCGGGCAGGAGATTTCAAAGTCGTCCCGCATGGAAACGTGGCTGGCGTCCAACAGGGCGCCGATGGAACCTGGGCTGGCACTGGCCAGCAGCTCCACGGTCTGCAGCACGCGGTTGTTTTCGGTCACGATATGGCGCACGCGCCGGTAGGTGACCTCGTCCAGGAGGCCGGCGGCTTCTTCCAGGTCCTCCAGCCGGACATCACGCAGGGCCTTGACGCCCAGGACCTCGGCGCCCAGTTCGCAGGACGCGCGGCGGGAAGCGTAGCCTCCGTCGGCATGGGAGTGGGAGACGTTTGTATCGATCACCAGCATCACCAGCCCTGCAGGTTCTGTCTCGAAGGGAACCAGCTTAACGCTCTGGTCGCGGCAGTCCAGGAAGACCGCGTGCCCCTTGGATCCGCGCAGCGATGCTGACTGGTCCATGATGCCGGTGGGGCGCCGACAAAGTCGTTCTCGGCGCGCTGGGTGGCGAGGACCATCTCCTCGGGTTCAAGCCCAGCTCCCGTCAGGTCATTCAGGGCTGAGATGACCGCGCATTCGATGGCGTGCGATGAGGACAGGCCGGCGCCCAGGGGAACGTTTGAATCGAGCAGCAGGTCCACACCCGGAACGGTGATGCCCTGCTGCTGCAACGCCCACATCACGCCGAGCGGATACTTCGTCCAGCCCTTGGCGGAAGCCGCATCCAAACAGCCGAGGTCGGCGGTGACCATGCCGTGGTCACCATAAGTGGACAGGAGCCGGACCGTAGAGTCCGCACGGACTCCGACAGCCACCCGGGCGGTCTTATCGATCGCGAACGGGAGCACAAAACCCTCGTTGTAGTCGGTGTGCTCGCCGATGAGGTTAACGCGTCCCGGTGCCTGCCAGACGCCGTCGGGAAGCCTGCCGAACTCCTGCCCAAAGCGGGCGGCCAGGTCCGCGGTGCCGGGCTGCGCTGTGTCCAGGTCCTCAGTGCCCGGTTCCGCCGGCTTGGTCAGAGGGGTGCGGGCAGTCAGCGGGTCAGGGGAGGCGCTCACGTGTGTACTCCTTCAGGCAGGGCCCCCAGAGCAGCAGAGGCGGTTGCTGCATGGACGGGGCTGGACTCCGGAACCACCACGGCCCGGAGCCGTTCCGCCACGCTCTCCGGGGTGGTGTCATTGATAAACGCGCCCATGGCGGCTTCGGAGCCGGCCAGGAACTTGAGTTTGTCCGCTGCCCGGCGGGGCGACGTCAGCTGGAGGTGCAGGTAGCTGGCGGGCGCAGGAGGTCGTCAAGAGGGGCTTGGTGCCAGGCGGAAATGTAGGGTGTTGGCGTCGGATACAGGGCATCGAGCCGTTTGAGCAGGTCAAGGTAGACGTGGGCCAGTTCATCCTTTTCCTCACCGCTCAAGGCGGCCAGATCGGGTACCTGCCGGTGCGGCACCAGGTGGATTTCCAGCGGCCAGCGGGCAGCGAACGGCACGTAGGCGCTGAAATTCTCGCCCTCCATCACCATTCGGCTCCCGTCCTCGCGTTCCGCCCGCAGCAGCGAGCCCGTGAGCGTCTGCCGCCCGTCGGACCCATCATAGAACTTGCGTGCGGCCGCTCCGATGACCCCGGCCCGGGGAGTGACGTAGGGGTACGCATAGATCTGGCCGTGCGGGTGGTGGAGGGTGACGCCGATATCGGCCCCGCGGTTTTCGAACGGGAACACCTGCCTGATCCCCGGCAGTTTGCTGAGGACATCGGTGCGGTGCGCCCACGCTTCAACAACGGTCCGGGCACGCGCCTCACCGAGGCCACTGAACGATCCCGTGTGCTCGGGCGTGAACGCCACTACTTCGCAGCGTCCGTACGCGGATCCGGTGGTGCCCCAAGCCGGAGTGGACGGCACTGGGCCCACGGCCGGGCCCAGCGACGGGAAGCGGTTTTCAAACACCACAACGTCGTAGTCGGGTGCTGGGATCTCGGAGGGGTTGTTCGGCGTAGTGGGGCAGATGGGGCACTGGTCGGCAGGCGGGAGGTGCGTGCGGGACTGCCGGTGCGCCGCGACGGCCACCCATTCGTCGGTGAGGGCATCGAAGCGTACTTCGCCAGGCTCGCCGCGCTCGGGCAGGGGCCGGTGATCGGTGGTGGTGGCCGCGGTGCGGGGCTTGGCAGTGGCGGCGTCGTCGAAATAAATCAGCTCCCGGCCATCGGCGAGCGTCGTGGTGGTGATACCTGTCATGGCGGGGTCCTTTGCGTGCTGGTGCCGGAGGTGCCGGGCGTCCGTTGCCTCGATTATCCCATATTTCGCTCAAAAAAGAATAGTTTCACACAAAAGAGAACATTTGCGGTGATGGCAGGCTGTCCTTGCCCCCTGTTACCGTGGTGCTCATGACTTCGAGTGCAACCCCGGACGCGAGCATTCCCGCCGGATTCCAGACCTACGCCACCGGCCGGCAGTACGAACTCCGCAGGGGTGACGCGTTCGCCGTTGTGACTGAGCTGGCGGCCGGCCTGCGGCTCTACAGCCGCGCCGGTGTCCAGCTCACCGAGACCTATGGGGACGCCGAGATTTCCCCCGGCGCCGCCGGGATCACCCTTGCCCCCTGGGCAAACAGGGTGGAGGACGGGCTCTGGTACCTGGACGGTAAAAAGCAACAACTGGACATCACGGAAGTTTCCCGGAACAACGCCAGTCATGGACTGCTCCGCAACTCCGCCTATAGCCTGGTTGATGAATCGCAATATTCGGTGACGCTCGAGGCGACGGTGTTTCCGCAGCATGGCTACCCCTTCCTGGTGCGCCACCGGGTCCAGTACCTTCTCGCTGAGGACCTTGGCCTGGAAGTCCGCCAGACGCTGATCAACGATTCCAACGAGCCAGCGCCGTTCGTCCTGGGCGCCCACCCATACCTACGGCTTGGCGACACGGACGTGGACCAGCTCACACTGACCGTCGCCGCCGGCACCCGCCTCGTGGCGGACCAGCGCCTGATCCCGCGGAGCTCGGAGCCCGTCAGTGGGGACAGTGACTTCCGCAACGGCCAACGAGTGGGGGCCTTGAGATCGATGTAGCCCTCACTGACCTGACGTTCGACGGCGGTGCGGCCCGTCATGTGCTCAGCGCACCTGACGGCCGCAGTGTCACGTTGTGGCAGAACGAATCCTGCGGCTACGTCCACATCTTTGTGACAACTGAGCTGCCCGGCAGGCCCAGGGCGGTTGCCATCGAACCCATGACCGGTCCGGCCAATGCCTTCAACTCGGGTCACGGGCTGCGGTGGCTTTCGGCCGGGGAAACGTTCACGATGGCCTGGGGTATCGATGCTGTCCTGGGCGGGGCCGGGTAGCCGTTTCGCATAAGGGGCGGTGCTGAGGAAGTATTAGGCTATGACGCCAGCCGAGGACGCCACCCCATCCGATTCAAAGCCCACAGGCACGGCGCCGGATTCGGCCCGGCCGGTGGAAGCTGTCCGCCCGGCCCGGGAGCGCGCGGACCGGGAGCTTGAGCAGGACATCCCCTACGGTATCCGGATCGCTGCGTCGTGGGCCTGGCGGCTTGGTCTCATCCTGTTGATGGGCAGCGCCCTGATTTGGCTGCTCAGCCGGATCAGCTTCCTGATTATCCCCGTTATGGTGGCCGCACTGCTGGCCGGGCTGCTGAGCCCGGTAGTGCGCTGGCTGCAGAGCAGGCGCCTGCCAAACGGCGCCGCGGTGGCCATCACGGTACTGGGGTTCATCGGTGTGATTGCTGGCGCCCTTGCCTTGGTGGGACGGCAGCTGGCTTCAGGTTTCGGCGAATTGTGGTCCCAGTCGCTGACCGGCGTGAAGCAGATCCAGGACTGGCTGGCCGAAGGACCCCTGCACCTCACCGCCGACCAGATCGACCAGTACCTCAAGGAAGCATCCGCCGCACTTCAGAACAACAGCAGCAGCATCCTCAGCGGTGCGTTGTCCTTCGGCAGCACCGCGGGCCACTTCGCCGCGGGAATGGTGCTGGCCCTGTTCATCCTGATCTTCTTCCTGCTCGAAGGCGACAGGATCTGGGCCTTCCTGGTCCGCCTCCTCCCGAAGAAAGCGCGAGCGGCAACGTTCGGTGCCGGACGCAAGGGCTGGGCATCCATGGTCAGCTACGCACGGATCCAGATGTTTGTTGCGTTTGTTGACGCGGTAGGCATCGGCGCCGGCGCGGCCATCATCGGGGTGCCGCTGGCCCTGCCCCTGAGCGTGCTCGTGTTTATCGGTTCCTTTATCCCGGTAGTCGGTGCCCTGGTGACCGGGGCCATCGCCGTACTCCTGGCCCTGGTGGCCAACGGGCCGGTCAACGCCCTGATCATGCTGGCTATCGTCCTACTGGTCCAGCAGCTGGAGAGCCACATCCTGCAACCCCTCGTGATGGGCAAGGCCGTGGCCCTGCACCCGGTGGCGGTCATCCTCTCTGTGGCGGCGGGTTCGTACCTTGCGGGCATCCCCGGCGCGCTATTCTCAGTCCCCATCCTCGCCGTAGCAAACTCCGCAATTCGCTACATCGCGGCCAGAACGTGGGAACATGAACAGGTGTTGGCAACCCTAGGAGGGCCGGTGGCGCCAGGCCTGGACCATGATGACTCCATAAGGGACGTCCGGTTGCCGGGCTTCACGCCCAAGCGCGGCAAGGACGCCGCAGCCAGCACTGAACCAGCCAATCCGGATGCCCAGGCCTGAAACATGAGCCAAGGCGCCGGAGCCGTATCCGTATCCACCAAGGAGAATAAGTCCGTGAACACCCTTGAAACTCTTCCCGTCACGCTGGACGATGTCCTGGAGGCGCAGAAGCTGCTCGAGGGGATTATTATGCGGACCCCGGTGGAATCATCACGGGCCCTGGGCGGGATGGTAGGCGGAGACGTCTTCTTCAAGTGCGAAAACCTGCAACGGGCCGGATCGTTCAAGGTCCGCGGTGCGTATGTCCGCATGGCCAAGCTCTCGGCTGAGGATAAAAAACGCGGTGTTGTGGCCGCGTCAGCCGGCAACCACGCACAGGGCGTGGCCGTGGCCGCCAAAAGCCTGGGCATCAAGGCCCGCATCTACATGCCGCTGGGCGTAGCCCTCCCGAAACTGGCGGCCACCCGCAGCCACGGTGCGGAGGTGATCCTCCACGGCCACAACGTGGATGAGGCCCTCGCCGAGGCGCAGCGCTACGCAGATGAGTCCGGCATGGTCTTTGTGCACCCCTTCGACAATGTTGATGTGGTGTCCGGCCAGGGAACCGTCGGCCTGGAAATTCTTGAGCAGATCCCCAATGTGGACACCGTCCTGATGGGTGTCGGTGGCGGCGGGCTGCTGGCCGGCGTCGCTGTAGCCATCAAGGCCCGGGCCAGGGAACTTGGGCGGGAAATCCGCATCATTGGTGTCCAGGCCGAAAACGCCGCTGCTTATCCGCCGTCCCTCGCCGCAGACGCCTTGGTTCCGCTGAAGAAGGTGTCCACCATGGCTGACGGCATCGCCGTGGGACGGCCCGGACAGCTGCCCTTCAGCATCATCCGTGAGCTCGTGGACGATGTTGTCACAGTCAGCGAGGATTCCCTGGCGCGGGCCCTGATCTTCCTGCTGGAACGGGCCAAGATGGTGGTGGAACCAGCGGGAGCGGTGGGGGTTGCCGCCTTGATGGACGGCAAGATCGAAAACCCCGGCACCACGGCCGTGATCCTGTCCGGCGGCAACATCGATCCGATGCTGATGCTCAAAGTCATCCAGCGGGGCCTGTCCGCCGCCGGGCGCTACATGACTGTGAGGATGATGCTGGATGACCGGCCCGGTTCGCTGGCCACCATCGCCCGCATCATCGCCGAAAACGATGCGAACGTCACGGGCCTGGACCATACCCGTGTTGGCGGCTCCATCAGCATGGGCGACGTCTCCATCACCGTGAACCTCGAAACCAAGGGCCACGAACATTGCGAGCAGGTCCTCGGCGCCCTTCGTGCCGAGGGTTTCCAGCCCATTGTGGTGCATTAGGAGCAGCCATGCTTGACGCGACGGGGGACGGAAAGACGCGGAACCGGGAAACCACAGCCTCGCGGGCGAAAGGCGGACTGTTGGTGGCCGGCGGCTTTGTGGCCGCGCTCTTTGTGATCGAACTGATCAACATGCTGACCCTGCATAGCCTGAACCGGACTTTCGGGCTCCGGCCCCGGTCCGCGGACGGGCTTCTGGACATCCTGACGTTCCCGCTGCTGCACGCCAACCTGAACCATCTGCTGTCCAATGCCCTGCCCCTGATCGTATTCGGCTTCCTGGTGTTCCTGTCCGGCGTGCGGGTGTTCCTAACGGCCCTCGGATTCAGCTGGCTGGGCTCCGGGCTGACGGTGTGGCTGATTGGCGACGGCGGCATCACCGTTGGCGCCTCCGGCCTGGTTTTCGGATTGTTCGCATTCCTCCTGGTGCGGGTTTCTTCAACCACAGCTGGCGGCAGATCCTGCTCGCCGTGGTGCTGTTTATGGTCTACGGCGGCATCCTGCTGGGTGTGCTGCCAATCATGGGCAGCTACATCTCCTGGCAGGCGCACCTCGGCGGGGCGGCAGGCGGAGTTGTAGCCGCCTTGTTGCTGCGCCCCGGCACGCAAAAACGCCGGCCCCTGACGGGGACCGGCGTTGGCTGGGCCTGTTAGGCCTGGAGCGCGTTCACTGTGACGAGTTAGCCTGCGTACGGCTTGGCGGAGATGATTTCCACCGTGATGTCCTTGCCGTTCGGAGCGGTGTAGCTGAGCTTCGCGCCCTCTTTGTGGCCGACGATTGCGGCGCCGAGGGGTGACTTCTCGCTGAACACGTCAAGGTCTGAATCGCCGGCGATTTCGCGGGACCCCAGCAGGAAGGTCTCTTCGTCGCCGGCGATCAGGGCAACAACGAGCATGCCGGGCTCGACGATGCCGTCGTCAGCGGGGGACTCGCCTACGTGGGCGTCTCGCAGGAGTGCAGTCAACTGGCGGATCCGGGCTTCGATTTTGCCCTGCTCTTCTTTGGCTGCGTGGTAACCGCCGTTTTCTTTCAGGTCGCCCTCTTGCCGGGCAGCTTCAATCTTCTGGACAATTTCCGCACGGCCAGGGCCGGAAAGGTGGTCCAGCTCTGCCTTCAGGCGGTCAAAAGCTTCCTGGGTGAGCCAGGCTGCAGGCGCGCTGTTGGTGGTAGACACGGACTTCTCCTAATGGTCGTACATGCAAAAGACCCCGCAACGGTGGCCACTTGTGGAACTCAGCAACCAGCTCAGCGGGGTAAAGGTATTGACCCATTGTAATCAAAACTCTGGACATACCCAACCCGGGATGGGGCATAGATCACACGGCACTACGTCCCGGCACGCGGAATCCAGCAGTCGTCCACCACGCCGGAAACGGACAGGGACTCCGTCCGGAGTGTCACCCGCTGCGAAACTGTCCTGCCGCCGTCGGCCGTTTTGTCAGCTTCCCCGGGCGGGATGTCCACTACTTTCCAGCCCACCAAGGCGAACTTGGAGTCGAGGGCCTTGACGGCGCACTTGACGGCCGTCCCTGGTTCCCTGGTGACCTGGAAATCAACCTCGGCCGCGGTGGCATCGATGGTGCTGAAACCGATGTCCTTGAACGTCACGTCAGAGCCGGCTGAGGACGTGGAGACCCAGGCCATAAACCCCACTCCGGCCCCCAGTGCCGCTATGGCGATGCCACGTTTGACCGCACGCGGGAGGGGCTGCTTCTTACTGCCATAACGATTGGCTAGGCTAGTGTCTGCAGGCGGGGACGCGGCGGGCTGATCCTGGGTAGTCACCAGTCCAGTTTAGTTCGGTTCCAGGCCGTGGCCGTCCGGTCCGGATCAGCACCCCGGCACAGCTACCCCGTCCGTCCAGTCATGCAGTGCCTTCAGTCGAGCGGCCGTCACAGCAGCCGCAAAAAGAATTAAGGAGCCGTCCTCGATGACAGCGTCCACCAATGCCCCGGCAACGCTGAGGCTGCTAGCCGTTCATGCGCACCCGGACGACGAGTCAAGCAAGGGCGCCGCGACCATGGCCATGTACGCCGCTGCCGGAGTGGAAGTCATGGTGGCCACCTGCACCGACGGATCCCGCGGAGACATCCAGAACCCTGCCGTGGAAGGCGAGCCGCATCCCAAGCGGGACATGGCAGGGGCGCGCCGGCTGGAAATGGACCAGGCGGCCAAGGTACTTGGCATCCAGCAGCGCTGGCTGGGATTCACGGACTCCGGGCTGCCCGAGGGCGATCCGCTGCCGCCGCTGCCGACCGGATCCTTCGCCGTCCAGCCGCTGGAGCGCGCCGCGGCGCCGCTGGTGCGGCTGGTCCGGGACTTCAAGCCGCACGTGATCGTCAGCTATGACGAAAACGGGGGATACCCGCACCCGGACCACATCATGGCGCACCGGGTGGCAGTAGAGGCATTTGCTGCTGCGGGTGACCCCAGCAGGTATCCCGACGCCGGAGCGGCCTGGGAACCCAGCAAGCTCTATTACGACAGGGCCTTCAGCCCGGACCGGTTCCGCGCACTGCATTTTGCGCTGGAAGAAGCAGGCCTGCAGTCACCGTACGCCCAGCGGCTGGCCGCGTGGCTGGAAACGGACGCGGAAGGCCACACCCCGCCGCAGGGTGCCCATGCCACCACCACGCAGATCGACTGCGGGGACTTTTTGAGGCCCGCGACGACGCACTCCGCGCGCACCGCACGCAGGTTGATCCGCTGGGGTTCTTCTTTGCCGTGTCGGCCGAGATGCAGCGCCGCGTGTGGCCTTGGGAAGACTACTCCCTGATCGAGTCCAGGGTCCCCGCCGAATTGCCCGAAAAGGACCTTTTTGCCGGGCTAAGATAGAGGCAGCAGCATATTCTATGCCGTGTAGAAAAGCAGTGGACTGGTCCGGGTCCCGCGGACGCGCCGCCGGAATCACCGGCCGGCTGCCCATCAGCTTCCACAGAAGGTTTTGAATCGTGCATCACTTGCTTCTCGCCCTGACCACCACCCCCTCACCGCTGCCGACGCCCGGCCTGCGTGAGGGCATCTCCGCGGACCAGATCACCCCGGGCCTGTGGGGCTTCATCATGACGGCTTTCTTTGTGCTGGCCACCACGCTGCTGATTGTGGACATGGTCCGCCGCATCCGCCGCGTCCGCTACCGGGCTCAGGTGGAAGATGAGCGCCAGGCAGCGGCCGAGGCCGCGGACGTCGAAGCTGCGGACAGCCACGACGGCCTCGGTGTTGCCGGCGATACGGATGCATCCGGCGAGAAGGCAGGCCTCGAGGGGCAGGGCCAGGACGCTGACCGGCCCAGCCCCGCGACTAAGGCGGGCCGGACCCCGCGTTCCTACCGGCCTCAACAGTTCAGCTGAGGACTGCGATGGCGATCGCCGTGAAATGTGCTGCGAAGGCCAGTACCGTCAGGGCATGGAAGAGTTCGTGGAAGCCAAAGTGTTCGTAGCTGAAGTTGGGTTTCTTCAGCGCGTAGAACACGGCGCCGGTGATGTACAGGACTCCGCCCACACAGATGAGGACGGCGGCGGGGACGCTGGCCGCGAAGAACTCAGGCAGGTAGAACAGCGACCCGCAGCCCAGCGCGATGTAGATCGGCACGTATAGCCAGCGCGGCGCGTCCGTCCACAGCAGCCGGAACAGCACGCCGAGAATGGCCCGGACCAGATGACCCAGAGCAGCAGGACGGCCTTGGGCTGTTCCAGCAGCGACCAGGCCAGGGGGGTATAGCTGCCGGCGATGACCAGCATGATGTTGGTGTGGTCCAGGCGCTTGAGGACGATCTTCACGCCCGGAGACCAGTTGCCGCGGTGGTAGATGGCACTGATGCCAAAAAGCAGGACGCCGGTGGCAGCGTATATGGCCGAGGTGATCTTGCGGTCCACAGTGGGGGCGAGAATCACGAGGACGAGGCCCGCCGCCAGGGCCAACGGAGCCGTGACGGTGTGGATCCAGCCGCGCCACTTGGGCTTGATCATCAGGAGCTCGGCCAGCCGGACGGCGGCGTCGTTCAAGGGCCGTGGCCGTGGTCCGCCGAGGGCGCGCGGGGGCCATCAGGAGTCTGGCTGTTCATGGCTTCAGAATATCCTCTCTTTGGATAAGTTACTCATGGGTAACAATCGTGGCAGGTCATCCGGGAACGTCCCGTCACGCCGCTCCCGGTCCCGGACGGTAGCCTAGGATGTGCAATGCCGTCGAACAGCAACGGAAGTCAGGTGAGTCTCCTCGTGGAATTGCGCGGGTTCCTTTACGGCTTCTACGAGAGGCGGCTGCTCAGCGAGTTGGCCGGCGACCGCATTCCCAATCACATCGGCGTGATGGTGGATGGCAACCGCCGCTGGGCCAAACAGTTCAACGCACCAACCAGCCAGGGCCACCAGGCCGGCGCGGACAAGATCCATGAATTCCTCGGATGGTGCCAGGAGCTTGGGGTCAAGGTGGTCACGCTCTACATGCTGTCCACGGACAACATGAGCCGGTCCAGCGAGGAGCTGGACCTTCTGATGGGGATCATTGCCAACACCCTGGACCGCCTGGACGATGACGCCAACATCTCGGTCAACGCCATGGGCGCCCCTGAGCTCCTGCCCGACTACCTGGCGGAACGGCTCAACAAGCTCACTGCCCGCACTCCGGTACGCGAAAAGATCCATGTCAACGTGGCGGTGGGCTACGGCGGACGCCGCGAAATCGTTGACGCCGTGCGGGAGCTGCTTCACGACGCCGTCGCGAAGGGCTCTGACATTTCGGCGCTCGCTGACACCCTGTCCGTCGACGATATTTCCCGTTTCCTCTACACACGCGGCCAGCCGGATCCGGACCTGGTGATCAGAACCTCCGGGGAGCAGCGGCTGTCCGGGTTCCTGATGTGGCAAAGCGCGTACAGCGAGTTCTACTTCTGCGAGGCTTTGTGGCCCGCCTTTCGAAAAGTGGACTTCCTCCGCGCCCTCCGGGACTACGCCGGCAGGCAGCGGCGCTTCGGGACCTGATCCACATCACGGGTCCCCCGTTCATACGGAATTCACAAGCCGGCAACAGGAATCGCCGACGGATGGCACCGGAAATTACTGGGCGGGGATTTACGTTATATCCATCAGCAGGCAAATACGCCGGCTGATCGGGGAGGCCAGTACATGGAGCGAACTTCGCACCGGTTGTATGGGAGGCCGGACCCGGCCTCCAGGCCGAGCCGCCTCACCAATAACAATTCCGGGCGTGCCCGGGGCTGGAGTCGATGTGGCTAATTCTGAACAACTGCCCGAAGCCGTTTCTGACCAGGGACAGAAAGCTACCTCTCGCGCCACGCGAGCCACCTCACAAACCGGTGCAGCAGACGAAACATCTGCGGCCGGTTTTGCTGTCTCCGGAAGGGACGCCACCATTAGCACGTTCGTCATTGACACCTCCGTCCTGCTCTCGGACCCACGGGCGCTGCTACGCTTCGCAGAGCACGAAGTCATTGTTCCGATCGTTGTCATCACGGAACTTGAGGGGAAACGGCACGACCCCGAACTGGGCTACTTTGCCCGCAAGGCGCTCCGGCTGCTCGATGATCTCCGGGTGAAACACGGTGGCTTGAGCAAACCCATCCCCATCGGAAACGAGGGCGGCACCCTCCTGGTGGAGCTGAACCACATTTCCGCCGAGGTGCTCCCCTTGGGTTTCCGCAGCGGAGACAACGACAGCCGCATCCTGGCTGTGGCCAAGAACCTGGCCAATGAAGGCCGGAACGTCACCGTGGTGTCGAAGGATCTCCCCATGCGGGTCAAGGCCTCCGCCATGGGACTCACTGCCGACGAATACCGCAACGAGCTCGTGAAGGATTCGGGCTGGACCGGCGTCGCGGAGGTCGAAGCCAGCGAGGAAGAAATTTCCACGCTGTACGGCCACGAGCCCGTCTTCATTCCCGCGGCCGCGGAAATGCCGGTCAACACCGGGCTGGTGATCCTCTCCAACCGGGGCTCAGCCCTGGGCCGGGTGGGCGCTGACAAGCAGGTGCGGCTGGTCAAGGGGGACCGAGACGTATTCGGGCTCCACGGACGATCGGCGGAACAGCGGCTCGCCATCGACATGCTGATGGACCCGCCGTCGGAATCGTTTCGGTTGGCGGACGGGCCGGCACCGGCAAATCCGCGCTGGCCCTGTGTGCCGGTCTGGAAGCCGTGCTGGAACGCCGCGAGCACCGCAAGGTGATCGTCTTCCGTCCGCTTTACGCCGTGGGTGGACAGGAACTTGGCTACCTGCCAGGCTCAGAGTCGGAAAAGATGAACCCCTGGGCCCAGGCGGTCTTTGATACGCTCGGCGCCCTGGTCAGCCAGGAAGTCGTGGAGGAAGTCATGGACCGCGGCATGCTCGAGGTCATGCCGCTGACCCACATCCGCGGCCGTTCCCTGCACGACGCCTTCGTGATCGTCGACGAGGCCCAGTCACTTGAGAAGAACGTTCTCCTCACCGTGATGAGCCGCATCGGCCAGAACTCCAAGATCGTCCTCACCCACGACGTCGCCCAGCGGGACAACCTGCGCGTTGGCCGGCACGACGGAATCGCCGCCGTCGTCGAAACCCTGAAAGGACACCCCCTCTTCGGCCACATCACCCTCACCCGTTCCGAGAGATCACCCATCGCAGCCCTGGTAACAGAGCTCCTGGAGGGCGCTGAGATTTAGGTTATGCAGGTGCAGGGCCGTGGTCCGGTTCGTCGGGCCGCGGCCCTTCTCCGTCGCTTAGACACAACGCATAGGGCCGCCTCGGTCGCTGGGCGACCTCCGGCGGCCGATGCGCTGCGATGCGCTCCTACGAGAAGGTCTGTAACCCGACTAGAGCGGCACGATAGGCGTCGCGTGGCGGACCCAACCACCCTCAGCCGACGAGGAACTTAGCCGTTGCTTCGTGGCCTTCTACTTTGAGGGTCCAGTCGGGGCGTTTGAAGGTTGCGGGGGTGAGGCGCACTTTTTGGACTTCGACGGCCTTGCCGCCCCAGGATTGCCTGTTGGTGCCGTTGAGTTCGTAGCCGAGGGAGCGGGACACGCCCAGGGAGGCGGCATTCCAGGCGGCGGCTTCGGATTCGGCCACTTCGGCGCCGAGCCAGTCGAACGCGTAAAGCGCGACGGCGGCACGCATCTCCTTTCCAAGGCCCTGGCCTTGGACGGACTGCTTGAGCCAGGAGCCGGTGCTGACGGTCTTAAGTGTGGCAAACTCCTTGGCGCCGATGTCCTGGCAGCCGATGAATTCGTCCTGGTACCAGATGCCCAGGAGCAGGGTCCAGTCCTCGGGTGTGGCCTGGCCGCGGCAGCGCCAGTACCACTGCGCCATGTTGTGCCCTAATGCTTCCGCCGGCAGTTCCGTCCATGGAGTGCTGAAAGGGCTCAATCCAGGTTCGTGGACTCCGCTGGCGGCCGCTGCAACTGCGGCGGGAATATCGGCGTCGGCGATGGGACGCAGCACCAGTCGGGGCGTGGTCAGCTTGAGGCCGAAGAGGGGCCAGGTGGAAGTCAGCGCGGTCATCAGGGAAGCCTAGCCCAGGGGCAAGGCAGGCTGCGGGAGTCTGTCAAACGCCGGTGATGGCGGGAGCAGGACCCGCGCTCAGGCGCGGATGTCCCAGCTGATGTGGCGGCGGACGTCCGTCAGGTTCATGGACTCGGCCACGAACAGGTCGTCCAGCATGTATTCGTCCACCGCGAGGATCCGGAGCCAGTGCCCGTAATCCGGGGTTGCCGCTTCCAGTGACTGGCTGGCCACGCAGACACCGGTTTCGAAGTCGATCCGCACCCGGTTGCTGCCGGGCAGGCAGAGCGGAGCGGCAGGATCCGCTGGATGGTAGGACGCGGTAGGCGTCACGGTTGCCTCCAGTGCCGGCCGGCCCTCGTGTTCGACGCGGCGCACGGTGTCGACGTCCACGGCGTTAGTGCCCGGGAACTCAATGGGGACCGGTGCATTCCCGGCCAGTTCCACGGGATCGAGGGCAGCCGAGAAACGGCCGTTCCCGAAGCCGGGTTCGCCGTATGCCGCCTCCGGCCGGCGCCTGACCAGGCCGCCGTCGTCGTAAACGGGCGCTACGAGGTGGGGCGGCAGCAGCCAGGACTTCCGGGTGGCGCTGACGTACAACCCGTCCTTGGAATCGTTGATGCCGGTGGTGCTGTGGAGGACAAGCCCGTCGGCGGTTTCCAGGCGCAGCGCCCGGGCCGGCGCAGCCAGGCGCGGACCAGGGGAGCGGACGGGTTGGGGACGTCGGAAAACGGTTCATCCCAGTACTCAAAACGCAGTGACTGCCACTTCCAGGGGGAAGACCGGCAAAGGTTCCGGAACATGGTGCTCAGGTCTGCAGCGGCGGCGCTGCCCTCCGGATCCGGCCGGCGCCTGGTGTCCCATGTCGACATATCCACAGTTTACGCGTGGGCTCTGCGGTGCGGGGCGCGAATCCAGTAGCATCCGAAGGGTGATCCGACGACTCGATGGACTGTGGGACGCCACCCCGCTGGCGTTCTGGCTGGTGCTGGCCGCCTGTGCCTACTTTTTGGTTATGGCGGCCCGCCTGACGGTGATTGACGTTCGCCACCATCTGCTGCCCAACCGGATTGTCTTCCCGTCCTACGGTGTGGCGGGGCCCTGTTGCTCGCGGCGGCCTTGGTGCACGTGATCGCCGGTCCTGCCGCGCTCGTGGGTCACCCGACGGTGCCGCCGAGCTCCTGGGGATCCGGCGCTGCGCATCCTGGCCGGGGCGCCGTTCTGTGGGCCTTCTATTTTGTCCTGCGGATGGTTTATCCGCCCGGCATGGGCTTTGGCGACGTAAAGCTGGCCGGCGTCCTGGGGATGTACCTCGGCTATCTCGGCTGGGGCACGTTTTTGCCGGGACCTTCGCGGCTTTCCTGCTGGGAGGCCTCTGGTCCATGGCCTTGCTGGCGGCCGCCGCGGCACGTTGAAATCTTCCATCCCGTTCGGCCCGTTTATGCTCGCCGGCGCCGCAGCCGCCATGCTGCTGCCCGCTTAGCGCGCGAGGACACTTGCGGCCCCGGTCCGCAAGCGCCAGGAGAACAACAGGGGCGCCGCAACCCCAAGATCGCGGCGCCCCTGCAGGCTTTTGACCGCGGCTTCCGCCGCTATGGCTTATAGCCTTGGGACGCCGGTCAGCGGCGCAGGGAGACCAGTTCGCCGTCCTCGTCCTTGATGCCCTTTGACGGAGCGCCCGTGGAAGCCGGTGATGCCGTTCCGTGGAGCAGGGCAGCGTGTTCGGCTTCCTCGCCGCCAACGGCCTCGCCGCCGGCCACCATTCCAGCGGTGTCCGAGAGCGGGATCTGCTTCATGGTGATGGCCAGGGCCAGGGCCACCGCAAGGAACGGAACCAGGTACCAGAAGACAGGGGCCAGCGAGTCCGCATACGCGTTCACGAGAACGACGGCGGCCGCCCACCTTCGCGATGAAGGTGGGCGGCCGCCGTCGTACTTTTGGGAGGCGGTGGGGATCTATGCCTTGTGCGGCGGGCGTGTCATGGACATAACGTCCAGCGCGGTATCCAGCTGCTCTTCGGTGACCTCGCCGCGCTCCAGGAAGCCCATGGCGACGACGGTCTCACGGATGGTGAGGCCCTCGGCCACTGCCTTTTTGGCGATTTTGGCCGCGTTCTCGTAGCCGATGTATTTGTTCAGCGGAGTCACGATCGAGGGGGAGGCCTCGGCGAGGAAGCGGGCTCGCTCCACGTTTGCGGTGATGCCGTCGATCATCTTGTCCGCCATGACCCGGCTGGTGTTGGCCAGCAGGCGGATGGACTCGAGCAGGTTGGCGGCCATCACGGGGATGCCGACGTTGAGCTCGAACGCGCCGTTGGTGCCGGACCAGGCGATGGCGGTGTCGTTGCCGATGACCTGGGCGCAGACCATGATGGACGCCTCGCAGATGACCGGGTTGACCTTGCCCGGCATGATCGAGGAGCCCGGCTGCAGATCCGGGATGGCGATTTCGCCGAGGCCGGTGTTGGGGCCGGAGCCCATCCAGCGGAGGTCATTGTTGATCTTCATGAAGGAGATCGCGATGTTGCGCAGCTGGCTGGAGCCTTCGATGAGGCCGTCGCGGTTGGCCTGGGCCTCGAAGTGGTCGCGGGCCTCGGTCAGCGGCAGGCCGGTGTCCGTGGCGAGCAGTTCGATGACGCGTTCCGGGAAGCCGGCCGGGGTGTTGATGCCAGTGCCCACCGCGGTGCCGCCGAGCGGTACTTCGGCAACACGGGGGAGTGCGGCATTGATGCGCTCGATGCCGTAGCGGACCTGGGCTGCGTAGCCGCCGAACTCCTGGCCGAGCGTCACCGGGGTGGCGTCCATGAGGTGGGTGCGGCCGGACTTTACGACGTCCTTGAACTCCACGGCCTTGCGCTCCAGCGACGCGGCCAGGTAGCCGAGAGCCGGAATGAGGTCGTTGATCAGGGCCGAGGTGGCGGCGACGTGGACCGAGGTGGGGAAGACGTCGTTGGAGGACTGCGAGGCGTTGACGTGGTCGTTCGGGTGGACAACCTTGTCACTCCCGGCGGCTTTCAGGGCGCGGGTGGCCAGCTCGGCGATGACCTCGTTGGTGTTCATGTTCGAGGACGTGCCGGAGCCGGTCTGGAAAACGTCGATGGGGAAGTCGCCGTCATACTTGCCGGCAGCTACCTCATCGGCAGCATCCGCGATCGCCTTGGCGAGCTCGCCGTCGAGCACTCCAAGTTCTGCGTTGGCCTGCGCGGCAGCCTTCTTGACCCGGGCCAGCGCCTCGATGTGCGCGCGTTCCAGGGTCTTGCCGGAGATGGGAAAGTTTTCAACTGCACGCTGCGTCTGTGCACGGTACAGGGCGTTCACGGGGACGCGGACTTCGCCCATCGTGTCGTGTTCAATGCGGAATTCTTCAGTGGAAGTCATGGGGCTAGCTTAGGGCGATCCAGGGCCCGGACTAAAACCGTGAACCGCATGCTACGGGCATTGATCCGGGCCGGGCCTAGACGTCGCCGATCCCGGAAACCACGTTGGCGCGGCCCTCGGCGAGGCTGTAGGAGAGGCCGATCACCGCGGCGCGGCCGTCCTCGATTGCGGCGGAAATCACACGGGAGCTGTCCACCAGGCGCTGGGACGTCTGCTTGACGTGCTCCACCACCATGTCGTTGATCTCGTGCTCGCCGTTCCGCATGGACGTCAGCACCGAGGGCGTGATGCGCTCCACCAGGTCCCGCATAAAGCCCACCGGCATGTTGCCGGTGTCCACCGCGGACTTGGTGGCACTGACGGCACCGCAGCTGTCATGTCCCAGCACCACGATCAGCGGCACCCCAGCACACTGATGCTGTACTCCAGGGAGCCCAGGACGGCGTCGTCAATCACCTGGCCGGCGGTGCGCACCACAAAGGCGTCCCCAGGCCCAGGTCGAAGATGATCTCGGCCGCGAGCCGGGAGTCCGAGCAGCCGAAGATCACGGCAAAGGGGTGCTGGTTTTCCACCAGCGAGGACCGGCGGGACGCGTCCTGGTTCGGGTGCGACGATTCGCCGGCAACAAAGCGTTCGTTGCCTTCGCGCATGCGGCGCCAGGCAAGGGCAGGGGTCAGATAGGTAGCCACGAGGCTTACTTTACGGGGCGGTGCTGGCTGACGGTGAAACTGTGACAGCCGGATTGGCTTCCATGGACCGCACGACGGCGGCGGCGAGTTCGGCGAATTCGTCCAGCTGGGCGCTTCCCGCGAGGACAACGGTGGTTCCGCGGTAATTGAGCACCATGCTCTTTTCGCCTTTGCCGGTGTCATGCAGTTCCCAGTCCTGCCCGCCGCCGCACGCTTTCCCGTCACGGGAGCGCTCTTAGTCTGCTGGACGAGCCAGGTGGGGTTGGGCTGGCGGGTCTGGACCAGCCCGATGAAGGACTCCTTCGGGGTCAGATAGCCAACCTCCCAGGTGGGAACGCCGCTGCCGCTGCCGGACTCCCATCGTGCGTAGTTGGACGCGTACGATTTGCCGGTGTCCGGTGTTACGGGTGTGAATCCCGCCACATCCGCGGCGTTCCGGGCCACGGCGCTGACATCGATGGCCGGGCGGAATCCGTCGCTCTTGGGGAGGGGGTTCATCAGGATAACGGGCAGGAAGGCGGCGATGCTGACCACCAGGGCAACGACCATGCCGATCACGGAGGCATTGGCGCGCTTTGCCGCGGCGGCGGGGATCACTGGGCGGACGGGGGCTGTTTCGGCAGTGCCTGCGTCGTCGCCGTTTGCTCCGGAGTCGGAGGGGTCGGGTCCGGGGCTGGTCTTTTCCTGCATTTCACTCACCCCTCTATAGTCGCCCATGTTCAGGCGCAACTCACAGTCGGGGGCGTGCGGGGGATTCCGGCCCATGTTGCAGGACTGCGTCATGCCACGCCCTGAAGGCGCCGCCACGACTATGATCAGTACCAGAGGAATCACCGCACAGGCTGAATCCAGCCGAGCGGGTCCAATGATCGCCACTCGAAGAAGAGGTTCACGTGTCACCAGCGCCTATGACCCAGCAGTACTCCACGATTTCCCCATCCCTGGCCGTGGGCATCGACGAGCCAGACCGCAACCTCGCCCTTGAGCTTGTCCGCGTCACCGAGGCCGCGGCTATCGCCGGCGGCCACTGGGTTGGCTTCGGCGACAAGAACAAGGCCGACGGCGCGGCCGTTGACGCCATGCGCTCCTTCCTTCACACGGTCCACTTCAACGGCGTTGTGGTCATCGGCGAAGGCGAAAAAGACGAAGCCCCCATGCTGTTCAACGGCGAACATGTTGGCGACGGCACCGGTCCTGAGTGCGACGTTGCCGTGGACCCCATCGACGGCACCCGCCTGACGGCCCTCGGCATCAACAACGCACTGGCGGTCCTCGCCGTGGCTGAGCGCGGCTCGATGTTCGATCCGTCCGCCGTGTTCTACATGGAGAAGCTCGTCACCGGCCCGGAAGCCGCCGACATGGTGGACCTCCGCCTGCCGGTCAAGCAGAACCTGCACCTGATCGCCAAGGCGAAGGGCGTGAAGGTCAACCAGCTCAACGTCATGATCCTTGACCGCGACCGCCACCGCCCCCTGGTCGAAGAGATCCGCGAAGCGGGTGCGCGCACCAAGTTCATCATGGACGGCGACGTTGCCGGCGCCATTGCCGCAGCCCGCTCCGGCACCGGCGTCGACGCACTCATGGGCATCGGCGGCACCCCGGAAGGCATCGTTGCGGCCTGCGCCATCAAGTCCCTCGGCGGCGTGATCCAGGGCCGGCTGTGGCCCACCAGCGACGACGAGAAGCAGAAGGCGATCGACGCCGGCCACGACCTGGACCGCGTGCTGTCCACCAATGACCTCGTGTCCAGCGACAACTGCTACTTCGCGGCCACGGGCATCACCGACGGAGACCTCCTCAAGGGCGTCCGCTACTCCAAGGACAAGGTCCTCACGCAGTCCATCGTGATGCGTTCCAAGTCCGGCACCATCCGCTTTGTTGACGGCGAGCACCAGGCCAGCAAGTGGGAAGGCTACGCCCGCAAGAACTAGGTTCTTCGCACCGCGTACCCCTGCGCGAACTGGCAGCTAATGACCCCAAATTCCTGATTTGGCGTCATCAGCTGCCAGTTCGCGTTTTAGTAGGCAACCCAGCCTGTGGATAACGCGAACCGCGGGCCGGAATCGGTCCACAATGGATCATGTCCCGGACGCCCATGCCTCCTCAGCTCCCGCACGGATCGTTTCTTGTTGCCGACGCAGAGGCCCTCGGCCTCACTCGGAGACAGCTGAGCAGGGATGGCATATTCACGCCCTCGCGCGGCATCAGGCTGACGCTGGGCAGGGCGGGCAGTGTCGCAGAAAACATCCGCGCCTACAGCCGCCTTGACCCCAGTTGCATCCTGACGCACTCCACCAGCGCGCGAATTTGCGGAGTATGCCTCCCGGCTTGGCTGGAGCAGGACTGGAGGATCCACATTGCTCGTCCTTCAGAATGCTGCAAGCCGCGCCGCAGGAACGTTGTGGGTCACCAGTTGTCGTTCAAGCCCGGCGAGGTCATATCGTTCGACGGCGTGCGGCTCACGTCACCGGCTCGTACCTGGCTCGACCTCGCCACCATGCTCGACCTCAACGACCTTGTCGCGGCCGGTGACTCCATTGTCGTCAGCCATGGAGATGACTTCCCAGTGCCACGGAAGCCGCTGGCAACTGTTGCCGACCTGAGACACATGGTGGGTCAGCATCCGGGAATGCGCGGGGTGAAAACGGCGCGGCTAGCTTTGGATCTGCTCAGGGTGGGGGCGGACTCTGCACCCGAAAGCCTGATGCGGCTTGCCTTGGTACAGGCCGGACTTCCCGAACCGACATTGAATATTGTGCTCCGCAACGGGCTGGGTCACCCTGTGGTCTGGCCGGATGCTGCCTACCCGGAGTATCGGATCGCACTGCAATATGACGGCGTTCACCACAGTGACCCTGACCAGTACCGCCGCGATATCAAGCGGCAGAGCCTGACTGAAGGTCTGGGCTGGCGGGAAATTCGTGTCCAGAAGAGTGACCTGGAAGGGGATCGGCCCTTCGTCGTCGAAAAAGTGCGGGCGGTCCTGAGCGGTTCGTCGGCCCGCACCGCGTGGCAACGAACTGGCAGCTGATGACCTCAAACCTCGGATTTGAGGGTATTAGCTGCCAGTTCGCGCGGGGGCGAGGGGCTTAATTGTCCGTTCGCGCCGGGCGCGCGGAGGGGGAGCGGACGGCGCGAAGCCTGTCGCGCAGCTTGCGGGCCAGCTGGTACGCGTTGTACCGGAGCTTTTGAACCGGGAGGTCCCAGGTGCCGGGGTACTCCACCTCCCGGCCGCCGAACGACTTCTTGAACGCGGTGAATCCTGCCCATTTGTGGCCGGGCTGGTCCGCGGGCGCGACACCCCACAGGTCCACGTGCTTCAGGCCGCGGTCCTTGGCGTCCGCCATCAGGGTCACCAGGAGCGGGATGCCCGCGCTGAGCTTGCGGTGGGTGTCATCCAAAGCTGCGTGGGCGTAGGTCCGCGTGTCCGCGGAATCGTAGGCCAAGGCCGCTGCGATGGGACCGCCGTGCAGTTCGGCGATGAACAGCGTCGCAGCGCCGGCGGGCATGAGGGAGGCCGCCACCTGCGTCAGGTACGCGTCGCTCTGCGGCTTGAAGCCGTTCCGCCGGGATGTCATGTGCAGGAAGTTCAGCAGGATCCTGATGTCATCCGGGTCCTGTGACGCCCGGAACGTGACGCCCTTCTTGTGGATGTTCCGGTACAGGTTCCGGTTCACGGGCTTCATCGCGGCGAGGACATCCTTGAAGTCACCTTCGAGGTCCACGATCCAGCTGAGTTCAGGCTGCTGGTTCACGGGTGCCGGCTGCAAGCCGCGCCGGCTGAGCTCCGTAGCGGCAGGCATGTCAAGCCCGGCGGACACCGGCTCAATACGGACAAACACAGCCCCGCACGATCTGGCCGTTGCCACCAGAGCGGCCAGGGCGGCGTCGAACGCCTCCGCGGAGGATGCCACCGGCCCATAGGGGGCGTAGAGGACCTTTCCGGCCGGGTTTTTCTCCTCGACGGCCAGGAAGCTCCAGCCCGGGCCGGACTGCTGATGGACTGTGCGGCCCAGCGACGACTGGACATCCGCCCAGGCAGGCGTCTGCAGGAAAAATTCCACGGCTCAGGCCTTCAGGGATGTGGTCACGGCGAAGGCAACGGCAGGGGACTCGGCACCAGCCACCGGGTGGACATTGACCGGTGCTTCCGCGGCGGGAAGGAAAGCGCTGCCCCGCGGGCCAGCTGCAGGTCGCCCTTGGGCGAATCGAGATACACCGATCCGGCAACGACAATAACGACGGCGGCACCCGCCTGGGCCAGCGGCACCGGCTCCGCGCCGGGTGCCAGTTCGATCCGCTGAAGCTGGAACTCCCGGAAGGGCGGCTGGTACAGCTCCTGGCCAAGGCCGGAGAATTCCGGCGTGAGCATCGGCACCGCCACCGGCTGGAATTCGATGGTCCGCAACAGCTCCGGAACATCGATGTACTTCGGCGTCAGCCCGCCGCGGAGCACGTTGTCCGAGGACGCCATGACTTCAACACCCAAGCCGTGCAGGTACGCGTGCACGTTGCCCGCGGGGAGGTAGACGGCCTCGCCGGGGGCAAGCGAAATCCTGTTCAGCAGCAGCGAAATCAGCACGCCGGGATCACCCGGGTACTTCTCGTTGAGGCTGATGACCGTGGACAGTTCCGCCTGGTACGGTGCCAGCGGAGCGCCGGATATCAGGGCCGCGGCCACCATGGCTGTGGTGTGGGAGACGTCTTCGCCGCCCATGATCAGGCGCTCGAAGGCGCTCCTGAGGCCGGCGCCCTCGTCCGGGTTCTCCAGGACCCCAAGCAGCTCCACGAGCAGGGGCGGGACCCCGGTTTCCACCAGGTCGAAGCAGGCGGCAAGGTGGAGCAGAATCTTCCGGGTTGCTGCCGGCGCCCGGAACCCGCACAACGCTTCGAATGGCGTCAGCGCGAAGATCATTTCAGGCTTGTGGTTGTCATCGCGGTAGTTGCGGTGCGCGGCATCGGGTGCAATGCCGTCAGCATTCTCCCGGGCGAATCCCGCTTTGGCCTGTTCGATGCTGGGATGGACCTGGAGCGACAACGGCAGCGCGGCAGCAAGGATCTTGGTCAGGAACGGGAGCCGCGGGCCAAACTCGGCCACAGATTCGCCGCCCAGGAAATGTTCCGGATCTTCGGCAATCAAGGCATCCAGCGGTGCCACTGAGCCGTCCACCCGGCGGGCCACGGAGGGGCGCCGGGGTGGGCGCCGATCCAGAGTTCGGCTTCCGGCCGGCCGGACTCGGGGCGTCCAAGCAGCCCTGCGATGGCGGTGGTGGATCCCCAGGCGTAGTCGCGGAGGACGTTCTCAATTTCGTACACAGCCGGTATCCATTCTTGGTCTTCAGGTGGACTTGGTCTTGCTGTCAGGGTGCTTCGCAGTCAGGACGGCAGCGGGCGCCTACTGCGGCGCACATTGTCCGTTGGTGGCCACGAGTTGGCGGATGGCTTCCTCGTCACCCTCGCGCTTGAGCTGGTTCAGCAGCTCCGCGGTGATCGGTTCGCCGTCAGGCGTTGTAGTCACGGGGGTGAAGTCGGACGACGGCGGCGGGGTCTGCTGCGCGGCCAATCCCGCTGGCAGGCCGGCGGCCGGCCGCAATGGCGAGGACGCCTGGAGGCCTCCGCCGACGCTTGATGCCTGCACCATGCTGTCAACGGGTGCGGCAGCCTGTGGGCCCGAGGCTGATGCCAGCAACTGGTCCACCTTGGCGTGGATGATGTCAAAGTCAGGCACTGTGGAAAAGGACGCGTCGAAGTCGGGCGGGCCGATGGTGAGCCGCTTGACTTCCTGCCCCTTGGCCTTCGTGGCGAGATCCACGAAGCTGCCGAGCTGGGACGAGGAAATGTTGGACTCCACAACCTTGGTGCCCGCGTTGGCGATGTCCTCGAATTTGGACAGCAGCGTGGCAGGGTCCAGCTGCTTCAGCATGGCCTGCTGGACACACTGCTGACGCTGGATCCGGGCATAGTCGTCGACGTATTCGCGGGACCTGCCGTACCAGAGGGCGTGCTCGCCATCGAGAGTTTGTTCACCGGCAGGAATCCAGCCCAATGGCATGCCATGGGTGCGGGTGGCCTCGTCGAAGTATCCGCTCATCGGAACCCAGCCGCCGGCCCTGATTTTGATGCCGCCCATCGCGTCAATGAGTTTGGCGAAGCCCGCCATGTCCACCAGAACGTAGGCCTGGACAGTAATGCCCAGCGTTCCTGAGACTGCTTCGAGAGTCGCCTGCGCACCGGGGTCGTCTACACCGGGGTAGAGGTCGGCGTAGTCATTCGTCACTTCGGTGTTGATGGCGTTGATGAGGCACGCGTCGCCGCAGTCGTAGCCGTCCGGGTAGACCTCGCGCATGGGCGAGCCTTCGCTGAACTGGGCGTTCTGCAGGTTGCGCGGCACGGAGATGATGGCTGTCTTGCCGGTCTTTGCGTCCACGCTGAGTACGGACAGGCTGTCAGGGCGCCTGCCTGTACGGTCGTCGCCGGCGTCACCGCCCATCATCAGGAAGTTGTAGCGGCCGTCCACGGGATCGAGCGCTGGTCCCCCCGCGAAGATGCTGCCGATGGCGTTGCGGCTCACGTTCAGCAGGTACGCGGCATACCCAAGGGTGCCGCTGCTCAGGACCAGGGCGAGGACCAAGGCAATGCCGACGGCGGGACGCGCCGCCGGTGCCAGCAGAACAGGGCGGATCAGCCGGAGGGTGTCGATGAACAGGAACGCCCATCCGAGCGCCAGGGCCACCAGGACGAGGATGATCACCAGCGAGGCAAACTGATTGGTGAAAATGTTGATCAGGAGCGACCGGTTCACAGCCAGGAGCAGCAGGCTGACCGCCAGCAAAGCCCAGGCGGTCAGGGTGACGCGCAGGGCAATACGGCCGAGCTTGCGGTCGCCGGCCACAATCTGGGCGCTGCCGGGCACCAGAAGGGTCATCAGGACCAGGGCAAAGCCCCGTTTGGTCCGGACAGGGCCTGAGGCGCTGGTCGGATACCGGACGGGATCAGTCATGACCTTGCCGGTGGCTGGCTGCTGCGGTTCGCTTCTGGACATGACGGGTTCCTTAACGGCTGCCCGGAGAACACCATTGCCGTCGGCGAAGACTTCGCTGACTTTCTGCCTGAGGTTGGCTCCCTTGCGGGTGGCGACGTCGTTGAGTTCCTGGGCGAAGTCCAGGAGGTCGGCGCGGAGCGTGGCTGCCAGTGCGTCCGTGCCGGAGGCGAGGATCCGGACTGCCAGCAGGCCTGCGTTCCGGGCACCGGCAATGGACACGGTGGCTACGGGAACGCCGGCCGGCATTTGCACGATGGAGAGGAGGGAATCCATGCCGTCCAGGGTCTTCAGCGGGACCGGGACGCCAATAACGGGCAAGGGAGTCACACTTGCCAGCATGCCGGGAAGATGGGCAGCTCCGCCGGCGCCCGCGATGATGACCCGGAGCCCGCGTTCGTGGGCGGTCTGGCCGTACCGGATCATTTCGGTGGGCATCCGGTGTGCGGAGACCACGTCGGCTTCAAAGGGGATGCCGAACTCAGCCAATACATCCGCAGCGGCCTCCATGACCGGCCAATCCGAGTCTGAGCCCATGACCAGCCCAACGATGGGACGGGGGACAGTGCCGGTGGGGGTTTCGGTGGTCATGCGTTCTCCTCGGAAATCCGTGCTGATTCTTCGGTGGGAACCCGGCCGTCGCGGATGATGGCCGCCACCCGGGTTGTGCGTTGGCGGACCGAGTCCACATCATCCGTGGAGGTCCCTACGAGGTTGACATGGCCAATCTTGCGTCCCGGACGCACTGATTTTCCGTAGCAGTGGATCTTGGCGGCCGGCTCGCTGGCGAGGGCGGCCGGGTAGGCGGAAAACAGATCCTGGTTGTCGCCGCCCAGGAAGTTTTTCATGACCACTACCGGGCCCAGGATATCGGTGGCACCCAGCGGCAGGTCCAGGACCGCCCGCAGGTGCTGCTCAAATTGGCTGGTAACCGAACCGTCCTGGGTCCAGTGCCCGGTGTTGTGGGGGCGCATCGCGAGTTCGTTGATCAGGAAGCCGACGCCGGAGCCCGGTGTTTCAAAGAGTTCCGCGGCCATGACTCCGGTGACGCCAAGCTCCGTGGCGACGCGCAATGCCGCGTCTTCCGCAGCCGCGGCGACCTCGAGGGGGATGTCCAGGGCAGGGGCGATGACTTCGTCGCAGACGCCGTCCACTTGGATAGTGTGCACTACCGGCCAGGCTCTCGCTTCGCCGCCCGGGGTCCGTGCCACCAGCGCGGACAGTTCGCGGCTGAACTCAACTTTCGCTTCGGCGAGGAGCGGGCTCATGGCCTCGAACCACGGAGCAGCCTCTTCGGCGGCCTCGGCGGAGTCGATGATCCGCACACCCTTTCCGTCGTAGCCGCCGCGGGGCATCTTGAGGACAACCGGCCAACCCGTTTTTTCGCCGAAGTCCACGAGCGCGGCGACGTCAGTGACAGCAGCCCAGATGGGGTTTGGGAGCCCCAGGCTGTCGATGGCAGCCCTCATCACCAGTTTGTCCTGGGCATTAACCAGGGCGTCCGGACCGGGCTGGACATTCACGCCGGCGGCCAAAAGCGCGCGGAGGTGGTCCGTGGGGACGTGTTCATGGTCGAACGTCATGACATCCAGGCCGTCCGCGAAGTCAAGGAGAGTCTGGAGGTCCTTGTAGTCACCCACCGGTGAAGTGGACACAGCAGACACGGCTGAAACGTCCTCACCTTCAGCCAGGACACGGAGTTCAAAGCCAAGGGCGGTAGCGGCCGGGCCATCATGCGCGCGAGTTGGCCGCCGCCAACTACGCCGATTACTGGAAAAGTCACATAGGCCAGCCTACAGAAAAGCTCACCGGATCCGGGCTTTGGAACGTCGAAGGGCCCGCTTTTCGGGTATTTCCGCGATCACACTTCACTCCGTGTGGGGCGGGTTCACCGATTTCGGGTCTAAAATGGACCTCTGGCCGTGTGGCCCAATGAACGGACGGCCATGGAGGGTCATGTTTAGCGCACTTGCAGATCGTATCCGGGGCTCGCCTCGCTATTTTGGCGTGAAGTGGCCAAATTCGGAGCCGTGGGCGGTGTGGCCTTCGTCATTGACTCAGCCATCTTCATCTGGCTGTTCACCGGACCGATGCACGGCAGCGAGGTCTGGGCCAAAGCGGTGGCAACCATCGTGGCAAGCATCTTCTCGTGGGTTGCCAACCGGTACTGGACGTTCAGACACCGCAAGCAGGCCAATGTGGCCCGTGAGGCCGCGCTGTTCGCTGTCATGAACCTGGTGGGACTGCTGATCGCCTCAGGCTGCGTCTGGTTCGCGAAGTACATCCTGGACCTGAACGACAAGCCCTCGCTCTTTATTGCCGGCAGCGTCGTTGGCCTGGTCCTGGGCACCATCTTCCGTTTCTTCGCTTACCGGTTCTGGGTCTTCAACGAAGAACTGGATCAGGAGCCGGAGTTCTCCCACGACCACGAGCTCATCGAACGGCACCATCGTGAGAAGGCTGCTGCTGCCTTCGCCCAGCACGGGGAACAGCCGGAGGCAGACTCACCGGAAAGCCGCCGGCAGCAGCCCTAACCCCGCCGCGGAGGGAAAGCTACTTGCCGTGGATGCGTTCTGCGGCCAGCAGTTTGTCAGTCAGCTCCACATCCGGGTGAGCCAGCACCACTGAACCACCGTTGTGCCATGCGCCGAGTGAGTTCGCCAGCGCCGGCTCCAGCCCTTCAGCGGCCGGGACCAGAAGCCTCACGCCTTCCTCATGCGGCGCCGCAAAACCAGTGATCAGGCTTTCGTGGATGTGCCGCCGGCCTCCGCCGGCTCGAATGGCACAGCCGGCCGCCGAAGGGTCCGTGTGGGCCATAAAGACATCACCATGGGAACGAACCTCGGCGGCGTAGTCGATGACCCCGGCAGGCAGGTCGCCAGGCCACCGCATCGCCAGGGCTGGCAGCGCGACGGCGATGACGGCGTCGTGCTTCCCCTCAACGGTTCCGGGCCTGTCGGTGACCAGGAGCTCCGCCTCCCCGCCGTCCAGGACTGTTTCCATGCCCAACTGCCAGGCGGCCAGTGCCCAGATCATTGACTTCCAGTGGGCCGGCAGGTCAAGAATCAGTCGCATGCCGGGCTCGGCGTCGAGTTCGTCTTGCATCAGATTGCTGGTTTTGGCCACCCAGTTGTCCAGCACACGACCTGAGAGTTCCACACGCTCGGAGTCCGGGCCGTACCAGGTCAGGCGGGGCGACGTGGCGTGGCCGGAACGCAGGGTAGTCATCAGATCTATTGCCGGGATGCTCATGGCTTTATCTTGTCACGGACACAGCGGGGCGTCCTTGGCGGGACGCCGCGCCCCGAGTCCCGAAGGGTCCAGGTTGGGCGCCTAAGGGTCCCAGCCGGGTCCGGCCGGGCTGTGATGTTACTCACAGGAGTTTGTCATCCTATTTGTCTAATTCGGGCTGCGCCTGTAGTTTTGGCAGCTATTCAGCTGAAATGGAACCTTTTGGCAGCCGATGCGGACCGCCAGGCCTCCGGCGCGCCGGACCTTCGGAAAACTCCCGGGCGTGGCGTGACCGGGATTATCCCGGAAAGTTGATTATTATCCCGTCCACAGCTTGACTCCCCAGTAGTTACACGCGTGTAATTAGATATCGAAGGTCACTGCATAAATACGGACACGCAACCGAGTGTCCAAGTATTCAGACAAGGGCTGCAACATTTTGGGGAGGGTCGCCGTGGGGCAAGCAGAGCGTATCCATGAAGATGCCGTCGTCGCCGGACTGGCAACGGCAAAATACCGCGCACGTGGGGTTCCGAGCGACTGGTACGTCGATCCCGCGGATCCCGACGCCGCGGACCGCTACAACCGCAATACCAAAGACCCCCTCCAGGATCAGGCCACAGCCTTCCTGGCGGCGCACGAAGCACTCCTTGACGGCGGACACGACCAGGACGATGACGACCTGGATCCGCCCATGGAACTGCGCACCCCGGCACAGGGAACAAGTTCTCAGCCGGTGTGGATCGGACTGCCGTTCAGGCAGGACTTCGACGACGAAGGTGAACTCGGCTGGCAGACTGATGCATTGTGCGCGCAAACGGATCCGGAAGCCTTCTTCCCGGAGAAGGGCGGATCCACGCGCGACGCCAAGAAAGTCTGCGGTGCATGCAATGTGCGGTCGCAGTGCCTGGAATACGCGCTGGCAAACGACGAACGGTTTGGCATTTGGGGTGGCCTTTCCGAGCGTGAGCGCCGGCGGCTAAGGAAGCGAGCAATCTAATTCTTCAGGAAGTACATGTCACTGCCGTTGTGGTGTCCCACAACGGCAGTGCCTATCTCCCCAGAACCCTGGCTGCCCTCGCGGACCAGACCCGGCCCGCGGACTCCCTCATCGGAGTGGACACCGGATCCCGCGACGACTCGGCCGTCCTCCTGGAACGGGCCTTCGGCGCAACCAATGTGAGCACCTTTCCGCCCGGCAAGAGCGGCATGGGCGGCGCCGTACGCGCCGGGCTCAACAAGCACGCACCCTGGGAAGGCCAGTCCCAGCGCGCCGCCACAGAGTGGGTCTGGCTGCTGCACGACGATGCGGCACCGGCCCCGGAGGCGCTGGCCGAACTCCTCAGTGCCGTGGAGCGCGCACCATCTGTGACCGTGGCCGGCTGCAAGCAACTGGACTGGCACTCGGAACGCCGGCTGATCGACGTCGGACTCTCCACCAGCCGCTGGGCCGAGCGGCTTACCCTGATCGATGCCGACGAACTGGACCAGGGCCAGTACAACGGCCGCACTGACGCGTTTGCGGTGAACTCGGCCGGCATGCTGGTCCGCCGTGATATCTGGGAACTCCTGAACGGCTTCGATCCCGCGCTGCCGGGCACCGGCGACGACGTCGACTTCTGCTGGCGCAACCGCCTCGCCGGGCACCGTGTGGTGGTGGTTCCCACTGCACGGATGTTCCACGTAGCCCACCGGCCGCATGCCCAGGGAAACGCTTCAGCGGCGCGAAAAGCCCAGGTCCACCTGCGCCTCAAGCACGCCCCGCTGTGGAAGGTGCCTGTCCATGCGGTCGGTGCGCTGCTTGGCAGCATTTTCAAACTCGTCCTCAGCATTGCAGTCAAGGATCCCGGGCACGGTTTCTCCCAGCTTGTGGCCACATTCGCTGCCCTGGCCCGGCCCGGGCCGTGGCAAAGGCCGCCGGACCGCGGCAAACAGCCGGCGGATCCGGCGGTCCGTCATCAAGAAGCTGCAGACGCCCCGGCGTGAAGTCTGGAACCACCGCCGCTCCCTGATGGAAGCCCTGGGCGCCGACAACTCCACCGCCGATGGCCTGGTCCATGACCCCCTGGCGGACCAGCCCACGGGGACTCATCAGATGACTTCGCTGCACTGACAACCACCGAACGTGGTTGGGTGGGGACCGGCGCCATCGCCGCCATCATCATCGCGTCCGCGGCTTCCCTCACGGCGCTCACCGGGATGTTCCGGGCCGACGCTGTTTCCGGTGGAGGCCTCATTCCGGTGTCTTCCACCCTTGGCGAAATCTGGCACCACGCCTCGAGTTGGTGGATCAGCCTGGGCGCAGGGCTTCCGGGCAAGGGCGACCCGTTCGGCTATGTGCTGTGGATCCTTGGCCTGCTCGGCGGGGGAGACGCCAACGCGGCCATGGCCTGGCTCCTGCTGCTCGCCGCCCCGCTTTCCGGCCTGACCGCATGGTTTGCGGCCGGGGCCTGACCATCCGGCGCCGCTTCCGCCTCGTTGCCGCACTCTTCTGGGCGGCCGCTCCCGCCTTGCAGATAGCACTGAACCAGGGCCGGGCCGGTGCCTTGGTGGCCCACATCATGATCCCGCTGCTCGTCCTGGCGCTCCTGCGCGCCACCGGGTCTGCTGTGGGCCACGGACGGTTCACTGTCCCGTCCCCGGATGACCGGCGTTTCACCGAAAAACCACCAGCACGGCCCGGGATCAACGGCATGCCGTCCTGGACAGCCGCCGCCGCCGCAGGGTTGACGCTGGGTGTTGTGACCGCGTCGGCGCCTTCCCTGCTAGTCCCGGCCGTTGTGGTTATTGTCCTTTGCGGCCTGATGCTTGGCCGTCGTGGCCGCACCGTGTGGTGGGCTCTTCTGCCAGCGCCGCGCTCTTTCTTCCCTTCGGGCTGTCCGTTGTCGACCGGCCGCGGGCATTGCTGGCAGACCCGGGTGTTCCGCTGGGATTCGAGGCAGCCCCGCTGTGGCAGCAGTTCCTGGGCCAGCCGCTGCTGTTCTCTGCCGAAGGTGGCCTGTCCGGCCTTCCGTTCTTCAGCGGCCAGGCGATCCCATGGGCACTCCTGCTGGCACTCCTGGTGGCCGTTCCCGTCCTGCTGCTTGCCGTTGCCGCCCTGTTCCTCCCGGGTAGGCGCAGCAGGACAGCACGTGTTCTCTGGGTGGCGGCTCTGGTGATCTTCGCCGGTGGCTGGCTCGCAGGGCACGTGGCCACCGGCGCAACTGCCGACACCCTCGTGACACCGTTCACCGGTCCCGCCGTCTCCGCCGCAGGGTTCGCCCTGCTCGGCGCCGCCCTGATCGGTGCCGAGCGTTTGCTTGATGCCGCGGACCGGGCAGCCTCTCCGAGCATTCGGCGCAACGTTGCCCTTCGCTCCGCGACGGCCCTTGCCATGGTGCTGCTGCTGGCCGGTCCGCTGGCCGGCATGGCGGTGTGGTCGGCGCAGAACCTGCTACGTTCCTCAGCCGTTGCCCTCCCGGCCGAAGTGCCGGCAGGGCCCGCGCTGGGAACGCCACGGGTGGTGGAGCCAGGCAGCTCCCGCACGCTTCCCGCCACCGCCATAGACCGTGGCACCGGGCCGGAGCAGACACGCACGCTGCTCATCAGCACCCAGGAGAACGGCGCCTATGACGCGGCACTGATGCGTGGTGCCGGGACCACCCTGGACAGCCTTTCAGCGATTGCCGCCGCCCGGAACATCCTGGGCGCGCCCGGCCAGGAGACAATCAGGGAGGACGACGACGTCACGGCGTCCATCCGCAGCGTGGTGGCCACGCTGGTGGCCGGCCAAGGCGTGGACCCCCGTCCCGAGCTCGAGCGCCTTGGTGCCGGATTCGTGGTGCTGCGCTCGGCAGACACCGCCGCCCAGCTCACGGCCAGCAGGATGGACGCAGTTCCGGGCTCGTTGCCGTCGGCCAGACGGATGTCGGCTGGCTCTGGCGGATTACGCCGCTGAACCAGCCGGTACTGCAGCCCGCCGACGTCGCCCATCGTGTCAGGATCGTGGACGGCACCGGCGCCACCGTGGCGCTGGTTCCCTCCAAGTACGACGACGTCGACACCCCGTGGCCGAGGGGCCGGAAGGGCGGCTTGTGGTGCTCGCCGAACGGGCTGACCCGGGCTGGAGCGCCTGGTTCGACGGGCGGAAGCTCACTGCCACAACGTCCGGCCCGGCGCAGGCCTTTACCTTGCCTGCCACCGCCGGGCAGCTGACCATCCGCTACGACAACCCTTGGGCGCTTTGGTCCGGAATTGCACAGATCACGGTGATAGGACTGACCGTGATGCTCGCCATTCCCATGCCCGCGCGCCGGCCCAACACAGGGCTCTCAAGGGACGAGGGATCTTTGCGTAAGGAACACCAGAATGCATAAGGACGCCGCCCGCAGGGCCCCGCGCAAGCAGATGCTGGCAGGACTGGTCTCGGCCGTGGCGATTGTGGCCGCAGCCGGCGCGGGACTCGCGGCCTCCTCGGTCGCTCCGCAACCGGTAGGGAGCCGCAGCATCCCGGCCGTGCTGGCTGCAGTTCCCGCAGGCGCCAGCACGGGCGTATGTCCTGGCCCGGCCCGCCTGCTCAAAGGAACGGAGGCGGGCACCGATCCCCAGTTCAGCCCCGAATCCGCGACCGCCAAGAGCGCTGTCACTGGCGCCGTCCTGAGCGCCCCGGGGTATCCTCCCCGGCAGCAGGCTCGCCGCCCTCGACGGGACGCCCGCCGTCGAAATCGCCAAGGGCGGCAACCAGCCCGGCCAGGGGACAGGTCCCAGGACCTGACCGCCGGCGTCCTCGCAGGGCACAGCGTTGATGATGCCAGCTTCCTGAGTGCCGACGCCCAGGCAGGCCAGAAGCCTTCAGCCGCCGGGCTTATGAGATTCACTGCCACGGACGGTGACCTGCAGGGCTCGGCGGCTGCCAATTGCCAGCCGCCCGCCAACGACCTCTGGCTGTCCGGTGCCAGCACCACCGTGGGCCGCACATCTGTCCTTGTCCTCAGCAACGCCTCAAGCACACCCGCCACCGTCAGCCTGGAGCTCTTCGGCAGCAAGGGCCAGATCCAGGCCCCGGGCAGCAGGGGCTGCTGGTCGCGCCGGGAGGTACGCGCTCAATCGTCCTGGCTGGCCTGGCCCCTGGTGAAGCCCAGCTCACGGTCCATGTCCGGAGCGCCGGCGGTCCGGTGGCCGCGGCCATCCAGCAGAGTGTCCTGCGGGGACTGGCGCCGGCGGCGTCGACTTCATTGCTCCGGGCGCCGCACCTGCCGCGCGCCAGGTCATGACCGGAGTGGACATCCAAGACGCAGGCGCGATCTCCGCCTTTACGGGGAATAGTGGCTTCAAGGACGCGGGCCCGGCGCTGGCCATCACGGTTCCGGGACCGTCGGACGCGGTAGTGGAGGTTAAGCTCTTCGGCCGGGACGGCCAGAAAGCCCTTCCCGGCGGCGGCGTTGTTACGGCAAAAGCCGGGCCGTCACCGAGATTTCCCTCGCTGGCGTCCCCGCCGGCCACTACACAGTGTTCACCAGTTCGGACGTCTCATTTGTAGCGGCAACCCGCATCACCCGGGGCGTCACGAACGGGAAGGCCTCGGACGTCGCCTGGGCTGCCTCCGGTGTCCGGCTGGGAAGCCAGCATGTGGTGCCCATGCCCCAGGGCGGTGACCGAACCCTCGTGTTCGGCGTCCTCGAGAACCGGGCCACGGTCTCCTACGCCGCTATCACCGCGGACGGCAAGATCCGTGCGGCCGCCACTGCCGACGTCGCCGGCGGCACCACAACGTCCATCAAGGTCCCGGAGAAGGTGGACGAGTCGGAAGTGGTGGCATACGTTGTCTCCGCGTCAGGTGACGCTGCCTACGGTGCGCTGCTCCTGCAGCAGGACGGCCGGGACGACATCTCCACGGTGGCCTTCACGCCGGCGGCCTCAGGGCAAGAAAAGGTGCCGGTCTCCCTGCGATACTGACAGGACAGTACAGGCGGCGTCAGTACCGGCGGCGGTAAACCGGATCCAGGGTTTCCGGCGCTACGCCGAGCATTTCGGCGGTGTGTTCCACCACGACGTCGTGCACCAGGTCTTGGAGTTCCTCCCGGCTGGCGCAACCCTGCTCAACCACCCGGCGGTACAGGGTGATCACAGGGCCTTCCTCCGCCGTGGCGGGAGTGTAGGCGCCCATGGGAGGCGGGGCGGCGTCGGCCACCAGTTGCTCCAGCTGCGGGGGTATTTCGTCGACGGCAAACCGGACGCCGTCGAGCGTTTTACCCCAGATGTCGTGGAGCCGCTGCGCGGAGTCCAGCACCATGTCGTCAAAGCGGTCCGACCGTGTCCTGTAACCGGGATGCGTTGGCAACACCAGCTCCCCGCGCAGGCCGCGACCGTGGCGGTTCCGGCGGCGCATCGCAAAGCTTCGGCTGGGCGAACCCGAACCCGTTTCTGCCGCGCGGTCATCCGGGTCAGCCAAACGGACCGTAAAAGCTGAATCATGGTTCGATGACTGCATACCTTGACTGTAAACCCGGGCGCAGAATTACGCGACATAACCCGGTTTTCGGGCCAGGGCGCGGCGCCGATTCGGCAAATACCCCGAACAGGTTGGGATACGGAGTAGTCTGTGATGTCGTGGGAGCTATCCGTCAATGTTCAAGGTCAGCCTGCCGTCAGTTGGCGGTGGCAACTTTGACGTACGTCTATGCTGACTCCACCGCCGTCCTGGGCCCGCTTGCCACCTACGCCGAGCCGCATTGTTACGATTTGTGCGAGCAGCACGCAGGGTCACTGACGGTGCCCCGCGGCTGGGAAGTGCTTCGCCTGGCGATGCCCACAAGCCCGCAGCAACCCGGCCGGACGACCTCCTGGCCCTCGCCAATGCGGTCCGCGAAGCAGCGGCCCAGCCGCCCAAGTCGCAGACCACGCCGCTTCAGCGTGGCTCGCATTCAGCGCTGGAGGCCCCGGCCGGCACCGAAGGCGCCCGCCGGGGACATCTGCGCGTCCTGCGCGAACCTTCCTGAGGCGGATCTGGCGGTAGGCTGGAACCTGCTAATCAGTCAGCCAACGGCGCGAACGCGCCCCTGTCGGGAGCACCAATCATGGCAAAGATCAGTCCTGAACTGTTGTCCGTCCTCCGCTGTCCCGTGACCGGATCGCCCCTGATCCAGGAAGGCGAAGAGCTTGTGTCGACGGCGGCGGGAGATTCGGGCGTGAAGCTGCGCTACCCGATCGAGGACGGTATCCCGCTGCTGCTGCCGCCGGAACTTCTCCAGGCCGCCACGGCTGCCGGCTCCGACCAGCACGATCCCGCCGTCCGGCCGGCCACGGAGCCAAGCACGGCCACGGACAAAACCGAAGTTACTGCCTAGGCAACGCCTAGACAACCCGCACCACCACCAGCGGTCGACTTTCGCGCGGAGGCTTCAACGCCGTCGCCGCCATCGGACAAAAGCAAAGGAACCCCATGACATTTGACTACAAGGTAGCCGACATCTCGCTGGCCGAAGCCGGCCGCCACCAGATCCGCCTGGCCGAGCACGAGATGCCAGGCCTGATGTCACTCCGCAAGGAGTTCGGACCCACCCAGCCGCTCAAGGGCGCCCGGATCGCCGGATCCCTTCACATGACGGTCCAGACTGCCGTCCTGATCGAAACGCTCACTGCGCTCGGTGCCGAGGTCCGCTGGGCCTCCTGCAACATCTTCTCCACCCAGGACGATGCCGCCGCGGCCGTCGTGGTGGGCACGGGAACGGCCGAGGACCCGCAGGGTGTCCCGGTCTTCGCATGGAAGGGCGAGACGCTGGAGGAATACTGGTGGACTGCACAGCAGATCCTGGCCTGGCCCGGCGCGGACACCGATCCGGAGCTCGGCCCGAATATGATCCTGGACGACGGCGGCGACGCCACCATGCTGGTCCACAAGGGCGTTGAGTTCGAAGCTGCCGGCGCTGTACCGGCGGCAGGCGAAGACGAGTCCGAGGAAGGCCGGATCTTCCTGGACGTGCTTCGCGCCTCGCTGCAGGACGACCCGCAGCGGTGGACCCGGATCGGGGCCAGCCTGCGCGGCGTCACCGAGGAAACCACCACCGGCGTGCACCGCCTCTACCAGCTGGCTGAACAGGGCAAGCTGCTGTTCCCGGCCATCAACGTCAACGACTCGGTCACCAAGAGCAAGTTCGACAACAAGTACGGAATCCGCCACTCGCTGCCTGACGGCATCAACCGCGCCACCGACGTCCTGATGGGCGGCAAGGTGGCCGTCGTCTGCGGTTATGGCGACGTCGGCAAGGGAGCCGCAGAGGCATTCCGCGGCCAGGGTTCCCGCGTCATCGTCACAGAGATCGACCCCATCTGTGCCCTCCAGGCAGCCATGGACGGCTACCAGGTGGCCAAGCTGGAGTCAGTGCTGAGCCAAGGCCACATCTTCATCACCACCACCGGGAACAAGGACGTCATCCTGGCCGAACACATGGCCGGAATGCGTGACAAAGCCATCGTGGGCAACATCGGCCACTTCGACAACGAAATCGACATGGCGGGTCTGGCGCGGATCCCCGGCATCAAGAAGGTGGAGATCAAGCCGCAGGTGCATGAGTGGGTTCTCGACGCCGGGACCGCCGAAGAGCGCTCCATCATCGTCCTGTCCGAGGGACGCCTGTTGAATCTGGGCAACGCCACCGGCCACCCGTCCTTTGTGATGAGCAACTCCTTCGCCAACCAGACCATCGCCCAGATCGAGCTGTGGACCAAGAGGGACCAGCCCGAAGGCGAACGCGAATACAGCAACCAGGTCTATGTCCTGCCCAAGATCCTGGACGAAAAGGTTGCCCGCCTGCACCTCGACGCCCTCGACGTGGAGCTTACGGAACTCTCCAAGGAACAGGCCGACTACCTGGACCTGGACATCGCCGGACCGTACAAGCCCGAGCACTATCGTTACTGACGTGTGATGCCCGGGTGCGGACCGCGCCCGGGGCTGTTATGTCCAAGGATTAAGATCGGACTATGGAACCTGTTGTTAAGCCACGCCGGCGGGGGACCGCCAAGAAAATTCTCTTGGTGGCAGCCGTGTGTGTCCTTGCCGCAACGGGCGGCGTCTTCGCCGCCGTCGCGCCGGTTTTGCGCGCGGTGGCCTGGAGTCCGAAGCCGGCTCCGCAGTCCGGTCCGCACCGGGCATAGCATCGCCCGTGGTGGCCCCGGTCAAGGTGGACGTCACGCCGGCCAACGCCGCAAAGCAGGTGAACCCGGCAACGCCGGTGTCGCTCAAGGTGGGCAACGGCAGGATCGAAAGCGTCACGCTGACCAGCACCGCCGGCGAAGTAGTCCACGGCACGTTTGCCGGGGACGGCAGCAGCTGGACAGCGACAGACCCGCTGAAATTCAACACCGAGTACAGCTACACGTATGTGGTCACTGACGGGGCGGGACGGGATACCAGCACCACGCAGTCCTTCAGTACGGTTTCGAGCACGCACGAGGCGGATGCTGCCATCTACCCGCTGGATGGGATGAAGGTTGGCGTGGCCAGCCGCTGCAGGTCATCTTCAGCGAACCGGTGGTCAACCGGGATGCCGTGGAGAAGGCCATCAAAATCACCTCCAGCGCAGGGCAGGACGGTGCCTTCCACTGGTTCAGCGACACCATGGTCCGGTACCGCCCGGAAGCCTTCTGGGCAGCGAACTCCACAATCACCATGGACATGCAGCTTTTCGGCGTGGACCTCGGCAACGGCCAGATCGCCAACTTCAACAAAAAGGTCACCGTGAATTTCGGTGACAAGCGGGTGGCTATCGCCGATGCCGCCGCACACACTTTCACGCTCAGCGTTAATGACCAGGTAGTGAAAACCCTCCCGGTCAGCATGGGAGATCAGCGTTTCCCGTCAGCGCGCGGCTATGCGGTCCTGATGGAAAAGAACCGCTATGACCACTTCCGGGCGGCCAGCATCGGACTCAAGCCCGGCGATCCGGCCTACTACGGCGAAGTGGACGTGGAGTATGCCATCCGCCTCACCCTGAGCGGCGCCTACATCCACCAGGCGCTGGAGTCCGCCTACCCCTTCATCGGCAACACGAACGTCTCGCACGGCTGCATCGGGTTCGCTCCCGACGGCGCCGCCTGGGTTTTTGACAACATGACTACCGGCGATGTGGTTCAGATCATCAACACCGAAGGCGACTACGCCGCCGTCGACGACGGCTATGGCGACTGGAACATCCCCTGGGCGGAGTACAACAACTAGGAACGGTTTGGCCCAGGCCCAGGTTCAGGCCTATGGCCCGAACGGCAGGCGGTCCAACCGCTCCGCCGTGGCCGAGTTCCGGCGCCGGGCCTGCTGCAGCCGCGCGAGTTCTCGGTGACGGCGTTCGGCAGTGACGGCCGCCAGGTACTGCTCCGGGCTGGTTCCAGGGGGCGGCGGAGGGGCCACATGCCCGGCCAGTTCCGTGGCGATCGATGCTGCCATTCCGGCGGCGGACAGCGGTGACATGCGTCCGGCCTGCCGGATGAATTGGGCGGCCTGCCGTGCGGTCGCATCCGGGATCCGGCCGATGTCCGCAGCTGTGGCCCAGCCCTGAAGCTGTGGGGAACAAAGACGCGGACCGGTACCTCTGCCGGCACGCGCCGGCGCAGCGCATATGTGCCGGCAAGGATGTCACCGAGCCGCTTGGAGCGGCTGTTGAAGAGGGCGACGCCGATGGCGAGGCCACCCACGGTGAGGTAGATTTCCAGGAATCCAGTCAGCCCCCTGATCACGGCGTGGCGGAACCGGATGGCGCCGCCGTCGTCCCTGACCACACGCAGGCCGGCCGCCAGTTTCCCGAGCGAGAGCCCACGGGTGAGGGTCTCCACGGATACCGGGACAATCACGAAACAGAAGACCACGCTCACCAGCGTCAGGGCCCGCATTGCTGCCTCGTCAAGGTCCTGGCCGGCGGCTGCGACGCCCAGCAGGATCAGGACCAGCAGGATGATGTTGAACAGGACATCCAGCAGCAGGCCAAGGGCACGGGCGGCGAAGGATGCGGGGCGCAGTTCCAGGACAACGGCCTCGCCGGTGATTATCGAACTCAAGCGGATACCCCAATCCCTTGTCAGCCATCCTGCGGACCTTCACAGTCTATGGCGGCTAGGCTGTTGCCGTGGATATGGATGCCTTCTCCGCCGCCAACGGGGACAAGTGGTCAAGGCTGCACCAGCTCGCCCATAAGCGGCGCCTCAGCGGCGGAGAGGCCGATGAACTACTGCGCCTTTACCAGTCGACGTCGGCCCACCTTTCCTTGATCCGGTCGATTGCCCGGAGAGCGGCCTGTCGGCGTCCTTGTCCGCCACCTTGGCCCAGGCCCGGACCCGTTTCACAGGCGCACGGTCCAACCTGATGGCTGACCTGGCCCGGTTCTTCGTGGCCGCTCTGCCGGCGGCTTTGTACCGCCTGCGGTGGCTGACGGTGGTGTGTGGCGCCGCATTCATCCTGGTTGCCGGCGCCTATGCGCTCTGGATCGGGACGTCCTCCGAGGCCCTGCGGTCCGTTGCCTCCGAGGCCGCGGTCCGGCAGTACGTCGAAAAAGACTTCATTGGCTACTACTCGGAAAATCCTGCGGCCTCGTTTGCGGGGCCGTCTGGACCAACAATGCCTGGATCAGCGCGCAGGCGGTGGCCCTGGGCATCACCGGCTTCTGGGTACCCATGATCCTGTTCACGAACGCCCAGGGCGTCGGGATCGCCGCCGGAGTTTTCGCCGCCGTGGGCCGGCAGGATGTTTTTTACAGCTACATCCTGCCGCATGGCCTGATGGAACTGACGGCTGTTTTTGTTGCCTGCGCGGCGGGCTTGAGGATCTTCTGGGCAATGGTGTCCCCGGGACCACGGACGCGGGGACGTGCCGTGGCGGACGAAGGCAGGTCGCTGATCACCGTGGCCCTGGGGTTGGTTCTGGTGCTGTTCGTTTCCGGATTAGTGGAAGGTTTTGTCACGCCCAGCCCGCTTCCGGTATGGGCCAAGATCGGCATCGGCCTGGCGGTGCTGGCTTCCTACTGGGGCTACGTGCTGGTATGGGGACGGCGGGCCTATGACGCCGGTGAACGCGGCGACTTGGTGGCAGGCGACGCCGGATACAGCGAAATCGCCGCATGAATCCGGGACCGACGGGGTGGCTCCTCGCCCTCGTGGAGGAGCGGGCGGTAGGCTCGATATCAGATACACGGCGCTGCCCGGATCAGAGCCGGCGGCGTGGAACCCAACGGAAGTGACGCTGCTGTGAACGACAATTCGCCGACCCCTGCCAAACGCACGGAGCCGCAGCCGGATCCGGACCTGGATACTTCGTCGGACTCGGACGAGCCGGCTTTTGCCTGGCTGAACGATTCCGGCTCCAGCACTCCCGACGTGTCCCCGACACGTAGCGCCAGTGCCGGGCAGGGCGGTGTCACCCAGCCCGAAAGCCGCGCCGGCCGCAAAGCCGCGGAAGCCGCCGTCGAACCTCCCGCCGCATTACCTTCCGTAGAAGAGTCGCTCCGCAAAGAACCGTCCGCCCAGGGCGCCACCCGAAATGGTGCCCACTTCAGCGAGCCGCTGCCCACGTCAGCGCTGCAGGTCCGTCCGCCGCAGGAGGAAGTGGAGCGTCGCAACGCGGAGCGCGAAAGCGCAGCCAACGCCAAGCCCGTGGCCCCGCGCATCTGGCAAGTCCTGCTGGCCCTTTTCTACCCGGTGATCCTGCTGGTGCTGGCCGTCCGCGCGGTCACCAGCCCGCTGTTCCTGTGGGCCGAGTACAACAGGCCAGGATTCCCGGGAGACGGGTACGGGTTCAGCGCCGACGACCGGATGACGTACGGTTCCTACGCGGTTGACTACCTCAGCAACTGGGCGGGGCCGCGGTACCTGGGTGACCTGGTCAATCGAAGCGGCAGGAACCTTTTCAAGGACGGCGAAGTCAGCCATATGGCCGACGTGAAAGTTGTCATCCTTTCCGCGTTTGGCGGGGGAGCACTCCTGATCGTCCTCAGCCTCGTGGCCATCGCCTACCTGCGCCGCCGCAGCACCGGTGGCGTGCGCCGCGGACTCTTCGCGGGATCCATTGTTGCGCTGGCGATCATCCTGGGCCTTGGCGCATTGGCCGTGCTCGGCTGGCAGCAGTTCTTCACCGAATTCCACCGGATCTTCTTCGCCAGCGGTTCCTGGACGTTTGCCCTTGAAGACACCCTGATCAGGCTGTTCCCGGGCCAGTTTTGGATCGACGCCGGTATTGTCATTGCCGCGCTGGTCCTCCTGGCGTCCCTGGTGACGCTCATCCTCACTTGGCCCACCCGTCGCCGCCGCGGCTTGACCAAGGATGAGCCGATCGCGGCTGAGGCATAGCCCCAAGCAACTGCTCAGCCGTTTATTTTGGCGGGCTGCTTCTTGCGGCCGGTGATGGTCAGGAAGCCCTGAGGGTCCAGCTCGCCGAGGTCCCCGGTACGGAAGAACCCGTCTACAAAGGCCTCTGCGGTAGCCGCTTCGTTGGCGTGGTAACCCTTGAACACGCCGATCCCCTTGACCAGCACTTCGCCGTCCTCGGCCACGCGGATGGTGGTGCCCGGCAGTGGGACGCCCACGCTGCCCACCCTCGTCCGGGCGGGTGTGTTGGCCGTACAGGCGGCGGTTGTCTCGCTCAGCCCGTAGCCCTCAAGGACCGGGATCCCGGCGCCGCGGAAGAAGTGCGCGTCCTCAGGTGCCAGGGGGCTGGCCGCCGATACCGCGTAACGGACCCGGCCGCCAAGGAGCCGGCGGAGCTTCGGGTACACCAGCCGGTCGAAGACGGCGTGCCGGCCCGCAGCGCCAGCCCGGGTCCGCTGCCCCGCCGCGGGCCACGGTGTCCTGTGCGGTGGAGAAACGGACGGCGGCGGCTGACGCAGCCGCGAAGATCCTGGCTCTTACTGACCCGGCAGCCTGGTGCGCGGCGTCAGCCCGGACCTTCTCGAAGATCCGGGGCACCGCCAGGAGGAACGTGGGTTTGAACGTGCCCAGATCCGCCCGCAGATCAGCAGGACGGCTGACGTGTCCCAGCGTGGCGCCCGCATGGAGGCACGCCACCTGGGCGGCGCGGGCGAGCACATTGGCCAGCGGCAGGAGCATCAGGGTGCGCGTATTCTGTCCCTTGAGGATCTCCGGGAGAAAGGCGACGACGTTGACGGCCACGAGCGCAAAGTTGCCGTGCGTGAGCTCGCACCCTTTGGGCCGTCCGGTGGTGCCGGAGGCGTAGGCCAGGGACGCGACGTCGTCCAGGCCCGCGGCGGAGCGGTGGCGTTCCAGCTCGGCGTCCGTGACGCCCATTCCGGCAGCCGAGAGGCTGGCGAGGTTCGGGGCATCGCCGTCGTTATCCATCCTCACCACGGTGACCAGCCGGTCCTTGAGCAGGGTGGAGGTCTCCAGGATGCCGGTAATTAGCAGCACCTTGCCGCGGTCCTGCGCGAACACGCGGCGCGCGCCGGCGTCGAACAGGATCCACTCCACCTGGCCGGGGGTCGAGGTCTCGTCGATGGGGACGCTCACGCCGCCGGCAAACCAGATGGCGAAGTCCACCAGGGCCCACTCATAGCGGGTGGCGGACATGACGGCCACGGTGTCGCCGGGCTCCAGGCCGCCGGCGATCAGTCCTTTGGCGAGGGCACAGACATCGTGCAGGAATTTTTGCGCCGGAACGTCGGTCCAGCCGTTGGGGCCTTTGCGCGCGTAGAGGGCGTGGGCAGGGTTGGCGGCCTCCCGCTGTCGCAGGAGATCCGTGACATTGCTGCGCGGCTCCAGCTCCACCAGGAGTTTTGTGCTTGCTTCTCGCACGGGGGCGTCTCCGTTCCGCTGCTCAACACAGTTCGCGGCTGGTCAGGGTTTCATGCAATCCTGCCTTAGATCCAGGACGGCATCCACATCCGGAAGCGCCATTCCTGGTAGGGGATGGTCTCCGCTGTCCACACCGGGTAGAAAAATGCGGACAACAGGACTGCCCGGCGACGAAGAGGGCCACCAGGTAGACACCGGACCGCCGGCGCCAGAGCGGGTCGGTGTCCCGGCCCAGGACAAGGCCCAGGCAATACACCAGCGCGAGCACCAGGAAAGGCTCGAAGGAGACTGCGTAAAAGAAAAACATGGTCCGTTCCGGGTACATGAACCACGGCAGGTAGCCGGCGCCCACACCCGCAAGGATCGCCCCTGCGCGCCAGTCACGGCGCCCGGCCCACCAGAACAGCAGGACCACCAGCGAGATGGCCGCTCCCCACCAGATCATCGGGTTCCCCACCGAGAGAATGGCTGAGGCGCAATTGGGCACGTCGCATCCCGGGACGCCCTGCTCCGCCTTCTGGTAGAAGAACGACGTCGGCCGGCCCATCACCAGCCAGCTCCAGGCGCTTGCCTCGTAAGGGTGTTCGGAGCCCAGGCCCTGATGGAACTTGTAGGCCTCCAGGTGGTAGTGCGCCAGCGACCGCAGGGAGTCCGGCAGCCAGCCCCACTCCGCTGAGGGGTTGCTCTGGGCCCACTTCCGGAAGTAGGCGCCCTCGGAACGGAACCAGCCCGTCCAGGTGGCGGTGTAGACCACCGCGGCAACCGGAACCATGCTGACAAACGCAGGCAGGCCATCCTTGATGATTCCGCCGCTGACCCAGCCGCGGATTCCCGCGACGCGCCGTGCATTGAGGTCCCACAGGACCGTCAGCACGCCGAAGCCGGCGAGGAAAAACAGGCCCGACCATTTGGTGCCTATGGCGAGTCCAATGCACACACCCGCGGCGAGACGCCACCAGCGGACCCCCAGCCACGGTCCCGCCAGCAGTTGGCTGGCTGCGGGCCGGGCGTTCCGGGACGCGGCCGCGAGCCGCCCGAGCCGTGCGGCCAGCCGCCGTCGTCCGTCATCGCGGTCCAGCAGCAAAGCTCCGAAGGCCGCCAGGAGCCAGAACATCAGGAAGATATCCAGGAGTGATGTACGCGACATCACCAGGTGGTGGCCGTCGACGGCGAGCAGCAGGCCTGCGGCGGCAGCCAGCGGCACTGAGCGGAACAGTTTCAGTGCAATCAGCGTGAGCAGGAGGATGGACAGGGTTCCGGTCAGCGCGGCCGCGAACCGCCAGCCGAACGGATTATCGGCCCCGAAGAGCCACATGCCGCCGGCGATCATCCACTTGCCCACGGGCGGATGGACCACGTACTCGGGAGTGTCCAGGAGGATGGCCGGGTTGCCTGCGTTGAAGGAGTCGTTGGCCTTGTCCGGCCAGGCCCGTTCGTAGCCGCTGACCACGTAGGAGTAGGCGTCCTTGACGTAATACGTTTCATCGAAGACCAGGCTGTGCGGCGTGTCCAGCCGGACAAAGCGGAGGACGCCGCCGATCACGGAGGTCAGGGCGGGCACCAGCCAGAACCAGAGACGCAGCGACGGTGGGTAATCCCGCCAGCTGCGCGTGCTGCCGATCAGCCGCTCGCGGAGGGCTGTGGCAGAGAAGGCCTCCGCCGGACGGGCGATCCACGGGCCTCGTGCCGGCGGGATGGTCTGGCCGGCCTCGGCAGGCCGCAAGGAGGTCTGCGTCACGAGCCCCATGCTACCTTTTGCAGCTTGGGCCGCCGGCCAGCAGTACGCTGGGGGAGTGGACCCTAACCCCAGCACCTTCGCCGATTCCCGCCCCGCAGAACCTTCCGTTGCCGCCGGGGAGGAGCCAGAGACGGACGTCCACGTGGCAGCGGACCCGGCTGCGGCGGTTGCCGCGGGCCCCGGCCGGATTGTCCTGGCGGCAACGCCCATCGGGAATATGGGAGACGCGTCGGCCCGCCTGATCGAGCTCCTGGGGACGGCGGACATCGTGGCCGCCGAAGACACCAGGCGCCTGCACCGCCTCGTCACGAGCCTCGGAGTCACCGTCGCCGGGCGGGTCATCAGCTACCACGAGCACAACGAGGCCACCAAGACCGCGGAACTGCTGGAGCACGTCCGGTCCGGCAAGACCATGGTCATGGTCACAGACGCCGGCATGCCCTCGGTCTCGGACCCGGGGTTCAGGCTGGTGGAAGGCGCTGTGGCAGCCGGACTCACCGTGACCGCCGTCCCGGGCCCGTCCGCAGTACTGACCGCCCTGGCACTGTCCGGTCTGCCCACCGACCGCTTCTGTTTTGAGGGATTCCTGCCCCGTAAAGCCGGCGAACGGGCTTCGCGGTTGGCGGACCTTTCGGCCGAACGCCGGACCATGGTGTTTTTTGAGGCCCCGCACCGGCTGGAATCGATGCTGCGGGCCCTGCGCGAGCGTTTCGGTGCCGAGCGGCGGATCGCCGTCTGCCGGGAACTGACCAAGACCTACGAGGAAGTCATCCGCGGGACGGTCGGGGAACTGTTGCTGTGGGCCGAAGGCAACGAGGTCCGCGGCGAGATTGCCGTGGTGCTGGGCGGCGCCCCTGAGCAGGCGCCGGGCACCCCGAGGACCACGTGGCGGCCGTCAACGAGCTGGTGGCCCAGGGAATCCGGCTCAAGGAAGCCGTGGCCGCCGTCGCCGAGGACGTCCGCGTCAGCAAGCGGGAGCTGTACTCGGCGGTCCTCGCAGCACGCTGAGCGTCCGAAAGGCCAGCTGTGCAGCTGCACAGCGAAATCCCGCTTCTGCAGTGCGTCCAGGCGTAGACCCTCCGGCGGCCGCGGCAGTAGTGTGACAGTAAACCAGCCAATACGGCAGGCCGCCCAGGCCCTGCGTCCAGGCTGAACCAAACCTTACTGACGAGGGAGTCACCGTGACTGTCACCGCACAGCCAGCTGTTACCGCGGAGCGCGAAATCGCACTGCTGGCCTCTGTTCCCACCGGATTGCTGATCAACGGCGAATGGCGCCCGGCGGCGTCAGGCAAGACGTTCGACGTCGAGGACCCCGCCACGGGCAAGGTGCTCCTCAGCATCGCTGACGCCGGCGCCGAAGACGGCAAAGCTGCTTTAGACGCGGCGGCCGCAGCGCAGGAATCGTGGGCGAAGGTCCCGGCCCGTGAACGCGGTGAAATCCTCCGCCGTGCCTTTGAGATGGTGACGGCACGTGCCGAGGACTTCGCGCTGCTGATGACCATGGAAATGGGCAAGCCTCTGGCCGAAGCCCGTGGCGAGGTCACCTACGGCGCGGAGTTCCTGCGCTGGTTCTCCGAGGAAGCCGTCCGCGCGTTCGGCCGCTACTCGGTCTCCCCGGACGGCAAGTCCCGCCTGCTGGTGACCAAGAAGCCGGTGGGCCCGTGCCTGCTGATCACGCCCTGGAACTTCCCGCTGGCCATGGCCACGCGCAAGATCGCCCCTGCTGTCGCGGCCGGCTGCACCATGGTGCTGAAGTCCGCGAACCTCACGCCGCTGACCTCGCAGCTGTTCGCCGCCGTCATGCAGGAGGCGGGCCTGCCCGCCGGAGTCCTGAACGTCATTCCCACGTCCACGGCAGGGGCCACCACCGGTCCGCTGATCAAGGACCAGCGCCTGCGCAAACTCTCGTTCACGGGTTCCACCGAGGTTGGCCGGCGCCTGCTGGCCGACGCGTCGGAGACTGTCCTGCGGACCTCCATGGAACTCGGCGGCAACGCCCCGTTCGTGGTGTTCGAGGACGCGGACCTGGACGCCGCCGTCGCCGGTGCCATGCTGGCGAAGCTGCGGAACATGGGCGAGGCCTGCACCGCGGCGAACCGGTTCATCGTCCACGAGTCCGTCGCCGACGAATTCGCCAAGAAATTCGCCGCGAAAATGGGTGAGATGACCACCGCCCGGGGCACCGAACCGGAGTCCAAAGTGGGTCCGCTGATCGATGCCAAGAGCCGGGACAAGGTCCACGAGCTGGTATCCGATGCCGTGGCCTGCGGCGCCAAGGCTGTCCTGGGCGGCGCCCCGGCCGAGGGCCGGGCTACTTCTACCCGCCCACCATCCTCACCGGCGTCACCGAAGGCACCCGGATCCTGTCCGAGGAAATCTTCGGCCCCGTCGCCCCGATCATCACCTTCGGCACCGAGGACGAAGCGATCCGCCTGGCCAACAACACCGAGTACGGGCTGGTGGCGTACGTCTTCACGCGCGATTTGAACCGCGGCATCCGGATGGGCGAACGGCTCGAGACCGGCATGCTCGGCCTGAACGCCGGCGTCATCTCCAACGCCGCCGCACCGTTCGGCGGCGTCAAGCAGTCCGGGCTGGGACGTGAAGGCGGCCTCGAAGGCATCGAGGAATACCTCTACACCCAGTACATCGGCATCGCAGACCCCTACGCGGGCTGAACGGATTGTCCTCCGGCTGACAGGATTATCCTCCGGCCAGCCCCTTCCTCCACCGCCAGTAGGTAGCCGCTGCGGCGAGCCGCTATCGGCTACCACGCGGCCGGAATAAGCCGCCGCGCGCCCTCGACCAGGAGCGTGCGGCGGCTTTTGCCGTCCGGCGCCCCAGCCTGTTGAGCCCTCTGAACGGGGCAGCCAGGAGCCAGGCCCACCGGCCCAGAACCGACGGCGGGAGCCAGTCGGCACGGAGGCGTCGAGGAAGAGAGGCGTTGGCACGCAGGGAATGCTGCACTGCCGCGATGCGTGGGGCAATGGCCCCTGTCCTGCCGCGGCCGGCTGTGTCCTGGACAGGCGGGCCGTAGTGCCGGCGTTCGAAGTCGGAGGTGAGGCTGCGGATGGCTTGGTGCGCGGCGTCGTCCATGCCGCCATGTTCGCCGAGCAGCGATGAATGGCGGAGCCGTGCGGAATATGTCCGGGCCGTTTCGCTGGAGTCCGGTGGCAGTCCGTAGTCGGTTCCGAGATCACGGATTTCGGCCCACGCCAGTGGAACCACGTCCTCCCGCGCCCGTCCCTCGGTGCGGAGCCGCCGGCACGCCGCCCATCCTCACCAGCCGCGGCGAGGCTGCCATAAGGACGAGGCCCAGCGCGGCTGCCGTCCCCAGCAGCCATGGCAGGAGCAGCTGCCCGAGGTCCCCTGCGCCGCCACCTGCACCGGGGAGGGCACGGACGTGGCGCTTGGTGTGGGGGTTGGGGCGGTTGCGCCGGGAAGAAGGTCCTCGTTATTACCCAGCGAACCGGGGACGCCGGGTGTGCTGGTTTCCGTGGCGTACGCGGGTATTACACCCCGCGACGGCGTGGGTTCGAAGGGCACCCACCCCAATCCCTGGAAGTAGAGCTCGGGCCAGGCGTGGGCGTCCCGGGCGTCCACCTCATACTCCGGCAGCGCACCTTGCCCGGCCACTGAAACCGTGGAACCAGTGCTTCGGCCAGGCGCGTAGCCAACCGCGATCCGGCTGGGGATACCTTCCAGCCTGGCCATCACGGCCATCGCTGACGAGTAGTGGATGCAGTATCCGCTCTTCTGAGTCAGGAAATCGGCCAGCACCGAGAGCCCGTTACCGTCGTAGCCGCCCTGGACAGGTGACTGGAGCGAGTAGGTGAACTCCCCTGAGCGAAGGTATTTCTGGATGGCCATGGCCTTGGCGAAGGGTGTGTCACTCGAAGCTGTCACCGTGTCAGCCGTGCTGCGGACGATGTCCGGGACGTTGCCGGGAACCCTGGTGAAGTCGGCCAGGATTCCCTGCACGGCCTGCGACGACTGTTGAAGGAGGGTGGCCGTGAGCTTAGGCGCCGTGGACACCACAATGTATTGCTGTGTCCGTGTGTTGGTGTTGGAACCCTTGACGGCCAGGGTGGCCGGATCCCACGTCCAGGCGCCATTGAGCCCGCGGATTGTTTCCGGCGCGTACGGCAACGGCAAGTACGGGCTGGTGAACGTGCCCGTGTCCACGGCAGTTACCTGGCGGAGCTGCTCCTCGGCGACGATCTCGTGGCCCGTCTCAAGCTGTCCGGCCACGGGGCGGCGCTCTGCGTCGCGGTCATCAGGTCCCCAGGACTCTCCGTCGAAATTGTCAACAGTGACGGACCGCAGATACAGCGGCCCGGCTGCGTTGGTGGCATAGGTGATCCGCCCGCTTCCGGCCGGTGCCCGCAGGCTGTTTCCCAAGCTAATCATGGGGTTCAAGCCGGTCCCGGCGCCCCACGGGTTCAGCCGGGAGCCCTGCGGAAACGTGCCGTGATCGAATCCGGGGATGGCCGCCGGCACTGCCAGTGTTGCCACCAGTGCCACGGTTCCGGTCAATATGGCCCGCCGGAACTGGCCGGGATTCCTGCCGCTGTCGGCCGCGGTGCGGGAATCCGGTGCAAACCACTGGCTGCACGCGAGGATCAGGAGATACCCGGTCGCCGTGGCAGTGAAACCCCAAACCCCCACGCTCTGGGGCTTCACGGTGGCGGGGACTACCAGGATGGCCAGCAGGCCCAGCCCGGTTGTTGCCGGCATGCCAAGCGGCACGGCCAGCGCATCGATGAGGATGACTGTCAGGCCCAGGGCCGCGCAGCTGACCATAACGATTCCGGCGTTCGGAGCCACCGGGGCGCTTTCCGCAAGTACCGTCTCGCTCGCCCGGCGGACGAACCTGTCCACTTCAGCCAGGGTTGCCCGGACGGGATGAAACCGGCAATGCCCGTGCTTCGGAAGAACGTCAGGGTGAGAATCGCGATCAGGGAGGCAAAGCCGCCGGCAGCCACCACGAGAGGACGGGCCGCAGCGCGCGGAGCGTGGCGATGGTCAGGCAGACCATCACCACCGTGGTCAAGATGGGCAAGTACCAGGCCCAACCCCGCAGGACACCGTTGAGGGAAATCGCGGCGCCGGCCACGGACAGGGCGACGGCGCCGGCCATGGCCCAGGGGTACGCCCCGACCCGCGTCCATGCCGGAACCTGGCCCGGGGCAGCTGTGGCTGCCTGTCCGCGGGACGCGTTGCGTTCCGGTGCCAGTGTCACCGTCCCACCCCCGCTCCGCGGCGTACGTCTGCCGCTGCCGTGGCCGGCGCGGCACCACCCTGATCGAAGTGCGTCCAGGCGTCCGGGACCGGAACCGAGGTTGGCACGGCCACTGCCCGCCAGCCGCCCCGGCGGAGTGCCTCCAAGGAGTCCTCGGAATCCGCGGGCCTCTCGGAAACGATGATGGCGAAGGCATTCGCGCCATAACCCGCCGCCGGAGCGAGGGCTCTGGCCTCGCTCGGAGAGATCCTGCCGAGCACGGCAATAAGGGGCCCCCGCATCCGGTGGGCGGAGAGTTTGTCCATCAGGTGATCGTCGAAAACAGCCGGTCCGGCATCCTGGCGGCCGTGGTCCCGGGCAGCGTGGTGCGGACCGGACAGCTGGATGGCGGCGAGGCTTTCGGCGATCGACTGGAGCCCGACACTCCGCTGAACTCTTCCGCTTCCGGTTCCGGTGCGGACGGGGAGCGGAGGAACGCGGGTTCGCCGCGGGGTCCAGGAGGCGAAGGGCGTAGTTCCGTTCCGACAGGTGCGTGCAGATGGAGATCGCGGCCACCACGGCCCACTCGAACGTGCCGCTGGTGATCATCTCGTGGCCGTCCACGGCCGCAGCGCCCCCGAAACCGGAGCCGTGCCCGCCGGAAAACGCCGCGAACCGTTGGTCCAGGATGACGGTGGCCTCAGGCGTTGTGACGGATTCCTCCTGGCGCACCATCAGGGCGCCGTGGTGCGCGGTGGCTGCCCAGTGCACCCGGCGCATAGGATCGCCCGGGCGGTATTCGCGGGTCATGACGTCGTCGTCGCTGGGGTTGGCCCGGGTACGGGTTGCTGTGATGCCATCGTTGCCGCGGGCTCCCGCGAGGCCCGTCACGGGAAGCTCGACGGCGGCGGGCGTCACGGTGAGTGTGTCGCCGTCGTCAATTGACCGCCGGTGCAGGGACAACCCGAAAGGATCCGTGAACTCGGCGGTTACCGGACCGATCAGGTACTGTCCGCGTTTGGTGGAACGCAAATGGTATTCGTACCTGCTCGTTCCGCCCTTGGCCGAGCGGGCAGGGAAATGGAAGGCCGGGGACTCGCCGAACCGTGGCTGCAGCCGTTCCTCCATGATCGCCCGGCCGCCCCCGTAACCGGTCCGTGCCACCGCGAGCCGCACAGTGGTGGCGGCGGAGGTCTCCACCGGGGACGGGTTGAACTCGCGGTAAACCTGGAACCGGGGCTTGAGGAGCCTGATCCCCGCCAGCGAAACCAAGGGAAGGACGATGAGCAGCACACTCAGGCTCAGCAGATCCCGCCGCCCCATGATCTGCGCAGACAACAAGCAGACGGCGCCGGCGGCCAGGAGCCCCAGCCACGCTCGCTGAACAAATGCCGGGGTAGTCGGTCACGCAGCGCCATGTGCTGGCCCTGCCTAGTGGTTCCGGCGCAGTCCGGCCGGCGGGGCCGGGCTGTTCACCGGGTCCTGGTTCACCGGGAGCCGGGAGAGGATGCCCCGGATGACGCTGTGCGGGGTCTCGCCGGCGCCGGCCGCCTTCCGGTCCAGGATGATCCGGTGGGCCAGCACGGATTCCGCCACGCTGACGACGTCGTCCGGCAGCACAAAATCACGGCCGTCCAGCGCCGCCGTGGCCTTCGCGGCCCGGAGCAGCTGGAGCATGGAGCGTGGGCTGGCGCCCAGCCGGAGCAGGGGCTTTCGCGCGTTGCGCGGCCTACCGAGACGGTATATTCCTTGACGGCCTGGGAGACGTAAACCTGTTGCACCGTGGCGATCATCGCTGCGACGTCCGCCGCGGTGACCACCGCGGAGACCTTGGCCAACGGGGAGGTTGCCTGATGGGTCTCCAGCATTTCGATTTCGGAGTCCTTGTCCGGATAGCCCATGGAAATCCGTGCCATAAAGCGGTCGCGCTGGGCTTCGGGGAGTGGATAGGTGCCTTCCATCTCGATCGGGTTCTGGGTTGCCACCACCATGAACGGTTCGTCGAGTTTGTACGAGTCCCGTCCACGGTCACCTGGTGTTCCTCCATACACTCCAGGAGGGCGGATTGGGTCTTGGCGGACGCGCGGTTGATTTCATCGCCAATAACAATGTTGGCGAAGACGGCACCCGGCCGGAACTCGAACAGCCGCGACGCCTGGTTATAGATAGACACGCCCGTCACGTCCGAAGGCAGCAGATCGGGAGTGAACTGAATGCGGCTGACCGTGCAGTTAATGCTCCGGGCGAGGGTTTGGCCAGGAGGGTCTTGCCCACACCTGGCACGTCCTCGAGGAGCAGATGGCCCTGGGCCAGCAACACCGTCAGGGCAAGCCTGGCCGCATCCGACTTTCCGTCAATGACGGTGTTGATCGAGGCCAGGATCCGCTGGCTGGCCGCGTGGAATGAGTCGGCGTCCATGGCTGCTGCCTTGTAACCGTTGAGATGGCCCACCTGCTCCGTCACGGGGGTAAAGTTCCGGCTGGCAGGGGATACCTCGTTGACGGCGGTGCGGCGGTGGGAGTCCATCTGCAACCTTTCAGTCCGGGGATCACCCGAAACGGGACAGCAGGCCTGCCTTCGCCCGGCGGTGGGCGTTCGCATCTGTTCGTACCAGCCTACTAACACAACTGCCCCGGCTGACAGAGAGTTCCGGGAATTCTGCCGCGATCCGCCGCCGCTAGGCTTGAGGGATGTGCAATTCGCTGATTCCCGCCGCTTACCGTGCCGCCGGGGCGGACCCTGCAGACGCCGCCCGGCAGGCGCGCCAGGACTATCCGCCGGCACCGGAGCCGCTGCCGGTCCCCGTGATGGACAACCATACGCACCTGGATTTCCCTGATGGCGAGAGCCCGGTGGGCATCGCCGCGGCGTTGGATGCGGCCCAGGCCGTCGGAGTGCAGGGGGCCGTCCAGGTGGGTTGCGACCTGGAGTCCTCCCGGTTCACGGTCCGCGCCGTAGACCTGGACAGCAGGTTGCTGGGGCAGTGGCACTGCACCCCAACGACGCCCGGACTATGCCCGGCGCGGCGAGCTGGAGGATGCGCTGGCGGAGATTGAGGAACTGGCCGCACACCCCGGATCCGAGCCATCGGCGAGACGGGCCTTGATTTCTTCCGCACCGAAGGGGAGGGCCTGGCCCACCAGCGCTATTCGTTCCGGCGGCATATCGATATTGCCAAGCGCCTGGACCTGACGCTGCAGATCCATGACCGCGACGCGCACGACGACGTGGTGCAGGTCCTGCGCGAGGAGGGGGCTCCGGAGCGGGTGGTGTTTCATTGCTTCTCGGGTGATGAGGCGCTCGCCAGGATCTGCAATGCCGCTGGCTGGAACATGTCCTTTGCCGGCACGCTGACCTTCAAGAATGCGGCTAACCTCCGCGCCGCGCTGGCGGTGGCTGACCCGGACCTGGTGCTGGTGGAAACGGACGCCCCGTTCCTGACCCCGCATCCGCACCGCGGCCGTCCCAACGCCAGTTATGTGGTGCCCTACACCGTCCGCGCCATGGCCGAATTGACAGGAACTGACCTCGCGGAGCTCTGCACCCGGATTAGCGAAAATACCGTGCGGGCGTACGGATCGTGGGACTGATCCGGGCCTCGTCACATGACTTGGTTCACATACCTCGTATGTAAATTTCTTGGCCGCTTTATAACGCTACGGTTACAGTGGAGAACTATTAGCCGGGGTCGGGGAAGGCCTTCGGATAATTTCACTTCATACGCAGCAGGACCAGGCAGGGCTTTGATGCCCTCTGCCCGCCGCGCGGAGTGTGGCGGCGCAACGGTGCCCGGAGCTTGTCCCCAGGGTCATGCGCCGGCTATTTCACTGCGTTTTTCCCCGTGCCCGGATGGATCTAAAGTTACGGGCAATCGTGGTCAAGCTCTTCACAACGGACGGCAAGTTCAGTTTTATCAAGGTGGGCACCCAACTGGTGGTGCTGTGTGCGCTGATGTTGGGCCTCGTGGCCTTCGTCGGAAATAACAAAACCGTTACCCTCAACGTCGACGGAAAAGTGACTTCGGTCCAGTCCTTCGGCGGCACCGTGGGCCAGGTCGTAAAAAGCGCCAACGTGGAACTGAAGCCGGCTGACCGCGTCTCGCCCTCGGCGGACGCCAAAGTGGAGAACGGCACCGTGATCAACGTCAACATGGCCAAGGCCGTGAAGGTCAGCCTGGACGGCTCTGAAAAGACCATCAACACCACGGCGCCGGATGTTGCGGGCCTCGTCACCGAACTGGGAGTGGCCAGCTCCTCCTCCGTTTCCGTTCCGAAGGACGCCCAGCTCGCCGTGGCCGGATCGTTTGTCTCCATCTCCACGCCCAAGACCGTCAGCATCGTTGCCGACGGCAGGGCCTCCACGGCCACCACCACGGCGGGGACCGTCGCCCAGGTGCTGGAGGACGCCGGCATCACCCTCGGCGTCGACGACCGTACTTCCCAGCCGGGCAATGCGCACGTGGTCAACAACATGGTGGTTAAGGTCTCCCGGGTGGATACCAGCCAGACCGCGGCCACTACTGAAGATGTTGCTTTCGACAGCCTGACCACTGAGAGCGCTGAGCTTTTCAAGGGCGAAAAGGAGGTCACCCAGGCCGGCGTGGCTGGCAAGGTGGATAAGAGCTTTAAACTGGTGATGGTTGACGGCCGTGAAGCCTCGCGGACGCTGGTCTCCGAAACTGTTTCCGTCCAGCCCGTGACGGAAAAGGTCACTGTAGGCACCAAGGCAAAGCCCGCAGCCGCCGCCGGAACTAACACCGGCGCCTCGGCCCGGCCATGATGAACGAGGCCATGTGGGACAAGATTGCCCAGTGTGAGTCCACCGGAAACTGGTCCATCAACTCGGGCAACGGCTACTACGGCGGCCTCCAGTTCGACATCCAGACCTGGATCGGCTCCGGCGGCGGCGCCTACGCCCCCAACGCCAGCCTCGCCACCAAGGCACAGCAGATCGACATCGCCAACCGCGTGTACGCACAGCGTGGCCTGCAGCCGTGGGGCTGTGGCTGGGCAGCTACGAGCTAGGCACCAATGAGCACCTGCGCTGGCGGCAGCTGACCACAGCCGCCAGGCAAGCAGACGGCAGCGGCCGGCCCGGATTGTCCCGGGCCGGCCGCTGCCGTTAAGCGGAACCACGCACCGCGTAACACGCCTGATCCGTGCGGAAAGCGGATGGCCCGTCACTGCGGCCGGGATAGGATGCCTAGGTGACTGAACCGACTGCTGCCGCGCCCGCACCCCTCTTCGGTGCTTCCGACATACGCCGGCTGGCGGAAGAAATCGGTATCCGGCCCACCAAAACACTGGGACAGAACTTCGTCATCGATGGGAACACCATCCGCCGGATCGTCTCCGTTGCCAACATCGGGCCAACCGAGACGGTGCTGGAAGTCGGGCCGGCCTTGGTTCCCTCACGCTGGGCCTGCTGGATGCCGCGCAGACGGTGGTCGCCGTCGAAATCGATCCGGTCCTGGCAGCAAAGCTGCCGGAAACCGTGAAAGCATGGCGGCCGGACGCGGCGGGCGCTTTCCACCTGGTCCAGGCGGACGCCATGAAGGTCACATCGCTTCCCGTTGAACCCACCGCCATCGTGGCGAACCTGCCGTACAACGTGGCGGTGCCGGTGGTCCTGCACCTGCTCCAGCATTTCCCCAGCCTGCAGCACGGTCTGGTGATGGTCCAGGACGAGGTGGCTGACCGGCTGGCCGCGGGCCAGGATCAAAGACCTACGGGGTGCCCTCGGTCAAGGCGGCCTGGTACAGCAGCATGCGCAAGGCCGGGGTGATCGGCATGAACGTCTTCTGGCCTGCGCCGAAGATCCAGTCCGGGCTCGTGGCCTTCACCCGGCGGGAACCGCCTGAAACAACCGCCACCCGTGAGCAGGTGTTCGCCGTGATCGACGCCGCCTTCGCCCAGCGCCGGAAGACGCTGCGGGCTGCCCTGGCCGGCTGGGCCGGCGGCGCAGCCGAGGCCGAGCGCTGCCTCATTGCCGCAGGAGTGGCTCCATCCGCCCGGGGCGAAGTCATCGACATCCACGCCTTCGCCCGGATTGCCGAAGCCCGCGAGGCCGGGTCGTGAAGGCAGCCGCCGGGAGGTTCTCCGCACGGACGGTCCGGGTGAAGGCGCCCGGCAAGGTCAATGTTTCCCTGGACGTGGGACCCTTGCGCGCTGACGGCTACCACTCAGTTGCCAGCGTGTACCTGGCCGTTTCCCTCTATGAGGAAGTGGCTGCCACCAGCACGGAGACGCCGGGGATCACCGTCAGCATCAGCCCTGACAGCACCCTGGACCTGGACGACGTGGACATTCCGCTGGATGAGAAGAACCTGGCCTACAAGGCCGCGGCGATCATGGCCGATGTCTCCGAGCATTCCACCGGGTGCACCTTGAAATCACCAAGCGGGTCCCCGTGGCCGGGGCATGGGTGGCGGCTCAGCCGATGCCGCAGCCACACTGCTGGCCTGCGACGCGCTCTGGAACAGCGGGTTGTCGCGGGATGAGCTGGCACATCTGGCCGCCGAATTGGGTGCCGACGTCCCGTTCTCCCTGCTAGGGGGAACCGCCGTCGGGCTTGGCGTTGGCGACGACCTTTCGCCGGCACTGGCCAAAGCCCAAACGGACTGGGTCCTCGTGGCGGCGGACTATGGGCTGCCCACCCCGAGGTCTTCCGCACCCTGGACCGGCTCCGGGAGGCAGAAGGACTGGACGTTGCCGAGCCCACGGCCGTGGATCCCAAGATCCTGCAGGCGCTGCGGAACGGGGACGCCGATGCCCTGAGCAGGGTCCTGGTGAACGATCTTCAGCGGGCCTCCATTGAACTTTCCCCCGCGCTCCGCGATACGCTGGGACGAGGTGAAGCGCTCGGCGCCCTGGCCGGAATCGTATCCGGCTCCGGCCCACCGTGGCTCTGTTGACCCACAATCCCGCCGCCGCCGAAAACCTGGCGGAGGACCTGCGGCACTACGGGCTGACGGCATTCCCTGTCCACGGGCCCGTGCATGGAGCGCGTATCATCTCCGATACTTTCCTTTAAGAGTCCCCTTCCTTACTGAGCAGCAGAAAGCAGTCCCCTTGGCACACCTTCTTGGCGGCGAAAACCTTACGGTTTCGTACGCAACGCGCACCGTCCTGGACGGTATCACCCTCGGACTCGAGGAAGGTGACAGGATCGGCATGGTGGGCCGGAACGGCGACGGCAAGTCCACGCTGATGCGCCTCCTGGCCATGCGCTCCACCCCGGACTCGGCCGGGTGACCAAGCGCAGCGAAGTCAACATCGGCTACCTGGACCAGAGCGACGTGCTCGACGGCGACCTCACAGTGGGCGCTGCGATCGTCGGCGACCAGGCCGACTATGAATGGGCCCGCAACCCCCAGATCCGCGAAGTCATGGGCGGCCTGGTGTCCGACGTCGACTGGCATGCGAACGTCCACGCCCTCTCCGGCGGTCAGAAGCGGCGGGTGGCGCTGGCCAAGCTGCTGATCGAGGACCATGACGTCATCATGCTCGACGAACCGACCAACCACCTCGACGTCGAAGGAGTCGCCTGGCTGTCCCGGCACCTGAAAACCCGGTGGCGGGCCAACCAGGGCGCCTTCCTGGTTGTCACCCACGACCGCTGGTTCCTGGACGAAGTCTGCACCAAGACCTGGGAAATCCACGACGGTATCATGGACCCGTTCGACGGCGGCTACGCGGCCTACGTCCTGGCCCGTGCCGAGCGGGACAGGGCGGCGAATGTTATGGAAGGCAAGCGCCAGATGCTCGTGAAAAAGGAGCTCGCCTGGCTGCGCCGCGGCGCTCCGGCCCGCACGGCCAAGCCGAAATTCCGCATCGAGGCCGCCAATGCCCTCATCGCCGACGTCCCGGAGCCGCGAGACTCCACAGCCCTGAGCAAGATGGCCACCGCCCGGCTCGGCAAGGACGTCCTGGACCTCGAGAACGTCTCACTGGACTTCCTCGGCGGCGACCCCGGACAGAAACTCTTCGACAACATCACGCTGCGGCTTGCCCCGGTGAGCGGCTTGGGCTCGTGGGCGTCAACGGCGCCGGCAAGACCACCCTGCTGAAACTCCTCAACGGCGAGATTGAGCCGTCATCCGGAAAGGTCAAGCGCGGCAAGACCGTGGTCACCGCTGTGCTGACCCAGGAGGTCAAAGAGCTCGACGACGTCTCGGACCTGCGCGTGATCGAAGTCATCGAGCGCGAAAAGCGGTCCTTTAACGTGGGCGGCAAGGAATTCACGGCGGGCCAGCTCGTGGAGCAGCTCGGCTTCACCAACGAAAAGCAGTGGACCCCGGTCAGGGATCTGTCCGGTGGTGAGCGCCGGCGCCTCCAGCTCCTGCGCCTGCTGGTGGGGGAGCCGAACGTGCTGATGCTCGATGAGCCCACCAACGACCTCGACACCGACACCCTCGCAGCCGTCGAAGACGTCCTTGACGGCTGGCCTGGCACCCTCGTGGTGGTCAGCCACGACCGGTACCTGCTGGAACGCGTGACGGACCACCAGATGGCGCTGCTTGGTGACGGCAAGATCCGCGCCCTGCCGCGCGGCGTAGACCAGTATCTGGAACTCCGCGAATCCGCCCTGGCCGGCTCCACGATCACCGGCGGCGGCAACCCCGTCACCGGTCCGAGCGGCAGCTCCGCCCCCGCCGCCCCGGTTCCTCCGAAGCCGAAAAGCGCGACGCCCGGAAGGCCAAAAACCGGATCGAGCGCCAGCTGGGCAAACTGGAGCAGCAGGAAAAGAAGATTCACGACCAGATGGTCAAGAGCACCGCGGAATCCGACTTCGAGGCCCTCGCCGACCAGAACAAGAAGCTCAAGGACCTTGCCACCGACCGCGAAGCCCTGGAACTCGAATGGATGGAAGCCCTCGAAGTCCTCGGCGAGTAGCCCTGCATGTGGCGCGCCGGGTCGGCTGGGGTGCCGGAGCCGCCCCTTCGACGTCCGCTCGCCGTGGGTGCCCGAACAGAGGTGTCGGCATTGCGGCGCGGCGGAGGGCACCTGCGCCGCGAAGGTAACCACGCGCTACGCTTCGGACTTCAGCTCGGGGTCTTTTTGGAGGCCTGTGAGGCCGTTCCAGGCGAGGTTGACCAAGTGGGCGGCGACGGTTTGTTTGTCGGGCCGGCGGCTGTCCTGCCACCATTGGCCGGTCATGGCCACCATGCCTACGAGCATCTGGGCATACATCGCGCCGTCCTCGGCGCTGAAGCCGCGGCGGTGGAATTCGTCGGACAGGATGTGTTCCACGCGGGCGGTGACCTGGGACAGCAGGGTGGCGAAAGCGCCTTCGGGCTGCGATGGCGGTGCGTCGCGCATGAGGATCCGGAAGCCCTCCGCCCGGTCCTCGATGTAGGTGAGGAGGGCCAGTGCGGCGCGTTCCACCAGGACGCGCGGTTTGCCTTCTTCGGTCAGGGCCGCGGTGATCGAGTCCAGCAGGATGTGGAACTCGAAGTCCACCACCTGCGTGTACAGGCCCTCCTTGGAGCCGAAATGTTCGTAGATCACGGGCTTGGAAACGCCGGCTAAGGCCGCGATTTCCTCAATGGTGGTCCCGTCGAGCCCGCGAGCGGCAAAAAGGCCACGGCCGACGTCGACCAGCTGGCTGCGCCGCTGTACGCCTGTCATTCGTGTCCGGGTGGGTTGTTGCTCACATTTCCATCATGCCCTAGCGCTGCTGAAACAGTTGGAACCGGTGGCAGTGCAGCGGCCTGGCTGCCGTGATTCCTGCCAATGTCGCGGGCTGCCCTGAAGCCATGGCAAAATAAATACTTGTGCCTTGGCCTTTGCGCCTGTGGCATGGTCCGCCCTGGTGTAATGGCAGCACCCCGGCCTTTGGAGCCGTGGAGTATAGGTTCGAATCCTATGGGCGGAACTGCTGTGCGAAGACCGTCCAGTAGGATGAACTCGGTGCCCCGCCGTGAATTTTGGCTGGACAGGCACTGCGCCCAGCGCAACGCGCAACCAAGCAAGGAGAACCCGTACGTGATCCCCGAGAATACCGGCCCAGCCGCCGTCATTGTTCTGGCAGCAGGCGCCGGTACCCGGATGAAATCCCGTACCCGAAGATCCTGCACGAAATCGGCGGCCGGTCCATGGTGGGCCACGCCCTGCTGGCAGCCCGCAGCATTAACCCGGACGGCTGGCCCTGGTGGTCCGCCACGAGCGGGATCTGGTCGCCCGCCACCTGAACCAGCTGGACCCCGAAGCCCTGATCGTGGACCAGGACGACGTCCCCGGCACCGGCCGCGCCGTTGAGGTGGCCGTGCAGGCACTGGACGCCCAGGAAAAACTCGCAGGCACCGTCGTGGTCACTTACGGTGATGTTCCGCTCCTGACCGGCAGCCTGTTGGCCGACCTGGTGGCCACACATGAGCGGGAGGCCAATGCCGTCACCGTGCTCACCGCGCTGCTGGATGATGCCACAGGCTACGGACGCATTCTCCGCGGTGATGACAGCTCCGTGACCGGCATCCGCGAGCACAAGGATGCAACGGAAACCGAACGCCTGATCCGCGAGGTCAATTCCGGGATCTACGCCTTCGACGCCGATGTCCTACGTGACGCGCTGGTCCACGTCACCACCGACAATTCGCAGGGCGAAAAGTACCTCACCGACGTGCTGGGCCTCGCACGGCAGTCGGGCGGCCGGGTTGCCGCCGTCGTCACCGAAGACCGCTGGCAGGTGGAGGGCGCCAACGACCGTGTGCAGCTCTCCGCCCTCGGCGCGGAACTGAACCGCCGCACCGTTGAAGCCTGGATGCGCGCCGGCGTCACGGTGGTTGACCCCGCCACCACCTGGATCGATTCCACCGTCGCCCTGGATGAGGACGTCCGCATCCTGCCGAACACGCAGCTGCACGGCGCCACCACTGTGGCGAGGGACGCCGTCGTCGGCCCGACTCCACCCTGACCGATGTCCGCATCGGCGAGGGCGCCAAGGTGACCCGCACTCACGGTTCCGGTGCCGTGATCGGCGCGGACGCCGCCGTCGGCCCTTTCACCTACCTGCGTCCCGGCACAGTGCTTGGCGACACCGGCAAGATCGGTGCGTTCTACGAAACCAAGAACGTCACGATTGGCCGCGGCTCCAAACTTTCCCACCTCGGCTACGCCGGTGACGCCGAAATCGGCGAGGACACCAACATCGGCTGCGGCAACATCACGGCCAATTACGACGGCGAGAAGAAGCACCGCACGGTGATCGGCTCGGGCGTCCGCACAGGTTCCAACACAGTCTTTGTTGCACCGGTCACCGTGGGGGACGGTGCCTACAGCGGCGCCGGCGCGGTGATCCGCAAGGACGTCCCGGCAGGGGCGCTCGTTGTGTCCGTTGCAGCGCAGCGCAATGACGAGGGCTGGGTTGTGGCCAACCGCCCCGGCTCACGCTCGGCGGAACTGGCGCAGGCCGCCGCCTCAGATTCCTCACATCCCCCAGCATCGACAGAAGAGGACCAGCGATAATGAGCGAAATTACGGCACGCGGCGAGAAGAAGCTGGTACTTGCCGCTGGGCGGGCGCACCCCGAACTGGCGCGGGAAATCGCCAAGGAGCTGGGTACCGAGCTGCTGCCCGTGGATGCCTACGACTTCGCCAACGGGGAGATTTACGTCCGCGCCGGCGAAAGCGTCCGGGGAACCGACGCGTTCGTCATCCAGGCCCACCCGGCTCCGCTGAACAACCACCTCATGGAACAGCTGATCATGATCGATTCGCTGAAGCGGGCCTCCGCCAAGCGCATCACCGTGGTGTCCCCGTTCTACCCGTATGCGCGGCAGGACAAGAAGGGTCGCGGACGCGAGCCTATTTCCGCCCGCCTGGTGGCGGACCTGTACAAGACCGCCGGCGCTGACCGCATCATGAGCGTTGACCTGCACACCTCGCAGATCCAGGGTTTCTTCGACGGGCCTGTGGACCACCTCATGGCCATCCCGCTCCTGGCCGATTACATCCGTACCCGCGTCGCCGCCGACAACGTCACCGTGGTGTCCCCGGACACGGGCCGCGTGCGCGTCGCGGAGCAGTGGGCCGAACGCCTGGGCGGAGCGCCGCTGGCGTTTGTGCACAAGAGCCGCGACCTCACCGTTCCCAACCAGGCCGTCTCCAAGACCGTTGTGGGCCAGATCGAGGGCCGGACCTGCGTCCTGATTGACGACATGATCGACACCGGCGGCACCATTTCCGGAGCGGTCCAGGTCCTGAAGAACGCCGGGGCGAAGGATGTCATCATCGCCGCGACGCACGCTGTTTTCTCAGAGCCCGCGGCGCAGCGGCTTTCCGAGTCCGGCGCCCGCGAAGTGGTGGTCACCAACACGTTGCCCCTCACTGCGAATCAGCAGTTCCCGCAGTTGACGGTGCTGTCCATCGCACCGCTGATCGCCCGCGCTATCCGCGAAGTGTTCGACGACGGTTCGGTCACCAGCCTGTTCGACGGCAACGCCTGATTCCTATCTTTCGCAGCCGGCGCCGGGCCCGTTTCAGTAATTTGGCACGGCGCTGGTAAGCTTTTTGACGATACCTTGGCGAGGGAGAGCATCCGGGAAACCGGACTGCAGGTCTCCGTTATCGACTGGGTCTGAATCTCCCTTCTGGAAGGGCCGCCTCACGGCCGCCCGGCGTTGAAGGTCGTAACAGACCTCCGCCCTTGCTGAACACCTTTTAGTCTTCCGAGGAGATACACATGTCTGAGCAGAAGCTCGCAGCAGAAGTACGCACCGAATTCGGCAAGGGCTTCGCCCGCCGCGCGCGCATGGCCAACCTGATCCCCGCCGTCATCTACGGCCACGGCGCCGAGCCGGTCCACATCACGCTTCCGGCCAAGGCCACCACGCTTGCAGTCCGCAAAGCCAACGCCCTGCTGTCCCTGGACGTCAACGGAGAAGAGCACCTGGCCCTGGTCAAGGACGTCCAGCGCGACCCGATCAAACAGATCATCGAGCACATCGACCTGCTGACCGTCATCAAGGGCGAAAAAGTCACCGTGGACATCCCGGTTCACATCGTTGGCGAACTGGCTCCGGGCAGCGTCTTCAACCAGGAACTCACCGTCATCTCCCTTGAGGCTGAGGCAACCCACCTGCCCACCGCCATCGAGGTCGACATCGAAGGCCGCTCCGCCGGACAGCACATCCACGCTTCCGACCTGGTCCTGCCGAAGGGTTCGGTCCTGCTGGCCGACGCCGACGCCCTGGTTGTCCACATCTCCGAGGCCACTGAGGTCTCTGAGGAAGAGGCACAGGCTGACTCCGCAGCCGCAGTCGCCGGCGAGTAATAACGGCACAGTTTGATATGTGGCCGGGCCCTGTCGGGGTCCGGCCACAGCCATGTCCGGACCACCTTAGGATTGAATAATGACAGACACCTGGCTGATCGTTGGCCTCGGAAACCCCGGGCCGAATACAAGGGCAACCGGCACAATGTCGGCCAGATGGTCCTGGACGAACTCGCGGGGCGGATGGGTGGCAAGTTCAAAACCCACAAGGCACGCGCCCAGGTGCTTGAAGGACGGCTGGGGATCGGCGGCCCCCGGGTGGTGCTGTCCAAGCCGATGAGCTACATGAATGTATCCGGCGGCCGGTGTCCGGCCTGGCAAATTTTTACGGCATTGACCCTGACCATGTTGTCGCGGTGCACGATGAGATTGATATTCCGTTCAACACCATAAAGCTGAAATGCGGCGGCGGTGAGGGCGGCCACAACGGCCTCAGAGATATGTCCAAGGCGTTGGCCACCAAGGATTACCTCCGGGTACGGGTGGGCGTGGGCCGCCCTCCAGGGCGGATGGACACTGCAGACTATGTCCTGCGTGATTTTGGCACTGCAGAGCGCAAGGACCTTCCGTTCCTGCTCGATGACGCGGCTGATGCCGTGGAGATGCTGGTCAGGGAAGGGCTGACTGCGGCCCAGCAGAAGTTCCATCCGGCCAGGTCAGAGGTTCAGGAATAAAACTTAAAACCGCCTGTCCCTGTTTACCTGAGTGTGCCAAGGGGTAGTCTTCTTCCTAAGCGGGGGAGCGATGGAGCTTATCCCGCTTTAGTGGGATGTAGGGACAAGTTCATGTCAATCGAGCCACTCAGCTGGGGACGTGGGTCACCGCTCAATGACCTTGAGCTGCGCACCGACACTGCAGACGTGTCAGAGCGGCAGCGATGGTCGGTGCCCGCACGGAGCGCCAACCTCGAAGCGGTCCGCGCCGCCCTGACCAGCCTCGACTCCCTGGGAGTCGTCATCACCGGCGGACGCGGTGTAGGTAAGTCATCCTTGGCCAGAACGGCCGTCGCCGACCTTGGCCCGGATATCTGGACGTTGCAGCTGCGCAGCGGACCATCGTCCGGCACAACACCCTACGGCTGCCTGGCTTTCCTGCTGGCGCGCCTTCCCCAGGCGTACATGGGGTCGCCCACAGCCATCCTCCGTGGCATTACGTCCCTCATCAAAAACGATGCCGCGGGGCGCCAGTGTGTCATCACCCTGGACACCGCCGGCAGCATTGATGATATGAGCGCCGGCGTCCTGCTCAACATCCTCCTGACCGGGACCGCCCGCATGGTGGCCGTGGCACCCATGGTCAGTGATCTACCGGCCGACTTCCACTGGCTCCTCAACGACCGCCGGCTCACCGAGGTCAGGCTGGACAACCTCAATGAGCTGCAGACCCGCCAGGTGCTGCTTTCCCTGCTGGGCCACCGCGTTTCGGCCTCCCTGGTCAGCACTTTCCACACCATGGTTGGCGGCAACCCCCTGCTCCTGAAAGCGCTCGTAACCGAGCAGCAGCATTCGGGGAACCTGGTTCTGTCGGACTCCGTCTGGACTCTTCGGGACAAGGTGGTGCTCGACGGCGCGGCCAGCCTCGACGACATCGTCCGGTCCCAGTGGACCCGGAAGTCTCCAGAGGAACGGGATGTCATCGAGATGCTCTCGTGCGCCCGCAGCGTGGAACTGTCCAGGCTGACCAAAGTGTACGGTGCCGGTGTGGTGGCGGACATGGAAGATTCGGGCCTGCTCGAGATCGATTCCTCGGACAACCGCTGGGTTTCACTGCGTGAAAAGTACCTCGGCGACGTTGTCCGCTCCTGGCTCAGCATCACTCGGCGAAGGGAACTGCGGAGCCTGCTCCTGGGTGGCAAGGAACCTGACCCTGCCACGATGACGGTGGAAGAACTGATGGCGTTCGGCGCCTGGACCCAGGAATGCGAGGCCGAGCTGAGTCCGGCCATGGCGCTGGCCGCCGCCGAAGCCGCAGTGCAGCTCTTTGACCCTCATTTTGCCCTCAAGTATGCCGACACGCTGAAGCGGAATGACCCTCAATGGGTGCCTGCCCAGCGGCAGAAAGCGGCAGCGTACCTGCTCATGGACCTCCCGGTGCAGGCCATGGCAGCACTGGACGATATTTCCCAGCCGCAGCTGGACAACCTGGACGTTGAGGAGTTCGCCCGGGTGGTCGAGGCAAAATCCCGGGTCATGGTCTGGCTCCCGAATACAGCGCCCGGGTGCCGGCGCTGCTGCAGAAGGCACGGGAGTGGCTTGGTGTGGAGCCAGGAATCGCGGAGGGCTGGCCGGAGCCGCTGGCTGCTGCGGCCAACCGGATCAGCCTCAGCGAATTCGAGTACCAGGCTTTTGTGGGTGACTATGCCTCCGCGTTGCCGGCACTGGAAGCCGCTGCGGACCCGGGCAGAATCCGGACACCTGGTTCAGGATGAATTCAGCAGTGATCCTCATGAGCGCCCTGTCCATGGCCGGGAGGGAAATGGACGCCCTGAGCCTCATGAGGCAGCTGGGCGGGCAGATCTCGGACGCCGCCGAGATCGTGGGGCTGCGCGAGAGATTCGCCAGCCGGGCGTACAACGTGCTCCTGATGGCAGGGCAATGGCGCCGGTGCATCGACCTCCTTGATCCGCCTTCCGCGCGCGAGGTCCACCGGCTCCCTTACCGGAGCGCCGCCGCTGAGCTAGCGGCCGGCATCGCCTACGTGTACTCGGGCCGCGGCGCCGTTGCCCTTGATTCGCTGCTCTCGGCCGCTGCACAGCTGGAACTGCGGCCCGTCCAGAGCCTGCTCCGCGCCGCCTACGCCGCCATCGCCTTCGCGTATGCGCAGATCGGCAATGCCGGGCAGTCCCGGCAGTATCTTGACCGGCTGCAGCGGACGGCAGGTGCTGCTGACCATGCCACCCGGAGCCGCACTGAATTCTGCGCTGACATGGCCGCCCGATGGCTGGGGGACAATGACGCAGCCACCCGTCTCAAGCAGTCAGCCCGCCGTGACATCGCAGCAGGCAGGTTCACCCTGGCCGGGATCAGTCTGCTCGGAGCCACGGTCAACGGCACGGAAGCGGATTTCCGGCTGATGGAACAAGTGGCCGGGCAACGCCAGGGCCCCTTGGCGGAAATTTCGCGGTTTGTCGCCGTGGGCAGCCGCACCCACGACGCCAAAACGTTGCTTGCCGGTGGGGAACTGGCGGCCACCCTGGAACTGGATGCCGTTGAGGCCCGGTGCATGGCGCTGGCCGTTGACTACGCCCGGCAGGCCGGTGACTCGGTTTCCGCCAGGACTGCACAGGCCCGACTGGACATCCTCGCAGCCACCGTGGCAAGCCTGCCGATCGTGCCGAGCAGCGGCAGCCCGCTGCTGACCGCCAGGGAGAGGCAGATCGCGCGGCTGGCCGGCCGGGCGCGTCCAACCGCGATATCGCCGTGGAGATGGGCGTGTCCGTGCGCACTGTGGAAGGCCACCTTTACCAGGTCTTTACCAAGCTCGGAGTTACATCCAGGGGTGATCTGACTGGACTCGTCTAACGGCCACGCTGCCAAACAGGGAACACAGTACCGACTGCTCACGGGCCGGCGTGAGCCGCTGGACCGGATCTGCAACATCATTCGCAGCCGCATGAGCCAGGCTGTGTTCCTCATGGCGGGCCCGGGCATCGGGAAGTCAACGCTGACCGAGGCCATCACCGAGCGGCTTTCCCAAGAGATGATCATTGTCCAGATCCATGGAAGTTCGTCGCTGTCCGGCGTTCCTTATGGAGTGTTGGCGCCCTACACGGCGGAGCTGACGGCCGAAGACTCCGTGTCCTCGGTGGCTGTGCTGCGGTCCGTGTGGAGGTACTTTGAGAAGCTGAAAGCCGGCAAGGATACCCCGTTGCTTCTGATGATGGATGACGCCCATCACCTGGACGAGGCAACGGCCAGCATCGTGGCCGACATGATCTCCGCTGGCTGGGCCACAGTGCTTGCTGCTGGCAGGCCGCGGCCCGGGCTGCCCCAGCCGCTCGCCCAGCTCTGGTATGACGGCCTGGCTGACCGTGTGGATCTCCGACCCATGAACCGGGAGCAAGTCGAAGAAGTCCTCTCCCACGCACTTGATGGAACAATCCCCTCCGGAACCATTGACACAATCTGGAGCGCGTCTGGCGGAAATCCGCGGATTCTTGATGCCTTGCTGCATGATGCCGCGGAGCGGGGCGAACTCGCAAAGCGGAACGGGATCTGGATGCTGCTGGGCCCGTTGCCTGCCGACGGACCCAGGCTCGCCGAGGTGGTGGTGAAGGACATGCTCCGCCGCAGCCCGGAAGAGCAGGAAGTCCTGAAACTTGTCGCCCTCGCCGGGCCCGTGAGCCGGAAGGTGATCGAGGATACTTTTGGCGCTGAACTAGTTCGCACGCTGCTGGACCAGCAGATGATGGTGGAAAGTCCCGGCATTCCAGCCGATCTCCGGATCTGGAACTCCGTGTTCGGCGAGGCGCTCCGCACAAGTATCTCAGTGTCCCGGAGCCTGCAGCTGCTTGAAAAGATCCGGGATCAGCTGGAAACCGCTCCCGAAGGGTCTGAAGGCAGGATGAGGGCCGTGGAATGGGCCCTTGAATGTGGATTGAAAATATCCGATCCAGAGCTGCTTGAGGCGGCCGGCACTGCCTTGGTCCACTCGCGGAACCGGAGCAGCCGGATGATGGCCGCGAAGGTCGCGGACCCGGACCTCGTGCCGCAGGCACAGGCCGTCCAGGGACGCGCCTTATTCAATGAAGGCGACTTTGCGGGTGCGGCCAAGCTCCTGGACGGATGCTGGCTGCAGCTGGGGAACGGTGCCTGGGCTGTTCCGGTCCTGATGCTCAGGGCCATGGCACACCAGGCTCTGGGAACGCCGCTGTCAGTATTCGTGGCCGATTCCCGTGAAGCGCTTCAGGGCGCAGGCGCCACGACTGCTGGCCCGGATGCTGTGCCGCCGGATTCCCAGGAGACCGCCGGTGCGCCGGCCGGGCCTTGGCAGGAGCGCTTGCTTCGCCTGCTAGAACTTTGCGAAGCAGGCAACCACCAGCCTTGGAGGCCGAGGTCCAGGAACTTCGGAGCAGCCGCGCCGGCGATGCCACGGACGACGCCCTGCGTGCGGTGGGCCTGGCGCTGCTGGCCCATTCGCTCGCCCCGGCCGGACGGGCCGTCCAGGGGCTGGATGCCGCATTGCTGGCCGTCTCGGAACTTCCCTCACTGCAGGGTGGCGTGTTCTTCTTCAATGAATTTGTCCTTGGCCGCCTGGTGGCAGATTACCTGGCCATGGGGGAGTGGGACTCTGCGGAACGGGAGTTGGCGAACTATGGTGCCGGGCAGCCGCGGGGTGTCGCCTATTTCGGCGGCAGCCTTGAGGTGCTCCGTGGCTACTCGCTCCTGCGGCAGGGGCGGATGGAACGCGCCTACCAAACGCTGCTGCCGGCGGTGGAGACCCTGAGGCTCAACGATCCGCTGCAGATGTTCCGGTTTGGTTCCGGGCTGGCGTTTTATGTAGCGGCGAGGCTCGGCGACGCCGCCCAGGCCGGCCGGCTTGAGCTGGATTATAAGGATTCACCGCAGGGCTCCACCGGCTACGGACTCCTTGCGAGGGCGTATGCGGCAGCGGCATCGGAGTATGTGGCGCATGACGGAAAAGGCCTGGCGCGCCTCCACACACTGGCCACCACGCCCGAGGTAACCACCCGGGCCGGGACACTCCTGGAACTCTTGGCTCTCTGCTGGGACCTGGGCGACCATTCCGTGATCCCGTTGGTCCACTCACTGGCGGGAGCGTCGAAGGCCGCTGGGCCGCGGCAATGCTCACCCTGGCGGGGCATTGGGAGTCCGAGGATGCCGATTCCATCATGGAAGCGGCAGCCATGCTTGAAGGCGCGGGATTCGTTAACCTTGCGCGGGAAGCCTACGCGCGGTCGAGCACCGTCCTTGAGAGCTCCGGTGAGCGCCGGCGGGCCCGTCAGGCGGTGGCCCTGCGGGAGAAGTGCGACCACGAACTGGGCGAGCGGTTCCGGGAAGGCCACTTCATCGCCGCAGCTCCCAGCGTGCACCTCACCCGCCGGGAGCAGGACATCGTAGAGCTCGCCGTGAAAGGTCTCACCGACCGGGAGATCGCACAAAGGCTCATGGTGTCCGTGCGTACTGTGGAGGGCCACCTCTACCGCACGTACGTCAAACTCGGCGTGCGGAGCCGCGATGAACTGGCTTCAGCCCTTCCGAACTAGGCCTGTGTGCGGACGCCCATGCGTCCGGGACCTAGCGTACGGACGTCGGGAAACGCGTAGCCCCGGCCCCAAAAAGTAGAGTACTGCCTACTCGTGTGCTGAGCTTCAGCATGCGATTGACTTAGTGCGGCAGGAAAACACGGAGCCACCAAAACCGTGGACCGGCCAACAGACTTTCAGGCCTCATTTTGAAGCAAATTTCCGGCCCTGGGGCTGGATCGAAGCGGGCCGGCGACGTCAGAGTCTTCTGAGACCGAGACTCTCCCCCCAGCCGTCGCCGGCCCTCACTTCCGCGGCTGAAGCCCGGAGCTGCTGTGGCGGTTGCCCATCGGGCCGCCGCCATAGTGGTGTTGTGGGACAATTGAGTGTCAATCCATTGGCATCTCAAGGAGTTTAGCTTTGGCCCTAGTATCAACGCCTGCCACGCTGGAACGCGCAGTGCCGGCCATGGATAACGCCGAAGTCCTCAGGATTCGAAACGACTTCCCCGTCCTTGGCCAGCTGGTCAACGGCCAGCCCCTGGTGTACCTCGATTCGGGCGCCACCTCGCAAAACCCGCTAAGCGTGATCGAAGCTGAGCAGGAGTTTTACGAACAGCGCAACGCTGCCGTGCATCGCGGTGCCCACTACCTCGCCGTGGAAGCAACAGAGGTATTTGAAGATGCCCGCCAGACCATCGCGGACTTCATCGGTGCCGGCTACGAGGAAACGGTGTGGACCTCCAACGCCACCGAAGGCCTGAACCTGGTCAGCTACGCACTGTCCAACGCCGCGCTGTGGGCCGCGCAGGGGCGCGGTGACGCCCGGCTGAAAGACCTCGCAGTGGGCCCGGGTGACCAGATCGTGGTGACCGAAATGGAGCACCACGCCAACCTGATCCCCTGGCAGGAACTGGCGTTCCGCACAGGCGCCACGCTGCGTTACATCCCCATCGACGACGCCGGTGCCCTGCGGTTGGACATTGCGGCCGAAATCCTGGGAAGCAAAACCAAGGTCCTCGCCTTCACCCACGCCTCCAACGTGTTGGGCACAATTAACCCCGTACAGGAACTGGTCGCGCTGGGGCGGCAGGCCGGAGCCCTGGTGGTCCTGGACGCCTGCCAGTCAGCACCGCACCTGCCGCTGAACGTCAAGGAGCTTGACGTCGACTTCGCAGTGTTCTCCGGCCACAAGATGCTGGCGCCTACCGGAATCGGGGTTCTCTACGGCAAGCAGGACCTCCTAAACGTGCTGCCGCCGTTCCTCACCGGTGGTTCCATGATCACCACCGTGACCATGGAACGGGCCGAGTACCTGCCCGCGCCGCAGCGCTTCGAAGCCGGCACGCAGCGCATCTCGCAGGCCGTTGCCCTGGCCGCCGCAGCCAACTACCTCACGGAAACCGGCCTCGACCGCGTGCACCGCTGGGAAGCGGAGCTCGGCCAGCGGTTGGTGGCGGGACTGGAGTCCGTTCCCGGGATCCGCGTGCTGGGGCCCGCGGCAGGACAGGAACGGATCGGCCTTGCCGCGTTCCACGTCGACGGCGTGCACGCGCACGACGTCGGGCAGTTCCTGGATTCCCGGGGCATCGCCGTCCGCGTGGGTCACCATTGCGCCCAGCCGCTGCACCGCCGCTTGGGCCTGACCGCAACCACCAGGGCAAGCGCCTACTTGTACAACACCACCGACGACGTCGATGCCTTCCTGGAAGCCGTCGCCGGAGTTCGCTCCTACTTCCGCGTCTAGCGCGATCACCGAAGGTACACCACCATGAGCCTTGACCAGCTGTATCAGCAGATCATCCTTGACCATTCCAAAGTCCGCCACGGCAGCGGACTGGCAGGCATCGCCGCGCCGGCGGGGCGTCCACGGGCCAGTCCCACCAGCTCAACCCGGTCTGCGGCGACGAAGTCACGCTGCGGGTGGCTGTGGAAGACGGCAAGGTGGCGCAGATTTCCTGGGACGGCGAAGGCTGTTCCATCTCGATGGCATCGGCGTCGGTCCTCAGCGAACTCGCGGAGGGAATGACCGTGGAGGAGCTCCACGCCGTCATTGGCAACTTCCGCGAAGTGCTCCGCTCGCGCGGGAAGATCCCCGCCGATCCCGAAATCCTGGGCGACGCCGCGGCTTTCGAGGGTGTGGCCCGCTACGCCGCGCGCGTTAAGTGCGCCATGATTTCCTGGGTGGCCGCCGAGGACGCCCTGAACCAGGCAACCTAGGCCCGCACGGTCCGACGCCGGGCCCAAGCCGGGCCGCGGCCGTCAGCCCCGCCGCTCGAAAGCATCCGGGATGCCGTCGCCGTCAGCATCATGCCGTTCGGCACGTTCCACTGCGCGGTAATGCCGGTTCCGCAGCCGGAGCACCACGGTGGCGAGCAGGGCGGCCGCCAGAGATCCGGTGAGGATGGCCACCTTCGCCTGGTCATCGTGGGCCGAGCCCGCACCGAAGCTCAGCTCGGCGATCAGCAGCGACACCGTGAAGCCCACCCCGGCCAACATTGCGAGGCCGGCAACATCGATCCAGGCGAGGCCGTCGTCGAGCTTTGCCCTGGTGGTCTTCGTGATCAGGTAGGTAGTGCCGAACACGCCGATCGTTTTACCGGCCACCAAGGCGGCTACGATTCCCAGCGCCACCGGATCCGCCAGGGCCGACCGGAAGCCGTCGAGCCCGCCCACGGCGACTCCGGCGGAAAAGAAGGCGAAGACTGGAACGGCGAAACCTGCCGAAAGCGGGCGGAGCCGGTGTTCAAAGGACTCAGCCATGCCGGAACCCGTCTCACCACGTTTCCGCGACGCCAGCACCGGGACGGCAAAAGCGAGCAGCACACCGGCCACCGTGGCGTGGATACCGGAAGCCTGCACGAGTCCCCAGGTGGCGGCGGCCAGCGGCAGCAACAGGTACCAGCTACGGACCCTCCTCTGGACCAGCAGGGCAAACAGCCCCAGCGGAACCAGTGCCGCCAACAGGAACAGCGGCTGCAGGCCGGACGAGTAGAAGAAGGCGATGATGCCGATGGCCAGCAGGTCATCCACAACGGCCAAGGTCAGCAGGAAGGTCCGGAGGGCCGCAGGCAGGTGCGTGTTGATGACGGCCAGCACGGCCAACGCAAAGGCGATATCGGTGGCTGTGGGAATGGCCCAGCCACGCAGGCTCTCGGCGTCCTGGCCCAGGTTCACCAGCGTGTAGATCAGGGCGGGAACTGCAACCCCTCCCACGGCTGCGGCCACGGGAACCACCGCCTTGGACACCTTGCGGAGCTCGCCGGAGACAAACTCCCGCTTGAGTTCCAGGCCGGCCAGGAAGAAGAAGATGGCCAGGAGACCGTCGGACGCCCAATGCCCCAGGGAGAGCCGGAGGTGCCAGGGTTCGTAACCGATTTTCAGGTCCCGCAGCGCGAAGTAGCCCTCAGCGGCCGGCGAGTTGGCCCAGATGAGGGCCGCGGCCGTGGCCAGCAAAAGGAGGGCACCGCCAGCTGTTTCCAGCCTGAGGATCTCTGAGATCCGCAGGAATTCGGGGTAGCTTGAGCGGCTGAGGACTCTGGTAGCGAAGGCGGGGCGGGAAGGGCGCTTGGCCATGGGTGGCTCCTGGAATTAAGGGGTCGGCAAAACTGTTGCCGACCAGACTTCCCGGCGCACCTGTGTCCAGCCTACCCGAGCAGGCCCATAACCCCGATAACGGCTGTGGCAGCTCCCAGCACCATCGAGATGCTGACCAGCACCACGTGGACGGTGAGGAACTTTGTGGCCTTGCCGGCGGCGTCCCGCGCCTGGGATCCTTCATCACGCGGCGCAGGAACTGCGGCCAGACCATCAGGGACCAGAGGCCGGCGATGATCAGGACCAAGCCCGCAAACACGGGGAGCTGCATGGCCTTAGTGGCTTTCGAGCCAGGCCTGGGCCTGCTGGGACTGGATGTTCAGTGCCTTGGCCACCATGGGCTCGGCTGCCTCGGCGATCTTGCCGCCCAGGAACGGGACGGAGGAGGTCACGTTGCCTTCGAGTTCAATGCGCGTGCTGCCGCCCTCCGCGACGAGCCGCTGGACCGCGGTCACATCAAGGGGGGCGCCAGCGATCTTCAGCGTGATGTTGCTCTGGCGGGAACCGTCGGCCGCCGGGCGTCCCAGCTCTCCACCTGCGTCACCGTGAGCTTTTCGCCCACGAACTTACGGGCGATCTCCGGCAGCCGGGTGGTGGGCAGCGTACGGACCGAGGTGGTGCTGAATACTCCGTCAACATCTCCGGCCACCTCGAAGGATTCAAGTGTGCCGCCAACGAATTGGCTCGTGTGCCGCTGGAAGTCCTCGTTGATAAAGACGGCAGCGACGCTGTCGACGGAGTGCGGAAGGGTAGTGGTTGCACTCAGTGCCATGGGTCCTCCAGTGATGTGTAGGTCAGAACGCTTTTTGCTCCCCACATCCTACGGGGAGCCCTGCGTGTTGTTGGAACCGGCCTCCGTGCTGTCTGCGCCGGCGATTTTCTGCGCCGCCGTGGTGATGTTCCGTGCCATCGCCGGAAATATGAGGCTGTGGAAGGGCAGCACGGCAAGCCAGTAGAGCTTTCCGCTGAGGCCCTTGGGAAAGAAAATGGCCCGCTGCCGGTAGCTGCTGCCGGTCCCGTCAGGTTCTACGGACAGTTCAAGCCAGGCCCGTCCTGGCGCGCGCATCTCCGCGCGGAGGCGCAACAGTTTTCCGCGCTCGATCCGTTCCACGCGCCACCAGTCCACCACTTCGCCCGGGCCAGGGTGCCGGGTGCTTTCGTCCCCGCAGCAGGCCCGCACCGCCGGTGAGCTTGTCCAGCCAGCCACGTACCTGCCAGGCCAGCGGCAGGGAATACCAGCCGTTCCGGCCGCCGATTCCTTCGATGATGGTCCACACGTGGGCGGGATCAACTTCGCCGTGGAAGGTCCGCTCATCCACGTAGACCGTGTGGCCTGCCCAGTCCGGATCGCTGGGCAGCGGATCGGCGTCGGCCCCGGCATTTGACCACGTGGTTTCCACTTGGCCGTCACGCTCCTTGCCCAGGGCGAGGGCCACGGCCCGCCGGTACGGGGTCAGGCCGCCCGCCGGCATCGGGATATGGGTGTCGATGTCGTGCTCGCGGGACACGGCATCGTGCTGCAGCGACTCAACGAGCGGCAGCGACATGGACAGCGGGATGGGCGTGGTCAGGGCCACCCACACGCCGGCGAGCTTCGGGGCGGGAATGGGCAGGGCCAGCACCACCCGGTACGGCAGCCCGGCCTCGGCGGCGTATTCCTTCATCATGCCCGCGTAGCTCAGGACCTGCCGGCAGCCGATGTCGAAGGTGCGGTTGACGGGCCGTCCAAGGATGCGGCGCCCACAAGGTAGTGCAGCACGTCCCGGACGGCGATCGCCTCGATCTGGTTGCGCACCCAGCTCGGGGCCGGCATCAGCGGAAGCGTTTCGGACAGGTGGCGGATCATTTCGAAGGAGGCGGATCCTGAGCCGATCACCACCCCGGCCTGGAAGACCACCGAGTCCACCGCGCTGTCCAGGAACACCTTTCCCACGGCTTCCCGGGACCGCATGTGGGTGGACAGTTCCACGTTGGCCGGGTGCAGGCCGCCCAGGTAGACGATCCGGCCTACGCTGGCGGCGGCAGCGGCTCTGGCCGCCGTTTCCGCCATGGCCTTTTCCTTGGACTCGAAGCCGGCGCCGGAGGCCATGGAGTGTACGAGGTAGTAGAGCACGTCGACGCCGGCCAGCGCCTGCTCCAGTGCTCCGCCGTCGTCGAGGCTGCTCTCGATGACCTCAACCTTGCCCAGCCACGGCACGCCGGCGATCTTTGCCGGGTCCTGACCAGGACCTTGACGGTGTGCCCGGCCTCCAGCAGCCGGGGGACCAGGCGGCCGCCGATGTACCCGGTGGCGCCTGTCACCAGGACGGTTCGCGCCATCCCCGGCGCCACGGTGGGGGGAGTGTCGCTCGGACTATTGCTATCGCTCACTGAAAGCTCCTCAGGCCGGCCGGTGGAGGCGCGCAACAGGCGCGCTTCCTCAGCAAGCTTAGCAACGGGGTGCCCGGCGGACCCCAGGGCAGGGGTAGGCTGGGATGACCCGGGATTCGAAGTGAATTTCGGGCTTTCGTGTTGCCTGCGATCCCATAAACCCACAGGCTTGAACCCACAGGAGTTTCCGCCATGAGCCCCACTGGCCCGTCCCATCCTGGCCCGTCCCACGGTGGTCCGTCGCTGACCGGACTGCGCCGTGTCCTGGCAGAAGACCAGACGTTCGCGCGGGTCCAGGCGGAGGCGGCCAGGGGTTTTGACGTCCGGGGCCAGGACTACCAGATCAGCGCGCCGGCCGGACTCCGGGCCGTCCTGCTGGCGGAAATGGCAGACGGCCTGGACGCCGGCTCCGGCGAAGGAACTCCCGACGGCGGGCTCCCTCCTGTGGTGCTGGCGGTCACCGCGACGGGACGCGAAGCGGAGGATCTGACAGCGGCCCTGCGCGCGTACCTGCCGGCCGGTTCAGTGGCCGAGTTCCCCAGCTGGGAAACCCTGCCGCACGAACGGCTCTCGCCCCGCTCCGATACGGTGGGCCGCCGGCTGTCCGTCCTGCGCCGCCTGGCGCACCCGGAAAGTTCGACGGCGGGCCGGTTGCGTGTGGTGGTGGCACCGGTCCGCGCGGTGGTCCAGCCGATCGTCGACGGGCTGGGTGACCTGGTTCCGGTCACCCTGAAGTTGGGACAGGACATGCCGTTCTCCAGCGTGGTGCGGAGCCTTGCCGATGCCGCCTACGCACGCGTGGACATGGTCACCCGCCGTGGCGAGTTTGCCGTCCGCGGCGGTATCATCGACGTCTTCCCGCCCACCGAGGACCATCCCATCCGGGTGGAGTTCTTCGGCGATGAGGTGGACCAGATGCGCTGGTTCGCGGTGGCCGACCAGCGCTCGCTGTCGGCGCCTGGGGTGCACCACCCCGCCGAGCTCCACGCCCCGCCCTGCCGCGAAATCCTCATCACGCCATCGGTGATGTCGCGAGCGGCCACCCTGAAGGCGCAGCTTCCCGCGGCCGCGGACATGCTGGAGAAGATCGCCGGCGGCATCGCCGTGGAAGGGATGGAATCCCTGGCACCGGTGCTGGTGGACGCCATGGTCCCGTTCGTGGAGCAGCTGCCCGCCGGGTCCATTTCGGTGGTCATTGAACCGGAAAAGGTCCGCAGGCGCGCACATGATCTTGCGGCCACCAACGAGGAGTTCCTGGAAGCAGCGTGGTCCACGGCCTCGGATGGCGGCACGGCTCCACTGGACCTCAGTTCGCAGGCGTCGGCAGCTTTGCACTCAGCCAGCTTCCGTTCCCTGGCCGAAACCCGGAGCTTCTCGCTGGAGCACGAGGTTTCCTGGTGGTCCATCACGTCGCTGGCCACTGACGAGGAGCTGCTGCCCGAGATTGACGTCCTGAACCTCCGCGCCCGCGAACCGCGCGGATACCAGGGTGATGTGGCCGAGATGATGGACTTCATCGGCTCCCACGTCCGGGACCAGTGGCGGATCGTGGTGGCCACGGAGGGTCCCGGCCCGGCGCAGCGCCTGGCGGAACTGTTCCACGACGCCGACATCCCCTGCGCCCGCGTGGACACCCTTGAGAAGGAGCCGCAGGCGGGCATCATCGAGGTGACCACAGCCGCCGTCGGACGCGGTTTTGTCCTGGACAGCCTCAAGCTGGGGCTGCTCACCGAAGCGGACCTGCTGGGACGCACCTCCGCGGGCTCCACCAAGGACATGCGGCGCATGCCGTCCAAGCGGCGGAACGCCGTGGACCCGTTGCAGCTGGTCAACGGCGATTCCGTGGTGCACGAACAGCACGGCATTGGCCGCTTCATCGAACTCATCCAGCGCAACGTGGCCGGCGGCGGAGACGGCGTCCGCGAGTACCTGGTCCTGGAATACGCCCCGTCCAAGCGCGGCGCCCCCGGGGACCGCCTGTTTGTCCCCACCGACCAGCTGGACCAGGTGACCCGCTACGTCGGCGGCGATACCCCAGTGCTCAGCAAGATGGGCGGCTCCGACTGGGCCAGCACCAAGTCCAAGGCACGCAAGGCCGTCAAGGAGATCGCCGGCGAGCTCATCAGGCTGTACTCCGCACGGATGGCCTCAAAGGGCCATGCCTTCGGGCCGGACACTCCGTGGCAGCGCGAGCTGGAGGAGGCCTTCCCGTACGTGGAGACGCCGGACCAGCTGACCACCATCAATGAGGTCAAGGCGGACATGGAGCGCGAGATCCCCATGGACCGCCTGGTGTCCGGCGACGTGGGCTACGGCAAAACCGAGATCGCCGTCCGGGCCGCGTTCAAGGCGGTCCAGGACGGGAAGCAGGTAGCGATCCTGGTGCCCACCACCCTGCTCGCCCAGCAGCACTTCGAAACGTTCACCGAGCGCTTCTCCGGGTTCCCCCTGCAGGTCAAAGCCCTGTCCCGGTTCCAGGGGACCAAGGAAACCAAAGAGACCGTTGAGGGCGTCAAGAGCGGCTCCGTGGACGTCGTCATCGGCACCCACCGGCTGCTGTCCAAGGACTTCGCGTTCAAGGACCTGGGCCTGGTGATCGTGGACGAGGAGCAGCGCTTCGGTGTGGAGCATAAGGAAGCGCTGAAGAAAATGCGGACCAACGTGGACGTGCTGGCCATGAGCGCCACCCCGATTCCGCGGACCCTGGAGATGTCGTTGACCGGCATCCGGGAAACGTCCACGCTGGCCACCCCGCCGGAGGAACGCCATCCCGTCCTCACGTACGTGGGACCGTACACGGACAAGCAGACGTCGGCGGCCATCCGGCGTGAGCTGATGCGTGAAGGCCAGATGTTCTTTGTGCACAACCGGGTGTCCACCATCGACCGGACGGCCGCGAAGATCCGTGAATTGGTTCCGGAAGCACGTGTGGAGGTGGCGCACGGACAGATGTCCGAGAGCCGGCTGGAGCAGATCATCGTGGACTTCTGGGAAAAGCGTTTCGACGTCCTGGTGTGCACCACCATCATCGAAACCGGGCTGGACATCTCCAACGCCAACACCCTGATCGTGGACGGGCCGACAAGTACGGCCTCTCCCAGCTGCACCAGCTCCGCGGCCGGGTGGGCCGCGGCCGTGAACGAGCCTATGCCTACTTCCTGTACCCGTCCGAGAAGCCCCTGGGCGAGGTGGCCCTGGAACGCCTCAAAGCCGTGGCCACCCACAACGAGCTCGGAGCCGGCATGCAGCTGGCCATGAAGGACCTCGAGATCCGCGGCGCCGGCAACCTGCTGGGCGGCGAGCAATCCGGACACATCCAGGGCGTCGGCTTCGACCTTTACATCCGCCTGGTGGGTGAGGCGGTGGCCGACTTCCGCGGCGACGCCGAGGAAAAGGCCGCCGAAATGAAGATCGAGCTGCCGGTCAACGCCCACCTCCCGCACGATTATGTGCCGGGGGAGCGGCTCCGCCTGGAGGCCTACCGGAAGCTGGCCTCCGCGTTGACGTACGAGGCCATCGAGGAGGTCCTGGCCGAGCTTGTGGACCGTTACGGCGAACCACCGCTACCGGTCCGGAACCTCATCGCCGTGGCCCGCTTCCGGGTGGGTGCCCGCGAAGCCGGCCTGTCCGACGTCGCACTCCAGGGGAACTTCATCAAGTTCTCCCCGGCGCAGCTGCCGGAGTCTAAACTGATGCGGCTGACCCGGATGTACCCGGGTTCGCAGTCCAAGCCAGCCCTGGACGCGGTGCTGATTCCGAAGCCCAAGACGGCCAGGATCGGCGGCCGCGACCTGCAGGACGCCGAAATCCTGGAATGGGCCAACGGGGTCATCCGCAACATCTTCTCCGACGCACCACTGGCGGTGGGATAAGCCTTGATGGGAGGACATCACGCCGCGTCGGGAGCCGCGGCGTGGGTAGCTATTGCCTCAACGGGGCCGTATACGCTGGGCTGGTACCCGCTTGATGCCACCGGCATCCTGATCGGCGGCATGGCGACGGCGGGGACGGCGCTGGTGTGCGATTGGGACCACCGCCACAGCACCGTGGCCAACTCGCTGCCGCCGCTCTCCAACCTGATTGCCGCGGGTATTGAGAACGCCAGCGGCGGGCACCGGCAAGGCACCCACTCGGTGCTCGGCGCGGCGTTCTTTGTGCTGCTGGCCATGATGGCCGGGCAGTTCCAGCTGCAGACGGACTGGGGCCTGCTGTCCGTGGGTGCCGGCCTGCTGTGCATGTTCATGATCAACATTGCGGCCAAGGCGCTGAAGCTGTTTCCCAAGTCCGGATTTGTCAGCAACTGGGTCTTTGCCCTGGCCATGGCCGGACTGGTGACCTGGTTCGCGCCGGAGCAGTGGACCTGGCTGCCCGTCTCGATGCTGACCGGGGTGGTGGTCCACATCGTGGGGGACATGATCACCACCGGTGGTGTGCCGCTGCTCTGGCCGATCGTCATCAAGCCACCGAAGTTTCTCCGGAAGCTGCCGGTGCTCAACGACGTTTGGAAAGCCAACGGCGCCTTTTCCCTGCCGCTGCTGGGCCGCGCAGGTTCCAAGCGCGAGTGGCTGGTGCTGATCCCGGTGAGCGCCTACGCGATGGTGGGCATGTGCGTAGCTGCCTGGTCGTTGGCGAAGCAGCAATGGCCGGCCGTCCTCACCGCACTCGGCAACGCCATCCACCCTTAAACAAACCAACGCGGGGTCACTTACTGCCCAAACCATCCCGAGGGACGGGCATTAAGTGACCCCGCGTTGCTGTTATTTGGGGTGTTACTTGCCGCCGGCGGAATCGGAGCGGCCCGTGATGGTCTGCGGGATCCAGAACGCCAGGAAGAACAGGCCCAGGCAGGCGGCCATGGGCCACGGGTTGCCGAGCGTGAGGAAGGACAGGGAGTAGATGGAGCCCAGGAACAGCACCATCATGGGTACAAACAGAAGGATGCTGCCCAGGAGGCTGTTCTCGTTCTGGGGGTCTGTACCGTGGCGTTGCCGGACTCGGTGGTCTTGCTGGACATTGTTTCCTCCTCGGCCCCGCGGGGCTCAAACTGTGGCGGCTCCGGGCCGGCGTCAGTAGCTGGATGAACCCTGTTCACCCTTGACGATGGCAATGCCGGAGCTGGCACCAATACGTGTTGCACCTGCAGCAATCATAGCCTGCGCGTCGGCGAGGGAACGTACGCCGCCGGACGCCTTGACGCCGAGATCGGGGCCGACGGTGCGGCGCATCAGGGCGATGTCCTCGGCCGTGGCACCCCCGCCGTTGAACCCCGTTGACGTCTTGACGAAGTCCGCCCCCGCTTCAACGGATGCCTGGCAGGCAAGGACCTTCTGGTCGTCGCTGAGCAATGCGGTTTCGATGATGACCTTCAGGATGGCTCCGCCCGCGTGGACGGCGTCCGCGACGGCGGAGATATCGTCCACCAGCGCACCCTTGTCACCGGCGCGGGCGGCTGCGATGTTGATGACCATATCGATTTCGTCAGCGCCGTCCAGCACTGCGCCGCGGGCTTCAAAGGCCTTGACGTCGCTGGGCGTGGCACCCATGGGAAAGCCGATCACCGAGCACGTCAGTACGCCGGAGCCTTTGAGCGCGGTTTTGACCGTCTTGACCCAGACGGGATTAACGCAGACTGACTTGAAGTGGTACTCAGCAGCCTCGGCGCACACCTTGAGGATCTCCGCCTCGCTGGCCTCGGGCTTGAGCAGCGTGTGGTCGATGTAGGAAGCGATGTTGCCGGTTGCGGGAATGGCTTCGTTGCTCATCAGGATGGTCCTTTCCAAGGGGCCTTGTGGGCCGCAAAACGCCTAGGCGTCCGTGGCTGTTCAGGTGACCATCTTGCCACAGCAACGCGGGGTCAATTCCGACCCAAAGAACGCTCCGCATTGGGTGGGATGTGACCCCGCGTTGCTTTTAGCAGGAGGTCAGGCAGCCACAGCAACGCGCTGTTCCACCGCTGATGTAGCCGTCATCAGCTGCGCGGCGCAGGCTCCGGCGGCAGAAGCCGCGGCGACCAGCAGTCCCAGCCGGACGCCGTCGAACGCTGCGGCGTCACCAATCGCCCAGATGCCGGCGACCGATGTCCTGAAGTCCTTGCTGACGGCGATTCCGCCGTTTAGGGCGGTGGCGAGTCCGGCGCTGGCGGCGAGTCCATCGCGGGCAACCCGCTCTTCGGCCAGGACAACCAGGTCCCGTTCATGCTGCTGCCGTCCTCGAAGACAACCCCGGAGGCAGTCAGGCCTGAGCCGGCGACGGAGTGCACCACGGCGGCTGGCCGGACCGTTGTGCGGATGGGCCTTACGCCGCGGGCCCGCAGCACCGCTTCGGCCTGGCCCGCGGCAGCGCCGGTTCCCACGAGGATCCCCAGTGGCCGTCGGCCCAGTTCACGCGTCACTTCCTTGACGGCGTCGCCGATCCGGGCGGCGTCGTCGATTGTGGAGTAGCTCAGGCAGCGGCTGGCGCCCGCCACGGGGACGCGGCGGGCGCTGAGCCGGTGGCGATGACCAGTTCGTCGTAGCTGAGTTCCATGCCGTCGGCGGTGGTGACGGAGCGGTTCTCCGCGTCGATGAAGCTGGCTGGCTGGCCGAAGCGGACTGATACCTGCGGCAGTTCTGCGAGCTCCAGGAGTTCGGCGGGAGCGTCGTCCCGGTTACTGAGGATGGTGACGGTGCCGCGGAAGCGCGCACCGTCCAGCTGGCGGACCAGCGCCTGCGCGGCAGGCCCGGCCCCGGCAATGACGATGCGCGGAGCCGGGGAAACTGAGGTGGACGGTGCCGGAGCGGACATGTGCTGGCCTTTCGCTGGCGGCCGCTGGAGCGGCCGGGACTTCGTGATGAATCCCAGCGTAGGCGGCAGGTTTTTCAGGCGTGTTTCCCCGCTGTTGCTGGGAAAACGCCCTTTGTTCGCCAACGTTTACCGGCCGGTAACAAAACCCGTGACGCACCTCTCAGTGCGCTCCGTAATGACACAAACGCGGCCGGAGACCGCCTCCCTAGACGCGGATCCGGTAACCCCGCTTGACCACCGTCTCCACCAGGCGGCCGTCCGGCAGCGAGGACCGCAGGCGGCTGACAGTCATGTCCAGGGCGTGGACCGAGCCCTTCAGTTCGAGCAGCTCGGAAAGCGATTCCCGGGAAAGCACGGCGCCACCGGCCCGAGGAGGGCACGCAGCAGCAGCAGGGCGCGGGCGCCAGCTCAACCTGCGCTCCGTCGACCCGGAGGCTGCGGCCGCGCAGCTCAAGGTTGCCGGACGCAGTGTCCAGCCGCCGCACATGGTTCAGGGCGAGGTGCTCGCACACGAGCCGGATGAGGGCGCCCATCCGGAACCGTTCCGGAACGAGCGGCGAGATACCGGCGTCGAGTAGTGGCTGGGCCGTGACGGGCCCCACCACTGCCGTGGTGACGTTGGACTTGAGGCTTTCGATGAGTTGCTTGTAGACGCCCATTTCGTGCGCTGTACTCCACACAGCGTCGACGGCGGGGGCGCTGGTGAAAGTGAGCACGTCCAGGTTGCCGCTGCACACAGCCTCGATGAGGCGCGGAAGCCGGTCCTCGCCGTCGGGCTTTACCCAGCGGTAGGGGTGACCGTCAGGACTGTGGCGCCGGACATCCGCAGGCGTTCCAGCTGCCGGACGTCCGTGTAGCCGTGCAGCTGCACGGCCACGGTCTTGCCGCGCACGCCTTCGGCGAGCAGCATGTCCACCAGTGTTGCGGTGGTTTCGTCGCTGCTGATTCCGACGTCGGCGAGTCCGGCCGCGCGGACGGCGCCGCGGGCTTTGGGGCCACGGACGAACATCCGGCACGCCCCGAGGGTTTCCAGCAGCTGCTCACCGATCCCAAAGGAATCGGCGGCTTCGCACCAGCGGCGCATGCCGTACGCCGTGGTGGCGATGCACAGGTCCGGGCGTGCGGCGATGATGGCCTCGGTGTCCTCGATGAGGCGGATGTCCTCCTGCACCGGGCGATCTTGAGGGCCGGCGCGTGCAGCACTTCCGCGCCGCGGCGTTCCAGGGCCTCGATGAGGTCCCGGGAGCGCCGGTGCGAGGTGACTCCGATGCGGAAGCCCTCCAGCGGGGAGTCCGCAGCCTCCGGTCCGGAGGTCTCTTCAGGCTGGGCAAGTTCAGCATGCGCCAGTGCGGTCATGGGGGTCAATCCTTTCATGAACCGAGCAGCGAGGCCGCCAGCCGGTCGAGGTCGGCGGCGGCCTCAGCATGCCCGCGGTTGGCTTCCGCCACGCGAACCACCTCGCCAATGACCAGCACAGCGGGATTGCTGCACCCGGCAGCGGCGGAGGTGATGGTGCCCAGGTCCGCGATGGTGGTGCGCTGGCCGGGGCGGTAACCGCGTTCGACGACGGCCATGGGCATGTCGGGGCGCATGCCGGCTTTGCGGAGCCCGGCCGCGAGCTGGTGCAGGGTGCCGATGCCCATCAGGACCACAATGGTGCCGCCCAGCCGGCCAGGTGCTTGTGCTCCTTTTCGGTCAGCGGCGCGTGGCCGGAGACCACGGTGAACATGTGGCTGACTTCGCGGTGGGTCACCGGGATCCCGGCGGCGGCCGGGACGGAGATCGCGCTGGTGACGCCGGAGATGACGCGGACCTTGACGCCCGCTGCCACGCAGGAGGCCACTTCCTCGCCGCCGCGGCCGAAGACGTAGGGGTCCCCGCCTTTGAGGCGGACCACGTTGTTGCCCGCGAGGGCGCTTTCGACCATGAGCTTCTCGATGTCCCCCTGGCTCACCTTGTGGTGGCCGGGCTTCTTGCCCACATCAACCAGTTCGGCCGAGGTCAGGTCCGGCAGGTCCTGGCAGGGAGCCAGCCGGTCATAGAAGACGATGTCGGCGTCACGCAGGGCCTTGATCGCAGCGACGGTGAGGAGTTCGGTGGTTCCGGGTCCGCCGCCCACCAGGGTGACATGGCCAGCGGGGCCGGCTCCCGGTTCGGCTGCCACCGGGATGCCGGTGGTGCGGCACCGCTCCAGCAGGGCCTCCCAGCCGGGCTGTCCGTCGTCGACCGCCGCCACCAGGAAGGGGCGTTCGGGCAGCGGACCGTCATGGCTTGCCCCCTGGGGGGTGCTGAGGCGGTAGACGACGGCGCCGGCGGCTTCGTAGCGGCGGACGGCCTGGCGGGCGGCGTGGTCGGAGCCGGTGACCAGGACTTCGCGGGCGGTGAGATCAATGCTGAGCTGCATGGCTATACCTCGTTCTCGTCGCGGGGCCGCATGGGGATGGAGGCGCCGATCAGGACCTTGCCTTTTTCTTCCGGAGTGGCAGGGCGCATCTGGCCACGCTCGTCGGAGACGAAGGTGATGGAGTCATCCTTCTGGTCGGGCGCGTTGACGAAGGAACGGAACCGGCGCAGGCGCTCGGGGTCCTTCAGCGTGTCTGCCCACTCGTCCACGTAGGTGTCAACGTGCTTGGCCATGGCGGCTTCAAGTTCCTCGGCGATGCCCAGGGTGTCCTTGACCACCACGTCCTCGACGTGCTTGATGCCGCCGTCGAGCTCTTCCTGCCAGCGCGCGGTGCGCTGCAGGCGGTCCGCCGTGCGGATGTAGTACATGAAGTAACGGTCGATGTACTTGAGCAGGGTTTCGTCGTCGAGGTCCTTGGCCAGCAGTTGGGCGTGGGCCGGGGTGGCACCGCCGTTGCCGCCGACGTAGAGGTTCCAGCCGTCGGCCGTCGCGATCACACCCACGTCCTTGCCGCGGGCCTCGGCGCATTCGCGGGCGCAGCCGGAGACGCCCATCTTGAGCTTGTGCGGGCTGCGGAGGCCGCGGTAGCGGAGCTCCAGCTGGATGGCCATGGCTACGGAGTCCTGGACACCGAAGCGGCACCAGGTAGAACCGACACAGGACTTCACCGTGCGCAGGCTCTTGCCGTAGGCCTGGCCGGACTCGAAGCCGGCGTCCACCAGTTCCTTCCAGATTTCCGGAAGCTCTTCCAGCCGGGCACCGAACATGTCGATCCGCTGGCCGCCGGTGATCTTGGTGTACAGGTTGTACTTCTCGGCCACGGCGGCAATGACGCCGAGCTTTTTCGGGGTGATTTCACCGCCGGCGATGCGGGGGACCACCGAGTATGTGCCGTCCTTCTGCATGTTGGCGAGGGCGCGGTCGTTGGTGTCCTGCAGGGTGCCCCGGCCGGCGTCCAGCACGTAGGCGCTGTTCTGGCTGGCCAGGATGTTGGCGATGGTCGGCTTGCAGATGTCGCAGCCGGCGCCGGTGCCGTACTTGGCCATGATCTCCTCGAAGGAGGTCAGTTCCAGGACGCGGATGGCGTCAAAGAGTTCCTGGCGGGACAGCTCGATGTGCTCGCAGAGGGCCTTGGAAACCTCGACGCCGGACTTGGTGAGTTCGGTTTCCAGCAGCTTCTTGAGCATCGGGACGCAGGATCCGCAGCTGGTTCCGGCGCGGGTGCAGCCCTTGAGTTCGCCAAGTTCCTGGACGGAGGCGTTGCCGTCGCAGGCGCCGCAGCCGTTGACGGTGTCGCGGATGGTTCCGGCGGACACGTTGTTGCAGGAGCACAGGATGGCGTCGTCCGGCAGTTCGGTGTCCGGGCGTCGCCGCCGCCGGCCGCCGAGAGGTACGCGCCGGGCTCGGCGCTGAGTTCGCGGCCCAGGAGCGGGCGGAGGCTGGTGTAGGGCTGGCGTCGCCCACAAAGATGCCGCCCAGGAGGGTCTTGGCGTCGTCGGTGGTGACGATTTTTTGGTAGACACCGCGGGCGGGGTCGGCGTAAACGATTTCGAGCGAGTGCTCGGTCTTGGCGAAGCCGTCGCCGAAGCTGGCTACGTCCACACCGGAGAGCTTCAGCTTGGTGGCGGTGTCGAAACCGGGGAAGGTGGCCTCGCCGCCGTGCAGGCGGTCGGCCACGATCTCTGCCATGGTGTTGGCAGGGGCAACCAGGCCCAGGCACATGCCTTCGAAGTTGGCCACCTCGCCGATGGCCCAGATTCCGTCGACCTCGGTGGCGCAGGAGTCGTCGATGACCACACCGCCGCGCTGGCCCAGGCTGAACACCTGTTCGTCGCCCTCGGCGGCGCGGAAGAGTTCGTCGCGGGGCCGGACGCCGATGGCTACGATCACCATGTCTGCATCGATGATGCGGCCGTCGGCCATAAGGACACCCGTCACCTGGCCCTCGTCGTCGGACAGGACTTCCGAGGGGAAGACACCGCCGTGGACTGCAAAGCCCTTGGCCTTGATGAGCCGGCCCATGGCCTGGCCCGCGCCTTCATCCAGCTGGGTGGCCATCAGCCACTGCGAACCGTCGATAACGATCGGGTTGGCGCCGAGCTGCTCCGTGCCGGCGGCCGATTCGAGCCCGAGGAGGCCGCCACCGATGGTGACGGCATTGACCTTACGGCCGAGCTTTTCCGTGAGCTCGGTGATGGACTTGTTGATGGCCCAGACGTCTTCGAGCGTGCGGTAGACGTGGGTGAGCTCGTTGCCGGGGATGGGCAGGCGGGCGGCATTCGAGCCGGTTGCGACCACCAGGTCGTCGTATTCAAAGGTGTTGCCGGCGGCGGTTTCCACCGTCTTGGCTTCGGCGTTGATCTTCACCACGCGCTCGCCGGTCTTCAGTTCAAGGGAAGCGTGGTCCCACATCGATGCGGACCCCAGCGTCAGGTCGACACCCGTGTCCGTGAGGGCCTTGGAGAGGGCTACACGGTCATAAGGCAGGTGTGCTTCCTCCGTGAGGACCGTGACGTGCCAGCCTTCGAGGCCACGGGAATGCATGGCATCGGCGAAGCGGTGGGCGGCGGGCCGCCACCGGCGACGACGATGCGGCGCGTGTTCTCTGAGCTTGAAGTCTGTTCGGTCACTGTGGGCCTTTCGCATGGGCCGCAGACGGAATTCTGCGACCTTCTCTGACGAGGTATGCATTCAGACTAGGTAGTCGCAGTTTCGCTTCAGTTTCCCTTATGTTTCGTAGGCTTAACTTCTGCATCACGAACGCGTTTCCGATCGGGTGAGGTCTCTTTTACGCGCCGGACACATTCACTGCACGCCTTTGAAACACCCGTTGCCTAAATTGTTTGGTACGGCCATAAAGGTGGCCAATCAAGCACGGGGAGAGGAGCCGGACATGACGGCAACACTGGAACTTGGGGCGCTCGCCGCCGACACCGCGACCTGGCACCGGGTCTGCGCCGTGGACGAGCTTGAGCTTGCCTGGGGCGAAGCAGCCCTCATTGAAGGCCGCCAGGTGGCACTCTTCCGTACCGGCCCCAGTGAGGTTTTTGCGGTGGCCCAAGAAGATCCGGCCACCGGCGCCCACGTGATGGCCCGCGGCATTCTGGGTTCACGCGGCACACGCCCCACCATCGCTTCGCCGCTGCACAAAGAGGTCTACGACCTGGAAACCGGCGAATGCTTCGGAACTGCGGCGGTCCGCCTGGAAACGTTCAGCACCCGCATTTCCGACGGTTTCATCGAAGTCGAGGTCTAACGACCCGTCAGAGCCCGAGGGCCTCGCGGACATCGTCGAGCACATTGTCCAGGGCAGTCCGGGCTGCCTGCCGGGCTTCCGGCAGCTCGGCCGCTGACTCAACCGGGAGGATGACTTCCAGGTAGCACTTGAGTTTGGGCTCGGTGCCGCTGGGCCGGATGATGACCCGGGTTTCGTCCCGGGTCAGGTACAGCAGGCCATCGGTGGGCGGCAGGTGCTGGCTCCCTTCGGCCAGGTCCACGAAGGTTTCAACCGCGGACGAACCGAACGAATCGGGCGGGCTGACCCGGAGCCGGTTCATCATGGCGTCCAGCAGGCCCAGATCCGCCACCCGGATGCTCAGCTGGTCGCTGGCGTGCAGCCCGTGCTGAAGGTAGAGCTCGTCCAGGGTGTCGAAGATGGTTTTTCCGTCTGCCTTGGCGGCGGCAGCCAGTTCCACGATGAGGACAGCGGCGGAGATCCCGTCCTTGTCCCGGACCAGTTCAGGTGCAACGCAATAGCCCAGGGCTTCCTCGTAGCCGTAAGCCAACCCGGGCACCCGGGAAATCCACTTGAACCCGGTCAGCGTTTCCTCATGCGCGTATCCTGCTGCAGCGGCGATGCGGGAGAGCAGGCGCGAAGACACAATCGAATTTGCGAAGACGCCGGCCCCTTCGCCAGTGGCTGCTTCAACCGTAACGCCGGAGGTTTCGTCGGAGCGGGGCGCCAGCCGGGCCACAATGTGTGCCCCCAGCAGCGCGCCCACCTCGTCGCCGCGCAGCATGCGCCACGCGCCGGTGTCAGGATCCTTCGCCGCCACTGCAGCGCGGTCCGCATCCGGATCGTTGGCCAGGACAATATCGGCGTCCACACGGGCCGCGGTCTCCAAGGCCAGGTCCAAAGCACCTGGTTCCTCCGGATTCGGAAAGTTCACCGTGGGAAAGTCGGGATCCGGCTCCGCCTGTTCGGCCACCAGAGTGACATCGGCAAAGCCGGCAGCATTCAGCACCGCCACGGCAGTCTCGCCGCCGACGCCGTGCATGGGCGTCAGGACAATCCGCAGGTCGCGGGACGGGAAGCGGGCCGCATCGGCGAGTGCCGCCGTCGCGCGTTCATAGTCCGCCGCAACCGACGGGTCCAGCACCGTCCAGCCGGCGGGGGCAAGCGTAATGGTTTCCAGGGCGCCCACGGCGTCGATCCGCGCGGCGATCCGGGCGTCGTAGGGCGCCACGATCTGCGCACCGCGGCCGCTGTCCTCCACGGCATGGCGGCCCAGGTACACCTTGTAGCCGTTGTCTTGCGGGGGATTGTGGCTTGCCGTCACCATCACACCGCCGTCGCAATCGAGGGCCCGCACGGCGAATGCGAGCAGCGGGGTGGGCAGCGCGGACGGCATCAGGAACGTTTCGATCCCGGCGGCCGTAAAGACGGCCGCCGTTTCCTCGGCGAAGATGTCGGAGTTATGGCGGGCGTCATAGCCGACGACGGCGCGTGGCCGGGTCTCCGGCGCAGCCTCACCCACCGCACCAACCAGGAAGTCGGCGAGGCCGGCGGCGGCGCGGCGCACCACCACGCGGTTCATCCGGTTCGGCCCAGCGCCCAGGGCGGCGCGGAGGCCTGCGGTGCCGAACTGCAGCGTGCCGCTGAAGCTGTCGGCGAGCTCCTGTGACGCTGCGGGGGAGCCCTCCTCCGCGAGTTGCAGCAGCTCGGTGAGCTCTGCGGCTGTGGCGGGATCCGGATCTTGGGCCGCCCATTCACGGGCGTGGCTGAACAAGGAAGCGGCATCGGAGGACGTCATGCGGTCAACGCTATCGTCATTGCTTCAGTAACTGTGGCTGAACACTCTCCTGTCACAGCGGAAGCAGCGAAATCCTTGCAGGAAATTTTCTGGACAAGCATTTTCTGGACAAGTAATGTCACGAATATGAAACTGGGCCAGGGCGTTGAGTGGGCCTGCATAGCTGCGTCAACATGTCCTGGACCGCGCCGGGGAGGCCGTCAGCAGCGCACGGCTGGCCGAGTTCTACAAGCTCCCCGCCGCGTACCTGAACAAGCAGCTCCAGGCCCTGGTGCGGGCCGGGATCCTGACCTCGGTGTCCGGGCCTCGGGGCGGCTTCTCGCTGGCCAGGCGTCCGGACCGGATTTCCGTCCTTGACGTGGTCCTCGCCATCGAAGGAAATGACCCGGCCTTCCGGTGCGAAGGTATCGCCAAGGACGCCCCGGGCGGGAGCATGGACGCCGACTACGCGCGCACGTGCCTTATTTCGCAGACCATGCGCCACGCTGAAGTCACCTGGCGGACTGAGCTGTCCCGGCAGAGCATCGCCGGGATCGCCCAGTCCATCGAGCGCCGCTTTCCCGAGGCCCGGGAGTCCACCGTCCTGCAGCTCGTCGGTCCGCGAAACTGACCCGCCCTACAGCAACGCGGGGTCACTTCCCGCCCGATGGAGGGCCTCGGATGGGCGATAAGTGACCCCGCGTTGTCCTAAAGCTTGGCGATGATCCCAGCCAGCAGTTTGGAAATCCGCGGTCCGGCGGCCTGGCCGGACTCGATGACTTCCTGGTGGCTGAGAGGCATGGCGCTGATCCCGGCTGCGAGGTTGGTGACCAGCGAAATTCCGAACACTTCCATGCCTGCGTGCCGGCCGGCGATCGCTTCCAATGCGGTGGACATGCCCACCAGGTCCGCGCCGATCCGCTTGGCGTACTGGACTTCGGCCGGCGTTTCGTAATGCGGTCCGCTGAACTGGGCGTAGACGCCTTCCTCCAGCGAGGAGTCCACTTCACGGGCGAGGGCACGGATGCGCGAGCTGTACAGATCCGTCAGATCAACGAACGTTGCGCCTTCCAGCGGGGACGTGGCGGTGAGGTTGATGTGATCTTTGATGAGGACCGGGGTGCCCGGCGTCCAGCTTTCGTTCAGCCCTCCGCATCCGTTGGTGAGGACCAGGGTTTTGCAGCCGGCAGCGGCAGCCGTGCGGATGCCGTGGACCACGGCGCGGACGCCTTTGCCCTCGTAGTAGTGCGTCCGCGCGCCCAGGACCAGCGCGCGTTTGCCCTCTTTGGTCAGGACGGAGCGGATGGTGCCCACGTGCCCCTCGACCGCGGGGGCGTGGAAGCCCGGGACGGTGTCGGCGGTCAGGGTGGCGGTGGTCTCGCCGATGAGGTCGGCGGCTTCGGCCCAGCCTGAGCCCAGGACGAGCGCGACGTCGTGATTGTCCACCCCGGTCTCCTGCGCGATGTACTCAGCGGCGGAGCGCGCGGCGGCGAAAGGGTCGGTGTTCTGGAAGTCTGTATTACTCACTGGTACAAGTTATCGTGCTGGTGCCGCTGTGCACAGTGGCACCAGCACCGCGCCGGGCCGCGGACGGCACCGTGACGGGCACTCTTTATTGGTGGTCCCTGCGCAGATGCGCGAGAATGGTTGATTGTGACTACGCACCCTGATTTCAGCTCCCCCGGATCGCAATCCTCGGAGGTGGCCCGGCGGATACGAAGCCGCCATGGTCGCTGCCTCGCTGGGAGCGCAGGTCACCATCATCGAACGCGCGGGCATGGGCGGCTCGGCCGTGCTGACCGACGTTGTGCCTTCCAAGACCCTGATCGCGACGGCGGACCTGATGACCCGCGTCGGTGAGGCGGGCGAGCTGGGAGTGAAGTTCGACGTCGACGGCGGCGACTTTGTCCCGGCGATGCGCGCCGACCTCAAGCACATCAACGACCGTCTGCTGGGCCTGGCCCGCCAGCAGTCCACCGACATCTCCACCGGGCTGGAGCACCAGAACGTCCGCATCCTGCTTGGTTCGGGCAAGTTGCTGGACAACCGCACCATCGAAGTGCTGACAGCTGACGGCACCGAAATCGTGGAAGCTGACACTATTCTGCTGGCAGTCGGCGCGCACCCCCGTGAGCTGCCCACCGCGCGGCCGGACGGGGAACGCATCCTGAACTGGGCCCAGATCTACAACCTCGACGAGCTTCCCGAGGAACTGATTGTGGTGGGCTCCGGCGTGACCGGCGCCGAGTTCGCCTCCGCGTACAACGGCCTGGGCTCCAAAGTCACCCTGATCTCCAGCCGCGACCGGGTGCTCCCCGGGTCGGACACCGACGCCGCCGTGGTGCTGGAGGAAGTCTTCGAGCGCCGCGGTGTGCGCGTGCTGTCCCGCGCCCGTGCCGAAACCGTCGAGCGGACCGACGACGGCGTGGTGGTCACCCTCGGTGACGGATCGAAAGTCACCGGCACCCACTGCCTGGTCTGCGTGGGTTCCATCCCGAACACCGCCGGCATCGGCCTTGAAGAAGCCGGCGTGGCCCTCACCGAGAGCGGCCATGTCAAGGTCGACGGCGTCTCCCGCACCACCGCGCCGAACATCTACGCCGCCGGCGACTGCACCGGCGTGCTGGCTTTGGCCTCGGTGGCCGCAATGCAGGGCCGGATCGCGATCGCCCATTTCCTGGGCGACAGCGTTATGCCGCTCAAGCTGCACCAGGTGGCGTCCAACATCTTCACCTCACCCGAGATCGCGAATGTGGGGGTCTCGGAGGCCGAGATCCAGTCCGGCAAATACCAGGGCGACATCGTCAAGCTCTCGCTCAAGAGCAACGCCCGCGCCAAAATGCGCAATCACAAGGACGGCTTCGTCAAGATCTTCGCGCGTAAGGGCTCCGGCACCGTGATTGGCGGTGTTGTGGTGGGGCCGAACGCGTCCGAGCTGATCTTCGCCATCTCCCTTGCGGTCACCCAGAAGCTGCACGTCGACGACGTCGCCAACACCTTTACTGTGTACCCGTCATTGAGCGGGTCCATCTCGGAAGCCGCGCGGCGCCTGCACGTCCGCATGTAATTGAGTTGCGGTAGCGTGGCCGCATGACTACAGCACTGGAGCGGCCACGCCGCGGAAAAATCATCGGCGGCGTCTGCGCCGCCCTTTCAGCCAGATTCGGGATCCCGAAGTTCCTGGTCAGGCTCGGCTTTGTGATTTTTGGCCTGGTGGGGATCGGCGAGCTCGTCTACATCGCGCTATGGATCATGATTCCGAAGGCCCCGGCCTAAAGCCCGCCCGGATTCCCGGCCTCGACGCCTAAGCCAGGGCGTAGGGCGGCACGGTGCTCCCGGAAGTAAACGGGGTGAACCAGCCCTCGATACCCAGCTTCCCGACGTCGATTTCCGGGAGGCCGGGCTGTCCGAGTAGAGAGTTGGACTCTCCGCCTCCTCCAACAGGACTTCCTCAACCTGTGCCCGCCAGTCTTCCGGGAGGTCGAGTTCGTAGATGTCCTCGGTGATTTCCGCCTGATCGAGCAGGCAGCGGACGGCGAGTTCGGCTGCGAGGCATCCGGGGGCTGTCCAGCCGCGGACCAGAGATGCCGTCACATCGGAAGCGGCGACGATGAACTTCCGGGTAAACCTCGCGTCGTAGCTAACGGCGAACTGGGGCGGGAGCGAGGACAGTACAGCGGAACCGGCGACGTCAGACGGGACAACGGCATCCAGTGCGGTCAGGGTGCCCAGATCGCGGAAGAGCTGGTCCACAAGAACGCCCGACAAGTCTTCATCGTCGGCATTCATGGCCCGAGGCTACCTGCCATCAGTTCCGGGGCCGATTCCGTGACGCGCACATATCCGGGCTCCCGGCTTCAGCCCAGTTCAGGCGGCGGGAGCCGCCTGGAAGTGTTTTTCGATGAGCCCCTTGATGTCCTCGTGGCAGCCGCCGCAGCCGGTGCCGGCGCGGGTTGCCTTGGACACCTCGGCCACGGTGGAACAGCCGTCCGCCACGGCACCCTGGATCTTGGCGCCGCTGACTCCGGCGCAGCGGCATACGGTGCCGGCCGGATCAGCGGGACCGGACGCGGCCAGCTGGTCCGGGCCATCCAGGCGCAGGAGCAATGACCTGTCGGCCGGCAGCTCCGCGCCGCGTTCGAACAGTCCAACAAGCTCGGCGGCGGTCCGCGGCATGCCCACGGCCACCAGGCCTTCCAGCACGCCGCCGCGGGTGGTCATCTTCACGTAGCGGCCGTGTTCCGGATCGGCCCACTGGGCGATCTGCAGCCGCGGCCGGCCGTTCACGGCGCCCGCGGTGAGGACTTCTTCGTCCCACGGCTCGGCACCGTTGTCGCCAGCCACAGCCATGTTCATACCACGTGCCTTCAGCACAATCACGGCGGCCTGTTCCTGTGCCAGCTCCTGCAGCGCATCGGCTTCTTCCTGCGTGCCGGTGGCCAGCAGAGTCAGGTATTCGGCCAGCCATTCGGCCTGCCGCCATCCGGGTCCCACCAGACCGGACGGGCCTTTGGCGGTGCGGCACTCGTTGCAGGCGGGGTCCGGGCAGCGGACCTCGGCGCAGTCGCCGATCGCGAAGATGTGCGGTTCGTGGTGGGCACGGAGCCGGTGGTCCACCAGGATGCCGGTGCCAGTGGACAGTCCGCAGCCCTCGGCGAGCTCGGTCCGGGGACGGACGCCGCAGGAGAGGACCAGGAGGTCACCGTCGATCGCCGAACCGTCATTGAGCAGCAGTGCCGAGAAGCCGCCGTCGGGCGCGTTGTGCTCCACCCCGGTGGAACGGGCGTTGCCGGCCATCCGGACGCCGCACCGGCGCAGGCTGGCCGCGAGGACCGCTCCGCCGCCGCGGTCGATGTTGCGTCCCAGCGGGTGCGGCCCGTTGTGCACCACCGTGACGGTGGCGCCTTCCTCGGCAGCGGCGAGGGCTGTTTCGAGGCCCAGGACGCCGCCGCCCAGCACCACAACACGTTTGCCGCCGTCGACCGCTGCGCGTAAGACCGAAGCGTCGCGGAGGTCCCGGAGCGCCGTGACCCCGCAGGGAGGACGGGGGAGGCGGGTCCGGGTTGATGCCTGTCAGGTTGGGGATGACGGGCCGGGAACCGGTGGCGAAGACCAGCCGCTCGTAGTGGGCGGAGGTGCCGTCGGTGAGGATCACCTGCTGGCGGGCGCGGTCCACACGGCGGACCCGAACGCCAAGCCGGACGTCCACGCCGTCGGCGGCGAGGGCTTCAGCATCGGACAGGGCGAGGGCATCGGCAGTGGTGCGTCCTACGCCGAGGTCGGCCACCAGTACACGGTTGTACGCGGCCTTGGCCTCTTCGCCCACCACGGTCAGGCTGACGTGCCCGTCGCGGACCGCTGGCAGCAGTTCATCGATCAGGCGTGCAGCCACGGGACCAAAACCAACAACGACAATCTGCTCACTCATGAGGCCTCCGATGTCTGAAAAACACTGTTCTGAAGTCCGCTGGCCGCAGCCCGGACCCACACCTTGTTGAACTTGAATTCGGGCATCCCGGAGATGGGGTCCGTGGCGGCTTCCGTCAGCCGGTTGGCGCTTTCGAGTTCGGGGAAATGGAACGGCAGGAACACCGTTTCCGGGCGGATCGCCGTGCTGAGTTCTGCCCGGCAGAGGACCTCGCCGCGTTCGTTGGCTACCGAGACGAAAGCGCCTTCGGCGATGCCCATGGACATCGCGGCCGCCGGATGGATCTGAATTTTCGCCTCGGGCTGGCTGGCCAGCAGCTCGGACACCCGCCGGGTCTGCGCCCCGGACTGGTAGTGCTCCAGGAGGCGGCCGGTGATGAGGGTCATGGTTTTTGCGGCCGGGTCAGGATTGGCAGCCGGCGTCCGACGGCGGCGGGGCGTCACCGGGGTCATGACCGCCTTGCCGCCGGCGTGGGCGAACGCGTCCAGGAAGAGCCGGGGCGTGCCGGTGCTCCCCACGGGGTAGGGCCAGTAGGCAGCCTCGCCGCGGTCCAGCATCGCGTAGTCGATGCCGGAGTAGTCGGCGTGCCCGCCGGCCGAGGCCAGGCGCAGTTCCTCAAAGACCGTTTCCGGATCCTCGCTGTATGTGGACGGGGCTTCAAGTGCTTCGGCGAGCCGGGCCATGATCCACAGCTCACTGCGTGCACCTGCCGGCGGCTGCAGGGCGCGGCGGCGGCGCAGGACACGTCCTTCCAGGTTGGTGAGGGTGCCTTCCTCCTCGGCCCACTGCAGGACCGGGAGGATGAGGTCGGCTTCGGCGGCGGTCTCGGACATAAAGAAGTCGCAGACCACCAGGAAGTCCAGGCTGCGGAGCCCGGCGATGACGGCGTTTGCATCGGGGGAGGCCACCGCGATGTTGGAGGCGTGCACAAAAAGGCACCGCACGCCGTCGGGCTGTCCCAGCGACTTCAGCAACTGGACGGCGGGCAGTCCCGGCCCGGGGATGGTTTCCTCCGGGACGCCCCAGACGCCGGCCATGTGGGCGCGCGCGGCGGGATCGGTGATTTTCCGGTAGCCGGGCAGCTGGTCCGCCTTCTGGCCGTGCTCGCGGCCGCCCTGGCCGTTGCCCTGGCCGGTGAGGGTGCCGTAGCCGCTGCGGCGTGAGCCGGGCAGGCCCAGCAGGAGGCTGAGGTTGATCGCGGCGGTGGCGGTGTCCGTGCCGTCCACGTGCTGTTCCACGCCCCGTCCGGTGAGGATGTAGCTGCCGCCCTTGCCCGCACCGTCGGCGAGCCGGCGGGCCGTTTCCCGGATGAGCTCCGCCGGGACGCCTGTGAGGGACTGGACGCGTTCGGGCCAGAACGAGTTGACGCTGCGGACCACGGCCTCGTAGCCGGTGGTGCGTGCCGCGAGGAAGTCTTCGTCCGCCAGGCCCTCGTGGATGATCACGTGCGAGAGGCCCAGCAGGAGGGTCAGGTCCGTGCCCGGCAGGGGCTGGAGGTGGAGTCCGCCGCCGTCGGCCGTGAACTTTGCCGTCGCGGAACGGCGGGGATCAACCACGATCAGCCCGCCGGCGTCGCGGGCGCCCTGGAGGTGCTGCACAAACGGCGGCATGGTTTCTGCCACGTTGGAGCCGAGCATCAGGATGGTGCTGGCGGAGTCCAGGTCCGTCAGCGGGAACGGGAGGCCGCGGTCCAGGCCGAAGGCGCGCATCCCGGCGGCCGCGGCGGAGGACATGCAGAAGCGGCCGTTGTAGTCGATGCGTGAGGTGCCCAGGGCCAGGCGGGCGAACTTGCCCAGCATGTAGGCCTTCTCGTTGGTGAGGCCACCGCCGCCGAAAACCCCGACGGCGTCCTTGCCGTAGCGTGCCTGCGTGTCCTTCACGGCCGTGGTGACCAGCGCCAGGGCCTGGTCCCAGCCGATGGGGCGGTGGACGCCGTCGGCGCCCTTGAGCAGGGGTTCGGTGACCCGCCCGGGGTGGTTGAGGAGCGTGGCTGAGGTCCAACCCTTGCGGCAGAGTCCGCCCCGGTTGGTGGGGAAGTCCCGGCCGCTGACTTCAAGGAGGGGGGCCTTCAGTGTGGCGTCCGCGGCGGCCAGCGCCGCGGATTCAGCCGGCACGGGTACTGACCCCGGCTCGGAAGCCGGGGTCAGTACCGATGGGGACGTGAGCGTCATGGCGCACTGCAGGGCGCAGTAAGGGCAGTGCGTGTCGGCGCTTTTGGTCATGTTAGACGTGTCCCATCGCGTTTCGGTTGGCGTTGCGGATGTAGCAGAACCAGCAGACCGCCAGCATTACAGCGTAGGCTCCGACGAAACCGTAGAAGGCCGGGTGTAGGAGCCGCTGGCTGTGTTGGAGGCGTTCAGGACCTGCGGGATAACGAAGCCGCCGTAGGCGCCGATGGCCGAGATCAGGCCGAGGGCCGATGACGCTAGCCGCTGGGTTTCCACCGTGCTGGCACCGGACTTCGCGGCCCGGCTGGACGTGGCGAAGATGATGGGGATCATCCGGTAGGTTGCGCCGTTGCCGAAGCCGCTGGCGGTGAAGAGCATCAGGAACAGTACAAGGAAGAGCCAGAAGTTCTTCAGCGGCAGGGTCCAGATCATGGTCAGGGTGATGACGGCCATGGAGGCGAAGGCCGCCACGGTCATGCGGGCGCCGCCCATGCGGTCAGCCATGCGTCCGCCGTAGGGGCGGGCGAGTGAACCGACCAGCGGGCCGAGGAAGGCCAGCGAGAGTGCCACGGTGCCGACTCCGATGGAGGAGAACGCCGGGAAGTAGTCCTTGATGAGCTTGGGGAACACGCCGGCGAAGCCGATGAACGAACCGAACGTGCCGATGTACAGCAGCGCCATGATCCAGAGGTGCGGTTCCTTGAGCGCCGCGACCGAACCGGCCACGTCACCCTTGGCGCTGGTGAGGTTGTCCATGTACTTCCAGGCACCGAAGGCGGCGATCAGGATGAACGGGATCCACATCCAGCCGGCCATCGGCAGGTTGACGCTGCCGACGGCGAGCAGGGTGATCGCAATCGGGACGGCTAGCTGTGCGACGGCGGCACCCATGTTGCCGCCGGCAGCGTTCAGGCCAAGGGCCCAGCCCTTCTCACGGGCCGGGTAGAAGAACGTGATGTTGGCCATGGAGCTGGCGAAGTTGCCGCCGCCGAAACCGGCAAGTGCTGCCACGAGCAGCATGACCCCGAACGGGGTTTCCGGATTGGAGACGCAGAGTCCCAGTCCGACGGCGGGAATCAGGAGCAGGAGCGCGGACACGATGGTCCAGTTCCGGCCGCCGAAGCGGGGGACCATAAAGGTGTAGGGGATGCGGAGCGTGGCGCCGACCAGGCTGGGCATCGAGATGAGCCAGAAGATTTCCGAGGTTGTGAAGGTGAAGCCTGCCGCGGGGAGCTGGACCACCACGATGGACCAGAGCTGCCAGACCACAAAGCCGAGGAACTCGGCGAAGATGGACCAGTTCAGGTTGCGGCGGGCGATGGTCCGGCCGGCGGACTCCCATTGCTCTTTGTTCTCGGCGTTCCAGTTGGCGATCCAGCGGCCGGGGCGGTATTCAAGTGCGGGGGTATCAGTAGTACGCGTGGAGCCGGGCTGTGCGCTGGCGGATGAAGACACGCCTCCGTGCAGCGGGGCGGTGTCTATATCTACGGAATTGCCGGTGCCGGTATCTGCGCTGCGGTCAACAGTCACGGTGGACCTCCTCTTGGGGGATGTTGTCCTTCCAAGGTAAAGAACGTGCGTTTCATGGACGGTCGCCGTTTGTTAACGCGCTGTGACATTTGCCTATCGGCAACCGACGGGCGACGTGAGGAGAGTTGACGGACCGAAGGATGAGACATGCGCCCCTAGTCCACATGGTGGGCTTTTTGTCCATTGACTGGACCGCTGGAACTAGTATCGAACTCTAACTACTGCGCGCCGGGTCTCACCAGGCCCGGCCGGTTCTCAGGAAAGAGTTCCTATGTCATCCATACAAACCACCGTGGAGCCAGGATCCCCCAAGGCGGTGAACTCACGCGGCCGCGTGATTGTGGCCAGCCTGATCGGCACCACCGTTGAGTTCTACGATTTCTACGTCTACGCCACCGCCGCCGTACTGGTCTTCCCGGCGCTGTTCTTCCCCAACCAGAACGAGACCACCCAGCTGCTCAGCTCCTTCGCTGTCTTCGGGGTGGCCTTCGTTGCCCGCCCGCTGGGATCCATCGTCTTTGGCCACTTCGGCGACAAGTTCGGCCGCAAGGGCACCCTGGTGGCCTCGCTGCTGACCATGGGCATCGCCACGTTCCTCATCGGCTGCCTGCCCACTGCGCTGGTCCCGGGCTGGCAATTCTGGGCTCCGGCACTGCTCGTTGTCATGCGCTTCGCCCAGGGCCTCGCCCTCGGCGGCGAATGGAGCGGCGCTGCCCTGCTGGCCACCGAAAACGCCCCGGCCAACAAACGCGCCATCTACGGCACGTTCCCGCAGCTCGGTGCACCCATCGGCTTCATCATCGCCAACGTGATCTTCCTGGTGGCCAGCTATGCGCTGACACCGGCCGACTTCCTTGCCTGGGGCTGGCGCGTGCCGTTCCTGCTCAGCGCCGTCATGGTGATCATCGGCCTGTACGTCCGCCTCAAGCTGATCGAAACGCCTGCCTTCACCAAGGTGCTCGAATCCAATGAGGTGGCCAAACTGCCGCTGGCCAGGGTCTTCAAGACCAGCTGGCGTCCGCTCATCCTGGGCACGTTCATCATGCTCGCCACGTACGTGCTCTTCTACCTGATGACCACGTTCACGCTGACCTACGGCACCCGCGCCTCCAACGTGGATGCCGCCAGGGCCGCCGCGGAGAAGGCCGGCAAGCCGATGTCCGAGGCCGCCGCGGCGGCGTTTGTTCCCGGCCTGGGCTTCACCCGCAACGACTTCCTCTGGATGCTGATTGCCGGCGTTGTCTTCTTCGGCATCTTCACCCTGGTTTCCGGACCGCTGGCGGAGAAGTACGGCCGCCGCAAGATGCTGCTGACCGTGACCGGCGGCATCTTCGTCTTCGGCCTCCTGTTCGTCCCGCTGTTCAGCGGCGGCTTCGTGGGCACCATGGCCCTGCTGGTCATCGGCTTCTCCCTGATGGGTCTCACGTTCGGCCCATGGGTGCGCTGCTGCCGGAACTGTTCCCCACAAATGTGCGCTACACGGGATCCGCTGTCAGTTACAACGTGTCCAGCATCCTGGGTGCTGCGGTGGCTCCGTTCATCGCCGTCGCGCTCTGGGAGCTGGCCGACGGCAGCCCGGTCCTGGTGGGTGTCTACCTGACCGCGATGTCCGTGCTGACCCTGATTGCGCTGTTCGTGAGCAAGGAAACCCGCGACCTGGACTATGAGAACAACGTAGCCTGACGTCCCGCCGTCGGGCGCTCCAGCCCGGGTGCTGACAGACCCGGTTGCTGACAGAACTGCCCGGCGTGTTCCCCGTTATTGCGGGGAGCGCGCCGGGCATTGCTGTGTGCAGGGCAGGCGCACCTGCGCAAGACACAGAGGAACGTACGACGGCGGCGCTCGCCACCCGTCGGCAGGCTCAGCCGGCGTAGCGGGCCACGAAGTTCCGGAGGATCTTCATGGGCTCCGTGGCAGTGAACCGCCGCGCGTCAGCCATGAGTTCCTCGGCGGACTCCGGCGGGAAATATCCGGCATGCCGGTAGATATCGATCCGTGTGACCAGCCCCTCCGCGTCCAGTTCCGGGTGAAACTGTGTGGCGTACAGATTCTGCTTGATGCGGAACATGTGGACGGGGCAGGCCTGGGAGGATGCCAGCAGCACCGCGTGGGAGGGCAATCTGGTGCACGCCTCCTTGTGCCCGGTGAAGGCGGTGAAGCGCCGTGGCATCCCGTGCAGGAGCGGATCCGCGAGCCCCGCCTCCGTCAGCTCGATTTCCACCCCGCCCAGCTGTTCGCCAAAGGTTCTGTCGATCACGGCGCCCTGATGCCTGCCCAGCGTCCCCACCCCGTAGCACGCGCCCAGGAATGGAAAGTCCTGGGCCACGATCCGGTCCAGCAGCCCGGCCAGTTCCCGCTCCACCCGGTGCTGGGTTTCGCTCTTGTGGTCTGCCGGGTCGCTGGAGGTGAAGGGACTGCCGCCCACAATCACCGCAGAGTAATCGTTCAGGTCCAGTTGCGGCAGGGGAGCGGCCTCAAGCCGGACACGCCTCAGCTGCGAAGGGGCCAGCCCGCCATATCTCAGGTACGCCTCATACTCTTCCTCGGCGGCGGAGTCTTCAGCCCGGGATGCAAGGAGGAGGAAAGGCTTCACACGCTAAGTGTGCCTTTCGCCCCAGCTCAACGCCAGAGGACGCAGCGCCAGACTGCGGTTGGTGCCGGAGCGCAAGCCCGGCGCCAGGGGCACGAACGCAGTCAGTGGCTGGCGGGCTGCGCGAAGGATCGCCGGGACTGCGGCTGCGCGGCCGGGTCTGCGTGGCGGTGGACCAGCTTCCAGTAGCCTTCTTCGCGCCGGAAGATGCTGGTCACACGGAGCGCGAATTCCTCTGGCGCTGCGGCGCCCTCCAGCCGGGCACGGAAGTGTTCCGTTTCCACCAGGTAGGCCGTGTCGCGTGCGGTGTAGGACGTGATGGTGTCGAACCCGAGCATCTCGCCATCCTGGAACTGCCGGGACGCCTGGTCCAGCCGGGCCTCCACCTGGGCCCAGCCACGTGCGATGCCGCCGAACGGGTTGGCCAGCGTGACGTCGTCGAGCCTGGAATACAGGTCCTTGACGGCACCGGGATTCCCGCGGGTGATTTCCGGAACCGCCAGGTGGTAGCGGTCTACTTCTTCTTCAAAACTGGGTGCGAGCATGGGGTGCCTCCGGCGGGGTCTAGTCTTCGATCGTGGCGATGACGGCGCCGGCCGAAACCGTCTCACCGGCCACTGCGCTGAGTCCGGTGACGATGCCGGAACGGTGCGCGGTCAGGGGCTGTTCCATCTTCATCGCTTCGAGAACCACCACCAGGTCACCCTCGGACACAACGTCGCCGTTGGCCACGGCAACCTTGACGATGGTGCCCTGCATCGGGGACGTCAACGCGTCGCCGCCGGCGGCGGCCGCAGCCGCTCCGCCTGAACGGAGGCGCTTCTTGGACTTGTTGGACTTCGCGCCAGTGGCGGAACCCGCCCCGATCGAACCAAGGGAGGCCGGCAGGACAACCTCGAGGCGCTTGCCACCCACTTCCACCACCACGCGCTGGCGTTCACCGGCGTCGCCACTGGCTTCAGCGGTTCCGTCCGGGGTCCAGGCGGGAATGTTGTTGACGAATTCGGTTTCAATCCAGCGGGTGTGGATGCTGAAAGGCCCTTCCGCGGGCGCAAAAGCGGGGTCCGAAACAACGGCGAGGTCGAACGGGATAACGGTGGGGATGCCCCCCACCACCATTTCCTCCAAGGCGCGCCGCGAACGCTGCAGAGCCTGGGCACGGGTGGCGCCGGTGACAATCAGCTTGGAGAGCATCGAGTCGAAGTTGCCGCTGATGACATCGCCCTCCTCCACGCCGGAATCGATCCGGACGCCGGGGCCTGTGGGGTTCTTCAAGGTGGTGATGGTGCCGGGGGCGGGCATGAAGTTGCGGCCCGGGTCCTCGCCGGTGATGCGGAATTCGAACGAGTGGCCGCGGACCTCGGGGTCGCCATAGCCCAACTCCTCGCCGCGGGCCAGCCGGAACTGTTCGCGGACCAGGTCGATCCCCGTGACCTCTTCGGAGACGCAGTGCTCCACCTGGAGGCGGGTGTTGACCTCGAGGAAGGAGATGGTGCCGTCCTGGCCCACCAGGAATTCGCAGGTTCCGGCGCCGAGGTAACCGGCTTCCTTCAGGATGGCCTTGGAGGATTCGTAGAGGCGGCGGTTCTGCTCTTCGGTGAGGAACGGGGCAGGTGCTTCTTCGACGAGCTTCTGGTTGCGGCGCTGCAGCGAGCAGTCACGCGTGGAGATGACCACGACGTTGCCGTGGGCGTCCGCGAGGCACTGCGTTTCGACGTGGCGCGGGGCGTCCAGGAAGCGTTCGATGAAGCACTCCCCGCGGCCGAAGGCTGCAGTGGCCTCACGGACGGCAGACTCGAAGAGCTCCGGGATTTCTTCGCGGGTGCGAGCCACCTTGATGCCGCGGCCGCCGCCGCCGAAGGCTGCCTTGATGGCCACGGGCAGGCCGAACTTGTCCACAAACTCGAGGATTTCCTCGGCCGACTGCACCGGATCGGCGGTGCCGGGGACCTGGGGGCTCCCACTTTCTCCGCGATGTGGCGGGCCTGCACCTTGTCGCCGAGGGCCGCAATGGCCTCGGGGGACGGGCCGATCCAGGTGATGCCGGCCGCGATGACCTTGGCGGCGAACTCGGCGTTTTCGGCGAGGAAGCCGTAACCGGGGTGGATGCCGTCGGCGCCGGACTGGCGGGCAACATCAATGATCTTGTCCATCACCAGGTAGGACTCCGCGGCGGTGTTGCCACCGAGGGAGTAGGCCTCGTCGGCCAGCCTGACATGGAGCGCGTCGCGGTCCGGATCGGCGTAGACAGCCACGGAGGCAATGCCCTCGTCGCGAGCCGCGCGGATGATGCGCACTGCGATTTCGCCTCGGTTTGCGATCAGCACCTTGGTGAGGTTCGACTGCACGGGACTAGCGGACTGCTCCAAATTTGCTGACAAGGCGTCTCCTTCTTTCCTTCAGGGAGCCTAGCGCGATTTTGTGGGTTCCGCCGATATTACTTGCGGTTTCCGCGTGTAAACGGACGCGGCTTTGTAGGGAACCTACAATTGGTCGGAAAATGGCCGCAATTATTCGTCGGACCACAGGTCCGTGATGCGTACGTTTGCGTGCCCGAGGAGACTGCGCAGCGTGGAGACTGAGAGCCCGACGACGGCGTGGGGGTCCCCGTCCACCTTCCGGATGAACGCCCCGCCCAGGCCGTCGATCGTAAACGAGCCGGCGCAGTGCAGTGGTTCGCCCGTGGCGATGTAGGCGTCGATCTCTTCCGGATCCATCTCCGTGAAGTGGACCTCGGCGGAGGCGACCGCCCCGAGCGTGGCGCCGGATCCCGGTGCCGTGATGCCGCCGTCGGCCGCTGCGTCGGTGCTTATCTCGGCGGGCTCGTCATCGGCTGCCGTCGCGCGGCAGTCCACCAGCCAGTGCCCGGTGTGCAGGACACCGCTGTTGCCGCTCATCCGCAGCATCCGTTCGCGGGCGACGGCGGCCGTGTACGGTTTGCCGTGCGCCTCGCCGTCGAACTCGAAGACGGAGTCGCAGCCGATGACCAGTGCGCCCTCCGCTTCCGGCAACGCGGCCACTGCCTCGGCCTTGGCGCGGGCCAGCAGCAGCGCGGTATCGTGCGGATCCGTGACGCCGTAGCGGGCCTGGACCGCGTCCTCGTCCACATCGGACACCAGCACCGTATGCCGGATGCCGGCCTCGGCAAGGAGTTTCGTGCGGGCGGGGGACTGGGAGGCGAGGATGAGGCGGGTCACCGTTTCAGCCTAGTGGACGGGCTCGGTCAGCTTCTGCGGCTCGTTTTCGCGGCGTTCCAGCCGGGCGCCCTCCACGTCCACATCCGGCAGGATCCGGTCCAGCCACTTCGGCAGCCACCAGGTCTTTTCGCCGAGGAGGTACATCACGGCCGGCACGATGGTCATACGGACCACGAAGGCATCCAGCAGCACACCGAAGGCCATGGCGAAGCCCAGCGGCCGGACCATGGTCAGGTGGCTGAAGATGAAGCCGGAAAACACGCTGACCATGATGATCGCGGCGGCGGTCACCACTGCGCCGGCGTGGCTGAAGCCGATGCGTACGGCCTTTTTGGCCGGGGCGCCATGCATGTAGGACTCGCGCATGCCCGACGCGATGAACACCTGGTAGTCCATCGCCAGGCCGAACAGCACACCGATCAGGATGATCGGCAGGAAGCTCAGGACCGCGCCGGGATTGGCGACGTCGAACACTCCACCCAGCCAGCCCCACTGGTAGACGGCCACCACCAGGCCGAACGCGGCGGCCAGGGACAGCAGGAAGCCGCCTGTTGCCAGGAGGGGAACCACAATGGAGCGGAATACCAGCAGCAGCAGGATGAGGGAAAGCCCGACGACGATCGCCAGGTACGGCGGCAGGGCGTCGCCGAGTTTTGTGGAGACGTCGATGTTGCCGGCGGTCTGCCCGGTCAGGCCGATGGTGACCCCGGTTTCGGCCTGTATCTGCGTGCCGCGTTCGCGGAGTTCGCTCACCACCTGCACCGTGCCGGCCTTGGCGGGCCCTTCTTCCGGGATGACCTGGAAGACGGCGGTGCGGCGGTCTTCACTCAGTGCCACGGGCACCGTTGCCACCACGTTGTCCACTCCCCGGATCAGGTCCGCGACGTCATACTGCAGTTCCTGGGCCTGTGCTTCATCCAGGCCGGCCGGGAATTCACCCACCACCACAATGGGGCCAGTGACGCCTTCACCGAAACTGCGGGCGGTGACGTCATAGGCCTGGTAGGCCTCGGAGTCCACCGGTTCGGAGCCGCCGTCGGGCAGGGCCAGCTGGAGCTGCGCGGCAGGCAGGGCCAGCGTCCCAGCAGGAGTACGCCGGCGACGAGCGCCACAACCGGGTGCCGGGTGACCAGGCCGCCCCAGCCCCGGGTGCTCTTTTCCTCGTCCTTGGCCTGGTCGGCAATCTCATGGCCGGCCTCGGCGTTGTGGGCATGGGCCTTGGCCCAGGCCCGCCGTGAAATGATGCGCCGGCCGATCAGGGACAGCAGGGCCGGGGTCAGGGTGAGCGCCACCAGGACGGCCACCGCGACGGTGCCTGCTGCTGCCAGGCCCATCACGCTCAGGAACGGCAGCCCGGGCACCACAAGGGCGGCCAGGGCAATGATGACCGTCAGGCCGGCAAAGAGCACGGCATTGCCCGACGTTCCGGTGGCGCGGGCCACGGATTCCCCGGAGTCCATGCCTGCCAGCAGCTGGGTCCGGTGCCGGTTGACGATGAACAGGGAGTAGTCGATGCCCACGGCGAGGCCCAGCATCAGCGCGAGCATGGGGGAGATGGAGCTCATCTCGAAGGCGCCGGACAGCGCGAACGTGATGCCCACGCCGACACCCACGCCGATGACGGCCATCAGCAGCGGCAGGCCCGCGGCGATGAGACTGCCGAGCATCAGGATCAGGACCAGGGCCGCCACGCCGATGCCGATGATTTCGGCCGTGCCGAACAGTTCTGAAATGTCTTCGGTGATTTCCTTGCTGGCCAGCGCCGTCACGCCCACGGACGAAGTCTCATGGGCGATGTCCTGGACCTGCTGGCGCACCGCAGGGGTGAGTGCGTTGATGGAGGTGTTGAACTGCACCTGTGCCACGGCCGCCTGGCCGTCCGCCGAGACAACCCGGATTCCGGCGGAAGCTTCGGCCTGACGTTTACCCAGGTCCAGCTTGGCCTTGGCGGCCTGCAGTTCCTGGGTTCCGGCCTCGAGTTGCGCCTTCCCCTGTGCCAGGGCGGCCTTCTGTGCTCCGAGCTGGGCTTCGATCATGGCCGGGGTGGCGCCACCGGCGGCCATCTGCTGCTCCGCGCCGCTCAGCTGCGCCGTGCCGGCGTCGAGCTCGGCTTTGGAAGCGTCCAGACGGCCTGGCCCGCCGCAAGCTGCTGCTCGCCGTCGGCGATGGCCTGCCCGGCCTGGTCCAGCTGGGCCTGCGTGGCGAAGGGATCCACGGTGGCCTTGACGTCAGGCAGGTCTTTCAGTTTGGTGAGGGCAGCCGTGACGGCGGCGCGGCTGCCGTCAGTAAAGCCGCCTTCCGGGGCTTCAAAGACGATCGTGGCAGAGCCGCCCGACGCTGCCGGCAGTTCCTGCTTCAGCTTGTCCGCGATCCGCTGGGTCTCGGTGCCCGGAATCTGGAAGTTGTTGGACAGTGTGCCGTGGAAGGCGGCCGCGGAGCCGCCGACGGCCACCAGTGCCGCGAGCCAGAGCGAAATGACCAGCCAGCGGTGGCGGTAGGAGAACTTGCCGAGGCGGTAGAGCAGCAGGGCCATGTCAGAGCCGTTCTTTGTTGAGGTGGGTGGTGGCGGTTGTGGACGTCGCGGAGGGGCTGCCGAAGCCGGAGCCGAGGTGGCCCATGGCGTCAATGAGCAGTTGTCGCAGCACAGCGAGTGATGCGGGGGAGAGATCGGCGCCGCATCGGGCGAACCACACGTCCATAGCCGCCTTCCCGCAGGAGATGACGGAGCCTGCGAGGGCGCGCAGGTACAGTTCGTCGACGACGGCGCCCGGGGTTCCGGCGAAGCGCTCCCGGGCCGCGCTGATGATCTCTTCGGTGCAGTGGTCCCACGCCTCAAGTTCGGACCGGGACAGGACCGCGTTGTCCTGGGTGAGGGTGAAGAGTTCAGCCAGCGGCGCCACCGTCATGGGGTCGGCCAGCTGCATCAGGGCCGCGCGCGCCGATTCGAGGATGGGCTCGTCGGCGGGCCGCTGACGGAACTGCTGAAGGGCGTTGTCCAGGAACCCGTGCGTCATGGAGGCCAGGGCGGCCTCGGTGCTGCTGAAGTAGTTGAAGAAGGTGCGGCGTGAGATCCCTGCTGATTCGGCGATGTCTTCCACCGTGAAATTCCCGGGTCCCTGGGCGCGCAGCAGGGTCAAAGCGGCATCGGTGATGGCCTGGCGCGTGGCGGCTTTGTTCAGCTCACGGCGCGAGAGAAGTTCGGGCATGAAATTACACTACGTGCAAGTTTGCACGCCGCGCAAGTTGATTCACAGGAAGATGAAAGGTTCCCGACAGCTGAGCCTGAACCTGCAGCCGAAGACTGGAAGAGTTCCGACTGGGACATCTTGACCAGCCGTCACCGGACGGCAGATCCAGGAGACAAGAATGGTACGCACAAAGAGAATTGCCCTTGGCCTCACGGCTACGGCGCTGGCCCTTGGCGCCGGGATCGGCGTAGCCGGCATGGCGTCCGCAACCACGACGCCGACACCCACCCCCAGCGCCAGCTCAAGCGCCTCCGCCGACGGGAGCACCGGCACTGCCCCCGCTGAAGGGAAGGGCATGCGGGGTGGCCACGGCCACGGCGGCTTCCGCGGCGTGGACGCAGCGGAACTGGCCACCAAGCTGGGCGTGGACGAGGCCAAGGTGACGGAGGCCTTGAAGGCTTACCGCGAGGCCAACAGGCCCTCCACCCCGCCGGCCGAAGGAACCCGGCCGGACCCGGCCGCGAAGCAGGCTGAACTCGCGAAGTCCCTCGCGGCGACGCTCGGCATCGACGAGGCCAAGGTCACGGCGGCGCTTGAAGAGCTGCGCACCGCCGAACAGGCAGATCGCGCCGCGGCTCTGAAAACGCGCCTGGACCAGGCGGTCGCCGACGGCAAGCTGACCCAGGCCGAGGCCGACGCCGTGACCAAGGCGGTCCAGAACGGAGTCATCGGAGGTGGCGGCCGCTAACAAAAAAAGACACCCCGCGCCGATTTTTGTGAGACTAATACTCGGCGCGGGTGTCTTTGTGGCGGGGCTGGAGCGTCAGGCCTTCGCGTCGGCCAGTTCGCGTCCGGCTTCCGGAGAGTCAGAACCTCCGGCGACGGCGGAAAGATCCGCAGCGGAGGAGTCGGCGTCGTCATCCACAAACGGAGTGCCGTTGCGGGGTGCGTTGTAGAGCGCCTCGTCGAGCATGCCCTGCCGTTTGGCCACGATGGTGGGGACCAGGGCCTGGCCCGCGACGTTGACCGCAGTGCGGCCCATGTCCAGGATGGGGTCCACCGCGAGCAGGAGTCCGACGCCGGCCAGAGGCAGTCCCAGCGTGGAGAGCGTCAAGGTGAGCATTACCACGGCGCCGGTGGTGCCGGCCGTTGCTGCGGAACCGAGGACCGAGACGAGGGCGATGAGGAGGTAGTGGCTGACCTCCAGCTGGACGCCGAAGAACTGGGCTACAAAGATGGCGGAGATCGCGGGGTAGATCGCGGCGCAGCCGTCCATCTTGGTGGTGGCGCCCAGGGGTACGGCGAAGGAAGCGTAGGCGCGGGGAACACCGAGGCTGCGCTCGGTGACGCGCTGGGTCAGCGGCAGGGTTCCGATCGAGGAGCGGGACACAAACGCGAGCTGCACGGCGGGCCATACCCCGGAGAAGTACTGCTTCACGGACAGGCCGTGCGAGCGGATCAGCGTCGGGTAAACCACAAACAGCACCAGGGCCAGGCCAACGTAGATGGCGAACGTGAACTTGCCGAGCGCGCCGATGGTGTCCCAGCCGTACACGGCCGCGGCGTTGCCGATCAGTCCCACGGTGCCGAGCGGAGCGATGCGGATGATCCACCAGAGGACCTTCTGGATGACGGCCAGCGCCGACGCGTTGAGGTTCAGGAACGGCTCTGCTGCCTTGCCCACCTTGAGGGCGGCGACGCCGACGGCGATGGCAATCACCAGGATCTGGAGCACGTTGAAGCTGACGGAGGTGCTGACCGTGGTGGCCGCGGTGGCGCCTTCAGTCACGGTGGAGCTGGCACCGAGGCCGAGGAAGTTCTTGGGGAACAGCCCGATCAGGAAGGACCACCAGTCGCCGGACTTGCCGGCGTACTTGGCCTCCTGGGTGATACCGGTGTTGGAGCCGGGCTGCAGGAGCACGCCGAGGCCGATGCCGATCACGACGGCGATCAGGGACGTGATGGCGAACCAGAGCAGGGTGTTCCAGGCCAGCCTGGCGGCGTTGGAGACCTGGCGCAGGTTCGAGATCGAGCTCACCACAGCGGTGAAGATGAGGGGAACCACCGCAGTCTGCAGCAGCGAAACGTAGCTGGAGCCAATGGTCTGCAGCGTGGCGCCGAGACCGTTGGGCTCTGCCTTGGTGCTGCCCGTGTACTTGGCCAGCAGGCCGAGGCCCAGGCCCACAATGAGGGCGGCGATGATCTGGAAACCGAACGAGCCGGCCCACTTGGGCAGCTGGAAGCCGGTCTTTCCTGCGGATTCGGGGGTGCGGGTTTGAGTGCTCACCAGAACACGCTAGGCCCGGGTTTCTTATCACGGCGAAAGGATGTTGAGAAACGTTACGCCGCCCCCGAGCTTTGGCGGCGCACAATCCCCGCGAAACCAGCGCCAATCAACGCAATTGTGAAGTTATTCCCAGCCCGGATGTGGCAAACGTCTCGCCATTTTACGCCCGGGAGGGGAGGCACCTGGCAGCGTGCGTCAAAGCGACGAAGTGGGCCCACGCCAGCAGGGTTCCCTGGCCGAGCTTGCGAGGTTAGGGAGCCGGTGGGGCGCAGCACGCAGAGGGTGTCTGCCCTCCCGGGCGGACGACGGGACTACGAAAGCAGTGCCCGGCGGAGGGTATCGAGGCCAACGGAGCCGATGTTCAGCGCTCGCGTGTGGAAGGCCTTGAGGTCGAAGCCGGGCCGGGTTTCGAGGTCGGCCCGGATCTGTTCCCAGAGGCGCTGTCCCACTTTGTAGGACGGGGCCTGGCCGGGCCAGCCGAGGTAGCGGGTGAATTCGAATGTGAGCTGGCCTTCGCTGATGGGCAGGTTTTCCTTGAGGAAGTCGTAGCCCGCCTCGGGGTCCATGTTCCGCTGCCCCAGCGTTCGGGGATCTCCAGTTCCAGGTGGACGCCGATATCGAACACCACGCGGGCCGCCCGCATCCGCTGCATGTCCAGCATGCCCATGTGGTCGCCGGGATCGGCCAGGTAGCCGAGTTCCTGCATCAGCTTTTCGGCGTAAAGGGCCCAGCCTTCGCCGTGGCCGGAGGTCCAGCAGATGTTGCGCCGCCACTTGTTCAGCAGTTCCCGCCGGTAGGTGGCGGTGGCCACCTGCAGGTGGTGGCCGGGGACGCCTTCATGGAAGACTGTGGTGGTTTCGGCCCAGGTGGTGAAGGTGTCTTCGCCGGCGGGAACTGACCACCACATCCGGCCGGGACGGCTGAAGTCATCCGAGGGGCCTGTGTAGTAGATGCCGCCCTCGTCGGTCGGGGCGATGAGGCATTCAAGCTTCCTCATCACGTCCGGGATCTCGAAGTGCACGCCGGCAAGCTCGGCAACGGCCTTATCCGAGAGTTCCTGCATCCATGCCTTCAGGGCCTCCGTGCCCTTGAGTTGGCGGGCAGGGTCGTTGTTGAGGACATCCTTGGCCTCCTCGATGCTGGCCCCTGGCTTGATGGCGGACGCAACGTTTTCCTGCTCGGCGATGAGCCGGTAGAGTTCCTGGACTCCCCACGCGTAGGTCTCTTCGAGGTCGACGGCGGCGCCCAGGAAGGAGCGCGAGGCCAGGGCGTAGCGTTCCCGGCCGACGGCGTCCTGCTGCGGTGCGGCAGGGAGTAGTTCGGTGCGGAGGAACTCCGCGAGCTCCCGGTAGGCACCCCGGGCAGCGGCAGCGCCGGCGTCGAGCGTTTCCTGCGTTTCGCCCGGCAGGGGACCGTCGGCAGTCCGGGCCTCGGCGGCGAGCTTGGCGAAGAAGCCGTCTTCGGCGGCGTATTTGGTGGTCTGCTCGATGACGATCGAGACCTGGCGTTCGGCCGCGACCTTGCCCGCGTCCCGGGCCTGGCGCAGTGATTCGGTGTAGCCGCGGAGGGCGCCCGGGACGTTCAGCGCGCGGCCGGCGATGTGTTCCCAGTGCTCTGCGGTGTCTGTGGGCATCAGGTCGAAAATGGCCCGGATGTCCTGTGCGGGGAGGCGATGTTGTTCAGCTCCGCCACGTCCCAGCCGGACTCGTGGATTTCCAGCTGGAGGCCCAGCCGTTCCCGCATGGCGTCCAGGGTGACGGTATCGACGTCGTCCTGGGGGGTGAGGCCCTCCAGGGCACCAAGGGCCTTCCGGGCTTCCGCTGCGAAACCGGCGATGCCGGCGGGGAGTAATCCGGGTACTCGGTCTCATGCCCCGGCAGCCCCAACTCGGTGGCAAGCGACGGGTTCAGGCGGATGAGTGTGTCGGTATAGTCATCCGCCACGGCATCGATGGCGGAGTGCGGACGGGCGGCGGGGGCGGCTTCGGTAGTCACCCCACGAGCCTAACCCCGGCTCCGCCTCCAGGCGCCGGGACCCGGCGTCGGGGCGAGCCGCAGCTGCTGGCGGCGCACCCAGTCGCGGGCGGCGGGCTTCCCGTCAGCCACGGCGTCCGCGCTGCCCAGGGAAAGCACGACGGCGGTCAGCGCCGCGAGCTCCTCGGCCGACGGATGCCCTTTGACCACAGAGAGTATGGGTTGGGCGGCTGCCTTAGCCACCGACTCGTCAGGGCCCACGACCGCAGGGTTCCCTGGCCGAGCCTGCGAGGTTACGGGGCGGTTGGGGATCACAGCGGGATGTTCCCGTGCTTCTTGGTGGGCAGGCTCGCCCGCTTGTCGCGGAGGGCGCGCAGGCCCTTGATGATGTGGCCCCGGGTATCGGACGGTGCGATGACCGCGTCCACGTAGCCCAGCTGGGCGGCCTGGTAGGGGTTCAGCAACTCTTCTTCGTACTGGCGGATGACCTCGGCGCGCCGGGCCTCAACGTCCCGCCGGCCTCGGCAACTGCGGCCAGGTCGCGGCGGTACAGGATGTTGACGGCGCCGTGGGCACCCATCACGCCGATCTGCGCCGTGGGCCACGCCAGGTTCAGGTCCGCGCCGAGCTTCTTGGAGCCCATCACGATGTACGCTCCACCGTAAGCCTTGCGGGTGATGACCGTCAGCTTGGGGACGGTGGCTTCGGCGTAGGCGTACAGCAGCTTGGCGCCCCGGCGGATGATGCCCTGGAATTCCTGGTCCTTGCCGGGCAGGAAGCCGGGCACATCCACCAGGGTGATGATGGGGACGTTGAAGGCATCGCAGTTCCGGACGAAGCGGGCGGCCTTTTCAGAGGCTGCAATGTCCAGCGTGCCGGCGAACTGGAGCGGCTGGTTGGCCACGATCCCCACGGTGTGTCCCTCAACCCTGCCGTAGCCGATGATGACGTTGGGGCATACAGGGACTGCATCTCCAGGAAATGTGCGTCGTCAACGATCTGCTCAATGACTGTGCGCATGTCGTACGGCTGGTTGGCCGAGTCGGGGACGAGCGTGTCCAGGGCGAGGTCGTCGTCGTTGATCTCCAGCTCCTGCTGGTGCTCCAGCACCGGGGCCTCGGAGAGGTTGTTGGACGGCAGGAAGTCCAGCAGCTCGCGGACGAATTCGATGGCGTCGGCTTCGTCGGAGGCGAGGTACGTGGAGGTGCCCGTATTGGCATTGTGCTGGCGGGCGCCGCCGAGGGTTTCCATGTCCACGTCTTCGCCCGTGACGGTCTTGATGACGTCCGGTCCCGTGATGAACATGTGCGAGGTCTTGTCCACCATCACCACGTAGTCCGTGAGGGCGGGGGAGTAGGCCGCGCCGCCGGCGGATGGTCCCATGATGAGCGAGATCTGCGGGACCACGCCGGAAGCGTGGACGTTGTTGCGGAAGATGTCGGCAAACATGGCCAGGGAGGCCACACCTTCCTGGATGCGGGCACCGCCGCCGTCCAGGATGCCCACTACGGGGCAGCCGTTGCGCAGGGCGAATTCCTGGACCTTGACGATCTTCTCGCCGTTGACCTGGCTCAACGATCCGCCGTAGACCGAGAAGTCCTGGCTGTAGACGGCAACGGGACGCCCGTCCACGGTGCCGTAGCCCGAGACAAGCCCGTCGCCGAGCGGCTTCTTCTTTTCCATACCGAAGGCGGTGGAGCGGTGCACAGCCAGCGCGTCAAGCTCCACAAACGAGCCTTCATCCAGCAGCAGGTCCACGCGCTCGCGGGCAGTGTTCTTGCCGCGGGCGTGCTGCTTCTCGATGGCTTCGGGGCCGGAAGGTTGTTCTGCACGGGCCTGGCGGTCGCGGAAATCGGCGATCTTTCCCGCTGTCGTTGTCAGATCGTGGCTCATCAAGTGTCTCCGGCTCTGTAGCAGATTGGTGCTGTAACAATGTGGTGCTGCGTGCGGTGGTATCTGGCAGGTCAGGTGCGGGATTTAAGTGGATTCCACACAAAAGACGAACCCTGCTGGTTAGTCTAATGACGTATCTGCGTGGGACGACTGTAGAAAACCTACAATTTTCCGCACTTTCCAGCGGTCAGAGCTATGTTACTAGTCAGTAACATAGCTCGGCTACAGTGGAGCCATGACTTCCAGCAGCGACGCACGGTCCATTGCCGCAGGGCCCTACCAGGCCACCGGGTCCCTTCGGGGCCGCACCATTCTGATGTCCGGCGGCAGCCGCGGCATCGGGCTGGCCATTGCCACCCGGGCGGCACAGGACGGTGCCAATATTGTGCTGATGGCCAAGACCGGCCAGCCCCACGCCAAGCTGGCGGGCACCGTCTTCAGCGCCGCCGAGCAGGTGGAGGCCGCGGGGGCCACGCCTTGGCAATCGTGGGGGACGTGCGCAGGGACGAAGACGTCGCAGGAGCCGTTGCGGCCGCCGTCGAACGCTTCGGCGGGATCGACATCGTGCTCAACAATGCATCCGCGATCGATCTCTCCACCACCGACGACGTGGACATGAAACGCTACGACCTGATGCAGGACATCAATGTCCGCGGCACGTTCCTGCTGTCCAAGCTGTCACTGCCGGCGCTGCGCAAATCGGCCCACGCACACATCCTGACGTTGTCGCCGCCCCTGAACCTTGACCCCCACTGGGCAGGCAGGCACCTGGCCTACACCATGGCCAAATACGGGATGAGCCTCACCACGCTGGGCCTTGCCGAAGAACTCAAGGCCGACGGAATCAACGTCAACTCGCTCTGGCCGTGCACCCTCATCGATACCGCGGCCATCCGGAACATGCCCGGAGGCCAGGAGATCGTCCAGGCCGCGCGCGGACCACAGATCATGGCCGACGCAGCCCACGCCGTCCTGACCGGCGGCAACCTGGCCGGCTCCGGTGCACCCAGCGGCAACTTCTATACGGACGAACAGGTGCTCCGCGCGGCGGGTGTCACCGACTTCCGTCCGTACAGCCTCGGGGCCACGGAGGATCGCCTGGTTCCGGACATATTCCTCTGAGCCGCGGGTTCCAGTCATGTGGCTGTGGGAACAGCCGGCGGCGGCGCCTGAGTCGATAGGATTCAACCATGGATGACTCACACACCCCAGGAAATCCGTTGGCTCGTGGAGCCTTGGCGGACCAGGATTTCCTGGCGGCCACAGGCATCGCCAAGGTGGTGGTGGTGGACTCCACCGGTTCCACCAACGCGGACCTCCTGCGCTGGGTGACGGTTGAGCCAAAGGAGTGGCCGGACCTGTCAGTGCTGACGGCCGAGTACCAGACCGCTGCCCGCGGACGCCTGGACCGGCGGTGGGAAGCGCCGCCGCTGAGCTCGGTGTCGGTGTCCTTGGTCCTGCGGCCGGCCAATGCCGAGGGCAGGCCACTGCCCACGCACACGTATTCATGGCTGTCACTGCTGGGCGCACTGTCGCTGCGGGAGACGCTTCTTGAGACCGCGGGCATTCCGGCCGAGCTCAAGTGGCCCAATGACGTCCTGGTCCGTGGCCGCAAGATCGCCGGGATCCTGGCCCAGCTGGGGCCTATGGGGACGGCTCTGTTCCTCCGGTCATTTTGGGGACCGGCCTGAACGTGACTTTGTCCGCGTCGGAGCTCCCGGTGCCCACAGCGACGTCGGTTGCCCTCGAAGAACCGCTGACTGTTGATCGGACCGTGCTGCTCAAGAGCTACCTCGCCCATTTCGCCGTGCTCTACCGCAGCTTCTGCAATGCCGACGGCGACCCCGCCGCCGGGATTGCCGGCGGCTCTTCGCTCCACAAACGGGTGGAGTCCGCCATGGTGACGCTGGGCAAGCAAGTGCGCGCGCAGCTGCCCGGTGACCACGAGATCATCGGGCACGCTTCGAGGCTGGATGAGTACGGCTCACTGCTGGTGGTGGACAAGGACCGCCGCGAGCATGTGGTCACCGCCGGCGATGTTGTCCACCTGCGCCCGTGGACCCCGCCGGGCCAGGGCGCTGAAAGCGGCTATGCGTAAAGGCCTCGTGCCGGGCGAGCAGGTCATTACAATCACCCGCCCGCAGCCGAGGAAGCTGGCCGGCCCGGCCGCCGCCTTTATTGCGGCACCGGCCGCTGCAGCTTTTGCCAGTGCCTGGACCGTGCGGGGTGAGGCTACCCGGCTGGTGCCGGTGGCTTCCGCTGACTGGTCACCGTGGATCGTCCTTGTATGGGTCTTGGCTGCTGCGTGGATATGGTTGGCATATTGCCTGCCTCGGCTGCTGCGGTGGCAGGCGACCCGGTACATCCTCACGAGCAGGCGGATTATTGCCCGCTACGGCATGGTGCGGCGCCGGGACGAGCAGGTCAACCTCGCGTCGATCCGCAACGTGACGGTCCACCAGTCGGTGCTGCAGCGCATATTGCGCTCCGGGAATATATCCTTGGAAACCGGGTACCAAGGTGTAGTGAACATCCAGGACATCCCGGAAGCAGTGCGGTTCCGGGGCTTCGTGCTGGATGCGATAGACGAACTGCCTGCGGGCGGGGACCCGAGTACTGATGAGATATCGGATTACACAGACGAAGCGTTGCCGTGGGAGTTGAGAGAAGGTGGAGACGATGAACGATGAGGACCAGCGGGACGAAGCGGACCTGCCGGCTCCCGCCGTGCCCGAAACCGCCCACCCGGCAACAGGTACACTCTCTCCGGAACGAGTGGCTGCCAAGGCTCTCGAGACCCGGCTGTTGGGCGGCGAACGGAAGTTGCGGCGCCGTGAGGTGGCCGCCGGCGCAGGACTGTCCCTCCTTTCTGCCCGGAAGCTGTGGCGTGCCCTCGGCTTCCCGAACTTCGGCGACGAAGACGTCGCCTTCACCGAACGGGATCAGGCTGCGCTGTCCACCGTGGTTGACCTGGTCCGCACCGGGGTGCTGACAGAAGAGGCCGCCATTTCCGTGACCCGGTCCATCGGACAGATGACAGACCGCATGGTGGTCTGGCAGATCGAGGCCCTGGTGGAGGACATGGTCCACGAGCAGGGTGTCACGGACGCTGTGGCCCGCAAGCGCCTGGTGAAGGAACTTCCCTCCCTGCTGGATGCGCTGGAGGAGATGCTTGTCTATTCGTGGCGGCGGCAGCTCAATGCCGGCGTGCAACGCCTGGCCGTGCGCGCCGAGGCCGGCCTACAGGCCAGCGAAGAAGGCCGCGCCGGCGACGAAGACGATGCCCCGCTGCCGCTGGCCCGCGCCGTCGGCTTTGCCGACCTGGTTTCGTATACGAGTCTCTCCCGCCGGATGAATGAAAAGACCCTCGCCCGGCTGGTCCAGCGCTTTGAGAACAAGTGCGCTGAGATCATTTCCGTTGGCGGCGGGCGGCTGGTCAAGACCGTAGGCGACGAAGTCCTGTATATCGCGGAAACGCCGGCTGCCGGTGCCGAGATCTCGCTGGCGCTGGCGCAGGCGTTCACCGAAGACGAGATCCTGCCGGAAGCGCGGGTGGCGATGGTCTGGGGCAGGATCCTGTCCCGGCTGGGAGACATCTACGGCCCCACGGTCAACCTCGCCGCCCGGCTGACCACGTTGGCGGATCCGGGAACGGTCCTGATCGACTCCATGACTGCTTCCGCGCTGGACCAGGACAAGCGCTTCATTCTCGTTCCGCAGCCTGCCGAAAATGTCCGCGGGTTCGGCGAAATCCATCCCGTGCTTCTGGCACGTGGTCAAGGAAAAGGCCTGGTCCTCGACTAGCCGTTTACCGTCCCCGGCCATGACCTCCCGGGTTTATCCAGTTGTTGGCGTATCACGCTATAGTCGACCGTGGGGGCGGCCTGTCCCGCAGCGCTAGGGGAGCGCTCCCCATCGCGGCAGCAGCCATGCTTCGGTAGGCTGACGCGGGGAACAGAGAGCCCGGTATCGGGTCTTTGGAGGGCCGCACTGGGGGCCGCGACACAATTGAGGGATTAGTAACGCTGTGACATCACTGCTGGGAAGTTCGGTCTCAAGAAGCGCCACAACAAGATCGTTACGGGTCGGCCTTTGCAGCGGCCGGCGCTGTGCTGGTTGCCGGCGCGATCATCTATCCGGGGTTTAAGACCACTGAAGTGGAGTTGAACGACGGCGGCGTGTGGGTAGTCTCGAAGTCCAAGAATGCCGTGGGTCGCCTGAATTATCCCTCGCGTGTGTTGGATGGTGCGGTGACGCCGGCGAGTACCACTTTCGATATTCTCCAGAATGCCGGGATGTGTTTGTCGATGATGAGACGGGTTCGACGTTGAACCAGGTTTCTCCTGCGAACATGCGCCTCGGCGGGACAAGCAGCTGCCGGGTTCGGCGGATGTGAGCTTCGGTGCCAGCGTGATCTCAGTGACGGACGCCGCATCGGGGAAGGTCTGGGCGGTGTCGCCGTCCACGATAAATGGTTTTGACCAGGAAGCCTCCGAACCTGTGATGGTTGGCTCCGAAGGCCTGGTGTCCGCAGTCGGTACCGATGACCGTATATACAGTGCCGATCCCAAGTCGGGCGCGGTGACTGCCACGGAGGTGGACGCGAACGGTGAAGTGGTGTCCACCGATTCCAGTACGTGGGGCGAGCTGAAGGGTGCAGGGGACCTGCAGATCACGGTGGTGGGGGACAAACCGGTGGTGTTGGATGCTGCTGCGGGGAAGCTGTTCCTGCCGGGCGGTAAGCGGCTGCAGTTGGAAAATGCGCGGGATGCGAAGCTGCAGCAGGGCGGACCGGCGAGTGATTTTGTGGCGGTTTCGACGCAGAAGGCGTTGTTGAAGCAGCCGCTGGACGGTTCGACGGCGAAGACTGTCACCTTTGATGGCGAGGGTGTGCCGGCGGCTCCGGTGCAGCTGGCCGGGTGTGTGCATGCTGCGTGGTCGGGCGCGAATAAGTATGTCCGTGACTGCGCCAATGATGCTGATGACAAGAACGTTGAGGTGCCCAAGGCGAGTGCGTCGCCGTCGTATGTTTTCCGGGTGAACCGGGACCTGGTGGTCCTGAACGATGTGAACTCGGGGAATGTGTGGCTGGTGAACCAGAACATGCAGCTCGTGAACAACTGGGACGACGTTGTTCCTCCGAAGAACGAATCCGACGAGCAGGACCAGGAATCGGCGGACAACAACACCATCAACGTCCTGCCGGACCGCACCAAACCGAACCGGCCACCGGAAACCAAACCGGACACCCTGGGCGTTCGTCCGGGCGGACCACCATCCTCAGCGTCCTGGACAATGATTCCGATCCCGACGGCGACGTCCTGACCGCCGCCGTCGGCGATTCCGGGCCCAAAGCCGGAACAGTGGAAAGCATCTACGGCGGAACCGCGTTCCAGATCTCCGTTCCCGCGGACGCCCGGCCCGGCGCCGAGACGTTCAGCTACAACGCCGCCGACGGCCGGGACTCTCAGCCGGCGGACAGGTCACGCTCAACGTGGTGGGAGCCGAGGAAAACAAGCCGCCCGCATTCAAGCGCGGCGGAGACTCCACCACCATGCTGGTGGAACAGGGCAAAACCGTCAGCCAGAACATCCTTACGGACTGGGTGGATCCTGACGGCGACGACCTCGTCCTCATGGACGCCAAGGCAGACAACAACCAGGACCAGGTCAAAGTCCGGCGTGACGGATTGCTGACGTTCCAGGACTCCGGAGCCACCGCCGGCAAGAAAAACGTGGAAGTCACCATCTGGGACGGCCGGGCAACGGTCACCGGAAAAGTCGTGGTGAACGTCCAGCCGCCGGGCGCCCTGGCGCCGGTGGTCAACGCCGATCACGTCACGGCCGTGGTGGGCCAGGACCTGGTGATCGCGCCCCTGAAAAACGACGTCGACCCCAACGGCGGCGCCCTCCGCCTGGCCCAGGTGGAGGCCAACGGTCCTGCCGAACTGGGCCCGGTCACCGACGGCGGTACCTTCACGTTCCGCAGCACCACTCCCGGTCCCGTCTACCTGACGTACATCGCCAGCAACGGACCGCAGAGCAGCCAGGGGCTGATCCGCGTTGACGTGGAGTCCGGCAAGGACGCCGGTGACCCCGTGGCCGTCCACGACGTTGCGCTGATGCCCACCGGAGGCAGCGTGCTGCTGGACCCCCTCGCCAACGACTCCGACCCTTCCGGCGGCGTGCTGGTGCTGCAGTCCGTCAAACTCCCGGACAACACCACGGCATCGGTCAGCGTGATCGACCACGGCGTCCTGCGCATCACCGATGTACTGGGCACCAAAGACCCGTTCCTTTTTGAGTACACCATGTCCAACGGCAGGAAGTCAGCCACCGGCAGCGTCTCCGTGGTCCCCGTCCCGGCCCCGCCGTCGTCGAAGCCCCCAGCCCAAACCCGACGAAGTGAACGTCAGGGTCAACGACGTCGTCACCATCCCGGTGCTGGACAACGACACCCACCCGCAGGGCCTGGAGCTGAGCGTGGACCCCGTCCTGCCGCAGGCCGTGGATGAACTGGACGGCAGGAGCTTCGTCTCGGAAAACGCCCTGCGTTTCATCGCCGGCCACAGCCCAAAACCGTGCGCGCCATCTACAACGCGGTGGACCCGCAGGGGCAGAAGAGCGCCGCCGCCGTCACCATCCACATCCTTCCGCTGGAGGGGCCGAGAATTCGAGGCCCCAGCCCCAGAATCTCACCGCCCGTGTGGTTGCCGCCGGTTCTGTCCGCATCCCGGTTCCGCTGGACGGCATCGATCCCGACGGCGACTCCGTGCAGCTGACCGGTATCGACAGCACCCCGGCCATGGGAACAGCCACCGTGGGCAGCAACTTCATCGACTTCACCGCTGCCGGCGACGGCGCCGGGACCGATACGTTCCGCTACAAGGTGGTGGACCGCCAGGGCGCCGTCAACACCGGAACCGTCACTGTGGGCATCGCCCCCGTGGCGAAACGAACCAGAACCCCACCCCCGTGGATGACGAAGTGAAGGTCCGGCCGGGACGGCAGATCGCCGTCGACGCCACCGGCAACGACACCGATCCCGACGGCGACATCATCCGCATCCTCACGGACGGTATCGAGGCTGACGACGCCCTCCAGGCCACCGTCAGCAGGACCAGCGGCCGCATCATCCTGACGGCTCCCGGCGCTGCCGGAACGGTCAACGTCCGGTACACCATCGCCGACGACCGCGACGCCACCGCCCAGGCCACCATCCGCGTGGTGGTGGACAACGAGGTTCCGCTGAAGGCGCCCATCGCCCGCGACGACCGGGTCACCTCCGCCCAGGCGATGGGCAAGACTGCCGTGGACGTGCCGGTCCTCAAGAACGATGAAGACCCCGACGGCGTCGGCGAGAACCTCAAGCTCAGCACCGAGTCCCTCACCGCACGCCCGGGGCCTGACGGCACCATACTCGTAGACCTGACCGAACAGCCGCAGCTGATCCCATACACCGTCGAAGACGTGGACGGCCAAAAGTCCACAGCCATCATCTGGGCGCCGGGGCTGGGGCAGCAGGTTCCCACCCTCGCCAAAGACGAGGTTATTGAGGTCATCGCCGGACAATCCGTGAACGTTGACCTCAAGGAATGGGTAAAAGTCCGGGAGGGCCGCTCACCGCGCCTGACGCAGACTGACCGGATCAAGCTCATCGGTTCGGACGGCGGCAACCCGGTTTCCGGTGACGGAACAGCGCTGAAGTACACCGCCGGCATCGACTACGTTGGCCCGGGCTCGCTGAGCTTTGAGGTTGCCGACGGCACCGGGCCGGATGATCCTGCAGGGCTGAAATCCACCCTGAGCATCCGCACCAAGGTGCTGCCTGACCCCACCCGCAACAACCCGCCGGAACTCCTGGGCGCGAACGTTGAAGTGCCGAAGGGCGAGTCAGTGGACCTGGACCTGGGCCGGCTGACGTCGGACCCGGACAGGGATGACCTCGAGAACATGAAGTACGAGCTGGTGGGCGGCAGCCCGGCCAGCTTTAATGCCCGGATAGACGGCAGGATCCTTAAGGCATCCGTGGACGGCGCCACTGCCACCGGCACCACCGGTGCGGTCCAGGTCAAGGCCAAGGACTCCCGCGGGCTGGAGGCAACGGCCACCTACCAGCTGGCCGTCACGGCCTCCAACCGGCCCAAACCAGTTGCGAACGACGACCTGGAGCCGAACGCGGCCGCCGGGAAGCCGGTCACTGTGAATGTGCTGGCCAACGACGCGAACCCCTTCCCCGAGACCGCATTGAAGATCATCGCCGCCGGTACGGAAACCGGCACCGGCAACGTGGAAGTTTCTGGGGACTCAGTAGTTGTAACCCCCGCGCCTGGCTTCAGCGGGTCCATGGTGGTGTCCTACACAGTGGCGGACAGGACGCAGGAAGCGTCAAGGCAGGCTACGGCCCGCATCCGGCTGACGGTCAAGGACAAGCCGCTGGCCCCAGCCACCCCGCAGGCCAGAGCGTCGGAGACCGGACAGCACTTCTGAACTGGACGGCACCTGCCGACCGCGGCTCACCGATCACCAAATATACGGTGTATGGTGCGGGCTTCAGGCAGGACTGCCCTGCCAACACGTGCACGCTGACCGGGCTGGTCAACAACACCAAATATCTGTTCGAGGTGACGGCTACCAACGAGTTCGGCGAGTCGGACCGTTCACCCGCCTCGGCGGAAGTCAGGCCCGACGTCAAACCGGATACACCCCTGGCGCCGACCCTTAAGTTCGGCGACAAGCAGCTTGCGGTGAACTGGGTGGCTCCGGCCAGCAAGGGATCGCCGGTCAAGTCATACGACCTTGAGATTTCGCCCCCGCCCGCAGGACAGAACGCGCAGATCCAGAACCTGACTGCTGTCAGCTATGTCTGGAAGGGACTGCAAAACGGCGTGTCCTATAAGGTACGCGTCCTGGCCCGTAATGATGCCAAGGAACCGTCCGAATGGAGCGCGTATTCGGCAGCTGAAGTACCTGCCGGTGTGCCGGCCACCCCGGCCGCGCCCACTGCGTCGCAGGCTGGGGCTGTGGGCGCGCAAAGCCAGCTCAAGGTCAGCTGGACCGCGCCGAACAACAACGGTGACGCGATCTCCTCGTACACCCTCACCACCCTGCGTGGCGGGGCAGTAGTTGCCACCCAGCCGGTGCCTTCAGGCACTACGCAGAACGTCACCGTGGATAACTCCGAGAGCAACTACACCTTCACCGTTTCCGCCTCCAACAAGGCCGGGACCAGCGGGACCAGTGCCCCCTCAGCCGCCATTCGGGCAGCCGGCAAGCCAGGCCAGGTAAGCAGCGGGACTGTCGCGGACACCGGTACCAGCGGCCAGCTTCGCGTGACGTTTACGCCCCTGAACCAGGCCCAGCGGAATGGATCGATGGACACCGAAATCCAGTACACGTTCAACGCCGACGGCAAGTCGGGAAGTATTGCCGCCGGCGGTGGGACCATCGGAGGACTTACGAATGGCCGGGATATTACTGTCACGATTATCGCCACGTCCACCAAGAACAACGTTGCCGGCGACGCCAAGGCCATCGGTACCGGCAATCCATACGGACCGCCGAACGCCCCCAACGTTGACGGACAGACCTCGGCCAAGGGGGACGGCGACGTTCACTGGACCTGGAACAATCCGACCACAAATGGTCGCCCGCTGGACCACTTCGAGGTCAGCTATGAAGGAGGAGGCTGGACCAGTGTTGGCCTGGCAAATCGCTACGATCGGGCCGCCGGCGGCTGGGACCAGGTCCGAACCCTGAAGGTCCGGGCAGTCACTGCTGCGGTGGGTCCGGCGGGCCAGGCAAACTCGCGTTCCGGAGCGGACCCCACACCCCGCCGCCGACGTCGTGGAGTATCACGGCCAGTCCCGTCCGTAGCTGCACCGAACCGCGCAAGGGTACCGACAGCTTCGTCGCCGGTAACCCGTCCCAGTGCAACGGTGAAGGCAAATGGCTTGATGCCGGCGCCGGCTCACAATCGGACCGGTACCAGGTCTGGTACCAGACGTCCAACAACCCGACCGGCATCTGGTACCACTTGACCAGCGGCATGGCAGCCGGCAACTGGCTCCGCTGCGACACGTCCAACCTGGGCTGCAACCCACCGAACGGAATGCCCAACCGCTAGCGCCAGGGCTTCCCGCAGCACTACCGTGCCGGGGCACCCGGCCGACCAACCCGCACCACAAGAAAAGGATTCACTTCATGACCATGACCACGGAGCAGGCCGAATGGTTTGCAGGCACTTTCGACAAGCTCGTTGCCAACGTGGGGCAGGCGGTGCTCGGCAAGGACCACGTCATCCGGCTCACCTTCACCGCGATGCTGGCAGAGGGCCATGTGCTGTTCGAGGACGCCCCCGGCACCGGCAAGACCATGCTGGCCCGGGCGATGGCCGCCACCGTCCAGGGGTCCAACAACCGCATCCAGTTCACCCCCGACCTCCTGCCCTCGGACGTCACGGGTGTGACCATCTACGACCAGAAGACGCAGAAGTTCGAGTTCCACAAGGGACCCATCTTCAACAACATCGTGCTGGCCGATGAGATCAACCGCGCTTCGCCGAAGACCCAGTCGGCACTGCTGGAGGTCATGGAGGAGTCCCGGGTCACCGTGGATGGCGTCACCTATGAGGCCGGCCGGCCGTTTATGGTGATGGCCACCCAGAACCCGATCGAGCAGGCCGGTACCTACCGCCTGCCGGAGGCGCAGCTGGACCGCTTCCTGATCAAGACCTCCATCGGCTATCCGGACCACGCCTCCACGGTCCAGCTGCTGGGCGGCTCGAACCTGAAGGACCGCTCCAAGGAGATCTCCGCAGTCATCACCACGCAGGCGGTGGCGGACATGGCTGACCTCGCCGCCACAGTGCACGTGGACACGGCGGTCCTGGAGTACATTTCCCGGCTCTGCGAGGAGACCCGCAACGCGCCCGAGACCCGGCTGGGCGTTTCCGTCCGTGGCGCCATCGCCATGGTCCGCGCGGCCAAGGTTTGGGCCGCGGGACAGGACGGAACTTCGTCCTGCCGGACGACATCAAGGAACTCGCCGGCGTGCTGTGGACCCACCGGTTCGTGATGGACCCGGAAGCCGAGTTCTCCGGCGCCACCCCGAGGCCGTCCTGGCCCGGGTCTTGTCCGACATCGCGGCACCGCAGCAGCGCGCCGGAGTCTGACGCTCCGGCGGAGCTCCGACCACCACTGACAAAGCGAACAAAGGCACCTCTATGTCCAGCAGCACTCCGTTGACCCGGCTTGCTGAACGTCTCCGGCAACCCTTCCGCCGGGACGGCAGGCCCACCAGGCTGCATCCCTCGTCCGTCTGGGCGGAAGCCACCGGCACCGCCGCCCTAGCCCTCACCCCGGCGGGGGAGAGGGTCCGTGGCCTGTGGCTGCGCTACGTGTGCCCGTCCTTTCGGTGGTCAGTGTCCTGGGCTGGTCCATTCTGGCGGCCTCCATCCTGCTGTGGACTGCCGGCCAGGCCTTCGGCTGGCAGGAGGCCAAGGCGGCAGCCATCGCGGCGTGTGTCCTTTTCCTGATCGCCATCGGGTTCATCCTGGGCCGGTCATCCTACGGCGTGGTCCTGGACCTCGCCCGGACCCGTGTGGCCGTCGGGGACAGTGCGGTAGGAAGCATCGCCGTCTCCAACACCTCGGCCAGGCCCTGCTGCCGGCCGCCCTGGAACTGCCGGTGGGCAACGCCACCGCCGTCTTCCACCTGCCCCGGATGAAGCCCGCGCAGGTGCACGAGGACCTTTTCACCATCCCAACCGCCCGCCGCGCCGTCATCGTGGTGGGACCTGTCCGCTCCGTCCGGGCTGACCCCTGCACCTCCTCCGCCGGCAGGTGCTGTGGACGGAACCGGAGGACCTGTTCGTGCACCCGAAGACAGTGGCCCTGGCCGGTTCCGCGGCGGGATTCATCCGCGACCTCGAGGGAATGCCCACCACCGACCTGTCCAGTGCGGACGTGTCCTTCCATGCCCTGCGGGACTACGTACCTGGCGATGACCGGCGGCACATCCACTGGAAGACCACCGCGCGGACCAACAAGCTGATGGTGCGCCAGTTCGAGGAGACCCGGCGCGCCCACCTGGCCATCTCACTGTCGATCAACACTGACGAGTACGCCTCGGAGCAGGAATTCGAAATGGCCATCTCCGCGGCTGCCTCGATCGGCCGGCAGGCCATCCGAGAGCAGCGCGAACTGGACGTCCTGACCCAAAAGGGCCGCTGCGCTGCGAAACCGGGCGGAACATGCTGGACGACATGACCCGGATCGCCGGGGCACCCATGCGGCGGACCGCCGTCGACCTCGCCCGCACGCTGGCTGACACGGTTCCCAACGCATCCGTGGTCTTTTTCGTGGTGGGCAGCAACGTGACACCTTCCCAGCTCCGTTCGGCCGCGGCCTCCGTGCCGCTTGGCGTCAGGAGCCTGGCCGTGCGCCTCCAGATCGGTGCCGCACCGGGCCGTGCGAACATCGCGGACCTGACAGTGCTGACCCTCGGCGACCTCGCTGACCTCGCCATCGTCCTCAGAAAGGCGGCCGCATGAGCTCCGCACGGGACCTCCGGCCACGCCCGCAGCAGCGGAAGTACGAATCATCGTTCGCCGACGGCCAGCCGGTCTGGCATTTTGTGCTCGACACCGGCGCCCTCACCGTCCTGCTGGGGTTGGCCTGCTGGCTTCAGCCTCAGCTTCGGCGGTGACCCCTACTACCTGTTCTCGGGTTTCGGCGGCATCCTCCTGGGCCTCGGCATCGCCGCCGCCAACGCGCACCTGCGCCTGGGTTTGCTGATCACTACAGCCCTCGCGCTCGGCGCGTACCTGGTGTTCGGCACGCTCCTCGCGGTCCCGGATGCGGCGATTGCCGGTTTTGTTCCCAGCCTTGACTCCTTGCGGACCCTGCTCCTTGGTGTTGTGTTCGCCTGGAAGGACATGCTCACGGTGGGCGTTCCGGTAGGGTCTGCCGGCGGTGTCCTGATCGTCCCGTTCCTGAGTTCGCTGCTCACCGCCTTGGTTGCCGGCATCCTCACCTGGCGGCTGAAGACCCCGTACTGGCCGCTGTTTCCCGTGCTGGTGCTTTTCGTCACGGGCATAGCCTTCAGCACGAACGCTGCCTTCCTCACAGTGGAACGCGGCATCGGGCTCACCGTCATAGCGATTGCCTGGGCCACCTTCCGACGCGACGCGCTGCGGCGCAGCGACACACGAAAAGTCTCGGTCAACCGTCCGCAGACCGATGCCGCCACAGCCCAGCGGGCCAAGCTCCGCCGGCTGGGCACCGCAGCCGCCGTGATCGCCGCAAGTGTCGCCATTACCGCGGTGGCGGCGCCCCTGGTCACCGCCGGCGGTGACCGCAAGGTCCTGCGCAACGTGGTGGTTCCGCCGTTCGATCCCAAGGACTACGTCACGCCCTGGCGAGCTTCCGGACGTTCGTCAAGGACAAGAAAGAGGACACCCTGTTTGTGGTCAAAGGACTGCCCGGGACGGCCGTGTCCGGCTGGGGCTTTGGATGCCTTCAACGGCACCAACTACAACATGGATCCCAACGGCTCCGGCAGCTTCAGCAAGGTGGGTGACACCGAATCCATCAACACACTGGCCGATACCCGGGCATCGTCCCTTCGAATGACTACTCCATCGACATCACCATCGAGGATTACCAGGGCTACTTCGTCCCGGGCGGACGGAAGATCACTGGCCTGAGCTTTGACCAGGGCGCCTCCGCCGCGGCGTCGGGCCTGTACTTCAACGCGGGGACAGACACGGCCGTGACCACGCAGGGCCTGTCCAAGGGCGATTCCTACAGCGTCCAGGTGTCCGATCCCGTGAAGCTCGAACACGGTCAGTTGACGCAGTACGACTTCGCGAAGATTACGCTGCCGGACGCCGTCGAGGTCCCGCCGGTGGTGGGGTCACAGGCCAACGACCTCTCGGTCGATGCGCCCACCGCGATTGACCGGGTCCGCCAGATCGAGGCGCATTTCCAAAAGACGGGCGCCTTCAGCAACGGCCTGGTCGCTGACGGCCAGCTGCCCAGCGTGTCCGGCCACAGCTCCGCGCGGATCAGGAACCTGCTGACCGCCAAGCAGATGCTCGGCGACGACGAGCAGTATGCCGTGTCGATGTCGCTGATGCTCCGCCACCTGGGCATCCCGTCACGCGTGGTCATGGGCTTCTACCCGAGCCAAACAGCCCCGAGAACGGCGCCGGCGAGGTAAAGGTCACGGGCAAGGACGTCCACGCCTGGGTTGAGGTGGCCTTCGACCGGGTGGGCTGGGTCAGCTTCGACCCCACACCGCCCAAAGACAATGTCCCCATCCCGCCGGACCCCGAAAACAAGTCCAAACCCAAGCCTCAGGTGCTGCAGCCGCCGCCCCGCCGCAGGAACCGGCCGATCTGCCGCCGGATTCCTCGCCGGACGCCCTGGACGCCGACGAGAAGAAAAACAATCCATGGCTCTTCTGGGGTGCCCTGCTCGGGGCCCTGGGCATTGCCCTGATCCCGCTGTCCATCCTTGCCCTGCCGCTGCTGCTGATCGCGCTCCTTAAATCACGACGCCGGAAGGCCCGCCTCACGGAGGGGCACCCGGCCCAGCGTGTGGGCGGCGGTTGGAACGAGGTGGTGAGCCTCGCCACTGATTTGGGTGCCGGCATCGACACCCGTGCAACCCGGCGTGAAAGCGCAGTGGTCCTTGCTGACTCGTTCCCGGACACCGGGCAGACCACTACCATGCTGGCGCACCGTGCGGACGCTACCATCTTCGGCGTTGGCCAGCCCAGCGAGGAGGAGGTCCGGGAATACTGGGCCATCGTGGACGGCTCGCTCAAGGAGATGACCGGGACGCTGGGGTTCTGGCGCCGCCAGCAGGCCCGCTTCTCGCCGCGGTCGCTGCTGGCTGATGGCCGCTACGCACTTAGGCTGCGCGGAACCAAGCTGGGGCTGGGCCCGCTGGTGCGTCCGTCCGGCCAGGATTCCCCCGGACGGCGGTCTGTCACCGGTAGGGTGGGGACCGGCCCGGACCCTGGCAGGAAGAACTCCACTGAATCATGATGAATGAGGCCGAGCGCTGCCAGCAGTGCCAGCAACTGATCCGGCGCGGCGCCACGTTCTGTCCGGCGTGTGGTGCTCCTCAGCCCAACAGGGCGGCACGCAGCGGACGTAACGTGGACCATGCACAGCGGGCCATGATGGAGCGTGTGGCGGCGCACGCCAGCCAGAATCCGGTACTATCCCGGTAGTACAAACGACTCCAGGGGGAGGAACGGGAATGGCAGCCAATCTTGAGCTTGTTCCGGCCACGGCGGGGAAACGGCTCGGCGCAGCAGTGCTCGACTGGCTGCCCCCCATCGCCGTCCTGGTGGTGACTTTCGCCATCGGGTTCGCGGGAATCACCCGCACCCAAAGCGGCGGCTTCATCATCTATGACACCGGTTCGCTGGTGTTGTTCGGCAGCATCGGCCTGGGACTGACACTGGTCTACCTGGCGGTCCTGGTGGGCATGGAAGGCCGCTCCGGTAAGACCCTCGGCAACCACGTCATGGGCATCCGCAGCGCTGACGTGGATGGTTACGCCCCCGGTGCCGGAGTGTTCAAGCGCGGCCTCATCACCGGCGCGGGCATCATCCTTACGCTCCTGGCCGCCGTTGCCATCGTCATTTTCAAATGGTTCGATGTGGCCGTCTTCATCCTTGGCCCGCTGCTTATGGCCGGCGCGGTGTGGGCCGTGCTGGTGGTCGTGTCCAACACCTGGGACCGCAACGGCGGGCTCCGCGGCTGGCACGACACCGCGGCCAAAACGCTGGTGTTCGACGTCAAGGACGGCCGGAACCCCATCACGTCCGGCGGCATCCAGGGCCCGTACAGTTTCGCGCCCTGGACCTCCCGCCTGTCCAGCCGGTCGCCTCGCCCATGGCCGGGGCCGCAAAGCCGCCCCAGGTTGTGAACCCGTACGCTCCGCAGCCGGAAGCGCCGCCGTCGTCCATTCCTTTCCAGCCGCATGTCCCGTATGCGGCCCCAGCGGTTCCCGCGCTTGCCGCCCAGCCCCATCCCGATGACGACCTCGACCGTACGCGGATGCGCGGCGGCGCAACGAATGTAGCGCCCGTCGCCGTTCTGCGGATAAAGCTCGACGACGGCCGGGACTTCCAGCTCGACCGCAACGTCCTGTTGGGCAGGAACCCCTTGGCCAGGCGGGGGAGCAGCAGGCCCAGCTCCTGGCGGTCAGTGATCCGGGCCGCTCGATCTCCAAGACGCACCTCCACCTGCTGACCGATGGTGCCGGCATTTGGGTGACGGACCGGAACTCCACCAACGGCAGCGCCATCACTACACCGGACGGCCGGCGCACCCCACTGCAGCCGGGCGTGCCCGCTTTTGTCAGCCCGGGATCCACTGTCCACTTTGGTGACCGTTCCTTCCACCTAGGACACGCATGAACTCACAGCCCGCCAGTGACCCAGCTGACGCAGACCACGGAACCGGCCTCAGCCTGAGTTACGGCTACGGCACGGACCGCGGGCTGCGCCGGGAATTGAACGAGGATTCCTTCATCGCCTCCGACCCCGTCTTCGCCGTGGCAGACGGCATGGGCGGACACGAAGCCGGCGAGATTGCCAGCGGGATGTGCGTCCGCGCCCTCGCTGCCATGCCACAGCTCGCCACCGGGGAGCGCAGCGTCACGGCGGCAGTGCTCCAGCAATACCTGCTCCGCGCCGACAGCTCCATCCGGGAGGTGACCGGTGCCCGTGCTGGGACCACACTCACTGGAGCAGTTGTAGTGGAACAGATGGGCATGCCGTACTGGCTGGTCATGAACATCGGGGATTCCCGCACCTATCGGCTGAGCCAAGGGCACTTCGAGCAGGTCAGCGTGGACCATTCGGAGGTCCAGGAACTCGTGGATGCCGGTGAAATCACGCCTGAGCAGGCAACCGTCCATCCCCGCCGCCACGTTGTCACGAGGGCGCTGGGAACGGGGGACGAGACCGAGGCTGATTACTGGCTCCTGCCCGTGGAGGAAGGCGACCGGATCATGGTCTGCTCGGACGGGCTCAATGCCGAGCTGACGGATGAGCACATGTTCCGGATCCTAAGCACCGTGGGCCATCCGCAGGACGCGGTGGATGCCCTGATCCAGGCCGCGCTCCGCAACGGCGGAAGGGACAACGTCACCGTCATTGTGGTGGACGCCAGGAACGTAATGAACGACGGCGGCATCGCCACCACGGCGCCCCGCGCCGCCGCTGATGCCGCGGAGGTCACGCTGCCCGGGCGCGGATTGTTGACGCCAGCCGGCCGGCCGGCCAGGTCGAGGGAAGAGGGGAACACTGAGATGGCCACCGCAACATACGTTGCCGGCACCTGGCTCGGTGTTGTCCGAGCCAACACTGTGGTCCTCCTGGGCCCGGCACCCCGCCCGCCCTGGCCCAGTCCCTGTGGGACCTGCTGGAGCACGCCCGGAAGTCCACGAAGTGCTCCACGCCGTCACCAGCAGTTTCGGCGTTTCCTTGGCGCAGATACCGTCGTTCGGGATAGTGGATTCCGGTGACGCGCTCCGGATCTTCCTCCGCGGCGACCTGGACCTGACCGTACAGCTGCCCGGCGGCCCCGTGGACCTGAATGGGCGGGACGTCACCACCTGGACGGAGCGCCGCCTGGACACCCCCGAGTGGTACCGCCTCACTGTGGCCGGAGACGGCCCGCCCGGACCCGCGTTGACGCTGAGCGAGGGCGTGGTCCTGCTGGAGTCGCTGACACTGTCGCTCACCGGAATTCCCGTGGACGAGGTGGCAGCTCCGGCTGCCACGCCCGCTGAGGTCGAGGCACCCACCGTTGTCGGCGGCGTCGTCCTTGTAGCGGACGCTGAACCGGTCACTGAAACGGTAGCGGAGCCTGACTCCGAACCGGCGCCGGAAACTGCACCTGAGGGGGCGGCTGAATCAGGGCGGGAGGCGGTGAGGGAGCATGACCGGGAGGTCTCCGCCGAAACGGTGATGGGGCTTATGGATGATGACGCCAACTTTGCAGCCGGAGCCCCGGAGCCCGAGCCGGATATGGAGCCCGCCCCGGAGCGCACCGCCCATCCTGACCAGGTCCCGGCGCACGAAATGACCGGCAGCTACGACCACCTCTGGGAACGGACTGTTGTCCGCCGCATCGAGGACGCAGCCGTCCGCGACGAACCCGATGACGATCACGGCGCCCCCGCGGCGCCAGTCGACGTGGCTCCGGCACCGGTCGATGCGGCACAGGCGAACGCTCCAGGACAGCCGGAGGCAGCGGCCAGCCTGGCTCCGGCAACGCCTGCCCGGATGATCGGCGGGCTCATCGACTCGGTCCCGTGGCGGACCGGTGGGAGCACACGTGCTGCCCAGGCCGCGCCGTTGTCCAATCCGTCGGCGTTGATCCTGCCGCCGTCTAACCTGTCCCCGGTGAATGAGCCCTGTTGAATCAGCCTCTGTTGAATCAGCCCCGGCGGACGTTCGGGCAGAGGTGCACGCAGGGCGGCCGGCAGCAGACCCGGACGCCTTCGACGGTGACCACGACGGCCACACGATCATAAAGAGTGACTTCGCCGGAATGGCCGCGCATCCCGCCCCGGTTCCGGAGCCGGATTCGGCCGCAGGCCCCTGGTGCTGGCCCGGGTCTGCGGTCGGGGACACGCCAATCCCCCCACCCAGGCGCAGTGCGCTGCCTGCGGCTCGCCGCTGCCCGCCGATGCCGTTCAGGTGGCCCGGCCACGGCTGGGCCGGATGCGGGTCTCTACGGGTGCACTCGTTGACCTTGACCAGTCGCTGGTTATTGGGCGTCAGCCGTCCGTTTCCCGGGTCCAGGGCGGTGTGATGCCGCGGCTGGTCCAGGTGGCCAGCCCCAGCGGGGACATCTCGCGCTCCCACGTGGAAGTGCGGCTCGAAGGCTGGCACGTGATGCTCTGCGACCTGAAGGCCACCAACGGCACGGTCCTGGTCCGCGAGGGCCAGCCGCCCCGCCGCCTGGCCCAGAACGAGATGGCCATCCTGTTCGACGGCGATATCGCCGAACTGGGTGACGACGTCTCACTGCGTTTTGAGGAGATTCTTTGAGTTCCAAACGGCCGGTTGCGCCGCCGCCCCAAATTCCGGGGTTTACGTACGTCAGCCTGCTCGGCTCCGGCGGGTTTTCAGACGTCTATCTCTACGAACAGGACCGGCCGCGGCGAAGGGTGGCCGTCAAGGTCCTTTTGTCGGATCTGAAGACCGAGGGTGCCCGTCGCAGGTTCGAGTCCGAGGCCAACCTGATGGCCCAGCTCTCCTCGCACCCGTACATCGTGACCATCTTCGAGGCCGAGGTGACCGAGGCAGGCCACTCCTACCTGGCCATGGAGTACTGCTCCAGACCCAGCCTGGACGTCCGGTACCGCCGTCAGCGTTTCAGCGTTGATGAGGTGCTGGCCGTCGGCATCCAGGTGGCGTCCGCCGTCGAGACCGCCCACCGGGCCGGCATCGCCCACCGGGACATCAAGCCCGCCAACATCCTGGTGACGGACTACAACCGGCCGGCCCTGACGGACTTCGGAATCTCGGGCACCCTGGGCGGAGACGCGGACGAGGACGCCGGGATGTCCATCCCGTGGTCGCCGCCGGAACAGTTCGCGGACGGCCCGGTGGACGGCGTGACGGTGGATGTCTGGGCACTGGGCGCCACGCTGTACACACTGCTGGCCGGCAGGTCCCCGTTTGTGATGCCCGGGACGGATAATTCCCAGCGCGAACTGATCTCGCGGATTACCAGCGCCGCGCTGCCGCGGCTGGGCCGGGCCGACGTTCCGGAGTCGCTGGAGCGGGCACTGTCCACGGCCATGGCCAAGGCGGCGGCGTCCCGGTACTCCTCAGCCCACGCGTTTGCCCTCGCCCTGCAGCGGATCCAGGCCGAACTGAACCTTTCGGTCACGCCGTTCGAGGTACTCGAAGAGCAGCAGCTGGAAGAGAACCACCCCGATGACGGCTTCGAGGAAACCCGCGTCCGCAGTATTGCGGCCATCGATCCGGAGCGGACCGGCAGCGCCCTACTTTCCCGGCACGCACCCGGCCGCAACACCCCGGAACCGGTGCGCCGCCGTCGGGCTTTCCAGCCGGCGGTTTCCCCCGGCCGCAGCGGCTTCGGCAGCACCCGGCCCCAGGTTCCGGGCAACCTGTTTGCCGGCCAGGACGGCCAACTGGACGACGGCGGCACGCAGGCCGGCAGCAACTCCGCGGGCGAGTGGGCCCATGCTACGATGCTCCGCGGCAGTGCACCGGCCGCCGAGTACGGTTCCGCGCCGGACGCAACCCTCCAGCGCCCCGGACTCCTCCCCGCACAGACCGGCCAGCAGGCAGGCCACCAGGCCGGACAGCCCGGCGCGGCCGGCCGCCGGGCCGGGCGGGCCGATCCGGAGATCGACGCGACGATCAGCCGTCCGGCCCTGTCACGGAAACCACCCCCGAGGCGGCGCCCGACCACGGCAGGCGCAACGTGTGGCTGGCCGCCGCGGGCGGAACGCTGCTGGTCCTCGCCGTCATTGTCGGAATTGTGCTGGCATCCGCGGCCCCGGCCCGGCCCGGCGCCGAAGGTCGAGGAGACCGGCCAGGTCAGCAAACCCCCGGCGGATGCCCTGGACAACGGGACAGTCCCCGACGTCGCGGACCTGGCGGGGACTGTGGACGCCGCCGGCAAGGCGACGTTCACGTGGACCAATCCGCAGCCGAAGTCGGGCGACGCCTACAAGTGGCGGGTCTATTCGCTGGGCAACAACGGCGAGTACCAGTCCGCTGCCGAGCCAACCGCCCAGGTTGCGTTGAATCCGACGGAACCCACCTGTATCCAGGTGATGATCGTCAGGCGTGACGGCGCGTTCTCACCGTTGGAAGAGGACTCGATCGCCTGCATCCGCAAGTGACGGCAGAGCAGACCGGAACAGTCAGTGAACGCGGGCACCGCCCGACGAGGAGGCACGGAAAATGGGGGATCTAGCAATAGATTTCTGTGGTGAATGGTACGAACCGTCCGATGAGGAAATCTTCAACATCGGCCGCGAAGGCGACCTTGAGGTGGACGACAACCCGTACCTTCACCGCCAGTTCCTGCAGGTGGCCCGCTACGACGGGATCTGGTGGCTGAGCAACGTGGGCGGGATGCTGTCCGCCACCGTCGCCGACGGTTCCGGCGGGATGCAGGCCTGGCTGTCGCCGGGGCGCGCATCCCGCTGGTGTTCAGCCACACGAACGTCATTTTCACCGCCGGGCCCACCACGTATGAGTTCGCCGTCCACCTCAAGACGCCCTCCTTCCGCCAGGAATCACGCGAGGATGACAGCAACGGTGATACCACCATCGGCCCCGTGGTCTTCACCGACTCCCAGCGGGCCCTCATCGTGGCCCTGGCCGAACCCATGCTGCGCCGGGAAGGGACCGGATTCAGCGCCATCCCGTCCTCGGCCGCAGCGGCCAAGACCCTGGGCTGGGCACTAACCCGGTTCAACCGGAAGCTCGATAACGTCTGCGACAAACTTGACCGCGTGGGCGTGGTTGGCCTCCGCGGCGGGGCGGGAAACTGGCACCAACCGGCGCGCGAGGCTCGTCGAACACGCCGTCACGTCCCACCTCGTCACCCCTGACGATTTGTACTTACTGGAAAAGATGAGGGGCGTGGACGAAGGATGAGGATCCGGCTGACACTCCGCCGGGACCCGGCGGAAACCAAGGACCTGGCCGTCACCGTCGACGGCCTGGCCACGGTGGCGGATATTGCCACCCAGCTCTGGGTCGCGGACCCCGACCGCAAAGGATCGCCGGCACCGGAAAACCTTTCGCTCCGCATCGACGAGGCCTTTGTGGGCGGCGGCATGCGCGGCAGCGTCCTGACCCGCGAGGACAACCTCCTGGAATCTGGCCTGCGCCCCGGCTCCGTTGTTTCCCTGACCCAGGTCAGCGAACTCTTCAACGCACCCGGCGCAAACCGAGGACCCGCCGCAGCCACCCTGCGGATCCTTTCCGGGCCCGACGCCGGCCAGGAGTTTTCGCTGCCTTCCGGCACCAGCTACATCGGCCGGGACCGGGACGTGGACATCCGGCTCACGGACCCTCTGACCTCCAAACGCCACGCCCGCATCACCGTGGGCGAGGGCGTGGAGATCGTAGACACGAACTCCGCCAACGGCCTCCTGATGGACGGACTGCCGGTCACCCGGGCCACCCTGAACTCTTCGGACACGGTGACGCTGGGGGAGACCACCGTCACCGTGGTGCCGCTGGGCCACCACCAGGCGGCAGCGCCGACGTCGCCCCTTGTCGATTTCAACCGCTCCCCGCGGGTGGTTCCCCGCTTTGAGGCGCCCAAGCGCGTGCCACCGGCCGGACCCAAGCGTCCGGACCACCAGCCGTTCCCGTACATCATGCTGATGGCGCCGCTGCTGATGGGCGGCATCATGTTCGCGGTCACGCGGAACATGATCTCGGTGGTATTCATGATGATGATGCCGCTGTTCATTGTGGGTCACTACGTGGACCACAAGATGCAGACCCGGCGCCAGCAGAAGGAACAGCTCAAACAGTTCCGGGAGTCCATGGCGGCGTTCCGGCAGGACATCACCGAACTGCAGCACGTGGAACGCGCGGTCCGCCTGCAGGAAGCGCCGTCGGTCAGCGACACCGTGGACTCCATCTACAAACTCGGCCCGCTGCTGTGGACCCACCGCCCCGAGCACACCGGTTTCCTGGGCCTGCGGTTCGGGCTCGGCACCGGTACATCACGCATCCTGTTCGAGGAACCCCACAGCAACGACACCGAAGCTGAATTCATGCGCGAGATCCAGGACTGCCTGAAGCAGTTCAGGGACATCGAGGGTGTCCCCGTGGTCTCGCAACTGCGCAAGGCCGGGTCCTTCGGCATGGCCGGAGCCCGGGGCCTGGTTGACGACGTTGCCCGCGGCATGGTCCTGCAGTTCGTGGGCCTGCACTCGCCCGCGGAAGCCGTGGTGACAGCCATTACGTCGGCGCAGTCCCGGCAGCGCTGGGACTGGCTGCAGTGGCTGCCCCACGTGGGCTCCGGCCACAGCCCGCTCAACGGCGAGCACCTGGCCGCCGGTTCAGCCAGCGGCTCCTCCCTGGTGGCCAGGCTCGAGGACCTGCTCGACGCGAGGGAAGCCCTAGCCGAGCGCTCCACCCCCGAACACCGGGGATCCGTGGACCCTGCCAGGGACGAGATCCCGGTCCCGGTACTGCCGGCGGTCCTGGTCATCGTCGAGGACGACGCCCCGGTGGACCGGGCAGGCTGACCCGCCTCGCCGAGCGCGGACCGGACTCCGGCGTCCACGTGATGTGGGTGGCCACCGACATCCAGGCACTCCCGGCCGCCTGCCGGGACTTTATGGTGGTTGACGGCGAAAACGGCACCACCACCGGGCAGGTGCGGCTGGGACGGCACACGTATCCCGTGAGCTGCGAAAGCCTTGACGCCGAGCTGGCCGCGCAGCTGGCCCGGATGCTGGCGCCCGTGGTGGACGTTGGCAAGCCGGTCAGCGACGACTCCGACCTGCCGCGTGCGGTGTCCTACGCCACCCTGATCGGCAAGGACTTCCTGGACAACCCGCAGGCCGTGGCGGAGCGCTGGGTGGAGAACAATTCAGTCCATGCCTCCGCGGTTCCCAACCGGAAGGACAACGGTACGCTCCGGGCCCTGGTAGGTTCCAAGGGCATCGAGCCGCTCTACCTGGACCTGAAGAATGAGGGCCCGCACGCGCTGGTGGGCGGCACCACCGGCGCCGGCAAATCGGAGTTCCTGCAGTCCTGGGTCATGGGCATGGCCGCCGCCTACAGCCCGGACCGCGTGAGCTTCCTGTTTGTGGACTACAAGGGCGGGGCGGCGTTCGCCGATTGCCTCAGCCTGCCCACACCGTGGGCCTGGTCACCGACCTCTCCCAGCACCTTGTCCGCCGCGCCCTGACCTCCCTCCGTGCGGAACTGCACTACCGGGAGCACCTGCTGAACCGCAAGAAGGCCAAGGACCTGCTCGGGCTGCAGCGCGAAGCCGACCCGGAGGCACCGCCGTACCTGATCATCGTTGTGGACGAATTCGCGGCACTGGCCACCGAAGTCCCGGAGTTTGTGGACGGCGTGGTGGATGTTGCCGCCCGTGGCCGCTCCCTGGGCCTGCACCTGATCCTGGCCACGCAGCGTCCCGCCGGCGTCATCAAGGACAGCCTGCGCGCCAACACCAACCTCCGGGTCGCCCTGCGCATGGCGGATGAGGATGACGCCACCGACATCCTCGGCGTGCCAGATGCGGCCTACTTCGACCCGTCCATCCCTGGCCGCGGCGCCGTCAAGACCGGCCCGGCCGTATCCAGGGGTTCCAGACCGGCTATGCCGGCGGCTGGACCACTGAGAAGCCCCAACGTCCACAGATCGACATCGTCGAGATGGCCTTCGGGTCAGGGCCCAGCTGGGAGGCGCCAGCCCCCGAGAAGCCCGTCAAGGAAGCTCCGCCCGGCCCCATCGACATCGCCAGGATGACCACCAATATCGTCAGGGCCGCAGAATCGCTGGCCATCCGGCCGCCGCGCAAACCGTGGCTGGATGAGCTGGCCAAGACCTACGACTTTTCCAAGCTCCCGAACCCCCGCACGGACGAACGGCTGCTGCTGGGTGTGGCGGATGATCCTGCCCGCCAGGAACAGCCCACGGTGTTCTACGAGCCGGACCAGGACGGCAACATGGCCATCTACGGCACAGGCGGCTCCGGAAAATCCGCTGCCCTGCGCGGCATTGCGATTGCCGCCGCCGTCACGCCCCGGGGCGGGCCCGTGCACATCTACGGGATCGATTGCGGTTCCTCCGGGCTGAAGATGCTCGAAGAGCTGCCGCACGTCGGCGAGATCATCAACGGTGACGACGTCGAACGCGTCGGCCGGTTGCTCCGCCTGCTCCGGGACATCGCCGACGACAGGTCCGCCCGGTTCGCCGAGGTCAGGGCCTCCACCATCGTCGAATACCGGACCCTGGCCAACCGCCCGGACGAGAAGCGGATCTTCGTGCTGCTGGACGGCATTTCGGCGTTCCGCGAGACGTACGAATTCAGCCGCCTGTCCGCGCTCTGGGATATCTTCCTGCAGCTGGCCACCGATGGCCGCCCCCTGGGGATCCACCTCGTGGTCACCGGTGACCGGCCGAACGCCGTACCGGCGTCGTTGCTGGCGTCCATCCAGCGCCGGCTGGTGCTGCGGCTGACGTCCGAGGACGACTACATGTCCATGGACGTCGCCAAGGACGTCCTCACCAGCTCCTCACCGCCGGGGCGCGGCATGCTGGGCGGCTACGAGGTCCAGCTGGCCGTCCTGGGCGGCAACTCGAACCTGGCGCTGCAGGCCCGTGAAGTCCACAAGCTCAGCCAGGCGATGCTGCGCCAGGGGCTGGAACCGGCACCAAAAATCCAGCGGCTTCCCGAACAGGTGGACCTGGATGTGCTGCCTTCCGGCAGCCCGGACCTGCCCGTCATCGGCGTCGACGACGAAACCCTGCAGCCGGCCGAGATCATGGCCCAGGGACCGCTGCTGCTGGCAGGTCCGCCAGGGCGGGCAGGACGGTGGCGCTGGTGACCCTGGCCTACGCGCTGCGCCGGTCCAACCCGGACACGGAGCTGGTGTACATCGGCTCCCGCCGGTCCGCGGTGGCGTCGCTGCCGCTCTGGAACCGTTCCGTGGTGGGTGCCGATGACCTGGCCGAGATCATCGAGGACCTCACGGAGCACTCTTCCGGGAACCCCGGGAAGCTGGCGATCTTCATCGAGGGCCTGACCGAGTTCACGGATACCGTGGCGGAATCGGGCGTTTCGCAGCTCGTGACGGCGTCCATCAAGGCCGATCAGTGGGTCATCGGCGAATCGGAAACATCAACCTGGTCCTCCGCCTGGTCACTGTCGCAGCCCTTCAAATCCGGACGCCGGGGCCTACTTATCAACCCGGGCGACATCGAAGGCGACAGCCTGCTCAACACGTCGCTGGGTCGCGTCAGCCCGGCATTCATACCCGGCCGGGGCTACATCGTAGGACGCGGCAAGGCACGGAAACTGCAGATCGCGCTGCCGCCGGAAAACAGGGCCTGAGCCGTCGCTCCCGCGGGCCCGTAAATCTAATGGATTTGCGGGCCCGCGGCGCGTGTAGGAGACTACCGGGAACACTGTTCGCTGCGGCAAGGGGGTGCCGCGCTGTCGAAAAGGTAACCATGATCCGATCCTCATCCGTGCTCCGCGACGTGTCCGCTGCTGCGGCCGCTGCGCTGCTGGCGCTCCTGGTTGGCCTTTCGGCGGCGGTCCCGGCGCAGGCCGAAGACGGCGAACCGGCACCGGTTTTGTGCATCATTAATTGTGATCCGGGCAATCAGAAGCCCGGGCCGACGGACACCTCAACTCCATCCCCGACGCAGACGTCGGCGGCCCCGTGATCGAGCCCCGCCGCCGGCGCCCGTAGCCCCGGCCCCGGTTCCCACGCTCACCCCGGAACCGAGCGTTTTACCGACTGAGGAGACGCCGTCGGAAGCGCCCAGCACTACCATCCCCAGCCCGCCGCCGTCGTCCGCAACCCCGTCCGCGGAACCGAACTGGAACAAGCCAGTCACCAAGTCGGCTAAGCCCACACAGGCAGCCGCCGTTTCCCGGAACGACGGCTCCGGCCTCTTCGGCGGCCCCGGACTGCTGGCCATCATGGCGGGCGTGGTGCTGGTGGGCGTCGCCGGCCTCGCCTTCGCCTGGTGGAGCCGGAACCGCCCCGCCTCACACTGACGCTGCCAGCCCCAACCCTCCCAACTAACACGAAAGTATGGCGGGTCAGGCTGCGGTGGCGGGCGTGATGGTGACGTCGTAGCCGAGGCTGATGAGTTTGTTGATGGCGTTGTTTTTGGCCTTGATCGGGTTGATCCGCGTGTAGTGGTCCGCGCCGGGGTCTGTATAGCACTCGCCGTTGGCGAGCATGTGCCAGACGGCGTTCAGGATGTTGTGTTCGAGGGCGACGAGCGCCTTCGGTCGGCCGCGTCTGGCCGCGGTGCGCTGGTATTTGGCGGCCAGGTAGGTGTCGTTGGTCCGTGCGGCGGACATGGCCGCTATGCCGAGGGCTGCTTTGAGGTATTTGTTGCCGGGCAGGATGTGGGCGGATTTGATCCGTCCGGCTGATTCGTTGGCGCCGGGACAGACGCCGGCCCAGGACGCGAGCCGGCCGGGTGTTTCGAAGACGCTCATGTCCGCGCCGGTTTCGGCGATGATGACGTCGGCGACGTTGAGAGAGACTCCGGGGATGGTGGCCAGGGCTTCCCTGGCGTCACGAAAGGGTTCCATCGCCTCCTCGATCCGTGCGGTGAGTGAGTCGATGATGCGGGTCTGGGCATCGATCTGGTCCAGATGCAGCCGGGTCATGAAGGCATGGTGGGGTTTGAACCTGCCGGTGAGTGCGTCGACGAGGGCGGGGATTTTGGAGCGCAGCCTTCCCTTGGCCAGCGCGGCGAGGACTTCCGGGTCGCGTTCACCCTGGATGAGGGCGTCGAGCATCGCCCGGGACGAGACCCCGGTCAGGTCTGAGACCACCGAGGAGAGTTTGATCCCGGATCCTTCCAGGAACTTCTCCAGGCGTTGGATTTCACGGACCCGGTCACGGGTGGCGGTTGCCCGCGCCCGGGTGAGGTCCCGCAGGTCGCGGATCGGTTCGGGCGGGACGAACGAGGCCCGCAGCAGTCCGTGCGCACCGAGTTGGGCGAGCCAGGCAGCGTCGGAAACGTCTGTTTTGCGTCCCGGGATGTTCCTGGCCGACTTGGCGTTCACCAGCATCACCGGCAGCGTCTCTTCGAACACGTAGAAGAACGGCTTCCAGTAATCGCTGGTCGCTTCCATCACCACGGTGGTCACATGCTCGCGTTCCAGGAACTCCCGCAGCTCAAGAATCTGCGCCGTGGTCGCACCCCAGGTGGTCACCGTCGAGGTGTACGTCCCGGCGCGTGGACCCGGGACCCGCAGACAGAGCTTCGCGTCGCGTTTGGAAATATCCAAACCGGCGGCCCGCTCGTGAACAATATCCATGACATATCCTCCTGACACCTTGAATCTTCAAAATGGTGGCGTCTGCTACGGGGAGGACAGGGAAAATATTCAGGAATCTAACACTCGTGCTCAACGGCAACAATCCACGGTTCCCGTGGAAGTCCTCCGCGCCACGCTAACTAACGGACTCAAGGCACCAAGTTGGGTCGGCGTCGACCGTGGCAGACACCTCCATGATCCGCCAGCCACGACCGGCCCGCCAGAGACCGAACGTGGACGAGAACAACTTTCCCCGCCCACGGAGCGCCGGCGGCGCTGAACCGCTAGGTAGCAGCAACTGTCGTTATGACCGCTCATAACGACAGTTGCTGCTACCTACATGGAGGCATTCCGTGCCCACCGGGCCCAGCGGCGTTTAAGGCCAGAGGCACTGCGGTGCATGGGGCGTTTGGGCGCAATGTCGGGGCGGTAAGGCAAGATAGGTCTGTGAGCACAGCACCGGTCCCCGCAGAGGAAACAGCAAACAGCACTGAGGAACTAACCGAGCCGGACGCCGTCCCCGCTGGGTCAGTGCGCGAAGAATATGAGAACCTGACGGACCTGGTCAGGAAGTACCGGTTTGCGTATTACCAGGAGGACGAACCCCTGGTCTCTGACGCTGAATTCGACGAACTGTTCCGGCGCCTGGAGGAGATCGAGGCCCTGCATCCGGAGCTGGTAGCCAATGATTCGCCTACGCAGGAGGTTGGCGGGGAAGTCTCAGCCGCGTTCGCCGCCGTCGAACATCTGCAGCGGATGTATAGCCTCGAGGACGTCTTCTCCCTGGAGGAGCTGGAAGCTTGGATCACCAAAGCCGAGGCCGGGTCAGCAAACTGGGGGATACCGCCAAGCTGGCGTGGCTCACGGAACTGAAGATTGACGGCCTCGCGGTCAACCTGTTGTACCGCGACGGGAAACTGGTCCGGGCTGCCACCCGGGGTGACGGGACCACGGGTGAGGACATCACCCACAACGTCCTGACCATCAAGGAAATACCGACGGAGCTGACCGGCACCGGCTTTCCGGCCGAGATGGAAATCCGCGGCGAAGTCTTCATCCCGTCGAAGGCCTTTGCTGAATTCAACGAGGCACTGATCGAAGCCGGCAAGGCGCCGCTGGCCAACCCCGGAACGCCGCCGCCGGTTCGATCCGGCAAAAGGACCCAGCGGAAACCGCCAAGCGTCCGTTGAAGATGTTCGTCCACGGCATTGGTGCCCGCGAAGGACTGGAAACCCTGAGCCAGTCCCAGACGTATGCCCTGCTGGAACAGTGGGGGCTTCCCGTCAGCCCGTACTTCGAGGTCCTCGGGGCCTGCCGGAGATCCTTGCCTTCATCAAGCGCTACGGCGAACAACGGCACAACCTCATGCACGAAATCGACGGCATTGTGGTCAAGGTTGACGATCTCGCCACCCAGCGGGCCCTCGGCTACACCTCACGCGTTCCCCGCTGGGCCGTCGCCTACAAGTACCCGCCGGAAGAGGTCCACACCAAACTGCTGGACGTCCAGGTCCAGGTCGGCCGAACCGGCCGGGTGACCCCGTTCGGGGTGCTGGAGCCCGTGAAGGTGGCCGGTTCCACCGTGGCCCGTGCCACGCTGCACAACCAGGACGTGGTCAAGGCCAAGGGCGTGCTGATCGGCGACGTCGTGGTGCTGCGCAAGGCCGGAGACGTCATCCCGGAGATCGTCGGCCCCGTGATGGCGCTGCGCAAAGGCCGCGAGCACGAATTGCGCGAGTTCGTGATGCCCGCCAAATGCCCGTCCTGCGGCACGGAACTTGCCCCTCCAAGGAGGGCGACATCGACATCCGCTGTCCCAATTCCAGATCCTGCCCCATCCAGTTGACGGAGCGCGTCGCGCACCTGGCCGGCCGCGGTGCCTTCGACATCGAGGCCCTCGGCGGGGAAGCCGCCGTCGCCCTTACCGATCCCGCCGAGCCAAAGCCCGGCCCGCTGGTGAGCGAATCGGAGCTCTTCACCCTTACCGCGGCGGACTTGGAACACGTGCGGATCCTGCGCGAGAAACGGTCCAAGGGCGTGGGCACCGGCGTCTTCGAGCTGGTCCCGTACTTCTGGACAAAGGCAACCGCCAAGACGCCGTCCAAGCCCACTGCGACCACCGCGAAACTCTTAGTGGAGCTGGAGAAGGCAAAGACCCAGCCGCTGTGGCGCGTGCTCGTTGCCCTGTCCATCCGGCACGTTGGTCCCGCGCCTCACGCGCCCTGGCCACGGCGTTCGGCACCATGGACGGCATCCGGAACGCCTCCGAGGAGGACCTGGCCCATGTGGACGGCGTGGGTCCCACCATCGCGGCCGCGCTGAAGGAGTGGTTCGCCGAGGACTGGCACGTGGAAATCATTGACCGCTGGGCCGCGGCCGGGGTCCGCATGGCGGATGAGCGCGATGAGTTCACGCCGCGCACGCTGGAAGGGCTGACGATTGTGGTTACCGGCTCCCTGCCGAACTTCAGCAGAGACGAGGCGAAGGAAGCGATCCTCATCCGGGGTGGGAAGGCTGCCGGCTCGGTCTCCAAAAACACCAGCTACGTCGTCGCCGGCGAAAGCGCAGGCACCAAACTGGACAAAGCCGAACAGCTCGGAATTCCCGTCCTGGACGAGGACGGCTTCCGGGAGCTCCTTGCGAACGGCCCGGCCCCGCTGCCGAAGCCACGCCCATACCAACGCCCACCGAATCAGAAGAGGCAGCAGAATGAGCCATCCGGATCTCAACACCGAACTGCTTGCGGTGGCCCGGCAAGCAGCCGCCGCCGGGGCCGCCGTGCTGGCTTCCCGTAACGGCGAGACGCTTGACGTCAGCAACAAGGGCGACGCCGGCGACTGGGTTACGGCCTTTGATGTCGCCGCGGAGAATGCGGTCCGGGATGCCATCATCGCCGCCCGCCCACAGGACACCATCACGGGCGAGGAACGTGGGACCACCCGGCCCGCTGCCCCACCGGGTATCGCTGGTCCATCGACCCGCTGGACGGCACTACCAACTTCATCCGGAACATCGTCTACTACGCCACGTCCGTGGCAGTGGCCGATTCCGACGGCGTCTGGCTGGCCGGCGTCGTCAACGCCCGGCGCTGGGCCGCGTCTACTACGCTGCCCGCGGCCAGGGTGCGTGGCTGGAAGAAGGCGGCCGGGTGACCCGGCTCCAGGGCCCTGCGCCGGACCGCGCCGGGCAGATCCTCGCCACCGGCTTCAGTTACGACCCCGCCATCCGCGCCGAGCAGGCTGCGCTGCTGGGCGGCCTGATGGATGGATTTGCCGACGTCCGGCGGTTGGGCTCTGCGGCGCTGGACCTCTGCATGGTGGCTGACGGGACGCACGACGCCTTCGGCGAACGCGGGCTCAATGAACATGACTTCTCCGCCGGTGCGCTGATTGCCGAGGAAGCCGGTTGCTGGGTGCGGCGTCCGCGGCTGGCGAGTCCGCTGGACGGCGGGCCCTCCGACGAGGACAGGCTCGCCGCCTGGACCTGTGCCGGGACCTTGGCGCTGTCCGGCAAGTTTCCGCTGTGACGCTGCTGCGCCACTAACATTGTCAGGTGCATTCGCAAATAACCATCCGACCGGCCGTTGAGGCAGACTTCCAGGCCATCGCCAGGATCACCGTGGACTCGTACCTGGCAGCAGGGTACTTCGACAGCGCGGACCACCCCTACATGCAGCAGATCCAGGATGTTGCCGCCCGCGCGGCGAAGGCCACGATCTGGGTTTCAGAGCGTGACCGGCAGGTGGTGGGTTCCGTGACGCTGGCACTGGCAGGTGAACCGTTCGCCGACATCGCCCTCCCTGATGAGCTGGAGTTCCGGATGCTGGTGGTGGATCCCGCGGTGCAGCGCAGCGGCGCAGGCAAGGCCATGGTGGAAGCCATCATTGTGCATGCGAAATCGCTGGAGGGGATCGCTGGCGTGGCCCTCACTACCGGCGGGACCTGGGAGAGCGCCCATGGCCTCTACCGGAAGACCGGCTTCAAACGAGTCCCGGAGCGTGACTGGCTGATTCCGGGCACCGACATAAAGCTGCTGGTTTACCGGCTTGACGTCCAGCCAACCTAAAGTGGTGCCGACTCGTTTTCGGCACTGAAAGGCCCACCATGCGCAAAACATTCGGCACCGGCTCCGTCTGGGAGCAGACCCTCGGCTACTCCCGCGCCGTGCAGGTGGACAACACGCTCTACATTTCCGCCACGGCCGCCAGCGGCGAGGACGGCATTGTGGGCGAGGACTTCTACGCGCAGACCCAGTACATCCTGCAGAAGCTCGGCGTGGTCCTGGCCGATGCCGGCTTCAGCTTCGAAGACGTGGTCCAGTCCAAGCTGTACCTGACGGACATCAGCAAATGGGAAGAGGCCGGCCGCGCCCACGGCGAAGTCTTCGGCGAGATCCGCCCCACGCTGGCCCTGGTGCACGTCCTGCCGTTCCTTGACCCGAAGATGCTCGTCGAAATCGAGCTTGTGGCCCAGAAGAGCGCCAGCTAGGACGCTCCGCCCGCCTGGCGCGAACTGGCAGCTAATACCCTCAAATCCGCATTTTGAGGGTATTAGCTGCCAGTTCGCGCATGGGTGTGGGTTAACTGGCCGGGAGGCTGTAGCGGTGTTCAGGGCGTCCGGCGGTTCCGTAGCGCAGTTGGATGTCGACGGCGCCGTCGACGGCCAGCGAGGACAGGTACCTTTGCGCCGTGGCCCGGGAAACCCCAACGCGGGTGGCCACTTCCACCGCCGAATACTGTTCGCCGGCAACCAGCGATTCCAACACCGCGGCCTCGGTGGCGGAGTGGGGTTTGGCCGCCGGCGCCATGTCCCCCGGGATCAGCGACCGTTTGGCCCGCTCCGCGGAGCCCTGGTCCAGGCCCCGGGCTGCCCAGCAGCCTGCGGTACCGGGCTGGCGAGAGCAGCTGTGAGAGCGACTCGACGGTAAAGGGTTTCAACCGGTACCCGAGGGCGCCGCGGCGGAACGCTTTCCGCAGCGACTCGGCGTCCGAGGCCGCACTGAGGATCATGGTGTCCACGTCCAAGTGCTGCAGCAGGTCGAGTCCTGAGGCGTCCGGCAGGTAGACATCCAGCAACACCAGGTCCGGGCGGAGGCTGTGGATCGCCTGCAGCGCCAGGGATGCCGACCCCACCGGCGCCAGCGCCAGGAATCCCGCCACCGAATCCACATACGTTGTGTGCAGCTTGGCCACGGGAAATCGTCGTCCACAATCAGCACCCTGAAATCCTCAGGCATCATTGTCCTTTCCAGCTAAATCCCGGGTCCCGCCGGCGTCCCGGCGGTCGTCCCCGCCGCGGCGCCGGGCCAGCTTCCGGGCCAGGGCCAGGCCCAGTCCGCCAGTCCGTCCACCGGCAGCCGCCGGAGCCTGTACCACTGGGCTAGCCGCGGTCGTAAATCCCTCGGCGAAGACCGCTTCCGCGTCCGTTCCGGCGGCCAGCCCGTCGCCGGAATCGGCGACGACGATGTGCAGCGACCCGCCGTCGTCGTGCGGTTCATCCAGCACCTCCAGCTCCACCCAGCGATCCGGGGAGGAGCCCGCGACGGCGGCGTTCACCGCGTTGTCGATCAGGTTGCCCAGCACGGTGATCACGTCCTGCGGCTCGGTGACCTGGCCGCGGACCAGGGTTTCGGGCCGGGCCAGCGTCAGGGCCTGGTTTTCCGCCTCGCGGCCCACCCGGTCGTAGGCCAGCCAGGCGTGGACCGTCGGCGGTTCAATAGCTGCCCTGGAACGCACCGAAACGCTGGTGGAAGAACAGGATGGAGGCCGCAGTCCTGACCGGCGTCCTGACCGGCACCGGAATGGTGGAGGCCATGTCCGCGTGGCTGGTCCAGATCATCCCGACCGACATGGGTCCCTTCCTGCCCGTACTCAGCGAGACCGCCGCACACTACGGGATCAGCGCCGCGGAGATGGCGCGTTCCTCCATCACCGGCCAGCCTTTCCGCCTGCAGAGCCCGCTGGTTCCGGCCATTCTGCTGCTGGTTTCGCTGGCCAAGGTGGACCTCGGCGACCACCACAAAAAGGTCCTGTGGCGCACCGCGGTGGTTTCCCTCGTCATGCTGGGTGTGGGAATGCTGACGGGAGCCATCGGGATCGGTTAGTCTGTAGCTGCCTGTGGCCGGTCCTCGTGACCGGGACCACGGCACCGAGGTGCCCGTCTGACGCCCGCTGGGGGTCGTCAGACGGGCACTGACGTTTCCCCACTAGACTGGTTCGGAAAACAATCCGAACCTGCAGGGGAGATCCATGGCTGCGATCAACCGTGACGATGTTGCGCACCTCGCGCAGCTCGCTCACATCGAGATGAGTGCTGAAGAGCTGGACAGGATGGCCGGCGAACTCGCCGTCATCGTTGATTCAGTGAAGTCCGTGAGTGAAGCCGCCGGTGATGACGTCCCGGCAACCTCCCACCCGATCCCGCTGACCAACGTGTTCCGCGAGGACGTTGTGGGCCACACCTTCACCGCGGAGCAGGCACTCTCGGGGGCTCCGGATTCCGATGAGAACCGTTTCAAGGTCCCGGCAATCCTGGATGAGGCATAACCATGACTGACACCAACGAACTCATCCGTCTGTCCGCCGCGCAGCTGGCCGGCATGCTGGCCGCGGGCGAGGTCACCTCCGTCGAGGTCACGCAGGCTTACCTGGACCGGATCGCAGCTGTCGACGGCGGCGAACGCGGCGTGAACGCGTTCCTGCACGTCAACACGGAGGAGGCACTCGCCGTCGCCGCCGAGGTGGACGCGATCCGCGCCGCCGGTGGTGCCGCGGCCGAGGAACTTCACGTACTCGCCGGCGTGCCGATCGCGGTCAAGGACCTCATCGTCACCATCGGCCAGCCCACCACAGCAGGCTCCAAGATCCTCGAAGGCTGGCACAGCCCCTATGACGCCACAGTGGTCAAGCGCCTCCGTGCCGCCAAAATGCCCATCCTGGGCAAGACCAACCTGGACGAATTCGCCATGGGGTCCTCCACCGAGCACTCCGCGTACGGCCCCACCCGCAACCCCTGGGACCTGGACCGGATCCCGGCGGTTCCGGCGGCGGTTCGGCCGCGGCCGTTGCTGCTTTTGAGGCCCCGCTGGCCCTCGGCACGGACACCGGCGGGTCCATCCGCCAGCCCGGCGCCGTCACGGGCACGGTGGGAGTCAAGCCCACCTACGGCGGCGTCTCCCGCTACGGTGCCATCGCCATGGCTTCCTCGCTGGACCAGATCGGCCCGGTTTCCCGCACCGTCCTGGACTCGGCGCTGCTGCACCAGGTCATCGGCGGGCATGATCCCTTTGACTCCACGTCCCTGCCCGACCCCCTGGCAGACCTCGTCGCCGCTGCCCGCGTGGGCAACGTCGAAGGCATGCGGATCGGCATCATCAAGGAACTCCACGGCGAGGGCTACCAGGCCGGCGTCGAGAACCGTTTCAACGAATCCCTGGAACTGCTGAAGCAGGCCGGTGCGGAAATCGTTGAGGTGTCCTGCCCCAACTTCCAGTACGCCCTCGGGGCCTACTACCTGATCATGCCGTCGGAGGCCTCCTCCAACCTGGCAAAGTTCGACGGCGTCCGGTACGGGCTGCGTGTCCTCCCCGAGGACGGGCCCATGACCATCGAACGCGTTATGGGAGCCACGCGCGCGGCCGGCTTCGGCGACGAAGTCAAGCGCCGCATCATCCTGGGCACCTATGCCCTGAGCGCCGGCTACTACGACGCGTACTACGGGTCGGCCCAGAAGGTCCGCACCCTGGTCCAGCGCGACTTCGAGGCCGCGTTCGCGCAGGCCGACGTCCTGATCTCTCCCACGGCGCCCACCACGGCGTTCAAGCTCGGGGAGAAACTGAATGACCCGCTGGCGATGTACCTCAACGACGTCGCCACCATCCCCGCCAACCTGGCAGGCGTGCCCGGGCTGACCCTGCCCGGCGGCCTGGCTGACGAGGACGGCCTTCCGGTCGGCATCCAGCTGCTGGCTCCGGCCCGCGAGGATGCCCGGCTCTACCGCGTGGGTGCGGTCCTGGAATCCCTGCTCGAGGCACAGTGGGGCGCCCCACTCCTGGACCGTGCACCGGCGTTGGTCGAGACCCTTGTTGAAGCCAAGGAGGCAAAATAATGATCACTGAGGCAACCCTGAGCTTCGACGAGGCCATGGAGAAGTACGATCCGGTCCTGGGTTTTGAGGTCCACGTGGAACTCAACACCAAGTCCAAGATGTTCTCCTCCGCGCCCAACGTCTTCGGCGATGAGCCGAACACCAACGTCAACGAGGTGGACCTGGGCATGCCCGGTGTGCTGCCGGTAGTGAACAGGGTGGCGATCGAGTCCTCGATCAAGATCGGCCTTGCCCTGAACTGCAAGATCGCTGAATCCTGCACGTTTGCCCGGAAGCAGTACTTCTATCCGGACACTCCCAAAAACTTCCAGACCTCACAGTACGAGGACCCGATCGCGTACGACGGCTACCTGGACATCGAACTCTCGGACGGGACCATCTTCCGCGTGGAGATCGAGCGCGCCCACATGGAAGAGGACGCCGGCAAGCTGACGCACATGGGCGGGGCCGCCGGCCGCATCCAGGGTGCCGACTTCTCGCTGGTGGACTACAACCGTTCCGGCGTTCCGCTGGTGGAGATTGTCACCAAGCCCATCGAGGGTGCGGGTTCCCGCGCCCCGGAGCTGGCCAAGGCCTACGTGGCCGCCGTCCGGGAGATCGTCAAGAACCTTGGTGTGTCGGACGCGAAGATGGAACGCGGCAATGTGCGCTGCGACGCGAACGTTTCGCTGCGCCCGCACGGCCGCGAACGCTTCGGCATCCGCTCCGAAACGAAGAACGTCAACTCGCTGCGCGCCGTCGAACACGCCGTCCGCTACGAGATCCAGCGGCACGCCGCCGTCCTGGATGCCGGCAACCCGATCATCCAGGAAACCCGCCACTGGCACGAGGACACGCGCACCACCACCTCGGGCCGGCCCAAGTCGGACGCCGATGACTACCGCTACTTCCCGGAGCCCGACCTGGTTCCGATTGTTGCGTCCCGCGAATGGGTGGAGGAGCTCCGCGCCACCCTGCCCGAGCCGCCGGCGGCCCGCCGCAAGCGGCTGCAGTCGGACTGGGGCTACTCGGACCTGGAATTCCGCGACGTTGTCAACGCCGGCGTTATGGATGAGATCGAGGAAACCATCGCCGCAGGAGCTTCTGCCTCTGTCGCCCGTAAGTGGTGGATGGGCGAGATCGTTGGCCGTGCCAAGAACGCCGACGTCGATCCCGGCCAGCTGGGCGTCCGGCCGCCACCATCGTGGAGCTGAACCGGATGGTCGAGGACGGCAAGATCAACAACAAGATGGCCACCGAGGTCCTGGACGGCGTGCTCGCCGGCGAAGGCACCCCGGCGGAGATCGTGGCGAAGCGCGGCCTCGCCGTGGTTTCCGACGACGGCCCCCTGCTGGAAGCCATCGACGCCGCGCTCGCCGCGCAGCCTGACGTCGCGGACAAGATCCGCGCCGGCAAACTCCAGGCGATCGGCGCGATCGTCGGCGGCGTTATGAAGGCCACCCGCGGCCAGGCCGACGCCGGCCGCGTCAAGGAGCTGATCCTCGCGAAGCTCGGCGTTGAAGGCTAGCCGAGGCCGAGTCGCAGGTTAAGCGCCTGATTTAACCCAACTGGGTCGCAGTTAATGTCGTTATGAGCGCTCATGACGACAGCTACTGCGACCCAGTTTTGTTTAAGTACTCACTTCCCGCCGCAAACTACGCGTGTTCAGCGAGGCCCGCCGGTTCTAGACTGAAGATCCAGGGCGCCGGAGCCCTGCCCGTGCTGTGGGAGGAATGGCCGTGCCGGTCCAAGAACCGTTGAGATTCCGCAAGGCTTTGCTGGCCGGCGTCATTGCTCTGGCGCTGACCGGCACGGGTGTCGCCATCGCCTGGTCTGCCACAGACGCGCCGCCGCCGTCGGCCTCCGCGCAGGGGAAACCGGACAAGGCTAAGGGCCAGGAGAAGCCGGCCAAGGCACAGCGCCCGCAGTACGTGCACAGTGAAAGCGTGGTGAAGAAGGCGGACGGGACGTTCGAAACCGTGCTGACCCAGCAGGGCACCGTGGAGGCCGTCAGCGAAACCTCTGTCACCGTCAAGAGCGAGGACGGCTTCACCCAGGCCTACGCCGTCAACGCGGAGACCAGGATCATCAAGTTCCCTGCCCCTGCCGCGGACGGTTCGCCGGCGACGGGCGACGACGGCAAACGGCTGAAGCGGTCAGAGGTCACCATCGCGGAAATCGCCACGGGTGAGGCCGTGAGGGTCTCCGGCGTGAAGAGCGGCAATGACGCCACCGCGCGCCAGATCGTGGAGGGCGCCGGCACCGGTCCGGTACTGGGTCTCGGGAAAGGCATGGGCAAGGGGCACGGTCACGGGTTCGGCAAGGGCCTCGGCCACGCCAAGCGGCTGGCCCCAAGTAGCTGGCATTTAACGTCGTCAAAACGCGGAATGGCGACGTTTACTGCGACCCAGTTGGGGTTAGCCGCCCTGCTCCACCAGCCCGGTCATGATCGCCTGCAGCGCCTCGCACACAATCATCACCGAGCGGCGCTTCAGGTTCTCCGGCCGCGCCAGGATGTCGATCCGCCGCCGCGTGCTGATGCCCTCCAGCGGCCGCAGCACAATGCCCGGTTGAGCACGGGCCGCGCCGTATGCCGCGGCAGCAGGCCCACCACACCCCCTGCGGCGACCAGCGCGGCCACGGTGGAGTAGTCGTTGATCCGGTGGACGATGTTCAGTTCCTTGCTGGAGACGGCCGCGACGGCGGACAGGACGTCGGCGGGGGAGTATCCGGTGTGGCTGGTCACCCACGGTTCGCCCACGACGTCGGCCGCCGTGAGAGTGCCCTGGCGGGCCAGGCGATGGTCTGCCGGCAACGCAACATCCAGCGGTTCGTGCGCCAGCGGAATCACCGCCACACGCTCCTCCGGCCAGCGCGGGCTGTGGTCCATCCGGTGCGCCAGCACCAGGTCGTACCGCGCCGTCAGCGCTGGGAAGTCCTGCTGCGCCACGTCCTCGTCGGAGAGCTGGATCCGCGGCTGGCCGGGCGCGTCCAGCATGCGCGCAAGCGGTGCGAACAGCGCCTGCCCCGCGCTGTGGAAACCGCTGATGGTCACGGTGCCCACCGGCGAGCCGTGATAGGCGCCGATCGCGGTCCGGGCGTCCGCCATGGCACTGACGACGGCGGCACCGGCGTCGGCGAGCACCTGGCCGGCCTCGGTCAGCACCAGGTTGCGGCCCTCCTTCCGGGTCAGCGGAACCTCAACATTGCGCTGCAGCAGGGCCAGTTGCTGGGACACGGCGGAGGGCGTGACCATCAGCGTCTCGGCCACCGCCTTCACGCTGCCCAGGGCCCCGAGTTCGCGGAGAATTTCCAGCTGATGAATTTCCATCCGCCCAGTCTATGCATTAGAGAACACTTCATCGTCGATTGAGAGAATTCTGCTTGTGCTAATGCTTTGAAATGGCTCTAATGAAGGGAGACCATACCCGCAGGCCGCGGGTCGCTGCCAACAGTCAGGAAGCCAATGAAGGCACTCTACAAGTCCGGTGCACACGCCGGGTTCGAGCTGGTTGACCGGCCCGAGCCCGAGGCCGGCCCCAGCGACGTCAAGATCCGGGTCATGACCACCGGGATCTGCGGCACGGACCTGCACATCCAGTCCTGGGACGCCTGGGCGCAGGGCATGATCGAGGCACCCCTCATCGCCGGCCATGAGTTCTACGGTGAAGTGGTGGAAATTGGCGACGGCGTCCGCGACGTCAAAGTGGGGGACCGGGTATCCGGCGAAGGCCACGTGGTCTGCGGGATCTGCCGGAACTGCCGCGCAGGCCGCCGCCAGATGTGCATCCACACCGTCAGCGTCGGCGTCCAGCGGGACGGCGCCTTCGCCGAGTACGTGGTTATCCCCGAGACCAACGTCTGGGTCCACCATGACCCGTCCATCACGCCGGAACTCGGCGCGATTTTCGATCCGTTCGGCAACGCCGTGCACACCGCCCTCAGCTTCCCGCTGGTGGGCGAGGACGTGCTCATCACCGGGGCAGGACCCATCGGCCTGATGGCCATCGCCGTGGCCCGCCACGCCGGGGCACGCAAGATCGCCATCACCGATGTCTCCAAGCCGCGGCTCGAGCTGGCACGCCAGCTCGGCGTGGACCTCGCCATCGACGTCTCCACCACGCGCGTCAAGGATGCCCAGCGTGAACTCGGGATGCGCGAAGGCTTCGACATCGGCATGGAAATGTCCGGCCACCCCACCGCCCTGCCTGAGATGATCAACAACATGAACCACGGCGGCCGCATTGCCATGCTCGGCCTGCCCAGCCAGGACATCACCATCGACTGGGGCAAAGTGGTCACGCACATGCTGACCCTGAAGGGCATCTACGGCCGGGAAATGTATGAGACCTGGTACGCCATGAGCGCCATGCTCTCCTCCAACCCCGTGCTGCACGCCGGGATCTCAGCGGTCGTGACGGACAAGCTGCCCGCCGCAGAATGGGAAAAAGGCTTCGCCACCGCCCGCGCCGGCGTCGGCGGAAAAGTTGTCCTCGACTGGACCGAACTCTAAGGAGCACCATGTACACCTCCATCAAGGACCAGCTGCAGGCTGAGCTGGACGACATCCGCACCGCCGGGCTCTTCAAGACCGAACGCAGCATCAACTCCCCGCAGTCCAGCCACATCACGGCCGGCCAGATCGGCCAGCCCGGCGCCACCGTCCTGAACTTCTGCGCCAACAACTACCTGGGCCTGGCGGACCACCCGGACATCATCGCCGCGGCCAAGGAGGCCATGGACTCACGGGGCTTCGGCATGGCCAGCGTCCGCTTCATCTGCGGCACCCAGGATCTTCACCTGGAGCTGGAAGCCAGGGTCTCCAAGTTCCTCGGCACGGAGGACACCATCCTGTTCTCCAGCTGCTTCGATGCCAACGGCGGCGTCTTCGAATCCCTCTTCGGCCCTGAGGACGCCATCATCTCCGATGCCCTCAACCACGCCTCCATCATCGACGGCATCCGGCTCTGCAAGGCCCAGCGGTTCCGCTACGCCAACCAGGACATGGCGGACCTCGAGGCCAAGCTCGTCGAAGCGAAGGATGCGCGGCGCAAGATCATCGTCACCGACGGCGTGTTCTCCATGGACGGCTACCTGGCACCGCTGGAGGCCATCTGCGACCTCGCCGAGAAGCACGACGCCCTGGTGATGGTGGACGATTCCCACGCCGTCGGCTTTATGGGTGCCACGGGTGCCGGAACCCCCGAGCACGCAGGCGTGTCCCAACGCGTGGACATCTACACCGGAACGTTCGGCAAGGCCCTGGGCGGCGCGTCCGGCGGTTACGTGTCCGGCCGCAGCGAAGTGGTGGCCATGCTCCGCCAGAAAGCGCGCCCGTACCTGTTCTCCAATTCCCTGGCCCCCGCGATCGTCGCCGCCACCATCAAGGCCCTTGACCTGGTGGAGAATTCCGGTGACCTGCGGACCCGGCTCTTCGAGAACGCCCGGCTGTTCCGCCGCCGGATGACCGAAGAAGGTTTTGAACTCCTCGACGGAGAACACGCGATTGTCCCCGTCATGTTCGGGGACGCCGTCATGGCCGCCAAGGTGGCTGACCAGATGCTCCAGCACGGCGTCTTCGTCACCGCCTTCAGCTTCCCGGTGGTCCGCGCGGCGCCGCCCGGATCCGCGTGCAGCTTTCAGCATCGCACTCAGCGGACGACGTCGAAGCGTGCGTGCGTGCGTTCGTCGCCAGCCGTGCCGCTGTAGGGGTTAACCCAGCCGCGCTAAACCTTACAGGGCACGACCGGCGCGGCCGCTGGGCAACTCTGCAAGGATGGAGCCATGGCAGCACACTACGACGTCCTGATTGTGGGTGGCGGCATCGCCGGCCTGTCCCTGGCGTCCGCGCTCGCGGGCAACTGCAGCGTGGCGCTGGTCGAGGCGGAGCAGGAGCTGGCGTACCACACGTCCTCCCGTTCCGCCCGCCAGCTCATTCCCAGTTACGGCCCGGACGTAGTCCGGGAGCTCACGGTCCGGACCCTGGAACTGATCGCGGCCCGGGACGCCCAGCTGCCCGAACCTGTCCTGACGCCGCGAAGCTTTATGCTGATCGGCACGGAGGAATCCGTCCGCGCCGAGGGCAGCGGCCACATGAATGCCATCACGCATGAACGGGCACTGGAGCTGTGCCCGGCGCTGGTCCCCGGAGCTTTCTCCGCCGCCGGCCTGGACACCGGATCCTTCGGCTGCAACGCCCCGCTGCTGCTGGCGGACCACCGCCTGCGGGCCGAGGCTGCCGGCGCCGACATCATCACCGGCGCCCGTGTACATTCCGCCCAGCGGCTGGGCTCGGGCTGGGAGGTCGGCGCCGGGCAGGAAGCCTTCGAAGCCGGTGTGCTGGTCAATGCGGCCGGGCCTGGGCCGATGAAATCGCCGTGATCAGCGGGGTGGAGAAGCTCGGGCTGCAGCCGTACCGGCGCACTGCGGCGATTGTCGACGTCGAACATCCCCTTCCCGAACAGAGCCCCATGGTGGCCGCAGCGGACCACACGTTCTATTTCCGCCGGGAGGGCACCGAGGTGCTGATCTCGCCGTCGGAAACGGTACCCAGCGGGCCCGAGGACGCCCGTCCGCGGCCAGGCGATGTGGACCGGCTGATCGTGAAACTGAACGAGCTGACAACATTGGGAATCCGCGGAGTCCGGCGCGCGTGGACGGGGCTCCGGACCGAGGCAGCCGACGGCGTCCCGGTAGCCGGTTTCGACGCCGAAGCCCCCGGGTTCTACTGGCTGGCCGGTCAGGGCGGTTACGGTTTCCAGACGTCATCGGCCATGGCTGAGCTCGCCGCCGCGCAAATCCTGGCCGGACAGGGCGCCGGGCACCGGGCGGCCGGTCCGGCCACGATCCGGCATCCCGGACAGCGGAGGCGCTGGCCGCCACACGCTGGTCCGTCCGGCGCTGAACAATGGAACCCATGAGCACCCTGATCACCAACATCGCCGAGCTGATGACCCAGGACCTGGAACACCGCGTCCTTAAGAATGCCGCCGTGGTGGTCGAGGGCGAACGGATCGCCTGGCTCGGTTCCGCCGCGGATGCGCCGGCAGCCGACGACGCCGTGGACGCCGGCGGCCGGGCCGTGTTGCCGGGCTGGGTGGATTCGCACACGCACCTGGTCTTCGCCGGCGACCGCACGGCGGAGTTCGAGGCGCGGATGGCCGGGGAGTCGTATTCGGCCGGGGCATTGCCGTCACCATGGACGCCACCCGCCGCGCGTCCGATTTCGACCTCACCCGGCTGGCGATGGCGCGTGTGTCAGAGGCCGTGTCGCAGGGCACCACCTACGTTGAAACCAAGACGGGCTACGGGCTGGATATTGAGCACGAGGCCCGGAGTGCCCGGATCGCCTCCACGGTCGTAGACGAAGTCACCTACCTGGGTGCCCACCTTGTCCCCGCGGGCACCGATGCGGAGGCCTACACCGATCTCGTCTGCGGGCCCATGCTTGACGCCGTCCGGCCGTACGTCCGCTGGGCGGACGTCTTCTGCGAGGAAGGCGCCTTCACGGCGGAGCAGTCCCGCCGTGTGCTGGAGGCGTGCCGGCCGCGGGACTGGGGATCCGCGTCCACGGGAACCAGCTCGGCGAGGGTCCGGGCGTGCAGCTGGCGGTGGTACTCGGGGCAGCCAGCGTGGACCACGTGAACTACCTGTCGGCCCGTGATGTGGCGGTCCTGGCGGAAAGCTGGTCCGGCTGGAATCCGGCCACCGGCACGGGTGACCGCGGCACCGTGGCAACCTGCCTCCCCGCGTGCGATCTCTCCACCCGGCAGCCGCTGGCCCCGGGACGTGAACTGCTGGACGCCGGCGTGCAGGTGGCGCTCGCCTCCAATTGCAACCCGGGCACCTCCTATACCAGTTCCATGGCGTTCAACGTGGCGACGGCCGTCCTGCAGATGCGCCTCAGTGTCCATGAAGCCGTGCGCGCCGCAACGTATGGCGGCGCGCTGGCGCTGCACCGGGAGTCAGGGCACGACGCCGACGGCGAACGGGCGGTGGGTTCGGTCGCCGTCGGGCATCGTGCGGACCTGCACATGCTTAACGCCCCTTCAGCAACGCATCTCGCCTACCGCCCGGGCATGCCGCTCACGTACGCCGTCTGGCGGGCCGGTGTGCGGGCACGCTAACCGGCGTCGCACGGTGTGGTCGTACTTTATGATTGCAAAGTGATCATTTGTGCCTGATATGATCAGATAAACGTCAAATTTTGGTGACTGTTTGACGCTGATTTGTTTGACGCTGAGAGGCCCCCATGACCCGCACTGACCGCCTGACGGCCATCCTGGACATTCTCGCCAAGACCGGCCAGGTGGAGGTGGAGGAGATTGTCTCGCAGCTTGCGGTCTCGCCGGCCACTGCGCGGCGGGACCTGGATAGCCTGGCCAAGCGGCGGCTGCTGACCCGGACCCGGGGCGGGCCACCACCGGCGCCCTGGCCTACGACCTCCCCGGGCGGTACAACCGTGACGACCACGCCGAAGCCAAGGAGCAGATCGCCCAGGCCGCCTCGGCGCTGATTTTTCCCGGCGCGGTGATCGGTCTCTGCGGCGGCACCACCAGCACGGCCCTGGCTCAGATCCTTGCCACCCGCGAGGACCTCAACGCTCCCGGCCACCAGTCCACCCTGACCGTGGTCACCAACGCCATCAACATCGCCGCGCAGTTGGCGGTCCGCCCCAACATCAAAGTCATGGTGACCGGCGGCATCCTGAACCCCCGCTCGTACGAACTCGTGGGCCCGTACACGGACATCATCATGCAGAAGGTGGTCATGGACATCGCCTTCATCGGCGTGAACGGCATCGACCCCGAGGTCGGTCCCACCAACACGGGGGAGGGCGAAGCCTCCGTGAACGCCCTGCTGGCCAGCCGGGCCCGGATCTCGTACGTGCTGGCCGACTCCTCCAAGGTGGGCGTCAGAGCCTTCGCCACCATGGACGGTTACGCGTTCACCCGCCTGATCACTGACTCCGGGATCTCCGCCGATGACAAGGCCGCATTCGAAGCCAATGGCACCGAAGTGATCGTGGCCCCGCACTAACGGGCCTGCCATAACGGCTAGAAGATCACCGGCGGCGCATCCAGGACGGTCTCGTCCACCCGGCGGTCCACCCACTGGCTGAACGGAATGTCGAGTTCGTACTTGCCCAGGTCGGTGCGCAGGAGGGTCCGCACCGCGGCATTGTCCGGGTTGTTGAGCGATTCGAAGTACTCCACCGACCAGTGGAACCAGCGCATACAGAACAGGCGCATGGTGAGCCCGTGGGTCACCAGCAGGGTGTTGGGGGCGTAGTCCGGTTTGGACCAGTGCCGGTACAGCGTCTCCATAAAGGATGAGATCCGGTCGTAGACGTCGGAGCCGGATTCGCCTTCCCTGAACCGGTAGAAGAAATGCCCGTAGGCGTTGCGGAGTTCCTTCTGGTCCTCGATGTCGCCGGTGATCTGGAAATTGGCCCAGTCCTGCTCACGGAGGCGCGGTTCTTCGATCACCCGCTCCGTGAGATTGCCGAGGTTGAGTGCCTCCAGGGTCTGGTGAGCCCGCAGGTAAGGGGAGACGTAGACGCAAACCTGCCGGCCGTCCAGCTCGCGGCGGATCCGTTCGCCGGCGGCCGTGGCCTGCGCCAGGCCCAGGGGAGTCAACGGAATCCGGTAGTCAGGGACCCTGTTGTAGATGGACGTATCGACATTGGCCGCGGACTGGCCGTGCCGGATCATGAAGATTTTCCCTGGCGCGCTCATAAGCCCAAGCATAGGTGCCGCCACCTGGACGCTCTCTCACTTTCGGTGCGTTTTTGGCGGACGCTCTCTCACTTTGGTCAGCCCCGGAGAGCTGGCCACCCCCCCAATCAGCGAAGAACCAGAAACTACAGGCAAGATGGAACCATGTTGGTTCCCTCCCGCCGTCGGCTGCGGATTGAAGTCTGGATTGTGCTGGGCCTTTCCCTGGGGCAGTCCGCCGTCTACTCGGTGGTGCAGCTGCTGGACAAGATGACCCGGGCCCCGCTGGCCGAAGGCACGTCCACGCTGAACCGGTCACAGAGCCCCCGCGAATACTTCGACCTCACCTACCAGCTGCTGGACATCATTTTCGCCCTCGTGCCCGTGCTGCTGGTCATCTACTTCCTCACGGACCAGCGGCAATCCGGCGCCGGAGGGAGCCCCAGGGCTGGTCCGCCTTCCGGAAGCTGGGGTTCAACTTCGCCCGGCCGGGCCGTGACCTACTGCAGGGCTTTGGCCTCGCGGCGCTGATCGGGATCCCGTCGCTGGGCCTCTACGCAGCGGGACGTGCCCTGGGGATCACCACCGCCATCATCCCCAGCGCACTCGACTCGTACTGGTGGACGGTTCCCGTCCTGATCCTGTCCGCGCTGCGGCACGCCGTCGTGGAAGAAGTCATTGTGGTGGGCTACCTCCTGGACCGCTTCGGCAAGTTCGGCTGGAGCATGCCCCTGGCCATCTTCACCAGCTCGATGCTCCGCGGCAGCTACCACCTTTACCAAGGCTTCGGGCCGTTCATCGGCAACGCAGTGATGGGTGTGGTCTTCGCCTGGCTCTACACGAAAACCAGGCGGATTATGCCGCTGGTCATCGCGCATGCGCTGCTGGACATCGTTGCCTTCGTTGGCTTCAGCCTCTTTGGCCGGGCTGTAGGCCTGGGGTAGGGCGGCCGTGGGTTTCCCGTAGTGCATAGGTGCACTGAACCGGGTCCGGCCTTAAAAGGATTCGGCCGCCGTCGGTGGGTGGCATCATTGGCACCCGCTGATGGCGGCCGAAGCTATTGAACGTGCAATCAGATGGTGACTGCTCCGGTAGCGGTTTCGAAGGTTACCGACAGGATGCCCGGGTTCCATGCGGAGCCACCCAGTCAACGGCCACATCCTCCAGCGGCTTCTCGACGGGTTCGCCCAACCATTCCGTCACGCGTTCGGCGGAACCGGCTATGGTCAGGCAGCTCATCTTGACGTTGCTCTCATAGGCGTTGGACGGGTGCAGGGCGGGGTCGCCCTCCCACTTCAGCATGTACGGGACCTGGGGGTCCGCGATCAGGCCCAGGATGCCGATCTGCTTCCAGACTAGCTCGCGGCCGTCCGGGAACTTGCGGTTGCCGTTGACGGCGGCACGGCCGAGGCGGTCTTCGAACGGAGCGAGGTCGTCCACTTCGACGCACCAGCCCATCCAGCCGCCGCCGGCTTCGGACCGGGCCCGGACAGCCTGCCCGAAGGGAGCCTTGTCCGATGCCGGGTGGTTCAGGACCTCCACGACTTCCAGGTATTTATGGCCCGCGAGCGGAATAATCATGTTCCGGGTTCCAAACCGGGGGTGCACGCCACCCTTCACGGCTTCAACGCCGAGGGCTGACGAAATACGTTCGGTGGTGGCAACGAGGCCATCTTGTTCACAGGCGTAAGAGACGTGATCCATGCGCATGCCATCATCTTGGCACTTTGTGATCCGGCTCTCAGCTAAGGGTAGCCTTACCGGATTTCCGTTGCGTCACGAGTGGACATTTCGGGGCGGCCAAGGGCGCGGCGGCCCCCGCCAGGACGCGGCCGGCCAGCAGCAGCAGGGCTCCCGCGAAGTCATAACCGGTCACACGCTTAGCAATAGACCGCGGCTGTTCGTACACTCGAAGCAGGTCATGAGTGCCAGCGACAGCCCCGGCTTGCTGGCCGGCAACCCTCTTTTGCGGTGGGGTGCCCCGGGTGAGGACCTGGCCTGCCGGTCAATTGACGGTGGGCAAGCGCACAGAAAAGGTCCTTCCATGACGATTACGATCTCCCGTACTGCGGCACCCGGAAACGGGGTGGTCCGTTACGCCAGCATTGGCGGACTCGATCTCGAAGCCGGCGGTTACCTCCCGGAAGTCACCCTCGGCTATGAAACGTGGGGGACCCTCAACGCGGACGGCTCCAACGCCGTCCTGATTGAGCACGCCCTGACCGGAAGCACGCACGTGACCCGCGGCGACAGTGACGAGCCCGGCTGGTGGGAACAGTTGGCCGGGCCCGGTGCGCCGGTGGACACGGACCGGTTCTTTGTGGTCTCCATCAACATAGTGGGCGGCTGCTATGGCTCCACCGGGCCGTCCTCGGTTGCCCGGACGGCAAGCCGTGGGGTCCCGCTTTCCCCTGGTGACGCTGCGGGATTCCACGGCGGCGGAGGCCAGGCTGGCTGACCAACTGGGCATCCACAGCTGGTTTGCCGTGCTGGGCGGCTCAATGGGCGGCGCACGCGCCCTGGAATGGGCGGTCAGCTACCCGGATCGGGTTCAGCGCTGCGCGGTCATCGCGGTCGGTGCGGCCAGCACCGCCGAGCAGATCGCGTTTGCCCAGGCGCAGACCCTCGCCATCCGCCAGGACAGCAACTTCCGCGACGGCGACTACTACGGCGGGCCGCTGCCTGAGGAGGGACTCGCCTTGGCGCGGCGCATTGCGCACATCACCTACCGCTCCGCAGAGGAGTTCGACGGCCGTTTCGGCCGGGCCGTCCAGGCCCCGAATCGCCGTTCCAGGCCGCTGTCCTGGGGAGCGCGGCCGCTACCAGGTGGAAAGCTACCTGGACCACCAGGGCAGGAAGCTGGTCCAGCGCTTTGATGCCAACAGCTACATTGCCATCACCGATGCGCTGATGAGCCACGACATCTGCCGCGGACGCGGTCCGCTGAAGGAGACCCTGGCGGCTACCGCAGCGGACTTCTTCGTTGCCGCTGTGGATTCGGACAGGCTCTACTTTCCTGCACAATCCCGGGAGCTTGCTGACGCCCTGCCCGGCCATGTGGACGTGCATCTGATTGAGGCACCAATAGGCCACGACGGTTTCCTCACTGAGATCGGCCAGCTGGACGCCCCGCTCCGTAGGCATCTTTCGGACTGAGCGCAGACCAACCCATGTGCATAAATGCAGATGGGTTCTGCACTTTTCGTCGTTGAGCTTGACCCCCGCGTCAGACCATACTCAAGGGAAGCCGGTGGTTCGTGGTCAAAGTCACACGTCCCGCCACATTCTTTCCCAGTGGTGTCGAAGAAGACGCCGAAGGAGTTCACATCATGAGTATGGATAACTCAGCCGCAATGCGCGTAGAGGAACCAGACGTCAAATCGTCCGGATTGAAAAAAGTGGTCACGGCCTCCATGGCCGGGACTGTGGTCGAGTGGTACGAGTTCTTCCTCTACGCTTCCGCCGCCACCTTGGTTTTCGGCAAGATGTTCTTCCCCAACTCCGGTTCCGAGCTGGATGGCATCATCGCCGCTTTCGTCACCTACGCCGTTGGCTTCGTTGCCCGGCCCATCGGCGGCATCGTCTTCGGTCATTTCGGTGACAAGTTCGGACGGAAGCAGCTCCTGCAGCTGAGCATCATCCTGGTGGGCGTCGCAACCTTCCTGATGGGCTGCCTGCCCACGTTCGCGCAGATCGGGTACTGGGCGCCGGCACTGCTGGTGTTCCTGCGGTTTGTTCAGGGCTTCGCCGTCGGCGGCGAATGGGGTGGCGCGGTGCTGCTGGTGGCCGAACACAGCCCCAACAAGTCCCGGGCTTCTGGTCCAGCTGGCCGCAGTCCGCTGTCCCCATGGGCAACCTGCTTGCCACCGGCGTGCTGTTCACCCTGTCCTCCACCCTGTCCCAAGAGGCATTCCTTGGCTGGGGCTGGCGTGTCGCCTTCTGGCTCTCCGCCGTGATTGTCGTCATCGGCTACTACATCCGCACCAAGGTCCAGGACGCCCCGATCTTCCTTGAGGCCCGCAAGGAAGTCACGGTCGAGAACAAGGGCTACGGCGTCGCCGAAGTATTCCGCCGCTACCCGCGCGGCGTCTTCACCGCCATGGGCCTGCGCTTCGCGGAAAACATCCTGTACTACCTGGTGGTCACGTTCTCCATCACCTACCTGAAGGTCGTGGTCCAGGCGGACACGTCACGGATCCTGCTCCTGCTGCTGGTGGCACACTTCATCCACTTCTGCGCGGTCCCGATGGTCGGCAAGATGTCCGATGCATTCGGCCGCCGCCCGGTATACATGGCCGGGCGGTCCTTGCCGGAAGCTGGGGCTTCTTCGCCTTCCCGATGATGGACACCGCCAACGAACTGATCATCCTCGCCGCCATCACCATCGGCCTGTTGTTCCACGCCCTGATGTACGCCGGGCAGCCCTCGATCATGGCGGAGATGTTCCCCACCCGGATGCGCTACTCGGGCGTTTCCCTCGGCTACCAGGTGACCTCGATCGTGGCCGGCTCGCTGGCGCCGATCATCGCCAGCTCGCTGCTGGGCAGCTTCAAGTCCTCCGTCCCGGTGGCGTTCTACCTCCTAGGCGCTTGCGTGGTGACCGCGGTCTCGGTGTACTTCCTCAAGGAAACCCGCGGAATCTCCCTGCACGATGTCGATGCCGCTGACGCCCAGGGCACCGCGGACCTCCTGGCCGCCCAGAAGAGGTAGCCAGCCCAGGTCACGGTACCAGCGGTTGCAGCTGCCCGGACCCGCGATTCCGCGGGGCCGGGCAGCCGCGTGCGAGCCCTTCCACCTCCGACGTCAGGAAAGTTCCATGCGAGCAGCAGTCCTATATTCCACAGTCCCGTCCGGCACCGGCTTCGAGGACGCAATGCCCCTGGTGGTCCAGGAGCTGGACCGGCCCAAACCCCGTGCCGGGGAACTGGGCGTCACCATTACCTACTCGAGCCTGTGCCACTCCGACCTGTCCGTGGTGGACGGATCTCGTGTCCGGCCGCTGCCCATGGCGTTGGGGCATGAAGCAGTGGGACGCGTGGACGCCGTCGGTGAGGGCGTTACGGACATCAAAGCGGGGGACCATGTGGTTCTGGTGTTCGTTCCGAGCTGCGGCCAATGCCGCGCCTGCGCTGCCGGACGGCCTGCGCTCTGCCACCGCGCCGCCGAAGTCAACGGCTCCGGAGACCTGTTGCACGGAGAAGCCCTGCTCCGCACCCCGGAGGGCCAGCGGATCAACCACCACCTCGGAGTGTCAGCGTTCGCCGATTATTCCGTGGTGGCGCGAGAGTCGGTGGTGGCTATTGGGGACGACGTTCCGGACACGGTTGCGGCAATGTTCGGGTGCGCGGTCCTCACCGGAATGGGAGCCGTGCTCAATACAGCGGCGGTGACCTCCGGCCAGTCGGTTGCTGTGTTCGGGCTGGGCGCCGTGGGCCTCTCGGCTGTCATGGCTGCAGCCCTTGCCGGTGCCTCCGCCGTGATCGCCATCGACCCCAACACCGACAAGCACCAGCTCGCGCTGGACTGCGGAGCCACGGCGGTGGGAACACCCGGGGATGCGGCCGGGCTGGTCGCTGCCGCGACCGGAGACGGTGTGGATGTAGCCATCGAGGCCGTGGGGTCAGCCCGGGTCATTGCCGCGTGCCTGGAACACGTGACACGAGGCGGCGCCGTCGTCTCCGTGGGCCTACCGCATCCGTCCGCGGAGCTGACTGTTCCGGCACTGCAGTTCGCCGGCGCCGGCAAACGCCTGCTGGGCTCGTACATGGGTGACGCCGTTCCGGAGCGGGACATCCCCCTGTATCTCGGGTACTGGCGCGAGGGACGGCTGCCGGTGGAGCTTCTGCACACCGACACAAAGCCGCTGGAAGAGATTAATGCCGGCCTCGATGCACTCGCCGCCGGGAAGGTGGTCCGGAGGCTGTTCCGGGCCTGACCTCCACCGGGCAGCTTCAGGCCGCCAGCACCGCCCGGCGCTGGTGGACCTCTTCCTTGATCGCGGCAAGGACGGCCTGGACCCGCGCGGACCGCAGCGATTCCGGCCGCGCCACAGCCCAAATCGGCACCTGCCGCTGGAAACTGTCTGGCAGCACCGGCAGGAAAACGGGGTCTTCGGCCACCATGAAATTGGGCAGCAAGCCGATTCCCGAACCCCGGCGGACCGCTTCGACCTGGGCGAAGATGCTGGTGGCCTGGAAGCTGGAATGGGGCATCGGCAGCTGGGAGGACCGGTGTCCCAGCTCGGCAACCTGGAGTGCCGATTCCACGTAGGACACGAAACCATGCTGGGCTATGCCGTCGGGGGTTTCGGGGAGTCCGTGTGCGGCAGCATAGCCCGGGCTGGCGTAGAGGCGCAGGAAGTAGTTGGTCAGGAAGATCGTCTGCGCGTTGCTGACGTCGGTGCGCCCCACCACCACCTCCAGGTCCACCCCGACCTGTTTTGGCTGACTTTACGGGTGGCGCTGAGCATCTCCACATTTAGAAACCGGTGCTGCTGCTGAAGCCGGACCAGGGCCGGGGCCACGAACTCGGCGCCGAAGCCGTCCGGGGTGCTGATGCGCACCATACCGGAGAGTGCGTCCTGGTCCTTGCCCAGGAGACTGGACAGCGATCCGAGGGTCTCTTCGATGGATTCCGCGGCGGCAACCGCCGATGCCCCGAGCTCTGTCAGTTCCCAGCCTTGGGGGCTGCGTTCCAGCGTGCGTCCGCCCAGTTGGCTGTCCAGCGCCAGGATTCTGCGCGAAATGGTGGTGTGGGTGGTGCCGAGTGCCTCGGCTACCGCGTTGAACCGGCCCAGACGGGCCACTGTGAGCAGGATCAGCAGGTCATCGGGACTGGGGAGCCGTCTCACGGGGCTGCCTTTCGGGGTGTTCGTGTGCATCAATGCACATGGGGTCTGTGATTTTTCCCCTTGATTGCACTGTAGCAGGAGTGTGATGGTGGACACGGAATGTCCGCCCGGCGTGCGCCGGGACATCTAGCAAAGGAGCTTACCCATGGCAGTAATCGGATGGATCGGACTGGGAAACATGGGCGGTTCCATGTCGGCGAACCTGGCAAAGGCCGGGCACGACGTCCGTGGCTTTGACCTCAACCCCGCGGCAGTGGCCGCCGCTGAAGCCGCCGGCGTCAAGCCTGCCGGCAGCATCGCGGACGCCGTGAACGGTGCCGACGTTGTGTTCACCATGCTCCCGAAGGGCCAGCACGCCAAGGCCGTTTACCTCGGGACGGACGGCGTCCTGGCGCATGCCGATACCCGCACCCTCCTCGTGGATTCCTCCACCATCGACATCGCCGCCGCGCAGGAACTGCACGACGCCGCTGCCGCCGCCGGTTTCCGCTTTGTTGATGCACCGGTCTCGGGCGGGATGAGCGGGGCCAAAGCCGGAACACTGACGTTCATGGTGGGCGGCGAGGGAGGGGCGGTGGCTGATGCCACCACCTACATCGGACCGATGGCAAAGAACATCATTCCCACCGGGCGGCCACCACCGGCCAGGCCGCCAAGATCTGCAATAACCTGATGCTCTTCATCAACCTGGCGTCCACCGCCGAAGGGGCCGTCCTGGCGGACCGGCTGGGACTGGACAAGCAGGTCTTCTGGGACATCGCCTCCGTTTCGTCCGGAGACAGCTGGGCGCTGCGCACCTGGTACCCGGTTCCCGGCGTCGTGGACACCGCCGCCTCCAACAATGATTTTGCCCCCACCTTCACCACCGAACTGGCGAACAAGGACATCGGCCTGGCCATCAGCGCCGCCGAGGACACCGGAACGCCGCTCGAAATCGGCAAGCACGTCCAGCAGCTGTTCCAGCGGCTCATTGATGCAGGGGAGTCCGGCAAGGACTGCTCCATGATCATCAAACTGGCCGATGGCTCTCTGGATTCAGCCAAGTAGAGAAGAGAAACCCCATGCAGACCATCCCGCATTACATCAACGGCACCCGCATCGGCGATGCCGACCGTTTCGGCCCGTCTTCAACCCGGCAACCGGCGAGCAGGAAAAGGAAGTGGCCCTCGCCTCCGCCGCGCGGGTGGAGGAAGCCATCGCAGCGGCCAAAGCTGCCCTGCCGGGCTGGCGGGCCACCAGCCTGGCCAAGCGCACCAATATCTTTTTCCGGGTGCGTGAAATCCTGATGCAGCGCAAATCCGAGCTCGCGGCCATCCTCACAAGCGAGCACGGCAAGGTCCTCTCCGACGCAGAAGGCGAGATCTCACGGGGACTGGAAAACATCGAGTTCGCCACCGGGCTGTCCCACATGCTCAAGGGCGAACGCTCAGAGCAGGTCTCCAGCGGCGTGGACGTGCACTCCGTCCGGCAGCCTGTCGGCGTGGTTGCGTGCATCACCCCGTTCAACTTTCCGGCGATGGTGCCGCTGTGGATGATCGGCAGTGCGCTCGCCTGCGGCAACACGGTGCTGCTCAAGCCCAGCGAGAAGGATCCGTCATCGGCCGTGTTCATCGCGGAAGTCTTCGCTGAGGCGGGACTGCCGGCGGGCGTCCTCAACGTCGTCCACGGTGACAAGGAAGCAGTTGACGTCCTGCTGGAGCACCCGGACGTCAAGGCGGTCAGCTTCGTCGGCTCAACGCCGATCGCACAGTCCATCTACAAGCGCGCCGCCGATCAGGGCAAGCGCGTCCAGGCCCTCGGCGGAGCGAAGAACCACATGGTGGTCCTGCCCGACGCCGATCTGGACATGGCGGCCGACGCTGCGGTGTCGGCCGCCTACGGCTCCGCCGGTGAGCGCTGCATGGCGGTCAGCGTCCTCGTGGCCGTGGGGAACATTGCCGATGACCTGGTGGCAGCCATCTCCAGCCGGATGGCGACGCTGAAGATCGGTCCCGGCACCGACCCGTCCTCGCAGATGGGGCCGCTGATTACGGCCGAACACCGTGACAAGGTGGCCTCCTACGTGGCGGGCGCGGAGAACGAGGGCGCCACCGTCGTCGTCGACGGCCGCGCCCAGCACTTTGATTCGAACGGGTTCTTCATCGGCGTCAGCCTCGTCGATCACGTCAAGCCGGGCATGAAGGTCTACGACGACGAAATCTTCGGCCCTGTTCTGTCGGTGGTCCGCGTGGACACCTACGGCGATGCGGTCCGGCTGGTCAACGAGAATGAATTCGGCAACGGCGTTGCCATCTTCACCCGCGACGGCGGAGCGGCCGGCAATTCGAGTTTGATGTGGAGGCAGGCATGGTAGGCGTCAACGTGCCGATTCCGGTGCCGGTGGGCACGTTCTCGTTCGGCGGCTGGAAGAACTCCCTGTTCGGTGACACCCACATGTACGGGCCGGAAAGCATACGGTTCTACACGCGCGGCAAAGTGGTGACGACGCGCTGGCCGGACCCGGCCACCTCTGTCATCGACCTGGGTTTCCCCCAGGTGGACTAGGCATTCCGGGCACCGGTCCGGTGCCCGGAAACCTGCGTCCCGCGACGAAAGCTAGCCGTTCATGATGTCGGAGCGCCGCTTCATGTAATCGTCCATGGCCAGCTCGCCGTTGCTGTACTGCTGGTCCAGTTCGGCAAGTTTCCGGGCGCGGTAGCCCTGCGGGGCCGACGGCGGCGGGGGAGTGGCGGGGCAGCAGGCTGCTGCGGCGCTTCCGCCCGCTGGTCCGGCAAGGGCTGGCCAGGCACAGGCTGGCCGTACGCCGGGAACTGCTGGTCCGCCGGCGGAAGAGGCTGCATGGGCGGAAGCGGCTGGCCGGGCGGCAGGGGCTGCGGGCCCATGATCTCGCGGAAGCCGCCGCCTATGTAGTCCTGCTGGGTCCAGCCGTCGCGGGGCTGCTTGTTCTGCGGGCCGGGGAACTGCCCGCCGCCCGGGAACCGGTCCGGGTAGCGTCCTGAGAAGCTCTGCTCCTGGTTCCGCCGGTTGACGGATTTCCGGTACATCCGCATCGCCATCGGTACCACGAACGCCAGAATGATGATCCAGAAAAACATGCTGTTCACGGTGTAGCGCCTCTCATCTGTGTCCCTCCAGCTTAACCCGCGCCGCACCCGCGTTGCCCTATCAGTCCGCGTCGCTTTGCCCCGGCAAAGCAGCCGCAAGTGATAGGGCAACGGGCAGGGTGGGCCGGCCGTGCTAGCGCCGTGCGTCCGCGGTGCCCGGCGGCCCTCGCCCGAACCCAGCGGGACGCCCGGGCCGAACACGGGGCCCGGCGTCGGACGTTTTGCCGTGATCCCGTCGCCGGAGGAGCGGTGCCGCAGCCGCCGCACCACCCACGGGACAAAGTATTCGCGGGCCCACACCAGGTCCTCGGAGCGGGCTGCCCGCCATGTGCGGGCGGGCAGGGCTTGGGCCGGAGCGGCTCAAGCGTGTGGTCCACGTTCAGCGATTCCAGCACCATGGCGGCGATGGTGTGGTGTCCCAGCGGCGAAAAATGCAGGCGGTCCTCGTCCCACATCTGCGGATCGTTCAGCTGCTTGAGCGACCACATGTCCGCGATGATGGCGTCATGGCGGGCGGCCACGGTGCGGAGGTTCTCGTTGTAGATGGCCACCTTGCTGCGGATCCGTCCCAGGACCGAGGAACCGGTATCCGGACCGTTGAACAGCACCACCGTGGCGCCGCCCATGGCCAGGATCTGGACCACTGAATCAAGTTTTTCGGCGAGGGCGTCGGGGTCGCCGCCGGGCCTGATGAGATCGTTGCCGCCGGCGGAAAGGGTTATCAGGTCCGGCTTAAGCGCCAGGCACGGTGCGAGCTGCTGGTCCACGATCTGCTGCAGCAGCCGGCCGCGGACGGCCAGGTTGGCATAGGCGAAGTCGGCCTGGCCCCGGCCCAGTTCCTCGGCCACGCGGTCCGCCCAGCCGCGGAAGCCGCCGGGGCTGGTGGGGTCAGGGTCGCCGATGCCCTCGGTGAACGAATCTCCCATTGCCACATAGCGGCTCCAGGGGTGGGCTTCAGGGACCCTGGCTGGGCTCTGCATGGCTTTTGCTTCCTTCACGGTCCTATCCTGCCTCCTTGCTCACAAGCTACGCCACCGTAGGTAGTTACCGCCGGGTAACTGTAAGAATGGAAACCATGACTGACGCCCAAGTATTTCCCGCACCCGTTGTTGCATGGTCCCGGCCGGAGGACCAGCGCTCCGGAAAGCCGTTGCTGGTGCTGCTCCACGGCTATGGCGCCAACGAACAGGACCTGCTGAGCCTGGCGGAGATGCTGCCGCAGGAGTTTGTGGTGGCCTCGGTCCGGGCGCCGCTTCCAACCGGTCCGGGTTTCATGTGGTTCCCGCTGACCAATTCCCTCGACTACACACTCGATGCCGTCAAGGCTGGAGCCGGCTACGTGCAGGACTGGATCGACACCGTCAAGGCAGACCACCCGTCCGTGACGCTGCTCGGCTTCTCCATGGGAATGGCGATGGCCACCACACTGCTCCGGCAGCGCCCCGCTGACTACGCCGCCGTCGTCGGGCTTTCCGGTTTTGTGGTCAACGCGGACGGGGACCCCGCCTTCAAGGACGGCGAACTGGACGGCACAGTGCCGCTCTTCTGGGGCCGGGACCAGCAGGACCCCGTGATCACGCCCGACAAGATCGAGTACACCATGGGCTGGGTGCGTGGGCACGTCAAGCTCACCAAGGTCCTCTACACGGGCATGTGGCACGGCATCAACCAGCAGGAAATCGGGCACGTCTCCGAGTTCCTGACGCACGAGGTGCTGAACAAATAAACGTACGACGACGGCCGGCGGCACAGTGCCACCGGCCGCTTACGCTGTCCCCGCAGCCTGAGGCTGAGACGGGCCTGTCAGATCAGGCTTCGGGGCCACCACCTGCACGGTCTGCCCGTTGACGGTGACGGTGTCGCCGTTGTGCAACTGGCGTCCGCGGCGGTCCTCGATCTCGCCGTTGACCTTGACGAGTCCGTTTTTGATCAGCTCGGCGGCTTCCACGCCGTCTTCGACCAGGCCGGCGAGCTTCAGGAGCTGGCCGAGGCGGATCATGCTGTCGCGGATGGTGATCTCTTCAATGTCCTGGGCACTCATACAAGCAATGATGCCTGACGTTAGGTGGATCCAATGACCCGCACCCCGCAGCAGGCGGGGGCGCCTTCCGGAGGCAGCGGCCGGTAGGCTAGGAAACGCAGTTCTCTGCAACTTGTTCCTTCGCCCGCCCCGCCCGCGCCCAGCGGTGATGCACCCACGTGCAGCGGGGCCAGATACCCGCGGACCGCACCCAGCGGCCCTGTAGAAATTGGAGTCCACCATGGCAGCAAAATCCGTACTCGACCAGGTCATTTCCCTTTCCAAGCGAAGGGGTTTTGTGTTCCAGGCCGGTGAAATCTACGGAGGCTCGCGCTCTGCCTGGGACTACGGGCCCCTCGGCGCCGAGCTGAAGGAAAACATCAAGCGCCAGTGGTGGCAGTCCATGGTCCGCGGCCGCGAGGACGTGGTGGGCCTGGATTCCTCCGTCATCCTGCCCCGCCAGGTTTGGGAAGCCTCCGGGCACGTTGACGTCTTCTCGGACCCGCTCGTGGAGTGCCTCTCCTGCCACAAGCGCTACCGTGCCGACCACCTCGAGGAAGAGTATGAGGAAAAGAAGGGCCGGCCCGCCGAGAACGGCCTGAAGGACATTGCCTGCGTCAACTGCGGCACGCGCGGCGAATGGACCGAACCCCAGGAGTTCTCCGGCCTGCTCAAGACCTTCCTCGGCCCGGTGGCCAGCGACGAAGGCATGCACTACCTGCGCCCCGAAACGGCCCAGGGCATATTCGTGAACTTCAGCAACGTCCTGACCACCTCCCGCAAGAAGCCGCCCTTCGGCATCGGCCAGATCGGCAAGTCCTTCCGGAACGAGATCACGCCGGGCAACTTCATCTTCCGCACCCGTGAGTTCGAGCAGATGGAAATGGAGTTCTTCGTCGAGCCCGGCACGGACGAAGAGTGGCACCAGTACTGGATGAAGGAGCGCATGTCCTGGTACACCGGCCTGGGCATCCGGGAAGAGAACCTGCGCTTCTTCGAGCACCCGCTGGACAAGCTCAGCCACTACTCCAAGGGCACCACGGACATCGAATACCGCTTCGGCTTCCAGGGCTCGGAATGGGGCGAGCTCGAAGGCATCGCCAACCGCACAGACTTCGACCTCTCCACGCACTCCAAGGCCTCCGGCCAGGACCTGAGCTACTTCAACCAGGCCACCAACGAGCGCTACACCCCGTACGTGATCGAGCCGGCCGCAGGCCTGACCCGTTCCTTCATGGCGTTCCTGGTGGACGCGTACACCGAGGATGAGGCACCCAACGCCAAGGGCGGCGTCGACGTCCGAACCGTCCTGCGCCTTGACCCGCGCCTGGCCCCCGTCAAGGCTGCGGTGTTGCCGTTGAGCCGCAACGAGGACCTCTCGCCGAAGGCCAAGGACCTGGGCGCGCAGCTGCGCAAGAACTGGAACATCGACTTCGACGATGCCGGCGCGATCGGCCGCCGCTACCGCCGCCAGGACGAGATCGGCACCCCGTTCTGCATCACCGTGGACTTCGACACCCTCGAGGACCAGGCCGTGACCATCCGCGAACGCGACACCATGAGCCAGGAACGCGTCTCGCTGGACAAGGTGGAAGGCTACCTGGCCGCCCGCCTGATCGGCGCCTGAGCATGGCCATCGAATACCGAGAATGGCGTGAGGGCGATGACCTGACGCTGCTCGAAATCTGGGGTGGCCGGAGACCGAACAGGCCCGGCAGTTCCGCGGCGCCCTGACCGTCTCCTCGGCCGGCACGGACGGCACCCCGTGGCGCCGGACCATCGTGGCCGACGACGTCATTGACGGCGTCGGCATTCCGGTGGCGGCGGGCGTGGTTTACGAGGCCTCGCTGCACCCGGAACGGCTGTGGGCCTACATCGAGGTGGCGCGCGATCATCGCCGCGCCGGCATCGGTGCCACGCTCCTGACCATGCTGCGCGGCGAAGCCGGGCAGGCGCCGTCGGGCGTCACCCGGCTGCGCGCGAAAGTGCAGCCGGGCACTCCGGGGCCGCGTTCGCCGAGGCGTTCGGGCTCGCGCCCATCCAGCGTTCCCGGCTGGTGGTGGTGGAGCCGGGCTCCCTGAAGCTGCCCGTGTTCCCGGCAAAGAACGACGGCGGCGGGCTGGCCAACGACGAAAACGCCGGTTCCGACGTCGTAATGGATCTCGCTACCGGTTCCGTTGAGCTGACCGACGTCGTGGGGCGGTACTACACGTCCATCCACGGCTGGGATTCGCCGGGCGTGCTGTCGGTGGGGCAGGTGCAGAAGCTGTTCCTGGATGATCTCACCGGCGCCCACGGTGCGCTGGTGCTCCGCGCCGAGCCGGGGTCCGCCTTCGGCGCCGGGGTTTCCCCCAGCAAAAAGGGCCGGATCCGCGCCTTCGCGGTGAGCTATGCGGAGGCAGCCCAGGACCCGACGGCGGATGCCTCGGCCCAGGGCGCGAAGGCCACGGATGTGTTTGTGGGCCACGAACCCGCGCTTGAGGCAGACGACGCCGCAGGCGCCGTCCGTGACCTGCTCTCGCTCCTCGCGTACCAGCACCCGGTCATGCTGGAACTGGACGATTCAATGACAGCGCTGCGCGCCGCCGTCGAGCCCTTGCTGGAATCCGGCAAGGCACGCCAGGCCGGTGCCGACACGCTGATCGTCTCGGACTGACCCCACCACCCCAACTGGGTCGCAGCTAACGCTCCCAAAACGCGAAATGGCGACGTTAATTGCGACTCAGTTGGGGCAGGTCACCGGCGTTTGGGCGGCCACGGGATGAAGCCGCTGGTCGCTTCGACGTATTCCCGGTAGCCGGGCCGGCCGGACATCGCCTTTTCCGTCAGGGGCTTCCCGGTCTTCCCGGCGAGTGTCCACACCATCAGTGCCGGGGACAGGATGGTCAGGATGCCCGGCCAGGAGTCTGCGGCAATGAGGAACAGCCCCGTCCAGATGGCCGCATCACCGAAATAGTTGGGATGCCGGGTGTACCGCCACAAACCTGTATCCAGCACTGTGCCGCGGCGGGACGGATCTTTCTTGAACCGGGCCAGCTGCCAGTCGCCCACGGTTTCGAACACAAACCCCGTCACCCACAGCAGGACGCCGAGCACGGCCACCCACCCCACAGGCCCGGCGGCGAACATCCCCACCTGCAGCGTCAGGGACACAAAAAACATCACCACGCCCTGCGGCAGGTAGACACGGCGGAGCGCATAGGCGTTCCGGGATCCCGGCGCAGGATCCAGCAGGGCCTTGTACCGCGGGTCTTCATGTCCGTCGCGCGCCCGCCACCCAATATGGCCGCCTAGCCGCAACCCCCAGACCGCCGTCAGCAGAAGCAACAGGACCCGGCGGGTGTCATCGCCCGATCCAGCCGACAGGAACCAGGACACCACGGCCACCGCAACGAAGCCCGGGCCCCACGCGACATCCATCACCGAGTGCCGGCCCTGCCGCACGGCAATACCGAACGTCAGCGCCAGGACCGCCAGGACCGCCAGCGCCGTCCAGGGCAGTGACGCGGCGAACTCCGGCCAGGGAAAAGGGCTCACAGGGCCACTTCGGCTGAGGACCGGGGCACCAGTTCAGCAAGCGTGCGCGAGGCAGGGTGTGTGAATCCGGTGCGCTCGGTGAAAGCCTTCATGACAAAGCCGGTGGCAAGCGTGTGCCACAGACGGCCGCGGCGGACCATAAAGTGCCCGGCACCGTGCAGTGAAACGTACTGCATGGCGGCTGCTGTCCCGGTGGCTCGGCGCGCGAAGGCCAAGGACTGGGACGGGCTGGTCATATGGTCTCCGGTGCCGTGGACAATCAGGACCTTGCGTCCGGCGAGCGGGGCGGTGGGTGTCTCCGGGCTGAGCCACGGGCCAGCGCCACCACGGCGTCCACCTGCGGATCGTCCGCGGCACTCACGGCGGTGAGGCCGCCCATGGAGTGCCCACAAGATACACGGGAACCCCAGGGTGCTGCGCCCTGATCTGCTGGAGGGCCCAGCGGGCATCCTGCAGTGCGGACCTGTCCGGCCCGTTCCATCCACGCACGCTGTTCCGCAGGGACCACACCGCCAGCCCGTGGTCCTTCCCGGCACGGTGCAGGTGACGGGCGAACGTGACCATGCGCAGCGGGCTCAGCTGGCGGGCCTCCACGGGCTCAAAGCTGTGTGCCTTGCCCCGTGCAGGACCAGTGCCACGCCCCGCGTAGTCCCGGAAGCCGCCAGCACAGTGAGTGCCGCCTCCCGCCTCGCGGCAGGTTCGTTGGTGTGGAATTCAGTCCTGCGGTCCGTCACGCGTGGTTCCTCCCGGTTCCTGCCATCATTTACCAACCTTAAGGCGCCGGACGTAGAGTTCAAGGTATGAGGTTCAACTGCTGATGGGCTCCGGTCACACCCACGTTTCAACAGATCATTCGGAGCCGACGGCCCAGGCGATTGCTGCCCGCCGGAAGGCAAACCGCATCCTGGCCGCGGTGCTGGTGCCGCTGACGCTTCTGACCCTGGCGGGCATGGCCATGCTGTGGCCGTCCGGGTCCAAGGACGGCATCTCCCTCGCCAACCCCTATTCGGCGGCGCCCGGCGTCACGTTCGATACGGGCAAGATCCAGAGCGTCGTGGAAGAAAGCTGCATGCAGGGCTCCACGGCCCCGGCCAATCCTCGGACACCAGCGGCCAGCCCGCCCCCGCCGGCTCCGACTGCATGTTTGCCTTGACGGAACCGGACCAGGGCGGCAGCCCCGTCAAAGTGGTGATCAACCCGGACGTGGCACAATCCCATGGTGTGAAACCGGGGACCAGATCAGGTACCTGAACCTTTCCAACGCCCAGGGCGCCGCGGCGTCGCAGGGGTCCCCGGCCTACATCTTCGTTGACTTCGTCCGGACCCTGCCCATCGTGACCCTGGCGCTCCTGTATGCCCTGGTGGTCATCGCGGTGGCGCGCTGGCGCGGACTCCGGGCACTGCTGGGGCTGGTGGGCGCGTATTTCGTCCTTGCCGGCTTTATGCTGCCCGGGCTGGTGGAGGGCAAACCCCCGCTGCTGCTGGCCCTGGTGGGGTCAACGGTGATCATGATCGGGGTCCTCTATTTTGCCCACGGATTCTCCGCGCGAACATCAACGGCGCTGCTGGGCACCATGTTCGGTCTGGGCATCACGGCACTGCTCGCGGCCTGGGCCACCGACGCCGCCAACCTCGCCGGCGTGGGCAGCCATGACGCCACCACCCTGATTAATACCTCGGCCAACATCTCCATCTCCGGGGTGATCCTGTGCGGCCTCATCATCTCCGGGCTCGGTGTCCTGAACGACGTCACCATCACCCAATCGTCCGCCGTCTGGGAACTCTACGAGTTGGCTCCCGGCACCAGCGCCCGCCAGCTCTTCACCTCCGCCATGCGGATCGGCCGGGACCACATCGCCTCCACGGTCTACACCATCGCGTTCGCCTACGCCGGCGCGGCCCTGCCCATACTGATCATTGTGATGCTGTATGACCGGCCGCTGGCGGACACCCTGACCAGTGCCGAGCTGTCCGAAGAAGTCATCCGCACGCTCGTTGGCTCCATAGGCCTGGTCCTCGCCATTCCCGTGACCACCCTCATCGCCGTGCTGGTGGTCAAGGCCACCGGCGTCCGGACGGCCGGACAGTCCGCCATCGGCCTCCCGGACGAAGACCGCCGACCCGACGGCACCTCGGGCGCCGCCGCCCTCAACGCGGACGACGTCGACGATACCGGTGCGCTGGCAGCGGCCGCCTTCGCGAGGCGGTCACGGCAGTCCACGGAGGATTCCGCCGATCCCGCCACCACCGGGAGGGGACGCCGGGTAGACCGCGGCTGAACGGGCAGCTGAACGACGCCAGGGGACCCAGATGGGCCCGGCGCGCCGATTTGCCCGCCTTTGCGACAATGGACAAGTGACTGTTACCGCAACGCCTCCCGCCCCAAGCTGGAACTCCCGCCCCTGAAGCTGGGCCCCATCACGGTGGACACCCCCGTGATCCTGGCTCCTATGGCGGGCATCACCAACTCCGCTTTTCGTCGTTTGTGCCGTGAATACGGCGGCGGCCTCTACGTGGCGGAGATGGTCACCTCGCGCGCCCTCGTTGAACGCACGCCCGAATCACTGCGCATCATCTCGCACGACGACGACGAAAAAGTCCGCTCCGTCCAGCTGTACGGCGTGGACCCCGTTACGGTGGGCCAGGCAGTGCGCATGCTGGTTGAAGAGGACCGTGCGGACCACATCGACCTGAACTTCGGCTGCCCCGTTCCCAAGGTGACCCGGCGCGGCGGCGGGTCCGCCCTGCCCTGGAAGACCGACCTCTTCACCTCGATCGTCCAGACCGCGGTCAAGGAAGCATCCAAGGGCAACGTCCCGCTCACCATCAAGATGCGCAAGGGCATCGACGATGACCACCTGACGTACCTCGACGCCGGCCGGATCGCCCGCGATGCCGGGTCGCCGCCGTCGCGCTTCACGGCCGCACCGCGGCGCAGTTCTACTCCGGCCAGGCCGACTGGACCGCGATCGCCCGCCTGCGCGAGGCGCTGCCGGACATCCCTGTGCTGGGCAACGGCGACATCTGGTCCGCTGAAGATGCCGTCCGCATGGTCCGGGAAACCGGCGTGGACGGAGTGGTGGTGGGCCGCGGCTGCCAGGGCCGCCCATGGCTGTTCGGAGACCTCATGGCGGCCTTCGAAGGAAGCGACGTCCGCCACAAGCCGGACCTGCACAAAGTGGCCGAGAGCGTCTACCGGCATGCCGAACTGATGGTGGAAACGTTCGGTGACGAGGGCAAGGCCCTGCGGGAGATCCGCAAGCACATGGCCTGGTACTTCAAGGGTTATGTGGTGGGCAGCGAACTGCGGACCAAACTGGCCATGGTGACCAGCCTGGAGGTGCTGCGCGAGACCCTGGACCAGCTGGACCTGGACTCGCCGTACCCCGGCGTGGATGCCGAGGGCCCGCGCGGCCGCGCAGGCTCGCCCAAAAAGCCGGCCCTGCCCAAGGACTGGCTGGAATCCCGTGCCCTGAACGCCGCGCAGTCCCAGGACATCTCCGCCGCGGAGCTGGATGTTTCAGGTGGCTGAGACACGCACCACGGCACAGGCCCTGCCGGGCTACGAGGCCCACGATTCCGCCCGCTGGGTGGAGGAACCGCCCAAAAACAACTACCGCTCCGACTTTGAGCGGGACCGCGCCCGGGTGCTGCACTCTTCCGCCCTGCGCCGCCTCGGGGCGAAAACGCAGGTAGTTGCCCCGGACACCGACGACTTCGTCCGCACCCGCCTGACCCACAGCCTCGAGGTTGCCCAGGTGGGACGGGAACTGGGCCGCGCCCTGGGCTGCGACCCGGACGTGGTGGACACCGCCTGCCTGAGCCATGACCTGGGGCATCCGCCCTTCGGGCACAACGGCGAGTCCGCCCTGAACGAGGTGGCCCATTCCATCGGAGGCTTCGAAGGCAACGCCCAGACCCTCCGGCTCCTCACCCGGCTGGAGCCCAAGGTCCTGGCCACCGACGGGCGCCCGGCCGGCCTGAACCTCACGAGGCCAGCCTGGATGCCGCGGCGAAATACCCTTGGTCCGCGCTGAACGCGCCGGTGATCCACGGCCAGCGCACCAGCAAGTTCGGCGCCTACGAGGACGATCTGCCTATCTTCAACTGGATCAGGGAGGGCGCGCCGGAACGCCGCTCGTGCCTGGAGGCGCAGGTCATGGACCTGGCTGACGACATTTCGTATTCGGTGCATGACGTCGAGGACGCGATCGTGGCCGGGCACTTCCAGCTGCGCTGGATGGACAACCCGGACCACCGGGCCCGTGTGGTGGGCTACGCCAAGCAGTGGTACCTCCCGCACAACGACCCCGCCGCGATCGACGCCGCCCTGGCCCGTTTGGAAGCCACCGACGTGTGGGTCCGCGAGGCCGACGGCAGCCGCAAGTCCATGGCCGCCCTGAAGAACATGACCAGCCAGCTGATCGGCCGGTTCTGCCAGAGCGCCCTGGAGGCCACGCGTGCCGTCTACGGCCCGGAAAACCTCACCCGGTACAGCGCTGAGCTGATGGTCCCGGACGAGACGGTCATGGAGATCGCGGTGATGAAGGGCCTGGCCACCACGTTTGTGATGACCACCGAACACCGCCAGCCCATCTACGAGCGCCAGCGCGAGGTGCTGCACGCGCTGGTCACCGCCCTGAACGCCACGGGGGACCGACACCTGGAGCCCATGTTCGCGGCTGACTGGCGGGACGCGCCCGACGACGGCGCACGGCTCAGGGTGGTCATCGACCAGGTGGCGTCGCTGACAGACGGCTCGGCGCTGGCAATGTACGAACGGCTTGTGGGGAGCCTTCCCTCGCTGTGGTGACAGACGCCATAGCGACGCGTTCGCTGTCGGACCCCGGGACTAGGATGGCTCTGTGGCTGGCCTGATCAAACGTGAAGACATAGACGAAGTACGCCAGCGCACGGACATCAAGGAAGTGGTTGACGGCTACGTCACGCTCAAGGGTGCCGGGCTGGGGACCTACAAGGGCCTGTGCCCGTTCCACGATGAGCGGTCGCCGTCGTTCACCGTGCGCCCGCAGGTGGGCAGGTACCACTGCTTCGGGTGCGGCGAAGACGGGGATGTCATCGCCTTTGTGCAGAAACAGGACCACACCTCTTTCCATGAGGCCGTGGAAAAGCTGGCGGCCCGCATCGGGTACGAACTGCGCTACGAAGACGGTGGCACCGGCCCCAACCGTGAGGAAGTGGGCAAGCGCCAGCGCCTCCTGGACGCCCACAAAATCGCCGATGAGTTCTTCCGCGCCCAGCTGCTGACGCCCGGGCCGCCGAGGGCCGGAGCTTCCTGTTCGGCCGCGGCTTTGACCGCGCCGCCTCGGAGCAGTTCGGTGTGGGCTACGCGCCGCAGGGCTGGGATGCACTGCTGAAGCACCTCCGCGGCCGTGGCTTCACGGACCAGGAGCTGAGGCTGACGGGCATGTTCTCCGAAGGCAACCGGGGCATCTATGACCGGTTCCGCGGCAGGCTCATCTGGCCCATCCGCGACATCGCCGGCGACACCATCGGCTTCGGCGCCCGCAAACTCTACGAGGACGACCAGGGCCCCAAATACCTCAATACCCCGAAACCACGCTGTACAAGAAGTCCCAGGTGCTCTACGGGATCGACCTCGCCAAGCGCAGCATCGCCAAGGATCGCCAGCTGGTGGTGGTGGAGGGATACACCGACGTGATGGCCTGCCACCTGGCGGGAATTCCGACGGCGGTGGCCACCTGCGGCACGGCATTCGGCACCGAGCACATCAAGATCGCCCGCCGCCTGCTGTCCGACGACGGCAGCGGGGGAGAGGTCATCTTCACTTTCGACGGCGACGCCGCCGGGCAGAAGGCGGCCCTGCGCGCCTTCGAGGAAGACCAGCGCTTTACCGCCCAGACCTATGTGGCGGTGGAGTCCACCGGCGCCGACCCCTGCGACCTGCGCCAAAGCAGGGGTGACGCCGCCGTGCGGGACCTGATCGCCACCCGCCGGCCGCTGTTCGAGTTTGCCATCAAGGCCACGCTCAGGCGCCACAACCTGGACACCGTGGAAGGCCGGGTGGCCGCGCTGCGGGAATCCGCTCCGGTGGTGGCACAGATCCGCGACGCCGCCATCAGGCCCGAGTATGCCCGGGAACTGGCCGGCTGGCTCGGCATCTCGGTTGAAGACGTCAGCCGGGCTGTGGGTGTCGCCATGAAGCGTGCCACTCCGGGCGGGCCGGCTGCACCGGGACGCCCGCCGGTGCCCCGGCCAGATGGCGTCCGCCCAGTCGGGGCCGTGCAGGTGGGTTCCGCCCAGGCGGGCGGACCCGGCGTGGCTGCCGGCCGACGTCGGGCGCTGTCCCTTCCTACCAGCGGCCCGACCCCGGGACCCCGTGGCCTCCATGGAGCGGCAGGCGCTGGAAGTGGCGCTGCAGGAGTCCGCCCTCCTGGGCGGCGGCATCTGGGAACGCTTCGCGGCCGCACGGTTCGCCACGCCGGCGTTCCAGGCCGTGCACGACGCCATGCGCGCCTCGGGTCCCGGACTTATCGGCGAGCCCCTGCGCTGGGTGGAACAGGTGATGCACGAAGTCCCGGAACCCCTGCGGCCGCTGGTGTCCGAGCTTGCTGTGGTGCCGCTTCCCGCGAGCACTGCTGAAGCCGTCCAGAAGTACTGCAAGGACATTCTGTCCCGGCTGTTCGAGCTCCAGATCACGCGGGTCAAGGCGGACAAGATGGGCCAGCTGCAGCGGCTGGATCCGGCAGCGAACCCGGAGGATTTCCAGCGGCTCAACAGGGAACTGATGATGCTCGAAATGGAGCGCCGGGCACTGCGCTCGGACGCCTGAAACGCGCCGATTTCACTCCTGATTTCGCTTCCAGCCGGTGTCTTTGCTAGGCTGGTACCCGCTTCATTCCTCCTTAGCTCAATTGGCAGAGCATTCGACTGTTAATCGAAGGGTTGCTGGTTCAAGTCCAGCAGGAGGAGCGCACAATCCCCGTTCCGGGTCTCCGGAACGGGGATTTTTTTATACCCGGGGAGGGTATTTCGTGGTGCACCGCCGCCGATTTCCCATTCCCGGGAAACCTTTGCTAAGGTCATACCTGCTTCATTCCTCCTTAGCTCAATTGGCAGAGCATTCGACTGTTAATCGAAGGGTTGCTGGTTCAAGTCCAGCAGGAGGAGCTTAGCTCCGGAATCCCCGTCCTCTCTATGAGGGCGGGGATTTTTTGCAGTCACACAAAGTCCATTTCCACCTGCAGGAACCGCTCAGCCTCGGCTATGGCCGCCCGGAACGCGTCCTGCTCGGTGGGGACTTGCGGGGCTCGCGCGGATGCCATTCATGGGGTGCTGAGTACACCCGGACGAAGCCTGAGGCCGGTGGTGCGTAGAAGATCCCGAAGCGCTGCACGGGCCACTCAGGCGAGGTCTCCGGGGCCACCAGGAGGGCGGCGTTGAAGGCGGCGTTGAACCACTGCGCGATGGGCCGCCGCCTGTCGTCCGTGAAGAGTCCGGCGGCATAGAGGGCTGCGGACTGCTGGCCGGTTTGGGCGCACAGCCGGTCCCACCACATGGGCAATATACCTGAGTCGCAACGTTGCCATGTGGCCGAGGGCGGCGAGTGGAACTGCCAACTGGGCACGGAATTATTTTATCGTGGGAAAGCTCCCGGGCGGCAGGGGTGGGCCCCTCCCCAGCGGACCGGGATGTGGCGCCACGTCCCAACAGTCAGGGACGGTTCCAGGGCCCCGGGTTGACCCGGTACAGCAGGGCAGCACCTGCCAGCGCGCCGAGGATGATGCCGATGGCGCCACTGCCGAACACTCGCCCAAGGAAGTAACCGGCGACGGCGCCCAGCACCGCCCAAGGAACAGTCCCCGGGGTTGCGGTGCAGTTTGCGTTTTGTGGGTTTCATCATTGGGTCGAAGGGGTTCAGTGGATCGAGGGCACGGTGCGGGGCCTGACGACCAGCCAGAGGCCCGCTATCGCAACCAGTATGCACGCGGCCTGCACAGCGCCCATGGGCGTGGAGCTGGTGATGCCCAGCCACCCCGCCACCGGTGAAACCAGGCCGGCCATCAGGAAGGTCGCGGCACCCAGGAGGGACGCGGCCGTCCCGGCCTGCGCGCCGTGGCTGCTCAGGGCCAGCACCTGCACGCAGGGGAATGTAAAGCCTGCGCCCATGATGTAGAACCAGAGCGGAACCATCACGCCCAGAGCCCCAAGCCGGCCTGGTCAAAGACCACGATCAGCATGGCCATCAGGAACATCCAGGCCGTGGAACAGGCAAGGATCCATTGCGGCGGGACAGTACGGATGAGCCTGGAGCTGGTCTGGACGCCGGCTACAATGCCCAGGGAATTGATGCCGAACAGCAGGCCGTATTCCTGCGGCGAGAACCCGAAAATGTCCTGGAACAGGAACGGCGACGCGGACAGGTAGGTGAAGAGGCCGGCGAAGTTCATGCCGCCCACCACCAGCAGGCCCACGAAGATCCGGTCCGTAAAAAGAACTTTGTAGCGCTGGCCGGCGGTCATTCCGGTCAGGCCGCGCTTCTCCGGTGGCAGTGTTTCACGGACCACCACGAGCGCGGCGATGATCACCAGGGTGCCGTAGCCAGCCAGGAACGCGAAGATTCCCGGCCAGGGCATCACCAGGAGCAGCTGCGATCCGATCACCGGGGCCAGGATCGGTGCCAGCCCGTTCACCAGGGCCATGCGCGAGAACATCCGGACCATGGCATAGCCGGAGAACAGGTCCCGCACCATGGCCATCGCCACCACGCCGCCGCCCGCAGCACCCACGCCCATGAGGACGCGGAAGAAGCCCAGCGTGGAGATGTCGGTGGACAGGGCTGCTCCCACGGAGGATGCGATATGCAGGGCGGTGGCCAGGATCAGCGGGAGCCGCCGGCCGAACTTGTCGCTGAAGGGGCCCACCATCAGCTGGCCGAGGGCAAAGCCCACGGTGGTGCCGGCCAGGGTCAGCTGGACCTGGGCCTCCGTGACTCCAAGGCTCGCTTCCAGTGCCGGGAACGCAGGCAGGTACAGGTCGATCGTGAACGGACCCAAGGCGGTGAGGGCACCGAGGAGGAGGATATACAACAGTTTCCGGCGGCGGGTCAGCGAATCGCCCGGATTCGAGTGAGTGGTCACGGAGATCAATCCTAGGCCCCGGAAGTTCCATCTTTCCGGGGCTGCAGGCGCGCCGTGCGGCCAACCCGGAAGTTTGCCCTGAACCTGAATGATAGTTTTGGGGGCGGGACCGTGCTGCCACGGGCTCCCACTGCACATGGATGCCGAACCGACCAGGCAGCAGACTACACAACAAGTTAGGCGGGAACCGATGAGCGGACGTCACACCGGGCGCACCAGCCAGGGATTGCGGATCACCGCAGTGCCCAGGACGCTGAAACTTCTCTTCCGTCTGGCCCCTCGCCAACTCAACGATGAAATCGCCTTCGCCAAAATCGAGCTCAAGCGCAAGGGCATCCAGGTAGGCGTCGCCGCCGCCTTCTTCGCCGTTGCACTTATTTTTGTGGCTTTCCTGGTGGTTGGCCTGATCGTGGCCGCCATTATGGGCCTGGCCACCATCATGCCGGCGTGGCTCGCCGCGCTGCTCGTCTGCGCCCTGTTCCTGGTCATTGCCCTCATTGGCGGCCTGATCGGCGTCCGCAAATTCAAGCAGGCCATGCCCCTGGTCCCGGCCGAGACCATCCGCGGCATCAAACACGATCTCGGCATCGTCAAGGAAGGCTCGGACTTCAACGCCGCGCTGCTCGACCCGGCCAGCCCGGAGGCCAAGGCCGCCAAGGCTGCCAAGGACGAAGCTGCCGCGAAGGCCAAGGCCGAGAAGGAAGCCAAGGCCGCGGCACGCAAGCAGGAATTCCCGCAGGCGGCCGAGCCCGAGCTTCACCGCCGCCTGGAACAACGCCGGCGCCACCTGGCCCAGGTCCGCGACGAACTGGATACCGAGCTCGACATCAAGCCGCAGGCCATGTTCCTGCTGGGCGCTGCCAAGGAAAAACTGGGGGAGGGCAAGGCTGCCGTTGAACATGGCGCTGCCAAGGCCAGCCAAAAGTACGCTGACTTCTCCGGATCCCCGGACGGCGCCGGCCTCCGCTGGAAGCCACTTGCCGCACTTGCAGCCTCCGCAACGATCTTTGTGGTGCTCCTGCGCAGGCTGCTGCGGAACCCCTAACAACACAACGTCACACTGGGCTCTGAAGTCACACCGGGCCCGAAGGAAGGGGGACGGATTGAGGTTCATCGGCGCTGGTGCGCGGCCCGGCCGCCCCCAGGTTGACCACGACCGCGTCTTCACCATCCCCAACGCCCTTACAGTGCTGCGCTTTATGGGCGTGCCACTTTTTGTCTGGCTCGTGCTGGCCCAGAAGGAATATGGGACCGCCGTTGTGGTCCTGGTGGTGATGGCGGGAACCGACTGGATTGATGGCTACGTAGCCCGCCGCTTCGACCAGGCGTCCAAGCTCGGCCGCGTCATGGATCCGCTGGCTGACCGGCTTGCCCTGATCGCGGTGGCGGTCACCCTGGTGATTGCCGGCGTCGTTCATTGGCTGTACCTGGCCGCACTCCTGGTGCCTGACGCCGTGCTCCTGGTGCTGACGCTCTCCTACTTCCGGGCCACCCGGACCTGCCAGTGAGCCGTGTGGGCAAAGTCCGCACCGGTCTCCTGCTCCTGGGCACACCCCTGCTGGTCCTGTCGCGATTGGACACCCCGTTTGCCGGGCCGCTGTTCATTGCAGCCTGGATCGTGCTGGGACTTGGGCTCACCGGCCACTGGATTGCCGCGTACAACTATTTCTGGGCCATTCTGCGGAAGGGCCGTCAGCAGTCCCATCGCGACGGCGGCACCGCCTGATGGTATGGGTGGCGGTCCTGCTGGCGGTGCTTGGCGCATTCTGCCTTGCCCTGGGTGCGCAGAAGCAGGGGAGCGCCGTCAAAGCCGACACCGGCGGGCTGGCGCTGAGTTCAAACGGCTTCCTCCGCCTGCTCCGCAATCCGCGGTGGGTGCTGGGACTTCTCCTGCTGAGCCTCGGGATGGGAATGAACGCGGTGGCCCTGGTCTCCGCGCCGCTGACGGTGGTGCAGCCGATCGGCGCCATTGCGCTGGTCATTACCACCGTGGTGAACGCCCGCGACCAGGACATCACCATCAACCGGGCCACCATGGTGTCCATCGCGGCCTGCGTGACCGGCTCCGCACTCTTTGTCCTGCTCGCCGTCAACGTGACGCAGGAGAACCACCATGTGAGCCAGGAGGACGAGCTCACCATCGTGCTGCTGCTGGCGCTGGCGGTCGGCGTGTTCGGCACCCTGGCGGTCATGTTCCGGCACCGGATGAGCGCGTTTGTCTACATCCTCGGCGCCGGCGTTCTGTTTGGCTTTGTCGCGGTGCTGACGCGTATCATCGGCAAGCACCTGCTGGACCCGAACGGGCTGGCGCTGCTCAATGTCCAGTGGTATTCGGTGGTGGCCATCGCGGCGGCCGGCGGCCTGGGTTCCTGGTTTGTGCAGAGCGCCTACTCGGGCGGCCGCCGGACCTCGTCATCGCCGGGCTGACAGTCATCGACCCGATCGTGGGCATCGCCATCGGCATCGTGATCCTGGGCGAGCTGCGCCCGGACGTCCACGCCGTGATGGCGATCGCCATGGCTACGGCTGCTTCACTTGCTATCGTGGGGGTGATCGCCCTTTCCAGGCACCATCCCGAGGTCACCAAGCGCAGGAAAGATGCGCGGAAGGCGGCGGGCAGGGCGTCCCACTAGCTTGCTTACCCAACCAGCCCACTTTCATGACCAGCCGATTCCAAGAGGCCCCGCGCTACCGTGCCGGCGGCCAACCGGTGCGGCCAGCGACAGCTGCCCGTGCTGTGACCTTCAGGAGCTCTTCACGTGACAACGCCCTCTGACCAGCCTCCCCTGACCATCCTGATCGCCGCGGATACGTACCCGCCCCACATCAACGGGCCGCGCAGTTCAGCTACCGTCTGGCCAACGGCATGAGCGGCCGCGGCCACAACGTGCACGTGCTGGCTTGCCGGGCGGACGACGGCGCGAGCTTCACGGAGTTCCGCTCCGAGGCCACCGTGCACCGGCTCCGTTCCCACGGGGTCTTCACCCACGAGTACTTCCGTATCTGCTTGCCCTGGGAAATCAAGAAGGAGATCGGCCTTCTTTTCGATCGGATCAAGCCCGATGTGGTGCACATCCAGAGCCACTACATGATCGGCGAGCACGTCCTATACGAAGCGGCGAAGCGGGGCATCAGGATCGTGGCCACCAACCACTTCATGCCGGAGAACCTGAACCCGTTCCTGCCGTTCCCGCAGTGGTTCAAGGACATCATCGGCAAGATCTCCTGGAAGGACATGGGCAAGGTCATGGGCCGGGCGGACGTCGTCACCACGCCCACACCCCTGGCCGCCAAGGCCATGCACCAGCACGCGTTCCTGCACAAGGTGCTGCCGCTCTCCAACGGCATTGACTCCGCAGCCTATGAGCTGCAGCCCGGCGAAGTGATCGAACCGCACGCCCACCCAACCGTTGTGTTTGTGGGGCGCCTGGCCGAGGAAAAACACGTGGACGTACTCATCAGTGCCGTGTCCAAGACGCCCGCAGAGCTCAACGTCCACCTGGAAATTGTGGGCGGCGGCGAAGTCCGCGCCGCTCTTGAAGCGCAGGCGGAACGGCTCGGGCTGGGGGAGCGGGTGAAGTTCCTGGGACTGGCCAGCGATGAGGACCTCCGGGAGGCCTATATCAAGGCGGACCTGTTCTGTATGCCGGGGACCGCGGAGCTTCAGTCGCTGGTGACACTGGAGGCGATGTCTGCCTCCACGCCCGTCCTGTTGGCGGATGCCATGGCCCTGCCGCACCTGGTGCGCGACGGCGAGAACGGCTATCTGTTCACACCCAACGACAGCGACGACCTCGCAGCCAAAATCACGCGGATCCTCCAGCTGCCAGCCGAGGAACGGGCGGCAATGGGCCAGGCAAGCCGGCGGATGGTGGAACCGCACAGCATCAAGGGCACACTGCAGACCTTCGAGGACCTCTACCGGGGTGCAAGCTACGACGACAAAGCCCTCTGACACTGGTCCCGCAGGGCCCCGCCCCGGCCTGCCCGGGCCCGGCGCCCTGACTGCGTGGTCCTGATGCCCGCCACTGTTTGCTAGAGTGTTTTTGCCCTGCTGAAGCCGAAGTCCTCCGCGGACCACGCCGGCAAGGGCAGGGGGCTATAGCTCAGCTGGTTAGAGCGCGGGACTCATAATCCTAAGGTCCTCGGTTCAAGTCCGAGTAGCCCTACCCAAGCACCACACCGCGGGAACCAAACCGCCGGAACCAAACCATCATGGAACCGCGGCTGACGAGAGATTGTCGGCCGCGGTTTCTTTCGTTTTCCCGCAATCTGCGGTATGTTACTGACCAGTAACTTACCGTGCTGCTGAGTCCCGGCCCGGCCTGTCCTGCCCTGGCTGGCCTGTCCGCGCTTGCTGACCTTTGCGAGGGAACCAAATGTCCAAGGCCTCTGTTGACATCAACAACCTTCCGTACGCCGACGGCGACTTCTTCGCCTTCGAGCAGCTTCTCACCGCCAAGGAGCAGGACCGGTTCGCCGAGATCCGGGGCTTCCTCGCCCGCGAAGTCCGGCCGATTGCCGTGGACTGCTGGAACCGCGGCGAGTTCCCCATGGAGCTCATTCCCAAGCTGGCCGAAATCGACCTGGTGAGCCCCGTGCGGCGCCAGGGCTACTCCAACCTGTTTGCCGGCCTGGTCCATGCCGAGGCCACACGCGCCGATACCTCCATCGCCACCTTCATGGGCGTGCACGACGGACTGTTCACCGGGTCCATCGAAGCCCTGGCTTCCCAGGAACAGCAGGACGCCTGGCTCCCGGATATCTATTCGCTGAAGAAGATCGGCGCATTCGGTCTTACGGAGCCGCTGGGAGGTTCCGACGTAGCCGGCGGCACGCGCACCACGGCACAGCGGAACGGAGACATGTGGATCCTCAATGGCGCCAAGCGCTGGATCGGCAACGCTACCTTCTCGGATTGGGTGGTCGTCTACGCCCGGGACCTCGCCGACAACCAGGTCAAGGGTTTCCTTGTGGATACGGCACTGCCCGGCTTCAGCGCCACCAAGATTGAAAACAAGATCTCACTTCGGACCGTCCAGAACGCGGACATCGTCCTGGAGAACGTGGTGGTTCCGGACTTCTTCAAGCTGGCGGGCGCCAACAGCTTCCGTGACACGAACAAGGTCCTGAAGGTCACGCGGCTGTCCGTCGGCTGGCAGGCAGTCGGCCAGCAGCTGGCAGCCTTCGACGTGGCCCGCCGCTACGCCGTGGAACGCCACCAGTTCGGCCGCCCGCTCGCGTCGTTCCAGCTCGTCCAAAGCCAGCTGGTACAGATCCTCGGGAATGCAGTCAGCTCCATGGGAATGATGGTCCGGCTTTCCCAGCTGGAGGATGCCGGCCAGGCCAAGGACGAACAGTCCGCATTGGCCAAGGCATTCACCACCGCCCGGATGCGCGAGAGCGTGGCGATCGGCCGCAGCCTTCTGGGTGGCAACGGCATCGTGACCGACTTCGAGATGGCCAAGATCTTTGCCGACGCTGAAGCCATCTACTCCTATGAGGGAACCCACGAGATCAACACCCTCGTGACCGGCCGCGCCATCACCGGGATCTCGGCGATCGTCTAGAGCCGCCGGCCGCCGGCCGTCAGCCAGTGTCCAGCCCCACGGGCAGCAGAATGGAGGGGCGGAGGTCGGTGACGAATTCGAGGGGATTGACGTAGGCGTCCCCCTGCCTCACGCCCCAATGGACGCAGGCAAGTGCGCCGCAGTGCCCAGGCTGCAGTGTTCCGATGATCTCGCCCTTCGCCACCACTGCCCGGCCGTAAGCGGGCTTTCGACTGGCTCAAAACTGCTGCGGAGACCGCCCCCATGATTGATGGTGATCACGGGGCGGTCCACCACTACTCCCACGAAACTGACGGTGCCGGACTCCGGCGAGGTGACCGGGACGCCGTCGTGCGTTGCCTCAAGGTCCAGGCCGCGGTGCCCGCTCATCCACGGCTTGTCCGGCGGGTCAAAGGCGCGCAGCACCGCGGGCCTGGGGGAGAGCGGCCACTCCCAGGAAGCGCGCGGCGCTGTATCCGCTGGAGCCGCCGCGGCCGGCAGTATGAGCACTGCCGCGAGGGCAACTATGGCTTTCATAAACCCAGCTTTGCGTGCCGGATCCCACAGCGGGAGTGCGCACTTTGGCCATGTGGAAAACGCCCGGCGAAGGCCCTCGGGTTGTCCTTCGGCTAGTGGCTCCTGTTGTACACTTGATGGAGCAGTTTGCTGTGCCCTCAACGCTTGCGTCGGCACGCCTCATTCAGGAATGCGGGGGAGCAGCAACTGACTACGCGTATCCAGCCCTCCAAGTCTGAAGCCCCGGCTTTGTGTGAGGAGGATTGTGTCTCTTGCGGTCAGGGCCTCACGGTCCTGATGAGAGTCGCAATGGATGCCAGGAGCACGGCCCGCCTTGGGCCACGCTAATTAACCGTCAACTATTGGCAGGGTAAGAGGGCCTGAAAAGGCTTTCTCATGAATGACCTGCCGGAAGGAGCGCCGGCATGCCCGTCGTAACTATGCGCCAGCTGCTTGACAGCGGCGTCCACTTTGGACACCAGACCCGCCGTTGGAACCCGAAGATGAAGCGATTCATCTTCACGGAGCGCAACGGCATCTACATCATTGACCTCCAGCAGTCGCTGTCCTACATCGACCGCGCCTACGAGTTCGTAAAGGCCACCGTTGCACACGGCGGCACCGTACTCTTCGTCGGCACCAAGAAGCAGGCCCAGGAATCCATCGCTGAGCAGGCTACCCGCGTTGGCCAGCCTTACGTGAACCAGCGCTGGCTCGGCGGTATGCTGACCAACTTCCAGACCGTTTCCAAGCGCATCCAGCGCATGAAGGAACTGGAAGAGATCGACTTCGACGACGTCGCCGGCTCCTCGTACACGAAGAAGGAACTGCTGCTCCTTCGCCGTGAACTCACCAAGCTGGAAACCAACCTCGGCGGTATCCGCAACCTGACCAAGGCACCTTCCGTGCTCTGGATCGTGGACACCAAGAAGGAACACCTGGCCGTTGACGAAGCCAAGAAGCTGAACATCCCGGTTGTGGCCATCCTGGACACCAACTGCGATCCTGACGAAGTCGACTTCCCGATCCCGGGCAACGACGACGCCATCCGCTCCGTGAACCTGCTGACCCGCGTTGTCGCCGACGCCGTTGCTGAGGGCCTCATCGCCCGCCACAACCGCGCCACGGGCACCACGGAAGCTCCGGAAGAGCCGCTGGCTGAGTGGGAGCGCGAGCTCCTCGAAGGCAGCAAGACTGAAGAAGCGCCTGCCGCTGAGGCTGCTCCGGCTGCCGAAGAAGCTGCCGCTCCCGCAGCCGAAGAAGCTGCTCCGGTTGCCGAGGAAGCTCCGGCTGCTGCCGAAGCTCCCGCCGCCGACGCTGACAAGTAACACTAGTAAATCCGGATTCTCCGGCGCTGCCTGCAGCGCCGGAGCACCTGACAGGATGGCGGCTCACCCGGTGAGCCGCTGTCCTGTCGGTCCGTACACCACATACATTTTCTAGACAGAGGGGTTCACATGGCGAACTACACTGCCGCTGATATCAAGGCTCTGCGCGAGCGCACCGGCGCCGGCATGATGGATGTCAAGAAGGCTCTTGACGAAGCCAACGGTGACGCCGAAAAGGCCATCGAGATCATCCGCATCAAGGGCCTCAAAGGCGCTACCAAGCGCGAAGGCCGCTCAACCGCTGAAGGCCTGGTGGCCGCAAAGGTCAGCAACGGCGTCGGCGTGATGATCGAGGTCAACTGCGAGACCGACTTCGTCGCCAAGGCTGACAAGTTCATCCAGCTGGCCGACAAGGTCCTGGCCGTGGCTGTGGAGTCCGGCGCTGCCGACCTCGACACCCTCCTGGCCATCGAAGTTGACGGCAAGCCGCTGTCCGAGGTTGTCGTCGAAGAAGGCGCAATCCTCGGCGAAAAGGTTGTTGTCCGCAAGCTGTCCCGCATTGAGGGCGGCACTGTTGACGCTTACCTGCACAAGACGTCCAAGGACCTCCCGGCCCAGGTCGGCGTCCTGTTCGCTGTTGACGGTGAAGGCGAGGCCGCTGCCACCGCCGCACACGACATTGCAGTGCACATCGCAGCGATGTCCCCGAACTACCTGACCCGCGAAGACGTTCCGTCCGACCTGGTCGAGTCCGAGCGTCGCATTGCCGAAGAGACTGCCAAGGCTGAAGGCAAGCCCGAGGCCGCAATGTCCAAGATTGTGGAAGGCCGCGTTACGGGCTTCTACAAGGGTGAGGTCCTGGTTGACCAGGCCTTCGCCAAGGACGCCAAGAAGTCTGTGGCGCAGGTCCTCGAAGAGGCCGGTGTCAAGGGCACGTCCTTCGCACGTTTCCGCGTCGGCTCCTAGTCGAATCCGCAAAGGGGTGGCCACTTCGGTGGCCGCCCTTTTGCATGCACCGGCTAAAGGTCCGATGAGACCTTTGGCCACCCGGCACGATAACCTTTTTCAGAGTTCACCAACGGGAAGGCACCCATGGAAGCCGTCAATTCTTCAAGCCAGCCAGAGAAAAGCAGGCGCCGCGTCCTCCTGAAGTTGTCGGGCGAGGTCTTCGGCGGCGGCAAGCTGGGCGTTGATCCCGACACCGTGCGCGACGTCGCCAAGCAGATCGCCGCAGCGGTCCCCGAAGTGGAAGTTGCTATCGTCGTCGGCGGCGGCAACTTCTTCCGCGGCGCGGAACTGTCCCAGAGCGGCATGGACCGCTCGCGCGCCGACTACATGGGCATGCTCGGCACCGTCATGAACTGCCTTGCGCTGCAGGACTTCCTGGAGCAGGCCGGCGTTGAAACCCGCGTCCAGAGCGCCATCACCATGGGGCAAGTGGCCGAGGCTTACATTCCCCGCCGGGCCATCCGCCACATGGAAAAGGGCCGCGTGGTCATCTTCGGCGCCGGAGCCGGGCTGCCGTACTTCTCCACGGACACAGTGGCCGCCCAGCGCGCCCTGGAGGTCCACGCGGACGTCGTCCTGATGGCCAAGAGCGGCGTGGACGCCGTCTACACCGCGGATCCCAAGAAGGACCCCGCTGCCGAGAAGCTGGACACGCTGAGCTACGACGACGCCCTGCGCCGCGACATCAGGGTCATGGACCAGACCGCAATGACCATGTGCAAGGACAATAACCTGTCCATGGTGGTTTTCGGGATGGAAGGCGAAGGGAACGTCACCCGCGCCATCCTGGGCGAAAAGCTCGGTACCCTGGTGACCCCGTAGCGGCAGCTAGGATGATCTGAGCACGGTTCCATGCCCGCAACCGGGCAACAATGGAACCAGGAACCATGAACCAAGATTGTGCAGGGACCCGGTACCCGGACTGCACTGATTTCTGAGGAGAGACAGTGATCGAAGAAACCTTGCTCGAAGCCGAAGAGAAGATGGACAAGGCGGTAGAGGTAGCCAAGGAAGACTTCGCCTCGATCCGCACAGGACGGGCAAACCCGGGCCTTTACAACAAGGTCCTGGTGGACTACTACGGGTCGCCCACCCCGCTGCAGCAGCTTGCCTCCTTCGCCATTCCGGACGCGCGCACCATCCTCATCACGCCGTTCGATAAGACCGCACTGCGCGACATCGAGCGGGCCCTGAGTGATTCCGAGGTGGGCGCCAACCCCTCCAACGACGGCAACGTCATCAGGATCACCATCCCGGACCTGACCCAGGAACGCCGCAAGGAATACGTCAAGATCGTCAAGACCAAGGGCGAGGACGCGAAGATCTCCATCCGCAACATCCGGCGCAAGGCCAAGGAGACGCTGGACAAGCTCGTCAAAGACGGCGAAGCCGGCGAGGACGAGGGCAGCCGCGCCGAAAAGGAACTGGATGGCCTGACCAAATCGCACGTGGACGGCATCGACGAGCTGCTCAAGCGCAAGGAAGCAGAGCTGCTCGAAGTCTGATGAGCCAGGCAGAGCAGGCCCCACCCAACGGGCGCGCACCAGGGGGAAACAGTTGCGGAGCAATCCGACGCCCAAGGCCGGCCGGAATCTTCCGGCAGCCATTGTGGTGGGCCTGGCCATGCTGATCGGCGTGCTGGGCGGCCTGGTGTTCCTCCCGCTCGGATTCGTGGCTGTCACCACCGGGTTCGCGGTCTTCGGAGTCTGGGAGATCTTCCGTGCCCTGGAGGCGAACGGGACCAGGATGCCCATCGTCCCGGTCATGGTGGGTACAGTCGCCATGCCGTGCGCCGCCTATCTCGGCGGTCTTGAGAGCCTGCTTTTCGCAATGCTCCTGAGCAGCGTGGCAGTCCTCCTCTGGCGTTCAGTGGAGAACCCCGCCGGATCAGCGAACAGCATCTTTGCCGGCGTGTTCACGCTGGGCTGGGTCCCGTTCTTCATCAGTTTCGCCACGTTGCCGCTGCACGCCGTCGGCGCCGCCACCCCGGTGGGTCTCTGGCCTGGCGGAACCGTGCCGCCCGGTGCCTGGCAGGTGGCCGTGATGCTGCTGCTGGTGGTCTCGAACGACACGTTCGGCTACCTCGTGGGCGCATCGCTGGGCAAACACCCATGGCCCCGAAGATCAGCCCCAAGAAATCTTGGGAAGGCTTCGCCGGCTCCATTGCCGGGGCCATGCTGATCGGCGTCCTTGCCAGCATTTTCCTGCTGGACAAGCCCTGGTGGGTGGGTGTGATCCTCGCCGTAGGCGTCGTTGCAGCGTCCACCGCGGGAGACCTGGCAGAGTCGATGGTCAAGCGTGAACTCGGGATCAAGGACATGAGCAGCATCCTGCCCGGACATGGGGGCGTTATGGACCGCCTGGACTCCATAGTCTTCGCATGTCCCGTTGCATTTGTGCTGTTTGCACTCGTTGCGGGCGTCTGAGGCGACCCTCTCGGACCATCTCCGCCGGACCGCCGGCAGTGCCAATAGACTGGTGCGTAACATCGTAACCTGACCCAGCTGAAGCAACAAAGGAACAACAGTGGCATTGGACTTTCAACGGAAAATCCCCGCGTCGTTTGAGCGCGTGCGGGGCAACGAATTCGGGTACAACGCCAAACAGGTGGACCAGTTCCTCCAGCGGGCCAGGGTGGCGCTGGAGACGCCGAAGGCAGCCATCCACGGCGTCACCAGCGCCGATGTCCGGAGCGTCTCCTTTGACCCGGTCAAGGGAGGTTACGCTGCCGCCGTCGTCGACGCAGCGCTGGACCGGCTCGAAGACGCCTTCGCCCGCCGCGAACGGGACGAACTGATCGCCGCCAAGGGTGAGGATGCCTGGCTGCGGGAGATCGGCAGCCTCTCCGGGATCCTGCGGGGCCGCCTCCACAGGCCTGACGGTGAGCGCTTCCGGCGCCCGTCAAAAAAGAAGGCCCGCAGTTACAACATCCTGGACGTGGACAATCTTTGCTATGACCTGATCGGCTACCTCGAAGAGGACAAGCCGCTCAGCGTGGACAATGTCCGCCGGGTGGTCTTCCGTCCCGCCGTGGGCAAGGACGGTTACGAAGAGACCCAGGTTGATGCCTTCCTGGACCGCGTGGTTGAGCTCATGGCGGCCATAGACTGACGGCCCGTTGGCTGGTCACGGGACTCAGCGTTCGGTCACCAACGGCCGTTCGGGAGTGTGCAGCCGGGTCATGACGCGGCTCATGGACCGCGGAATCCGTTGTTTAGTCCCCCTGGAGACAAGCACCGTCACGGCGAAGGCTGCGGGAACCGTCCACGCCGCCGGCTGAGCCAGCCAGAAGGGCGTGCCGGAAGCGCCCAAGACCGTTCCCCACACCATGGCGCCGCCGCAGAGGACGCCGCCGGTCACCATTCCGGCAATGGCGCCGGCATCGGTGAGTCCCCGCCACCAGATGCCCAGCAGGAGCACCGGGCACACAGTGGAGGCGGTAAACGCGAACACCAGGCCCACACTGCCGGCGAGCGCCAGGGAATCAGTCATCACGGCAAATCCCAGCGGGACCACAGCGGAGACGACGGCGGCGAGCTGGAATCCCCGCACGCTGCCGCCCAGGACGTCCTGGCTGATCACGCCCGCCAGCGAGACCACCAGGCCGGAGGTGGTGGATAGGAACGCGGCGAAGGCACCGGCCACCACCAACGCTGAGAGCAGGTCGCCCGCGGTTCCACCGATCAGCTGCCCCGGCAGCAGGAGAACCACCGCGTCGGCCTGCCCTGACCGGGCGAGTTCGGGCGCGAACATCCGCCCCACCAGCCCGTAAGCGGTAGGAAACAGGTAAAAGACGGAGAGCAGCCCGAGCACGATCAGCGTGGTCCGCCGTGCTGAGTGTCCGTCCGGATTCGTGTAGAAGCGGACCAGGACGTGGGGGAGTCCCAGCGTGCCGAACAGCAGCGCCACCAGCAGCGAGATGTTCTGGTACGGCCCGGCGGGGGCCAGCCCGGTGGGATTCACGACGGCGGAGGCCATTGCGGCGCTCCCGTCACCGGCGAGCGTGAACACGATGAACAGGACGGGCACGGCGAGGGCGGTGAGCTTCAGCCAGAACTGGAAGGCCTGCACAAAGGTAATGGAGCGCATGCCGCCGGCCACAACGGTCAGGCACACCACAACCACCACGGCCACGGAGCCTACCCAGGCCGGCAGCCCGGTGGTGATCCGGATGGTTAAGGCCGCGCCGTGGAGCTGAGGCACAATGTACAGCCAGCCCACCACAACCACCACCACGCTGGTCACACGGCGGACTGCGCGCGAATCCAGCCTGGCCTCGGTGAAGTCCGGGATCGTGTAGGCGCCGGACCGGCGCAGCGGTGCGGCAACAAAGAGCAGCAGCATCAGGTAGCCGGCGGTGTAGCCCACAGGAAACCACAGCGCGTCGGTACCGGACAGCAGGATGAGCCCGGCCACGCCCAGGAAACTCGCTGCCGAGAGATACTCCCCGCCGATGGCCGAGGCGTTCCACCATGGCCTGACGGTCCGGGAAGCCACATAAAAATCGCCGGTGGTCCGGGAAATCCGCAGACCGTAGAACCCGATGGCGGCCGTTGCCAGCGAAACAACAACAAGCGCCGCCACACCAACCGCGGGATTCATAGGGCCATCACTCGTCCCCGGCCAGGTCCCGGTAGCGGGCCTCGTTCCGTGCAGCGGTCCGGATATACAACCAGGCGCTGAGGCCGATGACGGGATAGATGCCTGCACCGAGCAGGATCCAGTCGAACGGGATCCCCGCGATCCGGGTCTCGGCGAGGCCCGGTAGGGCTGCCAGCAGCAACGGGAACGCGCACAGGATCAGCATGAAGCCGATGGCCACCACCAGGGCCAGCCGCAACTGGGAACGGATCAGGGAGCGGACGAAGACCTGCCCCACCTCGGATTCCTCCGCCGCCTCGCGCGACTCCCGGCCGGCCGCGGTGCCGAGCGCGGAGCAGTGACACGGACCCGGGTCATGCCTGCGGCCGGATGCGGGTGGCTTCCAGTTTTTCCCTGACCGTAGGAAGGTGGCGGCGGCTGATGGGCAGGCCGGCACCGGCCACCGAGACGCTGGGTTTGTCCGCCGTCAGCTTCATGGACTGCACATGCTTCAGTGCCACGAGGTAGGACCGGTGCGTGCGGATAAACCCGGCCTCGGCCCACTGCTGTTCCAGGTCTGCCAGCGGGACCCGTATGAGATAGCTGGCATCGGCGGTGTGCAGCCGGGCGTAGTCGCCCTGCGCCTGGACGTACGTGACGTCGTCGCGCCTGATCATCCTGGTGGTGCCGCCCTGGTCGACGGTGATCATTTCGGGGGCGGGCCGCCGCCGTCGCGCAGTAGCTCGCTGATCCGTCCCACCGTCCGGGACAGCCGCTCGGCCCGGACGGGCTTAAGGAGGTAGTCCACGGCGGCAAGCTCGAACGCCTCCAGGGCGCAGTCCTCGTCCGCGGTGACAAACACCACCACCGGCGGTTTGCTGCTGCGCGCGATGGCGCGGGCAACATCAAGGCCGGACACGGCGGGCATGTGAATATCCAGGAAGACGGCGTCAACCGCTGCGGTGTTCAGGGCCCGCAACGCTTCTGTGCCCGAAATGGCCCGGTGGATGACCCCGATCCGGTCATCCTTGCCCAGGAGATAGGCCAACTCCTCCACGGCGGGTAGCTCGTCGTCAGCGACGAGGACATTAATCATGGTCCTACATTAGCCGCTGGAGGCGGCTGAGATCAGAATGCCGGGGTTCAGGCGTCGTGGCCGGGCTGGGACTTGGGCACCCGCATGGTGATCAGCGTTCCCTCGCCCGGGGCCGTCTCGATCACCAGGCCGTGCTGGTCCCCGTAAACCTGCCGGAGCCGGGCGTCCACGTTGCGCAGCCCCACGTGGTCGCCGTCGTGGTGCCCGGCCAGCATCGACTGGAGCTGGGCAGGGTCCATCCCCACGCCGTCGTCCTCTATGGTCACTTCCGCAAAGGCGCCCGAATCATTGGCCGTGATGGTGATGTGGCCCGCCCCCTCCTTGGCCTCCAGGCCGTGCCTGACGGCGTTCTCCACCAGCGGCTGCAGGCTTAGGAACGGGATGACGGTGCTCAGGACTTCTGGCGCGATCCGCAGGCTGACCTGGACGCGGTCACCGAACCGGGCGCGCTCCAGCAGTAGGTACCGGTCGATGCAGCGCAGTTCCTCCGCCAGCGTGGTGAAGTCACCGTGGCGCCGGAACGAGTACCTCGTAAAATCGGCGAACTCCACCACCAGCTCGCGCGCCCGCTCCGGATCCGTGTTGATGAACGACGCGATCGCGTTCAGCGAGTTGTAGATGAAGTGCGGACTGATCTGGGCACGCAGCGCCCGCACTTCGGCTTCCATCAGCAGCGTCCGGGATGCGTCCAGCTCAGCCAGCTCCACCTGGACGGCCACCCAGTCCGCCACTTCGCTGGTGGCACGGACCAGGCCTGCGCCCGCTGCCGGGGCAAACACCGCCACGACGCCCACCACCCGTGAGCCCGCACGGACCGGCGCGATGACGGCGGCGAAGCTTCCGGAGGCATGGCCCGTCCCCAGGTCCCGCGCTTGGAGCACCGCCGTCCGCCCGCCGAGCAGGACGTCCGCAGCCAGTTCCATCAACCGGGGCTTCAGTTCCTCGGCGGCACCGTCCCAGGCCAACACTCCGGCCGTATCGGTGATGGCCAGCGCATCACAGCCCAGCAGGTTCCTCAGCTGCCGGCTCGCCTTGGCGGCGCCTGCCGGGTTGAGGCCCGTACGCAGGTGCTGGCCGGCACTCGATGCAGCGTGGAGGGTATTGTACGTCGCGCGCTCTGCGTCGGTGCCCAGCTCACGGAAGGACCGGAGCAGCTTGATGCCAACGCCGACGACGACGGCGATCGCCAGCACAATCACCGCAACTGCGGCGGCGGTCAGGAGGGGGAATCCGGCATGGTGACCAGCGTAGCGGCGGGTGCCGTTAGTCGCAGCATCGTAGCCGTTGAGCGACCGTTCCGGCCATGGCTCTGGAATGGACACGCGCCACACCGCAGAGTGATTGCAGTCACATTGTCCGCATCCTGCCCGCAGGCCGGTCCGTGTGAACCAGGCAAATCTCAATGAGGAGGAACGATGGGTAACGATGCCCACACTCCGGACGCAGCGGCGTCCGTGGACTTCGAACAGGTCCAGTCGACAGAGCGGTTCCAGGAACTGCGCAAACGTCACCGCAGCTTTGTGTTCCCCATGGCCGTGGCATTCCTGCTGTGGTACTTCGCGTATGTCCTGCTGGCTGACTACGCCGTCGAGTTCATGTCCACCAAAGTGTGGGGCAACATCAACGTCGGCCTGATCCTGGGCCTGCTGCAGTTCGTCTCCACGTTCGCCATCACCGGCTGGTACGTCAGCTACTCCAACCGGAAGTTGGACCCCATCGCGGCGGAGATCCGCAACGAAATCGAAGGCCATGAGTTTGATAAAGACGGCAACATCCTGAGTGGAGTGACCAAATGATCGGGATTGCCACGGCTGTAGACGTCGCCGACCTGAAAGAAACCACGCTGCTCAACATGGGCATCTTCGGGCTGTTCGTGGCCGTGACCATGGTCATTGTGCTGCGGGCCAGCCGCAACAACAAAACCGCCGCTGACTACTACGCGGCCGGCCGTTCCTTCACCGGCTCGCAGAACGGCACGGCCATCGCCGGGGATTACCTGTCCGCCGCATCCTTCCTGGGGATCACCGGCGCCATCGCCATCAACGGCTATGACGGCTTTATGTACTCCATCGGGTTCCTGGTGGCCTGGCTTGTCGCCCTGCTGCTCGTCGCCGAACTGCTCCGCAACACCGGCAAGTTCACCATGGCCGATGTCCTCTCCTTCCGGCTCAAGCAGGGCCCCGTCCGCATCGCTGCGGCCATCTCCACGCTTGCTGTCTGCTTCTTCTACCTCCTGGCGCAGATGGCCGGAGCCGGCAGCCTCATTTCACTGCTGCTGGGCATCAGCGACTGGGGCGGACAGGCACTGGTGATCATCGTCGTCGGCGTCCTGATGATCGCGTACGTCCTGATCGGCGGCATGAAGGGCACCACCTGGGTCCAGATCATCAAGGCAATCCTGCTGATCGCCGGCGCGGCCGTGATGACTTTCTGGGTCCTGGCAATCTACGGCTTCAACCTCTCCAGCCTGCTCGGTGCAGCCGTGGAGACTTCCAACAACCCGGCGGTTCTGAACCCGGGCCTGCAGTACGGCAAGACCGGGACCTCCAAACTGGACTTCATGTCCTTGGGCCTCGCCCTGGTCCTGGGAACAGCTGCCCTGCCCCACGTCCTGATGCGCTTCTACACCGTGCCCACGGCCAAGGAAGCCCGGAAGTCCGTGGTGTGGTCCATCTGGCTGATTGGTCTCTTCTACCTGTTCACCCTGGTGCTGGGCTACGGAGCCGCTGCACTGGTTGGCGCCGAAACCATCAAGTCAGCCCCCGGCGGCGTCAACTCCGCCGCACCCCTGCTGGCCTTCCACTTGGGCGGGCCGCTGCTGCTGGGCTTCATCTCCGCCGTAGCCTTCGCCACCATCCTGGCTGTGGTGGCCGGGTTGACCATCACCGCCGCAGCCTCCTTTGCCCACGACATCTACGCCAGCGTTATCTCCAAGGGCAAGGCCGACGCCGACACGGAGGTCAAGGTGGCGCGGCGCACCGTGGTGGTCATCGGCGTCATGGCCATCTTGGGCGGCATCTTCGCCAACGGTCAGAACGTGGCCTTCCTGGTGGCTTTGGCCTTCGCCGTCGCGGCGTCGGCCAACCTGCCCACCATCGTTTACTCGCTGTTCTGGCGGCGGTTCACCACCCAGGGCGCGGTCTGGAGCATGTACGGCGGCCTGGGTTCGGCCATCATCCTGATCATCTTCTCGCCGGTGGTATCGGGCGGGGCGACCTCCATGATCAAGGACGCCAACTTCGCCTTCTTCCCGTTGAGCAACCCCGGCATTGTGTCCATCCCGCTGGCGTTCCTGCTCGGCTGGCTCGGAACGGTGTTGGACAAGAAGCGCGAGGACACCGCCAAGCAGGCCGAGATGGAAGTACGCTCCCTGACCGGTGTGGGTGCGGAGAAAGCCGTGGACCACTGACACGCTGAAAGCCGATCCGGCTGACTGATCAGCGGATCTTGAACCACAGAAAAGAGTCCCCGGGCCATACGGCACGGGGACTCTTTTCTGCTCTGGTTCCCGGCGCTAGGCCTGGGGCTTGAGCTTGATGTTGATCATTTTCAGCTCGTCGGTGCCTTCGAAGCGGTAGACGAGGTCGATCTTCTTATCGCCGTCGCAGGTGATGAGGCCGGCGACGTCGGCCGCCTTGGTGCCGTTCTCGGTGCTGGCCTTGACCTCGTTGTAGGCAGGCTTGCAGGTGCTGTCCATCTCCAGGGTCTTGATGCCGGCGATGAAGTCCTCCTTGGTCAGCTGCTCATGGAGGGCGGGTCAAGATAGTCGTCATAGGCCTTGGAACTGTCGCCGGCAATCACCAGCTTGGTGAAGCTGTCAGCCAGGCCCCGGGCATGGTTGGTGGCTCCGTTGACAATGTTGACCAGGATGAGGACGCCGACGACCGCCAGCAGCAGGACACCGCCCACAACGCCGAGGATGGTCCACAGCTTCCGGCGGCTTTGCGCCGGGGGCTCTTGTCCCGGCAGGCCGAATGGCCCCTCGGACGAGTATTGCCCGGGTGCACCATACTGCGCGGGCGGGCGGAACTGCGACGGTGCATCGTATTCCCCCGGCGCACCGTGCTGTGGCGGGTTGCCGGGCAGCGGTGGCGCGCCATGCTCCCCGGGGTTGCCGGGCTGCCCCGTTGGTTGCGCGGGCTGCCCCGTTGGTTGCGCGGGCCAGGCCGCCGGCTGGACCGGCTGGTGCGGTCCCTGAGGATTGCTCACGATGGAGCCTTTCCGGCAACGCACTGGCACTGCCTTATTGTTGGATCCGCTGAACGGCACCCATGGATTCACCTTGGAACAGCCTATAACCCAGCCCGCCGGGGCTGGGTATCGGGGCGGTATTAAGGGTTGCTGGCCCTATGCGTCTCCGGATCCCCGCTCGAGCAGCGGCTGGATGCGGAACGGGATGAGCTCGCTCATGGCCAGCGCCGTGTCCGTCCTGTCCACTCCATCGCACGCCAGGATTTTCCCGTTGATCCGGAAGAGGTCCTCGGCATCCAGGGCCACTACCCGGAGCAGGAGGTCAGCGGAGCCGGTGAGGCCGTAGCCTTCCAGGATTTCCGGAATGCCGGCGAGGTCATGGGCCAGCTGTCCCAGTTTCTGCTGCTGGACGTGGACGGAAATGAACGCCATGAGCGGATAGCCCAGGGATGCCGGGTTGATGCGCCGTTCGAAGGACAGGAAGACGTGCTTCTTCTCCAGCTGGGCCATGCGCGCCTGCACGGTGTTCCGGGACAGCCCCAGCTTCTGGGCCAACGCCACCACGGTCCGCCGGGGGTCGCGGGCCAGTGCCGAGAGCAGCCGCGTGTCCGTGCCATCCAAAGCTTGCATAATGCGCAACGTTAGCACGGTGAGGGCAGCGCAAACAGGGCATTATGCGCAGTATCCGCTGCGGTGGTTGTACCCATTGAGCATTGTGAGTAGGGTCACAAATATCCGGGGCAACGGCGCCCGGGCGGCCGGCGGCGGGCGGGACCACAAGTCCCCAGGCTCCGGTCAAACGACGTGAGAAGGTTGCGTGCCATCGTGTCTACAGACAGGAACCTGATCCAGCTGATTACCCCGGCAGGGGAGCGGATCAGCCACCCGGAGTTTGACCCCTGGGTGAAGGACATCGGGGATGAGCAATTGTGTTCCCTCTACGAGGACCTGACGGTCATCCGGCGGATCGATGTTGAGGCCACCGCCCTCCAGCGTCAGGGCGAGCTCGGTCTTTGGCCCCCGTTGCTGGGGCAGGAGGCGGCGCAAGTCGGTTCCGGCAGGGCCCTGCGCCAGGACGACTTTGTCTTCTCCAGCTACCGGGAAAACGGCGTGGCGTACTGCCGCGGCGTGGACCTGACGGACATTACGCGGGTGTGGCGTGGCACAGCATCCTCCGGGTGGGATCCGTACTCCGTGAATATGGCCACCCCGCAGATCATCATCGGCGCGCAGACCCTGCATGCCACCGGTTACGCCATGGGCATCCAGAACGATGGCGCGGACTCGGTGGCGGTCACATACTTCGGCGACGGTGCCACCAGCGAAGGCGACGTCAACGAGGCCATGGTCTTTGCCGCCAGCTACCAGGCACCCGTGGTCTTCTTCTGCTCCAACAACCACTGGGCCATTTCGGAGCCCGTACGGTTGCAGTCCCACATCCAGATCGCGGACCGGGCCGCCGGATTCGGCATTCCGAGCCTCCGGGTGGACGGCAACGATGTGCTGGCCGTGATGGCCGCCACCCGCGTGGCATTGGACCGTGCCCGGCACGGCGGCGGACCCACCTTCATCGAAGCGGTCACCTACCGCATGGGACCGCACACCACCGCCGACGATCCCACCCGCTACCGTGACGCCAATGAACTGGAGGACTGGGCTGCCAAGGACCCCATCCTGCGGGTCAAGGCCCTGCTGGAACGCAAAGGACTCCTCACGGATCAGGTCCAGCAGCACGTTCACGACAAGGCAGAGTCAGTCGCCCGCGAACTCCGTTCAGGCTGCATCGGCATGCCCGATCCGGAGCCGATGGACATCTTCAAGCACGTGTACAGCGAGCCCAACTCGTGGCTGGACCGGCAGCAGGACCACTACGCCCGTTACCTGGCTTCCTTCGGCGATCCCGCGGGAGCCACCTCAGAAGAAGGTGCACGCTGATGACCCAGATGACCTTTGCCCGCGCCATCAATTCCGGCCTGCGCAAATCCCTCGAAAACGATCCAAAAGTCATCCTCATGGGCGAGGACATCGGTACCCTCGGCGGTGTTTTCCGGGTGACCGACGGCCTGCAGAAGGATTTTGGCACCCACCGCGTGGTGGACACCCCGCTGGCCGAGTCGGCCATCATGGGCACCGCCGTCGGCCTCGCCTACCGCGGTTACCGCCCGGTGGTGGAGATCCAGTTCGACGGCTTTATCTACCCTGCCTTCGACCAGATCGTGAGCCAGGTGGCAAAGCTGCACTACCGCACCCAGGGGGCCGTGAAGATGCCCATCACCATCCGCGTCCCGTTCGGAGGCGGCATCGGCTCACCCGAGCACCACTCCGAGTCGCCCGAGGCGTACTTCACGCATACCTCGGGCTTCGCGTGGTCAGCGTCTCCAACCCGCAGGATGCCCACACCATGATCCAGCAGGCCATCCTGTCCGATGACCCGGTACTGTACTTCGAACCCAAACGCCGCTACCACGACAAGGGTGAAGTGGATGAGGGCATCGATCCGCGCACCGCGCTGCCCATGGACTCCGCCCGCGTTGTCACCGAGGGCACGGACGTGACGCTCGTGGCCTACGGGCCGTTGGTGAAGACGGCCAAGGACGCAGCAACCGCGGCCGCCGACGAAGGCATCTCCATCGAGGTCATCGACCTGCGCTCGCTGGCACCCGTGGACTACGCCACCGTTGAAGCATCCGTCCGGAAAACGGGCAGGCTGGTGGTCACCCATGAAGCCGGCCAGTCCGGTGGCCTGGGCGCCGAAGTTGCGGCCAGCATCACCGAGCGGTGCTTCTACCACCTCGAAACCGCCCCCGTCCGTATCACCGGGTTCGATATTCCCTACCCGTACTCCAAGCTGGAAATGCACCATCTGCCCGGCCTGGACCGGATCCTCGACGGCGTGGACCGCGCCCTCGGACGCCCGAACTCCCTCAGCGGGCTGGAAGGATGAGCGCCACCATGATCAAGGAATTCAGGCTCCCGGACCTCGGCGAAGGCCTCACGGAATCAGAAATCCTCAGCTGGAAAGTGGCAGTGGGGGACACGGTGACGCTGAACCAGGTCATCGCCGAGGTGGAAACCGCAAAGGCTGTCGTGGAACTGCCGTCACCTTTCGCGGGCGTGATCACTGCGCTCCATGAAGAGCCGGGAACAATCGTGGAGGTGGGCAAGCCGATCGTCTCCTTCGAAGTAGCGGACGACGGCGGCGCCCCACCTTCAGGGGTTGCGCCCGCCGGGGCGGCGGCCACTGCTGCAGCGGGGACCGCGAAACGCGAGCCGAACCTCGTTGGGTACGGCGCCGTCGTCGAAAGCTCAGGCCGTCCCGCCCGCCGGGCCCGCACCTTCACAACCCCGGCGGTTGAGCCTGTTCGTGGTTCGGTGGTTGCGCCTGTCGACACCGATCCTGTCAGACCCGAAAACCCTGTCGTTGAGCCTGTCGAAACCGACACCGCGGAGCGTCCACGCTCCACCCCGCCGGTCCGGAAACTGGCCAAGGACCTCGGCGTCGAGCTGGCCGCAGTCGCGGGCACCGGAGCCGGCGGCCTGATCACGCGGGAGGATGTCCAGAATTTTGTTGGCGGCGGCGAATTGTCGGCACCGGTACGCCATCTTTCCGCCGTATCCGATTCGGTTGCCCCTGCGGGACTGGCGCCACAGGGTGGGCGGGAGGTTAGGACTCCCATCAAGGGTGTCCGTAAGTTCACGGCCGCCGCGATGGTGGCAAGTGCGTTTACGGCCCCCCACGCGACGGAATTCCTCACGGTGGATGTCACGCCCACCATGGACCTGCTGGCCAAGCTGAAGACGAGCCGGGCCTTTTCCGGCTACAAGCTCACGCCGCTGACGCTGGTGGCGAAGGCTGTGCTGATCGCGCTGCGACGGAACCCGTCGCTGAATTCGCGGTGGGAGGAAGCCAGCCAGGAGATCGTGCAGTTCAACTACGTGAACCTGGGCATCGCCGCCGCAACTCCGCGCGGGCTCACCGTGCCGAATCTCAAGGACGCGGATACCCTGTCGCTGCTGGAACTCTCCGCAGCCCTGACCGGGCTGACTGAGACGGCACGGGCCGGCAAGACCGCGCCGGCAGACCTGTCTGGCGGCACGATCTCCATCACGAATATTGGTGTCTTCGGCATCGACGCGGGCACTCCCATCCTGAACCCCGGCGAGGCTGCCATCTTGGCCATGGGGGCCGTGCGGAAAATGCCGTGGGAATTCCAGGATGAGGTGGCCCTGCGCCAGGTCATGACGCTGAGCCTGTCCTTTGACCATCGCCTGGTGGACGGGGAGCAGGGCTCGCGGTTCCTCGCCGATGTTGGCGCCATCCTGGCCGAACCCGGCATGGTGCTCACGATGGTCTAACCCACGGGTTTTTGTCCAGATAATCCGGGTTTCGGGCGGTTGAACTCGGGTTATCTGGACAAAAACTCCAGGGTCTGGGCCTGAGCAACGTCCTGCGTCATGGCTGATTCGTAAGTGCGGCCTTGGCCCGCAATACCGGTGCTGCCCCGCACCGCTATTGCGGGCCAGGGCCGCTCCTGTGGCCGGGAGCCTCTGGGGCCCGCTCTTGAAATCGTGTCCCGGTCAGGAGGCTTGGGGAACGTTCACCGTGAGTGCCGCCAGCGCCATGCTTTCGAGCAGCGGCCGGGCCGTTTTGGGCGCGATCTTGCGCCCGTGGTTCCGCACCGAATGCGGCGTGGAGTTGATCAGGCCGAACGTAGCGTGGGCCCGCATCCGCAGTTCGACGGCGTCGGTGCCCGGATGCAGCAGCGCCAGGACCTCCACCCAAATCTCCACGTAGTTCCGCTGCAGTGCCCGCACCTCGGACTGGTCCTTCTGGGAGAGGTTGCTGAAATCCCGGTCCTGCACCCGGATCACGTCGGGCTTGCCAAGGGCAAACTCCACTTGGAACCCCACCAGCCTGCGGAGCGCCGCGAGGGGGTCCGTGGTCTCGGCAATGACGCGCCGGCCGCCGTCGAGCAGCTCGCGGCTGACGGTAAGCAACAGGTCTCCCAACACCGCCTGCTTGCCCTGGAAGTGGCGATAGACGGCCGGGCCGCTGACACCGGCTGCGGCGCCCAGGTCTTCCAGAGATACCCGGTTGAATCCGTGCAGGGCGAAGAGCCACGCGGCGGCGGCAAGCAGGGCTTGGCGGCGGTTCTCCTTCGCCTGGCTGCGGGGCGTTCCGGGAGCTGCCGCGGCCGCGGGTGTTCCCGGAGCTGGCGTCGGGGAAGCGGCCTGCGCTGCCGAAACGGGTCGTGTTGCCGAGTTCGGATGCTCAGACTGGGCCGGTGCGGACGGCCTGACCGGTCGGGTGGTGGGCACGCTTTTCCTCCTAGGAACAGCCGATTCTAACAATCTCCTGTTGTGTTGGACATCACAGTCAATAAAGACTAACCTGAATTCCAGTTATAGAGCATTAACTGAGCTGGCTTTTCCGGCTCTCGCCGGAGCCATGGTGGCTTTCAAAAGATGAGGAACGGACACAGTCGATGGAGACCCTCGCCAGCCGGCTTGATGCCGCAAGTGATGCGTTTGCTGCAAACAACGCTGCCCAGCTCGCGCTGGCCGGCGAGCTCCGGACCAGGCTGGCTGAGGCCGCGTTGGGCGGGCCGGAGAAGTCGCGGGAGCGCCATGTGGGGCGCGGGAAGCTGCTGCCCCGGGAGCGCATCGACCGGCTGCTGGATGATGGCAGCCCGTTCCTGGAGATCGCACCGCTGGCAGCCAACGGCATGTACAACAACGACTCGCCGGGAGCCGGGGTTATTGCCGGCATCGGCCTGGTCCACGGCCGCCAGGTGCTGGTGATCTCGAACGACGCCACCGTCAAGGGCGGCACCTACTACCCGATGACCGTGAAGAAGCACCTCCGCGCCCAGGAGATAGCGCTGGAGAACCGGCTGCCTTGCATCTATCTGGTGGATTCGGGCGGGGCGTTCCTCCCGAAACAGGACGAAGTCTTTCCCGACAAGGAACACTTCGGCCGGATCTTCTTCAATCAGGCGAAAATGTCTGCCGCGAAGATCCCGCAGATCGCCTCGGTGATGGGCTCCTGCACGGCAGGCGGCGCTTACGTTCCGGCGATGAGCGATGAGACGGTGATCGTGCGGAACCAGGGCACTATCTTCCTGGGCGGTCCGCCGCTGGTGAAGGCTGCCATCGGGGAGATCGTGACCGCGGAGGAACTGGGCGGCGGCGACGTGCACTCGAAAATCTCCGGCGTCACCGACCACCTGGCGGAGAACGATGAGCATGCCCTGCAGATCGTCCGGGACATCGTCTCCACCCTGCCCAGGCCGGCTGCCCCCGCCTGGGATGTGGACACCGTCGTGGAGCCCCTCGCGGATCCGGCGGAGTTGTACGGCGTCGTCCCCACGGACGTCAACGCGCAGTACGACGTCCACGAGGTCATCGTCCGGCTGGTGGACGGCAGCAGGTTCCACGAGTTCAAGAAGGAGTACGGCACCACCCTGGTGACGGGGTTCGCCAGGCTGCACGGGCACCCGGTGGGGATCGTGGCCAACAACGGCGTGCTCTTCAGCGAGTCCTCGCTCAAGGGCGCGCACTTCATCGAACTCTGCGACCAGCGCGGCATTCCGCTTATTTTCCTGCAGAACATTTCCGGATTTATGGTGGGCAGGGATTCCGAGCAGGGTGGCATCGCCAAAAATGGCGCCAAGATGGTCACCGCCGTCGCCACCGCCCGGGTGCCCAAGCTGACCGTCGTCATCGGCGGGTCCTTCGGCGCCGGCAACTACTCCATGTGCGGGCGGGCGTACTCGCCGCGCTTCCTGTGGATGTGGCCGGCAAGCCGGATTTCGGTGATGGGCGGGAACCAGGCCTCCGGCGTTCTCGCAACCGTCAAGCGTGACCAGTACGAGGCCCGCGGCGAGGAATGGTCCGCGGAGGACGAGGAAGCCTTCAAGGCCCCGATAAAACAGCAATACGAGGATCAGGGCAGCCCGTACTATTCCACCGCCCGACTCTGGGACGACGGTGTGATCGACCCCGCGGATACCCGCACCGTCCTGGGATTGGCGCTCGACGTCGTCTCCCGCACCCCGCTGCCGGAGACCTCCTTCGGCCTTTTCCGGATGTGAGCCAGCCATGACCGTTTCCTTACCCGCCGTTCCTTCCGCAACCCGGCAGCAGCCGCTGTTCAACACCGTGCTGGTCGCCAACCGCGGGGAGATCGCCTGCCGCGTCATCCGCACCCTGCGTGCCCTGGGCATCCGCTCCGTAGCCGTCTACAGCGACGCCGACGCCGGGCCCGGCACGTACGCGAGGCTGACACCGCCGTGCGGATCGGCCCTGCCGCCGCAGGAGAAAGCTACCTGAAGATCGAGGTGATCCTCCAGGCCTGCCGCGAGACCGGTGCCGAGGCCGTCCACCCCGGCTACGGCTTCCTCAGCGAGAACGTCGATTTTGCACGCGCCCTCGAAGCCGCAGGCATCACCTTCATCGGCCCGGCGTTGAGTCCCTGAACGTCATGGGCGACAAGATCCGGTCCAAGAACCACGTGGCCGGCTACGGAGTCCCGGTGGTGCCGGGCATCGCCGAACCGGGCATGACGGACGCGCAGCTTATGGAGGCCGCGCCCGCCGTCGGGTTCCCGCTGCTCATCAAACCGTCAGCGGGCGGCGGCGGCAAGGGCATGCACGTCGTGGAGCGGCACGAGGACCTCGAAGCCACGCTGGCCACCGCCCGCCGCGTCGCCGCGAGCGCCTTCGGCGATGACACCCTTTTCCTTGAACGGCTGGTCCGCACGCCGCGGCACATCGAGGTCCAGGTCCTGGCGGACAACCACGGCAACGTCATCCATCTGGGGGAGCGGGAGTGCTCGCTGCAGCGCCGCCACCAAAAGGTGATTGAGGAAGCTCCGTCGCCGCTGCTGGAGTCATTGCACGACGGCGGGCCACCCGGGCCCGGATCGGCGAGGCCGCCTGCCAGGCGGCCCGCAGCGTCCACTACAGCGGCGCGGGAACCGTGGAATTCCTGGTCTCCGACGAGGCCCCTGACGAGTTCTTCTTTATGGAGATGAACACCCGCCTCCAGGTGGAGCACCCGGTGACCGAAATGGTCACCGGCGTGGACCTGGTCGAATGGCAGGTCCGCATCGCCGCCGGTGAGGAACTGACCGTCCGCCAGGCCGACGTCGAACTCAACGGGCACGCCGCCGAAGCCCGCGTCTACGCGGAAATCCCGGAGCGGAACTTCATGCCGTCCACCGGGACCGTGCTCCTGCTGGACGAAATGCCCGATCACGGAGCCGGCATGATTCGGGTGGATTCGGCACTGCTTGAGGGGCTCGAGATTTCCTCCAGCTACGATCCGATGATCTCCAAAGTCATCGCGTGGGGCCCGGACCGCACCGTTGCCCTGGATACCCTGGACGCGGCACTGGCCGGCTACACAGCCCTTGGCATCGATACGAATGTTGAGTACCTGAGGCTGCTGATCAACGACGACGACGTCCGCGCCGGGCATCTCGACACCGGCCTGATCGAGCGCAAGATGCCGGACTTCGCCTTCCGGCGGATTGACGACGCCGAACTGGTTGCGGCCGCCTTGTACGCCGTTGTGAGCGGGGAACAGGACGGAACGGGGACGCCACCCGGTCCGTGGCAGGCCAGCAACGGCTGGCGGATCGGCGCATCGGCGCCCCGGCGGATCAGCCTGGGAACGCCCGACGGCGGCATCGCAACGGTGAGTGTCACAGGCCGCGTGGCCGCCGGCCCGGTCCAGGTCTGTGTCGGTGACGGGCCATGGCGGACGGCCTCGCTTCGACTGCCGGGCCGCGGGAGCCTGGTCCTTACCCTGGACGGCGAAACCACGGACTACTCGCTGGCGCCGGCGGACGCGGGCCCGGTCAACCTCACCCCGGACAACCTGCCCTCAGGAGTTCCCGCGGAACTGTTCCTCGGCAACGGAGGCTGGTCCTGCCGGCTGGAGGCGCTGACGAGGGAGTCTCGGCTTGTCCGGGTTCTCGCCGCCGTCGAGCGCGAGGAGGGCGCCGCGGACCCGGAGGTGCGCTCGCCCATGCCCGGAACGGTGGTATCCGTTGCGGTCAGCAACGGCGACACCGTGGAAGCCGGCCAGGTCCTCCTCTCCGTGGAAGCCATGAAGATGGAACACCAGCTGGTGGCAGAGGTGGCCGGCACGGTCCACATCAGCATCAAGGCCGGTCAGCCGGTCAAAGCGGACCAGGTGCTGGCCACCATCCACCCTTCAACCACCGATTCAGACGCAGATTCACTTCAGGATTCCAACACGGAGTCGAACAAGGATTCCAACCAGGACTCCAACAACACAGGCAAGGGAGCCTAGCCATGGCAGATTTTGAGCTCAGCGAGGAATACCAGGACCTCAGCGACACAGTCCGGGACTTCGCGGACAACGTGGTGGCGCCGGTCTCGGCAAAGCACGATGAGGAGCACAGCTTCCCGTACGAGGTGGTGTCCCAGATGGCGGACATGGGCCTGTTCGGGCTGCCGTTCCCGGAAGAGCACGGCGGGATGGGCGGGGACTACTTCGCTTTGGCACTCGCCCTCGAACAGCTGGGCCGGGTGGACCAGTCCGTGGCCATCACGCTGGAAGCCGGCGTCTCCCTCGGCGCAATGCCGGTGTACCGGTTCGGCACCGAGGCCCAGAAAGAGGAGTGGCTCCCGCTGCTGGCCTCGGGCAAGGCGCTCGCCGGCTTCGGACTCACGGAGCCGGAAGCAGGCTCTGACGCCGGCGGGACCAAAACCCGCGCCCATCGTGAGAACGGCGACTGGGTGATCAACGGCAACAAGGAATTCATCACCAACTCCGGGACCGACATCACGCGCCTGGTCACCGTCACCGCGGTGACGGGTCAGAAGGAACGCAAGGATGGCAGCCTCAAGAAGCAGATTTCCACCATCCTGGTACCCACCAACACTGCGGGTTTCAGGGCGGAGAAGGCCTACAACAAGGTGGGCTGGAACGCCTCGGACACGCATCCGCTGACGCTCAAGGACGTCCGGGTGCCGGAAGCGAACCTGCTCGGTGCGGAGGGCCGGGGCTATGCGAACTTCCTCTCCATCCTGGACGAAGGCCGGATCGCCATCGCCGCGCTGGCGACCGGCGCGGCGCAGGGCTGTGTTGATCTGTCGGTGAAATACGCCAAGGAACGCAGCGCGTTTGGTCATCACATCGGCAAGTACCAGGCCATCTCGTTCAAGATCGCCCGCATGCAGGCCCGCGCCCATACGGCCCGCCTGGCGTACTACGACGCAGCGTCGAGGATGCTGGCGGGGAAGCCGTTCAAGACGCAGGCGGCCATCGCTAAGATGGTCGCAGGCGAGGCGGCCATGGACAACGCTCGGGATGCCACCCAGGTATTCGGCGGCTATGGCTTCATCAACGAATTCACCGTGGCACGCCACTACCGCGACTCCAAGATCCTTGAAGTCGGTGAGGGCACCACGGAGGTCCAGCTGATGCTCATCGCCCGCGAACTCGGACTGTAACCGGCCTGAAAGGACCAACGATGATCAACAAGGTTGTTGCCAGCGCCGAGGAAGCCATTGCGGACATTCCCGACGGCGCGTCGCTCGCTGTGGGAGGGTTCGGCCTCTGCGGAATCCCGGTGGCCCTGATCGATGCCCTGCACCGGCACGGCACGAAGGACCTCGAAACCGTGAGCAACAACTGCGGCGTGGACGACTGGGGTCTGGGCGTCCTGCTCCGTGACGGCAGGATCCGGCGGACTGTCAGTTCCTACGTCGGCGAGAACAAGGAGTTCGCGCGCCAGTACCTGTCCGGTGAGCTTGAGGTGGTCCTCACCCCGCAGGGGACGCTGGCGGAAAAGCTCCGGGCCGGCGGCGCCGGGATCCCCGCTTTCTATACCAAGGCCGGGGTGGGCACACAGGTGTCCGACGGCGGCCTGCCGCAGAAGTACGACGCCGACGGCGGCATCGCGATTGCCTCCTCCCCCAAGGAAGTGCGGACTTTCCGCGGTGTGGACTACGTCCTGGAGGAATCCCTGACACCCGACTTCGGACTGGTCCACGCCTGGAAGGGTGACCGCCACGGCAACCTGGTATTCCACGCCACCGCCATGAACTTTAACCCGCTCTGCGCCATGGCGGGAAAAATCACCATCGCCGAGGTGGAGGAGCTGGTGGAACCGGGGGAGCTGGACCCCGAACACGTCCACACTCCCGGCATCTTTGTCCAGCGGGTCGTTGTGGTGCCCGCCGGTGAGAAGCGGATCGAGAAGCGGACCGTCGCCCTTCCCCGGGCCACCGGAACCGAAAGCGCCACCGAACAGGCAGGAGCGTAGCCATGGAGTCCAGCAGCACGCAGGGAGCGCCTCCCCGCCCCGAAGCCGTACGGCCCGAATACCGGCGTGCCACCATCGGCCATCCGGAAGGCACCAACCCGGAGGCCAGAGGGTGGACGCGCAACGAACTGGCCGCCCGGGTGGCCCGGGAGCTCAGCAACGGGCAGTACGTCAACCTCGGCATCGGCATGCCCACCCTCATTCCCAACTACATCCCGGCAGGCGTCGAGGTGGTGCTCCACTCGGAGAACGGGATCCTGGGCGTGGGACCGTACCCCAGCGAGGACGCGGTGGATCCGGACCTCATCAACGCCGGCAAGGAAACCGTCACCGTCAACAAGGGGGCCGCGTTCTTCGACTCCGCCTCGTCGTTCGGCATGATCCGCGGCGGGCATGTGGACGTGGCAGTGCTCGGCGCCATGGAAGTGGCGCAGAACGGGGACCTGGCCAACTGGATGATCCCGGGCAAGATGGTCAAAGGCATGGGCGGGGCCATGGACCTGGTCTTCGGCGCCAAGAAGGTGATCGTGATGATGGAACACGTGGACCGCAACGGCAACCCCAAGATCGTGGAGCACTGCTCGCTGCCGCTGACCGGCAAGGCCTGCGTGGACCGGATCATCACCGACCTCGCCGTGATCGACGTCGTCACCGAAGGCGGGCGTTCCCGGTTGGTTCTCCGCGAGCTGGCCCCCAACGTCTCCGTGGAGGACGTGGCGGCGGCCACCGGCGCCGAGCTGTTCGAAGAGGACCAGGAGCTCACAGTATGAGCGGGGCTTCGGCGGGCTCAACCCCGGAGGGTCCGGGCGCAGCCGCTGCCGCACCCCGGGTCATCGAGCAGCGCGGCCTGTACTTCGACGAACTGGAAGAGGGCGTGCTCTACGCCCACCGGCCGGCCGCACCGTGACGGAAACCGACAACGTCCTGTTCACCACGCTCACCATGAACACCCAGGCCCTGCACCTGGATGCCGCCTGGAGCGCAGGGCAGCCGTTCGGCCAACGGCTGGTCAACTCCATGTTCACGCTGTCCACCCTGGTGGGGCAGTCCGTATCGCAACTCACCCAGGGCACCATCATCGCCCAGCTGGGCCTGACGGACGTCTCTTTCCCGCACCCGCTGTACCACGGGGACACGCTCTACACCGAGACGGTGATCACCGGAAAACGGCTCTCGGGATCGCGAGCCGGCCAGGGGATTGTGACCATGCAGCACACCGGGCGGAACCAGGACGGCACCGTGGTGGCGCTGGCCACACGGAGCTGCCTGATGTGGACCCGGGACGCCCATGTGGCGCAGTCTTCCGGACAACACGTGCAGCCTGCGGGAGCCGAAAAGGGGAGCGTACCGGGCCCCGAAAAGAGGACAATGTCCGTATGACATTTGTGATGGGTCCAGCCCTGCTCTTCTGCCCTGCCGACCGTCCGGAGCGCTTCCCCAAGGCCGCCCAACGCGCCGACGCTGTCATCGTGGACCTCGAGGACGCCGTGGCACCTGCGGACAAACAGCGGGCGCGCGGCGCCATCTTGGCCCAGCTGGGCGCTGCCGGGGAGGGGCCCGAACTTGACCCCAGCCGCACCATCATCAGGATCAACCCGGCGGGCACCGACGAGTTCGAGAGGGACCTGCACTGCCTGGCCCACACGCCGTACCGCACGGTGATGCTGGCCAAGGCTGAGAGTGCGGCCCAGCTCGAAGCCCTGGCGGACTACCACGTCATCGCCCTGTGCGAGACCGCCGTCGGGGTCCTGAACGCGCCCGCCATCGCGGCTGCCCCCAACGTGGTGGCACTGATGTGGGCGCCGAGGACCTCCTGGCTTCCCTCAGCGGTACGTCCAGCAGAGCGGACGACGGCGGCTACCGCGCCGTGGCGCTGCACGCACGGTCCGCGGTGCTGCTCGCCGCCCGGGCTTTCGGGAAAGAAGCCGTGGACGCCGTGTACGTCAACATCCCGGACCTTGACGGGCTGGCTCTGGAGGCAGCCGATGCCGCAGCGTCAGGATTCGGCTCCAAGGCCTGCATCCATCCCACGCAGGCGGCCGTAGTACGGGGCGCCTACGCTCCGTCCGAGGCCGACGTCGCCGCCGCCACAGAACTGCTTCAGGTCGCGGCTGTTGCCGGATCCGGCGTGTTCCAGCACGGCGGCAAAATGATCGACGGCCCATCCTCAAACACGCCGAAGCCACCATCCGCCGGGCAGGCATCCACTCCTAGGGCTACCGGATCCTAGGGCCACCGGAGCGGGAATCGCCAGGGCCGGAATCACCGCCGGCGCCTCCGGGAACCGCCGAGCGAAAGCGGCGGGATGGCTTCAGAGAGCGGCATTCGGACCCAGCGCTCGCCCGTCTCCCGGAACTCAGCCCTGGTGGCGAAACGGTACAGGTAGCTGGTGACACGCACCCAGCGCGGCGGATCGCCGTCGAACGGGTCGGCGCGGAGTAGCCGCAGGGTCCGCTGGTCCGCCTCCAGCAGTTTCGTGAGGAACGCGTAAAACCACTCCTCGTGGACGGTGCGCAACGGCAGGAACCACATCAGCCAGTCCAGCCGCAGGTGGTAGGGCGCCCACTGGCGGGGCAGCCGGCGGAGATCTCCGGGTTTGCCCTTAAACGCATATTCGCGCCAGTCTGCTGAGTCCTCAGGTTCTTCGTCCAGGGTGCCCTCCACCACGATCTCGACGCGGTGCCTGGTCACGGTGCCAAACGCGCCGTACGTGTTGGCCAGCTGCCAGCGGTTGAAGCTGGCATTCATCAGCTGCCCCTTGGAGAGCAGGTTGCGCACGGGCCAGTAGCTGAGGACTGCCAGCAGCATTGTGGCCACCAGGGTGACGGCAAGCCAGTACGGGGACTGCCGCGGCTGCCTTCCCCAGGATCCCCGTCCAGCGGCAGGAACGGCAAGACGGCGTGGGCCACGGGGTCGCTGACCGCGGCGAAGGCCAGCACAATGGCCATCCAGTTCAGCCACGCGAAGTTGCCGCTGGCCACCAGCCACAGCTGGGTGAAGATGATGATTCCGGCGGCGGCGCTTGCCACGGGTTGCGGTGCGAAGAGGAAGAACGGCACCACGAGCTGGGCGAAATGGTTCCCCAGGACCTCCAGCCGGTGGAAGGGTTTGGGCAGGAGATGAGCCTGGCGGCTCAGCGGACCCGGCATCGGCTGCGTTTCATGGTGATAGTAGAGGGCGGTCAGGTCACGCCACTCCCGGCCGCCGCGGATCTTGATCATCCCGGCGCCGAACTCCAGCCGGAACACGAGCCAGGCCAGCAGGAGCAGGATGGTGCGCGGCGGCTCGGTCTGGTCGGAGCCAAGGAACGCCACCGTGAACCCAGCCTCCAGCAGGAGCATTTCCCAGCCGAAGCCATAAAACGTCTGCCCCACGTTGACGATCGACATGTAAAGCAGCCACAGGGCCAGAAATGCGATCAGCGGAACCCACGGTGGCCCAAGCTGGGGGATGCCGGCCACCAGGAGGGCGGAAATTGCCAGTCCGGTGAGGCAGACGCCGCGCAGCAGCCGGTCCGAATAGCGCCAACGGAACAGCGTGGGCCGCCGGCGCGCGCTGAAGCCCTCCAGATAGTCCGGAACCGGCAAGAAACCACGTTCGCCCAGCAGTGCAGGGAACTGGTTCAGGGAGGACAGGAACGCAACGAAGAACAGTGCCGCCACACCTCGCTGCAGCACCTGCCGGGCGAATCCGTACTCCGGCGCATCGAACCAGGAAACCCAGTCCACGCAATCCACGTTACGCCCGGCGTCGCTGTCCGCCCACTAGGATCGGATGGTGTTTACATTGGTGCTCATTGCCGTCATTGCAGGGGCACTGGCCCAGCGGCTGGCCGGCCTCGGATTCGGCCTTCTCGTCTCTCCCGTCCTGGTGGTGCTGCTCGGCCCTTCGACGGCGTCATGATCATCAACCTGTGCGGCGCGGCCTCATCCCTCCTGATCCTCTCCAGGGTCTGGCGGCATGTGGAGTGGAAGCGCTACTTCGGACTGGCGCTCGCGGCCCTCGCAGGGGTCTTGCCGGGTGCCTGGTTGGCCAGCAACGTAGCCGAAGCGCCGCTGGAGATCTGCATCGGCATCCTCCTCATCATCGCCCTGCTGGCTTCGCAGCGGCTGACCCGCAGCTCCTGGCGCGCCAGCGGCCCATACCCATGGTCTCCCTCGGCTTCACCAGCGGACTGATGAACGCGGCAGCGGGCGTCGGCGGGCCGGCCATCACCGCATACGCCATTGCCACACGGTGGGAGCAGAAGAGTTTCGGCGCCACCCTCCAGCCCTATTTCGTGACCACCGGACTGTCTTCCCTGGTGATCAAGTACGTACTATCCGGTGGACATGTCCCCGGCCTGGATGGCTGGCAATGGCTCAGCATCCTGGCCGCCATGGTGGCGGGAATCATCGCGGGCGATCTGCTGTCCGGCAAGGTCAAACCGGCTGCCGTGCGGCGGATCGTTGTGGCCATCGCCTACATCGGAGCCGTTTCCACGCTGGCCAAGGGTTTCCTCGAGCTGGCGGCGGGCTGACCGGACCGCGGGCCAGGTGCGGGCCCGGGTGCGGGATACTTAACCAATGCAGCCTCGCAGAATCGTCATCCTCGGATCCACCGGTTCCATCGGCACCCAGGCGATTGACGTCGTCGACGGCGCCCCGCACCTTTTTGAGGTGGTGGCGCTCAGTGCCGGTGGAGGGAACCTCCAGCTCCTGGCCAGCCAGGCCGTTCACACCGGTGCCGCCGCTGTGGGCATCGCCGCGGGGGATCCGCGGCAGCTGCGGGACCTGATCTCCGAGGCTGCCCGCCTCGCGGGGCGGCAGGACTACCGCCCCGAAATCATCGCCGGCCGGACGCCTCGGCCCGCATCGCCGCACTAGAAGCGGACGTGGTGCTCAACGGCATCACCGGGTCCATCGGGCTCGCCCCGACCCTCGCCGCCTTGAAGTCGGGTGCAACGCTGGCGCTGGCCAACAAGGAATCGCTGATCGTCGGCGGAGCGCTCGTCAAGGCCGCCGCCGCGAGGGCAGATCGTGCCGGTGGATTCCGAGCACTCAGCCATAGCGCAGTGCCTGCGTTCAGGCTCCGCGGCCGAAGTTGAGAAGCTCATCCTGACGGCGTCCGGAGGTCCGTTCCGCGGCCGGACAAGGGACCAGCTCCACGACGTGACGCCGAAAGAGGCCCTGGCGCACCCCACGTGGGACATGGGCCTGATGGTCACCACCAACTCGGCCACGCTGGTCAACAAGGGCCTTGAGCTCATCGAGGCCCATCTGCTGTTCGACGTGCCGCTGGACCGGATCGACGTTGTGGTCCACCCGCAGTCGGTGGTCCACTCCATGGTCCAGTTCATCGACGGGTCCGTCATCGCCCAGGCGTCCCCGCCGGACATGCGCCTCCCCATTGCCTTGGGGCTGGGCTGGCCGGATAGGGTCCCCAAAGCGGCCTCCCCGTGTGACTGGACCAAAGCCACCAGCTGGACGTTCGAACCGCTGGACACCTTAGCTTTCCCGGCCGTGGACCTGGCCAAGGACGCCGCCAGGCAGGGGAGCACGTTTCCCGCCGTCTTTAACGCGTCAAACGAGGAAGCGGTCATGGCATTCCACGCCGGACGCATCCGCTTCACCGAAATCGTGGACACCATAGATGCTGTCCTCAGCGAACATTCAGGATCCTCCGGGCTGACGCTGGAGTCGGTACTGGATGCTGAAAACTGGGCACGCACGCGCGCCCACGAACGTTTAGCAGTCAGCAGTCTCTAGGAAGCAGCAGATCCACGCATGAGCCCCGTCCTCCTTTTTATCCTCGGCGTCGTCTTTGTGGCGATCGGCATTGCCGTGTCCATTGCGCTGCACGAAGTGGGGCACCTGGTGCCCGCCAAGCTGTTCAAGGTGCGTGTCACCAAGTACATGATCGGTTTCGGCCCCACCCTGTGGTCCAAGCGGAAGGGCGAAACTGAATACGGCGTGAAAGCGATCCCGCTGGGGGGCTACGTGTCCATGATCGGCATGTATCCGCCCAACAAGGACGACGGAACCGTCCGCCCCTCCAGCACGGGCATGTTCCAGACCCTGGCCACGGAAGCCCGGTCCATGGCACACGAGGAAGTGGGCCCGAGGACGCAAACCGTGTGTTCTATCGGCTGCCGGTGTGGAAGAAAATCATCGTGATGCTGGGCGGGCCGGCCATGAACCTGCTGATCGGCGTGGTCCTGACCGCCGTCCTGCTGATGGGCTTCGGCATGGCTACGGCCACCACCACCATCGCCGACGTCTCCAAATGCCAGGTGGCGGCTGGCGAGACCGTGGATCCGGCTTCCCGGACTGCCGGCTGACCCCCGCGGCCGCTGCCGGGCTCCTGCCCAACGACGTGGTCACCTCCTTCGACGGGAAAGCTGTCACCGGGTGGGACGAACTGACCGAATGGATCCGGGCCTCCGCGGGCAGGGAAGTCAGCATCACTGTGGAGCGCAACGGCGCGCCCGTCACCACCACGGTGACGCCGGTGCTCTCCGCACGCCCCATCGTCGGTGTGGACGGACGCCAGGCAAAGGACGAGGCCGGCACCCTCCTGTACCAGGACGTCGGCTTCCTGGGCATCGGCGCGCAGACCGAACTGGTTCCCCAGCCGGCGTCGTCCGTCCTGCCCATGGCGGGCGAAAACATCAAGCAAGTGGCCGGCGTCGTCTTCAATCTGCCCGCGCGGGTGGTGGGTGTTGCCAAGGCGGCCTTCAGCGAGGAAGAGCGCGACCCCAACGGCCCATCAGCGTGGTGGGCGTGGGGCGCGTGGCCGGTGAAGTGGCGGCCATGGAGGAAGTGCCGCTGCAGTCCAGGATTGGGGCACTGGTAGGGCTGCTCGCCGGCTTGAACTTTGCGCTTGCGGTCTTCAACCTGATCCCGCTGCTTCCGCTCGACGGCGGCCATGTGGCCGGAGCGCTGTACGAGGGGCGCGGCGACGGGTGGCCAAGCTGTTCGGCAAACCGGATCCGGGCGCTTTCGACATCGCCAAACTGCTTCCCGTGACTTACGTGGTGGCCACGTTGCTGATAGGCATGAGTTTGCTGCTGATCTATGCCGACATCGTGAAGCCGGTGAACCTGTTCGGCTGACCCTTGCGGACATCTGGCTGGACGGATGTCCCGGATCTACCATGAAACATGGGCACGTTCGCCGCCCAATCAAGCCGCCCAATCAAAGAGCATTAGCCGCTGGATCCGGGCCGGGTTGTGGGCGCTGCCTGTATCATGGCTTGTCACCGCTGGTCCACGCTGGACCCGCAGCCGGACCAGGCGAAGGACCGGAGGCGTGGGCCTGTTTTGTCAGCTCCGATGCGTACCTGTTCAGCCATCTTTTCGGCAGTACCGCAGGCATCGTCCTGGCCCTGTTCGGTCTCTTTGCTTCGGGCTGTTCCATGGCCAACAGCAGGACGGGGAGCCTGGCAATGGCCTCGATGGTCACAGCTGTTGCCGGCACGGCTTTGCTGCTTGTGCCGGCGGTGATTTCCACGTTTGCCACCCCGCCATCGGAAAGGCATACCTGGGCGGAAACGAGGACGTGATGCAGTTGGAATTCCCGGCGTCCATGACGGGGGCGTTCCTGCTGGGCCTGCTGCTCGCATTCGTTGGCACGGTGCTGCTGGGGATCGCGGTATGGCGTTCCCAGGTGCTGCCGCGCTGGGCCGGGCCCTCTGGGCGGCCGGCGCTGTGGTGTTCTACGTCCTGGGCGTTGTCCTGGGGGCAGGCAACTACGGGAAGCAGCCTGCCGTCCCAGGCCGCCGGGGCGTACTGATGGCAGGCGCCGGTGGGTGGATCGCCTGGAGCGGATCCCGGCGGGCCCCGGCAGCGCCTGATCGGATCGGATGATTCCCGCAAATCAGCCTTTATTGGCTGATTTTTAATAATCAGCTATTTTTGATTGATTATGAGTGATCACCTGCGTAGGGTTAGGGCATGTACGTACTGACCATCGACCAGCGGGGCAGCACTGCCGACGTCGACCGTGTTCCCGATCTGATCGCCGCACTGCGGGCCCTCACACCGGCGCCCTTCGAACGGTCCGTGGGTGATGAACTCCAGGGTGTGGTCGAACATGCCGAGGACGTAGTGGAGATCGCCTTGTACGCACTCAGAAGCGGACACTGGTACGTCGGGATCGGGATCGGGCCGTACAGCTCACCCCGGGCGGAAGTCCCGGGAAGGTTCCGGGAGCGGCTTTGTGGCAGCGCGAAAAGCCGTGGAACTCGCCAAAGGCTCGGCTGGTCACGTGCCATTGTCGGTGGTGTCCGGCAGTATTGGCCGTGGACGGGAGATGCCTCCCCACGCCAAGGAAGGGCCATGGCCAGTGCAAATGCCCAGGCGGTGCTTCGCCTGATCGGACGGGTGGTGCAGCAACGCACACCAGCCCAGTGGCGGGTGGTGGACCGGTTGCGCGCGCTCCAGGGCGGCGAGGGAAAGCACGGCAGCCAGAAACACGTGGCCCAGGAACTGGGAATCACGGAGCAGTCGGTGAGCCGTGCTGTGCTCAGGTCCGGCTGGCTTGAGGAATGGGCCGCCAGGCCTGCCGCGGCCATGCTTCTGGACCACGCCCATTCCCAGATTGAAGGAGACCGGTGAACGCACTCTGGATCGCAATTGCCCTGTTGGTGGCCGGATTCGGAGGATGGCCTGTGACCGCACTGGTGTTCCGGCTCGCCAGGACCATTGATGACAAAGCGGACGCGGCCACCAGGTCGGACCAGGACGCATCAGCCCAGGACCCTTCAGCCGACGTCACGGTGGACACCGTTTCGGAAGCCCCGCGGGCCGGTACGGATCATCACAAAGGCGGGCAAACCGTCGACGGCGAGCTGACCACGGGCGGCGGCCAGCCGCCGTCGGACGTTCCCCAGGTGGCGCCGGCGCTGCCTGCCCAGCGGATCCTGCGGGGTGGGGCAATCATCGGCGTCCTGGAACGGTTGGGCGTCTGCGTGGCCATCCTGACCGGACAGCCGGTGGCCATTGCCTACATTGTGGCCATCAAGGGCCTGGGCAGGTTCGCCGAATTGAAGGAGACTCCCGTGGCTGCGGAGCGGTTCATCATCGGAACGCTCACGTCCATGCTGTGGGCGGCGGGAACGGCGGCAGTGATCAAGGTAGTGTTCCTGCAGTGAGTCTTGCTGACTGCCCGGATCGGCGACAGCCCACCCCTGGGGATAGGGTGTCTTTATGACTGTTTTTGCCGTTGAGTATGTGTACGCCGCCGATTCCTCCGCCGTCCGTGATGATCACCGCCCCGCGCACCGCGCCTGGCTGGCGGGTCTGGCGGACGAGGGCCAGTTGCTGACCAGCGGACCCTACGGTGACGGGGCGGGCGCCCTGCTGATCTTCAAGGTCCAGGACGAAACCCAGCTGAACGATCTCCTCAAGCAGGACCCGTTCGCCCTCGCCGGCACCATTGCCGGGATCCGGCCAACCGAGTGGACTCCCGTGATCGGCCTCCTGGCCGCGCACGCATCCTGATTCCCGGACCTTTTTTACTACCGAAACACCTACCCAAGGAGTCCACGTGACCTCGGTCAGCCTGGGAATGCCGTCAGCACCGCCGCCCGTTCTCGCCCCCGCCGCAAAACGCGGCAGATCAAGGTGGGTTCCGTCGGGGTCGGTTCGGACTCGCCCATCAGTGTGCAGTCCATGACCACCACGCCCACCACGGACATCAACGCCACCCTGCAGCAGATCGCGGAACTCACCGCCTCCGGTTGCGACATTGTACGCGTCGCGTGCCCGTCGGCCGATGATGCAGAGGCCCTGCCCATCATCGCCCGCAAGTCCCAGATCCCTGTTATTGCGGACATCCACTTCCAGCCGAAGTATGTCTTCGCGGCGATTGAGGCCGGCTGCGCGGCAGTGCGGGTGAACCCGGGAAATATCCGCAAATTCGATGACCAGGTCAAGGAAATCGCCCGCGCGGCGAAGGACCACGGGACCTCCATCCGGATCGGCATCAACGCCGGATCGCTGGAGCCCGGCATCCTGAAGAAGTATGGCAAGGCAACCCCCGAGGCACTCGTGGAATCCGCCGTCTGGGAAGCATCGCTGTTCGAAGAGCACGGTTTCAACGACTTCAAGATCTCGGTCAAGCACAACGACCCGGTCATCATGGTGGCTGCCTACGAGATGCTGGCCGAACAGGGCGACTGGCCCCTGCACCTGGGCGTCACCGAAGCCGGGCCCGCCTTCCAGGGCACCATCAAGTCCGCCACAGCCTTCGGGGCGCTCCTGGCCAAGGGCATCGGCGACACCATCAGGGTTTCCCTGTCGGCGCCTCCGGTGGAGGAAATCAAGGTGGGCAACCAGATCCTCCAGTCCCTGAACCTGCGTCCGCGCAAACTGGAAATCGTCTCCTGCCCGTCATGCGGCCGTGCCCAGGTGGACGTGTACACCCTTGCCGAACAGGTCACCGCAGGGCTGGAAGGCATGGAAATTCCGCTCCGCGTGGCAGTGATGGGCTGTGTTGTCAACGGACCGGGCGAAGCCCGCGAAGCCGATCTTGGTGTGGCGTCCGGCAACGGCAAGGGGCAAATCTTTGTGAAGGGCCAAGTCATTAAGACTGTGCCTGAGAGCGAGATTGTTGAGACACTGATCGAAGAGGCCATGCGCATAGCTGAAGAGATGGGGGAGGCCGATGGCGAAGATGCTGTCAAGGGTAGCCCCGTGGTTAGCGTCTCATAAAGGAGACGCCGCGCCGGCGGGGATATCCGTCCGGACCCTCGCGGGCGCGGACACCGCTGCCCTGCGGCGCCTGGCGTCACAGGATCCGGTGGCCAATGTCTTTATCCTGGCGCACCTCCGGGCGGCGGGCACAGCCGCGCCCACCGCTGGTGGTGCCGGCGTCCTGGGAGTTTTCGACGACGGCATCCTGGTCGGCGCGTGCTGGGCAGGTGCAAACCTGGTTCCGGTCCAGCTTGGGCCCGAACTTGCCGGGCTTGTCGCTGCCGCAGCAAGCACTTCCGGCCGCCGTTTCGCCTCCGCCTTCGGCCCCGCAGATGCCGTCCTTGCCCTCCATGCTGAGCTGGCTGAACTGGGGCATGCGGCCCACGAGGTGCGGGATGAACAGCCGCTGATGACGCTGTGCGGGCCGCCGTCGGTGGAGCCGAACGCGGATCTGGGGCTTGGCCGGCTGGCCGATTTTGACCGGATCCTTCCCGCCTGCGCCGCCATGTTCGAAGAGGAAGTGGGCTACTCGCCGTTCCTCGGGGCAAGGAGTTCTACAGCCGCCGCGTGGAAGGCCTCATCCGGCAAGGCCATTCTTTGGCACATGTCAACGACTCCGGCGACGTTGTGTTCAAGGCCGAGCTGGGAGCTGTGACGGCCGACGTCACGCAGATCCAGGGTGTATGGATGAACCCCAGTTACCGCGGACAGGGTCTGAGCGCCGGCTACATGGCTGCCGTGGTGGAGAAGGCGCGCATGCTTGCCCCCGTCACCAGCCTGTACGTCAACGGCTTCAACCTCCGGGCACGGTCCACGTACGAGCGCGTGGGCTTCCGCCAGGTTGGCACCTTCGCTACGGTTCTTTTCTAGCCGCCAGGTCGCTGGCCTCAGCGTCGCCGCCTTTCAGGCCACGCGCCGCCGGTTCACCCGTCGGCTTTCAGGTCAACCGTCAGCTTTCAGGTCACCCGTGAGGTAATGCTGGACGTTCGGAGCCACGAGCCGCACAACGTCGTCGGGCGAGGCAGACGCGAGTGGTTCCAGCCGCACCACATACCGGACCAGCATCATGCCAACCATCTGCGTGGCCACTAGGTTTCCGCGCATGGCCACTTCTTCGGGCGGACCGTGGACTCCTGCCATGATCCGGCCGAGGATGGTCCGCTGCACCAGTTCCCGCAACAGCAAGGTCTTGGCCTTGGAACCGATGGTGCCCCTGAGGAAGGCCACCAGGCTGTGCTGGGCCGGGCTCTCCCACAAGCGCAGCACGGCCCGCACGATCGCCTCTGCCCGGTCCTCCGGCGAGTAGCCGTCGACGCCCGCCAGGACCTTCTCCGGGTCGGCCGGCAGTGCCACACTCAGCGCAAAAAGCTCATCCTTGCCCTTGAAGAAATGGTGGACCATGGCGGGGTCGACGCCAGCTTCCCGGGCGATCTGTCGCAGACTGGTCCCTTCGAAACCGTGTTCGGCGAAAAGTCGCCGGGCTGTGTCCAGGATCTGTTCCCTCGACTCGGTGGCCCCGCCGCGCCGGCCCCGCCGGCCCGTACCAGCCGCGCTGCCTGCGGGACCCGGGGCGTCAGGCGGATCATGCGGTCCGTTCACGCGGTCCGCCGCCGCAGGGTCAGGGACGCGAGCACCAGGACCGCCAGGACAATGGCCGCAATGACTCCGGCATCCATCCACAGCTGGTCTGTTGGCTCGGTGTTGGCGGCGATCTCCTGGAGTGCATCCACCGAAAAAGTCAGCGGAAGGACATTCGACACAGCCTCGAGGGCCTCGTTCATCCTTTCGCGGGCCACAAAGAGGCCACAGAGCAGGATCTGCGGGACCACCACCACCGGCATGAACTGCACGGCCTGGAATTCCGTCCGGGCGAAGGCCGAACAGAGCAGCCCCAGCGCGACGCCCAGAACCGCATTCATCACGGCAATCATGACCACCAGTCCCGGGCTGCCTTGGATGTCGAGCCCGAAGATCCAGTAGGCCACGGCGGTAGCCACCAGCGACTGCAGGGCGGCCATGATGGAAAATGCCAGCCCGTAGCCGAACAGCAGGTCCGCCTTGTGGATGGGAGTGGTCAGTAGCCTTTCGAGGGTCCCGAGGTGCGTTCCCGCAGCATCGTGATGGACGTAACCAGGAACATGACCACAAACGGGAAGATCGCCAGCATCATCAGGCCAACCCGGTCAAAAGTCCTGGGCACGCCCGGCGGCAGCGTTTCATTCTCATAGAGAAAGTACACGGCGGTGAGCAGCAGCGCAGGGACCACCAGGATCAGCGCGATGCTGCGGTGGTCGTGCCGGAGCTGGTCCAGGACGCGCCGGGTGGTGGCCAACAGCATCAGCAGGTTCATGACCGTACCGTCCTTTCGGGGAACCGCCGGGCACTTCGGCGGTGTCTTGGATGATGTGCAGGAATGCCTTCTCCAGATCCGCACTGTGCCCGCGCCGGCTCAATTCCGCCGGCGTCAGCTGCGCCAGGAGCTTTCCTTCCCGCAGCAGGAGGAGTGATCCGCAATGGCTGGCTTCCTCCATCACATGGCTGGAAACCAGCAGGGTGGTCCCGGACTCGGCCATGGACCGGAAACGGTCCCACAGGTCGGCCCGGAGCACCGGATCAAGTCCCACGGTTGGCTCATCCAGGACCAGCAGGCTGGGGCGAGCCACCAGGGCACAGGCCAACGACACCCGGCTCAGCTCGCCGCCGGAGAGGTCGCCGGTTTTCTGCCTCGCCTGCGGTTCAAGCCCGACGGCGGCGATCGCCTCCGCGGCCTCGGCGCGGCCCTTGCGGTGCATGGCGCCGAAGTAGCGGACATTGGCTTCGACCGTGAGGTCCGGATACACGCTGGGGGACTGGGTCACGTAACCCACCCGGTGTCGCAGGTCAGCGTGCCCGGCGGGCAGACCCAGCACCTGGACCGAGCCGGACGTGAGCGCCTGGACGCCCATGATGGCCCGCATGAGCGTAGTCTTGCCGCTGCCGGACGGACCAGCAGCCCGGTGATCTGGCCTGCCTGGATGGCAAAGTCCAGGCCGCGCAGGATGGGAGCCTTTCTCCGCGTGACGTGCAGGGCGGTGGCGGCCACGGCGATGCTGGCTTCCGTGACGGCCGGGGCGGTAGCTGCTGAATGGGACATTAATGCCTCCGAATGCTGGGAGAGCCCGCGTTTGAATTCACCAGGTGATGAATTCAAACTAGACCCGCAAAAGGCGGCCGTCAATTACTTCGAATGGAAAAACCTCTTGTGGATGTGTCGGCTATCACATATGTTCGATCTAGCTGCGCTGAAGTGGGTGGGCGGTCTCACCAGTCCTCACCAGTACCTAGTCTCACCAGTCCTAGGCGTCAACGGCCATGGAGCCACGTCCGCATGCAATGACCAGCCGTTTACGGCCAGGGGCTTTGCATGCCGGGCGTGGCTCTATTGCGTCCCGGCCCCGCGGTCTCTGGCCCGGCCCAGGTGCCGCCGCCCGGCGTGCCGTGGATAGCCGGTAGATTGGTACCCAGAAGAATTGCCCGTCTCTGCTTTCCAGCAGCTACTCCCCAGAAACGGATATCCCACCCGTGGTCACAAGAATGTCCAAGCTTTTCCTGCGCACCTTGCGTGAAGATCCCGTCGACGCCGAGGTCGCCAGCCACCGGCTCCTGGTCCGGGCCGGCTACATCCGCCGCGCGGCGCCCGGCATCTACACCTGGCTTCCGCTGGGGCTGAGTGTGCTGCGCAAGGTCGAGGCCGTCGTCCGCGAGGAAATGGACGCCATCGGCGCCCAGGAAGTCCACTTCCCGGCGCTGCTGCCGCGGGAGCCCTACGAGGTCACCAACCGCTGGACCGAATACGGCGAAGGTCTGTTCCGGCTCCAGGACCGTAAGGGTGCCGACTACCTGCTGGCCCCCACGCACGAGGAAATGTTCACGCTTCTGGTCAAGGACCTGTACTCGTCCTACAAGGACCTGCCCCTGAGCCTGTATCAGATCCAGAACAAATACCGCGACGAAGCACGCCCCCGCGCGGGCCTGCTGCGCGGCCGCGAGTTCATCATGAAGGACTCCTACTCCTTCGACGTGGACGACGCAGGCCTGGACGCCAGCTACGCCGCCCACCGTAGCGCCTACCTGAAGATCTTTGCGCGCCTGGGCCTGGAAGTCATTCCCGTTGCGGCCACCGCCGGCGCCATGGGTGGGTCCAAGAGCGAAGAGTTCCTGCACCCCACCGAGATCGGCGAGGACACCTTCGTGCGCTCCGCCGGCGGCTATGCAGCCAACGTTGAGGCCGTCACCACCGTAGTTCCGGCCGACATAGACTTCAGCAACGCCCCTGCCGCCAAGGTCCTCGATACCCCGGACACGCCCACCATCGACACGCTGGTTGCCGCGTCCAACGAACTGGCTCCCCGGAGCGACGCCGACGGCGGCGCGTGGACTGGCGCCGACACCCTCAAGAACGTGGTTCTTGCCGTCACCCTGCCCACTGGTGAGCGCCAGCTTGTGGTCATCGGCCTGCCGGGTGACCGCGGCGTTGACTTGAAGCGCGTGGAAGCCAACATCGGTTCCTTCCTGCCCATCGGCGGCGAGATCACGCTTGAAGCAGCCAACGACGACGACCTCAAGAAGCAGGCCTCATCGTCAAGGGCTACCTTGGACCCGGCCTGACGCTGGACCGACCCCTGCTGGGCAGCGAAAGCTCAACCAAGCTCCTCTACCTGGTGGATCCCCGCGTTGTCAGCGGCACCGCATGGATCACCGGGGCCAACGAAGCCGGAAAGCACGTGTACGGCCTGGTCGCCGGCCGCGACTTCGCCTGGGACGGCGTCATCGAGTGCACCGACGTCCGCGAGGGTGACCCGGCCCCGGACGGCTCCGGTCCGCTGGAGACGGCCCGCGGCATCGAAATGGGCCACATCTTCCAGCTGGGCCGCAAGTACGCTGAGGCCCTCGAGCTGAAGGTCCTGGACCAGAACGGCAAGCAGGTGGTGGTTACCATGGGCTCCTACGGTGTTGGTGTCACCCGTGCCGTCGCCGCCCTGGCCGAATCCAACCACGATGACAAGGGCCTGGTCTGGCCCCGCGCGGTTGCACCCGCCGATGTCCATGTAGTGGCTGTTGGCCGCGGCGAGGAAATCTTTGCCACCGCCGAGCAGCTGGCCCTGGAACTCGAGGCCGCCGGCCTGGACGTCATCTACGATGACCGCCCGAAGGTCTCCCCTGGAGTAAAGTTCGGCGACGCGGAACTCGTGGGCGTCCCACCATCCTGGCCGTAGGCCGCGGCCTGGCGGACGGCGTTGTCGAGATCAAGGACCGCCGCAGCGGCGAAGCGGAGAACGTGGCCGTGGACAAGGCTGTTGACTATGTGGTCACCGCCGTCCGCAGCTGATGCTGCGCCTTTCTAGGTGATGATTTCCGGGTTCGAGTCGATCCAGCTCACCACAATCATCCTGATTGTGGTGGCTGGATTTGCTGCCGGCTGGGTGGACGCCGTGGTGGGCGGCGGAGGCCTGCTCCAACTGCCGGCCATGCTGCTGGTTCCGGGAATCACGCCGGTCCAGGCCTTGGCCACCAACAAGATGGGGTCTATTTTCGGCACCGCCACGAGTGCGGTGACGTACTACGGGCGGGTGAAACCGGACCTTCGGACAGCCGTGCCCATGGCGGTGATCGCCCTTGCCGGCAGCTTCGCAGGGGCGGTGCTCGCCGCCACGCTGCCGGCGAGTGTCTTCAAGCCGATCATCGTGGTGGCGCTGGTGGTCGTGGCGCTTTTTACGGCGCTGAAGCCCAACGTCGGTGACCTTACCGTGCTGCGGCACGATGGGCGCACGCACTACGTGGTGGCATGCATGATCGGGGCCGTGATTGGCTTCTATGACGGCCTGATTGGTCCGGGCACCGGCTCCTTCCTCATCATCGCGCTCGTCTCGGCGATGGGCTATGCCTTCCTGGAGGCAAGCGCCAAAGCCAAGATGGTGAACATGGCCACGAACGCCGGCGCCCTGCTGTTCTTCCTGCCCCATGGGTCAATCCTCTGGGGTGTCGGGCTGCTGCTGGGCCTGGCCAACATGGGCGGCGGGTACCTGGGCGCGCGGACTGCCGTGAAGCAGGGAAGCCGCTTCATCCGCGTTGTGTTCCTGCTCGTGGTGGGCGCCCTGATCATCAAACTCGGCGCGGACGTCTGGCTGGAAAACTTCGCCTGACAGGGTAGCCAAAGCCCTCGCAGCCCTCGGCCGGCCGGGCGTACCATGCAGGTATGTCCGCAGGCGGGGAACCTTATTCGGAAGCATTGTCAGCCGCGGCACGTCGCGCCGCCGAGTGGCTGGAGAGCCTGCCGGACAGGCATGTCGGGCCCGCCCAAAGCGCCCACGATCTCGTGGCCGACTTCGGCGGGCCGCTTCCCGGGCAGGGCATGCCTGCCGCAGCGGTGGTTGAGTACCTGGCGGACAAGGCCGAGCCGGGACTGATGGCGATGCCCTCCGGGCGCTTTTTTGGCTGGGTGATCGGCGGGACGCTGCCTGCCGCCCTGGCCGCGGACTGGCTGGTCAGCGCGTGGGACCAGAACTCGGGCCTGCGCTACGCCACGCCCGCCATAGCCGCCATCGAAGAGGGGCCGGCCACTGGCTCCTGGATCTCCTCGGCCTCCCGGCGGAATCGGATGTCGGCTTCACCACCGGTGCCACTATGGCCAACTTCACCGGGCTGGCCGCTGCCCGGTGGCGGTTGCTGGCCGATGCCGGCTGGGACCTCGACGGCGATGGCCTGGCTGGCGCACCTCGGATCAGGTGTTTTGTGGGCGAGGAGCGCCACGAGACCATTGACCTGGGCCTGCGGTACCTCGGGCTCGGCCGGCCCACCGCGGTTCCCGCAGATGCCCAAGGCAGGATGGTCGCCGCAGACCTGGACCGGCTGCTCTCGGAAGGGACCGGGCCCGCGCTGGTCTGCCTTCAGGCCGGCAACCTCCACTCCGGAGCCTTCGACCCCTTCGATGCCGCCATCGAAGTTGCCCGGCGGCACGGTGCCTGGGTCCACGTGGACGGAGCGTTCGGGCTGTGGGCCGCGGCCGTACCTGAATTCGCGGACCTTACCCGCGGCATGGCCCTGGCCGATTCGTGGGGGACCGACGCCCACAAGACCCTCAACGTCCCGTACGACTGCGGAATTGCCATCGTCAGGGATTCAGCAGCCCTGCGCAGCGCCATGGGACTGCAGCACACCAGCTACCTGATCCACGACGTCGAAGGCCCGGGCGACCCGTTCGAAAAAGCGCCGGAGCTGTCCCGCCGCGGACGCGGCGTGCCGGTGTGGGCTGCCCTCCGCTCCCTTGGCCGGGACGGCGTGGCGGCCCAGGTCCGTGGGCTCGCCGACGCCGCTTCGAAGATCGGCAGCCGCCTCGCCGACGTGGACGGCGTCGAGGTGCTCAACACTGTGGACTACACCCAGGTCTCGCTCGCCTTCGGGGACGACGCCACCACGCGCGCCGTGACAGCCAGGGTGATCGAGGACGGCAAGGTCTGGATGTCCGGCTCACGCTGGCAGGGCAGGGATGTCCTGCGCGTCTCGGTCAGCAACTGGAGCACTGACGCGGACGACGTCGGCATTGCCGTCGAGGCCGTCAGCTCCGCTTTGGCGGCTGTGCGGGCTGCCGGCTGATCAACTGGAGGCACCGTTCCACCTGGGAGGCGCCCTTCCCGCCGCCCGGGCCCGTCCCGGATGGCAGCCCTCGCTCAGCTGTCGCCATGGCCCGGCTCAGGCAGGGCGTGCGCCGAGGGGAGACCATCGAGGGTCCGCCCCGCAAGGGTGCTGGCCACCCACAGAGAGCGGGCCAGGTCTCCCTGGTGGCGCGGCAAGGACGCGTAGCAGAGGGCGTTCTCCACTTCGCGTGCCACGGCCCACTGGCGCGCAGCTTCGGCATCGAGGCCGGCCGCTGCGCTGAAGTCCTGGCAGCGCCGCCTCAACCCTCCGGCCGGATCGCTCCGGGGCAGGTCGCCGAGACGGTTCCACAGCAGCGGTGCCACCGCGAACTCCGGCTCGCCGATCATGGGCTGCGGGTCGATGGCGACGAAGGCCTCCCCGGGCAGCCCTCCACTGATCGTGTGGGCCGGGCCAGGATGTTCAGGAAATGCAGGTCCGTATGTACCAGGACATCGCGGCCCGAGCGGCGGCCCACGGCGCCGCGGGTCTGGCAGACTTCCAGTGCCGCCTCCAGTAGCCAGCGCGGGAACGGGCGGCCCTGCTGTTCCCAGTCGGCGGGCAGGTCATCACTCCACTGTTCGGCCCGCCCGGCGATGTGATCGAACTCCTGCCACTGCGGCCGGTCGTCCGGCACCAGGCCCAACTTTCGCATGGTGCCGCCCCACGCCACCGCCGCGTCATCCAGCGGAAGGGTCTGGAGCGAGGAGCTCGCATTAAGCCGCTCCAGCAGCATGGCGCACGTTCCGGCGTCGGATTCCAACAGCCGGACGGCGCCGGAGCCACCCCACAGCGCCAGCGCATGGCGCTCAACCCGTGCCTCATCGTGGGGAAACGCGATCTTGAGCGCTGCCGGAGTCCCGTCCGTCCGGCGGACTGGAACCACCACGCCGCCGTGGCCATGCCATGGGAGGGTGCCGGCTTCCAGGTCAACAGCCAGTTCCCAATGCTCCAGCCGCCCCTGCACCAGTCCAGGGAGGGAGGAAAGCCAGGCCCGTCCCGCGCTGCTGTGGCCGTAACGCCCGCTGAGGGCTGGCGGGATCGGCACGCCAGTCCGGACACTCACAGGACCCCGCTTGCGCCAAGCAGGTTGCCGATCGAGAACGTGGCAGCCAAGGCCAAAGCCCCGCCCACTACCACCCTGGCTGCGGCCCGCAGCTTCGAACCGCCACCGATCCAGGCACCCAGCGCCCCGGTGGCAGCGAGGGCCGCCAGCACGGCCGCGAACGTCAGGGGGACCCGGATGTTCTCCGGTGGCAGCAGGATGGCGGCCATCGGCAGGATGGCGCCGGTGACGAACGCAATCGCCGAAGCAAAGGCTGCATTCCAGGGGCTCACAATGTCTGTTTCGTCGATGTTCAGTTCGGCGGAGAGGTGCGCGCCCAGGGCGTCGTGGGCTGTCAGCTCCCGCGCTACTTTCCTTGCTGTGTCCAGGCTCAGCCCCTTGCCCTGGTAGATCGCCGCGAGTTCCTCCAGTTCTTCCTCCGGCTGTTCCTGCAGCTCCAGGCGTTCCTTTTCGATCAGGGCCCGCTGGCTGTCCTTCTGGCTGCTGACAGACACGTACTCGCCCAGGGCCATGGATACCGCTCCACCCACCAGGCCGGCCGTTCCGGCGACGAGGATCGGTCCGGAAAGCGTGGTGACACCGGCGACGCCCACCACGATTGCGGCGACCGAGACGATGCCGTCATTGGCACCCAGCACGCCGGCTCGCAGCCAGTTCAGGCGCTGGGCGACGTCGTTTTGGTGGGGCTCATTCTCATGAAGGGCGGGGCACCGGCACTGTCCATGCCTCCAGCAAAGCATTAGTGCCTGCGCCTGGCCAGTGTGCCGCGCCTTGGCTACGAATTGCCGGGAGTGCCGGTTGTGGAAGTCTGCGGAGTTAGTACAGGCTCCGGCAGTGGCGGCAGGAGTGCTTCGTCCAGGACCATGCCGGGGACCGGGCCTGGCGACCCACGCCAATGGACGGTCCGCCGGGCCGCCGACTGAAGTGCCGAGAGTGCCCATACGCGTTCGCGCCCCGTGCTGAGCGCCACCACGTCGCCGAGCACCGGAAGTATCCCCGCCTCCAGGGTTCCCAGCCCATCTGCGGGGTCGGCCAGGAACGCCTGGCTCAGGACATAGCCGGGCTGCCTCGGGGGTACCATGGCGCAGCGGGACCTGCCCATGGCCTCCGCTTCGCCCCGGAGGACGCCGTGCTGGGCCAGGAAGGTCGACGCCTGAGCAGCGGACCCGGAGTCAAGCCTGGTCAGCGCGGCCTGGTACGCGTAGACCAGTTCCAGCTCGCCTTGCACGGCCGACGCCAAGGCTGAGCCGAGTTCCGCGCCAGTGCCGGCGGCGGGGTCGGCTGCTTCGCTGGCACAGCCGGCGGCTACTGAGGCCGTAACAGGCAGGGTGGGCGCCGGCGATGCGGGGAGGAGGCGCCAGAACCGGGAGTGCAGCCAACGCGACCCCGGTCGCCGAGGCCAGGTCCTCTGCAGCCAGAAGCTGGGCAGTTCCGACGCCGGCGAGAAGGCGGGCCATGCCGCCGTCGGCCGTTCCGGCATCGTGGAGCCGCCGTGCCCGCTTGCCTGGAGGGCAGCGGCGAAGTCCGCGGTGGTGGACGGCCGCGTGACGGGGCCGGCTCCGTGGACGGGCCAGGGACGGGGGCAGTCGCCGGACGGTCCAGGGCAGGATCGCCGGCCGCATCAGCGGGCAGCATCAAGGCCCGGGCCTGGACAGTCAGCAAAGTCACAATCCGGGCCAGGGCGGCCGCTTGTGGGGCCGGCGCAGTGGCGCCGGCAGTGCCTTCGAGGTCCAGGCCAGCGGCCCTGAGGGCCAGGGAATCCGCGAACGCGGATGCCCTGGCCTGCTCGGAAAACGGCGGCGCCGCAGGCGGGACGGTTCGCGGGGGACGAGCACCAATCCCAGGCTCACCACCAGAAGGGCGGCCAGCGCAAAAACGGCGTACTGGAAATAACGCCTGCGGCGGCCGGATTCCTGAGTGTCGTCTTTCACAACTGACCATGTTCTCACGCCTGATGCGAATCTTCGTGCACCACTGCGGCTGGAAAATCGTTAGGCTAGTAGTCACAACATCATCTATTGGAAGGCGGCCGGCATCGTGAGTAATGCAGAAGCCACGACTTCATCAGACGCTACCGGAACGGGTACCGCTGTTGCTGCGCCCGCCAACAATCCCGAAGCCGTCAGGCTCCGGGCGCTGTTGGAACCGGCGGTCCAGGCCAACCGCCTGTACCTCGAGGACGTATCCATCCTGGCCGGTTCACACCGCGTGGTCCACGTGGTGGTTGACCTGCCGCAGGAGGAAACCGGCGGCGTAAACCTCGATGTCATCGCGGACATCTCCAGGGTCCTCTCCGACGTCCTGGACAATGATCCCGCAGACGACGGGCGCCCTACGACCTTGAGGTTTCCTCCCCGGGCGTCGCGCGTCCCCTCACCGACGTCCGGCACTGGCACCGCGCCCGGGCCGGATGGTCAAAGTCAACGTCATCCAGGGCGAAAACGTCACCGGCAGGGTCCAGTCCGTGGACGACTCCGGCGTCACCATCATCCCGGAGATTGCCGTCAAGAAGGGCATGAAGCCCAAGCAAGGCGAGCCCCAGATTCTTCCTTTCGACAGGATCCGCAACGGAAAAGTCGAGATCGAATTCAGCCACCTCGAAGAAGCTGGTCTGGAACCTGAGCACAATGGACCTTCTGAGGAGGCCTGATGGATATTGACATGAGCGCGCTGAGACTACTGGAACGTGAGCGCGAAATTCCGCTGGACCTCCTGATCCCCACCATCGAGCAGGCGCTCCTGGTGGCGTATCACAAATCGCCCGGCGCCTTCGAGAAGGCCCGGGCCGAGCTGGACCGCAAGAGCGGCCACGTGACCATCTGGGCAGTGGAGATCGACGACGACGGCGCCCCCATCGGCGAGTTCGAGGACACCCCTGCCGGCTTCGGCCGTATCGCGGCGAGCACCGCACGCCAGATCATCCTGCAGCGCCTGCGCGATGTCGAGGACGACGCCATCCTGGGTGAGTTCAAGGGCCGCGAGGGTGAACTTGTGGCCGGCCTGATCCAGCAGGGCAACAACCCGCACATGATCCAGGTCAACCTGGGTTCGGTGGAGGCCCTGCTGCCGCCGCCCGAACAGGTGCCGGGGGAGAAGTACATCCACGGCAACCGGCTCCGCGCCATCGTTATCGATGTCCACCGCGGCACCAAGGGCCCGTCCGTCACCCTGTCCCGTTCACACCCGGGCCTCGTCCGGAAGCTCTTCGAACTGGAGGTCCCGGAGATTGCGGACCGCTCTGTGGAGATCGTGGCACTGGCCCGCGAGGCCGGCCACCGTACCAAGATCGCGGTCAAGGCCCACACGCAGGGCATCAACGCCAAGGGCGCCTGCATCGGCGAAATGGGTTCCCGCGTCCGCGCCGTTATGACGGAACTGAACGACGAAAAAATCGACATCGTCGACTTCAGCGAGGATCCGGCAACGTTTATTGCCAGTGCGCTTTCCCCTCGCGTGTGAATTCGGTCACCATCGTGGACGAGGCCACCCGCTCCGCGCGTGTGGTGGTCCCGGACTACCAGCTCTCGCTGGCCATCGGCAAAGAGGGCCAGAACGCCCGGCTGGCGGCCAAGCTGACTGGCTGGCGAATCGATATCGTCTCGGACGCTGCCCGGCGCGCGAAAGCTGATCCTGTTCCGGGGCGGCGGCCGGCGGCAGATACCTTCGGCCGAAGCCCCGGTTTCGGGCAGAACTGCCCCGAGGGGCTAGAATAGACATGACCGCGCCTAACGGCCGGTATTCGTGTGCCCTGAGAATTCCCGTTCCGCTGATGCGGTTGGGGCCTCAGGACCGGCAGTTATGAACGTCAGGAAGATACTCACCGTGGCAGAAGTGCTTCACACCGAGAATCAACCGCAGCGTACCTGCATCGGATGCCGGAAGCAGGCACCGCGGTCTGAGTTACTCCGGCTCGTCGCCGAAGGCAGCGGTTCCACCGCAGTGCTGGTAGACGAACGACGCCGGATGGCTGGCAGGGGTGCATGGCTGCACCCCAGCGAAGCGTGCCTGGCCCTGGCGGTCAAACGTCGAGCATTCGGAAGGGCCCTCAACGGCGCAACCGGGTCCACCGCCGTCGAACGCCGGATCATGGCAGGCAAGCAGGACGCCGGCCCGTTGCAGGTACCCCTGGTAGCTGCAGCAAAAACCGTCCAACCTGAAAGCGGGTCAGAAAACTGATGGAAACCCGATGAGTTCCCAGCGATGAGTGCGCAACGATGACAACTTTGTTGCGCTCTGCAATGGGCCCTGTAGTTGCACCCGCGGCTGGGCCCGCAGTAAGAAGTAGACGGTTCGTGCCTGGCTCGGTGCGGACCGAGACAGGAGAAATGTGGCCAAGGTCCGCGTACACGAGCTCGCTAAAGAGCTCGGTATTACTTCCAAAGATGCAGTAACCAAACTGCAGGAACTGGGCGAATTCGTTCGCTCCGCCTCTTCAACCATTGAGGCCCGGTGGTGCGGAAACTCCGCAACGCCTACCCCGACGCAGCTGCCAAGACCGTAGCTCCGGCAGCCGCGCCCAAGGCGCCTGCCCCGTCGGCCGACACACGACCCGCAGCACCTGCTCCGGGCCCGCAGCACCTGCTCCGGGCCCGCAGCTCCCTCAGCCCCGGCGGCACCCGCTGCTGCGGCTCCGGCTGCACCCGCTCCCGTTTCGGCAGCCCCTTCAGCCCCGGCGGCATCAGCTGCTCCGGCTGCAAGTGCACCGTCCACCGGCGCAAAGCCCGGTGCCCGTCCGGCACCGAAGGCTGAAGCCCCGGCTGCACCGACCCGCTCCGGCGGATCAGCGCAGGGTGGTTCGCAGGGCGGCTCCGCACCGCGTCCGGGCGGTCCCGTCCGGGCAACAACCCGTTCGCCACGTCCCAGGGCATGCCCGCGGCCGCGGTGGCGACGGAGAGCGTGCTCCCCGTCCGGGCAACAACCCGTTCGCTCCTTCGCAGGGCATGCCCCGCTCCGGTGGCCGTCCCGACGGCGACCGTCCCGGTGGTCCGCGCCCGCAGCCGGTGCAGGCGGCCCCGTCCCGGTGGTCCGCGTCCCGCAGCCGGTGCTGGTGGCCCCCGTCCGGCTGCTGGCTCAGGTGGACCCGTCCGGGTGCACCCCGTCCCGCGGGTGCCGGTGGAAACCGTCCTACTCCGGGCATGATGCCCAACCGCACTGAGCGTCCAGCACCCGCTGGTGCAGGCCGTCCCGGTGGCGGCGCCCGTGGTCCCGGACGTCCGGGTGGCGCTCCAGGCACCGGTGGCGCACCGGGTGCCGGTGGCGGCGCTCCGGCCGGCGGTGGCTTCGGCAAGGGTGGCCGCGGTCGCGGTGGCACCCAGGGTGCCTTCGGTAAGGGCGGCGCAGGCCGTGGCAAGCAGCGCAAATCGAAGCGTGCCAAGCGCCAGGAACTCGAGCAGATGAGTGCCCGTCGCTGGGTGGCGTGAGCGTACCCGCGGCGACGGCAACACCGTAGTCCGGCTTCGCCGTGGCTCGTCCATCACGGACTTCGCCGACAAGATCGAGGCAAACCCCGCAGCACTGGTGACGGTCCTCTTCCACCTCGGCGAAATGGCCACGGCCACGCAGTCGCTGGATGAAGAGACCTTCGCACTGCTCGGCGAGGAGCTTGGCTACAAGCTCCAGGTTGTGTCGCCGGAGGACGAGGAGCGCGAGCTGCTCTCCGGCTTCGACATCGACTTCGAAGCAGAACTCGAAGCCGAAGGCGACGAAGACCTCGAGGCACGTCCTCCGGTGGTCACCGTCATGGGCCACGTTGACCACGGTAAAACCCGCCTGCTCGATGCCATCCGCAAGTCCGACGTTATGGCGGGCGAGCACGGCGGCATCACGCAGCACATCGGTGCTTACCAGGTTACGCACACCCACGAAGACATCGATCGGAAGATCACCTTCATCGATACTCCGGGCCACGAGGCGTTCACCGCCATGCGTGCCCGTGGTGCGAAGGTCACCGACATCGCCATCCTGGTGGTCGCAGCGGACGACGGCGTTATGCCGCAGACCGTTGAGGCACTCAACCACGCGCAGGCAGCAAATGTGCCGATCGTGGTGGCTGTGAACAAGATCGACAAGGAAGGCGCCAACCCGGAGAAGGTCCGCGGCCAGCTGACCGAGTACGGCCTGGTTCCCGAAGAATACGGTGGCGACACCATGTTCGTAGAGGTCTCTGCCCGCCAGAACCTCAACATTGACGAGCTGCTCGAGGCTGTCCTGCTCACCGCGGACGCTGCCCTGGACATGCGCGCCAACCCGAACAAGGACGCCCGCGGTATCGCGATCGAAGCCAACCTGGACAAGGGCCGCGGTTCCGTGGCCACCGTCCTGGTGCAGTCCGGCACCCTGCGTGTCGGTGACACGATCGTGGCCGGTACGGCTCACGGCCGCGTCCGCGCCATGTTCGACGACGACGGCAGTGTCCTGACCGAGGCCGGCCCGTCCGCCCCGTGCAGGTTCTGGTCTGTCCAACGTGCCGCGCGCCGGCGACACCTTCTTTGTGACCGCTGACGAGCGCACCGCCCGCCAGATCGCCGAGAAGCGTGAAGCAGCCGACCGCAACGCCGCCCTCGCCAAGCGTCGCAAGCGCATCAGCCTGGAAGACTTCGACCAGGCCGTTGCCGACGGCAAGATCGACACCCTCAACCTCATCCTCAAGGGTGACGTGTCCGGTGCCGTGGAAGCCCTCGAAGACGCGCTGCTCAAGATCGACGTCGGCGAAGGCGTGCAGCTGCGCGTCATCCACCGCGGCGTTGGTGCCATCACGCAGAACGACGTCAACCTGGCAACGGTCGACAGCGCCGTTATCATCGGCTTCAACGTCAAGCCTGCCGAGCGGGTTGCCGAACTGGCAGACCGCGAAGGCGTGGACATGCGCTTCTACTCCGTCATCTACGCAGCAATCGATGACATCGAGATGGCCCTCAAGGGCATGCTCAAGCCGGAGTACGAAGAGGTCCAGCTGGGCACCGCCGAGGTCCGCGAAGTCTTCCGCTCTTCCAAGTTCGGAAACATCGCCGGTTCCATCGTTCGCTCGGGCATCATCCGACGCAACACGAAGGCCCGCATCAGCCGCGACGGCAAGATCATCGGTGAGAACCTCACCGTTGAGACGCTCAAGCGCTTCAAGGACGACGCCACTGAGGTCCGCACGGACTTCGAGTGTGGTATCGGTCTTGGTTCGTTCAACGACATCACCGAGGGCGACATCATCGAGACCTTCGAGATGCGCGAAAAGCCGCGCGTCTAAGGTTCGCTGCTTTCGCTGGTGGGGCCGTTGGGATTTTTCCGGCGGCCCGCCCCTTCGCTGGGTGGCAATTACCCAACAGTTGTGCGACGCGCAGCCCAAGTGGCCGCCGTCGTACATCCCAAATTTTTAGGAGTGGAAATGGCTGATCCCGCACGGGCTGCCAAGTTGGCGCAGCGGATTAAGGTTGTTGTTGCTGAGGCCTTGGGCCGGAAGGTTAAGGATCCTCGGCTGGAGGGCATTACTGTTACCGATGCCCGGGTGACCAATGATCTGCAGCATGCCACGATCTACTACACCGTTTTCGGCGACCAGGCTGTGCAGGCCGATGCTGCCAAGGGCCTGGAGAAGGCCAAGGGTGTGCTCCGCCAGGAGGTGGGGCGCAACGTGACAGTCCGCCTGACGCCGACGCTGGAATTCGTGGCGGACCAGATCCCCGTCGTTGCCTCAAACCTGGAGGACCTGCTCCGGGCCGCCAAGAAGCGCGACGCCGAGGTGGCTGCGCTGGCTGAAAACGCCAAGCACGCCGGCGAGGCCGACCCGTACAAGAGCGACATTCCCGCCGATGTGGAAATCGATGAGGACGACTTCGACGAAGAGGATATTGACCTCACCGACGACGAAGACCTCGACGAAGACGCCAACAGGTAGCTTCACGCGAAGAAAGCCCGGACCCGAAGCTTGGGTCCGGGTCTTTTTCGTCTGCGGGATGTTCCCTGCGTTTCCTACCGGATACTGGCCTTCAGGACCGTTCCCGCGGTGAGGTCAGCGAAGCTGAAACCGGCTGTGGCATAGAGGGTATTCCCTTGCAGCTCCACCGCGGCGGGACCGTCGACGGCCAGGAACTGTGACTGTTCACGGGTCCAGGCGTCGATCCTGACGATCTCATTGCCGAACATCGAAGCTGCGTAGACGTCCCACTGCCTGATACGGCGATGCCGGTGGGGCTAAGGATCTCATCGGCCCACAGGTGGATCGCCCCGGTCCATGGATTGACCCGGAAGATGGCACCGCGGTGGCCCAGGGAAGGATCTTCCGGACCGCCCGGCAGCGACGAGACGTACAGCCAGCCGTCGGGGCCGATCTCTACATCGGTGGGCACCGGTTCAAATGCGTAGTCGTGTCCGACAACGCAGGACGGGAAGCCGACAGCCGCGGCAGCCTCCGCAGTGGCTTCCGCCGGACGCGGAGGCAGGACCGCGAGGGTGGAAGTCTCCCCGGTGGCGGCGTTGACCTTGAGGATGGTATTCATCCCGGCGTCAGCCACGTACACGGTGTTGCCCTGGACGGCCGTTGCGTAGGGGTGTGAGTCGACCGCCCCGGAGTATTGCGCCGGCGGGAACGGCTCCGTGATTTTCGCCAGGCACTCGTCGGCCACGTCGGACCCGAAGCCGTAGTCCTGGAATCCGTCCGGGTTGTTCTGACGCTCGTAGGTCGCGAGGTCCACAATGGTCCTGACCTCCCCGCGCCTGTCGATGGACTTCAAATAGCCGGCCAGCGCGGTGGGATCTCCGCCGCCTCCCCCGACGCTTTCGACGAAAAACGTGGTGGTGCCCCGCGTCTCAACACCGCCAACGTCCCAGCCCGCATTCGTGTAAACGTTGGTCGTTTGCCCCTCATCCTCGACGCGGTCCAGCGTGCCCGCAAAGTTCTGCGTGACGAGGACGCTCTTGCCAGGACCCAAGGCCAGGCTCAACGGCGTCATCAGGTGCTCCGCCAGCGTTTCGGGTCCGGACGGTTTCTGCGTAGCCCTGGCGGGCGCGACGGGGATGATCATCGCCGCAGCTGCCAGGCACGCAACGATCGGAAACTTCTTGTTCATTGGATCCTCCGGAGTTGACGTGCACCCCGTCGCCGGGGCCTGGCCTGAGACCAAGTCAAGCGATCCGAACTGCCCCCGGCGCCAGGTTAGTCCCGCGAAAGCAATGACGTCGACGGCATTTCCCCCTAATGTGCCCCCTATTTTGAACCGGAAAACCTGGGTCATGGCTAGGATCGAGTTATGACGCAGGCGAGCGACAACCACGAGGCCACCCCATACCTGGAACAGGCCATTGAGCTGGCTGTCCGGAACGTCTCCGACGGCGGCGGCCCGTTCGGTGCGCTGGTTGTGACAACGGATGGGCGGGTCCATGAAGGCACCAACCGTGTCACCCGGGACAACGACCCCACCGCGCATGCCGAAGTGGTGGCAATCCGCGCTGCGGCAGCCGCAGGCGCCACGTTCGACCTGAGCGGCGCCGTACTCTACACCAGCTGCGAGCCCTGCCCGTTGTGCCTGTCAGCCGCGCTGTGGGCGCGGATTGATCGCATCTATTTTGCGGCCGACCGCCATGGTGCGGCCGCGGCCGGTTTCGACGACGCCGTGTTCTACGAGTATTTTAACGGCACGCATCCGGAACTTCTGCCTGTGGCACACGAGGCGATTCCGGCGTCGGACGCCCCTTTTGAGGCGTGGCGCAGCAATGCGAGGCGTAAGAATTACTGAGCCGGAGGCTCGTTGTGGAACCTGGACTGATCAAATGCCCCAGCTGTGGAAAGACCAATCGCGTACCGGCCGCCGCGTCCGGCCGGCCGCGGTGCGGAAACTGCAAGCAGGGCCTTCCCTGGATTACAGCCGCTGCGGACGATGACTTCGCGGTGGTGGCCGAGCAGTCGCCGGTTCCCGTGCTGGTTGACTTCTGGGCAGAGTGGTGTGGCCCGTGCCGGATGGTGAGTCCGGTTCTGGACACGTTGGCCACTGAACGGGCCGGCGGGATCAAGCTGGTCAAGGTTGACGTTGACCAGTCCCCGCGACTATCCAGCCGGTTCGATATCCAAGCCATCCCCACATTGATGATCATCGACGGCGGCAGGGTACTGGCCAGACAGGCCGGGGCGGCACCTGCTGCGGTGTTACGGTCCTGGGTGGACGGCGTGCTGGGCGCCAGCCGCGGCTAGGCTTCCGGTTTTACCCGACCCGCTTCGGCAGCCTGCCGATACCCTCGACCAAATCGTTGCGGGTACCGCACAGCGCGATCCGCACCCAGCCCTCGCCGATCGAGCCAAAGGCAGTTCCCGGCGCAAGCGCAACGCCCGAATCGGCCAGGAACCTGCGGCCCAGCTGCGGACGTCCCCGTCGCTGACATGGGAGACGTTGGCCCACAGATAGAAGGCTCCCTGTGCACTCAGGTACGGGATTCCCTTGGCCGCCAGCAATGCTGAGGCGGCGTCCCGGTTGGTCCGGTAATGGTCATGGGCGTGACGGACGTAGTCCTGCGGGCCTGTCAGTGCCGCGAGCGCTGCATACTGCGACGGCGAGGCAACGCAGGAGACAATCGCTTCCATCACGTTGTTCATCTTCTGCTCCAGCCCCGGCGGACAGACCAGGGCGCCGATCCGCAGGCCGGTGAGGCCGTACGTCTTCGAGAGAGTCAGCGACGTGAACACGCGGGCTTCGCCGGGCACGTCGCTGTCGAACCGGGCCGGGCTGAGATGGGGAACGTCGTAAGTGAAGGCCTCGTAGCATTCGTCGGAAATGATCCAAAGATCGCGCCTGCGGGCCAGGTCCACAAGTTGCCGGGTCAGGTCCTCGCCGAGGACGGCGCCCAGCGGGTTGGACGGGGAGTTCAGGATGAGCACCCGGGTCCGGTCCGTGATGAGCGCTTCAATGTCCTGGATCCGCGGCTGGAAGTCGTGCTCGGGATACAGCGGGTAGCCCACCGGCACGGCATTCAGGAGCCGGCTGGTCATGGCGAAGGTGGGGTAGCCGGGTTCGGGATCAGGATCTCGTCACCGGGGAGAGCAGGAGGCTCATGGCGAAGTGCAGGCCCTGTTGCGCCCCGTCCACCACGTAGACGCGCTCGGCACCGAGGCTGGTGTTGAGTCCGGCGCGTTCACGGAACCGGGTGGCGAACGCTTCACGGAGGGCCGGGATGCCGGCGTTGGGGGTGTAGTTCGTTTCGTCCCGGTCGAGGCACGCCATGCCGGCTTCCAGGATATGGCGGGGGAGCGCGAAGCCCGGCTCGCCGATGCTCAGGACGATGGCCCGGGAGTATGCCAGGCGGCCTCGGTGATTTCTCGGATCTGGTTGACGGGGACGTCGCGCGCGTGCGCCGCAAGCTCAGGCATGGATGCCATCCTAGCCGCCACCCGCGCACCTGGGCGGGGACCGTCGTCAGCGCCGATATACTGGGAAGCGTGCTTTCTGGACTGGTGATAGTGGACAAACCGCAGGGATGGACCAGCCATGATGTGGTTGGTCGGATGCGGCGTCTCGCCGGGACCCGGAAAGTGGGGCACGCCGGCACCCTTGATCCCATGGCTACCGGCGTCCTGGTGGTCGGCATTAACAAGGCCACCCGGCTCCTGACCTACATCGTGGGCACGTCCAAGACGTATACGGCAACCATCCGATTGGGCCAGTCCACCATCACGGACGACGCCGAAGGTGACGTGATTGCCGCCGTCAGTGCCGCCGCCGTCGCCGATGAAGCAATTCACGACGGCGTCGCCGGCCTCACGGGTGAAATCCAGCAGGTGCCCAGCAGCGTCAGCGCCATCAAAGTCAACGGTGAACGCGCCTACGCCCGGGTCCGCTCCGGTGAAGAGGTAAAGCTCGCGGCGCGCCCAGTAACCATCCACCGTTTCGAAGTTCACGCCATCAACCGGGAAGCGGGCGGCGACGTCGTGGACATTAATGTCACCGTTGAGTGCTCATCCGGTACCTATATCCGCGCCCTCGCCCGGGACCTGGGCGACGGGCTGGGAGTGGGCGGCCATCTTACCGCCCTCCGCCGGACCCATGTTGGCCCCTACTCGCTGGACCAGGCCCGGACGTTGGAACAGTTGGCCGAGGAGCTGAATGTCCTGGAGATGTCCCAAGCTGCCCGGGCACTGATGCCTAACCGCGAACTCACAGTGGAGGAGGCCACCGAGATTTCCTTCGGACGCCGGATCGCAGCGGGATCGGAAGCAGGAGATCCCGCGGCTGCCACCACTGAACACCCAGCGGCAGCGTTCGCGCCGGACGGCAGCCTCGTGGCGCTCCTGGCGGACTCCGGAAACTTTGCCAAGCCTGTCCTGGTATTCGCGCCGGGCAACGGTGCGTCCGAAAAAACTGCCCCTCGGAATGCTGCGCCCGAGAATGCTGCGCCCGCGAATGTTGTGCCTGAGGATGCTGCGGGCGGGACGCCTAGGCATGGACGCCTATTTCTACATCATCCTGGTGGTCGGCCTGCTCTCCAGCGGAATCTGTCTCGGTGCGGGCATCCTGAAAAAAGCCCCAGCGACCTCACCATCCTGTCCGTTGCCGCCGTCGAGCTGGCGCTGCTGGTTTACCTGGTGGGTTCGATCGTGCGGGTGATCGCGGGCGAACCGATTGCCGGGGAAGCCTGGGAATTCTGGGGATACCTGGCCACAGCGATGCTCCTGCCGCCGGCAGCCGTGTACTGGTCCATCCTGGAACGGACCCGCTGGAGCAACTTTGTCCTCGCCGCCGTCGGTGTCACGGCCTTGGTGATGGCCGCCCGCATGAACCAGATCTGGTACTGAAATGGAAGAAGTACGAAACGTGAAATCACCTCGTTCCGAAGCCGCCCGTGCCAAGGCAGATGCCAAGGCCGGCGCCAAGGACACCCGGAACACCGGCCCGGACGCCTGCTTATCGCCGTCTATGCAGTGTTTGCCATTTCGGCCACCGCACGCGCCGGTTACCAGATCCTGACCAAGTTCTCCGAAGCCCCGCTCGCCTACCTGCTTTCCGCGTTCGCGGCGCTGGTCTATGTTGTGGCAACGGTGTCCCTGGCCAAGCCCGGCCGCACCTGGTTCAAGATCTCGCTGGCCGCCGTCCTGGTGGAGCTCGTCGGAGTGCTGGTGGTGGGGGCGTTGAGCGTGTTTGATTCTGTGGCGTTCCCGCATGAGACCGTCTGGTCCCTTTTTGGCCGGGGGTACGCGTTCATTCCGCTGCTGCTGCCTGTCCTGGGTCTGGTGTGGCTGTACCGGCGCCGGCCGAACCAGCAGTAGACCGCACCAGCAGCAAACAGCACCAGCGATCGGCCGCCGCGGTCGGGCCTCCGGACATGTCTGCGCGTGGCATCCAGTTGGCCCGGCGCCGTCCGGCAGCCATCCTGAATGCGGGTAATCTAGAGAGTTCCGGCGCCGGTGCGTCGGAGAGATGTCAGTTTTAGGCAGTAAAAGGCGAGGGTGATGGTCTACATCTGGAACGATCCGTCCGAGGTCCCAGCGGACTTTGGTCCCTCCGTTGTCACTTTTGGCAACTTCGATGGCGTCCATCGCGGACACCAGCAAGTGCTTTCCGAGCTAATCCGCTCGGCCCGCTTCAACGGGACTAAGGCCGTTGCCGTCACCTTTGACCCGCACCCGGCCCTGATCCACCGCCCGGAGTCCGCGCCTGAAATGATCATGGGCCTGCAGGACAAGCTGGTGGCGCTGGGGGAGCTGGGCCTGGATGCCATTTTGGTGATGAAGTACTCGCTGAACCTTGCCAGCCTCACCCCTGAGGAATTTGTGGGCCAGGTCCTGGTGGACAGCCTGCATGCCAGCCATGTGGTGATCGGTCACGATTCCCGGTTCGGCCGCGGCAACTCCGGTGACCTTGACACCATGAAGCAGCTGGGCGAAAAGTTCGACTTCGATGTCCAGGTCATCAGCGAGTTCGGTTCGGAAGGCTACCCGCTGCATGACGACGACGGCACCGACCGCCGCTGTTCCTCCACCTGGGTGCGCGAAGCATTGCAGGAGGGCGACGTCGCCACCGCCGCCGCGGTGCTGGGACGGCCCACCGCATGCGCGGCGAGGTCGTCCACGGTGCCGCCCGCGGCCGCGTGCTCGGGTTCCCCACCGCAAACCTTGCCCATGAGGCCACCGGGTTCATCCCGCGGACGGCATCTACGCCGGCTGGCTGGTGGACCAGGCGGGCACTCGCTGGCCGGCGGCCATCTCGGTGGGGTCCAATCCTACGTTCGACGGCGTCAGCCGCCAGGTCGAAGCCCATGTGATTGACCGTCCGCACGAGGCCGTGGAGGATTTCGATCTGTACGGCCAGACAGTAGTGGTCGAATTTGTTGCCCGGCTCCGCGGCATGGTGGCATACCGTGGGCCGGAGGCGCTTGTTGACCAGATGCGTCTGGACGTTATTCAGGCCCACGATCTCCTGGTGCGGCGCTGAGCCGGTCCCACCCGCACCGAACACCCAGAGAGGCAGCACCGTGGCCGTCGAGAAGAACACCCGCAAGCTGGACAAAGGCATAGTCCGCGATTTCAGTTCCCGGATGAGCTACGCGTCCTACCTCCAGCTGCCCACCCTGCTCAGCGCACAGCAACCTGTCAGCACGCCCGAACACCACGACGAGCTGCTGTTCATCATCCAGCACCAGACCACCGAGCTGTGGCTGAAGCTGGTGCTGCATGAGCTCCGCAGCGCGGCAGCCTGGCTGCGCGCAGACGATCTCGGCTCCGCCCTCAAGGGCATCGCCCGGGTCAAACACATCCAAAAAACGCTGACGGAGCAGTGGTCCGTCCTGGCCACGCTGACGCCCACGGAGTACTCCCAGTTCCGCGGGTTCCTGGGCAACTCCTCCGGATTCCAGTCCAGCCAATACCGGGCCGTGGAGTTTATTCTCGGAAACAAGAACCGAAAAATGCTGCCGGTCTTCGAATCTGACCCGGAAGCGCACGCCATGCTGGAGGACGTGCTTAAGGCGCCCAGCATCTACGACGAGTTCCTGGCCTATCTGGCCCGGCAGGGCTTCGACGTGCCACAGTCCGTCCTGGAGCGGGACGTCACCCGTGCCCACGAGTTCTGCCCTGAGCTGGTGCCGCTGTTCAAGCACATCTACGAAAACGCCGCCGCTAACTGGGGTGCCTACGAGGCGTGCGAGGAACTGGTGGACCTTGAGGATAATTTCCAGCTCTGGCGGTTCCGGCACCTGCGAACCGTTCAGCGGACCATCGGGATGAAATCAGGAACCGGGGGATCCAGCGGCGCTGCCTTCCTGCAGAAGGCCCTTGAGTTGACCTTCTTCCCGGAACTGTTCGCGGTACGGACGGAGATCGGCCAGTGAGCAGTGGAATGGACGCGAACATGGAGAATCACGACGCCGCCGCCCTCCTTGAGCAGGCCGCGCAACTGGATGCAGGCGACCCTTGGCGCGCTACCGCAGCCTCTTCATCGGCACGGACACGGACCTTTCCTACCTCGACGGCAATTCCCTGGGCCGCCCGCTGAAGCGGACCCAGAGGGACATCAGCACCTTTATCGAAGAAGGCTGGGGCGGCCGGCTCATCCGTGGCTGGGATGAGGAATGGCTGGACCTGCCCCAGACCATCGGCGATCAGCTGGGCCGCGCTGTCCTCGGCGCAGCCCCGGGCCAGACCGTCATCGCCGATTCCACCACGGTGGTGCTCTACAAACTGATCCGCGCCGCGCTGGCCACCGTGGCTGACACCGCCCGCACGGAAATCGTCCTGGACACGGATAACTTCCCCACGGACCGCTACCTGGTAGAGGGTATCGCCCTCGAGGAAGGCCTGACCCTGCGGTGGATAGAAGCCGATCCTACGTCCGGGGTCACCGTCGAACAGGTGCGGGACGCAACCGGCCCGGCCACCGCCGTCGTACTTTTGAGCCATGTGGCCTACCGCTCAGGCTTCCTGGCCGACCTTCCGGCATCACGGAAGTTGCACACGGTGCGGGGCGGTGGTGGTCTGGGACCTGTGCCACTCCGCTGGATCCGTGGAGCTGGACCTGGACGGGGCAAACGTGGATTTTGCCGCGGGCTGCACCTACAAGTACCTCAACGGGGGACCAGGCTCGCCGGCGTTCGCATACGTCAATGGCAGGCACCTGCCCGGTCTGAAACAGCCGATCTGGGGCTGGATGGGACGCAAGGACGCGTTCGAGATGGCCGCAGGCTACGAGCCGGCGCCCGGGATCCGGAGTTTCCTCAGCGGCACCCGGCCATCTTCGGGATGTTGGCCATGCGCGGCACCCTGGACCTCATCGAAGAGGCCGGCATGGCTGCCATTAGGGAGAAGTCCCTGAAACTCACGGCCTACGCCGTGCAGCTGGTTGAGGCGTGGCTGGAACCGGCGGGCGTGCAGCTGGCGTCGCCGCGTGAGCCGGAGCTTCGCGGGAGCCACATCACCCTGGATCATCCGGCGTTCCGGAACGTGACGGCGGCGCTGTGGGAACAGGACGTCATCCCGGACTTCCGCGCCCCACACGGGATCCGCGTGGGCTGTCGCCCTTGAGTACCAGCTTCGCGGAGCTGTTCCGGGGGATGGCCGCCATCCGGGATCAGTTGCTTCGCTGAGCTACAGGCATTTTGGGGATGGCCTTTTGCTGACGGTTTTTGGGGACGGCCGCGGCTGACGGCGGCGGCTGTTTCGACAAGATTGCGGCGGGCCGGTAAACTAGCAGATGGATCCGGCTGCAGTCCGTGGCGGCTGGTTCCTGCCCTGTGTGGAATTCCCTGGTTTCCGGGGGATTCCCGCGCGGGCAGACCCGGCAGTGAAGTACTGAATCGGGCCTCACGGCACATCTCTAGGAGTTATTGTGGCACTTGACGCCGCTGTAAAGCAGTCCATCATCCAGGATTTTGCAACGTCCGAGGGCGACACCGGTTCGCCGGAGGTCCAGGTTGCAGTCCTGACTCAGCGGATCAAGGATCTGACTGAGCACATGAAGGTGCACAAGCACGATTACCACACCCAGCGCGGTCTGCTGGCCATGGTTGGTCGTCGCAAGCGTATGCTCACCTACCTCAAGAACACTGACATCACCCGCTACCGTGCGCTCATCGAGCGTCTCGGCCTGCGCCGCTAGTCAGCATTAAGGGGCGGCCCTTCCGTGACGGAAAGGGCCGCCTTCTTCAGAAGAAAACTAAACAGGAGGATCAACCGCATCACGCATTCGCGGTCCTCGGTAGTGATCCCCGGGAACGGCTTCGAAGAATGAAGCCCCGGCCCGTGGGTCTCGATCGATGACCGGGTGCAGTGCAGGCCAGTAGACAGATGCTGGCTTGGGTTGATGCGGCTGGACTCCGTGAAACAAGAAACGGAGGTGACTCTCTTGGAGGGTCCCGAAATCCAGTTCTCAGAAGCAGTCATTGACAATGGCCGCTTTGGCAAGCGTGTAATCCGCTTTGAAACCGGCCGTCTTGCCAAGCAGGCAGCCGGCGCAGCCATGGTGTACATCGACGAAGACACCGCACTGCTGTCCGCCACCACCGCAGGCAAGCACCCGCGCGAAGGCTTCGACTTCTTCCCGCTGACGGTTGATGTTGAAGAGCGCATGTACGCCGCCGGCCGTATCCCGGGCTCTTTCTTCCGCCGTGAAGGCCGCCCGTCCACCGAGGCCATCCTGGCCTGCCGCCTTATGGACCGCCCGCTGCGTCCGGCCTTCGTCAAGGGCCTGCGCAACGAGGTCCAGATCGTGGTGACCGTCCTGGCCATCAACCCGGACGAGCTCTACGACGTGGTGGCCATCAATGCCTCCTCCATGTCCACCCAGCTCTCCGGCCTGCCGTTCTCCGGCCCGATCGGCGGCGTCCGCGTTGCCCTCGTCGCTGACGAGCACGGTTCGCAGTGGGTCGCTTTCCCCAAGCACTCCCAGCTCGAGAACTCCGTGTTCAACATGGTTGTAGCCGGCCGTGTTGCCGGTGACGACGTCGCCATCATGATGGTCGAAGCCGAAGCAACCGACAACTCCTGGAACCTCATTAAGGAACAGGGCGCCACCGCTCCCACCGAAGAGGTTGTCTCCGAGGGCCTTGAGGCTGCCAAGCCGTTCATCAAGGCGCTCTGCGACGCCCAGGCTGACCTGGCTGCACGCGCTGCCAAGCCCACCGTTGAGTTCCCGGTCTTCCTGGACTACCAGGATGACGTCTACGCCGCTGTTGAGTCCGCTGCCGCTGAGAAGCTGGCCGCTATCTTCCAGATCGCCGACAAGCAGGAACGCGATACTGCAACGGATTCGCTCAAGGACGAAGTCACGTCTTCCCTGGCCGGCCAGTTCGAAGGCCGCGACAAGGAGCTGTCCGCAGCATTCCGCTCGGTCACCAAGCAGGTTGTGCGCCAGCGCATCCTCAAGGACCAGATCCGCATCGACGGCCGTGGCCTGACGGACATCCGCCAGCTCACCGCCGAGGTTGAGGTTCTGCCCCGCGTGCACGGCTCGGCAATCTTCGAGCGCGGCGAAACCCAGATCATGGGTGTCACCACGCTGAACATGCTCAAGATGGAACAGCAGATCGATTCGCTGTCGCCCGTCACGCGCAAGCGCTACATGCACAACTACAACTTCCCGCCGTACTCCACCGGGGAGACCGGCCGCGTGGGTTCCCCAAGCGCCGCGAAATCGGCCACGGCGCCCTCGCCGAGCGCGCCATCATGCCGGTGCTGCCGTCCCGTGAGGAATTCCCCTACGCGATCCGCCAGGTGTCTGAGGCTCTCAGCTCCAACGGTTCGACGTCGATGGGTTCCGTCTGCGCTTCGACGCTGTCCCTGCTTAATGCAGGTGTGCCGTTGAAGGCAGCTGTTGCAGGTATCGCCATGGGCCTGGTCTCCGACCAGGTTGACGGCCAGACCCGTTACGCAGCCCTGACCGATATCCTCGGCGCCGAAGATGCTTTCGGCGACATGGACTTCAAGGTTGCCGGCACCGCCGAATTCGTGACGGCCATCCAGCTGGACACGAAGCTCGACGGCATCCCCGCTTCCGTGCTGGCAGCAGCGCTGAAGCAGGCCCGCGAAGCCCGCCTGCACATCCTGGACGTCCTGAACTCCGCGATCGACACCCCGGATGAGCTCTCCGAGTTCGCGCCACGCGTCATCGCGGTCAAGATCCCGGTTGACAAGATCGGCGAGGTCATTGGGCCCAAGGGCAAGATGATCAACCAGATCCAGGAAGACACCGGCGCGGACATCTCCATCGAGGATGACGGCACGGTCTACATTGGCGCTACCAACGGTCCGTCTGCTGACGCAGCGCGCTCCGCCATCAACGCCATTGCCAACCCGCAGATCCCGGAAATCGGCGAGCGTTACCTGGGTACGGTCGTCAAGACCACCACCTTCGGCGCCTTCATTTCCCTGACTCCGGGCAAGGACGGCCTGCTGCACATCTCCGAGCTGCGCAAGCTGGCCAACGGCAAGCGCGTGGACAACGTTGATGACGTGGTTTCCGTCGGCCAGAAGATCCAGGTGGAAATCACCAAGATCGATGACCGTGGAAAGCTGTCGCTGTCCCCCGTAGTGGCTGAAGAAGAAGGCGCCGAGAGCGTTGACGCTTCCGCCGCAGAGGGCGCTGCCGAAGCGGAGTAGTCCGCTGACGCGGAGTAGCATCCTGCTCCACACAGCATGAATCGGCGGGGCCGGTGGATGATCCACCGGCCCCGCCGCTGTTACGATGGCAGCCAGATCCGGCTGCCGCTCCTGAAAGGCTTCAATGACTGTTGTACCCCTGCCGCTTGAGCAGAACCAGCCCGGCGACACCCTGGTCCACGGCTCCGACGGCGGCTCCGTTGTCCGGCGTTCAGTGCTGCCGGGCGGCGTGCGGGTGCTCACCGAAGCGATGCCGGGCCAGCGTTCGGCGACCATCGGTTTCTGGGTGGGCGTCGGGTCACGCGATGAAGCCCCGGGCCAGCACGGCTCCACGCACTTCCTGGAGCACCTGCTGTTCAAGGGGACCAAGCGCCGCACTGCCCTGGAGATCGCCTCGGCCTTTGACGAGGTGGGCGGGGAATCCAACGCCGCAACGGCCAAGGAGAGCACCTGCTATTTCGCGCGGGTGCTGGACACGGACCTGCCCATGGCCATCGACGTCATTGCCGACATGATCACCGGTGCCGTCCTGGATCCGGCGGAGATGGAGCAGGAGCGCGACGTCATCCTGGAGGAAATCGCCATGGACAGCGATGACCCCACGGACGTGGCACATGAAAACTTTGTGGCTGCCGTCCTGGGCACCCACCCGCTGGCCGCCCTATCGGCGGCACACCCGCCGCGATCCGGGCGGTCGCCCGCGACTCCGTCTGGGAGCACTACCGCCGCTACTACCGCCCGGATGAGCTGGTCATCACCGCCGCCGGGGCCTGGAGCACGACGTCGTCTGCAGCCTTGTAGTGGACGCCCTCAACACTGCCGGGTGGTCACTTGAGCCGGACGCCGCCCCGGTGGATCGCCGCTCCACTGAGCGCGCGGACATCACCGGCACCGCAGGGCTGCATGTGGTCAAGCGTGCGGTGGAGCAGGCGAATATCATCATGGGCTGCCCCACGATTGTGGCCACCGATGAACGTCGCTACGTCATGAGCGTCCTCAACGCCGTCCTGGGCGGCGGGATGTCCTCGCGGCTGTTCCAGGAAATCCGCGAGAAGCGCGGACTGGTGTACTCCACGTACTCCTTTGCCTCCTCTTACGCGGATGCCGGCTACTTCGGGATGTACGCCGGGTGCACCCCGTCCAAGGTCCGCCAGGTGCTGGACCTGCTGGGGCTGGAGCTGGACAAACTTGCCGAAGGCGGGATCTCCGACGACGAACTGCGCAAGGCCGTGGGCCAGCTGTGCGGCGGAATTGTCCTGGCATTGGAGGACACGGGTTCCCGCATGTCCCGCCTGGGCCGTGCTGAGCTGGTGTCCGGTGAATATCAGGACATCGACGAGACCCTGCGCCAGATCAAGGCGGTCACTGCGCAGGAGGTCCAGGAGCTTGCCAGGGAACTGGCAGCCGCGCCGCGGACTGTCACCGTGGTGGGCCCGTTCGAGGCGACCGAAACCTTCGGTCTCTGACCCGGCAGGCTTGCGCCGCCATAATGAACCTATGAACCTTCCGCAGCCGGGCACGGTGCACGCCGTCCTGGAGGACTTCCTGGGCCATTGGCGCGGCACCACCTGGCTGGACGCGTCGGCCTGGGGCCGAAGCGCACGGCCTCGGCGGAAATCAGTTACACCAGGGCTGCCGGGGCTACGCCGTCGTGCAAAGTTACAGACACACGGAAGCTGATGGCACGCACTTTGAAGGCCACGGCGTTTTTACTGTCGACCGTGGCCACAACGACATCCTCTGGTACCACGTGGACAGCATGGGCCTGCCGCCGGGAGCCCGGCCCGCTGCACGTGGGTGGACGGCGTGCTGCGCGTCGAGCGCCACAGTGACCGGGGTACCGCCCGCCATACTTTCCGGGTGGAGGACGACGTGCTGATCCACATCGCCGAGTTGCGTCTCGGCGACGGCCAGGACTTTGTCCCGTTCATGACCTCCGAGTGCCGCCGCGTCTGATCCCGTCCCTGCGCGAACGGACACTTGCGGCCCTGCAGAATTTCGACCGTCAGCCGGCTGATTCCAGAATCCTTGTCCGCGGAGCGCCGTTCAAGGCTGGTGCTGCGGAAGGTGAATTCCACACCCTGCTTTTCAGGTTCGCCAGCAGTTGCTCAGCCTGGCCGCGTTCGTTGAAATCGAGTTCCACCACCACGTAGTGGGAATCATCCACAGGCTGGGAAATCCGGTGGCCGACGACTCCGGAGGCCGCGCGGTCCACCGGATCCCGGTCGAAGGCTTCTTTCCACATGCCAAAGTCCTTAATGCCATGTTCGATTTGCAGTGTGTACATTGCTGATTCTCCTTAGCCCGCCGTGTTAGTTGATCGCACTTTTTGTCTCCCTACTGTCCAACCCGTGGCTCCTGTCGTGGGACAGCCGCACGGTTCCGCTGCGTCGCCTACTGTCACGCTAACTGCCGGCCGATGTGGCCGGTATCCCAGAAATCTGGGGTCTTAGTAAGAAACCCGGTGCTGTCCTCAGAGGGCATACTGGGGGAATGACTCCGGCAGGCCCTGGAACAGGAGCCTTGAACGGATCCGGCTCATCGGCGACTCCGCCCCGGATCACCACTCGTTACGCACTGCCGTGCTCGCTGAGTTGGGCCGCGTGCTTCGGTTCAGTGCTTTCGTGTGGCCGCTCTCAGATCCGCTGACGGCGACGGGTATGTCGCCCATGGCCCGGATTCCGTGCCCGGAGGAACTGCCATTGCTGATCAGGCTCAAGTATCTGACGCTGGCAGGTCGGTGGACGCAATTGGCGATCAGCCAGTCGCCGGTGACTACGTTGCTGCACGAAACTGCCGGCGATCCATCACGGAGCCTGGTGTGGGAGGGGCTGATGAGGCGCTACGGAGTGACCGATGTCCTGTTCGCCGTGATGGCGGACAAGCACGGCTGCTGGGGTTGGCTCGACCTCTGGCGAGCGGCGAACGACGGTCCCTTTACTGCCGACGAAGTGGAATACCTTGCTGCCGTCTCGCGTCAGGTCACGCCCGCCTTGCGTCGTTCGATATCCCGGCAGTTCACGTCGCAACTTTTCGAGGGATCCGAGCAGGTCCGCTCCGAGCACGTCCGATCCAGGCCAGAGAGAGCCGGCGTCGGGACATCCGGCGTGGTCCGATCCGGCGGTGCCGGTGCCCCCACCGGCATCGGATCCGGTGCCGGCGGAGGTCCGAGGCCGGAGTTGCCTCAGCAGGCTGTGCTGGCTCTGGATGCAGATATGGCGGTGGTGGGTGGAACGGCTTCGGTGGCGGAGTGGCTTCGACTGCTCCAGGCCGGCCCGCGTCCCTTTCAACGCGTACCGGCAGAGGTCCTCAACGTCGCTGCCCAGTTGCTGGCGCGTGAGGCGGGCGTGGATGGTCATCCTGCGTCTTCCCGTGTGCACATAGGGTCAGGCCAGTGGGCCATCCTCCAGGCCAGCCGGATGGGCTCCACCGGCACGGCGGCCACGCCGCCATTGGCCGTCACCATCCAGGCCTGTCCTCCGGAGGCGAGGCTTGATATGTTCGCCCGAAGCTTCGGGCTGACAACGCGGCAGCGGCAATTGTTTGAGCTTGCCGCCGGCGCTAACACCAACGCCATGGCTGCTGCCTTGGGGATCGGGGCCTATACCGTCCAGGATCAGTTCAAGCAGGTTTTCGAGACATGCGGCGTCCATAGCCGCGCGACGTTGTTGGCCCTGGCGATGGGAACGGCCCAGTAACCGAAGCGACCTTCACCTCTGAACCTGCCTTCACCTCTGTGCCGGTGGCAGGCTTGTGTCCAGGTCCAGGTCCAGGTCCAGGTCCAGGTCCAGGTCCAGATCGAGTTCCAGGTCTAGGTCCGCGTCCAAGACCGAACCGGTGCTGGTGCCGGCGCCGGGCAGGGGGATATTGGCTGGCCAGTGTGGTGGTTCCCAGTCGGGGTGTTCGCTGGCGTAGTGGCGTCCGGTGGGTGATATCCAGCCGGGTGGTTCGTTTTTGGTTGCGGTGGTGGGTTTCCAGGCCGTGGTGTGGCGGAGTCGGTGGTGCTTGTGGCAGGGCTGGCCGAGGTTGCTGATCCCGGTGGATCCTCCTTTGGCCCAGGCCAGGAGGTGGTCTGCTTCGTTGTCGAGGGAATGGTTGCTGCAGCCGGGGAAGGGGCATTTTCCGTCGCGCAGCCGTAGCCATTGGCGTTGGGCTTTCGTGACTCGGTAGCTGGTCCGTCCGATCTCCAGCGGGGCACCGTCCCGCGGGTCTACAAGCACACGGTGGAAGGACTCGGCGCCGTCGGCGATGAGCCGGCGGGCCATGGATGGTGGGATCGGGCCGTATCCGTCGAGCATGGCGGGCTCCTCAGTGAGGCCCAGCAGCGAGAAGACCGGGACGGTGACCAGGACCTGTGCCCGCGGCGACGGGACACCGTCGCCCACTGCCAGGCCCGATTCGCCGATACTGCCCGTTTCGCCCTTGCCGCAGGACATGCCCGTCATGCCACCGGTTCCGGCGCCGGCGATGTTGTTGCCCAGGAGCCAGGTGGCGGCGGTGTCTGCGCGGATCTGGCTGAGGTTCCGGTCCTCATGAGGCCCCTGCAACGCCCTGGCCGCAGCGGTGGCCCGGTTCCAGATCCCGGCGGCCTGATCGGCGGGGAGGTAGGCGGAGAACCAGGCCATGCCGTCGCGGTCCGGGGCGTACTCCAGGCGCCGATCCGCGGCACTCCTGGCGTGGCGTTTTTCGATGCTGACCGGGTGGTGGCGCTCCCGCCAGGTCCGGGCCTTGTGCCGGAACCTTCCGGGGATGAGCTCACCGGCCAGGCAACCCTTGCAGGATTCACGACGTCGGGGTCCAGGAAATGCGCCTCCAACGCCGCCGCGCCGGGTCTGTCGAGGTTGGTGGTTTCATCGACCATGATCCGGGCGTGCTGCCAGGAGATCGTCCCGGCCTGCAGCGCGGATAAGGTCAGGGGCAGCCTGGTGGTGAGTTGGTGGGCCTCGGCCAACAGCGCCCGGCAGCCCGTTCGCTCACCGTGAGCACACATGCCACCTCCGCGACTACGGCCATCTCCTGCCCGGTGTTGTCCTCAGGTGACGTGGCCGGACCCGCCAGCGCCTGCGCAGCGTCGGCGTAGTCAGCGACAGCCTGGACTTTCAGGGCCGCCATCTGCGCCTCCCCGCGGGCCACGGCAGCCAGCGTCTGCAGGGCGAGCTCGGACCTCCGATGCAGCGGGTCAGCACACTTGCCCGGGGCTTCGACAGCCTCACGGATCACAACCGCAAGCTCAGCGAAAGACACCGCAAGGGCCTCCACCGTCGCCACAGCTGCTCTGCTATCCATACCAAATCATCCCGCGAGGGTCTGACAATAACGGCGAAGCTGAAGGGCTATGTGCATAACTCTGCGAAGCAACGATCGGTGCCGCCAATCGCGCCGTGGAAATTCAGGGCCTCAAATGTCCGTTCGCGCTGGCTCGCCAACGTTGTGGGGCCTAATTCCGTTCGCGCAGGGCGCGCCGTCTGCGCGGTGTCCTACCCGCCGGCGAACGGGGCAGCACGTCAACCACATCGCCCGGATTTAACACAGTCGTGCGGTCCCGGACGGCCACCTCATTGAGCAGGAAACTGCTCCGGGACAGGATGCGTTGCAGGGGAGGAGTGCCGGCGGGAGGCTCGGCTCGGTCCACAGCCAGGACTGCCTGCAGCAAGCCGGCCACTGTAGTCCCGGACGCGAGATCGAAAGACTCCTCGTCCACACCCGCGGCAGCGCGTGCGGCAGCGAAGTAACGTACGTTCAAGAATTCAGCCTCCGATGGCGCTCATGCTGCGGTCTGGCTGGACAAAGTCCGCCGCGCCGAGACCTGTGTGGTCCATGCCGTGGGCCTTTGGCTTGACCCACATGGCATCTTGCCAGCGTTCGGCCAGGGCCTGATCACTGGCGCCGTCGCGCAGAAGACCCAAGAGATCAAACTCTTCACGGGAGAACAGGCAGCTCATGATCTTGCCCTCGGCTGTGATCCGTGTGCGACGGCAGTCGGAGCAGAACGGCTCCGTGACGGACGCGATGATCCCTACGGTGCCTAGTACCGGCTCGACGGCGTCCTGTCTCTCGGCATCCAGCACGGGACTATCCGGCCCGCGGTCCAGGCCGCCCGGCGTCGTACTTCAAAGCGTTCCGCGGGGCACCGTCGCGGGCGCGGGGATCGGGACTCAACACAAAGTCGTGCGAGAGCAGGGTCCGGATCTCGGCCGCTGTGATCATGTTCCGGCGGGTCCAGCCGTGGTCTGCGTCGAGCGGCATCTGCTCGATGAAGCGCAGTTCGTAGCCGCGGTCCAGCGCCCAGGCGAGCAGGGACGGCGACTCGGTGTCGTTGATGCCCCGCATCAGGACGGCGTTGAGTTTGACGGGGCCCAGGCCGCGGCCCAGGCGGCATCGACGCCGGCCAGGACACGGTCCAGGAAGGGCCGCCGGGTCAGCTTGGTGAAGGTTTCTTCGTGCAGCGAATCCAGTGAGACGTTGATGCGGGTCAGGCCCGCAGCCTTGAGCGCGGCAGCCTTCTTGTCCAGGCCCACGCCGTTGGTGGTCATGGAGATGGGCAGTTCCGGATGGTTGCTGCGCAGGGCCGCAATGATGTCAATCAGGTCCGCCCTGACCAGTGGCTCCCCGCCGGTCAGGCGCAGTTCGCGAACACCGAGCAGCTCCACGCCGATCCGGACAATCCGCACGATCTCCCCGGCGGACATCACCGCCTGCTTGGAAAGCCATTCAAGCCCTCGGCCGGCATGCAGTATGTGCAGCGCAGGTTGCATTTGTCCGTCAGCGACAGACGCATGTCCGTGGCCCGGCGGCCGTACTGGTCCAGCAGACCCGGCGCCGTGCCGGCCGGCCGGGCAGGGGGCAGCCCGGCCCTGCATTATCCCGGGGTTGTGGCATGCCTAGCTGAACACTCATGAATTCAGGCTACGCCACCTTTACCCTGGGGGATCACGATCACGCCCGTGACGCGGGATGATCTTACGGAAGTCATACAGTTCTCCAGGAGACGGCGAAGCCAGCGCTGCCGGGCACGGCGAACCTATGCTGGAGAGGTGAACAGCTCCCAGCCCCTACAGGAAACGGCCGACGACGGCGACACCTCTCCCGGGCGCGTCGGAACCGGAGGTGCCGCTCCAGGCAGCCGCCGCTGGGCAGCCGCCTCGGGTGCAGTGGCCGCCGGCGCTGCCGTCGTCACTGGGGAGTTGCTGGCAGGACTGTTCAGCCCGTCCGTTTCGCCTCTGACGGCAGTAGGCGGTGCCATGATCGATGCTGTTCCGCCGGGAGTGAAGGACTGGGCCATCTCCCTTTTCGGCACCGCCGACAAAGCGGTGTTCGTGGCCGGGATGTTGCTGGTTATCGCAGCAATCGGGGCATTGGCCGGGATCCTGGAACAGCGCAGGCGGTTTGCCGGTGCGGCGGTGATTGCTGTGTTCGGGCTCGTCGGGCTCGCTGCCGTGCTTACCCGCGCCCAGGTGACCCGGCCGCGGCTGTAGTGGCACTGGCCGCTACACTGGCCGGCGCGCTGCTGCTGGGATGGCTGATCCGCCGTCTCCATGAAGGACGGCCGGCCGGCGCGGCGGGGACACAAAATACGCGGGCCGGAAATCCAGACCGGCGCACGTTCCTGCACGTATTGGCTGCGAGTGCCGGGCCACCGCCGTGGGTGGGGTTGTGGCCGCGGTCTGGCGAGGTGCCGCAGCAGGAATCAGCACCGCCCGCGAAATGCTGCAACTTCCTGCCGCGGTCTCCCAAGCGCCCGCCATCCCGGCCGGTGCCGAGGTGGGCCTGGACGGAATGCAGCCGCTGGTCACGCCCAACCGTGACTTCTATCGGATCGACACCGCCCTCATCGTCCCTGCCATCGATCCCGAATCCTGGGTACTCCGTGTTAGCGGGATGGTGGAACAGGAGATTGAACTGAACCTGGCCGATCTGCTGGCCAAACCCCTGATCGAACGGCACGTCACCATCGCCTGCGTCTCCAACGAAGTGGGTGGAGACCTGATCGGCAATGCACGCTGGCTTGGCTGGCCGGTGCGGGAACTCCTGGCCCTTGCCCGGCCGAAAGCAGGCGCCGACATGGTGCTGTCCCGGAGCTCCGACGGCTGGACGGCGGGCACCCCGCTGGAGGTCCTCGTTGATCAGCGCGACGCCTTGCTTGCGGTGGGGATGAACGGCGAACCGTTGCCGCTGGAACACGGCTTCCCGGTCCGGCTGATCGTGCGGGCCTCTACGGCTACGTTTCCGCGACCAAATGGCTCACGGAACTCCGCGTCACCAGGTTCGCGGACGATGTCGGCTATTGGACACCGCGCGGCTGGTCCGACCGCGGCCCATCAAGACGTCCTCACGGATCGACGTGCCCCGCACGGGCCGGCGGGTGGGTGCCGGAACGGTCATGTTCGGTGGTGTGTCCTGGGCCCAGCACACCGGGATCGGCAAGGTGGAGCTCCGCGTCAACCGCGGTCCGTGGCAGGAGGCCCGCCTCGCACCCGGGATTTCGCTGGACACCTGGTACCAGTGGCAGCTGGGCATCGAGCTGGCTCCCGGCCAGTACGAGGTCCAGGTCCGCGCCACGGACCTTAACGGCGACCCGCAGGTGGAGGAACGCCGGCCGGTTGCGCCCGACGGGGCCACAGGCTTCCACACCATTAGAGTTGACGTGAATCCATGACGTCCCGGACCGAAGGCAGGACCATGCACAGCCATACTGAGCACAGCCGCACGCCCCACCAGGCACGTTCCGTGGCCGCGCACCGCACCGCCGTCACCGAACTGCTCGGGCCACTGCTGGCCCAGTCAGGGACGGAGCAGCTGGCACTTCGCGACGCGCTGGGCAAGGGCCTGGCCCAGGACGTGTTTGCCCCCTTGAGCCTCCCGCCGTTCGCCAACTCCCAAATGGACGGTTTTGCCGTCAACAGCCTGGACGTGTCCGACGGCGGTGCGGAGCTGCCTGTGGTCGTCCCCGTTCCGGCAGGTGCCGTGCCGGCGGCCCTGGACCGCGGCACTGCCGCCCCAATCATGACCGGAGCCATGATTCCCGCCGGTGCTGACGCCGTCGTGCCCGTGGAACGTGCCGTTCCGGACCGGTTCCCGCCCCGGGGAAACAGCCTCTGTGTGGCTGCCGGCGACGGCGGCCGGCACCTTCGTGCGGTCGGCCGGGAGTGATATTGCGGCGGGGAGCGGGCGCTGGCCTCGGGTACCTTCCTTGGCCCGGCGCAGCTGGGGCTGCTGGCGGCCCTGGGGATCGCCGAGGTTACTGTGCGCAGGCCGGTGACCGTCCTGCTGGCCACCACGGGTGACGAAGTGGTGGAACCCGGACAGCCCTGCCGGCCGGCAAGATCTACGATTCCAACGGGACCCTCCTCGAAAGCGCCATGCGGCAGGCGGGCCTTGCCGTGGTGCGCACGGCCATCGCCTCGGACCACCCTGACGAATTCCGGGCACTCCTGCGCAGCCACGCCGGCACGGTGGACCTGATGGTCACCACGGGCGGGGTCAGCAAGGGAGCCTACGAAGTGGTCCGCCAGGCCATGGAGGGCCAGGCCACCGAGTTCCTGCATGTGGCCATGCAGCCCGGCGGCCCGCAGGGCATCGGGACGTTCGACGGTGTGCCCTTCCTCGGATTCCCGGGAAACCCTGTCAGCTGCCTGGTTTCCTTCGAAATGTTCCTGCGGCCTGTGCTGGCTGAACTGTTCGGAGCACCGTCGCCGCGGATCCCGGTCCGTGCACGGCTGGGCCACAGCCTTTCGTCGCCTGAACACAAGCACCAGGTCCGGCGCGGAACCCTCCGGGGGACGGAACTGTCCGCCTGGAAGGGGGCGAAAGCTCCCACCTTATGCACGCCCTCGCCGGCTCCAACGCGCTGGTGCACGTACCCGTTGGAGTCTCGGTGCTCGCCGAGGGTGATGAGGTGGAAGTATGGATGCTGTGAATCCAGAACATAGCCCGTCCGCGCTGACCCACCTGCGCCAGGACGGAAGCGCCCAGATGGTGGACGTGTCAGGCAAAACCGAAACCACGCGGGAAGCCACCGCCACTGCCACCGTCCGCACCACTGTCGAAGTGCTGGGCCTGCTCGGATCCGGCGGCCTGCCCAAGGGTGATGCCCTGGCCGTGGCGCGGGTTGCCGGAATTATGGCAGCAAAAAAGACCCCTGACCTCATCCCGCTCTGCCATCCGTTGCCGCTCTCGAAAGTCACCGTGGACTTCGAGCTCGGAACCGATTCCGTGGCGATCCTGGCCACGGTCAAGACCCGCGGGGTCACCGGGGTGGAGATGGAAGCGCTGACGGCGGTCTCCGTGGCTGCCCTCAGCGTGTACGACATGATCAAGGCCGTCGACAAGCGCGCCGTGCTGACCGACATCAAAGTGCTGGCGAAAAGCGGCGGCAAGAGCGGGGACTGGACACTATGAGCACCGAGGGCACTTACCCGGCTGAGCTACACACGGAGCCGCGCACGCCACAGCCTCACCTGTCGGAGCCTCACACGCACGGCGAGGTGCAGGGCCGCAAGGCCGGGGTTGTCATTGCCTCCACCCGGGCGGCCGCAGGCATCTACGAGGATGAAACCGGGCCCGTCATCATTGACTGGCTCACCGAGCACGGCTTCGAGGCGTACCCAGCCATGGTGGTGCCGGACGGCGCGCCCGTCGGTGCGGCGATCCGGGCCCTCCTCACCCAACATCCCGCCGTCGTGATCACCAGCGGCGGCACCGGGCTCAGCCCGGACGACCGCACACCCGACGTCACCCTGCCCCTTCTGGACCGTGAAATCCCGGGCATCATGGAGGCCATCCGGCGCGAAGGCGCAACCAAAACGCCGCTCGCGGCCCTCAGCCGCGGCCATGCGGGAGCTGCCGGGCAGACGTTCATCATTAACCTGCCCGGCTCACCCAAGGGCGTTATGGACGGCCTGTCAGTGCTGGACCCGTTGATCGGGCACCTGTGCGACCAGCTGGAGGGCGGCCATGGGCACTGAACCGGTTTTCGAAGTGGTCCACGCGGTGCTGAGCGCAGAACCCATCTCCGTGGACCAGGCTATCGCCGCAGTGGAATCTGACACGGCGGGGGCCGTGGTCAGCTTCAGCGGCGTGGTGAGGAATCACGACGGCGGCAAGGCAGTGGAGCGGCTCAGTTACAGCGCGCACCCCACGGCTCACCAGGTCATGGCCGACGTCGTCGCCCGACTGGCTGCCGAACATGCCGACGCCGGGACGTCCACGCAGCCCGTGCGGATCTGGGCTGCCCACCGCGTCGGCATGCTGGAAATCGGAGATCCGGCGCTGGTCTGTGCGGTTTCCGCGGCGCACCGCGGACAGGCCTTTGCGGTGTGCTCCGAACTCGTGGACCGCATCAAGGAGCAGGTTCCCATCTGGAAGGAACAGTTCTTCGCCGACGGCACGGTGGAGTGGGTGGGCGCAGGCAGCTGAGCACCACTGGCTTCACGTCGCCGGCCGGTGGCTGCGAGGTATCGCACCAGCCTCCGGTTCAATCACGCACCCGGCCCGACGGTAGGGTTAACGCCATGACCGAACAACTCTCCGCGCCCACGCGCGTGGCTGTCCTGGGCGCCAACGGGCGCATGGGCGCCGAAGCCGTAAAGGCCGTTGAAGCTGCCTCCGACCTGATGCTCGTAGCCGCCCTGGGACGCGGCGACTCGCTGGGCCAGCTGGCCGCTTCGGGTGCCGACATCGTGGTGGACCTCACCGTCCCCGAGAGCACGGAAGCGAACGTGCGCTACGCCGTCGAGCATGGCATGCACGCCGTCGTGGGAACCACCGGCTGGGATTCCACCAGGCTCGCCGCCCTGGAAGCACTGCTTGCGGAGCACCCGGAAACCGGAGTGCTGATCGCCCCAACTTTGCCCTCGGCTCCGTGCTGGCCTCGGCCTTCGCCGCCAAGGCTTCCAAATATTTCGAGTCCGTGGAAATCATCGAACTGCACCACCCGGAAAAGGTTGATGCGCCGTCCGGGACCGCGGTCCGCACCGCCCAGCTCATCGCAGCCGAGCGCAAGGCTGCGGATGTTCCGTCCAGTCCTGACGCGACCACCAGCGAACTCGCCGGCGCGCGGGGTTGCGATGTTGAAGGAGTCCGCGTTCACAGCGTCCGGCTGCGCGGGCTGGTGGCCCACCAGGAGGTGCTGCTTGGCGGTCCGGGGGAGCAGCTGACCCTCCGCCACGATTCCTTTGACCGTGCTTCCTTTATGCCCGGTGTGCTGCTTGGCGTGCGAAACGTCGCCGCGCATCCGGGACTGACGGTGGGCCTGGACGGCTACCTGGACCTGGGGCTCTAGGCCGTGGGCGAGTTCCTGGCTGCGTTCCGGAAGAACCGCACCAAGATCTGGGTGGGTGCCGTCACGCTCCTGCTGGTCTTCTACCTGGTGGTGTCCTTCCAGCGCTCCGTGCTCCTGCTGCTGGACAGCAACCCCGCCGCGAAGGCCATCGGAGCGGCCTACCTGGTCCTCCCGGCCATCGGCGCCTGGGCCATGATCCGTGAACTGCTGTTCGGCGCACGCACGGAACAGATGGCCAAGGTCCTCGAGGCCGAGGGCGGGCTGCCTGTGGACGAACTGCCGCGCACTCCCGCCGGCCGGATTGTCCGCTCCGCGGCGGATCTGGAATTCGAAAAGTACAAGGCCGAAGCTGAGGCCGCGCCCGGCGACTGGCGTTCATGGTTCCGGCTCAGCTGCGCCTATGACGCTGCCGGGGACCGCAAGCGCGCCCGCGCCTCCATGCGCGACGCCGTGAAGCTGTTCCGCGGCCAGGTTCCGGCGTAGGAGCCTGCCCTCCGCGACTACTCTCGGCGGCGGCAGGCCAATGGCGGCAGACTAGCGCAGGCCGGCCCGGTCGCCGCGGCCCAGCTGGTTGGCGGCATGGCCTACCAGTTCCAACGGGCCCCGCCATTTCTGGAGCACAAACACTATGCCCACGGCGATGGCCGTCGCGGCATGTGCCCAGTACATCCCCGCCTCGGTCCAGCCGGCGGGCAGCGGCTTCAGGTAGAACGCCGAAACCACCCACACATGCGCTGTGTAGAGCGTGAGCGTCATTGCCCCCGCGCCGCGCAGCGGCAGCAACAGGTCCAGGTCCAGGTCCAGCCAGTCAGCCAGCCTGCCGAGCAGGAGGAACACACCCACAACGGCGGCTGCCACGCCGCAGGTGTGAAGCAGGTCCAGCGTGGTGGCCGAATGCGGCGCCGCGGCGGCCAGCCACCACCAGGATCCTTCCTGCCGGATTCCGGTGAGGTTGACCTGGAGGACACTGTCCAGCGGGTAGCCGGGGGCGTTCAGGACTCTCTCCAGCGCGGCCCGGCCGCCCCAGGTCTCCATTGCGGCGGTGCCCAAAGCCTTGGCCAGTGCGGCCACCGCAGTCCCGCCTGCAAGCAGCAGGACAGGAACCATCGCCTTGGTGAGGGCCAGCCGGCCAAGGACCAGGCCCACCAGCAGGTACGACAACCACTGGAACACCGGGTAGTAGCCGGTCAGGAAGAGGTCTCCCAGCAGAGGGAACGGCGTCGAGAGGTCTTCCCAGGACGGGTTGTGCCCAGGTGCAGGGGCGGATTGGCTGCCATAAGCCAGGGGCGGAGCAGATATGCGAGGACCGGGGAAACCACGATCCAGCCGGCGGCCCAGGCACACAGCGCTTTGAGCTTCAGGCCCAGGAAAGGCAGGATGCACAGGAACAGCAGGGCGTAGTGGACCAGGATGATCGCGAGGTTCACTTCCAGCCCGCCCAATGAGAGCCCGACGGCGGCAATCACCAGGGCTCGCAGTGCGATGCCGCGGCGTGCTGCGTTCAGGGCAGCACCTTCCGGAGGTACCTGTTTTCCGGTGGACAGCGCCAGGCCACGCCCGCCAACACGGCGAAGAGGGCTGCCGCGCGGCCGGAGAAGGTCAGGCCGATCCACGTGGGGGTGAGGTCGGCGTTTGCCTCGAAGGTGGGGAGCAGATGTGTGGCCATCATGCCAAGGAGCGCCAGCCCCCTGGCTGCGTCAATACCGCGGAGGCGGCCCACGGCCTGTGAGGTTCGAGGCACCCGCGAGGGTCTTGCCGGGGCACGGGACGTCATGATGCGATGTTCTCACACCAACCTTTGTGGCAGCAGTCAAGGTCCCGCCGGAAACACGGTCTTGAAGACCTTGTGTTCGAATATATGTTCGAATAATATGGGCACCATGCAAACCCCATCCGATCCGCGGCCGTTTCCGGAATCCCCAATCGCCAGCGGATCGGTGCGCCCCGCCCGGGACGCCCAGGGCCCGGCTCGGCACATCCTGCAGGTCTGATGAAAGCGATGAGTCCGGGAGTGGTGGACTTTCTTTTCCGGCAGCTCGTGGCAGGTCGGCCTCCCGTGGACATCCAGTGGCAGGACGGAGGGGTAACGCTCACCGACCAGCCGGCGGGGGCCGAGCTGGCCCGCAGATTGGCCGACACCGACCTCGACGCCCTGACGCCTACCGAGCTGTTCCACTACGTCCGGGCGGCCCAGCGGCTCGCAGCCTGGCCGAGGGGCTGCGGGAGGCTGCGGTGGACCGGTACTGCCAGCCTGGGAAGTAGCAGGAAGGCGCGGTTCCCTCCGCAAGGCGGGCATCCCTAGGATAGAGGGGTGACTGATGCCCTGACCGTCTCTGCCGTGCAGTACCAGGCGCTGGAGGGCGGGATTATCCCGAACGTGCAAGAACACGTCCGGCTGGTCGAGGACGCCGAATCCCACGGTGCCCGGCTGGTGGTGTTTCCTGAGCTGTCGTTGACGGGGTACAACCTGGCGCTACTGGCTGCTGACGGCTCGTGGCTTCAACGCGACGACCCGCGCCTGGCCGATCTCCACGAAATCTGCCGCCGCACGGGGATCACTGTGGTGGCAGGTGCTGCGTATCGGGAGCCTAACGGCACGCCGCGGCTCGCCAGCCTCGTGATCCACCCCGACGGCACCACTGGACTCGGCTTCAAAACCCACCTCCATGGCCCGGAGCGGGAGGCCTTCGCCGCGGGTGACGGTGCCGTCGTGATCGAGCTGGATGGCTGGAAGATCGCGCTGGCCATCTGTTTTGACGCCGCGGTTCCGGATCACTCCACCGGGGCAGCCCAGGCCGGCGCGGATATCTATGCCGTTTCGGCCCTGTACACGCAGGCGGAAGAACGGCGGCTTGGCCTGCATCTCGGAGCCAGGGCCATGGACAACAGGATGTTCGCCATCTTGGCAAACCTTGGCGGATCCACGGCGCTTGGCCCCTCCTGCGGCCTCAGCGGGTTCTGGGGACCGGATGGCTTCGAAATGAAAAAGGCTGCCGGAACCGGCACCGAAATAGTCACCGCCATCCTGCAGCGGAGTGCCTTGCGGAAATTCCGCTGACCCGGCGGGAGTCGAGCCGCGGTGCGTGCTGACCGAATTCCCCAGGGCATCGCGGCCCGCTGTTTGACGCGGATCACGCCGCTCCCATTGTCCTAACCAGCTGCCGACAGGGTAACGTTTTTTCCATGCCTCACAAATCCGCCACCGCTCCTGCCCTTGGTACGCTCCTGACCGCCATGGTCACGCCCTTCACCAAGGATGGCGCCGTGGACTACAAGCAGGCAGCCGAACTGGCCACCAAGCTTGTGGACGATGGCTGCGACGGCCTGGTCGTTACCGGGACCACCGGCGAAACGTCCACGCTCTCGGATGAAGAAAACCTTGGCATGTTCCGCGCTGTCAAGGAGGCCGTGGGAGACCGTGCCGCCATCATCGCCGGCACCGGGACGAACGACACCGCACATTCGGTGCACCTCTCCCAGCAGGCCGCAGCGCTCGGCGTCGACGGCCTGCTGCTCGTCACGCCGTATTACAACAAGCCCAGCCAGGCCGGCGTCCGCGCACACTTCGAGACCGTCGCGTCCGCAACCGATGTGCCCGTAATGCTCTACGATATTCCGGCCGCTCCTCCATCGCGATCGAACCCGAAACCATGATCAGCCTGGCGCGGCACCCGAACATCGTCGCCGTCAAGGATGCCAAGGCCGATTTCATGGACTCCAGCCGCGTGATGGCAGAGACGGACCTGTACTTCTACTCCGGCGACGACGGACTGACCCTTCCGTGGATGTCCCTGGGCGCCGTCGGACTCGTGGGTGTCACCACCCACGTCGCAACGCGCCGCTTCCGTGAGCTGATCGACGCCATCAACGCGAACGACCTCGAAACCGCGCGTAAGATCAACTTCGAGCTGCTGCCCGTGATCAGGGCAACGATGACCCGCGTCCAGGGAGCCGTTGCAGCCAAACAAATTCTTAAATGGCAGGGAGTCCTGCCCAACTCGATTGTCCGTTTGCCCCTCGTGGAGCCGGACGAAGCCGAGATCGTAACCATCCGCGAGGATTTGGCGGAAGCGGGGCTGGTCTTTCCCTGAGGGCTAAGACCAGCACCCTTCCGCCTGGAAAGTAGTGCACTATGACCCAAACCGCCCTTCCCGGCCTTGTCACGCCCCACGCCTGCCGCACGGCACCCTACGGATCGTTCCGCTGGGCGGACTGGGGGAGATCGGCCGGAACATGGCCGTATTCGAAATCGACGGAAAACTGCTCATCGTGGACTGTGGTGTCCTCTTCCCGGAGGAGACCCAGCCCGGCGTTGACCTGATCCTGCCCGATTTCTCCTACATCGAGAACCGTCTCGACGACATCGTGGCCGTTGTCCTGACCCACGGCCACGAGGACCACATCGGCGCCGTTCCCTACCTCCTGCGGCTGCGCGCCGACATCCCCCTGGTGGGCTCACAGCTGACGCTGGCGCTCATCGAGGCCAAGCTGCAGGAACACCGGATCCGTCCGTACACGATGACCGTGGAAGAGGGCCAGGTCGAAAAGTTTGGCCCTTCGAGTGCGAGTTTGTCGCGGTCAACCACTCGATCCCCGATGCTTTGGCTGTGTTCATCCGCACGGCCGGCGGCACTGTCCTGCACACGGGCGACTTCAAGATGGACCAGCTGCCCCTGGACGGCCGGATCACCGACCTCAGGCACTTCGCCAAGCTGGGTGAAGAGGGCGTTGACCTCTTTATGTCCGACTCCACCAACGCTGACGTGCCGGGCTTCACCACCGCAGAAAAGGAAATCGGACCCACGCTGGAACGGCTTTTCGGCCAGGCCACTAAGCGCATCATCGTGGCGTCCTTCTCCTCGCATGTCCACCGCGTCCAGCAGGTCCTTGACGCCGCCGCCAAGCACAACCGCAAGGTGGCCTTCGTGGGCCGCTCCATGGTCCGCAACATGGCCATCGCCGCCAAGCTCGGCTACCTCGACGTTCCCGACGGCCTCCTCGTGGACATCAAGAACATCGACAACATGCCGGACAACCGCGTGGTCCTGATGTCCACGGGTTCCCAGGGCGAACCGATGGCCGCCCTGTCCCGCATGGCTAACGGCGACCACCGCGTCGTGGTGGGCGACGGCGACACCGTGATCCTGGCCTCCAGCCTTATCCCGGGCAACGAAAACGCCGTCTTCCGCATCATCAACGGCCTGCTCAAGCTCGGCGCGGACGTGATCCACAAGGGCAACGCCAAGGTGCACGTCTCCGGACACGCAGCCGCCGGCGAGCTGCTCTACTGCTACAACATCCTTGAGCCGCTCAACGCCATGCCCGTGCACGGCGAGACCCGCCACCTGATCGCCAACGGCAAGATCGCCATCGAGTCCGGCGTCCCCACCGCCAGCGTCATCCTTGCCGACAACGGCACCGTGATCGACCTCAAGGACCACCGCGCAGACGTCGTGGGCCAGGTTGAAGTGGGCTTTGTTTACGTGGACGGCTCCAGCGTCGGCGAAGTCACGGAAGCGGACCTCAAAGACCGCCAGACGCTCGGCGATGAAGGCTTCATCTCCATCATCACCGTCATCAACCGCACCACCGGCAAGGTGGTCTCCGGACCCGAGATCCACGCCCGCGGCGTGGCCGAGGACGATTCGGTCTTCGACGAGATCATCCCCAAGATCAACGCCGCCCTGGAAGAAGCTGTGCTCAACCGCACGGACCACACCACGCACCAGCTCCAGCAGGTTGTCCGCCGAGTTGTCGGCACCTGGGTCAACCGCAAGCTGCGCCGCAAGCCCATGATCATCCCGGTGGTCCTCGAGGCGTAACAGCCCCGAAGGCAACGGAATGGCAAAGGCCCGGGTTCTTATGGAACCGGGCCTTTCCCATCCGCAACATGAGGCGGTGAACAACCGGAAATCCGCGGAAAACCGCGCAAGTTCAGGTACCGTGACACGTATGGCCACTCGTACCACTCCCGCGCCCGAGGCGCCGCTGGCGGCAAATCCAGCGCCAAATCCGGCAGCTCGGCGGGCCGCGGTGCAGGCGCTACAGCGTCCAGCCGCCCGGCGGCCGGGCTGGCTCTTCGGCCGGCAGCGCACGCACCCGCCAGCTTCCCGCCGTCGAACAGCGGCAGCCCTGGCTCCTGCGCGTTGTGGGCGGCGCCTGGCTGGCCGTGGGCCATCTGGTCGGCGGCGGAGTCCGCAGGATCGGCTCCGATGTCAGCGACCTGCCGGCGGAGGAACGCCGCGACGGCGCGGCCCTGTTCAACCTTGCCCTGGGCGTCTTCATCGCCACCTTCGCCTGGTGGGGAATGACCGGCTGGTTCCCCGACGCCGTCTACGGCGTGCTCAACGGCACCTTCGGCTGGATGTCACTGCTATTGCCGCTGATGCTTTTTGTGTGTGCCTTCCGGCTCTTCCGGCAGCCCGACGACGGCCGCGGAAACAACCGGGTGGGAATCGGTTTCCTCATCATGACGTTTGCGGGCTGCGGCCTTGCCCATGTTGTGGGCGGCCAGCCCACCGTCGCCGAAGGCTTCGACGGCCTCCGGCAGGCCGGCGGGATGCTCGGCTTCCTGGCCGCCTCACCCCTCGCGGCCCTCCACGCGGCGGTGCCCGTGGTGGTCTACGGCCTGCTGGCCTTCATCTCGCTGCTCATCATTACCGCCACCCCCTTCGGGGCCATTCCACGCCGCCTGCGGGGGGCCTATGAGCATCTGATGGGCCTGGACCTGCAGGAACCCGGCGCTGACGGGGACAGCCACGACCGCAGCTACCTCGAGGAAACCCAGGCCGCCGCTGCGCCGAGGAAGAAGAAGCGGCGCTTCTTCGGCAAGGACGACGAGTCCGACGCCGGGCTGGAAGGCTACGTGGGCGACGAAGCCTTCGAACACGCCGTCATCGACGACGACGAGACCGACGCAAAGCCGGGCCGCGGACCGCGCCCCGCTCCCGGCGTGCGCCGCCCACCCAGGCGGAAATCGCCGTCGAAAAAATCAAAGCGGCCCAGGGCCTCGGCACTGCAGGGAGGGCTCCGGCAGAGGACAACGCCACCGAAGCCATCCCGCTGGTCACACCCGGGATGGTCGCCGCCGGCTCACTCAACGCTGCACCCGCCGCCGTTGCGCAGGTGCCGGCCAAGCCCGTCACGCCCATGCCCCTTCCAGCTCCTATTCCGCAGCGGACCGAGCAACTCTCACTGGCGGGCGACGTCACCTACACCCTGCCGCCGTCGGACGTTCTGACCCCGGGCTCCATCCCCAAAGAGCGCACGGAGGCCAACGACGCGATTGTTGCTTCCCTGACCGAGACCCTCAACCAGTTCAACGTGGAAGCGCAGGTCACCGGCTTCAGCCGCGGGCCCACCGTCACGCGGTACGAGATTGAGCTGTCCCCGGGCACCAAGGTGGAGCGCGTCACCGCCCTGTCAAAGAACATCTCCTACGCGGTGGCGTCCAGCGATGTCCGGATCCTCAGCCCCATCCCGGGCAAGTCCGCCATCGGTATCGAGATCCCCAATACGGACCGCGAGACTGTCTCCCTCGGTGATGTCCTCCGCAGCCAGAACGCGCGCCGGACCGACCACCCCATGGTGATGGGCGTCGGCAAGGATGTCGAAGGCGGTTATGTCGTGGCGAACCTCGCCAAGATGCCCCACCTGCTCGTGGCAGGTGCCACCGGCGCCGGCAAGTCCTCGTTCGTGAACTCCATGATCACCTCGATCCTCATGCGGGCCACGCCGGACGAGGTCCGCATGGTCATGGTGGACCCCAAGCGTGTGGAACTGACCGCTTACGAAGGCGTCCCGCACCTCATCACGCCCATCATCACCAACCCGAAGAAGGCTGCGGAGGCCCTGCAGTGGGTTGTCCGCGAAATGGATGCGCGGTACGACGACCTCGCCAACTACGGGTTCAAGCACATCGATGACTTCAACAAGGCAGTCCGCGCCGGCAAGGTCCAGCCTCCCGTGGACTCCAAGCGCGTCATCCGGCCCTACCCGTACCTGCTGGTGATTGTTGACGAGCTCGCCGACCTGATGATGGTGGCCCCGCGCGACGTCGAAGACTCCATCGTCCGCATCACCCAGCTGGCCCGTGCCGCCGGCATCCACCTGGTCCTGGCCACCCAGCGGCCCTCCGTGGACGTCGTCACCGGCCTGATCAAGGCCAACGTGCCTTCGCGAATGGCCTTCGCCACGTCCTCCGTCACGGACTCCCGCGTGGTCCTTGACCAGCCCGGGGCCGAAAAACTCATCGGCCAGGGCGATGCGCTGTTCCTGCCGATGGGTGCCTCCAAAGCCATGCGTGTCCAGGGCGCCTGGGTCACGGAGTCTGAAATCCACAAGGTCGTGGAACACGTCAAGGGCCAGCTCAAAGTCGACTACCGCCACGATGTCGCCCCCGAAGCGCCAAAAAAGCAGATCGACGACGACATCGGGACGACCTCGAAGTGCTGCTTTCGGCCACCGAACTGGTGGTCACCACACAGTTCGGTTCGACGTCGATGCTCCAGCGCAAACTCCGGGTGGGCTTCGCCAAGGCCGGACGGCTAATGGATCTCCTGGAGTCCAGGGGAGTGGTTGGCCCTCCGAAGGGTCCAAGGCACGCGACGTACTGGTGAAGCCGGATGACCTCGCATCGGTGCTGGCAGCCATGAAGGGCCAGGACGCGCCGGCCGTTGCTGATTCACAGACGGCAGCGCTCAGCGACAATGCCAACGCGAACATTGCCCAGGGCGGTTATGCGGAGGACCTCGTGCAGGCGGACCTGGACCAGCGCAGCCAGAAAGTTGAGTACTTCGACGGCGCCGACGGCACCTCGGGCGACGACGAGGACGGTTCCGAAGACGCTTGGTCGCTCACCGGACGGTAGCCTAGGAGTGTGACTAGCACCGAAGCAACCGCCGCCGGCTCCAGCAGCCAGGAATCTGGAATCTTCCCAACATCCTGACCATGCTGCGCATCGCCCTGGTGCCGTTCTTCGTCTGGTTCCTCCTCGCAGATGCCCCGGGCTGGACAGCGAGTCAGGGCTGTGGCGCTGGGCCGCAGTGGCGGCGTTCGCCGTCGCCATCTACACCGACAAGCTCGACGGCGACATCGCCAGGAGCCGCGGCCTCGTCACCAATTTCGGCAAAATTGCCGACCCCATAGCCGACAAGCTCCTCATCGGCTCGGCCCTGGTGATGCTGTCCGTCCTGAATGAACTGCCGTGGTGGGTGACCATCGTCATCCTCGTCAGGGAATGGGGCATCACAGCCCTTCGCTTCTTTGTTATCCGGTACGGTGTCATCCCGGCCTCGCGCGGGGGAAAGCTCAAGACGGTCGTTCAGACGGCCGCGATCTTCCTGTACCTCCTGCCGCTCGGCGCGCTGGCGCCGTGGCTTGTCTGGGTGGCTTTCGCCGTCATGATCGTGGCCGTACTGATCACGGTATGGACCGGCGTCGAATACGTCATCGAAGCCCTGCGGATCCGTTCACAGGGCAAACAGGCCGGAAAAACTACAGCTGGCAACTAGGGAGCCGATGTGACCAACCTTCACCACCTGGCGGAACAGGCAGTCAAAAGTGCCCTGGAAATGGGCCGCACCGTCGCGACCGCGGAGTCGCTCACGGCGGGAATGGTCAGCGCCGTCCTCGCCGACACAGCCGGGGCCTCAGGCATGCTCCAAGGCGGTGTGGTGGCGTACCAGAACTCCGTCAAAGTGGACGTCCTGGGTGTTCCGGCAGAGCTGCTGGCCGCCGCCGGATCCGTTGACGGCGCCGTCGCAGCGGCCATGGCGGCCGGGCCAGGACTGCACTGCGGGCCGATATCGGCATCGCCACCACGGGGGTAGCCGGCCCGGAGGAACATGACGGCAAAGCCGTGGGGACGGTGTTCGTCGGGATTGCCACAGTGGCCGGTGCGTCCTTCGTGGAGTACGGCTTCGCGGGTAACCGGGCAGAGATCCGCGGACAGGCCTGTGGTGCCGCGCTGGAAAGCCTGATCGCGGCCCTATCTTCCTGAAGCTACCGGGCGTAAAGTTGCCGGGAACAAATCCCGGCGTCCATTAGTTATTACATTGTGTCGCTTCCGGAGAGCGGAGGCGCCTAGGATGAATAAACCACGGTTCGCTCCACGGCGGACCGCACTTATGAGGGAGCAAGGCGATACAGATGGTAAAGCAGCCCGTATCCATAAACGGCGTTGTCCGCTGGAAGGATGTGGGCCTCGCCGATCAGGCCAAGAGCGAACAGAAGGAGCGCAAGATGGTTGTACTTCGTCACGAAATCGGTGATGTCCTGCGCGATGTACGCCAGCGCCAGGGACGCACGCTCCGCGAAGTTTCGCACAGTGCCCGTGTTTCCTTGGGCTACCTCAGCGAAGTAGAGCGCGGCCAGAAGGAAGCTTCATCAGAGCTCCTCTCCTCAATCTGCTCAGCCCTGGACGTGCCGCTGTCGAGCATGCTCAGGGAAGTCAGCGACCGTGTCGCCGTCGCCGAGGGCGTTGCCGTTCCGGACACCGTTCCCCAGGAATTCTCACAGCGCTACGGCCGCGACCTTGATCGCGATCTGAACGCTGAACTCAACAACGAACTGTCCAAGGGCCTGCTTTCCGGCGCACGGTAAGACGTCCGCAGGGCCAGACAGGAAGTACAGCAAAGCCTCCGGCCATGGGCCGGAGGCTTTGCTGCGTGTGGCGGCTATTTTGCCGTGTCGCCGGCGGACGGGTCCTTCGCGAAACCGTCGAGTTCAAAGAGGGAGTTGAGCTTTGCCATGTATTCGGCGAGGCTCTGCAGTTCCCCGACCGGCCACTCGCCCAGCCGCTCACGGAAATCCTGGCGGCGCGCATCCTGGACCTGATGCATCTTTTCCTCGCCCTTTTCGGTGAGGCGGATCGACTGCGCCCTTCCGTCCAGGGGGTCAGCTTCCTTGAACACCAGCCCGATGCTTTCCAGAAAAGCGATCTGGCGGCTGACGGATGGCTTGCCCACACCGATGTTCAGGGCGAGGTCCGTCAACCGGATGGGTCCCTCGCGCCGGATGACCGAAAGCAGGCCGTAGGCCGCCGGTTCCATGTCCGGGTGCACCTGCCGCGAGAGCTGATGGGACACCGACCGGGCGCGCCGCCAAAAGAGACTGATTTGGTGTTCCACGGTGTTCAGGGCCTCATCGACGGTCTCCTTTTCGGTACCTGTGCCCGCGGGGGACGTCGCGGGAACGCCGGTCTCAGGAAGGCCTGTCGCAGGAGGGCCGTCGGCAGGGTTGCTCATGGCAACAATTCTAGGCTCCGGAGCCGTGAGAGACTCTATTGGTGCGGATCAGTGACTATTGGCGGCTTATGGACGACGAATTCGGGGCGGCTACTCCCGGGTCCTGAGCAGCACCCTGGTCCTGGCCGGGGCCGGCGGGCGAACCGCGGACCAGGCCCTCGCCGCCGGAATGAGCCCCGGCAGGTGTGGCTGGCCATCTGCGACGTCCAGGATGTGCCGCCGGAGCGGCGCCTGGGACGCGACGTCAAACCCCTGCGCGACTGACGCCGCCACCACCCAGGCAGCGTTCCCGGGCTCACGTGTGCCCTTTCTGCGCTGACACGCCGCCGGATCTGTTCGAATACCTGTTCGGGTAAAGCTATGCTTTTCGTAGTGGGTTATCCACATAGGCGATGTCATCCGGCCAGAATGTCAGCGGGTGCCATTAGCGTCAGAGATGACCAAGAAATGGCCGCTGAGGCCACTCCAAAGCGAGAAAGCATTAGAGGTGTGAACCATGGCGGCAGCCCCGGATCGTCAAAAGGCGCTCGACGCAGCGCTGGCACAGATTGACAAGCAGTTCGGCAAGGGCTCGGTCATGCGGCTGGGCGATGAAGTCCGTGCCCCCATCGAAGTCATCCCCACCGGATCCATCGCGTTGGACGTGGCCTTGGGAATTGGCGGCCTGCCCCGCGGCCGCGTCGTGGAGATCTACGGCCCGGAATCTTCTGGTAAGACCACCGTGGCCCTGCACGCCGTTGCCAACGCGCAGCGCCTGGGCGGCATTGCCGCCTTCATCGATGCCGAGCACGCCCTGGACCCCGAGTACGCCGCCAGGCTGGGCGTGGATACGGACGCCCTCCTGGTCTCGCAGCCTGACACAGGCGAGCAGGCCCTGGAAATCATGGACATGCTGATCGGCTCGGGTTCGCTGGACGTCATCGTCATCGACTCCGTTGCTGCCCTGGTCCCGCGTGCGGAAATCGAGGGCGACATGGGCGACAGCCACGTGGGTCTGCAGGCCCGCCTCATGAGCCAGGCGCTGCGTAAGATCACCGGCCGCCTGAGCCAGACCAAAACCACCGCCATCTTCATCAACCAGCTCCGTGAAAAGATCGGTGTGTTCTTCGGCTCCCGGAGACCACCACCGGCGGTAAGGCCCTGAAGTTCTACGCGTCCATCCGCATCGACGTCCGCCGGATCCAGACGCTCAAGGAGGGTGCCGACTCCGTCGGTAACCGCACCAAGGCCAAGATCGTCAAGAACAAGATGGCTCCGCCCTTCAAGATCGCCGAATTCGACATCATCTATGGCCAGGGCATTTCCCGCGAGGGCGGCATCATCGACATGGGCGTTGAGCACGGCATCATCAAGAAGTCGGGCTCGTGGTTCACGTACGACGGCGACCAGCTGGGCCAGGGCATGGAGAACTCCCGCCGGTTCCTGCGCGACAACCCCGAGCTGGCGACCGAACTGGAGCGCCTGATCAAGGAGAAGCTTGGTGTCGGGGTGGTCAAGCCCGCCGAAGCCGATGCCAAAGACACACCGAAGCTGAAGGCTGTTGACGGCTTCTAGGAACGCCCCTGACGTGACGGCCGGGCAGAACACCGGATGGCGTGCGGCCGGGCCAGCCGCCGGGAGGGCGCCGGATCGGGCGACGGCAGCGGAGACGGGCGGACGCCCGGCTTCGGGCCGGATGGACCCGGTCCGGATGCTGCCCTCGCCACAGACGCCGGCGCAAGCACAGACGCCGACGCAAACCCAGACGCCGAACCGGATCCCGCATCCGTAGCGCGGGCCATCGTGCTCCGGCAGCTGACCAGTTCGGCCAAGAGCCGGCTGCAGCTGTCGCGGAAACTGGCCGAGCGGAACATTCCGGAGGATGTGGCGGAAGCCGTCCTGGACCGCTTCCAGGAGGTACGCCTCATTGACGACGCCGAGTTCGCCGACATGTGGGTGCGCAGCCGGTCGCAGTCGCGGAAGCTCGCCAAAGGCGCCCTCCGGCGCGAGCTGGCGGACAAGGGGATTGACCCGGACACCGCTGCCGCCGCGCTGGAACAGCTTTCCGACGCGGCCGAGGAAGTGTCGGCCGGCTCCTGGTGGAGCGCAAGCTCCGGGCAGGCACGGATTTGTCGGACCGCGCCGAGCGGGACAAGATCACCCGGCGGCTGGCGTCCATGCTTGCCCGCAAGGGCTACCAGCCGTCGCAGGCGTTCCGGATCGTCGGAGAAGTGCTCGACGCACATGCGGAGACCCGGACGCACGCACCGGATGGCCTGCTGGAACCATAGGCCCGCCGTAACGGCGCCCCCGCCGATACGGCAACCTGGGCGATCCGGCAACCGTAGCGACCCGTTACCCTTAACAGGTGAGTTTGACCATTCCTTCCCCCGCATCCGGTACCGCCCCGTCAGCCGACCCAGCCCTCCAGCAGCCCCGTACCTATCAGGTGCGCACCTTCGGCTGCCAGATGAACGTGCATGATTCGGAGCGGATGGCCGGCATGCTCGAAGACGCGGGCTACGTACCGGCCAGCGGTGAGCAGGCCGATGTCGTGGTGTTCAATACCTGCGCCGTCCGGGAAAACGCGGACAACAAGCTCTACGGCAACCTGGGCATGCTGGCGCCCGTCAAGGCCGCCAATCCGGGTATGCAGATCGCCGTGGGAGGCTGTCTGGCCCAGAAGGACCGCGAGACCATCCTGAAAAAGGCTCCCTGGGTGGACGCTGTCTTCGGCACCCACAACGTCGGAGCCCTCCCGGCCCTGTTGGACCGGGCGCGGCACAACAACGAAGCCCAGCTGGAGATCCTCGAATCCCTGGACGTCTTCCCCTCCACGCTGCCCACCAAGCGAGACTCGGTCTATTCCGGCTGGGTTTCCATCTCGGTCGGCTGCAACAACACCTGCACGTTCTGCATCGTCCCGGCCCTGCGCGGGAAGGAAAAGGACCGGCGCCCGGGCGACATCCTGGCTGAAATCCAGGCCCTCGTGGATGACGGTGCCATCGAAGTCACCCTGCTGGGCCAGAACGTGAACTCTTACGGTGTGGAGTTCGGCGACCGGCAGGCGTTCTCCAAACTCCTGCGCGCGTGCGGCGACATCAAGGGCCTGGAACGGGTCCGCTTCACCAGCCCCCACCCGGCCGCCTTCACCGACGATGTCATAGACGCCATGGCCGAAACCCCAACGTGATGCCGCAGCTGCACATGCCGCTGCAGTCCGGGTCCGACAAAGTCCTGAGGGACATGAAACGGTCCTACCGCTCCACCAAGTTTTTGGGCATCCTGGACAAGGTCCGCGAGAAGATCCCGCACGCCGCCATCTCCACCGACATCATTGTCGGCTTCCCCGGCGAAACCGAGGAAGATTTCCAGGCCACCCTTGACGTTGTGGAGCAGTCGCGCTTCGCCACGGCGTTCACCTTCCAGTACTCGAAGCGTCCGGGTACTCCCGCCGCAGACTTGCCGGACCAGCTTCCCAAGGCCGTGGTCCAGGAGCGGTTTGAACGCCTGACCGCACTGCAGGACAGGATCGCGGCCGAGGAAAACGCCACGCAGCTTGGCCGCCGGGTAGAGGTGATGGTCACCGCCCACTCGGGGCGCAAGTCCGAAGAAACCCACCGGCTGTCGGGCCGGTCCCAGGACCAGCGGCTGGTGCACTTCTCCGTTCCCGAGGGGCAGAGGTGCCGCGTCCGGGTGACCTGGTCACCGTCACCATCACCGAAGCCGCAGCGTTCCACCTCGTGGCCGACCCGTCGGTGCAGGACTACAGCCTGCGGCGTTCCCGCGCGGGGGACGCCTGGGACAGGTCCCAGGCAGATTCGTGCGGCGCTCCCGTGCCGGCTGCCGCAGGCGGGGCCGGACGCACCGGAGTCTCGCTGGGGATGCCCACGCTGCCGGTACGGAGCCGCTGACCGGTGGTCCAGCCTCCGGTTATTGCTGTTGTTGGTCCCACAGGGTCAGGTAAGTCCGATCTAGCCGTGAACCTTGCCCTGGAGCTGGACGGCGAGGTCATCAATGCCGACGCCCTGCAGTTCTATCGCGGGATGGACATAGGCACCGCCAAGATCACACCGGCAGAGTGCAAGGGCGTTCCCCACCACCTTCTGGACATCCTGGACGTTACCGAGGAGGCCAGCGTTTCAGACTTCCAGCAGCAGGCCCGGAGCATCGTCAGCGATATCCACGCGCGCGGCAAACGCGTCATTCTGGCGGGCGGTTCGGGTCTCTACGTGCGGCCGCCCTCGACGTCCTCGAATTCCCCGGCACGGATCCAGTCCTCCGGCAGCGGCTCGAGGCTGAGCTCGTTGAAGCCGGCCAGGATGCCCTCCTGGCGCGGCTCCGGGAGGTGGATCCGGTGTCAGCGGGCCGTGTCTCCGATGCGCGCCGGATCATCAGGGCGCTCGAAGTCCATAAGCTCACCGGCCGGCCCTTCAGTTCCTTTATGCCCAGCGGGAGTATTTCCAGCCTGCCGTCCAGATCGGCCTGGCCGTGGACCGCGACCTCCTCCGTGAACGGCTGGCACGGCGGGTCCATAACATGGTGGACCAGGGGCTGCTGGGGGAAGTGCGCCGGCTGGACGCGGCGGTCTCCGCGGTGGCAAAACTGCGCCGCGGGCCCTCGGTTATGCCCAGTTCCTGAAAGTGCTCGACGGCGGCTCAACAGTTGCCGAGGCAGCCGAGGACACCATTGTGGCCACCAGGCAGTTCGCCAGGCGCCAGCTCACGTGGTTCCGCGCCGATCCCCGCATCACCTGGCTGGACTGGCAGGCGCCGGACCTTGCGGCCCGGGCCGTGGCTCTCAGCCGGTAATCTAGGACCATGGACGCAACTCCCGCAGAGACCACAGAGCCCGTCTTCCTCACCTTGGGCGGACTCCGCTTCTCCAAGGGACACGGCACCGGCAACGACTTCGTGCTGGTCGCCGACCCCGGCGGCGTCCACACCATCGACGCCGGCCAGGTAGCCGCGCTCTGCGACCGTCACCGCGGGATCGGCGGCGACGGACTGATCCGGGCCGTACCCTCCCGGTACCTCTCCGAAGGCCGCGAGCTGCTGCTGAGCAGCCCCGAGGCCGAATGGTTCATGGACTATCGCAACGGCGACGGGTCGCTCTCGGAAATGTGCGGCAACGGGGTCCGCGTATTTGTGCACTTCCTGCGTACTGAGGGCTTGGTTGACCTGCCCGACGGCGGCGCGCTCACCATCGGGACGCGCGGCGGCGTCAAGACCGTGGTCCGGACAGGGGACAGCTATGCGGTGGACATGGGGCCGTGGGAGTTCATTTTCCCCGGCGACGCGACGGCGAAAGCCATGGACTCGCTGGTAACCGCAGACGGCCTGGAAGTGCCCCGCCCGGCCCTGTCAGTGAGCATGGGCAACCCGCACACCGTGGTGGCACTGGCTGAACTGTCCGAACTGGAAGCCACCAGGCTCTACACTGCTCCGAAGGTCGATCCGGTGCCGGCCAATGGAACCAACGTTGAATTCGTCGTGCCTGCCGAACCGCTGGTCCACAACGGGATCGGCACCATCACCATGCGCGTCCATGAGCGGGGCGTGGGCGAGACCCAATCCTGTGGAACCGGCGCGTGCGCCGCCGCAGTGGCCATCCGGCACTGGGCCGGGGCGGAGGCGCCGGACTCCTGGCAGGTCAACGTGCCGGGCGGTGTCGTCGGGGTCAAGTTCTTCGCCGGGGCGGGCGGGCACGAGCACGTCGAGCTCAGCGGGCCCGCCGTAATTGTGGCTACTGGGACGCTTTCCTGACCCGAAGGATGCGGAAGGACTTGGACGTGGACTCCCGGCTCACGGCGAAGGATGCATCCAGTTCCGTCGCGAGCCAGCGCTGAAGCGAATCCGAGCCCAGGTTTTTTTGGACCACCAGCCACGCGGAGCCGCCCGGCGCCAGCCGGGGCAGCCACAGCTTCAGGAGGCTGTGGAGTTCATCCTTGCCGATCCGGATGGGCGGATTGGACCAGATCGTGTCAAAGCGCAGGTCCCGGTCCACCGCTTCCGGCGTGCTGGCCAGCACGTTGCCCAGGCCAAGCAGGGCCGCATTCTCGTTGGTCAGCGTGATGCAGCGTTCATTGACGTCCACGGCGTAGACCTTGGCGTGTGGCGCCCGCAATGCGAGGGTCAGGGCAATGGGCCCCCAACCGCAGCCGATGTCAAGGAGGTTGCCTGTGGGGTGCGGGGCCGGGACCTCGGCCAGGAGCACCGCCGTCCCCTTGTCGATGCCGTCGGGGCTGAAGATGCCGCCGGACGTCTGCAGCGTGCGTCTCTCGCCGGCCAGTTCCACGGTGAGCGGCTTGCGGGTGAACGGCCCGGCCGGCGATGCGCTGAAATAGTGTGCGGACTCCATAACTGGCCAGATTAGTTGGCCGGGGTGGACAATGCGAAACCGCGGGCACCGCTTCTGCTAATCTTGAACCCATGTTCTTGATCTTCGAGTAGCCGGCACAGGCAGCGTCTTGCCCGACAGGGCCCAGGACTCCGCCTGTTCCGAAGCCGTGCCGCGCAGCGATGCAGGTATTAACCTTCCGCATATGTGCCACATGCCAGGTCTTCCGTACCTGTTATGCCGCCGGGCAATACTCGAGCGATCTGCCGCCGCCGGTCCTTGCTGTTTTGCCTGCGCTTTCCACCACTGCACGCATTCCCGGATGCGAAGACTCCCTGCGCGGCCCGGTCATCCCGACCGGCGCGCAGCAGACCAGGAGGCCCGGATGACTGCGAGCCGTCAGCCCAGCGCGAATACTTCACCACTGAACAACGATCGGCACTATTCTGAAAATGCCGAAACTTCAAAGGAGACCATGACCAGCCAGCCCAACACCGGTTCAGATCCAGCAGCCCAGGACATGAGTCCCGAGGAGATCCAAGCTGTCATCGACCGGATTCTCGCCAAGGACGTACCGGCCAGGAACGTCACCGCCGCGGACGGTGACAAGGGCGTGTTCGGCAGGGCTCAGGCGATCTCCCGCTTGGACGACGAACACACCAGCTACGACGGCGACCAGCAGGACCGGGAGGAACGCCGGGCGCTGAAGCGCGTGGCCGGGCTGTCCACCGAACTCGAAGATGTCACCGAGGTCGAATACCGGCAACTGCGGCTCGAACGTGTGGTGCTGGCCGGGCTATGGTCCGAAGGCACCTTGGCGGACGCGGAGAATTCCCTGCGTGAGCTCGCCGCCCTTGCCGAAACCGCAGGCTCGGAAGTCCTGGACGGGATGGTGCAGCGCCGTGCCAAACCGGACCCGGGCACGTTCCTGGGTTCCGGAAAGGCCCTCGAGCTCAAGGAAATCGTGATGGCCACAGGGGCTGACACCGTTGTGGTGGATGCCGAACTGGCCCCCTCCCAAAGGCGTAGCCTCGAGGACATTGTTAAGGTCAAAGTCATTGACCGCACGGCCCTGATCCTGGACATCTTTGCCCAGCACGCCAAGAGCCGTGAAGGCAAGGCCCAAGTGGAACTGGCGCAGCTCGAATACCTCCTGCCACGCCTGCGTGGCTGGGGTGAATCGATGTCCCGCCAGGCCGGTGGCCAGGTGGGCGGCGCTGGCGCTGGCATGGGTTCGCGCGGACCCGGTGAAACAAAAATCGAACTGGACCGCCGCCGGATCCGCACACGCATGGCCAAGCTACGTCGCGAGATCGCGGCAATGAAGCCGGCACGGGAAACCAAGCGGGCCAACCGCCGTCGTAATGCCGTGCCGTCCGTGGCGATCGCCGGCTACACCAACGCCGGGAAGTCCTCGCTGCTGAACCGCCTGACCGACGCCGGGGTCCTGGTGGAGAACGCCCTGTTCGCCACCCTGGATCCCACCGTCCGAAAGGCCGAGACTTCCGACGGCCTTGGATACACCCTGGCGGACACCGTCGGTTTTGTCCGCTCTCTGCCCACGCAGTTGGTGGAGGCTTTCCGCTCCACGTTGGAGGAAGTGGCTGACGCAGATCTGATCCTGCACGTGGTGGACGTGTCCCACCCGGACCCCGAGGGCCAGATTGCTGCTGTCCGCAAGGTCTTCAGCGAAGTGGATGCCCGAAAGGTGCCCGAGATCATTGTCCTGAACAAGGCCGATGCCGCTGATCCGTTCGTGGTGGAGCGCCTCAAGCAGCGCGAGCCGCGCCACGTGGTGGTCTCGGCCCGCACCGGCCAGGGGATCGCGGAACTGCTGCGGGCCATCAGCGACGGGATTCCGCGGCCCGGCGTGAAGCTGGAGCTCCTGATTCCCTACGACCGCGGTGACCTGATCAGCAAACTGCACGAGACAGATGCCGAGATCCTGAGCCTGGATCACGGCGAGCACGGCACCCGCGCTTTGGTGATGGTGCGTGAGGGCCTTGCGGCTGAACTGGAATCCTTCATCAACCATGACTGAGGTTGCGGCTGGGCAAGTCAAAGGTACGGCCGGCGAGCAGTTCGTGATCGAACTGCTCGACCGCGCCGTTGCCGGCATGGGCGGTCAAAGCCGCAGTGGGCAGCACGAGATGGCCAGGCAGGTGGCCAAGGCCATCGAAACCGGCGACCACCTCCTGGTTCAGGCTGGAACGGGGACCGGAAAGTCCCTGGCCTACCTGATTCCGCTCATTGCGCACTCGCTCGTGAGCAACAAACCCACCCTGGTGTCAACGGCCACGCTTGCGCTGCAGACCCAGATTGTGGGCCGCGACCTTCCCCGGCTGCTGAAGACCATCACCCCTGCCCTGGACCGCCCGGTCAAGGTGGCTCTGGTCAAGGGCCGCTCCAACTATGTGTGCCAGCACAAGCTCGAAGGCGGGTTCCCTTCCGAGGAACCCGCCGAGGGCCAGCTGTTCTCCCTCGGCGAAGACACCAGCGTCCCGCATTTCGCCGCCGCACTGGGCGGGCCTTCGTCCCAGCTGGGCAAGGAAGTGGTGCGACTGCGCGAGTGGGCGGAGAAGACCACCACGGGCGACCGTGACGAACTCCTGCCCGGCGTTACTGACCGTGCCTGGCGGCAGGTTTCGGTGACGTCCATGGAATGCCTGGGCGCCCAAAAATGCCCCATGGCAGCCGAATGCTTCAGCGAACTGGCACGCCACGACGCCGCCGAGGCCGACGTTGTGGTCACCAACCACGCCATGCTCGCCGTCAGCGCCTTTGAAGGCCTGGCAGTGCTTCCCGAATACGACGTTGTGGTGGTGGACGAGGCCCACGAACTGCAGGACCGCGTCACCGGTGCGGTGTCGGGGCAACTTTCCGTGGCCATGGTCCACGCTGCCGCCTCCGGAGCGCGGAAGCACACGGCCATCACGGTGGATGCCCTCAACGCAGCCGCCGCCAACCTGGAACTCGCCGTGGCCGGCGTGCCCAACGGGCTGCTCCCGAACGGCCTCAACGACGAGCAGCTGGATTGTGTGGACCAGTTGCGTGAGGCCTGCCGCGCTGCACTGTCCGATTCCAAGGGGGACGGCAGCCAAACGGCCGACGGCGGGCGGCAGCTCGCGCGCTCACGCCTGATGCTGATCCTCGAACTGTGCGAGCGGCTGATCGTGGCCCGTGAAAACCGCGAAGTGGTGTGGTTTTCCCGCGCAAGTTCCTTCGATCCGCAACAGGGCTATGCGCAACCCGACGAGTCTGCGCCGGTCCTGGTCAACATTGCGCCGCTCAGCGTTGCCGGCAAGCTCCGCGAAGGGCTGTTCGCCGGCCACACGGTTGTGCTGACATCGGCAACCCTGGCCATCGGCTCAGCCTTTGAACCGACCGCCGGCGGCTTGGGGCTGGTGGGGGAGGGCGCGCCCAGCTGGACCGGGATCGACGTCGGATCGCCGTTTGACTATCCCAAACAGGGAATCCTCTATGTCGCAGGGCACCTCCCCAAGCCGGGCCGCGGGGCGTCGCCGGAGGCCCTCGATGAACTTGAGGCGCTGATCCGTGCGTCCGGCGGCGGCGCCCTGTGTCTGTTTTCGTCCCGCCGCGCCGCCGAGGAGGCCGCTGAAGCGATGCGCCCCCGGCTTGGCCTCAGCATTCTCTGCCAGGGCGACTCCACCATGACGGCCCTGGTGAAGCAGTTCGCGGACGAGCCCGATACCTGCCTGTTCGGAACCATGTCCCTGTGGCAGGGTGTTGATGTTCCGGGCGGGTCATGCCGCCTGGTGGTGATCGACCGCATCCCGTTCCCGCGGCCGGATGATCCGCTGATGACCGCGCGGTCCCGCGCGGTGGCGCAGGCCGGCGGAAACGGCTTTATGGCGGTATCGGCCACCCACGCGGCCATCCGCCTGGCCCAGGGCGCGGGCAGGCTGATCCGTTCCACCGGAGACAAAGGTGTGGTGGCGGTGCTTGATTCCCGGCTTGCCACCGAGCGCTACGCCGGATTCCTCCGCGCCGCGCTGCCGCCGTTCTGGCCCACCACAGACCGCAAGACAGCGTTCGCCGCCCTGGAAAGGCTGGCCGGGAAGGGCGCCTGACGGCGCGCTGGTCCTAGCTCGCAGGCCCTATAGCGACCGCAGGACCGAAACGACCTTGCCCATGATTGTGGCGTGATCGCCCAGGATGGGCTCGTACTGGGTGTTCTGCGGCAACAGCCACGTGTGGCCATCGCGCTGGCGGAAGGTCTTGACGGTGGCTTCGTCGTCCAGCAGGGCCGCGACAATATCGCCGTTGGAGGCGTCTGCCTGCCGGCGGACCACTACCCAGTCGCCGTCGCAGATGGCAGCGTCCACCATGGAGTCGCCGGCCACGCGCAGCATAAAGAGCTCACCCTGGCCCACGAGCTGCCGGGGCAGGGGCATCACGTCCTCCACCACCTGGTCAGCAAGAATAGGCCCGCCGGCCGCGATCCGGCCCACCAACGGCACCATGGCGGTGTCCATGGCAGAGGGAAGTTCGGTGACCGTCCCGCCGATGCCGCGCAGGACTGAGGGCCTGGTTGTCCCGTTCGACTTAGTGGACCCGCCGTCAAGCGTCAACGGCATCAGGACTTCCATGGCGCGCGGACGCTTGGGGTCCCGGCGCAAGTATCCCAGCTTCTCCAGCTGCGAGAGCTGGTGGGTCACGCTCGACAAACTCGCCAGGCCCACGGTGTCACCGATTTCACGCATCGACGGCGGATAGCCGTTGTCATTCACCGAGCGCTGGATTGTTTCAAGGATCTTCTTTTGGCGGGCGGTGAGCCCTTGGGGCCCGTGGGGCTGGCGGCGCTGCGGTGTCGCCTTGCCCTCGGCGGCTGGTGCTGCCATGTTCGCCAATGCCTTTCGGTTGCCGGCTCCGCTCCGGCCGCTGGTGCCTGGAACGCCCCGGGGCTGGTGTCGGAGTTGATTGTCAGACCCTGCTGATCAACTACAGGGGTGGTTGTTCTTTGATCCAAACGTAGGCCAGCCACAGGGCTTTTTCAAACATTTGTTCTAGCGAGTCTCGACAATATTCGTTGATAAGTGCTAAAAATGAAGAAGCAAAGTTCGAACATGTGTTCTACTCGTTGCTTGCGGATTCGAATATTCGAATCTTTGGACGGCCCAGGCCGGTACCGGCAAGTGGACGCGGAGGGCGCGCCGGGCAGCACAGTATGGTCCAGGAGGGCTCATTTCATGTCAGCTATATCTGCTTCGCAGGACTCGCGTCCGCAGTTCATTTCCGTGCAGGACCTCACCTCGCGGCAGTGGTCCGCACCCGTTTCGACGTCGGGCTCGGCGCCAAGGCAGCGCAGGGAGCCGTTGCCGCCGCTGCGCCTGACCCGTAGGGGCCGGATTGTCCTCATCGGCATCCCGCTGGTGATCCTTGCCGCAATCCTGCTTTCCCTGGCAGGTTTCCTCAACGCCCCCGCAAAGGCGGCCGATTCTGCCGCAGACCTGTCACTAACGCCAACAGTGTCGGTCACAGTCCAGGCCGGGCAGTCACTCTGGGCCATCGCCAGTGTGGTGGCGCCCGAGCGTGATCCTCGTGATGTCATCGCGGATATTGCCCAGTTGAACAACCTTTCCGCCGCCGGCGTTGTCCCCGGACAGCAGCTCTTCGTCCCCACCAGGTAAAGAGCCTGCGGGCTCGGGCGTGTGCCTCCGCAGGCCGTCACATTTTCCGGCCGTCTGCTTCGGACCTAAACTGTTCAGGTGAATGACCAGCTAGAGCGTCTGAACAGACTTCCCCTCCGGACCAACCTCCGCGGACTGACCCCGTACGGTGCCCCGCAGTTGGATGTACCTATCCTGCTGAACGTCAACGAAAACACCCATGGCGTCCCGGCGGACGTCCGGGCGGCGATCAGCGTGGCCGTGACGGAAGCCGCGGCGGGCCTCAACCGCTACCCGGACCGTGAGTTCACCGAACTCCGTGAAGCGCTGGCCGAATATCTCGGCCACGGTCTTGACGCCACCAACATCTGGGCGGCCAACGGGTCCAACGAGGTCCTCCAGCAGATTCTCCAGGCTTTCGGCGGCCCGGGCGGACGGCCCTGGGATTTCCCCCACGTACTCCATGTACCCGCTCCTGGCCAGCGGCACGGACACCGGGTACATCGTCGGGCAGCGGGCCGACGATTACGGGCTCAGTGCCGAATCGGCCGCGTTACAGGTCAAAGAGCTGCAGCCCAACATCGTTTTCCTCTGCTCGCCAAACAATCCCACCGGAACGGGGCTGGGCCTGGACGTTGTGGAGGCCGTGTACGAGGCCGGCGAGGCCAGCCAGACCATCGTCATCGTTGACGAGGCCTACCACGAGTTCGCCCACGACGGAACGCCGAGCGCCCTTACATTGCTGCCCGGCCGGGAGCGCCTCATCGTGTCCCGCACCATGAGCAAGGCGTTCGCCCTCGCGGGCGCCCGCCTGGGCTACATGGCCGCCGCTCCTGAAGTCACGGACGCACTGCGCCTGGTGCGGCTGCCGTACCACCTTTCGGCCATCACCCAGGCAACAGCCCTCGCGGCCCTGCAGCACCGCACTGCGCTGATGGCCGACGTCGAGGACATCAAGGAGCAGCGCGACCGCATCGTGTCGGAACTCACGCGAATGGGACTCAAACCTGCCGCCTCCGATTCGAACTATGTCTTCTTCGGCGGCCTCGACAACCCCCACGACGTCTGGCTGCGGCTGCTGGACGACGGCGTGCTGATCCGCGACGTCGGCATCCCGGCCACCTGCGTGTCACGGCGGGAACTGAGACGGAGACCACAGCGTTCCTGGCGTCGCTGGAACGCATCCTGGCCGGCCAGGCCAGGCTGCCCGCCTAAACTTGAAGTATCGGCGCCACCGCGCGCCGGCACATCTCCCTCGCTTTCGCACTACTGACTTCGCCTAAAGGACATATGACCATGAGCTTCACCGGATCGACCGCTGCCGCGCCCCGGACCGCACGCATGGAGCGTGCCACCAGTGAATCGTCAGTGCTCGTGGAGATTAACCTCGACGGCACGGGCGTTTCGGACATCGACACGTCTGTCCCGTTCTACGACCACATGCTGACGGCGCTCTGCAAGCACTCGCTTATTGACATGACGGTCAAAGCCACCGGTGACACCCACATTGACGTCCACCACACGGTGGAGGATGTCGCCATCACGTTCGGTGAAGTCCTGCGCACTGCCTTGGGAAACAAGGCCGGGATCCGCAGGTTCGGCGAGGCCACGGTGCCCCTCGACGAAGCCCTGGCGCACGCCGTCGTCGACGTCTCCGGCCGCCTTACCTGGTGCACGGCGGAGAGCCTGCCGGGCAGGAGTACCACTTGATCGGCGGCCACTTCACGGGGTCATTGACCCGCCACGTCTTTGAGGCCATCACGCTTCATGCCGGCATCTGCCTCCACATGAACGTCATCGCGGGCCGCGACCCACACCACATTGTGGAAGCGCAGTTCAAGGCTTTCGCCCGCGCCCTGCGCGCAGCGGTAGAGCCCGATCCCCGCGTGGAGGGAATCCCTTCCACGAAGGGTGCCCTGTGAGCGGCCAAATCCTCCGGGACGGCGCCGTCCTTGATCCGGCCACCGGCAAGAAGCCGGTGTCGCCCGAAGGCAAGCCCACGGTCACTGTCCTGGATTACGGTTCGGGAAACGTCCGGTCCGCCGTACGCGCCCTGGAGCGGGCAGGAGCTGAGGTTATCCTCAGCTCCAAGCCGGCGGACGTGCTTAATGCCGACGGCCTGGTAGTACCCGGGGTCGGCGCGTTCGAGACGGTGATGCGCGAGCTCAAGGCCGTGGACGGCATCCGGCTGATCGGCCGGCGTGTGGCCGGCGGCAGGCCGGTCCTGGCAATTTGCGTGGGCCTGCAGGTCCTGTTTGAGGCCGGGGTGGAGCACGGGACAGAAGCTGAAGGCATGGGGGAGTGGCCGGGCAAAGTGGAACTCCTTCCGGCCGAGGTGGTGCCACACATGGGCTGGAACACGGTTGACGTTCCGGAAGGATCCAAACTCTTCGCCGGCGTCGCGGACCAGCGCTTCTACTTCGTGCACTCTTATGGTGTCCAGGACTGGAACTTCGACGTGATCCAGCCGCGGATGACCGCGCCGCTGGTGACCTGGTCAGAGCATGGCGCGCGCTTTATCGCCGCAGTGGAGAACGGACCGCTCTGCGCTACCCAGTTCCACCCCGAAAAATCCGGCGACGCCGGTGCACGGCTGCTGCGCAACTGGGTGGACGGCCTTCGCAAGCCCGCTGCCACGGACGCCGCCTAGATGTGGTCGATTGTCCTGATGGGCCTGGCTGGCATCCTGGTGGGCGGCGCCCTGTCCTTCAGGCAGCAGCACAAACCGCTGTGGACCCAGGTGGGCTTCTACATCCTGGCCGGCATGGCGCTGCTGGCCGCCTACCTGCTGACGCTTTCCGGGACCTAGCCCCACGCATTCACCAGTTCCGCCTCCACGAGCAACCCAACACCCAAGAGGATTTGAGATGACCACCGCAACCGATCTGCCGGTTCTTGAACTGCTGCCCGCCGTCGACGTCGTAAACGGACAGGCCGTGCGGCTGGTCCAGGGGGAGGCCGGCAGCGAGACGAGCTATGGCACGCCGCTGGAGGCAGCCCTCAACTGGCAGGAGCAGGGTGCCGAATGGGTACACCTGGTGGACCTTGACGCCGCGTTCGGCCGGGGCTCGAACGCCGAGCTGCTCCGGGAAGTGGTGGGCCGGCTTGACATCAAGGTGGAGCTTTCCGGTGGACTCAGGGACGACGAATCCCTGGAGGCGGCGCTGGCCCTCGGCGTTGCCCGCGTCAATCTCGGCACAGCGGCGCTGGAAAACCCCGAGTGGACCCGCAGCGCCATCGACCGCTTTGGCGACAGGATCGCCGTCGGCCTCGATGTCCGCGGAACCACGCTGGCAGGCCGCGGCTGGACCAAAGAAGGCGGCGACCTCTGGGAGGTCCTGGGCCGGCTCGAGGAAGCCGGGTGTTCCCGGTACGTTGTCACTGACGTTACGAAAGACGGCACACTGCAGGGCCCGAACGTTGAACTCCTGCGCCAGATGGTGGAGAAGACCGGCAAACCGGTGGTCGCCTCCGGCGGCATCTCCAGCCTTGACGACTTGAAAGTGCTGCGCTCCCTGGTGCCGCTGGGTGTGGAAGGCGCGATTGTGGGCAAGGCGCTGTACGCCGGCGCCTTCACACTCCCCGAAGCCCTCGACGTCGCCGGACGCCGCTAGGCAGTTTCCGTGGACAGCACGCACAACGCCGATCCGGCAGCGGAATCGCCGCCGCCGCGCCATCTGCCGGGACACATTGCCGCGGCTTTGGCGGGCGCGGGCGGCCGTACTGACTCGGCCGGCCAGCCGTGGGAAGGCCGGAGCCTCGCCGGGGACGACGCCAGGATCCACAACTTCGAGGACGACGACGGAACGGCCGACGCCGGCTACCTCGCCGCCGTCGCGGCCCTGGTTGAGGCGACGGCGACGAAGCGGCTGTGGTGGCCTCGCTGGCCACCGCCCGGGTCTTTATCCGATCATCGCCCAGCTCGGCGAAGAAGCGGCCGGCGTCGACGGCCTGACGTCGGACAAGCAGGCGGACATGGCGCTGGTCACCCTGAAGGCCGCGGACGGCCGGACGGCCATGCCGGCCTTCAGCTCGGCGAATGCCTTGGCTGCCTGGCACCCCCAAGCCCGGCCCGTCGCGGTTTACGCCGCCAGGGCCGCACTCTCAGCCGTGGCCGAGGGTGCCGAGTTGCTGGTGCTCGATCCGGGCTCGGAGGTCACGTTCGTCGTCCGGCGGCCTGCCGTCTGGGCGCTGGCCCAACAGCGGGAGTGGATCCCTTCCTACACAGATGCGGCATTGGCAGCCGAGATGGCTGAGGCAACGGCCGTCTTCCCTGCGGTCCGCAAGCTTGCCCTCCTCCCGGGTTCCGGCGTCGCCGTCCTCTCCGGTACCGGTGGCACGCTCACCGGGGGCGGTGCCGGGCCGGAACTTCAGGTGCTGCTCCACCTTGAGGATGGGTTGGACGCTCCGGCAGTCCAGGACCTGGTGTCCGGCCTCCAGCAGGCATGGTCCCGGAATGTATTGTTTGGAGAGCGTGTTGACTCGATCGAAATCAAGTTGCGGCGCGCAGCACACTAGCTGACGGTTGGCGCGGAGATCCCGGGCTGCCGCGGGCAGACCCAAAGGATTTTTCCGTGAACTTCGCTCTTTACCGGGAGCTGCTGGCCCACCGGCCCATCCGGCGGCTGCTGCTGGTCGGCATGATCGCCCGGATCCCCCACTCGGCGGCAGGCCTGCTGCTGACCCTGCACATCGTCCTCACCCTGGACCAGGGCTACGCAGCGGCCGGTGCCGCAGCGGCTGTTATGACCATCGGCATCGCGGTTGGCGCACCATGGCGCGGCCGGCGCGTGGACACTGTTGGCCTGCGCCGGGCGCTGGTTCCGTCTGTTGTGTCAGAGGCCCTCATCTGGTCCATGGTGCCGCACGTGTCCTACCAGTGGCTGCTTCCGCTGGTGTTCGTCGGCGGCCTGCTGACGTTGCCGATCTTCAGTGTGATCCGCCAGTCCCTGGGCGTCCTCGCGGACGGCGACCAGCGGCGGACCGCTTTTGCGCTGGACTCGATCGCCACGGAGATGGTGTTTATGATCGGGCCTGCCGCCGGAGCTGTTGTGGCCACCAGCGGCTTCACCGTTCTGGGACTCACCGTGGTGGGCATTTCCACGTCACTGGCCGGATTGTTCCTCATGTGGTTCAACCCGCCTACTCGAAGTGCCACGCAGACTGAGGAGTGCCAGGCAGACCAGCGCCACGCCGCGGAAGCGGCTGTGGTTTCCGCCGCACCGGCACACCTCCAGGAAGCAGCGGCAGACCTCGTCCGGCAGGGGCAGCACGCACCCGCAGCGGGCCGGCGGTGCTGCGCGGCAAGGTGGCCCACAACTTCGCCTGGCTCACGGCCACTGTAGCTGCCGTATTCGCCGTGGCGGCTGGAACCGGCATGGTGCTCAGCGGCACGGACGTCGGCATTGTTGCTGCCCTGGAAACAGGCGGGCACCAGGGCGAAATCGGCATTGTGTTCCTCTTTTGGTGCGCCGCGTCGGTGGTCGGTGGACTGGTCTACGGGGCCATGCACCGTCCAGTTTCGCCGATCCTGCTGCTGCTGGGGATGGCGGCCCTGACTATCCCGATGGGCTTCGCCCAGGACACCTGGACGCTGGCCTTCGTCTCGATCCTTCCGGGCCTGTTGTGCGCCCCGTCCTCTCGGCCGCCTCCGAACATGTGGCAGACCTGGTGGCGGAGGACCGCCGCGGCGAGGCGATGGGCTGGTACGGCTCTGCGCTGACTGCCGGGGTTGCGCTCGGGGCGCCCTTGCCGGGATTTTCATCGACGGGATGGGACCATCCGGCGGATTTGTCTCCGTGGGCGTGGCCGGCGTTCTGCTCTGCCTCGTGGGACTGCTGCTCCAGGTCCACAGACGCCGCCGCGCGGCTGCCTGAACGACGGCGGCGGCGGAGGGTCCGTGTGGACCCTCCGCCGCCGCCGTCGTACTTTGTGAAGTTTGCTGTTCTGTCTAGTTGACGGCGCCGGTGTACTTCTCGCCCGGGCCCTTGCCCGGGGCATCCGGGATGATCGACTCCTCGCGGAACGCGAGCTGCAGGGAACGCAGGCCATCGCGCAACGGGCCGGCGTGCTGGGATCCGATTTCGGGGGCCGCTGAGGTCACCAGTCCGGCAAGGGCGGTGATGAGCTTGCGGGCCTCGTCCAGGTCCTTGAGTTCCTCCGCATTGTCCTCGGCGGCGAGACCCAGCTTGACCGCGGCTGCGCTCATCAGGTGCACTGCGGCCGTGGTGATGACCTCGATGGCCGGCACCTCCGAGATATCGCGGATTTGCTGGGTCACGTCAGCCTTGGCGGCCGGGGCCTCGAAAACGTGTGAATTACTGTCTGGGGTGCTCATACTGGTAAGCTTGTCACAGACCGACTGGATGTCGTTATTTCGCTGTGGAAGGTCCCACCAACGCTTAGCTGCGTTAGGCGGGATTTGTTCTGTAGAATGACATGCAGTTTGCAAGCGGAGTACTCTCCCACCCGCGTCAGCCGTTTTCCCGCCGGAAGCAATGCCGGCAAGAAGCAAGGTTGCCGGGTACCGGTCGGGCAGTTCTTTCAGGCATTGAGCCTGGGGAAGTGCGCGCTGCCTCTGCTGAGGACAGTGCATCCGACCATCGAGGCCTTCGATTGCTCCGGCAATTGGGGGCCTTCTCTATTTGCCGGTGGAATACCACATCAATCACAGGAGCTTTAACATTAGCGAGCCAAGAATCAATGAGCGTATCCGCGTCCCCGAGGTGCGGTTGGTCGGTCCTGCAGGTGAGCAGGTAGGAATCGTCCGTATTGACGATGCCCTGCGTTTGGCTGCCGAGTCCGATCTTGATCTCGTTGAAGTTGCACCGCAGGCCAAGCCTCCGGTGTGCAAGCTGATGGACTTCGGCAAGTACAAGTACGAGGCCGCCGTCAAGGCACGTGAAGCACGGAAGAACCAGACCAACACTGTTCTGAAGGAAATCCGCTTCCGCCTCAAGATTGACACCCACGACTACGAGACCAAGCGCGGCCATGCACTGCGCTTCCTCGGTGCCGGCGACAAGGTCAAGGCCATGATCCAGTTCCGCGGCCGTGAGCAGCAGCGTCCGGAAATGGGCATCCGCTTGCTCCAGCGCTTCGCTGACGATGTCGCCGAAGTGGGCGTTGTGGAGTCCAGCCCCCGCATCGACGGCCGCAACATGGTCATGGTTGTGGGCCCGCTGAAGAACAAGGCCGAAGCCAAGGCTGAGGCACGCCGCGCATCGCAGCGTGCAGAGGCTAAGGCGGAGAACGAAGCGAAAGCTACAGGTGGCGGCCGCATCGACGTCTCCGGCGACGACCAGGCACCGCTCACGCAGTCGCTGGCTGACCTTCTGCCGGAAGGTTTCGCCATCACCACTGAGCCGGAAATTGAAGCTCCGGCCGAGGTTGAGGCGCCTGCTGCAGCCGCTCCGGAAGCCGAAGCCCTGTCAAGGAAGCGCCGGCGAAGGAAGCTCCCGGCAGGGAAGCCGCCGCGAAGGAAACTCCTGCAAAGGAAACCGCCGCCAAGGCAGCACCCGTGAAGGAAGCCGCAGTCCAGGAGGCGCCCAAGCAGGCTGCCCGAGGGCCGCTGCTCCCAAGCGTGAGGCTCCCAAGGCAACCCCGGCACCCGTCAAGGCTCCTGTCGCTGCCAAGCCCGCCGAAGTTGCGGCTCCGGCAGCTCCGAGGCCGCCGGTGCCGATGCCTAAGCCGATCGCCCGGCCGGCAGCGCCGAAGCCTGCTGCAAGGCCTGCCCCAAGGCAGCTCCGAAGCCGGCTGGCAAGAAGACTACCTAGTTCAAAGCTGCGGGAGGTTATCCTCCTGCAGTACGCAACCAGCATGCCGCCTGCAGGGGCGGCTGCTCGAAAGAACTGCAGACAATGTCTGTGGACACGTAAGGAGATCGGTTCCCATGCCGAAGATGAAGACCCACAGTGGTGCTAAGAAGCGCTTCAAGCTGACCGGCAGCGGCAAGCTGCGCCGCCAGCAGGCCAACCGCCGCCACTACCTTGAGCACAAGTCCTCCAGGCTGACTCGCCGCCTCGCCGGCGACAAGATTGTATTCAAGGGTGACGCTAAGGTCATCCGGAAGATGCTAGGCATCTAAGTTCCAAGTTCTCTGACTGATGCCACCTGGCAGCAGTCAACTACCAAAAAGGCTTCTCAGGCCAGCCGGTTGTTCCGGCAGTAGATGCTTGGGATCAGAATTTTCGAAGGAGTACGCACGTGGCACGTGTGAAGAGGGCGGTCAACGCCCACAAGAAGCGCCGGGTTATCCTTGAACGCGCAAAGGGCTACCGTGGACAGCGTTCACGCCTGTACCGCAAGGCCAAAGAGCAGCTGCTGCACTCGTTTGTGTACAGCTACGGCGACCGCAAGAAGAAGAAGGGCGACTTCCGCCGCCTGTGGATCCAGCGCATCAATGCTGCATCCCGCGCCAACGGCCTCACTTACAACCGTCTGATCCAGGGCCTGAAGGCCGCTGAGGTCGAGGTTGACCGCCGCATGCTTGCTGAGCTGGCCGTTTCGGATGCGAACGCATTCGCCGCGCTGGTGAAGATCGCCAAGGATTCCCTGCCTGCCGACACGTCCGCTCCGGCCGTCGAAGCCGCAGCCCCCAAGGCCAAGGCTGCAAAGCCTGCCGCTGACGTGGCTGCCAAGTAGCACCCACGCCAGTTCGAGGACTGGTGGCTGAAGCCACTAAGGTTCTTATATGAACGAAACCGGGCGCCCGCAAGACTTTCCACTCTCCAACCCCCGAGCTGATCGGGTGCGGAAGGTGGCACAGCTTGCCGGGCGCCCGGCCCGTTTAAAGCGCAGCGAGTTTCTGGCGGAGGGTCCCCAAGCTGTCCGTGAGGCCCTCACCCTGCACCAGAAAAGGATGGCAGCGGGCGAGCCCGGCGTCGTCTATGAGGTGTACGCGAGCGAGGCCTGCCTCGACCGGCACCCGGACCTGGAGGCTCTCGCGGAGGGCATTGACGCATACCTCACCACCGACGAAGTGCTGGCCGCGATGGCGGACACGGTTACCCCGCAGGGCATCCTCGCGGTCTGCGGTTTCCTGGACGTGAGCCTTGAGCAGGTCCTCGACGCCGGCCCTCGGCTGCTTGCCGTGCTGTGTCAGGTCCGGGACCCCGGCAACGCCGGCACTGTACTCCGGGCTGCTGACGCGGCCGGGGCGGACGCCGTCATTCTGACCTCGTCCAGCGTTGACATCTATAACCCCAAAGCGGTCCGTTCCACCGCCGGTTCCCTGTTCCATCTGCCCGTGGTCCTGGGCGCCGATATCGCGGAAGTGGCAGCCGCCTGCCGTGCGCGGGGGATAGGCATACTGGCCGCCGACGGTGATGGTGACGTTAACCTGGATACGCTCCAGGACGAAAACGCCGCCCGCCGGATCGCTGGCCCCGGCGTCGAATCGCTGTTTGCCCTGGAAGGTCCCACAGCGTGGCTGTTCGGAAACGAAGCGCAGGGGCTCGCCGAAGATGAACTGGCCTTGGCCGATCACCGGGTGGCCGTGCCCGTATACGGCGCAGCCGAAAGCTTGAACCTCGGCACGGCGGCCACGGTGTGCCTCTACGCGAGTGCCAGGTCCCAGAAAGCGTGACTGAATACGTGACTTAAAGGCAGGGCCCGGAAGTTCTCCGGGGCCCTTGCTGTATGAATCGGATGAGGTGGGGTATCAGGGCGCCCGTGTGCTCTTGCTACGTCCTGTGATGGCGCCGTAGACGCCGGCAACTACCAGCCCGCCTACGATGGCCAGGATCCAGGTACCCAGATCAAAGAAGGCAAGATCACCCTTGCCGAACAGGAAGCTGCCAATCCAGCCGCCTACAATCGCGCCGACAACGCCGAGAACGAGACTCGTCACCCAGCCGCCGCCGACTTTGCCCGGCATAACGGCTTTAACGATGGCCCCTACGATGAGGCCGAGAATAATCCAAGCAAGAAAACCCATGTCTCCTCCTTCATATTCGTCGGGATTAAACGTCCCGATTAGTGTTCAAGCTAACATACGGCCCCTCCGATGTCAGCAGGCTTAGTGCATGTCAGAAGTGCGTCTTCTCCACCCGAAAAGGTACGGTATTCGTGGGCGGAGCCGACTGCGGCACCGCGAATATCCCTGCTTGTTCTTGAAACCTGTGAAGAGGAGAAGCCTCCGTGGCTGCAAATGGCGGTACCAAGGCGATCGTCGCGGCCCTCGCCGCAAACCTGTCCATCGCCGTCCTGAAATTCGTGGCCTTTTTTCTGACGGCTTCCTCGTCGATGCTGGCCGAAGCCATCCACTCGATTGCCGACTCCGGCAATCAACTGCTGCTCCTGATCGGCGGCAAGCGCGCCAGGAAGGCGGCTAGTCCGGAGCACCCGTTCGGGTATGGCCGTGAACGCTACATTTACGCCTTCATCGTCTCGATCGTGCTCTTCAGCGTGGGCGGGCTTTTTGCACTGTACGAAGCGTGGGAGAAGCTGCAGCACCCGCACGCCATCGAAGGCGACTTCTGGTGGGTTCCTTTGGCGGTGCTGATCGGCGCCATTGTTGCTGAGTCTTTCTCGTTCCGGACGGCCATCATCGAATCCAACCACGTCCGCGGCAAGCAGGGCTGGGTGAGCTTTGTGCGCACGGCAAAGCAGCCTGAGCTGCCGGTCATCCTGCTGGAAGACCTCGGGGCGCTTCTTGGCCTTGTGTTCGCGCTCGTGGGTGTGAGCATGACCCTCGTCACCGGCAACGGGATCTGGGACGCCGCGGGTACCGGCATGATCGGCCTGCTGCTCGTGGCCATCGCTGTGGTGCTGGCTGTCGAAACCAAGTCCCTGCTGCTGGGCGAGTCCGCCACACGGGATGACGTGGCCCGCATCAGTGAGGCCATCGAGGCCGGGGGACACAACCGGATCATCCACCTCAAGACCCTTCACCTCGGACCGGAGGAGCTGCTGGTGGCCGCCAAGATCTCCGTGGGTGCCGCAGAGACCGGCCGGGACATCGCCGCCGCGATTGATGGTGCCGAGTCCCGAATCCGCACGGCCGTTCCGATGGCCCGGGTGATCTACCTCGAACCGGATCTGCACCGCGAGGACAGTCGCACGGACGAGGTCTCAGGCGCCGGTCAGGTTCCCGATGCCGGCCACCAGATAGCCGCGGAGGCCGGGCTCAGGACCCGCAGGCCTGACGTTCCTTCCTCAGCGCACCGAATGCTTCGGTGAAGCCGCTGCCCGCCCGTTCCCAGGATCAGGCGGCCAGCGGCTTTCTGCGTTCCAGGACGCCGCTGGTCACTGCGATGCCAAAGCCCAGGAGTGCCAACACGGCGCCCACGAGCGCGGGTGCCACGAAGCCCCAGCCCCAGGCGATCACGAGGCCGCCCAGGAAGGCGCCCAGGGCATTGGCAACGTTAAGCGCGGCGTGGTTCAGCGAAGAAGCCAGGGAGGGGGCGTCCGGCGACGCATCCAACAAACGGGTCTGCAGGGCCGGGATCAGCATCGAGCCGGACGCTCCCACCACAAAAACCATCACCAGGGCTGACCATGGCCAGTGCACAGCCACCGCGTAGACCACCAGCGCGACGGCGATCCCGGGCAGGACCCAGTACAGCGTCCCCATCACTGACTTGTCGGCCAGCCTGCCGCCGACGACTGTTCCGGCCACCATACCCAGTCCGTAGAGTGCCACCACAATCGGCAACAGCGATCCCGGAATCCCGGCCACCAGGGTCATGGTGTGTGCAATGTAGGTGTAGGTCGCAAAGAAGCCACCAAAACCCACGATTCCGATCAGGATGGCCAGCCACACCTGGAGCCGCTTTAGCGCACCGAGTTCGCGGCGGATGCTCGCGTCAGGATGGGGGCCTGGTAGGGGACATAGCGCCACAGCAGCACCAGTGTCAGCAAGCCAATGCCTCCCACGAGGAGGAACAGCAGCCGCCAGCCGAAGGTCTGGCCCACCCAGGTGGCCGCGGGCACGCCGATAACGTTCGAAACGGAGAGGCCCGCCATCACCATGGAGATGGCCCAACCCCGACGCGTGGGGAAACCAGGGAGGCGGCGATCACAGCCGCGACCCCGAAGAATGCACCGTGCGGCAGCCCGGCCGCAAACCGGGAAACCAGCATGCTCCCGTAATCGGGAACAACATAGGACGTCAGGTTGGCCAGGGTGAAGAACAGCATGAGGCCCAGTGCGAGGTATTTGCGTGGCAGTTTGGCACCGACTGCGGCGAGCAGCGGCGCGCCCACCACAACTCCGAGGGCGTAGGCGGAAATCAGGTGTCCGGCCTCCGGGGTGCTGATGCCGAGTCCTTGTTCCACCTCTTTCAGCAGGCCCATCATGGTGAACTCCGTGACACCGATTCCGACGCCGCCCATTGCCAGCGCGAAAATCGCCGCGCCAACATGCGGAGACTTCGGCTTGGACGCGGTGGAGGTTTGGACGACGCTGCTCATGTGCCTGCTTTTCAAAGGGGATGCTGGGGGAAGGCCCGCAAACCATTCTCCCTCATAGACTGGGGCGGTGAGTGGACTGATACAGGTAGTTGGCGGAGCAATAGTGGACTCGTTAGCGAACCCTGCCCGCATGCTGGTGGCCAGGCGGACTGCTCCCGAGCAGTTCGCTGGGCTCTGGGAATTTCCCGGGGGAAAGTGGACGCCGGTGAGGAATGCGAGGCCGCGTTGCACCGGGAACTCAGGGAAGAACTGGGTGTGGAGGTCCGTCTGGGGCCGGAGCTCCCCTCCGGGACGGCAGCTGGCTGGCGGCTGAACGAGCGGGCCAGCATGCGGGTGTGGTTCGCGGAGATTTCCGACGGCGATCCCCAGCCGCTCGAAGACCATGACCAGCTGAGATGGATCAGCACCACGAATCGTGATGAAGCTCTCAGCCTTCCGTGGATCCCCGCCGACTTACCGATTGTCCGGGCACTTCTAGAATCACTGGGCACGCCTGTGGGCTCAGCCCCTTCGCTGAATTTTAGGAAGCCCTGTCGCCCCGAAACGCGGCTTATGTTCGGATTTGGGTCCCTGGCGTTCGCACTGCCTGCCGGAATGAGCACGGACAGGCAGCTGCTGGTGGAAGGCAAGGACAGTGCCTACTACAACGTGCTGGCAGTCAAAGCCGAGATGAAGGACGATCCCCGGGTCCAGAAGCTCTACAAGATCCTGACCTCGCAGGACATGAAGGACTTCCTGCGGGAGAAGTACAAGGGCCTGGTCATTCCGGCCAGCTAGGAATCCGTCCCTAGAACAGGGTGGGCTGCTGACGCGGCCCGGCGGCGGCCGGTTGGGACTCCCAGCCGGCCGTTCCTGTATGCCAACGCCGGTGGACGGGATACTCCCCGCCGGATACTGGGCTTCCTCGCCACGGGGATCGTCTTCGAGGTCACGGTGGCTGAAGCCGTGGCCGCTGGTGAAGCCGTGCCGGTGCTTGAAATAGCGCACTTTTGCGGCGAGCCAGGTGCGGTATTCCTTGGACGCGTAGGACCCTGTTCCGTAGAGGCGCCGGTAGCGGCCAGCCAGTTCCGGATGGTTCTTGGCAATCCACTGCATGAACCACTCGCGTGCTCCCGGCTTCAGGTAGAGGGCGCCGGCGGTGACGCCCGTTGCACCGGCCGCGGCCAACGAAGCGAACAGGGAATCAAGGGCTTCGTCACTGTCGGAGAGCCACGGCAGGATAGGCATCGCCATAACACCGCAGGGGAGCCCGGCATCGCGTAAGCGGGAGACCAGCTTCAGCCGGGCCCGAGGCCCCGGCGTGCCTGGTTCCACGGCTTCCGAGAGTGCCTCATCCGTCATGGCAAGGGAAATACCCACCCCTACCGGCACCTGCGCGGCGGCATGCTTCAGGAGCGGGATGTCCCGGGCGAGCAGCGTCCCCTTGGTGAGGATGGACAACGGCGTGCCTGAGTCAGCCAGCGCCGTGATGATTCCCGGCATCAGCTGGTAGCGGCCCTCGGCCCGCTGGTAGGGGTCCGTGTTGGTGCCAAGCGCCACCTGCTGACGGCCCCAGGACGGTTTGGACAACTCCTTCCGGAGGACTTCCGCCGCATTGACCTTGACCACCACCTGGCTGTCAAAATCCAGTCCGGCGTCAAAGTCGAGATACGTGTGGCTCTTGCGCGCAAAACAGTAAACACAGGCATGGCTGCAGCCGCGGTATGGGTTCACGGTCCACTCAAACGGCATCCGCGACCCGGCCACCACCTTATTGAGCACCGATTTGGCGGTGACCTCATGGAAGGTGATGCCGGCGAATTCGGGGGTGGTCACAGAACGGACCAACCCGGCAAGGGGGAGCAGGGCGGGTGATGGGCCACTTCCGAGGTCATCGGCGGGCCGGGGCATCAGCGCTTGTGCATCCCATCTCATGTCCTCCATTCGAATATATGTTCGAACTTAAGTCAAGGACCGGGCGCCGCGGAAGTCCGCGTGCCGCGGGTTCCGCGGCGGGGTGCGGAAGGCGTCAGGCCTGAAGTTCCCACACCACGGTGACGCTGGCGCTAATGCTCGCGTGGCCCGCCTCCACGCTGATGGCTTCGCTGGCGGCGGCGCGCTGGATCTGGGCCACCGGGATGGGCCCGGGCACATCCGGGTGCTCGGCAATGGACATCACCGCGCCAAGCCGCGCGGACGCCAGGGATGCAAACTGTTCGGCTTTGGCTGAGGCATCCTGCCATGCAGCGTCCCGGGCGAGGGCGGCGACGGCTGACTCATCCGAGAAGCCAAGTTCCAGTCCATTCAGGCGCACGTCTTCGCCGCCGGCGTCCACTGCGGCGGCAATAACGGCGGATGCCGCGCTGACCTGCCGCAGGCGAACGGTGAGCATGCTGGACGTCACGTACCCGGTCACCTGCTGGCCCCCGCCGTCGCGCCAGACGAACTCCGGCCGGACGTTCAGCCCGGAGGTCCGGATGTCCGTGTCAGCCAGGCCGTGCCGACGGAGCGCGCCGGATACGGCTGCGGACGCCGTTCCTGCATCCGCATAGGCGGCGCCCACGCTGTCCCGCCGGCACTCGACGCCCACAGAAATCGTCAGTAAGTCAGGTGGCGCTTCCACCGTCCCCCTTCCGGTCACGGTGATGGTCCTGTTGGTGGTGGTGTTGGGTTCGCCCGTCATCGTCAGACCTCGATTCCGCCGGCCCCCTGGGGCGCCGGCTTTGGTGTCCTGATGTCAATGTAACCGCCGGCTGCCAGGCCGGCCTGCCGCTCGAAGAAATTTGCCGACGCCGGATTGCCCGTCCGGAGCTGAGACCAGCCGGCGGCCAGGAAATACAGCGGAAGGAAGGGCAACCCCAGGCAGTAGGCGTACTGGCTGCAGTGCTTTTCTTCATGCCCCAAGAGCGCCGGATTGGACGTCAGTTCTTCAGTCCGGATCCGGCAGATGACCACGTTGCCCAAGGTGAAGGCCCCTGCATACGGAATGCGCCACCGGTAGCCGGACGCTATGAGCAGCCCGCGGGGCCTTTGCTGACGGCGGTTCCCGCAGCCGCGGCAACGGCCAGGCCCAGCAGGGTAGTGCCGTTGGCCAGGTTGGCAAGCTGTCGTACGCGCTGCCCCGGCGTCAACAGCTGCGTGGCTGACAGGCCCTGCCCTTGTGTCATGAGGCCATGGTAGCCGGAGCCTTCACTTAGACTGGAGGATAGTGGCCGCCAGTTTGACCGGTGTGCCCTGACCTGGTCATCGAGTGCCTTCACCGTGGGTGAATCCACAACATGACCTGCCAGTGACGGATGCGCTGCCGGGAGACCGCGCACGGCTGCACCCCTCACCGGCAGCCCCGACTCGTAGCTAAGAACAGTAGATGACTGAAACTTTGCCGGGCGCCGCCATCCCGAACCCTACGGATGAAGCCGCCATCACTGCCGCTGTAGACCAGGCCATCGCCGCCATTGCCGGCGCCGGCTCCCTTGACGAACTCAAGGCGGTGAGACTGGCGCACACCGGTGAGAAGTCACCGCTCAGCCTGGCCAACCGCGAAATCGGCGGACTGCCGAAAGACCAGAAAGCCGTAGCAGGCAAGCTGATGGGTTCATCCCGCGGCCGGGTCAACAAGGCGCTCGCGGACCGCACTGCCGAGCTGGAAGCCGAGAACGACGCCCGCATCCTGCTGGAAGAGACGGTGGACGTCACGGCCGCGCCGCGCCGTCGTCGGGCCGGAGCCCGGCACCCGCTCTCCACGCTGCAGGACCGCGTGGCGGACATCTTTGTGGGCATGGGCTGGGAAATCGCCGAAGGCCCTGAGGTTGAATCCGAGTGGTTCAACTTCGACGCCCTCAACTTCAAGCCGGACCACCCCGCCCGCGAAATGCAGGACACGTTCTTCGTGGAGCCGCCCGAGGCGCACCTCCTGATGCGTACGCACACCTCGCCGGTGCAGGTCCGCTCCATGCTGGAACGCGAAGTGCCTATCTACGTGCTGTGCCCCGGCAAGGTGTTCCGCACCGACGAGCTGGACGCCACCCACACCCCGGTGTTCCACCAGTTCGAGGGCCTGGCCATTGACAAGCACCTGAGCATGGCGGACCTCCGCGGAACACTGGAGCATTTCGCCCGGCAGATGTTCGGCGACGAAGCCCAGATCCGGCTGCGCCCCAACTACTTCCCGTTCACCGAGCCATCCGCCGAGCTGGACATCTGGCACCCGGGAGCCAAGGGCGGCCCGCGCTGGATCGAGTGGGGCGGCTGCGGCATGGTCAACCCCAACGTGCTCCGCGCGGCGGGCATCGACCCGGACATCTATTCAGGTTTTGCCTTCGGCATGGGCATCGAGCGCACCCTTATGTTCCGCAACGAGGTGGGCGACATGCGCGACATGATCGAAGGCGACGTACGTTTCAGCGAGCACTTCGGGATGGAGATCTAACAGTGCGTATCCCACTTTCCTGGCTGCGTGAATTCGCAGCAGTACCGGCCGGAGCAACGGCCGAAGACCTGATGGCCGAACTGGTCAAGGTCGGTTTTGAAGAGGAAGCGGTTCACCGCCCCACGGACACCCTGCAGGGCCCGATTGTGGTTGGCCAGGTCCTGAGCATTGTCAAGGAACCGCAGACCAACGGCAAGACCATCAACTGGTGCCAGGTCCGGGTTGTCCCCGAAGGCAAGGAGCAGACCCTCACCGGCGACGGCATCGACCCGTCCGGGGTCCAGGGCATCATCTGCGGCGCCCACAACTTCGTTGAAGGCGACAAAGTAGTTGTCACCCTGCCGGGGGCGGTGCTGCCCGGCGACTTCCGCATCTCCGCACGGAAGACGTACGGCCACCTCTCCGCCGGCATGATCGCCTCCGTGCGTGAGCTTGGCATCGGCGAGGACCACGACGGCATCCTGGTCCTGTCCCGGATCGGGCTGGATCCGGAAATCGGCACGGACGCCATGGAACTGCTGGGCCTCTATGACCAGGCCGCCGAGATCAACGTCACCCCGGACCGCGGCTACGCGTTCTCCATCCGCGGCGTGGCCCGCGAATACGCGCACGCCACCGGAACCGCCTTCACGGACCCCGCCGCCAAGATCCAGGCCCGGCCGAACTCGCCGGCGGCTACGGCGTCAAGCTCAACGACGACGCTCCCATCTACGGCAAACCCGGCTGCGACCGTTTTGTGGCCCGCACAGTCCGCGGCGTCGACGCGACCAGGCCGACGCCGCCGTGGATGACCTCGCGGCTCCGGCTTGCCGGGATCCGCTCCATCTCCCTGCCCGTGGACATCTCCAACTACGTGATGCTCGAGCTTGGCCAGCCCACGCACTGCTACGACCTGGACAAGCTGTCCGGCGACATCGTGGTCCGTCGGGCCGTGGCGGGGAGAAGATCACCACCCTGGACGACAAGGAGCGCACGCTCGACGTCGAGGACCTCCTCATCACCGACGGTTCCGGCGCGATCGGCATTGCCGGCGTGATGGGCGGTGCCGCCACCGAGGTGAGCGATTCGACGTCGAACGTCCTGGTGGAGGCTGCGCACTTCGACGAGGTGTCCATTGGCCGTTCCCGCCGCCGGCACAAGCTGCCCTCCGAGGCGTCCAAGCGCTTCGAGCGCGGCGTGGACTGGCACGTGGCGGACATCGCCGCCCAGCGCGTTGTTGACCTCCTGGTGGAACTCGCCGGCGGGGTTGCTGACCAGGCGGGGACCGACGTCGGGACCGCGCCGGACGCCGTGACCATCGCGCTGCCGGCAGCCTTCGCTGCCCAGCGGATCGGCATCGACTTCACCGAAGAGCAGATCACCACCTCGCTGGTGGACCTCGGCGCCGTGGTGGAAAAAGCCGACGGCGGCTGGACCGTGACCGCCCCCAACTGGCGTAACGACCTGGAAACCAAGGAAGACCTCACCGAGGAAATCGCGCGGCTGGTGGGCTACGACAAGATTCCCGCCACCCTTCCGGTGGCCCCTCCGGGACGTGGCCTGACCCGCGTGCAGCAGCAGCGCCGTCGGCTTATCCAGTCGCTGGCCGACGCCGGTCTGACCGAAGTCCTGGCCTACCCGTTCGTCTCCAAGGCAGCCAACGACACGTTCGGCGTCGCCGAGCAGGGTGCGGCCCGGAGCGCGGTCAAGCTGGCGAACCCGATCAGCGAGGAACACGGCTTCCTGCGCACGTCCATCCTCCCCGGGCTGATCGAGGTGGCCAAGCGGAACCACTCGCGCGGCTTCCGCGACCTGGCGCTCTTCGAATCCGGCCTGGTGTTCCTGCCGAGCGGGACGATGGGTACACCGTCCATCCCGCCGCTGGGCGTCAAGCCTTCCGACGAGGTACTGGATGCACTGTACGACGGCGTTCCTGACCAGCCGCTGCACGTCGCCGCTGTCCTCACGGGCCACGATTCACCCGCTGCCGCCGGCCACACGCCGCGCTTGTGGGACTGGTCCGACGCGCTTGACATTGCCCGGCTCGCCGGGGATGTCCTGGGTGTGGAGGTTGTGGTCAGCCAGGGCGCGCACCAGGCGTTCCACCCGGGCCGGGCAGCGCAGCTCTCGCTGCGGACCGGTGAAGTGGTGGGCTACGCCGGCGAGCTGCACCCGAAGCTCCTGGCCGCGCACGACATGCTGGCCCGTTCCGTGGCCCTGGAATTCAACGCGGATGCGCTGTTCGAGGCAGCCGCGGATGTGATTGTGGCCCGCCACATCTCCACGTTCCCGGTGGCCACCCAGGACGTTGCCCTGGTGGTGCCGCAGGAGATTCCCGCGGACCAGGTCCTCGAAGCGCTCCGTGAAGGCGCCGGCGAGCTGCTGGAGGACGTGGCGCTGTTCGACGTCTACGCCGGCAAGGGAATTGAAGTAGGCAAGAAATCACTCGCCTTCGGCCTGCGTTTCCGGGCAACGGACCGGACGCTGACGGCCGATGAGGCCTCGGCTGCGCGCGAAAGCGCGGTTGCCCTGGCTGCAGAGCGCTTCGGCGCCGTCCAGCGCTAAAACGCGGATCCGGATGGCAGGGCTGGCGGGGCCGGTGGCGCCGGTGCTGGTCCTGCGTTCCTGCCCTCCCGGCGTATCCGAAGGGCAGGACCCGACGGCGGGCCACCAGTCAGTACTGCTGGGCCCGCCGAGCTGGCCCGCGCTGCCGCCCTGGCACCCGGCCCACGGGCCGTTTTTGTCGCTGGCCGGCGTGCCCTGCGAAGGTTCGCAGCAGAACTGCTGGACGTCCCGGCGTCGGACCTTACCACTCACTTCAGCTGCCCCCGGTGCGGCTCCGGCCCGAGCTATCGCACGGCAGGCCGGGCTATACGCTCAGGGGAGATCCGGTTCCGCTCGCGCTGAGCCTGTCCCGGAGTGCCGGGTGGATCCTGTTGGGCGCCGTGGTGGATCCACCGGCCGGAGTTATGATGGGCCTGGACCTGGCGGACCCGTCCGGCATGGCCTTTGAGGGGTTCGACGGCGTGGCCCTCACAACCGCGGAGCGCGGGGCCCTAACCGGGCTGACCGGGCCTCTGCTGCTGCAGGAGCGGGCAAGGCTCTGGGCGCGCAAGGAAGCCTGGCTCAAGATGACGGGCGACGGTCTCGCCACGGCGCCGGACACGCTCGACGTTTTGTCGCGCCCGGAAATCCGGGACCTGGCCGCCGGCGAGGCGGGCCTCCCGCTCAACTTTTGCGCCGCCGTCGCGGTTTCGCGCACCGGCAGCTAGCGACGTTGCCCGTCAGCGCACCGGCAGCGGCGGAAGGGCGGCCTCAAGCAGCCACGGGTGCAGCAGCGCCTCGGTGTCCAGTCCGGTAGCCCGGTCCGCGGCGAGAATAAAGGCGGCCGTGGACACTGAACCGTGACGGTGGGCATCTGTCCAGTCGTGCAGCAACGCAAAGAATGCCAGGTCGCCGCACCGGACACGCAGGGCATGCAGGGCCAGGGCTCCCCGCTTGTAGACGCGGTCATCAAACATAAGCTCCGGCCCGGGGTCGCCCACGATAATATCCTGGCTGCCGGCAGCCAGTTTCCGCCAGGCTGCGGCGGCCCGGTTCGCGACAGGCAGGACGCCCGCCTCCTCCGACCAGATCCACTCCGCATAGCAGGCGAAGCCCTCGTGGAGCCAGATGTCCGACCATGATGCGGCAGTGAGGGAGTTCCCGAACCACTGGTGCGCGAGCTCGTGGGCGATGAGCCGCTGGGATTCCCACTCCTGCGTCAGGTGGTTCCGGCCCAGAATGGAGAGCGTCTGCGCTTCAAGCGGTATTTCCAGCTCGTCTTCGGTCACCACCACGGAGTATTCCGGGAAAGGGTAGGGCCCGAAACAGCTGGCAAAGGTGCGCATCATCTCAGGCTGCCTCGCCAGGCCTTCACGGGCCGTGTCGACCAACAACGCCGGGACGGCGGCGAACTGCGGAACCTGCCCGTCCACGGGGAAGGGAGTCAGGGCAAGGAACTCATAGCGGCCGATCTGGACCGTGGCCAGGTAGGTGGCCATGGGCTCGGCCTGTTCGTAGACCCAGGTCTCGCGGCTGGCCCTGCTGGTGTGGGAGATCAGGGTGCCGTTACACACGGCCCGGTAATTGGCGTCGGTGGTCACACTGATCCGGTAGCTGGCCTTGTCGCCGGGGTGGTCGTTGCACGGGAACCAGGAGGCGGCGCCGTTTGGCTGGCCGGCCACAAGGACGCCGTCGGTGAGTTCCTCCCAGCCCACCTCGCCCCAGAACCCGCGCCGGGGACCAGGGTTGCCTTCGTAGCGGATGTCGAGGGTAAATTCCTCGCCAGCGGGCAGCGCGGACTCGGGCACAATGACCAACTGCCCGGCGCGCTGGCTGAACTTTTTTACCCGGCGCCCGCTGAGCTGGATCTTCGTGGCCCGGAGCCCGATCAGGTCCAGCACAAGGGCCGCCGTCGCGTACTGGGTGACGGCGTTCAGGACCGCGCGCCCGTTCAGGCGGTTACTGCTGAGCTTGTAGTCAATATCCAGTTCGTAGCGGCTGACCTTGTACGCGTTTGTGCCATGGCCCGGCATATAAGGATCGGGCGAAGATGCGCCGTGCTCCGAGGTGCGTGCAGGGCCGTTACTGGCGGCCGTGGGGCTCGGTGCGGGGGAACTCATAAGACGGTCTTTCCGATCGGTGTAGGGCGGCAGGACAGCTGGTGCTGCGTGGCTAGCGTGGTTTGGGAGCGGACGCTGCGGGACCGCTCCAGGGGCTCACCGGATTGCCCATCCAATAGGTCGCGGCGGGAACGGATTCGCCCCGCATCACCAGCGAGGCCGGTCCCACAGTTCCACCGCTGCCGATGCTCGCCTGCGGCAGGATGACGCCGTGAGGTCCCATGGTTGCTCCGTCTTCGAGGGTAACAGTGTCCAGGCTCATGACCCGGTCATGGAACAGGTGGGTCTGGACCACACAGCCACGGTTGACGGTGGAGTTCCGCCCGAGGGTGACCAGGTCCGCTTCGGGAAGCCAGTAGCTTTCGCACCACGTGCCGCGGCCGATCCGGGCGCCGAGCGCCCGGAGCCACCAGACCAGGGCCGGGGTCCCGGTGGCTCCCCGCGCGAACCAGGGGGCGCTGACCATTTCGATAAACGTATCGACCACCTCGTTGCGCCAAATGAAGGAGCTCCAGAGCGGGTGCTCGCCGGCCCGGATCCGGCCCACGAGGACCCATTTGGCGACGACGGCGCTGCCCGCGGCCACCGCGCCTGCCAGCAGCATCACGACGCCGCCCAGGGCTGCGGCAATCCCGTAGTTGTAGGCGGCGGCCAGCCAGTCAAAGGCAAGCATCACGCCGGCGGCGATCGCCACCGTTACCACCACGGGAATGAAGCGGCCCAGTTCCCAGAGGCAGCGGGCAAACTTGAGCCGCAGCGGCGGCTGGTACGTGCGGGTGTCGTCCGAGGCGATGGCGGTGCGCCGGAGCCGCACAGGCGGGCTGCCCAGCCATGACGTCCCGGACTTGGCCTTGGCCGGTGTGGCCGACAGGACGGCGACGAGTGAGTTCTTGGGGACATTCCGGCCGGCAGCGGTCATGCCCGAGTTGCCCAGGAAGGAGCGCTTGCCGATCTTCGCGGGCGCAATCCGCAGCCACCCGCCGTCGAGTTCGTAGGAGGCCACCATGGTGTCGTCGGCCAGGAAGGCGCCCTCGCCCACGGTGGTCATCTTGGGGATAAGCAGGACCGTTGAGGCTTCGACGTTCTTGCCGATCTTGGCGCCCAGCAGGCGCAGCCAGACCGGTGTGAAGAGACTGGCATAAACGGGGAAGAGCAGGTCGCGGGCCAGGTCCAGCACACGTTCCGTGGCCCAGACCTGCCAGCCGATCCGGCTGCGGACTCGGTAGTAGCCCTCCGCCAGGCCGATGCCGAGCATCCGGGTGGTGACCAAAATCAGCAGGAGGTTGACGATGAACCACACGAGGGCCGCGGGTGCGAGGGCCTGCAGGAGTTGCGGGACGGCTGCGGAGAGCGATTCGCTGCCTTGGATGAAGGCAAAGACCACCAGTGCCGCGGCGGCGGCGGAGACGTAAGGGATCAGGGCCAGCACGGCTGATGCCATGGCGAATCCGGCGAACCAGAGCCTGCCAATCAGCCGATGTTCGGCAGGAGTGTCCGGCAGCGAGTGCTTGGCCTTGCCCCGGCGCTCGGCAGGGGACCCGGCAACGTGGTGGCCGGCCTTTACTTTGCCGAGGACGGCCGAGCCGGGCTCCACTTGGGCTCCGGCGCCGATGGAAGCGCCGGGCATCAGCGTGCTGCGCGCCCCGACGCTGGCTCCTGCCCCGATATGGACGGCCCCGATGTGGACGATGTCCCCGTCGATCCACCAACCGGAAAGATCCACTTCAGGCTCGACGTTGGAGCCGCTGCCGAGGGAAAGCATCCCGGTGACAGGCGGCAGCGAGTGCAGTTGGACGTTGTTGCCGATCTTGGCGCCCAGCGCCCGGGCGTAGTACGGCACCCATGGGGCGCTGGCGAGGCTGATGGCACCGGCGAGGTCCTGGATCTGTTCGGCCAGCCAGAGGCGCACGTGCACGCGTCCGGAGCGCGGGTACGTTCCCGGCCCCACCTTCCGGAGCAGCATCCGGGCCGCGGCCACGGAAATCAGCATGCGGCCGGCCGGGAGACGAAGACGAGCCAGGAGGCGGCCACCCACCACCAGGAAACGGTGGGGGCAGCGCTGAAGCCGGCAAACGCGGCCAGCACGTTGTTGGCCGCCATGAGGTAGGTCAGCCAGCGCATCCCCACCAGGATGTGCAAGGGAATGCCCATCAGAGTCTGGAAGACCTGGGACTTAAACGCGGTGGGGCGTACAGTCCGGGACGGCGCCGGCCCGGCGGCTACTCCGTCGGGAAGGGTCTGGCGGGCCGCATCGATCAGGGCACCGATCCTGGGTGTGGCATAAATGTCGGCGACCGTGATGGTCGGGTACCGGACCCTGAGGGCGGAGACCAGTTGGGCAGCGGACAGGGAGCCTCCGCCGTAGGCGAAGAAGTCGGCGTCGAGGCTTGTGACCGTGCTGCCAAGGACTGCAGTCCACTGTTCGGCCACCCAGGAGGCATCTTCGGGCAGGTTCAAGGGGGCGGCGTCGGCCTCCGCCGCGCCGGTCCCGGTCAACGGCCAGGGGAGGGCATGGCGGTCCACCTTGCCGCTGGTTTTGGTGGGTAGGGAGTCGACGACGGTGAGCAGCGGAATGAGGGGCGCGGGGAGGCTCTCTGCCAGGAGCTCGCGGGCGGCCGCCAGATCCAGGTCGGCGTTGGCGGCGGCCAAGTAGCCCACCAGGATCTGGTTGCCCGCTGCGGTTGTCCGTACTGCCGCAGCAGCTCCGGCAACGTGCGGGAGCGCCTGCAGGGCGGCGTCAATTTCGCCCAGTTCGATCCGGCGTCCACCGAGCTTGACCTGTTCGTCGGCGCGGCCCATAAAGATCAGTCCGGCGGCTTCGTAGCGAACCAGGTCGCCCGAACGGTAGGCGCGGTCCCAGCCGAAGGACGGCATGGGCGCGTACTTCTCCCGGTCCTTGTCCGGGTCAAGGTAGCGGGCCAGTCCGACGCCGCCGATGATCAGTTCGCCGATCTCCCCTTCGCCGACGGGCAGTCCTTCAGCATCCACCACGGCCAGGTCCCAGCCGTCCAGGGGCAGTCCGATCCGGATCGGACCGGGCCACCCAGGGGAGCCGCGCAGGCCACTACCGTGGCCTCCGTGGGGCCGTAGGTGTTCCAGACTTCACGGCCCGGAATAGCAAGCCGCTCGGCCAGCTCGGGCGGGCAGGCCTCGCCGCCGAAAATCAGGAGCCGGACGCTCTCCAGGGACTCGGCCGGCCAGAGGGCAGCCAGCGTCGGAACGGTGGACACTGCGGTGATGCCGTGGCTGATGAGCCACGGGCCGAGGTCCGTTCCGGTCCTGACCAGGGCCCGCGGTGCGGGCACCAGGCAGGCGCCGTGACGCCAGGCAAGCCACATTTCCTCACACGAGGCATCAAAGGCGACCGAAAGCCCTGCCAGTACCCTGTCCTGCGGGCCGAGGGGCTCCGCCTGCAGGAAGATCCGGGCTTCGGCGTCAACAAAGGCGGCGGCGGAGCGGTGCTGGACCGCGACGCCCTTGGCGTGCCGGTGGAACCGGAGGTAAAGATCACCCACGCGTCATCGCCGGGCTCGGCAGCACGACGCTCGGCTTGACCCCGTTCACCGCGTTCCGGGGAGTCAGGCACGGAGACCGCGGCCCCACCGTTGAGCACTGCGGCTACGCCAGCCTCACCGAAAACGAGCCGGGCACGTTCCTCAGGGTCGTCGGCGTCCACCGGAACATAGGCGGCACCGATGTGCAGGACAGCGAGAATCGAGATGTAGAGCTCGCTGGTCCCGGACGGAATACGCACACCTATCCTGTCGCCGGGCCCAGCCCGGCGGCCTGGAGCTCGCGCCCTTTGGCCCGGACAGCGGTCATCAGGTCGGCGTAGCTCAGGGAACGCCGGCCGTCGTCGAGCGCTGAGGCCTCCGGGAAACGTGCCGCCGAGTCCGCCAGGATGGCCATGAGGGTCCGCTCGGGCGGGGCCAGGGGAAAACCGGCCAGCTGGGGGCGGTAGGGATCCTCCGGCGGGGATGCTACGACGTTTGACTGATGCTCACTCACGGACGGATTCTGCCTGAGTAAGGTGAATGCAAGGTGTCCAGAATTAGTTGAAGATTCATGCTCTGTTCACGCGCGCTGCCTGTATCCATCAGGGAACCAGCAGGACCTTGCCCGTGGTGCGCCGGCCTCGAGGTCCTCGTGGGAACGCCGTGCCTCGGCCACGGGGTAGCTGGCGCCGATCCGTACGTTCAAGTGCCCCTTTTCTGCGGCGGCGAAGATCTCCGCCGAGCGCCAGCGGCGCTCCTGCTCGTTGAGCAGGAAGTGGGCCAGGGACGGACGCGTCAGCGTCAGCGAACCGCCGGCGTTGAGGCGCTGCGGATCCATCGGCGGAACAGCCCCGGAGGCTGCCCCGAACAGGACCAGCATGCCTCGCGTGCGGAGGCAGGAGAGGGACCCGTCAAAGGTGTTCCGGCCGACGCCGTCGTACACCACGTCCACGCCTTTCCCGTTGGTGAGTTCGCGGACATGGTGGGGGAAGCCCTCGTACCGCAGCACATGGTCGGCGCCGGCGTTGCGGGCAAGTTCTCCCTTGGCCTCCGAGGAAACCGTGGTGATGACGCGGGCGCCCTCTCCTTCAGCAGTTGGATCAGCAGCAGGCCGACGCCGCCGGCACCGGCGTGCGTCAGTACTGTGTGGCCCGGTTCGACCTTGAAGGAGGAATTGATGAGGTAGTGGGCGGTCATGCCTTGGAGCGGCAGGGCAGCCGCCGTCAGGTCGTCGACGCCGTCCGGCACCGGAAGTGCCTTGGCCGCATCGAGCACCGCGTAGCCGGCGTAGCATTTAGTGCCCTCGGCTGTGGCCACCCTGCTGCCGACTGCGAAATTTTCGACGCCTTCGCCGAGCTCCTCTACAGTCCCAGCGGCTTCCGAGCCAGGCGTGAAGGGAAACGGGACCTGGTACATGCCCCGCGCTGGTAGGTGTCGATGAAGTTCACCCCGGCTGCCGCCACCTTGATGAGCAACTGGCCGGGTCCCGGCGTCGGTCGGTCCACTTCGGCGAGCTCGAGGACTTCCGGACCTCCGGACTGGCGGGCAACGATGGCTTGCATAAAAGGTCTCCTCTCCGGGCGGGGGTTTCCCGCGGCGGGTGTCTCTGACCATCCTAGGGATACTACCGACGACGAAGCGACGGCCGGTAGCCGGCCGTCGCTTCGGGTCATACGGGGATTTGGGTCATGCGGGGAGCCCGCGTGGCTCGGGGTGCGTGCTAGAACCGCCGGGTCACCGTTGCCATGGGGCACTCGAAGTGGCGTCCTGCAGCAAGGCCTACATCGTTCAGGTAGCGGACGATGATGCCGTAGGACTGCAGCAGCGTGGTTTCCGTGTAGGGAACCTGGTGCTTCTTGCAGTACTCGCGGACGATCTTGGCGGCCTTATCGAGCTGGGGGCGTGCCATGTCCGGGAAGAGGTGGTGCTCAGCCTGGCGGTTCAGGCCGCCGAGCAGGATGTCCATAAACCGGCCACCGGAGATGTTCCGGGACGTCAGGACCTGGCGGCTGAAGAAGTCCACGCGGCTGTCCGCGGGCAGGACCGGCATGCCCTTGTGGTTCGGCGCGAAGGAGGCGCCCATGTAGAAACCGAAGACGGCGAGCTGCACGCCGATGAACGCGAACGCCATCCCCGGCGGCAGGAACGTAAATGCCAGCACGGGCAGCAGGCTAAGCCGGACCAGCAAGATGGGAAGCTCCACCCAGCGGTGTGTCACCTTGGCCCGCCGGAAGACGAACTTCACGGAATCGATCTGCAGCCCCAGGCCAACAAGGAACAGTAGCGGGAAGAAGAACCAGCCCTGCTTGCGGGTCAGGAACGAAAACCGGCCCTGCCGCGAGGCGGCACCTTCGGTGTGGAAGGCGATGGCCCCGTGGCAATGTCCGGATCCTTCGAAATGACGTTGGGGTGGTTGTGGTGGGCGCCGTGCTTCTGCTCCCACCAGGAGTAGCTCATGCCGGCAACCGAGGTGGCCAGGATCCGGGCGGTCCAGTCGTTGGCACGGCGAGACGCGAAGATCTGGCGGTGCCCGGCCTCGTGGGCCAGGAAACTCAGCTGTGTGCAGAGGATCCCGACGGCCGCGGCGATAAGGAGTTGGAACCAGCTGTCGCCGATCAGGGCAAACCCGAACCAGGTGGCGGCCATGAGGAGTACCAAGCTTGCAAAGAGGGTGATGTAGAAACCGACGCGGCGTTCCAGCAGGCCTTCAGCCTTGACGCTCTTCAACAGCTCCGAATAGCTCAGGACAACGGCGTTGGGCTGCCGGACACGCGATTTTGGCCGCTCTGACGTGGGAAGGGTGGTGGTCATGGAGCGGTGCCTCGTAACTGTTTCGGGCAACGCTGCAGCCGACATTCGGACTGCCCGGTCATGATCACCCTCACTCCATCTTACGCCTGCCCGTCCAGCTGCGGTTCGGGAATCGATGGCAACGTCGATGCATAAATATCGGGCAGAGTGAATACTTTTGCTGTAAGATTCACGGCATGACTATTTCTGTTGCCGTCTCCGGAGCCAGCGGCTACGCCGGGGGAGAAGTCCTGCGGCTCCTGGCGGGACATCCGGACGTGACCATCGGTGCCATCACCGCGCACAGCAACGCAGGCTCCCGCCTCGGCGAGCTGCAGCCGCACCTGCACGGACTGGCCAGCCGCATCCTTGAAGACACCACCGTGGAGAATCTCTCCGGGCACGATGTTGTGTTCCTGGCACTTCCGCACGGTGCTTCCGCCGAGATCGCGGCACGGCTCCCCAAAGGCACAGTTGTGATCGACGCCGGCGCAGACCACCGCCTCGAGGATCCAACTGCGTGGGAAAAATTCTACGGCTCGGCCCACGCAGGAACGTGGCCCTACGGCCTGCCGGAGCTCCCCGGCCAGCGCGAGGCCCTCAAGGGCGCCACCCGGATCGCCGTTCCCGGCTGCTACCCGACGTCGGCCCTCCTGGCCCTGGCGCCCGGGTTCGCCGCCAGACTGCTCCAGCCCGACGACGTCGTGATCGTTTCCGCCTCCGGCACCTCGGGTGCGGGCAAGGCCGCGAAGGTGAACCTCATCGGTTCTGAGGTGATGGGCTCCATGAGCCCTACGGCGTGGGCGGCGGCCACCGCCACACCCCCGAGATTGAACAGGGCCTCTCCAATGCTGCCGGCGAGAGTGTCACGGTGTCCTTCACCCCGACGCTCGCGCCGATGAGCCGCGGCATCCTCACCACCGCCACCGCGAAGGTCAAGCCCGGCACCACGGCTGCGGACCTCCGCCAGGCGTGGGCTGATGCCTACGACGACGAGCCGTTTGTCCACCTGCTGCCGGAAGGGCAGTGGCCCGCCACCAAGTCCGTCCAGGGCTCCAACCACGCAGCCATGCAGTTGGCACTGGATGAACACACCGGCCGCGTGATTGTGACGTGCGTCATTGATAACCTCACCAAGGGGACTGCCGGCGGCGCCGTGCAGTCCATGAACATTGCGCTTGGCCTGCCGGAAACCGCCGGCCTCAACCTGCAGGGAGTTGCACCGTGACCGTTACCGCCCCCTGGGATTCCGCGCCGCTGGCGTCACCGCCGGGCTGAAGACCTCCGGTAAACCGGACTTCGCCCTGGTGGTCAACGACGGCCCGTCCAAGGCCGCGGCCGCCGTCTTCACCAGCAACCGGGTGGCCGCGGCCCCCGTCCACTGGTCCCGCCAGGTGGTCTCGGACGGACGCGTGGACGCAGTGGTCCTCAACTCCGGTGGCGCCAACGCCTGTACCGGTCCGCAGGGGTTCCAGAACACCCACAGCACGGCCGAAAAAGTTGCCACGGTCCTCGGTATCTCGGCGACGGACGTGTTGGTCTGTTCCACCGGCCTGATCGGCGAGCAGCTGCCCATGGACAAGATCCTCCCGGGCGTCGAGGCTGCCTCGGCAGCGCTCAGCACGGAGGGCGGTCCGGATGCGGCCACCGCCATCATGACCACAGACTCGGTGCCCAAGTCCGCACTGTTCATCGGCACGGACGCCGACGGCCAGGAGTTCACCATCGGCGGCATCGCCAAGGGCGCCGGCATGCTGGCACCCGGCCTGGCCACCATGCTGGTGGTCCTCACCACTGACGCCGACGTCGAACCGGAAATGCTCGACGTCGTCCTCCGCGACGCCACGCGCGTCACCTTCGACCGGGCTGATTCAGACGGCTGCATGTCCACCAATGACACCGTTGTGCTGCTGGCCTCCGGCGCTTCCGGTGCCGTCCCGTCCACCGAAGCCTTTGGTGCCGGGCTGACCCAGGTGTGCGCCGAACTGGCGCGCAAGCTGATCGGGGACGCCGAAGGCGCCAGCCACGACATCGCCATTCGCACGTTCAACGCAGCAAGCGAGCGGGACGCCGAAACGGTCAGCCGGTCAGTGGCCCGGTCCAACCTGTTCAAGGCAGCCATCTTCGGCAAGGACCCGAACTGGGGCCGCGTGCTGTCCGCCGTGGGCACCACGGACGCAGCGTTCGAACCGGACCAGCTGAACGTGGCCATCAACGGCGTCCAGATCTGCCGCAACGGCAGCATCGGCGACGACCGCAACCTGGTGGACCTCGAACCCCGCGAAGTCCTGGTGGAAATTGACCTCCAGTCCGGTGACGCCGAAGCCACCATCTGGACCAACGACCTCACCCACGACTACGTCCATGAGAACAGCGCCTACTCCAGCTGATCCTCACGCCAGATCCCACCAGCCACCCTGGAGATACTGCACGCATGAACACCCAGACCCGTGAAACGACGTCCATGAGTGATGCCCAAAGCAAGGCCGGCACGCTGATCGAGGCGCTGCCCTGGATCCAGCGGTTCGCCGGCACCACCATGGTGATCAAATACGGCGGCAACGCCATGGTCAACGAGGAACTGCGCCGCGCCTTCGCCGAAGACGTGGTGTTCCTGCACCATGTGGGTATCCATCCGGTGGTGGTCCACGGCGGCGGTCCGCAGATCAACTCCATGCTGGCGCGGCTGGGTATCGAGTCCGAGTTTAAAGGCGGACTTCGCGTCACCACCCCCGAAGCCATGGATGTGGTGCGGATGGTCCTCACCGGCCAGGTGGGCCGCGAACTGGTGGGCCTGATCAACTCCCATGGCCCGTATGCCGTGGGCATGTCCGGTGAAGACGGTGGCCTGCTCCGTGCCGTCCGGACCGGCACCGTCATTGACGGCGTGGAAGTGGACCTGGGCCTGGTGGGCGAAGTTGTCGGCGTGAACCCGGAGGGCATCCTGGACATCCTGGCCGCGGGCCGCATACCCGTCATCTCCACAGTGGCACCGGAAATCGAGTCCGACGGCCTCGAGACGGCAGCCGGAGAGGTCCAGACCACCGGGCAGGTCCTCAATGTCAACGCCGACACCGCCGCGGCCGCCCTCGCCGAAGCCCTGGGGGCCTCCAAACTGGTGATCCTCACCGACGTCGAAGGACTGTACGCCAACTGGCCGGACCGGTCCTCGCTCATCTCCTCCCTCACGGCCTCGGAGCTGCGCCAGCTTTTGCCCACGTTGGAATCGGGCATGATCCCCAAGATGGAAGCGTGCCTCAAGGCCATTGAGGGCGGAGTGGAACGCGCGCACATCGTGGACGGCCGCCTGCCGCACTCGATGCTCCTGGAAACATTCACGACGGCGGGCATCGGCACGCAGGTCGTCCCGACGAAGACAGCGAAAAAGAGGGAGCCACCCCATGAACGCGGTAAAAACAGGAAGCCACGCGGCCGGCACAGTGGAGAAGACTCCGGTGGGAGACCTTGTTGACGGCAAAGGCCACACCAGCGGCGCCGACTGGCTGGCCCGCTATTCGTCGTCCCTGATGGGCGTCTTTGGCACGCCGCAGCGTGTTCTGGTCCGTGGTGCCGGCTGCCTGGTCTGGGACGCCGACGGCAAAGAATACCTAGACCTGCTCGGCGGTATTGCCGTCAACGCCCTGGGCCACGCCCATCCGTTTGTCACGTCCGTGATTTCCAGCCAGCTGGCCACCCTTGGCCATGTCTCCAACTTCTTCACCAGCCCCACGCAGATCGCGCTGGCCGAAAAGCTGCTGGCACTGACGCACGCCCCTGCGGGCTCCAAAGTGTTCTTCACAAACTCCGGCACCGAAGCCAACGAAGCCGCCTTCAAGCTGGCCCGGCGTAACGGAACCGGCCCGGACGGCAGCACCGGCAAGCGGACCAAGATCATCGCCCTAGAAGGCGCCTTCCATGGGCGCACCATGGGTGCCCTGGCCCTGACCGCCAAGGAAGCCTACCGCGCGCCGTTCGAGCCGTTGCCCGGCGGCGTGGTCCACATCCCGTTCGGCGACGTCGCAGCCCTGGAAGCAGCGATCGACGAAACAGTGGCCGCCGTTTTCCTGGAGCCCATCCAGGGCGAAGCCGGAGTCCGGCCACTGCCTCCTGGGTTCCTGTTGGCAGCCCGCGAGGCCACGACAAAGGCCGGCGCCCTGCTGATCCTGGACGAGGTCCAGACCGGTATCGGCCGGACTGGCAAATGGCTCGCGACGGAGGATGCCAGGATTGTTCCGGACGCCATCACCCTGGCCAAGGGCCTCGGCGGCGGCTTCCCCATCGGAGCGCTGCTCACGTTCGGTGAGCGGGCGTCGTCGCTGCTGTCCGCGGGCCAGCACGGCACCACCTTCGGCGGCAACCCGGTGGCGACGGCGGCCGCGCTGGCCACGCTGCACGCGATCGACAGCCAGCGGGTCCTGGAAAACGTTGCACTTGTGGGGGACTACCTCCGCACCGGACTCGCCGCCATCGACGGCGTCACCGAAGTCCGGGGCGTTGGCCTGCTCATCGGCTTCGACCTTGACGCCGACGTGGCGCCCGCCGTCGTGGCCGCAGGCCTGGACGCCGGTTTCATCGTCAACAGTCCCGGCCCGCACACCATCCGGCTTGCCCCGCCGCTTATCCTTACCAAGGACCAGGCCGGCACCTTCCTCGCCGCCCTCCCGGCACTCCTCCAGACAGCTAAGGACGCGCAGTGACCCCGTAGTTTCTTCCGCCGGCACAGCCAGCAGCACCCGCCACTTCCTTAAGGACACGGACCTCAGCCCCGAAGAGCAGGCCGAGGTCCTGGACCTGGCCGTTCGTATGAAGGCAGCGCCGTACAGCGTGCAGCCCTTTGCCGGGGAGGGGAACGGCCGCAAGACCGTGGCCGTCATCTTCGACAAGACCTCCACCCGCACGCGCGTTTCGTTTGCCACGGGCATCGCGGACATGGGCGGCAACGCGCTGATCATCAACCCGGCGAGGCGCAGATCGGCCACAAGGAGTCTGTTGAGGACACCGCCAAGGTCCTTGAACGTATGGTCTCCACCATTGTGTGGCGCACCGGCGCGCACTCGGGCCTGGTGGCCATGGCAGAGAACTCCAGAGTGCCCGTTATCAACGCCTTGTGCGACGACTACCACCCGTGCCAGCTCCTCGCGGACCTGCTGGCGGTCAAGGAACACAAAGGCGAGCTCAAGGGTCTCACCATGAGCTACCTCGGCGACGCCGCCAACAACATGGCCAACTCGTACCTGCTGGCCGGCGTCACTGCCGGGATGCACGTCCGCATCGCCGGCCGGAAGGCTACCTCCCGGCGGCTGAGATCGTTGCCGCGGCGGAGGAACGCGCCGCCCAGACCGGCGGTTCCGTCCTGATCAGCACCGACGCCGCCGTTGCCCTCAACGGCGCCGACGTTGTGGCCACGGACACCTGGGTCTCCATGGGCCAGGAATCCGAAAAGGAAGCCCGGATGCAGCTGTTCCGCGAGTACTCCGTCGATGAGGCGGCCATGGCACACGCGGCGGTGGACGCCGTCGTGCTTCACTGCCTGCCCGCCTACCGAGGCTATGAGATTTCGGCGGGCGTCATCGATGGCCCGCAGTCGATCGTCTGGGACGAAGCGGAGAACCGGCTGCACGCGCAGAAGGCACTGATGGCCTGGCTGATGCACCGGTCCGGGCTCGCCGTCGTCGAAGGCCTGGCCCCGGTGGATGGGCTGGCGCCGGAGGTCGGCAACTAGTGTCCGTCCCGCCGGCAGCGCCGGGCTCCAGCCCGGCCACCAAAACGGCCCGCCAGGCGCGCATCACCGCGATCCTGACGGGTGAATCGGTGCGCTCCCAGGCGGAGCTGGCCGCTTTGCTGGCGGACGACGGCGTCCAGGTCACCCAGGCCACGCTGTCCCGGGACCTGGTGGAACTCGGCGCCGTCCGGGTCCGCGGCAAGGAAGGCGTGCTGGTTTACGCCGTCCCCGGCGAGGGCGGCGAACGTGCGGCCAAGAGCGGGGTCAGCCAGGAGATCCTGGATGCCCGGCTTGCCCGGCTGTGCAGTGAACTCCTGGTCACGGCGGAAGCCTCGGCCAACATCGCCGTGCTCCGGACCCCGCCCGGTGCGGCCAACTTCCTGGCCCTGGCCATTGACCACTCCGTGATGCCCTCCATCCTGGGGACCATTGCCGGTGACGATACCGTGCTGCTGGTTTCCCGGGATCCGCAGGGCGGGCAGGACCTCGCGGTCCGGTTCCTGCAGCTCGCCGAGGAAGCCGGCGGCGGCCAGTAGGCCCACACCGCCCGAACACCCTCCCGGTGTGACAGGCTTTCCCCAGAACGTTTTTCCCTGAAGAATTTCCCCGATCAACATCTACAACCCCAATTAGGAGCATTTTCGTGACTGAGCGCATTGTTCTGGCCTACTCCGGTGGCCTCGATACTTCCGTAGCCATCGGCTGGATCGGTGAAGCCACCGGTGCCGAGGTCATCGCCGTGGCGGTCGACGTCGGACAGGGCGGCGAGTCGCTGGAGACCATCCGCCAGCGCGCCCTCGGCTGCGGCGCCGTCGAAGCCTACGTGGCCGACGCGTCCGACGAGTTCGCCAACGAATACTGCATGCCCACGCTGAAGGCCAACGCCCTCTACCAGGGCCACTACCCGCTGGTTTCGGCCATCTCCCGGCCGGTCATCGTCAAGCACCTGGTCAAGGCCGCCCGCGAATTCGGCGCCACCACCGTGGCCCACGGCTGCACCGGCAAGGGCAACGACCAAGTCCGCTTCGAAGTGGGCATCCAGACCCTCGGCCCGGACCTGAAGTGCATCGCACCGGTCCGCGACCTCGCCCTCACCCGCGACAAGGCCATCGCCTTCGCCGAGGAAAAGGGACTGCCGATCGAGACCACCAAGAAGAACCCGTACTCGATCGACCAGAACGTCTGGGGACGCGCCGTCGAAACCGGCTACCTCGAGGATATCTGGAACGCGCCCACCAAGGACATCTACGACTACACCGCCACGCCGGAATTCCCGCCGGCCCCGGATGAGGTCACCATTTCCTTCCAGGCCGGCGTGCCGGTAGCGATCGACGGCGTCCGGGTCACCCCGCTGCAGGCCATCAAGGAACTGAACCGCCGTGCCGGCGCGCAGGGCGTGGGCCGGATCGACGTCGTCGAGGACCGCCTCGTGGGCATCAAGTCCCGCGAAATCTACGAGGCCCCGGGCGCGATGGCACTCATCACCGCGCACAAGCACCTCGAGGACATCACCGTCGAGCGCGAGCAGGCCCGCTTCAAGGCCACTGTTGGCCAGCGCTGGGCCGAACTGGTCTACGACGGCCAGTGGTTCTCACCGCTCAAGCGCTCCCTGGACGCCTTTATCGAAGACACCCAGCAGCACGTCACCGGTGACATCCGCATGGTGCTGCACGGTGGACAGGCGATCGTCAACGGCCGCCGCTCCGAGACCTCGCTCTACGACTTCGACCTCGCCACCTACGACACCGGCGACACGTTCGACCAGTCCATGGCGCGCGGCTTTATCGAGCTGTGGGGCATGTCCGCCAAGGTTGCCTCCGCCGCGATATCCGCGTCGCAGGAAAGTAAACCGTTGGCTGAGCAGACCCCGGTTTCGACAGGCTCAACCACCGGCTCGACCAACACCGGCGCACTCTGGGCGGCCGGTTCGCCGGCGGCCCCGCGGACGCCCTCGCAGCCCTGAGCAAGTCCACGCACTTTGACTGGCGGCTGGCCCGCTACGACATCGCCGGCTCCAAAGCGCACGCCCGCGTGCTGCACAAGGCCGGGCTGCTGGACGACGCCGAGCTCGAGGGCATGCTGGACGCCCTGGGCCGGCTGGATGACGATGTCGCCTCAGGCGCGTACTTGCCGGCGGAATCCGATGAGGACGTGCACGGGTCACTGGAACGCGGCCTGATCGAACGCGCCGGCACCCAGCTGGGCGGCAAGCTCCGCGCCGGACGGTCCCGCAACGACCAGGTGGCCACGCTGGGACGCATGTTTCTGCGTGACCACGCCCGGATCATCGCGCGCGGTGTGCTGGCAACCATCGAGGCGCTGGTGGGGCAGGCCAAGGCCCACCAGGGCGTGGCCATGCCCGGCCGCACGCACCTGCAGCACGCCCAGCCGGTCCTGCTCAGCCACCACCTGCTGGCCCACGCCTGGGCGCTGCTGCGCGATGTGCAGCGGCTGGCGGACTGGGACAAGCGCGCGGGCGTTTCGCCTTACGGCTCGGGCGCCCTGGCGGGCTCCTCGCTGGGCCTGGACCCGGAGGCCATAGCCGCGGACCTGGGCTTCTTCTCGGCGACGCACAACTCGATCGACGGCACCGCGTCCCGCGATGTCTTCGCCGAGTTCGCCTGGATCACGGCCATGATCGGCGTGGACCTGTCCCGGGTCTCGGAGGAAGTCATCCTGTGGGCCACCAAGGAGTTCTCCTTCGTCACCCTGCACGATTCCTACTCCACCGGTTCCTCGATCATGCCGCAGAAGAAGAACCCGGACGTGGCGGAACTGGCCCGCGGAAAGGCCGGCCGGCTGATCGGCAACCTGACCGGGCTGCTGGCCACCCTGAAGGGGCTGCCGCTCGCGTACAACCGTGACCTGCAGGAGGACAAGGAGCCGGTCTTCGACGCCGCCGACACGCTGGAGGTTCTGCTTCCGGCAGTGTCCGGCATGATCGCGACGCTGACGTTCAACACCGAACGGATGGAAGCGCTGGCGCCGCAGGGCTTCGCGCTGGCCACGGACATCGCCGAATGGCTGGTCCGCCAGGGCGTTCCGTTCCGCGAGGCGCACGAGCTCTCCGGAGCAGCGGTCAAGCAGGCCGAAAGCCGTGACGTGGAGCTGTGGGACCTGACGGATGAGGAATATGCCGCCATCTCGGAGCACCTGACACCGGAGGTCCGCACGGTCCTGTCCACCGAAGGGTCGCTCAACAGCCGCAACTCACAGGGCGGCACCGCACCCGCCGCCGTCGAACGCCAGCTGCGCGCGCTGGAAGGCGAGCTCGCCGGCGTGCGGGACTACGCAGCCTAACCCCAAACGCTCTCTCAGTTAATGCAGCATTTTGGCCGACGCTCTCTCACTTTCCTCAAGAAAGTGGGAGAGCGTCGGCGGTATTCACGCATTAACTGAGAGAGCGTTGGGTGTTAATGGGCATTAACTCTGTCGGCTACCATGGCGCTATGACTGAGATCACTACTTCAGAACTACTGGCCGAACTGCATAAGGCCGCCGACGCCGTGGCCTCCACCGCCGCGAAGTTCACCGATGAGGATGTCAAGGCACCGTCGGGACTGCCGGGCTGGACCCGCGGGCACGTCCTGGCGCATCTCGCCGGCATCTCCAACGCCATGGCGCGGCAGCTGGAATTTTCCGCCCGCGGCGCCAGCGTTGAGCTGTACGACGGAGGCCAGGACGGACGCACGAAGGCCATTGAGATGGCCGCCGGCCACGATGCGGATGCGCACCGGGCTGACCTGCAGGCCGGCCTGGACCGGGCGCTTACGGCTTTTGATTCGCTGGAAGGGGACGCCGGCTGGCAGGCCTCCATTGCCTACCGTGGAGGAGTGGTCTTCGACGGCGGCCTGGCGCTGTGGCGTGAACTGGTGATCCACACAGCGGACCTGGGCGCGGCCACGGTCCCGAGACGTGGAGCCGGACGTTCTGCGAGCACCTCTTCGACTTCCTGGCGGCCCGTGTCCCGGCGGGAGAAAAACTTGTGCTGCAGCCACTCGGGCTCCCGCCCGTGACCCTTGGCCTCGGCCGTTCCACCGTCATCAGCGGGATGATCACAGACATTGCCGCCTGGCTGGCTGGCCGTGAGCCATCGCTCGGCAGCCTGCGGGCAACAGCCGCCGCGGACGGCGTGGACCTCCCGGAACTGCTGCCCTGGCCAGCCGGGACACCGGCAGCCCGGTAGCCCTATCCGGCTTCGCGGGCCAGCAGGCTCTCCTTGATGGCCAGGCCCCAGCGGAAACCGCCCAGGGAACCGTCGGTGCGGATGACGCGGTGGCACGGCACAAACAAGGCAGCCGCGTTGAACGCACACGCGCTGGCCGCGGCCCGGACCGCCTTCGGATTTCCGGAAAGCTCGGCGTATTCGGTGTACGTTACCGGTGACCCGGGACGAACGGTCCTCAGCACATCCCAGGCGTGCGACCGGAACGGCCCGGATTTCTGGCGCACGGGGACGGCCATTGCAGGCGCGGGATCGCCGGCGTAGAAGGACTCCACGGCCCGGGAGATGCTGCCCAGGTCCGTGACCGCTTCGACGTCACCCGGCCGCAGTTCGGGGTGGATCTGGCCGGTCAGCTCACCCGGCTCGGCGGTCCAGCCCGAGGCGAGGACCACACCGTCCTGGGCAAGGATGGTGAACGGTCCGTCCGGGGTGGACATCACTAACAGCTGGGCTTTCATAGCATCGCTTTCTCTGGAACGGCTTGTATGGGTTTGGGGATTTGGACTCCACGGCGGCGCGCCACAGGTGCATGGTGGCGTAGGACCGCCATGGGCTGACCTCGCGGAAATCGGGGCTTGGCGTCATGCCAGGCGCCCCAACGCCGCCACCGTCTTGGTTCGTGGGGGCTGGGGCGAGCGCCCGGATGCCGTTTCGCACTGCGGCGTCGTTGGCCAGAAACACGTCCGGCGCGCCGAGGACACGCATTGCCACGTAGCCCACGGTCCACGGGCCCACCCCGGGAAGGGAAGCAGCTTGGCGCCGAGCCCGGGCAGATCGTCCCCGTAGCCAAAATCCAGTTGGCCTCCAGCCAGGGCCGACGCGGCGGAACGGATGGCGTCAATCCGGCGTTGCGGACCGCGCAGCAGCGAGTAGCCGGTTTCGGCGATTTCGGCCGCGGTGGGAAACAGCCGGTCTAGGCCCTCGCCGGGACCGCGCTGGGACTGCCGGCAGCAGCCAGCTGCGTCAGTGCGGTCCGGGCCGCAGCGACGGTGATTTGCTGCCCGATCATCGCTCGGATGAGCAGCTCCTGCGGATCCAGTGCGCCGGGCATCCTGATGCCCGGCGCACTGGCAACCGAGGCGGACAGGCGGGGCTCCTGGGAGAGGGCACTGTCGATGGCTACCGGATCGGCGTCGAGATCGAAGAGCCGGCGTACCCTGCTCAGCAGTGCGGGCAGGTCCCGGAGGTCCACCGCGCCGATGGTGAGGGTCAGTGGCCGTCCGGGAGCGCCGCCGTCGTACGCCACGCTGAAGCGGGCATCGCCATGCGGAAGCTGCAAAGTACGGGCGTACGACGTCGGCGTCCCCGCCTCGATCCCGGGGATCGCCCTGACGGCCAGGAAGGAAAAGATGCCGGGATCGAACGGTTCGCGGTACGGCAGGCTCAACGTCAGGGACGTCGCGGCGGCGGGGAGCGGTGGTGCCTGGCGGTCGCGCGCAGGGCAGTGGGCGTCATGGCAAACACTTCCACCATGGTGTCGTTGAACTGGCGGACGCTGCTGAAGCCGGACGCGAATGCGATGTCCGCCAGCTTCATCGCTGTGGACACCAACAGGGTGCGGGCGGTCTGGGCGCGGCTGGCCCGGGCCAGGGAGAGCGGACCGGCGCCGAGTTCGTGGCTGAGGATCCGGTTGAGCTGGCGGGAGGAGTATCCCAGCCTGGCGGCGAGGCCCTCCACCCCGTCCCGGTTGATCACGCCGTCGTTGATCAGGCGCATTGCGCGGCCCGCGAGGTCCTGCCGGATGTTCCATGCAGGCGTGCCTGGCACCGCTTCGGGGAGGCAGCGCTTGCATGCCCGGTAGCCGGCATCGTGCGCTGCGGCAGAGGTTTCGTAGAAGGTGACGTTCACGGCTTTCGGGGTCCTGGCGGGGCAGGACGGGCGGCAGTAGATGCCGGTGGTCCGGACAGCGGTGTAGAACTGCCCGTCGAACCGGGTGTCCCGCGCGTCAATCGCGCGGTAGCGCTGCCAGAAGTCCATGCCCTCCATCCTGCCAGCCGGCGCCAGGCACTGCTAGCGGAAATCGGACACGGCCATGGCATTCGGTAGAGTCGGACCATGACCGCCAGCCTGACTCCCGCCAGCCCGGATCACCTCCGCGAACTGCTGTCCGGCGACGCCCGGAGGGTCGCTCCGCTGCTGCTGGGAGCCGTACTGACCCACCACAGCCACGAGGGAACTGTGGCTGTGCGGATCACCGAGGTGGAGGCGTACATGGGTCCCGGAGACTCCTCGCATCCGGATCCCGGCTCCCACACTTTCCGTGGCCCCACGGCCCGCAACGCCCCCATGTTCGGCCCGGCCGGCCACCTCTACGTCTACTTCACGTATGGCATGCACTACTGCGCCAATATCGTCTGCGGACCGGCGGGCACCGCGTCTGCCGTCCTGCTGCGGGCGGGCGAGGTGGTAGAGGGGCAGCACCTCGCGATGGTGAGGCGTCCGACGTCGAAATCGGCTCTCGACCTGGCGAGCGGCCCGGCCCGGCTGGCCACCACGCTGGCCCTCACTACAGCCGACAGCGGCCGGGATGCGCTGGCTGACCCCTTCGAACTGCGTCTGACTTCGGTACCCGCTCCCGTGTTCAGTTCCGGGCCGAGGGTGGGCGTCTCCGGCGACGGCGGCTCCGCGACGTATCCCTGGCGCTTCTGGCTGCCAGGGAATCCCACCGTGTCCCGCTACAAGGCGGCGAAGGTGCGCCGGGCATAATCCGTCCCGCCCGGGTGGTCTCCCGCCAGGGCGAACGGTGCCAACCGGTGCTGGAGGCGCTGCTGCACCGCGTGCCATTCGTGCCCCAGGACCGAGAACACTGCCGAATCCGCTCGTGTGCCGTCAGGCGCCAGGCGGTGGCTGCGCAGCACGCCCTCGAACGTTGCCCCCAGCCGTTCGATGGCTGCGGCGCTGCGCACATTACGTGCGTCGCAGCGAAACGCAACGCGCTGAACGTGAAGGACGTCGAACGCAAAGGCGAGCAGGGCGTGCTTGCTGGCGGGATTTGCGTGCGTGCCCCAGAACTGCCGTCCAAAGAAGGTGCCGCCAACCTCCACGCGTTGCTGGGCGCCATCGAACGCATTCAGCGCGGTTGTGCCCAGGAGGGCCCCGGTCCGCTGGTCTGTCACGGCGAAGGCCAGGCTGGCCGGGTCCTCAATCCTGGCCGCAAACAGCCCTGAAAGCTCGTGAGCAGTTGCCGGCAGGGGCGCGGCCATTCCTGCCCACATCGCGGCGTCCACGAAGTCAAACAGCCCTTCGGCATGGTGCGGTGCCAATGGAAGGAGGGAAAGCCCGTATCCGGTCAGGACGTTCTCGTGGTGCATTGCAGTATTGAATCACTCACGGGCGGAACGGCTACGGAAGTGTGCGGCCTGAAAGTGAACATTGGGTGACATCCGGGGCAGGGGACCGGCGGGCGCGTTAACCGAAATGGTTGTAGAATGGACGGTCTGTCTTTTGCGATAGGGGAACGTTTAAATGCTCGACGCCGATTTGGCCCACGAACGGAACTATGTTGCCGGCCTGTACGCGCGGCTGGAAGAGCTCCGCACGGAAAAGCGCCAGCAGCTGGCACAGGTCCGCCGGCCGGTGCCGTGGGCACCATGCAGAATGTCTCCGAACGCGACGCCTTCGCCGCGCTCTACGAGGACCGCCTCGCCCAGCTCGACGCCGTCGACGACCGCCTGGTCTTCGGCCGCCTCGACCTGGATTCCGGTGAGGCCCAGTACATTGGGCGCATCGGCCTGACCACCGATGACCTCCAGCGGCTCATGGTGGACTGGCGCGCGCCCGAAGCCGGCCACTTCTACCAGGCAACGGCGTTTGACCGGCAGGGCGTCCGCCGCCGGCGGCACCTGATTCTGCAGGGCCGGGAAGTCAAGGCCATCGAGGACGACGTCCTTGATACGGACATGCTCGCGGACGACGCCTCGCTGCAGGGCGAAGGAGCATTGCTGGCCGCTCTGGATTCCAAGCGCACGGGCCGGATGTCGGACATCGTGGGCACCATCCAGTCCGAGCAGGACCGCATCATCCGGTCCTCCATTTCCGGTGCCCTCGTGGTGCAGGGTGGTCCCGGTACCGGTAAGACTGCTGTGGCACTGCACCGGGCCGCGTACCTGCTTTACACGCACCGGGATCGGCTGAAGACTGCCGGCGTGCTGCTGGTGGGCCCGTCGTCGTCGTTTATGAAGTACATCGAACGTGTTCTTCCCTCGCTCGGTGAGACCGGCGTGGTCATGGCCAGCGTGGGCCGCCTGATGCCCGGGATCAAAGCGGTTGCCGAACCTGAGGCAGAGGTCGCGGCCATCAAGGGGCGGCTGGACATGGTGAAAGTTGTGGCCAATGCCGTGGCGAACCGGCAGCGGATCCCCGCCGAGGACCGTGTCCTTGACGTCGACGGCCGCAAGCTGGTGCTGACGCGGCGGCAGGTAAGCCGGGCGCGCGAACGTGCCCGGTCCACCGGCAAGCCGCACAACGAGGCGCGCCTGACGTTCATTAAAATTCTGCTCCGCGAACTGACCGAGCAGATGACCGATCTCGTGGAGGCCGGGAGCATCGGCAACAATGCCGACCGCTCGTACCTAGCCGAAGACGTCCGCACGGCCCGCGACGTCCGGATCGTCCTTAACCTGTGCTGGATGCCGATGACTCCGGAGAAGCTGATCACTGAGCTTCTGAGCAAGCCCGCGGTCCTGGCGGCCTGCACACCGAACCTGTCCCTTAGGGAGCGGTCGCTGCTGCTGCGCCCCGCTGGTGCGCCCTGGACCGAGGCCGACGTCCCGCTGCTGGACGAGGCCGCGGAGCTCCTTGGCGAAATGGACCCGGCGGCGGGACGTGGCCTTGCACAGCAGGAGCACGACCGCGCCCGGGACCTTGCCAACGCCAAGCAGACACTGGTGAACATGGGGGACATGGGTGTCGATGTCCTCATCTCCGCCGAGGAACTCGCCGATCAGAACCAGGAGCGCGAGAACCGCCTGACGTCCGCCGAGCGCGCCACCAGCGACCGCACGTGGGCCTTCGGCCACATCGTGGTGGATGAGGCGCAGGAGCTTTCACCCATGCAATGGCGCCTGCTGGTCCGCCGTTGCCCGCTGAAATCCTTCACCATCGTGGGCGACATCGCGCAGACCAGTTCAGTCGCCGGCGCCAACTCCTGGCAGGGGCCCTGGCGCCCATGTTCGGTGACCGCTGGCAGCTGGAGGAGCTGACAGTCAACTACCGGACGCCCTCCCAGATCGCTGAAGCCGCCGCCCGCATGGCCAACGCGGCCGGACTCGTGGTTTCCGCCCCGAAGGCCGTCCGTGAGGGACGGTGGGCCCCCGTCATCGACACGGTTGACCACGGACAGGTGGTGAACCGTTTGGTGGAGGTGCTCCCCGAGGAGCTGGCAGCGCTCGACGGCGGCCTCCTCGCCGTGATTGCCGACGGCGACCTTCTGCCGGCTGCAACGTCAGCCCTTCGTGCCGTCTACGGCCGGCGCATCGGCAACGGCGCGGGCAGCTACGAACAGGACATCGTGGTCATCAGCCCGCGCGAGGCCAAGGGGCTGGAGTTCGACGGCGTTGTGGTGCTTGAGCCGTCCGTCATGCTCAACCGCGAGCATGGCCGGGTGGGCGATCTGTACGTCGCCATGACCCGGCCCACCCAGCGGCTCCGGCTGATCGCCGCGGAAGGTATTCCGGCAGGCATCGAAGGCTGAGCCGGTCCGCTTTGCCCCTTGACGCCCGGCGCCGTTCATTTCGGCGCCGGGCGTCGCCGATCCTGCTAACTTAGAAGTCGTGTCAGAACTCAACGATCTCGAATCCCAGCAGAACGACCCCACCTTCGCCAATGTCTGGCAGGAGCTGAAGTGGCGCGGCCTGGTCCACGTCTCCACCGATGAAGAGGAACTGGAAAAGCTCCTCGCCGGTGATCCGATCACCTATTACTGCGGATTCGACCCCACTGCGCCGAGCCTGCACCTGGGCAACCTGGTCCAGCTCCTTGTGATGCGCCGGCTGCAGCTCGCAGGGCACAAGCCGCTGGGACTGGTGGGCGGATCCACAGGACTGATCGGCGATCCGCGGCCCACCGCCGAACGCACACTGAACACCAAGGACACGGTTAACGAATGGGTGGGCTACCTGCAGGCCCAGGTACGCCGTTTCCTCAGCTTCGATGGCCCCAGCGCCGCCCGCATGGTCAACAACCTCGACTGGACCGCACCGTTGAGCGCCATTGACTTCCTCCGCGAGATCGGAAAGCACTACAGGGTCGGCACCATGCTTCGCAAGGATGCTGTTGCGTCCCGCCTCAGTTCGGACGAGGGCATCAGCTACACGGAATTCAGCTACCAGATCCTGCAGGGCATGGACTACCTCCAGCTGTTCCGTGACTACGGCTGCATGCTGCAGACCGGCGGTTCGGACCAGTGGGGCAACCTCACCAGCGGCACTGAACTCATCCGCAAGGTTGAGGGCAAGAGTGTGCACGCCCTGGGTACGCCGCTGATCACCAACTCGGACGGCACGAAGTTCGGCAAGAGCGAAGGCAACGCCATCTGGCTCGACGCCGGCATGTGCAGCCCGTACGCCTTCTACCAGTTCTGGCTGAACACCGCCGACTCTGACGTGGTGGACCGGCTGAAGGTCTTCACTTTCCTGAGCCGCGCGGAAATCGAAACGCTGGCAGCTGCCGTGGCCGAACGTCCCTTTGCCCGGGAAGGCCAGCGGAAGCTGGCGTTCGAAGTGACTTCCCTGGTCCACGGTGTGGAGGCAACGGAGAAAGTCATCGCGGCGTCCGCTGCACTTTTTGGCAACGGTGACCTGTCCGCCCTGGACCGGCCAACCCTGGAAGCAGCCACGTCGGAGCTTCCGTCCGCCCGTATCCAGGTGGATGGCCTTGGGATCATTGACCTGCTGGTGGCATCCGGCCTGTCGGAGAGCAAGTCCGCGGCCCGGCGGACCGTCGGCGAAGGCGGTGCCTATGTAAACAACGAGAAGGTGTCCGACCCGGAAGCTGTCATCTCCGAATCGGAGCTGCTGCATGGCCAGTACCTGCTCCTGCGCCGCGGCAAGAAGAATCTGGCGACTGTCGAAGTGCTGGTTCCTTAGCCTTCCCAAACCCCCGTTCACGCTCCTCCGCAGCCGATTTGCACGGCCGCGGGGAGCGTGTATTGTCTTCTGAGTCGCCACCGTTGAGTGGTGACAAACCCCCTTCACAAGAGAAGCAATTCATCGTGTGCAAAGCACGAAAATGATGAAAAGCTTCAATTTCTGATGGGCGGATTCGTTCCACAGAGTGAATATCGGGAAAATAACCCGGATTTGCAAAGTGAATAAGAATGAAATAAGCTATAAACATCGCAGCGAAGAAAAGCGAAACAAATGAATTCATTTGAATATGAATTGTTTCGGGAATTATTCGAATGTGTCTGTTGTTTGAGAACTCAATAGTGTGCCAAGTTTGTTGATACCAATTTATTGTATTGAATTGGTTGAATTGACCAGGTCCGCCACCCCGTGGTGTGGTCTGGTTTTTACAGCTGGTTTCAAATTTTGTGCAGCCATTTTATCCTGTTATTTCCGGGGTTGGTGGTTGTGTCTGTTTTACTTCAACGGAGAGTTTGATCCTGGCTCAGGATGAACGCTGGCGGCGTGCTTAACACATGCAAGTCGAACGATGATGCCAGCTTGCTGGTGGATTAGTGGCGAACGGGTGAGTAACACGTGAGTAACCTGCCCTTAACTCTGGGATAAGCCTGGGAAACTGGGTCTAATACCGGATATGACTCCTCATCGCATGGTGGGGGGTGGAAAGCTTTATTGTGGTTTTGGATGGACTCGCGGCCTATCAGCTTGTTGGTGAGGTAATGGCTCACCAAGGCGACGACGGGTAGCCGGCCTGAGAGGGTGACCGGCCACACTGGGACTGAGACACGGCCCAGACTCCTACGGGAGGCAGCAGTGGGGAATATTGCACAATGGGCGAAAGCCTGATGCAGCGACGCCGCGTGAGGGATGACGGCCTTCGGGTTGTAAACCTCTTTCAGTAGGGAAGAAGCGAAAGTGACGGTACCTGCAGAAGAAGCGCCGGCTAACTACGTGCCAGCAGCCGCGGTAATACGTAGGGCGCAAGCGTTATCCGGAATTATTGGGCGTAAAGAGCTCGTAGGCGGTTTGTCGCGTCTGCCGTGAAAGTCCGGGGCTCAACTCCGGATCTGCGGTGGGTACGGGCAGACTAGAGTGATGTAGGGGAGACTGGAATTCCTGGTGTAGCGGTGAAATGCGCAGATATCAGGAGGAACACCGATGGCGAAGGCAGGTCTCTGGGCATTAACTGACGCTGAGGAGCGAAAGCATGGGGAGCGAACAGGATTAGATACCCTGGTAGTCCATGCCGTAAACGTTGGGCACTAGGTGTGGGGGACATTCCACGTTTTCCGCGCCGTAGCTAACGCATTAAGTGCCCCGCCTGGGGAGTACGGCCGCAAGGCTAAAACTCAAAGGAATTGACGGGGCCCGCACAAGCGGCGGAGCATGCGGATTAATTCGATGCAACGCGAAGAACCTTACCAAGGCTTGACATGAACCGGAAATACCTGGAAACAGGTGCCCCGCTTGCGGTCGGTTTACAGGTGGTGCATGGTTGTCGTCAGCTCGTGTCGTGAGATGTTGGGTTAAGTCCCGCAACGAGCGCAACCCTCGTTCTATGTTGCCAGCGCGTTATGGCGGGGACTCATAGGAGACTGCCGGGGTCAACTCGGAGGAAGGTGGGGACGACGTCAAATCATCATGCCCCTTATGTCTTGGGCTTCACGCATGCTACAATGGCCGGTACAAAGGGTTGCGATACTGTGAGGTGGAGCTAATCCCAAAAAGCCGGTCTCAGTTCGGATTGGGGTCTGCAACTCGACCCCATGAAGTCGGAGTCGCTAGTAATCGCAGATCAGCAACGCTGCGGTGAATACGTTCCCGGGCCTTGTACACACCGCCCGTCAAGTCACGAAAGTTGGTAACACCCGAAGCCGGTGGCCTAACCCCTTGTGGGAGGGAGCTGTCGAAGGTGGGACTGGCGATTGGGACTAAGTCGTAACAAGGTAGCCGTACCGGAAGGTGCGGCTGGATCACCTCCTTTCTAAGGAGCACCTACAATCACCGTGCCAGGCGTTATGCCTGTGTGGTGGGGTTGTCAGGAGTATATGCCCGTTGCGCAGACGCAAGTTCTGCGGCGGGTGCTCAAGGGTGGAATATCAACGAATAGCGGCCGCTTGTTTTGTGCCTCGCCCAGTACGGATCCCCTCTTGAGGGTGTCCTGGAACGGTGTGGGTGCGGTATGGGTGGTTTAGTGTTTGGCACACTGTTGGGTCCTGAGGCAACAGGACCGGGTTTTCCCGGTACTTGTTTGTTTCTGGTTTCCTGGCTGCACCGAGCGCGCACTTTTTTGTGTGTGGGGTGTGTGGTATGGGGTTGTTGTTTGAGAACTACATAGTGGACGCGAGCATCTTTTATAAGAAGCAATTTCCAAGAATTATGAACCTGGATCTGTCTGCACTCTTTTGGGTGTGGGTGGTTTTCATGGTTCTCTCGTGAATTAGTTTTTGATCTTTTGTGGTCAAGTTTTTAAGAGCACACGGTGGATGCCTTGGCATTAGGAGCCGAAGAAGGACGTAGGAATCTGCGATAAGCCTGGGGGAGTCGATAACCGGACTGTGATCCCAGGGTGTCCGAATGGGGAAACCCCGCCAGGGGCGCGAGCTGCCTGGTGACCCGCATCTGAACACATAGGGTGCGTGGAGGGAACGCGGGGAAGTGAAACATCTCAGTACCCGCAGGAAGAGAAAACAATAGTGATTCCGTCAGTAGTGGCGAGCGAACGCGGATCAGGCTAAACCGTTCCATGTGTGATAGCCGGCGGGCGTTGCATGGTCGGGGTTGTGGGACTTTCCATACCAGTTCTGCCGGACTGGTGAGGTGTGATGTGCAGGCATAGGTGAACGGTCTTGAAAGGCCGGCCAGAGAGGGTGTGAGCCCCGTAACCGAAATGTTTTGTGCCGCCTGGAGAGTATCCCAAGTAGCACGGGGCCCGAGAAATCCCGTGTGAATCTGTCAGGACCACCTGATAAGCCTAAATACTCCCTAATGACCGATAGCGGACCAGTACCGTGAGGGAAAGGTGAAAAGTACCCCGGGAGGGGAGTGAAACAGTACCTGAAACCGTGTGCTTACAATCCGTCGGAGCATCTGCAGCTTGCTGTATGGGTGTGACGGCGTGCCTTTTGAAGAATGAGCCTGCGAGTTAGTGTTACGTCGCGAGGTTAACCCGTGTGGGGAAGCCGTAGCGAAAGCGAGTCTGAATAGGGCGTTGCAGTGGCGTGATCTAGACCCGAAGCGAAGTGATCTACCCATGGCCAGGTTGAAGCGACGGTAAGACGTCGTGGAGGACCGAACCCACTTCAGTTGAAAATGGAGGGGATGAGCTGTGGGTAGGGGTGAAAGGCCAATCAAACTTCGTGATAGCTGGTTCTCCCCGAAATGCATTTAGGTGCAGCGTTGCGTGTTTCTTGCTGGAGGTAGAGCTACTGGATGGCTAATGGGCCCTACAAGGTTACTGACGTCAGCCAAACTCCGAATGCCGGTAAGTGAGAGCGCAGCAGTGAGACTGTGGGGGATAAGCTTCATAGTCGAGAGGGAAACAGCCCAGACCACCAACTAAGGCCCCTAAGCGTGTGCTAAGTGGGAAAGGATGTGGAGTTGCGAAGACAACCAGGAGGTTGGCTTAGAAGCAGCCATCCTTAAAAGAGTGCGTAATAGCTCACTGGTCAAGTGATTCCGCGCCGACAATGTAGCGGGGCTCAAGTACACCGCCGAAGTTGTGGATTTCAGATATTAGCTAAGCCGCCCTTGTGGGTTGGTTCAGGCGTCTGGAGTGGTAGGGGAGCGTCGTGTGGGCAGTGAAGTCGCGGTGTAAACCAGCGGTGGAGCCTACACGAGTGAGAATGCAGGCATGAGTAGCGAAAGACGGGTGAGAAACCCGTCCGCCGAATGATCAAGGGTTCCAGGGTCAAGCTAATCTGCCCTGGGTAAGTCGGGACCTAAGGCGAGGCCGACAGGCGTAGTCGATGGACAACGGGTTGATATTCCCGTACCGGCGAAAAACCGTCCATGTTGAACAGGGGATACTAACCGCCCGATACCTGCCTGACCGCCCTTGTGGTGGAAGGGTTTTGGTGGAGCGCGGGACCTGATCCTGGGAGGCAAGCGTATTAACAGGTGTGACGCAGGAAGGTAGCCAAGCCGGGCGATGGTTGTCCCGGTCTAAGGATGTAGGGCGAACGGTAGGCAAATCCGCCGTTCATGATGCCTGAGATCTGATGGGACCCCCTCACGGGGGGATTTGGTGATCCTATGCTGCCGAGAAAAGCATCGACGCGAGGTTTTAGCCGCCCGTACCCCAAACCGACACAGGTGATCAGGTAGAGAATACTAAGGCGATCGAGAGAATTATGGTTAAGGAACTCGGCAAAATGCCCCGTAACTTCGGGAGAAGGGGGCCCCAACCTTGAACACCACTTGCTGGTGGGAGGGGATCGGGGCCGCAGAGACCAGGGGGAAGCGACTGTTTACTAAAAACACAGGTCCGTGCGAAGTCGCAAGACGATGTATACGGACTGACTCCTGCCCGGTGCTGGAAGGTTAAGAGGACCGGTTAGCCTTACGGCGAAGCTGAGAATTCAAGCCCCAGTAAACGGCGGTGGTAACTATAACCATCCTAAGGTAGCGAAATTCCTTGTCGGGTAAGTTCCGACCTGCACGAATGGAGTAACGACTTCCCCGCTGTCTCAACCATAAACTCGGCGAAATTGCAGTACGAGTAAAGATGCTCGTTACGCGCAGCAGGACGGAAAGACCCCGAGACCTTTACTATAGTTTGGTATTGGTGTTCGGAGTGGCTTGTGTAGGATAGGTGGGAGACGTTGAAGCCCGGACGCCAGTTCGGGTGGAGTCATCGTTGAAATACCACTCTGGTCACTTTGGACATCTAACTTCGGCCCGTAATCCGGGTCAGGGACAGTGCCTGATGGGTAGTTTAACTGGGCGGTTGCCTCCTAAAAAGTAACGGAGGCGCCCAAAGGTTCCCTCAGCCTGGTTGGCAATCAGGTGTCGAGTGTAAGTGCACAAGGGAGCTTGACTGTGAGAGAGACATCTCGAGCAGGGACGAAAGTCGGGACTAGTGATCCGGCGGTACATTGTGGAATGGCCGTCGCTCAACGGATAAAAGGTACCTCGGGGATAACAGGCTGATCTTGCCCAAGAGTCCATATCGACGGCATGGTTTGGCACCTCGATGTCGGCTCGTCGCATCCTGGGGCTGGAGTAGGTCCCAAGGGTTGGGCTGTTCGCCCATTAAAGCGGTACGCGAGCTGGGTTTAGAACGTCGTGAGACAGTTCGGTCCCTATCCGCTGCGCGCGCAGGAAATTTGAGAAGGGCTGTCCTTAGTACGAGAGGACCGGGACGGACGAACCTCTGGTGTGTCAGTTGTACTGCCAAGTGCACCGCTGATTAGCTACGTTCGGATGGGATAACCGCTGAAAGCATCTAAGCGGGAAGCTCGCTTCGAGATGAGATTTCCATACACCTTGTGTGTGAGAGGCCCCCAGCCAGACCACTGGGTTGATAGGCCGGATGTGGAAGCGAGGACTAACGACTCGTGAAGCTGACCGGTACTAATAGGCCGATAACTTACACCACACATCACCCCTGCAAACGGTTCAAAAGCGTTTGCAAACCGGGGTGGTAAAAAGATAACAAGACTGCTTGCGTCCACTATGTGGTTCCCAAACAACAAACCCGTCACGGGCTTGTTGCAGGGAACAAAAAACACAACATAATAACAACACCACTTCTGCAACTAAAAGTTGCAGAAAGCATGTTGTAACCACAGATTTCCCACCCCACGGCACAGCCAACGGGAACGGGAGCAAGGGTTACGGCGGTCATAGCGTGGGGGAAACGCCCGGTCCCATTCCGAACCCGGAAGCTAAGACCCACAGCGCCGATGGTACTGCACCCGGGAGGGTGTGGGAGAGTAGGTCACCGCCGGAACATCATTAAAACGGTCGAGAGCCCCCCAACCACCAGGTTGAGGGGCTCTCCCACTTTAACCACCACACCCGGCACAAACAGCCCGGGACGGCATCCTACTCAAGCCAGCAAAACCGCACAGGAAGTGCGAGAGCATCCGCCGGAATCCCACAGAAACTGCAAGAGCGTCACCTGGGGAGTGTGAACATTCCCACGACGGCGGTCTGGTGACGGATCCATGTCATCTGTTGGTGGGGTCTCGCCTAGAATTGACTGAGATGTACGGACTTCGAAGCGCTTGATTTCGGGTTGCGTAGGATAACGAAACACGGAACGAGCGGCTGCGATTGCGCCAGTGGTCGGCTCATAACAGGAGGAATCCCCATGGCTGAGCACAACGGCGGCAACCGCGGCGGCAACGACCGCGGTCCTTTCCGCGGCAACAACAATTCTGGCGGCGACCCTCGCGGATTCCGTTCCCGCGAAGACCGTAACCCAGATGCTCCGAAGCGCGCGCCTGGTTCCGGCGAACGTAAGCCTTTTGGTGACCGTCCGCGCCGCGAGGGTGACGGTGAGCGTCGGACCTTCGGTGGTGGAGAGCGAAAGCCTTTCAGCGGCGGCGGGGACCGGAAACCGTTCACAGGCGGCGGCGAACGCAAACCCTATGGTGACCGTGACAACAAGCCTTTTGGTGACCGTCCGCGCCGCGAGGGTGACGGTGAGCGTCGGACCTTCGGTGGTGGAGAGCGCAAGCCTTTCAGCGGCGGTGGTGAGCGGAAGCCTTACGGTGACCGTGACAACAAGCCTTTTGGTGATCGTCCGCGCCGCGAAGGTGACGGTGAGCGTCGTAGCTTCGGCGGCGGAGACCGGAAACCGTTCACGGGCGGTGGTGAGCGGAAGCCTTACGGTGACCGTGACAACAAGCCTTTTGGTGACCGTCCGCGCCGCGAAGATGATGGCGAGCGTCGCAGCTTTGGCGGCGGAGACCGGAAGCCCTTCAGCGGCGGTGGCGAACGCAAGTCTTACGGTGACCGTGACAACAAGTCCTTTGGCGACCGTCCGCGCCGCGAAGGTGACGGTGAGCGTCGTGGGTTCTCCGGCGGCGACAACCGCAAGCCGTTCGGTGACCGCCAGGACCGTGCCCCCCGCAGCTTCGACCGCGGTGATTCCGGCCCCGCCAGTTCGGCAGGGACCGTGCGGAAGACCGCCCGGCCCGGGTACCCAACGCGCGTGATCTTCGCAGCGCCAACCGCCCAGACCGCGAACGTTCCCCGGAAATTGATGAGGATGTCACGGGCAAGGAGCTTGACCGCGCCACACAGCACCAGATCAAGACCTTGGAAGAGAAGAGCGCCGAGTGGGTTGCCCGTCACCTGGTAATGGCCGGACGCCTGATCGACGAAGAGCCCGAGTTGGCTTTCCAGCATGCCCTCGCCGCGAGCCGGCGTGGTGGCCGGCTGGCTGCCGTCCGTGAAGCCGTCGGACTCACTGCTTACGCGGCAGGACACTACGGCGAAGCGCTGCGCGAATTCCGGACCTACCGCCGCATCAGCGGTTCAAACGTCCACCTGCCCGTGATGGCAGACTGTGAACGCGGACTGGGCCGGCCTGACCGTGCCCTCGACGTGGTGCGATCCGAGGAAGCCAAAGACCTGGATGCCCCGGCAAAGTTGAGCTGGCCATCGTTGCGGCCGGGGCCCGGACTGACCTCGGGCAGCTGGACGCTGCCGTGGCAGAACTTGAAATTGTCCAGCTGGACATTAACCGTGCGTTCTCCTACAGCCCAAGGCTGTTCCGGGCGTACGCAAACGCCCTGTCAGCCGTTGGCCGCGAAGATGAGGCGGCAAAATGGCAGAAGCAGGCCGTTGTGGCTGAAAATGCCCTGGGCCTCGGCATCGATGAGGAACCCGACATCGTGGACCTCGGCTGGGACGAGGAAGAGGAAGCCCGGGAAGAGGCCCAGCGCCGGCGTCTGCTGGAACGCGCTGCCGTAGGGCCCGAAGCCGCTGCATCCACGCCTGCTGCCCGGACCGAAGCAGCCGCGGACAAGACTGCCATTGAAGCCGCCGCCGTGGATGCAGACATCGACGACGTGGAATCGGATTTCTTCGAGTCCGATGACGCCGAGTCTGACGAAGATTCGCTCGAAGCAGATGAGCTGGAAGCCGGCAACACCGAGCATGGTGAAGTGCACGGTGACGAAGTACGCGATGAAGAAGAGCACGGCGAAGCAGACGACAGCAGCAACGGCGTCGATGGCCACTCTGACGGACGGGACAGCTAGCCCGCTATGACCGAAGTTCCACTGATTTCCCTTTTCGACGCCCTGCTGGCTGACCTGGACGGCGTGGTCTACGCCGGGCAGCACGCCATCCCAGGCGCCGTGGATTCGCTGCAGCAACTGGAGGGTCTGGGCATTGGCCTGGGGTATGTCACCAACAATGCCTCCCGCACCCCGGCGCAGGTAGCGGCGCATCTCCGTGAACTGGGTGCACCAGCGGACGACGACCAGGTGGTCAGCTCCTCGCAGGCCGCGGCTGAGCTCCTGGCATCGCTCGTCGCCCCGGAGCACGGGTGCTGATCACCGGCAGCCCCGCTCTGGCACAGGAAATCGAACTGGTGGGACTGACGCCTGTCTACAGCCAGGACGAGGATCCGGTGGCCGTGGTCCAGGGATTCAATCCCGGGATCGGCTGGAAGGATCTTGCCGAGGCGGCGTTCGTTGTGTCGGCCGGAGCACTGTGGATCGCAACCAACACCGATATGTCCATTCCGCAGGCACGCGGCATAGCCCGGGCAACGGCACCCTCGTGGCAGCTGTAGCCGCCGCCACCGGACAGACGCCGCGGGTTGCCGGCAAGCCGGAGGCCCCGCTCTTCCACGCCGCCGCCAAACGGCTCGCGGCTGACCGCCCGCTGGTGGTGGGCGACCGCCTGGACACCGACATCCTCGGCGGCAACAACGCCGGGTTTGCCACGGTGGCAGTGCTGACCGGCGTCGACACCACAGCCACCATCCTGGCCGCACGCACTGCGGAACGCCCGGACTACATCATCAATTCCCTCAGCGACCTCCACCGCCCCTACCCGGCACTGGACCACACTGACGGAACGCACCGCTGCGGGGCCTCCACTGCGCGGGTCAGCGGTGACACCATCCACGTCAGCGGCAGCGAAGGTGACCTGGATTCGTGGCGGGCCGCCTGCGCCGCCTGGTGGACTGCGGTCCCCGACGCCGCACTTCCCACCGAACCCAAACTCGAGTGGCGCAATCATTAGACTGGTCCAATGACTGAGCTGAACGAACCGCACCATCCGGAAGCAGCCCAGCCAACGCCGGAATGGCCGGACATGGCGGCGCCGGCAACCACCGATCCATCCATTGTGGCGATAACGGCCGCGCTGGACGGCGTCGAACGGTTGCCCGTGTCTGAGCATGAGGCTGTTTACAACGACCTCCACGACGCCCTGCTGCACGCGTTGAACGAAGAGGCCCAAACGGCGAAGGAGAAGCTTGAGCATGGCACGACTTGACCAGGCGCTCGTCGCCCGCGGCCTGGCCAGGTCCCGGACCCACGCCGCGTCGTTGATTGCGGACGGCAAGGTGAGCTCGGCCGGGCAGGTGCTTTCCAAGGCGTCCCTCCAGGTCGACGACGGCAAGGACCTGTCGGTCGAGCACACGGAAGAGGACAGCTACGTCAGCCGTGCCGGGCACAAGCTGGCGGGCGCTTTGGACGTATTCCCGGAAGTCACTGTTGCCGGCAAGAGATGCCTGGACGCCGGCGCCTCCACCGGCGGCTTCACCGAGGTGCTCCTGCGGCGCGGTGCGGCACACGTCGTGGCGGTCGACGTCGGCCATGACCAGCTGGTGCCGCAGCTCCGCGCCGATGACCGCGTAGCCGTGCATGAAGGCATGAACGTGCGGTACATGGCGCCGGAAGACATCGGCGGCCAGGCCGAACTCACGGTAGCCGACCTCTCCTTCATCTCGCTGACCCTGGTGGTCCTGCCCCTGGCGCTGTGCACGCAGCCGGGCGGCGACCTGGTGCTGATGGTGAAGCCCCAGTTCGAGATCGGCAAGGACCGGCTGGGCCGCACCGGCGTGGTCACCTCCGAGCGCGAACGCCGGATGGCAGTGGAAAAAGTTGCCAATGCAGCGCTCGACGCCGGACTGGACTTATGCGGCTTGGCGGCCAGCCCGCTGCCGGGCCAGGACGGAAACGTCGAATACTTCCTGTGGATAAAGCGCAGGATCACCCAAGACCTGCCTAAGATCGAAGAGCGCCTCGCAGCCATTGACGGATTGCTTGGCCGAATCTGGCCGAACCACTAGAAAGCGGAACCCGATGAGCAGGCGAGTACTTGTCCTTGCCCACACTGGCCGCGAGGAGTCACTGAAGGCCGCCTGGGAAGCCTGCGCCCAACTCCATGACTCCGGCATTGTTCCCGTCATGCAGGAGTCAGAGCTGCGCGACATGGAACGATTCTTCGGGCAGCTCAGCCAACCGGTGGAGATCCTGCACGACCACGTACAGCTGCCGGACGTCGAGCTGGTGATGGTCCTGGGCGGGGATGGCACCATCCTGCGCGCCGCGGAGCTGGTGCGCGAGGTGGACGTACCCCTGCTGGGCGTCAACCTTGGCCACGTCGGCTTCCTGGCCGAGAGCGAGCGGGCGGACCTGGCCCAGACGGTGGAATGGATTGCCCGCCGCGACTACACGGTTGAAGAGCGCATGACCATCGACGTCCAGGTCTGGGTCCGCGGCCAGAAAATCTGGCATACCTGGGCCCTGAACGAGGCCGCGATCGAAAAAGGCAACCGCGAACGCATGATCGAGGTGGTGACCGAAGTGGACGAGCGCCCGCTGACGTCCTTCGGCTGCGACGGAGTGGTGGTGGCCACCCCCACGGGCTCCACCGCGTACGCGTTTTCCGCCGGCGGACCCGTCGTGTGGCCGGAGGTCGAGGCCCTGGTGATAGTTCCCATCAGCGCCCACGCGCTCTTTGCCAAGCCGCTGGTGGTATCGCCCCGGTCCCGGCTGGCCGTGGAAATCCTCACCCGCACCGGTGCCCAGGGTGTGCTCTGGTGCGATGGCCGGCGCTCCGTGGACCTGCCGCCCGGCGCCCGGGTTGAAGTGACCAAGTCCGCCACCCCGGTCCGGCTGGCCAGGACGCACCAGACGCCCTTTTCAGCGCGTTTGGTCCGCAAATTCGAACTCCCCATTCACGGCTGGCGCGGACCCGTGCCGCAGTCGGAGACCATCCACACCGGACCCATCCCGATCGTCCGGACGCCGCGGCCCAGGCCGCCGCTCCAGATTGCCTCCGGCGACCAGCCGGAGGACGATACCGATCCCGCGACCGCAAAGTGAACCATGCTTGAAGAACTGAGAATCCGCGATCTGGGCGTCATCACCGACGCCACGCTGCCGCTGGGCCCGGGCTGAGCGTCGTTACCGGTGAAACCGGAGCCGGCAAAACGATGGTGGTCACCGCCGTCGGCCTCCTGCTGGGGGCGAGGTCCGACGCCGGCGCGGTCCGGAGCGGCGCGAAGAGCGCCACGGCGGAGGCCGTCCTCAAGCTCGACGCCGGGCATCCGGCCATTGCCCGGGCAGTTGAAGCGGGTGCCGACGTGGAGGAATTCGACGGCGGCGCTGAGCTTATTCTTGCGCGTCGCCTCGGTGCGGACGGTCGCAGCCGGGCCTTCCTGGGCGGGCGGGCCGCCCCGGTGGGCGTTCTGGCGGAGATTGGTGAAACCCTCGTGGTGGTCCACGGGCAGTCGGACCAGATCAGGCTGAAGGGGGCGGCCGCCCAGCGCGGCGCCCTCGACAAATTTGCCGGCGATGCGCTGGCGGGCCCGATGGCCTCCTACCAGGAGCTCTACAGCCATTGGAAGGCCAGCCAGGCGGAGCTGGAAACCCTTCGCAGCGCCGCCCGGGACAGGCTCCGCGAGGCCGAGTCGCTGGAAGCCGCCCTTGCCGAAATCAGCACCGTGGATCCGCAGCCGGGGGAGGACGAGTCCCTCAAGGCCGAGGCTGTGAAACTGGCCAACGTCGAAGAGCTCAGGATTGCAGCCAACACGGCGCACCAGGCGCTCATCGCGGAGGACTATGGTGACGCGGGCGACGCCACCACCCTCGTGGACGTTGCGAAAAGAACCTTGGAGCACGTGGCCGAGCATGACGCCGAGCTCGGGTCCGCCGCAGCACGCCTGGCCGAAGTGGGCTTCCTGCTTAACGACATCGCCACGGAGCTGGCCAGCTACCAGGCCGGCCTGGACTCGGAAGGCCCGGAACGGCTCGCCGAGATCGAGGACCGGCGGTCCTCCCTGGCCACCTTGGTCCGCAAGTACGCCCCCAGCATTGACGAAGTCCTGGTGTGGGCGGAAAACGCACGAGTCCGCTTCGACGAGCTGCAGGACGACTCCACCAGGATCGAGGCTCTGGACGCGGACGTCGTCCGGACCGAAGCGGAACTGCAGACGCAGGCAGCCGCCGTCAGCAAAATCCGGGCCAAGGCTGCCAAGGACCTGTCCGGCCGGGTGAGCGCGGAGCTGAAGGCACTCGCCATGGCGGACGCCACCCTGGTGATCACCCGTGAGGCGGCCTCACAGCTGACACCGCATGGAGCGGACGAGATCACGTTCCTGCTCCAGCCGCACTCCGGAGCCCTGCCCGTCCGCTGGGCAAGGGCGCCTCCGGCGGCGAACTCTCTCGCGTGATGCTGGCCATCGAGGTGGTGCTGGCCGCGGTGGATCCGGTGCCCACATTTGTGTTCGATGAGGTGGACGCCGGGGTCGGCGGGCGGGCCGCCGTCGAAATTGGCCGCCGGCTGGCCATGCTGGCACAGCACGTGCAGGTCCTGGTGGTCACGCACCTGCCGCAGGTGGCAGCCTTCGCCGACCAGCACATCACTGTCACCAAAACATCCGTCAGGGGGTCCGACGGCGGCACCGCCACCGGGTTCACGTCCAGTGATGTTCGCCTCCTCGACGGCCCGGAGCGCGTGCGGGAACTCGCCCGGATGCTGGCCGGCCAGGAGGATTCAGAATCGGCCCAGGCACACGCCCAGGAGCTGCTGGACGACGCAAAACTGCTGCCGCAGCGGGCCTGAGGAGCGGATACCCCTTGATCGCAGGCGCCCCGCCCTGCACACTGGATCATTTGGGGAGACAGTTCCTGATCGGGGAAAGGCTCAATTGATGATAGGCTCGAATTCCGTGGTGCAGCGATCAAATTCCCGTGTAAATTCCCGGTTCCCGGGCTCGTCCAAGACGACCAAACACATCTTCGTAACCGGTGGTGTGGCGTCCTCGCTCGGTAAGGGGCTGACGGCTTCGAGCCTCGGTCACCTCCTGCGGGCACGCGGCTTGTCTGTAACTATGCAGAAGCTCGATCCTTATCTGAACGTGGATCCGGGCACGATGAACCCCTTCCAGCACGGCGAGGTCTTCGTCACCGACGACGGCGCCGAGACGGACCTGGACATCGGACACTACGAGCGGTTCCTCGACGAAAACCTCGAGGGCTCAGCCAACGTGACCACCGGCCAGGTCTACTCCACCGTGATCGCCAAGGAACGCCGCGGCGAATACCTCGGCGACACGGTCCAAGTCATCCCGCACATCACCGATGAGATCAAGCGGCGCATGCGGCTTCCGGCCGAGGGCAAAAACGCGCCGGACGTCATCATCACCGAAATCGGCGGCACCGTGGGCGACATCGAGTCGCAGCCCTTCCTCGAGTCGGCCCGCCAGGTCCGCCAGGACATCGGCCGCGGCAACGTCTTCTTCGTCCACGTCTCCTTGGTGCCCTACATCGGCCCCTCGCAGGAACTGAAGACCAAACCGACGCAGCACTCCGTGGCAGCCCTGCGCTCCATCGGCATCCAGCCCGAGGCAATCGTGATCCGTTCGGACCGCGAAGTCCCCGAGCCAATGCGCGCCAAGATCGGCCGCATGTGCGACGTCGATATCGAAGCCGTCATCGGATGCCCGGATGCCCCCAGCATCTACGACATCCCCAAGACCCTGCACACGCAGGGACTGGATTCCTACATCGTGCGCGCCCTGGACCTGCCGTTCAAGGACGTTGACTGGACCAGCTGGGACAAGCTGCTCGAAGCAGTCCACAACCCCAAGCACCACGTGGAAATCGCACTGGTGGGCAAGTACATCGACCTGCCTGACGCCTACCTGTCCGTGACCGAGGCCCTGCGTGCCGGCGGCTTCGCCAACGACACCAAGGTCAAGATCCGCTGGGTACCCTCGGATGAGTGCGAAACCCACGAAGGCGCCGTGGCGTCCCTGGACGGCGTGGACGCCATCTGCGTCCCCGGCGGCTTCGGCATCCGCGGCCTTGAAGGCAAGCTGGGCGCCCTCAAGTACGCCCGCGAAACCAAGCTGCCGGTTCTGGGCCTGTGCCTGGGCCTGCAGTGCATGGTGATTGAATATGCGCGCAACGTGGTGGGCCTCGAAGGAGCTTCCTCGTCCGAGTTCGAACCGGACTCCAAATACCCGGTGATTGCCACCATGGAAGAGCAGCTGGACATCGTGGACGGCAAGGGTGATCTTGGCGGCACCATGCGCCTGGGCCTGTACGAGGCAAAGCTCGACGACGGCTCGGTCATTGCAGAGACCTACGGAAAGACCACTGTCAGCGAACGCCACCGGCACCGCTACGAGGTCAACAACAAGTACCGCGATCAGATCGCTGCCGAGGGCCTCGTGTTCTCCGGAACGTCACCGGACGGCAAGCTCGTGGAATTCGTTGAACTGCCCGCGAGGTCCACCCGTTCTACGTGGCAACCCAGGCGCACCCCGAACTGAGCTCACGGCCCACGCGGCCGCACCCGCTCTTCGCCGGGCTCATCAAGGCCGCCCTGGACCACCAGAACGCACAGGACGCGCCGGCAGCCAAGCCGTTGCGTACGGTTGCCGCAAAATAAAACCGAATGAGTAGAGGACGGCGCGATGCCCGGCACACCTGAAACCCCCCAAGCTGCACGGCAGGTTTCGGATGCACCGAGCCCGCGCCGTCTTCTGTCTACGGAGAAGGTCTATGAAGGCCGGATCTGGGATGTGGTCAGCGACAGCTTCCAGCTGAGCGAAACGGGGGAGTCCCTGACCCGGGACTACATAGACCACCCTGGCGCCGTGGCCGTCCTGCCCATGAACGATGCCGGCGAGGTTTTGCTGATCAGGCAGTACCGGCACCCCGTGGGCATGGACCTTTGGGAAATCCCGGCTGGCCTGCTGGATGTGGAAGGCGAGGATTTTGTGGCGGGTGCTGCCCGCGAACTTGCCGAGGAGGCGGATCTTGCGGCCGGCGAATGGAACGTCCTGGTGGACTTCTTCAACTCGCCGGGCTCCTCCAGCGAGGCCATCCGCATCTACCTCGCCCGGGACCTCACCGACGTGCCTCACCACGAACGCCATGAGCGGACCGATGAGGAGGCCGAAATTGAGTTCCACTGGATCGCCCTGGACGACGCCGTGGCCGCGGTCCTGGAAGGCAGGCTGCACAACCCGTCCGCCGTCGTCGGCATCCTGGCCGCTGCCGCGGCGAAAGCTGACGGCTTTGCGGGACTACGCCCCGCGGATGCACCCTGGCCTGCGCACCCCAGCCAGCGGTGATGACGGCGAGCACTGAGGCGGAAGCCCCGACGCCGCCTGTCCGGCCACAGACGGCCATCGACCGTGCCATCACCGAGTATCTGCAACATATGGGCGTGGAACGCGGCCTGGCAGCCAACACACTCTCCGCCTACCGCCGTGACCTGGCGCGCTATTCCCGTTACGTGACGTCGGAGGGCTGCCAGGGCCCGGGCCAGATCACCCGCCACCACGTGACGGGGTTCCTGATGGCCCTCAACGACGGATCCGACGGCGGCACGGCCCTGGGCGTCCGGTCTGCTGCCAGGACTGTGGTGGCCGTCCGGGGACTCCACAAGTTCTGGGCTCTGGAGGGGATCACAACGACGGACCCGCCAGCGATGTCCACCCGCCCATGCCGGGCAAACGGCTGCCCAAGGCCATCAGCGTGGACGAAGTCACCCGGATCCTTGAAGCCGCGGGCGCTGATACTGCCACAGGGCTCAGGGACCGTGCCCTGCTCGAATTTCTCTATTCCACCGGGGCGAGGATCAGCGAGGCCGTGGGCCTGGACGTTGACGACATCGCCCTGCACGAGGCCGAGGCTGGGCCCGCCGTGGTCCGCCTGTTCGGCAAGGGATCCAAGGAACGGCTGGTGCCGCTGGGATCCTATGGGGCGCGGGCTGTGGACGCGTACCTGGTGCGCGGCCGTCCACTGCTGGCGGCGAAGGGCAAGGGAACGCCCGCCCTGTTCCTGAACGCCCGCGGCGGCAGGATCAGCCGGCAAAGCGCCTGGACCATCCTGAAGGCGGCCGCGGACAAAGCCAACGTCACCAAGGATGTTTCCCCGCACACACTGCGGCACTCCTTCGCGACGCATCTGCTCGAAGGCGGCGCCGATGTCCGCGTGGTGCAGGAACTCCTGGGGCACGCCTCGGTTACCACAACGCAGGTCTACACCCTGGTTACCGCTGACACACTGAGGGAAATTTACGCAGCAGCCCACCCCCGGGCGCTGGGCTGACGCCGGCGGCCACGCTATAGGGTTGGGGCATGACGTTTACCCCTGTCACGCTGTGCTTTCTCACCCGTGAGTCCGCCGGTGTGCCACAGGTCCTGCTGGGCCTGAAGAAGACCGGCTTCGGCCGCGGCAAGGTGGTGGGCCTCGGCGGCCATGTTGAGCCGGGGGAGACGGACGCAGAGGCTGCCTGCCGCGAAGTCCATGAGGAAGCCGGGATTGTGGTCCGGCAGGAGGATCTGCGCGACGCCGGCGTGGTGACCTTCGATTTTCCTGCCCGCCCGGAGTGGAACATGAGTTCGCGGCTCTTTGTCGCAGCGAATTGGACCGGGCAGCCGGCCGAAAGTGCCGAGATCCGGCCGGAATGGTTCGACGTCGGCGCTTTGCCAGTGGACCGGATGTGGCAGGACGCAGCGCACTGGCTGCCGCTCGCGCTTGCCGGGTCCTTCCTGCGCCTGACAGTGGTCCTGAACGATGACAACGAGACCGTCCGCGAAGTGCTGGACTGATCACGCCTCCGAGTTGGCGTAACGGCCGACGGCGGGCCGGCCACCTTCAAAGGTGACCGGCCGCCGTCGTGCGTTCAGCGGTATTACGGAACGTGCCGTTCGTCCGGTCCGTTGTACTCGCTCAGCGGGCGGATCAGGGAGTTGCTGGCTGCCTGTTCCATGATGTGGGCGGTCCATCCGGTGATGCGGCTGGCCACAAACAGGGGGTGAACGTGGCAGTGTCGAAGCCCATCAGGTGGTAGGTGGGGCCGGCCGGGTAGTCGAGGTTCGGTTTGATGGCCTTGGCCTCGTCCATGGCCTGCTCGAGGCCGTTGTACAGCCCCAGCAGTTCAGGGCGGCCGTAGTGGGCGATCATCTTGTCCAGCGCGGCCTTCATGGTGGGGACGCGGGAGTCCCCGTGCTTGTAGACGCGGTGGCCGAAGCCCATGACCTTTTTCTTCTGGGCCAGTGCATCCTCCATCCAGGCCCTGGCGCGGGCGGCCGCTTCGTCAAGTGATTCCTCGGGCCGGATGCCGATCTCGTCGAAGGTGTGCATCACGGCTTCGTTGGCGCCGCCATGCAGTGGGCCCTTGAGTGCGCCGATGGCGCCCGTTACCGCCGAGTGCAGGTCGGACAGGCTGGAAGTGATCACGCGGGCGGTGAAGGTGGAGGCGTTGAAGGAGTGCTCGGCGTACAGGATCATCGAAACGTTGAAGGCCTCCACCACCTCCGGGACCTGGTCTTCGCCGAACGCCATCCACAGGAAGTTTTCGGAGTAGCCCAGGTCATTTCGGGGCTCCACGACTTCCTGGCCGCGCCGGCGTCGCTGGTCGTAGGCGACCACCGCGGGCATGGCGGCGAAGAGATCCACGGACTTGGCCATGTTGGCCTCGGGAGAGGAGTCCTCGGCCAGGGGGTGGCGGGCGCCCATGACGGATGCTGCGGTCCGGCAGACATCCATCGGGTGGGCGGTTGTGGGAATTGTGTCGACGATCTTCTTCACCACAGGATCAAGGGCGCGGCCGGCGCGCTCGCGGGCAGAGAACGCGGACAGCTCTTCAGGGGTGGGCAGTTCGCCGTTCCATAGGAGGAAGGCCACTTCCTCGAAGCTGCATTTAGCGGCGAGCTCCTGGACGGGATAGCCGCGGTACAGCAGCGAATTGGTGTCCGGGTTGACCTTCGAAACCGCGGTGTAGTCCACCACGACGCCGGCCAGGCCCTTCTTGATATCAACAGCTTCCATGCTGTCCTCCTTCGTTCATTGGGCAAGCCCGGATGTGCCGGAATGCTTGCATTCTCCTTGGTGGCTCTCGGGTCCTAGCGGACGCCGGGAATTTGGAAGTTGAAAACGCCGGTATCGAAGTGGTTGTAGGCCTCATAGTCCACAAGGTCATAAAGCCGCGCACGGGTGAGCATGTTCTCCACCTGTGCTTCCTGCGACCCTGTTGCCTTGATCGATTCCAGAGTACGCTCTGCTGCGCCCATGGCAATGCGCAGCAGCGTGACCGGATAAATGACCATGTTGACGCCCACACCCTGCAACTGGTCCACGGTGAACAGATCGCTCTTGCCGAACTCGGTCATGTTGGCAAGGATCGGCACGTCCACGGCGTCGCGGATGGCCTGGAACTCGGACAGGTCCTTCATCGCTTCCGGGAAGAGGGCATCCGCACCGGCTTCCACGAGGGCCCGTGCCCGGTTCTTGGCGGCTTCGATTCCCTCCACGGCGCGGATGTCGGTCCGGGCCATGATGAGGAAGTTCGGATCGCGGCGGGCATCGGCCGCGGCGCGGATGCGCTTGGTGGCCGTGTCCTGGTCCACCACGTTCTTGCCGTCCAGGTGCCCGCAGCGCTTGGGGTTGAACTGGTCTTCGATGTGGCAGCCGGCCAGGCCGGCGTTCTCCAGTTCCTGGATGCTGCGGGCCACGTTCATTGGCTCGCCGAAGCCGGTGTCCGCGTCCACCAGCGTGGGCAGGTCGGTCATGCGGGCGATCTGCCCGGCACGCGTGGCCACCTCGGTGAGGGTGGTCAGCCCGATGTCCGGCAGGCCAAGGTCATTGGCCAGCACGGCTCCGGAGACGTAAACACCGGCGAAGCCCTTTTCCTCGATCAGCCGCGCCGAGAGCGGGTTGAAGGCGCCCGGGAACTGTTGGATGGTGCCGGACGCGAGCATCTCGCGCAGCGCGATCCGCTTCTGTTCCGGGTTGTCTTGGAATACAGCATCTGGTTCTCCTGTGCGGGGTGTGTGAGCAGAGCTTAGAAGAGGCCGGCGGGTGCGTTGCTGAGGTCGATGACACCAGCAGCGGCGGTGATGTTCAGCTGGTCCAGTTCGCCCGGCCCAGGTCCGGGAGGCTTTCGGCGGCCGCGAGGAAACGCTCGATTTCCGTCTCGGCGACCAGGCCGGCTGCCAGGGTGCGGAACTTGTTGATGTACTGCTGGCGGGCGAACGGCCGGGCGCCGAGCGGGTGGGCGTCGGCTACGGCGATCTGGTCGGTGATAACGGTGCCGTCGTTCAGGGTGATTTCCACGGAACCGCCGAAGGCCTTCTCGGCGATGTCCAGGGAGTGGTAGCGGCGGGTCCATTCGGGTCCTCGACGGTGCTGACCTTGTTCCACAGCTCCACGGTGTCGGCGCGGCCGGCACGCTCAGGACTGTAGGAGTCAACGTGGTGCCAGGAGCCGTCCTGGAGTGCCACGGTGAAGATGTACGGGATGGAGTGGTCCAGGGTTTCGCGGCTGGCCGTGGGGCTGTACTTCTGCGGGTCGTTGGCGCCGGAGCCGATCACGTAATGGGTGTGGTGGCTGGTCTTGATCAGGACCGACGCCACGTTGGCCGGGTCCGTTGCCTCGGGGTGCTCGGCATGGAGCTTGCGGGCGAGGTCGATCCAGGCCTGGGCCTGGTATTCGGCAGAGTGTTCCTTGGTGTATGTGTCCATGATGGCGCGCTTGGCTTCGCCGGCCTCGGGCAGGGGACGTCGTAGGTGGCGTCCGGGCCGTCCAGCATCCAGGCGATCACGCCGTCTTCGCCTTCGTAGATCGGCACGGGGGAGGTCTGGCCGCGCATGGAGCGGTCCACGGCTTCCACCGCCATCTTGCCCGCGAACGCGGGGGCGTGGGCCTTCCAGGTGGAGATCTCGCCTTTGCGGGACTGCCGGGTGGCGGTGGTGGTGTGCAGGGCCTGGCCGACGGACTGGAAGATGGTCTCGACGTCCAGGCCCAGGAGTGTGCCGATGCCGGCGGCGGCGGACGGGCCGAGGTGCGCCACGTGGTCGATCTTGTGCTTGTGCAGGCAGATGGCCTTGACCAGGTTGACCTGGATCTCATACCCGGTGGCAATGCCGCGGATCAGGTCCTTGCCGCTCGCGCCGACATGCTGGCCCACAGCGAGAATCGGCGGGATGTTGTCGCCCGGGTGCGAGTAGTCGGCCGCCAGGAACGTGTCGTGGTAATCGAGCTCGCGGACGGCCACGCCGTTGGCCCAGGCTGCCCATTCGGGGGAGACCCGGTCCGTGATGCCGAACACGCCGGCGCCCTTGCCGTTGGTGGTCGGTGCGTGGGTCAGCGCCTGGGCTCGGGCAGCCACGATCGGGCCGCGGTTCAGGGAAGCGATGGCCACGGAGGCGTTGTCGATGACACGGTTGATGACCATCTCGGTGACCTCGGGCGTGACCTCGACGGCGTCGGCGGCGACAACGGCGATCTTGTGCGCCAGCTGGTCTTCACGGGGGAGGTTCTCTTCGCTCTTGTAGACGCGGACGTGGTTGAGCTTAACCATGGTGCTCCTTCTTAGTGCTGTGGGTGGGTAGCTTTGACGTGGGAAAGGCTGCGGTGCAGGTGCAGGGTGGTGGCTGCTTCGGCGAGCTTCGCGTTGCCTGCGGCGATGGCTTCCGCGATGGCCGCGTGTTCGACGGCGGCCGCGTTCAGTCGCGGGGCGTCATCGGCAGCGAGCCGGCGGACCCGGACCAGGTGCACACGCAGGCTGCGCATCGCCTGGGCGAGGTAGGAGTTGGAAATGGCGGTGTCGATCGCCTCATCCAACCGGCCCACCAGGGCGTAGTACTCATGCCGGGCGGGATCGGCGTCGCTGATCAGCTCCTGCGCCCGCAGGAGATCCGCATGGAGTTTCTCAAAGACCGCGCGCTCGCCGCGTTGGGCTGCGAGGGCGGCCGCCTTGCCCTCCAGGGTTTCGCGGAGCTCGAACATCTCGTCGATGTCCTCCAGTGAGATGTCGGTGACGACGACGCCGCGGCCGCCCGCCGCCGTCGTCAGTCCTTCCGCGCTGAGCCGGCTCAGCGCCTCCCGGACGGGAGTGCGTGAGACGCCCAGGCGTTCCGACTGCTCCACTTCGGCAAGGACCGTTCCGGGTGCCAGGCGCCATTCGATAATGTCTTCGCGAAGCGTTGCGTAGGCTTTGTCGCTGGCCCGCATGGTCCCTCCCTTCAATCCGTTGCTCAGGATCAGTGTATACACGAATTGCCATTGAGCCCAGCAAATTGGCGAAAACTGACACTATGTCGTCATCTGTGTATACAAGCACGTTCGGCGCCCTCGTCCAGCCCGGACCAGCTCTAGACGATGGGGCTCGTTGACCGCGCGCCAGCGGACTACAGTTGGCGCCATGCCCGGCAATGCAGTTTCCGTCCTGCGGAGGTCTGCATTATGTCCCACCAAAACGATCCCGGCGCCCACGACGAGCACGGGCATCCGCACCTGATTGACCCTGAGCCGTGGGCACCGGTGACCCCGCGGTCGAGGAAATCGTGAGGGGGGAGCCAGCCACCCTGGTTCAGGTGCCTGCGGGCGTGAGCCCGCGGCTCTACAACGAGGACCTGGCGCCCACCACGCGCCAGGGGCGCACCTGGCACGCCTACAGCATCTTCACGCTCTGGGCGAACGACGTGCACTCGCTGGGCAATTACGTGTTTGCCATCGGATTGTTCGCCCTTGGATTGGGCGCCTGGCAGATCATGCTCGCCTTCCTGCTCGGCGCCGTCCTGCTGTTCCTTCTCCTGAACCTTTTGGGCTTCATGGGCGAGCGGACCGGCGCACCGTTCCCGGTCATGAGCAGGCCTCCGTACGGTCTGGGGGACTCAGGATGCCCTTACGCTGCCCTTGAGCGTCACCGGTTCCGGCGGCAAGGAAGCGGCTTTTGTGAACACCGTGGACGACGGCGATGTGGCAGGGATCGCCGTCAACGGCCTCTTTCGGTGAGCGCATGTGTGAGGTGGCCCGCCGCTGCGGCGCCACCGTGGTTCGTGTAGACCACGAATGGGGCACGCCCATCGACGTCGAACGCGTCCTGGCGGCCCACCCGCGGCCGAAGGTAATTGCGGCCGTCCACGCCGAAACATCAACCGGGGTGCTGTCCGACGTCGCATCGCTCGGGCAGAACAAGGGCGAAGCGCTGTTCATTGTCGACGCCGTGACATCCATCGGTTGGCTGGAACTCCTTGCAGACGACTGGGGAATCGACGTCGGCTATGCCGGCACCCAGAAATGCCTCGGCGTGCCGCCAGGGCTATCGCCCTTCACCATGTCGGGTAAGGCTTTCGAGCGAAGGATCAAGAATCCTCGCTCCTGGTACCTGGACGTCGGTCTGCTCGGCGGTTACGTCGGGGCCGCCAGCGGCAGCGGCAGAACCTACCACCACACGCCGCCGGTCACCATGATCGCCGGCCTCGAGGCGGGCTTGCAAAGAATCCTGGCGAGGGACTGGCCGCGGTCCAGGCGCGCCACCGCGCGGCAGGGGCCGCGTTGCAGGCGGGCTCCTGGAGATGGGACTTGAGCTGTTCGCGGCCGAGGGCCACCGGCTGCCCAGCCTTACCACTGTCAAGGTCCCGGACGGCATCGACTCCGCGGGCCGTATGCCGCCACCTGCTGGAGCACTTCAGCATCGAGATTGGCTCAGGGCGGGCAGGTACACTTCCAGCATCTGGCGGATCGGAATGATGGGCCCGAACGCAAACGCCGCATCAGTGACTCTGGCGCTGGGAGCCCTCAAGGAAGCCATCTCCGCTGCCTAGCCACAGACTTTGTAGGATCAGGGCCGCTTCCAGCCGTATTCGTTCTCCGGCCGGCCGGGCGTGCCGTAGCGGGGCGCCCGGAAACGCGGCCGGCGTCGGCGAGGTGTTCGAGGTAGCGCCTGGCGGTCACGCGGGACATGCCCAGGGCGGCCATGACTTCCGTAGCTGAAACAGACTCCGAATGCTGTTTCAGGTACGCCTGGACCGAGTCGAGAGTGGAGACTGAGAGGCCCTTGGGCAGGGGCAGCTCCGACGGCGCCGGAGGCTTGCGAAGGCCTGGTCCACGTCGCTCTGGGAGGCGCCGGTCCTTCCGGCACCGGCATTCGGGGAAGCCAGTTGCTGCCGGAACAGCCGGTAGCTGGAGAGCTTGTCTTCGAACGTGGCAAACGTGAAGGGCTTGATCAGGTACTGGACCACGCCGATGGCGACGGCGCTGCGGACAATCGCCACTTCCCGGACCGCGGTGATGGCAATGATGTCCGCCAGGATTCCTGCCGCACGCATCCGCCGGGCGATGTCCAGGCCATGCAGGTCCGGAAGGTTCATGTCGAGGAGGACCAGTTCCACCGGCTGGCCGGCGGCCGCCAGATCCGTCAGGAACCTGAGCGCGGACTGGCCGTCAGGGCCGTCCCTGCAACAGTGAAACCTGCCATCCTCCCCACATAGGCCGCGTGCGCGGCCGAGGCCACCGGTTCGTCCTCCACCACGAGGACGCGGATATCGGTCACTGGAACTGCTCCTCTTTGTCGGTCCCGGCGGCCATGGCCGGCAGGAAGACATGGAAGTGTGCGCCGTCCTTGCCTGTGATGGTCATGGTACCGTCCAGGCGCTGCACGGCCTGGCGGACGAGGGCCAGGCCAATGCCGCGTCCGAACGGACCGGAGGTCTTGGTGCTGAAGCCGTGCCGGAAAATGTCCTCCACGGCGGCGGGGTCCACGCCGGGGCCGGAATCCGCCACAGTGATGTCCAGGCCCTCGGCATCGGACTCCACGGTCAGCTCCACCGTCCTGGGAGCCGCGCCATCCGCGGCGGCGTCGATCGCGTTGTCCAGGAGGTTCCCCAAGATGGTGACAAGGTCCTGTACAGCCAGGCCGGCAACGGACGCGGACCCCTCGGTAGAGAGCGTCAGCTTCACTCCGCGCTCATTCGCTTCGGCGGCCTTCCCCATGATCAGGGCGCTGAGAACCGGCTCGTCCACGGAACTCACCATCTCGTCGGTCAGCTGCTGGCTCAGTTCGAGATCCTTGGTGGCGAATTCCAAAGCCTCCCGTGTTCGGCCCAGCTCCAGCAGGGAGACCATGGTGTGCAGCCGGTTGGCGTGTTCGTGCATCTGCGCATGCAAAGCATCAGAAAGGGTCCGTGTAGTAGCCAGTTCGCTGCCCAGCGCTTCGATCTCGGTGCGGTCGCGCAGGGTCGCTACTGTCCCGTATACGGGACTCTTTCCGCGGCCGGCGTCGGTCCGCGGCCCGTGGCCGGCCCCTGAGTGATCACGAGGATGCGGGAACCGGTAAGGACAACTTCGTCTTGGGCCGGTCGCCCGGATTCGAACATCTCCCTCAGCTCCTGGGACAACGGCAGCTCCGCCAGCGACGGCGGCCGGGCGGGATCCCCGGCCGCAGGCTGTTCGAGGCCAAGGAGTTCCGCAGCATGGTTGTTGTAAAGGACCACCCGCCCCTTGGTGTCAATGAGGATCAGCCCCTCACGCACGGAATGCAGCACGGACTCGTAATACGCAAAAAGCTGGGCGAGCTGCTCCGGGCCCCAGCCACGGGTGACCCCGCGCAGGTAGCGCCCGAGGACCCAGGCTGCGGTTGCTCCGCCCGAGAGCATAGCCAGGGCAATGATGAGAACACCGGGTAGCCTGCCCAGAACGTCCCTGTCCACGGAACCGACGGTCACGCCGGCAGCCACGAGGCCGCGGACGGCACCGCCAGCGTCGATCACCGGAACTAGGGTGCGCACGGAAGGTCCCAGGGTGCCGGATGTTATTTCAGTTTGCGGATGTCCTTTGAGCGCAGCATCGATGGAACCGATGTAAGGCTTTCCGAGTTCCTGGTCATTCGGGTGCGTCCACCGGGTCCGGTCCGGCGCCATGATGACTACGAAGTCCACGTCGGCGACTTTCATCACGTCATTCGTATATGGCTGGAGCATTCGTGACGGATCCGTGGACTGGGAAGCTGAGAGAACAATCGGGTTCGAGGCAACGGCTGCGGCGATGCCCCGCATGCGGAGCCCGGCCTCGGTATACGTCCGGTCACGGGCGTCCAGATAGGAGGCAGTGCCGACGAGCGTCGTAAGGGCGAGCGTAAACAGCAGGTGTGCCACCAAGAATCTTTTGGCAAGACTCCATTTGTGAATCATCGGGACCTTCCATGACCAATATGAACGCAAGGTAAATACCCGTCACCGTCGCGCTGATGATGGATATCACACCAGACGGACGCGAAGAGCCCAGAAACTACGCTGCAGCGTCTATCAGAATATCCACAAGGAGACACATCATGGCCTCTCAAAGAGGAGAGTCGCCCGGCACCGTGAAGACGCGGCGCAAGGGCATCGACAAGTCACACTACCTTTATATCGCCGTCATCGCGGCGGTGATCCTGGGCGCCGTCGTGGGACTTATGTTCCCCGAGGTCGGCAAGTCCCTCAAACCCTTGGGCGACGGGTTTATCAAGCTCATCAAGATGATGATCGCTCCGATCATCTTCTGCACCATCGTGCTCGGCATCGGTTCCATTGCCAAAGCGGCGACCGTCGGCAAGGTGGGCGGCCTGGCACTGGGCTACTTCCTGGTCATGTCTACTTTTGCGCTGGGCATCGGCCTGGTGGTCGGTAACCTGATCCACCCGGGCGAAGGTCTGAAGCTGGCGCCCTACGACCCCAGCAAAAAGGCCGCCACGGACAGCACCGTGGACTTCCTCCTGGGTATCATTCCGGGCGACATCCCGGTGCTGCCGACTTTGCTTGCAGCGGTGCTGGTCGGTTTTGCCCTGCAGAAGATGGGTCCGCTGGGAACGCCCGTCCTCAAGGCCGTCGGTCACGGCCAGGCAGTAGTCTTCCGCATCCTCATCATGATCATGTGGCTCGCGCCCGTCGGAGCCTTTGGCGCAATCGCCAGCGTCGTCGGCGCCACCGGTGCCAAGGCCATCCTGAGCATGTTCACCCTCATGCTCGCCTTTTACATCACGTGTGCATTGTTTATCGTCATCATCCTGGGCGGGCTGCTGCAAGTTGTGGCGGGCGTCAATATCTTCAGGCTGATGAAGTACTTGGCCCGTGAGTACCTCCTGATTTTCTCAACGTCGTCCTCCGAGTCGGCCCTGCCGCGCCTGATCGCCAAGATGGAGCACCTGGGTGTGTCCAAACCGGTCGTGGGCGTCACGGTACCTACCGGCTACTCCTTCAACCTGGACGGCACGGCCATCTACCTCACCATGGCCTCCCTCTTCGTTGCCAACGCCATGGGTACGCCCCTGGACCTCGGCGCCCAGATTTCGCTGCTGATTTTCATGATTATTGCTTCCAAGGGGCGGCCGGCGTGACCGGCGCAGGTTTGGCAACGCTGGCTGCCGGACTCCAGGCCCACAAGCCCGAGCTGCTGGGCGGCGTTGGAATCATTGTCGGCATCGACCGCTTTATGTCTGAAGCGCGGGCTCTGACGAACTTTACCGGTAACGCCGTGGCCACGGTGCTCATTGGAACATGGATGAAGGAGATCGACGGTGAACAGGTTGAGCGTGTGCTCTCAGGCGACGAGCCGTTTGACGAGCAGACCATGATCGCCCACCATCACGATGTTGCGGAAACGAAGACCGAGGCTGTTCGGGCCGCCGTCTAGGCTCCAAGTATTATGGGCGTCCCGGCGCCGAAGAAGTGCCGTACAGGCCAAGCCTGTGCGGGCGCTTCCCTTCGGTGGAAGAATCAACCTTAGACCTCAACCGGAACCTAAAGGCTCAGCGTCCGTGGAATGTCAAGTTCCGCCGGTTACCGTGTCGGGGCCTGTAGCCTTGGGAAGAAGAAGGAACGGCGCTGGGCATCAGCGGCAAGAAATCACCGTCATCGAAAGTGTGGATAGATACGTGAGCAGCGAACAGGGTTCGGCAACTCTGGAGGGCACGGAACTCGATCTGGAAGACGCCGTGATGGGTCCCACCGGGCGCCCCACCGCGAATTCCCGGAACCCGCGCCGCTGTCCTCCCACGGTCCGGCGCGCGTCATTGCCATGGTTAACCAGAAGGGCGGCGTTGGTAAGACCACGTCCACCATCAACCTCGCCGCAGCCCTTGCAGAATACGGCCGCCGGGTCCTGCTGGTGGATTTTGATCCCCAGGGCGCGCTTTCTGCCGGCCTCGGCATCAACCCCCATGAACTTGACTTGACCGTCTACAACGTGCTGATGGACCGCAAGGTGGACATCCGTGACGCCATCCACCATACGGGCGTGGAGAACGTTGACCTGCTGCCAGCGAACATAGACCTCTCCGCCGCCGAAGTCCAGCTAGTGAACGAGGTAGCCCGGGAGCAGGTTCTGGACCGGGCCCTGAAGAAAGTGGAAGACGATTACGACGTCGTTCTCATCGACTGCCAGCCCTCACTGGGCCTGCTGACAGTGAATGCTCTGACCGCCGCGCACGGCGTGATCATCCCGCTGATCTGCGAGTTCTTTGCCCTCCGCGCCGTTGCCCTCCTCGTAGAGACCATCGATAAAGTCCAGGACCGGCTCAACCCCCGTCTGCAGGTGGACGGCGTCCTGGCCACGATGTATGACGCCCGCACGCTGCACAGCCGCGAGGTCATCACCCGCCTGGTGGAGGCCTTCGGTGACAAGGTCTTCGAGACTGTCATCAAGCGCTCCATCAAGTTCGCCGATGCCACGGTCGCTGCTGAACCGATCACCACCTATGCGGGCAACCACATCGGCGCCGATGCCTACCGACGCCTGGCCAAAGAGCTGATTTCCCGCGGCGGCGCACCCTAGCCACGCCGTGGCCGAGTCCAAACCCGGCTTTGAAGTACGGCTGGCCAACTTCACTGGTCCCTTTGACCTCCTGCTTGGCCTCATCGCCAAGCACCAGCTGGACATTACAGAGGTCGCCATTGCCACCGTCACTGATGAGTTCATCAAGTACATCAGGAAGCTCCGGAAGCTCGGCGAGGAATGGGCGCTGGATGAAGCCAGCGAATTCCTGGTCATCGCCGCCACCCTCCTGGATCTCAAGGCCGCAAGGCTCCTGCCCGCCGGTGAAGTCGAGGATGATGAGGACATCGCCCTGCTGGAAGCGCGGGACCTCCTTTTTGCGAGGCTTCTCCAGTACAAGGCGTTCAAACAGGTGGCAGCCCTGATGGCCGGAACCCTGGAACAGGAAGCCAGCCGGTTTCCGCGCCAGGTTGCCTTGGAGGAGCACTTCGCCGCTATGCTCCCGGACCTTGTGTGGAAGCACACGCCGGACCAGTTCGCCCGCCTGGCCGAGTCTGCCCTGAAGCCCAAGACGCCGCGGCCTACCGAGGTAGGGCTTGCCCACCTGCATGGCGGTACCGTCAGCGTCAAGGAACAGGCGGAGATCCTGGGGCTCCGGCTCCAGTTGGGAAAGCCCCTGACTTTCCGCGCGCTGATCGCCGACGCCGATTCCACGCTCGTAGTGGTGGCCAGGTTCCTCGCGTTGCTGGAGATGTTCCGGGACAGGGCAGTCTCCTTCGACCAGGTGTCGCCGCTGGGCGATCTCACCGTGCACTGGACGCTGGACGGCCGGGACTGGTCAACAGAAAACCTAAGCGAAGAATACGAGGAACTGTCGTGAGCCAAGAACTTCCGGAGCCCGGGGTGGAGCCGGGCACGGACGTCCGGGATCTTCCCGGCGGTGCCAAGGCTGCGCTTGAGGCGGTCCTGATGGTCCTGGACCAACCGGCCAGCGTTACTGAGCTGGCCGCCGGGCTTAACCTGACCGTCGCCGTCGTCGAGCAGTTGCTGGCGGAACTGCAGCGGGAGTATAGCGGCTATACTGTTAAAGCCCCGGACATGGACCGTACCAGCGATGCTGGTTTCAGCGCCAGCCCCGGGGTTTCGAATTGCGGAACATCGCCGGTGGCTGGCGGATCTACTCCCGCGCAGACTTCGCCGAGATCGTCGGACGGTTTGTGCTTGAGGGTCAGACGGCCAGGCTCACGCAGGCGGCCTTGGAAACATTGGCTGTCATCGCGTACCGCCAACCTGTCTCCAGGGCCAGGGTGTCTGCAATTCGAGGAGTCAATGTCGATTCTGTCGTACGGACATTGACCCAGCGCGGGCTGATCGAAGATTCGGGACACGATCCCGAGTCGGGAGCCATCCTCTACCGGACCACGTCGTATTTCCTGGAACGGATGGGAATCGGCTCCGCAGCGGAACTGCCCCAGCTCTCACCCCATCTTCCGGGGCTCGAGGGCATCGCGGAGTTCTACGACGCCGACAGAATGTAGGCGGGAAATCCTGCGTGCATACACGAATATTCATAAGGGCAGATAATTTCTGCATGGCTGGCTAGGGTTGTTCTTGGACAACCAGCCGGCCAAATAACGAAGGACGGGTCATGACACAGGCGGGACGCCAGGGTTCACCACGTAACAGTTCGGGACGTAACAGTTCAGAACGCAATGCCGGACAGGGCGGTGCCAGCCGCAATCCAGCCGCCAGCCGCAATCCGGCGCAGGGCGGCGCAAGCCGTAACCCTGCACAGGGCGGCAGCGGCCGCCCGAGCGCGGCGGGCGGCGGATTCCGCGCCGGCGCCGGCAAGCGTAACGCCGGATTCGGCGGCGGAGACCGCCCGTACAAGGCCCCTAGGCCGCGCGAGGAGCCATTTGTCGATCCCGGCGATGCTCCGGCAACGCCGCCGGCCGGCCGCGGTGCCTCCGATTGGAAGTCCGCCGGCAGCACATCGGCGCGCAAGCCTGCCGCCCGCAAGCCGGGCGCCAACAAGGCTCCCGGCACTCCGGGCGCGCTCAAGCCCAAGCCGCGCACCGGCCGGCCCGGGGCCGCGGCCTCACGCGCCTTCGGCAGCGAACGGTTTGGCCAGAACCTTGGGCCCGTCCGGAAGCCTGCCCGCAAGCGCGGACCCCGCGGTGACGTTCAGCAGTCGGAAATGCACGACGCCGACGGCACCCGACTGCAGAAGGTCATGGCCCAGGCCGGCGTGGCTTCGCGCCGCGTCTGCGAAGAGATGATCGCCGAAGGCCGGGTCGAGGTCGACGGCCAGGTTGTCACTGAGCTTGGTGTCCGCGTGGACCCCAAGACGGCAGTCATCCACGTTGATGGCCTGCGCATCCAGCTGGATGAAAACCTCGTGTATATGGTCTTCAACAAGCCCAAGGGCGTGGTGTCCACCATGGAGGATCCCGATGGCCGTCCCTGCATCAGCGATTTTGTGCGGAAGACCCACCTGGGCGAGCGCCTGTTCCACGTGGGCCGGCTGGACGTCGCCACCGAAGGCCTGCTGCTGCTGACGAACGACGGCGAACTGGCCAACCGGCTGACCCACCCGTCCTACGAGGTCCCCAAGACCTACCTGGTCCAAGTCCGCGGCCCGTTCCCGCAGGGAGTCGGCGCCCAGCTCCGGGAAGGTGTGGAACTTGAGGATGGCTTTGCCTCTGTCGACTCCTTCAAGCTGGTGGACTCCACTCCGGGCCATGTGCTGATCGAAGTGGTCCTGCACTCCGGCAAGAACCGGATTGTCCGGCGCCTGTTCGACGCCGTCGGGTTCCCGGTCCTGCGCCTGGTGCGCGTCAAGGTGGGTCCCATCGGCCTGGGCGACCAGCGCCAGGGCAGCATCCGCAACCTTGGCAAGCAGGAAGTCGGCCACCTGCTGGCATCCGTAGGACTCTGAGGCATGTCCGCATTTCGCTCCCACGGGCGGGGGCACCTCAATGGGCCGGTCATGGTGATTGGCACCGGCCTGCTCGGTGCCAGCATCGGGCTGGGCCTGCGTGGGCGCGGCGTGCCCGTGTTCCTGTCTGACCCGTCGCCGACCAACCAGGCGGTGGCCGTCGACATCGGCGCCGGCCAGCCCTGGACCAGCTGGGGGACGGGGCGCCCGAGCTTGTGGTGGTGGCAGCACCGCCGGACGTGACCGCCGACGTCGTGGCCCGTGCGCTGGCCGACTACCCGGATTCCGTGGTGGTTGACATCGCCAGCGTCAAGGCCGCCATCCTGGCGGAGTTGGGCGGCCGCGGCGCGGACCTCGCCCGCTATGTGGGCACGCATCCGATGGCAGGGCGCGAAAAGTCCGGCCGGTTGCGGCCCGCGGCGAGCTCTTCACGTCCATGCCGTGGGTGGTTTGTCCGGGCCCGGAGTCATCCGCGGCTGCCGTGCAGACTGCGCGTTCCCTGGCCACGGACCTGGGAGCTGTGGTTTCCCAGTTCACTGCCGACGAACACGACGAAGCTGTGGCCCTGGTGTCGCACCTGCCCCAGATCATGTCCTCGCTGCTGGCCAGCCGGCTGCAGGGGACGCCGCTTCACGCGCTGTCCCTCGCCGGCAATGGCCTGCGGGACACCACGCGGATCGCCGCCAGCGATCCCACGCTGTGGGTCCAGATCCTGGGCGGCAACGCCGGGAAGGTCGTGGAGATCCTTTACGGGGTCCGCGAGGACCTGAACCGGCTCATCGGCACGCTCGAGGAACCGTTGGCGCCGGGCGCCAGGCTTGACCTGGCCCAGCTGATCAGCGAAGGCAATGCCGGGCAGGCCCGTATTCCGGGCAAGCACGGTGGCCCGCCGCAGGCCTACTCCTGGCTGACGGTGCTCGTGGATGACCGGCCGGGACAGATCGCGCAGCTCCTCACCGAAATCGGTGAGATCGGCGTGAACGTGGAGGACCTTCGGCTGGACCATTCCTCGGGCCAGAACGTGGGCATGGTGGAACTGTCCGTGCTGCCGAACAAGCATGACCATCTGATCGAAGCACTCAACGACCGCGGATGGCGGGTATTGCAGTAATGACACAGGAACTTCTTGACACCCTTCCGGCCTTGCGCGTCGGCAGGCCTTTAGTGGTTGCCATCGACGGGCCTTCAGGCTCCGGCAAGTCCAGCGTGAGCAAGGAAGTGGCCCGTCGGCTGCACCTTGCCTACCTGGACACCGGCGCCATGTACCGGGCCCTGACCTGGTTCTGCGTCACCAGCGGAATTGACCTCAGTGACGCCGCTGCCGTGGAACAGGCTTCCCGGGACCTGGTTCTGGAACTGAGCACCACAACGCGGGAGGAATACGTCCGCGTGAACGGCGCCGACGTCACGGACGCCATCCGTGAACCGGCAATTTCCTCGGCGGTCAGTGCGGTGGCAACCACCCTGGGTGCCCGGACCGAACTGATCCGCCGGCAGCGTGAGCTTATCGAAAAGCACCACCGCCGCATCGTGGTGGAGGGTCGGGACATCACCACCGTCGTGGCCCGGGCGCGGAAGTCCGCATGCTGCTGACCGCCAGTGAGGAGGCCCGGCTTCGCCGCCGCGGCATCCAGCTGGGCGGCACGCAGAATGCGGAGCAGCTCGCCGCCCAGGTCACCCACCGTGACGCCAAAGATTCCACGGTGGTGAACTTCACCCAGGCTGCCGACGGTGTTGTCACCCTGGATTCTTCCGACCTGGACTTCGCCGAGACTGTGGACGCGGCGCTCGTGATCGTCACGAAGGTGCTTAACCGTGACTGACCGCGGCGTGCGGCTTCCCTCCGGCCTGACTATGACCTGGAGCCGGCCCGTCGGCTGGCTCCTGGATCACGTGGTGTACCGGACGTCCGTCACTGGCCGGGATAACGTGCCTACAGGCGGGCCGGTGATTTTTGCCGGCAACCACATCAGTTTCCTGGACGGGCCGGTGATGTTCGGTGCGTCGCCGCGTCCCATGCACATCCTGGTCAAGAAGGAGATGTTCAAGGGCTTGCTGGGTGGGGTCCTTCGGGCCTCCGGCCAGCTGCCGGTGGACCGCTCCGGGGACCGGGCAGCACTGCTGCTGGCCAAAAACATGCTCGACGCCGGCCGGTGCATCGGGATTCTTCCGGAAGGAACCCGGGGAGCGGCCAGGCTACAGGCATCAACAACGGGGTGGCCTGGCTGGCGCTGAACTCGGGCGCCCCGTCGTTCCCGTGGCCATCCTCGGCACCCGGACGGGCATCGAACACCTCGACACGGTACCCAGGCCGGGGCGGCGGTTCCACGTCAGCTTCGGCAACGCACTGACCCTCGGCCGCAACCCCGGCGAAACGGGCCGTGCTTCAATGGACAGGGCGGGAATGGAAATCCGCGCTGCGCTTGCGGGGCACGTCCGGGAGACCATCCAACACAGTGGGCAGCCTTTGCCCCACGCGGATTTCCGCACGAACTTCACAGCAGTAGCCGGACGCCGGCAGATGACCACTAAGGAAAGTGCAATGAGCGATACGACTCAAACCTCCAGCCACTCCGGCGCCGGCGAAGATGAATACACGCCCACCGGCACGGACCAGGTGGCCGAGCGGCTGGCCGCCATCGACGACGACGAAGCGGAGATGCGTGCCGCGTCGCTCCGCGCCGGCTTGGACGACTACGAGCTCGACGAGGAAGACGCCGCCCTGCTGAGCGGGAACTACGACGACGAGGACTTTGACGGTCCGGTCAAGCTCGATCCCGTGCTTGCCATCATCGGCCGTCCCAACGTGGGCAAATCCACCCTGGTGAACCGCATCCTGGGCCGCCGCGAAGCCGTGGTCGAGGATACTCCCGGCGTGACGCGGGACCGCGTGATGTACTCGGCACACTGGAACGGGCGCAACTTCACTTTGGTGGACACCGGCGGCTGGGAGCACGATGCCCGCGGCATCCACGCCCGCGTGGCCGAACAGGCCGAAATGGCCGTGGAACTGGCTGACGCCGTGCTCTTCGTCGTCGACTCCGCGGTGGGCGCCACCGCAACGGACGAGGGCGTTATGAAGATGCTCCGCCGCAGCAAGAAGCCGGTCATCATGGTGGCCAACAAGGTGGACGACTTCGCCCAGGAGGCGGACTCCGCCAGCCTGTGGGGCCTCGGCTTCGGCGAGCCATACCCCGTCTCGGCCCTGCACGGACGCGGCGTTGCCGACCTCCTGGACCACGTGATGGACACCCTGCCGGAGTTCTCCACCATTGAGGGCCTGGAACGCTCGGGCGGCCCGCGCCGCATCGCACTGATCGGCCGCCCGAACGTGGGCAAGTCCTCACTGCTGAACAAGCTGGCAGGGTCTGAGCGTGTAGTAGTGGACAACACCGCCGGCACCACGCGTGATCCGGTGGATGAGTTCATTGAACTCGGCGACCGCACCTGGCGCTTTGTGGACACGGCAGGCATCCGCCGCCGCCAGCACATGGCGCAGGGCGCCGACTACTACGCCTCCCTCCGGACGCAGGCCGCGCTCGAAAAGGCGGAGGTCGCCGTCGTGCTTCTCGCGGTGGATGAGGTCCTCAGCGAGCAGGACGTCCGCATCCTGCAGCTGGCCATCGAGTCGGGCCGGGCCCTGGTGCTTGCCTTCAACAAGTGGGACCTGCTCGACGACGAACGCCGCACCTACCTGGAGCGCGAAATCGAGCAGGACCTGGCCCACGTGGCCTGGGCGCCGCGGGTCAACATCTCCGCCCTGACGGGCTGGCACAAGGACCGCCTGGTTCCCGCCCTGGACCTGGCCCTGGAGAACTGGGACAGGCGCATCCCCACCGGTAAGCTCAACGCCTTCCTCGGCGAGCTTGTGGCGGCGCACCCGCACCCGGTCCGCGGAGGCAAGCAGCCGCGTATCCTGTACGGCACACAGGCGTCCAGCCGGCCGCCGAAGTTTGTGCTGTTCACCACAGGGTTCCTGGACCCGGGCTACCGCCGTTTCATCACCCGCAGGCTCCGCGAAACGTTCGGTTTCGAGGGCACGCCCATCGAGGTCAACATGCGCGTCCGCGAAAAGCGCGGCAAGAAGCGTTAATTAGGACACACCGGGGGCGTGCAGGCGGCAAAGTGTCACTTGCACCCTCCGGAATCGTGTAAGCTTTTCAAGGTGGTTCGGCCGGACTGCTGAGTTGAAATCCTGGCTAACATCAGGAGTAAACGCAGCGGAGAACGGCGGAACTAACGGGCTGTAGCGCAGCTTGGTAGCGCACTTGACTGGGGGTCAAGGGTCGCAGGTTCAAATCCTGTCAGCCCGACCAAAACGGAAGCGTCCCGGAGAATTTTCTCCGGGACGCTTCCGTTTTGTGCCGTCCTTTTTGGACGTTTCGCGGCCTGGCCTATTTCAGGAACTTCGACGTCCTGCGGTCCGCCAGAATCTTTCCCTTGGTCTGGCACGTGGGGCAGTACTGCAGGGAAGTATCCGCGAAGGACACCTCCCGGACTGTGTCACCACACACCGGGCAAGCTTCGCCGGTGCGGGCATGGACCCGTAGGTGGCTGCGTTTGACGTCCTTGAGCTCGCTGGGCGGCTTGCCCTCGGCTCCGGCCAGGGCCGTTCCGAGCACGCTGTGGATGGCGTCATACAGCACCTGCACCGTGCCACGGTCCAAGGACTTGGCGGTGGCAAAGGGGGAGATCCTCGCAGCATGCAGGATCTCGTCGCTGTAGGCGTTCCCGATCCCCGCGATCACGCTCTGGCTCCGCAGGACGCCCTTGATCTGCTGGGAAGTGGAGCCGAGAATTTCCGCCAGCATGTCGGCGTCGAACGCTGCGCTGAACGGGTCCGGCCCAGCGCCGCGACGCCCGGCACCTCCTGGGGGTCGCGCACCACGTACACGGCAAGGCTCTTTTTAGTCCCCGCCTCGGTGAGATCCATGCCGTGGGCACCGTCCGGCCCGGTGAACGCCAGGCGCATGGCGATGTGGCCCTTACCCATCCGGAGCTGGGTGTCTGTGGGCGAGTCCGTGAAGCGGACCCAGCCCGCCCGGGCGAGGTGGAAGACAAACGAGGGCCCGTCGGTGTCAATGCTGACAAACTTTCCGAACCGCCGCACGCCGGCCACCGTGCAGCCCTCCAGCGCTGTGTACGGCGGATCCGCTGTCTTCAGCACGGCAAAGGAAACGATCTGGACCTTCCGCACCACGGCTCCGCGCAGGTGCTCGTCCAGGAAACCGGCCAGGCCCGCAACCTCGGGAAGCTCCGGCATGGTTTACCTGCGGTCAGCCTGGCTGTCAGGTGCGGCCGGCGCCTCAGGAACAGGTGAGCCGGCGGCGGGGTCCGTGGCTGCCTTCGCCGCCACGGAGCGCTCGGCATCTGCCTTCTTGAGAGCCCTCATCTTCTGTCCGCGCTGCCGCCAGACGCTCCACAGGACCAGGCCAACCATAAAGATCACGACGGCGGCGATGGCTGAGATCTGTGTCCACATGGGGAACCAGGTGGCCTCGGTGCCAAGGATCCGCTGCCCGTTGTGGGCGGCCTGCGAGTTGCCCAACATGATCCCGGCGGTCAGCAGGTTAGGGGACGCCAGAGCCACAGCGGCGACGAGGATGGCCAGCTTCCAGGGCCAGCTCAAGGATTTGCGGGTCGCCTGCCAGGCCACCAGGAGGGGACGAACGTGAAAACGAACCCGCAGAACATCCCCACCAGGATGCCCGCCCCAAGATTGCCCTGGACCTGGTTGCGGATGACATTCGCCCACCAGACCGGGAGGACCGCCGCAAAGGCAAAATAAGAGATGCCGAGGACCACCAGCGCCACCACAGCGAGGATGATCCGAGCAGCCCAGTTTGCCTTTTTCGCGGGCGGTTCCCGTGCATCTGATCTCATGCGTCTCATCATGTCAGAATCCTCCTCGAACGCCCGGGAGTTGTGCCTATACTTTCAGCGGCGGCTTGTTTTCCTGGCCCGTTGACATTGGTGATTGACCCGATGAAAGGCCCCTGATGAGCAACATTCCCGAAGACCTGTCCTACACCGCCGAGCACGAGTGGGTATCCGCACCGAGCGCTGACGGCGTGGTCCGGGTGGGCATCACCGACTTCGCGCAGGACGCACTCGGAGATGTTGTCTACGCCCAGCTGCCGGAAGCTGGCACCAAAATCACCGCGAATGAAGTTGTTGGCGAGGTCGAGTCCACCAAGAGCGTCAGTGATATCTATGCTCCGGTCAGCGGCGAAGTGGTCGCACGCAACGAATCCCTCGATACCGATTCGGCGTTGATCAACTCCGATCCGTACGGCGACGGCTGGCTGATCGAGATCCGGCTTGCTGAAGCAGACGCCGTGGAGTCCTTGCTCAGTGCATCCGAGTACGAACAGCAGGTAGGCTGAAGCTAACGGGTTCATCCGGTCCGGCCAACGGGCGTCTTCGCACGTCAGTGGCCGGATCGGGGCCCGGCAACGAATCCGCGATGCGGATTCGTCAGGGCAAATGTTGATTGCAGGCGTGAGAGCTGCAGCGAAAGAGGAGGAATCCATGGCTGGCCACAAACAGGACCCTGCCGAAGGCGAGTACGGCACAGGTGCGGCCAGGGCTTCGGAGACCACCTCGATCCATCTAACCCCCGTCTCCGACGAGCCCACTATCGCCCCCAAGCTGTCCATGGACGAGCGTTCATCCGTGGAGGCGCTGCCGGCCGGTTCCGCGCTCCTGGTGGCCCACAGCGGCCCGAACACGGGTGCCCGCTTCCTGCTTGACACGGACATCACCACGGCTGGCCGTCATCCTGACGCCGACATCTTCCTTGATGACGTCACCGTATCCCGGCGCCACGTAGAGTTCCGCCGTACAGCGCGGAGCTTTGAAGTGGTGGATACCGGCAGCCTCAACGGCACCTACGTTAACCACGACCGCGTGGACAGCGTTGAGCTGAAGTCCGGGAACGAAGTCCAGATCGGCAAGTTCCGACTCACCTTCTACCTGAGCCCTGCCCGCGCAGCAGGCCGCGCCTGATCCCGGGACACTTGCCTGTGGCAATGGCACAACCGGAACGCCGGGGCCCCAAGTTTTGAACATCGGGGAAGTCCTCGCGCAACTCAGCGGCGACTTTCCGGGTATGACAGCGTCGAAAATCAGGTTCCTCGAAGAAAAGGGACTGATTAATCCGCGCCGCACTCCGGCCGGATACCGGCAGTACTCGGACAGTGACGTCGAACGTCTCCGTTTTGTGCTGGCACTGCAGCGGGACCAGTACCTTCCACTGAAAGTTATCAAGGACTATCTTGATGCGATCGACAGGGGAGAGCGGCCGGAGAACCTGCCGCCCGGCGTCGTGGTTTCGCCGCGGATCGTTTCGGATGAATTGGCCGTGGAGCTTCAGAACCGCGGCCGGAAATTCAGCGAGGAACAGCTGCGGACCGAGTCCGGCGCCAGCATTCCGTTACTCCAATCGCTGCTGAGCTTCGGGCTGATCAGCCACAGCAACGGCAAGTTCGACGAGCACGCCCTCCAGGTGGCCGTGCCTGCGTGCAACTGGAGAGCCACGGCCTTGAGCCGCGCCACCTGCGGCCGTTCCAGGCCGCAGCGGAACGTGAATTCGGACTCGTGGAGCGCGCAGTTGCGCCGCTCGCGTCCCGGCGCGATTCCGCGTCACAGGCGCGGGCTGCTGAAGCGGCCCGCGAAATCAGCGACCTCTGCCTTGTCCTGCACCGGGCACTGGTCCAGGACCGTATCTCACGTATGGACATCTGATGATCGAAGTGGAGATCGTAGGCGTTCGTATCGAACTGCCGTCCAACCAGCCGCTCGTCCTGCTGCGCGAGATCCACGGCGAACGGCACGTGCCCATCTGGATCGGGACTCCAGAGGCAAGTGCCATCGCCCTGGCCCAGCAAGGGGTAGTGCCTCCGCGCCCGATGACCCACGACCTCCTGGTGGACGTGGTGGAGTCCCTGGGCCATTCGGTTGTCAGCGTCAACATTGTGGCCGTTGAGGACAACATCTTTTATGGCCAGCTCCAGTTCGAGAACGGCACCACCGTTAGCTCGCGCGCATCGGACGCCCTCGCGATCGCGTTGCGGGCCAAATGCCGCATCTGGTGTGCCGACTCGGTAATGGATGAAGCCGGAGTCCGTATTACCGAGCATGACGAGGGGAGGACACTGACCCGGGCCCCACCGTGGACGAGGAACGCGAACTGCGGCGCTTCCGTGAGTTCCTGGACGATGTGGAGCCCGAAGACTTTGACGGCTGAGGTCACGTTAAGGTTAAAGTTGAGCCTGAAAGTTCCGACACGCCTGCGCCAAGCGGCCTAGATCTTTGACCTTGGGGCACAGCGGGCCTAACGTCGAAGATACAAGCTCCCATTGCTTACAGCAGCCGCGCAAGTCACACTGTAAAAGTACGACCCCCGCGAAATTACATGCATGAACTTCATGTGTGCACCGGCTGATGTAGTGGTCCCCGGGAGCTTATGACAAGGAGGATCCAGGTGAGTCCCAAAGGCGAAGCAGGCGGGCTGAAGCAGCCCACAACGGCTGGTGTGGCTGTGCCCGCGAGCGGTGCCCAGGGCCTCCTGTTTACCGAAGACCTTCCCGTCCTGGACGAGGACGCCGGCTACCGCGGCCCACGGCCTGCAAGGCGGCCGGGATCACGTACCGCCAGCTGGACTACTGGGCACGCACCGGGCTGGTTGAGCCCGCAGTCCGCGGTGCCGCAGGTTCCGGCTCGCAGCGGCTCTACGGTTTCCGGGACATTCTGGTGCTCAAGGTAGTCAAGCGGCTTCTGGACACCGGTGTTTCCCTTCAGCAGATCCGCACGGCAGTGGAACACCTGCGCGAACGCGGCGTGGAGGATCTGGCACAGATCACGCTCATGAGCGACGGCGCGAGCGTCTACGAATGCACCTCCGCAGACGAGGTCATCGATCTTGTCCAGGGCGGCCAAGGCGTCTTCGGCATCGCCGTGGGCAGGGTCTGGCGCGAAGTAGAGGGCAGCTTGGCTTCCCTGCCTAGCGAACACGCCGCCGAACACTCCTTTCCCGACGACGAGCTGAGCAAGCGGCGCGCTGCCCGAAAGATCGGCTGACAACAGGCTGGCGCAGCACCAACAAGAGGAGGCCACCCCCGGCGGGGATGGCCTCTTCTTGTTGTCCGCGGAACCTTTGGGTGCAGCGGGGCTGCGCCCAAGGGGTTAACGCTGGGTCCGGTTTCGCAGGCCGCTTCCGGTCGCCAGGAGATTGACAAGGAGGGCGTCGAACAACGCAGCAGATGACTTCGCGGATTCGCCGGGCCAGTGGTGCACCGGGTGGGCCGCGCCCTGGATCTGCTGCCAGTTCGCCTGCTCGGGGATGCGTGGGCTCAGCAGCAGGTCACCGAACATCGATTCCATTTCCGCGAGCCGGTACGTGTGTTCGGAAGAGCCGGTGCGAACGCGGTTGGCCACAATGCCTACGGGGGACAGGTTCGGCGCGAATTCCTGCTTGAACAGCTGGATGGCGCGCATGGTCCGTTCCGTTCCCGCCACCGAGAACAGCCCGGCTCGGCCACGAGGGCCACTTTGTCACTCGCGGACCACGCCATCCGGGTCAGCCCGTTCAGCGACGGCGGGCAGTCAATGAGGACCAGCTCGTAGCGGTCGGCGCCAGCCAGGACTGCGGAAAGCCTGCGGAGGTCCGGCGGCCAAGGTCGGGGCGGTCGTAGATGCCGGTGTACGCCGAACCCACGGCGACGTCCAGCACGGCCGGTCCGGATCCGTTCGCATGCGCCCGTGCCGTCCAGGAGCTGCCCGCGACATTGTCCGCGAGTTTGGCCCGGCGGGGGCTCTTGAGCATCCTGCCGATGTCCAGCTGGTCGCCGGCCTGGACGCCCAGGGCAGTGGTCGCGTCCGCATGGGGATCGAGGTCCACCACCAGTGTGGGGATGCCCGCGGCAAGCGCCGCAGACGCCAATCCTGTGGTGATGGACGTCTTGCCGACTCCGCCCTTGAGGCTGCTGATGCTGACTACTTGCACTTGTGAGACCAAAACCTAACGCCGGCTGCCGTGTTGGGGGTAATGTTTGCTCCGGCACTGCCGAAGCCGGCGGCTCAAGCCACCTTACCCATCATATGTGGCTGCGCCGGTGAATTCCGTTTATGGGGACGCGGCATGGCACGGCGATGGTTTGGGTGGCCGGTTCTGCCAGCCTCCGTCGATGCACGCGGGACATGACGGAAGCTTCTGTGACTGTGGCCACAATGATTTGTATTTCTAAGCGCGGGTCTTAGACACTGTGACCACTTACCGATACACCCGCAATGATGCAGGAGAATTATGTTTTCCAAGATTCTGGTGGCCAACCGCGGCGAAATCGCGATCAGGGCCTTCCGTGCCAGCTACGAGCTGGGCGCTAAGACGGTTGCTGTCTTCCCCAATGAGGACCGAAACTCGATCCACCGCCAGAAGGCCGATGAGGCATATCTGATCGGCGAAGTGGGGCATCCCGTCCGGGCCTACCTGGATGTTGCCGAAGTGGTCCGCGTCGCCAAGGAGTCCGGCGCCGACGCCATCTACCCCGGCTACGGCTTTCTTTCGGAAAACCCCGATCTGGCCCGCGCCGCCCAGGAAGCCGGCATCACCTTCGTTGGCCCCCGGCTGAGGTGCTTGAGCTGGCCGGCAACAAGGTGGCAGCACTGAAGGCTGCCCGTGAGGCCGGTGTTCCGGTCCTGAAATCGAGTGAACCCTCGAAGGACATGGATGAGCTGATTGCGGCAGCCGACCAGATCGGTTTCCCCATCTTCGCCAAGGCCGTCGCCGGCGGCGGCGGACGTGGCATGCGCCGCGTCGACACGAGGGAAGCCCTTCCCGAGGCCCTGCAGGCCGCCATGCGCGAAGCAGATGCGGCATTCGGTGACCCCACCATGTTCCTGGAGCAGGCAGTGCTCCGCCCGCGCCACATCGAGGTGCAGATCCTGGCCGACGCCGAGGGCAACGTCATCCACCTCTTCGAACGTGACTGCTCCATCCAGCGCCGTCACCAGAAGGTCATCGAGATCGCCCCGGCGCCCAACCTGGACGAAGGTATCCGCCAGGCCCTTTACCGTGACGCGGTGAAGTTCGCCAAGGCCCTGAACTACGTCAACGCCGGAACCGTGGAGTTCCTGGTGGACACCGTCGGCGAACGCGCCGGACAGCACGTCTTCATCGAAATGAACCCCCGCATCCAGGTCGAACACACCGTCACTGAGGAAGTGACGGACGTTGACCTGGTGCAGGCACAGCTTCGGATCGCTTCCGGCGAGACCCTCGCGGACCTGGGTCTCTCCCAGGAGACGGTCCAGCTCAAGGGCGCAGCGCTTCAATGCCGCATCACCACCGAGGACCCGGCCAACGGGTTCCGGCCGGACGTCGGGAAGATCACCGGCTACCGCTCCGCCGGCGGAGCCGGTGTAAGGCTCGACGGCGGCACCGTGTACTCGGGTGCCGAAATCAGTCCCCACTTCGACTCCATGCTCGTGAAGCTGAGCTGCCGCGGCCGCGACTACCCGGCCGCCGTGGCCCGCGCACGCCGGGCACTTGCGGAGTTCCGCATCCGGGGTGTGTCCACCAACATTTCCTTCCTCCAGGCTGTGCTCGACGATGCTGACTTCATTGCCGGCAACGTCGCCACCAACTTCATCGACGAGCGTCCCCAGCTGCTGAAGGCCCGGGTCTCCGCCGACCGCGGCACCAAGCTCCTGACCTGGCTGGCCGAAGTCACGGTCAACAAGCCCAACGGCGAGCTGACCGTGCACTCGGATCCGGCCGCCAAACTCCCGGCCGTTGGGGATCGGCAGGCAGCGCCGGGATCGCGCCAGCGCCTCCTGGAGCTTGGCCCCAAAGGCTTCGCCAAGGCCCTGCGTGAGCAGACCGCCGTGGCCGTCACCGACACCACCTTCCGCGATGCCCACCAGTCCTGCTGGCCACCCGCGTGCGTACCCGCGACCTCGTGGCCGCCGGCCCTGCGGTCACAGCCCTCCTGCCGGAACTTCTGTCCGTTGAGGCCTGGGGCGGCGCCACCTACGATGTGGCCCTGCGCTTCCTCGGCGAGGACCCCTGGGACCGCCTCGCCGCCCTGCGGAAGGCGCTGCCCAACGTCTGCCTGCAGATGCTGCTGCGTGGCCAGAACACGGTGGGCTACACGCCGTACCCGGAAGAAGTGACCGTGGCTTTCGTCAACGAGGCCGCTGCCACCGGTATCGACATTTTCCGCATCTTCGACGCTCTGAACGATGTGAACCAGATGGCCCGGCCATCCGCGCCGTCCGGGCCACCGGTACTGCGGTAGCCGAGGTAGCACTGTGTTACACCGGTGACATGCTGAACCCTGACGAGAAGCTGTACACGCTGGACTACTACCTGGAACTGGCCCAGCGGATTGTGGATGCCGGCGCGCACATCCTTGCCATCAAAGACATGGCCGGGCTGCTCCGCCCGGCAGCGGCCGCCAAGCTCGTGGCCGCACTGCGCGAACGCTTCGACCTCCCGGTCCACCTCCACACGCATGACACGGCAGGCGGCCAGCTGGCCACCCTGCTGGCGGCAGTTGACGCCGGCGTGGACGCTGTTGACGTTGCCTCCGCTTCGCTGGCCGGGACCACCAGCCAGCCGTCCGCCTCCGCCCTGGTGGCGGCGCTGGCGCACACCCAGCGTGACACTGGCTTGAGCCTTGACGCAGTCAGCTCCCTTGAGCCGTACTGGGAAGCCGTGCGCCGCGTCTACGCGCCGTTCGAGTCAGGCCTGCCAGGCCCCACCGGCCGCGTCTACCAGCACGAAATCCCGGGCGGCCAGCTGTCAAACCTGCGCCAGCAGGCCATGGCGCTGGGTCTGGGGGAGCGCTTCGAGGCGATCGAGGACATGTACACCGCTGCGGACCGGATCCTGGGCCGCCTGGTGAAGGTCACGCCGTCGTCCAAGGTGGTGGGCGACCTCGCCCTGCACCTCGTGGGTCTCAACGCAGATCCGGCGGACTTCAACGAAAACCCGCAGGACTACGACATCCCGGACTCCGTCATCGGCTTCCTGTCCGGCGAACTCGGCGACCCGCCCGGAGGATGGCCGGAACCTTTCCGCACCAAGGCGCTCCAAGGCCGCAGCATCAAGGTCCGCGACGTTGACCTCAGCCCCGAGGACAGCGCAGCACTTCAGGGTGATTCCAAGACCGCCAGAGCACGCTGAACCGCCTGCTCTTCGAAGGCCCTACCAAGGATTACCTCAAGAGCGTGGAGACGTACGGCAACATTTCCGTCCTCGACACCCGCGACTACCTTTATGGCCTGCAGCGCGGCGCCGAGCACGAGATCCAGCTGGAGAAGGGTGTCCGGCTGATCGCTTCGCTGGAAGCCGTTTCCGAGCCGGATGAAAAAGGCATGCGCACGGTCATGTGCACCCTGAACGGCCAGTCCCGCCCCGTTGTGGTCCGTGACCGCTCCGTGGTGAGCAACGTCAAGGCCGCCGAGAAGGCGGACCCGGCCCAGCCGGGCCACGTCGCAGCGCCGTTCGCCGGCGCCGTCACCGTGACCGCCAAGGCCGGCGACACGGTCAACGCCGGTGACACGGTGGCCACCATCGAAGCGATGAAGATGGAAGCCTCCATTACGACGCCGGTGGCAGGCAAAGTCTCGCGGCTCGCCATTTCAGCGGTTGAGCAGGTGCAGGGCGGGACCTCCTCCTGGTCGTCGAGTAGACCCTACAAACAACGCGGGGTCACTTCCCGCCCATCCGAGTGCATCGGAGGAGCGGGAAGTGACCCCGCGTTGTTGTTTGCTTGGGACGGATATCCGCTAGCCGCGCGGCGCGCCGTACATTTCCTCGATGACTGTCTCGAAGTCCTTCATCACCTGGGCCCGCTTTACCTTCATGGACGGCGTCAGGTGGCCGGAAGCTTCCGTGAAGTCCGAAGCGACGATCCGGAACGACTTGATGGCTTCCGCCTGCGACACCGAGGCGTTGGCATGCGTGATCAGGTCCTGCACGGCGGCCTTGACCACCGGGTTCTCGACGGCTTCGTCGAGCGTGGTGGTGGCCGGCAGCCCGTGCCGCTGGAGCCAGCCCGGCAGGGCCTCTTGGTCCAGGGTCACCAGGGCGCCGATGAACGGCCGGTTGTCTCCCACCACCAGGACCTGGGAGACCAGCGCATCCGCCCGGATCTGGTCCTCCAGCAGGGCCGGAACCACGTTCTTTCCGCCGGCCGTGACAATGATTTCCTTCTTGCGGCCCGTGATCCACAGGAATCCGCTCTCGTCGAGCCGTCCGATGTCGCCGGTGCGGAACCAGTCATCGGCAAACGTATCCGCCATCAGGTCATCGCGCTTGTAGTAGCCGCGCATCACACAGACGCCCTTAGCCAGGATCTCGCCGTCTTCGGCGATCCTGACGGAGTTGCCCGGCAGGGGCTTGCCCACGGATCCGATCTTGATCAGGGCCGGCGTGTTGACGGAAATCGGGGCCGTGGTCTCGGTCAGCCCGTACCCTTCAAGGATCTGCAGGCCGATGCCCTGGAAGAAGTGGCCCAGCCGTTCGCCGAGCGGACCGCCGCCGGACACAGCATGGGCCACGTTCCCGCCCATCGCAGCGCGCAGCTTGCCGTAAACGAGTTTGTCGAACACTGTGTGCTTCAGTTTCAGCCCCAGGCCAACGTGCCCGGCCTGGCGGGCTTTGGAGAACGCGATGGCGGTCTCGGTGGCCTTGTGGAAGATGGCACCCTTGCCGCCGTCCTCTGCCTTTGTCAGTGCCGAGTTGTACACCTTTTCGAAGACGCGCGGCACAGCCAGGATAAACGTGGGCTGATAGCTCTGCAGGTCAGCCAGCAGGTTCTTGATGTCGGGCGTGTGCGCCACGGTGGCCCCGGCGGCAACGGCCAGCACCGAGATGAACCGGGCAAAGACGTGCGCCAAAGGCAGGAACATGATGGTTTTTGCCTGCTCGTTGACCACGTCGCCGAGCAGTGCCAGGGCGTTGTCGGACAGTTCAACGAAGTTGCCGTGGGTGAGCTCGCAGCCCTTGGGCCGGCCGGTGGTGCCGGAGGTGTAGATCAGGGTGGCAACGTCACGGAGCCGCGCCGATGAGCGGCGGGCCTCAAGGTCGGCGTCGCTGACGTCCCGGCCGGCCTCACGCACGGCGTCCAGTCCGCCACCTTCGAGCTGCCAGACGTGCTGGAGGGCGGTGAGGCCTTCCGAGGTGGCCGCCTGCCGGATGATGTCCTCGTGGTGGGCAGCCTCGCCGAAGGCGGCCACCGCACCGGAGTCACCAAGGTTCCAGGCAACCTGCGACGGCGATGAGGTCTCGTAGATGGGCACTGAGACGGCACCGGCGAACCAGATGGCGAAGTCGATAAGGGCCCACTCGTAGCGTGTGCGGGACATGATGCCCACCCGGTCGCCGGCTCCCACGCCGCTGGCCATCAGGCCCTTCGCAAGGGCTGAGACGTCCGCCAGGAAGTCTGTGGCGGTGACGTCCCGCCAGGCGCCTACGGAGTCCAGCCGCGAGAAGAGCGCCGGGTTGCTGGGTTTGGCTGCCTGCCGAAGCAAGAGATCGGTGATGTTTGTTTCCGGTGGGACAACAACCAGGGGCGGAACACTGAATTCGCGCACTATAGCTCCTTTGATATCCATAGACCTGCACAGGGTATGCCTAAAGACTAATACGCCTGCAACTTGGCCGTGCAGAAACAAACCTACTGGCCAGTAACATATGAGTCAAAGAGGCGTGGGGAAGCCATGGGCCCGGCCTCCGGCGCTGCCCGCCCGGTGCGCCCTAGAATGAAGCACTATGTATGAAACGCCCCCGGCGAGCCAGCCGCTCCGCCCCGACGTCCGGCTCCCTGGCGGCGGCGGCCGCTGGCCTTGAGGCCCCGCCCCGGCAGGCGGAATCGTTCCGCGAGCACCTGCGGCTCGGGCGCAAGGGGCTGGCGATCGGCATCGATATCGGCGGCACCAAGGTCGCCGCCGGCGTGGTGGACGCCGACGGAAGGATCCTGAGTGAGGCCGGCGGTCCACCCCCGGCAGCGACCCGCGTGCGGTAGAGCAGGTCATCGTGGAGCTCGTGGACGAACTCGGAGCCGGGCACAGGGTCTGGTCAGTAGGCATCGGCGCGGCCGGTTGGATGGATCTGGACGGCGGAACCGTGCTTTTCAGTCCGCACCTCGCCTGGCGCAACGAGCCGTTGCGCGCAAACCTGCAGCGCCTGCTGCGCCGGCCTGTGCTGCTGACGAACGACGCTGACGCGGCGGCCTGGGCGGAATGGCGCTTTGGTGCGGGCCAGGGCGAGGACAGGCTGGTGTGCATAACCCTCGGTACCGGCATCGGCGGTGCCATGGTGATGGACGGCCGGGTGGAGCGCGGCCGGTTTGGTGTAGCCGGCGAATTCGGCCACCAGATCATCATGCCGGGCGGGCAGCGTTGCGAGTGCGGCAACCGGGGCTGCTGGGAGCAGTACGCGTCGGGCAACGCCCTGGGCCGGGAAGCAAGGATTCTGGCGCGCGCCAATTCGCCGGTGGCCCAGGAACTGCTGGCCACCGTCGGCGGTGACGCGGAGCAGATCACCGGGGCGATTGTTACCGAGCTGGCACTCGCCGGCGATGCGGCCTGCCGCGAACTCCTGGATGAAGTGGGCGAATGGCTGGGCCTGGGATTGGCGAACCTCGCGGCCTCATTGGATCCGGGGCTGTTTGTGATCGGCGGGGACTCTGCTCGGCGGGGACCTGCTGGTGGAGCCTGCCCGTAAAGCATTCGCGCGGAACCTTACCGGCCGCGGCTTCCGTCCGGCGGCCGGCATCGAGCTGGCAGCGCTCGGACCCAACGCGGGTCTTATCGGAGCAGCCGACCTGTCCCGCGTCAGCAGCCGCATCCGGTGACTGACGCTCCTCAGACGCGGGCGCCGTCGTCGTTCTCGTCTTTTTCCTGGGGCAGCTTCATGATGAGGTAAACCACGGCAAGGATGAACACCGCCACCATGCCCACAATCGCCAGCAGCGGCGCGGACCGCCAGAACATGACGGCCAGCAGCAAGGCAATGGGCGCACCAATTGCGCCAAGCCAGGCAAGCATGGTCAGGGGATCCGTCCCGGCAAGGCTTGGCGGTTCCTCCGGAACGAAGTCCCCGGCGTCGTCCTCCGCGGCATAGTCACGCGGGCCGAAGGCGGCGGTGCCGCCCTGGCCGTAACCGCCGGTCCCCTCGCCGGCGTCGGCCTGCCGCCGTCACCGGCGCCGGCGTCGCCGCCTGCCGTTCGGCTGCGGACGGTTCAGTGGGGCTGTTCCCGCCAGACCCAGCGGATCAAAGTCGCGGAACGTCGCGGACCTGCCGGACCCGGCCTCCGGGCCGGCCGGACCAGGAGTTTCAGGGGCAATGCCCGTGGCGTCAGGGGTCGGGGAGGCGTCCGCTGTGCCGGTAGGGGTGGCAGGTTTCTCTTCGAGCCGGGCCACAAGGTCCAGCCACACGGCATCGTCCTGGTTTGCGCTCTGGTCCGGCGAGCCGGAGTCGGGCCTATTCATGGGCGGTGCCCTCCTGGACCTGGGCTGCTGCCGTGCCGGCAACCACCGCCCGGATGAAGTCGGCGGACCCTTGGAAGATCTCCTCGGCGTCGTTGTCCAGTGTTGCCACGTGGTAGCTGTTCTCCAGGGTGGTCAGCGTGAGCGGAGCGTTGGTCAGGCCGCGGCGCAGCGCTGCCACACTGGTGTCTGAAACCACGTGGTCCACGGTGGACCGGAAGACGCGTACAGGCGCGGTGATGCGGGGGAGCAGCCGGATGGTGTCCTTGAACATCTTGTTCAGCTCATGGGCCGCGGCTACGGGCGTTCGCGGGTAGGCGCCCTCGTCCATCCCGGGCTTGAGGATGTCGTTGGCAATGGCCGGGGTGCTCTTCAGGACCAGTTTCAGGATGCCGGCCAGTGGAGCGCGGGGATCATCAATCACCAGTCCGGGTTCACCACGATCACTCCGGCCACGGGCCGGGTGGCGGCAATTCTCAGGGCCAGGGCCCCACCCATGCTCAGCCCGGCGACGAAGACGTGGTCGCAGTGGGCGTCCAGCTCCAGGTAGGCGTCGTCCAGGGCGCCGTGCCACTGCGGCCAGCGCGTGCGCGAAAGGTCCTGCCAACTGGTGCCGTGCCCGGGCAGTAGCGGCATGCGTACGGCGAAGCCGGCGTCGGCAAGGGACTGGGCCCACGCGCGCAGCCCGTGCGGACTGCCCGTGAACCCGTGTGAGAGGACCACCCCGATCCGGGCTCCATCGCCGTTGACGGTGCTGCTGAAAGGTCTGTGGTCCGGTACGCCGGTCATGAAGTCTCCGAGGTGGTGTGAGGTGTGGCCGCGGTTCGGGCTGACGGTGCAGTGCTGGGTGTATTGGCAAGGAAGAAGGCGCTGGAACGGGCAAAAATCTCGGGCGCATCAACATCCAGGGTGGCTACGTGACCGCTGTTGTGCAGGTCCACTACCTCCACCAGCCGTGGGCCCAAACGCTGCCGCAACATCAGGAGTGAGGTGGCCGGCACCACGACGTCCGACTGGGACTTGAATACCTGCACCGGGGCGGCGACCTGGTGTAGCCCGCGGGTGGCTGTGCCGAAAAGCTTCTTGAGCTCGTGCACGGCTGCCAACGGAGTCCGTGAGTAGTCGCCGTTATTGGTGGCGTCCGCCGTCGGCTGTTCCTCCTGAATGGGCAGCGTGGTGCGCTGGAAGTACTTGAGAACTCCGATGACCCGCACGCGGCGGTCGTAGAAGCTGAGGCCGGGATTCACCAAAGAGACGCCAGCCACGGGATGCCTGGCGGCAGTCAGCAGCGCAATGGCGCCGCCCATCGAGAGGCCGGCCACAAAACACTGCTCTGTCCGGGCGCTCAGCTGCAGGTACGCCGATTCGAAAGTCCCGTACCAGTCACGCCAGTTCGAGCGGGCGAGCTGCCGCCAATCCGTACCGTGGCCGGGCAGGAGCGGCACAGACACGGCGAATCCTTGGGTGGCGAGGTCCTCTGCCCAGGGCAGGACGCTGAGCGGGCTGCCGGTAAAGCCATGGCAGATCGCAATCCCGGTAGTGGCATTGGGTCCGTGGCCGGGGTAGCTGAAAGCGGCAGGCCGGGGCGCGATGCTGCTTTCTGTCATAACACCATCGTGTCATTGTTCTCGACAAATCTCACTAGAGTAGGGTTGCACTGGAGTGTCCGCCCGGCGCGAACGAAGGGCCGGCCGGCCGGCTCCGGAGAGGTTCGTCACGTGTTCTATTGGGTCATGAAGAGGATCTTCCTGGGGCCGGTGCTGCGGCTCCTGTTCCGCCCCTGGGTCAAGGGTCTGGACAATGTTCCAGCGCAGGGCGCGGCAATTATCGCCTCAAACCACCTGTCTTTCTCCGACTCCATCTTTATGCCGCTGATGGTCCGCCGGCCGGTTGTTTTCCTGGCTAAGTCCGAGTACTTCACCGGCACCGGCATCAAAGGCAGGCTGACGGCCATGTTCTTCAGGCTCACCAACCAGCTGCCCATGGACAGGTCCGGGGCGCGGCATCGGCTGTTTCGCTCAGCGCCGGCATGGATGTCCTGACAAGTGGGGACTGCTGGGCATCTACCCTGAAGGGACCCGCAGCCCGACGCCCGTCTCTACCGGGGTAAAGTGGGCGTCGCCAAGCTGGCTCTGCAGGCTGGTGTGCCCGTGATTCCCGTGGCCATGATCGGCACGGACAAGGTTCAGCCGATCGGCAAGCGGATGCCGAACATCCGGCGCATCGGCATGATTTTCGGTGCGCCCTTGGATTTCAGCCAGTACGCAGACAAGGCGGAGGACCGGCTGGTCCAGCGTAAGGTCACCGACGAAATCATGTTCGAGCTGATGCGGCTCTCCGGCCAGGAGTACGTTGACGAGTACGCTGCCGTGGTGAAGCTCCGCCTTACGGGCGCAGCAGCCACCGGGCCGGGGCGCCACCGCGAAACGCCCGATCCCGACGGCGGTGCAGAGGGCACTGATGCCGAGGGTAAGGACCCGGCAGCGGGCTGACTGTGACGCCGCTCGCGGTACGCGTGACGGTCAGGTGTCCTGAAGCCAGCCGCGCGCATTAGTCTTATACAGTGACTGAGCTATCTGCAAAACCCGCCTTTTCGCTGTCCAGCACCGCCCAGAGCGGAGCAGCCAATTATCCTGGCCTCGATGATTGGCGTGACCTTCCCGTTTCCCAGCAGCCCAGCTGGCAGGACAAGGACGTTTTTGACGCGTCTGTCGGGGAGCTTTCAGTGCTCCCGCCGCTGGTTTTTGCTGGCGAAGTGGACGTTCTCCGGGAACGACTGGCGGCTGCAGCGGAGGGCAAAGCCTTCCTGCTGCAGGGTGGCGACTGTGCTGAAACCTTTGAAGCGGCAACGGCGGATAAGATCAGCGCCCGGGTCAAGACCATCCTCCAGATGGCAGTGGTGCTCACCTATGGCGCGGCGATGCCAGTCATCAAGATGGGCCGGATGGCCGGCCAGTTCGCCAAGCCCCGCTCTTCCAATGACGAGACCCGCGACGGCGTAACCCTCCCGGCATACCGCGGCGACATCGTTAACGGCTACGAGTTCACTCCCGAGTCCCGTGGCCATGACGCCGCCCGGATGCTCAAGGCCTACCACACGTCCGCCTCCACACTGAACCTCATCAGGGCATTCACGCAGGGCGGCTTCGCGGACCTGCGCTCCGTGCACCAGTGGAACAAGGGTTTCACCGAAAACCCGGCGCACGCCCGCTACGAATCCCTGGCCCGTGACATCGACCGCGCCATCAAGTTCATGGCATCCTGCGGCGCTGATTTCGAAGCACTCAAGCGGGTGGAATTCTTCGCCAGCCACGAGGCCCTGTTGCTGGACTACGAGCGTGCCCTGACCCGCATCGATTCGCGGACCGGATTTCCGTATGACACCTCGGCGCATTTCCTCTGGATCGGGGAGCGTACGCGCGAGCTTGACCACGCGCACGTTGACTTCCTCTCACGCGTCCGGAACCCCATTGGCGTGAAGCTGGGCCCGTCGACAACCGGCGATGACGCCCTCCGCCTCATCGACAAGCTGGATCCCGAGCGGGAGCCGGGCAGGCTGACGTTCATCACGCGTATGGGCGCGGGCAATATCCGCGAGAAGCTTCCCGCCATTGTGGAGAAGGTGACCGCCTCCGGCGCCAAGGTTCTCTGGGTGACCGATCCGATGCACGGCAACACCGTCACCTCGCCCAACGGCTACAAGACCCGGAACTTCGACGACGTCATTGACGAAGTACGCGGGTTCTTCGAAGTCCACCATGCTTTGGGCACGGTTCCCGGTGGCCTCCACGTGGAGATGACCGGTGACGATGTCGCTGAATGCCTGGGCGGTGCCGATCCGGTGGATCAGGAAGCGTTCCTCGACAAGTACGAGTCGGTCTGCGATCCGCGCCTGAACCACATGCAGTCCCTGGAAATGGCGTTCCTGGTGGCCGGAGCACTGGCCAAGCACTGAGCGCTCCACGCGGAGTCGGACTTCTCCGGTGGTGTGGCCGGCAGACCGCCGGCTACACCACTGTCAGGGTAACGACGGAGCCTTCAGGCACCCTTTTCTTCACCGGGTCCTGATCCCGTACCGTGCCGAAGAAGCCGCCGAGGATATTGTTCACCCGTACCTCGAAGCCCAGCGCACGCAGCGCTTCTTCGGCTTCCTTGGCTTGTTTCCCGATGAAGCTGGGACTTCAACGAGCTTGGGTCCGTCTGAAATGGTCAGCGCCACCGTGCCGCCCTTGGTCAGCGTGCCGGTCGCAGGCGACTGCACGGCAACCGACCCTTTGGGACCTGCCTGTCGTTGACTTTGTCCTTCGCGACATCGGCCTTGAGCCCGGCCGCCTTAATGGCGTCGACGGCGGCGTTCTCCTCCAGCCCGACGACTGACGGAACGGGGATCGGCTGCGGTCCCTTGGAGACGGACAGGGCTACCGGAGTGCCATGGCGCGCCGGGGTTCCTGCGGCGGGATCCTGGGCCAACACAACGCCGGCGGCAACGGCGTCATCAAATTGTTCAGTGACGGTACCCAGCGCCATTTCGGCCTGGTCCAGTGCATTTTTCGCATCGTCAAGTGTTCCGCCGGTCATTTTCGGGAGTTCGAACAGTTGCGGCCCCTTGGAAACAAACAGGGACACGAGCTGGAACTTCCTGGTCTCCGTGCCGGCAGTCGGGTCGGAGCCCACCACGAGGCCGGACGGAACGTCGTCGTCAAAGACATCGTTGGTACGCGACTGGAACCCCGCCTCGCTCAGCAGTTGCTGGGCCTGGGCCACTGACTTGTTAGCGACCGCCGGAATGGTGCCCGGCGACCCGGGGCCCATGCCGAAGAACCAGCCGGCTCCTGTGGCAAGCAACGCGATGATGACCAGGACCACCACCCAGAGGGCGCCGCGGCGCCGCGGGTTCCCCTCCCGCAGACTCCGGACCGGGTCGCCGCAGCCCGGGACCTTGCCTTCTCGTCCTCTCTGTCGAGCTTGCGGCGGGCGCGTTTGCTGAGGGGGATCGCTGACGGGACGGCGTCTTGAGCATCTGGTCCGTAGTGTGCTTCCGGCCGGAACTGTTCGCCTGGCCGGTAGTCGGCGTCGGGCGGATACAAGGCATGCGGAGCATGCGGTGGGTGCAGCGGCTGCGGCCGGGAGAAGGACGACATCACGGCAGTGGGGTTGTGGGTGCGGGCGATGATCTCGGTCTGGTTCTGCTGGCCTTCTTCGGTCGCGGCAGGCGGCCTGAGGTCCAGTTCGGCATCCGTGAGGTTGGTCCGGATGTGGCGGAGTTCCTGCAGCAGGGCGTTGCCGTCCACCGGGCGGTTCTCGGGATCGTTTGCGGTGCACCACTGGACGAGTTCATCCACCTCGGCGGCGAGGCCGGGCACCAAGGCCGACGGCGGACCGACCGTTTCATTCACGTGCTTGTACGCAACCTGGATGGGGACCTCGCCGTCGTACGGCTGCTGGCCGGTCAGCATCTCATAGAGCATGATGCCCACCGAATAGATATCACTCCGGGTGTCAGCCTGCTTACCCAGCACAAGCTCGGGGGAGAGGTAACCCACCGTACCGATCAGCGTCCCGGTGCTCGTTGACGTCGTTACTGCCCGGGCCAGTCCAAAGTCGCCGATCTTGATCCGGCCGTCGTCCGCGATCAGGACATTCTCGGGTTTCACATCCCGGTGGATCAGCCCCGCGGCATGGGCAGCGCCGAGTCCCTGCACTACCGGATCAATCAGGGCAAGGGCCAGGCGGGGAGGCAGCGCACCTTTGGATCTGATGACGTCCCGGAGGGTGTGACCTTTGATGTGTTCCATCACCAGATAGGCCGTCTGGCCGTCGTGACCCTGGTCCAGGACCCCAACCACGTGGGCGTGCGACAGCTTCGCGGCGGCTTTCGCCTCGCGGCCCAGCCGGTCCAGGAACGTCTCGTCGGTGGCGAGGTGGGGATGAAGGACCTTCAGGGCAACATCGCGTTCCAGCCGAAGGTCCGTTGCGAGATACACCGTGGACATTCCGCCGCGCGCGAGTTTGGAGCGGACGGCGTAGCGGTTGTCCACCAGCGTTCCAACGAGACGGTCTGACACTTGTTCCTGCACCCTACGATACTAATCCCGCATGGAAAAGGGTCCGAACCGACGTGCGGTCCGGACCCCTTTTCGTTCCCCCTGTGGGCCGGCTTCAGCAAGGCCGGGGAATCATGGCGCGGTGGCTCTTTAGCCGAAGTTCTTCTGGTGCGCCTTGATGGCAGCTACGTAGGCCTTGGTGTCGTCGTACATGCCGTATTTGCTGACTGAGTACTGGCCCTGGTAGTAACCGGCAATTGCTGTGTCGAGGTCCTTGCTGGTGGCGATAAGCCGCTTGATGATCGCTACGCCGGCCGTCGCGTTGTCGTAGGGGTCCAGCAGGTTCAGTTTCCGCCCTACGAGGTCTGAAGCCCACTGCCCGGAGGACGGGATGACCTGCATGGTGCCGATCGCGTTGGCAGGTGAAACCGCACGCTGGTTAAAGCCGGACTCCTGGTGCGCGAAGGCCAGAGCCAGGGTGGGGTCCACTCCCATCTGGCGTGCCGTGTCGGCCACAATTGCGCGCATCTCGGCCCGGGACGGTACGGGAGAGGCGTTCAGCAAGGCCTTGTTCTCGTTGGCAGAGCTCACAACGGCGGCGGGGTACGTGAAACCCAGGAAGGAGCTCGGCACCAGCGGGGCGGCGGGGCCGCCGTGCCGGTCGGGGTGGACGAAGCCGGCTGAATGGAGGCGCCGGGAATGACCAGCTTGTTGCCGGGGTAGATGACAGTAGTCATGCTCAGCTGGTTGGCCGCCAGAATGTCCGAGAGCTTGACGCCGTGCCGGGAGGCTATCGCTGACAGGGTGTCGCCGGCCTTGATCGTGTATGAACCGCCGGGAGCAGGCGCGGGAGCAGGCGCGGGAGCAGGCGCGGGAGCAGGCGCGGGAGCAGGCGCGGGAGCCGGCGCTGCGGGAGCTGAAGATGGCTGCACGGCCGAAGCCGGTGCAGCCGGGCTGGCGGGAGCACCTGCGCCGATTTTGATCTTCTGGCCGGGGTAGATGATGGAGCGCATATTCAGGCCGTTCCAGCTGAAAACGTCCGACAGGCTGGCATTGTGCCGGGCCGCGATGGCGCCGAGGGTATCGCCGGACCTTACGGTGTAGCTGCCTCCGGCAGTGGCCGGAGCGGCCGCGGCAGGGCCACAGGAGCCGGGCAGGGGCGGAACCCGTGCCCGACAGCTTGATCTTCTGGCCGGGGTAGATGATGGTGTTCGGCTGAAGGTTGTTGAGCTTAAGGACCTCGTACGTGTCCAGCCCGAATTTACCGGCGATTCCGCTGATGGTGTCGCCCGGGCAATCGTGTAGTCCGCGGAGCCGCCGGCTGCATGGGCTGGAAGGCAGCCGGAATAGTAGTGGAAACCGAGGCCGCCGGGATCAGGGCAGCTTTAGGTTCGGCCGCCTGGGCTTCATCGCGGCGGCGAGGGTTGCCGGGATGGCGCGGGCAGGGGCCTCTGCGACAGCAGGCTGGGCGAGGGCCAACGACGACAGGACAACCGCAGGAAGCGCTGCTGTGGTGACAGCGATCATGGGCAGGCTCTGCCTGGAGGGTTGCTTTGGCGAGCGGGACGTCGTCATGGAAAGAATCCTCTTCTTCAACTGCGGGGGTCGGGAAATGCGATGTGACTATTGATACTAGTGTTACTTAAGTTATTGATGTTTCAAATGTGATCTATGTGAATCTCTCATGAAAGTTCGCATAGCACAAGAATTCCGCCCCACGCAGAATGAAGAGTTTTATGGAGTGTCGCGTGATTCGCGGCAGTGGAGGCCAATCCCGACTAGGCGGCAGGGCTCCGGCCGTGGCAACCTTGATCCGTGAGTAACGTAGAAAGCCTTGTGGGCGAGTGGCTGCCCCTGCCGGATGTCGCGCAGTTGTTGGACGTTTCGATTACGAGAGTCCATGGCCTTATTGATGAGCGCGCTTTGGCGGCCCTGCGGGTCGGGGAGCGCCGGATACGTTCAGTTCCGGCCGCGTTTATCCTGGACGGCCAGGTTGTCGACAGCCTCAAAGGGACCATTGTGGTCCTGGCGGACGCCGGCTATTCCGACGAGGACCTCATCGTGTGGCTGTTTACCCCTGACGAGTCGCTCCGCGGCCGGCCGATTGATGCATTGCGGGAAGGTCGCAAGACGGAAATCAGGCGCCGGGCCAGACCCTGGCCTGGTAAGCACCACAAAGGGCCCGGACGACGCCGGCCCGCGGACGTGGCCAGGACGGGCGCCAACGTCAGGATGCGCGGCTGACCGTCGCTTCCGCCAGCTTCCGCAGGGCGGTCTTGGGCAGTTCTTCCAGCGGCAGCTGTTCCAGTGCGTCATACGCCGCGGCGCCAAATTCGTTGATCAGCACTTCAGTGGCCTGAAGCGCCCCCGAGTCTTCGATGATCCTGCGGATCTCGGCCACATCGGCGTCGCCCAGGGCAGGGCTGCCCAGCTTCGCATCGATAAACGCCGATTCTGCGGTTGATGCCTGGCCCAGCGCGAGGGCAATGAGTACGGTCCGCTTGCCTTCGCGGAGATCGTCACCTGCCGGCTTGCCAGTGGTGACAGGGTCCCAAAGACGCCCAGGATGTCGTCGCGCAGTTGGAATGCCTCGCCCAGCGGCAACGCGAAGGCCGAGTAGCCCGGAGCAGCTCGTCCGGAGCGTCCGCCAAGGCTCCGCCAAGCGCCAGCGGGTGCTCAGTGGAATATTTGGCGGACTTGAACCTGATGATGGACTGGGCCCGTGTCACTGCTCCGGCCCGGTCACGGACAGGACCGGCCACTTCCTCCAGGATGTCAAGATACTGCCCCGCCATCACCTCGGCACGCATGAGGTTGAAAATGAGCCGTGCCCTGGTGCCTGCAGCTGCCTGTGCGCCGATGTCCGTGAAGGCCTCCTCGCTGAACGAGAGGCAAAGATCCCCGGTGAGGATCGCGGCTGCATGCCCAAACCGCTCGCTGTCCAGGGCCCAGCCCTGCGCGTGGTGCAGCTGGCTGAAGCGGCGATGCACGCTGGGCCGCCCCGCCGCGTGTCCGAGCGGTCAATGATGTCGTCATGGATCAGGGCAGCTGCCTGGAAAAGCTCAAGGGCCGATCCCGCCGTCACGATTTCCTGGGCCGCCGGCTCGCCGCCCGCGCCGCGCCACCCCCAATAACACATCAGCGCACGGAGCCTTTTGCCGCCGGTCACCAGGTTCGAAATGGAACCCATAATGGGATCGATATCGGGTGAAATGGCAGCCATCAGGGATTGCCGCGTGGTGAGGAAATCTGTCAGCTCACCGGCAACGGCGGCGACGAATGCGGTCTGCTCAATCCTTAGCTGCTCCGAAACGCTCACTTGGCTGACTCAGCAGCCACGTTGGCGCCGATGGTGAACGTGGAGACGCCGGCCGCTTCGACGGCTGCGATGTTGACCGTCTCGGAGTCGTTCCGGACGAAGTCCTTGGAGGCAATGGCGCCCACTGCGTCGCCGGTGACGGCTTTGAATCCCTGCGCCTCCAGATGCTTTGTGTAGAAATCCACGACGGCGGCAGTGGGGGCATTAATGCTTGCCACGAGTGCAGCGGTGGCGGGCGTTGAGGTCTTGTCATAGCTGCTCGAAATCACTGTGGCGCCGGGCATCAGGGGAAGCAGCGTTTCCGGGAACCCTGCGACGATTGTCCCAACAGTGGCGGAAGTTCCCGGCGACGCCGTCGGACTGGCGGACGCGGTGAGGCTGGCGCCGCCCGACGCTGCTGAGGAGGTAACAGGGGAGGCTGATTTCACTCCGGGCTCTGCGGGGCTGCAGGCAGCGATGGCCAGCAGTGCGCCGCGGCCAGTGCCGCTAATCCTGTTGGCTTTAGACTTCTCATGACGGTCACAGGGACTGTCCTCCTGGTGTTGATGCCGGATTCAGCCTCCAGTTTAGTCAGTACCAACCGATACAATTGCCGGTGTGGGGCCTGAGCGGAGCAACCAGTACACCGAAGCGGGTCTTCGTGAGCTCCGGCGCAACTGCATCATGCACGTGGACATGGACGCCTTCTTCGTCTCCGTGGAGCTTCGCACGCGGCCGGAACTCCGCGGCAAACCGGTGATCGTTGGATTTCCCGCGGACCGCTCAGTGGTCCTCTCGGCGTCGTATGAAGCACGTGCGTTCGGGGTGAAGTCCGCCATGCCCATGGTGGTCGCCGCCAGGATATGCCCCAAAGCGGTCATCATTGAACCGCGCCACAAGCTGTACTACGAGGTTTCCGGCCAGCTGATGGAAGTCTTTGAGTCCATCACCGATCTCGTGGAACCGCTGAGTGTGGACGAAGCCTTCCTGGACGTCGGCGGCGCCATCCGCCGGTTGGGACCCCCGCGCGTCGTCGGTGAATTGATCCGGCGCCGGGTGGCTGCCGAACTGGGCATTACGGCCTCCGTGGGCATTGCAGCCAGTAAGTTCGTGGCCAAGATTGCTTCGACGCGTTGCAAGCCGGACGGGCTGTTGCTGATTGGACCCGACGAGACAGTGCCCTACCTCCACAGCCTGCCCGTCGGGCCTTGTGGGGAATCGGCGCGAAAACTACGGACGTCCTCGCCCGGATGGGCATCCGGACGGTGGCGGACGTGGCGGCCACGCCGGTGTCCTCCCTTAAGAAAATGCTGGGTGCCACCGGTGAGCACGTGTACCGGCTGTCGTGGGGGATCGATCCGCGGCCCGTGACCCCGTGAGACTCGAGAAAAGCATCGGGGCTGAGGAGACGTTCGCGGTGGACACGGGCGATGGCGCGCTGATCGCCCGGGAATTGCTGCGGCTTTCCACCGGACGGCAGGGCGGCTGCGGAGTTCGGGGATGGTGGCACGGACGGTGGCGTTGAAAATCCGCTACGCCGACTTTTCCACCATCACCAGGAGCCGCACTGTGCACACACCCGTGGACAGTGCCCAGCTGATTTATGCCGTGGCCATCCAGCTCCTGGAATCATTGGGGAGCCGTCCCATGACGGTGCGGCTTGTTGGCATCCGGGCCGAGCAGCTCGAAGACACCGCCCACACGTCCCTTCAGCTGAGCCTGGACCGCCGGGATGACAACTGGCGGGCAGCAGAACAGGCCCTGGACGAGGTAAGCCGAAAATTCGGAAGCAAATCCGTTCTCCCCGCCAGTCTGTTGGATTCCGGAAAGGGGTCTTAGCAGGGCGCCGGCACCTTGCTTGCGAGTTTCAGGGAGGTGATGGCCGTCTTTCAGAACGGCCCCGACAAACTATCCTTATATGTACATAGTTTTCAGTTATTGCCGGACTTCTTGGACATGCTGCAGTTCCAGTGGCCCGCATGCCGGTGTTCGCCTTCCGCCATCGTCGGCGGGGCGGGAACCTCCCGGGCATGTCGGTCGTTATCGGAGCAGTAGTACGGGACGGGACCAGCCCGGACGTTGGCCTACTTAAGGAGGTCGTGATGCCGCTCTCGGAGCACGAACAGAAGCTGCTGGAGCAGCTGGAGAAGCAGCTACATGAGGACGATCCCAAGTTCGCGAATTCCATGGGTTCGGACCCTGGACGAACGTGGTCCACCCGTCACATCGTGATTGGGGTGCTTTGTGCCCTCGCGGGGATCGCACTGCTCCTGGTCGGCGTTACAGTCCAGAACATCTTCGTCGGTGTCCTGGGCTTCGTGGTTATGGGCGCGGGTGTGTACTTCGCCACAATGCGTAACGCGTCCAGCGGCAAGCAGCGCTCCGCACCTGGCACTGGTAAGTCCGGGAAGCCCCGGAGTTCCTTTATGTCCAGCCTCGAAGAACGCTGGGACGAGCGTCGCCGCGACGAATCCTAAGGCAGCGCCTGCCGCAACGGCTCCACAGCTATAGGCAATGCCGTCCTCCATTTCCCTCCCCTCGGTCAGGATGACCGCAGCAGAAGACCCGCCCCGGCGGGTCTTCTGCATTTAACCCGGAGGCAGATCGCGCTCGGGGTCTGTTTGAGCGCTCAAACCGGCACCTACTCCCACGTGGTTGGGGAACCCGGGGACCGCGGATCCGCCGGCGGCGTCAAATGAGATCCCGACGGCGGCCTGGCACCGCCGTCGGGCAGTTATGGTTCGCGCCGAAACGACGCCGGGCCCTCCACTTCCATCCACCGCCTGCTCCAGCGCCATTTTTGGGGGGGCGGAGGCCTGAAGTGGGGGAATATTGGCCTGATTTGCGTTGACTGTGGTGGAAAGTGGAGTAATGTGGAGGACATAAGAGGGTAGTTGCAACACAGGGGATGTGCAGTTCCTGACGGCAGACAGGCGGTGGGCCAGTGTTTCTGGGCACACACTCGCCACGTCTGGACGAAAAGGGCCGAATTATCCTCCCTGCGAAGTTCCGTGAGGAGCTTGCCAGCGGGCTTGTTCTCACCAGGGGACAGGAACGGTGCATCTACGTCTTCAGTGAGCAGGAATTTGCACGTGTCCACGAGCAAATGCGGGAGGCGCCCATTTCCTCCAAGCAGGCCCGGGACTACATCCGCGTCTTTCTCTCTGGAGCCTCGGACGAGATACCTGACAAGCAGGGGCGCATAACCATTCCGGCTGCGCTCCGGGAGTACGCAGGCCTCGGCAGGGAACTGGCCGTTATCGGTGCAGGAACCCGGGCCGAGATCTGGGATGCCCAGGCCTGGAACGAGTACCTCGCGGAAAAGGAAACCGCCTTCTCCGAAACCGACGACGCCATTCCGGGGATCCTGTGATCACCTGAACGACCCGGCGGACGCTTCTTGAACGAGATCTCCAGCCGCCCATCGGACAGTCAACCTGGCTCACTTCCCCGGAGCCAGGCCGGCAGGTCGATAGGCGCGGATGGGGATCTGGCTCAAGAAGCAGCACACCAACACCCACAGCAGGAAAGGACGAAGGCATGAACGATGACCCGAAGCCAACGTCCGAACGTCATGTGCCGGTCCTCAAGGACCGGTGCATCAATTTGTTGGCCCCGGTTTCGAAGCCGCCCGCCGCCGAGGTGAAACCCCCATCGCAATTGATGCGACCCTCGGTATGGGCGGCCACGCCGAAGCCATGCTGGAGCGTTTCCCGGATCTGCACCTGATCGGCATCGACCGTGATGAGGAAGCCCTGACACTGGCAGGGGAGCGGCTGGCACCTTTCACTTCCCGGACTGACCTGGTCCACGCCGTCTACGACGAAATCGCCGACGTCCTCGAAGACCTGGGCGTGGCACAGGTTCATGGCATCCTGATGGACCTGGGCGTTTCATCCCTGCAGCTGGACGAGCGTGAGCGAGGCTTCGCCTATTCCTTTGACGCTCCGCTGGACATGCGGATGGACACCAGCCGCGGCCAGACCGCAGCAGATGTGGTCAACAACTACAGCGAAGAGGATCTCGTCAGGATCATCCGGAAGTGGGGCGAGGAGAAGTTCGCCGGCCGGATCGCCAACAGGATTGTCGCGGCGAGGACAGTTAAGCCTTTCGCCACCACCGGGGAACTCGTGGAACAGATCCGCTCCGTGGTGCCGGCGGCAGCCGCCAAATCGGGAGGCCACCCGGCCAAACGGACGTTCCAGGCACTGCGCATTGAAGTGAACGAGGAACTCGACGTGCTCGAGCGGGCAGTTCCTGCCGCCGTGGCAGCAACAGCCCTGGGCGGACGCATCGTGGTGATGTCCTACCACTCCCTCGAGGACAAAATCGTCAAATCAGTCTTCCAGGCTGGCTCCAAATCCTCCGCCCCGCTCGGATTTCCTGTGGAGCTTGAGGAACACAAGGCCTTCCTCAAAACCCTGACCAAGGGCACCGAGGTACCCACCGCCGTCGAGATTGCAGAAAATCCGCGCGCGGCCTCCGCCAGGCTACGGGCCGTGGAACGTATCAGAGCCAGGAGAGAAGCATGAGCGCTGCCGCTGTCAAGGACTTTCCGGTCGTCTCCGGCAGCAGCGCCCCGGCGATCAGGTCGCTTCCCTCTGGCACCGGCCGCAGGGAACGCACACCCCTGTCTGTGGTGCGTTCCGCCCCAAGAAGCGCCGTGCGCCGTTTGTGGTGATGTGTTTCGCCCTGCTCGCTGTTGCGCTCGTAGCCGTGCTGGTCCTGAACATCTCAGTCTCTACCTCCCAGTACCAGCTCGTGGAACTGAGGGGTAAGCAAAGCACGCTGACCAAGCAGAACCAGGACCTGACACAGCAGGTCCAGAACTTCGAGGCGCCCCAGAACCTGGCGGCAAAGGCCTCAGACTTGGGCATGGTGGCTTCGACCGTCAAAGGCCAGATCGACCTCTCCACCCTTGCCGTCACGGGCAAGGCAACTCCGGCGGTGAAGGGTGGCCCGGCTGGATCGGTTATCCCTGCCCCTGCCGTAGAGGGAGTGCTCACCGTGGTTCCCCCGGGAACGAAGTGGGAGCCGCTGACGAACCGTAAACCGGCTGCCGATGAACGTGCCCCTGCAGCGGCACCTGCCGCTGCAGCACCGCCGGCTGAAGCGCCCGCACCACCGGCACGTGCGGTGGAGCTCCATGGCGGCTCGGTTCCAGCACCCGAACAGAAGATGCCCGGGTCCAACCGGTAGCCGCTGACGGATAGCCAGTCAGAATAAACAGGCAACAGGCGAGCAGCAAGGAAATCACGGTGGCGCAGAGGACCGGCAAGGCAAAAAGCGGCAAGGCCCCTAACGCCACCAAGCGGCTGCGCCTCGGCCTGGGCATTATGCTGACGCTGCTGTTGGTGGTGGGCGGCAAACTCTTTTTCGTCCAAGGGCTCGACGTCGGCGGGATGGCCGCAGCAGCGCTCGATTACCGGATGCGCGAGACTTCCCTCCCCGCCGAACGCGGCAGCATCCTTGGCGCCAACGGGACGGTGCTGGCCAACAGTGTAATCCGCTACAACGTTGTGGTGGACCAAACCACGAACACCAAGACAGAGAAGTTCTGGCGCCTGGAGGAGGGCGCGGACAAACTTGTTGAAGTCAGCCGGGACCAGGGCATCAGCGAACTCGCGGCTGTCCTGGGCATGGACGCTGACGAACTCAGGAACGCCGTGACGGGCGAATCGAAGTACCACATCGTCGCTAAGGACCTGAAGCCGGATGTTGAGCTCAGGGTCTCGGATCTCAGTATTCCCGGCATCGTCACTGAGGGCGTCAGTAAACGCGTGTATCCCAACGGTTCCGTGGCCGGCGGTATTATCGGCTTCCTCCAGGACGGAAACACGGGCCAGGCGGGGATCGAGCAGACGCAAGATGGGCTGCTGCGCGGAAAGGACGGCAAGCGGCTCTTCGAGATCGGTGCCGACGGTCTCCGGATTCCGGTCGGTGTGGATGAGCTGACACCGCCGGAGGACGGCAAGGACGTCAAGCTCACGCTCAATTCCGATCTCCAGTATTTCGCCCAGCAGGCCATTCAGAGCCAGTCAGACAAACAGGGCGCCGAGTGGGGTGTCATCACCGTGATGGATGCCAAGACCGGTGACATTGTCGCGATGGCGGACACTAATGCCCCGGATCCGAACGATCCCGGACGGGTAGCCGCCAAGGACCGCGGCGTGCGCTCCGTGACCGCAGCGTATGAGCCCGGCTCGGTACAGAAGATGATCACCGCCGCGGCCCTGATTGAGGAAGGAAAATCCAGCCCCCTGGATACCTTCACCCTCGGACCGTCGTACTCCGTGGACGGCCAGACTTTCACGGACGCCTTTACCCATGGCACCGAAGAGCGCACGCTCGCCGGTATCCTGGGTTGGTCAATGAACACCGGCACCGTGGCGGCCGGGTCGCGGCTGACCAAGGAACAACGGTACGACTGGCTTAAGAAATTCGGTATCGGCGAAGCCCCGGACATTGGATTGCCTGCTACGGCCTCCGGCATTCTCACACCGGCGGACCAGTGGGACGGCCGCCAGGAATACACGGTGCTGTTCGGCCAGGGAGTATCGCAGTCCACCCTGCAGACAGTCCGAGCCTTCCAGACGATCGCCAACAACGGTGTGATGCTCCAGCCGCGCCTGATTGACGCGTACGTTTCACCGGACGGAACAGAGGAGAAGGTCGCCCCGCAGCCTTCCCGCCAGGTGGTGTCGGACGGCACCGCGCAGCAGGTCCAGGACATCCTGGAAAGCGCGGTGACCGAAGGCCAGATCAAGGACGCCGCGATCGACGGATACCGGGTGGGGGCAAAAACCGGAACCTCTGAATCGCCGTGCGACGACGGGAAGTCAGGGTTCTGCGGCTACACCGCTTCAATTGTGGGGATGGCGCCCATGGATGATCCCCGGTTTATTGTTGAGGTGGTGCTGCAGCGTCCCAAGGGCAATATCTACGGCATTACGCAGGGGCCCGTGTTCCGTTCGGTCATGAGCCAGGCGCTGCGCACTTACAACGTCCAGCCGTCCACGGGCGAACCGGCCAGGCTGCCGCAGTACGCCAAGTAGCATCAAGCCAGGCATCAGTTCCCCCCAACGCCCGCAGCGGAAGCAGTATCCCGCGGGCATGATCCATTAGCACCACCATCGGAGATTCCCTTGTCAGAGCAGAACGCATCAGCCAGCAACGCGGGGCCGGCAGGGGAACCGTCCCCACGCGTTTCAGGCCTTCGGCAGTTGCTGCCGTCAGCCTGGACACGATCGGCGAGGCGATCGGTGTGCAGGTCCCGGGCGCCTCCGCAGCCGTCAGTGTCACGGGAATTTCACTGAACTCGAGAACCGTGGAGCAGGGCGACCTGTATGTGGCGCTGCCTGGTGCTTCCCGCCATGGCGCAGACTTCGTGTCGCAGGCAGTCGGCAGGGGAGCAGTGGCAGTCCTGACCGACGACGCCGGCGCACGCCTTCTCGCGCTGTCAGCGGACACCGCCGAAGCCTCGGTCCCGGTGCTTGTGGTGGACGGACCGCGCAACGTGGTGGGGCCGCTGTCCGCCATGATCTACCAGAGCCAGCCAGTAGGCGGACGGACGCCGCGCTTGTATGGTGTGACGGGGACCAACGGCAAGACCACCACCACGTACTTCATCAACGCCTTGCTCCGTGCGCTCGGGCAGCAGACCGGGCTGATCGGAACCATCGAAATCCTGGCCGGCGGAGAACCGGTTCCCAGCATCCTGACCACGCCTGAGTCACCGGATCTCCACGGCTTGCTCGCCCTCATGCGGGAACGGGACTGGACGCCGCGTCCATGGAAGTCTCCTCCCACGCCGTATCCTTCCAGCGAGTGGACGGTGTGCTCTTCGACATTGCGGGTTTCACGAACCTGACGCAGGACCATCTGGATCTGCACGGCACCATGGAGGACTACTTCGCCACAAAGGCCGAGCTGTTCACGCCCGGCCGTGCCCTGAAGGCTGTTGTAACGGTCGACGACGAATGGGGCCGAAGGCTTGCGGCCACGGCACGGATCCCGGTCATCACCCTGTCGATGACACCCGGCGGAGCTCCCACAGACTGGACCGTAACGTCCACCTCCGCGCGCGGGCTGGGTACCGACTTCAGCCTGCAGGGAGCCGACGGAGCCACCCTTAATGTCCACACCGGCCTGCCTGGCGCATTCAACGTCGCCAACGCCGCACTGGCCGCCGTAATGGTCCTTGCCAGCGGAATGGACGTCACCACCGTGCAGGCCGCCCTGGACCACCACGACCCTTCACCGTGGCGGTACCGGGACGCATGCAGCTCGTCTCCGAAGAACCGGCGGCCGTCGTGGACTTCGCCCACAACACTGATGCACTCGCACGCGCACTTGAAGCGGTCAGGTCACCACTGCCAGGCTCCCGGGTGATCGTGGTTTTCGGAGCCACCGGACAGCGCGACCAGGGCAAGCGTCCTGCCATGGGCGCCGTCGCCGCAAAGATGGCCGACATCGTCATCGTCACGGATGACGACCCCACGACGAGGACCCTGCGGCCATCAGGGCAGATGTGCTGGCGGGCGCACGGTCGGCGCGCGAACAGGAATCTCCGGAGTGCGTCATCGAAGAGGTTTATCCCCGCGACGCCGCCATCCGGCGCGCCGTGGAACTGGCCGGTCCGGCCGACACCATTCTTGTGGCTGGCCGCGGCCATGAGGTCTGGCAGGAAGTCAAGGGCGTCAATCTTGCACTGGACGACCGTGTGGAACTGCGGAACGCCTTGACAGCCAGGGGATTCACCGTTCTCCGAGACGACCGGATAGAGTCCTAGACCGAGATGATTGCACTTACTGCGGCGGAAATCGCCGATATCACACACGGACGCCTGGACGCCGATCCGGGGATCACGCCCCTTTCGGTGGTCACCGATTCGCGCGAGGCTGCCGCCGGGTCGCTGTACGTGGCGAAACCTGGCGAGCACGCCGATGGCCACGACTTCGTTGCCGCTGCCTTCAGCCGCGGTGCGGTGCTGGTCCTTGCAGAGCGCCCCGTAACTGGCCCGGACGGCGTCAACTATCCGGCCGTCCTGGTAGAGGATGCCGTGCTGGCCATGGGCGCGCTGGCCGCCGAAACGGTCCGTCGGATCCGCCTGGCCCGGTCTGCCGTAGGCGACGCCCTGACTGTCATCGGGATCACCGGTTCCGCCGGGAAGACCACCACGAAGGACCTCCTCACCGGCATCCTCACCCAGCAGGGTGCCACCGTTGCACCGCAGGGGTCCTACAACGGCGAGGTGGGCGTACCGCTCACGGTCTTCCGCGCCGACACCCAAACGCGGTACCTGGTGATCGAGATGGGCGCCACGGGCATCGGGCACATCCGCTACCTGGCCGACATGGTGAGGCCTGACATCGGCGTCGTCCTCGGCGTCGGCACTGCCCACGCCGGGGAGTTCGGCGGCGTGGACAACATTGCCCAGGCCAAGGGCGAACTGGTGGAGGCCCTCGCCGCCGGCGGCACCGCCGTCATCAACCTCGACGACGACCGCGTCGCGGCCATGCGCAGCCGCACCGGCTCCACCGTGCTGGGCTTCTCGGCCGAAGGACGCCCTGACGCGACCGTTCGGGCCGAGAACCCGGACACAAACTCTGAGGGCAACCCGGAATTCGAGCTCTTCCTGCCCGGCGCCGAAACAGGCCTGCACGTCAGCAGCCGCCTCATCGGCGCCCACCACATCGGCAACCTCCTCGCCGCAGCATCGGCCGCGCACGCGGCCGGAGTGTCCGGCAAGGACATCGCCGCATCGCTGAGCACACAGTCAGCAGCCAGCCGTTGGCGGATGGAACGCACTGAACGTGCTGACGGCGTGACCATCATCAACGACGCCTACAACGCCAACCGGAGTCCATGCGGCGGCCCTGCGCACTCTGGCAGACCTTGGCCGCGGACGGCGCACCTGGGCCGTCCTGGGCGCCATGCTGGAACTGGGACCTGATTCAATCCGTGAACACACCGTTGTGGGCACCCAGGTGGTCCGCCTGAACATTTCCCGGCTGGTCGTCGTCGGCCGCGAAGCCCGTGCACTTTATGTTTCCGCCGTCCAGGAGGGTTCCTGGGGCGACGAATGCGTCTTTGCCGAAACCGCAGAGGACGCCTATGTACTCCTGAACGCCGAGCTTGAGCCCGGCGACCTGGTGCTTTTTAAGTCGTCCAACAGCGTTGGACTGCGGCACCTGGGCGATCGGATAGCATTACCCCCACAATCCACGGAACCCACTGATGAAGGGAGCGAGCTGCTGTGATTGCACTACTGATCGGCGCAGGACTTGCCCTGCTGTTTGCCTTGGTGGGAACGCCGCTGTTTATCCGCTTGCTTGTCCGCAAGAGCTACGGCCAATTCATCCGTGATGACGGACCCACGTCCCACCACACCAAACGCGGTACGCCCACCATGGGCGGCACCGTGGTGGTGGGCGCGGTCCTGCTCAGCTACGGGCTGACGCACCTGATCATGTGGATGATGAACCCGGACTCGGCAGGCCCGACCGCCTCGGCCCTGATCCTGCTCTTCCTGATGGTCGGCATGGGGCTGGTGGGCTTCCTGGACGATTTCATCAAGATCTCCCGGCAGCGGAGCCTTGGCCTGGACGCGAAGGCCAAGCTCATCCTCCAGGCCGCGGTAGGCATAGGCTTCGCCATCCTGGCCCTGAACTTTCCCGACCCGGACGGCCTGACGCCGGCCTCGACAAAAATCTCCCTGGTCCGTGACATTCCCTGGCTGGACCTGGCCTTCGCCGGCACGGTGGTCGGCGCAATCCTCTTTGTGGTGTGGTCCAACCTGATCGTCACGGCGGCGACCAACGGCGTGAACCTGACGGACGGCCTGGACGGTCTCGCTGCCGGTGCCTCAGTCATGGTCTTCGGTGCCTACACGCTGATGGGAATCTGGCAGAACAACCAGGCCTGCGGATCGCCGCGGGAAGCCGGAAGTGGCTGCTACTCCGTCCGCGACCCCCTGGACCTGGCGCTCCTGGCAGCCATCCTGAGCGCCGCCCTCGTGGGATTCCTCTGGTGGAACACCTCCCCGGCCAAGATCTTTATGGGTGACACCGGGTCATTGGCCATCGGCGGCGCGGTTGCCGGCTTCGCCATCCTGTCGCGGACGGAACTGCTGCTGGGAATCATCGGCGGCCTGTTCGTCCTGATTACCCTGTCCGTGATCATCCAGGTGGGCTACTTCAAGGCCACCGGCGGTAAACGCGTCTTCAAGATGGCACCGCTGCAGCACCACTTCGAACTCAAGGGCTGGGCAGAAGTCACGGTGGTGGTCCGGTTCTGGATCCTGGGCGGTCTCTTCGTGGCCGTGGGCCTGGGTGTCTTCTACGCTGAATGGGTTGTGCTCCTGTGACTGTTTCTCCCCGCCTGCAAAACCTGGTCAGCTGGGATTCTGACTGGGAAGGGGTGCGCGTTGCAGTCACCGGCATCGGAGTGTCCGGGTTCGCCGCGGCAGATACCCTCATCGAACTCGGTGCCCGGGTGGTGGTGGTTGATGCCGCCACGTCCGAGACAGCGAAGGCTCAGGCCGACACCCTGAAGATCATCGGCGCCGTGGACGTGCTCCTGGGCGAGGAAGCCGTCAACAGGATCCCCAAGATCGATGGCAGCTTCCCCGACCTCATCGTGACCTCCCCGGGTTGGCGGCCTGACCAGGCGCTCCTGGCGGCCGCTGCGCGCGCCCACATTCCGGTCTGGGGCGACGTCGAGCTTGCCTGGCGCCTGCGGGTCCGGGCCGGGCACAAGACCGCTGACTGGCTGACCATCACCGGCACCAACGGCAAGACCACCACTGTGGGCCTGACGGCGTCGATGCTGCAGGCCGCCGGCCTCAAGGCCATCGCGGTCGGCAATGTGGGCACCCCCATCCTGGACGCCCTCCGCGACCCCGTGGAATACGATGTCTTCGCGGTTGAACTATCCAGCTTCCAGCTGCACTGGGCTGAAACGCTGTCGCCGGTGGCCAGCGTATGCCTGAACGTGGCTGAGGACCACGTTGACTGGCATGGTTCCTACAATTCCTACCTCGCGGACAAGGCCAAGGTCTATGCACGGACCCAGCAGGCCTGCATCTTCAACGCGGAACAGATCGAGACCGAACGGATGGTTGAGGACGCGGACGTTGTGGAGGGCTGCCGGGCCGTCGGCTTCACCACACTTACGCCGGCCATCAGCATGCTCGGCGTCGTGGAAGGCCTGCTCGTGGACCGTGCGTTCATCGAGGAACGCAGGGACAGCGCCGCCGAGCTGGCTTCGATGACCGACCTGGGGCAGTTTGCGCCCCGGCACATGGTGGCGAACGCCCTTGCGGCCGCAGCCCTGGTCCGGGCCTACGGTGTGGACGCGAAGGCCGTGCGCCAGGGCATCCAGGACTACGTGCCGGGGAACCACCGCATCCAGCCGGTCGCCAAGCAGCACGGCGTGCTCTGGGTCAACGATTCCAAGGCCACCAACCCGCACGCAGCAGCCGCGTCACTGGCCACCTTTGAAAACGTCATCTGGATCGCCGGCGGCCTGTCCAAGGGCGTCAGCTACGACCACCTGGTCCGGGACCACGCCGCCCGGCTCAAGGCTGTGGTACTCATCGGCACGGACACCGCCGCGCTTGCGGAGGCCTTGCAGCGACACGCGCCGGATGTCCCCGTGATCACGACGCCGCCGGGCGACACTGAAAATATGCAGACTGCCGCAACGGGCGAAGCCACCACGGACAGCTCGCCGGATTCCGGTGCGGCCGTGATGTCCCGGGCCGTTGCGTCAGCAGCGCAGCTGGCGGAATCAGGCGACACCGTGCTGATGGCCCGGCAGCTGCTTCCATGGATCAGTTCTCTTCCTATGCTCACCGCGGCGACGCCTTTATTGAAGCTGTCCGCGAGCTGGTGGAAGGGCAGGCCCAGACCGGCGAGGAGTAACAATGGTCAGCACGCCCACCCGGTCGGCCTCCCGGCCGCGCGCCGGGAAACCCGCTTCTCCCGTAAAGTCCACCATCACCCTGCCGGACCGGATCCGGGACTGGTACCAGGCCTTCTGGTCCACGCTGGAAGGAACCGGCACCTCCAAGAACGGCTCAACGTATTACCTGATCCTTGGCTCCACGCTGGCCCTGACCGCAATCGGCATCATGATGGTGCTGTCGGCCTCCAGCGTCGAATCCATCGCTGCGGGAAAGTCGCCTTACGGCGATGCCCTCAAGCAGGGAATGTTCGCCGCCATCGGCATTTTCACCATGTTCGTCCTCTCCCGCATCAACGTGGTCTGGCTGAAACGCCTGGCCTGGCCGGGGCTGGGCGGGCCCTAGTCCTCCTGGTCCTGGTGCAGCTGATCGGTGACGAAGTCAACGGCAACAAGAACTGGATCGACCTCGGCGGCATCACCTTCCAGCCGTCCGAGGCGTCCAAGCTGACACTGGCGCTGTGGATGGCCACCGTCCTGGCCAGGAAAGGGAAGCTGCTGCGGCGCTGGCCCACGTGCTGATCCCGGCCGTGCCGCTGGCGGGCGCGGTGATCGGCCTGGTCCTGCTGGGCAATGACCTGGGGACGGCCATGATCATCATGATGATCACCGCTGCCGCCCTCTTCTTCGCCGGAGTGCCGCTGTACCTGTTCGGGTTCGCCGCCCTGGTGGCCGCAGCCGGCACAGCCGTCATGGCCATCACCAGCTCAAACCGCATGTGCCGCATCACCTCGTGGTGGACCGGCCAGTCCTGTGCCGACGGCATTGACGCCAACTACCAGGCCACCAACGGGCTCTACGGGCTGGCGTCCGGGGGCTGGTTCGGCGTAGGTCTGGGCCAAAGCCGGCAGAAGTACAGCTGGATCCCGGAAGCCCACAACGACTTCATCTTCGCCATCATCGGCGAGGAACTCGGCCTGGTGGGCACCGTCGTCGTGCTTGTCCTTTTTGCCATCCTCGGCGCCGCCATCTACCGCGTAGTGGTGGCGCAGGAGGACATGTTCCACCGGGTGCTGGCCGGCACCATCATGGTGTGGCTGCTGGGGCAGGCCACGGTCAACATGGCCGTGGTGACAGGGCTGATGCCGGTGATCGGCGTGCCGCTGCCGTTCATTTCCTACGGCGGCTCGGCACTGCTGATGTCGCTCTGCGCCGTGGGGGTGGTGCTCTCGCTTGCCCGCGAACAGATGGCGCCGGCCCTCCGGCCGAAGAAACTGTTCAAATTCGGCGCCAAGAAGGCCGGGGGAGCCCCTGGCCGCAAACCTGCTGCCCGCAAAACCGCCGGCCCCACAACAACCGCAAGAAAGCGTACGTAGCACCAGATGACTTCCCAGAACCTGTCCATTGTCCTGGCGGGCGGCGGAACCGCCGGCCACATCAGCCCCCTTCTGGCCATCGCGGCCGCGCTGCGGGCTGCCTCGCCCGGAGCGAGGCTGCTCGCCGTCGGCACGCCCGCCGGCATGGAAACCCGGCTGGTGCCCGCTGCCGGCCTGGAACTGGCCACCATCGACCGGGTGCCGTTTCCGCGGAAACCTTCCATTGACCTCCTCAAGCTGCCCGCCCGGCTGGCCGGGGCGGTCAGGCAGTCCGGACGCATCCTCGACGACGCCTCGGCCGACGTCCTGGTGGGCGTCGGCGGCTACGTCTGCACACCCCTGTACCTCGCCGCCCGGCGCCGGGGAATCCCCATCGTGATCCATGAGGCGAATACCAGGCCCGGCCTGGCCAACCGGGTGGGATCGTTCCTGACCCGTCACGTCGCCACTGCCTTCGACACCACGCGCCTGCGGCACGCCCGCCATGTGGGCATGCCGATGCGGACCGAAATCTCCAGCCTGGACCGGGAGGCTGACCGTGCCGCCGCCCGCGAAGTCCTGGGCCTGGATCCCAGCACGCCCACACTGATTGTGACCGGTGGTTCCTCCGGGGCCCAGAGCATCAACCGCGCGGTGGCCGCCGCCGTCCAGGACCTTGGCGCGGCGGGGATCCAGACCCTCCACATTACCGGCCGCGGCAAGACGGTTTTGGGGACCGACGGCGGCCCTCTCGCCGCACCTGGCTACCGGCAGGTGGAGTACGTGGACGGCATGGAACGGGTGTACGCCGCCGCGGACGTGCTGCTGGCGAGATCCGGCGCAGCCACCGTCTGCGAAGTGGCCGCCGTGGGAGTGCCGGCAGTGTTTGTCCCGCTGCCCATCGGCAACGGCGAGCAGGCGCTTAACGCGGCGGGGCTCGTGAACGCCGGTGGCGCACTCCTGGTCCAGGATAAGGACTTCACCGCGCAGTGGGTGGCGGGCCAGCTCATCCCCCTGGTCACCGACCCGGCCGCCTGGCCACCATGGCCGCCAGCTCGCGCCGCCTTGGCGTCAGAAACGCCGATCAGCGCATGGTTGAGCTTGTCCTGGAAGCGGTATCCGCATGATCCCCTCAAGCATCCGCAGCCAGGAGTCCCTGGGCCGCGTCCATTTCATCGGCATCGGCGGCGTGGGATGTCCGCCGTGGCCCGCATCATGGTGGCCCGCGGCGTCGCCGTGAGCGGATCGGATGCCAAGGACCTTCCGGTGATGGCGGAGCTGGACGCCGCCGGTGCGAGGATCGCGGTCGGATACGCCGCAGCCAACCTGGGCAATGCCCAGACCGTGGTGGCCGGCTCGGCGATCCGTCCGGATAACCCCGAGCTGGTGGCCGCGCATGCGGCCGGCCTGCCCGTGCTGCACCGCTCGGAGGCCCTGGCGGCCACCATGCGGGACGACCTCGTGGTGACCGTGGCAGGCACCCATGGCAAGTCCACCACCACCTCCATGGTCACCGTCCTGCTCCAGGGCGCCGGGATGGATCCGTCGTTTGCGATCGGCGCCAACGTGCCTGCGCTCGGCGTCAATGCCGCTCACGGCACGTCAGGGGTCTTTGTGGCCGAAGCAGACGAGTCCGACGGCTCCTTCCTGAACTACCGGCCAAAGATTGCCGTGGTCACCAATGTCGAACCCGATCACCTGGACCACTACGGCACGGCCGAGGCCGTCTACGAGTCCTTCGACCGCTTTACGGCGCTACTTCCGGCCGACGGCGTCCTGATTGCCTGCGCTGACGATGCCGGCGCCGCAGCCCTGGCAGAGCGCACGCTCGCGCGCGGCAACACCCGGGTGGTTCTGTACGGCACCTCGGACGGGTCGGACCTGGTGCTGCACGACGGCGGCCCCGGGGACGTGGCGGTCTCCTCACCCGCCGGGCGGTTCGCCCTGGACCTGCAGGTCCGGGCAGGCACAACGCGCTGAACGCCGCCGCCGCCGTCGCCGTCGCGCTGGAGCTGGGGGTCGACGCCGAAGCTGCCGCGCGTGCCCTGGCGCACTTCTCGGGCGCTTCGCGGCGCTTTGAACTGAAAGGGGAGGCGCGCGGCGTGCGCGTCTATGACGACTACGCCCACCACCCCACCGAGGTCCGGGCCGCCCTGACGGCTGCGCGGTCAGTGGCCGGTGGGCACCGCGTCCATGTCCTGTTCCAGCCGCACCTGTTCTCCCGCACCAGGGAGTTTGCCAGGGAGTTCGCAGAAGCGCTGAACCTGGCAGACACCGCCCTGGTCCTGGACATATACCCCGCGCGCGAAGATCCCATCCCAGGAGTCAGCAGCCAGCTCATCGCCGAGCACTTGTTGCCCGGCGGACGCCTGGTGGAGCCGGGCGGGGCGGTTGCTGCCCTTACGGACGCCGCCGGGCCCGGCGACATCATCCTGACCGTCGGGGCAGGGGATGTCACGGCCTTCGGACCGCAGATCGTGCAGGCTCTCGGTGGGTAGTCCGCGCCGGCCCACCTACGCGTCACCGGGCAGGCGGCAGCCACCCGCACCAGCGGAACCGGACGTTATCTCGGCCTCCAAACGCGCCCCGAGGCGGACACCCCGTCTTTGCCCGGCCGCAGGAAAGTGAAGTTCGCGGACCGGAACCCGCCCGCAGACAGGGCGCCAGCAGGCAAGGCGTCGGCTGGCGCTGACAATGTGCTGGCCTTCCCGGAACCGCCCGGAAAACGACTCAAGCGGAACATCCTGGTAGCCCTGGGCACTGTCCTGGCGTTGGTCGGCGCGCTGCTGGCCGCCGCAATCTTTTCGCCAGTACTCGCCGTAGGCACCGTCACGGTGTCCGGGACCCGGCTCGTCACCACGGAACAGGTGCAGGCCGCACTGGAACCTCTGAAGGGCAAACCCCTGCCCCAGATCAGCGATGAGGAGGTCAGCCGCCTCCTGGCGCCCCTCGTCCAGATCAAATCCGTTTCAACCCAGGCGCGGCCGCCGTCCGGGTTGGTGGTCCAGGTACTGGAGCGGGTCCCGGTGGCACTGGTCAAGCAGGGGGAGCAGTACCAGTTGGTGGATGTGGACGGCGTGGTGCTGGCCAGCCCCGCGGACCCGCCATGGTTTCCCTGCCCGTGATCGACGGCGGCGCCGGAGCCATCGGCAAGGACCTCTTCCAGGCCACCGCAGCCGTCCTCGGTGCACTACCGCTGGACGTGCTGTCAAAGCTGTCCAACGCGTCCGCACAGTCCGTGGATGCTGTGGAGCTCAAATTGGTGGACGGCCAGACCATCATTTGGGGGAATGCGGGGGAGAAGGAGCTCAAGGCCAAGGTGCTCGAAGCCCTGCTCAAGGTTCCCACGGACCCGAAGAACCCCGTCCGTGTGTACGATGTGAGCGCGCCCCGGCATCCGGTGACGCGCTGATCGCTTTATTTACCCGGAATTCCCGCGACACGCGGCTCCGGTTATTGAATGTCTGAACCATAGGAAATAGCGTTCCAGACATGAGTTACTTGACATAACTATAACCTTCAACTCGAAGGTTAAGGTTCGAAGCTTCAAGCCCGACTCCACAGTTTTCGCAACAGGACACGAACAAGGGACACGTAACGTGGCAGCTCCGCAGAATTACTTGGCCGTCATCAAGGTCGTCGGCATCGGCGGCGGTGGCGTGAACGCAGTCAACCGCATGATCGAGGTCGGCCTCCGGGGCGTTGAATTCATCGCCATCAACACAGATGCCCAGGCGCTGCTGATGAGCGACGCCGACGTCAAACTCGACGTCGGACGTGAGCTGACCCGCGGGCTCGGTGCAGGCGCCAACCCCGAGGTGGGCAAACAGGCTGCGGAGGACCACGCCGACGAAATCGAAGAGGTCATCCGCGGCGCGGACATGGTGTTTGTGACCGCCGGCGAAGGTGGCGGCACGGGTACTGGTGGTGCCCCTGTGGTGGCACGCATCGCCCGGTCCCTCGGAGCGCTGACCATCGGTGTGGTGACCCGTCCGTTCACGTTCGAGGGCCGCCGTCGTGCTGGTTCTGCAGAGGCGGGCATCGACGCCCTCCGCGACGAAGTGGACACGCTGATCGTCATCCCGAACGATAGGCTTCTGTCCATCAGCGACCGCAACGTCTCCGTCCTGGACGCTTTCCGTTCCGCTGACCAGGTCCTGCTGTCCGGTGTCCAGGGCATCACGGACCTCATCACCACCCCCGGCCTGATCAACCTCGACTTCGCGGACGTCAAGTCCGTGATGCAGGGCGCAGGCTCCGCGCTGATGGGCATCGGCTCCGCCCGCGGTGAAGACCGCGCGGTGAAGGCTGCCGAGCTCGCCATTGCATCGCCGCTGCTGGAAGCCTCCATCGACGGCGCCCATGGTGTCCTGCTCTCCATCCAGGGCGGTTCCGATCTTGGCCTGTTCGAAATCAACGAAGCTGCGCGCCTGGTCCAGGAGGTGGCTCACCCGGAAGCCAACATCATCTTCGGTGCCGTGATCGACGATGCGCTCGGTGACGAGGCCCGTGTCACGGTCATTGCCGCCGGTTTCGACGACGTCAAGGCCACCTCTCCCTCCATGGACCAGTCGCAGCCGCAGGTTGCGCCCCAGCGGCCCGCAGCGGCACCCGTACCGGCTCAGGCCCCGACTTCGGGTGGCAGCCACCGGCACAACGTCCAGCCGGTCCACGCCGGGGTCGGCGCGTCAGGCCTGAGCAACTGGGGCCAGCAGCGCCGTCGTCGGTCCCCGCCGATTCAGGTTTCGACGTCGACCTGCCGTCGGTAGTGGAGCCGGACCTCTCCGGGAACCGCGCCGATGACCTGGATGTCCCCGACTTCCTGAAGTAGGACCCGGGTTGTTCTATTGGCGGGCAGAAGTGTCTGCTGGCGTGAGTGTGGCGTTCACAGACGCCCAGGCCGGCAATCTTGCCCTGCATGTCGGGGACAACGCCGCTGATGTTCTCCAGCGCCGGGAGGCGCTGGAGAACGCCGCCGGCCTAACCCGTGGTTCCCTTCGGTTCATGGAGCAGGTTCACGGCACTGCGGTGGAAATGATGGAGCCGGCCACGCCAGCGCCGACCGCCGATGCCATGGTGTCGCGGGCCTGCCGCTTGCGGTGATGGTGGCCGACTGCATCCCGGCAGCACTCGTTGGGGAAAGACCAGACGGTCCGGTCCTCGCCGCCGTGCACGCAGGCCGCCCGGGGATGGAAAACGGCATTCTCCTGGCGGCAGTGGAACGGATGCGCTCAGTCGGGCCACCGCCATTCGTGCCTGGCTGGGCCCGTCAATCTGCGGGCGTTGCTATGAGGTGCCCGCCGAACTGCGCGCCCAAGTAGCTGCCCAGGTGCCGGCGACGTGGGCTGCCACATCCTGGGGCACGCCCGCACTGGATCTCCCGGCAGGGGCGAAGAGCCAACTTGAAGCTGCCGGCGTCGTCATCGAATATGCGGGTCCGTGCACGCTTGAAAACGACGAGCTTTTCTCTTACCGCAGGTCCAACACCACCGGTCGCTTCGCGGGACTGGTGTGGTCGCATGACTGAGGGTGCTGCGGAGGACAACGCCGAACGGATGGCTGATCTGGCGGAGCGCCTCGCCGCCGTGCAGCGTCGTATTGATGCGGCCGTCCAGGATGCAGGCCGGGCGGGGGAAGTGCCCACGCTGATTGTGGTCACCAAGTTCCATCCGGCCGCCGACATCAGGCGCCTGGCTGCCCTCGGCGTCCGCGACGTCGGCGAGAACCGGGATCAGGAAGCCTCCTCGAAGGCGGCCGAACTGGCAGGCCTCGGATTCCACTGGCACTTCGTCGGGCAGCTGCAGAGCAAAAAAGCGAAATCCGTGGTGAAGTATGCCCATGCGCTCCATTCCGTGGACCGGCTGGCCCTGGTTGATGGCCTCGAGCGTGCCATCGCCGCGGAACAGGAGCGGACGGCCGGGGAGACCTGGACTGCTTCATCCAGGTCAGCCTCGACGACGACGCCGGCGCGCATCGCGGCGGCGTCGCCGCGGCGGAGGTACCACTCTTGGCCGAGCGGCTGGCGGCTGCGACAGGACTGGAACTGGCGGGCGTTATGGCCGTCGCCCCATTGGGCACCAGTCCTGAGTCGGCGTTTGAAAAGCTGGCAACCATCTCTGCGGCCTTGGTAGCGGAGCATCCCGGCGCAACCGCCATCTCGGCGGGCATGAGCCAGGACCTGGAAGCGGCCATCCGTTTTGGTGCGACACACCTTCGAATCGGTTCCGATATTCTCGGATCGCGTCCTGACGTGGGGTAGCGTCGAACCCATAGGAAGTGAATGGCGGGGGATTCAAGGCAGTCAAGTCATTGGGCGGCCCGCCTACGGACACGATTAGGAGTCGACCATGGCCGGCGCTCTGCGCAAGACAATGATCTATCTTGGGCTCGCCGATGGCGATGAACACTACGAGTCCGAGCACGCCACAACACGTAAGGACGAGGACGATTCGATGGAAGCTGACCGCGAGGAACGCCGTGCACCGGCACCCGTCCGCGACGTCAGCCGCGAGTCATCAAACGCCCCCGAAGAGGAATACCGCGCACCAGTGACACCCATCAAGCGTGCGGCCTCAAGCCGCGAAGAACAGTCCGGGCTTCGGCAGATCACCACGATCCACCCGCGGTCCTACAATGACGCCAAGCTCATCGGTGAGAGTTTCCGGGACGGCATTCCCGTCATCATGAACGTCACCGACATGGGCGAATCGGACGCCAAGCGTCTCGTTGACTTCTCGGCCGGCCTGGTTTTTGGTCTCCGGGGCAGCATCGAGCGCGTCACCAACAAGGTTTTCCTGCTGTCACCGTCGTACATTGAGGTCATTGGCGATGACAAGAAGGTCAGCGAGACCCAGGCCAGCTTCTTCAATCAAAGTTAGCCCTGAGCTTATTCCGGATGCCAGACAGGTACACCTGTCTGGCATCTGTGCTGAAATAGACAAGAAACATTGGCAGGGCACCGCGGTATCCGGAATGGACATGGAGATATGAGTTAAGTCATGGGAATTGTTTTCGGACTTGTCTATATCGCCCTTTTGCTGTTCTTCGTGGCGCTGATCATCCGGCTGGTCTTTGACTGGGTCCAGATGTTTGCCAGGGAGTGGCGTCCGCGTGGTGTTGCCCTCGTGGTGGCCCACACGGTGTACTCGATCACCGACCCGCCCCTCAAGGGGCTCCGGAGGCTGATCCGCCGTTGAGGCTCGGCGGGGTGACTTTGGACCTCGGGTTTCTGATCCTGTTCATCGCCGTCAGCATCGCGATGGCGGTCACCAGGGGTTTCGCGTAATCTTCGACAAGACCTAGCGGCGCAGGCGAAGTTCCTGGAATTGGAACTCCCGCTGAACCGCGAAGAAATCTCCGGTTTGACACCCAGTGTTGAATTAGAGGAACCAGACAATATTTAGGTACCGTAGTTTTGACGGCCGGAAGGCCTACTGACTAACTAGACCAATGAGGTGACCAGATGGCTTTGACGCCAGAAGACGTTGTCAACAAGCGCTTTCAGCCGACCAAGTTCCGCGAAGGGTACGACCAGGATGAAGTTGATGACTTCCTGGACGAGATCGTTGTGGAACTCAGGCGCCTGAACCAGGAGAACGACGAGCTTCGCAAGAAGCTTGCAGAATCAGGTTCCGGTGTGCCGGCAAGCTCCGCTGCGTCCGCCCCGGTGGTCGAGAAGGTTCCCGCACCCATCAAGGCTGACAAGGTTGAGTCCCCGGCGAAGGCCGAGGTCGAGGCGAAAGCTCCCGACGCCGCCAAGAAGAAGGAAGCCGAGCCGGTAGCACCTGTTGCGGCCGTCCCGGCTGCCGCGCCCACAGCAGCCAACGGAAGCACGGTTTCAGCCGAGTCCGCTGCCGGCCTGCTCGCCATGGCGCAGCAGATGCACGACCGTCACGTCGCCGACGGTCAGTCCCAGAAGGACAAGATCATCGCAGAGGCCCAGATCGAGGCCAGCAGCCTGGTCAACGATGCCCAGGAGAAGTCCCGGAAGATCCTCGGTGCCCTCGAGCAGCAGCGCTCCGTCCTGGAACGCAAGGTAGAGCAACTCCGCGGCTTCGAACGCGACTACCGCTCACGCCTGAAGGCCTACATCGAAGGCCAGCTTCGCGACCTTGACGCCCGTGGTTCCGTGGCGGCACCCGAGGTTGAAGCGAACTAGTTCGTCAAGCACGTATTCTGAGAACCGGTGGCTGAGGATTCCTCGGCCGCCGGTTTTTGGGATTTAACATCGGTTTTACAAAATGAAAGCACCATGACTGACCACCTCGCCGCTGACGCCGCAAACCCTCCTCCTTCATCGGCCGCCCCCCGCGGGCACTCCAACTCTCGCTCTTCGCCGGTTTTGCGGTCTTTGCGTACGTCCTGGACCAGCTGACAAAATTCTGGGTGACGTCCTCGATGGTGGAGGGTGAACGCATCCCGGTGCTTCCGCCGCTCCTGCACTGGTACTTCATCCGCAATTCCGGCGCCGCATTTTCGATCGGGGAAAATGTCACGTGGGTGTTCTCCATCATCATGGCCGGCGTCTCCATCGCCATTCTGTTCCAGGTGCGCAAGCTGGGCTCGGCCTGGTGGTCGCTGGCACTGGGTCTGCTCCTGGGCGGGGCCCTGGGCAACCTGACGGACAGACTCTTCCGAGAGCCCTCGTTCGGCATGGGGCACGTGGTGGATTTCATCCAGCTGCCCAATTTTGCGATCTTCAACATCGCCGATTCCGCGGTGGTCTCAGCGGTGGTCATCATTTGTATCCTCACGCTAAAGGGGATCGCCCTTGACGGTTCACGCCACGTCGCGGCGGCACGGAAAGAGGCGGCACAGCCGAAGGACACGGACGGTGTCTGAGCGTGTAGTGGTCGCCGACGAATTCGGCGGAACGCGGGCGGACGCGGGGCTCGCCAAGTTGATGGGGATTTCCCGGTCAATGGCCGCCACCCTCATTGCTGAAGGCAACGTGGTGAGCCGCGGCAAGAAACTCGGAAAGTCCGCACGGTTGGTTGCCGGCGATGTCCTGGAAGTGACGGTGCCTGAACGACGGGACCCGCTCGAAGTGGTGGAGGAAGTTGTGGAAGGCCTGAAATTCCTGCTGGACGACGACGAATTTGTCGTTGTGGACAAACCGGTGGGCGTTGCGGCGCATCCGTCGCCTGGCTGGGTAGGGCCCACCGTGGTCGGCGGTCTCGCCGGAGCCGGCTTCCGGATCTCGACGTCGGGTTCCCCTGAGCGGGTGGGGATTGTGCACCGGCTCGACGTCGGCACGTCCGGGGTGATGGTGGTGGCCAAAACGGAACGCGCCTATACGGCCCTGAAGCGGGCCTTCAAGGAGCGCACCGTGGAGAAGGTGTACCACGCGGTGGTCCAGGGGCTCCCGGATCCGCTGCAGGGCACCATCGACGCACCAATCGGTCGCCACCCCGGACACGACTGGCGCTTTGCCGTGATCGAAGACGGCCGGCCGTCGATCACGCACTATGAGGTGCTGGAGGCTTTTGGCAAGGCCACGCTGGTGGAGGTGCACCTTGAGACCGGGCGTACACACCAGATCCGTGTCCATTTCTCAGCGTTGCGGCACCCATGCGCCGGAGACCTTACCTACGGGGCGGATCCTCGGCTCGCCGCCACGCTGGGCCTGACCCGGCAATGGCTCCATGCCCGGCAGCTCGGCTTCGACCACCCGGTAACGGGGGAGCGCGTGACCGTTACCAGCGAATACCCGCAGGACCTGTCCTTTGCCCTCGAAGTCCTGGAGTCCGGGGAGGCTTAGCGTCTGGGTCGCTGGGCCCTTGGCGGTCCGCCAGCGCTTAGAATGGTGCGGTGACTTCCAGCAATGCCTCGTTCGTCCATCTCCACAACCACACCGAATACTCCATGTTGGACGGCGCAGCCCGCCTGGGTGAGCTCTTCAACGAGACTGAACGCCTCGGGATGCCAGCCCTGGCCACCACCGACCACGGGTACCTTTTCGGGGCTTTCGATTTCTGGAAGCGCGCCACGGACCAGGGGATCAAGCCGATTATCGGCGTCGAAGCCTACGTCACCCCCGGCACGGCACGGACGGACAAAAGCCGTGTCCGCTGGGCGAGGAACACCAGCGCAAGGACGACATCTCCGGCGGTGGCTCCTACACTCACATGACGCTGCTGAGCTATAACAACGTCGGCATGCGCAACCTCTTCCGGGCCTCGTCCATTGGCTCGCTGGACGCAGTCTTCGGCAAGTGGCCTCGTTTGGACCGTGAGCTCCTGAACACATACGCCGAAGGCCTGATCGCCACGACTGGCTGCCCTTCGGGGAGGTCCAGACCCGGCTGCGGCTGGGCCAGTACCGCGAGGCCGTGGAAGCCGCCTCGGAATTCCGGGACATTTTCGGTGCGGAGAACTATTTCTGCGAACTGATGGACCACGGCCTGGACATTGAACGCCGGGTCACGGGGGACCTGCTGCGGCTGGCCAAGGACCTGAACCTGCCGCTGGTGGCGACCAACGACCTGCATTACACGCACGAACACGACGCCAAGGCGCACGAGGCCCTGCTTGCCATCCAGTCGGGTTCCACGCTGCTGGAGCCATCGTATGACAACGGCGGTTCCCGCTTCGCGTTCTCCGGCAGCGGTTACTACCTCAAATCTCCGCAGGAGATGCGGGAGCTGTTCAGGGACCACCCGGATGCTTGCGACAACACCCTGCTGATCGCCGAGCGGTGCGATGTCTCGTTCAACACCGGTGCTAACTACATGCCGCGGTTCCCGTGCCCGCCGGGCGAGGACGAGACCTCCTGGCTGGTCAAGGAAGTTGCCACCGGACTGGAATACCGGTACCCGGGAGGTGTCCCGGACAAAGTCCGCACCCAGGCTGACTATGAGCTCGAAGTCATCACCTCCATGGGGTTCCCGGGTTACTTCCTGGTGGTGGCCGACTTCATCAACTGGGCGAAGAAAAACGGCATCCGAGTCGGTCCGGGCCGTGGCTCCGGAGCCGGCTCCATGGTGGCGTACGCCATGCGCATCACGGACCTGGATCCGCTCCTGCACGGCCTGATCTTTGAACGGTTCCTCAACCCGGACCGTGTGTCCATGCCTGACTTCGACGTTGACTTCGATGACCGTCGGCGGTCCGAGGTCATCGACTATGTGACCCGGAAATACGGCGACGAGCGCGTGGCCATGATTGTCACATACGGCACCATCAAGACCAAGCAGGCGCTGAAGGACTCCTCCCGTGTGCTGGGTTACCCGTTCAGCATGGGTGAGCAGCTGACCAAGGCGCTCCCGCCAGCCGTGATGGCCAAGGACATCCCGCTCGCCGACATCCAGAACAAAGACTCAAAGCGCTACAGCGAGGCCGGTGACTTCCGCCAGCTGATTGCAACTGATCCCGAGGCCGCCAAGGTCTTCGAGACGGCTCTCGGCATTGAGGGGCTGAAACGCCAGTGGGGCGTGCACGCCGCCGGCGTCATTATGTCCTCGGACCCGATCATCGATGTCATCCCGGTCATGCGGCGCATCCAGGACGGCCAGGTCATCACGCAGTTCGACTACCCCACCTGCGAGGGCCTGGGCCTGATCAAGATGGACTTCCTCGGCCTGCGGAACCTGACGATCATTTCCGACGCCCTGGAGAACATCAAGCTCAACCGGGGCCTGGACCTGGACCTGGACAGCCTGGCCCTGGATGACGTGGCCTCGTATGAACTGCTGGCCCGCGGCGACACCCTGGGCGTGTTTCAGCTTGATGGCGGCCCCATGCGCTCACTGCTGAAGCTGATGAAGCCTGACAACTTCGAAGACATCTCCGCAGTGCTCGCGCTCTACCGCCCCGGTCCGATGGGCGCCAACGCGCACACCGACTACGCGCTGCGCAAAAATGGGATCCAGGAAGTCATTCCGATCCACCCCGAACTCAAGGAACCCCTTGCTGAAATCCTCGGCGGAACCTACGGCCTGATCGTCTATCAGGAGCAGGTTATGGCCGTAGCCCAGAAGCTCGCGGGCTATTCCCTCGGGCAGGCAGACATTCTGCGGCGCGCCATGGGCAAGAAGAAGAAATCCGAGCTGGACAAGCAGTTCGCCGGATTCTCCCAGGGCATGCAGGACAACGGCTATTCCATGGCCGCCGTCAAGACCCTGTGGGACATCCTGCTGCCATTCTCCGACTACGCCTTCAACAAGGCCCACTCCGCCGCCTATGGCGTGATCTCCTACTGGACCGCCTACCTGAAGGCGCACTTTGCGCCGGAATACATGGCTGCCCTGCTGACGTCGGTCGGTGACGACAAGGACAAATCGGCAATTTACCTCAACGAATGCCGGCGCATGGGAATCACCGTCCTGCCGCCGGATGTGAACGAATCCGCGTTGAACTTCACCCCGGTAGGCACCGACATCCGCTTCGGCATGGGCGCCATCCGCAACGTAGGGGTCAACGCCGTCGAAGCGATGGTGGCCGCGCGCGAAAAGGAAGGCGCCTACACGTCCTTCAAGGATTACCTCATGAAGGTCCCCGCCGTGGTCTGCAACAAGCGGACCATTGAATCCCTGATCAAGGCCGGAGCCTTCGATTCCCTCAACCACCACCGGCGTGCGCTGGCGATGATCCATGAAGAGGCCATCGACTCCGTCATCACCCTCAAACGAAACGAAGCGATCGGCCAGTTCGATCTCTTCGCCGGTTTCGAGGCGGCCGAATCAGAAGCGTCGCTGAGCATCGAGATTCCCGACCTGCCCGAATGGGAGAAGAAGGACAAGCTCTCGTTTGAGCGCGACATGCTCGGCCTGTATGTGTCGGACCACCCGCTGCAGGGCCTGGAAGGACTCCTCAGCCAGCATGCGGACCAGTCCATCACCTCGATCATCGGCGAAGACGGACCGCACGACGGCGCCATCATCACTATCTCCGGCATGATCACCTCGCTCAGCCGCAGGATCGCGAAGGCGAGTGGCAACGCCTATGCCCGTGCCGAAATCGAAGACCTCGGCGGTTCGATGGAGGTGATGTTCTTCGGCCAGGTGTACGGCCCCATCGCCTCGGTCCTTGCCGAAGACCTGATCGTGGTGGTCAAGGGCCGCCTGCAGCGGCGGGACGACGGTGCCATCGCTTTGAACTGCATGGAACTGTCCGTTCCGGACCTCAGTGAAGGAACCAACGGCCCCGTGCTCATTTCGATGCCCACTCACAAGGCCACCGAGGCTGTTGTCACCGAACTGGGCGATGTCCTGCGCAACCACCGGGGAAACTCGGAAGTCCGGCTGCACCTGCAGGGGACACCCGGACGGAAGTCATGGGCTGCCCGTCCATCTCAGGGTGAATCCCAGTCCGTCATTGTTCGGCGACCTGAAGGTGCTCCTGGGCCCAACCTGCCTGGATAACTAGGTTGCCGTAACTAGATTTCGTAGTCCAGCGGGACAGACTGGCCATAGCCGCCGGAGTGGTAGAGGAGCGGCGAACCGTCGTCGCCCACTTCGCCTTCCACAACTTCAACCACAACTACGGCGTTGTTCTCGAAGGAAAGCCGCATCTGGATCTTGCCGATCAGCCAGCCGGCGACGTCTTTGAGGATCGGGACCTCGTGCGGGCCAACTTCCCAGTGGTCCCCGCCGAACCTGTCCTTGGTGCGCGCGAAACGGTCGGCCAGCGCGTGGTTTTCCAGACCCAGCATGTGGACACCAAGGTGGGTGGCGTTGGCCACGGCCGGCCAGGAACTTGAACTGCGGGCCATGTTGAAGGTAAACCGCGGCGGCTGTGCCGACAGCGACGCCACGGACGTGGCGGTAAAGCCGTAGGGCTCGTCCTGGTAGTTTACGGTGATGATCGCGACCCCGGCCGCATGCCGCCGGAACATTTCCTTGAAGGTGCCCTCGAACGGCGTTTTGTTTGTCATCTTGAAAGTTGCTCCCTGAAAAGCAGGCTGAAATGGACTCTTCCTTAAGGGTATTAGTCCCGCCGGAGGGGAGCAATCTCCGGACCCGGCACGTCATTTGTCAAGACTGCCCGCGTCATCTGATAGGCCACACCCAACATTTGTTAAGGTTTGTTTCATGAGAGAACACATCAGCCGCCGGTCTACCCGGCTGCCGTGGAAATGGTTTGCCGCTGCAGCTGCCGGTGGAGTACCCGTTGGGCTGCTGTGGTGGCTTCTCGCCCCAGGCGGATTGAACCTGATCACCCGCAACCCCGCCCTGGCGGACGGCACCAATCCAGAGGTCTGGCTGCTCAGGGACCTCACCCTTGCCGGGCTTTGTGTGTTCGCAGGGTGCCTTGTGGCCGTCTTCCTGACCGATAAAGGCGGCCGCGATGCGCACGGGGCCTTCCTCCTGGGCCTGGCCGGCGGACTGGGCGGCGCCCTGATCGCGTGGCTGACCGGCGCGCTTGCGGGCCAACTTTGGGGCGGCCCCGCAGATACATCTGTCAACGCCAGCGTCGCGTTCTCGCTCCGGTCCCTGTCCGTGCTGATCCTGTGGCCGGCCGCGACTGCCACGTCCGTGTTTGTCCTGAGCCTGATAAACCTGCTCAAGAGCGGGCCCGGGAGTGCGGGCACGCCGGTAGCCGAAGGCAACGCGCCCGGCGCGTAAAATGGACCGGTGACTATTTCTCCTGAACTTCCTGCCACCCCGCCTGCCGCCGCTGTCAGCTTCCGGACGGTCGACCTTCGGGGCAGGGCCTGACGCTTGCCGGTTTGCGCGCCGCTGTTCCCCGTGCCCGTCAGCACACCGTGGCGGATGCGGAACAAAAAGTTGTGGATATCATCAAAGCCGTCCGCGAGGACGGCTACGCAGCCCTCAGCGACCTGGCACTTCGTTTCGATGGAGTCCAGCAGGTCCACCCCCGCGTCCCGGCGGCCTCGTTGGCCCGGGCGCTGGCGGAACTGGATCCGGCGGTCCGCAGCGCATTGGAAGAATCCATCAGCCGGGCCCGGCGCTTCGCGGACGGGCAGCGGCCGCGGGATCTCGACGTCGAACTCGGCGATGGTGCGCTGGTGAGCCAGAACTGGGTGCCTGTATCGCGGGTCGGCCTGTACGTCCCCGGCGGTCTCGCCGTCTATCCGTCGTCGGTCATCATGAACGTTGTCCCGGCGCTGGCTGCGGGAGTGCAGTCCATCGCCCTGGCATCGCCGCCGCAGAAAGACTTCGGCGGCCTCCCGCACCCCACCATCCTCGCTGCAGCGGCCCTGCTCGGCATCGACGAGGTCTACGCCATCGGCGGGCCCAGGCCATCGCTGCGTTCGCGTACGGCGTGCCGGCACATGACGCCGGGCCGGCGCTGGAGCCTGTTGATGTAGTCACGGGTCCGGGGAACATTTTTGTGGCTACGGCGAAGCGCCTGGTCAAGGGTGTGGTGGGAATCGATTCCGAGGCGGGGACCACCGAAATCGCCATCCTGGCTGATGCAACGGCGCAACCTGCTCTGGTGGCGGCAGACCTGATCAGCCAGGCCGAGCACGACCCTCAGGCAGCCTCCGTGCTCATCACGGACTCGGAGGACCTGGCCGCGGCAGTGCGTACCGAACTGGGCCGGCAGGCGGCCGGCACCAAGCACTCCGCGCGCGTGTGCGAGGCGCTGTCCGGCCCGCAGTCGGGAGTTGTCCTGGTGGAGGACCTGGCACAGGGCATCGCCGCCTGCGACGCCTACGCCGCTGAACACCTTGAAATAATGACCGCTGACGCGCCGGCGGTAGCTGCCCGGATCCGGAACGCCGGGGCGATCTTTGTGGGGGACTACAGCCCTGTCAGCCTGGGCGACTACTGCGCCGGCTCCAACCACGTCCTGCCCACCAGCGGGACCGCGGCTTTTTCCTCCGGACTGAACGTCACCACTTTCTTGCGCGCCATCCAGGTCATCACCTACAGCCGGGCGGCGCTGCAGGAAGTCAGCGGCCACATCGTGAGCCTGTCCGGTGCCGAGGACCTGCCGGCGCACGGTGAAGCGGTCACGGCGCGCTTCCGCGAGGCCAACTGACGCAGCAGGGCTCGCGGTGCCAGCTCTGGGCACCACTACATGTGGTAATTACAGGATTGTTATTCCGCTACATGTAGTCGTAAACTGAGAGGCGGAGAGGTCCGCCGGCGCCAGAAACGCCGGGGCCGGAAACGTCGGCGCCGGAAGACATCGAGGGAGGGGACACCATGTACTGTCCATTTTGCCGCAATCCGGACTCCCGTGTTGTGGACAGCCGCATGGCAGATGACGGCTCGGCCATCCGCCGTCGCCGGCAGTGCCCGGAATGCGGCCGCAGGTTCACCACCGTGGAAACCACCAGCCTTTCGGTGATCAAACGCTCCGGAGTGGGCGAACCCTTCAGCCGCAGCAAGGTCATCAACGGCGTGCGCAAGGCATGCCAAGGCCGGCCGGTCAGCGAAGACGACCTGGCGCTCCTTGCCCAGGAGGTGGAGGAGCAGATCCGTGCCTCAGGCGCGGCCGAGATCGACGCCCATGAAGTCGGCCTGATCATCCTTGGTCCGCTGCAGAAGCTTGACCAGGTGGCCTACCTGCGTTTTGCCAGCGTGTATCAGGCCTTCGAATCCCTTGAGGACTTCGAGACCGCCATTTCCCTGCTCCGCCACGAGTCCGTGGAAGAAGGCACGCAACCCGCGGCGGCGTCCGCGAAGAGCTCCGAAAAGAGCCCCTGTAAGCTCCGGTGGTGGCCGCGGAGGGGAAGCCGCCGCCACCACCGGCACCGGCTGCCCCCGGCGCCGGGCAGCCACCGGCTACTTTGTGAGCTTGTGCTTAATGGCAATTTCGACGGCGGCACCGACGATCCCGGCCTCATTCTTGAGTTCGGCAGGCACAATCGGGGTGCGGAGTTTCAGGTGCGGCAGGTATTCGTCTGCGCGCTTGGAGATGCCACCGCCCACGATGAACAGCTCGGGCGAGAACAGGAATTCCACGTGCGAGAAGTAGCGCTGCAGCAGCACGCTGTATTCCTCCCAGCTCAGTCCGTCCCTTTCGCGGGCCACGGCTGAGGCTTTGCTTTCTGCGTCAAAGCCGTCGATCTCCAGGTGCCCCAGTTCTGCGTTGGGGACGAGCCGGCCATCGAAGATGAATGCTGAGCCAATTCCGGTGCCCAGGGTGATCACCAGGACGGTGCCATCCACCCCCTGACCCGCACCAAAGCGGGCCTCCGCCAGCCCGGCGGCGTCGGCGTCGTTAATGACCTCCACCGGGCGGCCAAGGCGCGCGGTCAGCAATGCATCAATGTCGGTTTGGAGCCAGGTCTTGTCCACATTGGCCGCAGAATGGACCACTCCATGCTGGATGATGCCGGGGAAGGTGACGCCCACGGGCGAATCCGCGGCCGGAGCCTCCGGGCGGCTTGAAAGCTCGGCAACCACCTGCGCCACGACGTCGGCTACGGCCTCAGGGGTGGCCGGCTGGGGCGTAGCCACGCGGAACCGCTCACCCAGCAGCTTGCCTTTTTTCAGGTCGACAATGCCGCCCTTGATTCCCGTACCGCCGATGTCAATGCCGATCAGCGGGGTGTTCTTGTGCGACTTCTCGTCCTTCTTGGCCAATGTTGTTCCGTTCGTGGCAGGGCGGCAGGTCGGCCGGGCGGCTGACCGGAAAAATTTCAGGGGAGCGTGAGGATTTCGGCGCCGGATTCCGTCACCAGCAGTGTGTGCTCAAACTGGGCGGTCCGCTTGTGGTCGCGGGTGACAACTGTCCAGTCGTCCTCCCACATGTCCCATTCGATGGTGCCGAGGGTCAGCATGGGTTCGATGGTGAACACCATGCCGGCCTGGATGATTGTGTTGTAGGCCGGCGCTGCATCGTAGTGCGGGATGATCAGGCCCGTATGAAACGCTTCGCCCACGCCGTGGCCCGTGAAGTCCCGCACCACGCCGTAGCTGAAACGCTTGGCGTAGGACTGGATGGCCCGGCCGATCACGTTGATCTCCCGGCCGGGAGCCACGGCTTTGATGGCCCGGTTGAGGGATTCCCGGGTGCGCTCCACCAGCAGGCGGGACTCGTCGTCGACGTCGCCCACCAGGAAGGTGTGGTTCGTGTCGCCGTGGACTCCGCTGATAAATGCGGTGATGTCGATGTTGAGGATGTCGCCGTCCTGGACCACGGTGCTGTCCGGGATGCCGTGGCAGATCACTTCATTCAACGATGAGCAGAGGGACTTCGGGAACCCGCGGTAGCCAAGCGTGGACGGATAGGCCTTGTGGTCCAGCAGGAATTCGTGACCCACCTTGTCCAACTGGTCGGTGGTAACGCCGGGCCTGATGTGCTTGCCCACCTCAACGATGGCCTGCGCGGCGATCCGGCTGGCGATCCGGATTTTCTCAACGGTCTCGGCGGATTTAATCTCGGAGCCGGTGAACTTGGCCGGGCCGGGCTTGCCTACGTATTCCGGGCGCGGGATGGACGCGGGAACGGGGAGCTGCGGGCTGACGGTTCCGCGGGTAAGGGTGCCGGTGGGTGCAGTCGAGGCGAGGTAAGGCATAGATTGATCATATAAGGCACCGCATTAGGCCAAGTAACTGGAAGCCCCAAGCTGTCCGCATCCACGTTTAAGTTACGTGGATCACGGCAGGGCCCGGCCAGCTGGAACGAGGAGGACCGATGACTGAGTACTGGTACAACGTGAACACCCACGAGGTGGAAGAGGATGCACTCTCAGACTGGAGTCAGCTGATCGGCCCTACAAAACGCGGGAAGAGGCCGAACACGCCCTCGAAAAGGTCCGGGCCCGCAACGAGGCCTGGGACAAACAGGATGACCAGGACTGACGCGCGAGGGCCCCTGGCGAGCTTGCGATCTTGGGGAGCGCGTCAGCCGCTAGAAGGAGTGCTCCGGTCCGGGGAACTGGCCTGTTCGGACGTCGTCGCCGTACGCCTTCGCGGCGTCACTGAGGGCAGTGCGCAGGTCGGCATACTGTTTGACGAACTTCGCCATCTTGCCGCCGCGGAACCCTGCCATGTCCTGCCACACCAGCACCTGCCCCGTGGTGGCGTTGCCGGCGCCGATCCCCACCGTCGGCACACTGACCGCCGCGTCAACGGCGGCCGCAGTGTCCGCCGGAACCATTTCCATCAGGACGGCGAACGCCCCCGCCTCCACCAGCGCCACGGCGTCGTCAATCAACCGCTGGGCGTCATCCCCGCGGCCCTGGACCCGGTATCCACCCAGCGCGTGTTCACTCTGGGGGTGAAGCCGATATGGGCCATCACCGGGACGCCGGCCTGGACCATGGCCCGGACGGTTTCCGCGTAGTATTTTCCGCCCTCGATCTTGACGGCATGGGCCAGTCCCTCCTTGAGGAACCGGACACCTGTTTCCACACCCTGCTGCGCCGAGACTTCATAACTGCCGAACGGCAGGTCTGCCACCACCAGGGCCCGCTTGGCGGACCGCGCCACGGCGCGGCAGAGGGGCAGGAGTTCATCCACCGTGACCGGCAGGCTGGTCTCGTTGCCAAAGACGTTGTTGGACGCAGAATCGCCTACCAGGAGGACCTCGATGCCGGCCTGGTCGAAGATCTCCGCGCTGTACTGCTCGTAGGCGGTCAGCATGGCGAAGCGTTTGCCGTCCCGCTTGGCCTGCTGCAGGTGGTGGATACGCACCCTGGGTGCGGGCTTCGCGTTCACTTCCGACGACGGCGGCTGCACCGGTGCAGGTCCGTTTCCGTAAGGTGCGTGTACTTCAGCGGACGCGCTTGACTCAGAGCTATTGGTTGAGGCCATGGCAAGAGCGTAATGCGGCAGCAGCAGTCCTAGCCACCGCAGACGGGCCCGCGGACCGTGATCCGCGTCATATTCATGTGCCCGCCAAGTGCATTTTTGCCACCTGTGGGCGCGGCCGTCAATGGTTGCCGTGTAAACGCTGTGTTACGTGGGCGCCGTCGCCCGCATTGGAGCCGATTGCTTAGTAAAGTGATGGTGAACTGCTGCCGGCTGCCGCTTCCGCGGACCCGGGCATGAACGATTGACCGGAGAAGAGGCCATCATGGACCGCCAGCAAGAGTTTGTCCTGCGCACAATCGAGGAGCGCGACGTACGGTTCGTACGTTTATGGTTCACCGACGTCGTAGGTTCACTCAAATCGGTGGCACTTGCCCCGGCCGAGGTTGAAGGCGCGTTTGAGGAAGGGCTCGGTTTCGACGGCTCAGCCATCGAAGGCCTGGCACGCGTGTTCGAATCGGACATGCTGGCGCAGCCGGATCCGTCCACGTTCCAGATCCTGCCCTGGCGTGGCGAGACCGAACAGACCTCGCGAATGTTCTGTGACATCCTGACTCCGGACGGCGAACCGTCGGCCGCGGATCCCCGCAACGTCCTCAAGCGCACGCTGGCCAAGGCTGCGGACATGGGCTTTACGTGCTACACCCACCCGGAGATCGAGTTCTACCTCCTCAAGTCCCAGCAGCCCGGGCCCGACGGTGCTCCGATCCCCGTTGACGAGGGCGGCTACTTCGATCACGTTCCCGGCGGCGTGGCGCAGGATTTCCGCCGCACGGCCGTGACCATGCTGGAATCCGTGGGCATTTCGGTGGAGTTCAGCCACCACGAAGCCGGTCCTGGCCAGAACGAGATCGACCTGCGGTACGCGGACGCCCTGCAGACCGCGGACAACATCATGACGTTCCGCACGGTGATCAAGGAAGTGGCCCTCCAGCAGGGAACCTACGCCACGTTTATGCCCAAGCCTTTCACCGACCACCCCGGCTCCGGGATGCACACGCACTTCTCGCTCTTCGAGGGCGACACCAACGCTTTTTACGAGGCGGGCGCCGAATTCCAGCTTTCCAAGACGGCCCGCCAGTTCATCGCAGGCATCCTGAAGCACGCTCCCGAGTTCACGGCCGTGACCAACCAGTTCGTGAACTCCTACAAGAGGCTCTGGGGTGGCGGCGAAGCGCCAAGCTACCTCAGCTGGGGCCACAACAACCGTTCGGCACTGGTCCGGGTCCCGCTGTACAAGCCCGGCAAGGGCCAGTCGGCCCGCATCGAATACCGCGGCATCGATTCGGCAGCGAACCCCTACCTTGCCTATGCCGTCCTGCTGGGGGCGGGGCTTAAGGGGATCGAAGAAGGCTATGACCTGCCCGCTGCAGCAGAGGACGACGTCTGGTCACTGAGCTCCGCCGAGCGCCGTGCCATGGGCCACGACCCCCTGCCCGCCAGCCTTCACGATGCGATACGGTCCATGGAGGACTCCGAACTGATGCCTCAGATCCTCGGAGAGCAGGTCTTCGAGCACTTCCTGCGCAACAAGCGTGCCGAATGGCAGGACTACCGGCTCCAGGTGACGCCCTACGAACTGCAGCGCAACCTCGGCATTCTCTAGGCGGCGGTGAGCCTCGCACGCCGCCTCATCTCAGCCGGCTTCAGTGACCTGGAAAAGGGTGAGCGCTTCCTTGCTGCCCCGGAACTGGACGGCCTGGACCCGGACAGGATTTTCGCAGGCCTGCAAATGGCTGCCAACCCCGACACTGCACTGCAGTCACTGGTGCGGCTGATCGAAAAGCACCCCGGTCTCCGGGAGCTGGCCGCCGCCGATCCGGAGGTCAGCGAGCCGCTCTACCGCGTGCTCGGGCCTCCGAAGCGCTGGGGAATTCCTCATCCGGCACCCTGAGCACCTGGATGCCTTCGACGTCACGGCCAGTCCCGAGCCACTTCAGGCAGACCCGGAACACCTTCGCTCTGTCCTCCTGAAGTCCGTCCGCGCGGACCCCGGGTCAGCACGGCCCGTGGCGGGAGTGACCGGAGCCGACGCCTATGCCGCGCTGCGGTCGGCCTACCGCCGCGGGGTGGTGGACCTGGCGGTCAAGGACATGTGCGCTGCTGACCCGCTGGACTTTATGCCCGCCGTCGGAGCTGAACTCGCTGACCTGGCAGGGGCCGCGATCGAGGCTGCGCTGGCAGTTTCCCGTGCCGAGGCTGCTGAACAGTTCAGCGCCGGGGAGGTGGCCGCCGTTGGACTGGCCGTCATCGGGATGGGCAAATGCGGAGCGCGGGAGCTGAACTATATTTCCGACGTCGACGTCATCTACGTGATCGACGCCGGCGACCTGGACGACGCCCGTGCCAGCACCATCGGCACAGCCCTGGCCACCGGTATTTCCCGGGCGATATCCTCCGTGGCACGTGAACCCGGTCTCTGGGAAGTGGACGCCAACCTGCGGCCGGAGGGCAAGTCCGGCCCGTTGGTCCGAACTTTGGCCTCACACGAAAGCTACTACGCCCGCTGGGCGGAGAGTTGGGAATTCCAGGCGCTCCTGAAGGCGCGGACCATCGCCGGTGACAGGGACCTGGGGAGCGCTACGAAAAAGCCGTGGCCCCATTGATCTGGAGCTCCGCGGCCGCGAAGGGTTCGTGGAGTCCGTGCAGGCGATGCGACGAAGGGTCACCGAGCATATCCCTGCGGCGGAGGAACAGCGGCAGATCAAACTCGGCCGCGGCGGCCTCCGAGACGTGGAGTTCACCGTGCAGCTGCTCCAACTGGTGCACGGGAAATCCGACGAAACCATTCGGCGCAGGGATACCACCGCAGCAATAGCGGCACTCTCGGCCGGAGGCTACATCGGCAGGTCCGACGCCGCCGCTTTCGATCACGCGTACCGGTACCTTCGCGTCCTGGAACATCGCATCCAGCTGTTCCAGCTCCGGCGGACACACCTGATGCCCGTCAGCGAAGCGGCACAGCGCGCCCTCGCAAAGGCGGTGCTTAGCCCCTTCTCCAATGACAGGCCGCCGCCGGCTTCGCTGCTGGCCAGCTGGCAGAAGACCAAGCGCTCTGTCCGCGAACTGCACGAACGTATTTTCTACCGTCCCCTGCTCAACACCGCTGCCAAACTCAGCAGCGAGGACGCCAGGCTGACGCCGGAGGCCGCCCAGGGCCGCCTCGCCGCGCTGGGCTATCGTGACCCGCAGGGCGCCATGCGGCATATCGAGGCACTCACCGCCGGTGTCAGCCGGCGGGCAGCCCTGCAACGCCAGCTGCTGCCTATCCTGCTGGACTGGCTCGCCGAAGGTGTTGATCCCGACGCCGGGCTGCTCGCGTTCCGGCGCGTCAGTGAGGCCCTTGGCACCACCCACTGGTATCTGGGCATGCTCCGGGATTCCACAGCGGCGGCTGAACGGCTATGCAACGTGCTCTCGAACTCACGCCTGATTGCGGATCTTTTGGAGGTTTCGCCGGAGTCGGTGGCGTGGCTGGGCACCAACAAGGACCTTGTGCCACTGGGCTTCGAAGCCCAGTGGCAGGAGATCACGTCCAAAATGTCGCGCCACTCGGACCCGGAAAACGCCATCAGGCTGATCAGGCTCATTAGGCGCCGGGAGATCCTCCGGATCGCGATCGCCGATTCTGCCGGCTTCTCAACCAGGACCAGGTGGGCGCGGCGCTGGCTGACACCGACCGGGCAGCGGTGCTGGGCGCGCTGCGCGTGGCCGAAGGCATCGTCTCTGCTGCGGGACCGCTCAAGACCGCGATATTGGTGGTGGCCATGGGCCGCCAGGGCGGCCGCGAGATCGGCTACGGCTCCGACGCCGACGTCATGTACGTGCACCGCGCACTGCCGGGCTATACGGACGAGGAAGCGCAGGATCAGGCAGCCCGGATTGTCGCCAAGGTCTCCAGCCTGCTCACGCAGCCGCTCAAGCCGGCCATCATGGCCGAGCGGGTGCTGCAGATGGACGCGGATCTTCGGCCCGAGGGCAAAAACGGGGCTATGGTCCGCTCGCTCGATTCGTTCGCCGAATATTACCGCCGGTGGTCGTTGATCTGGGAAGCGCAGGCGCTGCTGCGGGCCCGGCCCATGGCGGGGGACGATGCGCTGGCCGAGGACTTCCTGGCCCTCATCGATCCGATCAGGTACCCGGAATCGATTTCGGAGCAGGATGTCCGCGAGATCCGCAGGGTCAAGGCGCGGGTGGAAGCGGAGCGGCTGCCGCGAGGCGCGGATCCGGCACGCCACCTGAAGCTTGGACGCGGGGGACTGAGCGACGTCGAGTGGCTGGTGCAGCTCCTCCAGCTCGAGCACGCGGCGAAGCACCCGGAACTGCGGACAACGTCAACGGTGGAGGCCCTTGAGGCCGCCGCCGCGCTGGACCTGCTCACCGGACCTGACGCCAAGCTGCTGGCCAACGCCTGGCGACTCGCCAGCCGGATCCGCTCCGCCAACGTCATCTGGAGCGGCAGGGCCTCGGACACGCTGCCGTCCGCACGCGGTGACCTCGAAGCGGTGGCCCGCTGGTGCGGCTACGAACCAGGCAACGCGGCCGCACTCGAAGAGGATTACCTCCGCATCAGTCGGCGGGCCAGGGCTGTATTCGAGAAGGTCTTCTACGGTCACCAGTGAGTGTCCCGGGACCCTCCGAGGGGTGAAGACAGCCGTGGCGGTGCGGTGCTAGGTTGGGGCCATGGCTACCCAAATCTACCTGAACCTGCCCGTGAAGGATCTGCCGCGGTCCGTTGCGTTCTTCACCGCCCTCGGCTTCTCCTTCAACCCGGACTACACCGATGAAAACGCGACCTGCATGATCATCAACGACAACGCGTTTGTCATGCTCCTGGTGGAGGGCTTCTTCAAGACATTCACCTCCAGGGACGTGGCAGATGCCACCAGTTCCACCGAGGCCATCATGGCCTTTTCGGTGGACAGCAAGGAAGCCGTGGACGAAACGGTGAGCAAGGCACTGGCCGCTGGCGGCACGCCGTCCCAGGAAGTCCAGGACTACGGCTTTATGTACAACCACAGCTTCCAGGACCCGGACGGCCACTTGTGGGAGGTCATGTGGATGGACCCTGCCGGTCCATCGGCCGACGCCGGCGCTGCCGCCGGATTCGACGGACAGCCGACCTGAAAACTGCAGTAGGTTCTGTCTGGCTCATCTCCCTGGATGACCTCAGAGCGGATGCGCTAGCCATTCAGCTGGGAGAGGTAGCGAACATTGAGCTGGGCCCAGGGCAAAGCAGCTTCGTTGGTGACCCGCTCCGCATGGTCCTGGCGGGACTGGAGGAGGATTCGCGGTTCCCTTATGTCCTGGAGGCCGCGGGCTACGCTGTGGGCGTGCTGACCCTCCAGGCCGGTGCCGCGTGCCTGGCCGGCTGGCCGGACGAGGATTCGGCCTGGCTGTTGCGCGGTTTCCTGATCGACAGGCGCCACCAGGGGCAAGGCCTCGGGCCGCTGGCGGCAACGTCCGCGGTGGAGGCGGCTGCGAAACTGACCGCCAGGCGCGGAACCCACGAGGCCGGCGTCGTGCTTTCCGTCAACGAAGACAATCCGGCCGGCTTGTCCGCGTACAGGACCGCGGGCTTTGTGGACCAGGGGCAGTACCTGGGCGGCACTTCCGGACCACAACGGACCATGTACCGGAGCTTTACGGGATAATTCGGCCAGACACGGCGGCCGGGCATTGCCTCCGGCTCCACATTGATCGATCATGTGGATTGGCGGTGTTCTTCAAACCTTGTTGGGGGGAAGGCTTGAAAAGTCTTCGTCTCGGGAGCACATGTCAGGGGGCTGGCTTCTGGTCTCAGCACGTCTGGAGTCAGCCCCCACCTTAGGGACAGAAAAGTCCGCCCGGCCTGCAGCATTGACGCTGGTAGCACGGGCGGACTTTTTGGCGGACTGAACAGGTTCAGCCGCGGATCTGGCTAGACGCCGTAGTAGAGCTCGAACTCGTACGGGTTCGGGCGCAGGGACAGCGGGCGGATCTCGTACTCGTACTTGTACTCGATCCAGGTGTCGATCAGGTCCTGGGTGAACACGCCACCGGCCTGCAGGAACTCGTTGTCCTCGCGCAGGGCCTCCAGCGCCTCTTCCAGCGAGCCCGGTGCCTTCGGGATGTCTTTGGCTTCCTCGGCGGGCAGCTCGTAGAGGTCCTTGTCGATCGGAGCCGGCGGTTCGATGCGGTTGCGGATGCCGTCAATGCCGGCCATCAGCTGGGCAGCGAAGGCCAGGTACGGGTTGGACGAGGGGTCCGGAGCGCGGAACTCGATGCGCTTGGCCTTGGGGTTGGAACCCGTGATGGGGATACGGATACCGGCGGAGCGGTTGCCCTGCGAGTACACCATGTTGACCGGAGCTTCGAAGCCCTTGACCAGGCGGCGGTAGGAGTTCACCGTCGGGTTGGTGAAGGCGAGGACGGACGAGGAGTGCTTCAGCAGGCCGCCGATGTACCAGCGGGCCATGTCGGACAGGCCGGCGTAGCCCTTTTCGTCGTAGAACAGCGGCTCGCCGTTGGTCCACAGCGATTGGTGGCAGTGCATGCCCGAACCGTTGTCGCCAAAGACCGGCTTCGGCATGAAGGTGACGGACTTGCCCCAGGCGTCGGCCGTGTTCTTGACGACGTACTTGAACTTCTGCAGGTCATCTGCCGCGTGGGTCAGGGTGGTGAACTTGTAGTTGATCTCGGCCTGGCCGGCGGAGCCTACCTCGTGGTGGCTGCGCTCGACCTCGAGGCCGGCCTCATCCAGGGCGATGCACATGGCGTCGCGGAGGTCAGCCTGCTTGTCGGTGGGGGAAACCGGGAAGTAGCCGCCCTTGATGGGGGTCTTGTAGCCGAGGTTTCCGCCGTCTTCTTCACGGCCGGTGTTCCAGTGTGCTTCTTCGGAGTCGATCTTGTAGAAGCTGCCCTCGGGGGAGGACTGGTACTGGACGTTGTCGAAGACGAAGAATTCGGCTTCCGGAGCGAAGAACGCGGTGTCGGCGATGCCCGTGGAGGCGAGGTAGGCCTCAGCCTTTTCGGCCACGCCGCGGGGGTCGCGGTGGTAAGGGTCACCGGTGCGGGGGTTCACGATGGAGAAGTTCAGCGCAAGGGTCTTCTCCATGCGGAACGTATCCAGGAATGCGGTGGTGACGTCCGGGATCAGCTGCATGTCGGATTCGGCGATGCCCTGGAATCCGCGGATGGAGGAACCATCGAAGAGCTGGCCGTTGACGAAGAAGTCCGCGTCGACGCTCTTTGCCGGGACGTTGAAGTGCTGCTGCACACCCGGGAGATCGGTGAAGCGGATATCGACGAATTTAATATCTTCGTCCTTGATGAACTTGAGGACTTCGTCCGCAGTCTTGAACATCTATGCTCCTTACGCATATGTAATATCTGGCTGGCAAGCCAACTGATCCAGCGCAATCCGAAGGGCAGGGAAACCAAGTTTCCCTGCTTGGGAGGTATTGCTTGAAACTGCTATCAGCCTATGGACACGTCATTTCCCGTCAGTGTCCACATTGTTTCGGGCAGGTTACAGAATGCCCTGTTCAGGTTACAGAACTGTCCTGATCAGGTAACGCTATCCGGTGTCCGTAGTGTGGTCCAACGGCTTCCACTCTGTGGTCGGCGGTGAGTCGGTAAGCTTGGACGGTGGTAGATCGCAATGACATTGGTTCCTGGCTCGGCGGACCGGACACGTCCGGCATCTCAAAGTACCCGGGGGAGCGCCTGGGATTGCCCGAATCCGGTTCCGGCTCCATCGCCAGGGCGGGCAGGCGCATCCTCGCCATCGTCCTTGACTGGGGGATTGCCCTGCTGATCAGCAATTTTGCCTTCGGCGGTGACTCCTGGGCCACGTTGGCGATTTTCGCCGCGGAACAGATGCTGCTTGTGGGCACCCTCGGTTACAGCATCGGCCACCGCGTTGCCGGGATCCAGGTGCTGCGACTGGGCGGCGCGCCCGCGGGCCCAATGGCCGCCGTGGTGAGGTCAGTGCTGCTGTGCCTGGTGATTCCCGCCGTAATTTTCGATCCGGACCAGCGTGGACTGCACGACAAGGCGATGAATACCATCCTCGTGCGGCGCTAGCAGTAATCGGGAACCCGGCCGTGCCGGTTCGCCGGCAACCTGACGCCCCCGAACACCTGGCAGCCCCGAACACAGGGCCGTGCGCCGTCAGACCCCGCTGTTTCCTTTGTCCCGGCGGGAACAGCCGTGCGGGGCGTCAGGTGGCCGCGCTTTCCGGCCCAGCGTTCGAACGCGATGGTGGCGAACGGGAACACCGCCGACAGTCCCGCGAACAGGGCCACAACGAAGGCCACCGCTGGAGCCGCCACAGGGCGAGGGCGGCGATGCCGTAGCCCACAAACAGCGCACCATGGATAGGTCCTGCGATCTCCACACCCAGTTCGGTGGTCTTGGCGATCCACTTGAAGTACATGCCCGCCAGCAGGGCGGCCCAGCTGAAGGCTTCGGCAACCGCCAGGATGCGGAAGGCGCGGATAACAAGGGTTCTCACGGGAATCGTCATGTTGCTATTTCCAATCAATGTGCCCGCCTGGTTCGGCGGCGTCCGGCAGACAAAACCGCCCTGGTTCCGGCAAAGCCGGAACCAGGGCGGTTCAAGGGTCTCAGCGTCCGCGGTTGGGCGGGCTTTGTAGGGGTCGATTCCCTTGGGAATCGGGAGGCGGTTGCCCAGCGAGGAAATGCGCTTGGAGACGGCATTCACCTCAAGCTTGGTCAGTTCGTTCTTGAGCTTGCCCATTTTCTTGGCTACCTGGCCGATGGGAACCTGGCCCTCGCCCTTGCCGCTTTCGATCATGTGGACCGTGACGTTCGGGAGGATGCGCGCGAGGCGCTTGCGCTCGGCGTCGAGCATTGGCTTGACGCGGATGGTGGGGCCTTCGCTGACGAGGACGACGCCGGGACGGCCGACGGCGCGGAACACGGCGTCCTGCGTGCGCGGGTTGACGGCAACCGGCTGGTCCTCGGTGATCCAGCCGCGCTTAAGCGTGCCCAGTGCCGCGCCTGAGGCTCCGGGCTGGTTTTCGATCTGGGCGAACGCGGCACGTTCGGCACGACGCGAGAGGATCAGGGTGGCGCCGAGGAGGCCCAGCGGAATACCGATGAGCAGGCCGGTGATCCAGTTTTCCAGCCAAAATCCCACCAGGAAGCTGACAGCCACTACACCCAGGAACACCAGCAGCATCAGCCACGGGACCATGGGGTCATGGCGGCGGGTCATGTTAAAGACTTCGCCGATCTGCTTGAGCCGGCTGGGCTTCTTGACCTTCGCTTCTTTTGGCTTGCGCGAGAAGAGACCACGCTTCGGGGCGTCAGAGGCCGCCGGAGTGCTGTTACTGGAATCAGGGGAGTTCGCCATAGTTCCTCAATTCTACGTGATTTATGCCTGAGGGCCGGACGCCGGAGAATGTCCGGTGCCGGCCCTCAGGGATAGCAAACTACGGCTCAGGAATGTGCGGCGAGCAGTGAGCTGGCTTCCTGGCGGGTGCTGCCGGAGGATTCGATGTGGGCGAGCTGGGCGGGATTTCCCAGCCCTTCTTGCGCATCGCGGTGGCCCAGAGCCGGCCGGCCCGGTAGGAGGAACGGACCAGCGGGCCACTCATGACGCCGAGGAAGCCGATCTCGTTGGCCTCGTCCTGGAGGTCCACGAACTCCTGCGGCTTGACCCAGCGGTCCACCGGCAGGTGCCGCTCACTCGGGCGCAGGTACTGGGTGATGGTGATCAGGTCACACCCTGCCTCGTGCAGGTCCCGCAGCGCCTCGGAGATCTCCTCGCGGGTCTCACCCATGCCCAGGATCAGGTTGGACTTGGTCACCATCCCGAGCTTGCGGCCCTGGGTGATGACATCCAGGGACCGGTCATACCGGAACGCCGGCCGGATCCGCTTGAAAATCCGGGGCACGGTCTCGACGTTGTGCGCGAAGACCTCCGGCTTCGAATCACAGATCGCCGCGATGTGCTCGGGCTTGCCGGAAAAGTCGGGGATCAGCAGTTCGACGCCGGTGCCCGGGTTCAGCTCGTGGATCTTCCGGACCGTCTCGGCGTACAGCCACACACCCTCATCGGCCAGGTCATCCCGGGCCACCCCGGTCACGGTGGCGTAGCGCAGCTGCATGGCCAGGACCGAGCGGCCACCTTCGTGGGCTCGAACATGTCCACCGGGGAGGGCTTGCCCGTGTCGATCTGGCAGAAATCACAGCGCCGGGTGCATTCGGACCCGCCGATCAGGAACGTGGCTTCCTTGTCTTCCCAGCACTCAAAAATGTTCGGGCAGCCGGCCTCCTCACACACCGTGTGCAGGCCTTCCTTCTTGACCAGGTTCTTGAGCTGGACATACTCCGGACCCATCTGGACCTTCGCCTTGATCCACTCCGGCTTCCGCTCCACAGGTACTGCAGAGTTGCGCTGCTCAACGCGCAGCAGCTTCCGGCCTTCTGGTGCCAGTGTCACAGGAGTGCTCCCTCAGGGATTGAAACGAGTGCTTCTTCGTGCTTGCGAAATTCTTCCACGAACCGGTCCGCGATATCGCTCGGGGCGATGTTCCTGCCGGTTTCGATGGACATGGTGGTAACGCTGGCGTCGGTGATGCCACAGGCAATGATCTGGGCATAGGGCGCCAGATCATTGTTGCAGTTAATGGCGACGCCGTGCATTGTGACCCCGTCCAGGACGCGGATGCCGATGGCGGCAATCTTCCGGTCCGGGCCTTTGCTGTCCGCCGTGATCCATACTCCGGCGCGTCCCTTGATCCGCTGTGCGTTGATGCCATAGTCAGCCATGACCGCGATCATGACGGCTTCGAGCCGCTCAACGTAGTCTCGGATGCCTGACCGGTTCTTCAGCTTGAGGATCGGATACGCGATCAGCTGGCCGGGGCCATGCCAGGTCAGCTTTCCGCCGCGGTCCACCGCCACTACGGGCGTGCCATCCAACGGGCGCTCGTGCTCTTCGGTGAGCTTGCCCGCTGTATAGACGGCGGCATGTTCAAGGATGAGGACGGTGCTGGGCGCTTCGGCTGCGACGACCTTGCTGTGGATCCCGCGCTGCAGATCCCAGCCGAGCGTGTAGTCAACGAAGTCCGGGGCGAGACCCACCTGTGAAAACTCAAGAGTCATGCCGTCAAGCTTAGACCCCGATCCGCGAGGGGTCCGGTTATAGTGTCGGACCTCTCATGCACTGACTCGTGCGTTGTCGGATCCAGTGGGCCTGTGGATAACTTCTGCAGGCATTCCGGGATTCCGCTAGACATGAGTCATGGATGATTTCACTGCCCCCGTGGTTCCCGGGTTCCTGGTGGGCCGCGTGCTGGGCCGCGGCGGAAGTTCAACCGTGTGGCTGGTTACGGACGAAAGGTCCGGCCGCGAGTTTGCGCTGAAATGCCTCGGTGCAGGGCACAGCGGCGCAACCAATCCCGGCGAAGGCAGGGAAACCGGGCCGACGCCGAGGAGGCCATCCGCCGTGAAATCCGCATTCTTTCTGTCCTTGACCACCAGCACCTCATCAAAGCCCACGACGCCCTCCGTCTTCGCGTGCCGGCCGGATCAGCAGTGACGGCCGGACGGACAGTAGGGCTGCTGCTGGATTACGCGCCCGGCGGTTCCCTCGGAGAGTTGGTTGGCAGCAGGGCCAAGCTCACCATCGGGGAGACGGTCACCGTGCTTACCCCTATTGCCCAGGTACTTGGCTACCTGCACGGCCAGGGGTTCACCCACGGTGACGTGTCGCCCGGGAACGTGCTCTTTACAGGCCATGGCAAGCCAATGCTGTCCGACGTCGGCATCGCCAGGATGGTGGGTGATGTTTCGGCTGTGCCGGACCAGGGCACCCCGGGGTTCATGGATCCGGCGCCGGTGGACGCCGTGAGGGCGGGGCTGCAGCCGGAACGCGACGTTTATTCGGTGGCGGCGCTGGGGTGGTACTGCCTGACGGGACAGCCGCCACGCCGTAGCGCCGACCGTCCGCCTCTTTCCCTCCTGCTCCCTGACGTTCCAGTCGAGCTGGCCGCGGCCCTGGAGGCTGGACTCAATGAGGACCGGCGGCTCCGGCCCACGGCTGTTGAACTGGCGACGGCGGTCTACCGCAGTGCCCCACCGTTGCCGGTGGACCTCGCCTCCTCCGTCCACGCCACTGTTATCCCGCAGCTGCTGACTCGGCGCCCCGTCCCGGAACATCCCGGCGGCGCGCTCCGGAACGGTCTCCGGGCCTGGCGGCGCCGGATCTCGACGTCGCGTTGGTCCGGGCTGATGGGGTGCGGCAGGTCCTTCCGTTCCCGGCTGGGGAGAAAACGGAGATGCCCCTGGTGCGCGCACCGAAACCCCGCGCACCGGAGCCCCGGGCACGAAAGGCCAGCGCATCTGAGGCCAGGCGCGTTGCCGCAGTGGTCCAGGCTGTCGACGGTGAAAAGCCGGCGCCGCGCGGCAGGCATACGGTGGAACCTGGCCCGAAGGATCACGAACAAAACCCCGGGGCGAAGCGTCGGGCGGTGGCGTCGCAGAACGTGGTGCGCCCCGGATCAAACCGGCGCGGCGGGCGTGCGGGGGGCACGGTGCTGCTGGCGGTTGGAGCCGGTGCCATCGTGGCGGGAGCCATCTGGGCCGCTGGCGCCCTTGGGCCGGAGGGCCGTGGGCGGTGCCCTCCGGACCAGGCGCGGTCGCTGCCAGTGCCGGCGACAGGATCGGCGCACGGGCAGAAGCGGAGAGTACGGAGACCGGCGAGCTGGACACCATGCTCGCCGCCGCGGGCGTCCCGGCCGACGTCGCGGCCCAGCTGGACTCGGCGGACCCGCTCGAAGCAGTCCGGGATTGGCCGCCGTGAGGTCCCTGGCCTACAGTTCCGGCCGGCTGGAGCTGCTGGATCTGGTTAATGCCCCGGGATCGGCGGCCTCTGCCGCGGATGCAGGCCTTAAGGCCAAGCTCCAGGAGTCAGGCCACGTCCTGGCCGGATTCACGAGTTCCGTAGCGGATCTGCAGGTCCAGCCCGGCAGTCCCTCCGGCCAGGTTGTTGTCAGTGTCACGTCAGCCACGTCGCCGTATGAGGAGAAAGACGCATCCGGGGCAGTCGTGGCGGCGGGCGCCCCTGCAGCCGCCCGGAACCTCCGGCTGGTGCTGGTCTCCGTTGACGGCCGCTGGCGGATCACGGACGTCCTCCCGGGGTCCTGACTGCTTGCCTCAGCACGTTGGCTCATCAGGTTGGCTTAGCCGATCGACTCAGGCTCAGTGGCTGCCGGCCACCCAGGCCGCGGCCTCGGCCAGTGACGGGTGCTGCCACTGGAAGCCGGCTGCTTCCAGGGCCGCCGGTTCCATCCGCTGGCTGGGCAGGATCAGTTCGTCGGCCAGCTGACCCAGGACCAGGCGCAGGGCCGGCGAAGGTACGCGGAAAAACGCCGGCCGGTGGAGCACGGATGCCAAGGCGCCGACCAAAGCGTTGACGTCAGCGCTTTCGGGGGCACAGACGTTGGCCGGTCCGTGGAGCCCGGAGTCAGCAAGGAACACAAAGGCTGCGGCGACGTCCGGAAGGGTGATCCACGGCCAGTACTGCCGGCCGTGGCCGAGCGGACCGCCCACCCCGAGCCGAAGCAGCGGCAGCAGCCGGCCCAGCGCGCCACCTGCGGGGCTGAGGACAACGCCGGTGCGTGGTGTGACCACGCGGACGCCGGCCGGCGCCCGATGGGCGGCGGCCTCCCACTCGAGGCAGATACGTGACAGAACACCCGAGCCCGGCGGCGCGTTCTCCCGGAGCTGGGCGGACCCGGAATCGCCGTAGTACCCGGACGCCGACTGGCTGATAAACGTGCGCGGCGGGTCGTCAAGCGTGGCCATGGCCGCGGTCAGGGTGCCGGTGGCTGCCAACCGCGAGGTCAACAGCTCGTCGATCCGTCGTCTGGTCCAGGGTCTGTCCCCGATCCCGGCACCGGAGAGGTTGATCACGGTGTCGGCACCGGCCAGCGCCGCCGGATCCAGGCGGCGCGCTGCGGGTCCCAGCGGATCTCGGACGCGGACGTGGGCTCGCGTCGGACGAGGGCGGTCACGTCATGGCCGGCCTCTCGCAGCGTTGCGGACAAATGGGTCCCGATCAGCCCTGAGGCCCCGGCAATGACGATGTGCATGATCCATCTCACCACGGCCCGCACGCCGTCGGTACCTTCCCGGGACCGTACCGGGAGTTGACTATGATCGAACGATGACTTCTTCGAGCTACTTCCGGTTTCCGCATGTCCACGGCGATCTGGTCACGTTTGTGGCAGAGGACGACGTGTGGATCGCGCCGCTCAGCGGCGGCCGCGCCTGGCGGGTTTCGTCACTGCAGCTGCCCGCCCGCAATCCGCGGTTTACCCCTGACGGCAAACGGCTGGTCTGGACTGTCGTCCAGGGAACCGCCCCGGAAGTGGTCTCGGCGGAGGTGGACGGCGGTGGATACCGGCAACTGACGTATTTCGGCCACGCCACAACCAAGGTCAAAGGCTTCACGACAGCCGGCGACGCAGTAGTGACCAGCGCGTTCCGCCAGGCTGAAGGCCGGCATACCTACGCTTACAGCGTCCCGGTCGATGGCGGGTCGGCTGAGGAGCTCCCCTTCGGGCCGGTCGAATCCGTGGCCTTTGGTCCGGAAGTGGGGGACGAGCGGCCGGTTGTCCTGGCCAGTGTGCTCTCCCGCGAACCGGCCTGGTGGAAGCGGTACCGTGGCGGTACCGCCGGCAAGCTCTGGATTGACGCAGACGGAAACGGGGAGTTCGAGCGCCTGGTTCCCCACCTCGACGGAAACCTCGCAGATCCGATGTGGGTGGACGGGCGGATTGCCTTCCTGTCCGACCACGAAGGTTACGGAAATCTGTACTCGGTGCTGCCCGGCGGCGGCGATCTTCGACGGCACACCGACCACGAGGACTTCTACGTCCGGCACGCGTCCACCGACGGCGGGCGGGTCATCTTCGAATCTGCCGGTGAGCTCTGGATTCTGCACGATCTGTCCTCTGCCGCGGTACGGCTGGACATCTCGCTGGGTTCCGCGTCGCAATCGCGTCGCCCGGGCCTCCTGAAAACCTCCAAACATCTGGGCACGGTGGTGCCGGATGACAGCGGCTCCGCCAGCGCAGTGGAGGCCCATGGCACCCTTCACTGGCTCCGTCACCAGGACGGCCCTCCCGTATCGTCGAGGCCACCCCGGGTGTCCGGGCACGGCTCCCCAGGCCGCTCGACGGCGGCCGCCTCGCTTACGTCGCCGACCACGACGGCGTGGAGGCGATCTACATCAAGGAGATTGCCGCGCAGGTCCCCGACACCGTGGTCGCTGCCGTCACGGCAGCTCCGACTGCCGTACCCGCTGCAGCCGCCCGGGACCAATCGGAAGCGCCACTGCCGCGTCCGGTTCCGCTGCGGCATCGTCCGCACCGGTAATTGCCGACGTCGTTGTTCCGGTGCCTGATGACTCCCGGGCCGATGGCTCCCGGCTGACGCCGCCCACGGCCGTCGGAAGCCGCCGCCACCGCAGGACCAGCCGGCCTGCGGACCCGCATCGCGTTCCCGACGCCGTCACGCGCCAGCGCCCTGGAAGCGAGCCCCGATGGCCGGTGGCTTGCCGTGGGGACCTTCTTCGGGGATGTCTTTGTGGCGGACACAGCCACCGGTGTGCTTTCCCTCGTCACCAGCATCGGCGAGGGCAGCATCGCGGAACTGGCGTGGTCTCCTGACTCCCAGTGGCTTGCGTGGTCCGAACCTGTCACCTCGTTCGGCTCCCGGAGCCGGCTCCGGCTGGCCAATGCCGCGGACCTGGCGGGCGGCATCGTCGAGGTCACTGACGGCCGTTTCTGCGACGGGTCCCCAAGCTTCACGCCGGACGGGAAGTTCCTGGCCTTCCTGTCCAACCGCAGCTTTGATCCGGTGTACGACGGCACTCGTTCGACCTGTCCTTCCCCAGCCCCATCAAGCCGTACCTGGTGGCACTGGCCGCCACGACGCCGTCGCCGTTTGGCCCGCTGTTGACCTGGCCCGGCCGCAAACAAGGACAGCGCGGATACCACGGACGCAGACACCGCGGCACGTCCCGTGGTCCGCGTGGATCCGGCCGGGCTGGCCCACCGTGTCATCGGCGTTCCGGTGCCCCAGGGCAACTACACCTCACTCACGGCAACGGAGGGTGCACTGCTGTGGCTGGACTGGGCCTTGGCCGGCGTCACCGGGGACGGCAAAGCCAGCCAGGAAGACAAGGACGCCCGCCCCAGCCTGGTCCGGTTCGACCTGGCCCGCCGGAAGTCGGCCACGCTGGTGGAAGCCCTGGACAGTTACCGGCTCTCCGGCGATGGCAAGAAAGTAGTACTGGTCAACGACAAGCAGGTCAGCGTGGTTCCTTCTGCTGCCAAAGCCGATGAGGAATCCGGCCAGCTGGTCAAGGTGGACCTGGGCCGCATCCGCGTGATGATGGATCCTCTCAGCGTCTGGGGCCAGGCGTTCGACGAAGCCTGGCGCCTGCAGCGCGATTTCTTCTGGGCCGAAGACATGGCAGGACAGGACTGGGAATCGATCCACAAGCGGTACCGTCCGATCGTTGACCGGCTGGGGTCCCACGACGACCTGGTGGATCTGCTCTGGAGCTGCACGGGGAACTGGGCACCTCGCACGCGTACGTCCGGCCCGCAGCCGTCACGGAAAACGGCAGCAACGGCCAGGGACGGCTTGGCGCAGACTTCACGTTCACACCGGCGGGCTGGGAGATCACCCGTATCCTGGCCGGCGAGTCCTCGGACCCGCTGGCCACCTCGCCGCTGACCCGCCCGGCGCTGCCGCCATGGCCGGGGACGTAGTACTGGCCATCGACGGTGTGCCGCTGTCCGCCACGGTGAGCCCCGCGATGCAGCTGGTGGGCGCCGCCGGACGGGCTGTGGAGCTGACATTACGCAACGGAGCCGGGCATGGCGTCGAGGCAGGGGAGCAGCGGCGGATCGCCGTGATCCCGGTCAGGGACGAGGAGCGCCTGCGCTACCAGGAGTGGGTGGCCGCGAACCGCGGGATCGTCCGGGAGGCCTCCGGCGGCCGCTACGGGTACCTGCATATCCCGGACATGATGGCCAACGGTTGGGCGCAGCTGCACCGCGACCTGGACACCGAAACTGCCTTGGACGGACTCATTGTGGATGTCCGCCGGAACCGTGGCGGACACACGTCCCAGCTGGTGGCGGAGCTGATTGGCCGGAAGGTCACCGGCTGGAGCATGCCCCGCGGTGAACGTCCGCGGACCTACCCGCACCACGCCCGCGGGGTCCGGTGATTATCCTCGCCGATGAATTTGCCGGCTCCGACGGTGACATCATCACCCAGGTCTCCAAGCTGCGGGGCATCGGCCCGGTGATCGGCACGCGCACGTGGGGCGGTGTGGTGGGGATCGACAACAGGTTCTCCCTGGCCGACGGCACCGGCGTGACCCAGCCGCGGTACGCCACCTGGTTCGGTGGCGGCGTGGGCTGGTCCGTGGAAACTACGGCGTGGATCCTGACATCGAGGTGCTCTACCCGCCGCACGCATATGCCGCAGGCAGGGACCCCCAGCTGGAATACGGGATCGGTGCGCTCAAGGAAATGATCCAGGAGCTGCCCACGGACAAGCCTCCGGTCCGCGAAGGCTACCGCCGCCTGAAGCCTGCGCCGCTTCCGGCCCGCCGGCACGGCGAATAAGGCCGGCCCGGCGCCTACAGAACGACGAAGGCCCTGCTCCTCCCGGTTAGTCCGGGCCGGGGCAGGGCCTTCTCAATTTCAGGAGCCTTCAGCGTTCATAGCGAACGCGCGGCAGCGGCCTGGCTGGATCAGGACTGCAGGGTCGCGTCCAAGGTGATGTCGATGCTGGCCAGCGCGCCGGAAACCGGGCAGCCAACCTTGGCTTCGGCGGCGATCTTCTGGAATTCCTCTTCGGAGATGCCGGGGATCTTGGCGGACACCGTCAGGTGGCTGCCGGTGATGCCTGTGCCCGGCACGAAGGTGACGTCCGCTTTGGTGTTGATTTCCTCGGGTGCATGGCCTGCCTGGGCAAGCATGTTGCTGAACGCCATCGAGAAGCAGCTCGCGTGGGCTGCGGCGATCAGTTCTTCCGGGCTGGTTTTGCCCTCGGCGGCTTCGGTGCGTGCCTTCCATGTAACCTCAAATGTGCCCAGGCCGGAGCTGTCCAGCGTGGTCTGACCCGACCCCGTCATCAGGTCGCCGTTCCATACTGTGTGTGCGGTGCGTGTTGCTGCCATGTCCACTCCTCAAAGTCGGTTCCAACCGGGACCGGCTGTTGCCTGGCCCCGCCGGTTCCAATCCTAGGGATTGAGCGGCGGCCGTGCACAGGGTGTCCGCTCTCAGTGGATTGTGACTATGCAACCCAGCCGCCTGGCGGCTGCGTGGCGGTCACCGCTTGGCCGTTAAACAGCGACGGCGCCGCACCCCAGAGGGGGAGTGGCGCCGTCGTGTGGTTCAGCCGGCGATCAGTTCCAGATGGTGGCGATGGCGATGTTGACCAGGGCCAGTCCGCCGACACCGTGGGCGAGCCCGGTGGAAACCGGTTCACCCTTCTTGACCTTGCGGGAGCCGATCACGGCCAGCACGGCGACGGCGATGCCGATGGCGAACTTGATGCCGAGCTTGAAGTAGTTGGGGTCGGAGTCGGGCATCATGGGGAGCACGCCCATCATCGCGACGCCGGTCAGCAGCTGCAGAAAGGCGCCGTCACGCTGGCGCGGGTGGACGGTGGGCTCCTTGATCGTGGCGATCCAGTACCCCACGATCATTGCTGCGCCGACGATGTGCAAGAACACCAGGATGCTGAACACGATAGTCATGGCACCAGCTTAGCCAGTAGATTCTACGTCGCGTAGCAAAGCCACGCGGGGCGCGTAGGCACACCTTCTTTAAACGGACGACGGCGGTGCACGCCTTCCGGTGGTTTCCCACCGGCGCGTGCACCGCCGTCGTGCTGTTCTGGCTTGGGGCTAGAGTCCCAAGTCGGCCTCGAAGGCGCCTTCTTCAAGGCGGGCCTTCAGGGTCTGGAGGAAGCGGCCTGCATCCGCGCCGTCCACCAGGCGGTGGTCGTACGTCAGGGACAGGTACATCATGGAGCGGATGGCGATCGAGTCGTCACCGTTCTCATCGGCCACCACCACGGGGCGCTTGACAATGGCGCCGGTGCCGAGGATGCCCACCTGCGGCTGGTTGATGATCGGGGTATCAAACAGCGCCCGACCGAGCCGATGTTGGTGATGCTGAACGTTCCGCCGGACAGTTCGTCCGGGCCGATCTTGCCGTCGCGGGTACGCCCGGCAACGTCGGCGATCTTGGCGGCCAGTCCGGCCAGGTTCAGATTGCCGGCATCGGAGATGACCGGAACCAGGAGGCCCTTGTCGGTGTCCACTGCGATCGCCAGGTGCTCGGCGTTGTGGTATGTGATCTCCTGCTTGTCCTCGTCGTACGCAGCGTTGAGCTTGGGGTGCTGCTTGAGGGCCTCGGCCACGGCCTTGGCGATGAACGGCAGGAAGGTGAGCTTGACGCCGTTCTGGGCCAGGAAGGAGTTCTTGGCCTTCAGGCGGAGCTTGGCCACCTTGGTCATGTCCACTTCGTGCACCTGTGTGAGCTGCGTGGAGATTTCGAGGGATTCGCGCATACGGCGGGCAATGACCTGGCGGATGCGGGGTGCCTTCTGCGTGGTGCCACGCAGCGAGGAGGCAGCCGGCCCGCGGCAGCGGCGGACGGCTTGGCCGGTGCTGCGGCAGCGGGAGCGGCCTTGGCTTCTGCAGCGGCGAGGACGTCCTGCTTGCGGATGCGCCCACCGACGCCGGTGCCGGACAGTGATGCGACGTCCACGCCGTGCTGGTTGGCCAGCTTCCGGACCAGGGGCGTCACGTAGCCGGATTCGCCGCCGGCGGCAGGCTCGGCTGCCGGTGCCGGGGCTGAAACAGGTGCCGGTGCTGCTGCGGCAGGTGCTGCCGGAGCATGCTCTGCCTTGGGTGCTTCGGGTGCCGGTGCCGCTGCGGGTGCCGGTGCGGCAGGCGCGGCGGCAGGTGCCGGCGCTGCTGCTGGTGCCGGTGCGGAGGCTGCAGGGCTGCTGCGCCGGAGCCGATGACGGCGAGGACGGCGCCAACTTCGGCGGTTTCGTCTTCGTTGACACGGATTTCCTGCAGCGTTCCCGCGACGGGGGACGGGATTTCGGTGTCAACCTTGTCCGTGGATACCTCCAGCAGCGGTTCGTCCACTGCAACGGTGTCGCCCACAGCCTTCAGCCAGCGGGTGACGGTTCCTTCGGTGACGCTTTCGCCAAGTGCCGGGAGGGTGACGTCGTGGCTTTCGCCGTCCGCTGCGGCGGGTGCAGCCGCTGCGGGGGTTTCTGCGGCCGGGCTTCTGCAGCCGGTGCGGCGGGGCTTCCTCGGCCGGTGCTGCCGCTTCGGGGCTGCGCCGCCGCCGATGCGGACCAGGGGAGCGCCTACTTCGGCGGTCTCGTCTTCGGCTACGAGGATTTCCTCGATGATGCCGGCAATCGGAGAGGGGATTTCGGTGTCTACCTTGTCGGTGGAAACCTCGAGCAGCGGTTCGTCCACCTCTACCCGGTCACCTACCTGCTTGAGCCAGCGGGTGACGGTTCCTTCGGTGACGCTCTCACCGAGGGCGGGCAAGTTAACGGATTCAGACATGTCGTCCCCGTTCTCCTTATTGATCTTTTGTGCGGATGATGGCTGGCTTGTTCGAGCTTAGTGCACCCGGCGGATCACGCCGGGCGCACCAAACCCTGATGTCATGCGGTAGGACGGGGAGGCTGTTAGCCGTGGAGGGCTTTGCCTGCGAGTGCAAGGTGGGCTTCACCGAGGGACTCGTTCTGCGTCGGGTGGGCGTGCACGAGCTGTGCAACGTCCTCCGGGTAGGCTTCCCAGTTCACGATGAGCTGGGCTTCGCCGATCTGCTCGCCCATGCGGGCGCCGATCATGTGAACGCCCACCACCGGTCCGTCCTTCTGGCGGACCAGCTTCACGATGCCGCTGGTGCCCAGGATGGAGCTCTTGCCGTTTCCGGCCAGGTTGTATTCCTGGGTTTCCACCTGGTCCTCGCCGAACTTCTCCTTGGCGCCCTTTTCGGTGTAACCAACCGTCGCGATTTCCGGTTCGGAGTAGGTGACCTTGGGGATGTTGACATCCTCGACGACCACCGGCTTCAGGCCGGCGATTTCCTCGGCGACGAAGATGCCCTGCTGGTAGCCGCGGTGCGCCAGCTGGACGCCGGGGACGATGTCGCCGACGGCGTAGACGTTGCCCACGCCGGTGTGCAGGCGCTCGTTGGTGATGACGAAGCCGCGGTCGATGGTGACGCCGGCATCCTCGTAGCCAAGGTTGGCGGTGACAGGACCGCGGCCCACTGCAACGAGGAGGAGGTCGGCTTCGAACGTCTTGCCGTCCACCAGCGTGACCTTGACGCCGTCGTCGTTCTGCTCCACGCCCTGGAAGAAGACGCCGGTGGAGAATTTGATGCCGCGCTTCTTGAACGCCCGCTCGAAGTTCTTGACGATGGTCGCGTCCTCGTTGGGTACGAGCGAGGGCAGGCCTTCGACAATGGTCACGTCGACGCCGAAGGACTTCCAGACCGAAGCGAACTCGACGCCGATCACGCCGCCGCCCAGGATGATGGCGCTCTTGGGGATGTAGTCCATGGTGAGGGCTTCGTCGGAGGTGATGACCTTGCCGCCGATTTCCAGGCCAGGCAGCGTGCGGGAGTAGGAACCCGTGGCCAGCACGATGTTCTTGCCCTTGTACGCCGTGCCGTTGACAGTGACGGTGTCCGGGGCCGTGAGCTTGCCTTCGCCCTCAATGACGGTGATGCCCTTGGACTTGATCAGCCCCTGAAGTCCCTTGAACTTGCCGGCTATGATGCCGTCTTTGTAAGCGTTGACAGCGGTGATGTCGATGCTGTCCAGGGTGACGTTCACGCCATACTTGGCGGAGTCACGGGCGTGGTCGGCCAGTTCGGCCGAGTGCAGCAGTGCCTTCGTGGGGATGCAGCCGTTGTGCAGGCAGGTGCCGCCCAGCTTTCCCTTCTCCACGAGGCCGACGGTGAAGCCAAGCTGAACGGCCCGCAGGGCGGTGGCGTATCCGCCGCTGCCGCCACCGAGTACCAGGATGTCGAATTCTTGCGCAGTTGCCTGATCGGCCACTAAAACGCTCCCTCGCGTGAACGATGACGCGAGCGTACGCATCATCTGGTCTTGGAACTTGTACTGCCGTGATTATGCCAGCAGGTAAGTTCTCTTGCATTTGTGACTACCGTGGTTCACCTTAGCGAACCACTTATCCATGCTCCACCTTGCCGCAGTGTTTGTGGAGCGCTTGTGGCGAGTGTCACGCGGCCGTGTGGCCAAGGGGCCACGGCACGTCCTGCAGCGGCAGGACAAACAGCCGCGTGACAACTTAACTGAAAAGGTCAGCGATCCGTGGGGTCAGACGGCGGCGGCCAGGACGTCTTCCACGTATGCCACCAGCGTGCGGACCGTGCAGCCCGTGCCCTGCTTGTGGGTGTAGCCGTAGGGGCTCCCGTTGTTGAATGACGGGCCGGCGATGTCGATGTGCGCCCAGGGGATCTGCTCCCGTCCTTGCCCTTGCCCACAAACTCGCGCAGGAAGACGGCAGCCGTCATCATGCCGCCGTGGCGTTCGCCGATGTTGGCGAGGTCGGCCACCTGGGAGTCGATGCTCGGGCGCAGCTCTTCCGGCAGCGGCATGGGCCACACCAGCTCGCCTGCACGGTCGGCGGCGGCCTTGAGCGGGGCGGTGACGCTGTCCGAGCCCATCACGCCGGCGGTCCTGTTGCCAAGGGCGATGAGCTGCGCACCGGTGAGGGTGGCGACGTCGATGATGGCGTCAGGGTATTCGAGGCTCGCCGCGACGATGCCGTCTGCCATGACCAGTCGGCCCTCGGCATCGGTGTTCAGCACCTCAACGGTCTTCCCGCCGAACATGGTGAGAACATCCGCCGGCCGTGAGGCCGCACCGGAGGGCATGTTTTCTGCGATGCAGAGCCAGGCGGTCGCCTTCACCGGCAGGCCAAGTCCCGCGATGGCCAGCACAGTATTAAGGACGACGGCGGCGCCCGCCATGTCGCTCTTCATGTCACCCATGCCAAGGGCCGGCTTGATCGAAATTCCGCCGGTGTCGAACGTGATGCCTTTGCCCACCAGGGCGATTTTTGCGGTGGCCTTTGCGGGGGCGTATTCGACCTTCACCAGGCGGGGCTGTCGCGTGGACCCCTTGCCCACGCCCATGATGCCGCCGAAGCCTTCTTTTTCGAGGCGCTTTTCGTCCCAGACCGTGACCTTAACAGGCAGGCCCTTGGCCAGTTCCCTGGCGGCCTCGGCGAAGGATTCGGGGTAGAGGTGGCTGGGCGGCTGGTTGACCAGGGACCGCGTGGCGTTGACGGCTTTGCCGATCAGGCCTGCCCGCGTCAGGGCAGAGCGCAGCGCATCATTGGCGGCAACGTCCGTGTAAATCACTGCGTTGCGGACCGGATCCTTCAGCCCGTCGTTGGACGACCGGTACTCGGTGAACGAATAGGCTCCCAAGGCGGCACCTTCGGCGACTGCCGCGACGTCGGCGACTCCCGCCGTCGGGAGCGCGAGGACAACGGTGGGCAGGCCGCTGAGCTGGCGGACGGCGGAACCCGCGGCTCGCCGCAGGGCCTCTTCGGTCAGCGGGCGGCCAGCGGCCACCTTGCCGACGCCGGCGAGGACCAGGACCCCGGAACCCGTTTCCGGCAGGCCGGGCAGCCGGACCACCTGGTCAGCGGCGCCGGTGACACCCAGGACCTTCAGGGAGTCTGTGAGCGCTTCAGCCGATTTTGCGGTCAGCGGATTCTCAAGCAGGACGGGCCGTCCGATCCTTGTCCCACGCCGATGACAACGGCGTCACTGGGGGTCCTCTTCAGGTCCTTGGCGAGGGTACTAAGGTTAATTTCAGTATTCTTGACCACGGGGTAAGTCCTCAATTCTCGAAAAGGCTGTTCGCGCTGGTATGGATGTCAGGCGCACGGCCATGGAAATCCGGCGGCCGTCCGATCGGGACGTCGCCGGAGGGCCGGTACCCGTCCGGCGGGCCATTCACGATCGTAGCCGCTGCGGGCCGCGGCAGCGGAATCTCCTGAGACCTGCGCCACACCCGCTGGCGGAATTCAGGGGTGCCTGGCCGCGTTGTACAAGATATTCACCCGACTCCTTGGAAGGACGACGCCGTGCTTGAACGGATTTCCGGTTCCCTGCTGGACCCCGATGCGCTCTATGCGAGCAACATCGAGCTGTTCCACAGCCCGGCGCTCCGCGGGCTGAACCTGGTGATGGGTTTCACCGGCTTCGCTGATGCTGGCCACGTGGTCAAGCAGATCAATGCGGAGCTGCTGGACACCCTCGACGCCGAGACGGTGGCGGTGTTCGACGCCGACCAGCTCATCGACTACCGGTCGCGGCGGCCCACATCTCCTTTGTGGAGGATCACCTGCAGGACTATCAGCAGCCGAAGCTGGCGCTGTACAAGCTGACGGACGGGCTCGGCAGCCCCTTCCTGCTGCTGGCCGGTTTTGAACCTGACCTTCAATGGGAGCGGTTCGCGCGCGCCGTCGTCGGCATTGTCGAAAAGCTGGACGTGAACCTCGTGACCTGGATCCACTCCATTCCCATGCCGGTGCCTCACACGCGCCCGGTGGGTGTGACCGTTCACGGCAACCGTCCGGAACTGATCGAGGGAATCTCGGTCTGGAAGCCCACCGTTGACGTTCCGGCGGCCGTGGGCCACATTCTGGAGCTGCGGCTGATGGAAGCCGGGCGCAATGTTGCCGGCTACGTGATCCACGTTCCGCACTACCTCGCTGAGGCGGAATACCCGCCGGCCGCCGTAGCCGGACTCGAATTCCTCGGTGCCGCGACGTCCCTGATGTTACCGGCGGACCGGCTGCGCGAAGCGGGTCGGGAAGTGGGCCGCCAGATCGCCGAGCAGGTGGCCGCCTCCGAAGATGTGCAGCAGGTGGTCACCCGGCTGGAGGAGCGGTACGACGAGAAGGCCGAAGGCACGGTCAGGCGCTCCCTCCTGGCCGATGAAAATGACGAACTGCCCAACGGGGACGAGCTGGGCGCGGCAGTGGAGGCTTACCTGGCCCGCGAAAACCCGCACCCGTAGACCGCCCCGCAGCGTCCGCCAGGCAGACGCTTGCCCAGGTCCGGGAAGCAGCCCGGGCATAATGAGGGGTGACTGCACCCCGAGCCTGGCTGATCTGGACCATCGGCATCTTCGCCTACCTTGTGGCCGTCTCCCAGCGCACATCATTCGGTGTGGTGGGACTTGAGGCCACCGAGCGGTTCCATGCCGGCGCGTCCGCCATCTCCTTCTTTACGGTGCTGCAATTGCTGGTCTACGCCGGCCTGCAGATCCCTGTGGGCCTGCTGGTGGACAGATTCGGCTCGCGCGCCATGATTGCCGGTGGGGCCGTACTGATGGGTCTTGGCCAGCTCCAGTTGGCCTTCGCCGACACCATCCCCGGCGGTGTGGCGGGCGGGTTCTGGTGGGCGCCGGGGACGCCATGACCTTTATCTCCGTGATCCGCCTGATTCCGTTGTGGTTCGCGCCGGCCAGGGTTCCCCTGGTCACCCAGCTGACGGGCATGTCAGGCCAGCTCGGGCAGCTTTTCAGTGTGCTTCCCTTCGCCTTTGTCCTGCATTCCTTCGGCTGGACCTCCGGTTTCCTGATGCTCGCGGGAATGGCGGCCGTGGCGGTTGTCCTGGTGCTGGTGCTCTTAAAGGATCACCCGCCCGGTGCGCCCGCGCCGCAGACGCGGCAGGGGTTGAAGGCCACGGGCGCCTCGCTCGCGCGGGCCTGGCGCCAGCCGGGTACCCGGCTGGGGATGTGGAGCCACTTCACCATCCAGTTCAGCGGCACCGTCTTCGCCATGACCTGGGGATATCCGTTCCTGATCTCGGGGCAGGGCCTGGATGCCGGAACCGTGGCCGGCCTCATGACCTTGTACGTTGCGGCGGCGATGGCGGTGGGCCCCTTCATTGGGCAGTTCGTCTCCCGTCACCCGCTTCGCCGGTCAACGATGGTCCTGCTCATCGCCGGCGCCACCGCCGCTGCGTGGGCCGCGGTGCTGCTGATGCCTGGCCGTTCCCCGCTATGGCTGCTGGGGTGCCTGGTGGTCGTCCTCGCGATCGGGGGGCCAGGATCGATGATCGGGTTTGATTTCGCGCGGACGTTCAATCCGGCGCACAGGATCGGTACCGCAACGGGCATCGTGAATGTGGGCGGCTTCATCGCGGCCCTCGTGGCCATCTTCCTGATCGGCCTGGTGCTCGACGTCCTGCTGGCCATCGGCTATTCCGGCGGCGTCCTGTACGGGCTTGAACCGTTCCGGATCGCACTCAGCGTCCAGTTCCTGCTGCTGGGCTTTGGCGCCGCCATGACGATTGCCTGTCGGCGCAAAGTGCGGCGCCAGATGGCAGCACAGGGTGTTGTGGTGCCGCCGCTCCTTCGGGCCATGGCGCAGCAGCGGCGGGCGAACCTGGCCCAGCGTCGCCAGCCTTCCGGGTCCAAGGACCGCTGAGACTCGTCCCCACAGGGTCGCTTGTCCACATGGCACAAGTTTTTTCCGGCGCGCGTTGCCGCATGAGCCAAGACTTGGATCATGAAACCTTCAGAACACCTGACCGTCCGAGGCCCTGAAGACATCCTCGGGTTCATTCCGCATTCCCTGGGCTACTGGCCGGCCAGCAGCCTGGTTGCGATGACCCTGCAGGGGACCCGGCTGGGAGCGACCCTGAGGCTGGATCTTCCAGGCCCGGAAACGCTCGCGGACCCGCGGGACTACGCACGCACGGTGCGCGATTATCTCCTGGCTGACGAGAATGCCGACGCCGCCCTGCTGGCCTGTTTCACCAACGACGGCTGGATGGAACCACCAGGAACATACCGCGGACTATTGGATGCACTCCAGACAGTCCTGGGCGCCGCGGGGATGCCGGTGCGGGACGCCTGGTACGTCGGCGACGCCTTCTGGCGTGATGCTTTTTGCGCCGATCCGTCCTGCTGCCCCTTGCCGGGCCGGTCGGTTCAGGCGATCCGGGACAGCATGCTTAATGCCGAGATGGTCTTCCGCGGCAGCAGCGTCGGTCCCGCGCCGGAAGACCGGGTCCGCGCCCGCAGCTATGTCGGCGGAGTCCAGGGCCGGCTGCGTGCAGCCGAGGCGGCGTGGTCGGTCCCGCTGGATCTCCGCCGGGGCAGCAGGGCCCAGTTCGACGCGCTCCTTGACTCGTGGGAACCGCTGTTTCTTTCCGGCCAGTGTCCGGCCGACCCGCTCATCCAGGGTTTCTTCCGCGCATCACTCCGTGTACCTTCCTGGCGGGATGCGGTCCTGGTAATGGCTGCCGCGGGCAGGGCTGCCGCATGTGCCGGTGCGGACCAGTTTGGGATCTTCGACGCCACATGCCAGCTGGCGCCAGTGCGGCCGCGGGGCGCTGGTGTCCAGGGAACCGGGCCCGGCACCGCGGTTGTCACGCCTGGTCCGGTCCCGGGCGCCGAGCCACCGGTGCCGGGCTACGGCGAGATCCTGCTGGGCCTGGCGCCGCACTTGCCGGACTGGACCAGTATGAACAACCTGGACCGTGTCCTGGAGCTGTTAGCTGCCGGGGGAGGACAGGCAGCGGCAGCGGCGCTGTCTGGACGAGGCTGGATTTCGTGGTGCCGCGGACGTGGCTCGTATGCTGCAGCGCATCTGGGGCAGGCCCTTGACGAGGAGCCGGGCTACCGGCTCGCCGAACTCATGCTTGAGCTGGTCCGGCGCGGCACCCTCTGCGGCTGGGCTGCACGGAAGGAGGCCGCCTGGCGGAAATTCGAACCGGATGCAGCCTGACCGGATTCCGCCCGGCCGGTTTGGATGGGGCAGCGTTGAGGTCGGGTTTGGGAAAACCGTGAGACAATGGTTGCCGAGACCCGGTTGGGTCCGTGAATCAAGTGCATGTGATGAAGCCCAGTCGGGAACATTACAGCCGCCCCGGCAGTTCTACTTGTAGACTCTGCCGGCCGTGGTTGCGCCTGATATTCATCACGGACTTGACAGGGTCATAGTGGTGTTGCCCGTATGGTGATTCCACAGACCGCCGCTAGAAAGGTTTTCTGTGACCCCGTCTTCCGCGAAGAAGGAACCCGCCGCCCAGGACGATTTGTCCCCTGAGGCGAAGCAGGCTGCAACGAACGCCAAGCGAGCAGCGACGCGGGCAGCCAACAAAGCCATCAAGGATGCCTCCGGTGACACCGGTTTGGACGGCAAGCCTGAGGCCAAGAAGCGCGGGCCCAAGCCGGCGCCAAAGCCGCTGCCGAGGCAGCCGGTAAATCAGCCCGCGGCGCATCCGACGATGATGAGGACATTGAGGAGGACCTCGACGACATCAACATCGCCGATGACAGCGAGATGAACGCCGCCAAGGCCGCATCAGCAGCCACGGGCAAGGGTTTTGTCTACTCGGATGCCGATGATGACGACGCCCCTGTCCAGCAGGTGATGTCCGCCGGCGCCACGGCTGACCCCGTCAAGGACTACCTCAAGCAGATCGGTAAGGTTGCGCTGCTCAATGCCGAGCAGGAAGTCGACCTCGCGCTCCGGATCGAAGCCGGGCTCTTCGCCGAAGAGAAAATCAACGCCGACGACGGCTCGATGGATCCCAAGTTCAAACGCGAACTTGAGTTCGTCATCCACGACGGCAAGCGCGCCAAGAACCACCTGCTCGAAGCCAACCTCCGCCTCGTGGTGTCGCTGGCCAAGCGCTACACCGGCCGCGGCATGCTGTTCCTGGACCTTATCCAGGAAGGCAACCTGGGTCTGATCCGTGCTGTCGAGAAGTTCGACTACACCAAGGGCTTCAAGTTCTCCACGTACGCCACGTGGTGGATCCGCCAGGCCATCACCCGCGCCATGGCAGACCAGGCCCGCACCATCCGCATCCCGGTGCACATGGTTGAAGTCATCAACAAGCTGGCCCGCGTGCAGCGTCAGATGCTTCAGGACCTGGGCCGCGAACCCACGCCCGAAGAGCTGGCCCTCGAACTGGACATGACTCCGGAGAAGGTCGTCGAGGTCCAGAAGTACGGCCGCGAACCGATCTCCCTGCACACCCCGCTGGGTGAAGATGGTGACTCCGAGTTCGGCGACCTCATCGAGGACTCCGAGGCTGTGGTTCCCGCCGATGCCGTGAGCTTCACGCTCCTGCAGGAACAGCTGCACTCCGTCCTGGACACGCTGTCCGAGCGTGAAGCCGGCGTGGTGGCCATGCGTTTCGGCCTGACCGACGGCCAGCCGAAGACTTTAGACGAAATCGGCAAGGTCTACGGTGTTACGCGTGAGCGCATCCGCCAGATCGAATCCAAGACCATGTCCAAGCTCCGCCACCCGTCACGGTCGCAGGTGCTGCGGGACTACCTGGACTAGATCAGGACTCAGGCAGCGCGGGTCCCCTTCGGCCTATCATCTTCGGATCGATGGGCCGAAGGGGACCCGCGTTTTCCTGTCTCGGGCTCCATAGCAAGAGATTAACGACACAAGAGGACCCCTCCGACTGGAGGGGTCCTCTTCTAGGTGTATCAGGTTGTGGTGCGCCTGGTCAGTCGATGGACACGGGAGCCTTCTCGTGAAGCCTGCCCGTCTCGTCGTGCCAGTCTGAGCTCAACGGCCTCAGCGTAGCCTCGATGGCACGGGCATGGTGGCCGCAGAACAGCAGCTCACCGCCGGAGGACTCGAGTACAACGCGGACATACGCCTGAGCCCCGCAACGATCGCACCGGTCCAGTGCGTTGAGTGTGCGGTCTGCCACTGCTGTTGTCATGTCGGCCTCCTTAGTAGATCTGTATGTCTATATAACCAGTATTCGTACCAACCCCATCGCAAGGACGGGTCAAGTTCGCTGTCCGCGTAGCCACAAGAATTGATCAAGCCGCCGGTTTCGGTCACGGAAAGATAACGAGTGGCCTTGCCCACAGCCCTTGGGAAGTGTGGCAGCCCTCTGTCTGCCGCTGCGCCGACTAGGCTTGACGGAGCGCCCGCAGCGCCAGCTGTTCCGTCACTGAAGGAGTTCACAACCCGTGGCACCAAGTTCTGATTACACCGCCCGGCACCTTTCTGTCCTGGAGGGCCTCGAAGCCGTCCGCAAGCGGCCCGGCATGTACATCGGTTCCACCGATTCGCGCGGGCTGATGCACTGCTTGTGGGAGATCATCGACAACTCGGTGGACGAAGCGCTTGCCGGATTTGGGCACGACATCAAGATCATCCTGCACGCGGACAACTCGGTGGAAATCCACGACGACGGCCGCGGCATCCCCGTGGACATGGAACCCAAGACGGGGCTCACCGGCGTCGAGGTGGTCTTCACCAAGCTGCATGCGGGCGGCAAGTTCGGCGGCGGATCCTATACGGCCTCCGGCGGCCTGCACGGCGTGGGCGCCTCCGTGGTGAACGCCCTGTCTGCGCGCCTGGACGTAGAAGTGGACCGCGGCGGCAAGACCTACAAAATGTCGTTCCGCCGCGGCGAGCCTGGGCGCTTCAAGGACCAGGGATCCAAGCTGGACCCGTCGGCAGTGTTCGCGCCGTTTGTGGACGGCTCGGTGCTGGACGTGGTGGGCAAGGCGAAGCGTGGTGTGACCGGGACCCGGATCCGCTATTGGGCGGACCGCCAGATTTTCACGCCGGACGCCAAGTTCTCTTACGACGAACTAGCCGCACGGGCACGACAGACCTCCTTCCTGGTACCGGGACTCAAGCTCACCGTCCGCGATGAGCGCAGGCTGCCCGGCACCCCCGGTGAGGCAGCCGGCCACGAAGAGGTGTTCCACCACGACGGGGCCTGTCCGAGTTCGTGGAGTTCCTCGCCGCCGATCCCGGCGTGACCGACGTCTGGCGGCTGCACGGCTCGGGAAAATTCAAGGAAACCGTGCCGGTACTCGACGAACGCGGCCACAGCCAGCTCGCCGAGGTTGAACGTGACTGTGAAGTGGACGTGGCTCTGCGGTGGGGCATCGGCTATGACAGCACCGTCCGAAGCTTCGTCAACATCATTGCCACGCCCAAAGGCGGAACCCACCAGTCGGGCTTCGAGCAGGCGCTGGTCAAGACGTTCCGGAAAGCGGTGGAGGCCAACGCCCGCAAGCTGAAGGCCGGCAACGACAAGATCGAGAAGGATGACATCTTCGCCGGCCTGACAGCTGTCCTGACGGTCCGGCTGGCCGAACCGCAGTTCGAAGGCCAGACGAAGGAAATCCTGGGCACCTCCGCCGTCCGCGCCATCGTCTCGAAGGTGGTGGAGCAGGAGATCACCGCGAAGCTGAATTCAGCCAACCGGAACGACAAAGCACACTCCGCGCTGCTTCTGGAAAAGATCGTCAGCGAGATGAAGTCCAGGATTTCCGCTCGCGTGCACAAGGAAACCCAGCGGCGCAAGAATGCTCTGGAAACCTCGTCCATGCCTACCAAGCTTGCCGACTGCCGGACGGACGACGTCGACCGTTCCGAACTCTTCATCGTGGAAGGCGACTCCGCACTGGGAACCGCCAAGCTGGCGCGGTCCTCGGACTTCCAGGCGCTGCTGCCCATCCGCGGCAAGATCCTGAACGTGCAGAAGGCGTCCGTGGGGGACATGCTGTCCAACACGGAGTGCGCTGCGCTGATCCAGGTAGTGGGCGCGGGATCCGGACGCAGCTTCGACATCAACGCGGCCCGGTACGGGAAAGTCATTCTCATGACCGACGCCGACGTCGACGGCGCCCACATCCGGACCCTGCTGCTGACACTCTTCTTCCGGTACATGCGCCCCATGATCGACGCCGGACGGGTCTATGCTGCCGTGCCCCGCTGCACCGGGTGGAGGTCATCAACGCCGGGCAGAAGGCCAACGAGATGATCTACACGTACTCGGAGGCGGAACTCCACGTGCTCCTGGCCCGGCTGGCCAAGGAAGGCAAGCGCTACAAGGAACCGATCCAGCGGTACAAGGGCCTGGGCGAGATGGACGCCGGACAGCTTGCCGAGACCACCATGGATCCGCGGCACCGGACACTGCGAAAGGTGGGGATCGAGAACGCCAAGCACGCGGAGGACACGTTCGACCTGCTGATGGGGTCCGATGTTGCCCCCGCAAGGACTTCATCATCGCCGGAGCCTCCAGCCTGGACCGGGAGCGGATCGACGCCTGACGTCCTGTGACGGCTAGGCGGGCGTTGGCACAGCCCATGCCGGGGTTCAGTCCAGACGGCGGTTCCATCCATGACGGTGGTTTCAGTCCAGACTGCGGTTCCTCCCGCGGCGTCGGTTCAGCCCAGCAGGCCCGGCACGATCAGCAGGGCGGTAGGCACGGCCAGGAGCAAAGCGCAGCCGGCAAGCACCATACCGCGGGCGGCGGCAGGCAGCTGCGGCTCAGGGGACAGCAGCCGGCTGACCCGGGAAATGGTGGTGCGGGCAGAACCTGAGAAGGCGCTGGTGGGCGCCTCAAGCCCGTCCAGGGCAAGGCCGGGGTGCGCGGACGGTATGGCGGCGGCCGCCATGCTTCCCACCATCCCCGCCCCATCCCTGCCGTCATACCTCCGGTGGGGCCGCTAGCCACAATGGCGATCGCCTTGATGAGCGTGGCCTTGCTTTCCGACTTGAGTGCGACGTCGTCCGCCAGCATTTCGATGAGCGAGTTCACCGCCTCCTGAGCGAGGCGGGTGGTGGGCAGCCAGGGGAGCGCCTGGCGCCATGCCGCAAACGCCCAGAGCAGGAGATGGTGGCGCTGGTTGAGGTGGGCATTCTCGTGGCTCAGGACGGCCCGCAACTCAGCCGGCTCCAGCGCGGCCATCAGGCCGTCTGAGAGCACCGTCACGGAGCGGGCCCCACCGGGCAGGCAATAGGCGACGGGTGAATCGTGGCTGATGACCACCGTGCGGGCCGCGTCGGTGGACGGGGCGGCCAACAGGGCCAGGAGTTCCCGGTGCCGACGCCGCTGCCGTTCGATCTTGTAGTAGGTCAGCAAGAGGGTGAAGACCAAGTGGGCGGTGAGCAGCGCCGCGGCGGACAGGGCGAACAGATGCCAGAAGCCCAAGGCCGTGGTGGGCGCGTTGAACAGGACCATATCCGCCAGCCCGCGAAGCCCGGAGATAAGGTTGTCACCGATGGGTTCGAGCCCGTAGACCAGCATGGCGCCGATCATGGACAGCCCACCCGCAAGTGCTATTGCCTGCCACAGCAGCATGGCCGTGAACGGTGACCGGGCAGGCCACGAGGCACGGGAAAGTAGGATAGGCACTGGCCACGCCAGGACTATCGCCAGGACCGCCAGCAGGTACGAGGTCCAGAACATGGTCCGCTAGATGTGGCCAAGCAGTTTGCGCAGTGTTTCAGCTTCACTGTCCGTCACGGAGCCGATGAACCGTGCCAGCACGGCTTCACGGTCAGGCGCTGAGCCCAGCACTTCGTGCATCAGCTCCGCCGTGTGGTCTTCCCTGCTGGAAACGGCCTGGTAGCGGTGCGGCCGCGTACCGCGTTCCCGCTCCACAAGGCCCTTCTTCTCTAGCCGTGACAGGACGGTCAGGACCGTGGTGACGGCGAGCTCCTTGCCCTCATGCCCGGCAGCATCCCCTTTTGCCTCGGTGGTTGTTGCCAGTCTGTCGCGCAGGGTATTCGCGGTGGCTGCTTCGTGGCCCGCCCAGAGCAGATCCATCACTGCCCGTTCCAGTTCGCCAAGACTTGCCATTGCGATACATCCTTCGAATTCCCCGCACCGGGCCGTCGAAGGCCGCGGTGACTGCACCAGCGCTACATATACAAGAACAAATTTACCTGTTTTTCCCCTGAGTTTCTACGTACGGTAGAACAGTCGGCGCGCCGCGGCCTTGTGGGTGCCACTTCCACATGGAACTGTTGGTTTACAGTGCCCGCCGCATTGTTCTACACTCTGTAGAAGTCAAAGTTCTACGAAACGTAGAAAAGTTGCATCGCCAACCCGAGGGACTGCTGTGGAAGCTCTGGAAATCGCACGCTGGCAATTCGGCATCACCACCGTCTACCACTTCATGATGGTGCCGCTCACCATCGGACTGGGCCTGGTGGTGGCCGTGATGCAGACGTTGTGGCACCGCACCGGCAAGGAGGAATACCTCCGGATGACCAAGTTCTGGGGCAAGCTCTTCCTGATTAACTTCATCATGGGCGTGGCCACCGGCATTGTGCAGGAATTCCAGTTCGGCATGGCCTGGAGCGAGTACAGCCGGTTTGTCGGAGACGTGTTCGGGGCGCCGCTGGCCCTGGAATCGCTGCTGGCCTTCTTCGTTGAGTCCACGTTCCTGGGCCTGTGGATCTTCGGCTGGAAGCAGCTGAAGCCGGGCATCCACCTGGCCTGCCTCTGGGTTGCAGTGGTGGGATCGGTGTTCTCCGCCTACTTCATCATCGTGGCCAACAGCTGGATGCAGCATCCGGTGGGCGCGGAGATCATTGACGGCCGGCCGGTCATGACGGACGCCTGGGCCGTGTTCACCAACAACACCGCCCTGGTGGCCTTTCCGCACACCCTGATGGGAGCCCTGGCCGTTGCCGGCGGCTTCCTCCTCGGCATTGCCTGGTACCACCTCTGGCGCAGGCGCACCGACGGTATCGACACCATCGGCGCCGACGGGAAGGTGATTCCCGGCGAAGCAGCCGTCCCCGGCCGTGACCGGACCGATTACAAAGTCTGGATCCGCTCGTTGCGGATCGGGGCCGTCGTCGCCATGATCTCCTTCGCCGGCACCGCCCTGACCGGTGACCTGCAGGGCAAGCTGATGTTTGAGCAGCAGCCCATGAAGATGGCCGCGGCTGAAGCCGCCTGCCACGACGGCACCGGCTTTTCCGTGCTCAGCGTCGGGAACCTTGGCTCCAAGAACTGCGACGAGATTGTGGCCCTGATCGAGGTCCCGGGCATCCTGTCCTTCCTCGCCAAGGGCGATTTCACTACCGAAGTCAAGGGCGTCAACAGCCTCCTGGACCAGTACAAGGCCGACTACGGGACCCACCTCCCCGACAGCCCGATCTACGGCGAGCGGGCCGGCCAGGAGATCGAGTACGTCCCGGTCATGGAAGTCACCTACTGGGGCTTCCGGATGATGATCGGCTTCGGCGGCCTCGCGGCGCTGGCGGCGCTCATCGCGCTCTGGGTGACGCGGAAGGGCACCGTGCCAGCGTCGCGGTGGCTGATGCGCCTGGCGGTGTTCGGCATCCTGGCCCCGTTCGGCGCCAATGCCGCCGGCTGGATCTTCACCGAGATGGGCCGGCAGCCGTTTGTGGTGGCCCCCAACCCGGACCTGAATGGCATCGACCAGGTGTTTATGTTCACCGCCGCGGCCGTCTCACCCGGAGTCTCCGCCGGTGAACTGTTGACATCACTGATCGTCCTGACCGCCGTCTACGCCGCGCTGCTGGTGGTGGAGGTCAAGCTCCTGGTCAAGTTCATCCGGGGCGGCGTGGTATCCGCCATGCCGGAACTTGCACACACTCCCGCAGACGAAAACGGGACGCCAGCAAGGCCCCGGCACCGGCAAGCGCGCCGACGACGTCCTGGCATTCGCCTACTAAGAAGAGCAGAGGATACCCGAGCATGGAACTGCTTCCCACCATCTGGTTCATCGTCATCGCGGTGCTTTGGACCGGCTACCTCTTCCTTGAAGGCTTCGACCTCGGCGTCGGAATGCTGATGAAGCTTTTCGCGCGGAACAACACTGAGCGCCGGGTGCTGCTGAACACCGTTGGCCCGGTCTGGGACGGCAACGAGGTCTGGCTGATCACGGCCGGGCCGCAACGTTTGCGGCCTTCCCCCTGTGGTACGCCTCGCTGTTTTCCGCCCTCTACCTCCCCCTGCTGGTGGTGCTGGTTGCCCTTATCTTCCGTGCCGTGGCGTTCGAATACCGCGGCAAGGGCGACACCGACACATGGCGCGCGCGCTGGGACTGGGCCATCGCCCTGGGCTCCTTCTTTGCCGCCTTCGGTGTCGGCGCCGCCCTGGCCCTGACCACCACCGGCCTGCCGCTGAACGCGAACGGTGACCGCGTCGGTGGCGCATTCGCGTGGTTCAGTGGTTACGCCGTGCTGGGCGGGCTGGCAGTGGTGGGATTCTCCCTGCTGCACGCGCTGGCCTTCCTCGCATTGAAGACCGACGGCGACATCCGCCACCGCGCGCGCCGCTGGTTCGTCCGGCTGCTTCCGGTCCTGCTGCTGCCCCTGGCCGGCTGGGCACTGATCCTCCAGTTCCTGGAAGGCAAGCCGTGGACCTGGGCGGCCGTGATCGTGGCCGTGGTTGCCGCAGCAGCAGCGTGGTTCCTGGCACGGCGGGGATCCGAAGGCAGGGCGTTTATGGCGATGGGGGTCTTCCTCCTCCTCGGCAGCGCGTCAATCTTCGGTGCGGTGTTCCCGGTGGTGCTGCCCTCCACCCTGGACCCTGCTTTTGACCTCACTGTTGCCAGCGCGTCGTCGTCCGATTACACGCTCGGGCTCATGAGTGTGGTGGCAGCCGTTGGCCTGCCCCTGGTGATCACCTACCAGGCGTGGACCTACTGGGTGTTCCGACGCCGTGTCAGCGCGTCCCAGATCCCCGCGGCGCACAGCTTCCTGCCGGCCATTGCCGTCCGGGCATTCACCACGAAGGGCTGACCGGCACGTGCGCCCGGACTTTCCGGCCGGACCGGCCACCCGTTCCGCCATCTACTGGCTTGGCCTGCTGGCGGCGCTAAAGGCGCTGTCGCTGGTTCTGATGGGGCAGGCCGTGGCTGCCATGCTGGCCGGCTTGGCCACCGGGGACGCGTCCTGGCCCGAGCAGTTGCCTTGGGGCTTGGCGGGCGTTGTCCTGAGGTCCGGCACCGTCTGGGCCCAGGGCATCGCCGCGCGCCGCGCGGCGCTGGGCATCAAGGAGGAACTCCGCTCCGAGCTGCTGGCCGGGCCCTGCGGAACGGTGCCCGGAGCACCGGCCCGGCCGACGGCGGCTGGCCGTCCTGGCCACCCGCGGGCTGGATGCGCTGGACAGCTACTACACGCAGTTCCTCCCCGCACTGGTGAACTGCGCCGCGATCCCGCTGCTGCTCGGGCCCGCATCCTGTTCACCGACTGGGTCAGCGCCGTGGTGATTGTCCTGACAGTTCCGCTGGTCCCAGTGTTTATGGTACTGATCGGCCGCTACACCGAAGACCATGTCCGCGAGGCCCAGGAAACCCTGACCCGGCTGTCCGCACACATGCTGGAACTGGCCAAGGGCCTTCCCATGCTGGTGGGCTGGGCCGTGCCACCGCGCAGCGCAAGGCCCTCGAGGAGATCTCGGAGGAATACCGCACCAGGACCATGGGGACGCTGCGCACCGCATTCCTGTCCGCACTGGCGCTGGAACTGATCGCCACCATTTCCGTAGCAGTGGTTGCCGTATTCATCGGCGTCCGCCTGGTGCACGGCGACATGCCGCTTGAGGCCGGCCTCCTGGCGCTGATTCTTGCGCCGGACTGCTACCTGCCGCTGCGCGAGCTGGGCACCGCCCACCACGCCAGCGATGACGGCCGGGCGGCCCTGGCCGAGACCAGGAAGGTCACGGCAGCGCCCGAGCCGCGGCCGCTGCCCGCCCAGGGACGCGAAGCTGCCGCGTCCGACGGCGGCAGCAGGGGCTCCGGGCCCGGGTCCGGGGAGTGACGGTCACCGGCCTCAGTGTCACGTACCCCGGACGGTCCGCTCCCGCCGTCGGGCCGTTAACGTTTACTGCCCCGCATGGACTGATCACCGCCCTTGACGGCCCCAGCGGCGCCGGCAAAAGCACCGTCCTGGGCGTGCTGGCCGGGACCATCGGGGACGGCGGCGGAACCACAGTTTCCGGCCGCCTCTCCGGCCTGGCACGCGACGCGATCGCCTGGGTCCCGCAGCATCCGGTGATGGTGGCGGACTCCGTGCTCGAGGAGGTCATGCTGTACCTCGGTGGCGGAAGGGGCTCAGATACTCCGGCAGCAGCCATGGCCGCCACGGAATGTCTGGCGGCTGCGGCTGCCGGGCACCTCGCCGGCCACCATCCGGCCGAACTTAGCCCGGGCGAGCTGCGGCGCGTTGCGCTGGCGCGCGGCCTGGCCCGCATCAGGTCCGGTGCCACCTTGCTGCTTCTCGACGAGCCCACCGCACACCTCGACGGCGTGTCGGCGGCGCTGGTGCAGGACTCGATCCGTGCGCTCCGGGCCAGGTTACCGTCATCCTGGTGGCCCACGACCAGCAGACCCGCGAGCTGGCTGACCACCTGGTGCCTGTTTCCGCCCGCGGCGTCACAGCCCCCAACGCCGGTACTGCGATGTCCGGGCGGTGCATGACGGCGCCGCCGTGGCTGTTGCGGAGGACGGACAGGCCCGGGAAACTGCACGGACCCGTCCGGCGAGGACGCAGAACCTTGCGTCCGGGATTCCCGGCCAGGCGGAACTGCCCGCCTCCTCACCGGCCTGCTGTCACCGGTGTCCGGGCGCTTCACCGGCGCCGCCGTGGTGGGCACTTTTGCTGCTATTTTCGCCGTTGCCCTGTCGGGCATTTCCGGCTGGCTCATCATCAGGGCCAGCGAACAGCCGCCCATCCTGTACCTGCTCACTGCCATCGTCGGTGTGCGGTTTTTCGGGATCGGGCGCGCCGTCCTGCGCTACTGGGAACGGCTCCTGCTGCATGACGCCGTCTTCGGTGCCCTCACCCGCCTGCGCGGCCGGCTCTGGGAATCACTGAGCCGCAAGGCACTCTCCCTCCGGCGGCTCCTGCAGGGAGGCAACGTCCTGGGCACGGTGATTGACGACGTCGACACCGTCCGCGACCTGCTGCCGCGGGTTGTCCTCCCGCCCGTCACCGCGCTGGCCGTCGCCGGTTCAGCGCTCGCGGCAACGGCCCTGGTGGCCCCGGCAGCCCTGCCGGCTGTTGCCCTGGCAGCGGCGCTCAGCCTGTTGGTGGCGCCGGCCGCCGCCCTTTGGGGGACCGCCGCTCTGCCACAGCCGAACAGCGCCTGCGGTCAGGCGTCCTGCGGCGCACCTCCGCTGCGCTGGATGCCCGGGCGGAGCTGCACGCGAACGGCATCGCCGCAACAGTCCTGGACGCGCTGCGCGCCGAGGACCGCCTGGCCACCCGGGCATCGCAGCGTTCCGCCTGGGCCGAAGGCCTCGGCCAGGCCATCACCGTCGCCGCCTGCGGCACAGCCGCCTTGGCCGCCGCCGTGCTGACCGCACCCCAGGTGCTGGCAGGAACCATGGAGCCCGCAACGGCCGCGGTTGTTGTCCTGCTGCAGTTGGCGTTGGTGGAACCGTACGCAGCGATGACGACGGCGGTGCGCCAGTACCCGGCGCTTCGCAGCGTTATGCGACGGGTCGGGGAGTCAGGGGTGCTGGAGGGCGGCGGCACGGGAACCGGGGACGGCGACGGGCTGCAGATTGTCCCCGCCCGGTCCGGCGCAGCCGCTGGCGTGGAACTTGAAAACGTCGGGGCGGCGTGGCCGGCGGGGAACCCGTGTTCTCCGGCGCCTCCGCAACGGCCGGACCGGGCACCTGGCTGGCGGTTACCGGACCGTCCGGTGCGGGGAAGTCCACGCTGCTCGCCGTTCTGCTGGGATTCCTGCCGGTCGCCACCGGCCGCGCAGCGGTGACCGGGACGGCGGCCTGGTGCCCGCAGGAGGCACACCTGTTCGACTCGACGCTGCGGGGCAACCTGATGCTGGGCGTCCCCGCCGCGAAGCCGCTTCCGGGGAACTCAAACTCACGCGACGGCGGCGCGCCTGCCGCCGGTGACGCCGGGCTGGAAGCGGCGTTGGCCGCCGTCGGCCTCAGCGCCCTGGTGTCACGGCTGCCGGCCGGACTCGATACGCGGATCGGACCGGGTGGTTCCTTCCTCAGCGGCGGCGAGCGGCAACGGCTGGCCGTAGCACGGACCCTGCTGACGGGGCCGAGGTTATCCTGCTCGACGAGCCCACGGCTCATCTGGACGCACAGTCGGGACGGGAAATGCTGGCAGACCTCCGCGCCGGCCTGAAAGACCGCACAGTGGTCATGGTCACCCATAATCCGGCCGACATCCAGCCGGATGACGCCCGGCTGGAGCTCTCGGCGGTGTCCCTGACGGGCACGGCTGCTTCGCTGCTGGGTTGAATCCCCTCAGCCGTCCACATCGTGGAGGTGATGGACAACGTCGTGCAGGAAGTACTGGGCCAGCGTCAGGACCGTGAATTCGGAACCGTTGCTGCGCAGGCCCCGCCGTCCCCACTCTGACTCCCGTACGCCGGCGAAGGACTCGGCAACCTGCTTGCCCTCGGCCGTCAGTTCGGCGCTGACCACGGCGGGATCAGCATTGGCGTAATCCTTGTCGACTGCCGTTTGGTCCTGGTCCCAGTTCTCAAACCGGGCGCCGTCGGCGTCGAGCATCAGGTTCAGCCGCTGGTCGAACAGCGTGAAGACGTCGCGGACGTGGCAGGCATATTCCAGCGCCGACCACGTCCTGTCATCCGGGCGTTCTGCAACGTCAGGCCGGCGGAGGACGGCCCGCCAGCGCGGGAGCATGTTTTCCACGCTGCCCGGCACCGTGGCCGGTGTGGCGGTGGAAGCGTCGAAGGAGCACTCGGGGCACGGCCGGGAGAGGACCCAGGTCCAGTCCTTTTCATCAGGAATGATAGGCATGGCAGCAGTCTAGGACGGATCGCGCCATGCCATGGCCGGACCCACCGCGTCCACTGCCTGGGACAGCGGAATCCCCGAACCGTCGCGCCGGCCGTGCTCCTGCGGCAGCGACCTGGCAATACCGGCGAGCGAGGAGGCTTTCGCGGGTCCATGCCCGGCCCACGCCAGCAGCAGAGTGTCTTCGCCTTGAGGAACCTGTGGGCCCGAACGCCGGCTGTCGCACGGCCCTTGGCAGGGTACTCGGCGAAGGCCGTCACTTTCGCCGCACCCGGAGCGGTCCCCGGCAGGGCGCCGTTCGTGCCTGCAATGGTGACCACCACGGCGTCGTCGTCGGAGGCGGTGACCGCCCCGAAGAACAGCACCTGGTCCCCGGGGCCGAGCTTGATGCCCACCATGCCGCCGGCCGTCCTGCCCTGGGCCCGGACATTGGCGGCGCTGAAACGGAGCAATTGAGCCTCACGGGTCAGGAACACCAGATCGGTCTCCGCAGACCCGGCCGGCGCCACACCCACCACCTCGTCCTTGTCCTTGAGCGCTATGACTTCCCAGTCCTCGCGGTTCAGGGGGTAATCGGGCTGGACCCGCTTGACCACACCCTGGGCGGTGCCGATGGCCAGGACTTCATCCAGCGGGGCGAACGCCACCAGCGCCTCACCCTTCAGCAGCGTGATGAAGTCCTGGGCCGGAACACCGCCGGCGAGGTTGGGCAGGCCGGACATCGGCGGCAGCACCGGCATGTCCATGACCTGAAGCCGCAGCATCCGGCCCTGTGAGGTGACCGCCGCTATTTCCCCGCGGGCCGAGGTCTTGACCACTGTACGGAAAACGTCGTGCTTGGCCCGCGGTCCGGACTCGGCGAGGGGCTCCTGGTTGGACGTGCGCGCGATCTGGCCCGACGCCGTCAGGATGGCCCAGCAGGGATCGTCCGAGATCTCCAGGGCGAGCGGCGCGGCCTGGCCTTTGCCGTTGGGGCGGCCGCCATGGCGGCCGCCACGGTGGGGAGACGGCCTCGGATTCGAGCAGGACCGTCCGCCGCGGAGTGCCGTATTTTTCGGCGATTTCGCCGAGTTCGGAGGACACCAGTCCGCGCAACCGCTCCTCGGAGCCGAGGATGGCTTCCAGTTCCGCGATCTCGCGGCGCAGCTCCTCCTGCTCCTTCTCAAGCTCGATCCGGGAGTACTTGGTCAGCTGCCGCAGCCGCAGTTCCAGGATGTAGTTGGCCTGGATCTCGGAAAGATCGTAGATGGACATCAGCCGGACCCTGGCCGCCGCCACCTCATCCGAGGAGCGGATGATCTGGATGACCTCATCAATGTCCACGATGGCGATCAGGAGGCCCTCCACCAGGTGCAGGCGGTCTTTCTTCTTACCCAGCCGGAACGACGTCCGCCGGCGCACCACATCGATCCGGTGCTCCACGTACACGGAAAGCAGCTTTACCAGGCCGAGGGTCTGCGGCTGGCCGTCCACCAGCGTCACGTTGTTGATGCCGAAAGAATCCTCCATCGGCGAGTAGCGGTAAAGCTGCTGGAGCACGGCGTTCGGGTTGAACCCGTTTTTCAGCTCGATGACCAGGCGCAGGCCATGCTGGCGGTCCGTCAGGTCGACGATGTCACTGATCCCTGTCAGTTTCTTGCCATTGACGGCGTCCTTGATCTTCTCGATCACCTTTTCGGGCCCACCATGTAGGGAAGCTCGGTGACCACCAGGCCGGTGCGCCGGGCCGAGAGTTGCTCGATCTCCACCTTTGCCGGGTCTTGAAGGAACCGCGTCCGGTGGCGTAGGCGTCCCGGATGCCGTCCAGGCCCACGATCCGGCCGCCTGTTGGCAGGTCCGGCCCCGGGACAAAGCGCATGAGGTCATCGAGGGTCGCGTCCGGGTGGGCAATCAGGTGCCGCGCGGCCGAGATGACCTCCACCAAGTTATGCGGGGCCATGTTGGTGGCCATCCCGACGGCGATGCCCGTGGCGCCGTTGACCAGCAGGTTGGGAACGCGGCCGGGAGGACATCCGGCTGGGTCAGCTGGTTGTCGTAGTTGGGGACAAAGTCCACCACGTCTTCGTCGAGGTGGTCGGTCAGCGTCAGGGCTGCTGCCGCGAGTCTCGCCTCCGTGTACCGGGGGCCGCGGGACCGTCGTCCAGGGAGCCGAAGTTGCCGTGGCCGTCAATCAGCGGCAGGCGCAGCGAGAAGTCCTGCGCCATCCGGACCATGGCGTCATAGATGGCGGTATCGCCGTGGGGGTGGAGCTTGCCCATGACCTCGCCCACCACACGGGCGCTCTTGACGTGGCCGCGGTCCGGACGCAGGCCCATCTCACTCATCATGTACAGGATCCGGCGCTGGACTGGCTTGAGCCCGTCCCGGGCATCAGGCAGGGCCCTGGAGTAGATCACGGAATACGCATACTCCAGGAAGGAGCCTTCCATCTCGGACGTGACATCGATGTCCACGATGTTCTCGACGAAATCCTGGGGTGCGTCCCCGGCTTGGGCTGGGCTTTGGCGGCGGGCCATAGGGCTGGTGGATCCTTCTGGGTTACGGGTGGTGCTGTGGTCTGGGCACAGGTGTGGAGGATAACTCCGGGCACACGGCCTGCGCCGTCAGTTTGTGGTTAGGCTAAGCCTATGGTGGATCAGCCCGGGGACGGCGAATATCCGGAACATTGGGAAGCCGATGTCGTGCTCCGTGACGGCGGCACGGCCCATCTGAGGCCCATCCACCCCAGCGATGCGGACGCGGTCCAGGCTTTCCACGCCGGGCAATCGCAGAACTCAATCTACATGCGCTTCTTCGCATTCAAGGCCCGGCTGTCCAGCAAGGAGCTCAAGCGCTTCACGGAAGTGGACTACAAGGACCGGGTTGCCCTGGCGATCACCTTTGGCGGCGAAATCCTGGGGATAGGCCGCTACGACAGGCTGGATGACCCCCTCGAAGCCGAAGTCGCGTTCAACATCGCCGACGCCCACCAGGGCCGGGGCATCGGCTCAATCCTGCTCGAACACCTTGCCGCAGCCGCCCACGAAAACGGGATCCGCCGCTTCAGCGCCGAAGTGCTGCCCGAAAACCGCAAAATGCTGATGGTGTTCGCCGACGCCGGCTACGACGTCAAACGCCACTTCGACGACGGCGTGGTGAGCCTGGAGTTCAACATCGACCCCACCGAAAAGTCCCGGGCGGTGATGGAGTCACGCGAGCACCGCGCCGAGGCGAGGAGCGTCCGGGACCTGCTGGCGCCGTCGTCCATTGCAGTCATCGGCGCGAGCCGCAAGTGGGGACCGTGGGGTACCAGCTGCTGGAACACATCATTGAAGGCGGTTTTTCCGGGCAGGTCTACGCCATCAACCCCGAGGCACTGGAGCTCGCCGGAATGCTGTCCTTCGGCCGGATTTCCGAGATCCCGGAGCCGGTGGGGCTGGCCGTGATCGCTGTCCCCTACGAGGAAGTGGCCACCGTGGTTGACCAGTGCGCCGCGGCCGGGGTCAAGGGGCTGGTGATTGCCTCCTCGGGCTTCGCGGACGACGGCGAACGCGGCCTCACCCGCCAGCGCAACCTGGTCCGCAAGGCCGGGCCAACGGCATGAGGGTGATCGGGCCGCGTCCCTTGGGATCGTGAACACCCATCCCGGCGTGAAACTGAACGCCTCCATGGCACCCTCACTGCCGCGGCGCGGGGCCTGGGCCTGTTCAGCCAGTCGGCGGCGATCGGTGTTTCCCTCTACGCGGCGTCGCACCGCCGCAGGCTGGGCCTGTCCACGTTCCTGTCTGCGGGCAACCGTGCGGACGTCTCCGGCAACGACATGATGCAGTTCTGGGAGGACGACGCTGACACCGCCGCGGTGGGCCTCTACCTGGAGTCGATCGGGAACCCCCGCAAATTCTCCCGGATCGCCCGGCGGCTCGCCCGCACCAAGCCCGTAGTGGTGGCCAAATCGGAAACCATGGGCCTGCGGCTGCCGCCCGGCCATGCCGTCCGGACCACCCAGGCGCCCGCCGGTGCGCTGGACGCCATGATGCGCCAGGCCGGCGTCATCCGGGTCGAGACCATCGAACAGCTGATGGACATCACCCAGATAGTGTCCGGCCAGCCGCTCCCGGCGGGGCCCGGACTGGCCATTTTTAGCAACTCCCTGGCGCTGGGCAGAGTGGTGGCGGACAGTGCAGAGGCCCACGGCCTGACGGTGGATGGCATCATCACGGACGTGGATCTCGACGCCGGCATGTCCCTGGCGCTGCCGGCCTCCGCCACAGCCTCCAGGACACGCTCGCGTCCGACGCCGTCCACGCCGTGGTGGCCGCGCTGCTGCCAGTGCGTGGCCTGACCGTGGACCATATCGCCGAGGTCCTGGCCGAATGCTCGGCCGCCGCCGGAAAGCCTGTAGTCGCCGCCTTCACCGGCATCCTTGATCCCTCCATCTACGTGGAGGGCATGGTGGGGGTGAGGGCCGGACAGTGCCATGCTTCTCGAACGCCGGTGCGGCTGTGGCGGCGCTCGCCGCCGTCGTGCGCTACGCGGAATGGGTGGCGCGGGACCCCGGCCACTTTGTCAAACCTGACGGCTGCGATCCGGAAGGCGCACGGATCCTGTTGGACCAGCTTCTGCGCAACGTCCACGGGGAGCAGCTCAAGACCCTCGATCCGGGTCCGCGGCAGAGCTGCTGGCGCACTACGGCATAGCGGTGCTCCCGTCCGCCGGTTTCGACTCAGAGGACGAGGCGGTTGCTGCCGCCGGCAGGCTGGGCTGGCCGGTCGCGCTGAAAACCACCGACCCGGCGCTCCGCCACCGCCTGGACCTGGGCGGAGTCCGCCTCGACATCGAGGATCCGGATTCCCTCCGCCGCAACATCGTGCAGATGCGGCGCTCACTGGCACCCTACGGTTCGCCGGCCCTGGAGGTGCAGTCCATGGCCCCGGTGGGGCAGGCATGCACGTTCCGGGCTATTGAGGATCCGCTGCTGGGGCCCGTGGTCTCCTTCGGGCTCGCCGGGGACGCGGTTAACCTGCTGGATGACTGGGCACACCGCGTTCCTCCGCTGTCCGCTTCCGACGTGAAAGACTTCATCCGCGGGCCCCGGGCCGCCCGCAAACTCTTCGGCTACCAGGGCCTTCCCGCCGTGGACATGAAAGCCCTCGAGGAAGTCGCCGGGCGGTTGGCCTGGATGAAGGACAACCATCCGGAAATAGCCCTCGTGGAATTCAACCCGGTCCTCTGCGGAATCCGGGCGTGTCCATCCTTGCCGCAGATATCCGGATCGGTAACGCAGCCCAGCGCACTGACAGTGCCCGCCGGGCCATGCTGGGCTGACGGCGGTTAGCATGTCCCGGGCCGATCTGTGAAAATGGGGGAATGAGCTCACAGCCTTCCCCGTCGACGCCTTCCACTTCCGGCAGTGACAGCCAGGCAACCCGCCCCACAGCTCACACAGCCATACGCCGCAGGGCCAGAGCCTGGACGGTGCGCTCCAGAAAGCGGGCTTCTACCCGCGCCTGGTGGCCGACGTCGTTGACGACGCCCTGGACGGGCGTGAATGCGTGGCCCACCTGGTGCACCTGGAAACCCACTTTGACCGGGCCGAAGTCCGCCGCCACATCACCGTGCTGGTCCTGACCGCAGACATGCTGGTGATCACGCACGTGGACGACCAGCAGCTCGATGACGCCGGCGAACAGATCGTGGCCCAGATCTCCACAGAATCCGTGCCCGTCGCGCAGATCCGCTCCGTGGTCCTGAGCTACATGTACTCCCAGCCGCAGGACTACAAGCCCTCGGATCCGGTCCGGGAGGTCACCCTCGCCATTGCCTGGTCCGGCGGCCAGCGGCTGGACATGGGCCCCGCCAGCTGCGGAGACCCTCAATGCGAGGCAGACCACGGCTACAGCGGCACCATTGCCCAGGAGGACATCGTCCTGCGGATCAGCGCCGAAGCCGACGGTCCGCAGGCCGTCCAGGACGCCAAACTCTTTGCCCGCGCCCTGCGTGCCGTGAACACCGGCTCCACAGCTCCCGTGCCGCACACCGGCCAGACGCTCCAGCCCCGGCCCGGACGGGTGTGTTCGGAAACCGGCTCAGCCGCGGGCACCAGCAGCGCTGAGATGCCGGACCAAGGGAAAGTAACACTCTCCACAGCCTCTTCCGCAGCGGTTTCCCATGGGCCGCCCCGCAGCTGAGCATGCCGCCCGCACCTGCCTTTGGCCGGCGGTCCATCGGGACGTCCTCACCAGCGCGGCGGCCAGCCTCGGGGTAGAAGGTTTCACAAACTCCCTGGGACTTCCGCCGGCGTCGCGCGTCTGCGTCGTCCTGGCCGACGGCCTGGCCGGAACCTGCTCAAACAGAAGTCTGCCCACACACCCTTCCTGCGCTCCGTGATGCAGTCCGGGCAGGGTGAAGTTCCCGTCTGGCTGGACTCCACGTTCCCCTCAACCACGGCCGCTGCCCTGGCCAGCTTCGGCACCGGACTCCCGCCCGGCCAGCACGGAATGGTGGGCTATGACGTCCTGGACCCTGACCAGGACAAAGTCGTCAACATGCTCGGCAACTGGGATGCCAAGGTGGACCCCGCTGAGTGGCAGCCGTTTCCTACCGTCCTCGAACGGGCCGCCGAATCAGTTAGTGTGACCACGGTCAGCCTGCCGCAGTTCGGCAACTCGCCCATGACGCAGGCGGCCCTCCGCGGCGGGAATTTCGTCTCAGCCGTGACGGCCCACGCACGCACAGAGGCCGCCGCCGAAGCCATGGACACCACCGGCCGGTCCCTGATGTACTTCTACGTCAACGAACTGGATAAGGCGGGCCACCGGCACGGTTGCCAGTCCGAACAGTGGGAACACCAGCTCGAAGAGCTTGACGCCACCGTCAAACGGCTCAACGCGTCGCTCCCCGCCGGGACCACCGTCCTGCTCACCGCGGACCACGGGATGCTAGATGTCCCGGAACAGCAGCGGATCGACTTCGCCGCGGACGCGTCGCTTGTTGACGGCGTGCGGCATACGGCGGGCGAGCCCCGGATGGTCCATCTCTACCTTGAGGATGCGGCAGGCGCCGCGGGCCGGGAGCGGTTGCTGGGCGCGTGGCGTGCCCGTTTCGGCGACAGGATCTGGGCCTTTACCCGGGAAGATGCCATCGCCGCCGGACTGTTCGGGACACTGCGCCCGGCCGTCGGGCCTCGGATTGGGGACATCATGATTGCGGCGCGGGACGCGCTGGCCCTCTACGACACCCGCCGCGGGCGCCCAGCCGCCATGGAGGTGGTGGGCCAGCACGGCTCGCTGACCAAAGCGGAACGCGAAGTACCGCTGCTGTGCTTTAAGGCCGAAGGCAAGCCACAGCGACGCTGAGTCGTCAGTCCCGCTTGGTCCCGAAGACGATCTCGTCCCAGCTGGGAACCGTGGACCGCTTCGGTTTTGCGGGCTGCCGCTCAGGCTGGTCCGCGTCATGGTCGTGGTGCTGGCCGATCCTGCGTCGTCGGCGCCGGCCGCGTAGGCTGCCCGGCGCGGCCGCCGCCGCCGCCCAGCAGTTCGTCCAGGCCCACGTTCGGCGCGGGACGTCCCGGAGCTGTCTCGCCGGGGCACCCTGCCCTGCGGGACGAAGCGGGGACGCCACAATGGTGACTTGCCTCGTGTCGGTGCTGACGCCGTCGTGCAGTTTCAGGACGTCGTCATCCTCGGAGTCCCGGTGTGGCGGGATGAGGCTCAGCCGGGACAGCATTGACGGCCGAGCATCTCGCTTGCGGGTGAGGGGATCGGCGGCCGCAGCAGGCGCGGCGTCATCCTGCGCGGTGGACTCGGCAGGTGCTGCCTCGCGCGTTTCGGGCTCCCGATAGTTCTGTTCCCTGGAATCCGGTTCAGGGACCACCTCAGAGGGACGTGGATGGGCAGCGGGCACGCCGTGGGTCAGCAGCACTGCAAGGGCGTCGTCAGCGTCTTCGTCGACACCCAGGCGCTGGCCGCGGCGTGAACGGAGCATATCCAGGAGACCGTCAGATTCCCGGGCCTGCGGGACGGCCTGCGGGCCGGTCGAATTTCGGGCGGCCGCTGCTTGCGCGTCGGTTTCAAAGTCAAACGGGCGGTCCGAGACGGCAGCTAGACGGCGGGCCGGAACGGGTCCGTCCAGCGGTTCCAGCTCACTGAGCTGCTGGGCCCAGCGGTTGGCATTCTGCAGCGACTTGCGGGCCGGACTGAACGTCCACTGCGCAGGCGGCTCTTCCCCGATGCCGGACGTGCCGTCCTTTCTGGCTTCAAAACGGGCCACCACGGTCCAGTTGCCGTCCTGGCGCCGCCACGAATCCCATTCCACGGTTGAGGGTTCAATCCCGTGGGCTGAGAGCCGGTGGTTGACCATGTCGTGGAGGGAAGCCGGGTGGTCGCCGAAAATGGAGCGGTACGTGTCATGACCGGGGGAAGGCGAAGCCACTTCCACCTTCCGAGCCTGTTGCGCTACATACTCCCGCTCGGCAAGGACAGGGCCCTCATACCGCTCGACTTTTGCGAGGGGAAGCCCGGAAAGCTCAGCCACCTCCGCTGCGGTGGCACCGCTGCGGATTCGAGACTGGATGTCCCGCGGGGACATGGCAATGGGCACAGCCGCGGAAGCCGTCTTCGCCGAAGACCGGCTGGCCGTCCGCAGTGCTTCATCGATCGGCAGCTGGAACATCGCGCCGCCGGCACCGCTCAACAGGAGATGCTCCCCGTCGTCGTGTACGCCTACAAGCCGTAGATCCTGCATACAAATCCTCCACCCTGGCATTACTATCAATCGAAACTCTGCCACTCACCGGCACCCTTTTGGGTTAGGAGCAAGGGCGCGCCGCGATATTCCGGCACTTTCGGACGCCGGTGCGGTCAACAGCGGGGGTTTGCGCAGTGCCAGCGGACCGCACCCGCGCGGAAGTCCGGATTTTGCCGCGTGCATGCGGAAGGATGAGCCCACGCCGGGCACAAACAGGAGCTGTCCGGCGTTATCAAGGGTGTCACCCGCTGACCGGAAAGGAACGGAGTCAAGCCGAGATGGCCACCGACTACGATGCGCCGAGAAAATCCGAAGAAGACCTCACCGAGGATTCGCTGGAGGATCTGAAAACCCGGCGCTCAGATAACCCGACGGCCGCGGTTGATGTGGACGAAAGCGACCTCGCCGCAGGCTACGAGCTTCCCGGGGCGGACCTGTCCGGCGAGGAGCTGCTGGTCCTGGTGGTGCCTCCACAAGCGGACGAGTTTACGTGTTCCTCGTGCTTCCTGGTCCGGCACCGTTCGCAGATTGCGCGGGAAACGAACGGCCACTTCTATTGCAAGGAGTGCGAAGGCTGAACGGCTATTCCCCTATTTTCCCTAGTTCCGTGAAAGCGCGGCAGCGAGTTCCTCGGGCCGCCTGGACGACGTCAGCCAATAGGGCGTCCGGTCCGACGGGTCCGTGATTTCGATCCGCACCACGGGGTCGATCCAGCCACGGATGCACAAGTAGGCGAGGCCGTTGAGTTTTGTCCCCCGCTGGGCAGTGGCGTCCTTGCCGCGGAACCCTTCCACACCGCCCACGAAGCGGCGCTCGATTGTGGCGCGACCTACCGTCACAGTCTCACTCGTGACCAAAATGGTAGGGGTGGACAGCACCAGCAGGGCGGCCATGATCGTGAACAATACGGCGGCGGCCGTGTAGCCTGCCGACATGCTGATCGGGGCAAAAACGAGGATCCCGGCACCGGAGATCCCCGCCGCGATGATCCAGATCCAGACGTTCGGCCACAGCCTCTCCCGGAAAACTGGCGGGGTGCCGGCAGAGGGGCGTCAGGGACGGGCGCGGTGGAGCTGGATTCGGGCATGCCACCAGCTTTCCACCTTTGGCTGGCTATTTCATCTTGGGTTCATCCTGTCTTGGCCTGCGGCGTCCCGTTCTAGGACGGAACTGCGGCTGGGCGTTAGAGTGAGTGACTGTGACTGACGAACTTGCCACTGTTGAAACCGTTCCTGACAATGAGCTGGCCGGCTCTGCACCGGATGCAGCCGCAGCCTACGGGGCCCCGACGCTGCAGGTGCAGCTGAAAATGCTCGACGCCGGGCTGGAGGCACCTTCCTATGCCCACCCCGGCGACGCGGGAGCTGACCTGCGGACCCGGGAAGATGTGGTCCTGGCACCGGGGGAGCGGAAGCTGGTGGCTACCGGTGTTTCCATCGCACTGCCGGACGGGTTTGTAGCCCTGATCCACCCTCGCTCCGGCCTGGCCACGAAGCATGGGCTGACCATCGTCAATGCGCCCGGCACTGTGGATGCCGGTTACCGCGGGGAAATTTCCGTGACCCTCCTCAACACCGATTCCAGGAACGCCATCGAGCTGCGGCGCGGCGATAGAATTGCACAGATGGTGATCCAGCGGGTGGAATATGCGCAGTTTGTCCCCGTCAACGAATTGAGCGAATCGGTGCGGGGAGCCGGCGGATTCGGATCCACCGGCGGCTTCACCTCGCCAAACGCCTGACACAGCCGACGGCGGCAACCAGCGTTGGTTGCCCGCGGCAGCAAGACTTCCGACGGTACCCACCGGGCCCGGCGAGTCACTTTCACAACTAAGGAGACAATCCCCATGGTTTTTGGGCTCGGCAGGAAATCGAAGAAGGACCAATCGGCCTACCCCGACGAATCCCAGGCCTCAGTGGAATCAACGGATTCCGCTGACACGGCCTCGGTGGACGCCGGGCGTCGGGTCTCGGGCCCCTTTGATGTTTCCGAAGTCTCCAGCCGCGAGGGTTATGTTGACCTCGGTGCGCTGCTGATTTCCCCGAGCGAGGGGCTCCAGCTCCGGCTCGAAGTTGAGGAAGCCACCCAGCGCGTGGTCGCTGTGACCATGGACCTGAACGGCTCCAGCCTTCAGCTCCAGGCGTTTGCTGCTCCCAAGACCGAGGGGCTGTGGGACGAGATCCGCGAACAGATCGGTCAGTCCGTGGGAAGCCAGGGCGGGCAGGTTGAAGAAGTCCAGGGTGGCTTCGGAACCGAACTGATCGCCAAACTGCCCGCCGGTGCACAGGACGGCAGCCAGGGCTACCGGGTGGCGCGCTTCATAGGCATCGACGGGCCGCGGTGGTTCCTGCGCGGCGTCCTGGGCGGCCCGGCAGCGATGGAGCGCGAGGCTGCGGCACCGCTTGAGTCCCTTTTCCGCAAGATTGTGGTCATCCGGGGCGACAGCCCCATGCCGCCCCGGGACCTGCTTCAGCTGCGGCTGCCCAAGGATGCCAGCGTCACCCCGCCGCCTGCTTCCCCGAATTCGACGCCCCGAGTTCAAGGGCCCGAACGGGGTCCGGAAACCACCCAGATTGGCTGATTCCCGCCAAGGTCCCCAGGACTCATCCCGGATGCGGGGATGCCGGTCAGCCGGCTGCCGGAAAGGGGGAGGGTGGTGTGCCAGGGGCACATCGAATCGGTCACCTACATGCCCGCGGACCAGAACGCGGCATTCGCCGCCATTGTCTCGGACCCCGACATTCGCGAGACGGTCACCAAACCGGCACGGGGAACGGGTGGCCGCCTGCGTGTGGTCTGGCTGGGGCGGCGCCGTGTGCCGGGCATCGAGGCAGGGACCGTAGTCCGCCTTGAGGGGATGCTGTCCCAAAGCCAGGGCCTGCCCACCATGTTCAATCCGCGCTATGAAATACTTTCCCGCCAGGAGAACGAATGACCTCGCCCCAGCAGCCCGAGCCGTCCGAGCAGCCCGAGCCGTCCGCGGTGAAGGGACTTGCTGAGGGCTATGCAGCCAAAGCCGGCCTGCACCGCACCCATGACGGCCGGATCGATGTCCTCAAGAGCGCCGGAGGAATCCAGGGCATCGCAGAGAGCATTCTGCCCGGCCTGGTCTTCCTGATCGCCTTTACCATCACGCGGGACCTGACGCCGTCGCTGGCGGCCGCGCTGGCCTCCGCCGCGGTGTTTACGGTGGTCCGCCTCGTCCAGCGGCGCCCGCTGACCCAGGCCCTCGCCGGCGTGGTGGGGGTGGGAATCTCGGCCTGGCTCGCCAACACTACGGGCAAGGCCGAGGACTTCTACCTGCCGGGGTTCTTCACGAACACCGCCTACATCCTCGCCATGGTGATCTCCATCGCGATCAAGTGGCCGGTGGCCGGCCTGCTGTTCGGGATCATCCGCAACGAAGGGCTGGACTGGCGCAAGGATCCCGCACGGCTTAAGGCTTACCGCCTGGGCACCTGGATCATCGTGGCTGTCCTGGTACTTCGGCTGATCGTTCAGGTCCCCTGTACCTGACGGGCGAGGACGGACTCGCCGCCCTGGCCACGACCCGCCTGATCATGGGGGCGCCGCTCTATATTCTCGGCGTCTGGATCGCGTGGCTGCTCACCCGGCCGGTACCGCCGGACGCCGACGCCCCGACGTCGGATCAGCCGCCGAAGCCGTCGTCCTCCGGCGCCTGAGTTTCGGCAGGCTGCACGCCTTCGGGCTCATGGGGGGCCTTCTCCGGCTCCTCCGCTGATTCGGGCGACAGCAGCGCACGCAACTGATCCTCGGCCGCGATAGTGGTGACGAAAAACAACTCGTCCCCGCCATCAATGACGTCATCCCGGCTGGGAGTGATGGGCGCGTGGTCCCGGAGGATTGCCACCAGCGTGGCGTCCTCGGGCCAATGGATCTCGCCCACTGTCAGGCCAATGACGTGGGAATCGTGCGGCACCGTGAACTCCACCAGCGAAGCAACGCCGGTCTGTAGCGTCAGGAGCCGGACCAGGTCACCGATCTCCACCGCTTCCTCCACAAGTGCGGTCATCAGCTGGGGAGTGTTGACGGCGACGTCCACGCCCCAGGAGTCGTTGAACATCCAGTCGTTCTTGGGGTTGTTGACCCGGCCCACCGTGCGGCCCACGCCGAATTCGGTCTTGGCCAGGAGCGAGACCACCAGATTGACCTTGTCGTCGCCCGTGGCTGAAACAACGACGTCGGCGTCCTCCACTTTCGCTCCCTGCAGGGTGCTGAGCTCGCAGGCGTCGCCCACAAGCCAGTGCGCGCCGCGCAGCCCGCTGCGTCCGATGACCTCAGGCTTGAGGTCGATCAGTAGGATTTCGTGCTTGTGGGCCAGCAGTTCCCTGGCGATCGATGACCCGACGCTGCCGGCGCCGACGATAACAACTTTCACTACAACTCCTTGGCGGGTGCTTTGGCCAGGATCTGGGCGACCTGGGAACTTCGGTCCACCGGCAGCATGGCGTGGACTGTGTCGCCGTCCTGGTACGAAGTCCCGTTTTCGGGGAGCATGCCCTCGCCGAACCTGGTGATGTATGCCACCCGGATGTCGGCAGCTTTTTCGACCTCGCTGATCCGGTGGCCGATCCAGCCGGCGTCGAGGTCCACTTCGGCGAGGACCAGCCGGCCGGAAGGCTCGCGGAAATCGCCGGCCAGATGCTGTTCGGGCAGGATGCGGCGCAGGACCTGGTCTGCGCTCCACCGGACGGCGGCCACGGTGGGGATGCCGAGCCGTTGATAGATTTCTGCCCGTCCGGGATCGTAGATCCTGGCCACAACGTGGGGGACGTGGAAGGTCTCGCGCGCCACGCGGGTGGCCAGGATGTTGGAGTTGTCACCGCTGGAAACGGCGGCGAAGGCGTACGCCTCTGCCACGCCGGCCTGCTGGAGGGTGTCCCGGTCGAAGCCCACACCGGTGACTTTCCGGCCAGTGAAGCCCTGCCGAAGCCGGCGGAACGCGCGGTCGTCCTGGTCGATGATGGCGACGGAATGACCGGCGTCCTCCAGCGTGTGCGCCAGAGTGGCCCCTACCCGGCCACATCCCATGATCACGAAATGCGCCACCGTATCTCCTCAACTTCCGTAGCCTGTTGCTGCTGCTAGAACTCTACCGGCAGCGCGCGTGCTGCATCCGCCTGGACGCCGTCATGACATGGGCGGGGAATCAGACTAGCTTTGTGGAGTGCTGACTATATTGAATGCCGTGAAACGGGTGCTGGTGGGCAGGCCCTTCAGGAATGACAGGCTCGCCCATACCTTGCTTCCCAAACGGATAGCACTTCCGGTTTTCGCTTCCGACGCACTGTCCTCGGTGGCCTACGCCCCCGATGAAATCCTGCTCACCCTTGCCCTGGCCGGCGTGAGTGCGGTGGCCTTTTCGCCGTGGGTGGGCCTGGCCGTCATGGTGGTCCTCCTGACTGTGGTGGCGTCTTACCGGCAGAACGTGCACGCCTACCCTTCCGGCGGCGGAGACTACGAGATCGCCAATGAAAACCTGGGCAAGTTTTCCGGGCTGACCGTGGCCTCGGCGCTCCTGGTGGACTACGTCCTGACGGTGGCCGTCTCGATGTCCTCGGCGGCCACCTACCTCACCACGGCGGTGCCGTCCCTGCACGGGCAACAGGCCCTGTTCGCCACCATCGGCGTCGTAATCCTTGCCCTTGTTAACCTCCGCGGCATCAAGGAAGCCGGCAGCGTTTTCGCTGTCCCCACGTACATTTTTATGGCGGCGATCCTCGGCATGACGGCGGTGGGCGTCTTCCAGGCCGCGACTGGCCAGCTGGGCGAAGCACCGTCGGCGGCCTTTGAGATTGTGCCGGCTCCCGGTTTCGACGAAGGGCTGGTGGGCCTGGCCGGCGCCTTCCTCCTGCTCCGGGCCTTCTCCTCCGGCGCCGCCGCGCTGACCGGCATTGAGGCCATCAGCAACGGTGTGCCGAACTTCCAGAAACCGAAGAGCAAAAACGCGGCCACCACGCTGTTGCTGCTCGGCGTCATCGCCTCTTCCATGCTGGCTGGCATCATCTTCCTGGCCAACGCCACGAAGGTGCACATTGTGCTGGATCCGGCGACGGAATTCCTGATGAACGGCCTGCCGCTGCCGGAGGATTACATCCAGAGTCCTGCCATCAGCCAGATCGCCCAGACCATCTTCGGCGCGGGATCAATCCTGTTCTTCATCGTGGTCGCCGCCACCGGTGTGATCCTGGTGTTCGCCTCGAACACCGCGTTCAACGGGTTCCCGGTACTTGGCTCCATCCTCGCCCAGGACGGCTACCTGCCGCGCCAGCTGCGGACCAGGGGAGACCGCCTGGCATTCAGCAACGGTGTCCTTGCCCTGGCCGCCGGCGCGCTGGTGCTGATCCTCGCGTTCAACGGCGACGTCACCAAACTGATCCAGCTTTACATCGTGGGTGTCTTTATCTCCTTTACCCTCAGCCAGCTGGGCATGATCCGGCACTGGGGGAGGCACCTGAAACTCGCCAAGGACAAAGCCACCCGACGCCGGATGGTGAAGTCCCGCACCATCAACAGCATCGGGTTCGGCATGACGTCCTTGGTGCTGGTGATCGTGCTGATCACCAAGTTCCAGCAAGGCGCGTGGATCGCGCTGCTGGCCATGTTCATCCTGTTCCTGATCATGTGGAGCATCCGGGCACACTATGACAACGTTGCCAAGGAACTGGCTGTGGACGAGGATTCGTCGCCGCGTGCCCTGCCATCCAGGGTCCACGCGGTGCTGCTGGTTTCCCACGTGCGTAAGCCCGTGTTGCGTGCCCTGGCCTACGCCCGGGCGTCGAGGCCGTCGCGGCTGGACGCCATCACGGTGGACATCAACGCAGAAGAAACCGCGCACACGGTTGCCGACTGGGAAAAGCTGGAGATCCCCGTGCCGCTGACCGTCCTCGCCAGCCCGTACCGGGAAACCATCACGCCCATTATGGAATACGTCAAGAACATGCGCCGTGATTCCCCCCGCGACCTGATCGTGGTCTACATTCCCGAATACGTGGTCGGTAAATGGTGGGAACAGCTGGTTCACAACCAGACAGCACTGCGTATCAAAACCCGGCTGCACTTCGAACCTGGCGTGATGGTGGCCAGTGTCCCGTGGCAGTTGAAATCGTCCGAAGAAGCCAAAAACATGCAGGATATCCGATGAACCCCCAGACCCAGAGCCACCCCGCAACTGCCACGGCAGCCCCCACCGAACTGGTGCTCGACGTCGGGCCGGTGGCCCACGGCGGCCACTGCGTGGCCCGGCACGAGGGCAGGGTGATCTTTGTCCGGCACGGCATCCCCGGCGAAAAGGTACGCGTCCGCCTCACCGACGCGGGGGAGTCTGCCAAGTTCTGGCGCGCCGACGTTGTGGAGGTGCTGGAAGCCTCCCCGGACCGGGTGGAGCACTTCTGGCGACCGGCGGACTCCCTCCGCGCCTGGGCCCACGGACATCCGCCGGTGGGCGGGGCCGAATTCGGCCACATCTCGCTGGCCAGACAGCGCACTCTCAAATCGGCGGTACTGGCCGAACAGCTTCAGCGCCTCGCCGCCGTCGAACGCCTGCCCGACGGGCTGGACCTCGGAAATCTCGTGGAAGCCGTGGAGGCTGTGGACGCGGGCGGGCGGGATTCCAGCCTGGGGACGGATTCAACATACGACGCCGGCACCGGCCTGGGGTGGCGGACGCGCGCCAGCTTCTCGGTGACTCCGGGCGGCAAACTTGGCATGCACGCGCACCGTTCCGACCACGTCATTGCCGTCCGGGAGATGCCGCTCGCAACGGAGCGCATCAACCGGCTGCGCTTGTGGGACCTCGACCTGACCGGCATCGAACGCGTGGAGGTGGCAGCGCCGTCGAACGGTTCACGCCCGCTGGTGCTGCTGGCTCCAGCACCCGGTACCAAGCCCAAGCGGCTCAGTGCCATCGCGGCCCAGCTTCCGGACGACGTTTCCGTGGCCACGTTCGACCCCCAGACCGGGGAAGTCGCGCAGCTGCGCGGCCGGACCTGGGTCCAGGAGTCGGCAGCCGGCCATGACTACAGGGTTACGGGCGCCGGTTTCTGGCAGATCCACCGCGACGCGCCCGGGACGCTTGTGGGGCCATCACAGAATTCCTCCACAATGGCGGATTCCTGGCGCCGGGTTCCGTGGTGGCCGACCTCTACGCCGGGGCCGGGCTGTTCACGTCTCCCCTGGCCGACGCGGTGGGGGAGACCGGGTCCGTTCTCTCGGTAGAAGGTGCGCCAGGAACCAGCCGGGACGCCCGCAAGAACCTTCACGGTGCTCCGCAGGTGGAGATCGAACACGGCCGGGTGGAACGGGTCCTCCGCCAAAAGTCGCGGAATTTCGATGCCATTGTGCTGGACCCGCCCCGGGCGGGCGCCGGGAAACCCGTGGTCAGCCAGCTCATCGCTGCCGGGCCCGTGCCATCGCCTACGTCTCCTGCGACCCGGCATCATTTGCCCGGGATCTTGGGTACTTCCAGCAGGCAGGCTGGTCTTTGGCGGGCCTGCGGGCCTTCGATCTCTATCCGCACACCCACCACCTGGAGACGGTGGCGCTGCTGACGCCGGGTCCATGATGCTACTAGGATTGCGGTAGTAATCCCACGTCGCGCACCGTACTCTCGGTTGAGTATTCACGGCTGACCTCCTGCAATTTTGTGGCCAGCACTAATTAGGCCTGCCTAACTAGCAAGCGGTCTACCGCGCGACAAAGATGAAACTGTTGCGAGAGGAGTCCTGCGATGAGCGCTGTGGACAGCTTCGGTTCAAAAGGCAAACTTAATGTAGCCGGAACCGAATACGAAATTTTCCGGTTGAACTCCGTTGAAGGTGCAGAAAACCTTCCGTTCAGCCTCAAGGTATTGCTTGAAAACCTGTTGAGGACCGAGGACGGCGCGAACATCACGGCCGATCACGTGCGTGCCTTGGCCGGCTGGGATCCTAATGCCCAGCCCGATACAGAAATCCAGTTCACGCCTGCCCGCGTGATCATGCAGGACTTCACCGGCGTCCCCTGCGTGGTGGACCTGGCGACAATGCGTGAAGCGGTCAAGGAACTCGGCGGCGACCCCAAGCGGGTCAACCCCCTCGCTCCTGCGGAAATGGTCATTGACCACTCCGTGCAGATCGACGCTTTCGGCAACTCCGGCGCACTGGAGCGCAACATGGAGATCGAATACCAGCGCAACGGCGAGCGTTACCAGTTCCTGCGCTGGGCCAGACCGCATTCGACGACTTCAAGGTTGTTCCCCCGGGAACCGGCATTGTGCACCAGGTCAACATCGAATACCTGGCCCGCACGGTCATGACCCGCGAAATCGACGGCGTCCTCCGGGCCTACCCGGACACCTGCGTCGGCACCGACTCGCACACCACCATGGTCAACGGCCTGGGTGTCCTGGGCTGGGGCGTTGGCGGCATCGAAGCCGAAGCGGCCATGCTGGGACAGCCTGTCTCGATGCTCATCCCGCGTGTTGTCGGCTTCAAACTGACCGGGTCCATTCCGGCCGGCGCCACCGCTACGGACGTGGTGCTGACCATCACCGAGCAGCTGCGCAAGCACGGTGTTGTGGCAAGTTCGTGGAATTCTACGGCGAAGGTGTTGCGGCAGTGCCGCTTGCCAACCGAGCCACCATCGGCAACATGAGCCCGGAATTCGGCTCCACCGCCGCAATGTTCCCCATCGACGACGTCACATTGGACTACCTGCGCCTCACCGGCCGCTCGGACGAAAATGTGGCACTCGTGGAGTCCTACGCCAAGGAACAGGGTCTCTGGCACGATGCAACACGTGAGATCAAGTTCTCCGAGTACCTCGAGCTGGACCTGTCCACCGTTGTTCCCTCCATCTCCGGCCCAAGCGTCCCCAGGACCGCATTGAGCTGACGGATGCCAAGGAACAGTTCCGCAAGGACATCCACAACTACGTCGCCATCGAAGACGGCAGCGTGGACGAGTCTTTGGACGAGTCCTTCCCGCATCGGATGCGCCGTCGTTCACGCACCCGGACTCGCACACCACCGAGACCAGCCGTGTTGTGTCCGCAGCGAACGGCGCCCACGGGCGTCCGTCCAACCCGGTGCACATCAAGACTGAAGACGGCCGCGAGTTCGAACTGGACCACGGAGCGGTATCCATCGCCTCGATCACGTCCTGCACGAACACGTCCAACCCCTCAGTGATGCTGGCCGCAGCCCTGCTGGCCCGCAACGCCGTCGACAAGGGCCTGACCTCGAAGCCGTGGGTCAAGACCTCCGTGGCTCCCGGGTCCAAGGTTGTCACCGACTACTACAACAAGTCCGGCCTGACCCCGTACCTGGAGAAGCTCGGCTTCTACATTGTGGGTTACGGCTGCGCCACCTGCATCGGCAACTCCGGACCGCTGGACGCCGAAATCTCCGAGGCCATCGCGGCCAACGACCTTTCCGTCACTGCCGTGCTTTCCGGTAACCGCAACTTCGAGGGCCGGATCAACCCGGACGTGAAGATGAATTACCTGGCCTCCCCGCCGCTGGTCATTGCTTACGCCCTGGCCGGTTCCATGGACTTCGACTTCGACACCGATTCCCTGGGCAAGGACGAAGCCGGCAACGACGTCTTCCTGAAGGACATCTGGCCCAACCCGGTTGAGGTCCAGCAGGTCATCGACTCCTCGATCGACAAGGACATGTTCGCCCGCGGCTACGAGGGCGTCTTTGACGGCGACGCACGCTGGAAGGCGCTCGACACGCCGGCCGGTGACACCTTCGCTTGGGATCCGAACTCCACCTACGTCCGGAAGCCCCGTACTTCGACGGCATGAAGGCGCAGCCGGAACCCGTCCAGGACATCTCCGGCGCACGCGTGCTGCTGAAGCTGGGCGATTCGGTCACCACCGACCACATCTCCCCGGCCGGGTCCTTCAAGTCGGACACCCCGCCGGCCAGTACCTACTGGCCAACGGTGTGGAGCGCAAGGACTTCAATTCCTACGGCTCACGCCGTGGCAACCACGAAGTCATGATCCGCGGCACGTTCGCGAACATCCGCATCAAGAACCAGCTGCTGGACGGCGTCGAAGGTGGTTTCACCCGCGACTTCACCCAGGCTGACGGCCCGCAGGCATATGTCTACGACGCCGCGCAGAACTACCAGGCAACCGGCACCCCGCTGGTGGTCCTGGCGGGCAAGGAATACGGTTCCGGATCCTCGCGTGACTGGGCAGCGAAGGGCACCGCCCTCCTGGGCGTCAAGGCCGTCGTCGCCGAGAGCTACGAACGTATCCACCGCTCCAACCTGATCGGCATGGGCGTCCTGCCCCTGCAGTACCCGGCTGGGGAATCCGCAGCCACCCTGGGGCTGACCGGCACGGAAACCTTCGCGGTTGAGGGCGTCATTGCCCTGAACGAAGGGACCACGCCCAAGACCCTCAAGGTCACCGCCACCGCGGAAGACGGCTCCGCCAAGTCCTTCGATGCAGTACTCCGCATCGATACTCCGGGCGAAGCCGACTACTACCGCAACGGCGGCATCCTGCAGTACGTCCTGCGCCAGATCTCGGCCAACTAGCCGGAACCTGAACCCACGCAGTACTCTTTCGAAGCCCCGGCCGGTCACCGACCAGCCGGGCTTCGGCTTTGCATTTTCCGCGAGGCGTTAGAGTTAACAGGCACGTCTACCACCCGAAGGAGGGGTCATTGGGAATCTTGGACACCATCCGGAATCCGCAGGACCTGAACCAGTTGTCTCAAGGGCAGCTCGAAGAGCTGGCCGCTGAGGTCAGGAGTTTCCTGATCACCAACGTCTCCCAGACAGGTGGACACCTCGGACCGAACCTGGGCGTTGTGGAACTGACCCTGGCCGTGCACCGCATCTTCGATTCGCCGCGGGACAGCATTGTGTTCGACACGGGCCACCAGTCCTATGTGCACAAGCTCCTCACCGGCCGCCAGGACTTCAGTACCCTGCGCCAGGAGGGCGGCATGTCCGGCTACCCGTCCCGCGCCGAGTCCGAGCATGACATTGTGGAAAGCTCGCATGCGTCCTCCTCCCTCTCCTGGGCGGACGGCATATCCCGTGCCAGGCAGCTCACCGGCGAGTCGGAGCGCTACACCGTCGCCGTCGTCGGGACGGGCGCTGACCGGCGGCATGGCCTGGGAAGCCATCAACAACATTGCGGCGGATAAGCGCCGCCGCGTGGTGATCGTGGTTAACGACAACGGCCGCTCCTATGCCCCCACAGTGGGCGGCTTCGCAGACTACCTTGCCTCACTGCGCCCCACCATCGACTCTTTCCGCGCCGCCCTGCCTATGAGGGCACGCTGGACTGGTGGAAGAAGAAGCTCCAGAACGGCGGCCCCGTAGGCCAGTTCACCTACAAGAGCCTCCATGCCATGAAGAAGGGCATCAAGGACTGGTGGGCGCCGCAGGGCATGTTCGAAGACCTCGGCATGAAGTACATCGGCCCGGTTGACGGCCACAACCTGCAAGCCATGGAGCACGCCCTGTCCACGGCCAGGAACTACGCCGGACCCGTGATTGTCCACGCCATGACCGAAAAGGGCCACGGCTACGCCCCGGCCAGGGCCCATGAAGCGGACCAGTTCCACGCCGTCGGTATCATCGATCCGGAGACAGGCGAACCGACCGGAGTTTCCGGGCACAGTCCTGGACGTCGGTTTTTGCTGACGAGATCGCGAAAATCGCCGACGAACGCCCCGACATTGTGGGCATCACCGGGCAATGCTCATTCCAGTGGGCCTGCACAAGTTTGCGGCCAAGCACCCGGACCGCGTGATCGACGTCGGCATCGCCGAGCAGCACGCGCTGACGTCCGCCGCCGGCATGGCGTTCGGCGGGCTCCACCCAGTAGTGGCCGTGTATGCCACTTTTCTGAACCGTGCCTTTGACCAGCTCCTGATGGACGTGGCCTTGCACAAAGCCGGCGTCACCATCGTCCTGGACCGGGCCGGTGTCACCGGCCCGGACGGGGCCAGCCATCACGGCATGTGGGACATGGCAATGGTCCAGATCGTTCCCGGACTCCACCTCGCCGCGCCGCGCGACGCCTCCCGGCTGCGGGAAGAGCTGCGCGAGGCTGTGGCCATCAGTGACGCCCCCACTGTAGTGCGCTTCTCCAAGGGCACCGTGGGCTCCGAAGTGGAAGCCATCGAACGCCTGGGCGACGGTGTTGACGTGCTGGCCCGCCGTCCGGCCGGTTCAACCGAAAATGACGTCCTGATCGTCAGCGTCGGCGCCATGTCCGAACTGGCCCTGGACGTGTCCAACCGCCTGGGCGCCCAAGGCATCAGCACCACCGTGGTGGACCCGCGCTGGGTGCTGCCCGTGCGGCGTTCCATCATCGCGCTCGCCTCCCACCACCGGCTGGTCATCTGCATCGAGGACGGTGTCAGGGCGGGCGGCGTCGGGTCGCGGATCCGGCAGGAAATGCGCGCCGCCGGCGTGGACACTGCCCTGAACGAGGTGGGGCTCCCTGCGGAGTTCCTGGACCACGGCACACGCACCCAGGTGCTGGAGCGCGTCGGGTTGACGGCCCAGCAGATCACGCACGACGTCGTTGCCCAGGTATTGGGAACAAAGGTTCCCTTCGCGCGGCCCCTGCCAGGCCAGGAGCACCCCAGCACCGGCAGCCTGCCGATCCTGTGAGGGAAGAAGACGCACTGAAGTATCCGGCCGCCGTCGGGGATTCAGGCCCGGCGAGGCATACCAGCACCACCCGCGTTCCCGCGGGACTGCAGCCAGGCCAGCTGGTGGTGGCCCGGAACCGGAAATGGAACGGGCAAGCCCACTGGGTGGTCCCGGGACGGTACCTCGGCGAGGACCGGCACGGCTGGTGGATCTTCCAGGGGACCAACGAATTCTGTTCGCGCCCGGGCGCTGCCTTTTACACAGCATCCGACGCTGTGCTCCTGGTGCCGCGGTCCGGAGACTGGGTGGCCACGTTCTACGACGACGCCCACCCCAGCGGGGTGAGGGTCTACGTTGACCTCGCCGTCGCCCACGAGTGGACGGACATCCGGCCCGCGGTCACCGAGTTCCATGTGATCGATATGGACCTGGACGTGATCCGCATGGCAGGCCGGGGCGTCTTCATCGACGACCAGGACGAGTTCGCCGAGCACCGCGTCGCCATGAATTACCCGGACCTGCTGGTGGATGACATCCAGGCCGCCGCGGATGAGCTTTATCAGGCCGTCAAGGCACAGCACGCACCATTCGACGGAACAGACGCCGAATGGTTCACGAAGGGACGGTCATGAGCGGAATCATCAGGGTCTACAAAAGGGACGACGAGGGAGTACTGCACTTCCGCGAAGGCTGGTTCGACGAGGACTACAGCCAGTTTGTGATGAACTACGGCGTGGTTGGGCACCAAAGCAAAACCGAAGAGACCGATGTGGCTGACGCCGCTGCGGTGGAGGGCCTGATGGATGCCTTTGCCGTGCAGTGCGCGGAGGACGGCTTCGCCGAAATCCCCGACGAGGACCAGTTTTGGGTGGTGGCGCAGTTCGCCCTCAAAACCAGGGAGGGCACCGACCGTGACCGCTACCTTGAGGAAAAGGCGAAGGACGCGCTCATCAGCCACCTGGCCTGGCGCGGCCTGGGGACCGTGGAACGCTCGGAGTTCAGTGATTACAAACTGAACATCTTCTGCCTCTGCCCCGACGTGAACAAGGCCGTCAGCGCCATCAAGGTGTGCAGCCGCGGCGAAGACCTCGACTTCACCAAACTGAGCATTGGCGCCGCCCCCCTCAGCGAACCGGACAACTTCAAACTCAAGCACTCCGCGAAGCCTGCCAACACCTTCAGCCTCTAGAGGGGAAATCCATGCCTGACTATCGACGCCTGGGAAACTCCGGGCTGACCGTCTCCGTGGTGGGGCTCGGCTGCAACAACCTGGGCCGCGCCAACACCGTGACCGAATCGCAGGCGGGGACTGACGCCGTCGTCCATGCCGCCCTCGACGCCGGCGTGACGCTTTTCGATGTTGCTGACACCTACGGGCGCGAGCCCGGACTCAGCGAGACGATGCTGGGCAAGGCCCTGGCCGGCAAACGGGATGATGCGGTGGTAGCCACCAAGTTCGGCATGGACGTCCGCGGCGCCAACGGCAACGACTTTGGGGCCCGGGGTCCCGGCGTTACATTGTCCGTGCGGTGGAGGCCTCGCTGCGGCGGCTGGGCACGGACTGGATCGACCTTTACCAGTTCCACACGCCCGACCCCCTGACTCCCATCGAGGAGACGCTGAGAGCCCTCGATGACCTGGTCTCCAGCGGCAAGGTCCGCTACATCGGGCACTCCAACCGCGCCGGCTGGCAGATTGCCGAGGCGGAATTTGTGGCCCGGGCCGCCGGCGGCACCCGTTTCATTTCGACGCAGAACCACTACAACCTCCTGGACCGGCGGGCAGAACTCGAGGTCACTCTGGCGGCAGAAGCCTACGGCCTGGGTGTCCTGCCCTACTTCCCGCTGGCCAACGGCCTGCTGACGGGTAAGTATTCGCCTGGCTCGGCTCCGGCGGGGTCGCGGCTGAGCCATACACGGACCAACATGGTGCACGACGCCGACTGGGACCAGCTCCAGCGTTTCAGTTCCTTCGCGGCACTCCGCGGCCTGACCGAGATCCAGGTGGCGTTCTCCTGGCTCGCGGCCCAGCCTGCCGTCAGCAGCGTGATCGCCGGCGCCACCAGGCCGGAGCAGGTTCGCGAAAATGCGGCCGCTGCGGCCTGGGTGCCGTCGCTGGCGGAGCTCGCGGAACTGGATGCGATCTTCCCGAAGGTCCCCAAAGCCGCGCTCTTTTAGGAACTCCGCAGATGACCAAGCTACTACTGGACGTTGACACCGGGATTGACGACGCCTTGGCGCTGGCCTACCTGGCCTCGCTACCCGACATGGAGTTTGTGGCCGTGACGGCGTCGCCCGGGAACGTAGACGCACACCAGGTGGCGCGGAACACCCTCGCCATGCTGGAGCTGTGCGGGCGAACAGGGGTGGAGGTCGCCGTCGGCGCGTTCGCTCCGCTGAGCATTCCGCTGGTGACCACGCCGGAAACCCACGGACCCCAGGGCATTGGCCACGCCGTCCTGCCGCCGCCGTCCGGGACGGTCTCGGACCGGCACGCCGCCGGCCTGTGGGTGGAGGCGGCCCGGGCCCACCCGGGGGAGCTCACGGCCCTGATCACGGCGCCGCTGACGAACTTCGCGCTGGCCATCCGCCGCGAACCCCGGCTGCCCGAACTGCTGGGCAAGGTAGTGATCATGGGCGGCAGCTTCTACCACCAGGGGAACACCACTCCCACGGCCGAATGGAATACGCACGTTGATCCGCAGGCGGCCAAGGAAGTTTATGCGGCCTACCGCGGCCTGCCGGTGGACCGGCTGCCCATTGTCTGTTCACTGGACACCACTGAGCGGATCGAGCTGCGGCCGGAGCATGTGTTGCGGCTCGCGGAGGCGGCCGGCTGCGGTGAGCGGGAGCTGGTCCTGCCGAAGCAGCCTGAAGGGCTCAGGAGCACGGCCGACAGTCTGCTGGTGCGGCACCTGTCCGACGCCCTGCGCTTCTACTTTGAGTTCCACCGTCTCTACGGCCAGGGCTACCTGGCGCACGTCCACGACTACTTCGCCGCCGGTGTGGCCGCCGGGACGCTCGATTACGCAACCCGCCTGGCCACCGTGGACGTCGAGGTTGACTCGCCCCTGCTGATGGGACCACCGTGGCCGATTACCGGAACCTGTGGAATCACCCGCCAAATGCCCGGATCGTCTCGAACAACAACCCTGAGCAGGCCTTTGGGGAATTGATACGGTCCGTCGGCGGCCTCGCGGCGCGGCTGCGCTGAACGTTCGCCCTACAGCGGCGCGTTTTCAGCCAAGTCCACGTCCAGCGCGAGCAGGGCGTTCTCCACTACTTCCATGAGGGCCGGATGGATCCAGTACGGTCCCCGAGCGAGCTGGTGGACCGATACGTCGGTGGCCATCGCCTGGATCAGCGGCTGGATCAGGAGCGAGGCCTCGTGGCCCAGGATGTGCGCGCCGAGCAGGCGGCCGGTGGACCGCTCGGCCACAAGCTTGACCACCCCTTTTTCATCCTCCAGCGCACCTTGTCCAGGCTCAGGTCCACGCCCAGCCGGGCGGCCTCCCGGGGCGCGGCGGCCAAGGCAGCCGGGTACAGAAACATCTTCGTGGGGATGCAGCCGACGTTCAGGCACGTGCCGCCGAACACGCCGCCGTCGATCATGGCTACCCTCTTATAATCCCAGAACGGCGTGATCAGTGAATTGCCGGATCCGGATCCGATGATGGCCAGGTCGTAATGGGGCATTTGTGCCATTCGGAAGGTCAGGATGTCAGGTGTGACTGTTAGCTAGGAATGGAAGTTAATTGCAACTTAGTTTTGCGGTTTTCACGTCCCGTAAACCGATCCGGTTCTCGGGACGCTTTGTGAGGTCCCCGCGTTACACATCGTCCGTGTCCCGCAGAATCAGTTGAAGCCTGCGGACGCAGTCCTGTGCGAAGTCCGGCAAGGTGGACCAGTAGTAGGGAACCCCGACAGCGCGATGGCCAACGCCCAGCCCGGTGGAGAGATCCTGCAGACTGCCGCCACTGTACGACAACAGTGGCTCGTCCCACCGTGCGCCCATGAGGTCGATGCTGTGGAGGGAACAGACAAAGCCAGCCAGGTCACGGCCGGGCCAGGACAGATCCTGCTCACTTTCCGGGTTCAGCTCTGTACCGTCGACTCACCGGTACACGGACCAGGGGAACGGGTAGCTTTCATCCGGCCTGCCGATTGCCACAGGCTCGGGAATGCTGAGCGGAAGGTGCGCTGCAAGGCGCGGCAGCCATGTCTGTTCCTTGGCCACATCGGCCGCGGTGCCCGACGTCCGTGGCAACCTCACCACCAGACCATCGCCCGGCCGCAACGTGCGATTGTCTGTGCGTTCCCCGGCAGGCGAGAGAGCCAGGTGCTCCCAGGCAGGAAACTGGTGATTGATGAGTCGACGGACAGTTTTCTCCCCGAGGTTAACTTCGTCCGTATGCAGGGAGACCATGTCTGTAACTCAAACACAGGTCAGCCGTTCGCGGGCAACCTCTCTGGTCACACCGACATGCAACGCCCGGCCTGGCGGGTCCCGGAACCGGTAGACTGATGCCGGATCCGGGCCGGCGCAGTCGCCCCCGGCTGCCGCCGAGGTGACATAGACGGCATTCCGTATCGCCCGGGCCATCCGGGCGCCACAGCCTGCATCCCGGAAGGAACGCCATGTCATCGCCCTCCCTCACCTTGCCGTCCCGGCCACTGCCCGGAACCGCCGCCTGCTGGAAACCCTCGGAGGGTTGGCCATCGCCGGCACGTACATCTACCTGGTGTTGAACCAGCCCGCGGACATCACCGGCGGCCCGGCAGCGCGTCGGCCCTGATCGCCCTGTCCGGCTTCCTCGTGGGCGCCGTGCTGCTGATCATCGGCGTGCTGCCCACACTGCCTGTGTCCACGCTGGTGCTGATTCCGGTGGCACTGGTGCTGAACATTGTCCTGGGCCAGTTCGTGGGCAGCACCTTGGTGCCCTTCTACCTCGACGCCATCGGCACCGTCCTGATCGCAGTCCTGGCCGGACCCGCCGCCGGAGCAGCCACGGGCGCCCTCAGCAGCATCGTCTGGTCCTTCTTCAACCCCACCGTCCTGCCGTTCGCCGCCGGTGCCGCCCTGATCGGCTTCCTGGCCGGCGTCGCCGCACGCCACGGCCTGTTCCGGCGCTTCTACCTGGCACCGGTGGCAGGGTTCCTGGCCGGCATCATCGGCGGTGTGGTCTCCGCACCCGTTGCCGCGTTCGTCTTCGGCGGCACCTCCGGCCTGGCCACCGGCGCCATCGTCAGCGCCTTCCGTTCCATGGGTGACACCCTCCTGGCGGCCATCACCAAACAGGCCCTCATCTCGGACCCCATGGACAAGGCCATCGTCTTCACGTTGGTGGCCGTCCTGGTGTACGCGCTGCCGCGCCGTACCCGCCTGCAGTTTCCGTTTGTCCGGCGGTACCGCGTGCTTGCGGGAACAGCCGCCAACCAGTCGGCTGGCCAGTCCGCCAGCCGGTCCACCGGCCAGGACGCCTGACCCGGCCCTGATGCGTCTGCACCCCCTCACTTCGCTGGCGGCTGCCGGCAGCACTGCAGTCATCACGACGGTGGCTTCCAACTGGCCGCTGTCCCTCACCGTGATCGCCGCGGCCGCGGGCTTGTCGGTAGCCGGGGAGTGGCCCGTCGGATGCTGCCGGCGGTGGCGGTCATCCTGGCCCCGCTGGTCCTGTCGCTACTGGCCATGCACGGACTCTTTTTTCCGGAGGGCACCACGGTCCTGGCGCAGTGGGGCCCTGCGCGGGTCACCGTGGAAGGGCTTCATTTTGCCCTTGAGCGGGCTGCGCAGCTTTCGGCCGCGGTGCTGGTGCTGCTGCTGTGTTCCTTCACCATCAGCGTCCCGGACCTGGTGGCTGCCCTGTCCGCCCGCGGCGTCCACGCGCGGTTCGCGTTTGTGCTTGCCTCCACCCTGACACTGCTGCCAGCCATCAGTTCACGGCTGGGGCGGATCCGGCAGGCCCAGGAAGCGCGTGGCCTGGTGATCAGGCCTGGAATTGTCGGGCGCGCAGGCGCGTTCCGGTGGCAGGCGGTGCCCCTGGTGCTGTCCTCGTGGAGGAAGCCGGCACCCGCGCGGCAGCATTACAGGCCCGCGGGTTCGGCAGTGCCGGGCAACACACCAGTTACCGGGCGGTCCAGGATTCTCCGGTCCAACGGTGGGTTCGCCTCGTGCTGGTGCTGGCGGCGGTGGCGGCCATCGCCGCCCGCCTCTGGCAGCCGACGGCGGGTGCTTTTTAGTGGCGCAAAGCCCACCTCCGCTTCTGGCGGCGAGTATTGAAAAATTTGTGTTCTCCGGCGAGAAGGAACCGGTCCTGGCGGGGCTTGACGCGGCCTTCGCCGCTGGGTCGCTGACAGCTGTGCTCGGCGGATCCGGCAGCGGCAAGTCGACACTGGGACGACTGCTCGCCGGCTGGTTGTTGCCCGGCGATGGCGGGACACTCACGGGTTTTCTTGAGCTTGCCGGCACGCGGCTCCGGTTCACCGGAACAGCCGCCGATCCGCGGATCGATCCGGGGAGCTGGGGCCGCCGGGTGGGCTTTGTGCCGCAGGATCCCTCCGCCGCCCTGTCCACGGTCCGTGCCACGGTGGCCGAAGAGCTGGCGTTCGGGCTGGAAAACGCGGGGATTGACCGTGCGACGATGGCCGGCGATGTTCGGCACACGGCAGCACTCACCGGCCTGACCCGGCTGCTGGACCGGGATCCTGTGACGCTTTCCGGCGGCCAACTGCGCCGCCTGGCCGTCGGCTGCGCGGTCATTGCCCGCCCCGCGGTTCTCATCATGGACGAACCCTTCGCCTCGCTCGACACGGACGGGCCGAAGACCTCGCTGCCCTGGTGCGGAAACTCGTCCAGGACGGCACCGCCGTCGTAGTCCTGAGCCAGCGGGCCGATGCCTTCCTGAACAACGCCGGTACCTGGCTGGTCCTTGCCGGCGGTACCGTCGCCGCGGCTGGCTCGCCGGCAGAAATCGTGGCTGCAGGGGCGCTGGAACTGGCGGGAGTGGTTTGCCCCCGCCCGCACACAGGTCTCCGGCCGCCCGCAGGTGCAGGCCATGAATCCGGGGTTGACGGTCCGCCGGCTTTGGAGCTGCGTGACGTCTCGTTCACATACCGGGGGACGCAGGGCAGAGGCTGGTTCAGGGCACAACCGGGCCCGCCTGCTGACCCGGTCCCGGTCCTGCACGGACTGAGCCTGGCCGTCAGCGCGGGCGAGATCCTGGCTGTGGCAGGTCCCAACGGCGCCGGAAAGTCCACGCTCCTGAGGCACCTCAACGGCTTGCTCCAGCCCACGGCAGGCAGCGTGCTGGTCAGGGGACGGAACATCGGTGGACAGCCCGCGGGACGCGTTTCCGCCGACGTCGGGCTCCTCTTCCAGCAGCCCAGGGACCAGCTGTTTGAGCGGACCGTGGAACGGGAAGTCCGCTTCGGGCTCGAGCGTGGGCAGCCGGCGGCTGACCAGGCGGTGCAGCAGGCCCTCGCCGCCGTTGGCCTGGAGCACCTTGCCGGGCGGCACCCGGCCGAACTGCCCGCGTCCCAGCAGCGGCTTCTGGCACTGGCCACAGTGCTTGCCCGGCGTCCCTCGGTCCTTGCGCTGGACGAACCGACCGTTTCCCTGGACGGCCATGGGCTGGCCGCGCTGGACCGGGTGGTGCGCAGCACGACGGCGGAGGGCACCGCCGTCGTGCTGGTCACCCATGACCTGGACTACGCCCGGTCCATCGCGCACCGGCTGGTGCGCCTTGACGCTGGCCGCCTGCTAGCCGCGGACTGATTCCGGGGTTGCTGCATCCGGGCTGACTGATTCGGAGGACTGACCCGTCAGGCCCGACGCGACGCCGGGCGCCAGGAAGCGCCTGCCGTTGACCCGTTCGGAGGCGCCAACACGGTCCAGGTACGGCGTGATGCCACCCAGGAACATTGGCCAGCCAGCGCCCAGGATCATGCAGAGGTCGATGTCCTCAGGACCGGCCACCACGCCCTCATCCAGCATCAGCCCGATCTCCTCCGCGAGGGCGTCCTGCACGCGGCGCAGCACGTTGTCCCCGGTGGACGGTGACGTGCCGAAGGACATCAGCGACAGGGTGGACTCCGGATCTCCTGGGAGCCGTCGGCCGCCGGGGCCCAGAGCGATTTCACGCCGTTCTCGATCAGTTTCTGCAGGTTCGTGGACACGGCGAAGCGGTCTCCGAAAGCAGCGTGCAGGGATTCCTGGACATGCTGGGCAACCGGCAGGCCCACCATGGCACCCAGCGTGAACGGCGTCATCGGCAGGCCCATGGGACGCAGCGAAGTGTCGGCGACCTCGGCAGGGGTGCCTTCGTCGAACGCGGCCGTCACTTCGCCCATCAGCCGCAGCAGGATCCTGTTGACCACAAATGCAGGCGCATCCTTAACCAGCACCGCGGTCTTCTTCAGGCCCTTGGCGAGCTCAAAAGCGGTGGCCAGCACGGCGTCGTCGGTCCTGGGGGCGCGTACGATTTCGAGCAGCGGCATCACGGCCACCGGGTTGAAGAAGTGGAAGCCCACCAGCCGTTCGGGGTGCGCGAGGTCTTCGGCCATGGCCGTGACGGACAGCGAGGACGTGTTGGTAGCGAGGATGCAGTCCGGCGAGACGATGGCCTCCACCTCGGCGAAGACCTGCTTCTTGACGTTCAGCTCCTCGAAGACAGCCTCAATGACAAAGTCCGCGTCCGCGAACGCCTCCTTGGAGACAGATCCAGTGACCAGCGCCCTGGTGCGGTTGGCTGCGTCCTGGCTGATCCGTTTCTTGCCGAGAAGCTTGTCCACCTCGGCGTGGACGTAGCCAACGCCTTTGTCCACACGGGCCTGGTCGATGTCCGTCATCACCACGGGGACCTTGAGCTGGCGGGCGAACAAAAGTGCCAGCTGGCTGGCCATAAGGCCCGCACCCACGACGCCGATCTTGGTGACCGGACGGGCGAGCTTACGGTCCGGTGCGCCGGCAGGCCGCTTGGAACGCTTCTGGACCAGGTCAAGGAACGCGTAGACGGTGGCGCGGAACTCGTCGGTCTGCATCAGGCCGGCCAGGGTCTCGCACTCGAGCACGGCGGAATCGGCTTGGGACATGGTCCGGTTGGCTTCGAGGATGTCCAGGACCTTGGCCGGCGCAGGCGAGGCGTTGGAGGTCTTGGCCTCCACGAACGTCCGGCCGGCGGCAACGGCTGCGGACCAGCGCCCGGCAACAGTTGGATCAGTGGGATCCACGGAGTTGGCCCGCTCCGGGACCGTCTCGCCGGTGATGACCGTGGCCGCCCAGGCGAGCGATTGTTCCAGGAAGTCTGCCGGTTCGAACAGGGCGTCGGCGATACCGAGCTGGAAGGCCTGCGGCCCGTTGAGCGACCGGTTGTTGCTGAGCGGGTTCTCGACCATCACCTTGACCGCGTTCTCGGGTCCGATCAGGCGCGGCAGGATGTAGACGCCGCCCCAGCCGGGGACCAGGCCGATGAAGGCCTCGGGAAGCGCCAGCGCACCGGCGCCGGTGGATACCGTGCGGTACGTGGACTGCAGGGCGATCTCCAGACCGCCGCCCAGGGCAACGCCGTTGATGAACGCGAAGCTGGGAACGCCGAGGTTGGCCAGCGTGGCATAAACGTCATGCCCGAGCTGTGCTATCCACAGGCCGTGATCACGATTCTCGAGTGACTTCACCGCGGACAGGTCGGCGCCGGCCACGAGGAAGTACGGTTTGCCGGTCACGCCGACGCCCACGATTTCACCGCGTGCCGCACGCTCCTTCAGTACCTCCAGGACGGTGCCGAGTTCCACCAGGGTATTGGGTCCCAGCGTGGTGGGTTTGGAGTGGTCCAAGCCGTTGTCCAGGGTGATCAGCGCAAAAACGCCGGGCTCTGCTGGCCGGGGGCGGCAGGCAGCTTGATGTCCTGGACGTATGAGTGGGTCACGGTTTCGTCAGGGAAGAGCTCGGCAAGCTTGGAGAAATCGGCGGCGCTCATGCGGCGGCTCCTTCGGTGGTGGCTACTGAGTTTGCTTCGTGGACAACTGCTGCGACGGTGCCGCTGTAATCTGTGTATTTCGAGTGATGCGGGTTTTCCCAGATGACGGTGGCGCCCATGCCCAAGCCTATGCACATGGTGGTGATCCCGTACCGGACCGAGGGATCTTCTTCGAACTGCCGGGCGAGCTGGTTCATCAGCCTGACCCCGGAGGACGCGAGGGGGTGGCCCACCGCGATGGCGCCGCCGTACCGGTTCACCCGGGGGTCGTCGTCGGGAATTCCAAAGTGGTCCAGGAAACTCAGGACCTGCACGGCAAACGCTTCATTGACCTCGAAAAGACCGATGTCCTCAATGCTGAGGCCGGCGTTCTTCAGCGCCTTTTCGGTGGCGGGCACCGGTCCGATCCCCATAACCTCCGGTTCGACGCCGGCATAGGCGTAGCTGACCAGCCGCATTTTGACCGGCAGGCCCAGTTCCGCTGCAGCTTCCGAGGAGGCCAGGACTGCGGCGGTGGCGCCGTCATTCAGGCCGGCGGCGTTGCCCGCCGTCACCCGGCCGTGGGCGCGGAAGGGAGTCCGCAGGGCCGCCAGGTCCTCGAATGTGGTGCCCGGGCGGGGCGGCTCATCAACGCTGTTCACCGTCCAGCCGTGACCCGGCTTGAGGGTAGCGACCGGAACGAGGTCCGGCTGGATCTGGCCCTTGGCGTAGGCGGCCTCGAGTTTGTCCTGCGAGGCGACCGCGTAGGCGTCGGTGCGTGCCTTGGTGATGGCGGGGAAACGGTCGTGCAGGTTTTCGGCAGTGTTGCCCATGTTCAGGGCGGCGGGATCCACCAGGCGCTCGGACATAAAGCGCGGGTTCGGGTCGGCGCCGGAGCCCATCGGGTGGTTGCCCATGTGCTCCACGCCGCCGGCGATGACGACGTCGTAGGCTCCGAAACCGATGCCGCTCGCCGTTGTGGTGACTGCGGTCATGGCGCCGGCGCACATGCGGTCGATGGCGAAGCCGGGGACGGTGCGGGGGAGCCCTGCCAGGAGGGCGGCTGTGCGGCCGAGGGTCAGGCCCTGGTCGCCGGTCTGGGTGGTGGCCGCGACTGCTACTTCGTCGATCCGGCCGCGGGCAGGGTGGGGTTGCGGCGCAGCAGTTCGCGGATGCACTTCACCATCAGGTCATCGGCGCGGGTGCCGGCGTAGATGCCTTTCTCGCCGGCCCGGCCGAAGGGTGTGCGGACGCCGTCAACAAAAACGACGTCGCGGACAGTTCGCGGGGATCCGCTGCTTCCGTGGTGGCTCACGTTTACTCCTCATCGAGACGTTGGCGCCGTCCGGAGGCCAAAGGGCAGCGCTCTGGGACGGCAGTGCACACTATGTTACTCGTCAGTAACATAGTGTGCAAGGCTCGGTAAGGGGCGTTTATTCGGTGGCTGCGGCTGCCTTGGTTTCCTTGGCCGGCAGCGGTCGCGGGTTGAGGAACGCGTCCGTGAGAAGCGGTGCCACCACGCCGATCTGCCACTCGCGGGCACCGAGGGCACGCAGCTCGGCGGCCACTGTCTCTTCGGTAATGCCCGACGGCGGACGCCACGCCACGCGGCGCAGGTAGTCCGGCGTCAGCAGGTTCTCCACGGGAAGGTTCAGTTCCTCCGCCTTCTCCTGCAGGAGCGGGCGGGCGGTGGACAGGCGTGCGGCGGCCTCGGGTCGCGATCGGACCAGACCCGCGGCGGGGGCGGTGCGTTGGTGGGGAGGTGCAGCGGCGGAAGGTCCTCAAGATCGCGGGCAGCGGCGATGCACCGGAGCCAGCGGGGTGCCTCACGCTGAGCCGCGCGCCCATGGAAGCCCTTGGTGCCAAGCAGTTGGGGAACGGTGGACGGCATCGCCTTGGCGGCGGAAACCAGCGCGGAATCAGGGATCAGCCGCCCCGGCGCAACATCGCGCTTCTGCGCCAGGGAATCGCGCTCCAGCCACATTTCGCGAACCGCGGCCAGCTGGCGCCGGTCGCGGATCTGGTGCAGGCCCGACGTCTTGCGCCAGGGGTCAACCCGGGGAGGGGCGACTCCGGCGGCAAGGATCGCGGCAAATTCCTGCTCGGCGTATTCCAGCTTGCCGTCGGCCTGCAGCAGTTCGATGAGTTCTTCGCGCAGCTCGGTCAGGACTTCCACGTCCAGGGCGGCGTAGCGCAGCCACGGCTCGGGCAGCGGCCGGGTGGACCAGTCGGCGGCCGAATGTTCCTTCGCCAGGCCAAAGCCGAGCAGCTGTTCGATGACGGCGGCCAGGCCAACGCGTGGCAGGCCGGCCAGCCGTGCGGCGAGCTCCGTATCAAAGAGCCTGTCCGGCCACATGCCCAGCTCCAGCAGGCAGGGCAGGTCCTGGCTGGCTGCATGCAGGATCCATTCCACGCCCTGGAGCGCATCGTTGATGATGGACAGGTTCTCGAACGGTTCAGGGTCGATCAGCCAGGTACCTGAGCCTTCGCGCCGGATTTGCACCAGGAACGCGCGCTGGCCGTACCGGAATCCTGAGGCCCGTTCTGCATCAACCCCTGCGGGCCTGTTCCGGCGGCGATGGCTGCCGCGCACCGCTCCAGCCCGGACTGTGATTCGATAACCAGCGGCACGCCGTCGCGGGGTGCGTCGAGGTCAATGACTACGGGGACCTGGCTGTCGAAGCCTTCCACCGTGATGTGGGGAGTGGTATCAGCAGCCGGAGCGCCGGCCGTGGTGTTTTCCGGAATATGAGGGTCATGATGCCTTCAGTTTACCGACAAGGGCAGTCCTAGTTCCGGCGCCGGCGCGGAAGGGCCGTGACGCCGTCGGCAGAGGGGGAAGGCCGGCGAACGTGCACACCATGTCGGACCACGCCTCCAGATGGGCCGTGACGTCCGAGGACTCCGGTGTCCAGGAGGCGCGCAGCTCGATATCGATCGATCCGGGACGGTCGGAAAGTGTTCCAAAGCTCTCCGACAGGACGCGCGTGGCAGTCCCGCCGGCCGCCCGGTAGGGGCCTTGTGGTTCTCCAGCGCCTCGACCAGCCAGGTCCAGGCGACGGTGCCCAGCATTTCGTCGTTGCCCATTTCGGGTTCAAGCTGGGCCCGGATGTAGGTGACAATCCGGAATTCGCCGTCCCAGACTGCTGAGCCTTCGGGGTCGTGCAGCAGGATGAAGCGGCCGTGGCCAGCTCGGTGTCGTCGTCGTCCTCGCTGCCGGACGCCGCCGCCAGGCCATGGCGGCGGGCCCGTGGACGGGTGTGGTGCCGCTGCCCGGTCCGGACGCCATGACCTCGGCCCCGAGTGCGACGGCGAACGGAGCCAGGCGCGCCGGGCGGGAATTTCCGCCAGGCGCAGTTCACTGCGGCATTGGCCTTCCTGAGGGTTCCCAAGGCGTGGAGAAAATCCGGGGAACCTGGGCTAGTGCGTTCACCTTCGCAGATTACGCAACCGCAGGGGGCGGGCAGTGCAGGCTCGCCGTCGGCAGGTCCATGCTATCCGGCTTCCTTGCCCGCGTGGTGGGCCGCAAGTTCCCGTCGGATCGCGGCCACAAAGGCGTCGACGTCGTCCTCGCTGGTGTCGAAGGAGCACATCCAGCGGACCTCGCGGGCGGCTTCATCCCAGTCGTAGAACCGGAAGGACTCCCGCAGGCGGTCAGCTATGCCCGCCGGCAGGACGGCAAACACGCCGTTGGACTCCGTCTTCTGGGTGGGCTCGACGCCCTCGATCGTGTCCACCGCGCAGCGGAGGCGGGCGGCCATGGCGTTGGCGTGCGACGCCGAACGGAGCCACAGGTCGCCGTCCAGCAGGGCGATGAACTGGGCGGACAGGAAGCGCATTTTCGAGGCGAGCTGCATGTTCATCTTGCGCAGGAACTTCAGGCCGTGGGCCGCTTCGGGATTCAGGGCCACCACCACCTCGCCGTACAGCAGCCCGTTCTTGGTGCCGCCGAAGGAGAGGATGTCCACGCCGGCGTCGCGCGTGAAAGCCCGCAGCGGCACGTCCAGGTGCGCGGCGGCGTTGGCCAGCCGCGCGCCGTCCATATGGAGTTTCATGCCCTTGGCGTGGGCATGGTCGGCAATAGCCGGACCTCATCCGGGTGTAGCAGGTGCCAAGCTCGGTGGTCTGCGTGATGGACACTGCCAGCGGCTGTGCCCGGTGTTCATCGCCCCAGCCCCACGCCTCGCGGTCAATCAGCTCCGGTGTCAGCTTGCCGTCCGGGGTGGGGACATGCAGGAGTTTGATCCCACCGATCCGTTCCGGAGCGCCGTTTTCGTCCATGTTGATGTGCGCCGTCGAAGCGCACACCACAGCACCCCAGCGCGGGAGCAGCGACTGCAGGGACAGCACGTTGGCCCCGTGCCGTTGAACACGGGAAACATTCGATGCCCGCGCCGAAGTGCTCCTCCATCAGCCCCTGCAGCCGCGCCGTGTAGTCGTCCTCGCCGTAGGACACCTGGTGCCCTTCGTTGGCCGCCGCGAGGGCGGCCAGCACCTCGGGGTGCACACCGGAGTAGTTGTCCGAGGCGAAACCGCGGATGGACGCGTCATGCAGCCGGGCCGCGGGATTTTCAAGCCGGGGGGCAGCATCTGCCGTAGTTGTCATTGCTTTGCTCACGTTCTCAGTCTAGGGAGGTCAGGTCCGGCCGGTCAGGGGTCCAGGAAGTCAGGGGATTTTGGGGTCAGGGGGTCAGGAGCAGGCGCCGGCCGTTCAGTTCGGCTGCCGGGCGGCTGAACAGTCCGACGACGGCGACGGCCAGCTCCTCGACGTCGGTGGCGCCGGCAAAGGTCCGTTCCGGGTGCGCCTTCCGGAGTTCCGCGTCCACGAGCGCTTTCACCACCAGGACGACGGCGGCCCCGCGCAAGGCAGTGCCTTCATCCGCGGCCTGGCGGGCCAGTCCCTCCGCCATGGCCAGGGTCCAGGTCTCGGCGGCGGCCTTCGCCGCAACGTAGCTGGCCGTCGCTGCTGTGGGCTTGTCCACCGCGGTGGAGGACACCATGGCAAACCGTCCGGTTCCGGCGGCGGCCAGGTCGGCGTAAAAGACCCGGGAGACGTTCCTAAGCGTGGTGATGGCGCCGCGCTCCAGGAAGTCCCAGTCGGCGTCGCTTTGGTCCGTGATGCCCTTGGCGCCGCGCCAGCCGCCCACGAGGTGGATGACCCCGTCCATGTTCCCGGCGGTGTCCGTCAGGGTCTTCCGGAGGCCTGGACGTCAGCGAGATCCGCAAGGTCGCACACCAGGGAGTAACGCCGTCGCCCGCCTGCCACGCAGCAGCGTGGATGCGCGTGCTCTCCGAGCCGACCGTGAAGACCCGGAACCCGCCTCGTGCAGTGCCGGGCCACCGCGATCCCGGACGGTCCGCTGCCGCCGGTGACCAGGACGTTGGGCCCTGAGGCATGATCCGGAACAGGAACAACGCGCGGGGCGCCGGGTTCGCTCATAGCTCGGACGCTCCGGTGATGCCGGCGGTGGATTCGATGACCGGTCGCATTTTCTTCTCCAAGGCTTCGTAGAACATGGACAGCGGAAATTCGTCGTCCAGCACCTGGTCCGTCAGGCCGCGGGGCGGACCTGCAACGGGAAGCGCGTCGGGGCCCTTGGCCCAGACTGATGCGGGGTTGGGCGTTACCGTGGCGGAGATCAGCTGGTACGCGGCAAGCCAATGGGCCATTTTCGGCCGGTCAATGGAGCGCCAGTAGAGCTCGTCGATCGAGGCGCCGAGGGCGATCACCGCGTCTGCCACCTGGTCCCAGTCGATGCTGAGCCGGCTGTCGGTCCAGTGTAGGACGTGGTGCTGGTGCAGCCAGGCGAAGAGCAACTGACCGCCGAGCCCGTCGTAGTTGCGCACCCTGTTGCCGGTGATCGCGAAGCGGAAGATCCGGTCGAAGATGATGGCGTACTGCACCAGTTTCGCGTGCCGGCGTGCTTCCGGCCCGGCGTCTTCGTCCTGCTCGATGCGGACGGATTCCCGGAAGGCTGTGAGGTCGCAGCGCAGTTCTTCCAGCGAATACAGGAAGTAGGGCATCCGCTGCTTGATCATGAACGGGTCAAAGGGCAGGTCGCCGCGCATGTGGGTCCGGTCATGGATCAGGTCCCACATCACAAACGTGGCCTCGGTCAGTTCCTGGTCGGCCAGGAGTTCCTCGGCGCCCGCGGGCAGGTCCAGGGAGGTGATGTCCGCGGCCGCGCGCAGGACCCTCCGGAACCGGCAGCTTCGCGGTCCGCAAAAATGGCGCCCCAGGTGAAGGTGGGTGTCTGCCGCACAGCCACGGTTTCGGGAACAGCACCGCCGAGTTGGTGTTGTAGCCGCGGGTGAAGTCCAGGAACCGGATGGGCACAAAGAGCTTGTTGGAATAGTCCCCGGCCTCAAGGCCGGCCACAAAATCGGGCCAGATGACCTCGATCAGTACGGCCTCCACCAGCCGGCTGCTGCTTCCGTTCTGGGTGTACATGGGGAAGATGACAACGTGCTGCAGGCCATCCTGGCGCTGCAGCTGGGGCTGGAACGCCAGCAGCGATGCGAGGAAGTCCGGGCAGCGAAGCCCGCCGTGGCCCACGCTTGGAAATCAGCGACGACGGCGTCAAGGTAGGCCGCATCGTGCGGGAACAGCGGGCCAGTTCGGCAAGCGACTCCCTGATGACTGCAACCTGCCGGACTGCCTCGGCGTGATGGCCGGCATCAGGCACGGAGCCGTCCTGGACCTGCAGCGCCTGCAGGGATTCGGCGGCGCTCCTGAGGCGGAGCCAGGCGGGATTTTCGGCGGTGATCCTCGTAGGGGCCACGGTCACGGTGACGGTCATGGTGCGACTGCCTTTCTCATTGCTTGGGGCATCTACGGCGAGCGTAGCAAGCAACCAGAGTCTCTAACTCAAATCGAGCCTGAGCATAAGATACTCTCGGGCTCGAGGCGTCTTAGGGCTCCGCCAGATGTAGGCGGAGCCACGGCTGGCGGACTCAGAACTTCGTGGGTTCTTCCCCGCAGCGCCGCGCGGCACCAGTTTCAGGGACACCGAATTGATGCAGAAGCGCTGGTCCGTGGGCGTGCCGTAGCCCTCACCCTCAAATACGTGGCCCAGGTGTGAATCACAGTGCGCGCACCGTACCTCCACCCGCTTCATGCCGAGCGTCCGGTCGTGGATGTAACGGACGGTGCCTTCGGCGAGCGGTGCCCAGAAGGACGGCCAGCCACAATGCGAGTCGAATTTTTCGTTGCTCCGGAAGAGCTCGGTGCCACAGGCACGGCATTGGTAGACACCCTCCGTATGGGTGTCGACGTACTCGCCGGTGAAGGGGCGCTCCGTACCCGCCTGCCGCAGCACGTGGTATTCCTCCGGTGTGAGTTCCTGCCGCCACTCGGCGTCGGATTTCCGGTAGGCGGGTTCCGCAGCGACGGCGTCGGCGGCCGGACCGGGGACGGAATCTGTGGCCTTGTTATCGAAGATGCTCTTACCAAAGATGCTCATAGTTAACTCAACGCTCAGGAGTCGCCGATAAATCCCGAACCGGCATAGAGGTGGAGCACGGGGAGCCCCAACTGGTCCTGGGCTTTGTTGGCCCAGTCCGTGTGGAACGTATCCGCAACTGCGTGGGGACGGGTGATCACCACTGCCTGGGCTGCGCCGAGTTCCTTGACCTTGGCAACGAGGCCTTTGACGGCCCCGCCGTCCACAACCTCGCCCGTTACCCCTGCGCCCAGCCCTCCCAAGGCGGCAAGTGAGACGGCCAGCGTCTCTGCGGCCTCGGCCCGTTCAACGGTGGGATCCGGGCGTGGGCGGTCAGTTCGCGGAACGCCTTAGCAATGTCCAGCAGGGAGAGATTCTCAAGGAAATCCACCAGCAGATGCCGTTCAGTGTTCCCTGGAACCAGCAGGACAAGGGGCGTGTCCTGCCCGTCCACCAGGCGTTCAATGTTGACGCGGTCGTCCGCGCCCAGGGGTTCTTCGGTCAGGATGACGATTGGATCGCTCATGGCATCAGCCTAGTCGTGCGCACCGGCGCCTGCATCCATTTGCGCCGCACAGCGGTTACGGTGTCATGCGCGCGGCGTCCACGGGCCGGCAGATTCCGTCCGCCACGTGCCGGACGGAATATGGTCAACCCGCCTGAGGCAGTAAGAATGGTTCCATGGCACCTTCCACGCGCACCCCCACGTTGACGGCGGCAGTTCCGATCCAGGCCGACGGCCGTATGTCGCTGCGCGCCAAATGGGCGCTTGGCGGCGTCATTGGCGGCGGGCCCTTGCCGGCCTGCTGGCCACAGGCTCCTCCGCGCTGGCCCTTTATTTTGCCCGGCGCGTGATCACTCCCGTCCGGCAGCGGACGTCGGACCAGGAAGTCCTCGCGGTGCTCCGGGAAGGGGCGGACGCCAGGTTATCCTGACAGCCACTCCGGAGACGACTGTGGAGGGCGTCTATGGGTTGTTTTTCGACGGCGGCAAAGGGCACGCCCGGATCGGGCGGATCGTGTCCTATTCGCCGGCGGACGGCACGGTCCTGCGCGAAGTGGAAGCCGTCTATGCCGGCGATCTTGATACGGCCCGCCGCGGATGGTGGAGCGGTGCGCTCTACCCGGATCCCGCTACCGCCGGCTTTGCGGCGGAGGACGTGCAGATCGACGTCGACGGCGGCACAGCACCGGCGTGGCTGGTTCGGGCCGGCGGACCTTCCCGTACCTGGGCAGTCATGGTGCACGGCCGCGGGCCACCCGCCAGGAGGCGCTCCGTGCCGTAGGCCCGCCCTCGAACTGGGGCTCACCAGCCTGCTGGTCTCTTACCGCAATGACGGGTTGGCGCCGTCGGCCGAGGATGGCCGGTATGGCCTGGGGTCCACGGAATGGCAGGATGTGGAGGCAGCCATCGAGTTCGCCCTGGCCAACGGCGCCGAGGAAATTGTCCTCTTCGGCTGGTCCATGGGCGGCGCCATCTGCCTGCAGACGGCTGATCTGTCGCCTCACCGTCACCTGATCCGGGCCATGGTCCTGGACGCGCCTGTTATCAACTGGGTCAATGTGCTGGCCCACCATGCGCAGATCAACCGCATTCCGTCCCTTGTGGGCCGTTACGGGCAGCTGATGCTGGGCCACCCCGTGGGCCGCAGGCTCACCGGCCTGGCTGCACCCGTGGACCTCAAGGCCATGGACTGGGTGGCGCGCGCCGTCGAAGTCCGGACGCCCACTCTGATCATCCACAGCGTTGATGACGAATACGTCCCTTATGAACCGTCCGCCCTCCTGGCTGAGCGGAATCCGGACATGGTCACGTTCGAAACGTTTAATCACGCCAGGCACACCAAGGAATGGAATGTCGATCCCGAGCGCTGGGAGAACCTGATCAGGGCGTGGCTCCGGCCCAGTTGGCCCCGCGGCTTAATCCCGGCCAGAACCGCTAAAGTGTGCGGGTGCCGATGGCGGCTGTCACCGCGGACGTCAGCCGGATGAGGTCGGCCGGCGCAAGCTCAACGTCCAGGCCGCGTTTGCCACCGGAAACCAGCATCGTTCCCAGATTGAGGGCGCTGCTGTCCACCACCGTGGGTGATGACTGGCGCTGGCCCAGCGGCGAGATCCCGCCCAGGACGTAGCCCGTGCGGCGTTCAGCAGCCGCAGGATCTGCCATCGAAGCCTTCTTGGCGCCCAGGGCGGCAGCGAATGCCTTCAGGTCAAGGTTTCCGCTGACCGGCACAACCCCCACGGCCAGCCGGCCTTCCACTTCCACCATGAGGGTCTTGAAGACCTTCTCCGGTGCAATGCCCAGGGCTTCGGCGGCTTCGGTGCCAAAGCTGGCCGCTGAAGGATCGTGGGCATACGGATGCAGCACAAAAGGAACGCCGGCTGCAGCCAGTGCGGCTGTGGCCGGCGTTCCGTTTGAAGAACTCTTGCGTCCCAAAGCGTTCAGATTCCGATCAAGGGAGCAGTGGATCAGGACACGGGCCGGACGTTGCGGCGACCTTGCGCTTGATCCGTCCCAGCATCGCCGTCATGCCGCGCATCCGCAAGGGTGTGATGGCCCGCGTCAGGCCCAGCAGCTCCGGCATATCGTCCGGCACCGCCAGGATTTCAGCGGCGCTGAGTCCGTCGAGCCCCTCATGGAGCACACCGGCAAAACCCCGGGTAGTGGGGGCTTCCGGTGGCGCCTTGAAGTAGAGCCGAACGGCGTCGGCCGGGCCGGCGTCGTTCTTTTCCGTCTCGATGGTCAGGAACAGCGGCGACTGGCATTCCACCACCTGCTCCAGGAGCTCGGGGTGGTCCTTCAGCCGGTCAGGCAGCTCCGGCAGTTCGCGCGAGAACTCAAGCAGCAGCTGAAGCCGATCGGGTTCGGTCAGGGCCTGGAAGTCATCCACGATTTCCGCCAAGGCGGCGGGCAGGTCATGTGTACTCATCTGTTCCAGTTTACGCCGGGATCGTGCCGCGTTCCGTGCCCTTGGCGATGGGAACACGGACGGCGTTGCCCCACTCGGTCCAGGAGCCGTCGTAGTTCCGGACAGTGTCAAAGCCCAGCAGGTACTTGAGCGCGAACCAGGTGTGGCTGGAACGCTCGCCGATGCGGCAGTAGGCCACCACGTCGTCTCCTGCGGTCAGCCCGGCCTCGCCCAGGTAGAGGGCCTCGAGCTCTTCCCGGCTGCGGTACGTTCCGTCCGGCGCAGCGGCACGCGCCCACGGGATGGATGCTGCCGTGGGAATGTGCCCGCCGCGGAGCGCACCTTCCTCCGGGTAGGCCGGCATGTGGGTCCGCTGGCCGGTGTATTCCTCGGGGGAGCGGACGTCAATGAGCGGCTTGCCGAAGTGTGCCAGCACATCTTCCTTGAACGCGCGGATGGGGCGTCGTTGCGCTCCACCACCGGGTAGTCGCCGGGGCTGGGGTGGTCCGCTCCGTGGTCAGGTCACGGCCTTCGGCGATCCACTTGTCCCGGCCGCCGTCGAGCAGCCGGACGTCCTCGTGGCCGAACAGCGTAAAGACCCAGAGCGCATAGGCGGCCCACCAGTTGGACTTGTCCCCATAGATGACCACCGTGGTGTCGCGGGAGATGCCCTTGGCAGAGGCCAGGGCGGAGAACGCCTCACCGTTCACGTAATCGCGGGTCACCTCGTCGTTAAGGTCCGTGTGCCAGTCGATTTTGACTGATCCGGGGATGTGGCCGGTCTCGTAAAGCAGGACGTCCTCGTCGGACTCGACCACCACCAGCCTTCCGTCCCCCAGGGCGCCGGCCTCAAGTGCGGCGGCAAGCCATTCGGTGGAGACCAGGCGCTCCGGACTGGCGTAGGCGGCGAACTTTTCGTTCTGTTCAACTGCGTAGGACATGGTGATGGCCTTTCACTGAGACACGACGGATGCTGTAGAAGGAAAACCTGCCTCCCACACTAGCCACGGCCGGCCGCCCTGTCCGCCTCTTTGTTAACAGTGGGAAATATGGCCTTCGTCACGCCGGGGCCCTGGCCGGCGCCATCGCGGGGGAGGCCAGGGCCATTGCCGGTATTCTTTCTGGGGACAACCCACCAGCAGAACGGACCACCTTGGTACAGATCGAACAGCTTGCCGCCCGCACTCCGGCGGTTTCGGTGGATGAACTCCTCAAGGGTTTCTATCCGTCCCCACGGTTCGGCAAGGTCTCCTTTGCCAGCTACCGGCCGGACCCGAACCAGACGACCCAGGCTGCGGCGGTCAAGGCGCTGGAAGCGTTCGCCGGGGGAGTTGGAGCCGGCGACGGCGACGGCCTGTTCAAGAAGCTCTTCACCAAGAAGGTCGCTACCAGGGCGGGGATCTACCTCGACGGAGGATTCGGCGTCGGCAAACCCACCTGCTGGCCTCGCTGTGGCATGCCGCCCCGGGCCCCAAGGCCTTCGGCACGTTTGTGGAATACACTAACCTCGTGGGGGCCCTTTCCTTCCGCAAAACTGTTGAGGCGCTGAGCCACTACAAGCTGGTGTGCATCGACGAATTCGAGCTGGATGATCCGGGTGACACCGTGCTGATGTCCCGTTTGATGCGTGAACTGGCCGACGCCGGCGTCAAGCTGGCTGCCACGTCCAACACCCTGCCGGGTTCGCTGGGCGACGGCCGCTTCGCTGCCGTCGACTTTGCGCGTGAAATCCAGGTCCTGGCGGACCAGTTCGACGTCATCAGGATCGACGGCGAGGACTTCCGCCACCGTGGCCTGCCCGCCGCCCCGGCGCCGCTGAAAAACAGCCAGCTCGCCGCGCAGATGAGGGCCGAGTTCGACGGCAAGACCGTGGCAGAGGACGAATTCAGTTCACTGATCGGCCACCTGGCCGGTGTCCACCCCAGCCGCTACCGGCAACTCATCGACGGTATTGACGGGGTGGTGTGGCGCAACGTGGAGACCATCACCGAACAGGCCGTGGCGCTTCGCTTCGTTGTGTTGGCAGACCGCCTGTACGACAAGGACGTGCCCATCCTTGCCAGCGGCGTCCCCTTCGACAAGCTCTTCACGGACGAGATGATGCACGGCGGGTACACCAAGAAGTACTTCCGTGCTGTGTCCCGCCTGACCGCACTCGCCCGCGAGGGCCAGAACCACGAGCCGTCCTAGGCACCGGCCGGGGAAGCCGGACCCTCCAGTTAAACGCCAAAGGCGCGGGTGCCACCTCCCGGCGGGACCCGCGCCCCCTTGACGTGCTAGGGCAGTGCCCTGGCCAAATCCTTGTTACGGAGCCTTGTCAACCGGCGGAACCGGGTTGACGGGCGGAGTCTGCCCGGAGGCAGGCGCTACGCCGGGTGTTCCGTCGTTCTTGTCAACCAGCTTGGAAGCGCCCTCCTGGACTTTGTCCACGTGACCGGTGTACTTACCGCCAGTCTTTGAGTCGACGAAATCGCCGGCTTTCGTGATGCCGTCCTTGATGGCCTGCTCGTTGCCGCGGATGAGACCCTGAGCCTTGCCCTTGAGATCGTCAATCAGTCCCACGAGCACCTCCCTTCAATCGCGGAGCCAGTTCGCTCCTCCGCAACCGATCCTAGCCCCGTCTGCCGGGCGTGCCAAGGTGCTGTGACAAATTTTGTAAAGTCCGCGTGGCGCATCCGGGCAATAAAAAAGCAGCTCGCGGGGAGCTGCTGTGTGTGGGCGATACTGGGATCGAACCAGTGACCTCTTCCGTGTCAGGGAAGCGCGCTACCGCTGCGCCAATCGCCCGGAACCGGAAGGCCGGCCATTTCGGATTTATTACGGGGGTAGAGAGCGGACGACGAGATTCGAACTCGCGACATCCACCTTGGCAAGGTGGTGCTCTACCAGCTGAGCTACGTCCGCGTATGAAGTACATCCTGGCCGGTGGCCAGAGGTACTGCATGAAGCAAGTTTCCTTGCTTGGTGGGCGATACTGGGATCGAACCAGTGACCTCTTCCGTGTCAGGGAAGCGCGCTACCGCTGCGCCAATCGCCCATTTCGTCCGGCGTGAACCGGAATCCATGGTTTTCACCGAGGTGGGTACGGGATTCGAACCCGTGTGAACGGCTTTGCAGGCCGCTGCCTCGCCTCTCGGCCAACCCACCGTGTAAGCTCCGATTCCGAAAAACCTTAGCCGTGACAGTGTCCTGCGAGCGGACGACGAGATTCGAACTCGCGACATCCACCTTGGCAAGGTGGTGCTCTACCAGCTGAGCTACGTCCGCATTTGGGCCGCTGAATCCGTGCCGTTTCGGGCATTTCCTCGCGTTCCAACGAGTAAGAACTCTATAGGAGGTTCAGGGAATCTCCAAATCGAACGAGTCTCAACGGCGGCAATGCCCCTGGATCCCTGCGATCTAGGGGATTTTTCTAATTACAGGCGTGTAATTCGAGCGGTGGCCCGTCTCGATTTCCATAAACCCCGCCCGGTCAGCTAGCATTCAAAGGCATCGGGGCGATTGGCGCAGTGGTAGCGCGCTTCGTTCACACCGAAGAGGTCACTGGTTCGAACCCAGTATCGCCCACCGAGGAATCTGGTCCGTTTCCGCTCAGTCGAGCGGAAACGGACCTTTTTTGTGCCCGCCATTCTGTCAGCCCCTTGTGAAAGAGTCTTTGTATGACTGATCCACTCCTTGCCCACGCCACGGAATACGGCCGCATGTATGCGCGGTCCACCTCCGAACAGTTCTCCGTTCCGTCCATCACCACCGTCATCGGCCAGCAGCCGCACGGCTTGGACGGCTGGTTTGGTTACATGGGGCCAGCAGCCTGGCGAAGGATCCGCTGCTGGCCGATTGCCTGGGCAGCCCGGCGAAAATCCGGCAGGCCGTCAACCGGGCCTCAAAAGCGGCAGAACTCTACCGCGACGAGGCCGCCAAGCGCGGCGACCGCGTCCATAACTACTGCGAGCAGGTTGCGCTACGCGCCCTGGGCCGGCCCACACCATGAAGGAAACCCGCGAGGCCCTGGCGGCAAACGGCGAGGAAGCCTTTGCCCTGCGCTTCGACGAGTGGTGGCACCTGTACGGCGTAGAGCCCATCGCACCGGAGATCACCGTCTGGAACAAGTCAGTGGGCTACGCCGGGACGCTGGACCTCGTGGCCAAAATCAACGGCCGGATCTGCGTCATTGATTACAAGACCAAGGGCACCACGCGGGACGGCGCCGTCAAGCCGCTGGACGACAAGGTGGTGATGCAACTGGTGGCCGGCATGAAGGCCGAAGAAAGCCTCGTGGATGCCGTTACCGGGGAATGGGAGCCTTGGAAGTACGGTGAGGCCCCGCTGCTGCTGGCCGTGGCCATCGGCGAGACCGAAGTCCGTCCGGTCCGCGCCAACCCCGACGTCCTCAAGCACCACTGGTGGAAGTTCTGCGCCCTGCGCCGGGTCTGGGAACTGTCCGCCGATACACTCGCCGCCGGTTCCGCGCTTCTTCCGGTGGCTCCGCCCGTCTCCTCGCAGGTCCGCAGCGCCTAGCGGAGCACGCGTGCCGGAGTCCGGCTGCCGGAACCCCGCCTGCCCGGAGTCCCGGGCCGGTGCACCTGCACCTAAACTGGATAGGTTCGCCAATAACGCCCACCGTGAGGAAAGACAGCACATGGCCATTCTGAATATCCGCATCATCGGTGATCCTGTGCTCCGCACAGTGGCCGATCCTGTGACGGAATTCGGTCCTGAGCTCGCCAAGCTGGTTGCGGACATGACGGAAACCATGGAGGACGTGGACGGTGCCGGCCTCGCGGCCCCCCAGATTGGCGTCAGCCAGCGGGTCTTCACCTACCGGATCGACGGCGTGGAGGGCCACATCATCAATCCGGTACTGGAAAACAGCGAGGACTTCCAGGCGGACCAGGTTGAGGGTTGCCTGTCCATTCCTGGCCTGGCCTTCCCGGTCCGCCGCTTCCGCGCCACTCGCGCCACCGGTGTTGACCTGAGCGGTAATCCTGTCGCGGTGGAGGGAGAAGGCCTGCTGGCCCGTTGTTTCCAGCACGAGACGGACCACCTGGACGGCATCCTCTACACCGACAGGCTGGAAGGCGAGGACCGGAAAACGGCCCTGCGTTCCATCCGCAATGCCAACTATGACGCCATTACGGAGCGCACGACGACGAAGCGAGCCAAGACGGTCGGGTCCAGTTTCGGGGGCGCCAGCTTCGGCGGCGGCGCCACCACATGAGGGTACTTTTTGCCGGCACCCCGCCGTGGCCGTCCCGTCCCTTAATGCACTGATTGCGGCAGGCTTTGAAATCGTTGCGGTTCTGACCCGTCCCGACGCGCCGATAGGGCGCAAACGGGTGCTGACGCCGTCGCCCGTTGCCGCCCGCGCCGCCGAGCTGGGAATCGACGTCATCCACGCCACCCGCGTGGACGAGGCCGTGACGGCGAAAATCGCCGCGACAAAGCCGGACGTTGCCGCCATCGTGGCCTACGGCGGCCTGATTCCGCGCCCCGCCCTTGATGTTCCCCCGAATGGTTGGATCAACCTGCACTTTTCCCTGCTTCCCGCATGGCGTGGCGCTGCCCCGTGCAGCGGGCCGTCATGGCCGGCGACGACGTCACCGGGGCAGTCACCTTCCTGTTGGAAGAAGGTCTGGACACCGGCCCGGTGTTCGGAACGCTGACCGAGGGCGTTTCCCGGAGGACACCGCCGGAGCGCTGCTGGAGCGGCTGTCCCACAGTGGAGCCGTGCTCCTTGCCCAGACGCTGTCCGCCGTTGAAGCCGGGAGGGCAGCTGCACAGCCGCAGGTCGGTGACGTTTCACTGGCCCCGAAGCTGACCATCGATGACGGCCGGCTCGACTGGAAGCAGCCCGCCCTGGCGATCGGCAGGCGTGCCCGTGGCGTGACTCCCGAGCCCGGCGCCTGGACCACCTTGGACGGACAGCGCGTCAAACTCGAACCTGTCCGGCTCCGGCCAAGTGAAACTGACCTGCAACCCGGCGCGGTATTCCTCGACGGGAAGAGCGTCCTGGTGGGCACCGGATCCCACGCCGTGGAGCTGACGAGGATCCAGCCTTCGGGCAAAAAGATGATGGCCGCCGCTGACTGGGCGCGTGGCATGGCAACACTGGAAAGCGTGGTCTTCGAATGAGCGAATCCGGCGGTAATGCAGGCGGCACGGGCGGCAGCGGCAGCGGCGTCCGGGCGGCGGACGCGGCAACAGTGGGCGGGGCAAGGGCGGCCGCGGGATTCCAGCCAGCGCAACGCCCAGGGCCGCGAACGCAACCGCCCCTTCCAGCGGAGCTTCACCGAAAACGCTCCTGCGCAGCGGACCCGCCGGGCGGACCCCGCGCGGCTGGTGGCTTTTGAAGTCCTGCGCGCGGTAGCCGCCGAGGACGCCTACGCCAACCTGGTGCTCCCGTCCCGGATCCGCCATCACGGCCTGGACAAGCGCGACGCCGGCTTCGCCACCGAGCTTAGCTACGGCGCCCTGCGTGGCCAGGGCACGTACGATGCCATCCTGGCCCGCTGCGTTGACCGGCCGCTGGACCAGCTTGACCCTGCCATTCTCGACGCCCTGAGGATCGGCACCCACCAGCTGCTGGCCATGCGCGTCCCGGCCCACGCCGCCCTGGATCAGACCGTGGGCCTGGCCCGCGCCGTCATCGGCGCCGGACCCTCCGCCCTGATCAACGCAGTATTGCGGAAAGTCACGGCGCACACCCTGGAGGAGTGGCTTGAGATCCTCGTTGCCGGCGAAAGCGACGAAACCACCATCGCGTCCCTCCGGTACGCCCACCCCGAATGGATTGTCCGGGCCATGCGCCAGTCCTTGGTGGCCCATGGTCGGTCAGCCGCCGAAATCAACGACCTTCTGGAAGCCGATAACGAAGCTCCGGTGGTTAACCTCGTGGCCCTGCCCGGCCTGGGCAGCCTGGATGAAGCCCTGGCAGGCGGGGCAACCCCCGGTGAACTCGTAGAAGGCTCGGCGCTCTCCAGCGGCGGAGACCTGGGCCGCCTCGCCTCCATCCGGGAAGGCAGCACGCGCGTCCAGGATGTCGGCTCCCAACTGGTGGCCCGCGCCATGGCGGCAGTGGACCTCGATCCCACCGGAAGCCCTGGAACAGACCGCCGGAACGAAACCTGGCTGGACCTGTGCGCCGGCCCGGCGGCAAGGCGGCCCTCCTTGGCGCTCTGGCCAACGCCCAGGGTGCCACACTGCTCGCGAATGAACCGGCCCCGCACCGTGCCAAACTCGTCAGCCAGGCCTGTCCGCCGTGCCCCGGGACGTCTGGCGCGTCCGGACCGGCGATGGCCGCGACGTGGGCACTGAGCAGCCGGAATCCTTTGACCGTGTCTTGGTGGACGTCCCCTGCAGCGGGCTTGGTGCGCTGCGCCGCAGGCCGGAGTCCCGCTGGCGCCGCACGCCCAAGGACCTCGCGGACCTGGGGCCGTTGCAGCGCGCCTTGTTGAAATCGGCGCTGGAGGCCGTCCGCCCCGGCGGAGTGGTTGCCTATGTCACCTGTTCACCCCACCCGGCCGAAACCACGGCAGTGGTCAGCGATGCCCTCCGGAAGCGGGATGACCTGGAGCTGCTGGACGCCGGTGCCGTGCTGGACAGCGTGAGCCTGACCGGGAACCTGGGCGCAGGCCACGATTCCACGGCGCAACTCTGGCCGCACATCCACAGCACCGACGCCATGTTCCTGGCCCTCATCCGGAAGAAAGCCTGACCCGTGAAAGGTTCACCCATGCCGCAGTGCTGCATCAACCCCAGCATCCTGTCCGCCGACTTCGTCAACCTCGAAGCCGAACTGCAGCGCATCAGCAACGCTGACGCCGTTCACGTGGACGTGATGGACAACCACTTTGTCCCCAACCTCACCATCGGGCTGCCCGTGGTCCAGCGGATCCAGGCGGTCAGCCCCGTCCCGCTGGACGCCCACCTGATGATTTCCGATGCCGACCGCTGGGCGCCGGGGTTCGCCGACGCGGGTCTGGCCTCCGTGACCTTCCACGCCGAGGCCTCCATTGCGCCGGTCAAACTGGCCCGCGAACTGAGGGCTCGGGGATCCAAGGCCGGCATGGCGCTGCGCCCTGCCACGGCTGTGGAACCCTACTTGGACATGCTTGAGGAACTGGACATGATCCTGATCATGACCGTGGAGCCGGGCTTCGGCGGCCAGGCGTTCCTGGACTTCACCCTGCCCAAGATCCGCAAGGCCGGGCAGCCATTGACGGCTCCGGAATCAATGTCGCCCTCCAGGTGGACGGCGGCATCACGGAGGAAACCATTCTGCGGGCGGCCGAAGCAGGAGCCAACGTCTTTGTGGCGGGCTCGGCTGTCTACGGCGCGGAGGACCCGGCAGCAGCCATCGGACGGCTCCGCGAAGCCGGCAGTATGAAGTTACGTGCCGCGTCCGCGGAATAGTCTGGGCCACCTTGTGGTTATGGCACAATAGCAACACACAATACGTGCTCCGGGGTCGGTGTAAGTCCGAACCGGCGGTGATAGTCCGCGACCCGCGAGCCGGTGCTTTCCCCTTCAGGGAAGGAACCGGCGGACGGTTGAACTGGTGAAATTCCGGTACCGACAGTTAAAGTCTGGATGAGAGAAGCACGTACAGCTGTATCTGTGGCGCCCTATGCGCTGCGAGCTTCTGCTGTCGTATACCCCGGAGCCATCGCGGTTCTAGAGGGAAGGAACGACAACACACATGAACCCCTTGCGATGGCTCTTTGAAGCCAGGATTTCCCATGCTCCGGGAACCGAAGCCGCCGGAGCGGTGGCCGCCCCATGACCCGGTTCGAAAACGTCACGGCCTTCAGCGCCGCCGAAACCGCCGCCATGGACGCAGCGCTGGAAGCAGCCCTGCAGGGCCCGCGGGGAGCGAATCCGCTGGTGGGCGCCGTCGTGATCGATGCGGCCGGCCACCAGCTGGTGACCGGGTACCACCGCGGCGCCGGCACACCCCACGCTGAAGCCGATGCGATCACCCAGGCGGAGGCCGCCGGGCTGGACCTGAGCGGCTGCACAATGGTGATCACCCTGGAACCCTGTGACCACAGAGGCCGCACCGGGCCCTGCACCCAGGCGATCATTCGTGCCGGAATCACGGACGTGGTGTACGCAGTCGACGACCCGCACGACCCCGCGGCGGGCGGCGCAGCCACCCTCCGGAATGCGGGCGTCCAGGTCCGCAGCGGGCTCGCGGCCAGCGAATCGTTCGAGTTGAACCGGCAGTGGTTCCTGGGAGTGGCCGCACAGCGCCCGTTCGTGACGCTGCACATCGCCCAGACGCTGGACAGCCGGATCGCCGCTGAGGACGGAACGAGCCAGTGGATCTCCTCCCCGGAGTCGCTCGCTGACAACCACGGGCTGAGGCGCCGGATCGACGCCATCCTCGTGGGCACGCAGACCGTGCTCGTGGACAACCCCGGCTGACGGCCCGCGACGCGTCTGGAGCCACAGCCGGCAAGCAGCCGCTGCGCGCAGTGATGGGCCTCCGGGATATCCCGGCCGACGCCGCCGTCCGCGGTGACGACGGGAACGTGCTGCACCTGCCCACGCGGGATCCGCGGGAGGCGCTCTCGCTCCTGTACGCCGAGGGAGTCCGCCACGTCATGGTGGAAGGCGGCTCACGCATCCTCAGTTCATTCCTGGCCGCCGGGCTTGTGGACGAACTCATTGTCTACCTTGCCCCCACCCTGCTGGGTTCCGGAACTTCCGCCCTCAACGGGCTCGGAATCGCCACCCTCGCGGATGCTCGGCACTGGGACTGGGACCCCTCCGACGGCGGCGCCGTCCTGACCCTGGGCCGGGACCTGAGGCTGCACCTCCGTCCAGTACCAACCGAAGCTTTTGAACCGCACCTACCCCGCGTTGCGGCGGAACCAGCCATGGGAGGCTACTGATGTTTACCGGAATTATTGCCGAACAGGGACAGGTCCTGTCCGTGGAGCGGGACGGCGATGCCAGCGCAACGCTCCGCCTGCGGGCGGCCGGTACCACCGAAGGGCTCGGACTGGGCGGGTCCATCGCCGTCAACGGGGTCTGCCTGACGGCCACCGCCATCGAGGGCAAGGAGTTCAGCGTTGATGTGATGGGCGAAACCCTCTTCCGCAGCACCATCGGCGAACTTGCCGCCGGTGACTCGGTGAACCTTGAGCGCTGCGTCCCCGCCGGCGGCCGGCTCGACGGCCACGTCGTCCAGGGCCACGTCGATGGCGTCGGGCAGTTGCTGGAGCGCGAGGCACTCGGCAACTGGGAACGCCTCCGGTTCGGTGTGCCGGCCAACCTTGCCCGCTACATCGCGGAGAAGGGCTCCATAGCGATCGACGGCGTCTCGCTCACCGTCACGGCGGTCAGCCCGCCGCGGAGCCGGAGCCCTGGTTCGAAGTAGGGCTGATCCCCACCACCTTGGCCGAGACCGGTCTGGGGCCAAGGTGACCGGCAGCAGGGTCAACCTTGAAGTCGACGTGCTCGCCAAATACACCGAACGGCTGCTGGCATTCAGCACCGGCGCAACCGCCGGGACGAACGATGAACGCCGCCGTCCGGCTGGACCCGGCCGCGGACGCCGGCCCGGTGCCTAGCGCAGCCTTCGGACTTGACCCTGTCGAAGATGCCATTCGCGCCATGGCCGCCGGGCGCCCCGTGCTGGTGGTGGACAACGAGGACCGCGAAAACGAAGGCGACATCATCTTCGCCGCACAGCATGCCACCCCTGCCCTCATGGGATGGACCATCCGCTACAGCTCCGGCGTCATTTGCGTCCCCTGAGCGGGGAGCGCGCCGATGCCCTGGCACTGCCGCCCATGGTGGCCGTGAACCAGGACGCGAAGGGAACGGCATACACCGTTTCCTGCGATGCGGCCTTGGGTGTCAGCACGGGCATCTCCGCCACGGACCGGGCCCTTACGGCCGCGTCCTTGCCGACCCCGGCGCCGGACCGGCCGCCGTGACCCGGCCCGGGCATATTTTCCCGCTCCGGGCAGTTAAGGGAGGAGTGCGTGAACGCCCCGGCCATACCGAGGCGGCCGTGGACCTCTGCCGGCTCGCCGGATTGGAGCCAGTGGGCGTGATCGCCGAGGTTGTGTACGACGACGGTGAAATGATGCGGCTCGACGGGCTGCGGGGATTCGCCGCTGAACATGGGTGCCCCCTGATCTCGATTGAGGATCTGGTGGCCTACCTTGATGCAGGGGCCGGGCTCCCGTCGACAGTGACACCGGGCCGGACGCCCGGGCGGAGTAGAGGAGTAATGATGACGGCTTCCGGAGTATCGGACAACAGCCACCAGAACGGCCACCACCGGGGGGTGGCTGGCAATGGCCGGCCCACCACCCCGTAAGCGGAGGTCCCATTGTGCAGCTGCCCACGGCATTTGGCGATTTCATTACCCAGGCGTGGACAGACCAAGTCACGGGCGCCGAACACCTGGCTGTGAGCTCACCCAATCCGCCCAGGGAGGGCGTTGCCCCGCTGGTCAGGCTGCATTCGGAGTGCCTGACCGGCGACGTCTTCGGCTCCTACCGTTGTGACTGCGGCGAACAGCTGGCGTATGCCCTGGAGCTGATCAACGAGTTCGGCGGCACGCTGCTGTACCTGCGCGGGCAGGAAGGCCGGGGGATCGGGCTGGCCAACAAGATCAAGGCCTATGCCCTCCAGGAGGCGGGCTTTGACACCGTGGAGGCCAACGAGCAGCTGGGTCTGCCGGTGGACGCCGCTGCTACAAGGCGGCCGCCCAGATCCTGGCCGAGATGGGCCTCCACGAGATCCGGCTCCTGAGCAACAACCCGGACAAAAAGAACAGGCTCGCCAAAGCCGGTGTGAAGGTGGTGGAAATGGTGCCCACCGAGGTGCCTTCCCGCGACCAGAACATCCGCTACCTGCAGACCAAAAAGGACCGCATGGAGCACCGGCTGATGCTGGACACCCACGTTGTCACGGTGCCAAGCGGCGCTGCCGACGATTTCGACCACGACCAAAACTGAACGGATCAGATTCACGCATGAGTGGACACGGCGCACCAGATATTGACTTCACCACCCTCAACCCGGCGGAAACGTCGCAGCTGCGGCTGGCCATTGTGGCAGCCAGCTGGCACACCCAGATCATGGACGGACTCCTGGACGGTGCCCTGCGCGCCGCCAAGGAGGCGGGCATCAGCGAACCCACCGTCCTGCGCGTTCCGGGCGCCTTCGAGCTTCCCGTCGCCGCCGCGCGGCTGGCACCGCACTTTGACGCAGTGGTGGCCCTCGGCGTCGTCATCCGCGGCGGAACGCCGCACTTTGAGTACGTCTGCCAGGCGGCGACTTCGGGTCTGACCGATGTCAGTGTCTCCACCGGCGTGCCGGTCGGCTTCGGCGTGCTGACCTGCGATACGGAGCAGCAGGGACTGGACCGTGCGGGCCTGCCGGGCTCCAGCGAGGACAAGGGCCACGAAGCCGTGACGGCAGCCCTGGCCACCGCAGTGCTCCTTAAGCAGTACAAGTAGTAGCCGATAATGGCAGCAAGCCGACGGCCGCGGTGTGTGTTCGCTCACATCACGCCCGTCATGCAGCGGCCGAAAGGCGCCCCCGGGCCGGCAGCAAGTAGGCTGTAGGGCGTGAAGAATTTCGAGACGCTGTTCGCTGAACTGAGTGAGAAGGCAGCCACCCGCCCGGCAGGCTCCCGCACCGTCGCTGAATTGGAGTCCGGAGTCCACGGCATTGGCAAGAAAGTCGTGGAGGAAGCGGCCGAAGTGTGGATGGCCGCTGAGTACGAATCCGATGAGGCCACGGCCGAGGAAATCTCCCAGCTGCTCTATCACCTGCAGGTTCTGATGCTCGCTAAAGGCCTGACCCTGGAAGACGTCTACAAGCATCTATAGCCACTGCTGCACGCGGCGGTCAACAACTGCCTGCCCGTGCCCGTCGTGGCCGTTTGCCTGATCCAGACCTCCCAACCAAGAAAGACCCCCATGCTGCGAGTAGCCGTCCCCAACAAAGGCTCCCTGTCCGAAGCCGCCTCCGCCATGCTGTCCGAAGCGGGCTACCGCCAACGCCGCGACACCCGCGAGCTGGTCATGATGGACCCGGACAACGACATCGAGTTCTTCTTCCTCCGCCCGCGCGACATCGCTGTCTACGTCGGACGCGGAACCCTCGACGTCGGCATCACCGGCCGCGACCTTCTGCTGGACGCCGAGGTGGAGGCCGAGGAACTGCTGCCGCTGGGCTTCGCGGCGTCCACGTTCCGCTTCGCTGGACCGGTGGGTGACTTCGCCACAGCAGACGAGCTTGAAGGAAAACGCCTCGCCACCAGCTACGACGGACTGCTCCGCGGATACCTCGCCGAGCGGGGCATTAATGCCAAGGTGGTCCGGCTCGACGGCGCTGTGGAGTCTTCAGTACGCCTCGGCGTAGCTGACGCCATCGCCGACGTCGTGGAAACGGGCAACACCCTCAAGGCCGCCGGGATGGAAATCTTCGGTGAGCCGATCCTCAAATCGGAAGCGGTCCTGATCCGCCGCATCGGCGAAGGCGGAGCCGCGAACGGCACCGCCAAGGAGATTGAAGTCCTGATCCGCCGCCTGCAGGGTGTCCTGGTAGCGCGCCAGTACGTGCTCATGGACTACGACATCCGCAAGGAACTGGTGGAGCGGGCAGCAGCTCTGACTCCCGGCCTGGAATCACCCACCGTGTCGCCGCTGCGCGATTCGGACTGGGTGGCCGTCCGCTCCATGGTGCCCAAGAAGGAAACCAACCGGATCATGGACGAACTCTACGACCTCGGCGCCCGCGCCATCCTGGTCAGCAGCATCCACGCCTGCCGTATCTGAGCGTCCCGCCCGGTTCACGCCGCGCCGCAGAATCAACCCGAGAATTCCAGGAGTCCCCATGGCTGTAGCTGTACGAGTCATCCCCTGCCTCGACGTCGACGCCGGGCGCGTTGTGAAGGGCATCAACTTCGAGGGTCTCCGCGACGCGGGTGACCCGGTGGAGCTGGCGCACCGCTACGACACTGCGGGCGCCGACGAGCTGACGTTCCTCGATGTCACGGCGTCCTCGGGCAACCGTGAAACCACCTTCGACGTGGTCCGCCGTACGGCCGAGGAAGTCTTCATCCCGCTGACCGTGGGCGGCGGTGTCCGCGGTGTTGCCGAGGTGGACAAGCTCCTGCGGTTCGGCGCGGACAAGGCTTCCATCAACACGGCCGCCGTTGCCCGGCCGGACGTCATCAACGAAATCAGCCGGCACTTCGGTTCGCAGGTGCTGGTCCTGTCCGTGGACGCCCGCCGGACCCGCCCCGGGTCCCAGCCCACGCCGTCGGGCTTTGAGGTGACCACCCATGGCGGCCGCACCGGTACCGGGATCGACGCCATCGAGTGGGCCAGGGAAGCTGCCGACCGCGGCATCGGCGAAATCCTGCTCAACTCCATCGACGCCGACGGCACCAAGGACGGCTTCGACCTGGAACTGATCCGGCTTGTCCGGGCAGCCGTGAAAGTACCGATCATCGCCTCAGGCGGTGCCGGCGAACCGGCCCACTTCCCGCCGGCCGTGGCCGCCGGTGCGGACGCCGTGCTGGCAGCCTCGATCTTCCACTGGGGCCCGGACAACATGATGTCCCAGGTCAAGCAGGCAATCCGCGACGCAGGTTTCGAAGTCCGCTGAGTGTGATCTCGCTCCCCACCCCTTAGTTAGAGGCCGACTTCAGCCGACTGGAGCAGGGCGACGGCGTCCGGCTGGCCTTCGAAGGTGACCAGGGCGTGGCGGGTCCGGCCGTGGGCGTGCATCAGCAGTTCACCCGGCTCACCCACGATCGCCACCGAAACCGGTGCCCGCTTGGCGACGTGCCGCGGGCCGGACGGGCGCACCAGCACAATGCCCAGGTCGACGCCACGGTAAAGGATGGCCGCCCGCTTGATCAGTTCGTCCCAGAGGGCGTCCGAGTAGGCCTCGTCGAGGGCGCGCGGCGCCCAGCGGTCCACAGCCCGGCGGATGTCCTCGGTGTGGACGAAATATTCGATCAGGTTGGAGCTCTCGTCCAATGCCTTGATATTCATGGGGGACAGCGCCGGCGGGCCACTACGGAAGGTGTTCACGAGGCCGGTGTAGTCGTCAGCGGTTTTCAGCTTCGCCGCGAGCTTGGCGGTGGCCTTGTCCGAAGCCTTGGAAAGGCGCTTAATGATGAGGCAAGCCCTACGGCGGCCTTGCGTTCGCGAAGGTAAAGGTGCGCGGCAAGGTCCCTGGTGCGCCAGCCTCTGCAGAGGGTGGGGCATCAGGGCCGGCCGCCAGCAGGGTTTCGGCCAGGACTTCTCGGGACGGTTCGACGAAATGCATCACTTGTGAAACTAGCACGAGAGCAGCGAAGTTGGGCAGCAGAACCGCCAGCCGATAGGTGCCCTTGTTCACACACTGTTTGTATGTCCGTTGGTGCATATTCGGGGGCCGCTGATGAGGCACTAGACTTGGTTTGATGTCTGAGCAGCCCGCCTCCGCCCCCGTAATTGTCCCGGCCCCGCCACAGGCCCGCTTCCTACTGCCGTCGCGGCCGCGTTGAAGCGTGACGGCGCCGGGCTGGTGGCCGCGGTGGTCCAGCAGTTCGACACCCACGAAGTGCTGATGCTGGGCTGGATGGACGATGAAGCCCTGCACCGCACCATGACCAGCGGCCGGGTCACCTTCTACTCCCGCTCCCGCCAGGAATACTGGCGCAAGGGAGACACCTCCGGCCACGTCCAGTGGGTCAAATCGGTTGCCCTGGACTGCGACGGCGATGCCCTCCTGATCCGCGTGGACCAGGTCGGCGCGGCGTGCCACACCGGCACCCGGACCTGCTTTGACGGCAGGGACCTGGAAGTCCAGACCGGCGAGGCACTCTGACCCACGGCCCGGGGCGGATATCCTGCCCCAGGTGAACACTTTTGGCAGCATAGGACTGGCGCCGTTCCACACCCGGCGACATTCACCAGGCGACACACAAGAACAGGCGGCGAAGCATAGCCATGCAGGACCTTGGAATCATCAGCCCGGGCCTCGAGGAGTTCCGCAAACTCGCCGGCAGCAGCCGGGTCATCCCCGTCACGCTCAAAGTGCTGGCGGACGCGGAGACCCCTATCGGCCTCTACCGGAAGCTGGCCCAGGGCCAGCCCGGCACGTTCCTGATGGAGTCCGCGGCGGTGGGCGGCACGTGGTCGCGGTACTCCTTTATTGGCGCGAAGTCCCGGGCAACCCTGACCACCAAGGACGGCCAGGCGCACTGGCTGGGCCAGCCCCTGCCGGAGTGCCCCTGGACGGCAATCCCGTCGATGCCATCCGCGACACCATCGAAGCGCTGCGGACCAGCAGGTTTGACGGACTGCCGCCGTTCACCTCCGGACTGGTCGGCTTCCTGGGCTGGGAGACGGTCCGCCACTGGGAACGGCTGACCAGCCCGCCGGAGGATGACCTCCACCTGCCCGAGATGGCACTGAACCTGGTGACGGACATGGCGGTGCACGACAACCATGACGGCACGGTGCTGTTGATTGCCAACGCCATCAACTTCGACGGCAGCTCCGACCGCGTGGACGAGGCCTGGGAAGATGCCGTGGCGCGGGTCAAGGCCCTCCTGACCACGATCAGCACACCAGTGGCCCAGCCGGTTTCCGTACTGGAGCCCGCCGCCCTGGATTTCGCCTCCAGCGTCGAGGAACGGTGGGACGAACCCTCCTACCTGGCCGCCCTTGACCGCGGCAAGGAAGCCATCGTGGACGGTGAAGTGTTCCAGGTGGTGATTTCACGCCGCTTCGAAATGGAGTGCGGGGCCTCGCCCTTGACGTGTACCGCGTCCTGCGCACCACGAACCCCAGCCCGTACATGTACATCTTCAGCCTCGAGGACGCCGATGGCCGGGAGTACTCGATCGTCGGGTCCTCGCCCGAGGCCCTGGTGACCGTGACCGGTGAAGAAGTCATCACCCACCCCATCGCCGGTTCGCGGCCCGCGGCAAGACGGTGGAGGGAGACAAGGCCCTCGCCGAGGAGCTGCTGGCCGACCAGAAGGAACGCGCCGAACACCTGATGCTCGTGGACCTCTCCCGCAACGACCTGTCCAAGGTCTGCGTGGCGGGAACCGTGGACGTCACGCAGTTCATGGAGGTGGAGCGGTTCAGCCACATCATGCACCTGGTCTCCACCGTGGTGGGCAAGCTGTCCCGGACGCCAACGCCTACAACGTCCTGAAGGCGACCTTCCCCGCGGGCACCCTGTCCGGTGCCCGAAGCCCCGGGCCCTGCGTCTGCTGGACGAGCTCGAACCGCACCGCCGCGGCATCTACGGCGGCGTGGTGGGATACCTCGACTTCGCCGGCGACATGGACATGGCCATTGCCATCCGCTCGGCACTTCTCCGCGAAGGACGCGCCTACGTCCAGGCTGGTGGCGGCATCGTGGCGGATTCAGTGAACCCCACAGAAGCCCTGGAGACCGTGAACAAGGCGGCCGCTCCGCTCCGGGCAGTGCACACGGCCGGATCGCTGCACAACATTGCGGCGGGATCGCTCCCGGCACCCCCACACCAGCGACGCCGGCACCGCAGGGAAAGCCAGGGCGACGAATGACGCCGGCCTGGGCCAGGAAATCCACACTGGTGCTGCTGATCGCCGTCCTTGCGCTGGCCGTCTTCGGCGCCACAACCCAGACCTGGATCACCGTCAGCCTGGACGCCAATCAGGTGGGCCAGGCCGCGGTGGACCGGAACACCCTGCCGGTCCAGGGCAGCAAAGCCGCCACCGCAGTGACGGCCCTGGCCGTCGTGGCCCTGGCGGGCGGACTGGCAGCATCCATCGCCGGAAAGTTCGCGCGGTGGGTCATCACCGCCCTCATCATGTTGGCCTCCGTTGGCATCATTGCTGCTGCTGCCACGGTGCTGGTTGACCCGCTGGGCGCCGCGCAGGGCTCCATCGCCGCTGCCACCGGGGTCACCGGCGGGAGCGCGGAAGTGGCTGTTACCGCCTTCCCGGTCCTCGCCGTCGTCGCCGGCGCCCTGCTGGCGCTGGCCGCGTTGCTGATCATCCCCGCTGGCCGGCACTGGAAGTCGCGGACCAAGTATGACTCAGCCACATACGGGGGCCCGCCGGCAGTACGGCGGCCGCCACCGGTCCCGTGGACGAGATCGACAGCTGGGACCGGCTCTCGCGCGGCGACGATCCCACCTGACCCCGCTCGCAGCCAAACCCGAGCAGCCCGCTTAAACCTGGGCCACGTCTGCCGATGGGCAGGTCACGGCCAAAAAATGGCAGAATGTAAGCAGTATTCATCCCGAGGAGATTCACATGAGCAAAGCACCCGCTTCCGTATCGAAATCAGGCACCCGGACCGTTGCCCCGGCGTCGTTGACCACAGCCAGGAACTTGGCCACGGCAACAGCCCCGCAGCCTGGACCTGCGTGATCGTTATGCTGGTCGGCGCGCTCATCGCGTCCATCGCCTTTGTCATCGCCAACACCCCCATCTTTATCGCCGGCGCATCCGTGATGGTCCTCGGCCTCATCCTTGGCTACATCATGCGCAAGGCGGGCTACGGCGTCGAAGGCAGCAAGCTGAAGAGCTCCGGCCACTGATGGCGACTGTTCTCGACGACATCAATGCCGGTGTCTGGGAGGATATGGCGGCCAGGAAACGTCTCGTTTCGCTGGCGGAACTGAAGGACCTGGCGGCGGCCGCGGCACCCGCCCGGGACGCCTGGTCGGCCCTCGGCGGCACCGCGGTGCAGCGGGACCAGCTCAAGGTCATCGCGGAAATCAAGCGGCGCAGCCCGTCCAAGGGCGACCTCGCCAGCATCGTGGACCCGGCAGCGCTGGCGGAGCAGTACGCCGACGGCGGCGCAGCCGTGATCAGCGTCCTCACCGAACAGCGGCGCTTCAACGGCTCCCTTGCGGACCTGGACGCCGTCCGTGCCCGCGTGGACGTTCCGCTGCTCCGCAAGGATTTCACGCTCGATGAGTACCAGATCTGGGAGGCCCGCGCCCACGGAGCGGACCTGATCCTGCTCATCGTGGCATCGCTCTCCGACAGCCAGCTCCGGGAGTTCAGCGCCCTCAGCCGCGAACTCGGCATGAACGTGCTCGTGGAGACGCATACCGAAGAGGAAATCGAACGTGCAGTGGCGGCTGAGGCGCGCATCATCGGCGTCAACGTGCGCAACCTCAAGACGCTCGACGTCGACCGTTCAGTTTTCGCCTCCCTCGCCGGACTGATTCCGGCCCCAGCACTGGTCATCGCCGAATCCGGTGTGCGCGGCGTGGACGACGTGACGCATTACGCCGCCAACGGCGCCAACGCCATCCTGGTGGGCGAGGCCCTGGTCAGCGACGCAACGCCGCGTGACCGGATCGCCGAATTCACGGCGGCCGGCGCTGCCGCCATCGCCGCCCGGGCCTAGTCCGGGCACCCGCCGGCCTGGCGCCGGCGGCACAACACTTCCGAACGACCAACTTGAACAGGACGGGACTGATGGCTGAATCCTCAGACAACGCTGACAACACCGCTGCGGACGCGTTCCTGCAGGGCGGCTCGCTGAAGCACGCCCGGGGCCATACTTCGGCGGCTACGGCGGGCGTTGGATGCCTGAATCGCTGATCGCCGCCCTGGACGAGCTCGAAGACACCTTTGAAAAGGCCAAGGCAGATCCCGAATTCCGGGCCCAGCTCTCCGACCTGAACAAGAACTACTCAGGCCGTCCCTCGCTGCTGACCGAAGCCAAGCGGTTCTCCGAGCACGCCGGCGGCGCCCGGATTTTCCTCAAGCGCGAGGACCTCAACCACACCGGATCCCACAAAATCAACAACGTCCTGGGCCAGGCCCTGCTGGCCAAGCGCATGGGGAAAACCCGCGTCATCGCCGAGACCGGCGCCGGGCAGCACGGCGTTGCCAGCGCCACCGCCGCCGCGCTCCTCGGCCTGGAATGCGTTGTTTACATGGGCGCCGAAGACTGCCGCCGGCAGGCACTGAATGTCGCCCGGATGCAGCTGCTCGGCGCCACCGTGGTGCCCGTGGTGAACGGTTCCCAGACCCTCAAGGACGCCATCAACGACGCCCTCCGGGACTGGGTCAGCAACGTCGACAACACCCACTACCTGCTGGGCACCGCCGCCGGGGCGCACCCGTTCCCGGCCATGGTCCGCTTCTTCCACGAGGTCATCGGCGAGGAAGCCCGCGCCCAGATCCTGGAGCAGACCGGCAAACTGCCCGACGCCGTCTGCGCCTGCATCGGCGGCGGTTCCAACGCGATCGGCATCTTCCATGGATTCCTGGATGATCCGTCCGTGAAGATCTACGGTTTTGAAGCCGGCGGCGACGGCGTGGAAACCGGCCGGCACGCAGCCACGATCACCCTCGGCAAGCCGGGCGTCCTGCACGGCGCACGTTCCTATCTCATGCAGGACGACGACGGGCAGACCATCGAGTCGCACTCGATTTCCGCAGGCCTGGACTACCCGGGCGTGGGCCCGGAGCACGCCTACCTGGCCGACATCGGACGCGTCAGCTACGAACCCATCACCGACAGCGAAGCAATGGACGCGTTCAAGCTGCTGTGCCGGACGGAGGGAATCATCCCCGCCATCGAATCATCACACGCCCTCGCGGGTGCCATCAAAGTTGGGAAGCGCCTCACCGAAGGCAGTGCCGACCCGTCCGAAACTGTGATCGTTGTAAACCTTTCCGGCCGTGGCGACAAGGACGTGGAGACTGCCGCGGAATGGTTCGACATGCTCGACGAAGAGGGCAAGGTCAAAGGCACTAACCTGTCCACCCGCAAGCCCAAGGGCCCTGCCGACAGGACGGAAACTGAAGCCGTTCCCGCCACAGCTGCCCTGCCACCAGCGCCGCGGACAACAACGAGGACGAGAACTGATGACTGAACAGACGGCCAGCAAGTCCGCCGCCGCCATCGACCGTGCACGGGACGCCGGACGCTCAGCGCTCGTGTGCTACCTGCCTGCCGGGTACCCGGACGTCCAGGCCACCATTGACGCAGGCATCGCCATGGCGAAGAACGGTGCCGACCTGATCGAAATCGGCATTCCCTACTCGGATCCTGTCATGGACGGCCCCGTCATCCAGGCCGCGACCACCGAGGCGATCGCCAACGGATTCCGGGTCGAGAGCGTCTTTGACGTTGTCGCTGGCATCACGGCGGCCACGGACGTCGCCGTGCTGGTGATGACCTACTGGAACCCCGTGGTCCGGATGGGTGTTGACGAGTTCTCGCGCCGGCTGGCCGAGGCCGGAGGAGCAGGGCTCATCACGCCTGACCTCATCCCGGACGAAGCATCGGAATGGTTCGCCGCTTCGGACAAGTACGGACTGGACCGCGTGTTCCTCGTAGCGCCGTCCTCCACCCCGGAGCGCGTGGCCATGACGGTCAGGGCAAGCCGCGGCTTTGTGTATGCCGTCTCCATCATGGGCGTGACGGGTACCCGCCAGGCCGTCAGCAGCAGCGCGGAGAAGCTCGTGGCCGACACGCACGCCGCCGGCGCCGAACGCGTCTGCGTGGGACTCGGTGTCTCCAACGCCGGCCACGTCCGCGAGATCGCAGCATACGCAGACGGTGTCATCGTTGGCACCGCGCTTGTTGCCGCCATCCGTGACGGGGGAGTCCCCGCCGTCGCCGACCTCACCCGGGACCTGAGCTCCGGACTCGTCAGGGAAGAAGCCTAAACACCATGCAGATCCTCCTTCAGGCCGCCGCCCTGGTGCCGGCCAGCATCCCCAGCCCGGACTGGTCCGGCTTCGACATCCGCTGCCGTGGGGACTCTGCGGATCCACGCCTATGCCCTGTGCATCCTCGCCGGGATCATCGTGGGCCTGTGGCTCACATCCGTCAGGTGGACCCGCCGCGGCGCGCCCGAAGGCAGCGTCTGGGACATCGTCATCTGGGCGATTCCCTTCGGCATCATCGGCGGCCGGCTCTACCACGTGGTTTCGTCCCGGACGCCTACTTCGGGCCCGGCTTCGACGGGACCGGGGACCTGTGGCTCATCCCGCAGATCCAGCGTGGCGGACTGGGCATCTGGGGTGCCGTGGTTCTGGGCATCCTGGGCGCCTGGATCGGCTGCCGCCGGTCCGGTGTGAAACTCACCGCCTTCGTGGACGCCGCGGCGCCCGGACTGCTGCTGGCGCAGGCCGTTGGCCGCTGGGGTAACTACTTCAACCAGGAGCTCTTCGGCGGGCCCACCACGCTGCCGTGGGGCCTACAGATTGATGCGGACAACCCCAACTTCCCGGCCGGCATGCCGGTGGATACGCTCTTCCACCCCACGTTTCTGTATGAGTCGCTCTGGAACATCGCCGGCGTGCTCATCCTGCTGGCCTGGACCGCCGGTTCCACTTCCGCCGCGCCCGGCTCTTCTGGCTCTACGCCATGTATTACACGCTGGGCCGGGTCTGGATCGAAGCAATGAGGATCGACGACGCCGAACAGATCAACCTGTTCGGGATCACCACCAGGCTCAACGTCTGGACCAGCATCTTTGTCTTTGTGGCAGCACTCATCGTGTTTGTCCTCCTGGGATTGAAGGCCGCCCGGAACCGGACACTCCCTTCCTGGCGGGCCGCGAGCCGGCAGCCGTCGAGGACGTGGACGCTGCGCGGGAAGAAAAGGCACCGGTCCGCGATGCGGACTCTTCTGTCTCGGATAGTGAATCGCGTGATAATCTCCCACATAACCAAAATGGTGCCCGGATCCCTTCCACCCCAACGGAAGAGGAACCGGCATTCCGGGACGGCGACAAACCCGTAACGGAGTCGCCGGTAACCGGAAGTTCCCGCCACAAGGCAACGGAATCCGCGCCGGAGGCTGGCACGAACAAGTAGGACGCCAGCACGGCAGGGTAGCAGAGTCAACACTCGGAGCGCCCACACACCACAGCGTCGTGGCAACAGGGCCCATCCGGCCAGCAGACAGCAGCTGGCCGGTCAAGTCCGGGTCACGGGCCTGCGTAACTCTTCGTTGAGCAGGCCGGTCTGGCCTACAATTTCCAGTAAATAACACTTTGTTGTGCCCATCACATCGGCGCTTACAAGGCGGGCCAACGGTGTCCCTTCCATACGCACGATCTCGAGGAAGGACGTCTTCAATGACCCATCTTCATAGCCCGAGTTGGTCCGAAAAAATAGGATCGCAGGGCCCCGTCTCCCGTTCAAGCGCTTTGCCGCGCTGCCCGAGGCCCGGGGTCTGTACAACCCAGAGAACGAAAAGGATGCCTGCGGCCTGGCGATCATCGCCACGCTCCGCGGCGAGCCCGGCTACGACATTGTCGACGCCGCGCTGACCGCGCTCCGCAACCTGGAGCACCGCGGTGCTGTGGGTGCCGACGAGGGCACCGGTGACGGTGCCGGCCTGCTGATGCAGATCCCGGACGAGTTCTTCCGTGCCGTCACAGAATTCGAGCTCCCCGCACCGGGCCAGTTTGTTGCCGGTACCGCCTTCCTCCCTGCCGAGCAGCGCGAAGCCGACGCCGCCAAGGCCGGAATTGAAGGCCTTGCCGCCGATGAAGGCCTGACCGTGCTCGGCTGGCGCGAAGTGCCCATCGTCGCAGACCTCGTGGGCGCCATGGCCGCGCCTGCATGCCCTACTTCTCTCAGCCCTTCCTTGCCTCGGCCACCGGCGAGGAACTGGACCGCAACGAGCTCGACTCACGCGCCTGGCGGATCCGCAAGCGTGCCCAGAACAAGTTCGGCGTGTACTTCCCGTCGCTGTCTTCGCGCACCATCGTCTACAAGGGCATGCTCACCACGGCCCAGCTGGAGCCGTTCTACCCCGATCTCTCGGACAAGCGTTTCAAGACCAAGCTGGCGATCGTCCACTCGCGCTTCTCCACCAACACGTTCCCGTCCTGGCCGCTGGCCAGCCGTTCCGCACCATCGCCCACAACGGTGAAATCAACACCGTGAAGGGCAACCGGAACTGGATGCGCGCCCGCCAGTCCCAGCTGGCCAACCCGCTGCTGGGTGACTCCCGGAAGAGCTGTACCCCATCTGCACCCCCGGTGCGTCAGACTCCGCGTCCTTCGACGAAGTCGCCGAGCTGCTCTGGCTCTCCGGCCGCCCCATCACGCACTCGATCATGATGATGATCCCCGAGGCCTGGGAAAACCACGCCACCATGGATCCGGCACGTCGGGCCTTCTACGAATACCACTCCCTGCTCATGGAACCGTGGGACGGCCCCGCCGCCGTCTCGTTCACCGACGGCAACCTTGTCGGCGCCACCCTGGACCGCAACGGCCTGCGCCCGGACGCTACTGGATCACCGAGGACGGGCTGATCATCTTCGCCTCCGAGGTGGGCGTGATCGACGTCGAACCCTCCAAGGTGGTCAAGAAGGGCCGGGTTTCGCCGGGCAAGATGTTCCTCGTGGACACCGACGCCGGCCGCATCATCGACGACGAAGAGGTTAAGGCCGAGGTCGCTGCGGCGAACCCCTGGGCCGAGTGGGTCAAGGGCAACCTGATTGACCTCAAGGACCTCCCCGAGCGCGAGCACGTGGTCCACACGCCGCGTCCGTCAACATCCGCCAGCGGACGTTCGGGTACACCACCGAAGAGCTCAAGATCCTGCTAGGTCCGATGGCCCGCACGGGCGCCGAGCCGCTGGGTGCCATGGGCTCCGACACCCCGGTGGCTGTGCTCTCCAAGCGTCCCCGGCTGCTCTTTGACTACTTTGTGCAGTCCTTCGCGCAGGTCACCAACCCGCCGCTGGATGCCATCCGTGAAGAGCTGGTCACGTCGCTGACGTGCGCCATCGGCCCGAACGGCAACCTGCTGGACACCAAGCGGGTCCGCCAGCCGCAGGTCATGCTGCCGTTCCCGGTGATCAACAACGACCAGCTCGCCAAGATCGCTAACATCGAAACGCCCGACGGCGACCGCATCGCCATGAAGGTCCGTGGGCTCTACCGCCCGAAGGCGGGAGAACGCCCTGCGTGCCCGGCTCACCGAGATCTGCGAGCAGGTCTCCGGCGCGATCAACCGCGGCGTGCAGTATGTTGTGCTGTCCGACCGCGACTCGAACGCGCAGTGGGCGCCGATTCCTTCGCTGCTTCTGGTCAGCGCCGTGCACCATCACTTGCTGCGCAGCGCCAACCGCACCAAGACCGCACTGGTGGTCGAGGCCGGCGACGTCCGCGAGACGCACCACGTGGCTGTCCTGATCGGCTACGGCGCCTCCGCCGTGAACCCGTACCTGGCCATGGAATCCGTGGAGCAGCTCATCACCGCCGGTGACGTTGTTGGGGTCACCCCGCAGGACGGCGTCTACAACCTGATCAAGGGCCTCGGCAAGGGCGTCCTGAAGATCATGTCCAAGATGGGCATCTCCACTGTTGCGTCCTACACCGGTGCGCAGACGTTCGAGGCCCTGGGCCTCGGGCAGGAACTGGTGGACGAGTTCTTCGCCGGCACGCACTCCCAGCTGGGCGGCGTGGGCCTGGACGTCATTGCCGCCGAAGTTTCGGCGCGGCACCAGATGGCCTACCCGGAAGGCGGCATCGAACTGCCGCACCGCCCGCTCCTGGGCGGCGGTGAATACCAGTGGCGCCGCGACGGTGAGCCTCACCTGTTCAACCCGGAGACCGTCTTCCGCCTCCAGCACGCCACACGTGAGCGCCGCTATGACATTTTCAAGGCGTACACCAAGGGCGTGGATGACCAGTCCGAGAACCTGATGACCCTGCGCGGGCTGCTCAAGTTCAAGAACGACCGTCCCGCTGTTCCGTTGGAGGAAGTGGAGCCTGTCTCCAGCGTTGTGAAGCGTTTCTCCACCGGCGCCATGAGCTACGGGTCTATCTCGAAGGAAGCCCACGAGACCCTCGCGATCGCCATGAACCAGCTGGGCGGCAAGTCCAACACCGGTGAAGGCGGCGAGGACGTGGACCGCCTGCTGGACCCGAAGCGCCGCTCTGCCGTGAAGCAGATCGCGTCGGGCCGGTTCGGCGTCACCAGCCTGTACCTGACGAACGCCGATGACATCCAGATCAAGATGGCGCAGGGTGCCAAGCCCGGCGAGGGCGGCCAGCTGATGGCGCAGAAGGTGTACCCCTGGGTTGCCCGGACCCGCCACTCGACGCCCGGCGTCGGCCTGATTTCGCCGCCGCCGCACCACGACATCTACTCCATCGAGGACCTCGCGCAGCTCATCTACGATGCGAAGCGTGCCAACCCCTCGGCCCGGGTACACGTTAAGCTCGTCTCCGAAGTGGGGATCGGCACTGTGGCGTCGGGTGTCACCAAAGCGAAGGCCGACGTCGTACTGGTCTCCGGCCACGACGGCGGGACCGGCGCGTCCCGCTGAATTCGCTCAAGCACGCGGGTGTGCCGTGGGAGCTGGGGCTCGCGGAGACGCAGCAGACGCTGATGCTCAACGGCCTGCGCGACCGTGTGGTGGTCCAGGTGGACGGCCAGCTCAAGACCGGCCGTGACGTTGTTATTGCCGCGCTGCTCGGCGGCGAGGAATTCGGTTTCGCCACCGCGCCGCTGGTGGTGGAAGGCTGCATCATGATGCGCGTCTGCCACCTGGACACCTGTCCGGTGGGCGTCGCAACGCAGAACCCGAACTGCGGCCCGCTTCACCGGCAAGCCCGAGTTTGTGGTCAACTTCTTCGAATTCCTGGCCGAGGAAGTCCGCGAGATCCTCGCGGAACTCGGCTTCCGGAGCATCGAAGAGGCGATCGGCCACGCCGAAGTCCTGGATGCCCGCGAAGCGATCAACCACTGGAAGGCCGACGGCCTGGACCTGGACCCGATCCTGCACGGGCTCGAGTTCGACGACGACGCTCCGCTGCGCAACATGACCTCGCAGAACCACGAGCTGGACAAGCACTTCGACCAGCGGCTGATCACCATGGCCACGGAGGCGCTGACTGACCGCAGCCCGGTGAAGATCGCGGTGGACGTGATCAACACGGACCGCTCCGTGGGCACCATGCTGGGCCACACGGTGACCAAGACGTTCAGCACGGACGTGCTGGCGCCGGACACCATCGACATCACCCTGACCGGTACCGCTGGACAGTCGCTGGGCGCCTTCCTGCCCGCCGGCATCACGCTGCGCCTCTTCGGTGACTCAAACGACTACGTGGGCAAGGGCCTTTCCGGCGGGCGGATCATCGTCCGGCCGGACCGCACCAACGTGTTCAAGGCCGAAAGCAACGTCATTGCCGGCAACGTGATCGGCTACGGCGCCACCAGCGGCGAAATGTTCCTGCGCGGCCAGGTAGGCGAACGCTTCCTGGTCCGCAACTCCGGAGCCACCGCAGTTGTTGAAGGCATCGGCGACCACGGCTGCGAGTACATGACCGGCGGGCAGACGCTGATCATCGGCCGCACCGGACGCAACTTCGGCGCCGGAATGTCGGGCGGCACCGCCTATGTCCTGGACCTGCAGACCACGCAGGTCAACAAGGACGCCCTGCAGTCCGGCGAACTCCAGCTCGTTGAACTCGACGCCGAGGACCGGGACATTGTCCACGGCCTGCTGGTGAAGCATGTCGAGGAAACGGAATCGCTCCACGCGGCGCGGTTGCTGGAGAACTTCGACGATACTGCTGCCCGCATTACCAAAGTGCTGCCGCGCGATTACGCGGCAGTCCTGCAAACCCGTCTGGACGCCATCGAAGAGGGCCTCGACCCCGATGGCGAAGAAGTATGGGCTCGAATCCTGGAGGTGACCGGTGGCTGATCCACGCGGATTTCTTAAAGTACGCCAGCGTGAAACCCAGCCGCGCCGCCCCGTTCCGGTCCGCATCATGGACTGGAAGGAAGTCTATGAGGCCCAGGAAAAGGGTGTCCTGAAGGCCCAGGCCGGCCGCTGCATGGACTGCGGCGTGCCGTTCTGCCACCAGGGTTGCCCGCTGGGCAACCTGATCCCGGAATGGAATGACCTCACCTGGCGGGACAAGGGCGAGGAAGCGATCGAGCGGCTGCACGCCACCAATAACTTCCCCGAGTGGACCGGCCGGCTTTGCCCGGCGCCGTGCGAGGCGTCCTGTGTGCTGGGGATCAACCAGCCGCGGTCACCATCAAGCAGGTTGAAGTCTCCATCATCGACGAAGCTTGGGACAGCGGCTGGGTCAACCCGCTGCCTCCGACGCGCCTGACCGGCAAGACCGTTGCCGTCGTCGGCTCCGGCCCTGCCGGCCTGGCCGTGGCGCAGCAGTTGACGCGGGTGGGCCACACCGTGGCGGTGTACGAGCGTGACGACAAGATCGGCGGGCTCCTCCGCTACGGCATCCCGACTTCAAGATGGAGAAGGAGCAGGTGGACCGCCGCATCGAGCAGATGAAGACGGAAGGCACCCGCTTCCGTACCGGAGTTGCTGTGGGCACTGACGTGACGTGGGAGCAGCTGCGCCGCCGGTATGACGCCGTTGTGATTGCCACCGGCGCCACCGTGCCGCGTGACCTGCCCATCCCGGGCCGTGACTTTGACGGCGTGCACTTTGCCATGGATTACCTGGTGCCGGCCAACCGCGTTGTCGCGGGGGAAACGGTGGAGAACCAGATCCATGCCAAGGGCAAGCACGTGGTGATCCTGGGCGGCGGCGACACCGGTGCTGACTGCCTCGGTACTGCGCACCGCCATGGCGCGGCATCGGTGACCACCCTGGCCATCGGCAAGCAGCCGCCGGCGGAACGTGCCGGGCACCAGCCCTGGCCCACGTTCCCCACCCTGTTCGAAATGGCCAGCGCCCATGAGGAAGGCGGCGAACGCACGTACCTTGCCTCCACCGTGGAGTTTGTCGGCGAGAACGGCAAGCTCACCGGCGTCAAGGTTGCCGAAACGGAATTCGTTGACGGCAAGCGCCTCCCGAAGGCCGGCACCGAACGGATCATCCCGGCGGACCTGGTCTTCCTGTCACTGGGCTTCACTGGAGCCGAGCCTGCGGGCATCACCGAGCAGGTCAGCGCCGAATTTGACGGGCGCGGCAACGTGACCCGCGACGGGTACTACATGACCAACACGGAGGGCATCTTCGTGGCCGGCGACGCCGGACGCGGGCAGTCGCTTATCGTATGGGCCATCGCTGAGGGCAGGGCCTGTGCGGCCGCCGTGGACAAGTTCCTCATGGGCAGCACCATCCTGCCGGCGCCGGTGGCTCCGACGGACCGAGCCATCGCGGTTCTCTGACAGCCGTCAGTTCGCCGCGGATTAACCTCCACAACAACTTAACCAATGCAGGACACTACTAGGGTAGGTATATGAGACGCGCTAAGATTGTGGCCACTTTTGGCCCGGCAATTGCCAGCTTTGAGAACACCCTCGCGGTGTTGGAAGCCGGTGTGGATGTTGCCCGGATGAACATGAGTCACGGTGACTACACCGTGCATGACAACACGTACGAGAATGTCCGCAAGGCAGCAGCCCAGCTGAGCAAGCCTGTGGCAATCATGGCTGACCTGCAGGGCCCCAAGATCCGTCTTGGCCGCTTTGTGGACGGACCCCACGCACTGGCCGAGGGTGACATCTTCACCATCACCACCGAGGACGTTCCGGGCACCAAGGACATCTGCTCCACGACGCTGAAGAGCCTCACCGAGGACGTCAACGTGGGGGATGCCCTGCTGATCGACGACGGCAAGGTTGCCTTGCGGGCGATTGAGGTCGACGACGTCAAGGTCGTTACTGAGGTAACCGTAGGCGGGATGGTGTCCAACAACAAGGGCATCAACCTTCCCGGCGTTGCGGTCAACGTGCCGGCGCTGAGCGAAAAAGACGAGGACGATCTCCGCTGGGCCATGCGCCGCGGCGTTGACATGGTTGCGCTGTCGTTCGTGCGTGACGCCTCCGACATCACCCGCGTGCACGAGATCATGGACGAAGAAGGCCGCCGTGTGCCGGTCATCGCCAAGATCGAAAAGCCGCAGGCGGTGGACCAGCTGCACGAAATCATCGACGCCTTCGACGCCATCATGGTGGCCCGTGGCGACCTCGGTGTGGAACTTCCGCTCGAGGAAGTGCCGATCGTGCAGAAGCGCGCCATCGAACTGGCACGCCGCTGGGCGAAGCCGGTCATCGTGGCCACCCAGGTCCTCGAATCCATGATCGACAACCCGCGCCCCACCCGTGCGGAAGCCTCCGACTGCGCCAACGCCGTTCTTGACGGTGCTGACGCCGTTATGCTCTCCGGCGAGACCAGCGTGGGTAAGTACCCGATCGAGACCGTCAAGGTCATGGCAAGGATCATTGAATCCACTGAGGTCCATGGCCTGGAACGCGTTCCGCCGCTGGGCACCAAGCCCAAAACCCGTGGTGGCGCCATCACCCGCGCCGCCGTCGAAATCGCTGACCAGCTGGATGCAAAGTACATCTGTACATTCACCCAGTCCGGCGACTCCGCGCGCCGGCTGTCGCGTTTGCGCCCCATCAGGCCGGTATTCGCGTTCACTCCGTTGGAGCACGTGTGGAACCAGCTGGCGCTGACCTGGGGCATCCAGCCGGTGCTGGTTCCCATGGTGGGCCATACTGACGAGATGACCGCGCAGGTTGACCGCAGCCTGCTGGAATTGAAAGTAGTGGACGACGGCGACCTGGTGGTCATCGCCGCCGGTTCGCCTCCCGGAAAGGCCGGTTCCACGAACATGCTGAAGGTTCACCGGGTCGGAGACCTGGGCGACGCCGGCAGCCTGGGCGGCGACGCTGGCGCACCCAGGGAGAAGCTCGGTCCCTGGCCGACGGCATAGCAACTTAAGAGGAAGGACCCCTGCCGGCTGGCAGGGGTCCTTTTCTTTGGTCTCCGGGCGTCCGGTGGTTGAGCTTGCCGAATCCTCGGCAAGCTCAACCTAGAAGCTCTTAGTTGACCTGGTTGATGATGGTTTCGGCAACCTCGCGCATGCTGAGGCGGCGGTCCATAGAGGTCTTCTGGATCCACCGGAAAGCCTCCGGCTCCGTCAGGCCCATCTTCGTGGTCAGCAGGCTCTTGGCGCGCTCGACGAGCTTGCGTGTGGCGAACTGCTCCTGCAGATCCGACACTTCGCTTTCAAGGGCCTTGATTTCCTCGTGGCGGGAGAGCGCGATTTCCAGGGCCGGGATGAGGTCGGCCGGGGTGAAGGGCTTGACTACGTAGGCCATGGCGCCGGCGTCGCGGGCGCGCTCCACAAGTTCCTTCTGGCTGAAAGCCGTCAAAAGGACCACGGGGGCGATGCGGGCCTTGACGATCTTTTCGGCTGCAGTGATGCCATCCATAATCGGCATCTTGACGTCCATCAGGACAAGGTCCGGCTTGAGTTCCTCGGCGAGCTGCACGGCCTTCTCGCCGTTGTCTGCTTCGCCCACCACGTCATAGCCTTCGCCGCGCAGGATCTCGATGATGTCGAGTCGGATGAGGGTTTCATCCTCGGCCACAATAACGCGGCGCGCCGGCTGGGACGTGGGTATTGACTCCGTTTGTTCAGTCACGGGATCTCCTTGGAAAGGTACGGCGGGAACATCACCATCTTAGGTGCGCCCGCGGCCGTAGTTTGATCTGCATGGTCTATTGCGGCGTCAGCGGCGCGATTCTGGAATTCAGCCTATCTGCATGTAGAGTAATTCCGCGTACGTGAAGCGATCGCGTTGCTCACAATCAGTTGTGGGCGTACCGGTTTGCACAGCGTATTCCGCGCCCGAGTGGCGGAATTGGCAGACGCGCCGCACTCAAAATGCGGTATCGAAAGGTGTGTGGGTTCGAGTCCCACCTCGGGCACGACGTTTTCCCTCGTCAGAGGCGATTTTGCTTTGACGTGTTGACAAAGCTTGACTTTTGACGTCCAGAGTCCCCTCGCGGTTCACATTGCCTTTCACTACGGGCTCTAGTACCAATGGGGGCCGGGGACGCCGGATCGTGCAGGGCAGCCTACTCTTATCAGACCAGCTGTTTCCTTGAGGAACTCAACCCGCACCTATCGCCGGGTAAGTGCATGGCGTTGCCCACCCATCGAACCAAGGTCCGCACTGCTCGGGAGAAGCCAGCCCACGCTCTCCGCACCAACGTGACAGACCGCACCTTCATCCACAAGCAACGGGACGTCCTGCACGACGACGTCGATGAAGTCTTGATCAACAGCCGCCATGGGCTGGCGAGCCTCCCGTGGAACCGAGACTGGGAAGAGCCACGGCCCGACGCCGAGGACCATCCGCTCTGAGACAGAGCGGCACGTACTTTGGTGACTCCAGTGCCGAACGGGCATGGTTGACAGATGCTGCTGGTGGAAGCTTAGGTTGTTTCGGGGTAGTCCGCGGTCAGCCCCTGATCGCGGAGAGTATGCCCAGGGCTCCGGACATGGCAGTGTGGCCGTGCGGGTGATGTATTGAATTTCCGGGGATTCCTGCCGGCCAAAGTCTTTTAATTCTGCCCTTAATGTGAGATAATACGTGTGGGATTATTTTGCTGACGGTGAGGGTGGAAAGATGGGTGTGATGACGACCCAGATGCCCCTTCCCTTGATCGCGGACTTGGGTGCCGTGCTGATCGGGGAGTCGGCGGCGTTGCTGGAAAATGAGATGCACGGCGGCAAGGTTTTCCTTAACGGCCAGTTGTGCTGGGTGTGGGATGCCGGGCAGGATGACCTCCGCCGGCTGGCCGCGGTGCAGCTGGTGCGGACCGGCGCGGCCCGGGTCAACGAGGTAGCGGCAGGGTTTGGCGTCACCCCGGAATCGTTGCGGCGCTGGCGGGTGTCCGTCACGGACGAAGGCGTGGCCGCGCTGGCGCCGGTAAAGAAAGGCCCCAAGGGCCCAACGGTGCTGACCGGGGCGAAGGCGGCCGAGATCCGCCGTCTCCGCGCCGGCGGTGCGAGCCTGCGGACAACGGCGGCAGCGGCCGGGTCTCCACCGACACCGTCCGCCGTGCCCTCACCGCCGGCGATGAGTCAAACACCCCGGAAGCCCCTGAAATCAGCGCTAACAATGGCGGATCAGGGCCCACGACACCCACCGAGCCAACACAGTTGGTGTTGCCCGTGCTGCCGGAGCCGATGGATCGTTCCGGGGAACGGGCAGCAGCCCGGGCCGGTTTGCTCGAGTGCGCGGCCCCGGTGTTTGCCCGGCAGCCCGGGTGCCGTTGGCCGGGCTGTTCCTGGCCTTGCCGGCGCTGGAGGCCACCGGGCTGCTGGCCTGCGCGAAGGCAACGTTCTCGGCGTTGCCGGACGGGTTTTACGGGCTGGAGACCATGCTCCTCGACTCGGTGTTGCGGGCCCTGGCCGGAGAGCCCCGCGCCGAAGGCGCCACCCGGATCGACCCCGCGGCCCTGGGCCGGGTGTTGGGCCTGGACCGGGCTCCGGAAGTAAGAACCATCCGCCGTAAAATTAGTCACCTGGCCCAGACCGGGAAGGCCGGGGAGCTGCTCACCGCCCTCGCCACCCACCACCTCCACAGTCCGGGCGGTGATGGTGAGGGTGGGGATTTGGCTGCTGTTCTCTATGTTGACGGGCACGTCCGCGCCTACCAGGGCGGGAAGAAGATTGGGAAGGTCCACTCCACGAGGCTGAAATTCCCGACCCCGGCGACCGAGGAAACCTGGGTCTCCGATGCGCACGGGTCTCCGGTGCTGGTCGTCATGGCCAAACCCGGCACCGCCCTGACCGGGGAGCTGCGGGCCCTGCTGCCGCAGCTGCGCACCATCATCGGAGACTCCCGGCGGGTGCTGGTAGGTTTTGACCGGGGAGGCTGGTCACCGGCACTCTTCAAACACATGAACGAGGCTGGCTTTGACGTCCTGACCTGGCGCAAAGGCAGCACAGCGGACGTCCCCGAGGACCGCTTCACCGAGGCCGCCCATGTTGACGCCCACGGGCAGACGAAGACCTGGAACGCGGCGGACACCGCCGTTGACCTGCCCCTGGCCACCGGGGAAGCGTTCCGGATGCGCCAGATCAGCCGCATCGTACCGGTCCGGGGCGGGCAACCCGGCAGATCCACATCCTCACCACCGACACCCGGATATCGGCCGGTGAGGTGATCTACCGGATGGGGTCCCGCTGGCGGCAGGAAAACTACTTCCGCTACGCCCGCATCCATTTCGACCTGGACTCCCACGACGCCTACACCTCCACCGAGGATGACCCGAAAGGTCAGTGCCCAACCCGGACAAGAAAAAGGCCTACCAAAAAGTCGTCGCCGCCCGCGCCCACTACGACCAAGTCCTGGCCCAAACAGACGCCGCCATGCTCGCGCTGCGGACACCAGCCCCAGGCACCAACGAAGTCACCATCACCAACGCCATGCACAACCAGGTCACCGCGCCGCTCTGGGCCGCGGAAACCGCCCTTGACCGGGCAGAAGCCGCCACCAGAAGATCCCCGTCAGGCTCCCGCTGGGAGAGCTCTCACCCGGCCAACAAGTCCTCGACACCGAGACGAAACTGATCACGCACGCGATCAGGATGGCCGCTTTCAACACCGCCACCACCCTCGCCCGGGAAATCCGGACCAACACCGGCTACGCCCGCGCCACCGAAGAAGCCCACACACTCGCACGGCAGGCGCTCACCGGCAGCGGCGACATCGACACCACCACCCCGGCTACCTCATCATTCGCCTGGACCCACTCCCCACCGCACGGGCCACCACAGCAATCAGAGAACTCTGCCAGCACCTCACCACCACCCAAATCCGCTACCCAGGCACCGGGCTCATCCTGCGCTACGAAATCAAAAACCGCCCCTGATCCCACACGGAATACCTCACCATGTCAGGAGCCCTGATGCCATGAGTAGCTACTGTTTCTGGTCACTGTCACAGCGGCTGTGCGGTCAAGACCGCGCAACAAGGCGTTTGGCCATGCGCGTAGCGGAATTCTTTGCTGCATCTCGAACCACTTCCGCAATTACAACCGCCGACGACCAGTCGAATGTCATTGGAACAGTCTCTATGCCGTCTATGACCGCCGGCTTAGCGACAGCCTCAGCCGCCACTCTTCGGGCCTCCGCGCTCATATTGAGGACCTCACTCAAGTCTTGGTGGGCGTTGACCAATCTGGCCAGCCCTTCCTCTATCAGCGGCAATGACAGAGTAGACCCCGCGTCCGCCCAGTCGTCGACGTGCCGATCCAAGGATGCATGGCCAGCCCACTTATTTCTCATGTGACGGAGGTATTTGAGGGGCAACTGCGTGTCTGCATTTATGCTCTTGGAGATTTCGTCAATCAGGGAAATCGCAGCCTCGGCATCAGATACCTGCAAGCCGGATAGAGCCGCCTTGAGTACACCCAGGGTGTTCGGAAGTGACTTAGTACGAGACCCCTTATTGTTGACTGATGCCACATTGATGACAGCGAGCCGCATCAGGTCTTTGCCCATCATCGTCATTGGGTGAGAATCAGATTCTGGGATCTCCGTCGCGAGCTCCCGGATTCCCATACGGAACGCTTTGGCAAAGTAGTACGTTCGAACTGCCTCGAGAACAAGTACCTGCTGTGACATCTCAATGCGCTCGCTCACGGGCATCGCCTCGACATGTGCTTCCAAATTCGCGTTGTCGATCGGATTGCCGTCAAGATCGGGGAGCTGATTCACGTTGAACTCTGACTCGAAGTGCTTATTCGCATGAAGGAAGCCTATACACCCAAAGAAATTCTCTACGTCATCGGGAGAGATGAAGCGACCACCCAGCCTCCTGACGGTTGGAAGCCGCGGCCAGCTCCTCCCGATGGAAGCAGGACACGCTGACAAGGAGTGAGCCGTGACGCGAAGAACACGGGCTGCGGGTGCGTTCAATGTGTCTCCTCCCAGCCAGCTGACAAAGAACATCGATTTCAGTGCCTTTGCAGGCGCGGCCCGGGCAGCGTCGCAGTTCGCGACAGGGCAGGCGACGTGGCTTAAAACATCGCGCCGGCACTCGCGTCGAGGCGCGCCGCCTTCTACCCACCGAACCTGCGGAGCATCGAAGGGCCGGAGTTCGAGGAAGTCGAGCAGGTCGTCATGGTCGATGGCATCCCGCTCTACGGTCTACCACGCGCCTCGATTGCGGAAGCACTGATCCAGACAGGCGGGGCGCGGACGGCGAGAGATCTTGGGCCGACGGTGGAGGCCGATCTCTGCCGCCTGCCGCGCCGCCATCGGGGATGCGGCTCCCACGCGATCGCAGCGTACGTTCCGTTCGCCGTGGCCACGCTCGGTGCCTTGGATGCCGGGTATGGAAGCCGCTCAGGTACTCGCCGCCACGCTCATCGATGCGATCCTGACTTCGTAGTTTGGGAAGGATCGCTACAGGTACACTTCCGATCGGAACGGGAAGCGGACGAAAGACGCCTATGAGGAGTTCAACGTCCGGCAGTTCATCGCGTTCGCTCTCATGTGGCAAACGTCCCAGCAGTTCTTCCTCGCCGATGGCGACAAGGTGCCGATGACCTTCAGCCGAAACGACACTGCACACACGGTGAGGCCCCGCCAGTTCAACCGGCGTAACGCAGTTCAGGGCACCAAGCGGGGACCTGACACAAGAGCTGGATCGCCTGGCAGGCCGAGGAATGGAAAACCTGGACGCAAGAAAACCAACTAGTTATCGCACAGACTCTGGACTGCTAATTGGGGCCCAACGAGTGCCGTCTGGCCGGCGGCATGACGCTCATCTCAGGCCTCCATTTCCCTACGAACCGTGACAATCCGGCTTGGCCGACTCATACAGCTGACGGGCCGACAACCGCCGTCCGAAAACTATAAAGAATTTTCGGACATCTGAATCCTTCGCACAGCCTTCAGCGCCGGCACAAGAGTGAGGCGAGTCGCAATCCCTAGGTGCTATTTGACGTCAACACGATCCAACGACACCTTCACTCCAAGAGGCGCGAGAGAGCGCACGGTTTGCATGAGGTTGAGCTTGCTAAAGAATGGCAACCAGTCATTGCCAGGCTTCGTCGACTTAGCTATCACTACGTACGCCACGGAATAGTCCGACCCGGAAATGGCCTCCGCGCTTCCAGGAACAGCTGAAACCCAATCGTCAATGATTGATGACTCAAGCCCTTCGACTGTTCTCCGATGATCCCTCGGACCTTTTCGCGAAATGCACCGTCTCCGATCATGGCATTGATTGATACCAGACCTTGGGCAAAGAGGTGACTCAACGTGGATGACCGCGATTTGCGCTTGACGTGTACGAAAGTACGGTTTGGCGCCAACATGTCGCAAAATTCTATACCGCTCGTCGCGCCTGCCGGCCGGACGAGCTTTGTGTCGAGAGAAACAAATCCCATGCTCGCAGAAACACGCTCGTTGTATTCTCCTTCCTTCTCGCCTGTCATCGCCGCCGGAAGCGATAGCCCGGACGCCCCGATCTGACCTACTGCCGCATCGACATCGTCAACCAAACCCTTAGAAATCGAGAACCAGCGGCCCTCAATAAGGGCAAAAAGGTCACCATTATACCGCTGCTCACTAACCAAGCAATGATATAGAGTCCACTTTTGGTCCCAATCCTCGCTCGACCGCGCGAATGAGATAAGCACGCCACGACTTTTCAGCAGCTCGATCGTGAGGTCATCCGTGGTCTTTAGATCGTCGAGGTAGTCATCAAGATCGAGATCATCGTACTCATTATTGCGCGCACCCCGGATCTTGAATGCGTGGATATCCTCCCACTCAATTGCATCTGGAATGGCAAGGTGAGTCACGCTTGTATCTTTGACCTTCAACGCCGTGACAAGTTTGCCGTCCAATACTTCAATGATGGCCGGATCAGTTACAAGCGCCAAATGATCAACCCATTCGAAGTCCTTCTTGTACTCATCATCGTTATAAGCCTCTAGCGCCTTCTCAAGAAGGGCAGGTAGGTCGCTGGGTTCGACTGCAATGTTTAGGACCAAAGCGTCTGCGCCTGAAAGACGATTGCCTAGTTCCTGCGTACGTGGCTCACCCGTGACGGCCCTCAGGATGTCTCGCATGGGCTCTATCCCGAATGTCCGCACTTCAGTGCTCTTGCTCGCCTGCGTAGTCTTTGCGACGACCAAGTCCTCATAAGCCTTCGTATCAATACTCCGCATCTGTTGGGAGTCGATACGGTTAAGTGCGACCTTGAGCCCGAAACCTCGAACGATGGTCTCCGGCCGAAGAAAGCTACGACCGTAACCAAACGTCAACGCGAAGACCGATCCAGCAACTCGAACGATGAGCAAGCCTGATGCTGACGACGACCGGAGCCCGTCCGGAGTCTCGGACAGGACTTCTCCGATGAACTCTACCCAAGGTGGGGCAGATGGAGCGCGGGCAGACCACCAAAACTCGCCTTCAAGCCCCGATTCCTGATCAAGCTCCACGCGATCCGGATCTTTCTCATCAGCGAGTGCATCCGAAAATTGCTCGACGTCCTTCAAAAGAAACACCGTCAACCTATTGAGCGCCATAATCCCCCTGACATACGCACCTTGAGGGCGGTCATTTCGACAGTAATTTTCAGTCTATTGCCAGCTTCAGCGAAAGGCGAAACGCGGGAGATTGGGACCCCCAGGTTCCGGTGCTCTCTGCTCAAACACGCAGAAATCGCAAACCTCTTCTAGACACAGCGCCTGCGTTTAGGCGTTCCATATGAGAGTAGTCGGGTCTGACAGTGTTGCCTGTTTGCCTGCAACCATTGCACGAGAAATTGTCAGCCTATTCCGTGGCCGCCCTTTCGTTCAGGACGTGGCCCACGGGACTGACCGCGGCGGGACGAATCGGTGAAGAACTGACCCGCGCACGGGAGCAGCGTGTCCGTGTCGCCCAGGCTGCAGAGGAACAGCAGGGCCGGGAGTTGCGTGCCCGTCTCGAGGGCGAACGCACGGCCGCACGCGCACAGCTCGCCCTCGCATTGGATGCCCGCTGGTGGGACAACGCCAAAGCCGAAGATATCGTGCGCGCCCACCAAACCGCCACAGCATGGAAGGGCCAGGACCCCATGGCACGATCTGCGGCCGACGCCATCCGTGAGCAGGTACAGCAACGTTATGGGATCAATGTCGACGCGCTGGGAACGGGTGCGGACCATGCGACCGCACTCAGCGAGGCGGCACGTGCAAGGCTCAGGCCCAGGAAGAACGGACAGCAGTAACGGGGAAAGTGCCCAGGCCGGCCAGCTTCTCGCAGAAGCCGAACGGGCCGACAACGCCCAACGCCGTAGTGTTGATGCCGACAATGCCCAGCCCGACCAGCAGACGGACGAAACCGTTGCGACTTACGACTCAGCGGAACGCCGGGAAGCCCTCGCAAAAAGACTTAACCACATCGGAGACAGGGAAGCGGTGGAAGCCAGACTCACCGCAGACCACAACCAGGCAACCCCGCCGGTCACGGCCCTCTCCGCACCTCACAGCAAGGCACCCAAGGCCCGAAAAACCCGTCCTGCCACTGGCCCTACAAAGCAGGTGCAAAAGGGCCTCAGTCGCTAGCAACAAAAGCCGGGCGAGACCACTTACGCGCGCATTGAGAATGCTGCGCACGTAGGGCTCTGTGGAGCGAAATCCGACCGATATCCAATTTTGTTCTGGCTTCATTGTCTAAGAAGGTTGAGAGCGAGCCTAGTTTGTTCGGTATCGGGATGATCGTTGCCGAGAACTCTAATTTGATCAGCCAAAACGGATTGGCGCACTCCCTTCGCTTCCGCCGGTCGCAAGCTTAGCTGTAAGGCGTTAGCGAGACCGTAGCGCGTGCGGAGAGTGAGCTGATGGTCTTTTCCGAGTGCTCTCACTGTTCGGGATAGCAATGCCTGAAAGAGTTCCAAGGCAGCGTCGGGCCGGTGAGCGCGAAGCATTGCGTTAGCGAGGTCGTGCTTAGCCCTTAGCGTGTCATAATGATCTACACCCAGTACCATCTGGCGGTTTTTGATTAGTCGCACAAAAGCGTCGATTGCTTCGGCATGCCTTCCTTCTGCGGACATTAGGCCAGCAATGTTATGGCATGTATTCAAAGTGCTCGGATGATCATGTCCGAGAATTCGCGCGCGGTTGGCTATGACTTCTTCGAAGATTTTCATCGCAGGCTTGGGAGACCCGTCGACAACGAAAGCATCTGCCAGAGCATGTTTGCTTTCTAGAGTGTCAGGGTGTTCGAGACCTAGCGCTGATGTGCGCTTAGATACGACCTTTTCGAATAGCTGAATTGCTTCCTTGCTTCTGCCTGCTCTAAGTAAACATACAGCCCAATTGTTTTCAATGTTGAGTGTTGTAGGGTGCGTCCTGCCCATCACCCTGGTTGCATCCTCGTGTAGCCTTTCGAACCAGCCTACCGCTTCCTCTGCTCGTCCTTCTCGGAGAAACGTCAGCCCGTAATCATTCCTTGTTGAAAGATTATCGGGATGATCGCTCATTGATTCTTGCGCTCGTGCAGAAAGAAGCTTTCGGTATAGCACGGCCGCTTCATCGTTTCGACTAACTTTCCAAAGAGTTTGCGCCAAGGCTTCTATTGTAGGCCATGTATTTTTATCACCAAACCCATGTATTCGTTCCTCATCCGCAATCAATGATCGAAACTCTTTTTCATTAAAGGACCCGATTGTGGAATTGATGATTGCGATGTGGCGCCGAGTGGTAAGCGTGTCAGGATGGAAATCTCCGAGATGCTCGACTTGATCCGCCAAGATACCTTCGTATAAGGAAGCTCCACCGCGGTAATTTCCCGACATCGCGATTGCACTGGCAATTTGCGTGCGATACTGAAAAACTATACGGCTCCGATATCCCGTTAGGTCCACCAACTGTGGAAGAGAAGCTTCAAAGACAATAAGTGCTTCTTTGAATCGGCCCGCTTCATGAAGTGCATCCGCGTACAAAAGTTCCAGAGAAAGGGCGGCGATACTCTGTTGCTCAACATGCGGCAAAACGTATTCCGCGATCCGAATAATCTCAGAGTACTCTCCTGCAACCCCTTGAAGGCCAGTTACCAAGTAGTCTGCGGCCTCAACTAGTACTTGGGTGTCATTCAGAGATGCCCGGCATGGAGTGCCAAGGCCAATCTTGCTGAGTGCTCTTTTGATGGTTCATTTGCGGCGGGAAAAGTCTCAAATTCACGAGTAACTTTGTCTGCTAAAAACTTCGTAAGTTTGTGTAACTCCTCAGCGAATACGAAAGTGTCATCTTCAAGCGCTATCCTCATTTGATCTGGTTCATGAAATTGGTAGAGGTCTACACTCGCTTGTCGGATCCACGAATAACTAGCTTGCGCGTTATCTGCGACCTGGGCGACTTGCGCGGCTGTCATTAGTTCCAACTCAGCCAATGATTCAAGAAGCCACTTTTGATTCCAACTTGTAGAGCTGTACTCCTGTGCGCTGATAGCAGCAGGAATGCATTGCGCCGCAACCGACAAAAAGAGTCGAACGCTCCCGGCAGTTCATTCCAAGCAACTCTATAAAGATCCTTAACCTTTGAGGGTAATGTGAGGATCTCCTCCTTGGTGAGTTGCAACTGCTTGTTTGAAAAGCGTTTTCGATACTTATCGATCTGGCAAAATAGCTCCAATGCCAGTGGATTGGAATAGCGTGTTGCTAGCGCTGAGGCCGTATCCCTCTCTACGTCAGGGTAGTAAAAGTCTAGAATCTTTTTTCTGTCAGAGATTGGTAACTCGCCGAGGCCGGTCTTTCGAGGTGTTGCCCGGTAATCATGATCTTGATGGGTCAGGATTACCAGTCTGTCTGGTCGCGCTTTTAGTGCGCGGTCCAACTCGGCATTGTCGTTGGAGTGGCCTGGCCACGCTGTAGTTAGCAGTAACACGGGGACTTCGGAGTCGATGAGTTGTTCAAGAAGTTGCGCAAAAATGGCTGTTGTTTGGTGAACGTCCTCCGCAAGGATCACAATGGGTAGCCCTCGACTGGCAAGACCGGTGATCATCAGGTACGTTTCCTCAAGAAGGTCCGGCGCAGGGCCTATAGCTTGCTCAAGAATATCGGCGCTTCCTTCTAGCAAGTGCTTGCGTCGCAGACGTTGCTTGTTGGATGCCATCGCTCGTTTTGCCGCCCATGTGACTATGCCGGCACCCGGTACGGCGGCGTTTAGGAGTTCTTCTGCAGCGTGGCTAAGGCCTTCATTGACGCCTTCTTCCCCGACGGCTTTTGCGAAGTCGACTCCTAGGCGTCCCCCTCCCTTTCGTTTGACTGCCATATCGAGATACTCGGCGTGAGCCTCAAACTGACGCAGCTCGTCGGCAAGCATGGCGGAAGCTCCACCTGACCTGCGTGAGCAATCAACTCCCCACCACATCCAAGAGGGCAAGCTTTTAGGGACATGGGTAACGGTGGGGTATAGGCGTTTGCGACGCGAAGAAACATCAGTGAGATCGATACTGTCTGCGGCGAGAGAACCAAGGATGGTTTGGGCCAATAATTGGGCGTCGCTTGGTTATCGGCAGCTAAGCGCGCGTAAAACTCCCTCGCGATGCGTGTTTTACCCCACCCTGAAGGGGCGACGAGGTGCATCCATTGAGGTCGTTGAGCGGCAGTCACTTGATTGAACACCGACACGAGGTCATCGACGATGATTTTGTGTTCCTCTCCGACAAATGGAGGTTCCCACACGTTATTCTCACCGTTCATTCGGTCACTCTCGTTTTCAGCTAGGGCTGGTTGCACTGCCAGTTAGGGCTCATGCTACGACGAAAGTGTGCCGGGGGTCACGGGAGAGCAGTCGGAGCTCGTTGCACGGGATGGACCCTGCGGCGGGCTTGAAAGAGCCCATTGGGAGGCGGATCACAAGGGAGAGCTTTGAGCTTGTTTGCTTCGTGGCCCCGGAGACGGGTTTGCAGCCCTTGAATGGTCCGTCGGCCGAGAGTAGGACTCCCATGTGGTGGTCGGCGTGGTCGCGCCACCAGATGCTCATTCCGGTTGAGCCGTCGAGGCGGAGGAATTCCCATGAGCTTCCAGTCGGCTGATGGCTTCTTCGTGTTTCCACCAAGAGGGGCACCATGTTCTGGCGGCACCGCCACTCATCCCAGAGCCTTCCGAGGAAGGTTGTGTTTTGAGGCAACTAGCGCTGAAGGTTGTGTCTTATATACCAATTCTGGACAATAGTCAAGACTGCCGCTTGGATTCTCGTGGGATCTGTGATTAGCTCTCTCCACTGACCCTCCACCACAGAGAGGTGGTAAACCAATGGGCACCATGGAAGGACACACACGGCTGGCGGCGGTTCGGCCAGACATGCTGACCGCGTGGAGTTACCAGTCAGACATCCCGGGGCGACTAAGCCGATACCAACAGACGGGGGACTTGCGGCGGCGGCCAAGGCCTCTGCTCGAACCCCGACGGACATTGTCGGACCTCGTGTGTACGGTGCCCGCATGACCGGTGAATCAGTAGATCCGCAACAGCCCCAGGCAGTGGGCGCGCTGCGCTACGCCGTGAACGAGGATGCTATGAGCGGGAGACTCTCACGGGCCGTCTCCGAGTCGCCGAGGAGGAGAGCAGTTCTCTCACGCAGGACCTCACAACCTCAGACGGCCGAGTCGCGGAACTCGAAGCCGAACTGGAGCGGGTTCAAACCGACGCCGAGCAAGCGGCCTCCCCACGCTGCTGAGCTGTCCGCCGAGCGGTCACGCGCTGAGGCAAATAGAAGCCACACGTCCCGCGGCGGGCAGCTGGCGGCGCTGACCTGGGCTTCATCGACGATAGGAGTGCGGCATGGCGACTGACATAGAAGGCGGCGTCGCGCGCATTGAAGCTGCCCTCAACACGCCGACCCTGAAGCTGCTCGACCGCAAATCCGCCGTCATCGCCATGCCGCTGCTGTCGGCTGTCTTCCCCGACGATTCCCAGCCTGTTCCGGTCGAACAGCTGCACACCCGGATTGAAGCCCTCCTCGACGAACTCCGGACCGGCGGCTACACAGTGCCGTCAACGGGTGGCAAGGCCTCGCCATGCAGTGGGTCCGTGAGCGGTGGCTGTACCGGGACCCAGGGCGCGGGCAGGAAACCTACCAGCTCACCGGCGACGCCCGGCAGGCTCTGGACTATGTGATCCGGGCGAGCCGGTCTCAGCTGAACGTCTCTGTCTCCCGCATCGAGACCATGCGGCGGGTCATCTCGGATGCCGCCCAGGCGGCCAATCCGGACCGCGAGGAGCGTCAGCGCCGGCTGGCCGACGAGATCGCGATCCTGCAGGCGGAGTACGACCACCTGGCCGCCGGCGGGGAGCTTCGGGAATCCTCGGATGCGGAGCTGTCCGAGCAGTTCTCCAACGTGCTCCGCGAACTCGATGGCCTGCCGTCGGACTTCCGCCGGGTCGAGGAGGCGGTGCGAGAGATGCACCGGGGGATCACCAAGAGGTTCCGTGAGGAAGAGCGGCCCGTAGGGGAAGTGGTGGACGATTACCTTGCCCAGGCGTCCAGCCTGCTCACCGGCACGGCGGAGGGCAGGGCCTTTGCCGGCGCCCTGGAGCTGCTGCGCAAACCTGACTGGCTGACAAGGCTGCGCTCCGATCTGGAAGCCATCCTGGCCCACCCGGCGGCCGGCCAGCTCCCCGCCGATGAACAGCGCCAGATGCGCACGGCGGTGGACATCATCCGCCGCGGCATCGCCGACGTGCTGGATCAGCGCCAGCGCCTCACCTCCACTCTTCGGGAACACATTGAGAACTACGACCACATTCGCAACCGTGAGCTCGACACGGTACTGCGCGGCATCGACCGGGAAATGCGGACCTGGATGCAGTCGGCACGCGCCCGGGACCACGTCGATGTCCAGATGATCCCGCCGGGCTTGGACATCGCGGCCTTGCGCTTCAAGACCTACGACCCGGACAGCCAGCGTGCGCCCGAACCACTCGCGGACGTCTCGAATGAGGCGCCGGCGGTGCTGTCCTTGGAGGACATCCGCAGGCAGGGCGGCCCGTCGCTGGACCAGCTGCGCCGCCGGATCGAGGAGAAATCCGCCATCGGGGAGCTTGAGTCTGCAGCGGCGCTGTTCAACTCGCTGCCGGGCGACCTCCGCCGGCCCGTCGAGATCCTCGGGCTCCTGCACCTTTTCACCGGGCTCGGGGCCGTCGCCGATCCGGACCAGCGCGAGACCGTGTCGGCAGTCCGGCCCGACGGGAGTACTCGCACATTCCTGATGCCTTCCGCCACGATCCAATCCGCAGGGGAGACGAAGGGCACCGATACCGAAGGAGTACGCCAATGAAGGACTTCGCCGCGATCGACGAGGACTCCGTGGATCCCCTGGACTTTCTGTCGGAGGACCCGCCCGCCGGGGATGAGGACGGGGCGGAGAGCTCGCTGTCCATGTTCGAGCGCGATGCGTCGACCCTGTTCCCTGACCAGCGCCGGTGCCTGCACGCTCTCTTGAAGCATCGCTACGTTTCGGCGGAGCGCCACTCGGACCACTGGCAGGTTCTCCTGGTCAATGAGGACCTGATCCGCGGCCGGCTCAACGAGCTGTTTTTCGAGCTCTTCATCGACCGGGACCACCAAATCGCGTTCAAGCGGCAGGCCGTTTCGGAAACAGGCGATCCGTTGCCGTCGCTGCTGCGGGACGTGTCCCACACGAAAGAGGAGACCATCATGATGGTCTACCTGCGGCAGAGGCTCTTCTCCCAGCGCCAGGAGGGAGAGGACGTCATCTTCGTGGACCGTCAGGCGCTGCTCGATGAAGTAGCCGACCAGCGCCCCGAGCACACAACCCACCGCGCCATGGACCAGAAACGGGCACTGAAGGCAATCGACGGGCTGGCTTCGGCTGGTCTGCTTCTGAAGACCGCTGATCCCGACAGATTCCGCATCTCGGCCATCATCGAGATCCTCATGCCGGTCGAGAAGCTGCGCACTTTGTGGATGTGGCTCATGGAGCAGAACGGCACTGTGCCGGAGGGTGACAGTCCCGACGCCGACGAAGAAGAAGCCGAAGAAGACGATGTACCCGACCTGTTGACCGAGCTTGGGAAGGACAACGCATGACCCTCGAACTGGAAATACCCGACCTTCAGGCATCCGCGCCGGATCACGCGCAGTGGCGGGTGGAGACCCTGCAGCTGGTGAACTGGGGCGGCTTCCACGGTCGCACCGAGGTGCGGTTTTCGCCGGGCTCCACGTTGTTGTCCGGGGCGAGCGGCACCGGCAAGTCCACGGTCCTCGATGCCTACATCGCTCTCATGATGCCCTCCAACACTCCGTTCAACGGTGCATCCAACGACGCCGGCGGCAGGGCGCGGTCGGCGGAGCAGCGGAACCTGCTGACCTATCTCCGGGGCAAGATGGACGCCAACCGGGTGGATGGCTCCGACGAGATGCTGGACCTGGTGTTGCGCGGTGCGGGCATGACGCCTGTCTGGGGTGCCCTGGCCGCAACATTCGTCAACGACCGGGGCCGGCGCTATACGGCGCTGCGCATCTTCTTCGTCAAGGCCGGCGGCTCCGCGACCGCCGACGTTACGACGACGTTCGCTGCCTACGAGGGCTACTTTGACACGTCCAGGCTCGCACCCGTGGCCGCCAGCCGGTTCGACAAGCGGGCCCTGAAGGCTGTCGTGCCAGGGCTCTCGACGTTCAACACCTTCTGGGAGTTCGAGGGAACCCTCCATACCCGCCTCGGCATCGGCAGTGCGGACGGTGGCCGCAAGGCCATGAGGCTACTGGCCCGGCTCCAGGCCGGGATGGAGGTCAAGCGCGTGGACGGGCTGTACAAGACCATGGTGCTGGAGGAGCCCGTCACGTACCAGGCCGCCGATCAGGCGCTTCTGCACTTCGCCGACCTGGAGGCCTCGTACTCGAAGATGCTGGACGAGGCCAACAAGGTCAAGGTCCTCCAGCGCCTGCCCGCCCTCCAGACCGAGCTTGCGGAAGCCGAAGCCAAGGAACTGATGATCCGCCACTTTGGTGCCGACGAAGAGGGCCCCTCCTCGTTCCTTTTGTGGAAGCTTCGCACCGAGCGCGGTCTTCTGGACGACGCGGTGGCGACGAACCGCCGCGACCACGCCGCGGCCAGCCGTACCTTCGCCCAGGCCCAGGCGGACGAAGCCGAATACGGGGCGGGCCTTGAGCGGATTGCCCGGGACAAAGACGCCAACGGCGGCAGCGCGATCGAGGAACGCCGCCAGAAGATCGCTGACCTCGAGGGCAGCCGCGACGCGGTCTACCAGGCGAATCTCAGGTTCCAGCTGAAGACCGAGACGATCAACCTCGTCGTGCCCGAGACCGCCGGGCAGTTCGCCGAGGCCCAGTCCGCCGCCGACGATTTCCTGTCCGGTTTCGAGGACCGGGAAAGTGCACTTGACAACGAGGAAGGGCTTGCCCGTGAGGACCTGGCGCCGCTCACGGCCCGCCACAAGGACCTCATGGAAGAAGCTGCATCCCTCAAAGGTAGGACCGGAATGGTCCCGCGGGGCTGCACAACGCCCGGCTCCGGATGGCAGAGGCAGCGGGCCTGGATCCTATGCGTGATCTTCCGTTCGTCGCGGAGCTCATTGACCTCCTGCCGGGTGAGGAGACCTGGCGCAAAGCTATCGAGACGACCCTCGGCGGTCTCGCACGGACGGTGCTGATCGACCGCAACACCCGTGACCGGCTCTCTGCGGCCATTGACGGCGTTACGATCAGGCCGCGCATCAACTACCGGGCAGTGACCCTAGCCGAACACGAGGATTGGCAGGGAGACCCGGCGATGGTCTCCGGCAAGCTCACGTTCCTGGACTCGCCGTTCTCGCGCTGGGTCCAGGACCGGGTAGCGGGCAGCGGAGTCGACCACCTGTGCGTGTCCGACGCGGCCGGACTTGCTGGCTCCGGGCCGCGGGTGACCATGTCGGGCAGACCCGGTCGGGGGACCGGGGCGCCCACGGAGAATCAGGGGAGGGCAACATCATCGGGTTCTCCAACGAACGCCGGCTCAAGGACATCGCGGAGCTGCTGTCTGAGCTGGAGCCGGAGATCGCCGGGGCCGACGCTCGGGTCCGGGAGATACTGGAGCGGCGGGCCGATCTGCGGCGGCAGCGGGACGCCCACCTTTTCGTCCAGGACAGCAACTGGGCCGCCATCGACCATCTTGGGTCGAGCGGCAGATCGCAGAGCTCAAGGATGCCATCCGCGGGCTGCGTGAGACCAACGAGATCCTCGATGCGCTTGAAGCCGAGGATGAACGCATCAGACCCCTCCACGGGCAGGCGAACCGGGCTCGGGTCCTGGCAGAACGCGACCTGGAGAAGCTGCAGTCCGACTGGAGCAACCTCGTGACGCGGCAGGACACCGTGCAGGCCGCGGTGGACGACATGGTCGACCGGCAGACGGCTACGGTTACTGAGGTCCAGCAGAAGTATCTGGACGATCTGTTCACCGGCAGCTGGGAGGCCACGAGCCTGAAGTCCTTCGAGTCGAACATCGGTGCCCTGCGCAGGTGGCTCAGGGATGAATCCGAGGCTGCCCGGCGCAACGCGAAGAGTGCCAGCAACGCGATGGTGGGCATGTTCGAGGCGTACAAGGGCAAGTGGACCGAGAACAATCTGGGCACGACTGTCGACTCGGCGGACGGTTACCGCGAGATCCTCGACCGGATCCAGTCTGAGGGGCTGTACGAGCGCCGCAACAAGTGGCGGCGTGAACTGGCTGCGTGGTCCAGCGATGACCTGCTGCGGCTCAACGACGCCTTCGACACCGCCCTGGCCGACATCGAAGACCGTCTCCTGCCGATCAACCGGATTCTGGAAACGTTGCCGTTCGGGAACAAGGGAGGCGTCCTGCAGATCAGCCTCCGCCGGCTACAGAGCGATGACCTGAGCAGGTTCCGCCGCGGCCTGCGTGAGCTGTCCTCGGGCCTGGCCCTGGAGCTCACCGAGGACCAGATCGAGGCGAGGTTCAAGAAGCTGAGCGAGTTCATGGCCCGCATCCGCATCCCGGAGGGCCACACCAAGTCCTCGACGTCCCAGCGCGACCGCTACCTCGATGTGCGCCAGCACGTCGTCATCACCGCAGCGTGCCTGGACAAGGACACCCGCCGCGAGATCGCCACCTACGACTGGCTGGTCGATAAGTCCGGCGGCGAGACCCAGGAACTGGTGGCTTTCGTCGTCGGGTCGGCGCTGCGCTACCAGCTGGGGGACGAGACCCGTTCCCGGCCCACGTTCGCTCCGGTGTTCCTCGACGAGGGGTTCGTGAAGGCGGACAGCGAGTTCGCGGGCCGGTCCGTCCGGGCGTGGCAGAACCTGGGGTTCCAGCTCATCATCGGAGCCCCGCTGGACAAGGTCACGGCGCTTGAGCCGCACATGGACCTGCTCCTGACCGTCACCAAAAACGCGCGGGGTACTCCTACATCAGCGACCTCCCGGACGACCCTGGAGCGGGGGACGGAGCATGAAGACGCCGCAGGCCGTCACCGAAGACGTCCGCCGCCGGCTGAACGGAAGGTGGCATACCCACCTGACCGGGGACGAGGCAGCGTTTCCGCATGCCTTCGCCCTGGGCCGGCCGGCAACATCGGAGCTTCGGGCCGATTACTCTGCTGTGCACGCGCAGACCGTGCAGTGGCAGGACTGGGCAAAGGCGCACGACGTCGTCCTCGACTACGAGAATCGCACAGCCAAGGGCGGGACAACGCAGTCGATCCCTACGCACGCGTGGGTCGCATCCATTGAGCATGCCGCAGCCATCGCAGCAGGGGACTGGGTCGACAGGCTCGTCCGGGCACGCCTGCGCCTCGGAGTCCTGCGCGATAAGTATCCGCACCTGGCCGACGCCGGGAAGACCCTGCGGACCCTTGACGCCTATCACGAGGTCGACTTCGGCCTGCTCCTGTCCGTCGCTGACTGGTACCGGGCGGACCCGGTCCGCGCCCGCCTCGGTGTGACCCCGCGACAGGTGCCCATCCCTGGTGTCCACGCGAAGTGGCTGCAGTCCCACCGCCGCGGCGTCCAAGCGCTCACCGGGCTCGACGACCTCGGCCTGCTGCCGGGCCACCCGCCCCGGATCCACTTCACGTATCTCGACCCGGCCCACCGCGCCGCCGGCGGCCGCGTCCACGACTCGGCGACAGCCGGCGATAACTTCCGGCCAGCCTACGTGCCGGAGATCGTCGTCATCTCGGAGAACAAGGACACGGCAATCCACTTCCCGCCCCTGACTGGCGGCATCACTGTCGAGGGGGTCGGCAAAGGTGGGAAGACGCCGGCATCGTTCCCGTGGATCCGGGGTGCCCCCGTGGTGGTCTACTGGGGCGACATGGACCGCGACGGCTACGAGATCCTGGACGGCTACCGGGCCGACTTCGGGCGCGACATCGACTCGATCCTCATGGGTCCGGAAGCCTACGAGGCGTATGAGCCCTTCGGCACCGAACTGGACCAAACGGGCAAGGTGCTCCAGCAGGGCAACCCGAGGCCGGTGGTGAGGCTCCGCTCGGAGGAGAGGTCGGTGTACCTTCGTCTCCTCGATCCGCAGCACACCGGTCACCGGCGCGTTGAGCAGGAACGGATCCCGCTAGCCCGGGCGCTGGAAGAAGTGGAGTTGATCGGCCGGAGGTTTGACCGGTGCGAAATAGTCGGGCCCTGACGTAAGTTGGGTGCTGTTTGCAGGGCCACTAGGCTGAGATGCAGAAATTCGGAGGTTACTGACAACCGCGGAGCTCCAAGAACCTAGGCGAGCAGCGGACGCTTGGGCTGCACTTGGCTACTCCACGCCCTGCAGCCAAGCACTACGGCGTCGAGCCCCACCGTGAAGCAAGGGCTGAATGTGCCGGCAGCGAAGGATGCAAAGGTCTGAAAGTGCGGACACTGCCGAACCCCGGCCACAACCGTTTAAAGTGCCGGAACTGAATTATGGGGTGTGGACAATGTCCACACTTTTCGTCTCGGACTACCTCGTACAGCCACCGGTCTGGCCCGGATTCCGTATGTTTTCCCGGGTTCCCAGTGTTTTCAGGGCCTGGAATGCAGTTCGAGTCCCACCTCGGGCACGACGTTTTCCCTCGTCAGAGGCGATTTTGCTTTGACGTGTTGACAAAGCTTGTGGTCGCGTCCTCTGACGGCTGGTTCGCGGGCGGTGGCTTGGCCGCCGCGGTGGCCTATTCAGGTGTGTGGGGTGATGGGTTCAAGTCCCTGGCTAGTGGGCCTTCCGCCTGCTGCGGCTGGGGCTATGCGGTTTCCTCGTTCCAGTTCTGTCGGGTTGGCCGGGGATGGCCTACACCTGTTCATGGACCGGGGGAGCGGGTACAACATGACTTCGCCGCTTGCGGTGCGAAACTTCCTTGGATGGCCCGCTTTTGGGCACGGGAACTGGGGAACCGCTGTTTTGTCCTGCCAAAGGGGGTGTGGACAGTGTCAACACTTACTTCTGCTTTGAGGGCCGCTGGGGCCGACTTGTGGGCGTTGCAGTAGATTCCAGATTGCCGGCCGAGCATACCGCCTCGATTCTGCAGGGGAGTGGCCCCATCTAATGTAGTGTGTCGTTGATTCCTTTTGGTTTGAGTGTTTGTCAGACTTGGTCCATGGTTTATCTGGCAAAGGCTCTTCAGCTCCGTGGTGGGGACAGGGGCGCTCTGGAAGCGTTGACTCGTGGGAATTCCTCTACCGCGACGCTCGCGTTGCGGCCCGTACGGTTTTGTTGGCCGCCGATGGCGTGCCGAATGTCGATATTGAGAAGATCACCGGGTTTTCGGCGCCTACGGTGTTGAAGTGGCGCAACCGCTATGCCGAGGGCGGGATCGGGGCCCTGTCCGATGTCCAGCGCCCGGGCCGGGAGCGTGAGATCGACGAGATCGCCCTGATCGCCGACACCCTGACCAATGACGGGAACCCGCCGGCGGAGCTGGGGATTTCGCACTGGTCCGCCCGCATCATGGCCGAACGCCACGGAATTTCGTTTTCGTCCGTGGCCAGGATCTGGCGGCGCTGGAAAATCCAGCCGCACCGGATCGAGACGTTCAAGTTCTCCACCGACCCTGCACTGGAGTCCAAGCTCCGGGACGTGGTGGGCCTGTACATGTCCCCGCCGGAAAACGCAGTGGTCGTGAGTATCGATGAGAAGACCCAAATCCAGGCACTTTCCCGCACCGGCCCGGACCAGCCGTTGTCCCCGACGCACCCGCTCCAGCAGACCCACGACTACAAGCGCAACGGCACCACCACTTTGTTCGCCGCCCTGGAGGTCCTCACCGGCAAACTCAGCGCGAACGCCTTCTACCCGAAGCACACCAATATCGAGTTCGTCGATTTCCTGGGCCGGGTTGCCGACGCCCACCCCGGGGTTGAGCTGCATGTCATCTGCGATAACTACGCGACCCACAAGCACCAGAACGTGAAGGACTGGCTGGCTGAAAATCCCCGGGTGAAAATGCATTTCACCCTGACCAGCTGTTCCTGGCTGAACATGGTGGAGATCTTCTTCGGGATCATCACCCGCCAGTGCCTCAAACGCGGGCCTTCAGCTCCGTGAAAGAGCTGGAAGAAACCATGGAACGCTACATCGAGAACTACAACCAGGACGCCAAACCATTCACCTGGACCAAGTCAGCGGACTATCTCCTGGGCAAGATGAAACGCAAACAAACCATTAACACGGAACACTAGCCGATGCAAGCCGGCGCCGCCTGCGGTTCCCCGGAAGGGCCCGACTAGTTCGGTTAACACGTCGGTCTTGGGCCGCCCCTGCAGGTGCTTCACGTAGCATCCTCCGCCGCCGATTTCGGGTCAAGATCCTCCTGCCAGGCCTTCTGAGTGCGTCCGCCGAGTGTCCACGCCGAAGAAATCTTGATCTTGCTATGCCCCGATGCTTACGGGGTGGTCCTTCCGTGCCGAGGAATATTGCCGTACGTAGGTCTGGAAGAGGAGCTACTGCGAGACGCGCCCATAACGACTCCCGCGTCCGGAGGTCTTCCGGACGCGGGAGACGTTTCACCCAGCCATCGAATCAGGAAAGACCGACGCGGACCCCGTTACCCGGTCAAGTCAGGGGACCCGGACCACGGGTGGAGATACGCCAAGTGGGACGAGACCCAATTCTCAACCAACCTCGTGCATTTTGAGAATTATGTGGCTTCCCACCAGGGAGTGATTTCTGCTCGTGCCAGGGTGTGACCGGAGAGGTTGAATCCCAGGAAGGCCGGTGTGGCGTCGGTGCCCAAGCCGAGGCTGGCGACGTCGACGGCGTGGACGGCGATATGATAGTTATGTTTTCCGCTGCCGGCAGGAGGTGCCGCTCCGAGAAAGCGGGTGAGTCCGGCGTCGTTGCGTAGCTGCCAGGCGCCTTCTGGAATCCCGGATCCGGAATCGTCTCCCGCGCCGGTCCGGAGAGAGGTCACCGTAGCTGGGATGTCGGCCACGGCCCAGTGCCAGAATCCGCTTCCCGTGGGTGCCGTTGGGTCGTAGATGGTGATGGCGAAGCTCTTAGTCTGCTCGGGAAAGCCAGCCCAACTCAGTTGCGGTGAGGTGTCGGTCCCCCCCGCAGCGAATATTCCGCTGACCTGAGGGGAAGTTAGTTTTTGGCGGTCTTTGACATCATCGCTGGTGAGGGCGAATGTGGGAACAATCGCGATCTGGTTGTAAGGACTGTTGGTCATCAGTGTATTCCTTTGTATTCGGTAGGTCTTCGCAACGGGCTCGTCCCGGTCTATCTGGAATGACCCGTGGGCTATCCGGTCGCGGCTTGGGGTTAGAGTTTCCTCGCATTCTTGCTGGCATGCAGCTGACGGATGTTTGCCTTTGGGAAATATGGTTGATCAACGTTTGAGGGGGCTCCGAGGGGAAGGCCCTTCCCGCCGGTTGTGTGGATGCATGCATCCACAAAGAGGTACGATCCAACGCCGGCAAAGGCCAGAGCCAAGTACCCGCCGACATAGCCGGGCGCTGCCGATGCGTTCAGTGTTGCCAGTAACGTTGCCAGAAGGGACAGATCGATCAGTGCAAACACCAAGGTGAAAGCAAGCGGCAGCCGCAGGGTGCCAGAGTAAGCAGAACGATGACCAGCAACCAGGCGAGGAGGAAGAGCTCAATCGTGGCTGCTGTGTCGGCTGCAGGGATTGCATACCATCCGTGGGTCAGACCCAGTATGAGGGCAGCGTAGCTGAGCCAGAACCCGCTGAAAATGCCGAAGATGCCCGCGACGGCGCTTTGGCCCAAGGACATGGCCCACACGGCGGCCAGCAGGGTTCCTAGCCCGGTAGCCATCGTAATGATTGCTAACGGTGCTCCGGCCGCGGCCGGGGTACAAAGCCGATTTGTTGTAAGCCAAGTGCGGTGGAACCAACGACAAACATGGGGATGCCGAGGATGGCAGGATTCGCGATGAGCGGGGCGGTTTCGTCCCCGACCTTCTCTGCAGTGTGCTCGGAGGTGGTTGTTGACGTCATGAAAGGGCTCTTTTCGTAGGGGTGGAGTGAAGGAGCGCAGTAGTGAATCGGCGGCGGCTCGGACATTCGTGGAGGCATTCCGCGGTGGACGTGAGCGCGCAGTCTTGGCGGTTTCCTCGTTCCGGGAGGCCGCTGTGCCCCGACACGCGGTGTGGTGGCAAGGCTGCCCGTTAGCTCGGAGTATCTCCTGAAGCCGGTGGTGCCGTGTCGGGCCCTGGTTGCCAGTCGGGAACGAGGACCTCGAGCCGGGGGAGCAGATCCAGATCTGCTTTGGACTTGTTCTTCCATTCATCGAACAGTTTTCCCAGCTGAGCGGTGATTCGGTCGTTGAGCATGTCGCTGAGCGCTAGCGCGACGGCGCCGGTCTGGCGTACTGCGAGGTCTTCCACGAGCGGTTGCCTAGCACCTGTTATTGCGATGCCGATGGCTGCGCCTTCGGGGTTCTGGGATACTCCGGCCGAAAACAGCTCGCGCGGGTTTTTGTGGGTGCTGGTGTAGTGTTCGCGCAGTTTTAGCAGCACGTTGTGCCAGTCCAAAAGTTCGCCCTTGAGCCCGGTGCCGGTAACGTCCTCCGGAGTCAGGCATGTGTCTTTGTCGCTGGACGAGAAGGGTCGTGCATACGATATAAGCGCTGTCGTCCAGAGTGCTTCGATTAGCAAGTTGTCCGGTGGATCAGCAGTTGGTTCCAGAGCTGAGACCAGCTTTTCGCAGCAATGCAGGACAGTCTGTAAGTCTTCGTGTGCGGCGCTTAAATTGACAAGCGTGACCGCACCGGGGCGTACAGCCGCCGAAGGTCCTGGAGCGGGCTGTTCGAGGGAGCGTTTGGCATGGTCGGGCTTTCCTGGTCGAGGTTCTGGGTGCCGTCCGGATTGGGGACTGCTGATGGGGTCCTGGGCGTGGAGCCGCTCGGATTCCCTCATGCACTCATCAGACACCCGCCAGCCTGCTCTAGATGTATCAATTTGAGACGATGCAACCCCTATGAAAACTCAGAAGAAGCCGAAGCTGAACCAAAAATACGGGACTGTTAAAATGGGCCACGGGGTTGTCGTTCTTTCTGTCCGAGCCCGCCACGGGTTGGTGAGTTCTGAGCCGTTGCTTTCGGCTGATGATGTCAGCGTGGTGGACGATCGGGTCCACAGAGCCCGAGGCGATGGTCGGTGCAACAGAGGACTCAGCTGCGCAAGATCTAAAAATTGACGACTTCGAGGCGTCCCCATTGGATCGGTCTTCCCTACAGGCATGAGCTCTCATAACCGTGGATCAGAGGTTGGCGTAACACCCCGGGTGCGCCTGCCGGAGAGGACCGACGGGCGACGGTGGATCCCATGAAGACAGAAGTGTATGAGCAATGGTTAATGCAGCTGTTCCTGGCCGAGGCCAGCAACAGCGTATTGACGGCGTAGGGCCGGCCGCGCTGTTGAATCTGTTCAAGAATCACGTCCTGAAACGTGCGCTGGACGCGGAAATATACGTCACCTGGACACGAAAAAAACAACATATCCGAGGAAGTCCCGCAACGCCATCTGGACCAAGACCGTGCCGTCCGAAATCGGGGCCGGTCGAGATCGACGGGCCGGCGGTTCCCTTCCGGCGCCGCTCAAGCACGGGTCCAGCGACGCAGCGTGCTATTGAGGAGGCCGATGAGCACCGCGGTCCACCAGCAGGTCTGGGAAACAGTGAGTGCAATCATGAGCCGAAGGCGCAGTCTGCGTGTTAGCTCGGTGAAGCGTGTGCGGGGCGGGAGCGCAAGCAATCGGTGCATGGCTGATACTGATGCTGAGGCCGTTCAGCATCAGTATCAGGACGGAGGCGAGTTTGACCAAGGTGACAGGGCTGGTCAGATCGGGGTCGATCAGGGCGCCGGAAATCAGCAGCAGGGCGAGCCCAACCAAATTAGCGGCTTGGCAGCGGCCTCAAGCTTGCCGGACGCGTGCATTTCCACTTTGCCGAGCAGCCACAAAAATCCCAGCCAGTCGACCACGAGGATTGTGCCGAAGGACAGCACGAGAGTCAGGATATGAACGGCAAGCCCGAGCAGGTGGGCTTCGGCCCGCAGCCCACATAGCGCCGACGAGCACCGAAGCTAGCCATCCGACTATGCGCAGTATCCCGAGCAGGACCAACCGCTGTCCTCCGTGGCGGGTCAATGATGCCGGGGACTCGCGGGCTCGGTCCGTGGTGGGCGCGGCCGGGCTGTGACACGCCAGTCATTGCGGGACGAGTTGGCTAGATGCTGCGCTTGCGGGATGACCGGTGACGCGAGGCCGTACGACGTAGGCTGTACGGCCGACTGGGCGGCATGCCACAGGTGGAAGCGGAACGCGGGATGTAGCGATGCACGCTTAAGCACGGAGATGGCGTGGATGGAATCATCAAGATCCTTGGAGAGGAGTTAGTAATTTTCACAAAGTTACTGTCCGTCACCTAGGTAACACTCTCCAACAGCGGGGGAGAGGACGGAGAGCTTGGTCGGCCCCAACTGGGGCCATGTCGGTCGATGGCACATCGCCTTGGCCGCATCGGCGTCAGTGCTGCCTGGAGGCCGCCGTCGAGAACCCTCTGCTTCCTTGATTATCACCGGAGTACATAAAAAGAGGCGGCGACGCGGTCCAGCCAAGGCGTCCCTCGTTCAACATTGATCACACCGGATCCTTGCTGGAAACACCCCAGCCGAAGGGGCCTCCGCTCAAAAGCGTCCGGGCGTTGAATCGTCCCGAGCCTCAAATTCAACTAAAATCAGGTTGGGGCGCCTACGGACCGATATCCTCAAGGCAAAACCCTGCACGGGGTGAGTCTTGCGGAGGCGGCCAGGGGAGCGTGCAGGCTTCAGGTCATTCTCGGGCGTGCTGTTCCAGAAGCTCATGACTGTGATGAAGCATGAACTCGTGCCTGTAATGAAGCCCGATCCATGGCAACGTCGTGAAGTCGTCAATGTTGAACGGCGAGGGTTTAGCCGGGCCTTTTTTCTGCAGTTGCCCTGTTCCGGCGCGCCTGGTTGCGGTGCTGTCCGTGCCAGCCTACTGGGTGGTATTTGGTGTTTCGGCATGTTCCATCTCATCTTGGTGGGGTTTTGGGTTCGATGCCTGCCTGCCCGTTGTTTCCCGTCGCGAGTGGTCATGCAAGCTTAGTTTGCAAAATTCCAGCTGCCCGGCTCAGGTTTGTCCGCATGGTGGGGAGCCATAACAGGGGCCCTGCTGTTGTACCCACCCGGTCCCTGACCTCCGGTCTTGTGTAGTCCGGGAAGGGCACGAGCCGGCGTTGCCCCTTCCCGGGGATGGTGAATGCACCGTGTTCCTTCTGTTGATCCGTCAGTCAGTGCTAAGAGGCTTCAGATCGCCCTGATCAGATGACATGGTTCGAAGGTTGAGGGGTACATGGAAGCCAGGTGCAAGTGATCTCGTCACTGTCCGCCGTCGGGCGGGATGCTCCGTTGGAATCCCGTGCTCCCGGAGGAGTTGAACCGGGCAGCGACTTCCATCACGGATGCAACTGCGCTATGAGCATTGTTAGCGAGCGGGATTCATCGGTGACCTCCACGCTGCCGGCGGAGACTAGTAGATGTTTGAGGGGCGAACCATACCTTCTGCAAGATCGCCGAACACTGGATCGATGATGGCTCCGGGATTGCCGATGATTTCCTCGACGATGGCGGTCTCGGTAGTAATCAAAAGTGCCGCGATCGATGCTGCGCTCTCCAGTGCCGTTCGGGTTACCTTCACGGCGTCCATGACCCCGAATTCTGTCATTGGCCCGTATTGGCCCGATAACGCGTCGAATCCGTGACCGACGGGGGCGGAGATGACGTGCTGCGTTACTTCTTCGCCGTCGAATCCGGCGTTAATTGCGATCCACCGCAGCGGCTCGCCGAGGGCCCGCCGTACGATGTCGCGTCCGACCGCTGCGTCGCCGGTCAGCAAAAGCTCGTTGACGATCACACCGGCCTGGGCGAGTGCTGTGCCTCCGCCTGCGACGACGCCCTCTTCAATGGCCGCTTTGGCGGCAGCCAGTGAGTCCTCTACTCGAAGCATTCGCTCCTTGAGCTCTACGCTCGTCCTTCCACCGACTTTGACGACGGCGATCGTACCTGAGAGCCGGGCGATTCTCAGACGCAGGTTGTCTTGGTCGTGCTCGATCCGGGCGCGCTCGAGTTGTTTCTCCAGCTGACGGATCCGGGCCTTGACTGGTCCTGAGTTTCCGGCCCGCCCGTGATCGTTGTCGTGCTCTCTGTTACGGTGACGTGTGAGCACTTGCCCAGGTCCTTCTCAGTGACCTCGGAGAGGAGGACGCCTGAGTCCTCGCTCACAACCCGTCCGCCGAGCGCGGCGGCAAGGTCTTCGAGTTCGGCGACCCGGCGGTGACCGAAGCCCGGTGCCCGCACGACCACTGATTTGAAGGTGCCGTGCACGTTTCCGCTCACGATCATCTGCAGGGCCGGCCCGTCGACGTTCTCGGCCAGGATGACCAGGGGCGGTTGGCACGCCGGGCGGCCTCCACGGTCGGCATGAGTTCCTGCACCTGGGTGATCTTGCGGTTGGTCAGCAGCACCAGCGGGTCGTCCAGGCTGGCTTCCATTCTCTCCCGGTCAGTGACCATGTAGGGGGAGATGAATCCGTGATCGATCTCAATTCCGTCCACGATGTCCATGCGGATTCCGGGCTCGTCGAACTCCTCGATTTCCACCACGCCGGTAGGGCCTACAGCCCCGAGCGCATCCGCGATCACTCCCCGATTCGTTCGTCGTCGTTCGCGGCGAGGGTCGCGACTCGTTCGAGCTCCTTGCGTTCGGTTACTGGGGTAGCCCATCCGCGAAGGACCTCGACCACGGCCTCAACGGTCGTCTCAATGCCTCGGCGTACGTGCATTGGGTTGGCACCGGCGTCGACGCACCGCAGACCTTCGCGGACCATCGCTTGAGCCAGCACTGTAGCGGTTGTTGTCCCGTCGCCGACCATTCCGTTGGTCTTCATCGCGACTTCCTTGACCAGCTGGGCCCCCATATTGGCGAAGGGTTCCCTCAACTGGATTTCCCGGGCGATGGTGACACCGTCGTTGGTGATCGTCGGGGGTCCGGTGAGCTTTTCCAGGATCGCGTTGCGGCCCTTGGGCCCGAGAGTGACCTTGACAGCGTCTGCTAGCGCATTTACGCCGTGCTCGAGCTGCCTGCGGGCATCCTTACTGTAGCGAAGTTCCTTGGCCATGATGTCCTACTTTCTTTGTCTTTCAGTGGTTTGGATCAGGGGATGAGAATGGCCCGGCCGCGGACGTTGCCGTGGCTGAGGTCCTCGAGCGCACTGGTGTAGTCGCCGAGCGCGTACTTGAATGTGTGGAGCCGGACCTTTCCCTGGGCCGCGAGCACCATGAGTTCGACCAAGTCGTTGTAGCTGCCGACCAGGTTGCCGATGAAGTTGATCTCGGTTGAGATGATGTCGATCGTGGGAACGTTGATCTCGCCGCCGTAACCAACGACGTAGTAATTGCCGGCCCGGCGAAGCATCTTCACACCAGCTTCGATGGCACCGCCTTCGCCGACGAAGTCGATCACGGCCTCGGCTCCGTGCCCTCCTGTCAGCTCTAGCACCCGCTCAACAGCACCCGCTCCCGCGAGCACTGTATGTGCTGCGCCCAACTCTGAGGCGAGCTTGAGCGCTTCGTCATTGGCGTCAACGACAATCATTTCCGCTGGACTCAGGGCGGCCAGCACCTGGATTCCGATATGTCCCAGCCCGCCGGCGCCGATCACGACCGCTTTGTCGCCGGGCGCAGATGTCGGGCGGCTTTTGCCGCCGCGTGGTAAGCGGTGAGCCCGGCGTCTGCAAGAGCGGCGACGTCGGCCGGTTCCAGTGAGGGGTCCAGCTTCACGGCTGACCGCGCGCTGGTCAGCAGATACTCGGCGTACCCTCCGTCAGAATCGATACCGGGGAAGCGGGAATTTTCGCAATGCACGTCATCACCGAAACGGCAGGCCCTGCACAAGCCGCAGGTTACCAGCGGATGAAGGATCACAGCGTCGCCGGGCTTGACATTGGTCACGGCAGATCCGACAGCCTCGACCCAGCCGGCGTTCTCGTGGCCAATCGTGTACGGCAGTGTGACGCCGGACTTCTCCTCCCACTGTCCTTCAATGATGTGCAGATCGGTCCGGCAGACGCCTGCGCCTCCGATTTTGACCACAATGTCAAGGGGGCCCTCCACTTGGGGGTCCGGCACCTCTACGAGCTCTGGTGCTTTGTCGTATGCGTGCAGCTGAATGGCTTTCATGATGTTCTCCTGGTGTTGGTGATGACTGTGGCGAACGCCCCGTCGGGTCCTGCTTCGCCGGTGTCGGCATATCGGGTTCCGAGCAGGCCGCGGCAGAAATGCGCGTTCCCCTCGATTGCGATGCGGGTAGTCCTCGCGAAGCGCAGCCGCAACGACACTTCTCCGGCGGACAGTGACTCTCCGCGTTCGTTGAGCAGTACCAGGGAATGAGGGGAGTTCGGAAGCCCTATGGCCTCACGTCGTCGCAGCAGCGCACCCTTGCGGCTGTCTTCGGGGAGGTCGGACAGTTCGAGCAGCGGTAGCTCCTCAGGGGTCCAAGTTTCCCGCCGCAGCATCTCCATGCACACTCGTTCCATCGCAGCGAGGTGCGCCTTGCGCTGAAACGTCGCTCTCAGGCCCTCCAGGCTGTCCTCGGCCTCGACACCGAAGGTTCCGCGGTATCCGAGGCCCGCGGCCATTCCTGCGTTGATCTTCTCGGAATCGTGATGGTCGTCCAGTTCCACTAATATGCGTCCTATGCCGGGCACCGCCGACAGGGCGTCGTACGCATCTGAGACCATCAGGTATGCGAAGTTCGGTGAGCAGAATGACGTGGGCAGGCGGAGATGAACTGCCACTCCTTCGAGGCTGATAGCTACCGAGCGGATGAACCCGAGGCCTGTGATGGGTTCGTCCAGCTCGGGATCGACGACGGAGCCAAGTGCCGCCATCACTTCGGCGTCAAGAGAGATGGCCTCTGTGGTCATGACAGGCCTGCGCCTTCCTTGGCACCGATGGCCGGGTGCGCCTCTGCTTGGCCTGCATCGGTGGGCAGGCGGAGTTCGGCAGGGACCTCAAGGTCGTAGAGCGCAGCGGCGTTGAGCCCGAGGATCTTCTTCTTCTGATCCGTCGTGATGGGCGCGTAATCAGTCATGTCCTCCGGGATCTGGAAGTCCACGAACGCCTCGATCAGCCATCTCGGTGTCCAGAGCGCATAGTCGCTGCCGAAGAGGATCTTGTCCTCTCCGATCCAGTACAGAAGCTCCCGATGATCTGGGCGAAGTAGCGGGGACGTGTGTGTATGAACGGGAGGGCGACGGCCAGGCCGCCGTAGACGTTGCTTTCCTGGGCCGCGATCCAGCAGAAGTCCTCCAACCGGGGCAGACCGCAGTGCTCAACGATGAAGTTGAGGTCGAGGTAGTCCGTTGCGACGACGTCGATGTCCGCGACATCGAACGCGTCCCGGTCAAGTGGGCGAATGGTGGGGCCCTTGTGCACGTGGATGTTCTTGATGCCCAGTTCAAGGCACGTCTCCAGGTACTTCCGGGACCACTTGTCGTCCAGCTTGTATCCGCGGGAGTCGCCATGCCACTCTGCAGTGTAGAGCTTCACGCCCTTCGGCCGGTGCTTTTCGGCCGCTTTCTTGAACAGATCGAGGCCTGCCTGCTCGTCGCGCGGGTCGTACGCCAGGTTCATCGTCAGCTTGTCGGGATTCTTCTGGACCAGGTCCCAGGTTTCCTCAAACCGTGCGAAGCCGTTCTTGTAAAATTCCCGAAGACCGGTGGTCTGGGCGATCGCGTGGTCGACGTAGCCGTCCTGGAACAGGTCTGTCATGAACCTTTCGCCTCCGTAGTACGTGTAGGTGTCGTAGTCCCACACCTCGCTCTCGGGGCTGAGGTTCTTGTGGTAGTCGTAGAAGCAGTCGATGAACTGCTTGCCGTGGATGTTCTTCAGATTCGACTCACGACCGTCCCAAAGGTGCACGTGTCCGTCGACGATGAAGTATTTCTCTCCAGCCTTTTCATACATGGCGTCTTCACTTCACTTCCAGATATTGCAGGGTTGTGTGGGTTTGAGGGTCCGCCGGGGATGCCAAGTGCAGGCACCCCCGGCGGGTTACCTCAGGAGACGGTCAGGTCGAAGCCGATGTACTGTGCCGCGTCCTCCGGGCTCGCGAAAAGCATCGTCCGATCGTCCAGGTGGACCATGCGCCCGTAGTGGGTCGAACTGATCTCCTCGAAGATCGAGCCATCGAACTCTTCGCCAAGGGCATCGCTGAGCTCGGCATAGTTGAACTCGAGAAGCCGGACGGCATCCACGCGGATCATGGACGGATATTCCACGAGCGCGACGCCCTCCTTCGCGCCCATGGCGTCTGCGACGACGCGCCCGATAGGGGTGTTCATCAGGGTCACACCGCACATGTTTGAGAATGAGGCGTCGGAACCGAATTGCATGCTCACTGGTTTAACTCCTTCGGAACATCGAGGCCAATTTCCTCGAGCAGCTGACTGAACTTCTCCTTGGCGGAGGAGAACGAGTCCGCAAAGGTGCGGACCTTGTCCGCGGGCTGCGACCAGATCGGCTGCAGCGCATTGGCGGCCTCGAGACATTTGGGGACCCATTCGGCCATCCAGCCGTTGAAGAGCACCTTGTTCTCTTCGCCGAACTCCTCATCGCGGGCAAGCATCTGGAAGAGCACCCGGGTATAGGAGAGATCGCGGTTGTAGTCGTTCTCGCCGCTACCAACGATCGTCGGGGTGATGTAGTCACCGTTCTTCGCGGCAATCTGCATGACGAGCTCGCTGCGGAAAAGCTGGCCGACCAGCTGCTCGAAGACCACGTTCGTCGCGAACAGCAGCTCGGCCCAGTCACTTGTAGCGGTCAGCTCCTCGGCGACTTTGCGAACGGGCTGCCATTCGGCGGCGTTCTGCCAGACATCTTTGTGGGCTGCCCCGTCGAACTCCAGATCCGATTCCGAGAGGTCAAGGTTGAAGAGGGCGAGATCCTGTGCAAAGCGCATTTTGTGGGCAGCGTTGACGGCGACCGCGTTGTTGATCATGTTGGTGGGGCAGGAGCGCTGGATCGACGTGAACACGTGCAGGGCGATGCCGTTCTCGGCATGCATCCACGCACCGAGATTGCGGGAAATGAACCTGCTCCAGGCACTGTTCCAGTGATCGTAGGCGTTGGCTCGTTTCGCGTTCTCCAAACACAACGACACCTGTCGGACGACCGCGGAGTTGTTCCGGTAGATCGTCTGTTCCCACTCCTCGTTCGGGTCAAGGAATGCATGCCAGTTCGACGATTTCGCGGTTGTCCATTCTTTCGGATATCCACCGGGACCGTTGCCGAACCCGTAGAGCCACCCCTGGGTGAGGTGCCGGTCCGGGTCGGGCTGGACGTCGACCGTGACATCCTCGTATACCGAAGCCCGCAGTTTGGCGGGCTTGAAATAGTTGTACTTCCGGCTCTTGGAGCTTGGAAACTCCAGGGCTCCGGCTTCTGAATCGGTGAACTCTACTCGGGGAAAGCTGCGCGTCTTCGTCGCAGCGGGTGGGTGGTCAGCCATGTAATCTCAACTCCATCTTGGTGGAACGGCCTTGTCTGTCATTGCAATTTCCTAGTGTTGTTTCTGCACTAGTCCTCACGCAGGGGCTTTCGAACTTGTCGAAGAAGATCTGGTCACCAGGGACGCCACGCTGCTCTACGAGCACCATGGCCGCGTCTACCATTGGCGGCGGGCCGCAAAGGTAGACCTCAGTCTTGTTCAGCTCGGGCTCGTGCGCCCCGACGACTTCCGTGACGTTTCCCGGGAAGCCGAGGACTCCGAGTTCTTCAAGGCCGTCGGTAGACTCCGAGAGGCAGACGATGAATTCGAAGTCGGCGAGCTGCTCCCAAGGGCGCGGATCTCATCGAGGTAAAACAGGTCCCGTGCAGTGCGGGCACCGTAGTAGAAGCGGATCTTACGCTGCTCTCCGGTCTCGCTCAGGCGCCTCAGCAGGGAAAGCACCGGCGCCATTCCCGCGCCCCCGCCGATGAGCACGATGGGCATAACGTGCCCATCCTTGAGTGTGAAGTTCCCGTATGGGCCCTTCAGATCGATCGTGTCTCCGACGCTGATGCCCTTGTCGAGCAGTGCGGAGAACTTACCGCCGGGATACTTCTTGATGAGGAACTCAACGTGGTCGGTTGTCGCCGGGGCGCTGGCCATCGAGAACGACCGGTAAGCAGTTGTCCCGGGGATCGTCAGGTCCGCGTACTGGCCGGCCTTGTACTCGAACACTGCCGGCTCCACGGGCCTGAGCTTGAGGCCGACAATGTCCCGCGTGTGCTGGACAATATCAAGAACCTCGGTTCGAACCTCTTGCAGGGGTATCGAGTTAAGGAGTTCATCCTCGTCGAAGTTGAGCAGCTCGATGGTGCAGTCGCTGAAGGCATGCGAGCGGCAGAGCAGGACGTATCCCTCGGCGACCTCCGCATCGTTGCAGGCGAACGTCGAATAGTCCTCCATCTGGATTTCGCCCTCCATGACGAAGGACTTGCACGCAGAGCAACGGCCCTCGCGACATCCGTGCATCAGGTGGATTCCCTGCCGGAAGGCCGCATCGAGGATCGGCTCGTCCTCTCTCACCTCCATCTCTATGTTCACCGGTTCAAAGCTGATTCGATGGGTGTCCGCCATGGTTTCCTCCATTTCTTGTGCGGCCAACGGCCACGGGGTGGTGGTGCCTGGAACCAGTCCGGCACCACCACGGATCGCGTTGACTAGACGCTGATGTTGTCATTGGCCCGGTAGGCTGCGGCCCAGGCCTCACGTTCCTGATCGGACATCTCGTTCAGGAGAACGTTAGGGCTCATGAACCGGTTGCCACGGACATCGTCGAGCGTCCACATCTTCTTGGGATCATCAAGCTGAAGGTGTGGCTGACCGATCAGGGTCTTGCCGTCATCGCGGACATAGCCGAGTTCCTGAACGATGTCGGCCAGGTCCATGTCGTGGTGCAGCGTCTCCCACTCCCGGTGCCCGGTGAGCCGACCCATGTTCGGGGTGTCCCGGCCCTCATACTCGGGACGGAACGCGACCTTGTCGGTCCACGCGCAGGTCTCCGAGCAGTACGTCTTCCACTGCCCGTCAACCTTGTCGACCACCATGTCCTCGCGGATGAGCGCGGGGACCATGCACGTCCAGCAGCGGTGCGGGTATTCGTAGCCGACGTTTTCGAACGCGATCGGCTTGTTCCGGCCCGGGTAGGCCAACCTGTTGTAGTTCTCCCACCACTTGCCGAACCGGGAGTACCAGCCCGGGTACTTATCCTCGAACCACTCGAAGTCGGTGTCCGTCATAGCGTCGATGCGCCAGAAGTTCACCGGCCACCCCGTCGCGAAGAAGCGTGCCGTCTCATGGACGTAGAACTTGTTCGTGATGCGGTTCCACGATTCTTCGACCAGGTCGTGCGGGATGACCAGTCCGTACTTCTCAAGCGGGAGCAGGTAGCTGCGGTAGTAGTCGTCGTAGATCCAGCGACGCCACATCTCAGCATAGGACTCGCGGTCCTTGCGGCGGTCCTTAGTGCCGTACTCGATGAACGTACCAATCGCCGCGTCCACAACACAGTGGTTGTTCCACCACGCATAGCGCAGGTCGCGCTCCAGGAGGGGACGATTACGCTCGTCCGCGAGGGCCATCAGGAGGATCGAGTATCCGTTGCTGATGTGCCGCGACTCGTCAGATTGCACAGAGTGGAACACCGTCGGCAGCAGGTAGTCACCGTTAGCGGCCGCTTCATCGGGCATCGCAACGAACAGCGTATTGGTGAACGCGGTTTCTGCTACCACCGTGAGATAGATATTGGCGGCAGTGATCGCATCACCGGTGATGAACCCCTCACCGAACTGCCGACCGATGGTTCCCGCGTAGTTGTTCGCGAAGGCCTTCTCCGATATGTCGAAGCCGGCAGGGTCGATGTAGTTGTTCATGTATAACTTCTTGAGGTTCATCTGAATCGTCGAGTGTCGAACCTCGTCAATCATCTGCACCGCGAGACCGTTATGGATCTCAGGATTGGGCACCGCGTCAATCGCCATCGGCATAGCACGGGCCGCAGAAATCTCCGGAAACGGAATGATCGCCAAAAAGAGCTTCTGCCACTCCAGCCAGCGCTGCTGGACCTGGCGGAACATGTTGCCGCGGATCGCGCCGTCCATGGCACCGAAAACACGGTTGTCCTTCTCCTCCTCCATCGGAAAGTAAGAACGCATGATCTGTTTCAGCGGATCCTTCTTCGGTGCCTTCTCGAAGGTGTAATCCGTGCCGAACCGGGTCGCGGGCGTCGCGAACGTCGGTTCCCATGTCAGTTCAGAAATCTTCTCGTGGGCCTTAGTCAGGCTCTGTCTGCTCATATTTGTAGTGCCTCCTGTAAAACTGCAGGAACATCTGTGACCCGGCCAAGCGGGCTAGGGCGTTTTTGCCCGTGAAGAAAGTTCACACCAGCGCAACGATGTTAGGTGTCTCACTTTGAGAAGGAAGCGGAAGCCACCTTCGGCCGAGGGGAAACCTCGTATCACCTGTCCATAGCGATGGAGGCCGGTATGCGGCCACGAAGGTTCCACGGCTAAGCCGATGAGTAGAGGCCAGTCACATGCTTTGCCTAAGGTGAGGAGCCTTGCCCAAGTGGTACGGGGCCGTTCCGCCGGGTCAGTACACGCCGGTGATCGACGCGTTGATGTGCCTGCGCGGCATCGAGGTCATGACCGGGTTCGGGCTCGCCCTGGAGATCGGCGACTGGACGCGCTTCACCGGGGCCACCATCGGCTCCTACGTGGGTCTCGTGCCCAGCGAGCGGTCCTCGGGCCAATCCCGACCAGGGCCCGATCACTAAGGCCGGGAGCAGATACGCACGCAAACTCCTGGTGGAGGCAGCCTGGCAGCACCGGCGCCCGTATGCCAGGCCCGGGCTGCGCCTGCTGCGGCAGCTGGACCTGGTCGGCCCGGCCACTCGGATCCGGGCCCTGGAAGGCAACCACAGGCTCCACCACAAATGGGAAGTCTTCGATGCCCGCAAGAAGAGGTCCGTCATGGCCAACACCGCGATCGCCAGGGAACTCGCCGGCTGGTGCTGGTCCCTGGCCGCACCCCTCCAGCAAGGCGAACGCGGGCAGGGGGAGCGCATGAACGCGGCGTAAAGAACGTGCCCTCCGGATCCGCGGCCGGCGTGACGTGGCAGCACTTGGGGCTAACTCGAGACCAAAACTATGAGCACACGGCCCATGGGGCCATTGACCTGGCAAGCCCTCACGCGTAGGTTTCAATTTGGTGCTATCTACGTAAAATGTGTCTGTCGTGTCCCGACCCATCGTCGGCCCAAACGTCGGGCTTGGGTTATCGTGGACCAGCGGTAAGCAATGGGGCTTCCGCCAGAACAGATTCACGGACGTTTCCAATGACGTATTTCGAACGACCCATCGAACAGCAGCTCTCTTCGCTTCAGGCCGCACGCGAACAGTTTTTGACCGCGGGGAGGCTCACCCTTGATGTGCGCTCTTCCATCCGGGATTCGTGGTCCCGCAGCGCCCAGCTTGGCGTGAACCCCGTGGACTTGGGCGGCCTTCCGAGTGGCGAAGGGCTGAAGGATAGCGACATTCTCCGGGGCATCACCACTGTCCTTCAGCACACTTCCGATCTCCTCGCAGATGAGCCCATCGGTATAATATTCGCGGCGCCGTCCGGGGAGGTCGTGCAACGGTACTGCCTCGACAAACAGCTGAGAAATACCCTCGAAGCGGTCTTCCTCACGCCTGGTTTCAAGTACGGCGAGTCCGACGTCGGGACCAACGGAATCGGCACGACGCTTGAGGGATCGAAGCCGACCCTCGTGCTCGGTGGAGAACACTTCAACGAAAAGCTGTCGATCTTCGCGTGCGCAGGCGCGCCAGTGCACCATCCCCTGAGCGGTGCGCTCCTAGGCGTGGTCGATTTCACATGTAGCGCCTCGATAGTCAACCCACTATTACTAGCCACCGCAAAAAGCGTCGCCGCACAGATCCGAGATGCGCTCACAGAGCACGTCGGTGCCCGGGAGCTGGCGCTGATGCGCGACTATCTGGTCGCGTGCCGTCACAGCACAGGGCCAGTCCTCGCACTCAACGGTGAGGTCGTTATGATGAATCGCCATGCTCAGGCGCTCCTCGCCCCTGATGACCGGGCAGCGCTGCTTGCCCACACCGCCGACTCTGCCAATGAACTATTCGCGCGTACCGTAGTTGCAGATCTGCCCAGCGGCACAACCGCGCGAATGCACTACCGACCGACGATGTATGCTGACCGCGTTGTCGGCGGCGTCTTCCGGGTGGAGGTCGGAAGGGAGGACCGCGAGACGGCCCGGCCCACGAAACCGCGGCCCGCGGGCAGGTTGCCTGGCCTCGTCGGAACATCATCGGAGTGGCTTCGCGCTGGCGCACAAGTGCAGAGGGGCCGCTCCCACGGCGGGTCCGTCATTCTCGAGGGTGAGTGCGGCGTCGGTAAGCTAGCCATGCTCAAAGCCGCGCACTACGCCCACAGCAATGCCGGGCACCTGCGAATCATCGACTGCGGCGCGGCATACGAGCAGGATGCCTTGCTGGACGAGATAAGCAATGAACTCAAAGAGGCTTCCGGAACACTCGTGCTCCAACATCTCGAACAACTGCCAAACACAGCGGTAGGCCCTTGTCGGAGTTGCTCGTCGAGCATACCGGAGGCTCTAACGTGGACGGTGTTCGCTGGCTGGTCGCGACCCGCACCACAACGGTGGAGACAACGGATGTCGACGCGATGGTCGTTCCTTGTTTCGATATCTCCGTCAGGATCCCCCCACTTCGGCATCGCTCTGAGGACATCGGGCCTCTCGCTACGCACTTTCTGCGCCGCTCCGCCCGCAATGAGGAGATCTACTTCGCACCCGCGGCTCTGCGTCAGCTAGCGCGACTGCCCTGGGACCGGAACCTCACCCAACTCCAGTCTGTGGTTAACAAAGTCGTCCGCGCCAAAAGGACAGGCGTCATCGACACCGGCGATCTGCCGCCGGAGTGCCAGTCGACGGTCCGGCGATCACTTACTCATATGGAGTCCCTGGAACGAGATGCGATCGTCGAAGCCCTACGGACCCACCAGGAGAACAAAAGCGCCGCTGCGCAACATTTGGGCATGTCACGCGCAACCATCTATCGCAAGATCCGCGAGTATGGCATCGCGGTCGCCCCGACTGCTGGCAGCGCGTCACAACTCTGAGGGAGGCCGCGACTTCCTCAGAGCCCAGCGCCCTTCTTGCTAGGAGACTTTGCGGTCTCCACATGCTGGCACTCCGGAGCAATTGCTAGCAACGTGAACATGGTCAAGACCCGGTACGGCGAACGGAGGGGCACGAAGCCGTTGCCTGCGCGGACGAAGGTGACGGCGACGGCGTTCTGTTCTGGGCGAGGAGTCGGCTTTGCCCCGCCCCGGCTCGTCGACTCGAGCTATGCAGGGACAGATCCGCTCGCGACCGAGCGAGACAAAGTAGCGTGGGGAGCTGTCCTGTAAGCGCGCCTGGGTTCGAACCGGCACCTTGTGTGTCATGCATCCGACGTTCTGAGCCCAAACCCGTGCGGCACGCCCCCGGAGCACCTGAGCTGAGTAGCTCGGGCTGCACCTCCTCAGGAAGCTGACATCGACGCCGCAGCTCGCGAGATGTCCGCCAAAGACTCACCGCTGAGCCGTAGGGCCGGGGGCTGGACGGACCTGGGCCAAGTCCTTCTAAAGTCCCGGGTGGTTGTTCGGGATGCTTGATGGATTTCTCGTACTTCTGCTTTGACTGATGGGCAGTGGGGCCGCATTCAGCCGTTGGTTACGTCGCCCGCTAGTTGCCGGGGTCGTCCCTTTCGCGACGGCCGGCGGGTGGTGGAGGGCATCATTTACCCGCTAGAGGTCCGGGATCGCCTGGCGGGACGTGCCGGCCGAGTCTGGTCGAGGCACATGATACGGAAGCGTCACCCGACCGGCACTTAGGCTTCCTGCAACACCGCAGTTCCTCTCCTGACACCAACTAAGGACTTACGATACTTCGCACTATCCGGGCCGCTCTGGCCGTCTCGCTGCACACTCACCGGATGTGGCGCCAGCCCGTTGCAAAGGATGACGGGTTCGCCGTTCCAGCCGGCGTAAATAAGCAGTATGCGGTGCTCGCCAATGAACTCGCCGAGAAAGGCAAAACAGTCGAGTCCCGGGAATGGACCGTCAACCTGATCACCGAGGCCGCCGAACCATGGTTCGACAAGCACGGTACCCATTTCCGCGCGCCGGAGGCTGGCGAGACCCATCACATAGAGATCATTCCGACCGAAACCTCGACCGGCCGGATCGTCCCCAGCACGGAATTTTTCAAGCTGAACGTTACCGTCCAAAATTGAGACAGAGCGCCGACGCCTATTCCTTGATTCGTTCGGGAACTTTCGACAAGCTTTAGTTGCGTCCATGACCTTGGACCCTCAATTGCAAGTTTCAAGGGTTTGTACCCCTCATATTCCGTAGAGTCCGGGATATTTTCTGCCAACTCCTCATCGTTGGTAAATCTGACAGGTACTCAAATATCGTGGCGCGAATGTCTGATTGCTTCACCCCTTTTGAAGCACTCTCATCCTGGAAGGATCCCTATGTCTTTTACTGCTGACGCCGTTGTGAGCGAAATTAACGAGGAGAACGAGGCACGGTGTCCGTTCTCGGCTGGGCGTCCTAAACGTCCGACTGTAGGCGCGGGGAGCCATCAGTGGTGGCCCAACCAGCTCAATGTGAAAATGCTGCGGACCAACCCTGCGAAGGCCAACCCCCTGAACCAGGACTTCGACTACAAGGCCGCTTTCAACTCCCTGGACCTCGCCGAGCTCAAGAAGGACCTTGTAGAGGCCATGACCACGTCGCAGGAGTGGTGGCCAGCCGATTATGGTCACTACGGTCCGTTGTTCGTTCGGATGGCTTGGCACAGCGCGGGCACGTACCGCATCCACGACGGACGCGGTGGTGCGGGAGCCGGCCAACAGCGCTTCGCACCTCTGAACAGCTGGCCAGACAACGTCAACCTTGACAAAGCCCGACGCCTCCTGTGGCCCATCAAGCAGAAGTACGGCCAGAAGATTTCCTGGGCCGACCTCATGGTGTTCGCTGGCACGGTTGCCATGGAGGCGATGGGCTTGAAGTCCTTCGGCTTCGGCGGTGGCCGCGAGGACGTATGGCAGCCTGATGAGGACGTGTACTGGGGCCCCGAGGACATTTGGCTGGGTGGCGAGCGATATAGCGGCGATCGGCAACTCGAGGACCCCTTGGCTGCCGTCCAGATGGGACTCATCTACGTCAACCCTGAAGGCCCGAACGGCAGCGCGGACCCCTTGGCGGCCGCCCACGACATCCGTGAGACGTTCCGTCGGATGGCGATGAACGACGAGGAGACCGTCGCGCTCATTGCAGGTGGCCACACCTTTGGAAAGACCCACGGCGCTGGCAGCGCGGCCAACGTCAGCGCTGAACCTGAGGGTGCTCCTCTGGAAGAGCAGGGCTTTGGCTGGCGCAACAGCATGGGCAGCGGTAGAGGCGCTGACACTATCTCCAGTGGACTCGAGGGCGCGTGGACCCCGACCCCAACGACGTGGGACCACAGCTTTTTTGAGACGCTGTTCGGCTATGAGTGGGATCCCACCATGTCTCCTGCTGGAGCCCAGCAATGGAAGCCCAAGGACGGCGCCGGAGCAGGCGCTGTCCCAGATGCCCATGACCCGTCGAAGCGGCACGCACCGATGATGGCCACGACGGACCTCTCGCTCCGGTTCGATCCGGCATACGAGAAGATCTCCCGTCGGTTCCTTGAGAATCCGGAAGAGTTCGAGGACGCTTTCGCTCGCGCTTGGTTTAAACTGACCCACCGGGACATGGGACCGTCCACCCGCTATTTGGGCCCGCTGGTCCCGCAGGAAGAGCTCATCTGGCAGGACCCGGTCCCCGCTTCCCCGGGTAAAATGATCGATGCCGATGACATCGACATGCTCAAGGATCAGATCCTCGCCTCCGGACTGACAGTCTCCGAACTCGTCTCGACCGCGTGGGCGTCGGCCTCAACCTTCCGCGGAAGCGACAAGCGCGGAGGCGCCAACGGTTCCCGCATCCGTTTGGAACCCATGCGGAGCTGGGACGTCAACGAGCCTGAGCAGCTCTCCAAGGTGCTTGCAACCCTCGAGAGCATCCAGATCGCCGTCAGCCATGGTGACAGTGTCGGGGTGTCGCTCGCGGACCTCATCGTCCTCGGCGGCTGTGCAGCTATCGAACTGGCCGCCGAGAAAGCCGGCCACCACATCGAAGTGCCGTTCACCCCGGGACGCACCGACGCCTCACAAGAGCAAACCGATGTCGAGTCCTTCGAGCCGCTCGAGCCGAAGGCGGATGGGTTCCGTAACTACGCTCGCGCTGGTTACCGGCCGGTAGCCGAGCATTTCCTGGTCGACCAGGCCAACCTGCTCACCCTCAGTGCGCCCGAGATGACAGCTCTCGTTGGCGGTTTGCGTGTCCTCGGCGCCAATACGGGTCTGTCGGTAGACGGGGTGCTGACTTCGCGGGCCGGAACCTTGACCAATGACTTCTTCGTCAACCTGCTCAACCAGGACATCGCATGGAAGGCCACCTCCGAAAACGATGAGCACTTCGAGGCCCGCGATGCCAGCGGGCAGGTCACGTGGACCGGCAGCCGCGTCGACCTCGTCTTCGGTTCGAACTCGGAACTGCGGGCCGTCGCCGAGGTCTACGCGAGCGACGATGCCAAGGAGAAGTTCGTCGAAGACTTTATCGCCGCGTGGGACAAGGTGATGATGCTTGATCGCTTCGACCTCGTCTGATCCCGGCATTCTGGTCCGATGCCAGGCGGTCGCCCTTGGAACTGAGGGATAAATCGGCATCCGATACGCCAGAGTAGTTACCTTCCGTGCCAGGGCACGAAGGGGAAGCCCGGATGCCCGGTCGATGTAGCAACAGCCTCGGCCCTGACGAGGCAATGCGCCGTTTCTGGATAGTGGGTGGCGGACGGCGGGTACCGGCTTGAAGCCGGTACCCGCCGGTAACCCCGACGGGTTCCAACCGGTCAAGAGGGGCCTGCGGGCTGTTTTGCCACAGTAGCGCCGATGATGGATATTTTGTCACAACGGGGAAGCCCTCCGGACGCCCGCTTTTTGGAGCTGGAATATGGCAAAAAGAAAGTGTGGACAATGTCCACACTTTTAGCTTCGGACTGGCCCGTACGCAGGTCGGATCCGGCCGGATTCCCCATGTTTCCTAGACTTCCCAGTGTTTGCAAGGGCTGGAACCCAGTTCGAGTCCCACCTCGGGCACGACGTTTTTCCTCGTCAGAGGCGATTTTGCTTTGACGTGTTGACAAAGCTTGTGGTCGCGTCGCTCTGGCGGCTGGTTCGCGGGCGGTGGCCTGGCCGCCGCGGTGGCCTATTCAGGTGTGTGGGGTGATGGGTTCAAGTCCCTGGCTAGTGGGCCTTCCGCCTGCTGCGGCTGGGGCTATGCGGTTTCCTCGTTCCAGTTCTGTCGGGTTGGCCCTGGGTGGCCTACACCTGTTCATGGTTCTGGGCTGCGGGTACGACATGACGTAGCCGCTTTCGCTGGACGACCCTCTTGGATGGCTGCTCCTGGACGTGGATCGGCAGTAGGTACCGTGTTTGTCCGGCCAAAGAGGGTGTTGACACTGTCAACACTCAAGTCATATGTATTCGTCTGCCCGTGGCGACTAGCTTCTGGATCTGGCGCATGCCTTCATTGGCAGCGTCACAGTCTCGTTCAGCTATGGTTGGCGTCTGCGCCCGGCCAGAGCGGGGGAGGGGCGGCCTGAGAGCGTGGGGCTGATGCGTTCTGTGCTGGTGAACCAGGAGAGCAGCTGCGGATCGATGGCGCCGATGACAGTTCGCATGTTGACCAGTTGGGCTGGGACGTTGCTGTTGATGATGGGTTCCAGGTGGGCGACTCGGTTCCGGAGGTGGTAGACGCCCTCAACGGCCCGTTCGAGTTCGCGTGGTGTTCTGCGCAGGTGTGGAAATGCTTTGTGGAGTGCTTCGTCCCAGAGGCGTTGTTTGCCGGCATCGTGGCGCCCAGGCAGGATGAAGCGCCAGGTTCCCAGGGACATCGCGGCAAGGATGTCTGCGTGGATGGGTCTCGTTGGCCCTGTGGTCTGCGTGTGGTCGATTTAAGTGCCCGACGCCTGGCATCGGGGATGTCGCGGCCGGCAATGCGGAGCAGCAGGGCGCTTGGGTCGATGAGCCAGTCCGGTGAATGGAAGCTGTCAGTAGCCGGATCCGGCTGGAACGCGTTCCAGATGCAGAGTTGTTGGTCCAACGCGTTGCGGAGGACGACTTCGAAAACGTGCAGGGCTTCGTAGACGGCGCCTGAGAGGTCAATGTTCCAACGGTAGAGCCGGATCGCTTCATGCAGGGTGGGTGTCTCGCGGATGTAGGGTGCCAGGCGCTCGGGGCTGATCCTGTGCTGGAGGACCAGTTCGATCGGTGTTTGGTGCGCTGAAGCCATAGGACTAAACTGTAGAGGAAGACAGGGGCAGGTTCCCTGTTATGGATTACTGAGGGTCCCGCGGCCAGGCGCCGCGGGGCCCTCAGCCGTTAACCGCGACCGCAACAACCCCCGGGTTAATGCCTTTGTTGGTTCATCGAAGTCATGGACACAAGCGGAAGGACTTTGAGACGCCTGGGTGTCCACGTCTTGTTGTTGATTGCGATCCATAATTCAGCTGGTTCAACTGTTCCCATTCACGGAGCGTTGACGCATAGACTCTCTCGTACGAGGAGAACTGGCTTTTCGTGTGCCTAATTTGGGGGTGCGAGTTGGGGTTTCGTTACCGCAAGTCGAAGAGTTTTGGACCTGTGCGGATCACCGCGTCGAAGCGCGGGGTGAGCGCAAGTATTGGGCTGGCCCGTTCCGGGTCACGAAGTCCGCGACAGGCCGTACAACAAGTACAGTGCGGATCCCCAAAATTGGGATCTCCCATGTGACCAGCAGCTCGAACCGCCGCTCTTCACGGCACCCCGCAGCACCAGCATCGAGTCCCGCTCGTGGCAAGATCGGTCGTCAGATCGTCAGCGACGAGACATGGCGGCAGCTCCTGGCACCCGATGGTACGGCTGCAGCATCGAAGTTCCAGCGTAACTTCGTGCGCGCGACTGTCGCCCGCGTAACGGGCACGCGTCCCAGTCTTCTGCACCTGACCCTGGGACAAGCAGCGAACGTCCTTGACTACGTGGGTGAGAGCCCTGCAAAGCTGACCGCCGGAGGCCGCGGCGTGCCGCGACTGGAGAAGGCTGGGACAGTTGCCCAGTGGACCATGTTCGGAATGCTGTTGCTGATCGTTACGGTGTCCTCGCCTGCAGGGTTTCTGCTGGCTGCCGGAATTGTCGGCTTTATGATGATGATACGAAAGCGCCGCCGTGACCGTCAGTCATGGGAGGACGCGACCTGGTCAGGCAGTTTGGAAGAGCCTCTCGCTGTCCCTGTTGCGGGCGATGACGTTTCGGCCAGCTTCACTCCGAGTTCTGAGTATCCTCTAAGGGCGTCGGAGCCAATTGCACCGGTCAATCAGCCTGTTTCCTCTGCCAACAGGCATTATCCCCTGTCGCTTGGTCGCTCGGAATGGCCGACCGTCGAAGTCGTTGGTGAGCACGCGTACGGCGAGGGGATCAAGGCCGCTCTGCGCGCCAATGGGGCCTTAACCGCGCGAAGGAGCGAGGGTGAAGTTGAAGGTCTTCGGGTGGAACTGGTGGCCGAGCCGGACAACCCCTATGACTCAAACGCCATCAGTGTGCGTTGGAATGGGCGTGTCCTCGGCTATCTCAGTCGTGAGGACGCGGCTCGCTACACGCAATCAGTCAGGAGAATTATTGCCAGTGGGTTCGGCGCGGCCGCCACTGCTCGAGTCTGGGCCTACGACGAGGGGGATCGGCTTCGTGCCCGCGTCACCGTTGCACTGCCCGAACCGGGATTGATAGCTCCTCTCAACGAGGCCCCACGGGCGTGAACACGCTCTTGCCGTGGGGATCAGCAATACAGGTCCTAAAAGAAGAGAACCATTTCGACGTTCTTTTCCGTCACGTGCCGTCTGATGGTGTCGGCCTTCTGCTGGTCAGTCTTCACAAGGAGATCTACACGTTGAAGAACGGCACCCAGCGCCCGTTTGTCGAGGTCCGCCTCGATGGTAAACGTGTGGGGGAACTTAGCAACGTCACTTCAGCACACCTGCTCCCAATTCTCGGACACACCGAAACTGTCGGTGAAACGGCTCTGGCCTACGCGAAAGTTACCGGCTCCGCCCTCGCTGCACAGCTCGTTCTGCACGCCGCTAAAGCCACCGAGATCAGCAACGATTGGCTTTCGAACGGGCCACACCCAGCCCCGAAGCTCCTCCCGTTGGCCAAGCGATATGACGTCCCACCCGCCTACGCAAAGTAGGGAAGCTAGGCAAGTAACGCGAAATAAGCGATGTGGACAATGTCCACACTCCTGATCTCGGATTGGGCCGTACATGGGTTGGATCGCAGCGGATTCCGCATGTTTCAGGGGGATCCCAGTGTTTGCAGGGGCGGGAATGCAGTTCGAGTCCCACCTCGGGCACGCATTCCCCCTCGCCAGAGGGGGTTTTGCTTTTAATGTGTGTACATTGACCCTCGGCGGGTGCCTCTGACACTGGCCGCGGCCTGTGCCTGGGGCCGCGGTGGCCTGTGAAGTTGTGTGGGTGGCGAGGTCAGGGTCACTGGCTGGTAGGCCCTCCGCCTGCTCGAATTTTGGGGCGATTGGCTCTCCTTTCTAACCCTATTGACGACCATGGTTGGCCTTCACTTCTTCATGTCCCGGCGTTGTGGCGAGGACATGACTAGAGGGAAATTTCTTCATGATTTTTCTCCTCGGTTCGCGTCTTTCTGTCGGCGCGAGGGGACGGCTTGGGGCAGTTTGTCCATCCAAGGGGTGTGGACAGTGTCCACACGTGGCTGCTGAGCCAAATCAGGGTGTGCACAGCGTGCAAACCCCTTGGTCGCCCAGATCGCGGCCCTCCGGTGCCGGGGTGGCGGCGGGCTGGGGTTCGAAGCGTTTTATCAGGGAGTCCTTGACTTCGAAGACGGAGTCGCCGGTCAGCCACCGTCCGGGTGCGGGGTGAAACCTGCAAGGTCAGGCATGGATCAGCTTGAAGAATCACCCGGGTTCATCCGCGCGCTGGGCGCAGGGATCGGCCATGGCTAGAGCAGTTCCGGGCCGGGTCCTGCGTTTCCCGGCCCGATGAGGTTGGCGGCGTTATGGGCTGCGCTGGGTTTCTGGGTGGCTTTGTGAATTGTCTCGGCGAAGCTTAGGAGCGTGGAACTGAGCGTGGGGAGTTCACGGGGAGGCAGGCCGTATTTGGTGAATTCTGTGGTTGGGAGGCCCGGTGCCTGGCGATGGATGCCGCGAACATTGGCAGGTCCAGGTTCGGGTCTCGACGTTGGCAGAGCCTGATGATCTCATGGTGTGTGAAGCGTTTGCTGGAGATGATGGAGTAGGCGTCTAGGTAGTCGCGGGCGTACCCCCGGCCGTAGACGGCGAGCAGCTTGGATGCGACGGAGTCCTTCAGGGAGAGTATCGGTCCGATATCGATGATGGCGGGTGAGTTCTCCCACCAGTCCAGGCCAAGATCGATGACGACGGCTTCCTCGTCATGTCCTACGGTGACGCTGGCGAACTCGTCGTACTGTCGGGTGATCTCGACCGTGTATCCGGAGTCTTCGAGCGCGTCTGTCATCTTCTGTACCGAGGCGGCGAAGGTCGCGGGTGTGTGGCGGCGGTGCAGGGCGAAGAGGTCGATGTCCTCCGAGGGGCGCTGGGTGATGCCGTGTTCAATCAGGGCTTGGCCGCCGGCGAGGATGAAGCCATCAGCTGCCAGGACAGCTAGGGCGAGCTTTGCTGCTACGCGCTGAGAGTGGTCCACGAGGGGTGCTCTTTCGCTTCGTGGTAGGCGGGGAGTTCGGGGAAGGATGTTTCCCAGAGCTGCCTGCATCGTGCGGGCAGGATCATTGTCGGCCAGAGGGCGGTCAGTCGTTCTGCCTGGACGATACGGCAGATTTCCTCGATGGATCCAGAATTTTGAAGGATGAGTTGGTACAGAACTGAGCAACTGCCGTCATCGTCCACGTTGTAGGTTCTTTCTGGTCCCCAGTCCAGGTGGAGCGGGAGTTCCACGGATCCGGTGGCTGGGCCTTGAAGGTCTTCGAAAGCGTCCGGGACCAGGTACTCGAGGGAGTCCGCGATGGTGTGGCGGTGCTCGACCGGGGTCAGGACATAGTCGCGGAGCCGGGTGCGGATGAGTTCGGACACGGACGTACCTTCCCAGGCTGCTTTGCGGTGGGCTTCTTTCCACAGATCATCACTCACGCGGATGGTGTGCCGTGGTGTCCCTGCCGACATGGCGCGCTCCTGACTATCAGAGGGTTTGACCTTCGCAGCCAAGTCTACAGGGTGTCATGACACCGTACGACGCGGCTTTTTCGGAGTTGCCCAGAGAGGCCAAGCAGGCTGTGCACAATGTGCTCAACTTAGTTCGATGACTGTCTTCTGGATTCGGCGTGGTGGCTTCTGCCGACCACAATGGAACCGTGACTGAAGACACTCATGAAGCTGGTGGTCAAACTGCATTGCCGGGCCTTTCCGACGCGGCAGATAGGGCGCTGAGACGTGAGCTAGACGAATTGCGCCTCGATAATGCCAGGCTGCGGAAACTCTTGGAACTCACGGAAGTGGAATCCAAGGCAGCACACCTGGCCCAGGCTGTAATTCCTGCGGTGTTGCACCATGGTCCGGTAACCATGGATTCGTCTCCGGAAGAGAAAATCCGTCTGTTCCAGGACCTGTTCAGGGCGCGCAGGGATGTCTACGCAGTCCGGTGGGAAAACTCGCGGGACGGTCGCTCCGGCTGGGTTCCTGCGGTCGCCGGGGGTTGGCGCAAGGGCGCGAACATCGCGGGCGCCAATTTCCTGCCGCTCACCCCGTTCGTTGTTGCGGATCATTTGCGCGGAGTGCAGCACATTGGCCTCTATCCCTTGACTGAACAGGACACCTGTTGGTGGGTGGCGGCGGACTTTGACGGAGGCGCCGCAATGCTGGATGCGTTGGCGTACGTTAAGGCTGCACGCTTTCGGGGAATTCCTGCAGCGTTGGAAGTATCCCAATCAGGACGTGGCGCCCACGTGTGGATCTTCTTCAGGACAGCCATACCGGCGTCCGCAGCACGCCAGCTTGGCACCGGTCTCATCCACGAGGCGATGGCATTGCGTGGCAGCATGAGTCTGGCCAGCTATGACAGGCTTTTTCCTGCCCAGGACGTTCATTCGGGCAAGGGCATGGGTAACCTGATTGCTGCGCCGCTGAACGGCAAGCGCCGCCAGCACGGCACTACGTTGTTCCTCGACACTACGACCCTCGAACCGTATGAAGACCAGTGGGCGTACCTGTCCAGCCTGGATCGGCTTTCGGAGCGGGAGGTTCTTACTCATGTCCGAAGGCTGCCTGCCGTCAAGTTGGGACAGGAGGTTCGCCGGCTTGAACTGCCGCTATCGTCCAAGATCCTTCCACGTCCCGCTCTGATCGTCCGAGTCGCATTCGCATCACGCCTTACTGTCAGGGCGGCAGACCTTGGACCAGCCATGATCTCAGCCGTCAAGCATGCCGCTTCCATGCCGAACCCTGAGTTCTATGAACGCCAGCGCCAGAGGCGATCCACCTGGAATATTCCCCGTTACCTGCGCAACTACGACGAAACGCTTGAGGGCAACCTCATCCTGCCGCGTGGGCTGATGCCCTTCTTGAAGCAACTGGTCGAATCGAGTGGCAGCTCGCTGCGCATCGATGATCAACGGTTGGAAGGCACCGCCCACAGCTTCGAGTGCTCGGCCCGCCTGCGCGCGGAACAACAAGATGCCGTGGACGCCGCCACTGCCGCCGAGCACGGGTCGTGGTGGCCCGCCCGGTACGGGAAAGACCGTTATGGCGTGTGCTGCGATGGCAATTCGTGGCGTTTCAACGCTCATTCTGGTTGATCGCAAGGAGCAATGGCGCAGCCGCATCCGTGAGTTCTTGGACGAGCAGTGCGGCCAAATCGGAGGTGGCCGTGCCAAGACGACGGGTCGGGTGGATGTCGCGCTTTTGCCTACGCTGGCACGGCGGGAAAATGTTGCCGAGCTGACGGCCGGCTACGGTTTCGTCATCGTGGATGAATGTCACCACGTCCCGGCGGCAGCGTTCACCAACGTTATGAATCAGATCCAGGCCCGGTACTGGCTGGGCTGACGGCCACACCGTACCGGCGGGACAAGTTGGAGTCGCTGATCTACCACCAGCTCGGCCAAATCTCACACACGATTTCCCCAGCCGTTCCGCAGCAACTGCCAGCGCACGCACACGAGATTGCCGAACCGACGCTGACTTTGGTATTGCACCGGACTTCATACGCGTACGACGGCGCCGCGGACCCCAGCGAACCGGGCGGGATCTCTGCCATCTACAAGGACTTGATCGCCAATGAGGAACGCCTGCAGCAAATTTACGACGACGTCATTGAAGCTTACGAACGGAACTCCCGAATCCTTGTGCTGACTACGTGGAAAGCACATCTTGAGTCGCTGAGGTCCCGGTTCGAGGCGGCGGGTCTGAAACCGGTGGCCTTCACTGGAGCGATGAAGGCCAAGGAACGACAGGCCGCCGTCGACCTTCTCGCCACCACCGCTGATGCGGAGCCTTTGTTGGTCTTGGGCACCGGCTCATACATTGGAGAAGGCTTTGACTGCCCCAAACTGGATACCCTGTTCCTTGCAGCGCCTGTGTCGTTCAAAGGCAGATTGGTCCAGTATGTCGGTCGGGTAATCCGGCCGTATCCGGGGAAATCTGTGGCGACTGTTCACGACTACTACGACGAATCAACTCCCGTACTGGCAGCATCCCTGATCAAGCGGGCTCCGGGCTACGTCTCGCTCGGTTTCCCTGATCCGCGCAAGCTCAACAGCAGATGACATCGCCCCCAGGACCGTAGGCGGCGGTGTCTGCGTTGCTACAACTCCTCGGAACCGTTTTCTCGAGAAGTCACCTTCGGCAGCCGGATACGCCTCACGCCAGTAAACTACCTGATACCGCTTAGTATCATCGGAACATGGACAAAAACCTGCGTGTTTCAGAAGACGGTGACCGCCGTCCGGGTGAGCCGACTGCCAAGGCGCACACCTCCAAGTCGGCGCTTCTTGGTCAAGTTGCCAGTTCGGACGTCCAGCGTCACCGGCACAGGCAAGAAATCGGCGCGGGCCTGGACTTCGTTATGAGCCGCGACGCCGAGCTGTTGAAGCGCCTTGAGTATGCCTGAATTCGCGCCTCGAGTACGACGACATCAACGCCTACCGGGGCTTCTTCTCTGCGACGCACTGCCTGGCCACAACCGTCATGAGTGTGACGGCTCCTCCCTCCTGTAGGTCCAACAAGTGACGGACCCGCAATATAGCACTTGAGTTGTAGAACACCTGAGTTGTATGATGGTCTCGATGTGGAATGTTGACGTGGGACTAGTTGAGCCGTGGCTGTTAGGTCTTGACCAAGACTCGTATGAGCAGATCGTTGCTGCATTAGCCCGGATTTTTCATCGGATGGCGGGCGGTGCGCCGGGCCGGTTTTTGCCGTCCCGGCGGGCTGGATCCGATTTGGGCGTGACTGAGAGGCCCGGGTCGCCGGGCGGGCGCGGGCTTCCACTGATCCCGTTGGGTGTTCTTCTTCGTGCTCGTTGGTTGGCGGGGGCTGGGGTGTCAGGTCCGCAGCAGGAGTGCGGGGCGGTTAGCGGCTGCGGCGATCCGTCCGATGGCTTCGAGCAGCGCGGCGATGAGGGGTTTCTCCGGTGCGGCGTCGGGTAGCAGCAGGTGGGTCCGTCGGGCGCGGGTGATGAGTTTGCCGGCGGTGGCGAAGAGCCGGTAGCGCCAGCGTTTGATGTCCCAGCCCCGTGCCTTGTGGCCGTCGGGCAGCGCGGTGAGCTGGAGCCAGGAGACCAGGTTCGCGGCCAGTACCGCGATGTTCGCCCAGGCCTGGTTCGCGGCGAAATCGTAGAACGGGAGCTTGCCCAGGCCGGTGTTCTTCAGCGTCTTGATGCGGTTCTCGCAGCGGCCGCGGGCCCGGTGCCGGGCATCCAGGAACGGTCCGTGCCAGCGCGGGGCATTCGTCAGAAACGCTGTTACACGGTGACCGTCGATGTCTAGGTGCGTGAGTCGGTAGTGGTTTGACTGTTCCGTAGGTTCGCACCGCGACGGCTCAAGGGCCGGTCTCCTTTTCCGTGAGAAGGGGGCCGGCCTCTTGGCGTTTTCTCGGAAGAAAGTCCTGGAAGGCTCCTGCGGGGCGCGGTTCGGTGGGGCAGGTTCGGTCCTGGGGCCGTCCCCCGGGATGTTCAGGCGGTGGCGGTGCGGTAACTGAAGAGTTTGAGCAGGTTGTGGCAGCCGGCCATCAGCTTCCATTCCCCGGCTGCCTTCTCCAGCCCGCGCAACAGGACGTGTTTGCCTTGCCGGGTGTTGATTTGTCCGAAGACCGGTTCCACGATGGCTTTGCGCCGGGCGTAGACCGCCTTGCCTTTCTTCGTTTTCAGTTTCCGGGCCATCCGCTCGGTCGGGGTCGCATCCGCCGGGATCCTGCCCCGTGGCGCCTCAGGGACCGGACGCCCGTGTTTCATCCGCCGTGTAGAGATGAAGAACTCGGTGCCGCCACCGGCTTCAAGGTCCCTGACGTGCTCCAGGTTGGACGCCGAGCAGTACCCGGCATCGGCGCTCCACTTCGACGGCATGGCGCCCAGGGTGTCCCGGGTGTTCTGGACCATCGGGACCAGTTGCTGCACGTCCACCGCGGTGTTGTTCAGCTCGGTGGCAACGATGACCTGCTGTTCTTCATCAACGACGGCCTGCCCGGTGTAGCAGTAGTGGTAGGAACCGTCCGCGGTCTTCATGATCCTCGCGTCCGGGTCGGTGAAGTTCCGTTGCGCCGTGGGCTTGGGCACGGCCGCGGCCGCGGCCGCGGCCGCTTCGCCCTTCCCGGAAACATCCTCGTCATCATCCCCGCGGGCTCGGGCCTTCTCCTCGGCCTCACGGCGTGCCTTCTGGGCGGCCTCGGCCTCGATGGAGGCCGGGCGGTGGCCATCGCGGCGGCGCGCCGGGACCGGTTGGCCAGCTCGGCGGGCAGTTCATCCCCGCGTTTGCCCGGCCCGAAGCGGGCGTCCTCGGCCGCGTCCACGGTCTTCGCCTCCGCCATCAGGTCGCTGATCTCATCGGCCAACACCTTCTGCTTCTCCGTCAACCGGGCATAACTCATGGCCTTGTGCCGGGAGGCGTTGGCCCGGACCTTCGTCCCGTCCAGTGCGACATGGCCCAACGAGACCATGCCCGCGGCCCGGCAGAGCTCCAGCGCCTGCAGGAACACGTTGGCCAGCGCCGCGAGGTGGCGTTCGCGGAACCGCCCGATCGACCGGAAATCCGGGGCCTGCTGGGCACACAACCAACGGAACGCGACCACATCCATGCACGCTCTTTCCAGTTCCCGCGAGGAACGAACCCCCACGCAGTACCCGTAGAGCAGAATCCGCAGCATCAGCCGCGGATCATACGGCGGCTGGCCCTTCGCCTTGGCATAGGAAGCATAGAACCGGGTCAGATCCAGTTCCCCATCAACGAGTTCGCCAATGAACCGGGCCAAATGGCCCTGCGGCAACCACTCCTCCAGCGACGGCGGGACCAGCATCACCGCATCCGGCTCGAAAGCCTTGAACCGCTTCCTGACCCCGCCATTGGCATCCATCGGCACATCGGCCGGGAGCTCGACCCGCTCCACGAGCGACTCATCGAACAAACCATCCTGCGCGGAAGAACCGGTAACCATGCCACCGATTCTCCCAGCCACCCCCACCAGGACATGGCTATTCCGTCGGCGTTTTAAGAATTAGGGCCTGTCATTTCTGACCCACGCACCTAGCAGGGTCGGTGTCGCACCCGGGTGCAGCGGCTCGGCGCGCAGAAAGATTTTCGTCCCCGGCGGGTAGTCCTGCAGCGGGATGACCTGCGTGGCGTTGATGACCCAGGCGTCGTCGCGTTCGTTGCCGTCCTGGTCCAGGGCCGGCTGCCAGTATTTCTTGTCGTTGATCCAGTCGATCATGTGGGCCTTACCGACCGGAACCGGGTACGAGACGGAGAACTGCACGCCGCGCGAATGTAGGTACCAGAGGAACTTCCGGGACGCGCCGGCGCTGTCGGTGCGGACCAGGATCCTCTCCCCGTCCAGGTCCTCATTCTCACCGTAGAGTGCGTCGGGCAGGACCGCGATGGCGGCCTCGAAGATGCGGATGTGGTCCTCGGCGTTGTTCGCGGTCGCCCCGCCGTGGCGCAGCAGCACCGCGAGTTCCTCCCCGGTGCCTTGGCCGGAACCGTAATCGATGCTGGCGGTGAACGGGGCGAATCCGAACCCGCCCTTGTAGTTTCCGGTGGCTTGTTCCTTCTCGGAGTGCGAGGCCACCAGCGTCGCGTCGAGGTCGATGACCAGCGGGTCCGCGGCCGTCGCCTTCACCGCGGGGCTGCGGTCCCCTGCGGCTGCCCAGGCCCGCGTCCGCAGTTCCTTGGACAGGGTCGAGAAACCGTAATCGAAAACGTCCGGGTTCTTCACGGTGCGTTCAAAGAACCGCGAGACCGTCGCGTTCGAGGGCACTTTCCCGAACACGCCTGGCTGGGAGCGCAGGATGTCCAGGTCGGAGGCATACTCGCCGCCGGCGGCGAGCATCACCGCCAGCGACCCGAGCAGCCGACCGGGCCGGTGTGAGGCCATCGCGGGGACGAACTGGCCCAGCCGGTCCTCGCACAAATCCCGGAACCCGAGGGCGTCGATCAACGACGTCAGGATCCTGGCACCGGCATGGGAGACCAGCGACTGGCCGGTGAAAGAGACCGGGACGGAGGGGAAGACCTTGGTAGACTGGGGCATCGAAAAGGTGCTCCTTCAGGACACGGAAAATAACGGCGTAGACACCCCTATTTTCCCTTGTCAGAGCACCTTTTCGTCTCTTAAACACACCCCTCAGCCTCACATTGATGAAAACCCCGGGTTAGAGCTTCTCGCCGAGCGCGGACCTCAACTTGGTCGTCCATTGGTCGACTCGGTGGTTCGATCACGGCATAAGAACACGAAGGAGCTGCGGCCGGGATCGAGCGGGCGGTCGGAACTGCGAATCCTGTTTGCCTTTGATCCGGAGCGGCGGGCGATCCTGCTTGTCGCGGGGACAAGGCGGGCAACTGGAGTAAGTGGTACAAGACGAACATTCCGGTTGCTGATGACCTGTTCGATGATCATCTGAGGATCCTGAAAGGAGGGGCATAGTGGCGAAGTCCATGGAGGAACTACTGGCCAAGCGTCCGGTTGACCGGACAGCTGTGAATGCACACAAGAAGCGCATGGTCGATGAGGTCCGGGCGTACCGGCTTCGGGAGCTCCGCGAGGCCTCTGAGCTGACGCAGGTCGAGCTGGCTGGGCGCCTGCATGTCAGCCAGAACAGGGTGTCCCGCATCGAGCACGGTGACATTGATCGTGCCCAGGTCGATACTTTACGGAAATACGTCGAGGCGCTTGGCGGCCGGCTTCGTGTCGAGGTTGAGTTCGGCGACGAACGAATCCAGATCGCCTGACGAAGCCACTCGGAGCGATCCGCGACGGCAGCCGCCTTGCCCGTATTGCGAGGTCTCAAAAGTGGGAAAAAGGGGTGTGCACATTGTGCACCCCTTGGGCGTCGGATAGGGCCGAACCGCCGTCGAACTGAGTCAGATTCCACATGTTTCCGCGAGTTCCCGGCGTTTTTAGGGGCTGGAATGCAGTTCGAGTCCCACCTCGGGCGCGTGTTTTCCCTGTTCAGGGGCTTGTTGACTTCTGACTGTGCAGAAATGTTCACTTGCGGCCCTTTCGGGGGCCTTTTTCGTTGGCGGTCGGTGCTGTGGCAGGGCGTCTCTCTCGCTCTCTGGTTGGGCAGCGGTGTCGCTGCTACTCATTCATGGCAGGAAGCACATGGGACTACACGACTTCGTGGTTGAAGGCCGTTGGCGGGTCGCTGTCTCGTGCGACGATGCCGAGTACCGACAAACATTTGGCAGCAGCGGACTGCGGAAACCTCCCAAATTCAGACTTTCGGCCGGGGTCGAGAATGACGTCGAGCTCGGGCGGCCCAGCGATGTTCGCAAGTTGCCGTGGCAGGGATTGTCAGTGAGCCATCTTGAAGCGCCGGATCCATTTACGAGTGATGCGCATAGTTGGATGCCGCTTTACTCGCCGATGGCGGCCGACTTGTTCTCGGCCTCGTCGATGGATTGTTCGCCACAGTGACGGTACGGGGTGCTTGGAACGACAGGAGCCTGATCCAATCGGGCTGGTACTCCTGCAGATGTACTTCCGCCAGAACAGTGGCGGTCTCCTGTACAACTATGGCGGCCTCCAGTTCGGCGAGCTTGGCGCCGAGGCAGCGGTGGATGCCGGATCCAAAAACAAGGCCATGGTCGGTGGATTGACCACGCCGCATCGCTTCCGAAGGCATAGACGGGCTAGAGAGTGCGTCCGGTGAAGTGATGTGGTTGCCGCTCAGTACGAGGAGAATTTCGGCGCCCGCCGGGATCAGGGTGTCACCAAGGTTCGTGTCGTGGGCGGCCACCCGGCGCCAGGTGGGCACAGATGATTCCGTGGCCAGCACGTTCCGGACCACGGTCTTGGAGCCTGCTTCGGATGCCGCGTCCTTCCAGCAGACGGGCGCGGACCCCTCCAGGAGGCGGAAGAAGGTGGTGCTGATCAGCTGGGTGGTTGTTTCCTGTCCGGCGATCAGCAGGAAGTAGCCCAGGGAGCAGATTTCAGGCGTGGACAGGCCGTGTTCGGCCAAGGATTTGAACAGGTTCCGTCCGGGGCCACCCTGGATTCAGCGACGAGCTTGCGCAGCCAGAGGTAGAAGTCGGCGGCGCTGTGGGCCAGTTCGAGTTGCCGGTCCTCGTCGGGCCAGCCCCAGAACAGCTCCATGGAGTCAAGGCCCCACCCCTTCAGGGCCGCAAGATCCCGAACGGGCAGTCCGAGGAGTTCGAGCATGACGACTGACGGGGAAACGCCGCGACTGCCTGCACGAGGTCCACTTGGCCGGAAGAGTCGAGTTGGTTCACGGCGTTCCGTGCCGCTTCCTGGGCCAGTTCCCGGATCCGCGGCTCCATGGCGGCGACCGTGGCGGGTGTGAAGAAGCCCGCCACGACCTTGCGGATTCCAGCGTGTGTGTCCGTGTCGTTGCTGGCCAGCACGGGTGGCAAGGCAAAGCGTACGCGCTGCAGCACGCGCAGGGCGGGCCCTGCCAGGGGCGTCACTGCGATCAGGGCATTCGCGGGGCTGAAGTCGGCGGGCCGGTGCAGGATGTCACGGACCACTTCCGGGTCACGCACGACGAGGTACGGGCAGCGGGCGTGGCCGGAGCTTTCCACCCGCGCCTCCGCGGATCCCGCGGCAGTCAAAGCCGGGTTCATGCGGGCAGGCCGTTCAGCCAGGCAGCTGCTCCGGCCCGGAAATCCGCAGGGGACAGTTCCGACGCCTGCTCGGGGAGGGCGCCGAGAAAGGGTGCCCGCAGCGTTCCGAGCACCTGCCGGTTGCCGTGGTGCACGAAGTCAGGGACGCGTGGCCAGCTTCCGAGCACCACACCCATGACCCGAAGTTGCCGCGCTCCCAGCGCTTCGAGGGTCAGTGCGGTGTGGTTCAGAGTGCCGAGGGCCGGCCGGGCGACGAGCACAAATGCCGCCGCCAGGAGCGATCCGAGGTCTGCCAGGGTGCCGCCGCCGGAATCCAGCTCCACCAGCAGGCCGCCTGCGCCTTCCACCAGGACGTGATCATGGGACGCGGCGAGCTCGCGGACCCTCTCGGCGTGCGCAGCAACCGGGGGAGCGGTGTGCTGTCGAGGGCGGCAGCGGCGACGGGAGCCAGCGGCTGCTGCAGGATGACCCCGGTTTCAGCTGTCACGGCGCCGGCGAGCCGGACAATTTCGGCCGCGTCGGAATCGCCGTCGGCGGCGCCTGACTGGCACGGTTTGTACACAGCGACGCTGCGCCCCTTTCCGTGGAGGACGGCGGCGAGGGCCGCCGTTGTGATGGTCTTTCCGACGCCGGTGTCCGTACCGGTGATCAGGATGATGCCGGGCAGGTTCATGGAAGTTCCTCCAAAATGCGGCGCAACTCTGCGCAGCTGTCTTCGATTTCCTTGGGGGTGAGGGTGGCGCGGGCGGTGAGCCGCAGTCGTGAAATTCCGTCCGGAACGGACGGTGGGCGGAAGCAGCCGATCCGGACGCCGGCAGTCCGCGCCGCCTCGGCAGCTGCCAAGGCAGATGCGGCGGACGGCATGGCGATGGACTGGACAGCCCCCACTGTCTGCTCGAAAGCGGCGCCGCGGGATACGAGGGCTGGGGCGAGCCCGGCGGCCAGCGCTGCCGCGTTGCTTTGCACGGATCTGGCCCGCCAAGGCTCATCCCGGATGATCCGCACCGCGGCGAGGGCTGCGGCGGCGGAGGCCGGTGCCAGTCCGGTATCGAACATGAAGCTCCGGGCCCGGTTGACGAGGTGCTCCCGCAGCAGGGCGGATCCCAGGACGGCGCCGCCCTGGCTGCCCAGGGCCTTGGACAGCGTCGCGGTCACGATCACGTTCGGATGCCCGGCCAGGGCTGTACCGGCCACCGCGCCGCAGCCCTGGAAGTCACCGTTGCCGGTGACTCCGAGGCTGTGGGCCTCGTCGACGAGCAGCACGGCGTCGTGCTCCTCGGCTAGGGCCAGCAGGTCAGCGAGTGGGGCTTCGTCGCCGAGGACGCTGTAGAGGGATTCGACGGCGATCAGCGCGCGCGGCTCCGGCCGGTCGGCAAGCAGACGGGCAGCGTCCTCCACCCTGTTGTGGGTGAACGATTCGGTGCGGGAGCGGCTGAGTCGGAATCCGTCGATCATCGAGGCATGGCAGTGTTCGTCCGCGACGATCAGCGTGCCGGGTCCACCGAGCGCCGTGATCACACCGATGTTGGCCAAATAGCCGGAAGAGAAGACCAGCGCCGTTTCCATCCCGGCCAGGGCGGCCAATTCATGCTCGAGATCCAAATGCAGCCGGGTGGTTCCGGCGACTAGGCGCGAGGACGTGGCACCCGCGCCCACAGCGACGCGGCCGCCGCAGCTGCCCCGACAACCCGCGGGTCCGCCGCGAGGCCCAGATAGTCGTTGCTGGCAAGGTCGATGAACTGTTCATCCGCGGCGCGGGGGAGCGGGCGGCGGATCAGGCCCCGGCGGTCCCGGACTGCGGCCTGACGCTCAAGCCACTGGATCATCGAGGTGCTCATGACGAGCCTCCGTACCGTGCAGGGAGGCGTTCGTGCACCTCGGCGACGGCCGCCGTCATGCCCGCGGTGATCTGTTCAACGTCCGCTGCAGTGCTGATGTACGGGGGCATGGTGTAGACGAGGTTCCGGAACGGCCGCACCCAGACCCCGTGGCGGATCGCCGCGGAGCTGACCGCCGTGACGTCGACGGCGTCGTCCAGCTCAATGACTCCGACGGCGCCGAGGATGCGGACATCCCGGACGGCCTCAAGGTCCAGGGCGGGGCGAGCCCCGATTCGAGGCCCGCGCCGATCCGGGCGACGTCGGTCCGCCAGGCGCCGTCGCCGATGATGCCGAGGCTCGCGTTGGCAACCGCACACGCCAGCGGGTTGCCCATAAACGTGGGCCGTGCAGCAGGGCACCGGCCTGGCCGCCGGACACAGCCGACGCAATCTCCGCCGTGCAGAGCATGGCGGCGAGGGTCAGGTAGCCGCCGGTCAGTGCCTTGCCCACGCACATGATGTCCGGCACGACGCCGGCATGATCGGCCGCGAACAGCTCGCCGGTGCGGCCAAAACCGGTGGCGATCTCATCGAAGATGAGCAGCAGGCCATGCCTGTCCGCCACGTGCCGCAGCGCTGTCAGGCATTCGGCCGGGTAGGCGTGCATGCCACCGGCACCCTGCAGGACCGGTTCGACGATGATCGCGGCCAGCTCCCCGGAATGCGCAGCCGCGATGTCCCCGAGGTCGGACGCCCAGGCACGCACGGTTTCCGGGGTCGCGGCGGCGGCTGCCGGAGGACGGGGCCCAAACACGTTGCCGGCCAGCAGGCCCGGGAAAGCGGAATGCATCCCGTCCACGGGATCACAGACCCCCATCGCCGCGAACGTATCGCCGTGGTACCCGCCGCGGATGCTCAGCAACCGCTGCCTCTGTGGGTGCCCTAATGCTGTCTGGAACTGCACCGCCAGCTTCAGGGCAACCTCCACGGCAACCGAACCCGAATCCGCGAGGAACACCCGCTCCAAACCCGGCCGTCCTGGTACGGAAGGGCCATGTCCACCAGCCGCTCGGCCAGTTCCACCGCCGGGGCGTGCGTGAGTCCGCCGAACATCACATGGCTGAAACTCTCCAGCTGCCGCCGCGCGGCGGCGTCCAGCACCGGGTTGCGGTAGCCGTGAATCACCGACCACCACGAGGACATCGCATCAACCACCTCGTGGCGTGCGCCGTCCTCGGCCCGAAGCCGCAGCCGCACGCCGTCGGCCGCCTCGACCTCCCACAGCGGAAGGTCCGGGACGCCGGCGCGTAGGGGTGCCAAAGCCTGGCGCGGTCCCGCTGGATCAGGCCAGGCGGTGTCTCGCCGCTCATGGTGCGAGCACTCCGTGGCGGGAGCATTCCGCCGACCAGCCCAACGGAGTCACCTGGACTTTCATACGGCGTCGGCAGGCGGCGCAGTAGCGCGGCGGCTCCATCGCGAGGCGCTCACGGCAATTGTGGTGAACGTCCGACGCCGGGCTGGCGCCGACGTCGGACGGTTCACCGCAGTGCCCACAGAACTCGGCGGGGGAGTCGGTGGGTGAGCTCGTCGAAACCCGGTTCATAGCGTTTTCTGGAGTTCCTTGATGGGCATGTTAAGTTCCACCAGCAGGTTCAGGTCGGCGTCTGCCGGGCGGCCCAGGGTGGTCAGGTAGTTGCCGACGATGACGGCGTTGATGCCGCCCATGAGGCCTTGGCGGGTGCCGAGGTCGCCGAGGGTCAGCTCCCGTCCGCCGGCGTAGCGGAGCACGGTGCGGGGCATCGCCAGCCGGAACGCGGCGATGGCGCGGAGGGCGTCCTTGCCGTCCATGATGCCCTGGTTCTCCAACGGGGTTCCGGGGCGGGGGTTGAGGAAGTTTAGCGGGACTTCGTGGGGTTCGAGGGCGGCGAGCTGGGCGGCTAGTTCCGCGCGTTGTTCGAGGCTCTCGCCCATGCCGATCAAGGCACCGCAGCACAGTTCCATGCCGGCGTCCTTGACCATGTTGCAGGTGTCCAGGCGCTCTTCGTAGCTGTGGGTGGTGACGACCTCCGGGAAGTAGCTGCGCGCGGTCTCGAGGTTGTGGTTGTAGCGGTGCACGCCCATTCGGCGAGCTGGTCCACCTGGCGCTGGGTCAGCATGCCCAGGGAGCAGGCGATGTTGATGTCCACGGCTTCGTTGATCCGGTCGATCGCGAACTTGATCTGGTTCATGAGCTTGATGTCCGGGCCGCGGACGGCGGCGACGATGCAGAACTCGGTGGCCCCGGTGGCGGCGGTTTCCTTCGCAGCCTTGACCAGCTCGGGGATGTCCAGCCAGACGCCACGAACGGGGGAGTCGAACAGGCCGGACTGGCTGCAGAAATGGCAGTCCTCGGGGCAGCCACCGGTCTTGATGGAAATGATGCCCTCCACCTCGACATCCTCACCGCAATGCCTGAGCCGGACCTCGTGGGCGAGCTGGAGGACGGCGGGCAGATCCCGGTCCGGCAGCCTGAGGATTTCCACCAGCTGGCTTTCGGAGAGGCCCATGCCCTGCTCCAGAACCTGTGTCCTGGCGGTCTCGAGGATGGTGCCGGGGTTGGCCTGTAGGTCTGGCTGCATCGTCATCGAAAGTCCTTTGGGGTGCATAGCTGCGGATATTGCCTCGGAACAAACGCTAATTCCCCAACTGGAGGCGAGATTTTGTTGGGTTCCGACAAAGTGATGAAGCTGATATTGGACGGACCAGGTGCTGCCCCAAGTGGCGCTGGCGATCGGCTGGCCATCCTGTGCGCGAGGCAGCAAGTGCCTACCCTAGAAGGAAAGCGACGGAATCGTCGTCAACCTGGCCTCGGGTGCCGCGTTTCGGGGCGAGGACCCTGAATACTGGCACTATGCCGCCGCCAAGGCTGGTGTCGTCGCTATGACCCCCAACATGAGCGGACAATCAGTAAGTCCGGAGGCCTCCCAATCACGACCCGGGTAACGGACCCACTATCGGCTCGGTGTCCGGCAGACGCGTCCCGCCTCATGCGGCTGTCGGCCGATCGGACCATGGAAGGGCTGAAGGGAGGCGGAATCGCTATGAAGAGCCTAAAAGCAGGTTGGCACCGAACTGAAACTCGTGTCCACAAGTCCGCTCAACAGGGCCGCGTCGGACGTGGACATGACGTTCCCTGGAAATGTGTTGCCCAGAGTGCGAAACTTCTGCAGGTCAGCATCTCAAATCCTCTGGAATCGGCGCCGGGCATGGAGGATCCCAGAGTCAAGAGGGAACGTTGCCCGCATCTGGTCCGGCACGTGGCGTGAATTTTCGTTCGGGGCCAGCGTAAGGTCTGACTATGAAAGCAATCGTGTACTGTGCCACGGGCGATCCGTCTGTCCTCGAGCTCGTCGACCGCGAGAGCCGCGATCCGGGGCGTGGGGAGGTGCGCATAAGGATCATCGTGTCCGCAGTGAACCCCACCGACTGGAAGTCGCGCCGCGGCGCGAAACCGGGCGAGCCACTGCCCTTCGCAGAGGTCGTGCCGAACCAAGACGGCGCCGGAGTGGTGGACGCCGTCGGACCCGGCGTCGAGCATCTCCAGGTCGGTGACAGGGTTTGGCTAGCCCTGGCTGCCTACCAGCGCGCCGACGGCGGGACAGCCCAGGAGTTCGCCGTCCTTTCGGCCGAGCGGGTCTTTCCGCTCCCGGAGAACGCCGGGTTCGACCTCGGCGCAAGCCTTGGCGTTCCCGCGATCACCGCCCACCGGGCCCTGACCATCGCCGAGGACGGCCCGCGGCGGCTGCACCCGGGAACCTTGGACGGCAAAGTAGTTCTCGTCGCGGGAGGGGCCGGCGCCGTGGGCCATGCGGCAATCCAGCTCGCAAAGTGGGCCGGCGCTGTCGTGATCACGACCGTAAGCGGACCGGCGAAGGCTGCGCTGGTCACGGCCGCCGGCGCCGATCACGTCATCAATTACCGGGAAACCGACGCGGCCACGGAGATCCGCCGGATCGCTCCCAACGGCGTCGACCAGATCGTGGAGGTGGCACCCGCGCAGAACGCCGAACTCGACCTGGCAGTGATCCGCAACCGCGGCTCTATCGCGGTCTACGCCAACATCGGCGGCGACCAGATGAGCCTGGACGTGCGCAGGCATTTCAGCCTCAATGTCCGCTACCAGTTCGTGCTGCTCTACACCGTTGGCATGGCGGCGGTGCACGCCGCCGCCGAGGACATCAATGCGGCCATCGTCGACGGAGCCCTTCCGGTGGGTGAGGCCGCAGGCCTGCCGCTGCATCGCTTTGACCTGGCGGACACGGCTGCGGCCCACGCAGCGGTGGAAGAGAGCATCGTCGGCAAGGTGCTGATCGATGTGTCATCGGGCTAGTGTCCTGCGCCTGAAGTTCGCTTCAAAAGTCTGCCGAGTGATTCGAGGATCTGCTGCGCGGTTTTGGTCCAGATGAATGGGGTGGGGTTATCGTTCCATGCTTTGACCCAACTGCGGAGGTCGGCTTCGAGGGCCTGGACGCTGCGGTGGTCGCTGCGCCGCAGGAGGTCCTCGGTGACGAAGCCGAAGAACCGTTCGACCTGGTTGATCCAGGACGAGTAGGTCGGGGTGAAATGCATATGGAAGCGGGGGTGCTTTTCCAGCCATGCTTTGACGGTCGGCGTCTTGTGGGTTTGATAGTTATCGCAGATCAGGTGCACGTCCAGGTCCGCCGGGATCTGGGAGTCGATCTTGATCAGGAAACTGCGGAACTCTGTGGCGCGGTGCTTGCGGTGCAGGCTGGAGATCACTTAGCCGTCCGCGGTGTTCAGTGCCGCGAATAGGGTGGTGGTCCCGTGCCGGACGTAGTCGTGGGTCCGTTTCTCAGGCATGCCCGGCATCGTCGGAAATGCCGGCTGGGACCGGGCCAGCGCCTGGATCTGGGTCTTCTCGTCTGATGTGAAGTCACCGGTTATGTGAAGTTTCTGGCGTCTGTGGTGGTGAGCGGCTTGACGGGCGCCGACTTCTTCGCATAACCGGTGGATTCAGATCGCTTGGCGTAGCCAGGTCAGCAGATCCCGCCGGGCGGTCTGGTCCTAGTTGCTTGTTCCGAGGGTCTTGGCGGCGGCTGCTTCGATGGCTTGGCGTTTCATTTCGGGGCTGGCTTTGGCGTAGATCTCGGTGGTGATGACGGAGGCGTGGCCGAGTATGTCGCGGATGTAGATCAGATTGACGCCGTTTTCCAGTAGATGCATTGCCTTCGAATGGCGCAGCACGTGGGGCGAAACGGTCGTGGGGACGAGTTCGGGACGGTCGGCGTGCGTGGCCTGGGCGCTTTTGGCGAGTATGTAAGCGGCGCCGGCGCGTCCCAGCCGTTGGTTGGCTCTGTTGGCAAACACCGGACCGGTGGGATCCTGTGGCAGTGTGCTGACGTGCTGGGCAAGGATCACGGCGGCCTGTGGTGTCAGTGGAACGACCTGGTTTTGCGGCCCTTTCCGGTGAGAGTCGCGCTGGCGGGTTTGTCGAGATGAAGGCCGGCAAATGACAGGTCGTAGGTTTTTTGGCCTCTGGCCGCGGTGTCGTAAAGGGTCGTCAGCAGCGCCAGGTCGCGCGGTCCGCGACGTTTGGCGTGCTCCAGCAGCAGCCCGATCGCTTCCAGGGGCAGGTAGTCGATGGCGGGCTCGGGAGCTTGGGCGGCTTTGAGGCTGAAGACTTGTTGGGCCTGTGCGATTTGTTCGGAGGCTTCGGTTTGAACGCATCGGAAAAACGATTTCAACGCCGCTAGGCGCTGGTTGGCGGTGGCGGCGGAGCAGCCCCTGTCGGTGCACAGCCAATCTTGGAATGGTCCACCAGTGCGAGCCTGCCGCCGTCAGGTCACCTCATTTTCGGATTAGAAGATCAGCTCGGCTGGGCTGGGGAGGGGTCCCGCCTACCTGTCCTCAGGCTTGAGCGCTGAAGGGTCTCCATGGCCCCCGGGCCACCGCGGCGTCGATCATACGGCCACTGGCGTCCGTGGCGACGCCGTCGCCGGCTCGCCGGAACTGTTCGATCACGTCCTGGGCTGCCGCTATGGCCGCGTCATCGGGGGTGAAAACGTCGTGGATGACCGGAACCTGTGACGGGTGGATGGCAGTGCGGGAGCGGAACCCGAGCGCGTGCATTTTGAGGCTGCTTTCGACAAAGTCGTCCAGTTCCCGGAAGGCTGTTGACGTCGGAGCCACCGGGGCAGGAGTTCAGCTGCTGCGCAGCTGACTACGAGGCGGGTCCGGAGGGAATCTAGGGCGGGTTCGGACCTGGAGCTCCTTGTCATCCGCAGGTCCGCCATGAGATCCACTTCTCCGATGGCCAAAGTGGTCAGTCGTCGGACCCGCGTTATCTTGTCTATTTGTTGGAGTGCTGCGGCACTTTCGATTAATCCGATGATTGACACACTGCCGGCCTCCAGGCCTCTGGATGATTCCAGAGCATCGAGGAACGTGGCCGTTTCATGGAGGCTGTCTACTGTGCATTTGGCCAGAAAGACACCGGCCAAGCCCGGGACTGTGACAGTGTCGAGGTCCGGGGCGGTGGAGTCCCCGTTAATGCGGACCCAGGACTGCTGGCGCGGACTACGCGGCGCCTCCTCGGGTCGAGAATGTTTGGTCAGCCAGCCGCGGATGTCGTTCCTTGCCTGTGCTTTGGCGGCCAGCGGCACGGCGTCCTCAAGATCCAGAATCAGTGCATCTGCAGGCCCAGTAGATGCTTTAGAGAAGAGTTCCGGCTTGTTGCCCGGACATAGAGGAAGGACCGCGGCAGTACGCGGGGACGTGTTGGCATAAGGCTGGCTCCTGTTCAACGGTTCAGCAGGTCCGTGATTTGATGTGCGGCCGCAACGACTTTTTTGGCATGTTCAGCAGAATTCTCCAGATTGAAGCGGAAGACCGGACCGCAGGAGCTGATCGAGCCGAGGACGTTTCCGGACCTGTCGAAGAAGGGAGCAGCAATCGATGCCGCTCCGGTGTTGCGCTCGTTCAGTGATGCGGCATAGCCGTCCTCCCGGACTTCATGCAGTGTTTTCCGGTAAAGCTTCTCGTCAAAGTCGGGTTTAAGCTGGCGCATCTGTGCCACGGCTTCTTCGGTGTAAATCTCCGGCAGGAAAGCGATGATCGCCCGGCTTGAAGCGCCAGAGTGCAGCGGGTAGGGGACACCGGTTTCTACAACCATCTTGATTTCCTGAGAACTCTCGTACTGATCTAGATAGATCCTGGAATGACTGCTCAGCACGGACAACGTGGCCGTCTCGCCGGTGTCATCCCGCAACGCCCGCAGCACCGGGGCGGCGACGAATCTGAAATCCAACTGGCTCCAGGCCTTGTTGCCCATCCCGATGGCGGCAGGGCCGAGAACATAGCTGGACGACTGACTTGCCGAATAGAGGAGCCCGCGTGAACCCAGGGACTGCAGGATCCGGTGGACGACGGCCTTGCTCAGTCCCAGAGCCGGGCTATCTCGGAGACGCCCAAGGCGCCATCGGCCCGGCTGAACAGCAGCAGAACGTCTGCAACTCGGTCCGCAGATTCAGTTCCCTTGCTCGATGAGGGTTCGATGGTTTTGGTTGTTGGCATATTGTTCCTCCCTGTCCTCAGTATTCTACCCTTGCTGGTTCGCTGAGCGGAATGGCGTAAGGGAAAGTTTCCGAAAATATCCCTAGTAATTTGGCGGTACTGGTGTGCATACTGGTTTGGTCCACCGGTGACGTCGATTATATGGATCGCTGAGCGGAACGCCAAGGAACAGATCTCTCTCCTCCCAGCGGAACAGCGGGAGGGCGAACAAGGAAAGGCCGCAGACAAGCGCTATGAAGAAAATGACATTGTCAGCAGTAATGGCCATGGGCCTCATGGGTCTTACGGCGTGCGCCGGCGGAGGTGGCTCCGGTAACTCCGGGGCGGGGGAAACGATCACGATCGGTTCTGTCCACCCGCTCAGCGGCAGTTTGGCCGGCGTCGGCGGCATGATGAGTGACGCCGCGAAGCTGGCGGTCGAGGATATCAACGCGGCCGGTGGCATTGCGTCCCTGAACGGCGCGAAGCTCGCATTGAGTGACGGTGACAGCCAAGGGAAGGCCCAGAGCGGGCAATCCGAAGCTCAGCGCCTGATCACTGAAGGAGCTGTCGCCCTCGTAGGGACATATCAGTCGGATGTAACGCAGAATGTGGCCTCGGTGGCAGAGCGCTCGAAGGTTCCTTTTGTGATTGATGTCGCTGTGGATGACAAGATCCTGGAACAGGGCTACAAAAATACCTTCCGTCTCCAGCCGAATGCCAGCAGCATGGGCGCCGCCGGAGCGACTGCCTTGGTGGAAATGGGCAAGCAGACCGGCACGGAGATTAAAACGATCTCCTACGTCCACATTGAGGGTGCCTTCGGCGACAGCGTTTTCGCAGCGTTCAAAAAAGAAGCGGAAACCCAAGGAATGACCATTGCCAAGGAAGTCACCTACTCGGGCACGAATTTCTCTGATGCCACCACCCAGGTCACTGAAGCTCTGTCGGTCAACCCCGACATCGTCGCGGTGACCGGCTATTACCCTGACAACCTGCTCGTAGCGAAGGCAGTTGGCGCTCTCTCTCCGAACATCAAGGCTGTGTTCGGCATTGCCAGCGGCGCCTTTGACGACAATTCATTCCCGGCGTCCGCGGGCGTGGCAGGGGATGGGATCCTCAGCGCCAACTACCACTACGACGCCACGAGCGACCGTGCTGCCGATATCCGCAAGCGCTTCGAGGCGAAGTACGGCAAGTCTATGGAGACCGCTGCCATGCTTTCCTACCAGGCCGTTGAAGTCATCGCTAAGGCTCTTGACAAGGGAGCCTCCGCCGATCCTAAGAAGCTGCGCGACGCCATTGCAGGGATCAGCCTTGACGATCCGCTGCTGGCATTCAGCGGCCCCATTGAGTTTGACGAAACCGGGCAGAACAAGAACGCCACTGTGATCGTGATGCAGGTCCTCGACGGCAAGGTGGAGCAGGTCTTCCCTGAGGAGTTTGTCACCAAAGACCTCATTTTCCCCGCACTGCCGGGTAAGTAACCAAGGCAGGCAAAATTGACCAACACAATGACGCACGCAAAGGTCCCGGGGCGCAAGCGCAGCTTCTTCCCCGCACCGAGGCCGCGAGAATGACGGGGGGGCGACTATAATAACGGTGGTCGCCGTGGCTTTGATCTATACCGTCGGCGGCAGGGACGCGGGCCTCATCACCCAATATGTTGTGACGGGGTTGCTGCTGGGTGGGGTGTATGCGCTCGTATCGCTGGGACTGACCCTCATCTTTGGTGTTTTGGGGATCGTCAACTTCGCCCAGGGCGCCATGCTGACGATGGCCATGTACCTGGTTTACTTTATGCAGTCGGCTTGGGGATAAACCTCTACGTGGCCGTGGCTCTGACCATTCCGCTGATGTTCGGGTTCGGGTGGCTCGTCCAGACGATACTACTTAACCGGCTGACCTCGGACGCCGGACATGAGCGGCCGCTGCTCGTTACCTTGGGACTGTCGCTGTTGTTGGTTAACGCCTTGCTGATGATCTTCGGCGGACGGCCCCTCGGCGTCGAGTCCCCGGTCAGCGGATCTGTCCAGGTTCTGGGGGCCATTGCAGACATCCCCGCGTCATCGCCTTCCTTGGTGCGGTGGCCGTGGCGGTCGCGCTGTCGGTCATTCTTAAGAAGTCCTCACTGGGACTGGCCATCCGCGCCGTTGCCTCCAACGACACCGGTGCTGCCTTGGTCGGTGTCAACGTCCGGCGCATTTATGCCATGACCTTCGGCCTGGGTGCAGCATCCGTTGCCGTGGCCGGCGGCTTGATGACCCCCTTCACCAGCCTGGTACCGTCATCGGGCGAACAATTTACTACATTGGCATTCGTGATCGTCGTACTGGGCGGGCTGGGAAGTATCCCCGGTGCCCTGATCGGTGGGCTATTTATCGGGATGTTGCAGACGGTTGGATCTCTCTATCTCCCCGGCAGCGGATCGCTGCTGCTGGTCTTCGGCATGTTTGTCCTGATCCTCTTTCTGCGTCCACAAGGACTGTTCGGAGCGAAGCAATGACAACCATCGAACCCACAACAGCCCTGCGACCCGCACCCGGACGTTTTCGTGCTGCCGGCGGAGCGGGCCGGCAATATGCCATCCTGGGTATAGGGCTCATAGTCCTGTTTTTCGTGCCGTTCGTGCTACCGGATGCAGCGCAGCCCGTGGCCGTCCGCACGCTGATCTACGCGATCATGGCTGTCGGCTGGAATCTGATGAGCGGCTACGGCGGAATGTTCAGCTTCGGCCACGCAGCATTCTTCGGGGTCGGTGCCTATACCAATGCCTATTTGCTGACGACATACGGCGTTTCTCCCTGGATCTCGATGATCCTTGGCGCCATCCTCTCCGCTGGAGTGGGCCTCCTAATCGCCTATCTCTGCCTGCGATACAAGCTTGCGGGATCGTATTTTGCCCTCGCCACCTTCGCCTTCGCACAGATGTTCTTCCTGCTGACACAAAACCTGGAATTCCTGAACAAAACGGACGGCATCAACATTCCGCTGCTTCCCGATGAATCCTGGGCGATGCTTCAGTTCGAGCAGGACAACAAGCTGTACTTCTGGATTCCCCTGGTCCTGCTGGCTCTGGCCGTCGCCGTCACCATCGCCTTTGTGCACTCACGGGCCGGCCAGTATGCCCAGGCGATCCGTGATGACGCGGTCGCCGCGGAGTCACTGGGTATCAAGGTGATGAAGTACCGGCTGATTACCGTCGCCCTCAGCTGCGCCATCACTTCGGTGGCCGGCACCTTCTACACCCAGTACTACCTCTTCGTGGGCCCGGAACAGGCTTTTGGCATGCACGTTTCCGTGGACGCCATCATCCCAGCCGTCATTGGCGGCGTCGGAACCATCTGGGGTCCGCTCATCGGTGCCGCCGTGGTGGGGCCGCTCTCCGAGTTGGTTGCCGGGATGCTCCGTAACCCGCCGCCGTTCCTGGAATTCCTCCAAGGAACCAGCGGTCTGGACGTGGCGGTTTATGCCGTGCTGCTGATCGTCATTGTGATCTTCCTGCCTAAGGGCGTCTATGGCACAATCCGGGAAAGGATGCGCAAATGAGTCTGTTGACCATAGAGGGTCTGACGAAGAGATTCGGCGGACTGGCCGCGCTCAGCGATGTGAACCTCAGCATCCCCGAGCATGAGTTCTTCGGCATTATCGGATCCAACGGCGCCGGTAAGACCACCCTGTTTTCCGTGCTAGCGGGCCAGATCCGCCCGACCGGGGGGAAAGTAATCTTCGACGATATCGACATCACCGGATGGTCAGCGGACAAGATTGCATCTCAGGGACTGGTCCGGACCTTTCAGCTGATGCGGCCATTCGAGAGCATGACCGTGCTGGAGAACGTTGCCATAGCCTCGCACAACAAGTTCCGTTCCACTCATAAGGCCAAAGACCATGCCGCGGCAGTCATTGACCGGGTGGGTCTGGGCCCATACGCCTCTGCAATGTCCGGAACGCTGCCGACCGCCGGGCTGAAGCGTTTGGAACTCGCCCGCGCCTTGGCGTTGGAACCCCGGCTGCTGCTGCTTGATGAGGTGCTGGCTGGCCTGGTGCCCACCGAGCGGGCGCCCATCATCGAGCTGCTCCGCGAGATCCACCGCGACGGAATCACCGTAATGTTCGTTGAACACATCATGGCCGCAGTGATGGCGCTCTCGGAGCGGTTACTTGTCATGCACGAAGGGCAGCAACTGGCCCTGGGCCTGCCGCAGGATGTTGTCCAGAACCCGAAGGTCATCGAGGCATACCTCGGGGAGGAATACTGATGATGTTTCAGATGAAGGCCGTATCGGCCGGATATCGCAGACTGGAGATCCTCCACGAACTCTCTCTGCACGTTAATGAGGGTGAAATCGTATCCATTATCGGGGCCAACGGCGCCGGGAAGACAACGGCGCTGCGGGCCATCGCAGGGCTGCTCACCGTATCGCACGGGGAAATTCTCTTCCGGAACGAGCAGATCCAGAACCGGCGGCCGGACCAGATCGTTAAGGCAGGAGTCGTCCACGTCGCCCAGGACCGTGAACTTTTCGGCAGCCTGATGGTGATGGAGAACCTGACCATGGGCGCCTACAGTCAGCCGCGGTCCACCATTGAGGACTCCCTGAAGCAGGTCTTCGACCTGTTCCCCATCCTCAAGGACCGCAGGACGCAGCGCGCAGAGACGATGTCCGGCGGCCAGCAGCAGATGCTGGCGATCGGTAGAGCCATGATGGCCAAACCCAAGTTCCTGACTCTGGACGAACCGTCGATCGGTTTGGCACCGAACCTCGTGGCCCAGATGCTCGAGGCGATCAAACGCATCCGGGACGCGGGCGTCACGGTGCTCATCGTAGAGCAGAACGCGTCACAGGCGCTGGCCATCTCGGACCGGGCCTACGTCATGGAGAGCGGCTCGATCGTGCTGGAGGGCACAGGTCATGAGCTCGCCGACAGCGCCGAAGTCCGCAAGGCCTATCTGGGCATGTAGCACCGGACCGTGCGGGCTGATGAAATGCGCGACCCACTGCCCGCGAAACAACTGACTAGCCAGGAGAAAACAATGCATATTGTCGCTGTGACCCCGCTGAGCGTCAGCCCAGAAGAACTGACCAGACGGCAACGCAGATACGACAGGCTAGCGCCCGCCGGCGTGACGGTGGCGCTCCATAACCTCGGCACTGGCAGCCAGATCCCGCGCTCCCTGGACACCGAGCAGGCGATCGCCGCGTCAGAGACAGCCGTGGGGGACTGGTTCAGATCCGCCGATGGTACTGGCGCGGATGCCTTCCTCCCGGACTGCGTTCTGGATCCATTCGTGGGCCTGCCCGGACACCAGATCGGCATCCCTGTCCTCGGTCTCCTGAAACTGACCGCCCACTTCCTCCGCGGCAGGGACTTCGCGTCGGCGCAGTGGCGCGGAACGAGCCGATAGCACGGGAACTGGACCGGAAATACGCCTCCTATGGTCTGGGCCCGCTGCACGAGCGGACCTCGGTTCTGGGCCTCTCGGTCGACGATATTGCCGACGATGAGAAGTGGGCGGAGTCGGTCCGCGGACAGGTGACCGCCATCGAGGCCGATGTGGTCATCAACGGCTGCTCTGCCGTGGAAACCCGCAGCGGAGGCTCCGGTCCAACCCTGGTCGATCCCACAGCGCTGGCGCTTCAACTGATCGGCCTCGCTGCGGCAGGCGGAGCGGTGGTACGGGCCGGCACATGCCGGTGAACGAGGAAGCCGTTGCCGCGATTGACAGGCTTGCCGCCTTCGCCGTCGGCCTCGACTATGCGCGGCTGGACGCTGCTGTGCAGTCCCGGCTACAGCTGATGCTGACGGATCTGCTGGGCGTCGCCGCCGCAGGTGCCCGAACGCCGGAAATGCGTCGGCTGCGGGCAGGCTGGCAGACCGAGCCGGGTCTGTGGCCTGTGGTCGGCACCGACACCACCACCAGCGCGGAAACTGCCGCCTACCTCAGCGCCGCCGCGGCGTGCTGCCTGGAACTCGATGAGGGCAACAAACACGCCCAAGGGCACCCTGCGGTTCAAGTTGTCTTTGCCGCGCTGGCGGCCGTACAGCTGTCCGAACGGCCCGTCAGCGGAGCGGAACTGCTGACAGCCATCGCAGCCGGCTACGAAGTCGCCGCGCGGTTCGGCCGGGCGTTGAGCCGGCACAAGCCCTGGCACACGCACGGACACTGGGGCGCAACAGGCGCCGCTTGTGCTGCCGCCATGATCCGAGGATGCAACGAGCGCCAGGTCGCCGCAGCCATTGACGCGTCCACCGCCCTGATGCATGTCACACCGTGGGACTTGGTGATCAACGGCCATTTCGCCCGCAACCTGTGGGTGGCTGGCGCCAATATGGCTGGCCTGAACGCGGCCCGGCTGGCTCACGCGGAACTGGTAGTAAACAGCGGGGCCACATCCTCGACCCTGGGCTCGATGGTGGGAACCTTGGACGCGCGTGTCCTTACGGACGGGCTGGGCGATGAGTGGCTTACCGTTGGGGGATACACGAAGGTCCACGCCGCCTGCTCCTATACCCACGCCGCCGTTGATCTCATCCAGCAGCTGAAGCAGGAACACCACGCGGCCCCGCCGACATCACCGCGGTACGGGTTCGCACTCATTCTCTGGCATCGCCCTTATTCTCAGGTGTGCCGCATAACCGGATCTCGGCAATGTTCTCCTTCCCATTTGTCGTCAGTGCCGCAGTGTTGAACGAGCGGGTCGACCCGGCCTCGATGGACCCGGAAAACCCTCTGTTCCAGATGGCCAAAGACTTCAGTGCCAACGTCGACCTGGCCGTCAGCCCCGACTACGACCGCCGCCTACCGGGCGAACGCTGGACCGGCGTTGACCTGGAACTGGTCAACGGGGCAACCATTAGCGCGGAGCAGCCCAATCCCCGCGGTGACGCGGACTACTACCCGTTCGACGCAGCAGACGTCGCCGCGAAGCTCACGGATCTTCTGGGTGCGGAGGACAGCGCGCGGATCCATGCTGTTGTGGCGGAATTGCCCGTCAGTCGGGACGCCGCCCGTGTGCTGGGGCGACTGTCCCTAAACCCGAACCAGTTTGAAGGAGCTCATGATGATGACTGACGAGAATTTCGACGGACCCGACCTAGTGGTGGCCGGTGCCGGGGGCGGGCTGATCGCCGCGCTGAGGGCCGCCCAGTTGGGGCAGTCAGTACTGGTGCTGGAGGCCAACAAGCACTTCCGCCGCGGAAACAACACGGCCATGTCCACGGCAATGATTCCCGGGGCGGGTCCCGCTTCCAGAAGGAGGCCTCAGTGGCCGACTCACCCGAGGCCTTCGTCGCAGACATCTTGGCCAAGACCCACGGCGAGGCCGATCCTGTGCTGGCCCGCGCGCTGGCCGAGGTCAGCGCGCGGTTGGTCGAATGGATGGCTGACGACTTGGCTGTTCCGCTCTCCCTGGTCACCGATTTCCCCTATCCCGGCCACTCGAGTTTCCGCTGCCACACTGTGCCGGGGCGCATCGGCACGGTTCTGCTCGACCTCCTGATGGCGCAGGTGACCAAATCCGAACTGATCGACATGTACGTGCCGGCACGGCTGATCGACGTGCTCGCCCCGGACGGCGTCGTCAGCGGCGTCATCGTTGAAACGCCGGAGGGCCGGGAAGAGATCCCCACCCGCGCCGTTCTGCTGGCCACCAATGGCTTCGGCGCCAACCGGGAGCTGGTGCAGCGATACATCCCCGAGATCGCCGGTGCTGTTTATCACGGCAGCGAAGAATCCACCGGTGATGCCCTGCGCATCGGCGCGAAGCTGGGAGCCGAGTCCGCCTATCTTGACGCCTACCAGGGGCACGCCGCTCTGGCAATGCCATCCGCCACCTTGGCAGGCTGGGCAACTGTCATGCATGGAGGCTTGCTGGTCAACAGCGGGGGAGAACGCTTCGGGGACGAGACGCAGGGGTACTCCGAGTACGCCAAGGAATCCCTGGCGCATGCAGACGGCCGGTCCTGGATCATTATCGACCAGCGGATCCACGACTCCTGCCTGAGCTTCCAGGATTTCCGGGACACCGTGGAAACCGGGGGCGTGCGCTGGGCCGGGGACGCCCAAGCACTGGCGGCCCAGATCGGGGTCGACGCCGACGGGCTTAAGAAAACACTGGTACGGGCCCGGAACGCCGCCCTCGGCACAGCGGCAGACTCTTTCGGCAGGATGTCCTGGGAGGCCCGCTGGAAGGCCGGCTGGGCGCCATCGCCGTCCAGCCTGCCCTCTTCCACACCCAAGGCGGCCTGAGGGTGGACGCACACGCCAGGTTACTGACCGCGGATGGCATGCCGATCCCGGGGCTGTATGCCTCGGGAGGCGCCGCGATAGGAATTTCCGGCCATGGCGCCGGGGGTTATCTGGCCGGCAACGGACTGCTGCCCGCTCTCGGGCTGGCCTTCCTCGCCGCTGAGGATGCCTCGCAGCGTTTCGCTGAGCGGAACAAATAGCCCAGCTGGCCCCAGTTCTTAACGACTTATCCTGCTTTCCAAGTCAGCGAGACGGCAAGTATCACCCAAAATAGGCAGATATTTCTGTCTTTTCCATAGGTCAACGGTTAGACTGGGTTTTTGGCAAGTGTTTCACTGAGCGGAACGGTATGAATTGATGTCACAGGTACAGCCCCTCGAAGGTCTCCGGGTGCTCGATGTTTCGACCATCCTTGCCGGCCCGCTATGCTGCCAGATTCTGGGTGACTTCGGTGCCGAAATCATCAAGATCGAGCATCCCACCATGGGGGACAGCATGCGCGGGCACGGAGAAAGCAAAAACGGCGTCCCCATCTGGTGGAAGGAAATTTCCCGCAACAAGCGCACTGTGGCACTGAACCTCAGTATCGAGGACGGCGCGGAGATCTTTAGGAAATTGGTGGCCACAGCGGACGTGGTGGTGGAAAACTTCCGGCCCGGAACCCTCGAACGCTGGGGGCTCGGGCCCGAGGTTCTGTCCGGTATCAACTCCGGGCTGGTGCTGGTCCGGCTGACGGGCTTCGGCCAGGTCGGACCCTACTCCTCCAGGCCTGGATTCGGAACGTTGGCCGAAGCCATGAGCGGATTTGCCCACCTGACCGGAGAAGCGGACGGGCCTCCGACCCTCCCGGCCTTCGGCCTGGCCGACAGCATCTGCGGCATCGCGGCATCATCGGCGGTTTTGATGGCACTGCGGCATCGGGACCAGACGGGCGAGGGCCAAACCGTGGACCTGAGTATCCTGGAGCCAATCATGACAGCGGTGGGCCCCGGGCCGACCATCTACCAGCAACTGGGAATCATCGGCCAGCGTAACGGCAACCGCTCGACGAACAATGCCCCACGCAACACCTACCTGACGAAGGACGACCGCTGGGTTGCGGTTTCCACCAGCGCCCAGCGCATCGCAGAACGGGTGATGCACCTGGTTGGCCATCCCGAAGTAATTGATAAGCCTTGGTTCAAGGCAGGAAGCACCAGGGTCCAGCATGTGGAGGAACTGGATTCATACGTTGGATCTTGGATCCGGGAGCGCAACCGCGACGAGGTCATGGCTGCCTTCGAGGACGCAGGCGCAGCCATCGCCGCGATCTACGATGCCAAGGACATCGTGGAGGACCCGCATATCCGCGAAACCGAAATGTTGGTCGAAGTCCAGGACCCGGACCTGGGCAACATCCTGCAGCACAACGTGATGTGGCGGATGAGCAAAACCCCGGCCGCATCAAATTCACCGGACGCAGTCTGGGCCAGGACACGGACAGTGTGCTCCATGAGCTCGGTTACAGCGACGACGAAGTTTCATCCTTCAGGGAAAGAGAAGCCATCAAATGAGTGACCAACTACTCGACGCCGTCACGAGCGGCGTGCAGTATGTGGACCTGGGGCGTCAGCTGCGGGTCGGCATGCCGCAGTCACCTAACCACCCCCAGTTCTGGCACACGCTGCCCCGACGCCACGGAGACATGGTCCGCAGCGACGGTGGCAGCGCCGCAAATGACATGATCACTACCGGCACCCACGTTGGAACGCATATTGACGCCCTCGCGCACGTAAGCCAGGACGGTAAACTGTTCGGCGGCGCTGATGCCGGAGCCTCCTGCCTGGGCGGAAAATACGTCGAGCACGGCGTGCACACCATCGAGCCCATGGTCCGGCGCGGTATCCTTCTGGATCCGGCAACGTACCTGGGCCTGCCGGATCTGGAGGGCGGCTACGAAATCACCGTTGCCGATCTGCAGGGGTCCCTGGAGCACCACGGGATGCAGATCAAATCCGGGGACGTCGTGTTGATCCGCTCCGGCTGGGGCAAGAAATTTGCCGAGGGACAACCATACGTTGGTGGTCCCAGCGGCGTCCCGGGCATCGGTGAAGCCGGTGCGGACTGGCTGGCCGCCCAGGGCATTCACGCCGCCGGTGCCGACACCATCGCCTTCGAACGGTTGGCCCCCGGCGGAGGGCATGCACAATTGCCAGCCCACCGGGTTTTCCTGGTCGAGAATGGCATCTACATTATCGAGGCGCTGGACCTGGAAGAGCTGGCAAAGAAAAAGATTTACGAATTCACCTTTGTTCTGGTGCCGTTGAACATCTTCGGCGCCACAGGGTCCCCGGTCCGCCCCCTGGCGTTGGTCTCGGCATGAGCAGCGAATCTGCAGTGACGGCGGAACCCACCCTGGCCCAACAGCTCGCGGCATTCGCCGCAGGCGTCCGTTACGAGGACCTGCCGACAGACGTCGTCGACAGCATTAAGTCCAGGGTCCTGGACATCCTCGGGATCTGCGCGGCGGCCGCGCCCTGGACACGTCCCGGGCCGCCAGGCAGTGGGCCGGGACCAGGGCGGCACAGCCCAGGCCGACGCCGTGGGGGTTCAGACCAGGCTGCCCGCAGCCCAGGCAGCCTTCGTGAACGGCGTGCTGGCCCATTCCCTCGATTACGACGACACCCATCTGCCCTCTGTGCTGCATCCGAGCGCGAGTGTTATCCCCGCAGTCCTGGCCGCGGCCCAGGCCGGGGCGCCAGCGGTAAGGAACTGATCCGGGCTGTGGCTATCGGACTGGAGGTCTGTGTCCGGCTGGGCATGGCCGGCTATGACAAGAAAACCAGAACTCCACCTTTTTTGAACACGGACAGCATGCCACCTCCATCTGCGGCGCCATGGGATCCGCAGCCGGAGTAGCGGCCCTGTACGGAGGAGAGGAGATGATCTGCGACGCCCTGGGAGTCGCAGCATCCATGGCCTCAGGCATTATCGAATCTAACCGGACGGGCGGAACGGTGAAAAGAATTCACTGTGGGTGGGCCGCCCATTCCGCGGTCAACGCCGTGGATCTGGTGCGCTACGGGCTCACGGGGCCGCCCACTGTGCTGGAGGGCAGGTTCGGATTCTTCCAGGCCTGGCTTCACGGGGTCTACGAAGCGGATGCCATCACCGACGGACTGGGGAGCACCTGGTCCATCCAGGAAATATTTTTCAAACCTTACCCGGCCAATCACTTCACGCATGCCGCGGTGGACGCGGCATCTGCCCTGCGGCGGGCGGGCATCTCCCCGGAGGATATCGATTCTCTGGTCCTGGGCGTCCCAGCGCCAAATCTACGCACCATCGGCGAACCCATCGAGGTCAAGCGTCGCCCGGAGACCGGCTACATGGCGCAGTTCTCCGGCCCCTATGCCGTCGCCGCAGGATTGTTGGGCGGAGGCGGGCTGGAAGTGGGCCTGGATGACTACACCGACGAGCTCGCCCGGGATCCGTACCGCCGGTCGATCATGGACAAGGTTCAGGTGGTTCCGGATGATGAATGTACGGCCATCTTTCCGATGCAGTTTCCCGCTGTCCTCACTGCGCGGCTTACCGACGGCAGGGTTCTGGTGGAAAAGGTGCTGACCACCCGCGGGGACCCCAGCGCCCGCTCAGCTTCGATGAACTGACCCGCAAGTTCAGGGACAACGCCTGCCGCACGATGGGCGCGGAGGCGATGGACCGGTTGGAAAGCCTTTGTCGAATCCTGGAACAGTGCACCGATATCGGCGGCGTTTTTGCAGATCTCACGACGGTGGATGCGGGCGGCCGCCCGAAAAAAACCACATCAGCTCCAATCCATTCATAGACAGGAAGGCATGGCATGTCAGCTTACGACGTCGTCATCAAGAACGTTAAGGTGGTCCGTCCGGGTCACGACTCCGTGGAATCGTTGGATGTCGCGGTTAAGGACGGCAAGTTCGCCGCCATTGAGGCGAACATCGACGCCGGCTCGGCCCACGAAGTCGTGGACGGCCGTGGCAAGCACCTGTTCCCCGGTGTAGTGGATGTTCATCAACATTGGGGCATTTACAACCCGCTGTCCGAAGACGCCGACAGCGAGAGCCGGGCCAGCGCCCAGGGCGGAGTTACCAGTGGAATCACCTACATCCGCACGGGAGCCTACTATCTGAACAAGTCCGGCCCCTACCGGGAGATCTTCCCCGAAATTCTAGAGGCAGCTGATGGCCGCGCCTTCATTGACTACGGCTTTCATGTCGCACCCATTCTCAAGCAGCACATCGATGAAATCCCGGCCCTGCTGGATATGGGGGTTCCCTCCTTCAAGATCTTTATGTTCTACGGCACCCACGGCCTGCACGGGCGCTCAACGGACCAGAGCAAGTTCCTGATGATGCCGGAGGGGGATTCCTATGACTACGCGCACTTCGAATTTGTCATGCGCGGCATTGAAAAGGCGCGCCGGGATCCTAAATATGCGCTGATCAAGGACCAGATTTCACTCTCCCTGCACTGCGAAACCGCCGAAATCATGCGTGCATACACCAAGCTGGTGGAGGAGGAAGGCAAGCTCACCGGGCTGGAGGCCTACAGCGCCTCCCGGCCACCGCACTCCGAGGGGCTCGCGATCACCATTGCGTCCTATCTGGCGCACGAGACGGAGCTGCCCAATATCAATCTGCTGCACCTGACATCCCGCAAGGCCATCGAGGCCGCCATGCTGATGCAGGGCGCCTTTCCCCACATCAACTTCCGCCGCGAAGTGACGGTAGGGCACCTGCTCGCCGACTGCCACAGCGCCAATCTGGGCGGCAAAGTGAACCCGCCACTGCGCCCGCGCGAGGACGTCGAGGCGCTCTGGGATCATCTGCTCGCTGGGAATTTTGACTGGGTAACCTCCGACCATGCCTGCTGTAAAGAGGAGACCAAGTTCGGAGACCCCAAGGAGGATGTCTTCCTGGCCAAATCGGGCTTCGGCGGTGCCGAGTATCTGTTGGCAGGCATGATCTCCGAGGGACGTAAACGAGGGCTTTCGTACAACAGGATTGCCGAACTCGTCGCCAAAAACCCGGCCGAACGCTATGGGATGTCGGGCAAGGGGAACCTGGTTCCAGGATACGACGCAGACTTCGTTTTGGTCGATGACACAGTGAACTATGTGGTTCATGCAGAGGATTCCCTCTCCGCCCAGGAATACACCCCCTTTGAGGGCTTCGAGCTGACCGCAGCGGTGACAGACACGTATCTACGCGGGCCGCTGTATTCAGCGACGGCAAGATCCTCGGTGAACCGCGAGGACAGTTCATTAAGAGATCCGGCAACTGAGCTGATTAGGACGGGGCCGGGACAGCTCTCGGCCCCCGTCCGGGTGCGACGTTGCACCCAGTAAAGAAGATCTCCGCTGAAAATCGGCTGCAACCGGGAAGCCCGTATGCAGGAAGTGGTCCCTTCGAAGCGGACCATTCGGGAAACCATGTCATGAACAGGTAACCGGAGCCGGTGCCTCTTCCTGGCCCGGTAGAGGTGTCGAGCTGTCACTGGCGGAGATGAGTACCAGCGGCTGGGTCGGCGCCGCAATATCAAACGCGGCCTGGCGTAACTAACTAACACGAAAGTATGGCGGGTCAGGCTGCGGTGGCGGGCGTGATGGTGACGTCGTAGCCGAGGCTGATGAGTTTGTTGATGGCGTTGTTTTTGGCCTTGATCGGGTTGATCCGCGTGTAGTGGTCCGCGCCGGGGTCTGTATAGCACTCGCCGTTGGCGAGCATGTGCCAGACGGCGTTCAGGATGTTGTGTTCGAGGGCGACGAGCGCCTTCGGTCGGCCGCGTCTGGCCGCGGTGCGCTGGTATTTGGCGGCCAGGTAGGTGTCGTTGGTCCGTGCGGCGGACATGGCCGCTATGCCGAGGGCTGCTTTGAGGTATTTGTTGCCGGGCAGGATGTGGGCGGATTTGATCCGTCCGGCTGATTCGTTGGCGCCGGGACAGACGCCGGCCCAGGACGCGAGCCGGCCGGGTGTTTCGAAGACGCTCATGTCCGCGCCGGTTTCGGCGATGATGACGTCGGCGACGTTGAGAGAGACTCCGGGGATGGTGGCCAGGGCTTCCCTGGCGTCACGAAAGGGTTCCATCGCCTCCTCGATCCGTGCGGTGAGTGAGTCGATGATGCGGGTCTGGGCATCGATCTGGTCCAGATGCAGCCGGGTCATGAAGGCATGGTGGGGTTTGAACCTGCCGGTGAGTGCGTCGACGAGGGCGGGGATTTTGGAGCGCAGCCTTCCCTTGGCCAGCGCGGCGAGGACTTCCGGGTCGCGTTCACCCTGGATGAGGGCGTCGAGCATCGCCCGGGACGAGACCCCGGTCAGGTCTGAGACCACCGAGGAGAGTTTGATCCCGGATCCTTCCAGGAACTTCTCCAGGCGTTGGATTTCACGGACCCGGTCACGGGTGGCGGTTGCCCGCGCCCGGGTGAGGTCCCGCAGGTCGCGGATCGGTTCGGGCGGGACGAACGAGGCCCGCAGCAGTCCGTGCGCACCGAGTTGGGCGAGCCAGGCAGCGTCGGAAACGTCTGTTTTGCGTCCCGGGATGTTCCTGGCCGACTTGGCGTTGACCAGCATCACCGGCAGCGTCTCTTCGAACACGTAGAAGAACGGCTTCCAGTAATCGCTGGTCGCTTCCATCACCACGGTGGTCACATGCTCGCGTTCCAGGAACTCCCGCAGCTCAAGAATCTGCGCCGTGGTCGCACCCCAGGTGGTCACCGTCGAGGTGTACGTCCCGGCGCGTGGACCCGGGACCCGCAGACAGAGCTTCGCGTCGCGTTTGGAAATATCCAAACCGGCGGCCCGCTCGTGAACAATATCCATGACATATCCTCCTGACACCTTGAATCTTCAAAATGGTGGCGTCTGCTACGGGGAGGACAGGGAAAATATTCAGGAATCTAACACTCGTGCTCAACGGCAACAATCCACGGTTCCCGTGGAAGTCCTCCGCGCCACGCTAACTAACGGACTCAAGGCACCAAGTTGGGTCGGCGTCGACCGTGGCAGACACCTCCATGATCCGCCAGCCACGACCGGCCCGCCAGAGACCGAACGTGGACGAGAACAACTTTCCCCGCCCACGGAGCGCCGGCGGCGCTGAACCGCTAACTAACACGAAAGTATGGCGGGTCAGGCTGCGGTGGCGGGCGTGATGGTGACGTCGTAGCCGAGGCTGATGAGTTTGTTGATGGCGTTGTTTTTGGCCTTGATTGGGTTGATCCGCGTGTAGTGGTCCGCGCCGGGGTCTGTATAGCACTCGCCGTTGGCGAGCATGTGCCAGACGGCGTTCAGGATGTTGTGTTCGAGGGCGACGAGCGCCTTCGGTCGGCCGCGTCTGGCCGCGGTGCGCTGGTATTTGGCGGCCAGGTAGGTGTCGTTGGTCCGTGCGGCGGACATGGCCGCTATGCCGAGGGCTGCTTTGAGGTATTTGTTGCCGGGCAGGATGTGGGCGGATTTGATCCGTCCGGCTGATTCGTTGGCGCCGGGACAGACGCCGGCCCAGGACGCGAGCCGGCCGGGTGTTTCGAAGACGCTCATGTCCGCGCCGGTTTCGGCGATGATGACGTCGGCGACGTTGAGAGAGACTCCGGGGATGGTGGCCAGGGCTTCCCTGGCGTCACGAAAGGGTTCCATCGCCTCCTCGATCCGTGCGGTGAGTGAGTCGATGATGCGGGTCTGGGCATCGATCTGGTCCAGATGCAGCCGGGTCATGAAGGCGTGGTGGGGTTTGAACCTGCCGGTGAGTGCGTCGACGAGGGCGGGGATTTTGGAGCGCAGCCTTCCCTTGGCCAGCGCGGCGAGGACTTCCGGGTCGCGTTCACCCTGGATGAGGGCGTCGAGCATCGCCCGGGACGAGACCCCGGTCAGGTCTGAGACCACCGAGGAGAGTTTGATCCCGGATCCTTCCAGGAACTTCTCCAGGCGTTGGATTTCACGGACCCGGTCACGGGTGGCGGTTGCCCGCGCCCGGGTGAGGTCCCGCAGGTCGCGGATCGGTTCGGGCGGGACGAACGAGGCCCGCAGCAGTCCGTGCGCACCGAGTTGGGCGAGCCAGGCAGCGTCGGAAACGTCTGTTTTGCGTCCCGGGATGTTCCTGGCCGACTTGGCGTTGACCAGCATCACCGGCAGCGTCTCTTCGAACACGTAGAAGAACGGCTTCCAGTAATCGCTGGTCGCTTCCATCACCACGGTGGTCACATGCTCGCGTTCCAGGAACTCCCGCAGCTCAAGAATCTGCGCCGTGGTCGCACCCCAGGTGGTCACCGTCGAGGTGTACGTCCCGGCGCGTGGACCCGGGACCCGCAGACAGAGCTTCGCGTCGCGTTTGGAAATATCCAAACCGGCGGCCCGCTCGTGAACAATATCCATGACATATCCTCCTGACACCTTGAACCTTCAAAATGGTGGCGTCTGCTACGGGGAGGACAGGGAAAATATTCAGGAATCTAACACTCGTGCTCAACGGCAACAATCCACGGTTCCCGTGGAAGTCCTCCGCGCCACGCTAACTAACGGACTCAAGGCACCAAGTTGGGTCGGCGTCGACCGTGGCAGACACCTCCATGATCCGCCAGCCACGACCGGCCCGCCAGAGACCGAACGTGGACGAGAACAACTTTCCCGCCCACGGAGCGCCGGCGGCGCTGAACCGCTAACTCGAAAATGAAGCCCGTAACGGGCCCCCTCGCCAGAGGGGAACAAAGACTAGTCCGAAAATGAGGTGTCGTTCCTGTGGTTGGCGCGTGTGGGGGTGCGTGAGTCGGTAGTGGTTTGACTGTTCGGTAGGTTCGCACCGCGACGGCTCAAGGGCCGGTCTCCTTTTCCTGGAAAAGCACCTGAGGTGTACTACTGATGTGAGACACAGTTTGAAAGGATTGTGCCCATGTCTGCTCGACCTACCTATTCCGATGAGTTCAAGGCTGATGCCGTGTCGTTGGTGATTTCCTCGGGACGTTCGCCGGCCTCTGTTGCGCCGGAACTGGGGATTTCCGTGACTGCCCTGAAGCGGTGGGTGCGGCTGCATAACGAGAGCCAATCGGAGGGCGGGGCAAACCGGATGATCCGGTGGATCCGGCGAAATACAAGGCTTTGGAAGCTCGGCTGCGTGAAGTCGAGAGGGAAAATGACTTCCTAAAAAAAGTTTCGGCGTTCTTCGCCAGAGAACAACGGTAGAGGATCTTTACCGCTTTGTTCAGGTGAAGAACGCGCAATTCCCTGTCCAGTGGATGTGCCGGCAGCTGGGTATTCCCAGGGCCTCGTACTACCGGTGGCTGGCCGCTGTCGAGTCTCCGACGGCGACCCGGCATCGGGAGCTGACAGAGCATGTGAAGATCATGTTCGATTCTTCGGACGGAATTTTCGGGCACCGCATGGTCCATTCGAAACTTGCCGCCGCCGGCATCGAGGTATCGGTGGGGACCGTGGCGGTCATCATGGCGGAGAACGGCTGGGCCGCGAAACGGATGCGGGCGTTCAAGCGGACGACGATTCCCTCGGATCCGGACAAGGTCTTCGCGGACCTCATCGGCCGGGACTTCACCTCCGACACCCCGGGAACCCGTCTGGTCGGAGACATCACGTACCTGCGCACCGGTGAGGGCTGGCTCTACTTGGCCACCGTCATTGATCTGTGCACGCGCATGGTCGTCGGTTGGGCGATGGCTGACCACATGCGCGCCTCGCTCACTACCGGCGCGCTGAAGATGGCCAGGGACCGCGGTTATCTGCACCCTGGAGCAATTTTCCACAGCGACAGAGGAACGCAGTACACCTCCCGGGAAATGAGCGCCTGGTGCACGGGTAACGGCATCCGACAGTCCATGGGAGCCACCGGAGTGTGCTGGGACAATGCAGTGGCCGAATCGGCGTTCTCATCCCTGAAAAATGAGTTCTACCACCACCACAGCTTCACCACCCGCCAGGAGGCCCGGCGCGGAGTGATGAAGTACATCGAAGTGTTCTACAACCGCTGGCGACCCCACAGCAACAATGACGGCCTGCCGCCAGCCACCGCAATGGCGAACTTCAGGCCACCAGGCAGCCGCTTCCCGCGGCTGCCTAACCAAAAAGAAACTACGCGACTGTCTCACATCCTTGACACACCTCAACCGTCCGCGTTCGCGGTACCGGGCTGGTTGGAACAATCGCCCGGAAGCATGGAAGCGGACCTGACATCTACGAAACGTCCAAGGACCCGAGCACATCTGTGGTTCCGGTGTTCTTCGAGGCAACTGGCGAGGTACGTTTTTTCGACAGGTCGATGCTTGAGGACGTCGTGGCGCCTGTCAGTTAGCAGCGAAAGTAAAGCGATGGTCCTGGAACAATGGCGTTGAACAACGCGGCCCAACGATGCTCGGCTGCGGCGGAGGTTTTCGGGTGGTGGTTCCCCGGGACCGGCACTATGGACCATTTCCGTCCCTGCCGTGTTGCAACGTTCGTGGAATTCCGAATGGAGCTCGGCACTACGACTTCGTCATCACCCGGGGCGGCGGCCACGACACACGTAGTGCAGTTCCGGGCGTGTTGTTCGCCGGCGTCGGGACCTGACGTGGTCGGTGCGAGACGAGCTGGCGCCCACATCCGGAACTCCGCGTCGTCATCGTGTAGCCGGAGGTGATTTGGGAGGTTGAGTATCGGAGACATGGCAACAGCTTTGGACCGGTGCCGCGGTTTCCCGGTCTTGGGCTATTTGTCGGATTCGGGTACTTTCTGGGATTCGAGTCGGTGCTGCGTCGAGGGCGTCGTCGACGACGATGAGGTAGTAGTCGCGTCCGGCGGGGCGAGGTCGTAGTCTGCGGCCATGTCAGCGACGACGGCGTGGATGGTTTGCGAGTCGGCGTAGCCGGCGTTGATGTCGGCGGTGGGGCGGTTGCCGATGCCCTGGAGGATGAGGGCGGCACCGCCGACCAGCTTGACGTCGCCGAGGATGAAGACGTTCAGGGCGGCGAGATCCGGCGGGTTTCGGAGCGGGTGAGTTCCTTCATGGGTCCTCGGATGGTGCGGTAGGACTCTGCCGGCATCCACGCCGCGTCCAGGATGGCGCTGGTTGGCCGAAGCGGTGTGCGATGTAGTTGGTGATTCCGGCGAGGGCCGCTGACCAGTGCGGGTCCGTAAGGCAGGCGTTTATCCGATCATCGGTGGGATCAGAGGCCACGCCCGGTGGAGGCCGATGCTTGCCAGGGATGTTTAGGGCAGACTGGTGGCGTGAGCGGAATCCGGTGGGTGCTGCATGTTGATCTCGACCAGTTCATCGCGGCGGTCGAAGTGCTCCGGCGGCCGGAGCTTGCGGGGAAGCCTATCATTGTCGGCGGTCGGGGGGACCCCACGGAACGGGCGGTGGTATCGACCGCATCCTACGAAGCCAGGGCGTTCGGTGTGGGTTCCGGAATGCCCTTACGCATTGCGGCGCGGAAAGTGCCCGACGCTGTGATCCTGCCCGTCGATCAGGAGGCTTACCTCGCGGCGTCTGAAACGGTGATGGCCACGCTGCGCGCGCAGCCCGGCGCCTCCGTGCAGGTGCTGGGTTGGGATGAGGCCTTCATGGGCACTGAGACAGAGAATCCGGAAGCCTACGCACGGCAGGTGCAGGCCGCCGTTTTGGAGCGAACGCGGCTGCATTGCAGCGTGGGCATCGGCGACACGCTGGTCCGGGCCAAGGTCGCCACCGGTTTCGGCAAGCCGGCCGGCGTCTTCCGTCTCACTGCCGGGAACTGGCTCGACGTTATGGGCAGCCGGCCCACCAAGGACCTGTGGGGTGTCGGAACCAAGGTGTCGGGCCGGCTGGCCAAGCTCGGCATCAATACAGTGGCCGAGCTCGCCGCCTTCGATCCCCAGAACCTGGTTCCGGAGTTTGGCCCCAGGATGGGTCCTTGGTACGCGGAGCTCGGACGCGGGGATGGCGCCAGCGTTGTCGACGATTCGCCGTGGGTTGCCCGCGGGCATAGCCGGGAGACCACCTTCCAGCGGACCTGACCGCGCCCGCCCAGGTGGACGACGCCGTGAGGGAGCTGACAGCCCGTGTCCTTGAGGATGTTGTGGCTGAAGGACGGGCCGTGGTTGGGCTAACTCTGAAGGTTCGGTACGCGCCGTTCGTGACCAAGAACCACGGGAGGAAGATTCCGAGACATTCGACCGGGAGGAAATCCTCGCGAGGGCCTTGGACCTCGCAGCAGGAATCGAAGCGGGCCGTCCGATCCGGCTCCTCGGCCTGCGGGCCGAAATGGCCATGCCCGACGATGCCCGAAAGGGACATACGCCTACGCGAGGCGGTTGGTGAGTGAGGTGAAGTGTTCCGTCTGGGTTTTATTGGCCGCCGTCCTGTGGTTGTGCGGGTGCGCCACCCCAAGCGGTCCGGTCACGGGGCATTCAGGGGATGTTGACGGGGTGGTCCTGACCGCCCCGGTCTGTCCTGTCGAACGTGTTGGTCAGGAGTGCCCACCGCGCCCGGTATCAGGGGCCGCGGTTGTGGCCCTGGACGGGGACACCGTCCGGGCTCAACACAAACCGATAGCACCGGTGCCTTCCATCTGGCGCTGCCTGACGGTCGCTATGTGATCAGGGCGACCAACGTCGGCGGCTACGCATCGACGGCTACCGAGCTTGTGGTCATCTCGGATAGCCCCGTTCACATCACGCTGGTTGTTGACAGCGGAATCCGCTAAGCCTGATCCGGGCACGGCTGGCCAACGAGCGGACATTCCGGGCTGGCGGGCTGGCGCTGGAAGCCTTCGCGATTGATGCCTTCCCGAGCCCTTGCGCAAAGCGTTGGCCGTACTCCTGGTGGCTCTTGGGATGCTGATCAGTGCCGGCGCCGCGGGGTAGCTACTGCAGCCGTCGTGATCATCCTGATCGCGCGGAACTAGGGGCGGGAGCTCCGGCCGCTCCCACGCACCAAGACTCCGGGCTGCAACCCGAACGCACGGTGCTCGCCTGGGCCGGACCAGCATGCGCGGCCGCTGTTCCGCGCGCGTGAGAGGAATCGCGGCAGAACGGCTCCACTCTGACGTGGCCGCCGTCTCCTGGACCAGCGGCTCGGTTGTACTGATGGGGGATCCTGGGCCTAAGCATCCTGCTCATAGGCTAGCGTCCGCATTCTCGTGCCGGGCTCTGGGCTGACAACTCCGGTGAGATCCGCGCCTTGGCGGCTGCCGTCGTCGTCCGGAATAACGTCAGGTTTCCCTGTTCCGGCGGGAGAACTCGCGGTGGAGTTTCTTCCTGGCGCCGTGTTCGACAAGGGTCGGGATGTAGGTCCGGATCCGGCCGGCATCCAGCGTTTCGTATTCCTCTGTGACGACCCGGACAACCACCGGCCGGGGTGCGTCGGGATAGCGTGCGGCGAGCAGGTCGGTGACTTTGGCGATGGTGTCGTGCTTCTCAGTATCTTCCATCCAACCAGTTTGATGCCGAAGACTTGTGGCGTCTATCACATTTTTACAGGGATTGGGGGAAGCGCTGAAGACCCGCTCGACGCGCGCACGTGCGGTTTCCGTTACGGTGTCAGGGACCTGGCTGCCCGGGCCACTCCTTGCCCGCCCACGGGTCGTAGTCGGCCACCAGCTCCTCCTGTGGCGGACGCTCCGGTTCGGGGACGTGCTGCAGGTTCACCCGCACGCGGTACCAGAGCGAACTGGATCCGCGCATGCCGTCAACGAGCACATCTGCCGGATGCAGGGCCGGGACGACGGCGGCATGCCGGGTTTTCCACTCGTCGAGCGCAGCGAGCGCCTCGGGTTTGGTCCTGGTGCGGGCCACCTCGATGAGCGGCATCACAGACATCCGGCGGCCGGAGCCATCCCCGCTGCGCGGCGCTTTCTCGGCGGGACCGAGTTCCCTCGCCAGGGCGAGGAGGCCATCAAGCGAGCCCACCTCTTCATCGATCCCGGCATGCGGGTCACCAAGCGCGGCGAAGCGCCCGGGCACCGTGAGGACCGTGAACTGTTCCGGCCGGATGGAGCGGACCTCATCCCAGATGAGCGGCGTAGAAACCCGGGCATCGGGCAACGGCCGGATCGAGTACGCCGATGCCACGGTGCGGTCCTTTGCGTTCTGGTTGAAGTCGACGAACACACTTTCGCCGCGCTCTTCCTTCCACCACCGCGCGGTAGCGAGGCCGGGAGCGCGGTTTTCGACCTCGCGGGCGAGAGTCTCGGCGGCGAGCCGCACCTCGCGGAACGACCACTGCGGCGCGATGCGCACCAGGATGTGCAGTCCGCGCGATCCGCTCGTCTTCGGCCACCCCACCAGCCCCACCTCATCGAGCACCTCCCGCGCGACGTATGCGACGTCGACGATCTGGGACCAGTCAACGCCCGGCATGGGATCGAGGTCCACCCGGAGTTCGTCCGGGTGTTCGAGGTCCTCGGCGCGCACGGGATGTGGGTTGAGGTCCAGGCAGCCAAGATTTACCACCCACGCCAGGCCCGGGCGTCCCGGATGACGGCCTCCTCGGCTGATGTCCCCGACGCGTAGTGCAGCGTTGTTGTGTCGATGAAGCCGGGGTGGTTTTCGGGCACGCGCTTTTGGAAGAACGGTTCAGCGTCGATGCCCTTCGGGAAGCGCTTGAGCACCATCGGCCGGCCGCCGGCGCCGCGCAGCGCACCATCGGCGACGGCTAGGTAGTAGCGGACCAGGTCGAGCTTCGTCAGCCCGGGCTCGGGGAAAACCACCTTGTCCGGACTCGAGATGCGCACCTCGGTGCCGGCAATGTCGAGGATCTCGGCCGGGATCTTCGACGGGTTCATGCCGCTACGCTAGCAACGATTGGACGCCCCAGCCAGACCTGCTGGGGGGAACAGGCGTCGACGATCACATTGGCGGTGGCCGTCCAGCCGAGGGCTTGGCCAGCTGCTCGCCGGGATCTCCTTCACCGCATAACGGCGGCGACCGCGCTGATCTCGCCCAGTGCCCCGGGCACGCCCACTGCCGTGACACGCGCTCCGGTCACCAGTGCCGGTTCGTCGGACGCGAGTTCCGATCCTATCGCCCCGTACGCCGCCGCGAGGTCCACTCCATCGACGAAGGAGCACTGTCCACTGCACAACGTCGCCAGGGTAGCGCCGGCTGCGGCGAGCGCGGTCGGTGCGTTCTCGAGGGCGCGGGCAGACTGGACGGCCACATCGCCCTCCCCGACGAGTGAGCCGTCGGCGTCCACGGCGTTCTGGCCGCCGACGTAGATGGTGGTCGCGCCGGGCGGCACGATGGCGACGTGGCTGAAGGCCGAGTTCGAGATGAGCCCCTGGGGGCGGATGCGCGGGATGGATGCCATGCCTGTATGTTGTCACCCACCGCAGGCCGAGGCGACCCTCGAAACATCACGAAAGCTTCAACGGGACGGCTGCGTACCGCCTTCAAGCAGTGCGGCACCGTTCATGCGCAGTTTTGCACACGCGGATACCCTGGCAGATACGCTCAATCAGTCGCGCGGCCAGTGCGAACGCCGTGGCCACATTCCTCCGGCCCCTGCACGACGCCGGCGAGTACAACGCCGTCGTCTCCGCGGCCGGAGAGCAGTATCTGCGCGACGAGCTGGAGTACTTCGGCCTGACGGACTGCTTCGACGTCTGTCTTCCTCGCTTATCCTCGTAGACCGGCCATTCGGTTAGCCCTTCGAGGCGGCGAAAGCCGTCCACAACGCAGGTCCCTCAAGAGCGGAGAATCCCGGACACACCGTGTGGCCAACGAAGGTGACTCTGTTCCCTCGGGCCAGGACGGCTTCGAAGATGTTCCTGTTCCCGGGAAAGGATTCGAAGAAGCTGCGCCAGGCTTCGATGCAGACACTCTTGCCGGTGCAGGCGTTGCCGTCGGTGTCGATAAACGAATGGTCGTTGGCCATGAGCCGCGCAAGCCCCGTCAGGTCTCGCGCGTTGATGCACTCGTTGAACCCCATGGCCACTCCGGCGGCGTCGTCCATGCCGGAACGCTGCCACCCGGTGACCGAAGGGCGGAACCGGGTGTTGGTGGTGGGTGCGGAACGTGACGTCGGTCGCTTGGGCACGCGACATGCTGCGCCCAAAGCTGGTCCCGGACGGCCGAGCCAACGCGGTCCCCTTGAGCGTCTGAGCGCGGCAGGGCTAGCATTGCCGGCACGGGCGCCGATCAATCGAGGAGACAGCCATGGGCGGGACATCTGCAGAGGCGGCCTCAGCGGACCTGATGGTCGACCTGATCATCTCGCTGGACGGGTATGCCTCGGCCAGGGGTGGCCAGGCTGGTGGGGTCTGGAGGGTCCGGAATACCTGGCGTGGCCGAACACGGAGCTGGTCACCGGGGACGCAGTCCAGGCCGTGGCGGAGCTGAAACGGACCAGGACTGGGACCCTGAGCACCCTGGGCAGCCTCAGTCTCTGCCGGTCGCTGCTGACTGCCGGTCGCTGCTGACCGCCGGCCTCGTTGACAGGTTTCGGTTGGTCGTATTCCCGGTGATTACAGGCAGCACCGGCAGGGAACAAATCTACGACGGCTATCCGGACATCTCGCTCGACATGGTGAACAGCAGGACCTTCGACGGCCGGCTCCAGCTGCTCGAGTACATCCCCACCGTACTCAGCGGTCCGCCGGGCAGCGGTCCCACCTGAGCCATTCCGTGGGGTTTCCGCGTCAGTAGCTGGCGGGGGTTCCGCCGTCGGAGGGCTGAGTGAACGCGGCGGCGAGGGCCTCGGAGCCGCGGGCGAGGAGGGCGACGTCGGCGCCCACCAGGACAAAGGCGGCGCCGGCCGCCAGGTAGCTGCGGGCAGTATCGGCATTAAACGCGTTCACCCCGGCAGGTTTCCCGGCCGCTTTTGCGGCCGCAAGGCAGTGTTCGACGGCGGCGCGCACCTTGGGGTGTTCCTGCTGTCCCAGCACGCCCATGGAAGCCGCGAGGTCGGAGGGTCCCAGGAAGATGGCGTCCACGCCCTCCACGGCCAGGATCTCCTCGACGGCGCCAACGGCCGCAGTCGATTCGATTTGGACGGTGACGCTGATGGTTTCCGACGCCCGGGCGAGGTAGTCCGGGACACGGTTCCAGCGTGAGGCCCGGGCCAGGGCGGATCCCACGCCGCGGACGCCAAGGGGCGGGTAGCGGGTGGCGGCGACGGCGGCCTCCGCCTCTGCCGCCGTGTTTACCATCGGGATCAGCAGGTTCTGCACGCCCAGGTCCAGGTACTGCTTGATCAGCACGGTGTCGTTGACCGGCGGCCGGACCAGGACCTGGACCGGGTAGCCGTTGACCGCCTGGAGCTGGGCCAGGATGGATTCGAGGCCGTTGGGGCTGTGTTCGGCGTCGATCAGGAGCCAGTCCAGGCCGGATCCGGCGCAGAGCTCGGCGATCAGCGGGCTGCCGGAGCAGACCCACATTCCCGCCAGGGGGCGGCCTGCTTTACCGGTTTGACTGCGGAGGGCGTCGCGGAACGTGTTCGCGTCGTCAGGATTTCCGGGTCCTACTCGAAGCGGCATGTGATGGCCCCAACGGTCCGTAGTCGGCGTGGACGGTGTCGCCCTTGTACACCCAGAGCGGGCGGGTGAAGGAGCCGGCGAGGATGATGTCTCCGGCTTTCATGCTGTCGCCGTGGGCGGCGATTTTGTTGGCGAGCCAGTGCACGCCGTTGGCGGGGTGGTCCAGGACGCCGGCGGCAACGCGGTTTCCTCGACCGTCTGGTTTCTGTAGAGGATGGCCGCGACCCAGCGGAGGTCTACGGCGTCGGGCTTTACCGGATTGCCGCCGATCACCATGGCGCCCATCGCGGCGTTGTCCGCGATGGTGTCCACGATAGTCCGGCCCTCCATCTCGATCCGGGAGTCCAGGATTTCGAGTGCTGGCATCACGTAGTCCGTGGCGCCCAGGACGTCGAAGATGGTGCAGCCGGGTCCGGACAGGTCCTTCTTCAGCACAAATGCCAGTTCAACTTCCACCCGGGGATGGGTGTATTGGTCCCACTCAACCGAGCAGCCGGTTTCGAGCACCATGTCATCGAAGATGGCGCCGTAGTCCGGTTCGGTGATGCCGGTGGCGGACTGCATGGCCTTGGACGTGAGGCCGATTTTGCGGCCCACCAGCTTGCGGCCGGCGTCCTCGTTCCGCCGCCGCCACAACTGCTGCACGGCATAGGAGTCCTCCACCGTCATCTCCGGGTACCGGGTCGTGAGGCGGGGACCGGGGTGCGGGTCCGGGCGGCCGCCAGGAGTTGGTCGGCGATGGCCTCAATCGTCTTCGCATCCAGCATGGCTACAGCTGCGCCCCGAGCTTGAAGCCCGTTTTCTGTTCAGCGGCGCCGGCGCCTTCTCCTTCTGTTTTGCGGGTGTAGGAGAAGCCGTCGGCACCCACGGTGACCGCCATTTCGCTCTTTTCCTCACGCACGACGACGGGCTGCGGGTTGCCGTCGAGGTCCAGGACCAGGGAGGCCTCGGTGTACCAGGACGGGACCACGGGGTTGCCCCACCAGTCGCGGCGCTGGTTGTCGTGGACGTCCCAGGTGACGACGGGGTTGTCGGGGTCGCCGGTGTAGTAGTCCTGGGTGTAGATCTCGATGCGGTGGCCGTCGGGGTCCAGGATGTAGAGGTAGAACGCGTTGGAGACACCGTGCCGGCCGGGCCGCGTTCGATCCGGTCGCTGATGCGCAGGGCGCCCATCTTGTCGCAGATCTGGATGATGTTGTGCTTTTCGTGCGTGGCGAACGCGATGTGGTGCATGCGCGGGCCGTTGCCGCCGGTCAGGGCGGTGTCGTGCACGGTCTGCTTGCGGTGCATCCAGACCGCGTACGTGACGCCGTCGGAGTCCTGGATGTCCTCGGAGACGCGGAAGCCGAGGTCCTCAAGGTACTTACGGCCCTTCGGCACGTCCGGGGTGACCTGGTTGAAGTGGTCCAGGCGGACCAGTTCGCCGGCGGAGTAGAGGTCGTAGCGCTGGGTGAGGCGTTCGACGTGTTCCACGTTGTAGAAGAACTCGTAGGGGAAGCCCAGCGGGTCCTCGACGCGGACGGAATCGCCGATGCCCTTGGTGAAGCCTTCCGTGCGGCGTTCGGTGCGGCAGCCCAGTTCCTTGTAGTAGGCCTCGGCGGCGTCCACTTCGGCGGGGGACTTCACCCGGTAGGCGAACGCGGCGACGGCGGCGATGGGTCCCTTGCGGAGCACCAGGTTGTGGTGGATGAACTCCTCCAGGGAGCGCAGGTAGATGTTGTTCTCGTCTTCCTCGGTCACGTGCAGGCCCAGGACGTCGACGTAGAACGCGCGGGACCTGGCAAGGTCGGTGACCACGATCTCCATGTAGGCGCAGCGGACAATGTCCGGAGCCGCGACGGAGGGGGTGGGAACGAAGTCGGTCATGGGATTCTCTCTTCTTGAAAGGGGTCTAGTGGGCGCCGGCTGGTGGCTCAGGCGCCGAATTTGGGGTGTGAACGGTGCCGAGGCTGATGTGGACGGCCTGCTGGTCTGTGTAGAAGTCGATGGAGCGGTAGCCGCCTTCGTGGCCCAGGCCGGAGGCTTTGACGCCGCCGAACGGGGTGCGGAGGTCGCGGACGTTGTGGCTGTTCAGCCAGACCATGCCGGCTTCGACGTTCTGCGAGAAGTTGTGCGCGCGGGTCAGGTTCTGGGTCCAAATGTAGGCCGCCAGGCCGTATCGGGTGTTGTTCGCCAGAGCCAGCGCCTCGTCGTCGTTCTCGAACGGGGTGATCGCGACGACGGGACCGAAGATTTCCTCCTGGAAGATCCGCGCGTCGGGGCGACGTCGGCGAACACGGTGGGTGCGATGTAGTTGCCTTCGGGGAGGTGGCTGGCCGGCCGCCGCCGGCGAGGAGCCTGCCCTCGGTTTTGCCGACCTCCACGTACGAGGCCACCTTCGCGTAGTGCTCCGGGTGGACCAGGGCACCCACTTCGGTCTTGGGATCGTGCGGGTCACCCACCACAATGTTCTTGGCCCTGGCGGCGTACTTTTCGCAGAACTCGTCATAGATGGCCCGTTCGACGAGGATGCGGGAGCCGGCGGTGCAGCGTTCGCCGTTGAGGGAGAAGACCCCGAACAGGGCGGAATCGATCGCGGCGTCGAGGTCGGCGTCGGCAAACACCACGCAGGGGGACTTGCCGCCGAGTTCCATCGACAGCCCCTTGAGGTTGGCGGCGGCGTTGCGGAAGATCGTCTGGCCGGTGGTGGTCTCGCCGGTGAAGGAGATCAGCGGGACGTCCGGGTGCTTGACCAGGGCGTCGCCGGCGTCCTCGCCGAGGCCGTTGACCAGGTTGAACACACCGTCCGGGAGGCCCGCGTCCTTGAAGATGGTGGCCCAAAGCGAGGCCGAGAGCGGGGTGAACTCGGCCGGCTTGAGGACCACGGTGTTGCCGGTGGCCAGCGCCGGGGCGAGCTTCCAGGACTCGAGCATGAACGGGGTGTTCCACGGCGTGATGAGGCCGGCGACGCCGATGGGCTTGCGGTTCACGTAGTTGATCTGCGCGCCGGGAACTTTCATGGCGTCGTCGAACTGGGCCACGATCAGGTCCGCGAAGAAACGGAAATTCTCTGCCGCACGCAGCGCCTGGCCCTTGGCCTGGGTGATGGGCAGACCGGTGTCGAAGGTTTCGAGCTCGGCGAGCCGGGCTTCCTGGGCCTCGACGGCGTCGGCGATCCTGTTCAGGACGCGGGCACGTTCCCGTGGCTTCATCCTTGGCCACGGGCCCTTGGTGAAGGCTTCGCGGGCGGCGGCGACGGCGAGGTCGATGTCCTCCTTCTGGCCGGCGGCGGCGGTGGCGTAGTTGGTGTTGGATACCGGGTCCAGGACGTCGAAGGTCGCCCCGTTCAGGGAGTCAACGAACTGGCCGTTGATGTAGTGCTGGATGTGGGTGGGGAGGTCCTGCGGCACGTAATGGTTCGTGGTCTGTTCGGCGGTGAACGTCATTGGTGTCTTCCTAACTGATGGTGCAACGCGGGGTCACTTCTGGCCCAATCGGGGCCGTTTATCGGGCGTTTAGTGACCCCGCGTTGCTTGAGGTGGTGGCCTGGGCGAGGTAGGCGTCCAGGGTGGCGGAGCGGTGCTGGCGGCGGATTTCTCGATCTCTTCCGCGCCGGCACCGGCCTCGATAAGCCGGAGCAGCGCTTCGTGCTCGTCCACCGATTCGTGGGCCCGGCCCGGAACGAAGCGGAACGTCGAAGACCGAAGCGAAGCGAGCCGGTTCCAGCCCCGGTGGACCAGGTCCAGGATGTGCGGGTTGGGGCACTGCTCAAAAAGAATACTGTGGAAGTCCTGGTTCAGGTGCGTGAAGCGGACGGGGTCGAAGTGCTGGAGGCATTCGCGCATGTCCTCGTTCACGGCCCGGGCGCGGGCAATGTCCGCCGGGCCAATCAGCGGCGCGGACAATGCCGTGGCGGCTCCCTCGACGATGCTCAGGGTCTGCATCGTGTAGAGATATTCGGTGGGGTCGATCCCGGAGACCGTCGCGCCGACGTTCCGCTCGAACGTCACCAGCCCTTCGGCCTCGAGGCGGCGGATCGCTTCACGGACCGGGACCACGCTGACGCCCAGGTCCTTGGCGATGGCGGCCAGGACCAGCCGGTAGCCGGGGAGTAGGTCCCGTCCACGATCCGGGCCTTGACGGCAGCGTAGGCCTGTTCGGACTTGCTGCCTGTCGCCATCAACGTCTCAGTCATTGGCCGTGCCCGCTTCCCATGGCTTCCCATTCCAAGTACCTGGTCCGCCAGGCCGCGTCCAGCGGGTAGAGGCCGTCCACGCTGTGGCCCTGTGCCACCATTTCGGCAATGAACGTTTCCTCGCGCTCCTGGGCGATGGAGTCGTCCGCGAGCTCTTCGGCGAGGGCTGGCGGGATCACCAGGATGCCGTCCGAGTCCGCGACGATGATGTCCCCGGGCTGCACGGTGGTGCCGCCGCAGGCGATGGTGATGTCCGTGTCCCACGGGATGTGCCGGCGGCCCAGGACGGCGGGGTGCGGGTTGGCGTAGTACGTGGGTATGTCCATCGCGGCCACCGCGGCGAAGTCGCGGACGCCGCCGTCGGTGATGATGGCCGCGGCTCCCCGGACCTGGGCGCGCAGGGCCAGGATGTCCCCGATGGTGCCGGTGCCCTTTTCGCCGCGGGCCTCCATGACCAGGATCTCGCCCTCGTTGACGGAGTCGATGGCCTGCTTCTGGGCGTTGAAGCCGCCGCCGTGGGTCTTGAACAGGTCCTCGCGGTTGGGCACATACCGCAGGGTCCGGCCAGGCCCACGATCCGCTTCTCCGGCCGGGTGGAGGTCAGGCCGTCGATGCTGACGTTGTTCAGGCCACGCTTGCGCAGCTGGGAGGAGAGCGTGGCGGTGCAGACGCTTTCCAGCTTCGCTTTCAGCTCAGGGGTCAGGACATGCCCGACGGCGGCGCTTGCCACCGCGGGAAGGCCCGCCGCTTCCCGGGAACCGTACGCCTCCTCCCGCTGCACGTCATCAGCTTTGGGCTGCGCACCAAAGTCCGCGAACGCCGTCGTGCCTTCCTCCACCCGGGTGACCAGCCGTCCGGTGGTGAGTTCAGCACCGCCGGCGGGTCCCGTCGTCGTGCTGACTTCAACCTCGACGACGTCGCCCGGCTTGGCCACCGAGGCGCCGGCAGGGGTGCCGGTCAGGATGATGTCGCCCTCCTCGAGCGTCAGCAGCTGGGACAGGTCCGCAACGAGCCTCGCGAAGGGGAAAAGCAGGCCATCGGTGGTGTCGTCCTGGACGAGGTCGCCGTTGTGCCAGGTCCGGATGCGGAGGCCGGCGGGGTCCACGGCATCCGCCGGGATCAACCCGGGACCGATCGGGGTGAAGCCGTCGCCGCCTTTGGACCGGAGATTGGAACCTTTGTCCGCGTAGCGGAGATCGTAGACGCCGAGGTCGTTGCTGGCGGTCACCCACTCGACATGGCTCCAGGCATCCTCCACACCGACGCCTCGGGCGGGCTTGCCGATGATCAGGGCGACCTCGCCCTCAAAGCCCAGGAGTTCGCACCCGGCCGGACGCTCCACAACGGAAGGGGCTGCTGCCGAACCATGCGCCAGCGAGGACGGCGGCTTCAGGAAGTAGGACGGCTGCTCCGGCGTGCGGCCACGCTGGGCTGCCCGGCTGGGGTAGTTAATGTGCACCGCGATGACCTTGCGGGCCGCGGCCAGGGTGTGCTCGGTGACCTGATCCAAGAATTACTCCTCATCGAGTACGAAATCGTATACGAAGCAATATTCCAGATATCCCTTGCGGCGTCAATGGTCCCGTGGCTGGAAGTCAGCCCGATCGATGCGGTCGGTGGGGTCGGAGGCCCCTACAGTGCCGGTTTGGAACCATCGCGGTGTCCGGGAACATGCGCCGGAACCCAATGGCATGGTTCTCACGGATCTGATGCCGGTTCGTCCACCAAAGACCCACAACGTTAACGAAGCCGGCGTCCTCTACAAAGAGGGCCGCCAAGGCCTCCGGATCCGCCGCGTTCCAGGCAGCAGCGAACTCCTCGGCGATCCCACGCGGGTTACTGGGCATGGATAGGGCACTTTCCGGGGTCGTGGGGGCTTCATCTTTACAGGAGAACCTTAGCGACCCGCCTCGGTGCTGACTTGAGGTCAGCTAACTGGACGTCGAAGACACAGCGGCCCGGCTGTCCTCGTCAATATGTACGCAGGCCCGCGCGTACTGCTCGCCGATGACGGGCTGAAAGTCCGACGCCGGCGCCGCGGCAAGTGCCACCGGCCAGTCGGGACGGGCTCCCGTGAGTGCCCAGGCAGCCTGTACGGCGGCGCCGCGGGCCACGTATTCGCCGGGGCTTGGCACCACCACCGGCAGGTCAAACACCTGTGACGCGATCTTCTGTACTGCCGGGTTCTGCACGGCTCCGCCGATCAGCAGCAGCCGCCGGGCCGGATAGCCCAGCGCCCGCAACGCCGCCAGGCCGCCGGACAATCCGCACAGCATCCCTTCGATGGCGGCCCGGGAAATGTTGCTCCGGGTGGCCGACGCGATGCTGAGGCCGTGCAGGCTGGCCTTGGCGTGCGGCAGGTTGGGGTTCGTTCGCCCTCAAAATAGGGCACCAGAACCACACCGCCTGCCCCGGCGCCGCTTCCAGTGCCAGCCGGGAGAGCTCATCAAAACCGACGTCCAGCAGCGCGGCCATAGAGCTCAGCACCCTGGCGGCGTTCAGCGTCACGGCGATGGGCAGATAGTCGCCGCCCGCGTCGGCAAAGCCGGCGACTGTTCCGCTGGGATCATGGCCAGCTTCGGATGCGACGGCGAAGACTGTTCCGCTGGTGCCCACCGAGACCACCACATCCCCGGGCCTGGCGCCCAGACCCAGGGCGGCGGCTGCGTTATCCCCGGCGCCGGCGCCGAGCAGGATTTCAGCCTGCTTGCCAGCGCCTGCGTCACCACCGGTATCAGTGTCTGCGCCCGTGTTGCTCCCGGCAAAACAGCGCGGATGAACACGGCCGGCGGTTTCGCCGGCAGCCAGCACGCGCGGCAGGATGACAGCCCCATCCAACGCGGGGGCAGCCGAAGCCCGTGCAGCTCCAGCCGCTTCCTGAGGAGAGGCTTCGCGTGCATCCCTGCCGAAGGCCAGCCGGAACAGGTCCAGGTCGTAGCTGCCGGAAGCGGGGCTCCAGTAGCCGGTCCCGCTGGCATCCGAGCGGTCCGTGGTGAGCGCCTCCAGGTCCGGGCCCAGCGGGCTGGCCGCGGCCGGACCGTATCCGCGCAGGCGCCAGCTCAGCCAGTCATGCGGGAGGGCGACGGCGGCCACCCTGGCCACATTTTCGCGCTCGTTGTCCCTGACCCAGCGGACCTTGGTGACCGTGAAAGACGCCACGGGCACCAGCCCGGTCCGCCGGGCAAAATCCTCGGCCCCCACTTCGTCGATCAGTGCCGTGGCAGCTGCTGCGGAGCGGGTGTCATTCCACAGGAGCGCGGGCCGCACCACGTTACCGTCGCGGTCCAGCAGCACCATGCCGTGCTGCTGGCCCGCGACGGACAGCGCGTCCACGTCCGTCAGCCCGCCGGCGTCGTCGATGGCTTCGGCCAGGGCCCGCCACCAATGGTCCGGATGGACTTCCGTCCCGTCCGGGTGGCTCGCCCGGCCCTCGCGGACAAGGACACCGCTTTGGGCATCCAGGACCGCAACCTTGCAACTTTGGGTGGAGGAGTCAATCCCGGCAACGAGGTTCAAGGAAGCAGCCGCCACAGTATCAGCGCGCTCCGAGAAGGTGCTCGATGAAGAGCTGCTGCAGCCTCACGAAGCCGAAGCCCTTGCCGCCAAAGTACGCATCGGCGTCGAAATCCTCGTAAGAAGCGCGGTCCGCCCGCAGCTGCTCGTAGCCTTCACCGGGGTTGAGGGTGGGCTCGTTGATTTCCGCCACTCGGGAAGCCTGCAGCGCGTCCTGCACCTCGGGGTCGGCGCGGAAGGCCTTCGCGCGTTCCTTCAGCAGCAGGTAGGTCTGCATGTTGGCGGCGGCGGAGTCCCACACGCCGTCGATGTCCTCGGTGCGGCTGGGCTTGTAGTCGAAGTGGCGCGGGCCGCTGTAGGCGGGCCGCCGTCGGGTCCGCCGTTTTCGAGCAGGTCCACCAGGGAGAATGCGTTCTGCAGGTCGCCGTGGCCGAACACCAGGTCCTGGTCGAACTTGATGCTGCGCTGGCCGTTGAGGTCGATATGGAACAGCTTCCCCTGGTACAGGGCCTGGGCAATGCCGTGGGTGAAGTTCAGCCCGGCCATCTGCTCGTGGCCGGTCTCAGGGTTGACGCCCACGAGTTCCGGACGTTCCAGGGTCTCGATGAACGCGAGGGCGTGGCCCAGGGTGGGGAGCAGGATGTCGCCGCGGGGTTCGTTCGGCTTCGGTTCGATGGCGAAGCGGATGTTGTAGCCCTTGTCCGTGACGTAGTCGCCGAGCAGGTTCACGGCCTCGCGGTAACGCTCCAGGGCGCCGCGGATGTCCTTGGCGGCGTCGTACTCGCTGCCTTCGCGGCCGCCCCACATGACAAAGGTTTCGGCTCCGAGTTCAGCGGCGAGGTCGATGTTGTCCAGCACCTTGCGCAGGGCAAAGCGGCGCACGCCGCGGTCATTGCTGGTGAAGCCGCCGTCCTTGAAAACCGGGTGGCTGAACAGATTGGTGGTGACCATGGGGACGATCATCCCTGTTGACTTCAGCGCCCCGGTCAGACGGTCGATCTCACGCTGGCGATCAGCTGCCGAGCAGCCGAAGGGAAAGAGATCGTTGTCGTGGAAGGTGATGCCGTAGGCACCCAGATCACTCAGCTTGTTGACGGCTTCGACCGTGTCCAGTGGCGGACGGGTGGCAGAACCGAACTGGTCCTGGGCCTCCCAGCCGACTGTCCAGAGACCGAAGGAAAACTTGTCTTCGCGGGTGGGCTGAATCGTCATTGAATGCTCCATTGGTAGGGATGAAAAGGAATGCGTGCTGCATCCTTTCGTGAGCAGCAGCTCTTTTGTTCTTCACACAAACATATTAGGAATTTCTGTGATGTCAACCACTGGAGGCGGAGGGCAGGGATGCTTGAGGGACTTCCAATCCAATGAAATACTGGTCTTGATCGCCTGAAGCTGTTATGTTGTGAAGAACACCAAACCTGAAAACCAGACTCCCCAGAGGACGCAGATCGTGACTGAACAACGTGTGCAGGAACGGAACTGGGCCGGAAACCTCGGCTACCGGGCGGAAAGGATCGCACACCCCCGCACCTTGGCAGAGCTGCAGGAACTGGTGGCCGGAGCCCGGTCCATCCGCGCCCTGGGATCGCGCCATTCGTTCAACGACATCGCCGACACTTCCGGCACGCTGGCGGCCCTGGACCTGCTGGATCCGGCCATCACTGTCGACGCTGAGAACATGACGGTCACCGTGAGCGGAGGAACGCGGTACGGGATCCTCGCCGCGGAGCTGCAGCGGCAGGGTTTCGCCCTGCACAACCTGGCCTCGCTGCCCCACATTTCGGTGGCCGGCGCGGTTGCCACTGCCACCCACGGCTCCGGTGACGGCAACGGGAACCTGGCCACCGCCGTCGCCGGTTTGGAACTGGTGACAGCCGACGGCGGCATCCTCACCGCCCGCCGGGGCGAGACCGCGGACTTCGACGGCATGGTGGTGGGACTCGGCGCCCTGGGAATCGTCAGCAGCGTGACCCTGGACATTGAGCCGGCCTTCCAGGTCGCCCAGCACGTTTTTGAGGACCTGGACTGGGAGCAGGTTCTGGAGAATTTCGACGACGTCACCTCCTCCGCGTACAGCGTCAGCCTCTTCACCAACTGGAGCGGCGCTACCGTAGGGCAGGCCTGGCTGAAGAGCCGGCTGGAGGATCCGGCGGTGGATTCTGGGGTGGATGCCGGCCGGCAGGACTTCTTCGGCGGCACCCCGGCCCTGTCGGCCCGGCATCCGCTCCCGGGCGTCTCCGGAAGCAACTGCACGGAACAACTCGGCGTGCCGGGGCCGTGGTCGGACAGGCTTGCCCACTTCAGGATGGAATTCACGCCCAGCAACGGCGACGAACTCCAGTCCGAGTACCTGGTGCCCCGGGAACACGCCGCGGATGCCATCCGCGCACTGCGCAAACTCTCCGGGGTCCTGACCCCCTTGCTCCTGGTCTCCGAGATCCGCACTATCGCTGCCGACCGGCTGTGGCTGAGCCCCAACTATGGCCGCGACGGAGTCGGCCTGCACTTCACCTGGCGGCAGGACCAGCCCGCCATCGCGGCGGTGCTGCCCCTGCTGGAAGCGGAGCTGGCGCCCTTTGCCGCAAGGCCCCACTGGGGCAAGCTGTTCGACGGCGGTGCTGCCGCCGTCGGGCCCCTGTACCCGCGCTTCGATGACTTCAGGGCCCTGGCCGGACGTCTGGATCCGGACGGAAAGTTCCGCAACCGGTTCCTGGACTACGCCGTCTTCGGCTCCTGATATTGTCACGGATGATGTCCACAGCTTCCCGCCTCCCCGCAACGGCCAGCGACCCTGATCCGTCGCGGCGGAACAACCTTGCCCTGATCGCGGCTTTGGTGCACCACCACGGCGTGCTCAGCCGAGCGGAGCTGACCAGGCGGACGGGGTTGAACAGGTCCACGGTGGGGACGCTGGTGGGCCAGCTGGTGGCCCTCGGACTCGTCTTTGAAGCGGCGCCCTCGGGCGAGGCCCAGGTGGGCCGGCCCAGCCCGGACGTGCGGCCTGATCCGTCCACGGCGGCACTGGCCGTGAACCCGGAGGTGGACGCCGTCACCATCGGGCTGGTGAGCCTGGGCGGGAAGGTCCAGAAGAAGATCCGCTTCGCCACGGAGCGGATCCCCACAGCCAGGGAAGCAGTCAACATCGCTGCAGCCGTCATTGCCGGGATGCGTTCGGAACTGGATGCCTCGTACCGGATCGTCGGGATCGGCATGGCAGTACCCGGCCTGGTCAACCGTGCAGACGGGGTGGTCCGGCGCGCCCCACATCTTGGTTGGCGCGACGAACCCGTGGCCCGGATGCTGGCCGAGGCCACCGGCTACCCGTGCCTCGCGGACAACGACGCCACCCTGGGGGCGGAGGCCGAGCTGATTTTCGGAGCCGGCGCCGGGCGCGGCAACCTGATCTACCTCAACGGCGGTGCCAGCGGCATCGGCGGCGGCGTTATTGCCGACGGCGCGGTGCTGCGCGGAGCCGGCGGATATGCCGGGGAACTGGGACACACCTTTGTGCGCACCGACGGCCAGACCTGCCATTGCGGCGCCTCCGGCTGCCTCGAAACCGAGGTATCCCAGTCCCGGCTCTTTGACCTGGCAGGACTGGGCGGCGGCGACGCCAGCCAGCTCGAAGCGGCGCTCCGCTCGAAGGACAGTGCGGAGCTGGCGGGGAGATCGCCCGCCAGCTGGGCTACCTGGGCATCACGCTGCGTAACGCCGTCAACACGTTCAACCCGGACGCTATTGTCCTCGATGGGTTCCTCGGCATTCTGCATGAGCTCTCCCCGAACACGCTGGACAACCTGCTCCGCACCCAGGCCCTGGACGAGGTGGCGGGCATGGCAAAGATCTACCGTGCGGCGCTGGGCTCCGACCTCATGATGATCGGGGCTGCGGAGTTGGCCTTTACCCGATTGCTTGCGGACCCGGCAGGCATCGGCGCCCTGCCCGCACACTCCGCGAAGGTGCGCTGAGTGCACTCTGCAGCGTCGACAGTGCCGGGCTGACCGCGCGGCTTTGGGCTTTGATCACGGCCATAGAATGTTGGACACCACCTTGTCTTCCACCGAAGGGTCCTCATATGGGCAGCACCATTGACCGACGCCAGCCACGCCTGGAAGACGTGGCAGCGCGGGCAAAGGTGTCCCACCAGATGGTCTCGCGGGTCATCAACAACCACCCCAATGTCAGCAGCGCCACCCGGCAAAAAGTGGAGGCGGCCATTGCTGAACTCGGCTACCGGCGCAACACCGCCGCCGGAAGCCTGGTCACCCGGCGTTCGCAGACCATAGGCGTGCTGGCGGCCGAAATGGGGCAGTACGGGCAGCGGTGCCTTCGACTATCCGCACGCGGTGGTCACGGGCCGGCGGATGTAGCAGGCACTTCGGGCGACGGCGCCGCCCGGCTTCCCGGGGAATGGGCGCTTCAGGTGCCGAACGACTACCGCGACGTCCTTCGCCACGCCGTCCCCGCAGCGATCGCAGACGCCGGGATCAACCCGGTGGCCGTCGTCGGGGTTGCCACGGACTTCACGGCCTGCACCATGGTGCCGGTCAGGGCCATCGAGGCTGACCGCCATGCCCCCAAAGATGGTGCCCATAGTCGCGACGCTATCCAGCGCCGATGCTATGGGGACCAGCACGGCGCTGGCCGGCTACTCTGGCTTACGCTCTTGTGGTGGCGGCTCATGGGTCCGTGCGGCAAGATCGTGATCCTGGAGCGCAGGGACCATCCAAACGTTCGAGGTTACGGCGGATGCCTAGGTTTATCAGCCCTGGGCTGCAGCCACTACGCGCTCGCCGTTGAAGTATTCGAGGTGCCACCCCTCGGTGGCATGGTAATGGGCAAGGTTCAGCACCGCGTTGTCGATCCTGTGCAATGTTCGGCCGATGGCGCGGTTAAGGCTGACCCGGAGGAGTGTGCCGTGGGCGACCACAAGGACGCGGCGGGCGGGGAATTCTTCGGCCAGCGCTTCCAGTGCACCCAACCCCCGCGCGGCCGCGTCGTCCTCACTTTCGGCGCCGCGGTAACCACCGGGTATGCGCAGGGCCTCCAGCTCGGGGCCGGCCTGCAACCCCTCTGCCTGTCCGAAGCTGCGTTCGGCGAGCGCCGGAATGTGCCGCGTAACGCTCAGCCCCAGCCCGTCCGCAATCACGCTGGCGGTTTCCGCGGCACGACTAAGCGGCGAGGACACAATCGCCTCCCACTCATAGTTTGACAGGACGTCGACGGCGTCGCGCGCCTGGCCACGGCCGACGTCGTTCAGCGGAATGTCTGTAGCTCCCTGAAGCCGACGCTGCGCATTCCAGTCTGTCTGGCCATGGCGGATCAAGGCGAAGGTCGTTAGGGTCATGCTCTCTATTCTGCCCTGAGGGTGGGCTCGGTCCGGGCGGCCGCGAGGATCAAGGCAACCTTTCTAGGCCCAAGGGTCCGGTCCAGCGTTGCGGTCTATGAAGTCCAGGACAGCCGGATGGGCGGGATCAATGAGATGCCCGCCCGGGACCAGAACCGTATGGGTAAAGGGCAACGCACCCGACAACCTCGCGTTCACGGACCGGCAGGCCTCGGGGGAGTCCTCGGCGGAGACGATCAGGGCGGGCCGGCGGATACCGGCGAGTTGCTCCTCGGTCAGTTCCAATGCATCTTCGCTGAGATCCAGGCCGTGGCCGTTGATTTCGGCCAGGACAGCGTGGCTCGTGCCGGCAAACATCTGTTTGAGCCCGGGAGGAAGCGACTCCCATGTCGCGTCCCCAAGGGCTTCCCGGATTACAATCTCGGCGGCAAGCCCGGGCTGACCTTCCGTGCGCTTGAGGACCTGGCGGCGCAGGCTGCGGGCCAAGCGTCCGCATCCGGAGCGATGGTGAACAACGCCGGTTCCAGGAGGACCAGGGCTTTGACCTTGTCCGGGAAACGGCGGGCAAGTTCGACGGCGATCAGGCCGCCTGTGCTGCGGCCGATCACGATTGCCGGCCCAGCACGGAGCGCCGCCAAGACTGCCGCTGCGTCGTCGACATGATCCACCAGGTCCAAGGTCGCGAACGGCCGCTGCGGGGCACTGCGGTGGAAACCCCTGCGGTCGTAGATGATGCAGCGGCCATGCCGGGCGAGTTCGGTTGCGGCGTCCGCCCACATCACAGCCGAACTGGGTGTTCCGTGCATGCCTAGTATTGGTGTCCCTTGGCCGCTCTCTTCGTAGTAGAGATCAACACCGTTGACGCTGAAGTGGGGCATGTCGTCAGCTTGGAGTTCGCGCGTTCATCGCAGGACACTGCCCGGGCTCACGGGCCGGGCCAGTGCTCTCGGTCGAAGCCATAGGGGTTGGGAGCATCTTTCCGGTCAGCCGTTGCGGCGGGGCCGTTCCGTGCGTCGTCGTGATGAAGTGGCGGGGCGTGAGGGTCCTTAGCCTGCTTCAAGGGCACGCGGGGCGCGGTCTTTACGGGTGCATCTTCGGCCAAGGGGAAACCTCACAAACACAGAAAGGTTGGCCCGCTGCTTGAACCGATAGAGACATGGTAACCCCGCGGGGCGTTCTGTCGCTGGTAAATGCTCGTAGCCCGGCAGCTGCTTCCGTGTCAGGATCAGGTATGCCACACCGCCTGATGCTGCTTGATACTGCGTCACTGTACTTTCGCGCCTTTTATGGCTTGCCGGACACGATCCGCCGTGCTGACGGAACGCCGGTGAACGCGGTTCGCGGCCTCCTGGACATGATCGCCCGCCTCACCACGGATTACGGGGCAACGCATCTGATTGCCTGCTGGGACGACGACTGGCGTCCGCAGTGGCGCGTAGACCTCATCCCGACCTACAAGATGCACCGTGTTGCCGAGCTTGTGTCGGATGCTCCCGACGTCGAGGTCGTCCCGGACGCGCTCGAGGCGCAGCTTCCGATGATCCGCCGCGTGCTCGAACTCGCCGGCATCGCCATCGTGGGGGCCGCGGAACACGAGGCGGATGACGTCGTGGGGACCTATGCCAGCCACGCGGACCTCCCCGTGGATGTGGTCACCGGCGACCGTGACCTGTTCCAGACCGTCAGCGATGACCGTCAGGTCCGGGTGATCTACACCGCGCGGGGCATGAGGAACCTCGAAGTGGTGACGGACGCCGTCGTCGTCGGGAAGTACCGCGTGCTGCCCGAACAGTATGCCGATTACGCGACCCTTCGCGGCGACGCCTCCGACGGGCTGCCAGGCGTTGCCGGCATCGGCGAGAAGACCGCTGCTTCGCTCCTTGGCGAGTACGGCACATTGGAGAACTTGCTCGCTGCAGCCGCCGACGGGGGAGGCGGGTATCCGCGTCCGTGCGGTCGAAGCTCGCCGCTGCCGCGGACTACCTGACGGTCGCGCCACCTGTGGTGAAAATCGTGTGCGACCTCCCGCTTCCCACCCTCGAGGAAGCCGGGGCACAGCTGCACCCCGTCGACGGCGAATCGCGCGCCGTACTGGAGCGTCTGGCCGTCGAATGGAACCTTGGCGGTTCGGTCAAACGCCTGCTCGACGCGCTTGACCGGCAGTAGCGGTGATTGCTGCATAGGCTCAGCTAGACCGTTTGGGGGATGCTCCACTCCGGCCAGGGCTCGTCGACCGGTGCCTGTTGCCAGCTCCGCTCCGGCACGGGATCTACCGGGCGCAGACCTTTAAGCCGTTCGCCTGTCAGGGAGTCTCCGGACAGGGCCTCTTCATGCATAGCCACGCCAAGTCCCTGCGCCAGGGATCACCAGGGCAAGCGCAGCGACGGAAGCCTTAATGGCCTCCAACGCCTCCACCGCGGTTGTGCTTGTCATGCTCACATCATCGTGCGAGGCACTGACATTTAAGGTCCCCCTGGCCAGCGACGGGAAATACCTTTGGAAAGTTTTTCCAAAGGGGCCTCAAGTGTCCGTTCGCGCAGCGTGCGGGCCTGGAACGGTGCCGCGCTCTGACACGTTGGCTGCTCAGTCAGCCGTGAGGAACCGTCCGTTCCTGATCCGCGACGGACCAAAGACGACGGTTACCGGGGCAATCGTCCGCGGCCGGTGATCCCGCGACAGCGGACGGCCGACGGCGACATGGGCACCCAGTGCGGGTACCGGTAGCCGAGTGCCGGTGAGCTGAGGATGAAGTCGTCCACATTGTCCACGAGAAGCCGGTCCAGGAGATCATGCAGGCCCTGCACAAGGGACACCTGGTAGTCGTGCACGCGCCGGGGCACGTCCACTTCGAGCCCGGAGATGCCGCCGCCGCCCAGCACGATGAGTTGTTCCGAGGTGCCCGCAAACCCGTCCAGAACGGGCAGGCCCTGCAACCAGCCCGTCGTGCGCCGGGCGGCTTCACCGGCCGAGGTGATCCCCTTGGTCCAGTCCGCGACGTCCTGCGCAAAATCCGCCAGGATGCCGATATGCAACAGCGTCAGGTGCAGCCCTTGCGGCCTGCGCAGGGCATTGACATAGCTGGCCAGCGCCTCGTAGTCGGACGGGCCCGCACCAACCGTGAGGACGGGAACCTCCACTGTGATAGGCGGAAGCTGCTGCATGGGACCCCTCACGCTGGCACGGACTCGTGGGCTCTGGCTGCCATTATCCTCCGCTGCGGCCGCCTCGTCCCGGCGCGTGCTCTTGCCCTTGCGCCCGCCAGGGTGTCGAATCAAAGAACACGATTCGGCCCGGTGCATGGCAAAGACGCCAGGAGGTTCCCATGTCAGTGAAAGCCGCAAAGGACACAGCACGGACACCGGGGCGGGGAGGGCCGGAGGTGCGCCGGGCTGACGCTCCGCACGGCATCGCGGCAACAGATCCGGAACAGGTGCGCAACGTGTCGCTCGTGGGGCATTCTGGCGCCGGGAAGACCCTGCTGATCGAAGCAATGCTGGCCGCCCGCGGCATGATCACACGCAAAGGCTCCATCGCGGAGGGCACCACCGTCAGCGATTCCGACCCTTCGGCAGTGCGGCAGCAACGGTCGGTCACACTGTCCCTGGTTCCGCTGCTCGTAGACGGGACCAAGGTGAACCTGCTGGACACTCCGGGATATCCGGACTTTATCGGCGAACTTCGGGCGGGGCTCCGGGCTGCGGACGCCGCCCTCTTTGTTGTCTCCGCCGTTGACGGCATCGACGCCACCACTACGGCGCTCTGGGGCGAATGCGAAAGCCTCGGGATGCCGCGGGCGGTGGTCATCACCCGCCTGGACCACCCCCGGGCAGATTACGACGGCGTCCTGGCCGCCTGCCAGCAGGCGTTCGGCGACGCGGTGCTGCCGTTGTACGTCCCGGTCCGGTCCGGCGGCGTAACCAGCGGGCTGCTGGGACTGCTGACGGGCACAGTCTCTGACTACTCCGCCGGGGAGGCGGCCGCAGGTTCCCGGGAGGTTGACGCCGGTGAGCGCGCGGCGTCGGAAGCGGCCCGGGGCCAGCTCATCGAAGGGATCATCGCCGAGAGCGAGGACGAGACCCTGATGGACCGCTATCTGGGTGGTGAGGACATCGATACCGATGTCCTCATCGCGGACCTGGAAACCGCCGTCGCCCGCGGTTCCTTTTTCCCGGTGGTGCCGTCCTCGGCTGTCACCGGGCTCGGCACAGCGGAACTGCTGGAAGTCCTGACCCGGGGCTTCCCGTCGCCGGCGGAGGGCGGCCTCCCGGAGGTGACTGATCTGGCGGGCGCTCCAGGGGCGGCCCTGGCCTGTGACCCGGACGGGCCGCTGGCGGCGGAGGTGGTCCGCACCACCATTGATCCGTTCCTGGGGAGGGTCTGCCTGACGCGTGTATTTTCGGGTACTTTGCGTGCTGATACTCCCGTGCACGTCGGCGGGCACGGGCTCGCGGACCGCGGCCATCAGGACCATGACACCGACGAGCGCATCACGCACCTGTATTCTCCGCTGGGCCCCAACCTGCGGCCCGTGGCGCACTGCGTGGCCGGTGACATCTGTGCGGTAGCGAAACTGGGGAGTGCCGAAACGGGGACACCATTTCGGCGAAGGACCAGCCGCTCCTGCTGGCCACCTGGGAGATGCCGGAGCCGCTGATGCCGGTGGCCGTCGAGGCGGACTCGCGCAGTGACGAGGACGCACTGGCCCGGAGTCTGGCGAAGGTGGCCGCCGGCGATCCCACGCTGCGTGTTGAGCGCAACGCGGAAACACACCAGCTGATCCTCTGGTGCATGGGGAGGCCCATGCCGAGGTGGTGCTGGACAGGCTGCGCGACCAGGGCGTGAAGCTGCACACCATTGACGTAGTGACGCCACTGCGGGAAACGTTCGCCGCCCGGCAACGGGCCACGGCCGGCACGTCAAACAGTCCGGCGGCCACGGGCAGTATGCCGTCTGCGACATCGACGTGGAGCCGCTGGACCGTGGCGGCGGGTTCGAATTCGTCGACAAAACGGTGGGCGGGGTGATCCCCGGAACGTTTATCTCCTCCGTGGAGAAAGGGTACGTGCGCAGATGCAGAAAGGGTTGGCTGCCGGGTTCCCCGTGGTGGACCTCCGCGTCACGCTGGTGGGGGCAAGGCCCACAGCGTTGACTCTTCCGACGCCGCCTTCCAGGCGGCGGGGCCCTGGCGCTCCGGGAGGCTGCCGCGGCCGGTCGTATCCAGCTGCTCGAGCCCGTTTCCGCGGTCAGCATCACCGTGTCCGAGGCGCACGTGGGGCCGTGATGAGTGACCTCTCAGCACGCCGCGGACGGCTCACCGGCACGGCCACCTCCGGTAGTGAGCTGACCGAAATCAGCGCGGAAGTCCCGGACCAGGAACTGCTGAAGTACGCTGTGGAGCTGCGGGCGCTGACTGCCGGGACCGGCAGGTTCCGGCGCCGGTACCTCCGGCATGACCCGGTGCCCAACGGCTCATGAACGCCACCTTATGAACGGATCGTCATGAACGCCGCCGCGCGGAAGATCCAGCGCATCTACCTCACCCTGACGCTGGGCAACACCCTTGCGGCCTCGTTCATCTGGGGCATCAATACGCTTTTTCTGTTGGATGCCGGGCTGAGCAACCTGGAAGCATTCGCGGCCAACGCCTTTTTCACGGCCGGCATGGTCCTGTTCGAAGTGCCTACCGGGGTCATCGCGGACGGTTGGGGACGCCGGGTCTCATTCCTGCTCGGCACCGTGACCCTGGCTGCCTCCACCTACCTGTACTACCTGCTCTGGCAGTTGTCCGCTCCCTTCTGGGCCTGGGCAGTGGTGTCGGTCCTGCTGGGCCTGGGCTTCACGTTCTTCTCCGGGCCGTGGAGGCCTGGCTGGTGGATGCGTTGCGTTTCTCCGGCTACGACGGTGAGTTGGAGGCAGTGTTCGGGCGGGCATTGATGGTCTCTGGCATCGCGATGCTCGCCGGTTCGACGGCCGGCGGCGTGATTGCCCAGGCAACTGACCTCGGCGTGCCGTTCCTGTTGCGTGTTGGAGTGCTCCTGGCGATGTTCGGGGTGGCCTTTTGGCTGATGCGCGATGTGGGCTTCACTCCGGAACGTTCTCCCCATCCGCTCAAGGCGAGCCGGGATGTGCTGTCCGCCTCCATCGACAACGGCCTGAGAAACCCGCCCGTACGGTACATCATGCTCGCAGCGCCGTTCAGCGCCGGCGTCGGAATCTATGTTTTCTATGCTCTGCAGCCCTACCTGCTGGAGCTCTTCGGTGACCCGCGCGCCTACTCCGTCGCCGGCCTCGCGGCGGGCATTGTGGCCGGGCCCAGGTGGTGGGGGCTGGCTGGCGCCCATGGTCCGGCGCCTGGTCCGCAAACGCACCACGGTCCTGGTAGTGAGCAGCAGCGTGGGCGCCTTGATCCTGGTGGCCCTCGGCATTACGCGTGTGTTTTGGGTGGCGCTGCTGCTGCTGGTGCTGTGGGCCCTGATCTCAGCGGCGGGCACTCCGGTGCGGCAGGCCTATCTGAACGACATGATCGCCTCGAAGCAGCGGGCAACGGTGCTCAGTTTTGATTCACTCATGGGATCCAGCGGCGGAATTGTGGTCCAGCCGCTCATGGGCCGGGCAGCAGACGTGTACGGCTACCCCCTCTCGCTGGCCATCAGCGGTGTGATCGAGCTGTTCGCCGTGCCGTTCCTGCTGGCGAGCCGGCGGCGGCGCTCGCCGGCCGACACTGCCACCACCGAAGCCGGCACACCGGCCTGAAGCCATGGCCGCGGCACAAAAAAATTTTGCCTTGAGAGTCCCAACAGGGCGGAGTATCGTGGCGCAAACCCACCCTGCGCAACACCCCGACTTGGGAGAGATCATGCCTAGTGTGCGACGTCAATTAGCTGCGGTAACGGCTGTTCTGGCCTTGAGCGTGACGGGTGGGGCGGTGACCAGTCCCGCGTTTGCTGATCCCCGGGAAATCAAGAAGGAGGCGTTGGCTACCGGGTACGGCGGGGCGGTGAGCACCGTTGACCCGGAGGCGTCCGCTGCGGCTATCGAAGTCCTGCGCGACGGCGGCAATGCGGCGGATGCCGCCGTCGCCGCAGCCGCGACCCTGGGTGTGACCGAGCCCTACAGCGCCGGCCTCGGCGGAGGCGGATACTTCGTGTTCTACGACGCGAAGACCGGCAAAGTGGGAACCATCGATGGCCGGGAAACGGCTCCGGCAACGATGCCGACCACCGCGTTCGTGAACCGGCGACGGGAACCTTTTACACGTTCGCAGAGCTCGTCTCGAGCGGCGTCTCCGTGGGCGTCCCCGGAACACCGGCCACATGGGAACGGGCGCTGGAGCGTTGGGCACGCTGGACCTTGACGAGGCCCTCGAACCTGCCATCAACGTAGCCAACCGCGGCTTCGTCGTGGACGAAACCTTCCGCCAGCAGACACTCGACAACAAAGTCCGGTTCTCGGCTTTCCCCGCCACGGCGAGTCTCTTCCTGCCCGGCGGTGACGCTCCCGCCGTCGGCAGTATTTTCCAAAGCAAGGACCTCGCCAAGACGTACCGGCTCCTCGCGAAAGAGGGAACGGATGCCTTCTACGGCGGACAGCTCGCGACGGAGATCGCGGCAACAGTCCAAGCTCCGCCGAAAGACCCCGCCTGGGTGCCTCCTGTGACTGTCCCGCCCACCAGTATTCCAGCCCTTCCGGGCTACCTGACGACGGCGGATCTCGCCGCATACCGGACCCTGGACCAGGAACCTACACACGTTGAGTACCGCGGCTATGACGTCTACGGCATGGCGCCCTCCAGCAGTGGCGGGACCACCGTGGGCGAAGCGCTGAACATCCTGGAACCGTTCAACCTCGGTGAGATGACCAAGCCGGACGCCCTGCACCACTACCTCGAAGCCAGCGCGCTCGCCTTCGCAGACCGCGGTAAGTACCTCGGGGACCCGGCATTTGTCGACGTCCCCACCGAAGCGCTGACAAACCCGCTGTTTGGCAAGGAACGGGCGTGCGCCATCGATCCGGGGACAGCGGCAATCAAGCCGGTACCGGCAGGGGACGTGTCAGAATTCAACGGCGTGTGCCCGGTTACCCCTGCGGCAGCCGCAGACGAGAAGGACACCGAAAACATCTCAACCACCAACCTCACGGTCGCTGACAAGTGGGGAACGTCGTGGAGTACACCCTCACCATCGAGCAGACCGGCGGTTCCGGCATCGTGGTGCCCGGCCGCGGGTTCCTGCTCAACAACGAGCTCACCGACTTCTCCTACACGTCGACCAATCCGGAGGACCCGAACCGGATCGAGCCGGGCAAGCGACCACGGTCCTCGATGTCGCCCACCATCATCCTTAAGGACGAGAAGCCGTTCCTGGCGCTCGGTTCCCCAGGCGGATCGACCATCATCACCACGGTGCTGCAGACCATCCTGAACAGGGTGGATTTGGGTATGGGCATTCTGGACTCGCTCGCGGCCCCGCGTGCGTCCCAGCGCAACACCGCCAATGTCACGGCTGAGCCGGACTTCATCAAAGCCTATGGCGACGCGTTGGCACCCTACGGTCATAAATTGGTGCCCGCAGGGGACGCCTTCACGTCTGCTGCGGAGATCGGCGCCGCGACAGCCATCGAGTTTGGGCCTGGCAAGAGCATGACCGCGGTTGCCGAGCCCCTGCGGCGCGGCGGCGGTTCGGCGATGGTGGTCAAACCGTCGCCGTGAGCCTGCCTGGCGCGGTGGCCGGGTTACTGCCCCATCCCGGGCCGGACGGGGACAAACTCGATAGTGGTCTGCACCTTTTTCTGCGGACCACGGGAAAAACCCTTGGCATCAAGCTGGTTCTGCGCACGGAACACCGCCAGGGCGTCGTCGTAAAGCTCGTTGAGCCGGCGGCCGGAGAACTCCTCCCGGGAGCCGTCGCTGAATGTGACAGTCACGGTGGCACTGGCGGGAAAGTGCCTCTTCATGCGGATGAAACCTTCGGAGTCCTGCTGGAGGTTGATCAAAGTAAGTCCTGCTTTCGTGGGTCGACGACCTCCAGTCTGACCTATCCCACCGCACGTGCGCTGACGGCGGTGGGGGAATGCGGCGACAATGGACGGGTGATATCGCCAACCGACTCCGCCGCCGTCCCTGCTGGCCCCTCTCGTACCGGCACCTTTGATCTGGCGGTCATCGGCACCGGCCTGGCCTTCGCTGAATCGCTCGCCGAGTTGTCCTCTGTGCTGCGCGCCGGTGGTGCGGCGGGTACGGCGGTGGTGCAGGCGCCGCCCGGCACCGGCAAAACAACGCTTGTCCCGCCGCTGCTCGCCAACCTTGCCGCGCCTGCAGGAATGGCCAAGCGGGTGGTGGTCACCCAGCCGAGGCGGGTCGCTGCGCGTGCCGCCGCCCGGCGACTGGCCTCGTTGGACGGCAGCCGGATCGGAGACCGCGTGGGGTACACCGTCCGCGGTGAACGCCAGGCCGGCCCGCCACGCTGGTGGAGTTTGTCACGCCGGGGATCCTGCTGCGGCGCCTGCTCGATGATCCCGGCCTGGAGAGCACCCGCGCGGTGATCCTGGACGAGGTCCATGAACGCGGCCTCGAAACCGACCTGCTGCTGGGGATGCTCGCCGAAGTGCGGCAGCTGCGCGGCGACCTCACTATGGTGGCCATGTCCGCCACCCTGGACGCGCCCCGCTTCGCCGCCCTGATGGGGGGCGGGCCGCGGATGCAGGTACAGGACACACTGTGACAGGACATGAAGGGACAGCGGACGACGGCGGCGGGCCGGCTCCGGTCGTCGACTGCCCCTCAGCGCTGTACCCCCTGGCAGTGGAGTGGGTACCCGCCGCCGGGCACGGCTGGATGACCGTGGGGTCACGCGCGGATTCCTCGACCACGTGGCCGATACAGCCGCCCAGGCCCACACCGCCGCCATGGCGGAGGACGGGCGCACCGATGCGCTGGTCTTTGTCCCGGGAGCATGGGAGGTTTCCTATGTGGCGGCCCGCCTCCGCGGCCGGGCTGCCCCGGAACTGACGTGCTGGAGCTCCACGGCCAGGTCAGCCCAGCCGAACAGGACCAGGCAGTTTCGGGCGCCGGCCGGGCGGCCCGGCACGGATCATCGTGTCCACGGATCTGGCCGAGTCATCCCTGACCGTCCCCGGAGTGCGCCTCGTCATCGATTCCGGGCTGACCCGCGAACCCCGCCGTGATGCCAGCCGCGGGATGTCCGGGCTGGTCACTGTTTCCTGCTCCCGGGCATCAGCCGAACAGCGGGCTGGCCGGGCCGCGCGGCAGGGCCCGGGCCGGGTGGTCCGGTGCTACGACCAGCGGACCTATGGTGCCGCGCCGGCGCACGTGACGCCGGAGATCGCCGTGGCGGACCTGACCGGGGCGGCCCTGGTCCTGGCCTGCTGGGGATCACCGGGCGGCGCCGGGCTGGCGCTGCCGGATGCACCTCCCGCAGCAGCCATGGGCGAGGCTGTTGAAGTCCTGCGCGAACTCGGAGCTGTGGCCCGCGACGGACATGCCACCGCGGTGGGCGGACGCTGGCCAGGGTCCCGGCCGATCCGCGGCTGGCCCGCGCACTGCTCGACGGCGCAGCCGCCGTAGGCCACCGCGCCGCAGCGGAAGCCGTGGCACTCGTCGCCGGGACCAGCGGCCCCGGCGGCCGACCTCACCCGGCTCCTGACCGGCCTGCGCAGCGGAAAGGACCCCGCCGCCAGGCGCTGGGCGGAGGACGTCCGCCGGCTGGAGACGATCGCGCGCAAGGAAGGCTCCGGCGTCGGCCCGTCCGCCATTGCGTCCCTGGTGAGGACCGCGCCGGCGACCGCTGCGGAGGCGGTGGGCGTCGTCGTCGCGCTGGCGTTCCCGGACCGCGTGGCCGGCGGGTCCCGGGCGATGGCCCGGCGCGGTACCTGCTGTCGTCCGGCACGCGTGCGGGATTGCCGGCGGGCAGTCCGCTCACCGGGCATGAGTGGCTGGCCGTGGCGGAAGTTTCACGCGCCGCCGGCCGGGACGCAGCCGGTACCGGCGCGGTGATCCGGTCAGCCGCGCCGCTGAGTGTCGACGCCGCAGAGGCCGCCGCCGGGCACCTCCTGACCGACACGGTGGAAGCGCAGTTCAACCAGGGCCGGGTGAAGGCCAGGCGGGAACGCCGGCTGGGTGCCATCAGCCTGTCCTCCACCCCCGTCCGCCCGTCCGCCGAGGAGGGCCGTGCCGCCGTTGCCCGTGCCCTCGCAACGGAGGGGCTGGGAACGATCGGATGGTCGACGGCGGCAGACGCGTTGCGCCGCCGCCTCGCCTTGCTGCGCCGCGAACTGGGTGAGCCGTGGCCCGACGTTTCGGAACGGTCATTGCTTGCCCGGCTGGACTCCTGGCTGGGACCGGAGCTCGAGAAACTGGCTGGCGGCGCCGCCACCAGCAGCATCGACCTCACCGACCCCCTGCGGCGGCTGCTGCCCTGGCCGGAAGCGGTCCGCCTGGCGGAGCTGGTGCCGGAGGCACTGAAAGTACCCAGCGGATCGATGGTGCGGATCGACTACCCTGACGTAGTGGGAAAAGCCGGCCGGCCGGTTGTTGCGGTCAAGCTGCAGGAGTGCTTTGGGTGGGCTGAGACGCCGCGGCTGGTGGACGGCAGGGTTCCTGTCCTGTTCCACCTGCTCTCACCCGCGCGGCGGCCGCTCGCGGTGACGGATGACCTGGCGTCGTTCTGGTCGGGGCCGTACGCGCAGGTGCGGTCCGAGATGCGCGGCCGTTACCCCAGGCATCCGTGGCCGGAGGATCCCTGGACGGCGCTGCCGACGGCCCGGACCAAAGCCCGAATGTAGCGCCTGCCCGCTGGCGGCCTTTCCTTCGGTGGTTGCACCCGGTGAGATGTCCGATACGTCGCCGAAACCTTGCGTCGACCCGCTGAAACATGGCGCAGTTAGGCTCGTTCCTACTTGGACAACGTGGTCCAGACCACCATACGAAGGGACACAATTATGTTGCTTTTGAGTAGCCTGAACTTGCTCTTTGACGCCGGCCGTGGAGAGGGCAGCCGCCCGCACAATGGCGGGATAGGGAAGACCGATTTCCCCACCGGCCGGTTGACCTCCACCGCCTGGGAAGGCTGGTGGCACGAGGACGCTGCGTAACCGGGCCGGTACGCCTGGCTGAGGGGTCAGGCGCGGCTCCGAATGAACTCGGCCACCTTCGGCGCCAGCGACGCTCCGATCTCTGCGGCGTCGCGTTTCTTTCCTGCGACGGCAAAGGAATGGTCACCGCCGTCGATCCAGTCCAGGACAGCGGACGGGCCGATCCGGGAGACCACGCCCTCCAGCAGATCCGGCGTCGCAAAGGTGTCGCGCGTGCCCTGCAGGAACAACATGGGGAGCGTGAGCCCGTAGAGGTGCTCGTCGCGGAGCTTTTCAGGCTTTCCGGGCGGGTGGAGGGGATAGCCGAGGTACACGAGACCGGCAGTGTCCATTCCGTCGGCAACTGCCATGGACGCCATCCGGCCGCCAAACGATTTGCCGGCAGCCCATACCGGTCCGGTGTCACCGTGCCCGGTTCCTCGCCGCATTGCTTCATGCATGGCGGCGCGCCAGGCCGCGATGGCTGCCGGCGGCCGGTCCGGGAATTTCCGGCCGGCCTCGCGGTAGGGGAAGTTGAAGCGCAAGGTGGTAACGCCGTCGTCGTTCAGTCCACGGGTGAAACCGCTCATGAACGGGTGCTCCATACCGGCGCCTGCCGGCGGCCGGTCCGGGAATTTCCGGCCGGCCTCGCGGTAGGGGAAGTTGAAGCGCAAGGTGGTAACGCCGTCGTCGTTCAGTCCACGGGTGAAACCGCTCATGAACGGGTGCTCCATACCGGCGCCTGCCCCGTGCGCCAGCACCAGCGTGGCGAAGGGCTGTCCGGGCGGGCGTAAACGCCGGAGACCTCAACGTCGCCGACGGGAAAGGTGACAGGGGATTCAGCTACGGCCATAGGTCCATGATGCCGGATCGCCGGCAGCCCTGGGCGCCGGGGTGCTGACGCCCGCGTGGCGCGGGGTAGGTTGTCCCCATGGCGAGCGAACAGACCACCCTCACTGTCCCGGGACCGCACGGCGAGCGCGAGATGCGTGTTTCCAGCCCAGCAGGGTGCTCTGGCCGGATCTCGGTCTGACCAAGCTGGACCTCGCACGCTACATGGTGGATGTGGGGGAGGCGTTCATTGCCGCGAACGGTGACCGGCCGGTGGCGCTGCAGAGGTATTCGGACAACGTCGAGGGGGACCAGTTCTTTTCGAAGAACCCGCCCAAGGGAGCACCTGAGTTCATCCGCTCCGTGAAGGTGGTCTTTCCGAGCGCGCGCTCGCACCCCATGCTCGTCCTGGACGAACCCGCCGCGGCCGTATGGGCGGTGCAGATGAATACGGTGGTGTTCCACCCGTGGCCGTCCCATACAGCGAACACCGATAACCCGGACCAGCTGCGCATCGACCTCGATCCGCAGCCGGGCACAGACTTCGACGACGCCGTCCCGGCTGCCCTGGCGATGAAGGAGGTGCTGGCGGAGGCCGGGCTGGACACGTTCATCAAGACATCGGGGAACCGCGGCCTGCACGTCTACGCTCCCATCGAGCCCACCCACGAATTCCTGGACGTCCGCCACGCGGTGATCGCTGCGGCCCGCGAGCTGGAGCGGCGGATACCGGACAAGGTCACCACGGCCTGGTGGAAGGAGGAACGCGGCGTGAAGGTGTTCCTGGACTTCAACCAGGCGAACCGGGACCGGACCATCGCCGGCGCGTACAGCCCCCGCGCGCTGGCCCATGCGCCGGTCTCCTGCCCCATCAGCTGGGACGAACTGGGCAGCGCGGATCCCAAGGACTTCACCATCCTGACGGTCCCCGAGCGGCTCAGGACCGTGGGCGATCCTTGGGCAGACATGAAGGCGCATCCGGGCACCATCGACGTGCTGTTGGAGTGGTGGGAGCGGGACCTCAAGGCCGGCCTCGGCGAACTGCCGTTCCCGCCGGACTACCCGAAGATGCCCGGTGAGCCCCGCGGGTGCAGCCGAGCCGGGCCCGCAAACAGGACTGAGTCCGGTCGAGCGGCTACTCGAACCGGGACGGGTCGCCGGTGCCGCGACGCACCACCTCGGCCACTCCGCTGGAATAGTCGATCACCGTGGTGGGCTCTGCCCCGCAGTCTCCGGAATCGATGACCGCGTCCACCTCGTGCTCAAGGCGTTCCTTGATTTCCCAGCCCTGCGTCAGCGGGTCTTCCTCGTCCGGGAGCAGCAGGGTGCTGGAGAGAAGGGGCTCGCCGAGTTCGGCCAGCAGCGCCTGGACCACCCGGTTGTCCGGGATGCGCACGCCCACGGTCTTTTTCTTCGGGTGCAGCAGCCGGCGCGGCACTTCCTTGGTGGCAGGCAGGATAAACGTGTAGCTTCCCGGCGTGACGGCTTTAATCGCGCGGAAGACGTCGTTGCCGATGTTCACGAACTGTCCAAGCTGGGCGAAATCCTTGCACACCAGCGTGAAGTGGTGCTTGTCGTCCAGCTTGCGGATATTCCGGATCCGGTCCAGGGCATCCTTGTTGCCCAGCTGGGCCCCGAGGGCGTAGCAGGAGTCCGTGGGGTAGGCGATCAGCCCGCCGTCGAGCACGATCTTCACGGCCTGCATGATCGCGCGGGGCTGGGGATCCTGGGGATGAACATCAAAGTATCTGGCCATGCTCCTGAGCCTACGACAATTGCCGCCCTCGCCAGTAGACAGGCACGGCGCCGTGCGTGCAACGCCGGGAGAGGATAGGTTCAGGGCCTATGGGTTCAGTCAGCAGGGTGAGTCCTGTGCGGGGCGAACGAAAGGTGGCAGCATGCCGGTGTGGCTTCAGGCGTTGATGTGGGGAACCGTGGCGGGTGCCGCCCTGGTGCTGGGGGCCGCCGCGTCGTGGAAATGGGCCATTCCGTCCAAACTGGTCTCCTCGATCATGTCATTTGGGGCGGGCGTGCTGATTTCGGCACTGGCGTTCGAACTGGTCGCCGAGGCGGTTGATGGCGGGGGCCTGTGGCCCACCGTGACCGGATTCCTGGCCGGCTCCGTGGTCTACGTGGGAGCGAACATGCTCCTCACACGGGCCGGCGCCAAACACCGCAAACGGTCCGGCGGCCAGCAACCGTCGGAGCAGGACAGCCCCGGCAGCGGCACGGCCATCGCCTTCGGCGCCCTCCTCGACGGGATCCCGGAGTCCATAGTGCTTGGCGTCGGACTCATCACCGCGGGATCGGTCAGTCCGGCCATGCTTGTGGCCGTGTTTATCTCCAACGTTCCCGAAGGCCTGTCCGGAACTGCCGGGATGCAGAAAGCGGGCCGCAGCACCGGCTACATCTTTGGGGTGTGGGGAGGCATTGCCGTGATGAGCGGGCTCGCCGCACTGATCGGGTACGTGGCGCTGGAAAACGCGCCGGCAACTGTTGTCGCCTTCATCACCGCCATCGCAGCCGGCGGGATCCTGGCGATGCTCGCCGACACCATGATCCCCGAAGCGTTCGAAGAGCATCACAACCTCACCGGGCTGACCGCTTCCGTAGGGTTCCTGACGGCTTTCACAGTCCACCAGCTCGGGGGTGACCTCCCGCCGTCGTCAACGGTCAGCCCACATGCACCCACGGCCGCTTGGTGACATCCGGTTCGGCTTTCGCGCAGGATCTCGCGCGTCACGGGGGCGATCTCGCCTTCGCCAGCACCAGGAAGCGCAGGAGGTTCACGGCTGGGTTGCCTTCGGTCCAGCGGAAGTAGACGTGCGGCATCAGCCCAAGTTCAAAGGACCCCAGCACCCTCGAGAGCAGCGAGATGCTGATGATCCCCAGGATGAAGAAGCCGGCAATCCGGATGCCTTCGGGACGTTCAAAGATATTGGCGACCGTTGTGTAGACAAACAGCACCGAGATGATGCCGAAGCCGACGGTCCGCTTGCGCTGGGGAAGACGAGCAGGGCGATGGCCACCGCCATCAGCGGATTCCCGTGGGAGGTGTTAAGGGTCTGCCACCACTCACCGACGGCCACCGGATGGGCGGCTGCCTCCGCGAGCGACCACGCGATGACCATCACGTTAAGCCCCAGGTACAGGATCACCAGCACAACGGCGACGCCGATGGCCTCCTTGAACCCGCGCAGGAAAACGGCAGCGAGCACGGCAAGCAGGACCAGCGTTACGGCCACCTCCTGCCCGTGCAGGGCGTCCGGTGCAAACGGATTCTCGATCAGGTGTGCCGTGGCGTCGGCGGCGGACAGCGTCATGGTGATCATGAAGTCGGTGGCCGCGAAACCCAGCAGCACCAGCACCAGCAGCTTGCCCCGCCACTTGGGGAGCAGCCGCTCCAGCATGGCAATGGACCCTTCGCCGCGGTGGCTCTCGCCGGCAACCCGGCGGTAGACGGGGAGGGCGCCGAACAGGGTCACGGCCACCAGGACAAGCGTTGCCAAGGGGGAGATGGCACCGGCCGCGAGCGCCGCACTGGCCGGCTGGTAGCCCAGCGTGGAGAAGTAGTCCACGCCGGTCAGGCACATCACCCGCCACCAGTGCTGCTTATTTTTTTCGTCCGCGCGTCCGCCCGGCCCCTGATGGGTGCCCTTGGCATCTTCCAATCCATGCAGCAACCAACTGCCAAGGGCCGCCTTCCGAATCCAGTACTGCCCACTCGCCTTGGCGCCGGATTCGGGCAGATCTTGACGGATCCTTAACGCCCGTATGAGCACATCCACCGACCCCGGGAAAGGCCCGCATGGGACGTGGTGATCCGGGTGGGAGAATGGCGGCATGGCACGGGAACGGGTAGTCATCGGCCTCAACGGCAGCGATGACGCAGAACTGCTCATCCGGCGCGCCGCCAGGATTCTCGAAAGGACCGACGGTGGCGAGCTGGTGGCCGTCCACGTCCGCACCACGGGGGTACCGCTGGCGAGTCGCCCCAGGTTTTGGAGGCACAGCGGGGCTGGTCAATGACCTGGGCGGGACCTACCACACCGTTTCCGCGACGGATCCGGCCCGGGCCCTGCTCGATTACGCCCGCAAGTCCGGTGCCACCCATATTGTTGTGGGGCAGTCCCGCCGCGGACCGCTTGCCGGTGTGCTGGCAGGGTTGTTTGCCGGCGGCACCGTGGAAGCGCGGGTGGTCCGCGGTGCGGGCGACGTCGATGTCCAGGTGGTTCCCCGTGTCCCGCCCCAGCGGAGCGCACCACGCCAGCGGCCTGACCTGGGCCGCACCAGGGTTGCTATTGGCTTTGCGCTCGCAGCAGCCCTGCCCGCCCTGCTGCAGCTGCTGCTCGCAGCCTTCGACCACAGCGTTGCCACCGCCGTCCTGATCCAGCTTGCCGGCGCTGTTGCGGTGGCGCTGGTGGGCGGGTTGTGGCCTGCCGTGGTCGGCGCGCTGTGGAGCAGCGTGCTGGTGAACTACTTTTCCACGCCGCCCCTGGGGGACCTGGCCATCAGTGATCCCCAGGACCTCCTGTCCCTGGCCGTTTTTGTCGGGGTGTCAGTGGCGGTCGCCGGAGTGGTGGACGGGTCTGCCCGCCGGTCCAAGGAGGCTGCCCGCGCGCAGGCGGAGGCGGCGACGCTGGGCGACCTCGCGCTGGGCGCCTCCCGTTCGGAGGACACCCTGGACGGGATCCTCGCGGAGGCCCTGGACGTTTTTGGCGTCACTGGTGCTGTTGTGTACAGCAGCCGGGAGGGCACAGCGCAAGGTTCCGGTCCGACGTCGGGACCCTCCGGAGTCCGCGGCGCGGACGGCAGGATCTGGTCGCTCGTGGCCGCTGCGGGGGATGCCGGCGGGTGGGAGCATGGCGTCACCGGACTGCCGGGCAGCACCGCAGAACCGGTCGACGCCGACACCCGGCTGGTGCTGTTCGGCCGCGAGGTGCCGGCAGTGGAAAGCCGGTTGCTGGGTGCGTTTGCGGTCCACGTGAAAGCCCAGCTGGAACGCCGCCAGCTGGCCGTCAGCCGGCGCGAGGTGCTGCGGCTGGCCGAAGGGAACTCCATGCGCACTGCGATCCTGCGGGCGGTGTCCCACGACCTGCGGACGCCCCTGGCGGGGATCAAGCTCGCCGCCGGTGCTTGCTGCAGCGGACCGTCACCTATACGCCCGCGGAAGAACGGGAGCTGCTGGAAACCATTGACGAATGCACGGACCGGCTGGACCAGCTGGTGGGAAACCTCTTGGACATGTCAAGGATCACCGCCGATTCCGTCCGGCCGCTGCTGGGACCGGTGCGGTGGAGCGAGGTTGTTGCCCCGGCCCTGCTCGGGCTCCCGGACGGTACAGTCCGGGTGGAGCTGCCCGCCAACATGCCCAGCGTCGAAGCCGATCCGGTGCTGCTGGACCGCGTGATCGCGAACATTGTGGAGAACGCCGTCAAATACGCGCCGGGTTCGGGGATCACCATCACCGGCACTTCCGACGGCATGGGCGCAGCCACGCTGGATGGCTATCCGTCCGGCGAACTGCGGATCATCGACCACGGCGCCGGTGTGCCCGCAGGGAAGGTGCTTGAGATGTTCCAGCCGTTCCAGCGGCTCCACGACCGGCCCCAGGCCACCGGAGTGGGGCTGGGCCTTGCGGTCGCCGACGGGTTCGTCAGGGCCATGGGCGGCACGCTGACGGCACAGGAAACTCCCGGCGGCGGCCTGACCATGGTGATCAGGCTGGCCTTTCCACCGGCTCGCCGGGCGCGCGCCACGCGGCCGGCCAGCCGGCTCAGGAGGCCACGTGAATTCGGACCAGGCTGGTTCTTCCAGCATTCAAGGCGGCCCTCGGACCAGCGTGCTGGTTGTGGACGACGATCCCCACCTGCTGAAGGCACTCCGGATCACGCTCCAGGCCCACGGTTACGCCGTGGAGTCAGCGTCCGACGGCGGCACCGCCTTGCGTGCCGCTTCCCACCGTCCGCCGGACGTCATGATCCTGGACCTCGGGCTGCCGGACCTGGACGGAGCGGAAGTCCTGCGGGAACTCCGTCGATGGAGCAACCTGCCCGTACTGGTGCTGTCCGCACGCCACGGTTCATCGGACAAAGTCGACGCCCTGGATGCCGGTGCGGACGACTACATCACCAAGCCGTTCGGACTCGACGAGCTGTTGGCCCGCCTGCGTGCGCTCCTGCGCCGCGTTCCGGATCCGGCGTCCGCACCCACGGTGGCCGCATCCTCCTTCACCGTGGACTTGGCCCAGCGGCAGGTCACGAAGGACGGGACGTTGTCCGGCTGACGCCGACCGAATGGAACATCCTGGAACGGCTGGTCCGGAACCCTGCCCGGCTGGTGACCCAGCAGCAGCTGCTGCTGGACGTCTGGGACCGGCCTACCAGACGGAAGCCAACTACCTGCGGGTGTACATGGCCCAGTTGCGGCGGAAGCTGGAGGCCGACCCCGGGAAACCCGCCACCTCCTCACGGAACCTGGTGTGGGCTACCGCTTTATGCCCTGAAAACTGTGGGGCGTCAGGTTGCCGTGAACCCCTATGAACCCGGCGGGAACTGCGGAAGGATGTTGACTGTTCCGATTCCGTTTCAGTTCTGTACTTCAAGGAGAACCGGCCATGCCAACGACGCTCAACCCCTACCTTGGCTTCCGCGAGAACGCCCGCGAGGCGATGACCTTCTACCAGTCCGTCTTCGGCGGCGACTTGGCCCTCAGCACGTTCGGGGAGTTCCACGCCAGCGAAGATCCGGCGGAAGCCAACAAAATCATGCACGGCATGCTGACCTCCAGCAACGGCCTGGTCCTGATGGGGCGGACACGCCGAACGGTATGGACCTCGCGACCGGCAGCTCCATTTCGGTTTCGCTCAGCGGCGACGACGAAGACGAACTGCGCGGCTATTGGGAAAAGCTGTCCGCCGACGGCGGCACGGTCACCGTTCCGTTGGAGCCGGCGCCCTGGGGCGACATCTTCGGTATGTGCACAGACCGGTTCGGGACGGCCTGGCTGGTCAACATCAATAACCCCCAGGCCGCTCCCGCGACATAGGCTCCCACGTCAAACCAGGGCAGAGAACGGCGGATTAATGGCGTTCTCTGGCTGGGAGACACCGCTTATCCGCGAGTCCTTGAGGAGGGGCCAGGGGCAGTGCAACCATTGATGCGTGCAGCCCCGCAATCACTTAGGGGCCGTTCCGGGCCTGCCGGCCTGACCGGGAGCGGCAGTGCGGAACGTCACCCTGTATCTGGACGTTGACGGCGTCGTTTGCCCGTTCGGAGCAACGGGTACGACGCCATGGGGTTCCGGCTGGATACTTGCGAACGCCGGCGTGCTCGAAGTGGCGTATGCGGGCCAGCTGGTTGACGGGCTGAACCGGCTTTCCCGGTTGCCTGGAGTCCGGTGCGTGTGGCTCACCAGCTGGGAGGAGCTGGCCGCGGAATACTTATGCCCCGCCATCGGACTTGCAGGCGGCACCTGGCCCTGCCTGACGGCGGATGGTGCCGGAACGGGGGAGGGCTGGTGGAAGCTTGCCGCCCTCCAGGAGGACCTGGCGGCCAACGCCCCGGATGGCATCGTGTGGATTGACGATCAGCTCCGCTATGAACAGGAAGCACTGGCGTGGGCCGGATTCCTGGGCCGACGCATCCTCACGCTGTCGCCCGATCCGCGCCGGGGAATCTCTCCCGCCGAACTGGCCGCCGTAGGTGGGTTTGTCACGGAGCAGCTGTATTTGACCTGATGCCATGGACGCCTACGATCGATAAGGTTTCACGCCGCTTCTGTTAACTCCACAGGTTATGGTGGCGCTGGTCATCGCACTGGCACTTTTTTCGACTTCACTAACGGCTTCCACGACACCGCGAATGCGATGGCTACACTCATCGCCACCGGTGCCATTAAACCGAAGACCGCGGTGACGCTCGCCGCAATCCTGAACCAGGTCGGTGCCTTCCTCTCGACGGAAGTGGCCAAAACAGTGTCCGGCGGCATCATCCGGGAAGGCTCCGACGGTGTCCAGATCACCCCGGACATTATTTTCGCCGGCCTTATGGGTGCCATCCTCTGGAACATGATCACCTGGCTCAAGGGACTCCCGTCGAGCTCATCCCATGCACTCTTCGGCGGGCTGATCGGCACGGCCATCGCCGGCATCGGGTTCAATTGAGTGAACCTGGAAACCCTGCCGGCTCGCGTATGCCTTGACTTCCCGGCACGATCCGGAAACCGGCAGCAAGCTGACGCACAAACGCGGCGGGTTCCGCACCGGCCAGATCTTCACGTCCGGCCTCGTGGCGCTGGCCACAGAACCAACGATGCACAGAAGACCATGGGCATCGTCACACTGGTGCTGATTTCCGCCGGCACCCGGTCCCCGGGTGCGGGCCCGCAGTTCTGGGTCATAGCGGCATGTGCCCTGGCCATCCCAGGGATTCGCAGCCGTGACCAGCACCGCCTCTGTCATCCTTGCGTCTTCCCACCTGGGCTTCGCCCTGTCCCCTACCCAGGTGGCGTCAGGGTCCGTCATCGGGTCCGGAATGGGCCGTAAGGGCACCACGGTGCGGTGGAACATGGTGGGCAAGATCGCCCTGGGCTGGCTGTTTACACTTCCCGCCGCCGGCGTTGTGGGCGCGCTGACCGCGCTGCTCGTGAAGACCGGCGTGGTGGTGTGGTGATTGCCGCCGTCGCCGGCACCGCCGCGGTGCTGTTTATGTTCGCCTACTCCCGCAAGTCCGCGGTGACCGTTGTAGTCCTGTACTGACGGCCATCGCCGGTGACGCCCGGCAGGCCTCACCCCGGAGCAAGCGCTACTTCGCCTACACCTGCTTTGGCCTCTGCGGTATGGCTGTGCTGTTCGGGCTCTACCTGATCATTCCTTACTTCAGCAAGTAGCCCTTCAGCCGTCCACACCGCAGCGCTACTCTGGTTCCATGTCCAGGATCCAGTATTTTGTCGCGGCCTCCATCGACGGGTTCATCGCCACCACGAAGGATGACCTCGCCTGGCTTCTCAGGTTCGACGGCTTCGAGGGCGGCAAGGAAAGCTACGAAACCTTCATGGCCGGCGTCGGCTGCATTGTTATGGGCGGCGAGACGTACGCCTGGCTGATGGAGCACGAACCCGGCAACTGGCCGTACCATTCCACACCTTGTTATGTGTTTACCCGGCACGAGCACGTTGCCCGGCCGGCACGGACATCACGTTCGTCCGCGGTCCCGTCCAGGAGTTCATCCAGGACTTCCAGGATCACGCCGGCGGGAAGAACGTCTGGGTGGTAGGTGGCGGCAACCTGGCTGCGCAGTTCGCCAACGCAGGACTGCTGGATGACCTCATCCTTTCTGTCATCCCCGTGGTCCTGGGCGACGGCAAACGGCTGCTGCCATTGGAGGGCCCGACGTCGCCACTTGAGTTGACAGGGTCCCGCACCTTGGGACGGGGCATAGTTGAGCTCCGCTACACCTTCACGTCCCCGGTTCCGGCCGGTTAGGGAGCTGGCCGCCTGAGGCGCTTAATCGTCCGCGGGCCCGCTGTCCCGCAGCATGTTGGTGATGCGTGCGGTGGAGAGGCGGCGGCCTTGTTCGTCGGTCATCACGATTTCATGCGTTGTCAGTGTCCGGCCCAGGTGGATCGCGGTGCACGTACCTGTCACGGTGCCCGCGGCGATTGCACGGTGGTGGGTGGCGCTCACTTCGATGCCCAGGGCGTGCCTGCCTGCGCCTGCGTGCATCCCGGCGGCGAAGGATCCCAGGGTCTCGGCCAGCACCACATGGGCGCCGCCGTGCAGGATGCCAGCCACCTGGGTGTTCCCTTCCACCGGCATGGTGGCCACCGTTCGTTCCGGGCTCATCTCGAGGAAGTGGATCCCCATCTTTACCACCAGGGCACCGATGCCCAGGTTGCCGAGCCAGTCGTGGAGGTGCGCCGGGATGCCTGCTGTGACCAATTCCTCAGTGAAGGGCCCGGGCGTGAAATTGTCCATCATGGGAACTAGGCTGGCACCTGTGACTGAAACTACCAAACCGGCCCCTTTCCTGTCCGAGACCACAGTGCTTGACGCTGATGCTGCCCTGCAGGACATCAACGTACTGCCGGCCGGAGGCCAGGTTTCCGCCACGGAAGCCCCGTGGTTCCCAGCACCGGCCAGCCGCGGCTCCTGGTGCTGGATGGCCACTCGATGGCGTTCCGCGCGTTCTTCGCTTTGCCGGCGGACAAGTTCTCCACTGCCAACGGACAGCACACGAACGCCATCCACGGGTTCACGTCCATGCTCATCAACCTGATCAAGGAACAGAAGCCCACCCACATTTGTGTCGCCTTCGACGTCTCGGATGACACCACGCACCGGAAAGCCGAGTACAGCGCGTACAAGGGGGGTCGTAACGAAACGCCCCGTGAGATGAGCGGCCAGATCGACCTCATCGACAAGGTCATGGGCGCCTGGGGCATCAAAACCATCAAACTGCCCGGCTATGAGGCCGATGACATCCTGGCCACCCTCGCCGCCATGGGGGAAAAGGCCGGTTTCGAGGTGCTGCTCGTCTCGGGTGACCGTGACGCCTTCCAGCTGATCACGGACAACGTTTTTGTGCTGTACCCGAGGAAGGGCGTCAGCGACATTCCCCGGATGGACGCGGCAGCCATCCAGGAAAAGTATTTTGTGACGCCCGCCCAGTATTCGGACCTTGCCGCATTGGTGGGCGAGACCGCGGACAATCTTCCGGGAGTTCCCGGCGTCGGCCCGAAAACCGCGGCCAAGTGGATCAACCTTTACGGCGGTCTTGAGGGTGTCCTCGAGCACCTGGATGCGATCGGCGGCAAGGTGGGCGATGCCCTCCGGGAAAACGTGGAGGACGTCAAACGCAACCGACGCCTGAACAGGCTCCACACGGATCTCGAACTTCCGCTCACCCTGGATGATCTCGCGGAACCGCGGCCTGACGAAGCCGCGCTGGAGGCTTTGTTCGACGAACTTGAATTCAAGACCATCCGTACCAGGCTCTTTGCTCTGTACGGCAGCGAGGACGTTGAATCTGCGGAGCGCGAAACCATCGCCGCGCCGGACTTTGTGGTTCCGGCCGGGCCGCCGAGCTGGGTGCCTTCCTGGCAACGGGCGCCGGCAAGACGTCGGCAGTCGCCGTCGACCTGGTGCCCGGGCGGATCGGCGAGGACGCGGCCGCCTTGGCCATCGTCCGTGACGATGCCGCCGTCTATATCGACCTCGCCGCGCAGGACGCCGCAGCCGAAAACCTCCTGGCGGACTGGCTGCGCGATGAAAGCTCGGCAAAGGTCATGCACGGCTACAAGGCTGCGTTGAAGGCCCTGTCCAGCCGTGGCCTGGGACTGGAAGGCGTGGTGGATGACACGTCAATTTCCGGATACCTCATCCAGCCGGACCGCCGCACGTATGAACTCGCCGAGTTGGCCAGTACCACCTCAACGTCAGTGTTCCGTCCGAGGCCTCCAAGGCGGGCCAGCTGGAACTGGCGTTCGACGGCGACGACGCGGCCGCTGCCGGCGCGTTGGTCCAGGTGGCGGCCGTGGTCCAGGCCCTGAGCAGGCACTTCGCATCAGAACTCACCGAACGCAAGCCGGGACCTGCTGACCACCCTGGAACTGCCCGTCAGCCGCGTGCTGGCCGACATGGAAACCGCGGGCATCGCCATCGACCTGCCGCGCATGGACGAGCAGATCGCCGATCTGGCCAAGGTGATCGACAACGCGCAGGAACTAGCCTTCGCCGCGATCGGCCACGAGGTTAATCTCGGATCGCCCAAGCAGCTGCAGACCGTGCTGTTCGACGAGCTCGAATTGCCGAAAACGAAGAAGATCAAGTCCGGCTACACCACTGACGCCGCGTCGCTGAAGAACCTGCTGGAAAAGACCGGCCACGAATTCCTGGTCCAGCTGATGGCGCACCGGGAGTCCTCGAAGCTGCGCCAGATGCTGGAATCGCTCAAGAAGTCCGTGACCGAAGACGGCCGGATCCACACCACCTACGCGCAAAACGTGGCAGCCACGGCCGGATCTCCTCCAACAACCCCAACCTGCAGAACATCCCCATCCGCAGCGAGGAAGGCCGTCGCGTCCGCGGCATCTTTGTGGTCAGCGACGGCTACGAGTGCCTGCTGTCCGCGGACTACTCACAGATCGAAATGCGGATCATGGCGCACCTTTCGGGCGATGCCGGCCTGATCCAGGCCTACCGGGACGGTGAGGACCTCCACCGGTTTGTGGGCTCGAACATCTTCCACGTGCCCACCGAAGAAGTCACCAGTGCCATGCGCTCCAAGGTCAAGGCCATGTCCTATGGCCTCGCCTATGGCCTGACATCGTTTGGCCTGTCCAAGCAGCTGGAAATTTCCGTGGACGAGGCCCGCACGCTGATGAAGGACTACTTCGACCGGTTCGGCGCCGTCCGGGACTACCTCCGCGGCGTGGTTGACCAGGCCCGGGTGGACGGATATACGGCCACCATCGAGGGCGCCGCCGGTATCTGCCGGACCTCACCAGCACGGACCGGCAGCTGCGCGAAAACGCGGAGCGCATTGCGCTGAACTCACCCATCCAGGGATCGGCCGCTGACATTATCAAACGCGCCATGCTGGGCGTGCACGCTGAACTGGCGGCGCAGGGCCTGAAGTCGCGCATGCTCCTGCAGGTCCATGACGAACTGGTGCTTGAAGTCGCCGCCGGCGAACGTGTTGCGGTGGAGAAGCTTGTCACTGAGCAGATGGGCTCCGCCGCGGACCTCAGTGTCCCGCTGGATGTCCAGATCGGTGTGGGCCCCAGCTGGTACGACGCCGGCCACTAGGCTGCCGGGAACGAATGGGCGGGGCAAGAAGGACAGCTGGAAGTGGACCATCATGATCCATCAGCCAGACTGGATCGGCGCGGCCGTGTTGCTGTTGGCCAGGCCCCGGATTCATTGGTTAGGCTCGGCGGTGTGGCTGAACTGAGTGATGACTATGAAATCCGGCGCTTCCCAGCGGCATCCCAGGGCGAGGCGGGTTATCCCGACGCCGAATCATGGGTGAAGGCGGTCGCCTTTGGCTTCCACGAATCCATGCGGACACCGGAGCATGTTGCCAAATCCTTGGAGACCTACGCAGCCGACCGGCGGATCTTCACCGGCGCCTACCAGACACGGGAAGTTGCGCCTGGGTCGCTCCCTGCGGACGTACCGGTGGCAACCTTCGGCACCCTGCGCAAAACACTCAACATCGGCTTCGGCCGGCTGCTGGAGACGCAACTGGTCACGGCCGTGACGGTCCGGACCTCGCATCGGCGGCGCGGCCTGCTGCGCCGGATGATGTCCGAGGACCTGGCCCTGGCGAAGGACGATGGCCTGGCAATGGCCGCCCTGACAGCGTCCGAGGGCTCCATCTATGGACGCTTTGGCTACGGCGTGGCCAGCTTCGAACGGTCCGTGAAAGTGGACACCACTGCCCGGTTCCGGCTCAATCACCACGCCGTCGGTACCGTGGACGTCGCGGACCCCGGGTGCTTCTGGACCTGGCGCCGGTCGTCTTCGACCGTGTGCACCGCCTGACGCCGGGATCGATCGGCCGCCAGGACTGGTACCGCCAGCTGGCTTCAGGGTCCTTGGGCCGCGAGGGCAAGGAAGATCCTGCCGTCAAGGTGGCACTGCACTACGGCCCCGACGGCGCCGTGGACGGCTACGTGTCCTACAAATTCCTTGGCTGGGACACCGAGCCCTACACCATGCAGGTGGTGGACCTCGTGGCGGCCACGAACGTGGCGTACCTGGAGCTCTGGCAGTTCCTGGCTGCCATCGACCTGGTGGAACGCGTCACGTGGGACGAAGCGCCGCTGGATGACCCGCTCACGTGGGCACTGGCCGATCCCCGCTGCATCGATTCCTCAGACAGCCGGGACATGCTCTGGCTCCGCATCCTGGACGTGGCCCAAGCGCTGGAAGCAAGGCATTACCCGGTGGAGGGAAGGCTGGTGCTCGAGGTGCAGGACCCGCTTGGCCTCACGGCTGGAACGTTTGCCGTGGACGTCAGCGGCGGCGAGGCCGCCGTCGTGCATCTGGAAGCTGCGCAGGATCCGGACCTGACGCTGGATGTCTCCGCACTGTCATCCATCTACCTCGGCGCCGTCAGCCCGGTGACGCTGACGGCGGCGGGCAGGATCCGGGAACACACCCGGGGCGCGGCGCTGCGGGCACGCGGGTTGTTCGCGGTGGAACGCGCCACGCACTGCCTCACGCACTTCTGAGCCCCGGCCTTGCAGGCAGGCTCAGCCAGGCCGGTCATTGCCATGCGCTTTGACCCCCGTTGGCCGCTGCGACTAGAATGAGTGGGCGCGTACTACGTGCGCGTTTCTAGAATCCACAAATCAGGAAGACCCGGAAGATCCCTGCGATCGCCCGAAGAACTGCGCCTGCGTTCCATAACGCGGGCGCGGCGGTTTGCCTGACCGACTAACTATCCACAACGGAGCCCCTACTACATGACCATCACCTCCACCGAGAAGCCCGGTACCCCGTAGTCGCCATTAACGACATCGGTACCGCTGAGGACTTCCTCGCAGCAGTCGACGCCACCATCAAGTACTTCAACGACGGAGACCTCGTCGAAGGTACCGTCGTCAAGGTCGACCGCGATGAAGTTCTGCTCGACATCGGTTACAAGACCGAAGGTGTCATCCCCTCCCGCGAGCTGTCCATCAAGCACGACGTTGATCCCGGAGACGTTGTCTCCGTTGGCGATCTCGTCGAAGCCCTGGTGCTCACCAAGGAAGACAAAGAAGGCCGCCTGATCCTCTCCAAGAAGCGTGCTCAGTACGAGCGCGCCTGGGGCGACATCGAGAAGGTCAAGGAAGAAGACGGTGTTGTCACCGGTACCGTCATCGAGGTTGTCAAGGGTGGTCTTATCCTCGACATCGGTCTGCGCGGCTTCCTGCCCGCATCCCTCGTCGAGATGCGCCGTGTGCGCGACCTCGCTCCGTACATCGGTCAGAAGATCGAAGCCAAAATCATCGAGCTGGACAAGAACCGCAACAACGTTGTGCTGTCCCGCCGTGCATGGCTCGAGCAGACCCAGTCCGAGGTCCGCTCCACGTTCCTCAACAAGCTGGAAAAGGGCCAGGTCCGTCCCGGCGTCGTTTCCTCCATCGTCAACTTCGGTGCATTCGTGGACCTGGGCGGCGTAGACGGCCTCGTTCACGTTTCCGAGCTGTCCTGGAAGCACATCGACCACCCGTCCGAGGTTGTCGAAGTTGGCCAGGAAGTCACTGTCGAGGTTCTCGAAGTCGATCTGGACCGCGAGCGTGTTTCCCTGTCGCTCAAGGCTACGCAGGAAGATCCGTGGCAGACCTTCGCCCGCACCCACGCCCTCGGGCAGGTTGTTCCGGGTAAGGTCACCAAGCTCGTTCCGTTCGGTGCGTTCGTACGCGTCGAAGACGGCATCGAAGGCCTCGTGCACATCTCCGAACTGGCAGTCCGCCACGTGGAGCTGGCTGAGCAGGTTGTCTCCGTTGGTGACGAGCTGTTCGTCAAGGTCATCGACATCGACCTCGAGCGCCGCCGTATCTCCCTCTCGCTCAAGCAGGCTAACGAGGGCGTTGACGCCGAGTCCACCGAATTCGATCCGGCTCTCTACGGCATGTCCGCTGAGTACGACGAAGAGGGCAACTACAAGTACCCGGAGGGCTTCGACCCGGAGTCCAACGAGTGGCTTGAAGGCTACGAGAACCAGCGCGCCGTTTGGGAGCAGCAGTACGCTGACGCCCAGACCCGTTGGGAAGCACACAAGAAGCAGGTTGCCCAGCACGCTGCCGACGACGCTGCAGCTGCAACTTCCGGTGACAGCGATTCCGGCACCACCAGCTACTCTTCGGAGCCTGCTGCAGCCGAGTCCAACACCGGTGGCGGCACGCTCGCTTCCGATGAGGCTCTTGCAGCTCTGCGCGAGAAGCTGACCGGCAACTAATTGCCACCGGCCCGGGGCTTCCCGGGCCAGCACAGCGGGCCCCTGCGAAAGCAGGGGCCCGCTGTGCTTAATGCGCCATCCGTGGTCGGCCGGCCATCTGACCAGCACTCCATCCTCCCAAACGAGCGTTTCGGTGCGTCTACTGCGAGCCAGTTGAGAGGACGACGACGGCACTCACCGCGCCGCCGTCGTCGTGTGCCAGGACCGCGCCAGCGGCCGTGAGGAGCCGCTGCGCGCCGATGTTGGCTACCGTGGTGTTGGCCACGACCTGGTGAATTCCGGCGCGGCGGGCTTCCGCCAGTACCAGCCGCAACGCGGCGCCGCCCACGCCGTGGCCGCGGTAGCTCCGGCCGAGCCAGATGCCCGTCTCAGCTGTTTCGTGTTGCGCCGTTTCCTCGTCCGTCAGCTTGAGCCTGATCGCGCCGGCCGGGCTGCCGTCGCAGAGTACTGCCCAGCTCTTTTCCGCGGCGGGTCCCTCCAGTCCCGCGGCTGCAGACCGGTGGTAGGCGCGGAACCAGTCGACGCGTTCCGCATTCCAGCCCGCCCCGTTGCCCAGCGGTGGCGTGACGTCATCCGCTGACGCATCCAGCTGCGCCAGCTCCAGCAGCCGCTCCAGCATGGGGTCCTCGACGTCTGCCAGACGGACTTCAGGGCAGCGGGACATCGAGCCACTCCGTCCCGGCCGGCGTGAGCACGGTTCTCCCGGCGGTGAGTGAGAACACGCGATCGGTGGCTGCAGAAACTTCCGCGGCATCGTCAGGCACGGCCAGGCGAAGGACCGTGTCCTGTGCTCCGTAGGTGGTTTCCGCCATCACAAACCCGGCCGCGCGAAGATCGTTCTCCAGCCGTCCCGCGGCGGCGTGCGGCACCGACGCCGAACAGATCCGCAGCCGGCTGCGGCGAACCAGCGGGGCCCGTTGCAGGCCGCGGAAACCGACTCGGAATACGCACGCACCAGCCCGCCCGCCCCAGCAGGATGCCGCCGAAGTAGCGGACGACGACGGCGCTGACGTCGCTGATGTCCGTCATACCCGGCGCCGTTTCCCTTTTGATGATGGCCTCCAGCATGGGGATGCCGCCGTGCCTGAGGGCTCGCCGTCGTCATTGGAGCGTTGGATGCCCCGGTCCGGCCCCAGGACGAACGCCGAGCAGTGGTGGCGGGCATCGTGGAACTCGCGGCGCAGGGCGGCCACCAGATCCCGTGCGGTGTCCTCATTGTCGGCGCGGCGCAGCACGGTAATGAACCTGGAGCGTTTGATCTCGATCTCGTGCCGGAACTCCGGCCCCAAAGCGAGCGTGGTGTAGGCGGTGGCCCGGCTGTCTTGCTCTTGCACCGCCCAAGTCTATTCCGGTGGACGGGCCCACGCCGCCTGGGTTCCTCGGCTGAGCGCAGCGATTTTATTGGGCGGTGGATGGGCCCACGCTGCCAGGGTTCCCTGGCTGAGCGCAGCGATTTTATTGGGCGGTGGATGGGCCCACGCTGCCAGGGTTCCTTGGCTGAGCGCAGCGAAGTCAGGGAGGCGGCGGGGATTAGGGTGGTGGGATGCTGAAGATCGGTTTGACGGGCGGTATCGCCTCAGGGAAGTCAGTGGTCGCCACACGCCTGGCGGAGCTCGGTGCGGTGCTGGTGGACGCGGATGCGCTGGCTCGGGACGTCGTTGAGCCGGGAACGCCGGGTCTGGCCAGCGTCGTGGAAGCCTTTGGAGCGGAAATGCTCGACGGCGGCGGCCGGCTGGATCGGGCCAGGCTGGGTGCCGTCGTGTTCGGCAATCCCTCGCAACTGGCCGTGTTGAACGGTATTGTGCACCCGCTGGTCCGGGCCGCCGCGGCCAGGATCATTGCCACAGCCCCGGCCGGCGCCATTGTGGTCCAGGACATTCCACTGCTCGTGGAGACGGGCCAGGGGAGCGGCTTCCATCTTGTCCTTGTGGTGGACGCGCCCGATGACGTCAGGATCGCCCGGATGCTCGAACACCGCGGCATGACGGCCGTGGACGCCCGGTCACGCATGGCTGCCCAGGCCTCGCGCGAGGCGCGGCTGGCCGCTGCCGACGTCGTGCTGGACAACTCCGGATCACTGGCGGACGTGACGGCGCAGGTGGACCGGCTCTGGGCCGAACGACTGGTGCCGTTCGCGCGCAATCTCCGGCTCAGCGTCAGGGCGGTCAGGGCAAGCGTGGCAGTCTTGTCGTTACCGCAGCAGGATTGGGCGGTCCAGGCTGCACGGCTTGGCGCCCGAATCACGGCCGCAGCACCGGACGACATCCTGGCTGTGGACCATATCGGCTCCACAGCCGTGCCTGGCCTGGCAGCCAAGGACGTCATCGACCTCCAGGTCACGGTGTCCGATCTCAACGCCGCGGACCGGATCGCGCCGGTGCTGGCTGATGCTGGTTTCCCGGCCGTTCCGGGGGTTGGCTTCGACACTCCGAAACCAACGGATCCGGACCCGGCGCAGTGGCAAAAACGCTTCCACGCCAATGCGGACCCGGGCCGCCCCGCCAACGTGCATGTACGGGCGGCCGGATCGTCCGGGTGGCGCTACGCACTGCTCTTCCGCGACTGGCTCAGGAACGACCCGGAAGCCGCCGCCTTGTATGAAGAGCATAAACGCGCGTTGACCGAACAGTTTGCCGGCAGTAAAGGTACCCACGCCTATGCGGAGGCGAAGGAGCCGTGGTTCACGGACGTCGCCTGGCCGCGGATGGACGGCTGGGCCGCGCGCACAGGGTGGGTGCCGCCGTCGTACATCCCCTGACCTCCCGGCCCCTGTGGCCGGCTGTTCGCCGGTAACTGATCCGGCTTTCACTGTCGGTCCCCGGTTGTAGATTAGATGCATGAGCCTTGCCCAGGAGATCAACCGCGTCGTCGCTCCGTTTGAAGTCATCAGCGAGTTCCAGCCGGCCGGCGACCAGCCCGCGGCCATCACCGAACTCACGGAGCGGATCAGGAACGGCGAAAAGGACGTTGTCCTGCTGGGCGCCACCGGTACCGGCAAGAGCGCCACCACGGCCTGGCTCATCGAACAGGTCCAGCGGCCCACGTTGGTCATGGTGCAGAACAAGACCCTGGCCGCCCAACTCGCCAACGAATTCCGTGAACTCCTGCCCAACAATGCGGTGGAGTACTTCGTTTCGTACTACGACTACTACCAGCCAGAGGCCTACGTAGCGCAGACGGACACCTTCATTGAGAAGGACTCGTCCATCAACGAGGAAGTGGAACGGCTCCGCCACTCCGCCACCAATGCGCTGCTGACCCGGCGGGACGTTATTGTGGTGGCCACGGTGTCTTGCATCTACGGCCTGGGCACACCGGAAGAGTACATTGCCGGCATGGTCACGCTCCGCAAAGGGGCGCAGATGAACCGCGACGACCTGCTCCGGAAATTCGTATCCATGCAGTACGCGCGCAACGACATGGACTTCCACCGCGGCACGTTCCGGGTCCGCGGCGACACCGTGGAAATCATCCCCATGTACGAGGAACTCGCCATCCGTATCGAATTCTTCGGAGACGAGATTGAGAACATCCACACGCTCCATCCGCTGACTGGCGAACTGATCCGGGACGAGGAGGAAATGTACGTCTTCCCTGCCTCGCACTATGTGGCCGGGCCGAGCGGATGGCCCGGGCCATCAAGCGGATCGAGGACGAACTCGCCGAACGCCTGGCCGTCCTGGAAGGCCAGAACAAGCTGGTGGAAGCCCAGCGGCTCCGGATGCGCACTACCTACGATCTCGAAATGATGCAGCAGATGGGCTTCTGCAACGGCATCGAAAACTACTCGTCGCACATCGACGGCCGTGCCCGCGGGACCGCTCCACACTGCCTCATCGACTATTTTCCGGACGACTTCCTGCTGGTGATCGACGAATCCCATGTCACCGTGCCGCAGATCGGCGCCATGTACGAGGGGGACATGTCCCGCAAGCGGAACCTCGTGGACTTCGGCTTCCGCCTGCCGTCGGCCATGGACAACCGACCGCTGAAATGGGACGAATTCCTCCAACGCGTCGGCCAGACGGTCTACCTGTCGGCCACTCCCGGCAAGTACGAACTCGGCAAGGCTGACGGCTTTGTGCAGCAGATCATCCGGCCCACCGGACTGATTGATCCCGAGGTGGTGGTCAAGCCCACCAAGGGCCAGATCGATGACCTCCTCGGCGAGATCAAGACCCGGACGGCAAAGAACGAACGGGTCCTGGTCACCACGCTGACCAAGCGTATGGCGGAGGACCTCACCGACTACCTGCTGGGCCACGGCATCAAGGTCGAATACCTGCACTCGGACGTGGATACCCTCCGACGCGTTGAACTGCTCCGGGAACTCCGGATGGGTGTCTTCGACGTCCTGGTGGGCATCAACCTGCTTCGAGAAGGCCTGGACCTGCCCGAGGTCTCGCTCGTGAGCATCCTGGACGCGGACAAGGAAGGCTTCCTGCGCTCGGCGACTTCGCTGATCCAGACCATCGGCCGAGCTGCCCGCAACGTATCCGGCGAGGTCCACATGTACGCGGACCGCATCACCGACTCCATGGCCAAGGCTATCGACGAGACCAACCGGCGCCGCGCCATCCAGGTTGCCTACAACACGGAACGGGGCATCGATCCGCAGCCGCTGCGGAAGAAGATTGCCGACATTACCGACCAGCTGGCCAAGGAAGACGCGGACACCCAGGAGCTGCTCAACAACAACCGGCTGGCCAAGGGCGCCAAACGTGGCAAGTCCGCGGCAAAGGGCGCCGCACAGCTCCGCAAGGACGGCCTCGCCGCGGCACCGGCCGAAGACCTCGTGGGCCTCATCGAACAACTGACCGAACAGATGCACGGCGCTGCCGCCGAACTCCAGTTCGAGGTGGCCGCGCGGATCCGGGACGAAGTCAGTGACCTTAAGAAGGAGCTCCGTCAGATGCAGGCGGCCGGCCACGCCTAGCCCACCCCCAGGTGCCGAAGGGACGTGGCAGTCGGGGTATGTTTCCGCATGTCGGGACGCCTGCTGTACAGTTAAGGTCACGTAGGGGAGTATCCCGAGCGCTACGATCGTCAACACGCCAGGCACAGTTGCCTGGCCGGGCGTAGCGGGCCGCCATTTCAGCACCAAGTGCACAGGCTGGCCGGAGAGACTTACACCATTTCTCTGTACCCTGCGAAAGGCTAACCTGTGCCCGAATTACCCGTGTGGTTCGAGGTCGGCTCACTTGTCGTCCTTGGCCTGATCCTCCTCATTGACCTTCTGCTGGTCGTCCGGCGTCCCCATGAACCTTCCATGAAGGAAGCCGGCCTGTGGGTTGCGTTCTACGTCTCCCTGGCCCTGCTGTTCGCCGGGGCCATGTTCTTCTTTACCGGCGCCGAATTCGGCGGCCAGTTTGTGGCCGGCTGGGTCACGGAATATAGCCTCAGCATCGACAACCTGTTTGTCTTCATCATCATCATGGCCCGCTTCTCCGTGCCCCGTAAGTACCAGCAGGAAGTCCTGATGGTGGGCATCATCATCGCCCTGATCCTGCGCGGCATCTTCATCCTCCTCGGCGCCATCGTCATCGAGCAGTTCAGCTGGGTGTTCTACATCTTTGGCGCATTCCTGCTCTGGACCGCCTGGAAGCAGGCCCAGGACGAAGGCGAGGACGAAGAGGACAAGGAAAACCCGCTCATCGCCCGGATCCGCAAGGTCATCCCCATGTCGGAGAAGTTCGACGGCGGCAAGCTGCGCACCACGGTGGACGGCAAGAAGGTCTTCACCCCCATGCTGATCGTGTTCATCACCATCGGTCTGACCGACCTCCTCTTCGCCGTCGACTCGATTCCGGCGATCTTCGGCCTGACGCAGAGCCCGTTCATCGTCTTCACCGCCAACCTGTTCGCCCTGATGGGCCTGCGCCAGCTCTACTTCCTGCTGGGTGGCCTGATGAACCGCCTGATCTACCTGAAGCACGCACTGTCCTTCATCTTGGCGTTCATCGGTGTGAAGCTGGTGCTCCACGCCATGCACGTGAACGAACTGCCGTTCATCAACGGCGGCAACCACATCGAGTGGGCCCCGGAGATTCCGACATTCGTCTCCCTGGCCGTCATCGTGGGCACCATCATCGTTGCCGTGATTGCCAGCCTCCTGAGCTCCAAGGCAAAGACGGCCCACCTGGACCCCCGCCTCGAGGAAGACGCCAAGAAGAGCCTCAGCGAAGCCGAGTAGGCTGTCTCGGCTTTTCGTTGACGCACAATGCATTTTCACTGATCCCGGCCGCACTGCGGCCGGGATCAGTGGCTTAACCTGCCCCTGTAGGACCTGGCCGCCCAGGACTATGCTCGGATCATGGCCCGCACCCTGATCACGGACAGAGGAGTGCGCCAGGTGCAACGGCGCACCGTGGCGCTGCTGAGCGCGGCCCAGGTTTTCGGTGGCATCGGCACCGGAGCCACGGTTTCGATCGGTTCCATCCTGGTCGTGGAACTGTCCGGTTCCAGCGTGTGGGCGGGTGCCGTGGCCACGGTTATGACATTGGGCGCCGCCCTGGCAGCACTGCCACTTGCCTCGCTGGCGTACCGGAGGGGGCGTCGGGCCGGGCAGGTCACGGGCTTTCCGCCGCCCTGGCCGGCACAGTTCTGATAGTGCTGTCGGTGGTGTCCGGCTTGTTCGTCCTATTGGTGCTGGGGGCGGTGGGCATCGGGGTGGGTACCGCGGCCAGCCTGCAGGCACGCTTCGCCGCCGTCGACCTTGCGGACGCTGAACACCGCGGCAGGGCGCTTTCCGCCGTGGTGTGGGCTGTGACGGTCGGCGCCGTGGCCGGACCCAACCTGATCCAGCCCGGCACCGTGGTGGGACTGGCACTCGGCCTGCCTCCCGTCGCCGGACCGTTCGTGATCTCCGCAGCCGGCCTCCTGCTGGCCATTGTGCTGGTTTTCGCCGGCCTCAGGCCGGACCCGCTCCTGCTCGCGCGGGAAATCGCCGCCCGCGATCTTGCCGCCCAGGATCTTGCCACTCAGGAACCCGCCGCGCTGGATCTCGACGCCCGGCCAGCTGGCGGCAAGATGCAGGACACGCTACCCCGTACGGCAAATCAGCAAGGCGCCACCGCGCGCAACCCAGTCGGGGGATCGCTCGTCCGCGGGCTGCGGGCAATCCGCCAGTCCAGGGCTTCCTGGCTGGCGCTTGCCGCCGTCGTCGGAGCGCACGCCGTGATGGTGGGCGTGATGTCCATGACCCCGCTGCATTTGCAGGAACTCGTGGCCGGCCTGGTGCGTCCCATGCCGGCCACGCCGCCTCCGGCGATGTCCTGGTGATCATCGGCTTCACCATCTCCCTGCATATAGCAGGTATGTTCGCGTTGTCGCCGGTTATGGGCTGGCTGACGGACAAGGCAGGCAGGACTGAGACCATCATGATCGGCTTCGCCACGCTGATCGCTGCCGTCGCCGTAGCAGGATTTGGCCAGACGTCCACCGTCGCAGTGGCCGTGGGACTTGTGCTGCTGGGCATGGGCTGGTCCGCGGCCACTATTTCCGGGTCCACGTTACTGGCGGAGAGCGTCCCCCAGGAGTCTCGCGTGCTGGTCCAGGGGGTGTCGGACATGCTGATGGGTGCCGCAGGTGCGGTGGGCGGGCCACTTCCGGGCTGATCCTCAGCTGGGCCGGCTACCTGGGGCTTAACATGGCAGGCGGACTGGTGGGGGCTGCTGTCCTGACCGCCGCCGTCGTTGCCCTGGTGGCGCGCCGCCGCAGCCCCGCCGCCAGCACAGCCACCGGCTCAGCGGCCCCTGAGCCGGCAACCGAGCGCACCATACCCAGCAGCCGCCCGAAAATAGCCTCGCCGTCGTCCGCTATGCCGTCATGGTGGAAGTCGGCCGTCTCCCATACCCGGAGTCGGCGCACAGCAGCCGCCGTCTCCAGTGACAGGCAGCGGTCCACGTAAATGTCGTCCTGGTAAACCGCGGCGGCGACCGGCACGCTGTTCGCGGCCAACTGTGCGGGGTCATACAGCGGCTTCCAGTCAGTTTTGGCGGCCAGCAGATGGGCCACCTGCCGCAGCGGCACCAAGGCGGGATCCTGTTCGAAATACCACGGGTACACCATCTCGCCGGTCAGCAGCAGCGCCTCCGCATCCGGGTGGAATGCCGGATTTTCCTGCAGCACACGCCAGGCAGCCCAGTCGGTCGCCTGTCCCTGCCCGTAGATGGACTCGTGCAGCAGGGCATAGAGCGGGTTCGCCAGGCGGGACACGATGCCCTGGACCTGGTCCAGGAAGGCATCGGAGAGCCTGTTCCCTTGTGGTGTCTCGGTGAAGGCGTCTTCCAGCAGGTAGTGCAGGCCATCCACCCGCGTGTTTCCGCCCAGGAAGGAGCCACCATCTGGAACCGTTCAACCGTGAGCCGGCCGCCGTCGGGAAGGAACTCCTCGGTCTGCCGAAGGTGCGATGCGATCGCGTTCACTGTCCGGCGGTCCTCCGGGTACCAGCTGAAGTACTCGGTGTTGCGGGCGGCAACGCGCGCGAACGTGGCGCGGTAGACGTCGTCGGCATGGCCGGTGAGCGGCGCAAGTCCGCCCGTGATGAGAGCCTCCTTCAGCCCGTCCGGGGCAAAAGACAGGTACGTCAGCGCGCAGAATCCGCCGTAGCTTTGGCCGTAGATGCTCCAGGGGCCGGAGCCGAGCGCCGCGCGGATGAGCTCCGCGTCGGCCACGATGGAATCAGCACGGAAATGCTCGAGGTATGCAGCCTGTGCCTCGGCCGTTCCGCGCGCGGCCAGCGTGTTCCGGTCAAGGGGGGTCGACAGGCCGGTACCGCGCTGGTCCAGCATCAGGATCCGGAAGTCCCGGGCAGCCGCTTTGCTCCAACCGCCCAGCGAAGCCAGCCGGTTGCCGCGTCCGCCCGGCCCGCCCTGGAGGAACACCAGCCAGGGAAGCTCTTCGGCTTCAGCCTGGGTGTGGGCCGACGAGACGTACTCACGGGCGAAGACGGTGATGGTCTCAGGGTCGCCGCTCCCTGGAGCGAAGTGGTCCAAGGGAACGGTGAAGTAGTGCTCGGCGGTGCGCATGCCACGGAATTCGTGCCGGGCCTTCACAAAATGCGGGACAGGGTCCGCGTTTGCGTAGTTTGAGAGGAAGCGTCCTGCTCAGCCACGGATGGACGCTGCCGTTCTGGTGCCAAAGCCCTCCAATGCGTCGCCGGTCAGCCGGAACGTGGACCAGCCATCCAGGGGGCGGGCGCCGAGGCTGCGGTAGAAGTTGATGGACGGTTCGTTCCAGTCCAGGACGCTCCACTCAACCCGGGCGTATCCCCTCTCGACGGCGGTGGCGGCCAGGTGCTGCAGGAGCGCTTTGCCGTGGCCCTCGCCGCGGGCGTGCGGGCTGACATAGAGGTCTTCCAGGTAGATGCCGTGGACGCCTTCCCAGGTGGAGTAGTTCAGGAACCAGAGCGCGAAACCCCGGACCGCGCCTGCGCTGTTCTCGGCCATCGTGGCAAACACGCGCGGGTTCTCGCCGAACAGGACCTCAGCCAGCATTTCCGGTGTGTTGCGGACCGCGTCCGGTTCCTTCTCGTAGATGGCCAGTTCGTGGATCATCTCCAGAATGGCGGGGACGTCTTGCCGGGTGGCGGGGCGGATTACACTCATGGTCCGAGTTTACTAGCGGGGCCGTGATCCCTACTGACAGGCTCCCTAGTGCCAGCGAAGCTGCGATGTTCGGTAGCGGACGGGTCCCTTGCTGTACTCCAGACTCCAGCGGCACGCCGTCCGCCATGCTGGGCGGCCTAACATATCGCAGGCGCCCGTAGGGCTGTCCATCACGCGGAGGTCCGGGGCAGGCAGGGAACCGCCGTGACTGGACACCGCGGGCAGCCGCAACAATTCTTCAGCTGTGCGGGCCAGGGAAAGCCGGGCAGCGCCGGCCAGGTCCGCTTCGAAGCCGTTCGGCCAGCGACGCGATTGCTGCCGCCGCCAGGCCATAACCGGTGGCACGATCCAGTGCCTGAACTGGAAGCGCCCCCGGCTGCCACCCGTCATCAGTCGTGCGGCCATACCATTCGGCAATGCCGCAAGCCGCCTGTACCAAGCTGTCAAAACCGCGCCATCCGTTCCAAGGGCCGCCGCTGCCCCAGGCGCTGAGCGTGACGATCACGAGGTCGGGCCGGGCCAGCAACAGCGCTTCGGGCGTCAGCCCAAACACATCGCTCAAGTCCGGAAGCTGGGGCGGGTCGATGCGCAGAACGTCCGCGCCCAGGGCGCCCAGGAGGCGTGTTGCCGTGGGCCCGGCAATGACGCCTGTCAGGTCCAGCACCTTGAGCCCGGCCAGGGGGTGACGCGGAACTGCCGAAGGAACCCACCGGGAGAGCTGCGGACTTTCACTGGCTGACGGTGGCGGACGGGAGATTCTGATCCATGGACCGGAGCTGGCCGCCGCATAAATGGGGGTCGCGATCCACTCGGCCCGTGTGCGCACCGCAGCAGCGACGCCGTTGTTTGCCATGATGGCTTCCTCGGCGGCCCCGGACGTCGTTCCTAACAGGGCGTTTTCCACGTCCTGTGGTGTGCTCACGGAGAGGGCCGATGCCAGCCGGACTGCGTGGTGGGGTAGTCGGCGTGCAGGCGGATCCAGCCCTCCGACGTGCGCTGGAAGCCGGGCATCGGGGCGAACCCTTCAGGTTTGACGCCCGCGATCCGCAGGTGTCCCTGCGAATCGAACGCCGCCGCGGTGGCTCCTGATTCCAGGAGTACTTCCCCGGAACGCCAACAAGCGCGTTCAGCGACGTCGCTGCTGCCTGGACAGCCCCCCAAAGCCAGTCCCTCGACGTCCAGCTGCCCCTTCCGCCACTGCCGTGGACCGTTGGAAGGTGCCACGGGCTGGGCCTTCAGGGCTTCACAACCCGAAGACTGCCGGTCAGGTCGGGGACGGAGTCCATTCGGTCAGAGCCTAGAGCCGGTTGACGTCGGTGACACGGACCACTGCCGTACCGGTTTCATCTGAGGCCGCCAGGTCCACTTCCGCGGAGATGCCCCAGTCATGGTTGCTCGCCGGATCGTCGAAAATCTGCCGGACCTTCCAAAGCCCGGATCTTCGGTGATCATGAGCAGTCCGGGACCGCGGGCATCAGGCCCGGTGCCAATGTCGTTGTGTTCGTCGAAGTAATCGTCAAGGACGTCTTCCCAGCGGTTGGCATCCCAGCCCGCGCCGCCGTCGAGCTCGCCCAAGGCTGCGGCGTTTTCGTCCGCGAACAGTTCCACGCGGCGGAACATCTCATTGCGGACCATCACGCGGAAGGCGCGGATGTTGGACGTCAGCGACGGCGGCGGGGAGGGGGAGCGTCGTGCCGGGTGGGCATCGCGCCGGACGTCAGCTCCTCCCATTCGTCCAGGAGGCTGGAGTCCACTTGCCGCACCAGTTCGCCAAGCCAGGCGATGAGGTCTTCAAGGTCTTCCCGAAGCATGTCCTGCGGTACGGTCTGGCGCAGTGCCTTGAAGCAGTCGGCGAGGTAGCGCAGCACAATGCCCTCGGAGCGGGCCAGCCCGTAGAACTGGACAAATTCGCCGAAGTTCATGGCCCGCTCGTACATGTCCCGGACCACGGACTTGGGCGCCAGCTCGAAGTCGCCCACCCACGGCGCGGCCTTGCGGTAGACCTCGAAAGCTTCGCCCAGGAGTTCGGCGAGCGGCTGCGGATAGGTGACTTCCTCCAGCATGGCCATGCGCTGGTCGTACTCGATGCCGTCCGCCTTCATCGCGGCAATCGCTTCCCCACGGGCCTTCTTCTGCTGCGCGGAGAGGATCTGGCGGGGCTTTTCGAGGGTCGCCTCTATCACGGACACCACGTCCAGGGCGTACGACGGCGAATCCGGGTCAAGGAGCTCCAGCGCGGCCAGCGCAAACGGCGAGAGTGGCTGGTTCAGGGCAAAGTTGGCCTGCAGATGGACGGTGAGCCGTACTGTCCTGCCGTCATGGCCCTGCTCTTCTGCCGGGATGCGCTCCACCACCTCGGCAGCGAGGAGCTCACGATAGATCCCCAGTGCTTTTTTCATCAGCCGCAGCTGTGAGGACCGGGTCTCGTGGTTTTCGGTGAGCAGCCGGCGGGCCGCTGTGAACGGGTCGCCGGGCCGTTCCATCAGGTTCATCAGCATCGAATGCGTCACGCTGAAGCTGGACGTCAAAGCATCTGGCACGGATTCCACGAGGCGCTTGAAGGTGGGTTCACCCCAGGAGACGAAGCCCTCCGGCGGCTTCTTTTTTACCACCTGGCGGAGCTTCTTCTGGTCGTCACCAAACTTGGCGGTGGCCTTGGCCATCGCCTTCACGTTGTCGATGACGTGCTCGGGCGCCTGGACCACCACTGTCCCCGCCGTGTCATACCCGGCGCGGCCGGCCCTTCCGGCAATCTGGTGGAACTCCCGGGAGTTAAGCGGGCGGGTGCGGACGCCGTCGTACTTGCTCAGTGCGGTGAGTAACACGGTGCGGATGGGCACGTTGATCCCCACGCCCAGTGTGTCCGTACCGCAGATCACCTTGAGCAGGCCCGCCTGGGCGAGCTGCTCCACCAGCCGCCGGTACTTCGGCAGCATGCCGGCGTGATGGACGCCGATACCGTGCCGGACCAGCCTGTTGAGCGTCTTGCCGAAGCCTGCGGCGAAACGGAAATTCGCGATCAGCTCGGCGATCTTGTCCTTCTCCTCGCGGGTGCATACGTTGATGCTCATCAGAGTCTGGGCCCGGTCAATGGCCTCGATCTGGCTGAAGTGCACCACATAGGCGGGCACCTGGCGGGTGGAGAGGAGTTCCTCGAGTGTTTCGTGGACCGGCGTCTGGTGGTAGTAGTAGTGCAGCGGAATGGGACGCTCCGCTGAACTCACGGTGGTGGTGGGCGGCCCGTAAGTTCGGTGATGCCGGCCTCGAACCGGCTGACATCACCCAGGGTTGCGGACATCAGAAGGAACTGGGCCTGGGGGAGCTCCAGCAGCGGGACCTGCCAGGCCCAACCACGCTGGGGGTCGGAGTAGAAATGGAATTCGTCCATGATGACCGCACCGAGTTCGGCGTCGGCGCCTTCGCGGAGGGCGATGTTCGCGAGAATTTCTGCCGTGCAGCAGATGATCGGTGCGTTCTGGTTGACGCCGGAGTCACCCGTGATCATGCCGACGTTTTCTGCACCGAAGATGTCGCACAGGGCAAAGAACTTCTCCGAGACCAGCGCTTTAATGGGGCGGTGTAGTAGCTGCGCTGGCCCCGCGCCATGGCCTGGAAGTGCGCCGCGATGGCCACCAGCGATTTGCCGGAGCCCGTCGGGGTGGCGAGGATGACGTTGGCTCCGGTGGCGAGCTCCATGATGGCCTCGTCCTGGGCAGCGTACAGTTCCAGGCCCCGGCTTTCGGTCCACTCAAGGAATTGGGTGTACAGGGCGTCCGGGTCGATGCCTGCGCCGGAGGGGTCTGAGGCGGACAGGACAGGCAGCTGGTCAACGAGTTTCATTGATTTCCAGCTTAGTGCCCAGCCGGTGCCGGATATCCGGGCGGGCCCGGGTTAGGCTCGCGGTACTGCCAGACAGCACCCGGCGATGGAGGTAACTGTGAAGTGGGACCCGTAAAGTACGTCCAGTTCGGCGATTACCGTGACCGGCCGTTTTTCGACCTGACGGGCGGATCCAGGCCGACTGGCCAAAGCACGTTGTGGACCTGGGGTGTGGTCCGGGAAACCTCACGGCCACCCTTGCCCGGAGATGGCCCGGAGCGCAAGTGGTGGGGCTCGATTCGTCCAGGGAGATGCTGGACAAAGCCGCCGCGCACGCAGCCAGGCATGCGGGCCTCAGCTTCGGGCTGGCGGATATCGCAGCCTGGACGCCCCCGGCTGAAACGGACGTGGTGGTCACCAACGCCGCGCTTCAGTGGGTGCCGGGGCATCAGGAGATGCTGGCAGGCTGGCTGGCGGCGCTCAAGCCCGGTGCCTGGTTCGCAATGCAGGTGCCGGGGAACTTCAATGCCCCGTCGCATGCCCTGATGCGGGAACTTGCAGGTTCGGTACGCTGGTCGCCCCAGCTCGACGGCGTACTTCGCGGTGGAGAGTCCGTGGGGAGCCTGCAGACTATCTCAGACTCATGCTGGACGCGGGCTGTACGGCAGACGCCTGGGAAACCACCTACCAGCAGGTCCTCACTGGAGCGGATCCGGTGCTGGACTGGGTGCGCGGCACGGCGTTGCGCCCGGTCGCGGCGGCACTTTCGGCCGAGGACGGGCACGCCTTTGAAGCGGAGTATGCTGTAGCCCTGCGGGCCGCATACCCGGCAACGGCACATGGCACGGTGCTTGCGTTCCGGCGGATCTTTGCCGTGGCGCAAAAGCAGCCAGGCGCATAAACTCCATTCGTTTGAGGTTCTCTACCAGGTCGGTAATGCCTTATGACTGAGAAGAGAATGTGATGCTGGCTACAATGACGACAGCGGCTTCTGGGGATGGCAAATGGCCGGACCCTCATCGGCCTCCCAAATCCGTCCTGGAGGTGCGATGCTTTTCGGCTTGATGACCCGGCTGCTGGCTGGCCACAAAGGTGCCGTGACCGCGATCGTTGCTTTCCAGCTTATCCAGACCGCAGGCAACCTGCTGCTGCCCACCATCAACGCTGCCATCATTGACGACGGCATCGTTGCGGGGAATACGCCGGAAATCTTTCGCTTGGGCACTGTCATGGTCCTGATAGCTGCGGTCCAGGCGGCGGCGGCCATCGCTGCGGGCTACTTCGGGGCAGTGGTTGCCATGAAGCTCGGGCACCAGCTGCGCGGCGAGGTCTTCACCAGGATCCAGTCGCTTTCTTCCCAGGAAATGGCAGCCTTCGGCACGCAAAGTCTTGTTACCAGGGCCACCAACGACACCCAGCAGATCCAGTCGTTCGCCGTCCTGGTCTTCACCATGCTTGTGGCGGCCCCGTGATGGCGGCCGGGGGCGTCGTACTGGCGTGGCAGCAGGACATGGTGCTTTCAAGCGTCGTGATGGTCATCATGCCAATACTTCTACTCATCATGTATCTCATCGTCCGGCGCCTCGTTCCCCTGTACCGGCAGGGGCAGGAGCTCCTGGACCGAACGGGGGAGCTCATTCGTGAGCAGATCATCGGCGCGAATGTGGTCCGCGCCTTCGTCATGCAGGGACACGAAACACGCCGCTTTGCGAAGGCCAACAGCAGCCTCACGGGAAACAACCTTCAGTCGTCGCTGCTCGTGGCCGGCATGCTGCCGCTGATCATGATTGTGGTCAACCTGTCGTCGGTGGCCGTGGTGTGGTTCGGTGGTCACCGGGTTTACGACGGCGGGATGAAGATCGGTGCCCTCACGGCCTTTATCGCCTACATCCTGCAGATTCTCCTGGCAATCATGATGGCCATGTACGTGTTCATGACGGCTCCGCGGGCCGCTGCCTGCGCAGAACGGCTGGGTGCCGTGTTCGACGCAAGACCGTCAGTCCAGGACCACAAGGCGCTCCAGGAGACCCGCCATGGAAGGCCCCTTGAGGGCGGCAGTATCACCTTCAGGAACGTCAGCTTCTCCTACCCCGGCGCCGAAAATCCGGTGCTGGAAGACATCAGCTTCACGGCCCGGCCAGGAACCACTGTTGCCATCGTCGGCTCAACAGGGAGCGGCAAGTCGACACTCCTGAGCCTGGTGCCCCGGTTCCTGGACGCCACTGCCGGAACCATCAGCATCGGCGGCCGGAACATCTGCTCGATGCCCCTGGACCTCCTCCGCCGGACCATGGCGGTGGTGCCGCAAATATCGCACCTCTTCTCCGGAACCATCGCCGACAACCTGCGCGTCGCAGCTCCGGAGGCAACCGAGGGCCAGCTTTGGGAAGCCATGGAGACAGCCCAGGCCGCTGGCTTCGTCCGTGCACTGCCACGCGGGATGGACACGGAGGTCGGGCAAGGCGGAATGAACCTCTCCGGCGGCCAGCGGCAGCGTCTCTGCATAGCGCGGGCCCTCCTGCGGCAGGTCCCCGTCTATCTCTTTGACAACAGCTTTTCTGCGCTGGACTTCGCCACCGAGGCCCGGGTCCGGGACGCCCTGGAGATTGCCCTTGATGGTGCAGTGGTCATTATCGTGGCGGAACGGATCTCCACCGCTGCCGGGCCGGCCAGATCCTGGTACTCGACGACGGCCGGCTGGTGGCCCAGGGAACACACCTGCAGCTGCTCGAGACGTCTGCCACCTACCGGGAAATCGCCGAGTCCCAACCGGCGCTGGACGACGCGCCATGACCGCTTCGCCCGGCGCCGGAGCGTCCGAAGGGTTCTGGCCCACAGCCTGCCGGGTCCTCGCGTTGCTGCGGCCGTCCAGGGGGCGGATGCTGGGCGCAGTTGCGGCCACCTGCGCTTTTGTTGCCCTTAACGTCGCGGCGCCGAACTACCTCGGTGATGCCACCGATGTGGTGGTGGATGGGGTCTACAGCGGGGCTCTCGACGAGCAGCACCTGGGACTCCTGCTGGCCGCGGTTGCCGCGATGTACATCGGCGCTTCGCTGTTCAACTGGATCCAGGGAGCCCTGACGGCCAGCGCGGTTCACGGCCTGATGTACCGTCTCCGGGCATCGGTTCAAGACAAGCTGCACCGGCTTCCTTCCACGTACTTCCAAGAGCAGTCCAGGGGTGATGTCCTAAGCCGCGTCACCAATGACATCGACAATATTTCACAAGCGCTCAGCCAGGTCCTCACGCAGCTGATCATGTCTGTCCTGATGCTGTGCGGTGCCTTGGCCATGATGCTGTGGATCTCGCCGCTCCTGGCCCTGATCGCGCTTGTTTCGGTGCCCTTGTCCACCCTTATCACCGTTATGGTGGCCCGGAAGTCCCAAGCGCATTTTGCCCGCCAGTGGACCGAAACGGGTGAGTTGAACGCGCACGTGGAGGAGTTTGTCACCGGCCACGAGGTTATTATGGCCTTCGGGTACCAGGACCAGGCAGCGGCAGTCTTCAAGGCAAGCAACGACCGCCTGGCCCGTGCATCCGCACGGGCCCAGTATTCATCCGGCATTGTCCAGCCGTTGATGGTCCTTATCGCCAATGTCAATTACATCGCGGTGGCGGTGGTGGGGCCCTCCAGGTCACCACGGGGCCATGACCATCGGCGGGATCCAGGCGTTCATCCAGTTCAGCCGGCTTTTCACCCAACCGGTGGGCCAGATCGGCGGCATGCTCAACGTCATCCAGTCCTGCGTGGCTTCGGCGCGCCGTGTGTTCGACCTGCTCGACGCCGCGGAGATACCTGCCGAGCCCGAAAGTGACGGTCACAAACCCGGTCGGGAAGGCCGGATTGTGTTCAGTGATGTCACCTTCGGCTATGCCCGGGCTGACCCTGTGGTCCGTGGACTGTCATTCACGGTGGAGCCTGGCCGGACTGTCGCGATTGTCGGGCACACGGGCGCCGGCAAGACCACCGTTGTCAACCTGCTCATGCGGTTCTATGAGGTCGACGCCGGCAGGATCACCATCGGGGGTACCGACATTGCTGACATTCCGCGGGACGTCCTGCGCAAGGGATTCGGCGTGGTGCTGCAGGATGCCTGGCTGTTTTCCGGCACCATCAGGGAGAACATCGAATACGGCCGGCCAGGAGCCACGGCTGCGGAGATCGCCGCGGCAGCCGAGGCGAGCCACGTGGACCACCTCATCAGGCTGCTGCCCGCCGGCTACGACACGATGCTGGGCAACGGGGGAGAGCCTCTCAGCCAGGGCCAGCGCCAGCTGATCACCATCGCCCGGGCGCAGTTGGCGGACCGCACCGTGCTGGTTCTGGACGAGGCCACCAGTTCAGTGGATTCCCGGACCGAGGTCCTGATCCGCCAGGCCATGCAGAGGTTGCGCCGTGGAAAAACAAGCTTTGTGATCGCCCACCGTTTGTCCACGGTCCGGGACGCTGATCTAATTCTGGTCATGGACCACGGACGCATTGCAGAGCAGGGAACCCATCGAAGCCTACTGGCCGCCAACGGCCACTATGCACGGCTCTACAACGCCCAGTTCGCCGGACGCACGGGCCGCGCCGGCACGTTGGAGGCCGGACGATGACAACAGCTGGTCCGTTCCCCGGAACCTGGAAGCCCAACCAGTCCAGCACGGTGGCACTCTTTGAGCAGCTGCGCCTGCACGTGATCCGCCTCGCGGACAGCGGGCCCTTCCGCCGGGCACCAAGCTGCCGGCGGTACGGACCCTGGCGGGCTGCTCGACGTCGCGCCCCACACCGTGGCCAGGGCGTACAAGGAGCTGGAGGCAGCCGGTGTCGTGGCCACGAAGGGCAGGAACGGCACAGTGGTGTGCGCGCGTGATGAGCGGGCGGATGCGCTCTCCCTGGCCGCCAACTCCTATGCGTCAGTGGCCAAGCCCAAGGTGCCAGCTTTGCGGAAGCGGTCCAGCTGCTGGCAGCGGCCTACGACGCCGACTAGCCGGGCCCCGCATGGATATTCGAAGAAGTTTTCGATTAGCATTAGTGCGTGCCTAAAGCCGTAGCTGAAGAAACAGCAGTCGAATCCGTCCCCGTCGCCGTTCCCAGGCCCCAGCCTCGCCTGTCCGGCCAGACCTCTCCCGCCTTGTGGTCAAAGGGGCGCGCGAGCATAATTTGCGCAACGTGGACCTGGATCTGCCCCGCGATGCCATGATCGTTTTCACCGGGCTGTCCGGTTCCGGGAAGTCGTCCCTGGCGTTCGACACAATCTTCGCCGAGGGCCAGCGGCGCTACGTTGAGTCCCTGTCGGCCTATGCCCGCCAGTTCCTCGGTCAGGTGGACAAGCCGGACGTCGATTTCATCGAGGGGCTCTCGCCGGCGGTATCGATTGACCAGAAGTCCACCAGCAAGAACCCCCGGTCCACGGTTGGCACCATCACCGAAATTTATGACTACATGCGATTGTTGTGGGCACGCGTGGGACGGCCGCATTGCCCGGTCTGTGGCGAGGTTGTGGCCAGGCAGACTCCTCAGCAGATAGTGGACCAGCTACTTGAGCTTGACGAAGGCACGCGATTCCAGGTCCTGGCGCCGGTGGTGCGGGGGCGCAAGGGCGAGTTCGTGGACCTCTTCAAGGAGCTGACCGCCAAGGGCTATTCGCGTGCCCGGGTGGACGGTGAGCTGATCCAGCTGAGCGAGCCGCCCAAACTCGGCAAGCAGTTCAAGCACACCATTGAGGTGGTGGTGGACCGTCTGGTGGTTAAGGAAGGCATCAGCCAGCGCCTCACGGACTCCGTTGAAACGGCGCTTGGCCTGGCCGAAGGCCGGGTGTTGGCCGAGTTCGTCGATCTGGACGCAGACGCGCCGGGACGGCTGCGGGCATTTTCCGAGAACCTCGCCTGCCCTAACGAACATCCCCTGGCCATCGATGAAATCGAGCCGCGGTCCTTCTCCTTCAACAACCCATTCGGCGCCTGTTCCGCGTGCAGCGGCATCGGCACACGGCTCGAGGTTGACGAAGAACTGATCATTCCGAATCCTGAGCTGTCGTTGTCCGAGGGCGCCATCGCGCCGTGGTCACTTGGCACCGCAATAACCGAGTATTGGAACCGCCTGCTCGAAGGGCTGTCCAAGGAGCTTGGCTTCTCCATGGACACACCCTGGGAAAAGCTGGGCAACGACGTCCGCCAGACCGTCCTGCACGGCAAGGACCACAAGGTGGTTGTCCAGTACAAGAACCGCTTCGGACGCGAACGTAAGTACAGCACCGGCTTCGAAGGTGCCATCCAGTACGTCCACCGCAAGCACGGTGAGACGGACTCCGAATGGGCGCGCGACCGCTACGAAGAGTACATGCGGCAGATCGCGTGCCCCGCGTGCAATGGCGCCAGGCTCAACCCCGCCTCGCTGTCCGTCCTGATCAACGGCAAGTCCATCGCCGATGTCGCGGCCATGCCCATGCGCGTATGCGCGGACTTCCTGAACAACCTGGTCCTCACCGGCCGCGAGGCTCAGATCGCCCACCAAGTGCTCAAGGAAATACAGGCCCGGCTGACCTTCCTGCTCGACGTCGGGCTGGAATACCTGAATCTCGAGCGCCCCTCCGCCACCTTGTCCGGCGGCGAAGCGCAGCGGATCCGGCTCGCCACCCAGATCGGTTCCGGCCTCGTGGGCGTCCTGTACGTCCTGGACGAGCCTTCCATCGGCCTCCACCAGCGCGACAACCGCCGGCTTATTGACACCCTGACCCGGCTCCGCGACATGGGAAACACCCTCATCGTTGTCGAGCACGATGAGGACACCATCCAGGTGGCGGACTGGATCGTGGACATCGGGCCCGGCGCAGGCGAGCACGGCGGCCAGGTGGTGCACTCGGGGTCCTACCAGGATCTCCTGGCCAACACCGACTCACTGACCGGCGATTACCTGTCCGGCCGCAAGAAGATCGACATCCCCAAGAAGCGGCGCAAATACGACAAAAAGCGTGAGCTGAGGGTCGTCGGGGCGCGTGAAAACAACCTGGTAAACGTTGATGCGGCCTTCCCCCTGGGCCTGTTCACCGCCGTAACCGGCGTCAGCGGCTCCGGCAAATCCACCCTGGTCAACGAGATCCTCTACAAGGTGCTGGCCAACAAGCTCAACGGCGCCAAACAGGTGGCCGGACGCCACAAGAGCATCATGGGCCTGGAGCACCTGGACAAGGTGGTGCACGTGGACCAAAGCCCTATCGGGCGCACCCCACGCTCCAACCCGGCCACGTACACCGGAGTCTTTGACAACATCCGCAAGCTCTTCGCCGAGACCACCGAGGCCAAGGTCCGTGGCTACCTGCCGGGCCGGTTCTCCTTCAACGTCAAGGGCGGGCGCTGCGAAGCCTGCGCAGGTGACGGCACGCTGAAGATCGAAATGAACTTCTTGCCGGACGTGTACGTGCCCTGCGAGGTGTGCCACGGCGAACGGTACAACCGCGAAACCCTCGAAGTCCACTACAAGGGCAAGACCATCGCGGATGTGCTCAACATGCCCATCGAAGAAGGTGCGGAGTTCTTCGCTGCCTTCTCCCCGATCGCCCGGCACCTCAACACCCTCGTGGACGTGGGCCTCGGCTACGTACGTCTGGGACAGCCGGCAACCACCCTCTCCGGCGGCGAGGCCCAGCGTGTCAAGCTCGCCGCGGAACTGCAGAAGCGCTCCAACGGACGCAGTGTGTATGTTCTCGACGAGCCCACCACGGGCCTGCACTTCGAGGACATCCGCAAGCTCCTGATGGTCCTTCAAAGTCTGGTGGACAAGGGCAATACGGTGATCACCATCGAACACAACCTGGACGTCATCAAGAGCGCCGACTGGATCGTGGATCTTGGCCCGGACGGCGGTTCGGGCGGCGGCCAGATCGTAGCCACCGGCACGCCCGAGCAGGTATCGAAATCCACCAAGGGCCACACGGCATCCTTCCTCGCGGAAATACTGGGCGAAGCGGTTGGCGTCCGATGACGTATGCCGTGTCGGGCATGCGATTTCAGGCATGCTCGGTGTCGTGAGAAACTAAGCCGGTGACTCAAACAACAGTGCCCGTGATCTTTGACCTGGACGGCACTCTTGTCGACCCGGCTGGCGGAATATCCGGCGGAATCGCATCAGCCCTTGCCGCCGCAGGCCTGCCGGTTCCCGGCCAGGACGTCCTGAACTCGATGATCGGCCCCAAACTCAGCGACGCACTCCAGAGCGTCTGCAAGGTTCCGGCCGACAAGGTTGACGAGGTCATCCGGACATACCGGCAGTACTACCTGGCCACTGGGATAGCCCAGAGCCGGCTGTACCCAGGGATCAAGGAAGCGCTGGAGACTTTCGCTGCCGAAGGCAGGCCAGTGGCCGTCGCCACGCAAAAGCCCGAAGGGCTGGCCCAGATCGTGCTGCGCCACCACGGCATTGCCAACCTGTTCCAGTCCATCAGGGGTTCGGCAGACAACGAATCGTCGACGGTCGGTCCGCTGGGTAAAGCGGAGATCATCTCCGCGGCCCTGACCGACCTCTCCACCCAGCACGCCGTTATGGTGGGTGACCGCGCCCAGGACGTGGCCGGAGCCACAGCAAACGGGCTTGACTGCATCGGCGTGGGCTGGGGTTTCGCTCCCGACGGCGAACTCGAGGAGGCCGGGCCGTCACCGTGGTGGACACCACCGCGGGCATGGTTGCCGCCATCGGGCGCCTCGAAGCCATCCACGCTGCCGCGATGAGTGAGGTGCGCAACGATGGCGCTGTTTGAGGCGGTCCGCTGGACCTTTCGCGGGCTCGTCGCGGGCACCTGCCGGCCCACCGTCGTCGGCCTTGAAAACGTCCCGAAAGAGGGCCCTTCATTGTGGCGCCGAACCATCTTTCCTTCTTTGACAGCGTCATTGTCCAGGCGCTGATGCCGCGGCCCGTGGCCTTCTTTGCCAAAGCCGAGTACTTCACCACGGGTGGCGTGAAGGGCAAGGTCATGAAATCCTTCTTCGAGTCCGTGGGCTCCATCCCCGTGGAGCGCGGCGAGCAGGCAGCAAGCGTCCAGGCGCTCAAAACCCTCCTGGACATCCTCGAAGCGGGCAAAGGCATCGGCATCTACCCAGAGGGCACACGCTCACGGGACGGCATCCTTTACCGGGGCCGCACCGGCGTGGGCTGGCTTGCACTGGCAACCGGAGCTCCCGTGATCCCGGTTGGACTGATCGGGACGGAGAACCTGCAGCCCGCGGGTGAGAAGGGCTTTAAGCCACACCACTTCACCATGAAAGTGGGGGAGCCGCTGTACTTCGATAAAACAGGCCCGGATCATTCGCTGCCGGCGCGGAGGCAGGTAACGGACCGCATCATGGATGCGATCGCCGAACTCAGCGGCCAGGAACGCTCCACCAGCTACAACCAGAGCAAGGCCGCGGACTAGGCGTTAGTAGAATGAAGTAGTGGCAGATCCAGCAAGTTACAGGCCCCAGACGGGTGAAATTCCCACAAATCCCGGGGTGTACCGGTTCCGCGATCCCCACGGCCGGGTCATCTATGTGGGGAAGGCCAAGAGCCTTCGCTCCCGCCTGAACTCCTACTTCGCGAATCCTGCGGGCCTGCTGCCCAAGACCCACGCAATGGTTCACACGGCCAGCAGTGTCGAGTGGACGGTGGTGGGAAGTGAGCTGGAGTCGCTGCAGCTTGAATACACCTGGATCAAGGAATACAAGCCACGCTTCAACGTGGTCTTCCGCGACGACAAAACCTATCCGTACCTGGCACTCACCATGAGCGAGAAGCTCCCAGGGTTCAGGTCATGCGGGGGACCGCCGCAAAGGAACCCGGTACTTCGGCCCGTACACGGCCGGCGCGATCCGGGAAACCATGGACACCTTGCTGAGGGTATTTCCCGTCCGCAGCTGCAGCGCCGGGGTCCTCAAAAGGGCCCAGGCGAGCGGCCGGCCGTGCCTGCTGGGCTACATCGACAAATGCTCCGCTCCGTGTGTTGGCCGGGTGACTCCCGAGGAACACCGGGCCCTGGCGGAGGACTTCTGCGCGTTTATGGGCGGTGAGGCCAAACGCTTCATCACCAAGCTCGAAAAGGAGATGGCCGAAGCCGTGGGCACCCTCGACTACGAGCGCGCGGCGAGGCTCCGTGATGACATCTCCGCCCTGCGGAAGGTCTTTGAACGGAACGCCGTGGTGCTCGCCGACGATACCGACGCCGATGTCTTCGCGTTGCATGAGGACGAGTTGGAGGCTGCCGTCCAGGTGTTCCACGTCAGGGGTGGCCGGATCCGTGGCCAGCGCGGCTGGGTTGTGGAAAAAGTGGAGGATGCCACCACTCCGGATCTTGTGGAACACCTGCTGCAGCAGGTCTACGGCGGCGACGGCGACAGCCATGGCAGGCTGCCCCGCGAAGTCCTGGTGCCCGTCGAACCCAGCAACGCCGCCGAGCTGACAGAATGGCTCGGCGGCCTGCGCGGAGCCAAGGTTGATGTCAGGGTGCCGCAGCGCGGCGACAAGGCCGCGCTCATGTCCACCGTCCGTGAAAACGCCGAGCACGCGCTCAAACTGCATAAGACCCGCCGTGCCGGGGACCTCACCGCGCGCTCCCAGGCACTGCAGGAACTGCAGGAAGCCCTGGACCTGCCCGTGGCGCTCCTGCGGATCGAATGCTTCGACGTCTCCCATGTCCAGGGCACCAACGTCGTGGCGTCTATGGTGGTGGTCGAGGACGGGCTGCCCAAGAAGTCCGACTACCGGAAATTCTCAGTCACCGGGGCCGCCGCGGCAGACGACACCGCCGCCATGCACGACGTCCTGACCCGGCGCTTCCGGCATTACCTGCAGGACAAGTCGGCGCAGACCGAGGCGTCCGCCCTGCCCGGGCACCAGGCCCCCTTGGAAGCAGCCGCTGCCGCGGTCCTGGACACAATTACGGCCGCCCCGCGGGCAAAATTCGCATACCCGCCCAACCTGGTGGTGGTCGACGGCGGCAAGCCCCAGGTGAACGCCGCAGCCCGGGCCTTGGCGGACCTTGGCATTGAGGATGTTTACGTGGTGGGCCTGGCCAAACGCCTTGAGGAAGTCTGGCTGCCGGGCAGCGACTTCCCCGTGATCCTGCCCAGGACGTCCCAGGGACTCTATCTGCTGCAGCGGATCCGTGACGAAGCCCACCGCTTCGCCATCACCTTCCACCGGCAGAAGCGCGGCAAGGCCATGACCGTCTCGGCGCTGGACGGAGTGCCGGGCCTTGGCGAGTCCAAACGCAAGGCCCTGCTCACCCACTTCGGATCCGTCAAGGGCGTGAAAGCCGCCACCGCAGCCGAGCTCGCGGCGGCCAAGGGCATTGGACCATCCCTTGCCAACGCCATCGTGGCCTACTTCAGCGGCGACGACACGGCCAGCGATGCGCTTCCGGCCGTGAATATGGCCACCGGCGAAATCATTGAAACCTAGGTAGGGTAAGGAACGCAGGTTTCCGCTGTTGCGGACGCCTGCCTTCATCTGGACAGAAACGGGGCGGAACGAATGGCAGACTCTACGGCGGAATCCGGGTCGGAGCAGGACGGGCTGACGCCGGTCAAGCCCCTCGAAGCGGAACTGCTGGTGGTCACCGGTATGTCAGGGCCGGGCGCAGCACCGCCGCGGACGCGCTTGAGGACCATGGCTGGTATGTCGTGGAAAACCTGCCGCCGCAGATGCTCGGCACCCTGGCCGAGATTGTCTCCCACGCTCCACAGTCCATTCCGCGGCTGGCCGTGGTGATGGATGTCCGCAGCAAAGGCCTCTTTGTCGACGTCCGTGCGGCACTGGGGGCCCTCGCCGCCAGTGGTGTCAAGTTCCGCGTCCTTTTCCTCGACGCCAAAGACGACGTCCTGGTCCGCCGGTTCGAGCAGGGCCGCAGGCCCATCCGCTCCAGGAAGGCGGCCGCATCCTCGACGGCATTGCAGCCGAACGGGAGGTGCTCAAGGAACTGCGCGACAGCTCCGACGTCGTACTGGACACCTCGACCTACAACGTCCACGCCCTGGCCACCGCCATCACGGAACTCTTCAGCGAGACCGGCCCGGTGGCTCTGCGGCTCAACGTCATGAGCTTTGGCTTCAAGTACGGGCTGCCGGTGGATTCCAACTACGTTGCTGACGTCCGGTTCATCCCGAATCCGCACTGGGTCCCGCAGCTGCGCCCGCATACGGGCCTGGACAAGGACGTCAGCGATTATGTCCTCGAGGCGGAAGGTGTAAAAAACTTCGTGGACCGCTATGTCCTGGCGCTTGAGCCCGTCCTGGACGGTTACCGGCGCGAAAACAAGCACTACGCCACAATCGCCGTCGGCTGTACCGGCGGCAAGCACCGGTCCGTGGCCGTTGCCGTCGAGCTTTCCAAGAAACTGGCACAGTATCCGCGCGTGACCGTGACCACCACCCATCGGGATTTGGGCCGCGAGTAATGGGGATGTTCACCGGGCCCCTCCCGCTCGTACCGGTTTCCAGCGGAACGGCGGCCGGCCAGCAGGACAAGGGCCCCAACGTCGTGGCGCTCGCGGCGGGCACGGCCTGTCCGCTTCGCTCTCGGCGCTGCGGCTGCTCACCTCCGAGCTGACCGCCATTGTCACGGTGGCGGACGACGGCGGGTCTTCAGGGCGTCTGCGCGACGAGTACGGCGTCCTGCCGCCCGGAGACCTGCGCATGGCGCTCTCCGCCTTGTGCGATGACACGGACTGGGGTCGCACCTGGCGCGACGTGATGCAGCACCGCTTCCGGCCAGGCCAGGGCAGCGGTGGATCGCTGGACGAGCACGCAATGGGCAACCTGCTCATCGTCACCCTTTGGGAGCTGCTGGGCGACACCGTGGCCGGCCTGAAGTGGGCCGGCGCCCTGCTCGGCGCCCGTGGACAGGTCCTGCCCATGTCCACTGTTCCGCTGACCATTGAAGGTGACATCCGCGTGACTGCACCTGACGGCACGTTCGCGCTCCAAAGGATCCGCGGGCAGGCGCGGTGCGCCGTTGCCGGCTCACTGGAACGCGTCCGGCTGCTGCCCGAACAGGCGCCGGCCTGCGTTGAAGCCCTGACAGCCATCGAACTGGCCGACTGGGTCATCCTGGGGCCGGGGTCCTGGTACACGTCCGTGCTGCCGCACCTGCTGCTCCCGGAAATGCGTGAGGCCCTGAGTGCCACAGCCGCAAAACGCTGCCTCACCATGAACCTGGCCACGGACACCAAGGAGACCACGGGCATGTCGGCGGCGGACCACCTGTACGCACTGCGCCGGTATGCGCCGGACTTCAGCGTCGACGTTGTCCTGGCGGATCCCGCGTCGGTACCGGACCGGCAGGAGTTCGAGAAGGCCGCCGGGATGATCGGCGCCGAGGTTGTCTTGGGTAAAGTGGGGGCGTCGGGCCGCCGACCCGTCCATGACCCCCTGCGTCTGGCAGCGGCGTACCACGACATTTTTGGGAACAGTTAGGAAGGTGCCATGGCACTGACATCATCGGTCAAGGAAGAACTGTCCCGTCTGGACATCAAGAAATCCTCAGTCCGCAAGGCAGAGGTCTCGGCAATGCTGCGCTTCGCCGGCGGCCTGCACATCATCTCGGGCAGGATCGTAATCGAAGCCGAGGTTGACCTCGCATCCACGGCGCGCAGGCTCCGGGCAGCCATCGCCGAGGTTTATGGCCACCAGAGCGAAATTATCGTTGTCTCCGGCGGCGGACTGCGCCGCGGCAGCCGGTACGTGGTGCGGGTAGTACGCGACGGCGAGTCCCTGGCCCGGCAGACAGGCCTCCTGGACGGCCGCGGCCGGCCGGTGCGGGGCTTCCCTCGGCCGTGGTCAACGGCTCGGCCGCCGACGCCGAGGCTGTGTGGCGTGGTGCGTTCCTGGCACACGGGTCGCTCACGGAACCGGGCCGTTCGTCATCGCTGGAGGTTACCTGCCCGGGCCCCGAGTCCGCGCTTGCCCTCGTTGGTGCCGCCCGCCGTCTTGGCATCCAGGCTAAAGCCCGCGAAGTCAGGGGAGTGGACCGGGTGGTGATCCGCGACGGCGACACAATCGCGGCCCTGCTCATCCGCATGGGCGCCCACGACGCCCTGATGGTCTGGGAAGAACGCAGGATGCGCAAGGAAGTCAGGGCCACGGCCAACCGGCTGGCCAACTTTGACGACGCCAACCTGCGGCGCTCCGCCCAGGCGGCCGTGGCCGCCGGAGCCAGGGTGGACCGGGCACTGGAGATCCTGGGCGACGACGTCCCGGACCACCTCAAATATGCCGGCGAACTCAGGGTGGCCCACAAACAGGCGAGCCTGGACGAGCTGGGGCGCCTGGCAGATCCGGTCATGACCAAGGACGCCATCGCCGGGCGCATCCGCCGGCTCCTGGCCATGGCGGATAAGCGGGCCATCGATTTGGGGATCCCTGGCACTGATGCCAATGTGACGCCTGAGATGCTGGACGAGTAACGGCGCCCCTAGAATCAGAGCGTTCACCCTGATCTTCCGGATGCCAGCCATCCGGATGCACAATCCGAGAGTTACAACCCGGACAGACCGTCCACGACATTGGAGGATTTTGTGACCGAGTACGTACTGCCAGAACTCAGCTACGACTACGCGGCGCTTGAGCCGCACATTTCGGCGCGCATCATGGAGCTGCACCACAGCAAGCACCATGCTGCCTACGTTGCAGGTGCCAACAACGCCCTTGCCCAGCTTGCAGAGGCGCGTGACAAGGGCGATTTCGCCAACATCAACCGCCTTTCGAAGGACCTCGCGTTCCACACCGGCGGCCACATCAACCACTCGGTGTTCTGGAACAACCTGTCACCTGACGGCGGTGACAAGCCTGAGGGCGAGCTGGCAGCTGCCATCGACGACGCCTTCGGTTCCTTCGACGCCTTCCGCGCTCAGTTCTCCGCGGCTGCCCTTGGCCTGCAGGGATCGGGCTGGGGCTTCCTGGCCTATGAGCCGATCGGTGGCAACCTGGTCATCGAGCAGCTATATGACCAGCAGGGCAACGTGGCTCTCGGGACCACGCCGCTGCTGATGCTGGACATGTGGGAGCACGCCTTCTACCTGGACTACGTCAACGTCAAGGCTGACTACGTCAAGGCCTTCTGGAACATCGTCAACTGGGCCGATGTCGCCAAGCGCTTCGATGCTGCACGCACCAACGCCACGGGCCTCATCACCCTGCCGTAGTGACCCGGAGTACATGAGCGTGTAACAAACTTCACATTTCGGCGTGATTTCGGCCGGAATGTGGAAGGTCCGCCCCCGCACTTGCGGGGGCGGACCTACTTAAACGTAAGATGGATCACGGAAGGCGGTCTGCCTTCAGCAATGTGGCTGGTCGCCCTCCGATCTGTTAATCATCTCTGCCCGATGGCGTGCGGGATCTGTTAGTTGGCTTCAACGCCCGCTCAACTAGTTTGTGCTTAATCAAGCACCAAGGAGACTGAACAAGTGACGACCCGTATTGGTATCAACGGCTTCGGCCGCATCGGCCGCAACTACTTCCGCGCAGCCCTCGCACAGGGCGCGGACCTGGAGATCGTAGCCGTCAACGACCTCACCAGCCCTGAGGCGCTGGCCCACCTGCTTAAGTACGACTCCGTCGGCGGCCGCCTGAAGGAAACCGTTGAGGTTAAGGACGGCAACATTGTTGTCGACGGCAACGTCATCAAGGTTCTCGCCGAACGCGATCCAGCCAACCTGCCCTGGGGCGAGCTGGGCGTTGACATCGTCATCGAGTCCACCGGCTTCTTCACCAAGGCTGCTGCCGCGCAGAAGCACATCGACGCAGGCGCCAAGAAGGTCCTGATCTCCGCACCTGCCTCGGACGAGGACATCACCATCGTGATGGGCGTCAACGACGGCCTTTACGACAACGCGGCGCACAACATCATTTCCAACGCGTCCTGCACCACCAACTGCCTGGGCCCGCTGGCCAAGGTCCTCAACGACACCTTCGGCATCGAGCGTGGCCTGATGACCACCATCCACGCCTACACGGCTGACCAGAACCTGCAGGACGGCCCGCACAACGACCTCCGCCGTGCACGCGCCGCGGCCATCAACATGGTCCCCACCTCCACGGGTGCGGCCAAGGCGATCGGGCTGGTCCTGCCCGAACTCAAGGGCAAGCTGGACGGCTTCGCCATCCGCGTGCCTGTCCCCACCGGCTCGGCCACCGACCTCACCGTCACGGTCTCCCGCGAGACCACCGTCGAGGAAGTCAACGCAGCCCTGAAGAAGGCGTCGGAGTCCGACGAGTTCCAGGGCATCCTGACCTACACGGACGCACCGATCGTGTCCTCGGACATCGTCGGGGACCCGGCGTCGTCGATCTTCGACTCCGGCCTGACCAAGGTCATCGGCAACCAGGTCAAGGTTGTTTCCTGGTATGACAACGAATGGGCTACTCCAACCGCCTCGTGGACCTCACGGAGCTCGTCGCCGCGAAGCTGGGCTAGGGTTAGACACATGACATTCCACACCCTCAACGAACTGATCGCTGAAGGTGTCCGCGGGCGGTACATTCTCGTCAGAAGTGACCTGAATGTGCCGCTCGACGGCTCTACAGTGACTGACGACGGCCGCATCAAGGCCTCTCTGCCAGTACTGGGAAAGCTCACGGACGCCGGTGCCCGCGTGCTGGTAACAGCCCACCTCGGACGTCCCAAGGGCGCTCCGGAGGAAAAATACTCCCTCCGGCCTGCCGTAGCGCGGCTCGCCGAACTTGCCGCCTTCAAGGTCTCGCTCGCGCAGGACACCGTGGGCAGCTCCGCTAAGGAACTCGCCGCCTCGCTTGAGGACGGCGAAGTCCTCGTCCTGGAGAACGTGCGCTTCGACGCCCGGGAGACCAGCAAGGACGACGCCGAACGCGGCACCTTCGCGGACGAGCTGGTGGCCATGACCGGGACCAACGGCGCCTTCGTGGACGACGCCTTTGGTGCCGTACACCGCAAGCATGCCAGTGTCTACGACGTCGCCACCCGGCTCCCGTCCTACCAGGGCGACCTTGTACACACTGAGGTGGAGGTCCTGCGGAAGCTGACAGCTGACACACAGCGGCCTTACGTGGTGGTGCTCGGCGGATCCAAGGTCTCCGACAAGCTGGCGGTCATCGACAACCTCATCGGCAAAGCCGACGCCATCCTGGTGGGAGGCGGTATGCTCTTCACGTTCCTGGCAGCAGAGGGCCACAGCGTGGCCGGCAGCTTGCTGGAAGAAGACCAGATCCCGGTTGTCCAGGACTACCTCAAGCGGGCAGCTGACGCCGGCACCGAATTCATCGTGCCCACCGATGTTATGGTGGCCGCGAAGTTCGCCGCCGACGCAGCCTACGAGACTGTCCCCGCGGACGGCATCGAAGGCAGCAGCTTCGGCGCCCAGGGCATCGGCCTGGACATCGGCCCGGACTCAGCAGCTGCTTTTGCGGACCGGATCAAGGGCGCCAGAACGGTGTTCTGGAACGGACCCATGGGCGTCTTCGAGTTCGAAGCATTCTCCGGCGGAACCCGTACCGTGGCCCAGGCCCTGACCGAGGCCGACGCCTTCACCGTGGTCGGCGGCGGCGACTCCGCTGCCGCCGTGCGGACGCTCGGCTTCGCTGACGACCAGTTCGGGCACATTTCCACCGGCGGCGGCGCCAGCCTGGAATACCTCGAAGGCAAGGAACTCCCGGGACTCAGCGTCCTGGACCGTTAGGAACCCGGACTGCCAAGTCCTCCGGCCGGCAGGGTGCCCGCGGGCACCCTGCTGGCCGCACACTTATCAAGTACTTTTGGAGAACACGTGACTTCGTCAACGAACGGCGCTTTTGACCGCACGCCTCTCATTGCAGGCAACTGGAAGATGAACATGGACCACGTCCAGGGCATTACCCTCCTGCAGAAGCTGGCCTGGACCCTGTCCGACGCCAAGCACGACTACAACCGGGTTGAGGTGGCCGTCTTCCCGCCATTCACCGACCTCCGCGGCGTGCAGACCCTCGTCCAGGGGGACGAACTCGACATCGCCTACGGCGGCCAGGACCTCTCCCAGTTCGACTCGGGCGCCTACACCGGCGACACCTCCGGCCAGTTCCTGAACAAGCTGGGGTGCCGCTACGTCCTGGTGGGCCACAGCGAACGCCGCACCATCCACCAGGAATCCGACGACGTGCTCAACGCCAAGGTCAAGGCAGCGTTCAAGCACAGCGTCACCCCGGTACTCTGCGTGGGAGAAGGCCTGGAAATCCGCCAGGCCGGCACGCATGTCGAGCACACGCTGACACAGCTCCGCGCCAACGTTGCCGGGCTGACGGCCGGGCAGGCGGCAGAGCTTGTGGTGGCCTACGAGCCCGTCTGGGCCATCGGCACCGGTGAAGTGGCAGGGCCGGAGGACGCCCAGGAAATGTGCGCCGCCATCCGCGCGGAACTGGCCACGCTCTTCGGCGATGACGTAGCTGGGAAGATCCGGCTGCTCTACGGCGGCTCGGTCAAGGCCAACAATGTCGCCGCGATCCTGAAGGAACGCGACGTCGACGGCGTGTTGGTCGGCGGGGCAAGCCTCGATCCCGCGGAGTTTGCTAATATTGTCAGGTTCGAGAGTCACTTCGTGACGGACTAGTCCGTCACGAAGCTCCAGGCTCCCGCAAATTCCAATCTTCTGAAAGGCCGTCGTGGACGTTCTTCATGTCATTCTGCAGATTCTCCTGGGCATCACCAGCCTTCTGCTGACACTGCTTATCCTCCTCCACAAGGGACGGGGTGGCGGGCTGTCGGACATGTTCGGCGGCGGTATGAGTTCCGGCCTCAGCTCCTCCGGCGTGGCCGAGCGGAACCTGAACAGGTTCACCGTGGTCCTGGGCGTTACCTGGGGCGTCGTGATCATCGCCCTTGGCTTGGTTATGCGCTTCAGCGGCGCAGGGGACTCATAGCCCCTGCAACTGATCGTCGCCCGGCACTGCCGCGATGGGGATCTCCGAACTAAACTGTGGCTGTTGGCTTCCAACAGCCACAGTTTCGTTTAAACAGTGTCGTTTAAGCAGCAGGAGTCCCGATGGTACATAGTGCGTCAGCGTTCCGTGGCACCCGGGTGGGTGTCACAGAAGGAGCCGGTCCCAAGAACCAGTCAGAAGCGGCCTCAGGCGAAAGGGTGCCCCGTATCAGGGTTTCTTTTTGGTGCGCCAAGGGGCATGAGACCCAGCTAGTCTTCCTGCGGTTGCCGGACGAGCAGCTTCCCACAGTCTGGGACTGCCGGCGCTGCGGGACTCCGGCATCACGGGACGGCAAGGAAGCCGACCTGCCGGACCCGCTGGATGAAGGCTTCAAGAGCCACCTTGAATACGTTAAAGAACGGCGCTCCGGCCAGGACGCCGAGGCTGTCCTGGCCGGAGCGCTGGAAAAGCTACGCGCCGGCAGCGTCCTTCCGGACGAGCTGCTGCGGGACGCGTGACGCTGCGTTTTCGTCGATAAGCCACAGCGTGCGGGATGTACCCCGGGGCCCGCCGCAGGTACCTGTACCGGGTTGGCGCCCGCCAGGGCCAGGCCCACCGCGCCGGCCTTGTCCTCGCCGGCCACCACCATCCAGACCTCGGCAGCAGTGTTTATGGCGGGAAGCGTGAGCGAGATTCGCTGGGGCGGCGGCTTGGGGAATTGCGGACGCCAACGACTGTCCGCTCCTTCTCCCGGATTCCACCCTGCTCCGGGAAGAGCGAGGCCACGTGGGCGTCCGGGCCGACGCCCAGCAGAACAACGTCCAGCCGCGGCAGCACCCCCGGTTCGTCCGGACGGTCGTCGGACATGTCGGCAGCGTGTTCGGCCTGGGCCGCTTCCCTTAGCCTGCGCGCGTAGTCCTCGGCGGCTTCCTCGGGCGTGTCGAAGTCATCCGAGGAGCCAGGCTGGTTGATCCTTGCAGGATCCACCGGAATACTCGACAGGAGTGCAGCAAACGCCTGCCTGGTGTTCCGGTCGGGATGGTCCGCGGCAACAAAGCGCTCGTCTCCCCACCAAAAGTTCACCTTGGACCAGTCGACGGCCGGCGCTGCCGGAGAATCCGCAACAGCCTTTAGCGTTCCGATGCCTACTGTGCCGCCGGTCAGTACCACCGTGGCCTCACCGTGCTTATCCTGCACATCCACCAGCTTGGTGATCAGGCGGGCCGCAATGGCGGCCATCAGGACGGACGAATCGGGATGGATGCTAACTCTTGGCTCAACGCTCACTGGGTCGGACACTCCTTAGATTGGTACGCGGCAGTCCAATAGTAATCACTTCGCCGAATACTTCGTCGGGGTCGAGGCGGCGGAGTTCCTCGGCGAGGCAGTCTTTGAGGCTGCGGCGTGGCAGGGAGATGCGTTGGGCGGGCTGTCCGGGCTGGGTGAGTTCGGCGATGGAGAGTCCGGGGCGGAAGAGTTGGATGTCGCCGGTGTGGCGGGTGAGCCGGACCCGGCGGATGCCGGTCCCGGCGGGGTCCGCGACGATGGTCACGGGCGCGTCCAGGGCCAGGGTCAGCCAGGCCGCCAGCAGGATCGTCGAGGGTGAGTCGGAGGCGCCTTCGACGGCGACCGCGGTCACGGGCGAGGAATCGACCTGGTCCAGGACGGCTGCGAGCTGGATCCGCCAGTTAGTCAGCCTGGTCCAGGCGAGGTCGGTGTCGCCGGCCTTATAGGTGGACCGGATGTTTTCCAGGGCTTTTTGGGGTCCGGTTCGTTGGCGGAGTCGGTGATCCGGCGGTGCGCGATCCGGCCGACGGAGGTTTCGCAGGCGTTCTCCGGTGCCCCGTGCGGCCACCAGGCCACGATCGGGGCGTCCGGGAGCAGCAGGGCAGCGACGAGGGATTCGCTTTCGTGGGCGAGTTCGCCGTAGCCGCGGAGCACGATGACCTCGGACGCGCCGGCGTCACCGCCCACCCGGATCTGCGCGTCGAGCCGGTCCGGGGCTTCACGGCCGGCGTCGGCGAGCACGATGATCCGGCAGGGGTGCTCGCGGCTGGCCTCGTTCGCTGCCTCGATCGCTTCTTCCTCGAGCCCGGACCGGGTCACGACCACCAGGGTCAGGACCCGGCCCAAGGCGATCACGCCGCCCTGCTCACGCAGGGACATGATCTTCTTGGAGATCTTCGAGGTGGTGGTGTCCGGCAAATCTACAATCATGGCCTTCTCCAGGTTCGTCCGTCGCGGGCCAGCAGCTCATCCGCCGAGGCAGGGCCCCAGGACCCCGGGGCGTAAGGCTCCGGCTGCTCAGCCAAACCGGCCAGTAGTCTTCAAAGGGGTCCAGGATCTTCCAGGACAGCTCCACTTCCGCGTGCCGGGGGAACAGTGGCGGCTCCCCGAGCAGCACATCAAGGATGAGGCGCTCGTACGCTTCGGGGCTGGACTCGGTGAAGGAGTGCCCGTAGCCGAAGTCCATGGTCACGTCGCGGACTTCCATCTGCGTGCCCGGGACCTTGGACCCGAACCGGATGGTCGCGCCCTCATCGGGCTGGACCCGGATCACCACGGCGTTCTGGCCGAAATCATCCTCGCCATGGTCACGGAACAACAGGTTCGGTGCCCGCTTGAACACCACCGCGATCTCCGTCACGCGGCGGCCCAGGCGCTTGCCCGCCCGGAGGTAGAAGGGCACCCCGGCCCAGCGGCGGGTATGGATATCCACCCGGATTGCCGCGAACGTCTCCGTCTTAGAATCCGCCGGGATACCGTCTTCTTCCAGGTAGCCCTGGACCTGTTCCCCGCCCTGCCAGCCGCCGGCGAACTGCCCGCGCGCCGAATGGGTGGAGAGGTCATCCGGGAGCTTGACCGCGGCGAGGACCTTTTCCTTCTCCGCCCGCAGGTCATCGGCGTTGAAGGAAATGGGCTCCTCCATCGCCGTCAAGGCCAGCAGCTGGAGCAAGTGGTTCTGGATCACGTCCCGGGCCGCACCCACACCGTCGTAGTACCCTGCCCGGCCGCCCGTGCCGATGTCCTCGGCCATCGTGATCTGGACATGGTCCACATAATTCGCATTCCACAACGGTTCGAACAGCTGGTTCGCGAAACGCAGCGCCAGGATGTTCTGCACCGTTTCCTTACCCAGGTAATGGTCGATCCGGAACACCGCATCCGGCGGGAACACCGACTCCACAATCTCGTTCAGGGCCCGGGCGGACTCCAGGTCATGGCCGAACGGCTTCTCGATCACCACCCGCCGCCACTTCTCACCCTCGGCCTGCGCCAGGCCGTGCTTGGACAGCTGCCGGCAGACCTGTTCAAACGCCTTCGGCGGGATCGAGAGGTAGAACGCGTGATTGCCCCGCGTCCCACGCTGCTCATCCAGCTCAGCGATCGTGTCACCCAACCGCTCAAAGGCATCGTCGTCGTCGAACTCGCCCTGGACAAAACGGATCCCCTCGGCGAGCTGGTTCCACACCGCCTCATCAAACGGCGTCCGCGAGTACGCCTTCACCGAAGCCTTCACCTCGGCGGCGAACTCCCCGTGCTTCCACGGACGGCGGCCGAAACCCACCAACGCGAAACTCGGCGGCAGCAGGCCCCGGTTCGCGAGGTCATACACGGCCGGCATGAGCTTCTTACGGGCAAGGTCACCGGTCACTCCGAAGAGCACCAACGAGGACGGACCGGCAATCCGGTTCAGGCGGCGGTCACGGGGATCCCGGAGCGGATTACGCCCTGGTCGTCCGGAACGCGTCGCGGAATTCCTGCCGTTTTCAGTGTCTGGCATGTTTGCTGTTGAGCCTTAGTTTTCGGTGACGGAAGCTGACCGGGCTGCGAGTGCTGCAATGATCTCCTGCAGCTGTGCAACTCCGGCGGCGCGGTCGGTCAGGTGCAGCCGCAGGACGGGCGGCCATGGCCGGCCAGGACCTGGGCGTCGCCCGCGGCCTGGGCGGAAATCAGTTCCCCGAACGTGAATGGACGGTCCGGGATAGCCAGGTCTTCCGCAGGAGCGGCCGTGACCTGGAGAAAGACTCCAATGGCGGGGCCGCCCTTGTGGAACTGCCCGGTGGAGTGCAGGAACCGGGGCCCCAGCCGAACGTGACGGGACGGCCGCTGACGCCGGCAAGCGGGTCGCGGATGCCTTCCAGCTCTGCGAAGGCGAGCCGGTCAAAGTAGGCATGGACGCTGAGGTAGCTGTCGTCGTCGAGCGTTCCCAGGAGGGCTCCGACGGCTTCATCCGCGGTGGCTGCCCCACGGAGCCAGTCACCGCCGCGGACCTCAATGGCGCCGTCCACGAAGGCGGCAGGGGTCGGTTCGGGCTGGGCGTCCAGCAGGCCCCGGGCGGCAACCTTGGCTGCCTCCACGTCCGGCTGGTCATACGGGTTGATGCCCAGGAGGCGTCCGGCCACGGCGGTGGCGAACTCCCACACCATCATCTGGGTGGCAAGGCCGCCCGCGATGGCTACCTCGTTGTCACCGAGTTCGACGTCGGCATCCGCGGCTACCAGCCGTACCACCAGGACGTCCGCGGCGCCGGAGGTGACCTCCGGGGACGTGGGTCCGGCAACCACCGGCAGGACGCCGGTGCCGAGCTTGCCGGTGGATTCGGCGATGAGCTGTTCGGCCCAGTCCGCGAAGCCCACAATGCCTGATCCGTCCTCGGCGATGACAATCTTGTTGCGCAGCGGGTTGGTTCCGCCCAGGGCTGTTCCGAGGGCCAGACCGATGTTCTCGGCGGCGTCCTCGTTCAGAATCTCGGCGGCTTCCTCGGCCTCATCCAGGAAGGCCTGGATATCCACACCGGCCAGGCCCGAGGGGACCAGCCCGAATGCGGTGAGGGCCGAGTAGCGGCCGCCCACATTCGGATCGGCGTTGAAGACGGCGCGGTAGCCGGCCTCACGCGATGCCTTGTCCAGCGGGGAACCGGGATCGGTGACAATGATGATCCGGCTCTTCGCGTCGATGCCGGCCTCGGTGAAGGCGTGTTCGAAGATCCGGCGCTGGGAGTCGGTCTCCAGGGTTGAACCGGACTTGGACGAAACCACAATCGCGGTTTCGGCCAGCCGGTCTGCGAGGGCAGCACGGACCTGGTCGGGGTCGGTGCTGTCCAGCACTGTCAGCTCGACGCCCGCGGTGCCGGCGATGACCTCGGGAGCCAGCGAAGATCCGCCCATGCCGCAAAGCACGATGCGGGTCACGCCGTCAGCCTTGAGGGCATCACGGAGCTCGAGGATGCCGGCCACGAGGGCCTGTGAGACGGTGGCCGCCTCTACCCAACCGAGGCGGACAGCGGACTCGGCCTCGGCGTCGGGACCCCACAGGGTGTGGTCCTTGGCGAAGATCCGGGTGGCAATGCGGTCCGCCACGAGGGCGGGCAGGTGCTGCTCGAGTGCCTGCTGCGCGGCACCGGTGGCGTCGTAGCTGAGAGTGCTCATAGTGGGTTAGGAGGCCTTCCGTGCAGCGGCAAGGGCACCTTCGACGTCGCCCAGGAGTTCCTTCCAGCTGGCCACGAACTTGTCCAGGCCTTCGGATTCGAGGAGGGCGACAACCTCGTTGTAGGAGATACCCAGTGCGTCCAGTGCGTCCAGCGTGGCGTTGGCCTCGGTGTACGTGCCGGAGACGGTGTCGCCGGTGACGACGCCGTGGTCGAACGTGGCATCCAGGGTCTTCTCCGGCATGGTGTTCACTACGCCGGGGGCGGCCAGTTCGGTCACGTACAGGGTGTCCGGATAGGCCGGGTCCTTGACGCCGGTGGAGGCCCACAGCGGACGCTGGGGAGCGCGCCGGCTTCAGCCAGCAGTGCCCAACGCTCGGTGGCGAAGAGCTCTTCGTAGACCTGGTATGCCAGGCGCGCGTTGGCCACGCCTGCCTTGCCCTTGAGTGCCTTGGCGTCGTCGGTGCCGATGGCGTCAAGGCGCTTGTCGATCTCGGAGTCCACGCGGGACACGAAGAACGACGCGACCGAGTGGATCTTGGAGAGGTCGTGGCCGTTGTCCTTGGCCTGCTCCAGTCCGGACTGGAAGGCATTGATGACGGCGCGGTAACGCTCGAGCGAGAAGATCAGGGTCACGTTGACGCTGATGCCCTCGGCCAGCGTTGCGGTGATCGCTTCGAGGCCTTCAAGGGTTGCCGGGATCTTGATGTGGACGTTGTCCTTGTTGACCTTCTTGTACAGGTGCTTGGCTTCGGCGATGGTGCCGGCCGTGTCCCAGGCAAGGCGCGGGTCAACTTCGATGGACACGCGGCCGTCAACACCGTTGGTGGCTGCTGCCACCGGTGCGAAGAGGTCGCAGGCGTCGGCGACGTCGGTGGTGGTGATTTCGAAGATGGTCTCCTCAACGCTGGCGCCGGCTGCAGCCTGAGCGGCGATGGTGGCGTCGTAGTCCGTGCCGGCCGTGATGGCGGCGTGGAAGATGGACGGGTTGGTGGTCACACCAACAACGTTCTTCTCTTCGATGAGCTTGCGCAGCGTGCCTGTTTCAAGGCGGCTGCGGGAAAGGTCATCGAGCCAGACGGATACTCCGGCGTCGGAGAGCTGCTGTGTAGGGGTAGTCATGGTGATATCTCCTAAAATCTGGTTCAGGCCTGCAGGCCAGCGAGGGAGTCCTTGGCAGCGGCGGCGACAGCCGCCGCGGTGATGCCGAACTCCTGGAAAAGGCGCTTGTAGTCGGCGGAAGCGCCATAGTGCTCGAGCGAGATGGAACGTCCGGCGTCGCCGACGAATTCCCTCCAGCCCAGGGCCAGCCCGGCCTCGACGGAGACCCGGGCCTTGACGGCAGCGGGGAGCACGGACTCGCGGTAAGCGGCGTCCTGCTTGTTGAACCACTCCACGCAGGGCATGGAGACAACGCGGGCAGCGATGCCTTCAGCCTGGAGGGCTTCGCGGGCCTCGACGGCCAGCTGGACCTCGGAGCCGGTGCCGATCAGAATCACGTCGGCGGGCACGGTGGCGCCGTCCTTGGAAGCTTCAGCCAGGACGTAGCCGCCCTTGGCCACACCCGAAACGGAACCGAACGTGTCGCCGTCGGCTGCGTTTTCACCACGGGCGTAGGTGGGGATGTTCTGGCGGGTCAGGACAATGCCGGCCGGGTTCTCGTGGTTCTCCAGCATGGTCTTCCATGCCACCGCGACCTCGTTGGCGTCGCCGGGGCGGACCACGTCCAGGCCCACGATGGCGCGCAGGGAAGCGAGCTGTTCCACCGGCTGGTGGGTGGGGCCGTCTTCGCCCAGGCCGATGGAATCGTGCGTCCAGACATACAGGGACGGAACACCCATCAGGGCGCCGAGCCGGATGGCGGGCCGCTGGTAGTCGCTGAAGATCAGGAACGTGCCGGAGAACGCGCGGGTCCGGCCGTGGAGGGCGATGCCGTTCACGATCGATGCGGCGGCGTGCTCGCGGATGCCGAAGTGCAGGACCCGGCCGTAGGGGTTGCCGGACCAGGTATCGGTCTGCTTGGAGGCGGGCACGAACGACGGCGAGCCTTCGATGGTGGTGTTGTTGGACTCGGCGAGGTCGGCGGAGCCGCCCCAGAGTTCCGGCATGACCGGTCCGAGTGCGTTCAGGACCTTGCCGGAAGCGGCGCGCGTGGAGACATCCTTGCCGGCCGGGAAGACCGGAAGCGCGGCGTCCAGGCCGTCGGGCAGTTCGCGGGCCTCGATGCGCTGCAGGAGGGCTGCGCCTTCGGGGTTGGCGGCCTGCCAGGCGTTGAAGGACTCTTCCCATTCCTTCTTGGCAGCGGCGCCGCGGTCCACGACGGAGCGGGCGTGGGCCAGGACTTCCTGGTCAACGTCGAAGGACTTGGCGGGGTCGAAGCCCAGCACGGACTTCAGGCCTGCGACTTCCTCTGCACCGAGAGCAGAACCGTGGATCTTGCCCGTGTTCTGCTTCTTGGGCGCCGGGTAGCCGATGATGGTGCGCAGCGAGATGATGGACGGCTTGGACGTCTCGGCCTTTGCCGCGAGCAGCGCAGAGTAAAGCTCCTGCACGTCCTCTTTATATTCGCCGGTCTTGGTCCAGTCGACGCGCTGGGTGTGCCAGCCGTAGGCTTCGTAACGCTTCAGGACATCCTCGGTGAAGGAGATGTCGGTGTCGTCCTCGATGGAGATGTGGTTCTCGTCGTAGACAACTACAAGGTTGCCCAGTTCCTGGTGGCCGGCCAGCGAGGACGCCTCGGACGTCACGCCTTCCTGCAGGTCCCCGTCGGAGGCGATGACCCAGATGGTGTGGTCGAAGGGGCTTTCGCCGGCCGCAGCATCGGCGTCGAACAGGCCGCGCATCCGGCGCTGGGAGTAGGCGAACCCTACCGAGGAGGCCAGGCCCTGGCCCAGCGGCCCGGTGGTGATCTCCACACCGGCGGTGTGCTTGTACTCCGGGTGGCCCGGGTCAGGGAATCCCAGGTGCGGAGTGCCTCAAGGTCCTTCAGTTCCAGGCCGTAGCCCGACAGGAACAGCTGGATGTAAAGGGTCAGCGACGTGTGGCCTGGAGAAAGGATGAAACGGTCGCGTCCCAGCCAGTCCGGGTGGCGCGGGTCGTGGCGCATCAGCTTCTGGAAGAGAAGGTAGGCGGCGGGCGCCAGGCTCATGGCGGTGCCCGGGTGGCCGTTACCGACCTTCTCGACGGCATCCGCAGCCAGAACGCGGATGGTGTCCACCGCGCGCTGGTCCAAGCTGGTCCATGACAGTTCTTGCTCTTCCAAATGTGGCACGAAAACCGGGCCCCTCTCTGTGCTGATGGTGGGCGGTACGCGGGATCCGTTCCGGGGCACGCTATGGCGCCCGCTGCGGTGTGTACCAGCCGTTCACCATCGAAACGTTGATCTAACATTCAGCAGGGCTACGGGAACGCGTTATCCAACGCTTTTCTGCCGCTTGCTGATCTGGTGACAGCTTAGCTCGATTCCACTCTGCGGTCAGTGCAAATCTCACCTTTTGGACGCAATTTCCCCTTATGTGAATCGCCATTTCGTGAGGTTGAGTTAATCTGCTCGAATCACCCTGCGCGCAATCATCAGGGCCTAATCGGGGGGCATCTGTTACAAATGCGCACGGTATGATATTTGGAGGCCGACGCCGGTAGCCGGGCCCTTTAGGGGCGGCGGCTGACACGGGGCGTTGCCGGGACCTCTTCTGATGACTATTGGCGGGCTGCCCGGCGAACGGCCACAAGACACAGCTGCACCGCCAGACAGAACTGCCAACCAGAACGGGTGACTGCCACCGTGAGCACAACAGATACGCCGCTTAATGCTTCCCGCACCAGAGGGGGAGCCGGGTTCGCCCGAAAGGCCAAGGCGTATTTCGCCCTCACTAAGCCGCGTGTCATTGAGTTGCTTCTGGTCAGCACCCTGCCCACCATGATCTACGCCGAGCGCGGCTTCCCGCCGATCGGCCTGATCCTGGCCACGCTGGTCGGCGGCGCGTTTGCTGCCGGCAGTGCAGGTGCCTTCAACTGCTACATTGACCGCGATATCGACAAACTGATGCACCGGACCGAGAACCGTCCGCTGGTCACCGGTGAGGTGACCCCGCGCGAGGCGCTGGTGTTCTCCTGGCTGCTCGGGGCAGCCGCCATTGCTATTCTCTGGTTCGGCGCCAACCCGCTGGCCGCTTGGCTCGGATTGGCTGCAATTTTCTTCTATGTAGTCATCTACACGATCGTCCTCAAGCGCCGCACCGCACAGAACATTGTGTGGGGTGGAGCCGCGGGCTGCTTCCCGGTGCTGATCGCCTGGGCCGCCGTGACCAACACCGTCGATTGGCCGGCCGTCATCCTGTTCATGGTCATCTTCCTCTGGACGCCGCCGCACTACTGGCCGCTTTCGATGCGTTACGGCGAGGACTACCGCAATGCCAACGTGCCCATGCTTGGGGCAATTGCCGGCGCCAAGGTGGTTTCCGTCCAGGTGGTCCTCTACGCCTGGGCCATGGTGGCCTGCTCGCTGCTGCTGGTCCCCGCCGGTGGCGCGGGCTGGGTCTACACGGCCACTGCAGTGTTGGCGGGTGCATGGTTCCTGTACGAGTCGCACTCCCTCTACAACCGGGCGCAGCGCGAGGACATCTCGGACAAGCGCGCAATGAAGGTCTTCCACGGCTCCATCAGTTACCTGACGCTGCTGTTCATCGCACTGGCCGTGGATCCGTTCGTCGGATCAGCGATCATCGGTTAACAGCACCCACGCAACGCTCTCTCACTTAAAGTGGGGTTTTTACCGACCCTCTATCAGTACCTGCAGCTTTCTTGGCGGCCCTCTCTCACCAACGGTGAAGGAGGGTCGCTTGTTTGTTTCCAGGAGGTACGGGAGGATCCTGCGAAACACCGGAGGAAGTGAGAGAGGGTCTGCCCACTTCCTGCATTACGTGAGAGAGGGTCTGCCGATTCCACGCATTAAGTGAGAGAGCGTCCTTAAACGCGGGGTGCCGCGGTTCGTCGGGAACCGTGGCACTCCGTCGGGGCAAAAAGCGGTGGAGGCTACGAGACCGGGCTCGAGCGGGCGAGGTCTGCGGAGTTTGTTGCCGCGCTCATCAGCAGCGCCGCCCCAGCATGTGGGCGCCCACGAGCAACACGGGGATGCCGTTGTAGTACTGGGTGAAGCCGATGACGGCCTGCAGCAAGGTCACGGAAAGCAGCAACAGGACGGACGTGCGGAACGGGCCCTGGATCCGGCGGACCATGACCAGCACCACTGCGAACAGCGTTCCGGCAGTGATCACGTACGCCGGAACGGCATGGATGTGGGAGAACAGGTCCCAATCGAGGCCGTTGCGGGAGCATCGGCGTCACCGGCGTGGGGGCCGGAACCGGTCACCACTACGCCGAGCATCACGGCAAGGGCGGAGAAAAGCCCGACGGCGGCAGCCACCGGACGCATAACGCCCGGCAAAGCGGGGAGCTGGACAGTGGCATGGCGGCCCGTCCTGCCGTAGGCCCGGTTGACGAGCAGCGTGGCGATCACCACGAGGGCCATGGACACGAGGAAGTGCAGACCCACCACCCACGGATTGAGGTTGGTCAGCACGGTAATGCCACCGATCACCGCCTGTGCCGGAATGCTGGCCAGCAGGCCCAGCGCCAGCAGGAAGAGGTCCCGGCGCTCCCTGCGAAGGTTCCACAAGTACACCAGCATGGCCAGGGCAACCGCCGCCAGAGCGAACGTCAGGAGCCGGTTGCCGAACTCAATGAAGCCGTGGATCCCCATCTCGGGCGTGTTCACCAGGGAGGTGTCCGTGCAGCGCGGCCAGGTGGGGCAGCCGAGGCCGGATGCGGTCAGCCGCACCGCGCCGCCGGTCACCACCAGCAGCGTCTGGCCAACCAGGGAGGCCACCGCGAGGCGGCGGACGCTGGCGTCCACGGTTCGGGGCAGCCTCGCGATAAGGCGGCCGGCGATCTGGGGGAGGCGTGAAGCCGTGCTCACGGATATCTCAATTCCACTTGAACCAACGGATGGCTGCTGCTCCGGCAAGAACCGTCCAGAGCAGCAGGATAAGCGCGGCGCCGCCGTTCAGCGAGCCGTGCAGGAAAGCTTCGCGCATGGCCTCGCCGAGTGCGCCGGAGGGCAGGTAGTGGACCGCTCCCTGCGCCAGTGCGGGCAGCCGTTCCGCGGGGATGACTATCCCTCCGAGGGTGCCCAGCAGGATCCACAGCAGGTTGGTGATGGCGAGGGTTGCCTCGGGCCGGACGGTGCCTGCCACCAGGAGACCCAGCGCGGTGAACGCCACGGCGCCCAGGGTCAGCAGTGACAGTCCGGGGAGCCAGCCGGAGGCAGGCGGCTGCCAGCCCAAGGGAAGCGCCACCAGCGTCACCACTGCCACCTGGAGGCAGAGCACCGCCAGGACCGCCAGTACCTTACCCGCGATGAGGCCTTCGCGGCCCAGGGGTGTGGTGGACAGGAACCGGAGAACGCCGTACCGCCGATCGAAGCCGGTGGCGATGCCCTGCCCGGTGAAGGCCGTGGACATGGCGCACAATGCCAGGATGCCGGGGACGGCCACATTGATGCGGCTGGCTCCGAAACCGTCCAGGAAAGGAGTCACGGTGAGCCCCACCAGCGCGAGAAGCGGCAGGACGACTGCAAGGATCAGCTGCTCGCCGTTCCGGAGCATCGCCAGTGATTCGTACCTGCCCTGCAGCAGGATACGGTGCAGCAGCGTGGCCGGTGCCCCTTGGTCGGGGGTGACTGTGGGTGCCGTCATCGGATGTCCTTTCCCGAGATGTCCAGGAAGACATCTTCCAGGCTTCGTGCCGCCAGGCTCATGGAACCGGGCATCACGCCGTGGGCTGCCCACCAGGCGGTCAACGACGCGAGATCGCGGGGTGTCAGTGCACCCGAGGCCACGTAGCTTCCGGCCGTGTTTCAGAGATGGCGATGGCATCGGGCAGCACGCCGGTGAAATCCAGCCCCGGGGGAGCCTCGAACACCAGGGTGCGGACATGGTCGGTGCCGGCCTCCATAGCCGGGTCCCGCTGCAGCAGCTGGGAAACTGTTCCCTCGGCGACGTTCCTGCCGGCGTCGATGATGTACACGTAGTCCGCCAGCCGCTGGGCGTCGTCCATCAGGTGTGTTGTCAGAATGATGCCCATCCCGGCCGCCCGCAGTTCCGAGATCAGCTCGAAGACCAGTTGCCGGGACTGGGGATCCAGGCCGGCGCTGGGCTCGTCCAGGAAAAGGACCTCCGGATTGCCGATCAGTGCTGCGGCGAGTGCCAGGCGCTGCTTCTGCCCACCGGAGAGCCTGCGCACGCTGGTCCTGGCGAAAGTATTAATGCCGAGCCGTTCCACCAGTTCGTCAACTGAGCGGGGCCGCGCATACATTCCGGCGATGTGCCGCAGCAGCGGGATGGGACGGGCCGACGGCGGCAGGCCGCCGTCCTGCAGCATCACGCCTACGCGGGACCGCAGGTCAGCGCCCGAACGGCCCGGATCCTGGCCGAGCAGCGAGATGCTGCCGCCGCTGCGCTTCTGCAGGCCCTGGGCGCATTCGATGGTGGTGGTCTTTCCGGCTCCATTGGCGCCCAGGAGGGCCGTGACCTGGCCGCGTTCGGCCATAAGGGACACGCCGTTGACCACCCGGAGCATTTTTCCGTCCAGGCTGGCCAGCGGACCAACATCCTTAACTAACCCGCTGATGGACAGAACCGGGGATTCGGGGATCGCACCCCAGCATTCTACGCGATGTAGTACTGGCGTCCCCGCAGGGGACCCCGGCCGCAGGTCAGCCTGACCTTACTAGTACGGGGAGTAAATTACGACATGATTGTGTTGTGTATTCCATGACCAATGCTGCTGTGCCGTTTGCCGGGCACCGGGCGCCGCGTACCGCAGCTGAGCGCGGCCACGTGGCCGCTATGCCGTTGGCGGACTCGGACGAGCGTACCCGGGACCGGGTCCTTGGTGCCGTGCTGGAGCATGGCCCCATCAGCGCGGCGGAACTCGGCGACATGCTCGGTTTCACACCCGCCGCGGTCCGGAGGCATCTCGATCACCTGGCCCGCAGCGGGGATATTGAGGTCAAGCGCGTGGCCAAGGCCGGCGCCGGCGCGGGACGTCCCGCCCGCCGCTACGTCCTGAGCTCGCAGGGCCAGTCCACGCTTGGCAACGACTACCTCGACATCGCCACCCTCGCGCTCAAGCAGCTCCAGGCAGTGGCGGGCGACGACGCCGTCCGCGCGTTCGCCGTCGAACGTTTTGCCGACATGGAACGCCGGTACGCACTCGAGGTCGAACAGGCCGGACCGGACATCACCGCCAGGGCGCAGGCACTGTCCACGGCGCTGAGCCGGGATGGCTTCGTGGCGTCGGCCGCCTCGATCGAGGCCAAAGCCCGCTGCCGGCAGCACTGTCCAGCGTCCAGCTGTGCCAGGGGCACTGCCCCATCCAGCAGCTCGCCGCCCAGTTCCCTGTCTTCTGCGATGTGGAGACCGAAGTGTTCTCCCGGCTGGTAGGCGTTGACGTACGCCGCCTCTCCACGCTGGCTCGCGGCGGACACGTCTGTACCACCCATATACCCACAGGCCGGCTGGCTGCAGGGGGACCCGCGTCCCGCAGGCAGCCCCCGCCAGCCTGGATGAAGTAACCAACCATCAGCAAGAAAGGCCGTGATGACGGACCAACTATCAGAGAAAGCGGTAGCCGAAGACACTGTGATCTCGGAGATTCTGGAAAAGAATCCCGAGCTCCACGGCATCGGCACGTACGAGTACGGCTGGTCCGACAAGAACGATGCCGGCGCCAACGCCCGCCGCGGTATCAATGAAGAAGTCGTCCGCGACATCTCGGCCAAGAAGAGCGAGCCCCAATGGATGCTCGATCTCCGGCTCAAGGGCCTGAAGTACTTCGACCGCAAGCCCATGCCCACCTGGGGTGCAGACCTCTCGGGCATCGACTTCGACAACATCAAGTACTTCGTGCGGTCCACCGAGAAGCAGGCCACCAGCTGGGAGGACCTGCCCGATGACATTAAGAACACGTACGACAAGCTCGGCATCCCCGAGGCCGAAAAGCAGCGCCTGGTTTCCGGCGTCGCCGCCCAGTACGAGTCCGAGGTTGTCTACCACCAGCTGCGTGAGGACCTTGAAAAGCAGGGCGTCATCTTCCTGGACACCGACACCGCGCTGCGCGAACACCCGGAGATCTTCCAGGAATACTTCGGCACCATCATTCCCGTGGGCGACAACAAGTTCGCGTCGCTGAACACGGCCGTCTGGTCCGGCGGTTCCTTTGTGTACGTCCCCAAGGGCGTCCACGTGGACATCCCGCTGCAGGCATACTTCCGCATCAACACGGAAAACATGGGCCAGTTCGAGCGCACCCTGATCATCGCCGACGAGGACTCCTACGTCCACTACATCGAAGGCTGCACCGCACCGATCTACACCTCGGACTCGCTGCACTCCGCCGTGGTGGAGATCATCGTCAAGAAGGGCGCCCGCGTCCGCTACACCACCATCCAGAACTGGTCCACCAACGTGTACAACCTGGTGACCAAGCGTGCCATCTGCGAAGAAGGCGCCACGATGGAATGGGTTGACGGCAACATCGGCTCCAAGGTCACCATGAAGTACCCGGCTGTTTACCTGGTGGGTGAGCACGCCAAGGGCGAGACTTTGTCCATCGCCTTCGCCGGCGCCGGCCAGCACCAGGACACCGGCTCGAAGATGGTGCACATCGCGCCGAACACCAAGAGCTCCATCATTTCCAAGTCCGTGGCCCGGGCGGCGGACGTGCTGCCTACCGCGGCCTCGTCCAGGTCCGTGAAGGCGCCAAGCACTCGGCAAACACCGTCCGTTGCGACGCACTGCTGGTGGATACCATCAGCCGCTCGGACACCTACCCGTACATCGACATCCGTGAGGATGACGTGGTCATGGGCCATGAAGCAACTGTTTCCCGGGTCAGCGAAGAGCAGCTCTTCTATCTGATGTCCCGCGGCATGCGCGAAGACGAGGCCATGGCGATGATCGTCCGTGGCTTCATCGAGCCCATCGCCCGCGAACTCCCGATGGAGTACGCACTTGAGCTGAACCGCCTGATTGAACTGCAGATGGAAGGGTCCGTCGGATAACGATGACTGAAATCACTACTGAAAAGGCCCGCATCGGCGCGCCCTCGGCCCAGCCGTTTATTAACGGTTTCACGGAAGAGGGCGAAAGCCTGTCTCCGATCAACGCGAACGGTTCCAAGGCCCCGCTGGCCGGCGAAGCCGTCAAGCGCCACTCGCACGGCGGCGGCGTCGGCATTCCGGACAGCTCACGCGCCGGCCGGCTGACCTCGTACAACCTGGCGGACTTCAAGCCGCTCACCGGGCTTGAGGAAGACTGGCGCTTTACCCCCTCAAGCGCCTGCGCGGGCTGCACAGCGAGGTCCTGGCGGGTGCGGCTCCCACCGTCACCGTCAGCGGCCCGGAGCAGGTCACAGTTGAGTCCGTGGCACGCGGCGACAAGCGCATCGGTTCCGCCGGCATCCCGGAGGACCGCGTGTCCGCCAACGCCTGGGAAAACTTCAGCGAAGCCACCGTCCTCACCATCCCGGCCGAGTTTGAAGCCGACACCGAGGTCACCGTCGTGATCGAAGGCACCTCCACGGAGGCAGCCGCCCAGCACCTGGTGATTGTGGCGGAGAGGTTCTCCAAGGCCATTGTGGTCCTGAACCACCAGGGCTCGGCCGTGGTGTCCGAAAACATCGAAATCGTTGTTGAAGACGGCGCCAACCTCACGGTTGTCTCGCTCCAGGAATGGAACGACGACGCCGTCCACGCCTCCTCCCAGCAGGCAAAGATCGGCCGCGACTCCAAGTTCAAGCACGTGGTGGTCAGCCTTGGCGGGGACCTGGTCCGCGTCACGCCGTCCACCCGTTTCACCGCCCGGGCGGCGAAGCGGAAATGTTCGGCCTGTACTTCGCCGACTCCGGCCAGCACCTGGAGCAGCGGCTCTTTGTTGACCATGCGGTGGCGAACTGCACTTCCAATGTGCTCTACAAGGGCGCGTTGCAGGGCCGTAACGCCCACGCCGTGTGGGTAGGCGACGTCCTGATCCGCAAGGAAGCCGAAGGCACCGACAGCTACGAGGCCAACCGCAACCTGCTGCTCACCGACGGCGCCCGCGCCGACTCCGTGCCGAACCTCGAGATCGAGACCGGCCTGATCAAGGGTGCCGGCCACGCCAGCGCCACCGGCCGGCTGGACGACGAGCACCTGTTCTACCTCATGGCCGCGGCATCCCGAGGATGTTGCCCGCCGCCTGGTGGTCCGCGGCTTCCTCCACGAGATCATCCAGCAGATCAAGGTACCGGCCCTCGAAGAGCGGCTCACCGAGGCTGTTGAGCGCGAACTCGCCGTGACGAACAACTAGACGGCGCGGAAAACAGATGACTGACCAGCCAAAGGGCGAATTTGTCTGCAAGACGGAGGAAATCCAGCTCAAGCAGGCGCTCCGGATCCTGATCGATGACTACCCCGTAGCCATCGTGAAGGACTCCATGGGAGATATCCACGCCATCGGGGACACCTGCTCGCATGCGGACATCTCACTGTCCGAGGGCGAAGTGGAGGGCTGCATGATCGAATGCTGGGGCCACGGCTCCCAGTTCGACCTGCGCAGCGGCGAGCCGCTCCAGCTTCCCGCCTACGATCCCGTCCCGGTGTTCGCCGTTGAGATCGTCGGCGACGAGGTCTACGTGGACTTCACGAACGTGCTCAACGGAGCGGAAGCCCCGAACTTCAGCTAGCAGCAATACCAAGCAACAGAACCAAACTTCCAGATACAGACCGCACCACCGCCGGAGGGCGCGGTGCAGAGGAGAACAAGACCTATGTCTACTCTTGAGATCAAGGACCTGCACGTCAGCATTGACACGGAGCAGGGCACCAAGGAGATCCTGAAGGGCGTCAGCCTGACCATCAAGACCGGTCAGACCCACGCCATCATGGGCCCCAACGGTTCGGGCAAGTCCACCCTGGCCTCCACCATTGCCGGGCACCCGCGCTACAAGGTCACCAGCGGAACCATCACGCTCGACGGCGAAGATGTCCTCGCGATGACCGTTGACCAGCGGGCCCGCGCCGGCCTCTTCCTGGCCATGCAGTACCCGTGGAGGTCCCCGGTGTCAGCATGACCAACTTCCTGCGCACCGCCAAGACCGCCATCGACGGCGAAGCACCCAAGCTGCGTACCTGGACCAAGGACGTCAAGGCGGCCATGGCCCAGCTGCGCATCGACGCAAACTTCGCCGAGCGCAACGTCAACGAAGGCTTCTCCGGCGGCGAAAAGAAGCGCGTCGAGATCCTCCAGCTGGAACTCTTCAAGCCGAAGTTCGCCATCCTCGACGAGACCGACTCGGGCCTGGACGTTGACGCCCTGAAGGTTGTCTCCGAAGGCGTCAACCGTGCACACGAAACGGGCAACATGGGCACGCTGCTCATCACGCACTACACCCGCATCTTGCGCTACATCAAGCCTGACTTCGTCCACGTCTTCGTCGACGGCCAGGTTGTCGAAGAGGGCGGCCGGAACTGGCTGACCGCCTCGAAGACGAAGGCTACGACCGTTACGCCACGGGCGCCGGCGCAGCCACCATCGCTGCTGCCGCACAGGCCTAGACAGGACTTGCCATGACCGAAATCAATGCCGCCCGCACGGGCCTCGAAGATGTCGAAGAGGCACTCAAGGACGTCATCGACCCGGAACTCGGTGTGAACATCGTGGACCTCGGGCTGCTGTACGGCCTGAAGTACTCCGACGACGACGGCGCGCTGCTGATCGACATGACGCTCACCACGGCCGCCTGCCCGCTCACCGATGTCATCGAGGAGCAGGTAGGCAAGTCCCTTGACGGCGTCGTTGACGACTGGCGCCTGAACTGGGTGTGGATGCCGCCCTGGGGTCCGGAGCGGATCACCGATGACGGCAAGGACCAGATGCGGGCCCTCGGCTTCAACATCTGAGTTCTCACCGCTTAAAGTACGACGACGGCCGGTCACCTCCCCAGCGGAGGTAGCCGGCCGTTGTCGTCCCTACCGGCCCCTTTAGAGACTGGGCGCCGAGAAGGTGTCGCACTGGTTGATGTCGCCGGTCTGGTAGCCGGTGTAGAACCATTTCTGCCGCTGTTCGCTGGACCCGTGCGTCCAGGCCTCGGGCGAGACCCGTCCGGTGGCCGCTTCCTGGATCCGGTCATCGCCCACCGCTGACGCTGCGGACAGGGCATCGTTCAGGTCCTGCTGGGTGATCGGTTCCAAGAACGGCTGGCCGTCGGGTCCGGGCTGGGTTGAGGCGTGCTTTACCCAGAGGCCGGCATAGCAGTCGGCCTGGAGTTCCACGCGGACGGCGCCGGACTCGGGCCCCTGCGGATCCTGCTGGCCGCGGTCAATGTATCCCAGCACGTTCTGGATGTGGTGGCCAAATTCGTGTGCCACCACGTACTCCTGCGCCAGGGGACCTCCCGAGGATCCGAAGCGGTCCACGAGATCCTGGAAGAACCCGGGATCGAAGTAGGCGGTGCTGTCAGCCGGGCAGTAGAAGGGCCCACCGCGCTGGAAGCCGTCCCGCACCCGCTGTTGACGGACTGGTCGAAGATCACAGTCTCCGGCTGCGGGTACTGCACGTTGTATTGCTGGAGATACGCCGGCCAAAACGCATTCAGGCTGTTCACCGTGCCGGTGATCCGGCAGTCCAGCCGCGCGTCGGCGTCGGCCCCTGTGGCGCAGGCCGGGGCCGTGCCCTGGTTCTGATCAGCCGTGCCCGCCCCGCCGGTCAGGCCTTCGAGCAAGGCGGGGTTGACGCCGAGGAGCACAGCTATCAGCAGGACGATTCCGCCACCGATGCCGCCGCCGACCTTGGCCCCACGGCCCGTGCCACGCCGGTCCTCGACCTGGGACGGGTCCAGCTGCACGTTGTCATTGAAACTCATGAAGTCACAATAGCCCTTAGCGGCACCACCGAAGCTGAGTCCGGCCGGTAAAGTTGGGACGATGCCATTTCTCGATAGAATCCAGCGCTGGGCCGAAGAACGCCCCCATGACACCGCCGTCGTGGTGGCTGGCCGCCGCCTGCGCTGGGCTGAGCTCCGGGACGCCGCCGCGGCCGCCCTTCCGGAGACCGGCGCCGTCACCGTGCTTGCGGAGGCGAACTCCGTCGACTTTGCCGCAAGGTTCGCCGCAGCCGTTGCCGGCCGGCGGCAATGCGCCGTCCTGGACCCGACCTGGCCGGAGTCCCTGCACCAGGAAATCGCTCAACGGCTGGCAGAGTCTGCCAAGCCCGGCATGGTCTCCGCAGCGGATGCTTTGGCGGACGGGCCGCCGGACTCGACGTTCCTGATCGGGCTCACCTCCGGCACCACGTCGGTGCCCAAGGCGTTTACCCGGTCCAGGCAGTCCTGGCGGCAGTCCTTTGACGCGTCCGTTGCGTTCTTCGGCCTCGCCCAGGACGACGTCACGCTCGCGCCCGGGCCACTGTCCGCCAGCCTTAACCTCTATGCCCTGGCTGAGTGCCTCTACGCCGGCTCTGAATTCCAGACGCTGGAGAGTTTCGACGTCGGTGATGTCCACGCCGCCATCACGCACGACGGCGTGACCCGGCTCATCCTCGTGCCCACCATGCTGCGGCTGCTCAGTGAGCGCGGCCTGACCGGCGGCGTGGATGCCTCCGGCATCCGTACCATCATCTGCGCCGGCTCGAAGCTGGACGCACGCACCCTCGAAGCGGCACGGCGCTGGGCGCCGAACGCCACCATCTTCGAGTACTACGGCGCATCCGAACTGAGCTTTGTCTCCGGTGTGGGGCTGGCTGCGGGGAGCTCCTGGACGCCGGGGGAACAGGCATCGGACCCCCGTTTCCGGGCGTGGACGTCAAAATCCTGGACGATCAGGGTTCCGAAGTGAAGGACGGCGAAGCCGGCAATATTTGTGTCCGCAGCGGCATGGTCAGCAACGGCTACCTGTGGGGTGACGACGGCCAGGCGCTGCGCTCCTTCAACGGCTGGTTCACGGTGGGGGACCAAGGCTACCTCGCCGACGGCGAACTGCACATCCTGGGCCGGCGCGCCGACATGATCCTGACCTCGGGAAAGAACGTTTATCCGCACGAAGTGGAACTAGCCCTGGCGGCCGTGCCGGGCGTGGCTGCTGCGGTGGCTGCCGGAATACCCGATGATCTCCGCGGCCAGCGGGTGGTCGCCGGCGTCGTTCCTTCCCATGGCGGAGTCACGGCCACGCAGCTGAAGGCCGGACTCGAAAACATCCTGCCGCGGGACAAGCGGCCCCACCAGTACTTCGCACTCTCCGAACTCCCCACCACGGACCGTGGAAAGGTCAGCCGGAACACTCTCCTGGACTGGATCGGCTCCCAGGACCCCAGGGCGCGGCACCTTGACCGCTGACCCGCAGCCCCGTGGCATGCCGCCCGGCGACGTGCTGCCGCCGGACCGGCAGCCTGTGATCATCGCGGCGCGGCGTACCGCGGTCCGGCGCGCCAACGGTGCGCTGAAGGAACTGCGTGCGCACCAGCTTCTTGCACCGGTCCTGGCCGACCTCCTGGCAGATAGCCGCGTGCCGGCCGAAGAAGTCAAGGATGTGGTGATCGGCAACGCCGTGGGCGGCGGCGGCAACGTGGCCCGCCTGGCCCTGCTTGAGGCGGGCCTGCCGGTCGGTGTGCCGGGACTGACTGTTGACCGCCAGTGCGGGTCAGGCCTGGATGCCATCGCTCTGGCCGCCCGGCTGGTTGCCGCCGGCGGCAACCCTGTGTATCTAGCCGGGGGGTGGAGAGCATCAGCACGGCTCCGCTGCGGGCCCACCGTAACGACGACGGCGAGCCTGACTTTTTTGCCCGGGCCCAGTTTGCGCCGCACAGCTTCGGTGACCCGGATATGGGAGTCGCGGCCGAGAATGTAGCGGCCCGGTTCACGGTCAGCCGGGAGCGGCAGGATGCCTCGGCCCTGCGCAGCCACCGGCGGGCGCTGGCCGCGGCTGAAGCAGGGCTTTTCGCCGGCGAGATCACCACCCTGGAGACGTCTGCTGGACCCATCAGTGCCGACGACGGCCCCCGCCACGGCCTATCCGCCGCAGTCCTCAAGCGGTTCCCGCCCGCCTTTGTGCCAGGGGGGACTGTCACCGCCGGGAACTCATGCTTCGACGCGGACGCGGCTTCCGCCGTCGTCGTTACTTCATTGCAGCGGGCACGGGAACTCGGAGCCGCCGACGGGCTCCTGGTGCTGGCCACGGACACTGCCGGTGTGGACCCCGAGCTGCTGGGGATCGGCGCAGCGGTTGCCGCGGAGCGGCTCCTGCAGGCCAGGGGGTTGGCGGCTGCCAGCGTGGACCTGGTGGAATTCAACGAAGCCTTCGCGTCCCAGACCCTGGCCTGCCTGGATCGGTTGGGCGTTGATCCGGAGCGGGTCAACCTCGACGGCGGGGCGCTGGCATTGGGCCATGCCTACGGGGCGTCCGGGGCGGTACTGGTGGCCCGGCTTCTCGCCCAAGCCCGTCGTGCCGGGAACCATGGCTCCCTGGCGCTGGCCCTGATCAGTATTGCCGGCGGCATGGGCACGGCGGCGCTGCTGCGGTACGAGTTGCTGTCCGGCGCCCACTAGGTTCCCCCTCAGCAGCACAGGAAGGACCAAAGACCCGTCAGTCTTCCGCGTCGCCCAGCCCGCGGGCAGCCAGCGCTTCGCCGGTCTGGCGGGCGAAGGCCACGGTGGTGATAAAAACGGGCAACACGAGGGCACGCGGGTTGCGCTCAAGCCCGCGTGCCCGGGCGGAATCCCTGACGTCTGCAAAGGCGCCGGCGATATACGGGATGCTGCGGAGCATGATGGCTATGGTCAGCGCAAAACGTTCAGGGTCCGCGCCGAAACGCCGGAACGGCGTGGCCAGCGATACCACGCCGTCGAGGATCCGCTGCATGGGCGTGGTGGCCGTCAGCAGGGACGCCGCCACCACGCAGACCAGGATGTTCAGGACAATCCGGGCGGCTGTGGGTCCACCCAGCTGCCACCACTGGAACAGGCCGATGACCACCAGCACCGCGGCAACAGGGCGGACAGCGCTCACCAGCCGCCGGGTTCCGGCGCCGGTCAGGAGAAAGAGTGCGCCGAGGGCGGCCAGCACAGCGGCGGAGACCAGCCAGTCGACCACCAGGAAAGACACCAGGCCGCAGCCCACCACCAGCAGGAATTTCAGTGCCAGCGGCGTCCGGTGGATGACTGAATTCCCCGGGACGTAGTTGGCCAGCAGGAAGCCGTGCCCTCTCACGGCGCGGCCAGCCCGTCAGTGACCAGCGCCCGGTACGCGTCGACTGCCGCCGCCGCGCCGCCGTCGAACGTCACGCGTCCCGCCTCCACCACCAGCACGCGGTCCATTTCCAGGGCAAGGTCGAGGTCGTGCGTGGACATCACGATCTGCTGGTCGAGGCCGCAGAGGGTGCGGCGCAGGAGTTCACGGTTCCGGAGGTCCAGGAGCGTGGACGGTTCATCCAGGACCAGGACAGCGGGGTCACGGCCAGCACAGCGGCGAGGGCCATCAGCTGGCGCTCACCGCCGGAGAGTTCGTAGATGCTTTGGTCCGCGAGCGGCAGCAGGCCGAGGCGCTCCAGGGCCGCTTCAGCCAGCAGGCGGCGAGCCGCCCCGTTGCGGACCGGGCGGCGCAGCGAAAGCTCCACGTCCTCGCGCCCCGTGGGCATCACCAGCTGCGACAAGGGATCCGTGAAGACGAACCCCACCTGCCTGCGGACCGCCCGCACGGCACGGACCGTATCGGCACCGTCCACGGACACGGTGCCGGAGGTTGGCTGGACCAGGCCGTTGATCATTCGCAGCAGCGTGGACTTGCCGGACCCGTTGGCCCCGATCACGCCGATGCGCTGTTCGGTCAGCTCAAGCGTGACGTCCTGGAGCAGGGACTTGGGTTCCGGGCGGTTGTCAACGGCGACGGCCACGGATGCCTGCCGGAATGAAATGGTTGCCATGTCGGGACTAGTTGGTGATCCGCTTCACCCGGCGGACCAGGACGTCGGGAAATGCCCGGTGCAGTGCCACGGCGATCACCGCGGCGAGGATGTTCTTAATCACGTCGCCGGGGTAGAAGATGAGGTCTGCGAGGAAGGCTTCACCCAGTGACGCTTTGGTGTTCAGGGCGATTCCGGCCACTCCGAGGGTGTGCACGACGGCGATGCTGGTGACCATCGTAGACGCGAAGAACCACAGCGCCCGGGCACGTGTTGTCCGCCGGATTACCACGGTGGCGAGCCAGCCTACAACGGCTGCGGCGATGGGGAAAGCAATGATGTAGCCGGCCGACGGTCCGGCCAGGATGCCCAGGCCGCTGCGGCCCTGGCTGAAGATTGGCAGGCCGGCCAGGCCTAGGAGGGTGTACAGGCCGACGGCGGCGAACCCCCGGCCCGGGCCCAGCATCAGTCCGGTGAGCATCACCGCAAGGGTCTGGAAAGTGATGGGGACGCCGAACACGTTCGCCGCGATGCCGGGCACCATGGCGGAGCCCGCAACGAGTGCCGCAAAGACGGCGATCAGGCCGAGGTCGGTGGCGTTCCAGCGGTTCCGGAGGCGGGAAGCGGTGCCGTTGACGGCAGTGTCAGTCTGGCTCATGGGGTGTTCCTGTCGTGGTTGTACAAGCGAAGCATGGGTGATCCTGACGTTACCGGCCGCCGTCGGACGCCATTTTGTAGGGGACCTACTAAGCAGGACGCCCGGGACTGACGGCAGGGCACAAACGCTGAGTCAACGCACGACGGCGGTGCAGCGGTTATGGCGTCAAGCTGGGGCCGGTAGACTTGGAAAGGCCGCTCTGTCGGCCATTCTGCCGGCTGCTTCCAGACATCACCCGTTGAGCTGCGGCGTTTCCCTGTTGTGAAAGGCCTTACCTGCTGTGATTACTGTCCAGGATCTTGAACTGCGCGCCGGCGCCCGGCTCCTCATGGACCAGGTGAGCTTCCGCATCGACAAGGGCGACAAGATCGGCCTCGTCGGCCGTAACGGCGCAGGCAAGACTACCCTGACCCGCGTACTCGCGGGCGAAGGCCAGCCCGCCGGCGGCAAGGTGACCCGCAGCGGCGAGATCGGCTACCTGCCGCAGGATCCCCGGACCCCGGATATGGAACAGCTGGCCCGCGACCGCATCCTCTCCGCCCGCGGCCTGGACATCGCCGTCAACAACCTCAAGAAGACCCATGAGGACATGGCCAGCGAGGACACCGAGATCCAGCGCAAGGCGATGAACCGCTATGACCGGCTGGAATCCGAGTTCCTGGCTGCCGGCGGATACGCGGCCGAGGCCGAGGCCGCCGCGATCTGCTCCAACCTGGCCCTCCCGGACCGGCTGCTGAACCAGCCGCTCAAGACCCTGTCCGGCGGCCAGCGCCGTCGTGTGGAACTCGCCCGGATCCTGTACTCGGACGCCGAAACGATGCTCCTCGATGAGCCCACCAACCACCTCGACGCGGATTCCATCACCTGGCTCCGCGAGTTCCTGAAGAACCACCAGGGCGGCCTGATCGTGATCAGCCACGACACCGAGCTGCTCGAAGCCACCGTCAACAAAGTGTTCCTGCTGGATCCCAACCGCGCCAAGATCGACTTCTACAACATGAACTGGAAGCGCTACCTCCAGCAGCGCGAAACGGACGAGCGCGCCCGCAAGCGTGAGCGCGCCAATGCCGAAAAGAAGGCCCAGGTCCTCATCGACCAGGCCAACAAAATGCGCGCCAAGGCCACCAAAGCCGTCGCAGCGCAGAACATGGCCAAGCGTGCCGAACGTCTGCTGGGCGGCCTCGAAGCCGTCCGCGCGACCGACCGCGTGGCAGCCCTGCGCTTCCCGGATCCGTCACCCTGCGGCAAGACCCCGCTAACCGCGGACGGACTCAGCAAGTCCTACGGCTCACTGGAGATCTTCACCGATGTGGACCTGGCCATCGACCGCGGCTCCAAGGTGGTTATCCTGGGCCTCAACGGCGCCGGCAAGACCACGCTACTGCGGATGCTCGCCGGCGTCGACAAGCCGGACACCGGAGAGGTCGTGGCGGGCCACGGCCTGAAGGTGGGCTACTACGCCCAGGAGCACGAAACGCTCGACGTGGACCGCACCGTCCTGCAAAACATGCGCTCCTCCGCCCCGGACATGAACGACGCGGAGGTCCGCAACATCCTGGGCTCGTTCCTGTTCTCCGGAGACGACGTCGACAAGCCCGCCGGTGTGCTCTCCGGCGGCGAGAAGACCCGGCTGGCCCTGGCCACCATCGTGGCCTCGAGCGCGAACGTGTTACTCCTTGACGAGCCCACCAACAACCTCGACCCGGCCAGCCGCGCCGAAATCCTCGGGGCCCTGAGCAACTACACCGGCGCCGTCGTCCTCGTCAGCCACGATGAAGGTGCCGTCGAAGCCCTGAACCCCGAGCGCGTCGTTCTGCTGCCCGACGGCATCGAGGACCACTGGAACGAAGACTACCTGGACCTGATTACGCTGGCTTAGTCCGGTTGGCGTCCGCCTCACCTTCCGCTTAGCACCGCGCTCGATTTGCCGCGTGCTCGCTCGTTCCTCGCTTAGACGCACGCTACGCAAATCCACCGCGTCGCTGCGCTTGTGCGTCGGTCAACCTATTGCACGGCACTCGAAGGAGCGTCTAACGGGGAGCTAGCGGACCTTGAGTTCCGTTGCCTCTGTGATCCGCAGCAGGTCTTCGTACGTGATGCTGAACATTGAGTTGTGGTCTCCTGCTCCGGCCCAGAGGAGTTTGTGGGCTTTGAGGGAATTGTCCAGGAGAGTCCTGATCTTTGCCGGGTGGCCTATCGGGGCTACTCCGCCTACTTCCTGGCCTGTGTGGTGCAGGACGAAAGTGGCGGTGGCCCTGCGGATCTTTCCTGTTCCCAGCTGCGCCGCGACGAGCGCCGTGTTTACCTTGGCGGCACCACTGGCCAGGATCAGGAGCGGGGCGCCGTCGACGTCGAAGATCAGGCTGTTCGTAATGGCCGCGACGTCGCAGCCGAGCGCCTCAGCCGCGGCAGCCGCCGTCGGGACCTTCGTGTCGAAGACCCGCACCGTGTCCTGGGCGCCGGCCGCGGTCAGGGCGTTTTTCACATTCGCCACCGGGGCGGCAGCTTCCACACTGTGCATGCGTCAGTAGCCCTGGGCGTCCAGGAGAGCGTCTTCCTCTTCTTCTGCGGTCGCCTTCTTACGCTTGCGGGCAACAGGCGGACGACGGCGGGCTGCCGCAGCGGCGGAGTGCACCGGGCTGCCTGAATCGCGCGAGCCATCCTCATTCTCAAGCTCGTCGGCGGCGTCGATCGCGGCATTCCTGGCCTGCTGCCGTGCGGCGTATCCGAAGCCCACGAACATCAGCACCCCAAACGCGAACCACTGCAACGAATAGGACAGGTGCGTGCCTTCTTCGGTGGCCGGCTTCGGGAACGGGAACGGGATGTCAGCGGGGGCGGGAGATTCAGACGCCAGCTGCCCGTAGGCGCCAGTGAGTACGGGATAGCCCAGTTGGTCGGCGTAAGTGGGGAGATCGATGGATGCAAGCTGGCCGGCGGGGCGCCGCGGTCCAGCTGCGGCTCGCCGTGCTTGAGGCGGACGACGGCGGTCACGGGTCCGGCGGGAGGCGCCGGGATGGAATCGGGACTGCCCGGGTTCTTGTTGCCGATGGGCAGCCAGCCGCGGTCGATCACCACAGTTTCACCGGTCTCCAGCTTGAACGGGACAACCACCTCATACCCGGGCTGCCCGTTCAGTGGACGGTTGCGGACAATCCGCTGGCCGGAGGGATCATACGTGCCCTGGAGTTCCACCTGGGTCCATTCCTTCGACGGGTCCAGGGCGGAGAATTCTTCCCTCGCCTCGTCGAAGGAGATGGGTGTGGCGGAATAGTTGGTGACCACGCGGTTGATCTCCGCGAGGGTCTCTTCGCGGCGGTCCATCTGCCAGCGGCCCAGGAAGACGCAGGCAGCGGCAAAGATGGCGGCAAGCAGAAGGTACCCCAGCCACTTGCTGGAAAAGAGGAAGCGGTACATTCAGCAGTCCTGCCCTACCGGCGCCCGGCCGGTGTCCTGCCCCGAATCCAGTACCAGGGTTTCCTTCCAGAGCCCGCGGGTCTGGAGGTAATCTTCCAGCCAGTCACGGTGGTCATCGCAGGCAAGCCAGGTCTTGCGGCGTTCCGGCGTGTGGATTTTGGGGTTGTTCCAGAGCAATTGCCAGGAAGCTTCCGCGCGGCAGGCCTTGCGGGAGCACATGGCCGCCATAGCCGGCGGGGGACCAGCGTTCCCTGCAGCCAGGTCAAAAATGTTCATGAGGCGCGCCGTTCCTGTCCTTGCGTGGGTTCGTCGTCGTCATCAATGAGCTCGCCCTGGATGACCGCGGACGTGGAGTCGTCCTGCTCCGGCGGCCAATAGGGGCTTTCCAGCTCGGCAAGCGGGGCCGAGTCTAGCAGCGAGTCGCTGTGGACCTCCGCCTTATCGCTCCCATTCGCGATCACCACAGCGATCCACGGGAGGAAGACGGCGCCGGCCACCATCACGAGCTTGAACCAGCCGTCCACCACAAAAATGAGGATGAGGCAGACCATGCGGATTCCCATGGCCAGCGCGTACTTAACCATGCGCTGGCGCATGTCCTCCGAGTGGGCGGCTGCCGCGTCCGTAATGCTGTGCACCCCTGAATCCCCAGAGAACCTTTCGGGATCTCCGGGCAAGGACTGTCCAGGATGGTTTTCAAGGGTCACGGCTGATTGATCACGCTCCAAAGGCTTGCCTCAATTCTCTCACCATCGTCAGTGGCGCCCAAACGCGGGCTAAGATCGGAGGCAGCAAAATCACACCCCCATACAACCGCGGCCGCACATGCCGCAGAATCCCGGAGCGTTTAATGTCTGAAGCAGATACAGCGGCCCGCAGCGTCCTGATCACCGGAGGAAACCGCGGCATCGGCCTGGCCATCGCGCAGGCTTTTGTAGCCAACGGCGACAAGGTGGCCGTGACGTACCGGAGCGCGTCGGAGCTGCCTGCCGGGATTCTGGGCGTGAAGGCCGATGTGACCGACGAGGCCTCTGTGGATGCTGCGTTCGCCGAGGTGGAAGCTGCCCATGGTCCCGTTGAAGTCCTGGTGGCAAACGCGGGAATCACCAAGGACACGCTCCTGATGCGCATGAGTGAAGACGACTTCACGTCCGTGATCGACACCAACCTCACTGGCGCCTTCCGCGTCATCAAACGCGCTTCGAAGGGCATGATCCGGATGCGCAAGGGCCGCGTGGTCCTCATTTCCTCGGTCTCCGGCCTCTACGGCGCGCCGGGTCAGATCAACTACTCGGCCTCCAAGGCCGGTCTGGTGGGCATGGCCCGGTCCCTGACCCGGGAGCTCGGTTCACGCGGGATCACAGCAAACGTTGTGGCTCCCGGATTCATCAACACGGACATGACGGCGGAACTGCCCGAAGCCACGCAGAAGGGCTACCTTTCCAGCATTCCTGCCGGCCGGTTTGCGGAGGCAACGGAAGTGGCGAATGTGGTCCGTTGGATTTCCAGCGACGAGGCCGCCTACATTTCCGGCGCCGTCATCCCCGTCGACGGTGGACTCGGCATGGGCCACTGAAACTAGCGTGAAAGGGCTTCTTTGTCTGGGTCACACAAGCGAATCTGGTGCAGTCGCTGGCATGATGGACTTCAGACCTCAAGCGATTTAGACGTTTCAAACAAAGGAGCCCATATGGGACTGCTGGACAACAAAACCGCCATTGTGACCGGATCTTCGCGGGGAATCGGCGCAGAAGTGGCCAAGAACCTCGCTGCCGAGGGCGCCGCCGTCGTAGTTAATTACCGCCAGAAGGCGCCGCGCGCCAACAAGGTGGTCGCAGGAATTGAAGCTGCCGGAGGCCGCGCCACCGCAGTGGGTGCGGACCTCACCACCCAGGAAGGCGTGCAGGCCCTGGCCAGCGCTGCCATGGAGAACTTCGGTTCGCTGGATGTTCTGGTGCTCAACGCTTCCGGCGGCATGGAGTCCGGCATGGCAGACGACTACGCCCTGAAGCTGAACCGCGACGCCCAGGTCAACATGCTCAACGCCGCCGTGCCCCTGATGAAGGAAGGCTCACGCGTGGTCTTCGTGACCAGCCACCAGGCCCACTTCATCAATTCCGTGCCCACCATGCCCGAATACGAGCCCGTGGCCCGCAGCAAGCGTGCCGGCGAGGACGCCCTGCGTGAGCTCCTTCCGAACCTGGCTGAGAAGGGCATCTCACTGGTGGTGGTGTCCGGCGACATGATCGAAGGCACCGTCACGGCGACGCTGCTGGACCGCTCGAACCCGGGCGCCATCGAAGCCCGCCGCGCCGAGGCCGGAAAGCTCTATTCCGTGGAGGAGTTCGCTGAGGTTGTGGCCAGCATGGCGACCGCGGACGTCGAATCCGGCCACACGGAGTACGCTGGCGGCTCCGACTACTTCGGCAAGGGCGCCGAGTAGCCGTTCCGGACATCCCGCAAGGGCCGCAGTTGCCCGCGCCAAAACCCCATCACCACGACGAGCTCCGGGCAGTACTGCTGCCCGGAGCTTTTGTCTGTCGCGCTGGCGGATCCCGAAGGTGTCGAGTTCCGTATCCGGCAGGCCGCCAGCGGCCCGGTGCCCAGGCGGTCAATCTTCCCGGCGGATGGAACTTCAGTGACCTCCATGCAACAGACACCGAGGCAGCCGCCGCCTTCTATACAAAGGCCTTCGGCTGGCAGTTCGACACCCTCGCGTTTGGAATCATGATCCGCCGCCCGGATACGGTGATCGCCTCGAGGCAACCGTCGACCCCAACATCAGGGTTCGCCAGCCGGGTGACCTCGTGCCCCACGGCTTCGAGGACGCCGTTGCCTGGCTTGCCTCCGCGGCAGCCGGTGAGGGTCCGCAGTGGCACGTGAGGTTTACGGTCGGGATGCGGCGCGGCTCGGCGCCGTCATCCTGAGGCAGGACGATACCGAGTGGACGCGCACCGTTCTGATCCGGGATCCCGGCGGGCCGTTTTCACCGCGAGCCAGTTCACGCCGCCGTCGGGCTGAGCGGACCCGGCCGGCGGGACGGAGACTGTGGCTCAGACCCCGGCGATGTGGCGCACCGCGTCGAGGTACGGCATGTTGATCGCGGAGTCGGCGACGGCCCGGACCGCAGGTTTGGCGTTGAACGCCACTCCCATCCCGGCGGCCCCGAGCATGTCCAGGTCGTTGGCGCCGTCGCCCACGGCAATGGTGTGTTCCATCGCGATTCCTTCTGCGGCCGCCCACTCGCGCAGGTACTTTTCCTTCGCTGCACGGTCGATGACGGCACCGAGCACCTTGCCGGTCAGGGCGCCGTCCACAACCTCAAGTTCGTTCGCCAGCCAGTAGTCCAGGCCCAGATCCTCAGCGATGGGACCCAGTATCTGGTTGAACCCGCCGGACACCACGGCCACCACGTGGCCTGCAGCCTTGAACGCCGCAACCAGCTCAGCGGCACCTTCGCTCAGCTTCACTTCCGCCCGGACGGAATCGACGACGGCGGCCGGCAGCCCTGCGAGCACGGCCACCCGCGCATGGAGGCTCTGTGCGAAGTCCAGTTCACCGCGCATCGCCGCTTCGGTGACTGCCGCCACTTCCTCCCGCTTACCCGCATAGGCTGCCAGGAGCTCGATGACTTCCTGCTGGATCAGCGTCGAATCAACGTCCATGATCAGCAGCTTCCGCGGAGCCGCACGCAGGCCAGCGGGAACGATGGCGGTGTCCAGGCCATCCTGCGCCGCCTTGGCCACCGCCCGGCGGAGCGCCGAAATGCCGGCGTCCGTGCCATCCGCGACAGCGACCTCGGCAGTGTGGACCTCAAACCGGCTGTCCCCGCCCCTTGATTCGGATTGGATCGTGGCGCCACTGCCCGTCAGGGCGGAGCGCAGCTTGTCGAGCCCGGAGGCAGCCAGTTTTGGGCCATAGCTGACCGCAGTCACGTTCGAAGTCATGGCTGCAATCTTAGCCAGCCGTGGAGAGCCGCCCGAATTGATTGCGCCACGTGATGGCGAACCCGCGGGCCAGCCGGCATACGGGACGTGGCCGGGACTGTGACAACCGTCGCTGTCCACGTTTCAGTTATCAGTCCGTCCCTGTTTTGTCCTAGTGTCTACTCCTATGAGTGATGTTCTTGAATTGGCCGCCGTCAGCGTTGTCCGTGGGTCTAAAACGCTCCTGAACAAGGTGGACTGGCAGGTCAGGGAGGGCGAGCGCTGGGTCATCCTGGGACCCAACGGCGCAGGCAAGACCACTCTCCTGCAAATTGCTGCAGCCCGTCTTCACCCCACCAGCGGCATAGCCGGCGTTCTGGAGGAAATCCTCGGCTCCGTGGACGTGTTTGAACTCCGGCCCCGCATCGGTCTTTCCTCCGCTGCCTTGGCCAACCAGATCCCCGAGGATGAGACCGTCCTGAACGTTGTGGTCACGGCCGCATACGGCGTAACGGGCCGCTGGCGTGAAGGCTATGAGCGCGCTGACGAACGCCGGGCTTTCCGGCTGCTCAATGACTGGGGCATGGGGCCTCTGCTCAACCGGAAGTTCGCGTCCTTGTCCGAGGGGGAGCGCAAACGGGCCCAGATCGCCCGCGCCCTGATGACGGATCCTGAGCTTCTCCTCCTGGACGAACCGGGCGCCGGCCTGGACCTGGGTGGACGTGAGGAACTGGTGCACCGCCTCAGCGAACTGGCCCGCGACGAATCGGCGCCCGCCATCGTTCTGGTCACCCACCACCTTGAAGAAGTCCCGCCGGGGTTCACCCACGCCATGCTGCTCCGGGACGCGAACGTGGTTGCGTCCGGACCCATCACCGAGGTGCTCACGGCCGAGAACCTCAGCCAGACCTTCGGCCTTGAGCTTGACGTCAATGCCAGCGCGGGCAGGTACACCGCCGCCGCACGCCGCTAGCGCGGCCTTGCCCCGTGGAGCTTTTCAGTAGCATCCTTGTGTTTTTTGCCGGCCTCTGGGCCGGCACCATCAACGCCGTTGTAGGCTCCGGCACCCTGGTCACCTTTCCTGTCCTGATAGCCCTTGGTATTGCGCCGGTAACAGCCTCCATTAGTAACGCCATGGGGCTCGTGGCAGGCAACGCCGCTGGCGCCTGGGGATACCGGAAGGAACTCAAAGGCCGCGGGCAGCAGCTGCTTAGGCTGCTGCCCGCCTCCCTCCTCGGTGGCATCAGTGGCGCGTGGCTGCTGCTGCACCTTCCCGAGGAGGTGTTCCACTACGCGGCGCCGGCCCTGATTGTCCTCGCCCTCCTGATGGTGGTCTTCCAGCCACGGCTTCAACAGTGGGTGCGGAACAGGGAAGAAAACCCCGAGCACGCCCTCAAGGACAAGAACCACGGCGTGCTGTTGATCGTGCTGGTGTACCTGGCCGGTGTCTACGGGGGCTATTTCGTGGCCGCCCAGGGCATCCTGCTGGTGGGCATCCTGGGCGTGTTCATGACGGGTACCATCCAGAACGCCAACGCCATGAAGAACATCCTGGTCCTGGGTGTGAACATCGTGGCGGCGGCTTCCTACCTGCTGTTCGCATTCGGCCGCATCAACTGGGCGGTGGTGGCCCTTATCGCTGTCAGCTCCCTGATTGGCGGCGTCATCGGTTCCAAGGTGGGTCGCCGGCTCTCCCCGCCGGTCCTTCGCGGCGTGATCTTTGCACTCGGCCTGGTGGCGCTGGGCTTCATGATCGCCAACCTGATGAAATAATCGGCCCGTGACAATCCACTACCTCGAATCGGCCGGTGATCCCCGCGTCTCCGACTACACGCAGCTGACGGACGTCCACCTGCGGAAGCTGCGTGAACCGGCGGAAGGAATGTACATCGCCGAATCCTCACGGGTTCTGCGCCGGGCGTTGGCGGCCGGCCACCGGGCAAGGTCGTTCTTCCTGGCAGAGAAATGGCTGGCTGACCTGCAGGATGTCCTCGGTGCCTATCCGGACGTTCCCGCCTTTATCGGCACCGCGGCGCTGCTTGAAGACATCACCGGGTTCCACCTCCACCGCGGCGCCATGGCGGCCATGCAACGACCGGAACCGGTGCCCTCCAAGAACTGCTGGCCGGCGCGCGCCGGGTCGCGGTCCTGGAAGACATTGTGGACCACACCAATGTCAGTGGTCGCAAAATACAAGAGTCTGATCGAGCTCGTATGCCGGGACGATCAAGGATCGCGGTCCTGGAGAACCTTACCGACCATACAAACGTCGGGGCGATTTTCCGCAGCGCCGCAGCCATTGGCGTCGACGCTGTCCTGGTCTCTCCACAGTGTGCCGACCCGCTCTACCGACGCTCCATCCGGGTGTCGATGGGGACTGTGTTCCAAGTGCCATGGACCAGAATCGAGTCGTGGCCTGGGGACCTTGAGGTACTCAAGGAAGCAGGCTACTTCGTGGCCGGCATGTCGCTCGGCGAAGGTGCCATCACACTCGATGAGCTGGTCGCCCAGGACCACCCGAACCTGGCGCTGGTCTTCGGCACGGAGGGAGAGGGCTGAGGCCTGAGACTGATCAGGTGCTCGACGCGCGCGTGACGATTCCGATGATGAACGGCGTCGACTCCCTCAACGTGGCTGCCTCGTCGGCGGTCGCCTTCTACGCGACCAAGTAGTGGTGAGCGTGACGCACCCGCCCGACCGCGGTGTCAGGAGCACGAAGAGCTGGATATGCCCTGGTTTCTGAGGCGAAACCGCAGGTCAGAGCACCATTTGGTAACAAGCGTTCGGCGCCAGGCGGCCTGGACACATGTCGGGGAAGCCGTGATCGATTCCCGGATCGTCCGAGCTCCGTGGTGCGGTATAGCCGGCGGGATGTACCGCATCAATGCCAGCGGCGACTCCCCAGGAACGTCACAGCGGCGGTGATGGCGATGCCGAGGCCGATCGGGACGCTGAAATGGATCTGGAGCAGGAGTACTCCGCTGGCGGCCCCGGCGAACATAGCGAGGACAGCGCCCAGCCGTCGGTTGAGTAACCGGGGCCGTTGCTTGCCCACAAGTGACTCTCCGGCGAGGGAAGTCATGGTGGAAGTAATGACCACTGTGGTCATGTCTCGTACGCCCAAATGTCGTGCAATCAGGGCCTGGGAGCCCATGTGCATGGCGATAACGGCGGCAACAATGACACCAATGGACTGCCGGCCGACGTCTTCCACGATGAGAGAGATGGCGGCGGTTCCCGTCAACGCGATACAACCCGCTGTGAGAAGGAGCGTCACCCGGCGGTTCCAGCCTTTCGGGCTTGACTGGAGCGTAGATCCGGCAACCGCCGCGCCAAGGAGAAAGGCGCCAAGTGCTACCAGTGGGCCCAAAGTTGGCAGGTTCGCCGCCCCGGCCAACGCCATCGCAAGAATCACCACGTTGCCGGTCATATTCCCGGTGAAGACATGATCAAGTCCAAGGTAGCCGACCGCGTCAACCACACCTGTAACGAGCGTGAGGGCCATCATGAGCATCAGTCGGAACTTTTCCGGAGACGACGCATTTTCTTGTGGGGTAGAGGCGGTTTTGGTACCTGAGCGGGCTACAGCTGATGTCATGGTTTAAGGGATCCTTCATCGTGAGGGGTGGTCTCTATGACCACCCCTCGGACATGCTTGTTGGTGGTTTTAGATGGACTGGCAGCCAACTAAGGCGATGCCGTCGCTCCGGGCATCTGCGCCGGTGGCTAGGAGTGCGCTGAACAAGGGGCAATCCTGGCCCTCGGATTTCGTTGCCAGTCCTTTTCTGGGGCGTAGGTGGCTCGCTGGGGTTTTCTTTTCTGGCTGCCGGAATTTCTGGTTGGCGGATTTTGGGGAATTGGAGGCCGTCTTGTGGCTACTGTCGGCATGGTTGTGGTCCCGGTCGGGAGGGCCCCTCCCTGGGTTCTATCCCAGGGACCAGGCCATGTTTTGGTGGCTGAGACCCAGTTTCAGGAGTCGCCGAAGGTTCAGTGCGGCGACGCGTAGCTGCTGCCAGGCGTTGTTTTTCTCCACGCCCCGGTATCTCAGGCGCCGGTTCCCGCCGGCGACCAGCCAGCCAATGGATCGTTCTACCAGGGGCCGGTAGGCCCGGTAGTCGTGCTGGAACTTGGGTTCACGGCTGCGGCCCGGTGGGCGCGTTGGCGGGCGTGGTGAACGGTGATGATGACCTTGCGCCCATTCTTGGCTGTGGTGCACTGGTCCCGCAGCGGGCATGCCTTGCAGGCGGTGCCGAAGTTCACGTTGCCCTTGGCGCTGATCCTGCGCACCTCACCGGCAGGGCAGGTGAGCGTGTTCTTGTCTTCGTCGTGGGTGAAGTCATCCAGGTCATAGCCGCCAGGCACTGCCGGGCGCAGCGGTTTTGGCTTGACCAGTGGCTGGTGCCCGGCCGCCTCGAGGTGTTCGAGCATGTTCCCGGAGCCGTAGGCCGAGTCCCCGAGCACCTGGTAGTGCGTGTCATCCTCTTTCATGCTCGGGTCACTGCCCAGCAGTTCGATCCCGGCCTCGGAATCACTGGAGCCGGCCCCGGAGGCCCGGCTCATGGAGGCGTTGGTGTATAGCCCGGTCTCCGGTTCGGCGATGATGTGGCCCTTGTACCCGTCGATCATCACCGAGCGGGACTTGTGCGCATGCCTGGCCTCGGGGTCCACGGTGGAGACCATCCGGTCCGGTCCGACCTTCCGCGCGATCCGCCAGCGCCCATCGGCGCCATCGGACCCCTCGGCCGGTTCCACATCCTGACCGGCGACCAGTGCCAGCAAAACATACGCCTGGTACTCCGGGGAATCCTCGTCCAGGGCCTCGGGGTCCAACGCCCGAGCAAGGCCTGCGCGTCGGTGACCAGCCCCGAGATCAGGGCGTCCTTCGCTTCCCGGTCATCCCAGGCAATGTCCGGCTTGCCCACGCGCGCGTAATCGTAGGAGGTCGCGTGGACCGCCATCAGCGAGGCCCGCCGGGCATGGTCTTGCCGAAGCGGCGGATCGCGGCAATCAGCTGGGTAATGGTGTCCTGCCGGGCCACCGCGTCCTGCAGGACGGTGGAGTCCACCGCCCGCCGGTGCCGGCCGGTCAGGACCCCGGTCTGCATGATCACCTGGGCCACGGCATCGTTGATGCGATGCGGACTGCTGCTTGCCCGCAGGCGATTGCGCCAATGAGTCAGCCCGAGGGATGGAACGCGGCTTCGTTCAGCCCATACCCGCAGGCGGCCTTCCACCGCAGATCAAAGGTCAACGCCTCCGCGGTCGCCCGGTCCGATAAACCTTCCAAGGCCTGCAAAACCAGGACAGCGCCAATCACCGGGGCCGGAATCGAAGGCCGGCCCCGCTTGGAAGGAAACAAATCCTCCATCATCGAATCCGGGAAAAGCACGCTCCGGTGCTCGGCCAAAAAGGCGTACGCACTGCCCGGGGCCAGTAACTCCCCGGCCAGTGACTCCACATCCAAAAACCCGCGCTGGGCCACCTCAACACCTTGCATGAATCAATTCTTAACGATCCAGACAAGAAACCCGAACGGCGCGCCTTAAACCCGCGAAATTGTTCAGCGCATTCCTAGGGCGCCATCGTAGCGTCGACGTGCAATCTGGGAATGGCCGACAAGGTCGTCCCGGCCTTGCCGTTCAGGATCGTGAACGTTGTCTCGCCAAACTGGGCAAGGGTGTCATCGTCGATCAGGCCCTCGGCGAGGATGTGGTCATTGGCCGTGCTGTGCGTCCATGCCGCCACCCACGAAGCGCGGACAGCGGGAGTTATGCTTCCGCCGTCGTGAGCCGCTCGGCTTCCTGCCTTGCATTGTTGGCGCGGCGCTCAGGCTTCAAGCTTGGAATGCTCGCCCAGACGGTGCCATGAACGGTTGTAGTAGACCAGAGCGTCGCCGGGTTCGCCCGCTTGGACGTCACGCATCACGCGGGACTCCAGGGCGTGAACGGCGATGATGGTGGAGGTCCCCACCTCCATGCGATCGATGACGGCGCAGCGCACCCAGGCGCGGACATCCTCATACACCGCTTCGCCGGTTGCAAGGGGCGACCAGCGGTGCGTCTGGCCAAAGCGGTCGGCGCCGGGGTCGCTCCAAACTTCGCCAAGTCGACGTCGTGCGCGTCCAGCAGGTGCACGACGACGGTTTCGGCGCGGGAAAGCACTTCGGACGCAGAGGACAGTGCTGAGACCGAGAAGATCATCAACGGAGGTTCCGCACTCACTGACACGACCGAAGATACCGTCAGTGCCACCGGTCCTTCGCCGGCATCGGCCGTGATGACGGCGACACCTCCCGGATGGCCACGGAACAGTGACTTGAATTCGTTGGCCGAGAGGGAGGTCGGGAAGCTTTGCTTGGGAGCGTCGAGCCATGTGTCCGTGGGGTAAGCATGGAACATCGTTATGACACCTTGGGGGCGGAGCGGGCGAGTTCCTCGCGAATGATGTTCGTCCCTGCGCTGAGGGCACTCAGCTTGGCCAGTGCGACGTCCCGGGGGAACGGTGCCATGCCACAGTTGGAGCTGGGGATGAGCTTGTCCGCATCGACGAACTGCAGGGCCATGCGGAGGGTGTTGGCGACCTCCTCGGGGGTCTCGATGGTCTCGCTTGCGACGTCGATTGCCCCGAGCATGACTTTCTTGCCGCGGAGGAGCTCGATGAGGTCCATGGGCACGTGGGAGTTCTGGGATTCCAGCGAGATGATGTCGATGCTGGAGCTTTGCAGCAGCGGGAACGTTTCCTCGTACTGCCGCCACTGTGAGCCGAGCGTCGCCTTCCAGTCATTGTTCGCCTTGATCCCATAGCCGTAGCAGATATGCACGGCGGTCTCAGCGCGCAGTCCTTCTGCGGCTCTCTCAAGCGCAGCCACTCCCCAATCCTTGACCTCATCGAGGAAGACATTGAACGCGGGCTCGTCGAACTGGATGATGTCAACGCCGGCCGCCTCGAGTTCTTTCGCCTCCTGGTTCAGGATCGTGGCGAACTCCCAGGCCAGCTTCTCGCGGCTCTTGTAGTGGTCATCGTAGAGCGTATCCACCATCGTCATTGGACCGGGAAGAGTCCATTTGATCGGCCGGTCAGTGGTTGCGCGGAGGAACTTTGCGTCGTCGACGAATACCGGCCGCTCGCGGCGCACCGGTCCGACGACGGTCGGTACGCTCGCGTCGTAGCGGTCGCGGATGCGCACGGTCTTGCGTTGTTCAAAGTCGACCCCGCTGAGATTCTCGATGAAGGTCGTGACGAAGTGCTGGCGGGTTTGCTCGCCGTCGCTGACGATGTCGATGCCGCGCAGGCTCTGCTCGTGGATGGCGATGCGCAGCGCATCCTGTTTGCCCTCGAGCAGCGCGTCTCCCTCCAGCTTCCACGGGGACCAAAGAGTCTCCGGCTGTGCGAGCCACGATGGTTTCGGCAGGCTACCGACGACGGTGGTGGGCAAAAGTGTGTTCATGATTAACGATTCTCCGTGGGTCAGTTGACGAGGGCGGGTAGTTGGCGGTCCACTGGTCCAACAGATCCTTGTGGGGCGTGATGAAGTGCTCCTCCGTGTACTTCGCCTGCGTGATCGCGAGCTGACCGCGCTCGACGCGGTCGTAAGCGATCTGGGTCCGCGAGTAGTCCTGCTCGCCCAGGCTCGGCTGGTAGACGGCGGCGGCGGCGGAGTTCGCGTTGTAAACTTCGGGGCGGTAGATCTTCTGGAACGTCTCCATGGTGCTGATGGTGCCGATGAGCTGCAGGTTGGAGTAGTCATTGAGCAGGTCGCCGCGGAAATAGAAGGCGAGCGGCGCAACGCTGCCGCGTGGCATGAAATAGCGAACCTGCAGTCCCATCTTTGCGAAGTACGCGTCCGTCAGCGAGAACTCGTCCTGCTGGTACTCGACGCCCAGGACCGGGTGACGGTTCCCGGTTCGCCGGTACGTCTTGCTTGTGGAGACGCTGATGCAGACCACTGGCGGCTGCGGGAAGCGTTCCCGGCATACCGGGGAATCGAGGAAGTGCTGGAACAGCTTGCCGTGAAGATCGCCGAAGTCGTCGGGCACCGTGGGCTTGCCTGAGTCCCCGGCTGCCGCTGGCAGTACGACGCTGAAGTCGAAGTCTCGGACGTAGGAGGAGAAGTTGTTGCCGACGATCCCTTGGTGGCGGACCCCGTTCAGCAGGTCGACGATCTGGATATCGAGAATCTCGAACAGCGGGAACTGCTGATCCGTGCCGTCCGCGGTGAACTGTATCTGCACGGAAACGATCTCAAGCTCGAGCGCGTAGCGGTCCTGGTCCGGGTTGTCCCAGTCTGCGAGATCGTTGAAACGGCGCCGAATCATGGTCAAGGCGTTGCGGAGGTTCTCCTGGCGGTGCTCGCCCCGTGCCAGGTTGGCGAAATTCGTCGTGATCCGGGAGCCTTCCGACGGGGAGTAGTCCTCGTCGAAGCGGGTCGTGGTAATGCTGAAGGTGAAGTCGTCTGCCATGTGCTGCCAATCCGTTGATGGGCCGGAAACGGCCTTTCCGAAGGGGATGTATCCATCCTGCAACCTTCCGAGGGGTATCAAGTAACTAGTGGTTATTATGCATTCATATAGAATTTTCCTATGCCTCAGATTTCGAGCGGATTGACCCTGCAGCAGCTGCGCTATTTCATAGAAGTTGCAGCTGAGGGGTCGATCTCCGCGGCTGCCGATCTTCTCTACGTAGCGCAGCCGACGATGTCCGCCGCGATGAAGGACCTTGAGGCCCGGGTGGGCCGTGCGCTCCTGGTTCGCTCCGCCCGCGGGGTCACCCTCACCGCCGACGGGGTAGAGTTCCTCGGCTATGCGAGGCAGGTCGTCGAGCAGTTCGCTCTCCTCGAGCAGCGTTACCTTGGTAGGCCACCGCGGCGACGTCTGCTTGGGGTGTCAACGCAGCACTACTCGTTCGCGGTGGACGCCTTCGTCCGGATGGTCAAGGCCACTGAGGTGGCCGAATACGAGTTCTCGCTGCGTGAGTCCCGTACCTGGGACATCATCGAGGATGTCCGGACGCTCCGCAGCGAGATAGGCATCCTCTACCGGAACGATTTCAACCGGAAGATCATCGACAAGCTGCTCCGCGAATCCGGACTTGCGTTCTCTCCGCTGTTCCTCGCCGATCCGCACATCTTCATTTCACGGAACAACCCGCTCGCCTCAAAAGAGCGAGCGACTCTAGAAGATCTTGCCGGCTTGCCGCGGCTGACCTTCGATCAAGGTGCGAACAACTCCTTTTACTTCGCCGAGGAGATTCTCTCCACCTTGTCCAGTAAGCAGGAGATCCGGGTCTCTGACCGTGCGACGATCTTCAACCTCATGATCGGGCTCCACGGCTACACGATTTCGACGGGACTCATCAGTGGGCAGCTCGACCCGGAGATCGTCGCCATCCCGCTCGACGTTGACGAACGCATCGAAATCGGCTGGATTGGCCACGCCGCGATTCCGCTCACCGACCAAGCGCAGCGCTACCTCGGGAACTGCGGGCCGTCGTCGCTGAATTCGGCGTAGCGCTACTCGGCTGACTGCAGTTGAGCGGGCGATTCTTTACCCCTTGGGTGATTGGACGTGTTTGTTGCAGCCGAGCGGGTTGCTGGTCTCGTACATACCCGTCGCAGGAGCCAAACTGACAGGCGAGGCCCTGTTTAAGCTGCCAGAGGCGGACGAAGAATAGGTGCAAATCAAGGTTCTTCACGGTGTGTGACTGTTCGTGCCGAGCCCCGGCGATGTTTTTCGCAGTGGAATGCCTACAACACATTGCAACCACCACCAACGTGGGTGCCGTCTTCCGGTCGGCCGCGGCCCTGGACATCGATGCCGTCCTGATTTCGCCGCGCTGCGGCGATCCGCTCTACCGCCGCAGTGTCCGGGTCAGCATGGGAACGGTCTTCCAGGTGCCCTGGGCGCGGCTGGAGTCCTGGCCGCAGGACCTGTCGCTGCTTAAGGACGCCGGTTTCACAGTCGCCGCGCTGGAACTCACCGTGGACGCCGTGGACGTGGACTCGCTTGCCGCGCGCAATCCTGACCGGCTGGCCCTGGTGCTCGGCACCGAAGGTGCCGGCATAAGCGCCGAGACGCTCGCCGCCGTCGACCTCGCCGTGAAGATACCCATGCGCACCGGTGTGGACTCCCTCAACGTGGCGGCGGCCTCCGCCGTGGCGTTCTGGGAACTCCGGCCCCGCGGTTCGCAGGGTCCGCGCTGATCAGCTATTATTAACAGCTGGCTGTCCTGCGCTTTCTGCTATGCGGCAGTGAAGCAGGCACCAGCCATCCCATTCATACCTGGCAGCTGGCAAAATCCAGTTGTGCGAACAAAGGCCCCATTATGAAGTCTGATATCCACCCGAAGTACGAAGCTGTTGTTTTCAACGACCTGGCTTCCGGCGTCAAGTTCCTGACCAAGTCCACCGTGTCTTCCAAGAAGACCATCGAGTGGGAAGACGGAAACACCTACCCGGTCATTGACGTCGAAATCTCCTCCGAGTCCCACCCGTTCTACACGGGCAAGCAGCGCATCATGGACTCTGCAGGCCGCGTCGAGCGCTTCAACGCTCGCTTCAAGGGCTTCGGCGGCGCGAAGTAATTCACTTCACCCCCAAGGTTCTTTGGAAAGCCGCACCGGCAACGGTGCGGGCTTTTTGCGTCCGGGTTTTGTCGTTTCGGGGAGCCCCTATCGTGGGGCAGGATGATGTCATGACTGCCTCGCCGTTTGCCGCTGAAGGTCGCCCCGCAGCCACCACGGTGAGTACAAAGTCCCCGGCGGCAAACTTGTGGTGGTGGATTTCGACGTTGTGGACGGTGTCCTCGCCGACGACTCCCTCAGCGGCGACTTTTCCTCGAACCCGACGAGGTGCTGCCTGGGCCCTTATGAGCGTTCTAAAGGGCTGTTCTAAAGGGCGGTTACGGAGCAATCGATGAGGAGTTTGCAGCCTGTGCGTTGAGGGACCTCAGAAGGTGGCTCCGCTGCTCCACGATGATCCGGCGCAGCGCCCGCGGAGCGTCAGAGTTGGCCGTCAGCCAGGCATCCGTGCGGAGCACCACGGCGTGCTCCGCAGGCAAGGTCCCCGCCGGCAGATCCTGCGCCAGGGGATAGAGCCCCCGGACTATCCGGCTGGCGATTTCAATGCTCCTGTTGTCCCAGACTCCGCGGAGGCACTCGAAGTACGGCTCCGCATAGGGTTCCAGCAGGGCAGCAGAGGCGGTGGTAAATCCAGCAATGGTGGCGCTGAGCAGCTGATTCGACAGCTTCGTCCCCTCGACGGCAGAGTGCCAGGCCGTGGCCTTCACACCAGGCTCCGGACGGGCGGCGAGGGCTGTGGCGTGGCCCGCCCGGCCCGAAGCGGTGGTGTCGCGTTCGAGTTCTGCGTCCAGCTCTTCGGGGATGGCCTGCCCGTTGGCCGCCAGGGCGTGCCAGAAGCTCCAGCGCAGCTCGGCGTCCACTGCCAGGCCGTCCACTACCGCTGTGCCGTCCAGAAGGCCCCTGAGCCGGGGGAGGAGGGCAGCGTCATGACGGCTGACGGCGGCGAGCGTCCGCGCCCAGGCCAGCTGGTGGTCCGAGCCCGGCGCTGCCTTACCCAGCTGGGCGTCGGCCGCCGCCAGGAAGGCGCCGCGCACAGCGCCTCGGTGGACCAAGGGGGTGTAGCGTTCGACGGCGGTGGCGGCGTTCTCGAGGATGTTCAGCAGCACGCCGACTCCCGTTTCGGACGGGCCAAACGACGTCACGGCCTCCACGTAGCGGGAGGCCGGGCTTTCCCCGTCGCGTGCGGAGTTCCACAGCGCGGTCCAGCAAAGGGCTCGGGCCATCGGATCGGTGATGCGGTCCAGGGATGCCAAAACTGTTTCCTCGGACACCGGGTCCAGCCGGACTTTTGCGTAGGTCAGGTCATCATCGTTGACGAGCAGGAGCGCGGGCCGCGGCTGCCCGGCCATTTCCGGGACCTCCGTCCGCGCTCCCGCAACGTCCCTTTCGACACTCCCGGTGCGGACCAGGGCGCCGTCGGCGTCGAAGCTGTACGAGCCCACGCGCAGCCGGTGCGGCCGCAGTTCCTCCCGTCCGGTAACGGGGTCCACTGCAGCCTGGACGATCGTTACGGCGCCGAGGACGCCGTCGTGCGTGTCCGTCTCCAGCGACAGTGTGGAGATGCCGGAGGTCTGCAGCCACGCGGCAGCCCAGCCGGCAAGGTCGCGCCCCGAGGCAGCGCTGAGGGCCTTCAGGAGGTCGGCGAGCGTGGTGTTTCCGTAGGCGTGGTCGCGGAAATACTGCCTCGAGCCGGCGACGAAGGCGTCGAACCCGACGTACGCCACCAGCTGCTTGAGTACGGACGCACCCTTGGCGTAGGTGATGCCGTCAAAGTTCTGCTTGGCGGCCTCTAGGTCCGGGATGTCGGCCACGATCGGGTGGGTGGTGGGCAGCTGGTCCTGGACGTAGGCCCACGCTTTGCGCTTGTTGGCGAAGTTCACCCAGGCCGTGTCCCAGTCCGTGGCGCGGTCCACGCCGAGGGTGCCCATGTAGTCCGCAAAGGACTCCTTGAGCCACAGGTCGTCCCACCACTGCATGGTGACGAGGTCGCCGAACCACATGTGCGCCATCTCGTGCATCAGCGTGTTCGCGCGCCCCTGGTACTGCGCGTCGGTGGCGCGGGACGTGAACACGTAGCTTTCGGTGAAGGTAACCAGGCCCGGGTTCTCCATCGCGCCCAGGTTGTACTCCGGCACAAAGGCCTGGTCATACTTCCCCCACGGGTAGGGGAAATCAAAAAGCCGGTTGAAGAATTCCAGCCCGCCCTTGGTCAGGCGGAAGAGCTCCGCGGCATCGAACGATTCCGCCATGGAAGCCCGGCAGTACAGCGCCAGCGGCACCTCCAGCTGCGTGCCGTCCTCGAGCGTGGCGCTCCAGTGATCCTGGGCTTTGAAATACGGCCCGGCGAGCACTGTGGTGATGTAGGTGGACATGGGGCGGGTGGTGGCGAAGTCCCAGCGGCTGGTGGCAGGATCGCTGGTCAGTTGTGTCCGGGCCGCTTCCACGCCGTTGGAGGCCACCTCCCAGCCGGACGGTGCCATCACGTGGAATGTGTACTCGGCTTTGAGGTCAGGCTGTTCAAAGTTCGCGAACACTCGCCGGGCGTCGGCGGGCTCATACTGCGTGTAGAGGTAGCATTGGCCGTCGGCCGGATCCACAAACCGGTGCATGCCCTCGCCGGAACGGCTGTACAGGGCGGTGCCGGTGACGGTGACCTGGTTTTCTGCCTGCAGGTTGTCCAACCGGATCCGCGAGCCCTCCACGACGTCGGCGACGGGGAGTCTTTGCCGTTCAGGAACACGCTGTGGACCTCACCTGCAATGAAATCCAGAAAAGTGCCCTGGCCCGGTTGGGCTGCGGAGAAGTTGATCACGCTGCGGCTGGTGTAGCCCGCCACGTCCGGGTTCGCTGCCTGCCGCACATCCAGGGACACGTCGTAACTGTGGGTGCTGATCAGGGCTGACCGTTGAGCGGCTTCATTGCGCTGCAGATTCTCATGTGACACTCAGCTATCTAATCACGGGACCCGGGCGTGCCGGTTCACCATCCGGGTGCCGGCCTAGGCCGTCATCAGCAGGGCCGCTGCCAGGCCCAGCAGCGCGATCAGCAGCCAGGCCGCCAGAGCCGCGAGCAGCGCCCTCGCACCGGTGTGCAGGAGTGTGCGGATCCGCACGGCCGAACCGAGCCCGAAGAGCGCCGCCCCCAGGAGAATGTCCTGCAGTCCCGCACCGGCGTCGAGCCAGCCGGCCGAGAGCCAGTCCGTGGACCGAAGCGCCACCATGGCCACAAACCCCACCACGAAAAGCGGCACCAGCGGCGGCAGCGCATGTTGTCCTGACGTGCTCATGCGGTGGTGCACGCCCGCCGCGGCCACCACCGGTGCAAGGAGCAGCACTCGGGTGAGCTTAACGACGACGGCGATGCCCAGTGCTGCGGTGCCGGCGGTCTGCGCCGTGGCCACCACCTGGCCGACGTCGTGCACCGATGCACCCGTCCAGGCGCCGAAAGCGAGGGGGCTCAACTGCAGGGGATGCATCAGCAGCGGCAGAATGCCGATCGCCAGCGTGCCGCACAGTGTCACCAGCGCCACTGGCAGGACAGTATCCGCATGCCGGATCCGCCGCACGGCCGCCATGGCACCGATGGCGGACGCCCCGCAGATCGAAAAGCCGGTTGCCACCAGCAGCGCGGTCTCACGCGGCAGCCGGAACAGCCGCACCAGCAGGTAGGTGCCGACGAAACTCAGCAGGACCACGCCCGATGTCAGCACCATGGCCAGCCAGCCGAGGCCCAGGATGTCCATGATGCTCACCTTGAGTCCCAGCAGGACGATGCCGCCCCGCATCAGGTGCTTGCCCGCGAAGTCCAGGCCCGGACGCGCCCGTCCGGCGATCCACACCGCCGTGCCAGGCAGGTTTGCGGCGAGCAGACCCAGCGCCACCGCGACGGTCATGGCGGGCAGTGCCGGCACCACGGCATGTGCGGTGAAGGCCACGGCCAGCGCGGGCGTGGCCGTCAGGAGGCCGGGCAGGAGCCGGCGGGAACGCATCTTCACGTCACGAAGGCGGGCCGTCAGGCGGCTGTTCCCACCCTGTCCGGCGCCCCGGGAACACTTGATTCTGGCACTCACCTACTTTGCCGGACAGGACGCGGATTCAGCGAACCGGCGCTGTGCCCGGCAACACGCCACAATGGATGGCAGTAATGATTTCGAAACAAAAAGATGGTTGGCTAAAGGACATGTCAGACCTATTTCAGGATTACTCCGAGGCCGCCGGACGCTCGGGCGCCTACGACGAGATGTTCGCCCCGGCCAGGAAGCACGCGAGTCGTACGGCCAGGTGGCCGATGCCCTTAGCAAGCTCTCCCTCGCTGACGTCAGCGCCCGGGCTGAGTCCATGGCACGGACCTTCCTGGACCGCGGTGTCACCTTTGACTTCGCGGGGGAGGAGCGGCCGTTTCCGCTCGACATCGTCCCGCGCGTTATCCCCGCCGATGAGTGGACTGTGCTGGAAAAGGGCGTAGCGCAGCGCGTCCGGGCCCTGGAAGCCTTCCTCAACGACGTCTACGACAAAATGAACGTGGTGGCCGACGGCGTCATCCCGCGCCAGCTCGTCACCACCAGCGCCCACTTCCACCGCCAGGTGCACGGCTTCGAGCCGGCCGGCGGGGTCCGCGTCCACATCTCCGGGATCGACGTGGTGCGCGACGCAGCGGGCACCTTCCGCGTCCTGGAGGACAATGTGCGGGTGCCGTCCGGCGTCAGCTACGTGCTGGAAAACCGGCGGGCCATGGCCAAGGGCCTGCCCGAAGCGTTTGGGCAGCAGCTCATCCGGCCGGTCGAAGAGTACCCCCGCCGGCTGCTGTCCGCCCTGCGTAAAACGGCTCCCGCCGGCGTCGACGATCCCACGGTAGTGGTGCTGACGCCCGGCGTCTTCAACAGCGCCTACTTTGAACACACCCTGCTGGCCGGCCTTATGGGCGTCGAACTCGTCGAAGGCCGCGACCTCATCTGCCGCGGAAACCGTGTCTACATGCGCACCACGGCCGGTGAGCAGCGCGTGGACGTGATCTACAAGCGCATCGACGACGAGTTCCTGGACCCGCTGCAGTTCCGTTCGGATTCTATGCTCGGCTGCCCGGGACTGGTCAACGCCGCCCGGGCCGGCGGCGTGACCATCGCCAACGCGGTGGGCAACGGCGTCGCCGACGACAAACTTGTCTACAGCTACGTTCCGGACCTCATCCGTTACTACCTCAGCGAGGAGCCCGTCATCGCGAACGTGGATACGTTCCGGCTTGAGGAGAAAGACTCCCGGGAGTATGTCCTGGACAACCTGGCTGAGCTTGTGGTGAAGCCCGTGGACGGATCCGGCGGCAAAGGCCTGGTCATCGGGCCGGACGCTTCCAACGACGAACTCGAGGCCCTGCGCAAGCGGGTCATCGCTGACCCGCGGGCTGGATTGCCCAGCCAGTCCTCCAGCTTTCCACGGTTCCCACACTTGGCGGGGACAAATTCGGCCCCCGGCACGTGGACCTGCGCCCCTTTGCCGTCAACGACGGCGACGACGTCTGGGTACTCCCCGGCGGACTCACCCGGGTGGCGCTCAAGGAAGGCTCCCTCATTGTGAACTCCAGCCAGGGCGGCGGATCCAAGGACACCTGGGTACTGGCAGACTCGCCCCAGGTTCCGGTGGAAACCGTTCCCCGGCCCACCATTTCCATCCGCGAGCGGGTATCCGTCTGGCCCGTGGAGAGTAACTGGCGCGACCGCCAGTCGGAGCAGCAGCAGTGAGCCGGGCCATCGAACCGGCACAATTGTTCACGGGGTCATCCCCACAGATTTCGGACGCGCAGGAGGTCACCGCGAATGCTTAGCCGTATTGCTGAGTCCCTATTTTGGATCGGACGCTACGTGGAGCGGGCGGACGGCACCGCCCGCATCCTGGACGTGCACCTGGAACGCCTGAACCACCTCCCCATGGACGAACGCCGCAGGGTGGCCCAGGAACTCCTCGCAGTGATGGGCGCCCGGCCGCAGAGCGAAGACTTCGGCCTGCCCGAACTCCTGCATGCCCTGGCGTACGACAAAACCAGCGCCACCTCCATTGCGGGATCTCTTGGCGCCGCCCGCGAAAACGCCCGCCGTGCCCGCGAGACCGTGTCCTCGGGATTGTGGGAAAGCCTTAACACCACCTACTACGGGCTGAGCCAGCACCGCAAGGACGTGGTGGGGACGTACCGGTTCTGCAACTGGACGCTGGAACGGACGGCCATGGTCAGCGGCCTGGCCGACACCACGGTGAGTCATGACGAAAGCTGGCTGTTCCTGGTATTGGGCCGGTCCCTGGAGCGCGCGGACATGACGGCGCGGATGCTTTCCACACGGGATGTCCTTTCTGCAGGCATGTCCTGGGTCAACATGCTGCGGTGCGCGGGCGCTTATGAGTCGTTCCTGCGGACGCGCCGGGCCGCGTTCGGGGACCAGCACGCCGCCGAGTTCCTCCTGCTCGACCGTTTGTTCCCGCGCTCCATCGTCTACGCCCTGCGCGACGCCGATGAGTGCCTCGCCAAGCTGGACCCTTCGGCGCAGCGCGTGGGCTTCATCAACGACGCCCGCCGGATCGTGGGCCAGGCCCGTACGTTCCTGGAGTTCCACCGTACTGACGATCTGATGTCCGAACTGCCCGAGCACATGGAACGCGTGCAGAAGGCCGTCTCGCAGGCCTCGGACGCCATTTCCCGTAAATACTTCAATCAGGCAGACGAACTCGCCTGGGTGGGAGAAGTTTCATGACCCGGCTGAGCATCATCCACACCACGGCCTACAAGTACAACAAGCGCGTCACGCTCTCGTACAACGAAGCCCGCATGACGCCCCTGACCGACCCCCAGCAGGTGGTCCTCGAATCCGTGCTCAAGGTCTCGCCGAGCCAGGCGGCAGTGAGCAACTACCGGGACTACTGGGGCACGCGGGTCACCGCCTTCGACATGCAGATGCCGCACGACCACCTTGAGGTCGTCTCCAACATCACCGTTGAAGTGCACCGGGCGGAAAAAATCCCGGCCGACGCGGACATTGCCGGCTGGGACGTCCTGGCATCGAAGGAATCGTTGAACACGTTCAGCGACTGGCTGCCGCAGTCCCAGCTGAGCGGTCCCGGTGACGAGGTACTGGGCATCATTCCACGCGTGGTCGAAGGCAAGAACCCGCACGAGGCTGCGATGGCCATCTTCGAGTGGATGCGCGGCGAGATGACCTACATGTCCGGTTCCACCGCGGTCACCACCAACGCAGAGGAAGCATGGGGCCAGCGGCAGGGTGTCTGCCAGGACCTCGCGCACCTCGCCATCGGCGCGCTGCGCAGCTGCGGCATTCCCGCCCGGTACGTCTCCGGATACCTGCACCCGCGGTCGATGGCGGGCATCGGCGAGACGGTCGCCGGCCAGTCACATGCGTGGCTGGAGTTTTGGGACGGCGAGTGGCGCAGTTGGGATCCCACGAACCACAAGCCGGCAGGTGACTATCACGTCACCGTGGCCAGGGGCCGGGACTACCGGGACGTTCCGCCGCTGAAGGGCATCCTGTCCGGCGGCGGCGGATCGGCGCTCAGCGTGAGCGTGGAAATCACGCGCCTCGCTTAGGCAGTCGGGGCGTTTCCTCGTCCTGCCCAGGGTCCGGCCCAGGGCTACTCCGGGGCTGCCTTGGCCGTTCCGCTGAGCTGGGTCCACCAGGTCATGGGTGCGGTAACTTTGAACCGGCGCCCGGTCACTGTTCCCGGGCTCACCCGGACAAAGGTGTCTTTCTTCCCGGCCTGCCATGGGAAGAGGTACAAGGCTGCGGAGTCCAGGATGCCTTCGGTTCCTGTGATGGCCTTTGCCGGTCCCTTGACCACCACGCTCCATGCCAGGCCACTGACGGCATCCACGCCGTCGGCCTCCAACGCCACAGCGGCACCTCCTGAGGCGGCGGCCAGCTTGGTTCCAGCGCCGGTGCGGAACACTAATGTTCCGCCGTCCACCGTGTAGTTGATGGGGAAGATATCAGGCTGGCCGTCCACCAGGACGGCAAGCCTGCCCACGGAAACCGTCCGCAACAGGGCCCAGCATTCGTGGTGTTCCAGGTTCTGGACCTGGGACGTTGACTCGCCGGAGTTGGACTCTCGGGACGTTGACTCGTTGGACGCTGGTTCACCGGACATTGGCTGGCTGCTCATGCCGCCGAGCCTACGCCCAAACATCCTGCTCAGGACAGTGTCCGCCTACCAGGGGCTGGGTTTGTAGTCTTTGAGGAAGACCCCGTACTGGTCCTCGCCGCTTTCGCCCATGACAATCGGATCGTAGACGCGGGCGGCGCCGTCCACCAGGTCCAGGGGCGCGTGGAAGCCCTCCTCCATGAGGCGGACCTTGGTGAAGTGCGGCCGTTCGTCAGTGATCCAGCCGGTGTCCACCGCAGTCATCAGGATCCCGTCGGCGTCCAGCATTTCCTGGGCGCTGGTGCGGGTCATCATATTCAGGGCTGCCTTGGCCATGTTGGTGTGCGGATGCCCGGGGCCCTTGTAGGCGCGGGAGAACTGGCCTTCCATGGCGGAGACGTTGACGATGTACTTCCGGTGCGCCGTGGAGCGCTTCATGGCGTCCCGGAGCCTGCTGACCAGCAGGAACGGGGCCGTGACGTTGCAGAGCTGCACTTCGAGCATTTCCAGAGGGTCAACCTCGTCCACCACCTGGGTCCAGCTGTTGATGCCAGCCAGGTCCGGGACGAGGCCGCCGGCGTCGATCGCTGTTCCGGAGGCGATCCGCTCCAGCGAGGCCGAGCCGGTGGAGAGCGCCAGCGAAGTGATGGCGTCGCCGGCCAGCACCGGGTGATCCGTGACACTGCTCGCCAGGGCGAGGGGGTGTTTGTCGTGGGCGTGCCCGAACGTCACCAGTTCCGGTCCGCCGTTGGCCGGCTCCAGCGCGGCCGGCAGCGGTTCGTCCTCGGCGTCCACCAGGGGTTTGTAGGCGTTGCCGGATCGGCGCACCGTCTGGGCGGCGTTGTTGATGATGATGTCCAGGGGGCCCGCTGCGTTAAGCGAATCCGTCAGGGCCATCACCTGTGACGGGTCGCGCAGGTCGATGCCCACGATCCGGAGCCGGTGCAGCCACTCGCTGCTGTCTTCCATCGCAGCAAAACGGCGTGCGGCATCTTTGGGGAACCTGGTGGTGATGGTGGTGTGCGCGCCATCCCGGAGCAGCCGCAGCGCGATGTACATGCCGATTTTGGCCCGCCCGCCGGTGAGCAGCGCACGCCGGCCTGTCAGGTCGGTACGGGCATCCCGCTTGCTGTGGCTGAAGGCGGCGCATTCCGGGCAGAGCTGATGATAAAAAGCGTCCACCTGCGTGTAGTGCTTCTTGCAGATATAGCAGGGGCGGGAACGGATCAGGTGCCCGGCCACCTTACCCGTCGCCGAGGTCTCCAGCTTGTTGCCCCGGGTCTCGTCGTCGATCCGGTCCGGCGCTGCCGTTGCCGTCTGGGCGATGACGGCCCGGTCGGCTTCGGAGATCAGGTCCCGCTTGGTGACGCGGCGGTGACGCTTCACGGCCTTGAACATCTTCCCGGTGGCACGGCGCACCGAGACGTAATCGGGGTGTTCCTCGTCGTAGACGTGGATGGTGTTCAAGACCTTGAGGCAGGCCTGGATTTCCTCAGGCGTCAGATCGGGGGAGCTCATTGTACCGATTTTACAGCCTGGCGAAGATCCAGCCTGACCGTGCCGCGGGGTTCGCAGCCCGGCCAGGCCTGGCTCTCCTTCGTTTAGGCGCGGCGGCCGCCCGGGGAGGCCTGGGCCGCTGTTTCCGCGTGGACCGCAGCGGCCTGTTCGACTGATTCTCGGAGTTCGGGGTAGTTGGCTGTGGCCGCCTTGACCGCATCCGGTACCTGGTGGAGGTTCTTAGCGGCGAGCGCACGTTCCGCGTCCCGGGCTCGGGAACCTGCTGGCCTTTGGCGAGCACGGTGATGCCGGAGTCGGTCACCTTGAAACCGCGGGCGCGGTCCAGGTCATGGTCCAGTCCAATCGCCGCGCCGGCCGGAACCTTAACGTTCTTGTCCAGGATGGCCCGGTTGACCACGGCACCTTCGCCGATATTCACCTTGTCCATCAGGACCGAGTCGATGACCCTGCTGCCGTTCCCCACAAAGACGTCGTTGGACAGGACGGAGCCCTCAACGACGCCGCCGGAGATGACCACGCCGCTGGACACGATGGAGTCCAGGGCGGTGCCCACGGTGTCGTTTTGACCGCGGACGAACTTGGCCGGGGGGAGATGCTCTGGCGCGTGTAAATGGGCCATTCAGAGTTGTAGAGGTTGAACACCGGCAACGGCGAGATGAGGTCAATGTGGGCGTCGTAGAACGAATCAATGGTGCCGACATCTCGCCAGTAGGTCCGGTCGCGTTCCGTGGAGCCGGGGATGTCGTTGAGGGTGAAGTCGTACACTCCGGCCTCACCCTGGCTGACGAAGTAGGGGATGATATCCCCGCCCATGTCGTGCTTGGTGTCGAGCCGTTCGGCGTCCACGTGAAGGGCATCCACCAACGCGTCGGCGTCAAAGACGTAGTTGCCCATGGAAGCCAGGAACTGGGTGGGATCAGCGGCCAGGCCCGGAGTTGTGGCGGGCTTTTCCACAAATGCAGCAATCTTCTGCGGGTCCTCCGGGTCCACCTCGATCACACCGAACTGGTTGGCCATGCTCAACGGCTGGCGCACGGCGGCCACAGTGGCCTTGGCACCGCTCTGCACATGCTGCTCCACCATCTGGTCGAAGTCCATGCGGTACACGTGGTCAGCACCGACCACGACGACGATGTCGGGGTTGGCGTCATGGATCAGGTTCAGGGATTGGTAGATGGCGTTAGCGCTGCCGAGGAACCAGCTCTTGCCGACGCGCTGCTGCGCAGGCACGGACGCCACATAATTGCCCAGCTGCGTGGACATCCGCCAGGTCTCGGAAATGTGGCGGTCAAGGCTGTGGGACTTGTACTGGGTCAGGACCACGATCTGCAGGTAGCGTGAATTCACCAGGTTGGACAGCGCAAAGTCGATCAGCCGGTAACTGCCGGCAAAAGGCACTGCAGGTTTCGCCCGGTCTGCCGTCAGTGGCATTAGCCTGTTTCCCTCGCCGCCCGCGAGGACAATGGCCAGGACTCTTTTATTCAACGGCATGGTAATAGCTCCTGTACGCCTTCGTAACTCCCCAAACAGTCCGGCATGCCCGGACTCCTTCACACTAGAACAGATAGTCCAGAAGGACTACCTTGGGTAACGTGCGAATAGACATTGTGACTAAAGAGTTCCCGCCCGAGATCTACGGAGGCGCCGGAGTCCACGTGGCCGAATTGAGCAGGGTGCTTAGTAAGCATGTTGACCTGCAGGTTCGTGCCTTCGGTGCACCCCGCGACGCCGATTACCACGGTGCCGGGGTGACCTCCTATTCCGTTCCCGAAGACCTGGGCTCGGCCAACGCAGCCGTCCAGACGCTCGGCGTGGACCTGCGGATCGTCCCGGACGTGGCAGGTGCCGATCTGGTCCATTCGCACACCTGGTATGCGAACATGGCCGGCCATCTGGCGTCCCTGCTCCACGGCATCCCGCACGTATTAAGTGCCCACAGCCTGGAGCCCCTGAGGCCGTGGAAGGCCGAGCAGCTTGGCGGCGGCTACGCGTTGTCCTCCTGGGTCGAGAAAACTGCCTACGAGGCGGCAGCAGCGATCATCGCCGTTTCGGAAGGCATGCGCCAGGACATCCTCCGCAGCTACCCCGACGTTGACCCTGCCAAAGTCAGGGTGGTCCACAACGGCATCGACGTCGAACTGTGGCAGCGCGACGAAAACCAGGACGCCGTCCGCGCCCTGGGCATTGATCCGGATAAGCCGAGCGTGGTGTTTGTCGGCCGTAACACGCGCCAGAAGGGTGTACCTTACCTCCTGCGTGCCGCCGCGAAGCTTCCGGCCGATGTGCAGCTCGTGCTGTGCCTTGGCGCGGCGGATACCCCGAGCTCGCCGCAGAAACTGCACGTCTGATCGAGGAGCTGCAGAGCCAGCGGACCGGCGTCGTCCTGATCGAACGGATGCTGCCGCGGAACGAACTCATCCAGGTCCTCAGCCACGCCACAGCGTTCGCCTGCCCGTCCATCTATGAACCGCTGGGCATCGTCAACCTCGAGGCGATGGCCTGCGGTGCTGCTGTGGTGGCCAGCGCTACGGGCGGCATTCCCGAGGTGGTCCAGCATGGCGAGACGGGCCTGCTGGTGGACCTGGAGCAGGTCACCGACGGTACCGGCACGCCGCTTGATCCCGAGAAGTTCGTGACGGAATTTGCCGCCGCCCTGACCGAAGTGGTGTCCGATCCCGACAGGGCACGTGCCATGGGCCAGGCCGGCCGCCGCCGTGCGGAGGAGCACTTCTCCTGGGACTCCATCACCGAGACCACCCTCGAGGTCTACCGCTCAGTGCTTCCTGGCGGACAGCAATAACAACAGCATTACTGACCAAACAGCGGACGACGGCGCCGCCCCCACCGAGGGGGCGGCGCCGTCGTGCGTCCTTAACGCTTGATCCAACGCGGGGTCACTAAGTGCCCATTCCGGGGCGTCGGAGGGGCGTGAAGTGACCCCGCGTTGCTTTAACGGGAGGTAGCCGCGCGCGCCAGCAGCACTTTTTCGTCGACGGGTGCGTTGCCGCTGGCCCGCTGTGCCCTGGCGTAGGCGCGGGCCTCGTCCTGCCGGGTCTTCTCGGCACCGGTGGCGATCGCCGCACGCACGTGCTCGTCGCCATACCCGAAGGCGTCCACCAGGTCCAGGGCGTGTGGCCTGATCTTGACCAGGAGCCGGTTGATGTAATCACCCACGGTGCGTGCCCGCTGCATGGAGAGCCTGCCGTTCATCAGGTACCAGGACAGGTTCTTTTCGATCAGCGACAGGCCGAACAGGTCGCGCAGCCAGGTCAGGACCCGCTTTGTGCCCGGGTCCGTGACGTCTTCCAGGGCCGCCGTGAACGCCTCCCATTGCAGGAGCTCCGCGTGGGCCTGCGCAGCATCGATCAGCTCGTTCTGGTGCTGGTTGAAAAGTGCCGCCCCTTTTCGACGGGCAGTTTGTTGGCGCCCTTCAGGGCCGACCCGACGTCGGCCACCATGGTCTGGACCCGGTCCGTCAGGAGGGCGCGCTGGCCTTCCGCGTCCCTGAGGGCAATGGCTGCCTTCTGGACTGATCCGGTATCGGCGACAAACTGTGCCACCTGCCGCAGGCCGGTGCGGTGGATCGCCACGCCCGTTGCCTGCGCCACCACGTAGCGGGCCAGGACGCCAAAATCGACGTTCCTGAACTCCTTGGCGTAGTCGGCCAGGAGGCGCTTGGCCACCAGCTGGAGCAGGACGGTGTTGTCGCCCTCAAACGTGACATAGACGTCCAGGTCGGCCCGGAGGGAGGCGAAGCGGTTTTCGATCAGGAAGCCGGCGCCGCCGCACGCCTCGCGGCATTCCTGCAGGGTGTCAAGGGCATGCCAGGTGCTCAGCGGCTTCAGGGCTGCGGCGAGGGTTTCCAAATCCTGCCGGTCCTCGTCAGTATCGTGGGCGCCGGAGAAAACGTCGTCGAATTTCTGGAGGAGCTGCTCGTGCGCGAATCCCGCGGCATACGTTGTGGCCAGCCGGGTAAACAGGCGCCGCTGGTGGCGCTGGTAGTCCAGGAGGACCTCTTCGTCAGTGTGCGACGACGCGTTGAACTGGCGCCGTTCGGTGGCGTAGCGGATGGCTGCCGTCAGGGCGATCTTCGACGCCGCCACGGCCGCGCCGTCCAATGACACGCGGCCCTGCACGAGAGTTCCCAGCATGGTGAAAAACCGGCGGCCGGGGCTGGCAATGGACGACGTGTAGGTTCCGTCAGGTGCCACATCGCCGTAGCGGTTCAGCAGGTTCGTGCGGGGAATGCGGACGTTGTCGAAATGAAGCCGGCCGTTGTCGATCCCGTTGAGGCCGCCCTTGACTCCGTCGTCCTCCCCACCGATCCCGGGCATGAACTCCTGGGTCTGGGGGTCCCGGAGGTCAACGTAGAAGGCATGCACGCCATGGTTGACGCCATTTGCCACAAGCTGGGCGAAAACGACGGCGCCGAGGCCGTCAATGGCAGCGTTGCCGATGTAGTCCTTCCACGCAGCCCGGAACGGAGTGTGGACCACAAATTCCTGGGTTTCGGCGTCGTACGTCGCCGTGGTGGCGATGCTGGCCACATCGGAACCGTGGCCCGTCTCCGTCATGGCGAAGCAGCCAGGAATCTCCAGGCTCATGATGCCTGGCAGCCACCTGGCGTGGTGTTCCTGCGTGCCCAGGTGCATCACGGCCGAGCCGAACAGGCCCCACTGGACACCAGCCTTGATCTGCAGGGACGGGTCGGCGGTGACCAGTTCCTCGAACGCAGCGATATTGCCGCCGTGGTCATCGGAACCGCCCAGTGCCTCCGGGAAGGCCCGGTGCACGGCGCTGTTGTCCACGAGGTACTTCAACTGGCCGAAGGTTCGCGTCCGGTGTTCGGTGTGCGTCAGTCCTTCAATTTTGTGCAGTGCAGGGTCACCGGCCAGCGCGCGGGATTGGCGACGGGAGTCCGCCCATTTGCCCAGAAGTTGCTCGCCGAGGGCGGCAACGTCGACGGCGGGATGCACAGCCGGGGCGTAGTTGGCGCTGGGGCTGGTGACCGCTGGGCCCGCAGCGGCTGTGTTCGGTACAGCTGCATTAGCTACGGCTGTATTCGTCTCGTCGGCGGCCGGGCCGGTGGGCGGTCCACTACTTCGGTCATGTCAATGTCCTTCGTTGGTTCTGACAGGAGGGTGTGAGGTTCTTGGGCGGAATCATGCCGCGCTGGCAGGGCTAAGCTCGGGGGCGATCCCCACGCATAACCAGGCCGTGATCTGGCGGGCCATGGCTTCCTGGTCCGGCTTCGCCGCCGACGCCGGCGTGCTGAGCCATTGCTCACCGGCATTTCGGACCAGGCCGATGGCCGCCGTGGGCCAGTAGCCGATCACCGCTTCTTTGCCTTCGCCGAGGTGGGACCGCATTGGCGCGGCGATCATCTCTGCGATGGAATCGAAGAAGTGGCCAAGGGCTCCCGAAATGGCCGCCGATCCCTGGTGGCTGTCCGCATCCACCGGCGCATAGCGGGTGACGAAACTGTAGACATTGGGCTGGTTTCGGCCATCTGGAGATAGGCAGAAATCATGGCCAGCAGCCCTTCCCGAGGAGTCTGGGCACCCTGCGCCGCTTCGCGGATCTTGCGCTGCATCTGGCTCAGGACAACTTCCCCGACGGCGTGCTGAAGTCCTGCCTTATCGCCGAAATAGCGGTAGAAGACCGACTTTGAGGTGCCTGCGGCAGCTGCAATCTCCTCCATGGAGGCGTCGCTGCCCAGCGCGTGGACCGCGCGGCGTGCGGACTTGATGAGCTCCCGGCGTCGTTCCTCCCGGTGGGTCTGCCAGCGGGCCGAACGGCCGTCGGCAATTGCGCCGGCAGCCGGCGTCGGGACTTCTGCGTGGAGGTTGTTCACGATACCCAGCGTATCAGGTACGCTGGGTATCGGTAACCGTCGCAGATCAGAGGAGTCACCCATGTCCGTCAATGGACAGTCCGGCACCGGACCCACGAATTCGCCAGCCCCACGACTTCCGGCGCGGCGCGTCCAGTCCGCCGGGCCGTAATTGTGGGTGGTAACCGGATCCCGTTTGCGCGGTCCGGCGGGCCTACACGAAGTCATCCAACCAGGACATGCTCACTGCCGCACTGGACGGTCTTATCGCCAGGTTTGGCCTCCAGGATGAGCGCATCGGCGAGGTTGCGGCGGGGCCGTGCTCAAGCACTCCCGCGACTTCAACCTCACTCGCGAGGCAGTCCTGGGTTCGGCGTTGTCGGCGGAAACCCCCGCCTACGACCTGCAGCAGGCGTGCGCCACCGGCCTCGAAACGGTTCTGGGCCTGGCCAACAAGATCAAACTGGGCCAGATCGATTCCGCCATCGCCGGCGGTGTCGACTCGGCATCGGATGCCCCCATTGCTGTCAGTGAAGGCCTCCGCGAGATACTCCTGGACCTCAACCGCGCCAAGACACTGCCCCAGCGCCTGCAGGTACTCAGCCGCCTGCGGCCCAAGGACCTGGCCCCGATGCCCCGAGTACGGGAGAGCCACGCACCGGCCTGTCCATGGGCGAGCACCAGGCGCTGACCACCGCGCAATGGAACATTTCGCGCGAAGCGCAGGATGAGCTGGCTTTCAACAGCCACCGTAACCTTTCCGCCGCGTATGACGCCGGATTCTTCGATGACCTCCTGACGCCATACCGAGGCCTCGCCAAGGACTCCAACCTGAGGACGGACACCACATTGGAGAAGCTGGCTACACTCAAGCCCGTCTTCGGGAAGAGCCTCGGCGCCGAGGCACCATGACGGCGGGAAACTCCACACCCTGACCGACGGGGCCTCCACGGTCCTCCTCGCAGCCGAAGACTGGGCTGATGCCCATGACTTGCCGAAGCTCGCCACCGTCGTGGATGGTGAGGCTGCCGCAGTGGACTTCGTCCACGGCAAGGACGGACTGCTTATGGCTCCCGCGTTTGCGGTCCCCAGGCTGCTGGCCCGCAACGGACTGACGCTGGATGACTTCGACTTCTTTGAGATCCACGAAGCCTTCGCCGGGACTGTCCTGAGCACCCTGGCCGCCTGGGAAGATGATGAGTTCGGCCGCACCCGTCTGGGACTTGAGGGTGCTTTCGGCAGCATCGACCGCATCAAGCTGAACGTCAACGGCTCCTCCCTGGCCGCGGGCCACCCGTTCGCAGCCACCGGCGGACGCATCGTGGCCTCGCTGGCCAAGATGCTGCAGGCCAAAGGCTCCGTCGAAGGAAGGCCTGCGCGCGGACTGATTTCAATCTGCGCCGCCGGCGGCCAGGGCGTCGTCGCAATACTCGAAGCACTCTAGGGGCACCGGATGACGGATAAATACACCACGCTCGTCAACCAGGGCGTAGGTAAGAACATCGCCAAACGGCTGGGCCTGCCCCAGCCTGCCGTGCTGCGCCGCTTCAAGCCGGGCCAGCCCTGGTCACCGGCCCCGTCGTGGTCCAGGGCAACACCGCCGGTGCCGACGAACTGGCCGCCAAGCTGCTCTCCTGGGACCTGGACGTCCGGCGCCACGCGGTGCCCCGCGAAACACTTGGCGCGATCATTCTGGTCCTGGATGAGCTGACCCGGCCCGAGGATCTTGAAAAGCCTGTCCTGTCCGCCGCGGCCTCACTGCGTGATCTCGGCCCCAGCGCCCGCGTCATCACCATCTCCCGGCCGGCCGCCGAAACCGCGTCCCCTGCACAGTCGGCTGCCCGGCAAGGCGTGGATGGTTTCCTGCGGTCGCTTGCCAAGGAACTCCGGGCCGGCGCAACAGCGAACGGCATCGTCCTGGCAGAGGGTGTCCAGAGCACCAGCCCCAGCGCTCTGGCAGCCCTGCGTTTCTTTCTGTCCGGCCGGTCGGCATTTGTGGATGGCCAGTTCCTGACTGTGGCAACTGAGCAGGGCCACCTGCCCCCGGACTTCGAGAAGCCGCTCGCCGGCAAGGTTGCCGTGGTCACCGGTGCCGCCCGCGGTATCGGTGCGGCTATCGCCCGGACCCTCCACCGTGACGGGGCCATCATGGTCCTCGTAGATATCCCGGCATCCGGGGACCATTTGGCTGCCGTTGCCAACGAAGTCCGCGGTACGGCGCTTCAACTGGACATCAGCAGCGCGGATGCCGGCCAGCGGATCATCGACCACGCCGTGCAGCGTCATGGCCGTCTGGACATCGTCATCCACAACGCAGGAATTACCCGGGACAAGCTGCTGGCCAATATGGACCACGGCCGCTGGACCTCCGTCCTGAACATCAACATCGCTGCCCAGCTCAGAATCAACGAAGCGCTCCTTGCTTCCGAACACTTCCGTAATTCACCACGGATTGTCTCGGTGGCATCCACCAGCGGCATCGCGGGCAACCGCGGCCAGACCAACTACGCGGCGTCCAAGGGCGGCGTGATGGGTATGGTGCGCGCTTCTGCACCCCTTCTGGCGGCGAACGGCGGGACCATTAACGCGGTGGCGCCCGGATTCATCGAAACAGACATGACAGCACGGATCCCGTTTGCCGTCCGCGAGGTGGGACGCCGGCTGAACTCGCTGCAGCAAGGCGGCCAACCATCGGACGTCGCGGAGGCCATTGCCTTTCTGGCGAGCGACGCCGCCGGGGGCATCAACGGCGACGTGCTGCGGATCTGTGGACAGAACATGGTGGGGGCATGAGTACAGTCCAGCCGGTCATCCTGGGGGAGATGCCGTCCCTGTCCAAGCTCTACGTCAATGCCGCCGCGCAGACCGCGCGGCGGCGCGTCCTGGGCACGCACAACGGATCAAACCTTCCGGTCACTAGTCACGAAGTGCGCGGGGTAAGGGCCGACGTCGGCAACCTCACCGCCTACCAGCACCTCATCGGGCTGACTGCCAGGGACACCCTGCCGGCCGGATACCTCCACGCACTGGCATTCCCGCTGGCAATGAGTGTGATGAACCGCGACGATTTCCCGCTGCCACTCCTGGGCATGGTTCATCTCTACAACCATGTGGAGCAGAGGTCGCCGGTGCTCTTCACGGAATCCCTGGACATCCGGGCCAGGGTTGAGAACCTCCGGGGCCACCGGTCCGGCACGCAACTTGACGTTGTGGCAGAGATCCGTGGCGCGGATACGCCGGACATCAAGTGGACCGGGCGCTCCTCCTACCTGGCCAAAGGTGTGTTCCTCCCGGCATCGACAAGCCAACGCCAAACAACGGCCAGGCCGATTTCACGCCTCCGGACCCCACCGCGATTTGGCATTTGGGGGTCGACACGGGAAGGGCGTATGCCGCCGTTTCCGGAGACTTCAACCCCATCCACCTGAGCGTGCTTTCTGCCAAGGCCTAGGCATGCGCCGCTCCATCGCACACGGGATGTACCTTGCCTCGAGGGCCCTCGCGGATGTCGGGCCAGCCAAGGGCGAAACGTTCACGTGGGATGTCACGTTCGAGGCTCCGGTGTTCCTTCCTGCCCGCGTTGCCTTGGCTATCACAGCCCTGGATATCACGGTTCAGACGCCTGGCGAAGGCTGGCAGCGGGCAGAATTTGTGGCGTGGAACCCGCGCTCCGGCCGCCGCCACTTCAGCGGCTCCGTGGCACCGCTCTAGGACGCCGGCCGCACAGCCCTGAGGATACGGTGCAGGCTCAGGAGGATGGACTCGGACGCTGTCACGGCCGAATCCTCCTGGGCCCGATCCGCAACCCTTGCCATACCGGCCTCCACTGCCGACTTTGCGGAAGCGAACAGCCGCCGCTGCGCCGCTTCATCCTCACCGTCGAACGAGGCCAGGAGTTCGCCGGTGGCGCTCATGGCCGCGGCCAGGGGCGCACTGTCGTTGAAAGGCACCGCAAAAGGTGCGTCGTCTGTCCAGATGACATCTGACAGGACTTCTGTCATGTCCTGGATGTGGAATGTCACCCGCTCCAGGTCACGAAGGTTGCGGTAGTCGAGATCCACATCGCGGGGATGCAGCCGCCGGCGCGGATTGGCGCGCCGGCTTGCATCAGCCTCCTGCACGAGATGGCGGACCTTGCTGGCTGCTTCGGCCAGCTCGGTGGACCGGCGGGACCAGTCCTCATGCTCGGGTGGCCACTTTTCAGTCAGGGCCGTTCCCATGTCAGTCAGTTGCCGCCCGAGGGCCAGGCGGAGATTGCCCAGGCTGGTGGCCGCCGCGTTGAAGTGCAGGGGAGGAAAGACCAGGAAGTTGACGGCAATGCCCACCGCGACGCCGACGCCCATCTGGATGAGGTAGCCGAAGGAAAAGTCGTCCCGGTTGCTTCCCCCCACCAGCAGAACCAGCAGCGCCGCCGTCGGAATCCAATCACTGCCGGAACCGATGCGCGGAAGGCCGCCGAGCAGCACTCCGATGCCCATAAACACCGCGACCGTCAGCGGCGACGGGTCACCGATACTTACCAACGCGAAGGCCAGCCCGATACCCAGGGTGAGGCCCACAAGCGCCTGGAGGCCCTGCCGCACGGATCCGGCCACGTTGTGGTACATCGACACCAGCGCCCCGAGCGGCGCGTAGTACGGATACTCGGCAGCGGATCCCGGCATCAGGGGAGCAATGGCAAAAGCGAAGCCGGCGGCCAGAGCTGCCTTCGCCGCCAGCTGCAGGCGCTGAGCCGTGAATGCCGACGAGAGGCCGGCCACCGAATTCCTCAGGAGGCGGGTTCCAGCGGAGGGCCGGCCTGCGGCTGCGTTTGAGTGTCACCCATCAGCCCCACCCTAGGTGCACCTGTGTACTAGGACAAGGCCGACGCCGCCCGCCGGACCTCCGCAGCCAGCCGATGGGCTTTGCCCTGGGTGCGTCCGTCCTCGGCCCGCTGCGGGATGTATCCGAAGCCGAGCCCGTACGCGGGATCGGCAAACCCCAGGGCAGCGTTTGCACCCTCGTGGCCGAAGGCGCGGTGGCTGCCGAAATTCCGCGACACGTGTGGCTTCATAAAGACCACGGCAAAGGCGTTGACCAGTCCGGACAGGCGGTCCAGGCCCCACACCTGCTCCTGGGACATCGCGCTGATGGTCTCAGGGGTCAACAAAGGGTCCCCGCCGTCCACACCGGTGATGGCCGCGGCGTACAGCCTGGCCAGGCCCTCCGCCGAACCCACACCGCCGGCGGCACTCATCCCCGCGGCGCGGACGGCCGTTGATTGGGAAGTTCCATGATTGTGCTGACTGCAGCGTTGCTGTTGAGCCCAACCAGGCTCAGCGGATCCAGCCATGGTTGAAGGGGATCGACGTCGTAGAGGACGTCACGGTAGCGCGGTTCCAGCTCTTCGGGGAGTCCCAGGAAGAAGTCGATGCCGTAGGCCGTGCGGATGCGCTGGTCATAGAGGCTCTGCAGACTGGTTCCCGTGACCCGCCGGCAGAGTTCCTCCATAATGATTCCGATGGTGAGGGCGTGGTATCCGAAGCAACTGCCGGGACGCCACGCGGGGCTCGCCGCTGCCAACCTTCCCGCGGCCAGGGATGTGGTGAATTCGTCCAGGGCGATGCCACCCTCGACTCCCATCAGGCCTGCCTGATGGGACAGGGCTTCACGCACCAGCAAGCAGTCCTTGCCATGGCAACCAAACTCGGGCCAGTAGTGCGCCACTGTCCGGTCAAGGTCCAGCAGCCCGTCCTGGACGAGCAGCGAAATCACCAGCGCCGCCACGCCCTTGGAAACTGAATACGCCCCGTGACGGAATCGGCGGTGATGTGGGGCCCGCCGTACAGGTCCACGATCTTCACGCCGTCGCGGTAGGCCGCCAGTTGGGCGCTGTACTGCGGATCCGCGGCGAGAAGGGCCTCAAACAGGTCCAAAACGCCTTCATAACCGGGTGCTGCAAAGCCAAAAGATTTCTGCATGGGGCTAGCCTAACCGGCTAGAAAGCGCTTTCCTGAACCTGAGCCGCTCCATGGCCGGGGAAACTTCTTCCCCGGGCGCACCGGCCCCGGGGAGTGCCGTCACCGAACGGCCGGCCGCCCAGTGATTCCCTGCCATGGGGCTCCAGCCAGCCCGCCGGATCAGGACCCTGCGGCACTATCCGGGTGGGATTGATGTCCTCATGGACGATGTAATAGTGCTGCTTGATCTGGACAAAATCGATCGTGTCTCCGAAACCGGGAGTCTGGAAAAGATCCCGCGCGTAGCCCACAGGGCCGGCAGTTCGGTCAGCTTCTGACGGTTGCACTTGAAATGCGCATGGTAAACGGCATCGAACCTGGCCAAGGTGGTGAACAGGCGGACATCCGCATCCGTGATGGTGTCACCCACGAGGTACCGCAGTCCGGTGAGGCGTTCCTCGAGCCAGTCGAGCGCGGTCCACAGCCTGGTGTAGGCCGCATCGTAGGTCTCCTGGGAGCCCGCAAAGCCGCAGCGGTAGACGCCGTTGTTGACCTCGGTGAAGACGCGCTTGTTGACGGAGTCAATTTCAGCGCGGAGGTGCTCCGGGTAAAGGTCAGGCGCTCCAATCCGGTGGAAACGGGTCCATTCGGTGGCAAAGTCCAGGGTGATCTGAGGGAAGTTGTTGGTGACCACCGCGCCGCTGACAATATCAACGATCGCTGGCACCGTGATGCCGCGCGGGTAATCCGGGAAGCGCCGGAAATAGGCGCTCTGGATGCGCTCGATGCCAAGCACAGGGTCCACCCCGCCCGGATCGAGGTCAAAAGTCCACGACCGGGCATCGTGGGTAGGCCCGGGCTGGCCAAGGGAGATGGAGTCCTCCATGCCGAGGAGCCTCCGCACAATCACGGCCCGGTTCGCCCACGGGCATGCCCGCGCCGCAATCAGCCGGTACCGGCCAGCTTCCACTGGCCACCCCGGCTCGCCGTTGACGCCTGGGCGGCCATCGTGGGTGATCCGGTCCTCAATGTAATTCGTGTCCCGGTTGAACTCGGCACCGCCGGTCACATAGGCGCCCAGGGTGCTGTGTTCGGTGCAGGTGTCCGTGCTGTCGGCAGCGGTGGCGTTCGTGGTCTGCGGCCCGCTCGGAGATTCCTGGCTCATGCGGACCAGCCTAGAGCTCCGGCGGCCAGGATTGCTGAGATGGGCTGCCAGGCGACCAGCCAGGAGCCGGCAATAACGGCTACAAAGAGCGCGATCCAGATGCCGGACGGTATGGACGTTGCGCGGTACAGCAGGTACGCGTCGGAACTGGCCAGCCTGTCACGGTGCCGCAGGTGCACGTTCGTGAGCTTCGCGACATCCCGGACGGCGGCCACCAGCAGCGCCACGCCAAGCACGACTGCAACATGGCCGGTGAAGGTGCTGGGAACAACGAGGACCAGCATCCCGCCGCCTGTGACGGCAAGGCCTGTGATCAGCATCCCCGCGAAGTTCCTGATGAACACGAGCGAAACCAGGAGGATAAGGGTGCCGGTGGCCAAGGCGGCCGGACCCCAGCCGGCAAAACCGGAGGTGACCAGGGCAGCGCCGGTCAGGGCAGGTACAGGATAGCCCCAGAATCCGGACCAGACGGCGGCGGCCTTGCCCCGGCTGAAACTGGTGGTTGTGCCTGAGTGGTCCAACCGGAGCCGGATCCCGCTCAGTCTTTGGCCGCTCATGACGGCGGCGAAAGCATGGCCGAGTTCGTGCGTAGCGGTGGCCAGGAGCCCAAAGTACTTCCAGGTGGCACGGGGGATGGACAAAGCAGTTGCCAGCGCCAGCACCACGGCCAGTTCGGCCACCGTGACTTGGGGTTGGCAGCACGGCTGAAGGCTTCGACGATCCGTTGCCACAATTGCTCGGGAATCAAGGTCGTCTCCCTCGGGGTCGGGAGTAGTGATTGTCAGCCATAGCCCTCTACGGTACTAGAGGGATGGTTCACCACTGTCCTGCCGCCCTGCCGCCCCGGGGCGCTCAACGAATCGAGGAATGCCGTGACCACTTTGAAGGAACGCCTGCACGCTGATGTCGTGCTGCACATGAAGGAGCGGAACAAAACCGCCCTGATAACGGTGCGCAATGTCCTGGGCGAGATCGAAACACGGGAGAAGTCGGGAAAGACGCCCATTGTCCTGGACGACGCCCAAGTGACCTCGTTGTTGCAGAAAGAGGCTGCAAAGCGACGTGACACCGCAAGGATCTATATGGAAGCCGGAGAATCCGAGCGGGCCGCGGCCGAGATCGCCGAGGCCGAAATCATCGAGGCTTACTTGCCTCAGCCGCTGACAGCCGCAGAAGTCGAGGCGATCGTTGACGAAACAATCGCCGAACTGCGGAGCGAAGGCGTGGAGCCTGGTATGCGTCAGCTGGGTGCCGTGATGAAGCCTGTCACGGCCAAAGTCGCCGGACGCTTCGACGGCAAGTCAGTCAGCGAGATCGTCCGCAGCCGTCTCGCCTGAGCCGTCAGCTCGAGCCTGTTACTCGAGCCTGCTAACAGGAAAGGCACGCCTACTAAACGTGGGCGTGCCTTAACTTCCTGTTGGCGGAACTCAGCCGCCACGGAAGAATATCCGGGTTTTTTGAATCAGCCTTCGCAGTCAGTGCAGTAGCTGTGTCCGTCTTTCTGCCGCGCAATCTGGGAGCGGTGCCGGACCAGGAAACAGGAGTAGCACGTGAACTCGTCCTCGGCCTGCGGGATAACCTGCACGACCAGTTCCTCGGCAACGAATTCGCCTCCCGGAACGCCGGCGCCATCCAGCCCGTCGGCCTCATCGAGCTCGAGGACGACGCTGCGGGCGTCCGGAGCATTGGCGGACTGCAGTGCCTCGAGTGAGTTGTCCTGCGACTCCTTGACGTCGGAGCGAAGTTCGTCGTAATCGGTTGCCACTTAGGTGTATCTCTTTTCTTTGGTTCGTCTGTCGCGTATGCAACGTACAGCATCCGGCGGGTATTCCCCAATAGCCTGGCAAGAAAATTTCTCTGCGGCGCCAATATTTCCGGACGGACACCCGCCGGGATCGGCGTCGAGTGACATTGGGCACCATGGTGCCCGGGGCTGAAAGTCAGCGCACGGCGGCCCAGCCGCGAGACCTAGTCACGTTCCCCAGCCAAGGCCGTGGTCTGAGGCGGGGTAATCCGCCCCAGGCGCTCGTCGAGCGTCACGCGCAGCCGGGCGGCCGCCACCTGAACCCGGTGCTCGGCAGGAGTGACGTTCCTGTCCGGCGCAGAAGCGGCATTCCGGTGTGCGTGGACGTCCTTGTGTTCAGGAGACCCTGCGCTCACGGTCCAGTCGTCCCCGCCAGGCACGTACTCCCACACCGAGTCAAACAGTTCAAGCTCCTCGGCACGGGCCAGCTCACTGCCTGCGAGGACGTTTAAGGTTCCAAGCCCAAGGCCTTCGCTCCTTCATCCTGATCCAGGGCGCGGTCCAGGGCCCACTGGGTGCGCCGCCACCATTCCGCCCGGCTGTCCGCCTCGGTCTTCTGCCGGAGCGCCCGCTCGTCGGCTTCTCGTTTCTGGTCCAGCGCTGTCTTATCGGCCGACGTGCGTTGGCCAGGGTGCGCCAGTTGATGTAGAAGGCCAGCAGGGCCGCGATCAGGACAGCCAAGGGGCGAGCCCGGCAAGGATTACCCACCAGTCGGCCGGCCCGGAGTGGACGACAACTTCAAGCGGGCCAGGCGGCGGGGTTGGATTCACGGCTCCAGCTTAGGCCGTCGACGGAAACAGAAAAAACCCCGAAATCCGTAGATCTCAGGGGTTTTCCCGTTTGTGCGCGGAGGGGACTTGAACCCCCACCCCCTTTCGAGGACTAGCACCTCAAGCTAGCGCGTCTGCCATTCCGCCACCCGCGCAGGTGGTATTCGGAGGTCGTTTCCGCCTTTCAGCGTTTCGCTTTTCTCCGAAGCAGCGAGAAAGACTCTAACACGAACTTTCCGGAAACATCCAATCGGGACTGATGGGTAGGCTGAAGGCACACGAAAACCCAGGTTCTTGCAGCCTTCCCACCGCCCAAGGAGTTTCTATGTCTGACATCCGCGCCGAGGATGAAGTTGTACGGATCTGCCAGGAACTCATCCGGATCGATACCTCGAACTATGGTGACGGCTCGGGTCCGGGGGAGCGGGTGGCCGCGGAATACACAGCCGGGCTCATCGAGGAAGTAGGACTCGCAGCCGAGATCTTCGAGTCGGCGCCAGGCCGCGCCAGCGTTGTGACCCGGATGGCCGGTGAAGATCCGTCCGCCAGCGCGTTGGTGGTGCACGGGCACCTCGATGTCGTGCCCGCCCTGCGTGAGCAGTGGTCGGTGGATCCCTTTGGTGCAGAACTCAAGGACGGACTCATCTGGGGGCGCGGAGCCGTGGACATGAAGGACATGGACGCGATGATCCTTGCTGTGATGCGGGATTTGGCCAGATCCGGGCGCAAACCCAAGCGCGACATTATCTTTGCCTTCTTCGCCGACGAGGAGGCCGGCGGTGAGTACGGCGCCCGCTACGCAGTCGACAAGCGGCCTGAGCTCTTCGAAGGCGCCACCGAAGCCATCTCGGAGGTAGGCGGTTTCTCGGCAACCATCGGCGGGCAGCGCACGTACCTCCTGCAGACGGCTGAGAAGGGCATCTCCTGGCTCCGGCTGGTGGCGCACGGCCGGGCTGGCCACGGCTCCCAGATCAATACGGACAACGCCGTCACCCGGCTGGCTGCGGCGGTAACCCGGATCGGCGAATACAAGTGGCCGATTGAGCTGACGCCCACTACGCGGCAGTTCCTGGACGGCGTGACCGAACTCACGGGTGTGGAATTCGATCCCGACAATCCGGACCGCCTCCTCGACCAGCTCGGCACCGTGGCGCGCTTTGTGGGGCAACCCTGCAGAACACCACCAATCCCACGCTGCTCAAGGGCGGCTACAAGCACAATGTCATCCCCGAATCGGCTGAGGCCCTGGTGGACTGCCGGACGCTCCCGGGCCAGCAGGAACACGTGCTGGAGGTCGTGCGGGAGCTTGCCGGTTCCGGTGTCGAGGTCAGCTACGTTCACAGCGACGTCTCGCTTGAGGTCCCGTTTGCCGGAAACCTGGTGGATTCCATGATCGACGCCCTGCACACCGAGGATCCGGGGGCGAAAGTGCTTCCCTATACGCTCTCCGGCGGCACGGACAACAAATCATTGAGCCGGCTCGGTATCACCGGCTACGGCTTCGCTCCCCTCCAGCTGCCCGACGATCTCGATTTCACCGGGATGTTCCACGGTGTGGACGAGCGGGTTCCGGTGGATTCGCTGAAGTTCGGCGCCCGGGTGCTCAACACGCTCCTCACCAATTACTGAGCGGCCCGGACATGACTCCCGAGGAAGTCCTGCCGGAGCCCCTGCTCGAGGCCATCCGCGGCCGCGCTGCCGGGCTATGACCGGGAAAGCGCCTTCTTCTTTGAAGACCTCGAGGAGCTGACCGCCGCTGGCTACCTCAGGCCCTTTGTGCCGGCGTCCGACGACGGCCTGGGGCTCGGGCTGGAGGCCGCAGCACAGTGCCAGCGGCGGCTGGCACCGGCGGCGGCCCGGCCACCGCCTTGGCCATCAACATGCATTTGGTCTGGACCGGCGTCGCCCACGTCCTGGCCGCACCGGGGGACCATTCCCTTGGCTTCGTCCTGCAGGAGGCCGCCCACGGCGAGATCTTCGTCTTCGGCAATTCCGCAGCCGGCAACGATTCGGTACTTTTTGATTCAAGAACGGCAGCCGTTCCCCTGCCAGGTGGCGCGTACAGCTTCACGGGTACCAAGATCTTCACGAGTCTTTCGCCCGAATGGACCCGGCGGGGAATCTTCGGCAAGGACGCCCAGGCAAGGGAAGGCGAAGGGGAGCTGGTGCACGGTTTCATCAGCCGGGAGGCCGCAGGCTACGCCATCCTGGATGACTGGAGCACCCTTGGCATGCGGGCCAGCCAGTCAAACACCACCGTCCTGGACGGCGCCGAGGTCCCGCCGGAGAGGATCTTCCGCAAACTCCCGGTGGGACCCAACGCCGACCCGCTGATTTTCGCCATCTTCGCGTGCTTCGAGACGTTGCTGGCTGGCGTGTACACCGGCATTGGCGAACGTGCCCTGAACCTGGGTGTTGAGGCCGTCAAGCGCCGCACGTCCTTCAAGAACGCCGGCCGCAGCTATGCGCAGGATCCGGATATCCGCTGGAAGGTTTCCCAAACTTGCGGGGCTGAAGGTCAACGCAACTGAAACGGCCCGCCGCGTTGTGGACCTTGCCATCAGGGTGAGTGGCGGATCCAGCTACTTTCGTGGGTCGGAGCTTGAACGCCTGTACCGGGACGTGCTGGCGGGGATGTCCACCCATCAGATGACGAGTCGGGGCACAACACTGTGGCAAAAGCGTGGCTGGGTCCGTTGGAGGACTGAACACGCCACTGGCCGGTGATGCCTCCACGGCCCGCTGGCCGGATCATGCCTATACGGTCCGCTGGACCTGCATCACCCGGCGGCGGAGCCAGAAGCGCCTGCCGCCGCCCAAATACAGCTTGCTGCGTTCCAGCTCCCACTTGCCGTACTCGGAATGCTCCACGAGCCGGCGCCTCGCGTCAGGCAGCGAATCGTCAGGGCTGACCGTCAGAACGAGGTACTCGTACTGCCTCAGAATGTCCCGTTCGCGCTGGACCGAGCTGGTGAGAAAATGTTCCTTCATTGCTCTCCATTTTCGTCCTTTTCCGGCTAACGTGAAGGCATGAGCATCGATCCGCGTGTCGCGCTTCAGTCCTTGACAACCGCCTTGGAAGAACACCTTATAGCAGCATCCAACCGGCGTGGAGATGGCGATCCCGCGGTGGAAGCGGCTTTTTTTGCGGTCTCGGACGCTTTCGAGGTTTATGAAGACGCACTCTACGAGGCTTACAGCGAAGTTACACCCCTTCAGGTCTTCGATGATGAAGAAGATGAGGACGATGAAGCCGGCATCGATGACGACGAGGACCTGGAAATCCTCGAAGACTGAGACCTCCACGCCGCCATCGCGGGCATTGACCTAACCCTGTGGCCCTGAACGGCATGTCAGCCGGGCAGGGAAACGTCCTCGAGTGCGCGGGCAATTTCGGGCGGCAGCCTGGTCAGTTGGGCGGCCATGATTTCTTTCGCCTGCACGGGAGTCCTGGGCCCCACGATGGCCGTAGCCACGCCATGCTGGGACAACAGCCAGCTCAGCGAGACATCCAACGGTGTCCGGCCCAGTCCTTTGGCCGCCATGGCCACGGCTTCCACCACGCTGGACGGCTGCGCCTCCAGATACGGCTCTACGTAGGGTGCGGAGTCTGTTCTTGCCGCCCGGGAATCGGCGGGAATGGCGCCGCGGTACTTGCCCGTCAGGACGCCGCGTCCCAGCGGAGCCCAGGCCATCAGCCCAAGGCCGGCATCTTCGACGGCGGGAACCAGTTCCGCTTCCGCCTTCCGCTGCAGGAGTGAATATTCAGCCTGCGTGGCTACGAGCGGAAATCCGGCCACGGCCGCGGCTTTGGCGCTTTGCCACCCGTTGAAGTTGGAGATGCCCGCATAGCGGGCGCGGCCGCTCCGGAGCGCGTATTCAAGTGCGGAGAGGGTCTCGTCCAGCGGGACATTGCCGTCCCATGCCTGGGCAAACCAGATATCCACGTAGTCAGTCCCCAGCCTTGCCAGGCTGGCGTCCAGTCCGGTGAGCATCGCGTTGCGCGACGTGTCCACTGTGCGCCGGCCGTCCGACGTCGACATCCCCGCCTTGGTGGAAATGCAGACTTCGGTGCGGGAGACGACGTCACCCAGGAGAGAGCCGATCATCGCCTCGGCGCGGCCGTCGGCGTATGACGCCGCGGTGTCTATGAGTCTTCCGCCGCCATCGATGAATGTCCGCAATATCTCCGAGGCGTCCTGTTCGTCGGTCTCGCCGGCCCAGGACATGGTGCCGAGGGAAAGGGCGGAGACTCGCAACCCACTGTTGCCGACGTAACGCTGCTGCATAGCTGCAAGCTTACGGGGAATCAACAGGGTCCATGACGTAGGGTCTTAGCGTGAACTGGTTTGAGGCGGCCCTGCTGGGCCTAGTGCAGGGACTGACCGAATTTCTACCGATTTCATCGAGCGCGCACCTGCGGATTGTGGGGCAGTTCCTGCCCAACGCATCCGATCCCGGGGCCGCGTTTACCGCCATCACGCAGCTTGGTACCGAAACGGCCGTGGTGATCTACTTCTGGCGCGACATCGTGCGGATCGTCAAGGCGTGGGCGGGATCGCTGACCGGAAAGATCTCCCGGCAGGACCCGGATGCCCGCATGGGCTGGCTGGTGATCCTGGGCAGCCTCCCCATCATCGTGCTGGGTCTGCTGTTCCAGGACCAGATCGAGTCGGTGCTGAGGAGCCTGTGGCTCGTAGCCACCATGCTGATCGTCTTCGGACTCTTCCTGGCCGTGGCCGACGCGATCGGAAAGCAGGACCGGGACCTCACCCAGCTCAGCTACAAACACGGCATTTTGTACGGCCTCGCCCAGGCCCTGGCTCTTATTCCCGGTGTGTCCCGATCCGGCGGCACCATCACCGCTGGTCTCCTGATGGGATACACCCGCGAAGCCGCCGCGCGGTATTCGTTCCTCCTGGCTATCCCGGCGGTGTTCGGCAGCGGCCTTTACCAGCTGTACAAAGTGGTTTCCAAGGAAGGCATTACCGGCCCTACGGCCTTCCGGAGACGGCGCTGGCCACCGTCATCGCACTGGTAGTGGGCTACGTGATCATCGGCTGGTTCCTCAAGTTCATTTCCACCCGAAGCTACCGGCTCTTCGTCTGGTACCGGATCTTCCTGGGCCTGGCCCTGTACCTTTTGCTCGGTTTCAATGTCATCAGCGCCTAGCCGTAGGCTTAGCCTGTGAAATCATGGACCTCCCGCCCTGTCCCTGCGCTGCCGGCGCCATGCCTGCCATCCGTCTGTTCGACACCGCACAGGGGAGTGAGGTCACGCTCCGGGCCGGGGGAGAGCAATCCATGTACGTCTGCGGAATCACTCCCTACGACGCAACCCACATGGGCCATGCGGCCAGTTACGTGGCCTTCGATCTGCTGAACAGGGCCTGGCGTGACGCCGGCCAGCAGGTTTCCTACGTCCAGAACGTCACCGACGTCGACGACCCCCTGCTGGAGCGCGCGACTGCCACCGGTGTTGACTGGCGGGACCTGGCCGCGAGCCAGATTGAACTCTTCCAGACCGACATGGAGGCCCTGAACGTCCTCTCGCCGGACCACTACGTGGGTGCGGTTGAATCAGTCGACATCATTGTTCCGGCCATCGAACGGCTGGTCCGGCTGGGGCTGGCCTACCGCGTCCATGGTACGGGAGGGGAGCCCGACGGCGACGTCTACTACGACGTCGAAGCTGCCGGCAAGCAGTCGGTCGCCCGGATGCCTGGACCCTGGGCTCGATTTCCCGCCTTGGTGAAGCCGAGATGCTGGAACTGTTCGCCGAACGTGGCGGGGACCCGGGCCGGGCGGGCAAGCGGCAGGCGCTGGACCCCCTGCTCTGGCGGGTTGCCCGTGACGGCGAGCCCAGCTGGCCAGGCGGCGAGTTGGGCCAGGGCAGGCCTGGCTGGCACATCGAATGCACGGTCATCGCCCAGCGGTACCTGCCGGCTCCCTTCACTGTCCAGGGCGGCGGCTCTGACCTCATTTTCCCGCACCACGAGATGGGCGCCGGTCACGCCTATTCCCTCGCCGAAGTGCCGCTGGCCCGCCACTATGCCCACGCCGGCATGGTGGGCCTGGACGGCGAAAAGATGAGCAAGTCCAAGGGCAACCTGGTCCTGGTGTCCAAACTTCGGGCCGAGGGAGAAGATCCGGCAGCCATCCGCCTGGCCATCCTGGCCCACCATTACCGTTCAGACTGGTCCTGGACCGCTGAAGGGTTTGAAGCCGCGAAGGACCGCCTGGCTGCGTGGCGGAGCGCCTTCGCCACCGCGCCTGCAGGATCGGCGCCTGGCCTGATCGCAGAAATGCGGTCCGCCCTTGCCACCGACCTGAACGCACCGGCCGCCCTGGAAGCTGTTGACCGCTGGGCTGCCTCGGCGGACCCCGCCGCGGCAGCGGGCAGCGAGCATGATCAGGCCCTGGTCAGTGACGCCCTGGACGCCTTGCTCGGCGTCGTCCTTTAGGGCTTGTCCCGGCCGCGACGCTTGAGGTAGCGCTCAAACTCGCGCGCGATGGATTCCCCGCTTGCCTCCGGAAGGTCCGCGGTGTCCTTTGCCTCTTCCAGCTGGCGGACGTACGCGGCGATCTCAGGATCCTCGGTAGCCAACTCATCGACGCCGCGCTCCCACGCGGCTGCCTCTTCCGCCAGCTCGTGCGTGTCCAGCGGGACCTGGAGCAATTCCTCGACCCGGTGCAGGAGAGCCAGCTGCGCCTTGGGTGACGGGCCTGGGCCACGTAATGCGGGACGGCTGCCCAGAGGGAAACAGTGGGCAGGCCCGCCAGGAGGGACACTTCGGACAGTACTCCGACGATGCCGACGGGACCTTCATACTGGGATGCTTCAAGGTTGAGGCGCTCCCGCAACACGGCATCGTCCGAGGACGTGCTGACCGGAATCGGCCTGCTGTGCGGAACGTCGGCCAGAAGCGCCCCCACCAAGACCACGTAATCCACCTTCAGCGCTTCGGCGTGGACCAGCAGTTCCGCCGTATAGGCGCGCCACTTGTAGGAGGGCTCAATGCCTTGGACGAAAATGACGTCCACATTGGAATCCGGCGCACTGGCCTTGTAGATCCGTGTGGATGGCCACTTGATCTTGCGTTCCCCCGAGGCGTTCCTGCGGACCGTAGGACGCGTGAACTGGAAATCGTAGTATTCGTCGGCGTCAATGGACGCGACCTTCTTGCCGCCCCAAACCCTGTTCAGGTAGCGCAAGGAATCACTGGCGGCTTCGCCGGCATCGTTCCAGCCTTCAAATGCGGCCAGCATCACAGTAATGCGCTCCCCGTCCGCCACTGGCAGCAGGAACTGCTCCGGTTCAGGTGCGGCACCCGGTTCCGCGGTGTCTCCGTCGAAGCTATTCATCTCATCACCCTACGTCCAAGAACCGGCGCGATGCATTGAATGAACAGCCAAAAAGTGCGCCGGGGCGCGTGCGGGCCCGAAGCTAATGCCGATATTCGCCGAGGGCGTATCCACCGGCTGGCGCTCAGGTGCGCCCCGTAGACTGGGACCATGCGATCCCTACCCTCCGTCTCCCCGCTCAGAGCCGTTCTTTGGGACATGGACGGCACCATTGTGGACACTGAACGCTACTGGATTGCCGCCGAGCACGCCCTTGTGGAAGCGCATGGCGGCACCTGGTCGCACGGGCAGGCCATGCAGCTCGTGGGTCAGTCGTTGACGTATTCGGCCGGAATCCTGCAGGCAGCCGGTGTTCGGCTGGAGCGCCGGGAGATCATCGACACTTTGACCTCTGAGGTCATCAGGAGCGTCCGGCACTCTGTTCCCTGGCGTCCCGGAGCGCGGGAACTGCTCGATGACCTGCACGTCGCCGGAGTACGATGCGCGCTGGTGACCATGTCGGAGGAGCCGTTGGCCCGTGAAATTGTCGCGAGCCTGCCCAAGCCTTACTTCGAATTCCTGGTCACGGGGGACACCGTCACCCAGGGCAAACCGCACCCGGAAGCATACTTGAAGGCAGTGGAGCTGCTTCAGGAAGCGGACCCGGACCTGACCGTGGATCACTGCGTCGCACTGGAGGACTCCGCGCCGGGAGTGGCTGCTGCTGTGGCCTCGGGCGTCGCCACCGTCGCCATTCCGCACATTGTCCCGATCCCTGACGATCCCAGGCACACTATCTGGGAATCTTTGGCCGGCCGCACCGTTTCCGAGCTGGAGGCCATCGCCGCGGACAGCCTGGCCGCCGCGGCGGCTGGATCTGCAGTGCTCGTGACGGGGACCCCGTCATGAGCTCCCAGCCCGCCCCGCCCGCCGCGAAGGAATACCGCTCGGCCGGATCGCGGGAATCCCGGTCATTCTGGCCTACTCGTGGTTTGTGATCGCCGCCTTTACCGTCATTGTCTACGGGCCCCTGCTGTTGGAGCAGAATCCGGCACTGGGCATCTCTGCCTACTACATGGCGTTCGCGTACGCCCTGCTGCTTCTGATCTCCGTCCTGGTCCACGAACTGGCGCACGCCCTCACGGCCAGGATCTACGGCTGGCCCACGCAGAAGATCGTGCTGAATCTCTGGGGCGGCCACACGCAGTTTGAGAATTTCACGGCCACGCCGGCGCGCTCGGTCATCGTGGCGCTGGCAGGGCCGGCAGCCAACCTGGTCCTCGCCGGCGGCGCCTGGGTGGTCCTTTCCACCACGAGCATGGGCACCGTGGCCGATATACTCACGAACATCTTTATGTGGGCCAACTTCGTCATCGGCATCTTCAATGTCCTGCCCGGACTCCCGCTGGACGGGGGCAGGATCGTTGAGTCGGCCGTCTGGAAGGTAACCGGGAGCCAAGCCAAAGGCACCGTCGCCGCCGGCTGGGCCGGCCGCGTCATCGTGTTGGCGCTGGGCTTCTGGTTCATTGCCCGGCCGCTGCTGGCCGGTGAGACACCAGATATCAGCCTCCTGATGATCACCGTCCTCGTTGGCGGCTTCCTCTGGATGGGTGCCAGCGCCGCAATCCAGCAGGGCACCCTGCGCGGAAGGATGCATCTGGTCAGCGCCGCAGCCCTGGCGGCTCCCGCCGTCGGAATTCCGGCCACCGCGGTGGTGGCGGACATCCGCAGGCTGTCACCGGACGGTTCACGCGCCGTTGTGGTCTGCGGACCGGATGGACGCCCGCAGGGTGTTGTGGATCCCGGTGCCCTCGCCGTGGTTCCTGACCACGCCGCCGCCTCCACGCCTGCCACGGCGGTGTCCTATGCCCTCGCTGCGGGAGCCTACGTACCTGAGTCTTCCCAGGGGCAGGAACTGATCCAGTACCTTTCCCAGCTGGACGGTCACGAATATGCCGTGGTGGACCATCACGGAACGGTCACCGGCCTGCTGGCGCAGAACGTGGTGGTGGCCGCCATCACCGGCAAGGCTGACCCGTCAAATAGGCATCCGCAGGGTCAAAGCCGGTAGAGTTACGTGCCGGCCGTGCATTGCCGCCGCGTGGCCGCCCGGAGGCCTGCGCCACACCTGGCGGACCTATTTCGATGCGTGGCCCCACAGTTTTACAGGAGCGAGGAAAATCCATGAGCAGCGAAACTGCCGCCGAAGCCGCAGCACCAACCACCGGTGTTGCCGCCAATAGCACCCAGCCGGTGGGAGCTGCCCGCCGCCGCGGGCCTTTCCGTGAAGGCGAACGGGTCCAGCTGACCGACGAGCGCGGCCGTATGAACACGATCTCTCTCGAAAGCGGCGGCGCCTTCCACACGCACCGCGGCTTCCTGAACCACGACGAGATCATCGGAAAAGCAGATGGCTCAGTCGTCGTGAACAACGTCGGCCAGCAGTACCAGACGCTGCGCCCCCTCATCTCGGACTTCGTCCTCTCCATGCCGCGTGGCGCCGCAGTGGTCTACCCGAAGGACGCCGGCCAGATCGTCACCATGGCCGATATCTTCCCCGGCGCCAGGGTTGTTGAAGCCGGCGTTGGCTCTGGGGCGCTGTCCATCTCGCTGCTCCGTGCCGTTGGCGACAACGGCTACCTCCACTCCTTCGAGCGCCGTGAGGAATTTGCGGACATCGCCCGCGGGAATGTGGAAACCATCTTTGGCGGCCCGCACCCGGCGTGGAGGATCTCCCTTGGCGACTTCCAGGAGGAAGTAGTCCGCAGCGAGGCACCCGGATCCGTGGACCGTGTCGTGCTGGACATGCTGGCACCCTGGGAGTGCCTTGATGCCGTCGCCACTGTCCTCGCACCCGGCGGCGTCTGGATCAACTACGTTGCCACGGTCACCCAGCTCTCCAGGACCGCGGAGGCCATCAGGGCCGATGGCCGCTTCACCGAACCCGACGCCTGGGAGTCCATGGTCCGCGGGTGGCACCTTGAGGGCCTGGCTGTCCGTCCGGACCACCGCATGGTGGCCCACACCGGCTTCCTCCTGGTCACCCGGCGGCTTGCCGATGGTGTCACGGGTATCTCCGTCAAGCGCCGTCCCTCCAAGACTGGCTTCAACGAAGAAGACGTCAACGCCTGGACACCCGGTGCCGTCGGCGAACGCCTCGTCTCAGACAAGAAGCTGCGCCGGGCCGCGCGCGATGCCATTGCCGGAACCAACGTCAAGGATGAACCGGAGATCACGAACTAGTCCACATTTCGGGAGTCTCCAGCAGTACCTGCCAACTTGGGGCTAAGGTCTTAAGAAGAAGAGCAGGAAGGGGCTGATGCACCATGGAGACGCCGAATCAGGACTCCGGACGTACACCGGCGGAGCAGTCGGCCGCCAACGAACTGACGGCTGCGGAGCGGCAGGCCAACGTCCTCCGCGACAAGCTCAGGCACATTGACCGCCAGCTTGCGGCCGCCACGCAGAACAATGCGAAGCTGGTCAGCATGCTGGAAGCGGCCAAGGCCGAGATTCTGCGGCTGAAAAATGCCTTGGACCAGGAGGGCCAGCCCCGTACAGCTTCGGCACCGTCCTGCAGCTAAATCCCAGGCGGCTGCCGTCAGCGGGCAACAGCGGCCAGGCTGCCACCGAGGAATCGGTGGACATTTTCAACGCCGGCCGGAAGATGCGGGTGGGCATCAGCCCCCTGGTCAACATCAGCCAGCTGGCGGTCGGCCAGGAGGTCCTCCTCAACGAGGCACTGCTGGTTGTAGCCGGCCTCGGCTACGAACGCGCCGGTGAACTCGCCACCCTCAAGGAAATGCTCGGAACGGACCGCGCACTGGTGGTGGGCCGGGCGGACGAGGAGCGTGTCATCAGGCTCTCCGGAGCCCTGCTCACCGAAAAGCTCAGGGTGGGGGACGCACTGTCCATCGACTCGCGCACCGGTTACGCCCTCGAAAAAGTGCCCCGCTCCGAAGTGGAGAACCTGGTCCTCGAAGAAGTCCCCGACATCACCTACGAGGACATCGGCGGCCTCGGTCCGCAGATCGAGCAGATCCGGGACGCAGTGGAACTGCCGTTCCTGCACCCGGACCTCTACCGCGAGCATGGGTTGAAAGCCCCGAAGGGCATCCTGCTGTACGGTCCGCCAGGGTGTGGCAAGACCCTGATTGCGAAGGCTGTTGCCAACTCCCTCGCCGCCCGCGCCGCGGAACGGTCCGGCAATGTGGACCTGAAAAGCTATTTCCTCAACATCAAGGGTCCGGAGCTTCTGGACAAGTACGTGGGCGAGACAGAGCGCCACATCCGTCTGATTTTCTCCCGGGCCCGCGAGAAGGCCTCTGACGGCAGCCCCGTAGTGGTTTTCTTTGACGAAATGGATTCGCTGTTCCGTACCCGTGGAACCGGGATCTCCTCCGACGTCGAGACCACCATCGTCCCGCAGCTGCTGAGTGAGATCGACGGCGTCGAGCGGCTGGACAACGTCATTGTGATCGGTGCATCCAACCGCGAGGACATGATCGACCCCGCCATCCTCCGCCCCGGCCGCCTGGACGTGAAAGTCAAAATCCAGCGCCCTGACGCAGAGGCCGCGGCCGATATCTTCAACAAATACATCACCACGGACCTGCCGTTCCACGAGTCCGACCTCGCCGAACACAACGGCGACGTCCAGGCGACAGTGGATGCCATGGTCCAGCGCACGGTTGAAGCCATGTACTCCACGGAGAAGTCCAACGAGTACCTGGAAGTCACCTACGCCAACGGCGATACGGAAATGCTCTATTTCAAGGACTTCAATTCAGGCGCCGTAGTCCAGAACGTCGTGGACCGGGCCAAGAAGTACGCCATCAAGGATCTCCTGACACTGCACCAGAAGGGTCTTCGGATCGAGCACCTGCTGCGGGCCGTGGTGGATGAATTCCGCGAGCACGAGGACATGCCCAACACCACCAACCCGGACGACTGGGCGAGGATCTCAGGTAAGAAGGGCGAACGGATCACCTACATCCGCACCATCGTGCAGGGTAAAGCAGGCCAGGAGCCCGGCAAGTCCATCGAAACGATGCCGAATACGGGACAGTACCTGTGACGGCAGCCCCGGAACGCGCCGGCGGGGGAGGGCTCCCGGCCGGCGGGCCATGCGTGTCATGGGGCGGAAACGGAATACGGCATCCACGCCCCGTCCGCGCCCGGAGCCAACGCCACCATGATGTCCGCCCGCGTAGTCCAGGCTTATGCCCAGGTGACACGGCAAAGGGCGGCCGGAGGGGCAGAGACACGGTGGGATTACACGGACGAGGAGCCCCTCCACGACGCCCGTGGCTGGACCCTGGAAAGGGCCTCGGCCCACCCCAGCCAGCTGACAGACCAACCGCCGGTGCTCGACGCCGAAGCGGTGGCACTTGCCTACGGCCGCGAGGAACTGGAACTGGACGGCGAGGACGAGTCCGGCAGCCTCCTGATGAACATGGTCCTGGGCAACGGAGCCCGCCTGTACGTGGACCATGCCCACCCGGAGTACTCCAGTGCCGAGGTGACCAACCCCCGCGATGCCGTGATCTGGGATGCAGCCGGGGACCTCGTCGCGCTGGCGGCCGTCCGCCGCCTGGCCGCTGATCCCGAGCTCCCTCCGGTCAACCTGTACAAAAACAATACGGACAACAAATCCGTCTCCTACGGCTCCCACGAGAACTACCTCATGCCACGCTCGGTACCCTTCGGGGACATCGTGCGGGGGCTGACGCCGTTTTTTGTCACGCGGCAGATCATCTGCGGCGCCGGGCGGGTGGGCCTGGGGCAGGACAGCTCCACGCCCGGGTACCAGATCAGCCAGCGCGCAGACTTTTTCGAGGCCGAGGTGGGCCTGGAAACCACCATCCGGCGTCCCATCATCAACACCCGGGACGAGCCGCACGCCACCGCCGATAAATACCGGCGCCTGCACGTGATCATTGGCGACGCCAACCTGAGCCAATCCTCGAACTACCTCAAGTTCGGCACCACTGCCATGGTCCTCAGCCTGATCGAGGCCGGGCTGGCGCCCAAAGTGGAAGTGCACGAACCTGTCGCAGCCCTCCAGGCAGTCAGCCACGACACGTCGCTGACAGCCAAACTCAGGCTGCTGGACGGGCGCCGCGTGACGGCCCTGGACCTGCAGTGGATCTACCACGAGGCGGCGGCCAAGCTGGCGCAGGACACCGGCGTTGCCGATGCCGTGGACGGGGACGGCCATACGCATCAGGTGCTGGAGCGTTGGGCTGCCACGCTGACCCAGCTCGATTCCGACAGGAACGCGGCAGCCACCTCCGTGGAGTGGTTGGCCAAGCTCTCCCTTCTCGAGGGTTACCGGAACCGCGACAACCTTGCCTGGGGTGACGCAAGGCTCGGCCTCGTGGACCTCCAGTGGGCAGACATCAGGCCGGAGAAGGGACTGTACTACCGGTTCCTGGCCCGGAACCGCATGCAGCGGATCGTCGATGACGGAGCCATCGCCGCAGCGATGACGGAACCGCCGTCGGACACGCGTGCCTTCTTCCGCGGACGCTGCATCAGCAGCTTCGGAAAAGACGTGGTGGGGGCCAGTTGGGACTCGGTCATCTTCGATGTGCCGGGCTACGGCCGGCTTCAGCGCGTGCCGACCCGGGAGCCGCTGCGCGGCACAAAGGCCCTCACGGGAGGGCTCTTTGCCCGCCACCGGACAGCCGGTCCGTTCCTCGCCGAACTTTTGGGGCATAACACCGCTCCGCCTGCGGCGTAAACCGCGCCGTCAGGCGGACGGCGTGGCAATATTGGCGTATCAGCAGATCCGCCCGGATCCGAGGATTTTAGAGGAGAGATCACCATGGCAGGCCAGGAGCAGCAGAAGCCACAATCACACGACAGCCAGGTCGAGGACGAGATCCCGGAGGCGCCTCCGGCAGCCCGGAAGCCCAGGCATCGGCCGCCACCCAGGGCGTCGACGACCTCCTGGATGAAATCGACGGCGTCCTGGAGTCCAACGCCGAGGAGTTCGTCCGCGCCTTCGTCCAAAAGGGCGGCCAGTAACCCGGATCCGGATGGGTGGCGGAAGCCGCGTCCGGCCGGAATCTGTACCGACGTTGAAGGACCACGTACAAGGAGTGCATCAGTGCAGGAAACAACCGCCAACCAGGTAGCCGGCAACGCGACATCCTCATTCACCGAGCATCTGCAGCGCGACCGGCCGGACCTGCTTCCGTACAACCGTGCCATGCCTGCTGCAGCCGCGGCGACAGCTCCCCTGCAGGTGCCCCATGCCACCACGATCGTGGCAATGAGCTATGGCGGCGGTGTCCTGATGGCCGGTGACCGCCGGGCCACCATGGGCAACGTCATTGCCAGCCGCCACATCGAAAAGGTGTTTCCGGCCGACAGGTATTCGGTGCTGGGAATTGCCGGCACTGCAGGCATCGCGATTGACCTGACGCGGCTCTTCCAGGTGGAGCTGGAGCACTACGAAAAAATCGAGGGCACGCTGCTGAGCCTCGACGGCAAAGCCAACCGGCTGGGGGCCATGATCCGCGGGAACTTGCCGATGGCCCTGCAGGGACTCGCCGTCGTGCCGCTGTTCGCCGGCTTCGACACAACTGCCGGCGTGGGCCGGCTCTTCTCCTACGACGTCACCGGCGGCAGGTACGAGGAGCGCGAGCACCACACGGTCGGCTCCGGGTCCGTTTTTGCCCGCGGCGCGCTGAAGAAGCTCTGGCGGCCCAACCTGGCCGAAGCTGAGGCAGTCTCAGTGGCTGTCGAGTCCCTTTACGACGCGGCCGACGACGACTCCGCCACAGGTGGTCCAGATCCCGTCCGCCAATTGTGGCCGGTGGTGTACACCGTGAACAGGGATGGCGCGCGGCGGATCCCCGAATCCGAGCTAGCCGCTGTGGCGGGCAGGATTATCGAAGCCAGGTCCGCCGAACGGCGGGAGGCCTAAGATGACGCAGCAGTTCTATGTCTCGCCTGAACAACTGATGAAGGACCGTGCGGACTTCGCACGGAAGGGCATCGCCCGCGGCAGGTCCGTGGTGGTCATCAGCTGCCAGGACGGTATTGCCCTGGTCGCTGAGAACCCCTCACCCTCTCTGCATAAAATCGGCGAGATCTACGACAAAATCGCGTTTGCCGCCGTCGGCAAGTACAACGAATTCGAAAGCCTGCGCCAGGCCGGAGTGCGGTACGCCGATGTCCGTGGCTACTCCTACGACCGTGAGGACGTCACCGCACGCGGGCTCGCGAGTGTCTACGCGCAAAGCCTCGGCGCCGTCTTCACCGCAGAACAGAAACCCTTCGAAGTGGAGCTGGCCGTCGCCGAAGTTGGCCCACGCCGGAACTGGACCACCTCTACCGGCTTACGTTCGACGGGTCCATCGCCGACGAGCACGGCTTCATCGTGATGGGCGGCCAGGCGGAGCGTGTCTCGGCGGTCATCGCCGAGGGCTGGCGACCGTCGCTGCGTTTCGCGGGCGCTGTCCGCCTGGCTACCCGCGGCCTGGCCAGCGGCCCAGACCCGGCCGCTGAACAGGGCGAAGCGGGAGGAACCCTTCCCGCCAAGGCCGTGGAGGTTGCCGTGCTGGACAGGCAGTCGGAGACCTCCCGGGGTTTCCGTAGAGCCTTCCGGCGGCTCAACGATTCTGATATCACGGCGCTGCTTGCTGAGGAGGACTGAGATGGACAAGAGAATCTTCGGTATCGAGACCGAGTTTGGAATCTCGTATTCGAGCCCTGATTCAAGGCCGTTGGCCCGGAAGAAGTGGCCCGGTACCTGTTCCGCAAGGTGGTCAGCTGGGGACGGTCATCCAACGTGTTCCTGACCAACGGCTCCCGGTTGTACCTGGACGTCGGCTCACACCCTGAGTACGCCACGGCCGAATGTGATGACCTGGCCCAGCTCATTGCGCACGACCGCGCGGGTGAGCTGATCCTGGACGACCTCGTTGACGAGGCACAGGCAAGGCTGGCCGCGGAAGGATTCAACGGTACGGTCTACCTTTTCAAGAACAACACCGATTCGGCCGGCAACTCCTACGGCAGCCATGAAAACTACCTCATCCCGCGCCGCGGCGAATTCTCCCGGCTCGCGGAGATCCTGATTCCTTCCTGGTGACCCGCCAGCTGATCGCCGGCGCAGGGAAAATCCTGAAGACTCCGCATGGGGCAACGTACGCGTTTTCCCAGCGGGCAGACCACATCTGGGAGGGCGTCTCCTCGGCAACCACCCGGTCACGGCCCATCATCAACACCCGCGATGAACCCCACGCCGATGCCGAATTCTTCCGCCGGCTCCACGTCATTGTGGGCGACTCCAACATGTCCGAAACCACAGCCCTGCTCAAGGTCGGCACCGTGGACCTCATCCTGCGCATGATTGAGGCGGGAGTGATCATGCGCGACATGAGGATGGAAAACCCCATCCGCAGCATCCGCGAGATTTCCCACGACCTCAGTGGAAGGGCGCTGGTCCGTCTGGCCAACGGCCGCCAGCTCACGGCCCTGGAGATCCAGCAGGAGTACCTCACCAAGGTCACGTCCTTTGTTCAGGAGCATGGGGCCCACAATCCCCACGTGCCGTTCATCCTTGATCTTTGGCAAAGGACCCTGAACGCCATCGAAAGCGGTGACACCAGCACCATCGACACGGAAATCGACTGGGCCATCAAGAAAAAACTGATGGATAACTACCGGCAGCGGCACAGCCTGGGCATGGACGCGCCCAGGATTGCCCAGCTGGATCTTACGTACCATGACATTTCGCGGAGCCGCGGGCTGTACTACATCCTGCAGTCCCGGGGTGCGGTTCGGCGGGTAGTGGACGACACCGTGATCAAAGACGCAGTGGACGTGCCGCCGCAATCCACGCGGGCCAAGCTGAGGGGCGATTTCGTCCGGCGCGCCCAGGAACTGGGCAGGGATTACACGGTTGATTGGGTGCACCTGAAGCTGAACGACCGCGCGCACCAGACCATCCTGTGTAAGGATCCCTTCCGAAGCGTCGATGAGAGGGTGGATGCCCTGCTGGGCTCTATGGGCTGACGTTCAGGTTCACGGGCTATCCTTGATGGGGCCGTTCCTTGGCCTTGCAGCGGTGCCGGGCGCCTGATTCCGGTTCCGCGTCCACCCTGCCCCGACGAAAGTTCTCTTACGTGCGCCGACTCCTAGCAATCCTGATCCCCGGCCTGCTGCTGCTTACCGCTTGTGGCGGTTCCCCGCAGCACCGGAACCCACCAGCCAGTCTGCCGGTGACACTGCCAAGTTCGACTCCCTGAAACTGACGGACAACGGGGACAAGAAGGCTCCCGGTGTGGAGTTCTCCAAGCCCCTCGAAGTCACCGAACCCACTATCAAGGTGATCGCTGAAGGCGACGGTGACCGGGTCAAAGAGAACCAGATCGCAAACATCTCCATCCTCGCGCTCAGCGGTGCAGACGGATCCACGCTGGAGGACACTTTCCCCGGCGAGCCCGAACCCCTGCAGCTGAACGAGGAACTGAAGACCGGAAGCCCGGTTATCTACAGCGCGTTTGTTGGCTCCAAGGTCGGCTCGAGCCTTGCCCTGGCCATCCCGGGCCAGGCCGCAACCGCTGAAGGCGCTCCCGCCCAGCCAACGCAGCTTCTCCTGATCAAGGTGCTCTCCACCAAGGACGCACCGCAGACCGTCGCTCCGCTCGCAAAGCCCGAAGGCGAAACTGTCACCCCACCCGCCGGCCTGCCGACCGTGAAGGACAACGATCAGGGCGTGCCGGAGATCTCCGTTGACGGAATCGCAGCGCCCACAGCACTCGTATCCCAGGACCTGATCAAGGGCACCGGCGCGGAGGTTAAGGAAACCGACACGTTGACCGTCAACTATGTTGGCGTGAACCTCGTGGGCGGCACTAAATTTGATTCAAGCTTTGACCGCGGCGAGCCGGCCAGCTTCCCGTTGACCGGCGTCATTCCGGGCTGGACCCAGGGACTGGCGGGAAAGACCGTGGGCTCCCGGGTCCTCCTGGTGGTCCCAAGGACCTCGCGTACGGTGATGCCGGCCAGGGCGAAGCCAAGGGTGACCTTGTCTTCGTTGTGGACATCCTCGGCGTCAAGTAAACAGCAACACATCACCCACCCAAATAATCAAAGGAGCAACCATGTCATTTGGTCAGCGCGATTTCGACCGTCAGAAGCCGGAAATTGACTTCCCGCAAGGCGATGTCCCCACCGAACTGGTTATCACCGACCTCATCGAGGGTGACGGTGCCGAGGCCAAAAAGGGCGACACCGTCTCCACCCACTACGTCGGTGTGGCCTGGTCCACCGGCGAAGAGTTCGACGCTTCCTGGGGCCGCGGCGCCCGCTGGACTTCCGTGTAGGCGTGGGCCAGGTCATCCAGGGCTGGGACCAGGGCTTGCTGGGCATGAAGGTGGGCGGCCGCCGCCGCCTGGAGATTCCTTCCGAACTGGCGTACGGCTCCCGCGGAGCCGGCGGAGCCATCGGCCCCAACGAAGCGCTGATCTTCGTGGTGGACCTCGTGGGCGTCCGCTGACCGAAACATCGTGACGCCGGAAGGCGCGGTAACAATCAGGGTTCTGTTTTCCTGCTGGTTGCCGCGCTTTCTGCTTTCCGCGGTGGAGTTTAGTAACGTAGCCAGCGTGTCCGTCTCCCGTACTGAACGCCTGCTGAACCTCCTGATAGCCCTGCTGAACACCAAATACGGCCTGCGCCGGGCAGAGTTGCGGGCGAAGGTCTACCATGACACGTCCGGCAACGACGTGGCCTTCGGCAGGATGTTTGAGCGGGACAAGAATGACCTTCGCCAGTTCGGCTTCGATGTGGAAACCGTCACGGACCTCGGCTGGAGCGAAGATGATCCGGCCACCACCCGCTACCGCATCGGCAAGGAATCGAACCGCCTGCCTGATGTCCAGCTCAGCCCGGGGGAGTGGACCGTCCTCCTCCTGGCATCCCAGTTGTGGGAGCGTGCCGCCCTGGGAACCGCCGCTGCCAGCGCCCTCCGCAAGCTCCAGGCCTCCGGCACCGTGTCCGACGTCGAACTTCCGGTTGGTGTCCAGCCGCGGATCCGGCCGGCGGGCCAGGCCTTTGATGATGTGGTGGCTGCCATGCACGCCCAGCACCCCGTCAACTTTCCCTACCTGGCAGGCACCACCGGCAAGGAAGAGCAACGGACGGTGGAGCCGTGGGCCTCGGCAGCCGCTTCGGCCAGTGGTATCTAACCGGCTACGACCGCTCGCGCAAGGCACCGCGCCACTTCCGGCTCTCCCGGTTCACGGGCCCCGTCACGGTGCTGGAGAAGGAAACCTACCCGGCGCCGCCGAACTTCAATGTCCGCGCAGAACTGGACCGGCTTCCGGAGCTCCCGCTCCGGACCGCCGTCGTGGACGTCCGGCAGGGCCGTCTCCTTGGCCTGCGCCGGCGCGCCACGCCGGTTGCCGACGGGAGTGCCGGAACGCCCGACGCCGGCTACGAACGGCTGCAGGTCACCTTCCGGGACGCTGAGGTGCTGGCCGAAGAGCTCGCATCGTATGGCCCGGACGCTGTGGCACATGCTCCCGACGAGCTGGTGGCAGCCGTGCGGCACCGGCTGCGCAACGCGGCCGCCTTCTGCGCCGCTCCCAGCCCTGCCTATCTGTTTGCGGACGCACCGCGGGGCCGCACCGTCCGTAAACGGACGTCTGAGGACCAGCTCAAGCGCATGCTGCAGCTGGTGCCGTTCCTGGTCCACAACCAGGGCCTGCATATCCACGACGTCGCAGCCCGCTTCGGTGTCACGCCCGCGGAGCTGGAAGGCGACCTGCGGATCCTCATCTGCTCCGGACTTCCCGAGGGATACCCAGACGACCTCCTGGACATCCACTGGGAGGAAGGCCACGTTTACATCACCCAGGACCTGGATCTCAAAAGGCCGGTCCGGTTCACTGTGGACGAGGCCTGCGCGCTGCTGACCGGGCTCGAGACGCTCAATGGGCTTCCTGAACTTGCCGAAGGAGGTGCCCTGGAGTCGGTGACCCTCAAACTGATGGCAGCGGCCGGCGAAGAAGGGCTGCGGGCGGGTTCGCTTGCCGGTCCGGCGGTGGGACCCTCGGATTCGGCCGTGCTTGACGTTGTCCGTGGTGCAATCCAGGAGCGGTTGCAGCTGCGGCTCGTGTACTTCTCCGCCCAGCGCGACCAGGTCTCCGAACGGGACGTGGATCCGCTCCGCCTGTATTCCCTGGACAACACCTGGTACTTCGAGGCCTACTGCCATTCGGCCCAGGGGCTGCGGAACTTCAGGCTGGACCGGGTGCAGGAGGTCCACACGAACGGAAATCCCGCGTCCTCGCACGTCCGGGCCGGGGAAAGCTTTCCGGCCAAACTGTTCACGCCCAACGACGACGACACCACGGTCCTGGTGCAGCTCACCAGGCAGGGCGCCGGCTTGGCGGACGATTATTACGCCGATCGTGTGGCACCCCTTCCCGACGGCGGCCTCGTGGCCGAGATCCGGTTCGGCAGCACTGCCTGGCTTCCCATGTTCGTGGCCCAGCACGGCGGGGCCGCCAGGATCCTCGAACCTGCCGAGCTGGGCGCGGCCGCGCTGGACTGGATCGAGGCGGCTCTGGCCAGGTACGGCGGCTAGACTCGTCAGCATGCCTTGGTGGTCCTGGATCCTGATCTGGATTGCGCTTATTGCGCTCTCCCTGCTCTTTTATGTCCTCCTGGGCATCAGGCTGTACCGCCAGTTCATGGCGGTCATGAAGGACCTGGGCGCCGCGGGAGCAAAAGTGGGGCACCTGGTGCCAGCAACGGCTGTCCCTGATGACGGCCCGCAGCCGACGGGATCAGTTCAACCCGGTTCGGCTGTTTTTGCCTCACCGGCCCGTATGCGTCATGATTACGACGCATCCAAGTCATCCCGCAAGGAGCACCGCCGCCAGAGGCGGATGCAGCGCAAGCATGACGGGGCCAGCCCCAGTCGCTTCGCGATCTCAATCTCAGTTAGACGTAGGATGTTGTTAGAGGAAAGGATTTCCCGTGGGAAGACTCTTTGATGGCCCGTGGCCAATTGTCATTATCATCGTCGTTGCGCTGCTGCTTTTCGCCGCGCCCAAACTCCCTGCCATGGCGCGAAGCCTTGGCCAGTCCATGCGGATCATCAAGTCCGAGGTCAAGGAAATGAAGAACGACGGCAAGACCGACTCCACCGACACGGCTTCCGGCCCGGTGGAAGGCAAGATCGTTAACCACCCGCCGGCGAAGCCCGGTGAACCGACCGACGGCACCGACGTTCCGCCGTCGACCCGCGCTTAACCCGAAGTGGCACTGACGCGGGGCCGTAAGTCCAACCCTGAGGGGCGGATGGCTCTTTGGGACCACCTCAAGGAGCTCAAGAACCGGCTGATCAAATCGGCAATTGCAGTTCTCCTTGCTGGCGTGGGCGGCTGGTTCCTTTACGACCCGGTCGTGGCAAGCCTGTCGGACCCGCTGATTTCCATTGCCCGGGATACGGGACGCACCGCGGTCCTGAACTTCGCGACCATCGCGGATCCTTTTGCGTTCAAGATCCAGATTGCCATCCAGATAGGGCTGGTTATCTCCAGCCCTGTCTGGATCTATCAGGTGTGGGCTTTTATCACCCCGGGTCTGACCAGGAAGGAACGCGGCTACACGCTCGGCTTCATGGCGGCCGCTGTGCCGCTGTTCCTGGCCGGCGTGTTTGTAGCCTGGCTCGTGTTCCCCACCGTGGTCAGGGCGCTGCTGCAGTTCACACCAGCCACCGGCGCCAACAACATCTCGGCCACCGACTACCTGACGTTCGCCACCCAGATGCTGCTGATCCTCGGGATCTCGTTCCTGGTCCCAGTGATCCTGGTCGGCATCAACATGGCCGGAGTGGTGCGGGGCCGGACCATCCTCAAAGCCTGGCGGATCATCGTCTTCCTGGTCTTTGTCCTGGCGGCACTGGCTGCACCAGGCACGGACGCGCTGTCCATGTTCCTGCTTGCTGCGCCGCTGCTGATCCTGTTCTTCGCGGCGATCGGGCTGTGTATCTTCAACGACAGGCGCCGCGACAAGCGCGTGGCGAAACAGGCTGCTGAGACGGACGCGACAGCCGACATCGCGACGCCCGGCAACGAACTGAAGAACCTGTAGCGCGTGGCGCACTAGGCTTGAGGCATGTCCTCTATTTCCGGGCCACTCTCGCCCTCTGAAAGCTACCGGGCCAGCGCGGAACGCACGGCCGAAGCGGGCACCTACCTCGGCGGGTTTGTCCGCACCCTTGATTTTGAACTTGACGAATTCCAGCGCCTCGCCTGCCGGTCCCTCCAGGAGGGCAAGGGAGTGCTGGTGGCTGCCCCACTGGTGCCGGTAAAACCATCGTGGGCGAATTTGCCATCTATCTCGCCTTGGAACGAAACCTAAAGGCCTTCTACACGACCCCGATCAAGGCTCTGAGCAACCAAAAATTCACGGAACTCTCCGAAAAGTACGGGGCGGAAAACGTCGGTCTGCTGACCGGCGACACCAGCATCAACGGCGACGCCCCCGTAGTGGTCATGACCACGGAAGTCCTCCGGAACATGCTCTACGCGGACTCGGACACCCTGGATGACCTCGGTTTTGTGGTCATGGACGAAGTCCACTACCTCGCGGACCGCTTCCGTGGCGCCGTCTGGGAGGAAGTCATCATCCACCTCCCCAGCGAAGTCCAGGTGGCATCCCTCAGCGCCACCGTTTCCAATGCAGAAGAATTCGGTGCCTGGCTGGATACGGTGCGCGGCGACACCGACATCATTGTCTCCGAGCACCGCCCCGTTCCCCTGTGGCAGCACGTCATGGTGGGCCGGGACATCGTGGACCTGTTCGCCGGCGAAACCACCTTCGACGAAATCGCCCCGCCCGCGGATGCGGAGACCGGAGCTCCGCTGCCGGTCCAGGAGCGGCTCACCGAGGCCACCAAAGACGCCGAGGGCCAGGGTTTCGAAGTCAATCCGGACCTGCTCAGGATGGCCCGCACCGAAGGCCAGCAAAGTTTCGCCGGACGGTTCGGCCACGGCGGACGAAGCCAGCGCCGCCAGCACCGGCAACGGACAGAGGACCGCCCAAGGCAGGGAGCCCAACCAGGCGCCGTACGGAAGGCCAGCCGCCCCCAGGTGATCGCGAGCCTCGACCGGCAGGATCTGCTGCCGGCCATCACGTTCATCTTCTCGCGGGCAGGCTGCGACGCCGCCGTTGCCCAGTGTGTCTCGTCCGGACTCTGGCTGACCACCGAGAAGGAGCAACGGATCATCGCCCAGCGCGTCGACGAGGCCGGGCAGGACATTCCGTCCGATGACTTGGATGTTTTGGGCTTCTGGACGTGGCGGGACGGACTGCTGCGTGGCTTCGCGGCACACCACGCCGGCATGCTTCCCACCTTCAAGGAAGTCGTGGAGAAACTTTTCGTCGAGGGCCTGGTCAAGGCCGTGTTCGCCACCGAAACGCTCGCCCTGGGCGTTAACATGCCGGCCCGCTCCGTGGTCCTGGAAAAGCTCGACAAGTTCAACGGAGAAGCCCATGTGGACATCACCGCGGGGAGTACACCCAGCTGACCGGCCGCGCGGGCCGCCGTGGCATCGACGTCGAAGGCCACGCAGTTGTCCTCTGGCAGCCTGGCACGGACCCGACAGCCGTTGCCGGCCTCGCCTCCCGCCGTACGTATCCACTGAACTCGAGCTTCCGGCCGACGTACAACATGAGCATCAACCTGCTGGCACAGTTTGGCCGTGCCCGGGCGCGCGAAATCCTTGAATCCTCCTTCGCGCAGTTCCAGGCTGACCGGTCCGTCGTCGGACTTGCCAAGCAGGTACGCAGCCGCGAAGAATCCCTCGCCGGATACGCGAAGTCCATGACCTGCCACCTCGGAGACTTCACCGAGTATGCCCGTTTGCGCCGTGAACTGTCCGACGCCGAAAACGTCACCTCGCGCAGCAAGTCCCGGGCTCACAAGTCCCTGAATGAAGACTCCCTGGCACGGCTGATGCCCGGCGACGTGGTGGACGTCCCGGGAGGGCGGGCGCCCGGGCCGGCCATTGTGCTCAGCTCGGACCACAGCGGCAGGGAGCCGCGGCCGGCCATCCTGACGCTCGACAACCAGCTCAGGCGGATCGGCACCGAGGACCTGGAGGGCCCCATCGCACCCCTGACCCGGATCCGGATCCCGAAGTCGTTCAATGCGAAGGTCCCCAAGTCCCGGCGTGACCTCGCATCGTCGGCCCGGAACGCACTCCGGGAGAACCGCCCGCCTGCCCCCGGCCGCAGCACTGATTTTGGCTTGGGGTCCGTTTTGCCCCATCAGGAGAAACGCATCACGGAGCTTCGCCAGGCGCTCCGGGCCCACCCCTGCCACGGCTGCAGCGAGCGTGAAGACCACGCCCGCTGGTCTGAGCGTTGGTGGAAGCTGCGCCGGGAGACGGATGCCCTGGTCCGGCAGATCCAGGGCCGGACCAACACCATTGCCAAGACCTTCGATCGCGTCTGCGATGTCCTTTCCGCCTACGGCTACCTGGAAGCAGGAGCTGACGGGCGCCTGGCCATCAGCCCGGACGGCCAGCGGCTCCGCCGGATCTACGGCGAGAAGGACCTGCTGATTTCGCAAGCACTGCGGCTGGGCGCACTCAACGACCTGGACGCCGTCGAAGTAGCAGCCCTGGCAAGCGTCCTGGTCTACCAGGCCAAACGCGAGGACAGGGGCCTCCGCCCCAGGATGCCCAGCGTCTCGCTTGAATCGTCCGTGGATGTGGTGATCCGGGAATGGTCGGCCCTGGAGGACGTGGAAGAGGCGAACAAGCTTCCACTGACTGGCGAACCGGAGCTGGGTCTTGTCTGGCCGATGTACAAATGGGCCAAGGGACGCCACCTCCAGGAAGTGCTCAGCGGCACGGACCTGGCGGCAGGCGACTTCGTCCGCTGGGTCAAACAGGTCATCGACCTCCTGGACCAGCTCGCAAAGATTCCCGGCCTGGATCCGCGCGTTTCCAGGCTTTGCGCAGAAGCAATATCACTCATCCGCCGCGGCGTCGTGGCCTACTCTTCCGTACTTTGATGTCCCGGCTCTGATGCACCGACAGCCTGCCTTCTTCCCCCTAGCCCCAGGAGCTTCGCCCGCATGACCACTGAACGTTCCACCCTGGCCGTGCCGCACGAGCGCAAGGTGGTCCTGTACCGCAACGGCTCGGTCTACACAGCAGCAGACCCCTTTGCCACTGCCATGCTGGTTGACGGCGACACCGTGGCCTGGGTCGGCTCCGAGCAGGCGGCATCCTCCATCGCCGACAGCTCCATGGAGATCATCGACCTCCATGGCGCCCTCGCGGCGCCGGGGTTTGTTGACTCCCACGTCCACCTCACGGAAACCGGCATCGCACTGGCTTCCCTCCAGCTGGGCGGGATCCGTTCCGCCCGGCAATTACTCGATGCCGTGGCCGCAGCCAAAGGCGACGGCCCCTGCTGGGTCACGGCTGGGATGAATCCACGTGGGAGGACCCGGCCCTTCCGGCGGCCGAGGAGCTTGATCAGGCGGCCGGTGGCAGGCCGGTGTTCCTCGCCAGGGTGGATGCGCATTCGGCGTTGGTCTCTTCCTCCTTGGCTGCGGCCGCCGGGCTTGGCGGACTGGACGGCTACAGCGCGGGTTCACAAGTGAAGCGCGCCGCCCATACAGCGGCCCGCCAGGAAGCACGGCGGCTCCCGGAGGCCAGCCTCCTGGCCTACCAGCGGCGCGCCCTTACCGAAGCGGCCGAAAACGGTTATGTGGCACTGGCGGAGATGGCCGCGCCGCATATAGGCGGAGTTTACGACCTTCGCCTTGCCGCCGCGTGGAACACGGCGGCCGGAGAGGCCATGCCGGAAATCCTGCCGTACTGGGGCGAACTGGCCACGTCCGAGGAGCAGGCCCGGGCACTGCTGGACGAACTGGGCGTATCCGTGCGCGGCCTGGCAGGCGACCTGAACATTGACGGTTCCCTCGGCTCCAGGACAGCGGCACTGAGGGCCGGCTACAGCGACGCGGTGGGGGAGCGGGGCTGCCTCTACCTCTCGGCAGAGCAGGCCGGCGCCCACCTGGCGGCCTGCTCGCTGCTGGGCATCCAGGGCGGCTTCCACGTCATCGGCGACGCGGGACTTGATGCCGCGCTGGAGGCACTGGAACTCGCGGCCGCCGAAGTGGGCGAACAACGGGTCCGTGCCGCCGGCCACCGCTTCGAACATGTGGAAGTCGCAGACCCCAAATCAGTGCAACAACTGGCCCGCTACTCCGTCACAGTCAGCGCCCAGCCGCGGTTCGACGCTGACTGGGGGAAGGAAGGCGGCATGTATGAGCAGCGCCTGGGGAGCCGGAGCCGCTCCATGAACCCGTTTGCCTCGTTCTATGCTGCCGGTGTTCCTATCTGCTTCGGCAGCGACAGCCCGGTGACACCACTGCGCCCGTGGTCCAGCGTGCGTGCCTGCCTGGAACACCACAACCACGCTGAACGGATCTCGGCCCGCGCAGCGTTCCTCGGCCACACCCGCGCGGGGTGGCGGGCAGCAAAGCACCACAACCCGATGGCCGGGCAACTGGTTCCCGGCGCACCAGCCAGTTTCGCTGTTTGGGATGCTGAGGAGCTCATGGTTCAGGTGGCGGACGGCCGCGTACAGTCCTGGAGCACGGATCCGCGTGCCCGCACGCCCCTTCTCCCGGCACTTGATACCGGCGTGGACCCGGTGTGCCTGCAGACCGTGAAGGACGGCGTGGAGCTGTATTCGAGTCCGGCACTGCGCTCCTGACCGGACACGCCAGCCAACGCCCCCATAAAGCGCCCTATAATAGGTAGTTGCGCCTGACCGCCAGCTACTCCGCTACGGTTCAGCCGCTCCGACCGCTCCCGTCCAGGAAGGCCCTTTGTGCGCGTCCTCACCATCATTCCTACTTACAACGAGCTGGAATCGCTGCCCAAGACTCTTCAACGCCTCCGCGCAGCCGTACCGGCCTCGGACGTACTGGTGGTGGACGACAACAGCCCGGACGGCACCGGTCAGCTTGCGGACGGCTTTGCCGCCGAGGATGCGCAGGTCCACGTCCTGCACCGCAAAGGCAAGGCCGGCCTGGGAGCCGCCTACATTGCCGGGTTCAAATGGGGACTCGAGGCAGGCTACGACATCCTGGTGGAAATGGATGCGGACGGCTCACACCAGCCCGAACAGCTTCCCCAGCTGCTGGAAGCCGTTGAACAGGGCGCGGACCTTGCCATGGGATCCCGCTGGGTTCCCGGTGGCAGCGTGGTCAACTGGCCGCTGTACCGGCAGGCGATTTCACGCACCGGGAGCACGTACGCCCGGCTGATGCTGGGCCTGAAGATCAAGGACGTCACCGGCGGCTACCGCGCCTTCCGGAGGACCACGCTGGAAAAACTGAACCTCGACCTTGTCGATTCAGTGGGCTACGGCTTCCAGGTTGACTTGGCGTGGCGTGTAGCCAAGCTGGGCCTCAGGATCGAGGAACGCCCATTACGTTCGTGGAGCGCGAGCTCGGAGCGTCAAAGATGAGCGGCAACATTGTTGTGGAAGCCATGATCAACGTCACCAGGTGGGGCATGCAGGCACGCTGGAACAAGCTCACAGGCAAGAAGGATCCGGCACAGGGCTGACCTGCAACGCCGTTAGGACAAAGACAAGGGCCGGGCCGGCAACGTGATCACGTTGCCGGCCCGGCCCTTTCTTAATCGTTCAGATCGCGTCAATCGATGACGCTATGACCTCGGTGGGAGGCCGTGACCGCCGCTGGGGTCAGGCGCTGCGCCGTTCGCCGCGGCGTTCGCGCAGGATGGTCAGCCGGTCCTCGAGGATCTGCTCCAGCTCCGGAAGGGAACGACGCTCCAGGAGCATGTCCCAGTGAGTACGGACAGCCTTTTCGTTGCTGGTGTCCGGACGTTCGCCATCAACGAGGAGCGCTTCCTTGCCGGTCTTGGAAACCCACACAGGAGGAATTTCAGCCTCTGAAGAGAACGTCACGAAGACCTGCTCGCCGTCCTCGCACCGGTATTCGACGCGCTGGCGCGGAGCCGGCTCAACGCCGGACTCGGTCTCCATGCTCTGCGCGCCAAGGCGCATACCCCGCAGGCTGCGATCGCTCATGTTTTCTCCCTCTGGTCGGTTCGCGGAGCAGGACTCCACGCAAGCCGAAACGGCATAACCGCCCCGGACTACTGTGTGCACTGTGCTGCATCATAAGATTCAACGCATTGCGAAGCTTTCTTGTTCCAGCGGATCTGGTCCGACCGGACAAATACTCAATTATACCGGCGTGGGGCCTAGCCGCAAAACGGGAGGGGACCCGCGACCAAGCGCGAATCCCCTCCCGCCCCGTATGAGGCTAATCCGTGTCAGGACCCAGGCTGCTTAGCGGGTTCCTCGTCGAAAAGCCCGCCACCCGCGGTAGGACCAGGATTGGTACCCCGAGCGCCTGGCCGATGCCCTTGAGTGCCTCGCCAATTTCGCTGGGAACGATCCACAGCTTGTTTGATGATCCTTCTGCGATTTTCGGAAGCGTCTGGAGGTACTGGTAGGCCAGGAGCTTCTGGTCGGGGTTGCCCTTGTGGATGGCGTCAAAGACCTTCTGGATTGCCTGTGCCTCACCGTCTGCGCGGAGGATTGCCGCCTTTGCGTCGCCCTCAGCCGCAAGGATCGATGCTTGCCGCTGGCCCTCGGCCGTGAGGATGGCGGACTGCTTGGTGCCTTCGGCCGTGAGGATCGCAGCGCGGCGGTCTCGCTCGGCCCGCATCTGCTTCTCCATCGAGTCCTGGATCGAGTGGGGCGGGTCAATTGCCTTGAGCTCCACGCGCGAGACCCGGATGCCCCAGCGGCCGGTTGCCTCGTCCAGGACACCGCGCAGCTGGCCGTTGATCTGGTCGCGGGATGTGAGCGCCTCTTCCAGGTTCAGGCCGCCCACAACGTTACGCAGGGTGGTAGTGGTGAGCTGTTCCACGGCCTGGATGTAATTGGCAATCTCATAGGTGGCGGCACGAGGATCAGTGACCTGGAAGTACACCACAGTGTCGATGGACACCACCAGGTTGTCTTCGGTGATGACCGGCTGCGGTGGAAAGGACACCACCTGCTCCCTCAGGTCCAGGAGCGGCAGGAGCCGGTCCACAAACGGGATCAGGATGGTGAGTCCCGGATTAAGGGTCCGCTGGTACTTACCGAGCCGCTCAACGACGCCGGCCCTCGCCTGCGGGATAATCCGCACCGAGCGGACCAGGACAATGATCACGAACACGATCAGGACCACCAGCACAATGGCCAGGGCGGCTCCTCCTGCGTTATCCATACGACTCCTATCCCCAATTGTTAGGCTGTACTTAGGGCTGAGTGGCCTGCTCCGGCTGGGCGGAAACCACAGCCGTGGCCCCGTCGATGGCGGAGACCACTGCCTTCTGGCCGGCAGGCAGAACGCCACCGGAGGACCGGGCGCTCCAGACGTCGCCCCCGATCTTGACGAGGCCGCCGGTGGAGCTGACTGCTTCCATCACCAGGGCCTGCTCGCCGATGAGCCGGTCAATGTTGGTGCGTTGGTCGGCGGGTCCCTTTTTCAGATGGCTTAGTGCCACCGGGCGGACAAAGGCGATCATCAGCAGGGAGACGACGCAGAACACCACAATCTGCAGCCACAGGTCAGCGCCGGCAAAATCTGCAATGAGCGCAGCAAGTGTTCCGCCGCTGAGCATGACGAAGAACAGGTCAAGGGTGATCATTTCGATCACTGCGAACGCGAGGAAGGCGGTGAGCCACAGGGCCCACCAGTTTTCGCCGAGCCATTCAAACATTCCGTCCCCCTTGACCATTCGGTAGCTGTTTATTTATCCTAGTCCGCCGGAAAGCTGGACGGCAGGCCCGGTGAAGGGCCGCGGTTGAACGTGGCCAAGTCGTTACGGTGCGGACCGTGCCGGACGGAAGACCGTGATCCGGAATCGTGCCTCCACCTGGGTCGACACCCGCCGTTCCCGATTTTGGCCGCAATGGCCACGCGGTCCAGGTGGTGCCCGGCCGGACCCATGAAGGCCAGGTCAGCCAGCTCGCTGGGCGTTAGCATCATCAGGATATCCAGGTCCCGGGTGGACTCGGCGGCGAAGTGCGGCGAGAGTGATTCTGCCAGCCGCGCGTCCTTGTCGTCCTCGATGGACAGCATCCCTGCCTGGGCGGCGACGGCGGCGAGGTGGCCGGCGCGCGGCGTCACTACCACCAGCCTTCCGCCGGGGCGGAGGACCCGGGCGAATTCGGCGGCGTTACGGGGGGCGAAGATCACCGTGATGGCGTCGACGGCGGCATCCGCCACCGGGAGCGGCTGCCACACATCGCAGGCCAGGCTGATGGCCTCCGGATTGAGGCGCGCGGCTCGCCGCAGCGCGAACTTGGAGATGTCGAGCGCGACGGCGGCGCAGCTGCCTGTAGTCCGTCGCACCTCATCCAGCACCACCCTGAGATAGTGGCCGGTCCCCGTACCCGAATCGAGGACTGTGAATGGTTCGCCCGGGGTTATCCCGGGCACGACGGCGGCCGCGACGGCGTCTGCCAGGGGGCGGTAATGTCCGCCGTCGAGGAAAGCGAACCGGGCCGCCACCATCTCTGCGGTGTCGGCTTCAAAGACTGTCCCCTTGCCCACCAGCAGGTTGAAGTAGCCCTGCTTCGCCGCGTCGAAGCCGTGCCCGGATCCGCAGGCCAAGGCCTTGCGGGCCGCGTCATCCGGCCGCCCCGGACATTCAGTGCGGCGCCGCACACGGGGCAGCGCAGTGGAGGGCGAGGGCTTGATGGCATACGGACCATCTTAGGGCGGGGAGCGGGCCGCCGCGGAGCCCGCGCGAGTGTTCCGGCCGCATGTTCGCTTGGGGTAAAGCCGCACGTTAGGCTCACGTGGGTGAAGCCAGAACACCTCCCGCTGCTCAATTCCGTCTCCGCGCCGGCGGTTCACCCGGACGGCAGCCGTGCTGTTGTGTCGGTGACCAGGCCGGATTTCGCTGCTGATTCCTACGTGGGCCAGCTATGGAGCATCCCGTTGAACCAGGAGCAGCTACCGCGGCGGATTACCAGGGGCTTCCGGGACACCGGCCCTGCCTTCTCTCCTGATGGGCTGGTCCTCGCCTTCCTCCGGACGGGCGGACCGTCGTCGAAAGCGCAGCTTGTCGTGGTGGAGGCCGGCGGCGGCGAACCCCAGGTCATTACCGACAGGCTGCTCGGAGTGGAATCCTTCGCCTGGTCTCCTGATTCGCACCGGATAGTCTTCAGCTCCCGCGAACCGGAGCCCGGACGGTACGGCAGCAGCGACGCCATCACCGCGGAGGCGGAGGCCCCACGGCTGATCTCCTCCTACCAGTACAGGCTGAACAGCGTTGGCTACACGCGGGACAAGCCGCAGCAGCTGTTCATCCTGGACGTCCCGGAACTCGGCGGCGAACCGCCGGCACCGCCGGCCGCTCCGACGCTGCCTGAAGCCCGGCAGCTGACATCGCTCGCCACGGACGCCAGCTCCGGGGTTTTCAGTGCGGACGGATCAGCCGTGTACTTTGTGGCAGCTGCGCCGGAGAACGACGACGGCTTGGCCACCTTGATCTACAGGGTGCCGGTCACCGGCGGCGACCCCTCCCGGTGGATCAGGGAGCAGCCGCACCTCAAACCGTCACGGACGTCCGGCAGTCCCGGGACGGAAAGTGGCTGTTCTACATTGCCCGGGACCTGGGCGGCTCGGGCCGTGACTTCGTGGCACGGAACGCCGTGCTGTACTGCGTAGCGGCCGACGGCGGCATGCCGGTTGCGCTGACCGACCCGGAATTGATGGACGTTGCGGCGCCGGGTGCCCGGATTGAGCTCCGCGGCCCGGACCACGCCCTGGTCCTGAACAATGCGCAAGGCACTGTTGAGCTCCTCGAGCTGGGGGCGACGGGCGGGCATGCCCTACTGGTGCACGGCGACAAGGTGGTGACGGGGGCCGCATGGGCGGGTGGCTCGCTGCTCGTCGTATTCAGCGACCCGTCCACCCACGGGGACGTCGGAGTGCTCGACGACAGGCAGCTGCGGCTGCTGACAGACTTTTCGGCCGTTCTGCGGACACAGACGGACATTGTGGTTCCACAGGAGCTGACGTTTGAAGCGCCCGATGGCTATCCCGTCCATGGCTGGCTCGTCAGGCCTGCGGGCAAGGGTCCCACCCGGTCCTGCTGAACATCCACGGCGGGCCGTTTGCCCAGTTCACCGTTGCCCTGTTCGATGAAGCCCAGGTGTACGCGGCTGCGGGCTATGCCGTGCTGATGTGCAATCCGCGCGGCTCCGCCGGCTACGGCCGGGAACACGGGCTGGCCATCAAGGGCCGCTTTGGCACCGACGACATGGCGGATGTCCTCGCGTTCCTGGACGGGGCGCTGGCCAAATTTCCGGCGCTGGACGCGGCCGGCTGGGCATCATGGGCGGCTCGTACGGCGGATACCTGACCGCCTGGACCATCGCGCACCACCACAGGTTCCAGGGTGCCATTGTGGAGCGTGGATTCCTGGACCCCGTCAGTTTCGAAGGCTCGGCCGACATTGGCTGGTACTTCGGCAACGAATATCTCGGCAGCTCAACGGTGGGGGTCGCCGCGCAAAGCCCGTTCGAGCACGTGGGCAACGTGCAGACCCCGACGCTGGTCATCCACAGCGAAAACGACCTCAGGTGTCCGCTGGAGCAGGGCCAGCGGTATTTCACGGCCCTGAAGCGGCGGGGTGTGGAAGCCCAGCTGCTGGTGTTCCCGGGCGAGGACCATGAACTCTCCCGGTCAGGCAGGCCGCAGCACCGGCGTCAGAGATTCGAGCACATCCTGCGCTGGTGGGCTCGGTTCCTCCCGACCGACGCAAATCCGGCGGACGCGCCGCCGGAGTGAGGATGAGGCGTGCTGGCGCGCAGGCTCGTCAGGGGTTTTCAGGCAGGAAGCCCAGGGCTGCACGCGCCCTTCCGATCCCCGGCTCGGCCCAGTTGGCGGCGTACTCGGCGTTGGAGCTCAAGGACCTCAACTCGGCGCGGTCAACGTAGAGGGTGCCATGGAGGTGATCGGTTTCGTGCTGCACAATTCTCGCCTGCCAGCCCTCGAATTCCCGTTCCGACGCCAGGCCTCCGGGGTGTCGAACCGGAGCAGCACCCGTTCTGGCCTTACTACCACTGCCTGCAGGCCGGTCAGGGAGAGGCACCCTCGAAGAACGCGGCGCTTTCCGTTCCGACGGCCGTGTAGTGCGGGTTGATGATAGTCAGGAACTCCAGCGGGCTACGGTGGCGCAGTGCAGCGGCCTCGGGGTCGACGTCGTACTGGTCCTCAAGGACTGCCAGCTGCAGCGGGATTCCGAGTTGCGGGGCGGCCAGCCCACACCAGGGGCTTCGTGCATCACTTCGCGCATGAGGGCAATCAACTGGTCCAGCTCGCCGGCGCTGATCTGTCCGTCGAAGGACGCGGCCCGCTGGCGGAGTACGGGATTCCCGGCCTGGACGATGGGCGGCAGCGATCCCGCAGACAGGATTTCCTGCACCCGTTCCCGCAGGCGCGCAGGAGTGAATGAAGTGGGCGGTGATACAGCGGTCATGCGGAAAGCCTAGCGGCGGACGCCGCAGGGCGTCGGCCGCGTCGGCTAGTGTCGATGCCATGGCTGAACTGATGGCGTCCGAACCCAACGCACTGGAACTTGTCCTGGACTTTATCCGGAACCTGGAAGCCGGCGGTGACGGCGGGGCCATCGGCCGTTTCCTCGCTGCGGACTTCGTGCTGGTCGAGGCGCCGCATCTGCTCGCGCCCGAAGGCTCCACGCGGACGCGGGACCAGGCGATGGCTGGCCTCGATCAAAGCGGTGAAGTAGTGGCGGACCAGAAGTTCGACGTCCGCCGCACTACCTGCGAAGGCGGTCGGGTTGTGGTGGAGGCCGACTGGTCGGCGAGGACGCTGATGGACCTGCGGTACTGGGATGCCGGGGAGACCATCCGCGCCCGGACGTCGTCGGTCTTTGAAGTCCGGGACGGCCTGATCATCAGCCAGGACAGTTATGACTGCTACTTCGTGAACTCCTGACCCGGGCGCCCTCCGGCGCGGGTTTACTGCATGGTGAACCGGTGGGCCACCAGCCTGTTGGCCGCCGGAAAGCCGGATACCGCGCTGACTGCGTGGTTCCTGAACGCCAGGAAAGGTGGCGACAGCGGGCGCCCCAGCGTCATATTCACTTCGGACTGCCATCGCGCCACCGAGGCGGCCTTATGACGCCGGGACGAATAGGCGTGCAGTCGCTGGCCAACCGGTTTCCCCGCCAGGGCATCACAGATGATCGGCGCGAGTTCCGCCGCGTCAAGCCAGCCAAGGTTCATGCCCTGGCCGCCGATGGGGCTTATTTCATGGGCAGCATCACCGATCAGGACGGCCCGCCCCGCGACTGATCGGCACGCCACCGTGGAGCGCGGGCTGAAGCTACTGAGCATGGTGTTGGTGGCCGGGTCTGGCCGGATCCCTGTGCGGTGGTGGACCAACCGTGCCAGTTCGACGGCGCCCGGGCCGGTTCGGGCCGGGAACCCTCACTACCCAGCGGCGGAGACCGCCCGGCAGCGGAAAGGATTCCACTACCCCTCGGCTTCGAGGTACAGGACGGCTTCGTTCAGGTTTTCGCCGGTACCTTCGAAATCACCCATCACATAATGGTCGGGATACGTTCGGGACGTGGCCGGGATGCCCAGCAGGCTGCGCATCAGGGACCGCGAGCCGTCGGCGGCGACCAAAAGACGTGAGGTGATCCGGGTGCCGGCACCGCCTGTCTTGGTGGCGGCAGCACGGACGGTGACCAGTCCGCCGTCGTCCGCTATTTCCGTCACCCTGGCGCCCCTGACGAGCGCCGCACTGTCGAGTTCGTGCACACGCCGCTCCAGCAGGGATTCCGTTGTGACCTGGGGAGTGCCAGCACAAACGGGAAGCGCTCCGAGACTGACGCGAAAGACATTGACCCTACGGTCTTCGCGCCGCTGACTGCGATGCCGCCGAGGATCCGCACGCCGGCATCAACCATGGCGCCGGCCACCGCTGCCCTGTCCAGCGCCGCGAGGGCGGGGGATGGATGCCGATGGCCCGCGAGTGGTGTTCCCGGTGGAGCCGCTGTTCAAGGACCTGGACCGCGACGCCTTCCTGAAGCAGCAGGGCGGCGAGATACAGACCCACGGGTCCGCCGCCGACGATCACCACGTCAGCCATCGGGATGGTCCGGACCGTGCATGAGGACTTGATGGAAAGGGGAGTGGCGCACCACCTGCCAGCCCGGGGAGCGGCGGCGGTGAGCTCTGCGGGGTGTAGCTGCGCCTGATAGAGGTCAGGCCGTCCGCACGGATGAACGAGTCGCGGAAGGGGAGGGCCGCCAGGGAGAAAAGTGCGTAGGCTGCGATGTTCCGGCGGAGGTCGTTGTGCAGGGAAGTCCGGCGCGCCAGGGCTTGCGAATCTGCCAGGAGCTGAGCCAGGTCTCCTGGTTGGAGGTGGTGGATGACGTGGTTCGAGATAACGACGTCGAACCAGCGGCCTTCGCGGACCAGATCGGCACTGTCCGCCTGGCGGAACCGGACTGAAGCGTGGTGGGGGCGCCGCGACGCGTGGTTGTAGGCCCTGGGGTCCGGGTCAATGCCGGTGACGTCAAGCAGCAGCTTGTCCCGGGCGGACCAGAGGGCGAGCTGGCGTGCCAGGTCCCCACCGCCGCATCCTATGTCGAGGAGCGTGGTTTCAGTGTCGTGGGAGAGCAGAGGGCGAAGCTCGCGGCGGTACAGCTGCCGCCAGCCGGAGAAGAGACGGTTCACCAGCCCGAATTGCCGGTAGGTGAGCTCCAGTTTGGTGGGGTCACAGTCCGGCAGGTCCATCATTTCCACGGCGTCCACAGCCCGTTGCCGCATCACGGACACGGGTCAGGCCAGCGACGCGGCCGCCTCTGGCTGCACCGCCTGCTTCCCGGTGGCTGCCTGGCGGAGTTTCGTGAAGAGCCCTGTCTCCACAGTGAGTCCGGGCCGAACGCCATGGAGCAAATGCGTTCCTCACCCTCTACCGGCGGCTGTTCCAGGATGTTCCTGAGAACAAACAGGACGGTGGCGCTGCTCATGTTGCCGTAGTCCCGCAGAGTATCCCGTGCCGGACCGAGTTGCTCAGCGGTGAGTTCAAGGCGCGTCTGGACCTTGTCGAGGATGCTCCGGCCGCCGGGATGGATGGCCCAATGGCAGATGTCCCGGTAGGGGAGTCCGCGCAGCGAGGGGTCCCGGCCAGCAGCGGCGCGAGGGCGCCGATGATGTGATCGTCGATGATGTGGGGGACGTAGTTGCCCAGCACCATTTCGAAGCCGTGGTCGCCGATGTTCCAGGCCATGGATTCCTCGCCCACCGGCGTAAGGACGGTTTCGAAGTGGTCCAGTTGCATCAGCGCAGGTGCGTCCGGATCGTTCCGGGCCGTAATGACGGCTGCCGCCGCGCCGTCGGCGAACAGCGCCGAACCCATGATGGTGTCGGGATCGTTCGAGGTCCGCACGTGCAGTGAGCACAGCTCCGCACAGACCACCAGGACAACGGCCTGCGGATCTGCTTCGCAGAACGCCTTTGCGGCCCGCAGCGCCGGAAAGGCGGCATAGCACCCCATGAATCCGAGGTGATAACGCTGGACGGCCGGGTCCAGCCCCAACGCGCGGACGATCTTATAGTCAGGGCCGGGGTTGAAGAATCCTGTGCACGAGACGGTAATGATGTGGGTTATGTCAAGTAAGGACAGATCCGGGCAGGCGTCCACGGCAGCCCGGGCGGCCTCGATGAAAAGTTTGGTGACCTCCCGGGCGAAGATCTCGTTGCGCACTTTGGTGGTGGGGTTCAGGAGCAGGCCCGTAGATGGATCAAAGAACTGCGGAGCGTCCGAATGGAACGCCATGGTCATTTCTTCGACGGCGGTATGGCGCGTATCGATGGCGGCTGAATCGAAGCAAGTACTCACCAGCCGCGAGCCCAGCCTGGTCAGGCCAGGCTGAGCTGCAAAAACGTCCCGGGCTTCGGTCTGGACCAGCACGGTGGGCGGGACAGCAGTTTCGAGTGAACGCACGTAGACCGTCATTGGTTCATTCTTGGCGAGCACACGGGATTAGACAATGGCCCGGGGCGACCAGCCGGACCTGACGTGCGGCAACATCAAACGGAGCCCCGCAGTCGCCCGCCAAACGTCGGCCAAATGCAGGCTGCTCTCCGCTCTCAGAAACGCCGATAATCTACATTATGTCAGGTAGTGACTCTGCGTATCTCATCAGATGAATCAATTCGCCCTGTCCTGTCTCAGTTTTGGTGGCAAGAATCTCAACACACTTGGCAATATACGGTTTCTGTCCTTTCTCAATTTAGTTGCCATTTTCTCTACTTACCTGGCCACCTACGGATTGCTGGGGTTTGTCTCAGTAAGTCGGTCCACCATGGATGCTGTTAGCCCGCTGAGGTCGCTGCATTCGAACATGACGGACGAGACTCGTGTGCTGGCGCGCCTGGACGGGCGATGGCACGGGCAGAGTCGTCGACGTTAAGCCTGCAGGCCGTGTCCGGTCCGCGGAGCGCCAGTTCGGCCTGACCCGCGAAGCCTGCTCGGCGGCCGGATGGGAGTACGTGGTCTTCACCGGTCTGGCCGAGCCGCTGGCGTCGAATCTGCGGTGGCTCACCGGCGACCACCAGGACCGCTTCGCCTGACTCGCGGTCTCCGGAGCGGCAGGGATGGGCAAGTCCACCGCTGCGCTGCTGATCGGCAAGCGTCATGAGAAAGCCGAGCGCAGGCGGCTCGCTCGTATCGATGACGCGTCCTTCGCCCCAATGGTCTACGCCGTGGTCCTACCAGCGACCACACCGAGGATGCTCATCCAGGCCTTCGCCAGCTGGTTTGGCCTCCCGGTGCCCCAGAGGTCAACCGCCCAGTTGGCCACCGAGCACGTCGTGGGTGTGCTGCGCACCTTGGGCACGTCGCTGGTGATCGTCGACGAAGTTCACAACCTGACGACGAACAGGCAGGCCGGCGGGTCCTTGCCCACGCGGTGTCCTCGTCCGATCCACCATCATGCAATGGGCCCGCGAATGCGCGATCACCGGAATTGCTCAATCCGACATGATCGAGAAAATTGGGGAATTGGGGACAGTATTTCTGATCCAGCGTAACTTTTCGGCTTCCCGTGTCGATTACATATGTGGAGGGCTGGGGCTCTCAGCCGGTCACGGCTACTACTTTCTTGGCCTTGGAGGTCTCATGTCTTTCTTCACTGCGCTGGTCACCAGCAAAATCGCCGCCAGCGCTCTCGCCGCCAGCGCTCTCGCCGCCGGCACCTTAGCTGTTGGGGCACCGCTGCCGCCGCGTACACGGGAACCCTGCCCACACCGCTGCAGGAAAGCGCTCACAACCTGCTCGGGGCCCGGCGCCCGCCGCTGTGGCCGTGCTGGCTGCCCAGACAACCGGCACGGCAACCGCCGAAGCAACAGCCACTGCTGAAGCAACGGAGACGGCAGAGCCGACCGAGAGCGAAACACCTTCGGAGAGCCCGTCAGTGGCCCCGACCGCTGTGGACGCGACCGGGCCGGCAGCCTACGGGCTCTGCCAGTCCTTCACGAACGGCGGACTCGACGCTTCCTCGACCGCTTACAAGTCACTGACCGTGGCAGCCGATGGCGAAGCGAATATCGCCACCTACTGCGCCACAGTGGCTTCACCGGGTGATTCCGCAAGTCACCGCCCGGCCGAGACCGGAGCCGAAGCGGCTGCCGTGCACATCCCGGCAAACGCTGCCGCGCAGATCCCCGCCGCGCCGCAGCAGGCCCCCAGGCAGTCGTCCCGGCGGTCCCCCAGCAGGCTGAGAACGGCACCGCGCACAAGCCCGCCACCGCAGGCCGCCCGTAACAGTTACCTGTGCTGCTGCTGTCCGGAACATCACCTTGGGGGGATGTCCCGGACAGCGCATCCCCGGAAGACATGGATAGCTTTGACGTCACCGGATGGTCCTGCCTGATTCGGATAAAGTGGGCCGCTGGGGGTGGGTTTGTGAAGACAGAGATGACCGACGGAACGGATCTTGGACCGGCGACTCCGGGTTCGGTCTTCAATGATGCCTACCGGGAGTACTCTCCCGGGGTGTGCGCCTATTTGGAAACACGCGGGGTGGATGATCCCGAGGCGGTCACCCATGACGTTTTCCTCGCCCTCTATGCCCGGCTTGGGGACGTCCGCGGTGGACCGGCGGGGCTGCGGACCCTGATCTTCAGCATTGCCCATGCCCGGGCCGTGGATTCCCACCGCCGCCGGACCCGGACGCCGATCTCGATTGAATACGACCCCGCCGTGGATATTCGTCTTACGGACTCGGCTGAAGACCAGGTGCTCGACGCGCTGGCTCTCGGCCACACGCTCCTGGAAAACCTGCCCGAAGACTACCGGGAGGTTCTAGCCCTGCGTGTCATCGCTGAATTATCCATTGAGGCCACGGCCCGAATTATGAACAAAACGACCGGGGCTATCAAGCAGCTCCAGCGCCGCGCGTTGGCCCGGTTGAGGGAAACCCAGCTGGAAATGAAAGGGCAAGGCACATCGTGACCACCAATGATTCCCGCAGCCCCGAAGCTCTCCACGACAAGGGCATCGTGGAGAGTCTTTTGGCCGAAGCCGGTATAAACGATCCGTCCGATGCCGGGCTGCTGACGCCGGCTCTGATGTCGATCCGCGGTCTTGCGCGTGGGCCGCACCCGGTGCCCTCGGGTGAACTCGCCGCCCTTCTCGCAGGCCTGAACGCCGGAACAACAGTCGGCCCGGGATCCGGCGCCGTCTCAAGTCTGGAAGCTCACCGCACGAAACGGCGCACACGCCTGGTCATCGCCGCCGCTGCGCTGTCCTTTTCACTGGGAGCCGGGGCAGCCGCTGCCGTGGCAAGCCCGGACTTCCGCGATGCCATGCACAGCACCGTCAGCACGCTCGTCCAGACTCTGGCTTCGTCCGGAAGCGCAGACCGTCCCGGTACCCCGTGCCGGACTCCACCCCGACTCCGATGTCTCCGTCCCCGCGACACCCGCAACAGCCTCCGCGAAGCAGGGAGTGACCGGGCAAGCTACACCGCCGGTTTCGCTCCCGACCTCCGCTGGGCCGCAAACGGGCGAAAACGTGCAACACCGTGAAACCGATCCGGGCCTCATTACCCATCCGGTCATCGGTAATCCCGCACGACCCGCACCCGAAACACCTCTGCCTGCGGCCCCGGCCCAACCCGCGGAATCGCCCGCTACCAGCGCACCTGCCCCTCAGAGGCGGCCCCTCCCCGAGCCGCCCCCGGCCGCTTCCGCCGCCGGCAACCACAAATAAGGGCAAAGATCATGCATTTTCTTCATCGCCTGGCAGCGGTAACCGCCGCGCTTTTGCTCCTACCCCTGAGCGCAGCGGAAGCCTCGCCGCCCCCGTCACGCTCTGCAGAGACCACCATCCTTGGCCGCGACGGCGGACGGGCATCCATGGCTCCTGATCCCACAGTTGGTGAGGCTCGCTACATCGTGCGTTACGACAGGACAGCCAACGCGGCCCGGCAGGCAGCTTCGTTGCAGGCGCGGGCATACACGTGGGCCGTACTTTCTCGCACGCGTTCAAGGGCGCCGTGGTCGTAGCGACGCCTGAGAAGGCGGCCGAACTTTTAAAAACTCCTGGGGTAGCCGGGGTTGAACGGGACAACCTCGTAGAACTCGAAGCCACCCAGGCCGGGGCACCGTGGGGCCTGGATCGCACTGACCAGCGTACCCTGCCGCTCTCAGGCACCTATTCCCCACCCTCGGGCGGGAGTGGTGTTCGGGTCTACGTGATTGACACCGGGATTCTGGCCAGGCACCAGGACTTCGGAGGGCGCGTGCAGGCAGGCTTTAACGCTGTTGGTGTGGGATCAAACGGTATCGATGACGGCCAGGACACATCGGACTGCAATGGCCACGGCACGCATGTCGCCGGCATCGCAGCAGGCAACACCTATGGCATCGCCAAATCGGCAACCCTTGTCCCGGTTCGGGCGCTGGCCTGCGACGGCACCGGCTGGTACTCGGACGTCATCGCCGGCCTGGACTGGATAGTGAAGCAGAACCCGCCCGGACAGCCGGCCGTGGCCAACCTGAGTATCGGAGGCCCTCCGGACAGCGGCCTGGATGCTGCCGTGCAGGGGGCCATCGACAACGGCATTACTGTGACCGTGGCCGCCGGCAATGCAAGCACAGACGCGTGCACCAGGTCCCCGGCCCGCGTGCCCGCCGCACTGACCGTGGCCGCAAGCGATATGTCGGACCGACAAGCTTTCTTCTCCAACTTCGGGGCCTGCGTGGATCTTTACGGCCCAGGCGTTCAGATCACCTCGGACTGGAATACCTCAGCCGCTGCGACAGCCGTCCTTAACGGCACGTCGATGGCTGCCCCACACGCTGCAGGCGCGGCAGCCATGCTGCTCTCCCAGCACCCTGACTGGAGTCCGGCCCAGGTCTCCAGAACCATGGCGTCCTCCGCGACCACAGGAATAATTACGAGCCCGGGAGCAGGAACACCCAACCGACTCCTGTACGCGGGACCCGCCGATACCGACCGATCTGTGGTGGCGGCGGGCGGCTTCGTCCCACGGAGTCCCTACCGGGCACTAGACACCCGCAACGGCACCGGAGGCATCAACGGACCCATCGGCCCTGGCCAGACGATCAACGTAAAGCTCACGGGGCGTGGCGGCATACCGGCCACCGGAGTATCAGCCGTTACCCTGAACATCACGGTCACGAACCCCACCGCCGAAGGGTTCGTTAGTGCCTACGCCGGCGGCTCTGCCCAACCAGGGACCTCTAACTTGAACTTCGTTCCCGGCCAGACAGTGCCCAATTCCGCCATCACCCCCGTAGGCGCCGACGGCACCGTCAACTTCACGAACAACTCCCCCGGCACTACCCATCTCATCGCCGACCTCGCCGGGTACTACATCGCTGGCACCCCGACCGTTGCGGGAGCCTTCGCCCCCGTGGCCCCGACCCGGCTTCTTGATACCCGCACCACCGCCCCGACCGGGGACTTTTCGTCCGTGTCCTTTCAGGCCGCCGGAGTCTCAGGGTCCCGGCGAACGTCTCGGCCGTGGTCTTCAACCTCACCGTGACACAGCCCCAGTCCTACGGACACATCATCGCCCACGCCTCCGGAACCACAGCACCGAACACCTCTAACGAGAACTTCGTCCCCGGCCAGACGATACCGAACTCCGTCACCGTTCCGGTCGGCGCCGACGGCAAAATCACCCTCCAGAACAACTCCCCGGCACTACCCATCTCATCGCCGACCTCGCCGGGTACTACATCGCTGGCACCCCGACCGTTGCGGGAGCCTTCGCCCCCGTTGCCCCGACCCGGCTTCTTGATACCCGCACCACCGCCCCGACCGGGGACTTTTCGTCCGTGTCCTTTCAGGCCGCCGGAGTCTCAGGGGTCCCGGCGAACGTCTCGGCCGTGGTCTTCAACCTCACCGTGACACAGCCCCAGTCCTACGGACACATCATCGCCCACGCCTCCGGAACCACAGCACCGAACACCTCTAACGAGAACTTCGTCCCCGGCCAGACGATACCGAACTCCGTCACCGTTCCGGTCGGCGCCGACGGCAAAATCACCCTCCAGAACAACTCCCCCGGCACCACCCATCTCATCGCCGACCTCGCCGGGTACTTTCTGCCGTAACCACCCCCGGACACGGTCTGGCGAGTCCTAGCGGTCGATGCAACACCCCTGAAACCGGGAGTTACATCACCCTTGGAAACAACCTTGATAAATACTTCTTCCCTCACGGAAAAATCACCCCAGGAGGAGAAGCCTGTTCCGTCCGGCGCACCACCACGAAAGCGTGGCTATCGGAGCTACTCCGCGTCCGATCGATCTGAATCCACCTGTTATGCGATATGCGAAGAAGTCGGCGCCAGTCAAGCCGCTCACCACACCAGACGCCAGAAACTTCACATAACCGATGACTTCACATCAGACGAAAGACCCAAATCCAGGCCCTGTCCCGGTCCCAGCCGGCATTTCCGATTTCCGATGATGCCGGGCAAGCATCTGGACCAGGCCGCTGCCGTCGCCGGGTTAGGCTCGAAGCCATGACCTGGACTCAGCAGCAATCAGTAACCAATGGCAGGCGCGCCATAACCGTCGCGGCACTTGCCGATGCAGTCCTCATCCTCGTTTTCGCGGCGATCGGCAGGGATGCCCACGAGCGCGGCGACATCGTTACCGGCGTGTTCCTCACCGCCTGGCCGTTCCTGGCCGGCGCCGCTATCGCCTGGCTTGCGGGGCGGGCGTGGCGGCGTCCGCTCTCAGTGGCAGCCGGCGTCGTGATCTGGCTTGGTGCCGTTGCCGGCGGCATGATTCTAAGGGCCGTGACGGGACAGAGTGTGGTGGTGGCCTTCGTGGTTGTTGCGCTCGTGAGCCTGGGGCTTTTCCTAGTGGGCTACCGCGCACTTCTTGCGCTAGTACGCAGGCTCAGAAAGAGGTAATGTCGCCCGCCGGCCACTCGGCCGGTCCACATCTGTCGGACACGGCACATGTAATAGGCTGGCATCACCACAGAGTCTTGCCGGGCACAGCTACGGCCAACAGATCCGGAAGGATTGAACAGTGATCACCGCATTCGTTCTGATCAAGACCGACGCCGCGCGCATCCCGGAAACCGCCGAGGAAATTTCCGCGATCCCAGGTATCAGCGAAGTCTATTCCGTAACAGGCGAATGGGACCTCATCGCCGTTGCCCGCGTCACCCGGCACGAGGACCTGGCTGACGTCATTGCCGACAAGCTGTCAAAGGTGCCCGCGGTGGTTCACACCACTACACACATTGCCTTCCGTGCCTACTCACAACACGATCTCGACGCGGCATTCGCGCTCGGCTTCGAACAGTAGGACCACTTTCCCTGAAACAGACGCGGGCCCGGCCTTACTACCGGGCCCGCGTCTTTTCGTGTGAACGGGTCAATGCCGCGTCAGCGAAACCCACTTATCGAGGACCGCAGCGGCAGCACCGCTATCAATCGACTCCGCGGCCCGGGCAAGCGCCGCACGCATGCGCTCCAGGAACGGGCCCTCGGACGATTCATCAAAGGCCACCAGTCCAGCGGCTGCGTTCAGCAGCACGGCATCCCGTGCTGCGCCGGTCTTGCCGGCCAGGACATCACGTACGACGGCGGCGTTCACCTGCGCGTCCCCGCCACGGAGTTCCTCCACAGTCGCGGGACGGATGCCCAGCCGGGCCGGTTCGAAATGCAGTTCAGCGACCGCGCCGTCACGGATTTCCCAGACGGTGGACGGGCCCGTTGTGGTCAGTTCGTCCAGTCCGTCGTTGCCACGGAAGACCAGGCCGCGGCTGCCCCGCTTCGCCAGGACTCCTGCAACCAGCGGTGCCATCCGGGCATTCGCCACTCCCACGGCTGAGGCCTGGACAAGGGCCGGGTTGGTCAGGGGTCCCAGGAAATTAAAGGCGGTGGGAATGGCGAGCTCCCGGCGGGGCACAGCGGTGTGACGGAAAGACGGGTGGAAAACCTGCGCGAAGCAGAAAGTGATGCCAGCCTCCCCCGCGTTGCGTGCCACCTGGGCCACTGGGAGGTCGAGCCTGACCCCCAGCGCTTCAAGCACGTCAGCCGAGCCGGAGGACGAAGACGCTGCACGGTTGCCGTGCTTGACGACCTTCGCTCCGGCGCCCGCAGCAACGAGGGCGGACATGGTCGAAATGTTGACGGTGTTGAGCTGGTCCCCGCCGGTACCAACGATGTCCAGCTTCTGACCGGGGATATCGATGGGTGTTGCATGGCGCAGCATCGCGTCCACCAGGCCCGAGATTTCGTCCACGGTTTCGCCCTTGGCGCTGAGGGCAACCAGGAATCCGGCGATCTGCGCGGGGGTAGCCTCCCCGGACATGATTCTGTCCATAGCCCACGCGGTATTGTCCGCAGTGAGATCAGTACCGTTGATAAGAGCCGAGATGAGCCGCGGCCAGGTGTTGCTGTCCGCCGGGGCGGTTGCCTGAGAAGTCACCTCCTGATGCTATCGAGCCGCCTCGGACCTGACCAATGTGAACGTCGCCGGGAACTTTTCACAGTGATTTCGCGTCTTTGTAGAAAAAGTCCCCCGAAAAGGCGGTTCGCGTTGGGAACTACGGACTTTTATAGACATAATGTCTATGTGACATCTGCGACCCATGCCCCCAGTACCCCGGCGCACCCCACGCTGAACCGCCCCAATATGGTTTCTGTCGGAACCGTAGTCTGGCTGTCCAGTGAGTTGATGTTCTTCGCCGGTCTCTTCGCCATGTACTTCACGCTGCGCTCCACGAGCGGACAGATGTGGGCGGAAGAGACAGCCAAGCTCAACTTCCCCTTTGCGCTCGTCAACACGATCGTCCTCGTGGCCAGTTCTTTTACTTGCCAGATGGGCGTCTTCGCCGCCGAACGGCTGCAGCCCGCAAAACAGGCGGCCCGTTCCAGTTCTCACGCTGGGGCATGAACGAATGGTTCACGCTGACCTTCATCATGGGTGCGTTCTTCGTCGCCGGCCAGGCAACTGAATACGCAATGCTTGTTTCAGAGCACGTTTCGCTCTCATCCAACGCCTACGGCTCAGCGTTCTACATGACCACCGGCTTCCACGGCCTGCACGTCATCGGCGGCCTCATAGCTTTCCTCTTCATCATCGGGCGCTCGTTCGCAGCAAAGAAGTTCGGCCACTTCGAAGCAACCTCCGCGATCGTCACGTCTTACTACTGGCACTTTGTGGACGTTGTCTGGATCGGCCTCTTCCTGGTCATCTACGTACTGAAGTAGTCAAGCTTTGATTCCTTTTCTACAAGAGGCAGAATTTCAAGAAGCGGCTCACGGAGCCGACGCACGATCGAATAAAGGAACCACCACGTGAAGGCTCTCTCGCAAAAGCGGCGTCACCCACTCGCAGTAATCGCGCTGCTACTGATGGGACTCCTCGTCACTGGTGGGCTGTACGCCGTGGCCACCACCGTCAACGAGGCCAAGGCATCCACCACCAGCTTCAGCGCCAATGACACCGCCGAGGGCGAAAAGCTCTTTGAAGCTAACTGCGCTACCTGCCACGGCATGGGTGCGAGCGGCAGCCAGGATGGGCCCTCGCTGGTTGGCGTCGGTGCCGCATCCGTTGATTTCCAGGTCGGTACCGGCCGGATGCCCATGCAGATGAACGGTCCCAGGCGTACAAAAAGCCGGCCCAGTTCAACGAGGCCCAGACCCACCAGCTTTCAGCCTACGTAGCTTCCCTGGGAGCCGGCCCGGCAATTCCTGAAGAACACCTGCTTGATGAGCAGGGTGACGCCGCAAAGGGTGGCGAGCTCTTCCGTGTGAACTGCGCGATGTGCCACAACGCAGCAGCCGCCGGCGGTGCACTCACCCGCGGCAAGTTCGCTCCCGCCCTTGCCGATGTATCCGGCAAGCACATCTACGAAGCCATGGTCACCGGGCCGCAGAACATGCCGGTCTTCAGTGACGCCAACGTCACCCCGAGGGCAAGCGCGACATCGTCACGTTCCTGAAGCAGATCGAGGCCAACGGCTCCCCCGGTGGCGCTGACCTCGGCGCCCTGGGCCCGGTCGCTGAAGGACTCTTCGTCTGGGTTGCAGGCCTGGGTGTCATTATCGCGTTCACCATCTGGCTTACTTCCCGTACGTCTTAGGCACAACGGGAAAACTAAGAACTTCTGCTGCCCAGTCAGCAGTTTGAATTTGAAAACTAACCCGGCAGACGCCGGGACGAGAGAAGGATGAGGCGAATTATGGGCAACCATAGTGACGGCAGTCCGAACCACTCGGGCACCGTAGCTACGGCTGGTCAGAATGAGGTGGAGAAGTTCCAGGATCCTGGAATTCCCCCGCACCGTTTGCGCCTGGCCGACACGGACCCGAAGGCCGCAAAGCGTGCAGAACGGCAGGTCGCCGTACTTTTCGGCGCGTCAGTTGTCGGCACCCTGATCTTCCTGGTGGCGTACTTCGCCATCGACTTGGGCGAGGGCACAAGCATCGCCACCATCCGGCTGCAGAACGCCCTGCTGGGCCTGGGCACCGCGTTTGCGATGCTCGGAATCGGCACGGGTATTGTGCACTGGGCCAAAGCCCTGATGCCGGACCATGAAGTCTCCGAAGAACGCCATCCCATCCGCACCGAAGAAGACCGCCTGGCGGCAGTCCGGATCGTGGATGACATCGTGGAAGAGACCGGCATCAAGCGCCGCCCGCTCATCCGCAACACGCTGCTCGGTGCTGTGCCCTGGCCCCGCTTCCCGCAATTGCGGTTTTCGGTGACCTCGGCCCCCGCCCCGACCGGGCGCTGTCCCACACAATGTGGGCACCGCAGGAAGGCAAGCTCAAGCGCCTCACCCGCGACCCCGACGGCACACCTATTAAGGCCTCTGACGTCACCATAGGCTCGGCTTTCCACGTGATTCCCGAGGGCCTGAACGAACTCCATGAAGGCAAGCTCAACGAAAAGGCCAAGGCAGTTGTCCTGCTCATGCGCCTTGATCCGGCCTCGCTGAACCCCTCAGAGGGCCGCGAAGACTGGAGCTACAACGGAATCGTTGCCTACTCCAAGATCTGCACTCACGTCGGTTGCCCCGTTGCTCTGTACGAGCAGCAGACGCACCACCTGCTGTGCCCGTGCCACCAGTCCACCTTTGACCTCACGAACGAGTGCAAAGTAATCTTTGGCCCCGCCAGCCGGCCCCTCCCCCAGCTGCCGATTGCAGTGGACGCCGAGGGCTACCTGGTCGCAACCAGCGACTTCAATGAACCTGTAGGACCGAGTTACTGGGAGCGTGATGAGCATGAGCGCAGCATCAAGAGCTGAAGCCCCGGCCTTCGTCGCCAAGACTAAAGCCGGACGCATCACTGATTTTGTTGACGCCCGAGTTGGCGGGTCAGGAATCCTGCGCGAATTCGGACGCAAGGTATTCCCCGATCACTGGTCATTCATGTTCGGTGAAGTCGCCCTCTACTCTTTCGTCATCCTGCTGCTCTCGGGCACCTTCCTGACGTTCTTCTTTGATCCGTCAATGGCGGAGACCCACTACGACGGTTCATACCTGCCGTTGAAGAACGTCGAAATGTCCGTGGCGTACAGCTCCTCGCTGGACATTTCATTCGACATCCGTGGCGGCCTGTTCATGCGCCAGGTGCACCACTGGGCTGCCCTGCTGTTCGTCGCCTCGATCGCCGTGCACATGCTGCGCGTTTTCTTCACGGGCGCCTTCCGCAAACCGCGTGAAATGAACTGGGTTGTTGGCAGCGTCCTGCTGATCCTCGCCATGGCAGCCGGGTTCACTGGCTACTCACTCCCCGATGACCTGCTCTCCGGCAACGGCCTCCGGATCATCGACGGCGTTATCAAGTCCATCCCCGTGGTTGGTACCTACACTTCCTTCTTCCTCTTCGGCGGCGAGTTCCCCGGAACGGCTGTCATTGGCCGCCTGTACATGCTGCACATCCTGCTGGTGCCCGCGCTCATCCTGTTGATGATCGTCCTGCACCTGTTCATGGTGGTTGTGCACAAGCACACGCAGTACCCCGGCCCGGCCGCAACGACGGTAACGTTGTTGGCTACCCGCTCGGCCCTGTTTACGCAGCCAAGGCAGGCGGCTTCTTCTTCATCGTCTTCGGTGTCATTGCTCTGATGGCGGCCTTCTTCACGATCAACCCGATCTGGAACTACGGCCCCTACGACCCGTCGCCGGTTTCTGCCGGCACCCAGCCTGACTGGTACATCGGGTTCGTTGATGGCGCCCTGCGCTTGATGCCCGGCGTCATTGGCGACTTCCACTTTGAATACGTCATCTTTGGCTACACGCTGACCCTGAATGTCCTCCTGCCGGCCCTGGTGCCCGCCGGAATCCTGTTCACGGTGATGTTCATGTACCCGTGGATCGAAAGCTGGATCACCAAGGACACCCGCGAACACCATGTCCTGGACCGTCCGCGGAACGCCCCCACGCGCACCGCCATCGGCGTTGCCGGCTTCGTCTGGTACTGCGTGATGTGGGCAGCCGCTGGTTCGGACCTCATCGCCACACACTTCCACGTGTCCCTGAATGACGTGACGTACTGGCTCCGCGCACTGTTCTTCATCGGCCCGGTCATCGCGTTTATGGTCGCCAAGCGGGTCGCCCTTGCCCTCCAGCGCAAGGACCGCGAAATCGCACTCCATGGCCGGGAGACCGGACGTATCGTCCGCCTTCCGCATGGCGAATTCATCGAGGTGCACGCGCCGCTGGATGAGTACAAGCGCTACAAGCTCGTCGGATTCGAGTCCCCCTCACCGCTGCCTGCGGTCCCCAACGACCACGGCATCGTGACGCGCAAGGAAAAGCAGCGTGCTTTCCTGTCAAAGTGGTTCTTCGAGGACCGTGTTGCGCCGGCGACGCCGGCAGAGCTGGAGGCCGCACACGGCCACCATGCCCACCCGGCGGTAGAGGCCGGCGAGGAAAGCAAGAGCCTCAGCCACTAACTCACAGCAGTTATGCACGAACAGGAAAGGCCCGGTCCGCATGGACCGGGCCTTTCCTGTCACTGGCCGCGGCCGCTGCGGGCAACTGCCGCCCGCTGTCAGTGGTTGCGGTAACCCAGCGACTGGTTCCGGGCAGGCCTCGCACCTGGCCGCTGGAGCGGTACCCATAGTTTGTAGCGGTCAGCCCGGTAATACGAAACCGAGTAGTCCACCATCGCCCGGGCAACAAAGGCGTGCCGCTGGATCTTGAGCAAGGGGGCGCCGACGTCGACGTTGAGCAGGCGCGCCGTCGAGGGGGAAGCGGCGGTCGCCTCGATCATGTCCTCCCCCACTCCATCACGAGGCCGAACTGCTCACTCAGCACGTTGTAGAGCGATGTTGGGGCCCGCCGTCCAAAAGACCCGGTACGCGCTGCGCCGGGATGAAGTTCTCGTCCACGCTCATCGGCTCACCGTCCGCCAGCAGCAGCCGCCGGAAACGCACCAGTGGCGTCCCCTCGTCCACCTGCAGTTCGCGGCCAGGAAGGCGCTGGCGCCGATCTGTTCAAAGCTCAGGACCTTGGCGGCCGGTACCATGCCGCGGCGCTGCATCTCTTCGCTGTATGAGGTGAGCTTTACCTGAAGGTCGAGTTTAGGCTTTCGTACGAACGTGCCGAGCCCGACAACCCGCTCGAGGACTTCCTCGCCGACCAAGGCGTCGATGGCCTGCCGGACAGTCATCCGGGCCAGGCCGAACCGCAGGGCAAGATCCCGTTCCGAGGGCAGCGCAGATCCCGGCGGACAGGAATCGCTGATGTAGGCCCGGAGGATCTCCCTGAGCTGGATATAGATGGCGGTCCCGCTGCCGCGGTCGATCTCGCCGGCAACGCCGCGGGCATCAGCAGCCACGGAGCAACGTCCTTGCTTCAGTTTTCACTGTCCAAGCTTAAGGCAGGCAGCGCCGCCGGACTAGACCAGTTCCGGCAACCGACCGGTCCCACTCCCCCGTTTCGTCGCGCGGCCATCCAGCCGGATATATTGGACAGGAAATTCAGCGATGACGGTTTGGGGACCGTCAGGAAATGGGAGACCCCTTGCCAGCGCATAAGGCCGTTGTGTCAGCGTCAGTCGGCCTGCATGCCCGCCCTGCCGCCATGTTCGTCAGGGCAGTGACGGCAACCGGACTTCCTGTCACCATCCGCAAGGCGGGCATCCAGGGTGTCGATGCCCGCTCCCTCCTGGAAGTCATGATTGCCGACTTCCCCTTCGGCTGCGAGGTAGAGCTTTCAGTCCACGAAGGCGGTCTCAGCGGCGCTGTCAGTCACCGCGACGCCGAGGCGGCCCTGCGGATGCTGGCCGAGCTCCTGGAGTCGCAGGGCCCGGCTAGCCCCTGCCAGGGCCTATATCCCGTGACTTCCCGCGCCAAATCGACGCTGCAACCGAATTGTCAAGAACGACGTCGGGCCCCACCAGAAGGTGGGCCCGACGTCGTAATTCATAAAATGTCTGCTGAAGCTCAGCGGCTCCTAGTGGGCGTGGTCCCCACGGCTGTACTCGAAGACCCACCCCACGAGGGCGACGACTGCGAGCCCGGCTGCGATGAACAGGATCCACCAACCCACTGCCAGGCCCAGGAATCCGCCCGCGCAGGCGAGGCCCAGTACCAGCGGCCACCAGCTCCAGGGGCTGAAGTGCCCCTGTTCACCGGCGCCCTCGTGGATCTCGGCGTCATTGCGGTCCTCGGGACGCATACCGACGCGCTTGCCGGTGAACCCAAGGTAGCCGCCGATCATCCCGGAGAGTCCGCCCACCAGGAGGATCCCCAGTGTTCCGACCCACTCATGCCAGTTGGTCAGGAAACCGTAGACCAGGGAAACCGGTACGAAGAAGAAGACTCCGGCTCCAAATATCCATGATTCGATTTTCACTTGGCGGTGTCCTTCTGGTCGGCGTTACCAAGCACCGCTGCTGCGGCTGCAGGCGATTCAACGGTGTGTACCTGCGAGAGCTCAGGGTGGTGGAGGTCCAGGGCGGGACGCTCCGAACGGATCCGCGGCAGCGAGGTGAAGTTGTGGCGCGGCGGCGGGCATGAAGTGGCCCACTCAAGCGACGCTCCGAAGCCCCACGGGTCATCCACTTCAACACGCTCGGAGCTGCGCCAGGTGATGTAGACGTTCCAGAAGAAGGGAATCAGGGATGCGCCCAGCACAAACGAGGAGATGGTGGAGAACTGGTTCATCCAGGCGAAGTTGTCCTCCACCAGGTAGTCCGCATAACGGCGGGGCATGCCTTCAACACCCAGCCAGTGCTGGATCAGGAACGTGCCGTGGAAGCCCAGGAACAGCAGCCAGAAGTGGATCTTTCCGAGGCGCTCGTTCAGCATCTTGCCGGTCCACTTGGGCCACCAGAAGTAGAAGCCTGCGAACATCGCGAACACCACGGTGCCGAACACTACGTAGTGGAAGTGCGCCACCACGAAGTAGGAATCAGAGACGTGGAAGTCCAGCGGAGGCGAAGCCAGGATGATCCCGGTCAGGCCACCGAAGAGGAACGTGATGAGGAAGCCGATGCTCCACAGCATGGGAGTCTCGAATGTAATGGACCCCCGCCACATGGTGCCGATCCAGTTGAAGAACTTCACGCCGGTCGGGACCGCGATCAGCATGGTCATGAAGGCGAAGAACGGCAGCAGCACCGAACCGGTCACATACATGTGGTGAGCCCACACGGTCACGGACAGGGCCGCAATGGCGATGGTGGCGTACACAAGGCCCTTGTAACCGAAGATAGGTTTGCGGCTGAAGACCGGGAAGATCTCCGAGACGATGCCGAAGAACGGCAGCGCGATGATGTAGACCTCGGGGTGGCCGAAGAACCAGAACAGGTGCTGCCACAGCACCGCCCGCCGTTCTCCGGATCGAAGATGTGGGCACCGAAGCGGCGATCCGCGCCGAGCGCGAACAGTGCCGCAGCCAGCGGCGGGAAGGCCATCAGCACGAGGATGGACGTTACCAGGGCGTTCCAGGTGAAGATGGGCATCCGCCACATGGTCATGCCCGGAGCACGCATACAGATGATGGTGGTGATGAAGTTGACCGCGCCCAGGATGGTGCCGAAGCCGGACAGAGCCAGGCCGAAGACCCACAGGTCACCACCGATGCCGGGGCTGAACGTCGTGTTGGACAGCGGCGCGTAAGCGAACCAGCCGAACGACGCCGCACCCTGCGGCGTGATGAAACCAGACACCGCGATGGTGGAGCCAAAGAGGAAGAACCAGAAGGCCAGTGCGTTCAGCCGCGGGAACGCGACGTCGGGGCACCGATCTGCAGCGGCATGATGACGTTGGTGAAGCCGGCGAACAGCGGCGTCGCGAACATCAGCAGCATGACGGTGCCGTGCATCGTGAACAGCTGGTTGTACTGCTCTTTGGTCTGCAGGATCTGCATGCCCGGTTCGAACAGCTCAGCCCGGATGAGCAGAGCCATGACGCCACCGAGGCAGAAGAACACAAACGACGCGATCAGGTACATGTACCCGATGGTCTTGTGGTCGGTGGAGGTGATCCAGTTGACGACGATGCGTCCCTTGGACTTAGGAACTACGGGAGCCTCAAGGGTTCCGGCAGGTGCGGTCTGGGTATAAGTAGCCACGTCGCTCCCTTACTTAATTTCGTTCAGATTCGGGTTGCGGTCATACTCTTCGCCGAGGAGTCCCGTGTTGCCATCTGCCTTGAGCTTGTCCATGTGAGCCTGGAATTCGGTCTCAGAGACAACCTTGACGCGGAACAGCATTTCAGAGTGGTACTCGCCGCAGAGTTCGGCGCACTTGCCGTCGTAGGTTCCCTCTTTGGTGGGCGTGAACCTGATGTAGTTGGTCTTGCCGGGGATCATGTCGCGCTTCTGCAGGAAGGCGGGAACCCAGAAAGAGTGGATGACATCGCGGGAGTTCAGTTCGAGGTCAACGGACTTTCCAACCGGCAGGTAGAGCGTCGGCAGCGCTTCCTTGTCGATGGTGTTGCCCGTCAGGTGTGCCTGGACTCCAGCTTCGTGGACATCCTCGGTTACGACCTCGCCGGACTTGTAGTTGAAGTCCCAGGCCCACTGCTTGCCGCGTACGTCAACAACGACGTCGGCCGGCTTGGAGCGGTCATCGATGGCCTGCTGGTCGCGGTCGGTGAAGTAGAAGAACACCAGGACCATGAACAGCGGGATGGTCAGGTAAAAGACCTCCAGCGGGAGATTAAAGCTGGTCTGCCGCGGGAAACCCGTGGTGCCCTTGCGGCGGCGGTAGGCGACAAGGCACCAAACGATCAAACCCCACGTGATGATGCCCACAACAAGGGCTGCAATCCATGAGTTGACCCAGAGGTCCATGATCCGGTCAGTGTGATTGGTGGTGCCACGCTCGGTGGGCAGCCACCCCTTCTCTACCTCTGGCGAACATCCAGTCAAAACCAACGCGCCGGCAACTGCCAAGCCTGAGATCGTAGTGATCGTTTTGCGTCGGCTGCCGGTTCGGTTCTGCGAACTCACAGACGGCCCTTCCTACTTGTTGCTGTTGCCAGGCCACCCAAGGGGCGTCCGGGCACACTAAAAGTTTTACTACTCGGTGTAGAGCTTACCGCTCTGCCGGGCGTTTCGCCCACATGTCGGCGCCGTGCCTCCGTACCGTTTTTGGCTGACGGAAAGCACGGCGCCGGCATCGGGCGAAAGAACCGGGTCAGTGGAAGGAATCACCACAGGCGCAGGAGCCACCGGCATTGGGGTTGTCGATGGTGAAGCCCTGCTTGGAGATGGTGTCCTCGAAATCGATGCTGGCACCGCTGAGGTACGGCACGCTCATCTTGTCCACCACAACCTCGACGCCGTCGTAGTCACGGACGGCGTCTCCGTCAAGGAGCCGCTCGTCGAAGTACAGCTGGTAGATGAGGCCGGAGCAGCCGCCGGGCTGGACGGCAACGCGGAGGCGGAGATCGGTCCGCCCTTCCTGCTCCAGGAGGCTGCGCACCTTGCCTGCTGCGACGTCGGTCAGTTTGACCTCATGTGTGGCCAGTTCAGCGCTGGTGGTCTCGGTGATGTTCTCGTTGGTTGCGGTGCTCATTTGGCCTACCTTAGGACGGTCCTGGCGGCCCCGCGTCAGCGGTGCCTGCCCCTACGGATACGGTACGGGCTATAGCTACATGCTACTTCGGTCAGCCCTGTAGCTCTAACTCCTGACGTAACCAAGCCCGCCCGCTGATTGTTCCCAACGGTGGAGGGATGCCGGCATCAGAGGGACACGGATTCAGGCCACGCCTTCTGCGTTCAGCCGGGCGAGCAGCAGCGCCTCGGCGACCACGGCGTTCTTGAAATCACCAATGTGGAGGGACTCGTTGGCACTGTGGGCACGGGAATCGGGATCCTCGACACCGGTCACGAGGATCTGGACGTCCGGATATACGTCCATCAGGTCTGCGATAAACGGAATTGACCCGCCGATACCCATCTCCACTGCCGGAACACCCCAGGCCTCCCCCAGCGCCCACATGGCGAACTTCGCCGCAGTTGAAGATGTATCCGCGAGGAACGACTTTCCGCTTTCCCCGGGAGTGAACACCACTTTTGCCCCAAAGGGTGCATTGGCCTGGACGTGATGTTTAACGGCTTCCATCGCTGCCACCGGATCCTGGCCAGGTGCCAGGCGCAGGCTGAACTTGGCGCGCGCCCGGGGCAGGAGCGTGTTCGAGGCCACGTCCACGGCGGGCGCATCGAAGCCGATGATGGACAGTGCTGGCTTGGTCCACAGCCGTGCGGCGATGCTTCCGGTGCCTGCGAGCCGGACGCCGTCGAGAACGGAGGAATCGGCACGGTACTCGGCTTCTGTGAGCTCCACGCCGACGTTGTCATTTGATACCAGGCCTTCGATGGCCACGTTGCCGTCCGCGTCGTGGAGGGTGGCAATCAAACGGGACAGCAGGGTTGGCGCGTCCAGCACGGGTCCGCCGAACATGCCCGAGTGGACAGCATGCTCCAGCACCTGGACTTCAATGGTTCCGTCCACGAGGCCACGCAGGCTAGTGGTCAGGGCGGGGATGCCCACCTCACAGTTGCTGGAATCGGCCACCACGATCACATCGGCCCCCAGCAGTTCCCGGTGCGTTTCCAGGAACGAACGGAAGGTGGGAGAACCCGCTTCCTCCTCACCTTCGAAGAAGAACGTCACACCAAGGCCGAATTCCGTGCCCAGAACCTCGGTCGCTGCAGCATAGGCGGCAACATGGGCCATTATCCCGGCCTTGTCGTCAGCAGCACCACGGCCGTACAGCCTGCCGTCCCGTTCGACGGCGGCGAAAGGCTCTGTTTCCCAAAGCGCCGGGTCCCCGGGAGGCTGGACGTCGTGGTGGGCGTACAGCAGGATGGTCGGCTTCCCTTCTGCCGCCCGTCGGCGTGCGACGACGGCAGGTCCGCCGGGGTGCCGTCATCGGTGATACTGCGCAGGACCTGGACGTCCTCAAGGCCGGCGGCGCGCAGCAGTTCCGCTACCGCCTGCGCGCTGGCCTCCAAGGGTGCAGGATCGAAACTGGGCCAGGCGATGCCGGGAATGGCCACAAGTTCCTTGAGCCGGTCGAGAGTCGTGTCGAAGGAACCTGCCACGGAGAGCCTGAGTCCGTCCGCATCGATGGCCGGTGCAGGGTGACCGGAGCCGGGGGTATTGGCGTCGGACGGACTGGCTGCTGGAGTGGGAGTCATGGCGAACACAATACCCGCGCCGAACTCCTTGGGCCGCAAGGTATTCTGTTCACGTGTTCGGACGTAAAAAGGAAGCGCCAACGGCGCAGCAATCAATAGACCAGCAGGCCGCTGAATCGGCAGCCCGGCAGGATGCCGCGTTGGGCAAGGGTGCGCCCACGCCCAAGCGCAAAGCCCAGGAGGCTGCCCGCAAGCGGCCCCTGGTACCGGAGGACCGCAAGGCGTCCAAGGCCGCTGAGCGCCAGGCTATCCAAGACCAACGGACCAAAATGCGCCAGGCGCTCGACACAGGTGATGAAAAGTTCCTGCCCCTGCGCGACAAGGGTCCGCAGAAGCGTTATGCGCGCGACTACGTGGATGCACGCTTCAGCCTGGGCGAATACTTGATGTTCGGCGCCCTGGTATTTGTCATCATTTCCCTCATCGTTCCGGCTTCCAGCGAGCAGATGGTTTATGTCCTGGGCGGTTTTTGGGTGATGTTCCTGGCCGTCTTTGTGGATGTGTTCATTCTGTCCCGGCAGCTCCGCAAGAAGCTGACCGAGAAGTTCGGCGAGGTTGAGCGCGGCACAGTCTGGTACGGCTCCATGCGCTCCCTGCAGTTCCGCAAGCTGCGCCTGCCCAAGCCGCTCGTGAAGCGCGGCCACTACCCGTCCTGACGTGCAGGCCGGGCCAAACCTGGCAGCACTCCTCCCTTAAACAACGAAAACCCGGTGGTCCAACCACCGGGGTTCTCGTTGTGTGAGTCAGCGGTTGCGTCGCGCTTTCGCCAGGTCGCGGTTGATCCGCGCCGCCCAGAACGGCCCCTCGTACAGGAAGGCCGTGTAGCCCTGGACCAGCGTGGCACCGGCATCCAGACGGTCCTGGACGTCTTTCGCCGTCTCGACGCCGCCGACGGCCACCAGCGTGATCGTGCCCCGGTGGCCTCCTTGAGCCGGCGAAGGACTTCCAATGAACGCTGCTTCAGCGGTGCTCCGGACAGGCCCCGGCGCCGCATGCGGCCACTTTCGCGGCCGGCGACGCCAGCCCCTCACGCCCGATCGTGGTGTTGGTAGCGATAATGCCGTCCAGCTTGAGGTCCAGGGCCAGCTTGGCGACGTCGTCGATGTCCTCATCGCTGAGGTCCGGTGCGATCTTGACCAGCAGCGGGACGTGCCGGCCTGCCGCCTTGTCCGCCTCGTCCCCACCGCGGTCAGCAGCGGGCGGAGTGTCTGGACATCCTGGAGAAGGCGCAGGCCGGGCGTGTTGGGTGAGCTGACATTGACCACCAGGTAGTCCGCGGCCGGCGCCAGGCTCCGGGCGCTGATCAGGTAATCGGCCACGGCGTCGTCGAGTTCCACCACCTTGCTCTTGCCGATGTTCACCCCGATCACGGGGCGCACGTTAGGGTGCCGGCGCTGCAGGGCGGCGCGTGCCGCTTTGAGGCGCGGTTCGATGGCGGCCGCGCCATCGTTGTTGAACCCCATCCGATTAATAACAGCCCGGTCCTCGACCAGCCTGAATAGACGAGGCTTCTCGTTGCCCGGCTGCGCCTGCCCGGTGATGGTCCCTACTTCGACATGGCCAAAGCCAAGTTCGGTGAGGGCCTCGATGCCGAATCCCTCCTTGTCGAACCCTGCTGCGAGACCGAACGGGGATGGGAAGGTCAGTCCAAACGCAGAAGTCTGCAGTGAGGCCGAGGGTGCCGTGAACCTGTGCAGCAGCCGTCCTCCGCCGGAAGTATGGGCAAGTTTGATTCCCTGGAATCCGATCTTGTGGGCGCGTTCCGCGTCCATCCACGAAAAGGCCAGCCTGAAGAATGTCGGATATACGCGCATGGCTCTAGTTTTCCGTCTCGGACGGTCCTGACCAAACCGGGCCGGCATACATGCGGCTCCGGCTACCATAAAGCCATGAGGTGGCAGCCAGATATCCTCGGTGCTGGCTTCGAAGCCTGCACCTTCGAGGCCGGGGCGAAGACGGCGTCCAGCGCACCGCCACGCTGGTGCGCTTCCGTCCGGCGAAGGAACCGGCAGCCACCCGCCCGCGCCGGACAGTGCTGTTCCTCCATGGTTGGAGCGACTACTTCTTCAATGTGGACCTGGCGCAGTTTTGGACAACCAGCGGCTACGAGTTCTACGCCCTCGACATGCATAACCACGGCCGCAGCCTGCGCCCGGAAACGCCGGGCGGCTACGTGGCGAACCTTGCGGACTATGACGCCGAAATCGAAGCAGCCATCACCATCATCCGGGCCGACACGCACACGCCGGAACTGGAAGGCAAGGCAACCCTCACGCTGATGGGCCACTCCACCGGCGGCCTGGTGGCCGCCCTCTGGGTCAGCAACCACCCCGGAACGGCCTCCCAGCTGGTGTTGAACAGTCCCTGGCTGGAGATGCACGGCAGCTCGCTGGTCCGTCGTGCTGCGTCCACGATGGTGGGACCCGTGGCGCGGTTCCGGCCGGAGGCTGTCCTGCGGCTGCCCGAACGAGGGTTCTATTGGCGGACCATCAGCAGCTCAGCCGACGGGGAGTGGCCGCTTGACGACAGGTTCCGTCCGCCCATGGCATTTCCGCTCCGAGTGGGCTGGCTCAACGCCATCCTGGCCGGCCACACCAAGGTGGCCCGTGGCCTGGACATCGGCGTACCCATCCTGGTGCTGCTGTCCCGGGGAAGCGCCACCGGGCCGTTCTGGTCCGAGGAAATGCGGCGCACCGACGCGGTACTGGACGTCAACATCATCGCCCTCCGCGCCCTGACACTGGGGTGCAGTGTCACGGTGGAGCGGATCGACGGCGCGCTCCACGACGTCTTCCTCTCCCCTGCCAAAGTGCGGGCAGACGCCTATGCGCGGCTCGCCCGCTGGCTCCGGGGTTACGGTACGGCTGAACCCGGTGCGGCGTCGACGGCTCCTCCGTAGCGCCGGTCCCGCTGGGCGTAGGTTTCGACGGCGTCCCACAGGGTCCGCCGGTCGACGTCGGGCCACAACGTGTTCATAAAGACGAACTCGGCATACGCGGACTGCCAGAGTAGGAAATTGGAGAGCCGCTGCTCCCCGAGCTCCGCAGGAACAGGTCCACGTCCGGCAGGTCCGGTTCGTCCAGGAACTTCTGGATGGTTTTCTCGGTGATGGCCCCGGGTTTGAGCCGTCCTGCGGCAACCTCGGCGGCGATAGCCGATACAGCGTCCGTGATTTCCGCCCGGCCGCCGTAATTAACACACATGTTCAACGTGCACGTGCTGTTGCCAGCGGTAAATTCCTCAGCCTCTTCCAGTTCACGGATCACCGAGCCCCACAGCCTGGGACGCCGGCCGGACCACCGCACGCGGACACCCCAGTCGTCCAGCTGGTTACGCTGCCTTCGTAGCACGTCCTTGTTAAAACCCATCAGGAAGCGGACCTCTTCGGGTGACCGGCGCCAGTTTTCGGTGGAAAACGCATAGACGCTCACGTACTCGATGCCTAGTTCGATAGCGCCCGCCATCACGTCCAGCAGGGCGGGCTCGCCGGCTTTGTGTCCCTCGATCCGCGGCAGGCCGCGCTGGTTGGCCCAACGGCCGTTGCCGTCCATCACAATGGCAACATGGCGGGGGATGAATTCTGTGGGGATCGCCGGGGCTACCGCGCCGGACGGGTGCGGATACGGTGCCACCACAGGGGTGGTCCGCTGCCGCGAAGGACTCTTCTTATTTCCCAAGGCCACTGTCAGCCACGCTCCACATGTTTGAGGGATTTCAGGACACGTTCAAGGTGCCATTGCAGGTATGCGGCCACAAGCCCCGCAGCTTCCCGCCGGTGCGGCACGTCCGAGCCATCCGCCGTCGTCCAGTCCCCGGTCAGCAGGGCACCCAGGAGCACGACGGTCTCCACCGCCGGCGCAGGCGAACCGGGTGGCCTGCAGTCAGCGCAGACCATTCCGCCGAGCGGAGCCGAAAAGGCCGTATGCGGGCCGGGCCGGCCGCAGCGGGCACAGTCGGTAAAACTCGGAGCCCAGCCGCCGGTGGAAAGGGCCCGCAGGAGATACGAATCCAGGATCAGTCCCGGCGCGTGCTCGGCCCGGACAGCGAGGCCAGCGCCCCACCAGGAGGTTGTACTGGGCGGTGCCGGCTTCGCCGTCAACGTCGGTGAGTTTTTCCGCAGTTTCGGTCATGGCTGCTGCAACGGTATAGCGGCCATAGTCAGCGGCGATGTTGCTGCCGTAGGCGCCCTTGGCAACAGCCTGCGTCACGATGTCGAGTGTCTTTCCGGAGACCAGCTGCAGGTCGGCAACCATAAAGGGCTCCAGCCGCGCCCCAAACTTGCTGCTGGTCCGCCGCACTCCCTTGGCGACGGCGCGGATCTGGCCGTGGTGCTTGGTCAGCAGCGTGATGATGCGGTCAGCCTCGCCCAGCTTGTGCGTACGGAGCACCACGGCGTCATCCCGGTAGGACCGGGCAGCAAAGGATTGTTGGACCACGGTTAATCTTCGCACTGAGTTCCGGAAAGCCGGCAATGCCGGTGCGTTGCGCGCCGGGAACCCCGGCGCGCAACGTATTCCGGATCAGGCGCGGGAATCCCGGATGGCCCGGTTGACTGCGGAAATGACGGCCTTGAGCGAGGACATGCTGGTGTTGGCATCGATACCGACGCCCCACAGGACCCGCTCTCCCACGGCACACTCGACGTAGGCTGCGGCCATGGCGCTGCCGCCTTCCGAGAGTGCATGCTCGCTGTAGTCCAGCACCCGGACATCGACGCCATCCTCGCGCAGGATGCTCAACAGCGCGGCGATAGGCCCGTTTCCAGTGCCTGTGCGACGGGCCTGGACACCGTCAACTGTGAGCGAGGCGTGCAGGGTCATCCCGCCGTCGTCATCGGTTTCGGTGCTGACGGAACCGAGTGAGTACCGGCCCCACTGGCCCTCCGTCTCGCTGGAGGGCAAGTACTCGTCCTGGAAGTGCTGCCACAACTGGGCGCCGCTGACTTCGCCGCCCACGGTGTCGGTCTTCTTCTGGATCACGCCGGAGAATTCCATCTGGGCACGGCGCGGCAGGTCCAGGCTGTGTTCGTTCTTGAGCAGGTAGGCCACCCCGCCCTTGCCGGACTGCGAGTTGACGCGGATGACGGCCTCGTAGCTGCGGCCCAGGTCCTTGGGGTCAACGGGCAAGTACGGGACCTGCCAGGCGAAGTCCGCGACGTCCTTGCCGGCGGCGGCAGCATCCTTCTCCAGCGCCTCGAAACCCTTCTTGATGGCGTCCTGGTGTGAGCCGGAGAAAGCGGTGAAGACAAGGTCGCCGCCGTAGGGGGAACGCTCGGCGACGGGGAGCTGGTTGCAGTACTCCACGGTGCGCCGGATCTCGTCGATGTCGGAGAAGTCGATCATGGGATCGATGCCCTGGACGAACATGTTCAGGCCCAGCGTGACGAGGTCCACGTTGCCGGTCCGCTCGCCGTTGCCGAACAGGCAGCCCTCAATCCGGTCCGCGCCGGCCAGGTACCCCAGCTCGGCGGCGGCCACGCCGGTACCCCGGTCATTGTGCGGGTGCAGGGACAGGATGATGCCTTCGCGCGGGTGCAGGTTCCGGCTCATCCACTCAATGGAATCGGCGTACACGTTCGGGGTGGCCATTTCCACGGTGGCGGGCAGGTTGATGATGACCTGGCTGTCGACGGATGCCTCGAAAACGTCGGCGATGGCGTTGCAGACCCGGACGGCATAGTCCAGTTCAGTTCCGGTGAACGACTCCGGTGAGTATTCATAGGTGATGTGCGTGTCAACGAGGGTTTCCTCGTACTTCTTGCACAGTCTGGCACCCTGGAGCGCGATGTCGAGGATGCCGTCCTGGTCCTGGTTGAACACCACACGGCGCTGCAGGACGGACGTTGAGTTGTACAGGTGAACAATCGCCTGCTTGGCGCCGACGAGGGACTCGTACGTCCGCTCGATCAGGTGCTCGCGGGCCTGGGTCAGGACCTGGATAGTGACATCGTCCGGAATGTGGTTACCGACGATGAGCTGGCGGACGAAGTCGAAATCGGTCTGCGAGGCAGAAGGGAAGCCGACCTCGATTTCCTTATATCCCATGCGGACCAGCAGATCGAACATCTTCATCTTGCGGGCCGGGCTCATCGGGTCGATCAGCGCCTGATTGCCGTCACGCAGGTCCACAGCGCACCAGCGCGGGCCTTGGTGATGACCTTGTCCGGCCACGTACGGTCAGGCAGTTCAACGGTGATCTGATCCTGGAACGGCGTGTAGCGGTGGACGGGCATTCCGGAGGGCTTCTGTGCGTTTCGCATTACTATCGGGGCCTTTTCTGTGGTTCAAATCTGAAAGGGTGGCCGGGCAACACAAACTCCGCGACGAGGATGGGCCTTGCGCTAGATCGCGTCTGAGGCCTCGCCGCGGCAGCTAAGAAGGAGCAGTTCTGCGCGCACCATTTCACAGTAACACGGGTGCGTAAGATGAAGGAGCAACACCTCCAGCACCGTCCACCATGCAGACGCCGCGCCGGTGCAAGCGCCGGCCGCGGCACGTCACACGAAGGAGCATCTGTGCCCATCTCGGGGATCAACCTGTCCAACATTGACCACACCGTCAGGCCGCAGGATGACCTGTACCAGCACGTGAACGGGTCCTGGCTCAAGGCCACGGAAATTCCGGATGACCGGCCACTCGAGGGAACTTTCACCGCGCTGCGCGACGGAGCGGAGATCGCGGTCCGGGACATCATCGAGGAAGCGGCCGCCAAGGGTGAAGCCGCCAGCGGGATAGAACGAAAGGTGGGCGAGCTCTATAACAGCTTCATGGACGAAGCCACGGTGGAGGCCAAAGGCATGGAGCCCATCCGCGGGCGGCTTGCCGAGGTATTTGCCACCACCACGGTTGCTGAACTCGTGGCCTTGGCCGGGCGGCTGTTCCGGTCAGACGTGTCCGGGCTCTTCTACATCTACCCGGCTCCGGACGCTGGCAACCCGGACCGCATCCTGCTCTACACCGGCCAGGGCGGCCTGGGACTGCCGGACGAGTCCTACTACCGGGAAGAGAAGTTCGCCCCCATGGTCAAAGCCTATGGCGAGCATGTCAGGACCATGTTCACGCTGGCCGGAGTGGCCGATCCGGAGCCTGCGGCTGCCCGCGTCGTTGCGCTCGAAACCAGCCTGGCTTCCCACCACTGGGACAACGTCACCCTGCGGGACCCGCAGAAGACCTACAACCTCAAGTCCGCTGAGGAAGCGGCCATCCTGTTCCCGCTCCTTAACACCTGGTTCGAAGCTGCCGGGATCGACGCCGACAAGCGCCACGAGATCGTCGTAAGCACTCCGGACTTCTTCAGCGGGGCCGCCGGCCTGCTGGAGTCAGAACCGCTCTCCGTGTGGCAGGAGTGGCTGGCCCTGCGGGTCGTCAACGGCGCCGCGCCGTACCTGTCCTCCGAGTTCGTGGATGCCAATTTTGCCTTCTACGGAACAACCCTCAGCGGCACGCCCCGGAACAAGGACCGCTGGAAGCGCGCCGTCGCCGTCGTCGAAGCTGCACTCGGTGAGGCGGTTGGGCAGATCTACGTCTCGAAGCACTTCCCCGAAACCCACAAGGCCCGCATGCAGACCCTGGTGGCCAACCTGATCGAGGCCTACCGGCAGTCCATCACCGGTCTTGCCTGGATGGGTGAGGAAACAAAGGCCGAGGCGCTGCGGAAACTCGAGGCCTTCCGCGCCAAGATCGGCTACCCCGACAAGTGGATCGATTACTCCGCGGTGGAAATCGACCCGCTGGACCTTTTGGGGAATGTCGAGCGGGCCCACAATGCCGACGTCGACCGCCACCTGGATGAGGTGGGCAAACCGGTGGACCTTAACAAGTGGCTCATGACACCGCAGACGGTCAACGCGTACTACCACCCGATGCTCAACGAGATCGTCTTCCCGGCCGCTATCCTGCAGCCACCGTTCTTCACAGCCGACGCCGACGACGCCGTTAACTACGGTGGCATTGGAGCGGTGATCGGCCACGAGATCGGCCACGGTTTTGATGACCAGGGCTCGCAATTCGACGGCGGTGGCGCGCTGCGGAACTGGTGGACCGACGAAGACCGGACCGCCTTTGAGAAGCTCACAGCCAAGCTGGTGGCACAGTACGACGAGTTGTCCCCGTATGCGGCGCCGGGCACAACGTCAACGGCAAGCTGACGCTCGGGGAGAACATCGGCGACCTTGGTGGCCTGACCATCGCCTACAAGGCCTATCTGCTCAGCCTTGACGGCAAGGAACCGGAAGTGCTGGACGGACTGACGGGGCAGCAGCGGTTCTTCGCGTCCTGGGCAGCCGGCTGGCGGCAGGTGATCCGGTCGGAAGAGGCCATCAGGAGGCTCGCCACGGATCCCCACTCCCCAACGAGTTCAGGACCAACGCCATTGCCAAGAACCTGGACGCCTTCCACCAGGCCTTTGGCGTGACCGACCAGGATGGCATGTGGATGCCCAGGACGCTCGCGTCAGCATCTGGTAATCACCCTCCAGGACACACAAGAGGCGGGCCGTCTAGCCCCGCCTCTTGTGTGTCGACTGTGGTGCTGACTTCTGTGGTGCGGCCGTCAGTCCTGGACGATCAGCACCGGGTTGGCCTGCTGGCACACCGTATCGCCGGCCGTCTGGTTGACGATGTCCTCGGGCAGAGCCACGCCCGCGCCGGCGCCGTAGGTTGCCCCGGTAGTGAAGTCCGTTCCAAGGTAGACCTGCACTCCGGCGACGCGGGGTGCCAGCTGAACCTGCGCGGCCGGGATCCCGAGCAGCGCAGCCAGGTCAGCTGCGACGTCGGCGTATTCCGTACCGTAGTAGACGACGCTCTGCGCCACCGCCGTGGCTTCAAACGGCCCGGATTGGGTGAAGCCGCCGGTGATCAACGCCTGCACGATTTCCTGGGCGCGTCCCGGGACGCCGCTGCCGTTGGCCACGGTGACTGGTTGCAGCGCCTTGTCATACGGCGGCACCACCGGAGCTGTCTCTGTCGGCGTGGCCGTCGTTTCCGTGGGCGCAGGGGATGGTGTGGTGGGTGCTGTCGGATCCGTGAGGTCCACGTCCTTGCGGAGGGCCGCAAAAAGCTGGGACCCTGCGGGCTCGGCAATCTGCAGGCGGTTGATGTCCGTGGCTGCCGGCGTGGTGGGCACGGCCACAAACGCCACCTTGCTGATATCGATGTCCTTAAGCCGGCTACCGATACTCACGAGCGACGGCACGGAGGCGAGCCCCTCATCCACCGTGAGGTTCTTGGTCACTACATCGGCAATGGTCAGCATTTTGGCGGGGTCGGACAGTGTGCCGTCGTCCTTGATTTTGCGGGTGAGGGAGGACAGGAATCCCTGCTGTGCCCTGATCCGGCCCAGGTCGCCGCCGTCGGCAAAGGCATGACGGGTCCGCAGGAAGGCAAGGGCCATTTCGCCCTTAACGGCGGATGTACCCTTCGGCAGGCGCAGCCGGGAGTCAGGATCGTAGACGGCGTCACTGATGCACACGTCAACGCCGCCCACCGTGTTGGAGAGTTCCTTGACTGCGGTGAAGTCCGCCATCATGAAGTGATCGATCTCCAATCCAGTCAGCTTGTTGACCGTGTCTACGGCGCAGCCGATGCCGGCTTCATTCATGGCCTCGTTGATCATGACACCGCTGCGGGCAGGATACGTCCGTTTGGTCTTCTGGTCGGTGCACTCCGGAATATCGACCAGCAGGTCCCGGGGGAAGCTGATGACGCTGACGCGCTTGTTGTCGGCCGATACGTCCATCAGCATCATGACGTCGGATTTGCCATATCCTGTTGAGTCGTCCACGGCGCCGTACTCCGCGTTTGCGCCGTCCCTGGTATCGGAGCCCAGGATCAGGATCTGCATCCGGTCCGATTTGTCGTCCGATGGGTTCGCACCACCGGCGTTCAGCGGTGCCGTAGTGATGTTCGACTGGAACCGTAAATACCAGTAGCCCGCGAAGCCAAGACCGCCGACCGCCAGGATGGTGACCACCGCAGTGGTCACCTTCAGCCAGGCCGGCATCCGGCTCCGGGATCCGAGATGCCGGGCAACGCCGACGGCGGTAGCATCAGCGTGGCGGGACACCGGACCGGTCCCTGCTGACGCGTCAGCTCCGTACTCGCGATTTTCGCGGCCTCGCCCCATGTGTGGTGTACCTTCCTCGAAAAAATGAATCCGGCCTATTTTAGTTGCCCAGTCTGGGAACTTCCCGACGACCGCCCGGTAAAGCAAAAAACAGCGTCAGAAGCCGAGCTTGACCAACTGCTTCGGGTCGCGCTGCCAGTCCTTGGCCACTTTCACATGCAGGTCAAGGTAGATGCGGGCACCGAGCAGCGCCTCGATCCCCTTACGTGCATTGGTCCCGACTTCGCGGAGCCGTGCACCGCCCTTGCCGATGATGATGGCCTTCTGGGACGAACGTTCCACATAGAGATTAACCCGGACGTCGAGGAAGGGCCTGTCTTCGGGCCGGCCCTCACGCGGAACAATTTCATCGACGACGACGGCCAGGGAGTGGGGCAGTTCGTCGCGGACGCCTTCGAGGGCAGCTTCCCGGATGAGCTCGGCGATCATCACGGCTTCGGGTTCATCCGTCAGGTGACCATCCGGATAAAGGGGCGGCGACGCCGGCATGTGGCTGATCAGGACGTCTGCGAGGGTGTCCACCTGGAAACCGTCGGTGGCGGAGACCGGGACGATGTCCTTCCAGCCGTCCTCGCCGATCACATCCCGGCCCAGTGCTGCGACAGCGAGCAACTGCTCGGTGAGCCCCTGCCGATCCACTGTGTCCGCCTTGGTGACGATCGCGATGACCGGCTTGTTGCCGATGGCGGCGAGCTGGGCGGCGATGTACTTGTCGCCCGGACCGATTTTCTCGTTGGCGGGCAGGCAGAAGCCGATCGCGTCTACCTCGGCGAGGGTATCGGCGACGAGTTCGTTCAGCCGCTTTCCCAGCAGGGTTCGGGGCGGTGCAGGCCCGGCGTATCCACCAGGATCAGCTGGGCGTCATCGCGGTGCACGATCCCCCGGATCGTGTGGCGCGTGGTCTGCGGCTTGGCGGAGGTGATCGCCACCTTCTGGCCCACCAGGGCGTTCGTCAGGGTTGATTTTCCCGCGTTAGGCCGCCCCACGAGGACCGCAAAGCCTGCCCTGTAGCCGCCGAAGTCTTTGGCAGCCGAATCCGGGCTGGCCGGACGATTACTTTTCTTGCTCACGTGGAACTCCCTGCTGGGTTGCTTTCGCCTCGTCGAGGACGACTTCAAGGTCTGTGTCTGCTTTTGGTACTGCTGAGGCAATGATGTGGCTGACGCGGTTGCGGCGGCCCTCGAGCCGTTCGGCGAGCAGCGAGATGCCGCCCACCTCCACGCGGCTGCCCACAATGGGAACGCGGCCCAGGGTCTTGGCCAGCAGCCCGCCCACGGTGTCAACCTCGTCGTCGTCGAGCTCTATGTCGAACAGTTCTCCGAGATCGTCGATGCTCATCCGGGCGCTCACCCGGTAGGAACCGCCACCCAGGGCCACGGCCTCGGCGCTTTCGGTGTCATATTCGTCCACGATTTCGCCGACAATTTCCTCGATGAGGTCCTCCAAGGTGACAAGGCCGGCCGTGCCGCCGTATTCGTCGATCACGATGGCAACGTGCGTTGACTCTTTCTGCAGTTCCCGCAGCAGATCGCTCACCGGCTTGGACTCCGGGACGTACCGGACCTCGCGGGCCAGGGCTTCGACCGGGGGCTGTTCGTCGTCGGGTCCGAGCTCATGGAGTGTCGCCGCAACGTCCTTGAGGTACACGATTCCGAGGATCTGGTCCGTGTTGTCGCGGATCACCGGGATCCGTGAATAGCCCGACCGGAGGAACATTGACATGGCCCGCCTGAGGCTGGAGCCAGCGTCGATGCTGAGGATATCCGTCCGGGGCACCATCACGGCGCGCACCAGGGTGTCGCCGAAGTCAAAGACTGATTGGATCATTTCAGCTTCGGTGTCTTCGATCATGTCCGATTCGGATGCGCGGTCCACAAGTTCGCGGAATTCCTGTTCGCTGAAGAACGCGTCATCACCCGCCGGAGCGCCGGGAGCGGCGGCACTGCCGAGCGCCACGAGCCACCCAGGGATGGGTCCGAGGACCCACGTAAGATACCTGATCAGCGGTGCTGTGGAGCGGACGACTGCCGCCGAATGGAGCCTGCCAAGCTGCCGCGGGGAAACGCCGACGATGACGAAGCCGAGCAGGGCCATGATCCCGGTGGCGGCCAGCCCGGCCAGCCAGACGTTGTCCAGCGCGCTGTGGAGCAGGACGGCCACCGCTACGGCTGAAGCCATCTCGAACCAGACCCGCCAGAACCGCAAGGCCCGGATGTGTGCCACCGGCTGGGCCAGGATGCGTTTCATGGCGTTGCCGTGGCTTTTCAGCAGGACGTCTTCGGCGTCATGCCGGGAAAGGAACGTGAACGCGGCCTCGGCTGCGGTCAGGAGTGCTGCGGTACCGAGGAACGCCAGGGCCATGCCGACAAGGAGCAGGGGCGTCACTGCGTGGTCTCGGCAGGTGCTTCTTTGCCGGTGAAGCCGGAAAGCAACTGGCGCTGGAGGCCGAACATTTCTTCCTTTTCTTCGGGCTCTGCGTGGTCATAGCCGAGCAGGTGGAGGATCCCATGCGTGGTCAACAGCAGCATCTCATCCTGCAGGGAGTGCCCGGCGTTGACGGCCTGCACCTGAGCTACCTGGGGGCAGACGGCGATGTCACCCAGCATCCCTTGGGGAGTGGGCCGGTCCGGCGTGCCGGGGTCAGCTCGTCCATGGGGACCGAGAGCACGTCGGTGGATCCAGGCTCGTCCATAAGCTCGATGTGGAGCTTTTCCATGGCGGGTTCATCCACCAGGAGAATAGAGAGTTCAGCCTGCGGGTGAATGTACAGCTGCTCAAAAACGTACCGGGACAGCGCCACGAGCTCCGCTTCATCTACCTGGATGCCGGATTCGTTGTTTACCTCAATGCTCACGCGCTTTCCCCCGCTTTTCCCGGCTTACCGAGTGTTTTACTTTGTTCCGCTGGACATCGTCCCAGAGACTGTAGGCACGCACGATGTCGCCCACAAGCCGGTGGCGGACCACGTCCGTGTCGTCCAGGAGGGTGAAGTTTACGTCCTCGATCCCCTGCAGGATCTCCTCCACGATCCGCAGCCCCGAGCGCGTGCCGAAGGGCAGGTCCACCTGGGTGACGTCTCCGGTGACCACCATTTTGGATCCGAAGCCCAACCGCGTGAGGAACATCTTCATCTGTTCGGGTGTGGTGTTCTGCGCTTCGTCCAGGATGATGAAGGCGTCGTTGAGCGTGCGCCCACGCATGTAAGCCAGCGGCGCCACTTCGATGGTTCCGGCGGCCATCAGGCGCGGGATGGACTCGGGGTCCATCATGTCGTGCAGCGCATCGTACAGCGGGCGCAGATAGGGATCGATCTTGTCGCTGAGGGTGCCCGGCAGGAACCCGAGCCGCTCGCCGGCCTCGACAGCGGGACGGGTCAGGATAATACGGCTGACTTCTTTCTGCTGCAGCGCCTGGACGGCCTTGGCCATCGCGAGGTACGTCTTACCCGTGCCTGCCGGCCAATCCCGAAGATCACCGTGTTCGCATCAATCGCATCCACGTAGTTCTTCTGGTTCAGCGTCTTGGGCCGGATGGTCCTCCCGCGGCTGGAGAGGATGTCATGGGTGAGGACGTCCACGGGGTTCTGCAATGACTGGCTGCGGAGCAACGCGACGAGCTGGTGCAACACCGCGGGGCTGATGACTGTGCCACGGGCCACGAGGCCGCGCACTTCATGCAGCAGCCGCATGATGCGGGGAACTTCGTTGGCAGGGCCGCTGATGGACAGTTCGTTTCCGCGGACGTGGAAGTTAACGGACGGGAACTGCTCTTCGATGTAACGCAGGGCCTCGTCATGGCTGCCGAGCGATTGGACCATCTGATCGGAGTTGTCGAAGAGGACCACCTCCGTCCGGACACCGGGAAGTGAATGGGGGAATTCTCCGGCGGCGCGGTCAGTATTGAGCCGGCGCTTTCCGTTCGCTGATTCAGTCATGGTGCTGGCCCGCAGGCCCGTGGTCCCCTCCAGTTCGAAAATTATGTGCGCCGGCTGCTGCGTGGGGGCTGTTGCCGAGCATGCAGGAGCCAGCGGAGTCCTTCCATCTTACGCCAGGAGGCACCTCCCGGCAGCGTCAGGCGGTCCCCGGCGCGGGTGCCCGTCGCCGGATTACTGCGGGACCTGGCGTCATTAGGTATCAACTTCATATCGGGCTCATATCGTTCCCGTTGCAGTTGGGCCGGCAGCCCGGATTCGGTCCTTTTGGCGGAGCAGGCTATGCGATGCTGGAAATCACAGCCGTCCGGGGACCGGCTCACGGGGCCCAGGCCTCGCCATTTCACAGCCGGAAAGGACGGGCCACAAGAGTGCCGGAAACAGCGACCCCCCTCAGTGCCAGGCGCGTCGCGCCACGTCTTCGTCCGCAACGTCTCCTGGTCCTGTTGCCAGCATTCCTCCTCCTCACCGGTTGCATCGCGGACCCAGCCCTGAGCCCAACCTGGCGATAAATTCCGGCACTGCCGCCCCGGCTCCCCCGGGCACCTTCCACCAGCGCGCCCTGGAAACTACACAGTCCTCGAATAAGGCACCGGTCTACTGGATTGGCCGAAGCAACAGCAACGTGTTCCTATACCGGGAGTTCCGGGACGTGCCGGAGCAAGAGAATCCAGTGACCGCGCCCTGCGGGCCATGATGTCAGAGAAGCCGCTGGACCCGGATTTCTTCACGCCCTGGCAGGATCCCGAGAAACTTGCCTCTTCCATCTCCGGCAAGAACGTCATCACCGTCGATGTCTCGGAGGATGCCTTTAACAGCAATCTCGACGCCGACATGGCCGGCCGCGCCATTCAGCAGCTGGTCTTTACCGCTACGGCAGCGGCCGCGAGTTCCGGCCTGATTGATTCCGGCCAGCAGATCCAGGTCAGGATCCTGGTGGATAGCCACACCGATTACGTTGCCTTCGACCACGTCCTGCTTGGCGACCCCATGTCCCGAGCTGCCGGAATGGTGGCGCCCGTGTGGATCATCGATCCGCAGGAAGGGACTGACCTGGCCGGCGGAAGTGTCAAGATCACAGGCCGCAGCACCGTGCCGGGCGGTAAGCTCCGATGGCAGATCCTGCGGCCGAAGCGAACGGGAACAAGACGCCCTACCTGACCGGGGAGACCACGGCAGCTGCAGAAGCCGCCCAGTCCGGAGTCTTTACGCTTGCCCTTACCCTGTCCTCGGGGAGTTATGAGCTCCGCGTTTCGCAAGTGGATGCGGCCGGCACCAGCCAGGACCTGAATGTGGATACGCGGAACTTCAACGTCCGGTAACAGCCCGCGTAGCAGTCGGCCTCAGGCTACCGGTGCTGCCCAGCGTCCCAGTACGTCACTCGCCAGAACAACCGCTGCCGGTCCGGCCGTGGATGACCTCAGGACGTGGCGTCCCAAGAGCGCCGTCACGGCGCCGGCGTCGCAAAGCCGGGTGACTTCGCGGGGACTGATTCCGCCCTCCGGACCAACGATGAGCAGAATTTCCGAGTGTCCGGCGTCAGACTGGGTGCCCTGCCATGATTCCAGGACAGACCGGAGCGGCCGGACCGCGTCTTCGTGCAGGATTACGGCCAGATCCGCTGCCGCCACGGCCGCCGCAAGGCCTGGCGTTTCGACGGCGGCGCGCACCTCGGGAATCCAGGCGCGGCGTGCCTGCTTGGCGGCGGCAGTGACCACGGACTGCCATTTTGCGTGGGCCTTGGCTGCGCGCTCACCCTTCCAGCGGACAATTGATCGCTCGGACTGCCAGGGAACTACGGCATCAATCCCGAGTTCGGTTGCCGTTTCCACGGCCAGTTCGTCGCGGTCCCCCTTAGCGAGGGCCTGCACCAGCACAAGCCGGATGTCGGGCCGGTCCTCCACAACGAGGGCGGAGCATTCCACGGTGAGTTCCACTGGCGATGCCGCGACAACAGTTCCGGTCAGCCGCTTTCCCGTGCCGTCGGCGATGTCCACTGCCTCTCCGGGAGATAGACGTTTTACAGTCACGGCGTGGCGTGCTTCCGGCCCTTGAAGGACAAAACGGGCACCGGGCACCAGATCGTCCAGCGACCCGGCACCGCTGAAGAAAACGGGATTGCTCACCGCTACAGGTTACCGAACCGGTCCCGCAGCTTGGCAAAGACGCCGCCGCTGGCTGCCAGTTTGCCTTCCGTGAACTGCTCGCCCCGAAGCTTCGCCAACTGCCGCAGGAGGTCCTCCTGCGCGGCATCCAGCTTGGCAGGCGTCTCCACCTGCAGATGGACCATCAGGTCCCCGCGGCCGTAACCGCGCAGGTGCGTCACGCCGAGTCCACGGAGCGTGATGATCTCCCCTGACTGCGTGCCTGCCTTGACGTCGATCTCCTGCAGCCCGTCAAAGGTTTCCAGTGACAGTTCGGTGCCCAGGGCGGCGGCTGTCATTGGAATGTGCAGCGTTGCGTGCAGGTCGTCGCCGTCGCGGGCGTACGTGGCGTCGTTGTTGACCCGTAGTTCCACGTAGAGGTCCCCGGAGGCCCGCCGGCCGGGCCTGCTTCGCCCTGCCCTGAGAGCTGGATCCGGGTGCCCGTGGCAACACCGGCCGGCACCTTAATGGTGAGCGACCGCCGGCTGCGGATGCGGCCCTGGCCGGCACATTCGTTGCAGGGGTCCTTGATGACCGTCCCGAAACCTTCGCAGCTGCCGCACGGGCCGCCGTCATGACCTGGCCCAGGATGGAGCGCACCGCGCGCTGGACCTGGCCGCTGCCGCCGCAGATATCGCAGCGGACAGGGTGGCTGCCTTCGCGGCAACATGACCCGTTGCAGGTGGGCAGGTGACCGCGGTGTCCACTTCGAGTTTCCGGTTGACGCCGAACACGGCATCGCGCAGTTCGATCCGGACACTGATCAGCGCGTCCTGGCCGCGGCGAACCCGGACGCCGGCCGGAGGAGCCGCCCGCGCCGAAGAACGTGTCGAAGATATCCTGGAACGCGAAGCCCTGGCCGGAGTATCCGCCGCCGCCGAACCCGTTGTCGGTGCCGTTCTCGTTGCCGGTGGTGTCATAGATCCGGCGCTTCTGCGGGTCCGAAAGTACCTCATAGGCATGGGTCACGGCCTTGAAGCGGTCCGAAGCATCGTCCCCGGGGTTTACGTCCGGGTGAAGAGTGCGGCCAGCTTGCGGTAGGCCTTCTTGATCTCTTCCCCGGTGGCTTCCGGCGAGACTCCGAGGACGTCGTAGTGGCTGCTCAAAGTTCGTATCTCTTCCTTGTTGTACTGCCGGCAGTCGGGCTGCCGGCACTGCTCTTCGTGCCTGGACCGTGGTGCTGTTACGGACCCAGAATTCTTGAAAGGTAACGGGCTACTGCCCTGACGGCGGCCATGGTGGCGGGATAGTCCATCCGGGTGGGGCCGAGCACACCGATCTTGGCAGTGATGTCCGGTCCGTAGCCGGTGGCCACCACGGAGGCTTCCGCGAGCCCGTCGTACGGGTTTTCACGCCCGATACTGACTGCCACACCCCTGGGATCCTGCGCCATGTCGCTCAGGAGGCGCAGCAGGACAACCTGCTCCTCGAGAGCTTCCAGGACCGGCCCGATACTGAGCGGAAAATCCACATTGGAGCGGGCCAGGTTCGCTGTTCCGGCCATGACCATGCGTTCCTCGCGGCTGCTGTGGGCGAGCGTTTCCAACCCGTGGGCCAAGGCCTGGGCCGCCGCACGCTGGCCCGGGCTGACGGACGAAACGACTCCTGGCAGCGAGGGGTTCAGCCGGCTCAGCGAGATGCCCGCGAGTGATCCGAGAAAGTGTGTCCGCAACGCGGCGATGGCGTCGTCGCCGAGGTCCTGGCCGATGTCGATCACGCGCTGTTCGACCTTGCCGGTGGTGGCGATGAGGACAACCAGGACCTGCCGGGGCGCCAGCAGGACGAATTCGATGTGGCGGATGGTGGCGCGGCTCAGATGCGGATACTGCACGACGGCGACCTGGTTGGTCAGCTGCGACAGCATCCTGACGGTCCGGTCCAGGACGTCGTCCAGATCGTCTGCGCCTCCAGCAGCGCCTGGATTGCCCGCCGTTCCGCGTGGGAAAGCGGCTTTACGGCTGAAATCTGGTCCACAAACAGCCGATAGCCTTTGTCTGTGGGGATCCGTCCCGCGCTGGTGTGCGGGGCCGTGATCAGTCCGTCGTCTTCCAAGGCCGCCATGTCGTTGCGGATGGTGGCACTGGACACGCCGAGGTGGTGGCGTTCCACGAGCGCCTTGGAACCCACTGGCTCGCGGGAGTGCACATAGTCCTCCACGATGGCGCGCAGTACTTCGAGTTTGCGCGGCTCGCTCATACTCCACCTCCATCCGTGGTCACTGCAGGGTTAGCACTCGACATGCCTAAGTGCTAACAGTCTAATATGAGTCACCCCGTTGTTAGCATTGGTACCGCTCCGGGCGAAATTCCGGGCCAGGATCTAGCGGCAAGGCGGAATCAATCCATGCAGTACCAGAACTGGGGTCCGCAGGAGATCACGGCGCCCGTCAGAAGCGAACTCCCTGAAGTCCCCGTGGAACGTGGCATGGTTCTCGAAGACGCCCAGTCGGGCTGGGTGGGAGCGGTGACCCGGGTGGAGAAGTCCGGCGGCATGCATGTAGTGGCCCTCGAAGACCGGCACGGCAAGTCCCGATCCTTCCGGCTCGGCTTCGGTTTCCTCCTGGAGGGACAGCCCATCCGGCTCGTTCCCCGGCGCCCCGGCAGGCTGCCACTGTGGTTGCCGGCCGGACAGCGTCCGGCTCAGTCCGCGTGGCCGGCCAGCGTGCCCGGGTGGCCAAGGCCAGCAGAATCTGGGTGGAGGGAAAACACGACGCCGAACTGGTGGAAAAAGTCTGGGGTGACGATCTCCGCGTAGAGGGCATCGTCGTCGAGCCTTTGCATGGCATTGATGACCTGGCGGGGGCGGTGGCCGCGTTCGGCCTGGTCCGGGTCGCCGGCTGGGGTCCTGGTGGACCACCTGGTGCCGGACTCGAAGGAGTGGCGCATCGCGGCGGCCGTGATGGCCTCCCCCGGCGCGGCCGGGAATGTCCTCATCGTCGGGCACCCTTACGTTGACGTGTGGCAGGCAATCCGCCCCGCTGTGCTGGGCATCGAACAATGGCCGGTGGTGCCCGCGGGCAGGACTGGAAGACCGGCATCCTGGCAGCGTTCGGCTGGCCGTATTCCACCAAGGAAGACATCGGGCTCGGCTGGCAAAAGCTGCTGGGCGCTGTCCGCAACTATGCGGACCTGGAGGCATCACTGCTCGGGAGAGTGGAGGAAGTCATCGACTTCCTGACGGTGCCCTGACACCGGATCCGGCTCCTGTCGGCAGCATTTGGTGGCTGAACCAGTATTCTTGGTACTGCGGAGGCTGCAGTTGCTTCAGTCCGGCATTCTCCAACCCAGCACCATTGCACTTTCGAAGGAAGAAAACCGTGGCACAAAACGCACGCGAGCACCGGGACGACCACGGTGGCCAGGGCCGTTCCGAGTACCAGGGCGTTCCGGCGAATGCGTTGCCCCTGACGGCCAGCGAAGACCGCCAGTGGGCCACGCTGGCACACTTCGGCGGAATCCTCGGCTGCGTTCCGTCACTGCTGATCTACCTGATTTTCCGTGAACGCGGGCCGTTTACCGCCCAGGAATCCAAGGAAGCGCTGAACTTCAGCCTGCCGCCCACCATTGCGGCGCTGGTGGCCAATCTCCTGGTGTTCATTCCGGTGGTGGGAAACATCTTCGCCGTCATCGCCACCCTGATCTGGATTGCCCTGACCTGCTTCTCCGTGGCCGCCGGCATCCACGTCAACAAGGGCCAGCCCCACCGCTACCAGTACAACCTGCGCTGGATCAAGTAGCGGCACCAACGCTTTGGGCCGTTCAGTCCGGCAGGATCCTGCGGACCACGGCGTCGGCCAGCAGTCGCCCCTTTAGGGTTAGTACCAGCGTGCCGTGGAAGGCTGCCGGCGGCTCCACCAAACCGTCGGCAATGAGCCCGGCCACGGCATGACGGCCGTGGTCGCCCAGCGTTGACGTGGCCAGTCCCGACACGAGCCGGGCCTCAAGCATCACGCGCTCCACGTCGCGGGTTTCGGCGTCGAGGGTTTCCCGCCCGGCGGCCGGTGACAGGCCCTGAGCGAGCCGTCCTGCGTAGGCCGTGGGGTGCTTGACGTTCCACCACCGCACCCCGCCCGCGTGTGAGTGTGCACCGGGTCCGATGCCCCACCAGTCATCCCCCGCCAGTAGGCGAGGTTGTGCCGGCACGCCTGCTCCGGCGTCCGGGACCAGTTGCTGACCTCGTACCAGCTGAGGCCTGCAGCGCCGATCAGCTGGTCGGCGAGTTCGTATTTGTCGGCGTGGTCGTCATCGTCGATTCCCGGGACTTCACCACGGCGGATCTGGGCTGCCAGCTTGGTGCCGTCTTCCACGATCAGCGCGTAGGCACTGATGTGGTCCGGCTGGTAGGAGAGGGCCGTCTCCAGGGAGAACCGCCAATCCTCCAGGGACTCCCCCGGTGTCCCGTAGATCAGGTCCAGGCTCACGGCCAGGCCGGCATCGCGCGCCCACTGCACCACCTGCGGCACGCGGCTGGGCGTGTGCGTGCGGTCCAGGACCTTCAGGACATGGGGAACGGCAGACTGCATGCCGAACGAAATCCGGGTGAAGCCGGCATCGGCCAGGACCTGAAGGGACGCCGGGGTGACCGAGTCGGGGTTTGCTTCGGTGGTCACTTCGGCGCCGGGTTCCAGGCCCAGTGCCCGACGGCGGCTGTCAGGATCCGCGCGAGGTCTTCCGCCGGGAGCAGCGTGGGAGTGCCGCCGCCGAAGAATACTGTGCTCAGCGGCCGATCCGGGAGACCCGAGTTCCGCAGGACTGTGGCGGCAAAGTCGACTTCGGACACCGCAGTGCTGGCGTAGGCGTCCTGTGACGCTCCGCCGCCCAGCTCGGTGGCCGTGTAGGTGTTGAAGTCGCAGTATCCGCAACGAACAGCGCAGAACGGGATGTGCACATACAGGCCGAAGGCCCGGTCCGCCGCACCGTCCAGGGCCTGGGCGGGCAGCAGACCGTCCGACGGCGCGGGGTCGCCGAGCGGAAGAATGCTAGGCATTGCAGGGGCCTCCGGTGTTGCCGGCCACTGTTATCACTACTTCTTGGCCTTGTCCTTGGACTCGTCGGTGGTCAGCGCAGCGATGAAGGCTTCCTGGGGGACCTCAACGCGGCCCACCATCTTCATGCGCTTTTTGCCTTCCTTCTGCTTCTCCAGCAGTTTGCGCTTCCGGGAAATGTCCCCGCCGTAGCACTTGGCCAGAACGTCCTTACGGATGGCGCGGATGCTTTCCCGGGCGATGATCCTGGAGCCGATCGCTGCCTGGATGGGCACTTCGAACTGCTGGCGGGGAATGAGCTCGCGCAGTTTGCCGGTCATCATTACACCGTAGGCGTAAGCCTTCTCGCGGTGCGTGATGGCGGAGAAAGCATCCACTTGTTCGCCCTGGAGCATAATGTCCACCTTGACCAAGTCGGCCACCTGCTCGCCGTCGGCTTTCCAGTCCAGCGAGCCGTAGCCCCGGGTCTTGGATTTGAGGATGTCAAAGAAATCGAACACGATCTCAGCGAGTGGCAGCCGGTAGCGGATTTCGACCCTGTCCTCGGACAGGTAGTCCATGCCGCCAATAACGCCGCGGCGGCTCTGGCAGAGTTCCATGATGGCGCCCACAAACTCGTTCGGCGCCAGGATGGTGGCCGCCACCATCGGCTCGCGGACCTCTGCGATCTTGCCGGAAGGGTATTCGCTGGGGTTGGTCACATGGACCACCTTCTTGTCCTCCAGTGTCACCTCGTACTCAACGTTGGGGCGGTGGAGATCAGGTCCAGGTTGTATTCGCGTTCGAGCCGCTCCCTGGTGATTTCCAGGTGCAGCAGGCCGAGGAAGCCGACGCGGAAGCCGAAGCCGAGCGCGGCCGACGTTTCGGGCTCGTACACCAGTGCGGCGTCGTTGAGCATCAGCTTCTCCAGCGCATCCCGCAGCACCGGGTAATCCGTGCCGTCCAGCGGGTACAGGCCGGAGAAGACCATCGGCTTGGCATCGGCATAGCCGGGAAGGGAGGCCGTGGCAGGCTTGGCAAGGTTGGTGACGGTGTCGCCGACCTTGGACAGGCGGACGTCCTTCACACCGGTGATGAGGTAGCCCACTTCGCCAACCCCGAGACCCTTGGACGGGGTGGGCTCCGGGGAGCTCACCCCGATCTCGAGGAGTTCGTGGGTGGCCCGGGTGGACATCATCTGGATGCGTTCACGGGGGTGCAGCATGCCGTCAACCACACGGACGTAGGTAACCACACCGCGGTACGTGTCGTACACCGAGTCGAAGATCATGGCGCGCGCGGGGGCGTTCGGGTCCCCACGGGGCCGGCAGGTCGCGGACGATCTTGTCCAGCAGGACCTCGACGCCCATGCCGGTCTTGCCGGAGACGCGGAGCACGTCGTCGGGCTCGCCACCGATCAGGCTGGCCAGTTCGGCCGCGTACTTCTCAGGCTGGGCCGCCGGAAGGTCGATCTTGTTCAGTACCGGGATGATGGTGAGGTTGTTTTCCATCGCCAGGTACAGGTTCGCGAGGGTCTGGGCCTCAATGCCCTGCGCCGCGTCAACGAGCAGCACTGCGCCTTCGCAGGCGGCCAGCGAACGGGACACTTCGTAGGTGAAGTCCACGTGGCCGGGGTGTCGATCATGTTCAGCGCGTAGCTGGTCCCGTCGAGTTCCCAGGGCATGCGGACCGCCTGGGACTTAATGGTGATACCGCGTTCGCGCTCAATGTCCATGCGATCCAGGTACTGGGCCTTCATATCGCGGGACTTAACCACCCCGGTGAACTGCAGCATGCGGTCAGCCAGAGTGGATTTACCGTGGTCAATGTGCGCGATGATGCAGAAATTCCGAATGATGGCCGGATCAGTCGCGGCGGGCACCGGGGCGGTGCGGGCCATGGGAGACACGCAGGGTCCTTACTGTTGACATTCGTGCGACCCCCGCCAGGACGCACCGAAGGCACCCTGCGGCTGGACCGCACATTTGGAACCTCCAGTCTCCCACGTCCGGGCGCATCGTATTGCATTCAGGCCAAACCCGGCACGGTGGCCCGGCGATAGTCTTGGCACATGCCTATCAACCTCCGCTCCTTGGCCAACGCCGTCCGGATGTCCGTCAGGGTCCTGCAGAAGTTCCGTCCCGGCCCAACCCGACCTGCGGGACCGGACACGCCCACTCCCACCCGCCAGGCACCGTCGGCCAGACCGGCGCCGCCCGGCGCCTATCCTGGCGACTTTGGGGCACGGCAGCCCTGCAGTACGCCCCGCAGCCCGACGGCAGCCCCGATCCCGGCGAGATCGTGTGGACCTGGGTGCCTTATGAAGAGGACCACAGCCGGGGCAAAGACCGACCGGTTCTGCTGGTGGGCACGAGCGGCCGGTACCTGCTGGGAGTGATGCTCACCAGCAAGGACCACGACCATACCGGCAACAGATCCGGAGATTACGTGGACATCGGGACGGGCAGTTGGGACCACCAGCAGCGGCCCAGCGAGGCGAACCTTGGACGGATCCTGCAGATCAGCCCCGACGCCATCCGGCGCGAAGGTGCTGTTCTGGACCGGAAACGCTTCGATCTGGTGGCTGCAGGCATCCGGCGCCGACACGGCTGGACATAGGCAGCCAAATGGCCAGCTTCCGGGGGTCTGCTATTCTATATAGCTGTGTGTCCGTGCAGGTCGACGGCCACTGATGGTTGGCCGCCATAGGTATCCCCACGCCGCTCAGTCAATGGCCAATCTGAAAGCCCTCTAGACCATTTCCGCATTAAAAAGAGAGTTCACACGTGGCTAATATCAAGTCCCAGAAGAAGCGCATCCTTACCAACGAGAAGGCTCGCCTGCGCAACAACGCAGTCAAGTCTGAGCTGAAGACGGCCATCCGCGCCGTCAACACCGCCGTTGAGTCCACCGACAAGGATGCAGCTGCCGCTGCCCTGCTTGTTGCCGGCCGCAAGCTGGACAAGGCTGTCAGCAAGGGTGTTCTGCACAAGAACAACGCAGCAAACCGCAAGTCGGCCATCTCCAAGAAGGTCAACGCGCTGTAAGGTTTCCAGTTCTCCTGAACTGATGATTGTGGCCGGCACCCGATGGGTGCCGGCCACACATCTTTAAGCCGCCAGCGTCTCTGCGCCAGAGCCACCAATCGCAGCCGCCATGAGCTGACGTCAGTACCCGCGCACAGAGGTTGCGATGACGGTCACCGCATGTTCAACGGCATAAACGGGATCACGCGAAAGGCCCTTGACCTGGGCATCGGCCTCCGCGGTGGCCTGGATGGAGCGGACCAGGCCCTCCGGGGTCCAGCGGCGCACATCGCGCTGGGCCTGCTCCACGAGCCAGGGCTGCATGCCCAGTTCCCGTGCGATCTGCGCCGGGGATCCATTGGCGCCGGCAACTTTGGCCACTGTCCGCAGCTTGGCTGCCAATGCCGCAACCAGCGGAACCGGATCAGCCCCGGTGGCCAGCGCGTGGCGAAGGGTGGACAGCGCCAGTGGACCGTTTCCGGCCATGGCAGCGTCCGCGACCTTGAAGGCCGTGGCCTCAATCCGGCCACCGTAGTAGCGGTCCACCAACTCCGGGGTCACTGCTCCCGTGGCATCCGCGACCAGTTGGCTGCACGCCGCCGCGAGCTCCGAAAGGTTGGCGCCGACGGCATTCACCAGCGTCTGGACGGCGTTCGAGCTGATCTTGCGTCCGGCGGCCCTGAATTCCGTTGCCACGAAAGTGGCCTTATCCGCATCCTTCTTCAGGGGCTGGCAGTCAACTACCGGCCAACCGCCGGCCTTGACGGCATCGAGGAGCTTCTTGCCGCGGACTCCCCGGCGTGGCGCAGGACGAGCACCGCATCCGGCTCCGGGCGGGCCAGATAGGTCAGTGCGTCGGCCAGGAAGGCATCGTTCATGCCTTCAACGCCTTCGACTTCGATCAGTTTGCGCTCACCGAAGAGTGAGGGGCTGACTTGCATGGCGAGGGTCCGGCTTCGTACGTGCCGGCCATGAGGCGGCTGACTTCCACGTCGGGAAACGCCGTCCGCACCTGGGCACGGACGTGGTCCATGGCACGGATGCCGAGGTATTCCTCCGGTCCGCCTACGAGGACGATTTCGGCAGGCGTCACGTCCCGCCAGGTGGCCGTGTTGGACGCCGGAGTCCTGGTACGTGTGGTCTGGGCTGCGGCCATGGTGGATTCCTCCCGGAAATTCTGGTGCAGTGTCTAAGCCTGCCACGGTGGGCCGCCGCCACCAAGCCGGGCCCACGCCGGCCTGGCCCGCGCCGGCGCGGCCAGCACCGGGCCAACCTGGTCCCCAGGCGCCGTTCCAAGAGGTCCAACACCGATTCCGTCCGGGCGTGCAGTACCAGAACACCTCGGAACGCCTGACGCGGCCGGACGGCCAGCCACACACCGGCGCAGGTCAGCAGGGAGAGCAGCACCATGGTCAGGAGACCGAACGGGCCCTCGGGCCAGGGCAGCGCAGCCCCCGGCAATCCTGCCGTGATCCGTGCGGTTCCTGCCACTCCGGCGCTGAAGGTGCCTGCCACGCCGATCAGGACGGTGGCCAGCCACGGTGCGGCGACCACCAGCGGAACGGCAGCCGTTCCCAGCAATGTCACCGGTGCTACCAGCGGAGCAGCCATCAGGTTCGCAAGCAGCGAATACGTGGAAAACTGGGGCTGCAGGAGCACAATCACCGGCCCGCACAGCAACTGCGCGGAGAGCGGGACGGCCCAGGCCGCGGCTGCCCAGCGGGGAACAACTGCCGGGGTCCAGTCAATCATCCGCCGGCCCAGGACGATGATGCCCAGGGTCGCGAGTACCGACAAGAGGAACCCAAAGCTGGTACCGAGGCCGGGGTCGATCAGGAGCAGGCCCATCACGGCGAGGCAGAGGAAACTGAGTCCGCGGCCCGTCCGGCCGCCTGCCAGCGATGCCACGGCGATTGAACCCATCAGCGCGGCGCGCAGGACACTGGCGTCCGGGCCCACGAGTACCACAAACATTGCCAGGCCGGTCAGCGCCACTCCTGCCGCGGGGAGCCGGGGCAGGCGAAGGCTGCGTGCAGCGATCAGCAGCGCACCGAGGACCAGGCTGCAGTTGGCTCCGCTGACCGCTGTCAGGTGGGTCATGCCCACCGTCTTCATCGCCGCATTGAGCCCTTCGTCCAGGGCGCTCGTATCTCCCGTGACCATGCCTGGGAGGAGACCGGCCGGATCGGCGGCGAGGAAAGACGCTGCGGAAACATACCTGACGCGCAAATCCTTCGCCACGAGCTGCCAGCCCGGGCCTCGGCATCCTCAACTTCAGTGCCGCTGCCGGAGCCGTTGCCGGTCCCGGAGCCGGCACGGGGTGGCAGGGAGGCTGACAGGACAGCGGTTTCCTGCTGGCCTGCGTCCGGTGCCTTCAGCTTGCCGGCGGTCCGGACCAGCTGGCCGGGCACCAGGTCTCCCCAGCCCTGCCGCCCACGACCACCACCGGGGCACGGGTGCGGATGACCCGGCTGCTGACGGTGACCTGCTCCGTCTGCGCCGTTACCGACCACCGTTGGGGCGGCCCCGAAGTTCCCGGGACCGTCATGGCCCGCGGGGATCCGGTGACTTCCAGTACGGCCACCACCGAGTTGCCTACGGCTACAGCTTCGGCAAGCGGCCCGTCGTGGCGTTGCGACGAGGAGACGGCCGAATGGGCAGCGGCGGTCGCGGCCAGCAGCAAGGCAACGGCGGTGGTCATAAGAAAGCTCCGCCGGCCGGCCACGCGCCCCCTGCCGCGGGAGGCCCGGATCAACAGGCACGTGGCAACAGCACCAAACAGCAGCACAGCCCACCAACGCCACAGGGTAAGCCAGACGCCGGCCACGGCGGCACTCCAGACAAGGAAGGCGGGCAGCGCCAGTCTGACGTCGGTACGCCGGCGCGGCGCGTCCGTTGGGGAGTTCGCGTGCTCCTTGCCCGGAGCTTCGCCCCGACGCGTCCACCCATCCTGCGGAGCTTGTGCCCACCGGCCTGGACCCCTGAGCGATTGGCCCCGGCGGGCGTGTCCACGGGAGCCGGGAGGGCTGTGGGATCGCGTTGGCCCTGCACAGCTGAGTCAACAAAGCGGCTCCACGGGCTGCGCCTGGCCATCTCAGACGACTACCAGGGGAAGGAGGGTTTCGAGCATCTTGGGACCCACGCCGTCCACGGCGTCGAGTTCCTCGATCGATGTGAAGGGGCCGTGTTCCTTTCGCCAGTCCACGATCCGCTGCGCCAGCACGGGCCCAACTTTTGGCAGGGCGTCCAGTTCTTCGACGCCTGCTGTGTTGAGGTTGACCTTTCCTCCTGTTGACTCGGTTCCGTCGCCGCCTTCCCCCTCCCCTCCTGCGCCCGCTGACCCGGACGAACCGGCTGGAATTTCTTCGCCGACCTGGGGAACGTAGAGCTTCTGTCCGTCCGTCAGCACGGCCGCAAGGTTGAGGCGGTTCAGGTCTGCCGTGGGTGTGCCGCCACCTGCCGCGGCGACTGCTTCGTGAACCCGGCTGCCGGCGGGCAACTGCACGACCCCGGCACGGCGACCGACCCGGCCACGTGGATAATGACGGTGCCAGGCGGCGGACTTTCCGACGGCAGAACAGGCGGCCCGGCCCCGTGGGGCTCCTGGCCTTGGGTTTCTTCCCCGGAGGCAAGCTGCCCTGGGCGGAGATGTCACTCAGTGGCATGACTTCGGGCTGGCCGGCGGCCACCTGTATCCAGAACCACCCGCCGCCCAGCACAGCGAATGCGGCGATGAGCAGGGCGACCCGCAGTCCCACTCGCCATCTCAGCGCCGGTCCCGTCCTGCCTGTACCGGCAGGGGACTCATCAGCAGCCTCCGGAACGGCGTCGTCACCGGAAAGGTGAGCATCGCCGTCGTACTCAAAGACCTTTTCGCCGCTGCCGGTGAGCAGAAGCCCCGGGCCGGCTCCGAGCGTGGACTGCAGCCGGTCCCGGGCATGCCGCGCCCCTGGCGTGCTGCTCCAGCGTCCCGGCGTGACATGCTCCCAACGCTAGGGATACAACGCCGCCGGTGACAGGCCGGCCTGCCCTATGTGGAAACCGCTATGTGGACACTGCGGGAAGCTCCGGCGCAAGGGCAGCCACCGCCCGTTTGGAAGATTCAGGAGGCCAGTGACCGGCGGGGCATGAAGCCGCTAAGATTCGCTTACCTTAGAAGCCCTATGAGTTAGTTGGTGGGACCAATGCAGCTTGACGAGGTCATCGACGAGTTTCATCAGGCGCTAAATCAGTTTGCCAAAGGCGATCCGGAACCTGTCAAGGCCATTCTCGCCTGCTTCCTGGACATAGAACACTGGCAGGCCAAGGTCGGAGGAGGCGACAAATTATCGCCTTTTGATCTACGGGTAACGAGCATTTATCGCCTGGAAGGCGACACCCGGGCACTCGTGCACCGGCACGCAGACCCGATCACCACAACGCAGGCCCCGGACGCCGGCTTGAGAAAATGACAGCCGGGAAAATCCTCTAGGTCGAAACTGCGGGGAGCTCCGGCTCCGGGGCAGGCGGGCCGCTCTCCCCCACGATCACCGCGAGCACGCCAAGTCCCGCGTGAGCTGCCAGGACGGCGGGCAAAGAGCTGATCTGGGCCGGCGGACAGCTTGGCAGGTCGGCGGACAGCCTGGCTGCCAAAGCTTCTGCCTCAGCCGGATTCCCGAAGTGGTGGACGGCGAGGCGGGCCTGGCCGCGAGGGCGCGCCGCGGCGTCCGCTGCGGCCAGCTCCTCGAGCCGGGCAACAGCTTTTGCCGCCGATCTGACCTTTTCCAGCGGTACGATCTTTCCGTGGTCGACGGCAAGGATTGGTTTGATGGCGAACATGGTCCCCATCAGCGACGCGGCCGCGCCGATCCGCCCGCCCCGGCGGAGCTGTTCCAGGCTGGGCACGTAGAAATAGACCTTGGTTCGCGCGAACTGCTCCGCCGCCGCGGCGGCTACGGCTGTGGCATCACCCCTTCGGCGGCTGCTGCCACCGCGGCCTGCACACCCATGCCCAGGGCCATGCCCACAGTGCCGGAGTCGAGGATTTCCACGGGGATGGTCACGCGGCTGGCCGCCAGCCGCGCCGCATCCGCCGTCCCGGACAAGCCACCGGAAATGTGGATGGAGACCACGCTTTCGTAGCCCAGGCGTTCGGCTGCCAGGAAGACCTGCTCAAACTGTCCGGGTGACGGGCGGGACGTCTTGACCGAAGTTCCACTGGCGAGAGCCAGCGCAATGGTTTCGGTGATGTCGTCTTCGCCCTCACCGTAGATTTCAGCGCCCACCATAACAGGCATCGGGATGACAGTCAGGCGGCCGTCACCCGCACAGGAATGTACCCAGCCGGCCGGCAGAGCCGAGGCAGAGTCGGTCACCACCGCGGTACGGACGACGACGGCGGGCGCCGCCGGACTGCCGGCAGTGGCGTGCCCTGGCGCGGCGCGGGACGGAGGCGGCCAGACGCTCCCGAAGCCAGAGCCACGCAGCGGCGTCACGGTCGGGCAAGGGGCGCCTCCTGGTTTAGGGCCGGCCGCCGGTTGTGCCCGGCGGCCGGTGCCCCGGCCTAGGCCGGGACGATGTTGACCAGTTTAGGCGCTCGCACGATCACCGTGCGGATGCCACGGCCGTCGAGCGCGCGCTGGACGTTTTCGCTGGCCAGCGCCAGTTCCCGCAGTTCGTCTTCGCCGATCCCGGGCGAGACTTCGAGGCGGTCACGGACCTTGCCCTGGACCTGGACCACCGCGGTGACGGTCTCCTGGACCAGCAGCTCTTCGTCGTGCACCGGCCAGCCGGCGTTCGCTACTGACGCCGGGTGACCCAGGACGTTCCACATGTCTTCCGCGGTGTACGGCGCGAAGAGGCTCAGGATGACGGCGACGGCTTCCGCCGCTTCACGGACGGCAGGATCGGCCCCGCCGGCACCGGCGGCTGCATCTATGGTTTTGCGTGTTGCGTTGACCAGCTCCATCAGCTTGGCCACCACCACGTTGAACTTGTTGGTGTCCAGCAGCGCGGCGGCGTCCGCGATGGTGCGGTGCGTGACGGAGCGCAAGGCACGGTCACCGGCGGTCACATCGGCGCCGGGCTCGCTGCTGACGTCCTGCGCCAGGCGCCAGGCCCGGGCCAGGAACTTTGCGGAGCCCGAAGGCGAAACGTCCGCCCAGTCGACGTCGTCCTCGGGCGGGGACGCGAAGATCATGGTCAGCCGAACGGCGTCCACGCCGTACTTGTCCAGCTGCTCGCTGAGGTCAACGCCGTTGCCCAGCGACTTACTCATGGCTTTGCCGCCGTTGAGGACCTGGCCCTGGTTCAGCAGCGCACTGAAGGGTTCGTCGGCGTCGATCATGCCCAAGTCGTGGATGACCTTGGTAAAGAACCGGGCATACAGCAGGTGCAGGATGGCGTGCTCCACGCCGCCCACGTACTGGCCGACCGGCATCCACTCGTTGATCTTTGCCGGGTCGAATGGCCCCTCGGTGTACTGCGGGGAAACAAACCGCAGGAAGTACCAGGACGAATCCACAAAGGTGTCCATGGTGTCGGTATCGCGCTTTGCCGGCCCGTGGCAGTTGGGGCAGTCAACGTTGACCCAAGCCTCGGCCGCGGCCAGGGGGGACGTACCCTTCGGGGAGAGGTCCTCGCCGCGCAGGTCCGCCGGCAGCCTGACCGGCAGCTGCTCGTCCGGGACGGGAACCTCGCCGCAGGCAGGGCAGTGGATGATGGGGATGGGCGTGCCCCAGAAACGCTGGCGGCTCAGCAGCCAGTCCCGCAGGCGGAAGTTCACGAACTTCTCGCCCGTGCCCTGCTTTTCCAGAATGTCGATGGCAGCCGGGATAGCCTCGGTCTTCGGCAACCCATCGAGGATGCCTGAGTTGATCAGGGTGCCCTCACCGGAAGTAGCCCTGCCGGAAACACTGGGATCATCTTCACCGGTATCCAGCACCGCGCGGACGGGCAGGTCGAACGTCTTGGCGAAGTCGAGGTCGCGCTGGTCATGGGCGGGGACGGCCATGATGGCGCCGGTGCCGTAGTCGGCCAGGACGTAGTCAGCTGCCCAGACCGGAAGTTTTTCGCCGTTCAGCGGGTTGACCGCGTAGCGGCCGGTGAAGACACCGGTCTTTTCGCGTTCCGTGGACTGGCGTTCAATTTCGGTGAGCGCCTTGACCTGTTCGCGGTAGGCATCCAGGGCGGCGGCGTGCTCGACGGTGACCAGTTCGACGGCGATCGGCGCGTCGGCAGCAACGACGAAGAACGTTGCACCGTAGAGGGTGTCCGGGCGCGTGGTGAAGACGGTGACGTCCTTAGCAGGCTTGCCGCCGTCGGCCTCAATCACGAAGTTGACGTGGGCACCTTCGGAGCGGCCGATCCAGTTCTTCTGCATCGCCAGAACCCGCTCGGGCCAGTGGCCCCGAAGTTCGTCCATGTCATCGAGCAGCCGGTCGGCGTACTCAGTGATCTTGAAGTACCACTGGTTCAGGGATTTCTTGGTGACGGGGGTGCCGCAGCGTTCGCAGGCACCGTTGACCACCTGTTCATTGGCCAGGACTGTCTGGTCCTTGGGGCACCAGTTGACCGGGGAGTCCTTACGGTATGCCAGGCCCCGCTCGTAAAAGCGTTTGAACAGCCACTGGGTCCAGCGGTAGTACTCGGGGTCCGAGGTGTGCACCCGTCGGGACCAGTCCGCGGAGATCGCGTAACGCTTGAACGACGCCGCCTGGGTGTCAATGTTGGCGTAGGTCCACTCGCTCGGGTGGGCATTGCGCTTGATGGCCGCGTTTTCGGCCGGCAGGCCGAAGGAGTCCCAGCCGATCGGGTGCAGGACGTCGAAGCCCTTTTGCCGCAGGTACCGGGCCACAACATCGCCCATGGCAAAAGCCTCGGCGTGGCCCATGTGCAGGTCACCCGAGGGGTACGGGAACATGTCCAGCACGTAGCGGCGTTCGCGGGAACCGTCATCCACAGGCGTAAAAACCTTAAGGTCTTCCCACACCTGCGGCCACTTGGCCTCCATCGCCGCGAAGCTGTAGGCACCCTCTTCGGGTGTTTCCGCCGCCACTGCTGCTGTTCCGGTCTCTGTCTCCGGCTGAACGCTCACTGCTGCCCTCTTCTGTTCTGTTGTGGCATCGGTGCTGCCACAACGGTCTGATCCCCTCTGCTGCCGGCCCGGAAACATGCCCGGACACACAAAAGCCCCTCTCCATGGAGGGGCAGCCGCACGGCACTCCGGTTGTTTCCGGACACCGGGCGGCTAGCTAAGCAGAAGGATCGCACGCATAGGACTACTTTAGCCTACGCACTGCAGGTGGGCAGGCCCAGGCTAAGGGAACGTGCCAGTCCGGGCCGGGCGCAGGGGCGCATGCGGGGTGGTCGAGGGCCTCGAGGATTTCTCCAGTTCCAGACCGGCGAGATCCTCGTGGCCAGTGCCGGCACCGTCGAAGTGGACAGTGCCGCCGGGCCCATTAGGTAGCCCCGATCTCTTCGCCAAAGTGAACCCTGTACCAGGGTGGCTCAAGGGGTAGATTCCACCCTTGCCAAAGCGGCGCAATCGGTCCACAGTGTTGTCAAGTCTGTGGGGAAACTAGACGGTCTCAGGTCGAGGAGCCTGACATGTATTCTTGGCGTCAACGTCCAGCACAAAGATGTGATGGACTGAAAATTCCGTCCATCACCACTGCGAAGAATTAACGAGGCACTGTCGTGTTTGGCTGGGTTACCCGGTTCAGCATGCAGTTCCGAATCTTGGTTCTCGCCCTCGCGGCGGGCCTCATAACTTTTGGCGTCGTGAACGTTCCACATATGGCCGTGGACACCATGCCGGAGTTCGCCCCCGCACAGGTAGAGATCCAAACTGAGGCCCTAGGGCTCTCCGCGGTTGAAGTTGAGCAGCTTATTACCGCACCAATGGAGGCAGACCTCCTCAACGGGGTGGCCTGGCTCGACGAGATCCGCTCCAAATCCGTCCCGGGGCTGTCGTCCATCGAACTGGTCTTCGAGCCCGGCACGGACCTCCTGCGCGCACGCCAGTTGGTTGCGGAACGGATGACGCAGGCGCACGCGCTGCCTAACGTCTCATCGCCGCCGCTGATCATGCAGCCCATGTCCTCCACCAGCCGCGTGCTGATGGTCAGGATGAACTCCAAGGAGCTCTCCGGCATTGAGATGTCGGTCCTGGCCAGATGGAAAATCAAGCCGCGGCTGATCGGTATCCCGGGCGTGGCGAACGTGTCCATCTGGGGCCAGCGCGAACAGCAGCTGCAGGTTGAGGTCACTCCGACGCAGCTGCGCGACAAAGGCATTACCCTTGAGCAGCTGATTAAGACCACAGGCAACGCGGTCTGGGTTTCGCCGTTGAGCTTCCTGGAGGCTTCGACGCCCGGGACCGGCGGTTTCGTGGAGTCCCCCAACCAGCGCCTTGGCATCCAGCACGTCCTCCCCATCCGCACGCCGGCCGACCTGGCCAAAGTCAGCGTGGAGGACACGGACCCGCAGTTGCTGCTGGGCGACATTGCCCAGGTCAAGGAAGACCACCAGCCGCTGATCGGTGACGCCGTTGGGGCGGACGCCGGCCTGATGCTGGTGATCGAGAAGTTCCCCGGCATCAGCGCCCTGGAGGTTACCCGCAGTGTTGAGGCGGCCCTCAAGGACATGGAGCCGGGCCTCACGGGCATCCAGATCGATACTTCTGTCTTCAGGCCTGCGACCGGTGTTCAGGACTCCGTCAACAGCCTCGGCCTGGCGCTCCTGATCAGCCTGCTGATTGCGGTAGCACTGTTTTGGCTGCTGTTCCGGTCCTGGCGGGTCGCTGTGATCGCACTCGTGGCCATCGCCACTACCGTCACGACGGCGGCGGTGGTGCTGTTCGCCCAAAACGCAACACTTAACATCACCGTCCTGATGGGAATTCTGCTCGGCACGTCCGTGATCGTGGGCGACATCGTGGAAGACGTTCAGGCCCACCGACGACAGCGCGCCGTCCAGGAGGCGACGGACGCCGAGGCTACCCCGAGGTCGCGCCGCAGCTACCTCGTCCGCGGGGTCCGCACACCGCTGTTCCACGCATCGCTGATGATGGTGGTTGTCCTCGTTCCGACCCTCTTCGTGACCGGAGTAGGCGGCTCGTTTCTTTCGCCGCTTTTCTGGTCGCTGGCGCTGACGCTGGCCACCGCCCTGATCGTAGGCTTGTCCGTCACACCGGTACTGGCGTTTTTCCTCCTTCCGTCCAAGACCGCCACCGACAGGGAACTTCCCGCCGTCGGACGGGCGAAGGCGTACTACGACCGCGCACTGGCCGGGGTTAACTCCCGGAAGCCCCTGGCGATCGTGGCCATCGTGGTCGTGGGGATCCTTGGCGTCGCTGCCGGCTCGCAACTGGCAGGAAACCGGCCGCTCGTTCCCACCATGCCCGACAGGACCCTGTTGGTGCAGTGGGACACCATGGCCGGGACGTCCAATGACGAAGTCCGGCGGATCGCTGCCCTGGCCTCCGATGAACTCAGGGCCCTCCCGGGGGTTACGGGCGTCGGCGGTCACGTGGGACGCGCCATCTCTGCGGATCAGGTGGTTGGCAACAGCTCTGCTGAGCTGTGGGTGTCGATCGCACGGGACGCCAACTTCAGCGAAACGGAGCGGGCGGTACGGGACGTGGTCCAGGGCTACCCGGGCATCGCGCACAACGTCCTGAACTACTCGCAACAGACCGTCGGCGACATGCGCTCCAGCCTGGAGCCGGGATTCGCGGTCCGCGTCTACGGAACGGAAATGCCGGTGCTCCGTGAAAAGGCAGAAGAGGTCCGCCAGGCCCTCCAGAAGATCGACGGTGTGAACAACCCGACCATCGACGCCGCTGCCATGACCGCGATCGTAGAGGTCCAGGTCAATCTCGAGGCTGCCCAAAAGTTCGGCATCAAGCCCGGTGACGCGAGGCGCGCCGCTGCGACACTGATGCAGGGCATCGTCGTCGGGAACCTCTTTGAGGAGCAGAAGGTGTTCGAAGTGGTTGTCCGCGGCGCGGTTGGCGTCCGGGATGACCTGACCAGTATCCGTGAGCTGCTCCTTGACGCTCCTAATGGCGGCCACGTCCAACTGGGCCAGGTCGCCGACGTTCGCATGGTCCCCAGCGAAGTTGTTATCCAGCACGATGCCAGCTCGCGGCGGATCGACGTTGTGGCTGACGTCAGCGGACGCCCGCTGGCAGATATCCAGCGGGACATCGAGGCGGCCATCCAGCAGATCCAGTTCCCGCTCGAACACCACGCCGAGATCCCCACGAAATATAGCCAGCTGCAGGCCGCAGACACCCTGGTTCATGGACTCGGAATCGCGGCCATCCTGGCTGTGCTGCTTCTGCTTCAGACTGCAGTGCGGAGCTGGAAGCTTGCCCTCGCCGTCTTCCTGACGCTTCCCGCCGCGATGGCGGGAGCGGCGGTCGCCGCATGGATCGGGGCGGAGTCCCTGTCCTGGCTGTCGCTGACGGCGTTTGCGGCCGTGGTGGCCATCGCTGCACGTAATGCGGCGCTCCTGTCCGCGCGTGTTGACGAACTCTGGCGGGAGTCCGCACAGATCTCACGCACTGACCTGGTCATGACGGCGGCCCGGGACCGGATATCGCCGATCCTGAAATCCGCCCTCATTACGTTCCTCTTGCTGATACCGCCCGCCTTCCTCGGCGGCGCGGTAGGCCAGACCCTGATCGTGCCCATGCTGCTGATCATAGCCGGCGGGCTCGTGACCACAACGCTCGTGGGGATCTTTGTGCTCCCGCTGCTCATACTCTGGTTCGGTCCCCGCACCGAGCCGGAAGAGTGGTCAGAGGTCTACGAATCGGAAGTTCCAGTCATCCCTGTTATGCCGGAAAAGGTGGAAGTATCATGACCAGCAAAAGGACCCTGCGGCGCCTGCCAGTGGCGGCCGCTGCCTGCGCAGCACTGCTGTTTTCACTGCCCGCCTGTGCTCAACCCTCAGCCATGGCAGAAACCGCATCTGAAGCGGCTGCCAAGGTGGAAAAGAATGCCGACACCGGCATAGCACGCATCACGCTGAGCCAGCGGGCCATTGAACGGCTGGAGCTGCTCACCGACACGGTCAAGCCGGGTCCGGGGGCGCGGACGTCCTGTTCCCCTACGCAGCGCTGCTGTACGACGCGCAGGGGAAGACCTGGGTGTACATCAACGCCGAGCCACGGGTGTACGAGCGCCAGTCCGTCACGGTGACCAAAATCGAAGCGGGCGCGGTCACAGCCAGTGTCGGCCCAGCTGTTGGAACGCCTGTGGTAACAGTAGCCGCGGCTGAGTTGTTCGGCGCAGAGTTCGTTACGGGCAAATGACATGCGCCGGATTGTCGCGGCAAGCCTAAGGTTCAGATCGATCATCATTGCGATGGCGGCGGCGCTGTTGATGATAGGCGGCGCCCAGCTCAGCAGTGCCTCGGTGGACGTGTTCCCTGAATTCGCGCCGCCGAAAGTGGAGGTCCAGACAGCCTGCCTGGGACTTACCGCCGCTGAGGTGGAAGAACTCGTTTCGGTTCCCATGGAAGAAGCCTTCAACGGCATCGACGGTCTCGACCACATGCGGTCCAAGTCGGTACCGCAGCTGTCCTCGATTGTGATGGAATTCGAGAATGGCACGGATCTGCTCACGGCCCGACAGCTTGTGTCCGAGCGGATGGCGACGGTCATTCCGACGCTGCCCACCTGGGCGGCGCCGCCGGTCATGCTGCAGCCCCTGTCCTCCACCAGCCGGGTCATGAAGATCGGGCTGTCCTCGGACACCCGATCCCTGATCGAGATGTCAATGATTTCCTACTGGAACATCAGGGCCCATCTGCTCCGCGTTCCCGGCGTGGCAAACGTGGCAATCTGGGGTGAACGTCTCCAGATGCTTCAAGTCCAGGCAGACCCGGCCAAGCTGGCAGCAAACAGGGTCAGCCTGGAAACCGTCATGAGCACCACCGCCAATGCCCTCGACGCCGGCCTGCTCCAGTATTCCTCCGGTGCCCTGATCGGCACCGGCGGTTCCCTGGACACACCCAGCCAGACAATTGGGATCAGGCACGTCCAGCCCATCACCACGCCTGCGGACCTCGCGAAGGTGGCACTGGAGGATCGTGAGGGACAGCCCCCGCTCCAGCTGGGCGACGTGGCCAATGTGGTGGAGGACCACCAGCAGCTGATCGGTGACGCCGTCATCAACGGCGGACCGGGCCTGATGCTGATCGTGGAAAAACTGCCTTGGGGCAACACCCTCGAAGTGACGCGGGGGGTGGAAGAGGCCATGAAGCAACTCGAGCCCGGCTTGACCGGAATCGCTGTGGACACTGCCATTTTCCGGCCGGCGACCTTCATTGAGGAATCCCTCGACAACCTGAGCGTAGCCCTGCTGCTGGGATGCCTGCTGGTGATCCTGGTATTGAGTGTCTTCCTCTTCCAGTGGCGGACGGCCCTGGTCAGCGTGCTGGCCATCCCCTTGTCACTGGTGGCGGCGGCCCTCGTGTTGTATTGGACCGGCGGCACGGTCAACACCATGGTGCTTGCGGGGTTGGTGATTGCCGTCGGAGTGGTGGTGGACGATGCCATCATCGACGTCGAAAATATCGTCAGACGGCTCCGGCACCACAGGGCCAGCGGAGCGCCCGGAAGCACCGCCAGGGTGGTGGTCAACGCGTCGCTTGAGGTCCGCGGACCAATCGTTTACGCCACGCTGATCATCGTCGCCGCAACGGTTCCGATCTTCTTCCTGGACGGGCTGACCGGGGCGTTCTTCCGTCCGCTGGCCACGTCCTACACCCTCGCGGTGGTCGCGTCCATGCTCGTGGCGCTGACGGTCACGCCGGCAATGGCGTACATCGTCCTGCGAAATGCCAAGCTGGAGGATCGAGATCCGCCCGTGGTCAGGGTCCTGAAGCGTTGGTATGCCAACGCGCTCCGGCCCATTGTCCGCCGTCCTGTCCCCGGCTACCTGACTCTGGCAGCCGTGGGCGTCATCGGCATCGTAGCGGCGCCGCTGCTGGGCCAATCGTTGCTCCCGTCCTTCAAGGAGCGTGATTTCCTGATGCACTGGCTCACGCAGCCCGGCACGTCCAACGCCGAGGAAGTCCGGGTCAGCCAGCTGGCCTGCAAGGAACTCATGACCATCCCCGGAGTGAACAACTGCGGGTCCCACACAGGACAGGCGTTCAACGCCGATGAGGTGGTGGGCGTCTACTTCGGTGAGAACTGGATCAGCGTCGACCCCGGGGTGGATTATGACCAAACCCTGGCAGCAGTGGCGGCGGTCGTGGACGGGTATCCCGGAATCCAACGGGACGTGCAGACGTACCTCAAGGAACGCATTCGCGAGGTACTCACCGGAACCGGTTACGCCGTCGTCGTCCGCGTGTACGGGGACGACCTTGCGACGCTGCGCCAGGAGGCTGACAAGATCAAAACCATTCTGGGCGGCATTGACGGAGCCATCGGCGCGAAGGTTGCCCTCCAGGCCAGCATTCCGCAGATCGATGTGGAAGTGAACCTGGAAGCGGCGAACCGCTACGGGCTGAAGCCGGGCGATGTGCGGCGTGCCGCGGCGACCTTCGTTGCCGGTGAAGAGGTAGGCGACATCTACCGGGACGGGAAGGCCTACGACGTCCAGGTGTGGAGCCCGCCGGAGGCCGGACGAGTGTCACGAACATTGAGAACCTTCCCCTCGATACGCCGAGCGGGTCAAGATCCGGATGGCTGATGTCGCCTCGATTTCGGTCAAACCCACGCCCAACGTCATTGAGCGTTCGGAGGGATCCAGGCGCATTGATGTCAGTGCCAACGTCAAGGAAGGGGATTTGGCGAAGGTCGTGGAGAAGCTCAAGACCGATATGGAGTCTGTTCAGTTCCCGGTCGGCTACAGCGCGGTTGTCCTCGGCGAATACGCCGAACGCCAGGCCGCAGCCCAACGGCTGCTGCTCTACTCCATTGGCGCGGTCATCGTCGTCTTCCTTCTCCTGCAGGCTGCCTTCAAGAGTTGGCGGCTGGCCACCCTGGCCATCCTGACCCTGCCGGTGGCACTCGTGGGCGGGGTGATCGCCGCCCATCTCAGCGGCGGAATCCTGTCCCTGGGTTCGCTGGTTGGCTTCCTGACGCTCATGGGGATCGCGGCACGAAATGGCATCCTGCTCATCAACCACTGCCAGCATCTGGAGCAGTTTGAGGGGATGCCCTTCGGACCTGCGCTCGTGCTTCGGGGGGCTGCAGAGCGCTTGTCGCCGATCCTCATGACCACACTGGCCACGGCTTTGGCTCTGGTACCGCTGGTGGTGATGGGGAACATCCCCGGCCACGAGATCGAGCATCCCATGGCAGTGGTGATCCTGGGCGGCCTCGTCACATCGACGCTGGTCAACCTGTTCATCGTCCCATCGCTGTACCTGCGATTCGCCAAAGGTGGCCGCGGCCGCCGGCACGCGGCAGACGAGCGGGAACCCGCTCCTGCGGTTTAGGCTGCCCCACAAGTATGAGAGGCACGTGAAATGGCATTCGGAACAAAACGGTTCACGGCGTACGGGCCGCATTACTGCTGGCCTTCGGATCGCTGACTGTGGTGTCGGCACCCACAGCGGGTGCCGCGCCGCCGGCCCCGGAACTCTGCGGGCCCGGGTCCGCGATCAACTTTGACCGTTCGGATTTCCAGGCTTCCCGCGGATCGATAACAAGTGGTTCCCGCTCAAGCCCGGCATGCAGTACACGACGACGGGGACCGTCATCTCTGCCGAAGGGACCAGCACACGCACCGTCGTGCATACAGTCACCGGGCTGACCAAGGTGATTGACGGCGTCAAGACCCGCGTCCTATGGGACCGCGACTACTCGGACGGCGAACTGGTGGAATCCGAACTGGCCTTCTTTGCGCAGACTGGAAAGGGAACGGTCTGGCTATTCGGCGAATATCCGGAGGAATACGAAAACGGCGAGTTCGTTGGTGCGCCCAGCACTTTCATCAGCGGGCTTGCCAAGGCCCAGGCCGGCATCGCCATGCAGGCCAGGCCCCGGACCGGCACGCCGGACTATGTCCAGGCCTATGCACCCAAGGTTGACTTCCTTGACTGCGGGACAGTGTTCCAGAAAAACCAGCACGTCTGCGTCCCGACTGGCTGCTACGACGATGTACTGGTCATCGATGAATACAACCCGCTGGAACCGCCTGAGGCAGGCCACCAGCGGAAGTTCTACTCAGCCGGAACAGGGCTGGTCAAAGTCACCGCTGTTGGCGGTCCCGACCAGGAATTCATGGACCTGGTGAAAGTGAAGAAGCTGGGCGCCGCGCAGTTCGCGGCCGTCAACACCCAAGCGCTGGAACTGGATGAGCGGGCATACTCGGTCAGCCGAAGTGTCTATGCGAAGACACCGCCAGCTGAACTCGACGGACCCTGACCCGCAAAAGACCAGGGAGGGCGGCACTCCTCGGGCCACCCTCCCTGTTCGTTGCAGTCCGGAGACCGGTTTGGAGTGCTAGCGCACGTCCTCGTCGACCCAATCCATGGACTTCGTCACGGCCTTCCTCCACAGGCGCAGCTGCCGGTCCTGCTCGGCCTGGTCCAGTTTCGGTTCCCACCTCTTGTCCTCGGACCAGTTGGACGAGAGTTCGCCGAGGTCCTTCCAGAAGCCGACGGCGAGGCCGGCTGCGTAGGCGGCGCCCAGTGCGGTGGTTTCCACTACCTTCGGCCGGATCACCGGAACGCCCAGGATGTCCGCCTGGAACTGCATCAGCGCGTCGTTGGCAACCATGCCGCCGTCGACCTTCAGTTCAGTGAGCGGAACACCGGAATCCGCGTTGACCGCGTCCAGCACCTCGCGGGTTTGGAAGGCTGTGGCCTCCAGCGCCGCCCGGGCGATGTGGTTCTTGTTGACGAACCGGGTCAGGCCCACGATCGCGCCGCGGGCATCCGAACGCCAGTACGGGGCGAAGAGCCCCGAGAAGGCCGGAACAATGTAGACGCCGCCGTTGTCCTCAACGGCCGCCGCCAGCGTTTCCACCTCCGGCGCGCTGCTGATCATGCCCAAGTTGTCCCGGAGCCACTGGATCAGGGAACCGGTGACCGCGATAGAGCCTTCCAGCGCATAGTGCGTTGGGGCATCGCCGAGCTTGTACCCGACCGTGGTGAGCAGACCGTTCTTCGAGTGAACAATCTCCTCGCCGGTATTGAAGATCAGGAAGCAGCCGGTGCCGTACGTGTTTTTGGCTTCACCGGCCTCGAACGCCGCCTGCCCGAACGTGGCGGCCTGCTGGTCACCCAGGATGCCTGACACGGGAACTTCGCGCAGCAGCTGGGAGGTGTGCACGGTGCCGTAGACCTCGGAGGAGGACTTGATGGCCGGCATCATGCTCAGCGGCACTCCAAAGATGCCCAGGATCTCCTCGTCCCAGGTCAGGGTCTCCAGGTCCATGAACAACGTGCGGGAGGCGTTGGTGACGTCCGTGACGTGCACTCCGCCGTCCACCCCGCCGGTCAGGTTCCAGAGGACCCAGGCGTCGGTGTTGCCGAAGATCAGGTCACCGGCTTCCGCTTTGGCCCGGGCGCCGTCAACGTTGTCCAGGATCCACTTGATCTTTGTCCCTGAGAAATAGGTGGCCAGCGGCAGCCCCACCTTCTGCTTAAACCGCTCCGGGCCGCCGTTCTTGGCCAGCTCATCCACGATGTCCTGCGTGCGGGTATCCTGCCAGACAATTGCGTTGTAGACGGCCTCGCCGGTGGTCTTGTCCCAGACGACGGCGGTCTCGCGCTGATTGGTGATTCCGACGGCGGCGATATCGTGCCGGGTCAGGTTCGCCTTGGAGAGGGCGGAAGCGATCACCTCGCGGGTGTTGTTCCAGATCTCGGCCGGGTTGTGCTCCACCCAACCCGCCTGCGGGAAGATCTGCTCGTGCTCCATCTGGCCCGAGGACACGATAGCGCCGCTGTGGTCAAAGATGATGGCGCGGGAGCTGGTGGTGCCCTGGTCAATGGCGATGACGTATTGGTTCATGGTGACGTCCTTGTCTGTATTTTTGTGTGTGTTTGAGATGGTTGCTAGCCGGCGATGGCGGGCATGATCATGGGAACCCAGAGAGCCACCAGGCCGGCGAGCGTGCCGCCAACCAGGGGCCCCACCACGGGGATCCAGGAGTAGGCCCAGTCACTGGAACCCTTGCCCTTGATGGGCAGGATCGCGTGGGCGATGCGCGGCCCGAGGTCACGGGCCGGATTGATGGCGTAGCCCGTAGGCCCACCCAGTGATACACCGATGCCCACCACGAGCAGGGCGACCGCCAGCGGCCCCAGGCCCGAGGGCGTCCCGCCAAAGGTCAGGATGACGAACACCAGGACAAACGTGCCGATGATCTCGGTGACGAGGTTCCAGGGGTGGAGCGGATGGCAGGACCGGTGGAAAACGTCGCGAGCTTGTTGGCTTCGACGGGCTCGGCATCGAAGTGCTGCTTGTACGCGGCCCAGCAAACCACCGCGCCCAGGAACGCCCCGAGCAGTTCACCGCCGAAGTAGGTCAGCGTCGAGGCGACGTCAACCTTGACGTCCGGGGCATATTCGCCCTTGCCGTTGACCAACAGGCCCAGCGTGACGGCGGGATTGAGGTGGGCGCCGGATTTGGCGGCAACAAAAACACCCGCGAATACGGCGATCCCCCACCCCCAGGTCACCATCAGGAACCCGCCGCTGTTGCCTTTTGTGCCCTTCAGGGCAACGTTGGCCACGACGCCGCAACCCAGCAGGGTGAGCATCGCCGTTCCGAAGACTTCGGAAAGAAAAACAATTCCAAGAGACATCATTGACTCCTCTATTTTCTGTTGTGCGGTCCTTCGCGGGTTGAAGGACCGTTGAACCGGAGCGCTATGACGCCCCGGCTGCAGCCTGGCCTGCCTAGACCACCAGGCTGTGGATCTGCACGCCGTGGAAGCGCTCCAACACCTCCCGTGCGCGTTGGATCTCGTCAGCCCTGGCGGCCGCGTTCCAGCCGAGCGGCGCGGAAAGGACATCGGCCACCTCGACGAGGAGTTCACCGGTCACCAGGCCCGGAAAGCAAGCGAGGTCCGCCGGACCAGGACATCGATAAGGTGCCCGATCTGCTCATTCCGGGCCATGAACTCCAGCTCACGGACGCTGAGTTCACGGGTGGAACGGAGCAGCCTGTCCGGGCCGGCATCAAGGTAGCGGATCACGTCGTCTGCCCTCGTGCCGTAGCGGGTCAGCAGGACGGCGGAGCGGTCCGCATCCCGGCCGGCACCCATATGCGCCTTGATCCATTTCTGGATTCCGGCGTCATCCTCGGGGAAGCCGGCGCCGCCTCCGATGGCGAGTTTCGCCGTCGAGACTGTCCGTTCCATCCCCAGCTCGGCGAGCACATCATTTGTCATGTGCTCGGCCAGGGCCCGGAAAGTGGTCCACTTGCCGCCCACCAGGCTGAGTACGACGGCGGTCCCTGCGCCGGGTGCCCCGGCAGCCGGCGTGCGCCGTTCAATCCGGTAGTCACGCGACACAAAGCCCGGCTGGGTGGCGTCGTGGCGTGGCAGCGGGCGGACACCCGAGAACGTGTAGACGATCTGGTCACGCTGCACGGTGATGTCCGGGAAGACGTGTCCGATCAGGTCAAAGAAGTACTCGATCTCCTCCTCCGTGCACACAGCGTCCTTCGACATGTCGGCAAGGACATCAGTGGTTCCCACCAGGACCCGGTCGCCCATGGGATAGATGAGGACGATCCGGCCGTCCGTGTGCTCAAAGAAGATTTCCCGGCCTTTGCAGGCCTCGAGCAGGACCGGGTGGTCCAGAACTATGTGCGATCCCTTCGTACCGCCCATAAAGGCCGACGCCGCCCCCATGGCTTCGTTGGTCAGGTCCACCCAGGCACCGGTGGTGTTGACAATTACGTCCGCCGTGAAATCAAACAGCTCACCAGTCAGTTCGTCGCGGAGCTGGACCGTGGTGCCTGACGTTGCTGTGCCGGACTTCGTGGCAGCCCCGCCGAGCGAATGGAGTTCGAGGTAGTTGCTCGCCCGTGCTGTTGAGCTTTCCGGTCCGCCGCTGACTTTCCCGGCTTTCTCGCCGTCCTGGAGCACATCGAGCGTAAGGCGCTCGGGGTTGTGGACCGAGGCGTCGAAGTAGGTGGCTGCGTATTTGATGCCCGGGTGCAGCTGCGGCAGCTCGGCGAGGGCACGCTTGCGTCCGCGGAACTGGTGGCGCGGCACGGAGCCGCCGTCCCGGGAGAACGAGTCGTACATGCTCAGCCCCAGTTTGATCAGGAAGGCGCCGCGCTCCTTGGGCTTGCCCTGCTGTTTGTGCGTGAAGAACCGCAGCGGTGCGGACAGGACGCCGGAAAAGGTGCTGAAGATCGGGATGGTGGTCTGGAGGGGCTTCACGTAGTGCGGTGCGATCCGAAGGAGGCGGTTGCGTTCCACCACGGATTCGCGGACGAGGCGGAATTCCCCGTTTTCCAGGTAACGGATGCCGCCATGAATCATGTGGGAGGACGCACCGCTGGCACCCTGGCAGTAGTCGCCACGCTCCACCAAGGCCACGTCCACTCCCTGCAGGGCGAGGTCCCGGAAGGTTCCCACGCCGTTGATGCCACCGCCGATGATCAATACCTTGGCGTGCGGACGGTTCCGCAGACCCTGCACCGATGCGCGCGGTTCGGTGCTGTGGGCGGGTGTAGCTCCGCTGTGGCCGAATGAATCTTTGAGTCCCAACACTGCTCCCTGGGTTATTGGCGTGCCGGCATCCGCCGGACGCACCGTCGTTCTTCAACTATTGTTTGAAGTAATGGAAAATGGAGTCAAGCACTATGCACAAACGTGCAGAATGGAATCAGAATGACACCTTCCCGGCACTCAGATGCGCTGCGGGCTGCACAGATGTATTACCTCCAGGACCTGACGATGGACGCGATCGCCCGGGAACTGCAGACATCCCGGTCCACTGTTTCGAGGCTTCTGTCTGCGGCCAGGGACACTGGACTGGTCCAGATCCAGATCCGCAACCCGCTTGATACAGGCCCGAACTCGAAAGCATGATCCGGCGCGAGTACAACGTGGACGTGCACGTTGTTCCGGTGCTGGAGTCCTTGAACGAGGCCGAAACCCTGGACCGCGTGGCCATTCAGGCAGCCCGCACCATCGGCCCTTTGGTGGACTCCAATGCGATTATCGGCGTCGCGTGGGGTTCAACGATCAGTGCGGTCAGCAGGCACCTCACGCGCAAGATCACGCACGATACCGTTGTGGTCCAGTTGAACGGCGCCGGCAACATGCACACCACAGGCATCACCTACGCGAGTGACATCATGCGCCGCTTCGGAAGTGCCTACGGCGCACGCGTGGAGCAGTTCCCTGTTCCCGCGTTTTTTGACCATGCGGCCACCAAAACCGCTATGTGGAATGAGCGCAGTGTGCAGCGCATCCTGGACCTGCAGGCCCGGATGAGCATCGCAATCTTCGGCGTTGGATCCGTGCACGCCGATTACCCGAGCCACGTCTACGCGGGTGGATACCTGGACGAGAGCGATCTCAAGATGCTGGCCCATTCAGATGTGGTGGGTGACGTTGCCACGGTCTTTTTCCGGCGTGACGGATCCTCTGACGGCATCGTCCTGAACGAACGCTCCACGGGTCCGGCGCTCGCCCAGCTGCGCCAGGTCCGGCGGCGGATCTGCGTGATTTCCGGGGCATCCAAGATCAACAGCCTGCGCGGCGCCCTCTCCGCCGGCCTTGCCACCGACCTGATCGTGGATGAAGCCACCGCGCGCCGCCTGGTGGGCTTTGGCGGTGTCGCCTGGCCCAATGGGTAAAGTCAATGCTATGAAAACCTCACCCCGGCTCAGCCTCAACAACGGTGTGCTGATCGACCAGTTGGGATTCGGGCTGTACAAAGTTCCGGCAGCGGAAGCATCCGGCCTGGTGGCCACGGCCCTCGGCACCGGATATCGCCACTTTGACACGGCAGCGATGTACGGCAACGAAACCGGCGTGGCGCGTGGGCTCAGCCCCGCCATGGATTCCGAAGGCAGAAGCGGCGGCTCCGGGGAATCCTCGCCCGGCCTGAGGCGCGAGGACGTATTTATCACCACCAAGGTCTGGAACGATGACCAGGGGTACGACTCAACCCTCCGTGCCTTCGATACCTCCATGGTCAACCTCGGACTGGACTACGTGGACATGTACCTGATCCACTGGCCGTGCGCCAAGCGGGATCTGTTCACCGACACATACCGCGCCCTCGAAACGTTGTACCGCGAAGGCAAAGTCCGCGCCATCGGCGTCTGCAACTTCCAGCCCGCGCACCTGGACCGGCTGCTCGAGAGCGCCGAAGTGGTGCCCGCCGTGAACCAGATTGAACTGCACCCGTGGCTCCAGCAGGCGGAGCTGAGGGACAGGCACCACGCCCTGGGCATCCGGACGGAAGCCTGGAGCCCCTGGCGCGCGGACACGTTGTGTTGGATCCCGTGGTGCTGGCCCTGGCCGCCGAGCACGGCAGGACAGCGGCCCAGATCATTCTTCGGTGGCACATCCAGCTGGGGAACATCGCCATTCCGAAGGCAAGCTCCGAATCCCGGATCCGGGAAAACCTGGACGTCTTCGGCTTTGAACTTTCAGACCGCGATATGGCAGCCCTTGCCGAGCTTGACCGCGGTCAGCGCACCGGGTCCCACCCCGACAACGTCAACTAGGACCGAGGGTCATGAAAACCGCCGATCAACAGCCATCCCCTGCCCCCTCCTTCTTCAGCGCCGGGCTGGCCGCCCGCACCCGGGCAGCCGACATCGTAATTAACGGCAGCACCGTGGCGTACTGGACTTACGAACCGATCCATGCCACACCGGACACCCGCACCATCCTGGTCATCCATGGTTTCCGCGGCGATCACCACGGCCTGCTCCGGGTTGCGGACCAGTTGCCGGAAATGCGCATCATCATGCCGGACCTGCCGGGGTTCGGCAGGTCCGCCGCTTTCGTGTCCGGGAAACATTCGGTGGAGCAGTACGGCACCTTTGTCACCGACTTTATGGCGTCGCTCGGCCTCGGCCCGGACACCGTGCTGTTGGGGCACTCCTTCGGCTCGATCGTCGCCGCCCATTTTGTCGCCACCCACCCGGGTACCGTCACGCCGCTGATCCTGATCAACCCCATCGCCGCGCCTGCCCTGGAAGGCGCCAAGGGCATCATGACCAAGCTGGCCGTCCTCTACTATCGGCTGGCGGCACGGCTCCCCCGCCCGCTGGGACTGGCACTGCTGCGCAGTCCGCTGATTGTCAGGGTCATGAGCGAGGCCATGGCCAAGACGGCCGACACAGACCTGCGCCGCTTCATCCACGGCCAGCACCATGCCTACTTCAGCGCTTTCGCGGACCGGGAAAGCCTCCTCGAATCCTTCACGGCCTCGGTCAGCAGCCATGTGGCCGAGGTTGCCGGGAAGCTGAGCCTGCCGGTGCTCCTGGTCGCCGGCGAAAAGGACGAGATTGCCGCTCTGCCTGACCAGCACCGTCTCGCCGCGCTCCTCCCTGACGGCGTCCTCAAAGTCATTCCCGGCGTCGGCCACCTGATCCACTACGAAACGCCCGGCCACGCCGCTGGCTTCATCCGCAGCTTCCTTAAGGACCACCCCGCGTGAAGATTGTCATCGATGCACGTTTCACCCGGACCGATCATCACGACGGCATCAGCCGTTACGGAGCCAGCCTCATCGCCGCCACGGCAAAGGTGGCCGACGTTTCCATGCTTATCAGCGACAGGCGCCAACTGGCGCTGCTCCCGGATGTTCCGTACACGTTGATCAATAGTCCGCTGTCCCCGCTGGAGCTGTTCGTGGCCCGCAGGATCAACCCGCTAGGGGCAGACGTTGTGGTGTGCCCCATGCAGACCATGGGCAGCTGGGGGCGCAAGTACGGCCTGGTCCTGACCCTGCACGACCTCATCTACTACGAGCACCCTGCGCCCCCGGGATTCCTGCCGGCACCCGTCCGCGTACTCTGGCGGCTCTACCACAAGGCGTTCTGGCCGCAGCGCGTCCTCCTCAACCGGGCGGACACCGTGGCCACCATCAGCCGGACCACGGAAGCGCTGATGGCCAAGTACCGGCTCACCAAAAGGCCGGTGCGGATCATCAGCAACGCCCCGCAGCCCGCCCAGGAACCGCGTGATCCTGCTGCCGGTGCGGACCATTCGCTGGTGTACATGGGCTCGTTTATGCCCTACAAAAACGTTGAAACAATGGTGGCCGGCATGTCCGGGCTACCCGATTTCACCCTGCACCTGCTGAGCAGGATCACCGCCGAGCGCCGGGCCGAGCTGGAGATCATGGTGCCGCCGGGTGCCACGGTGGTCTTCCACAACGGGGTCACCGACGACGAATATGCCGTCCTGCTCAAGCGCGCCACCGCACTGGTGAGCCTCTCCCGCGCCGAAGGCTACGGTCTTCCGCTGGTGGAGGCCATGGCCCTCGGCACGCCGGTCATCGCCAGCGACATCCCGATTTTCCGCGAGGTGGGCGGCGACGCGGCAACCTACGTTGATCCCGCATCCCCGGCAGAGTTCGCCGCGGCCGTTCAGAGACTGCGGGACGACGCCCACTGGCAACAGGTGTCCCGCCGTTCCGTGGCACGTGCGCAGGAGTTCAGCTGGGACGAATCCGCGCAGCAGCTGGTGGACGTGGCCCACGACATCATGGCGCGGCGCAGCCGCTGACTGATGCCGCAGAAGGACGCTGCTAGAGGACGTCCACGCCGTCCAGCCTGACCTGGACCGGTTCCGTGGTCCTCTTGGCGGCGGCCGCAGCCTTTGTTGCACGTAACACCCTGGTGACAGTGGCTGCCTGCCCGTACGCGAAGAACAGCAGGGTCCGGGCGTCCTCCCCGGCCGCCGGGGCACCCCGGCTCCCCGGCGGCCGCTGGACCGGTGAGAACCAGCGGCGCCGGACCTGCGCTCCGAAGCGTCACGCCAGCGGCGGCCAGCTCCTTCTCCACGGTCCCGGAAAAATGTACGACGGCGGCCCGGGGCCGGTGACCGAGGCAATCCTGACCGCCGGCGGCAGCTGGAGTTCCATCCGGAGTTCCAGCTCGCGCCGGGAGTACCCGGCAGGGTCCCACCGCAGCAACGCGCCAACAGCAACACTTTCCGTCGCGGTGATGACCACCAGTCCGCCGTCGGACGCCGGGCGCACCAACGCCGCGGCGTTGAACCAGCGGCGCACCGTGTCTTCCCCGGCGCGGAGGTTCTCCCGGCGGAGCAGGGAGTCACCGTCCAGGAGCAGCGCCGCAGCATAGCCACCTTCCGCCACGGGCTCGGCCCCGACTGTGGCCACCACCAAAGCCTTGGCGCTGCTAACGCTGGCCTTGATGTTGCCGCCCGAGGACGTAATGACGGTCGTTCCGGGAAATGCCCTGCCCAGCTCTTCAGCTGTGCGCAGGACGCCGGTGGCGCCCTTACGGAGCTTGTGCCCCGAGCAATGGGCACACCGCCAGTCCGGTGCCGGCGTGGAACACCAGCGGCATTGCGGGACCGCAGAGCTGCCGGTGGCTCCGGCCAGGGCAAGGGGACCCTGGCAGGCCTGGCAGCGGGCGGGTTCGCGGCACGTCTCACAGACGAGCGACGGCGCGTAGCCGGCGCGGGCCACCTGCACCAGGACGGGCCCACGTTCCAGCCCGTCCTTGGCAGCCCGCCACGCGGCACCGGGAAGCCGCGCAACAAGGGCCAGGGGGTCGCGTTCCTGCTCGAAGCTGTCCGCCGTGTTCAGCACCCGGGGCACCGTCCGTCGTGCGAACGCCCGATCGGCCTCAACGGGCGTGGCCCAGCCGGCCTCCACCAGCCGCTGGAGTTCCGTGCTCCTGGAATGACCGGCCATGAGACAGGCTGTGCCTTCCTGGTCCGCGCGCAGCAGCAGCACGTCGCGGGCATGGGCGTACGGGGCGCGTTGTTCAATGTGGAGGTCATCGCCGTCGTCCCAGCAGGCAACAAGGCCCGGATCCCGGACCGGGGCAAACGCTGCTGAGCGCGTGCCGATGGCTACGCGCGCGGACCCGGCAAGGAGGCGCAGGAAGTTCCGGTAGCGGGGAGTGGGCCCGTCTTCGGATGTCAAGCGGGCGATATCGCCGGCGGGCAGCACCGCCAGGAGCGCCTTTTCCAGCTGGTCCAGGTCCCGGTAGTCCGGCACCACCACCACAGCGCCGCGGCCGGAGGCACGGACTGCTGCCACGGCCGTTGCCACCAGGTGCGGCCAAGCTGCGGGGCCGAATCCCTGGAGCGGGTTGAAGACCGCCCGTGGGGATCCGCCGTCCCTCAAATGGCGGACAAATGCCGGGCCGTTGCGGTATCCGGCCCAGTCTGGTTCTATCCCGGCAGGGACGTCCTTGCCGGTCAAAGCCCCGGAGTCGGCCGGCAGGTCCGGTGACGCCGGCTCTGCTGCCGGCAACGAGAGGAAGTCCTTCTCGAGCCTCGCCATCCGCGGAGGCACCGCGACGCGAAGGACATCACTGACCGTGCCCGCATACCGGCCGCGACGGCGGACACCAGATCCCGGACAGCCGGCGTCAGGACAACGACGGGAGAGACCACCTTCTGCAGGGGCACCAGGGTGTGGCCGGCGTCGGATTCTTCAGTCCGTTCAATGATGAACCCGGACAGGTCCTGGCCGTTGAAGCTGACTCTTACCCGGACGCCGGCCTGCGCGGCCCCGTCCAGTTCGGCCGGCACGCTGTAGTCGAAAGGCCGGTCCAGATGCGGCAGCGGCGTCTCCACGAGGACCCTGGCCACCGGAAGGTGCACGGCCAGCGGGGCCCGGACGGCCTGGCCTTCGCCGGGAAGCCCTGCAGCAGCGACAACTGGACGGCGCCGGGAGGGACAGACTCATCAGAGGCCATGGCGGACCGGCCTACGCGTTGAAGAAGGCCTTCAGGTCCTCCACCCGGTCCAGGCGCTCCCAGGTGAAGTCGGGATCGTCACGGCCAAAGTGTCCGTGCGCGGCGGTCTTCGCGTAGATGGGACGCTTGAGGTCCAGGGCATCGATGATGGCACGCGGGCGGAGGTCGAAGATCTCCGCGATGGCGGCGCTGATCCTGGCCGGGTCCACAGTCTCGGTGCCGAAAGTCTCGACGTACGTGCCCACGGGGCGGGCCTGGCCGATGGCGTAGGCAATCTGGATCTCGGCGCGCTTCGCCAGTCCGGCGGCCACGACGTTCTTGGCAACCCAGCGCATGGCGTAGGCAGCGGAACGGTCCACCTTGGAGGGGTCCTTGCCCGAGAAGGCGCCGCCGCCGTGGCGGGCCATACCTCCGTAGGTGTCCACAATGATCTTGCGTCCGGTGAGGCCGGCGTCACCGACGGGCCCGCCGATGACAAATTCACCGGCCGGGTTCAGGATGTTGGCAGCGCGGGAAATGTCCAGGTTGGCTGCAGCCAGGACGGGCTCAATGACAAAGGCGGCGAGGTCCGCGCGCAGCCGGTCCAGGCTGGTGCCCGCGGCGTGCTGGCTGGAGATGACGACGGTTTCGACGGAAACCGGGACGTCCTTGTCGTAGCCGATGGTGACCTGGGTCTTGCCGTCGGGGCGGAGGTAGGACAGTTCGCCGGACTTGCGTACCTCGGTGAGGCGTTCGGACAGGCGGTGCGCGATCCAGATCGGCACCGGCATATAGGACGGGGTTTCGTCGCTCGCGTACCCGAACATCAGGCCCTGGTCGCCGGCGCCCTGGAGGTCGTAGTCGTCCTCCTGGCGGCCTTCGCGGGCTTCGAGGGAGTTGAAGACACCCCCGGCGATGTCGTTGGACTGCTGTCCGATGGAAACAGACACGCCGCAGCGGGCACCGTCAAAGCCGTTGGCCGAGGAGTCGTAGCCGATGCCGAGGATGGTTTCGCGGACGATCTGCGGGATTTCGACGTAGGCGTCGGTAGTGACCTCACCGGCAACGTGGACCAGGCCGGTGGTGGCCATGGTCTCCACAGCGACGCGGGACTCGGGGTCCGCTGCGAGAAGTGCATCCAGGATGGCGTCACTGATCTGGTCGCAGATCTTGTCCGGGTGGCCTTCAGTGACCGACTCGGACGTGAAGAGCCGGAGGGAGGAGGGCGTGGCCCGTGGGCGTGGGAATGTGCAGCGGTAAAGTCACTTCACTACCTTACTGGTTGGGAATCGGACGTCCGGCGGCGTGTGTCCCCGTGCTAAGGAAACGGTGCCTGGCTTTCGGTCAGGCGCGTGGTGAAACGTGGTTCAGCTCATAGCCGACCCGGGTAATGACGGCGGCCGAAACCTCTGTTTTGGTTCCGGCGGCCAGTTGTGGTTCGGCGCCGGAGCGGGCAAGGATGACTACCGAGTTGCTGTCCTGCCCAAAAACCTTGTCCGATCCCACATGATTGACCACCAGGAGGTCGCAGCCCTTGCGCTTGAGCTTTGCTTCGGCGTAGGTCAGGACGTCGCCCTGGCCGTCACCGGTTTCTGCCGCGAAGCCCACAATCAGCTGGCTGCGGCGGCTGGCCTGGTTTTCGGGAGCGTGGTCCCGGACCTCGACGAGTTCCTGGAGGATGTCCGGGTTCCGGACCAGGGAAATGACGGGGTCCGCGGTGTCATCACGTTTTTTGATCTTGGTGCCGGAGATCTCCGCGGGGCGGAAGTCCGCCACGGCCGCAGCCATGATCACGACGTCGGAATCCGCCGCGGCTGCCAGCATGGCCTGGCGCAACTCCAGGGCGGTCTCAACGGTCATCACGTCGACCCCGGCCGGCGCCGGGACCTCCATATGGGCGGCGACCAGGCGGACCGTGGCACCCGCGTTGCGGGCGGCGACGGCCAGCGCCACGCCCTGCTTACCGGAGGACCGGTTGCCCAGGAAGCGGACGGGGTCCAGCGGTTCCCGCGTTCCGCCTGCACTGACTGTGACGGTCCGCCCGGCCAGCGGAAGCTGGTAATCGGACTGGCCCTGGGCGAGTGCCATGGCGGCGTCGAAGATGGCCTCGGGTTCAGGCAGGCGGCCCGGACCGGAGTCTGTGCCGGTGAGCCGCCCGCTGGCCGGTTCCAGGACGGCCACTCCCCTGCTCCGCAGCGTTTCAACGTTGGCGCGGGTGGCGGCGTGCTGCCACATCTCCGTGTGCATGGCGGGAGCAAAGAGTACCGGGCCGCTGGCCATGAGCAGCGTGTTGGTGAGGAGGTCGTTGGCTTGTCCGGTGGCCGCGCGCGCCAAAAGATCGGCCGTCGCGGGCGCCACCACAATGAGGTCGGCCTCATGGCCCAGCCTGACGTGGTTGACCTGGTGCACGTCGTCGAAGACGCTGTTGCTGACCGGGTTCCCGGACAGGGCCTCCCACGTGGCGACACCCACAAAGCGGGTGGCTGCCTCGGTGGGAATCACCGTGACATTGTGGCCGGCTTCAGTAAAAAGCCGGAGGAGCGATGCGACCTTGTAGGCCGCAATCCCTCCCCCGACTCCGAGGACTATGCGCACGTGACCTCCGTCAACAGGGCAGTCTGAACTTACTCTGCGGGCTCGATCGGCGTGGAAACGAGCTTGCCTTCGTTGATTTCGCGCAGGGCGATGGACAGCGACTTCTCGTTCAGCTTGGTGTCGACCAGGGGGCCGACGTACTCGAACAGGCCCTCGTGCAGCTGGGCGTAGTAAGCGTTGATCTGACGTGCACGCTTGGCACCGAAGATCACCAGGCCGTACTTGGAATCAGCTGCCTGAAGCAGTGAGTCGATCGGCGGGTTGATGATGCCTTCAAGGTTCGTGGACACGAATTCTCCAAATTCTAACGGGCTGGCTGGTACCGGCTACTTGTGCGGGTGCGGGGTCAGCCCCATGAGTGAAACAAGCTCGTCCGCTGCCCGGCGTACGTCATCATTGATGACGGTGTGGTTAAACTCCGGTTCAGCGGCAAGTTCCAGTTTAGCTGTTTCCAGCCGTTGCTGCTGCTCCTGCTCGGTTTCCGTGCCGCGACCCACCAGGCGGCGGACCATTTCGTCCCAGCTGGGCGGTGCCAGGAACACAAACTGGGCATCCGGAACTGCCTGCTTGACCTGGCGTGCACCCTGCAGATCGATCTCCAGCAGGACGGACCTGCCGGCGGCAATGGCCTCGTCCACGGAACTCCGCAGTGTGCCGTAGGTGTTCTGGCCGTGGACTACGGCCCACTCGAGGAACTCGCCGGCTGCAACGAGCGACTCGAACTCTTCCTTGGACTTGAAGAAATAGTGGACGCCGTCCTGCTCGCCGGGCCGCGGAGCGCGGGTGGTGGCGGATACAGAAAGCCAGACTTCGGGGTAGTTATCCCGGATGTAGGTGGACACGGTGCCTTTGCCAACAGCCGTCGGACCAGCGAGGACTGTCAGTCCCGGTTTCTTGCTCACGTATTCCTTTGCGGCGGAGTTTGGGTTCGGGCGCCTCTAGGAACGCCCTATTTCTCGTCTATAAAATCTACCAGCGCCTGGCGCTGGTGAATGCCCAGCCCGCGGAGCCGGCGGGAAGTCGCGATGCCCAGCTGCTCCATAATGGCGGCAGCCCTGACTTTTCCAATGCCCGGCAGGGCCTCCAACAGCTCCGCCACACGCATCCGGGCCAGGGCGTCATCTGCGGCTGCGGCGCCAATAAGGTCCGCTGCTGAGGTCTTTCCGTTTTTGAGGCTCTCTTTGGCTGCCGCCCTGGCGGCCCGCGCGGCGGCAGCCTTGTTCAGGGCCGCCGCGCGTTCCGAAGGAGATAAGGGTCGCAGGCTCATGGAGGACACCCCCGGATTCGTCGGCTGAGTCCAAGGCGACCGCCAGTGGACTTGTCCTGAAACCTACCCCTTGGTGGGCAGTGAATCAATGGGATGCCGGCTTCGGGGCCGCTATTCACCGCGGAGGCCCTCAAGCGTGCGCAACGCAGCATCACGGAGGCCCTGGGCCCCTGGGCCGGCAGCCAGGATATCCCGGCTGGACGTCCCCAGAACCTGCGGGTACGCGGCACCGAAGGTCCGGCGCAGGTCTGCCGGTGTGGCACCCTGGGCGCCCAGCCCGGGAGCCAGGATGGGCCCGCGGACTGCCGGCAGGTCCAGGTGCAGGTCAATCAACGCTGAGCCCACAGTGGCGCCGACCACGAGTCCGACGGACCCCAGGCTGCCGGCATAGCGGCTGTTCTCTGCTGCTGCCGCCTCGATGATCCGCCGGCCACGGAGTCGGCTCCGCCACATGCTGCACGGAAGCCCCCTCCGGGTTGGAGGTCAGCGCCAGGACAAATACGCCGCGCCCGTTGTCCGCTGCCAGGTCAAGGGCCGGGCGGAGCGACTCAAACCCCAGGTACGGGCTGAGGGTCACGGAGTCGGCTGCCAGGGACGAGCCGTCCCGCAGCCAGGCATCCGCGTAGGCAGCCATCGTGGAGCCGATGTCCCCCGCTTGGCGTCGGCAATGGTGAGCACTGACTCCTCCCGCGCCACCGCAAGAAGCTCCTCAAGGACTGCCATCCCGGCCGAGCCGTGGCGCTCGTAAAGTGCCACCTGCGGCTTCACCGCGGCAGCGAGCGAACCCACAGCCTCCAGGACCCTCAGCGAAAACCGCCTCAGCCCTGCGGCGTCGTCGGCCAGTCCCCAGTCCTTCAGGAGCGCCGGGTGCGGGTCAATGCCCACGCACAGCGGCCGCGGGCCACCATGGCCGCCCGAGCCGGGCGCCGAAGGACTCCCGGGCGGGGCTTGATGAGGTGGAGGCGGCCTCAGGCATTCTGCGAAACCGCAGACTCGGCCGCCGCGTTCTCCGCAACTGCCTTCTGGGACGCCATCAGGGCGGCGGCGTGCTCCTGCAGGCTGGTCACCGACCATTCGTAGGTGCGCATCGCCTCGATGGCCTGCACCGCCGCGTTGAACTCGGCCACCGTGGTGATGCAGGGGATGCCGATGGAGGTCGCGGCGGCACGCAGGGCGTAGCCGTCGCTGCGGGCTTCGCCGCCGGAAGGGGTGTTGAAGACCATGTCGATCTCGCCGGCGATGACGAGGTCTGCGATGGTGCCCTCACCTTCGGCGCTGCTGCCTTCGGCGACCTTGCGGACCGTGCTGGCCTGGATGCCGTTGCGGCGCAGGACGTCGGCGGTGCCGCCGGTGGAAACGATCTCAAAGCCGAGGTCCGAGAGGCGCTTGACGGCCATGATGACCGCCCGCTTGTCCCGGTTGGCCACGGAGACGAAGATCTTGCCTTCGGTGGGCAGGGCATTGTTGGCGGCTGCCTGGCTCTTGGCGAAGGCGGTGTCGAAGTGCTTGTCGATGCCCATGACTTCGCCGGTGGACCGCATTTCCGGGCCGAGCAGCGAGTCCACTACCTTGCCTTCCGGGGTGCGGAAGCGGCTGAACGGAAGCACGGCTTCCTTGACCGAGACCGGGGCGTCGAGGGGCAGTGTGGAGCCGTCGCCGGTTTCCGGCAGCATCTTGTAGGCGGTCCGGAGCTGGTGGATGGTGACGCCCGTGCCGATCAGCGCGGCTGCCTTCGCCATCTGGACGCCGGTGGCCTTGGAGACGAACGGCACGGTGCGGGAGGCACGCGGGTTCGCCTCGAGCACGTAGAGGACGTCCGAGGCCAGCGCGAACTGGATGTTGATCAGGCCGCGGACGCCCACGCCCTCGGCGATGGCGCGGGTCGCCGTGCGGACACGCTCGATCACGTTGTTGCCCAAGGTGATGGGAGGCAGGACACACGCGGAGTCGCCGGAGTGAATTCCGGCCTCCTCAATGTGTTCCATGATGCCGCCGAGGTACATGTCGGTGCCGTCGAAGAGCGCGTCGACGTCGATTTCGACGGCATCCTCCAGGAAGCGGTCGATCAGCACCGGGTGGTCCGGGGTGATTTCGGTCGCGTTGGCGATGTAGCGGGAAAGGTTGGCCTCGTCGTAGACGATTTCCATGCCGCGGCCGCCGAGCACATAGGACGGGCGGACCAGGACCGGATAGCCGATCTCGTCCGCGATCTTCTTGGCGTCGTCGAAGGACACAGCGGTGCCGTTCTTCGGGGCGATCAGCCCGGCGTTGTCGAGCACGCGGGAGAACTCGCCGCGGTGCTCGGCGAGGTCGATCGCTTCCGGGGACGTGCCCAGGATGGGGACGCCGGCGTCGGCCAGCTGCTGCGCCAGCTTAAGCGGCGTCTGGCCACCAAGCTGGACAAAGACACCCATCACGCCGCCGGTGCGTTCCTCGGCGGCGATGACCTCGAGGACGTCCTCAAGGGTCAGCGGCTCGAAGTACAGGCGGGTGGAGACGTCGTAGTCCGTGGAGACGGTCTCAGGGTTGCAGTTGACCATAACGGTCTCGTAGCCGGCCTTGCGCAGCGCCATTGAGGCGTGGACGCAAGAGTAGTCGAACTCGATGCCCTGGCCGATGCGGTTGGGGCCGGAACCGAGGATCAGGATGGACGGCTTGGAGTGCAGCGCAATCTCGTCCTCCTCGTCGTAGGACGAGTAATGGTACGGGGTGTAGGCGGCGAACTCGGCGGCGCAGGTATCAACGGTCTTGTAGACCGGACGGATCCCGAGGGCCTGCCGCACACCGCGGACCACGGCCTCGGAGTTGTGCGTGAGCGACCCGATCTGCTCGTCCGAGAAGCCGTGGCGCTTGGCGCGCTTGAGCATCTCCACGGTCAGGGCCCGGCCTGGCGGATCTCGTGGGAGATCTCGTTGAGCAGCTGGAGCTGGTCCAGGTACCAGGGGTCGATCTTGGTGGCTTCGAACAGCTGTTCCACGGTGGCGCCGCCGAGCAGGGCACGCTGGACCTGGTGCAGGCGTTCCGTGGTGGCCGCTTGGCCTTCTCGATCAGCTCCGGGACTTCCCATTCGGGGACGGAGCTGAAGTCCAGCTGCGAGCCCTTCTGCTCAAGGGAGCGGAGGGCCTTCTGCAGCGCTTCGGTGAAGTTGCGGCCCATGGCCATGGCCTCGCCGACGGACTTCATGGTGGTGGTGAGGGTGTCATCCGCCGCCGGGAACTTCTCGAAGGCGAAGCGCGGAACCTTGACCACCACGTAGTCCAGGGTGGGTTCGAACGACGCTGGGGTCTTCTGTGTGATGTCGTTCGGGATCTCGTCCAGGGTGTAGCCAAGGGAGAGCTTGGTGGCGATCTTGGCGATGGCGAAGCCCGTGGCCTTGGACGCCAGGGCGGAGGACCGGGACACGCGCGGTTCATCTCGATGACCACTACCCGGCCGGTGTCCGGCTCGATGGCGAACTGGATGTTGCAGCCGCCGGTGTCCACGCCCACCTCACGGATGACGGCGATGGAGATATCGCGCAGCCGCTGGTATTCGCGGTCCGTCAGGGTCAGTGCAGGCGCCACGGTTATGGAGTCGCCGGTGTGCACGCCCACGGGGTCGAAGTTCTCGATGGAGCAGACCACCACGACGTTGTCGTTTTTGTCGCGCATCATCTCCAGTTCGTATTCCTTCCAGCCGAGGATGCTCTCTTCGAGCAGCACCTCGGTGGTGGGGCTGTACTGCAAGCCCTGGCCCACGATGCGGCGCAGGTCGTTTTCGTTATATGCCAGGCCGGAGCCGAGGCCGCCCATAGTGAACGAGGGGCGGACCACCATCGGGTAGCCCAGGTCCTCGCCGCGGCCAAAGCCTCGTCAATGGTGTGGATGATGTGGCTGCGGGCCGATTCGGCGCCGCAGCGTTCCACCACGCCCTTGAACTTTTCACGGTCCTCGCCAAGCTCGATGGCCGCGATGTTCGCGCCGATGAGCTCCACGTTGTACTTGGCCAGCACGCCGTTCTTGTCCAGCGCGATGGCCGTGTTCAGCGCGGTCTGGCCGCCCAGGGTGGGCAGGATGGCGTCCGGGCGCTCCTTGGCGATGATCTTCTCCACCACCTCGGGAGTGATGGGCTCGATGTAGGTGGCATCGGCGAACTCGGGGTCCGTCATGATGGTGGCCGGGTTGGAGTTCACCAGGATGACCCGCAGGCCCTCCTCCTTGAGGACACGCAGTGCCTGGGTGCCGGAGTAGTCGAACTCCGCGGCCTGGCCGATCACGATCGGGCCGGAACCGATGACCAGGACGCTCTTAAGGTCAGTTCTCTTGGGCATTACTTCTTGTCCTCAGTCTTGGAATCGGTGGTGTTCTCTGCGCCGGTTTTGGTGACGGCCATGAGGTCGATGAAACGGTCGAACAGGTAGGCGGCGTCGTGCGGGCCGGCGGCCGCCTCGGGGTGGTACTGGACCGAGAAGGCCGGAATGTCCAGGCACGCGAGGCCTTCGACGACGTCGTCGTTGAGGCTGATGTGGCTGACCTCAACACGGCCGTAGCGCTCCTCAGGAGCCTGCGTGGCGCCGTCGAGCGGTGCATCCACGGCGAAACCGTGGTTCTGCGAGGTGATTTCCACCTTGCCGGTGCGGCGGTCCATAACAGGCTGGTTGATGCCGCGGTGGCCGTAGCGCAGCTTGTAGGTCCCGAAGCCCAGGGCGCGGCCCAGGATCTGGTTGCCGAAGCAGATGCCGAAGTACGGCAGCTTCTCGTCCAGGACGGAACGCAGCAGCTTGACCTGGGCGTCTGCCGTGGCGGGGTCACCCGGGCCGTTGGACATAAAGAAACCGTCCGGGTTGACGGCCTTGACGTCCTCCAGGGTGGAGGTTGCCGGCAGGACATGGACGCGGACACCGCGCTCGGCGAAACGGATGGGCGTCATGGCTTTGATGCCGAGGTCGATCGCGGCAATGCTGAAGCGCGCCTCGCCGTCCCAGCCGTGGTCCTTGGGGTCCACCACATAAGCCTCGCTGACGCTGACTTCCTCGGCCAGGCGTGCGCCTTCCATCGGGGCGCTGGCCAGGACCGCGTCAACGAGTTCCTTGTCCGTGGCCTTTGCGGCCGCACCCGAGAAGATGCCGGCGCGCATGGTCTTGTGCTCACGCAGGTGGCGGGTGATGGCACGGGTGTCCACGCCCTGGATGCCCACGATCCCCTGCTCGATGAGTTCCTCGTCCAGGGAGCGTTCGGAGCGCCAGTTGGAGGGGCGGCGGGCAGCGTCGCGGACGATGTAGCCGGCCACCCAGATGCGGCGGGACTCGGCGTCCTCGCTGTTCACACCCGTGTTGCCGATGTGCGGTGCGGTCTGCACCACCAGCTGGCGGGCGTAGGAAGGATCGGTGATGGTTTCCTGGTAGCCGGTCATGCCGGTGGCGAACACTGCCTCGCCCAGGGCGGTGCCTTGCGCGCCGTAGCTGGTGCCGCGGAACATGCGGCCGTCCTCCAGGACGAATGCCGCCGGTGTGGGAACCGTGGTGGGAAGGACTGCTGGTGCCGCAGTCTCTGCTTTTGCTGTCGCTGTTTCTGTCACTGTCTTACTTTCCACTCTGGGGATCCTGGGAATGTTCCTGGGGGGCGGCGGCGATCAATTGCTGAAGGGAGTCATAGAGGGTGTCCTTGTCGGCGGCCCGACGGGTCCGGAAGCCGTGTCGAGTTGGTGGGTCCCGAGGTCCCAGGTGAGGACCAGGAGCCCGTCCTTTTCAACGAACTTGCCGGCCATTCCGCTTTCCTGCCGGACGGCGGTGAGGCTGCCGGCCGGGATGTAGAGCGCGGGGGCGCCGGTTCTGTCGAAGAGGACGCCGTGCGGGTACACGCTGAGGACAGCGTTGGTACGGATGCCGAGCCTGTGCACCGCGATGCGGTCCAGCCAGTCTCCGGCGGTGGTGGACGCAACGTACTGGCCGTCGGCCCGGCGAGCGGCACCCGGGCGAGTCCGGCACGTCGGGCAACCGGCCGACGTCGGCCTGCCGCCTGAGGCGGTTACGCCAGCCTGCCCAGATCATCACCAGGACGACGGCGATGAGCGCGGCCGTGATGAGGCCGGTGAGTAGTTTGGTGTCCATCAGGAGGCGCCTGCCGCAGCCGGTTCCCGGTACGGAGTGTTGAGCTGGCCGTCCAGAACTGTGGGGTGGCCCTTGTAGAAGGTGGCCACCACCTTGCCCGGCAGCTCGAGGCCGGAGAACGGGGAGTTGCGGCCCATGGTTGCCATCTTGGCAGGGTCAACGGTCCAGCGGGCCGCGGGATCCACCAGGATGATGTTGGCGGGTTCGCCGGTTTCCAGCGGACGGCCCTGGTCCGCCACCCGGCCGATCTGCGCCGCGGCCGTGGAGGTCACGCGGGCGAAGTCGGCCCAGGTAATGAGACCGGTTTCGATCATGGTGTGCTGGACCACGGACAGCGCGGTTTCCAGCCCGGTCATGCCCATCGCGGCCTGTGCCCACTCGCATTCCTTGTGCTCGCTCGGGTGCGGGGCGTGGTCGGTGCCCACGACGTCGATGGTGCCGTCCGCCAGGCCGGCGCGCAGAGCCTGCACATCGGCATCGGTCCGCAGCGGAGGGTTGACCTTGTAGACCGGGTTGTAGCTGCGGACCAGGTCGTCGGTGAGCAGGAGGTGGTGCGGGTGACCTCGGCGGTGACGTTGATGCCGCGTTCCTTGGCCCAGCGGATGATCTCCACGGAGCCGGCGGTGGAGACGTGGCAGACGTGCAGGCGGGAGTTCACGTGCTGCGCCAGCAGGACGTCACGGGCGATGATGCTCTCCTCTGCCACCGCCGGCCAGCCGGTGAGTCCCAGGACGGCGGAGACTGCGCCCTCGTTCATCTGGGCCCGGCGGTAAGGCGGGGTTCCTGCGCGTGCTGGGCGACCACGCCGTCGAACGCTTTGACGTACTCCAGGGCGCGGCGCATCAGCACGGGATCGTGGACGCAGATGCCGTCGTCGGAGAACATGCGGACCTGGGCGCGGGAATCGGCCATGGCGCCGAGTTCGGCGAGCTGCTCGCCGGCCAGGCCCACGGTCACGGCCCGACGGGACGCACGTCCACCCAACCAGCCGCGCGGCCTAGGCTGTGGACCTGTTCCACCACACCGGCGGTGTCCGCCACCGGGTTGCTGTTGGCCATGGCGTGGACTGCGGTGAAGCCGCCCAGGGCGGCGGCGCGCGTCCCGGTCTCTACGGTTTCGGCGTCTTCACGGCCGGGTTCGCGCAGGTGCGTGTGCACGTCCACCATGCCGGGTAGTGCCACCAGGCCGGCAGCCTCGATGACGGTGGCGCCGAACGCGTCTGGGTGGGTGGCAGCGGCTGCGGCCCGGGCGGCGATGACGCCGGCACTGATGAGCAGGTCCTCGGCCCCGGCGCCCAGGATCGATGCACCGCGGATCAGGTAGGTTCCGTGGTTCTCTGCCATCAGTTGCTCTCCTTGGTGGAATTGTTGCGGGCTGTGCCCGCTTTGACGGCTGGTTCGCGGGTGTCCCCGGAGAGCAGCAGATAGAGGGTGGCCATCCTGACCGAGACGCCGTTGCGCACCTGTGCAAGCACAGTGGAACGGGGAGAGTCGGCGGCGGCGGAGGAAATCTCCAGGCCACGGTTCATGGGTCCGGGATGCATGATGATGGTGTCCTTCAGCCCCAGGCTGTCCAGCGCCCTGAGCCGGTTGTCATCAAAGCCCCAGCGGCGCGAGTATTCGCGGGTGGAGGGGAAGAACGAGGCGTTCATCCGCTCGCCCTGCACGCGAAGCATCATCACGGCGTCCACACCCTGCGCCAGGGTGTCGTCCATGTCGTAGCTGACCTTGCACGGCCAGTGTTCGACGCCGATGGGCAGCAGGGTGGGTGGCGCCACCAGGGTGACTTCGGCGCCGAGCGTGCGGAGCAGCCAGACGTTGGAGCGGGCCACGCGGGAGTGCAGGACGTCCCCGGCGATGGCAACCCGCATGCCTTTGAGGTCTGCCCCGGTGGACGCGGAACCCGCCAGCTTTGACCAGTGCCGGCGCATGGTGAAGGCGTCCAGGAGTGCCTGCGTGGGGTGTTCGTGGGTGCCGTCGCCGGCGTTGATGACGGCGGCGTCGATCCAGTCCGTGGCGGCGAGCCGGTGGGGTGCGCCTGAAGCCCAGTGCCGGATCACGACGGCGTCCGCGCCCATGGCTGCCAGCGTCTGGGCCGTGTCCTTGAGGGATTCGCCTTTGGAGACGGAGGAGCCCTTCGCGGCGAAGTTGATGACATCGGCGGACAGCCTCTTGGCGGCCGCTTCGAAGGAGATTCGCGTGCGGGTTGAATCTTCGAAGAAGAGGTTCACCACGGTCCGGCCCCGGAGGGCCGGGAGCTTCTTGACTTCGCGGTCCCCTACGGCAGCCATTTCTTCGGCGGTGTCGAGGATGCGGATGGCGTTGGCCAGGCTGAGGTCTTCGGTGGAGAGGAGGTGTTTCATGCGCCGCCCTCGATAACCACTTCGTTGACCACGGAGCCGTCGGCGGCGGTGTCGGTTTCCTCCAGGCGGACCCGGACCTTCTCGGCGGACGAGGTGGGCAGGTTCTTGCCCACGTGGTCTGCGCGGATGGGCAGCTCACGGTGGCCGCGGTCGATCAGCACAGCGAGCCGGACGATCCTGGGACGGCCGAGGTCGATGATGGCATCAAGGGCGGCACGGATGGTGCGGCCGGAGTACAGGACATCATCGATGAGCACCACAACCTTGTTGTCGATTCCCGTGTGCGGGAGCTGTGTGGGTACGGCGGCCTGGTGGGTTGGTGGGAGAGATCATCGCGGAACATGGTGACGTCCAGTTGCCCGACAATGGCGGTGGCGTCCACGGTGGGGTCCGCGGCTGCAATCTTGTGTGCGAGGCGGACGGCCAGCGGGTAGCCGCGGCGCGGGATGCCCAGCAGGACCAGGTCCTTGGATCCTTTGTTGGCTTCAAGGATCTCGTGGGCGATTCGAGTGAGTGCACGGTCGATGTCCGCCTGGTTGAGGACAACCCTGGCTGGGACCGGTGCGTTTGTGACAGAAGTCAAACTCTCGTCTCCCCTTTCCCCGCCTCACGGGACGGAATTAAAAAAGGATCATTTGCGTTTCAAAATTACCACATCGGCAGGGCATCATAGGCTTTCAGTATGCCCATGCGCCCTCATCAGCCACCGGATCCCTTCCCCTCGCAGGCGAACCCCAGCTGGATGGGCCGGGTGGAACCGGAGTACTACCGGCCCGCGCCGGAACCACCGCGGCCCGGCTGCCGCCCTTGGGGCCTCCGCAGGCAACCCTGGCTGGCCGCCGGCCCGCAGGCCTGCTGGCACTCACGGTGGGGGCGCCGCCCTGGTCATGCTCAGCCTGTTCCTGGTGGTGCCGTTCCTGCTCGCCAACACCGGCGTGGGCGGGTTCCTTGCGGGGTTTGTGCTGTCGCTGATCCCGCTGTCCGCGGTGCTCCTTGCCGTCTACCTGATCGACCGGTGGGAACCGGAACCCAAGCGGCTCCTGGTCTTCGCGTTCACCTGGGCGCTGCGGTGTCCATCGCGGTCACGCTGCTGGTCCAGCCGTTCTTTGCCCTGACCTTCCAGTTCAGCGAGGTGGCTGACTTCCAGACGTTTATGGCCACCGTCCAGGCACCCATAGTCGAGGAGTTCGCGAAGTCCCTGGGCCTGCTGATGATCCTGCTGCTGGCGCGCAAACACTTCGACGGTCCGGTAGACGGCATAGTCTTCGCCTTCACCATCGCCGGCGGCTTCGCCTTCACCGAAAACATCCTCTACTTCGGCCGGGCCATCGCCGAATCCGCCAACCGGGAACGGATCTGGCCCAGATCTTCCTCCTCCGCGGCGTGATGTCACCCTTCGCCCATGCCATCTTCACGGGAACCACCGGCCTCATCATGGGTTTCGCCGCCCACCGCCGGCACCCCGGTGCCTCGGCGCTGGCCTTTGTCATCGGACTGATCCCGGCGATGCTGCTGCATAACCGGTGGAACAGCATGGGCGCGGGGTTCCTGGCGGAATACATCCTGATCCAGGTGCCCATCTTTTTGCTGGCCGTTGTGGGCATCATCCTCCTCCGCGTCGCGGAAAACCGGCTCACCCGCCAACGGCTGATGGAATACTCCGCGGCCGGCTGGTTCAGCCCCGCCGAGGTGGAACTGCTGGCCACCCCGCGCGGCCGGCGGACCGCCCTGCAGTGGGCGGCAGGCTACCACCGCCGCCCGCAGATGAAGGCGTTCCTGCACGCTGCCACCCAGCTTGCCTTCATCCGGCAGCGCATCCTCAGCGGCCGCGACGTCCGGCTTCACCAGATGGACGAGCAACAGCAGCTGCAACGGATTCTGTCCCTGCGCGCCGCCGTCGCGGGCTGACTCGGGCGCCGTTCGGTTCCTCCGGCTGGGTTCCCGGAGGCCTCCTGCAAAGCCGTCGTTGACGGTGCCTCATCAAGGACTTGGCCGAAGTTCGCCGCATCGTGGGCGAACCGGCCCAGGAAGCGCCCGGAAACTCCGTCGAGCGTGGGCAGCAGCCCTGGCCTGGCCGACCCGCCATAGATAACCGGCGGGTTTCCCAACGCATGGCCTGCCGCGTGCGAATGGGCGGCCAGCAGCGTCCGGAGTGAACGCACGACGGCGGCGACGTAGCCTGCGTCGGCGGGCTCCGCTGTGCCAATGGCCCAGACCGGCTCGCAGGCGATCATGAGCCGGGAGGCCAAAGCGGCCTGGGTCATCGCCGGCCTCCGGCACGAGCAGTTTACGTCGCTGGCGCAGCTGCGCCTGCGGATCCGGGAACAGATCGATGCCTATAACCGGGAGCCGTTCCAGAAACGTGACGGGTCACGCCTCAGTGTGTTCACCGCGGAGGAGAAGCCGTTGTTGCAGGCGCTGCCGGCGGCCCCATTCGAGATCAGTACGTGGGTCTATAAACGCAAGGTGAACGCCAACGCTCACGTGGTTTGGGCGAAGAACTTCTATTCCGTCCCTTTCAGCCATATCGGCGCCCTCGTTGACTTGCGCGTGACGGAGACGATGCTGGAGGTTTACCGGCGTGACGAGCGCCTGACCAGCCATTTGCTGCTGCCGGCCACGGCCAGCAACCAGTATCGGACGAACGAGGCGGACCTGCCCGAGGGCGCAGCTTCCAGGCCTGGGACCGGGCCGGATCGAGGAGTGGGCGGCGCGGGTCGGACTTGCGACGGCGGCAGTGACAGCCAAGATCTTCGAGACCGTGTTCATCGATGAGGCCGGCTTCGACGCGGCGCTGGCGGTGCTGAAACTGTCGCGCCGATTCTCCCCGGCACGCCTCGAAGCGGCCTGCGCGCTGGCGCTGCGGGGCCCGATCCGCTCACCCCGCTATGCGCACCTGCGGCCGATCCTCGACACCGGACAGGACAAAACCGGACACACCCCCGAGCCCGAGCCGGATGATGGCGGTCATGTTCGCGGCGGCGCCTACTACGCCGGAGGCACCCGATGAGCGTCCTGGATGGGGAGACCAAACGCAAGCTCCGCGAGATGAACGCCGGCGAGCTGGTGGAGGCCATCGACCTCCAAGACGACACCCTCAGCATCAGTTTGTCGTTCGAGGAACGGGTCCGCCTGGTCGTCGACGACGCCTACTCCACCTTCATGCACTCGAAAGTGGACGGGCTGATCCGACGGGCGGGGCTTCGTTACCCCAACGCGGACCTGCGGCGCATCGACCTGCTCGACGAGCGCGGCCTCAACCGGCAGCTCCTGACCCAACTCGGGACCTGCTTGTTCGTCACTCGGCAGCAGAACGTCGTCTTCCAGGGGTTCACCGGGTCGGGGAAGTCGTATCTGGGCTGCGCGATCGCGAAACGCGCCTGCGAACATCGGATCCGCGCCCTTATTATGTTCGGATGCCCGACCTCGAAGAGGCCTGGGTCGCAGCTCAAGACACCCCGGAGGCGCCGGCAAGTTCCTCCGGAAATACGCTGCCTTCACCCTGCTCGTCATCGACGAGTGGTTACTTGATCGGCCGACGGAATCGATGCGGACGATGTTGCTGGAGTTGATGGAGCGCCGTTACGGCGAGACATCGACGGTGTTCTGCACCCAGTATCAGCAGAAGGACTGGCATCACCGCCTCGGCGCCGGCGTCCACGCCGACGCCATCATGGACCGCATCATCCACAACACCACCTGGGTCGACACCGGCACCTACAACATGAGGGAGCAGACCGCCCTGGCCAGCGCCTAACGATGAGGTCGAGGGCCAGTGGCTTCCAGGCACACCACCACTGGCCCTCTTCCGCACGATCGGTGGCTCTGAAGCGCAAGATTGGGTGGCTCTCAAGGCATCAAGTACTCAGAGTGGGGACAAGGACGTTTCGGCCAGGCGGAGGGTTACCGATTTTCTCGGCCTGACAGACAGCCCTCGCGCCCAGGCAAAGATAATTGAGAATTCGCCCCCGACTGGACGCGTCGGCGTCGTTGATCTGCGCGCCCTTGGCGTCTGTACCCGGAAACTGCAACAGTGCTACGGTGATGGGCCAATTCTCAGCGATGCTTCACTCCTGCCAAGATCACATCCTGGCGGTGTCCTCCCCAAGTGAGTAGCAGTAAGTGTCGTTTTGAGGGATCAAAACGACACTTACTGCTACCTACATAGGGCCGGGATTAGCTTTCCGGGGCGTCGGCAATGGCCCGGGAACCGACCTTGCGGATGTGGTCCGCCTGGCTGCGGCTGCTTTGTCGGGATCGCCGGTGGCAACGGCAGCCAGGACTGCCTCGTGTTCCGCGATGGCGTGCTCGGCATCGGTAATGCCAGCGCCACCGAAGAGTCGGACCCGTTGGACCTGTCCCCGAGGGCTGAGTAGGCGGCCTCCATAAACTGGTTTCCGGTTGCCGCGCAATCAGCTGGTGGAACCGCTCGTCCGCCTCGAGGTAGTCCTTGAACTCGGCAAACGACGGTCCCGGGGCGCGGATTTCAGGTTCTCGACGGCCTTCCCGAGCTCGGCCAGGCCATGCTGGTTGATGCGTTCACAGGCCAGCCGGGCGTTGACGGGCTCGATTGCCAAGCGCGCCTCCATCAGCTCCGCAAAATCCTCCTGCGTAAAAACGGGAGCCACGCGGTAGCCTTTCAGAGCCACCCTCCGGACCATTCCGGTGTGCTCAAGCCGAGCAAGGGCCTCGCGGACCGGAGTGGGAGAAACGTCCAGGTCGCGGGCCGTCCCGTCAATGCTGACGACGGCGCCGGGCGCCAGCCGGCTGTCCTATCCATAAGGGAGGCCAGGAGCTCCGCGTAAACGTGGTCCGCCAGCTCCTCCCGGCTGACCGCGCGGCCGGTCCTGCGGGGGCCGGTCCGGTCATCTGTGGTGCTGCCGGCGTGGGGGCCTGTGGACGCGTTTTGCATAGTCAGATCCTAGAGGAAGCGCCGTTCAGCGATCATTTCCCCGGACGTAAAGAGCCCCGGCCAGGTGGACCTGGCCGGGGCTCTTTATGGCGCCGTGCGCGGGCTCTTGGGCCCGCGGCGTAGCGGCTCAGGCCAAGAGGGAGGGCTTCAGCTGCTGCAGCCGGCCGAGGAGGCCGTTAATGAACGACGGCGATTCATCCGTTGAGAGCGTCTTGGACAGTGCCACTGCCTCGCTGACCGCGACACCGTCGGGAACGTCGTCGTTGTACAGCAGTTCCCACGTGCCGATCCGCAGGATGATGCGGTCCACCGAAGGCATGCGTTCCAGGGTCCAGCCCTGGGAATAGGTCTCGAGGAATTCGTCGATGGCGGTCTGCTGTGAGACGACGCCTTCCACGATTTCCAAGGTGTACGGGTTCACGATCTGGTCTGTCAGTTCGCGCCGGGACCTGAGTACATCGAAAGCCGAAACCGAGCGCTGCTCAGCTTCGAAGAGGACATCCAGTGCCCTGTTTCGGGCCTTACCGCGTGCGCTCACTACTCGCTGACCCGGCCGAGGTAGCTGCCGTCGCGGGTGTCGACCTTGACCTTGGTGTTGTTCTCAACGAACAAAGGCACCTGGATCTCATAGCCGGTTTCCAGGGTTGCGGGCTTCGTGCCAGCGGAGGAGCGGTCGCCCTGCAGGCCAGGCTCGGTGTAGGTGATCTCCAAAACAACGCTCGGCGGAAGTTCGATGTACAGCGGGTTGCCTTCGTGGATGGCGATGTTCACCATCTGGTTCTCCAGCATGAAATTCGTGGCGTCACCAACAGTGGCGCCGGAGACGGTGAGCTGGTCGAAGTCCGAAGTGTCCATAAACACAAAGTCGGCACCGTCCTGGTACAGGTACTGGTAGTCCCGGCGGTCAACCGTGGCGGTCTCGATCTTAAGGCCGGCGTTGAACGTCTTGTCTACAACTTTGCCGGACATCACGTTCCGCATCTTGGTCCGCACAAACGCGCCGCCCTTGCCGGGCTTTACGTGCTGGAATTCAATGATATTCCAGAGCTGGCCCTCGAGCTTCAGGACCGTTCCGTTCTTGATGTCGTTAGTGGTTGCCACTGGTATCCTCTGGTTTCTATCTGTCTGGTCAGTTGTCAGACGTTCTATGCCGCCCAGGCATGCCGAACGGCCTGCCAGCGCGTGTTTATCAAAAATCCAAGAACCATTCTACCGGTAAAACCCGGGCAGCCTGCGTCCGGGCCTCCCGGCCACCCGCCACAGAGCCGGATAGGCGTGTCAGCAGGCGAGATCCAGGACGTCGCGGGCCCGCTGAAGGGCAACGGTGGACGAGTAGATCTGCGCGGCATCAGCCGATTGCGCGACCCGAAGATCCAGTGCCGGGCAAAGGCTTCCACCGCGGCGGACGTGTGTCCGGCCGCGTACTGGGTCTTGCCCAGGTATTGCAGTACCAGTGCTTCACGGTCAGTCCCTTGGAACTCCGCCAGCAACTGCCGGAACAGTTCAAGGGCGCGGTCCGTGCGGTGTGAGACACGCAGCACCTCGGCCTCGAACGCGCGAAGCCGGAAGGACTCAGGGTCCTTGAAGCGGGCCTCCGCGAGCAGTTCGGCCGCCTCCGCAGCATGCCCTTCCACGATCAGGACGAAGATCTGGTCTGACGGGTCCGTGGACGCCGCCAGGGCCGCGCGGCAGGCGTCCTCGTTGACGATCTCCGGCAGCAGGGAGACCGGGTTGATCCGGATTCCGGGAAGCCAGCATCGGGCCAGTCGCTCGTGCCCGCCACGTCGCCCTGCATCAGGAGGCGATTTCCTGGTAGGCCGCGAAGAGCAGGGACGTGTCCGGGACATCCAGTATGCCCGGCTTGGCGATACCGTCCAGGACCACAAAGCGCAGGAGGTCCCGCGTGATTTCTTGTCCCGCCGCATGCCGTCCAGCAGCCCCTGCCAGCGGTCCCGCCGGTACGTGACCGGGAGTCCCAGTGTTTCCAGGATGCTGCGGTGGCGGTCGGCGTCGGCGTCGCTGAGCCGGCCAACGCTGCGGGCAAGTTCAGCGGCGAACATCATGCCCACTGATACTGCCGCGCCGTGCCGCCAGGAGTACCGCTCCACCAGTTCAATGGCGTGGGCCAGGGTGTGGCCGTAGTTCAGGATTTCGCGCAGCCCGGATTCCTTGAGGTCTTCCGAGACCACTTTGGCCTTGACCGCGATGGCGCGTTCGATCAGTTCGCGCAGGGCGTCAGATCCGGGTCGGTGGCCGCCGCCGGGTCTTTTTCCACCAGGTCAAGGATGGCCGGATCTGCGATGAAGCCGCACTTGATGACTTCAGCCATGCCGGAAATGATTTCATTCCTCGGCAACGTCGTCAGGGTGTCCAGATCCACCAGCACTCCGGCCGGTGGGTGGAAGGAGCCCACCAGGTTCTTGCCCTCAGCCGTGTTGATGCCGGTCTTTCCACCCACGGAAGCATCCACCATGCCCAGCAGGCTGGTGGGCATGTGGATGACCTTCACGCCGCGGAGCCAGGTAGCAGCCACAAAACCGGCCAGGTCGGTGACGGCCCCGCCGCCCACTGCCACGATGGCGTCGGACCGCGTGAAATCGTTCTGGCCCAGGACCTGCCAACAGAAAGCGGCGACCTGGATGTGTTTACCCTCTTCGGCGTCCGGGATTTCCGCGGTCAGCGATGTGAAACCCGCCGCAGCCAGCTCATCGCGGACCGTGTCACCGGTGAGCCGCAACGCACGGGATGGATGACCAGCACACGCCGGACCCGCTCCCCAGCAGCGCCGGAAGGTTCCCCAGCAGACCACGGCCAACTACGACGTCGTAATTCTGCCCAGCGGATTCGCCGGTGACCTTGATGACTGTTGAATCGACGCTCAATTTTCAACTTCCTGTTTGGCGGCCGCGTAGTCACGCAGCGCAACTTCGAGCCGGTGTCCCAGCTCGCTGACCGAGCCCTGGCGGACATCCACCACAAGGTTGGCCAGCCGTTCGTAAACGGGTTTCCTGGTAATAAACAGAGCGGACCATCGGGCCATGGCATCGCCGGCGAGCAGCGGCCGGCCGAGTTCCGGGCGATGCGGCCGGCCACGGTTTCCTCATCACATTCGAGGTACACCACGGTGCACCGGCCCAGGAGCTGCTGCGTGCCGGAATCCAGCACGGCGCCGCCGCCCAGGGAAATCACGCTGGCCGCGCCTTCTGCATGCTCCACCGCGCTGGCAACTGTCCGGCCTCGATCTCCCGGAACGCGTGCTCGCCGCGGCCGGCAAAAATTGAGGCGATGCTGCCATGGGCGTCCACGATCAGGCTGTCCGTGTCGACGAAGGGCACGTCCAGCAGCTTGGCCAGCTCGTGGCCGATCGCGGACTTTCCCACCGCCATGGGTCCGATGAGGACAATGGGCCGGTTGCCAGGTACACCGGCCTTACGGCTCCCGGGCACTAGTGGCCGATCGAGTCCAGGGATGCCGGAATGTTGTCCAGGTAACCCTTGATGTTGCGGGCGGTCTCCGCCACGGAGTCACCGCCGAACTTTTCGGTGACGGCTTCCGCCAGAACCAGGGCGACCATCGCCTCGGCCACCACGCCGGCAGCCGGCACGGCACAGACGTCGGAGCGCTGGTGGTGCGCCTTGGCAGGCTCCCCCGTGCTCACGTCAACCGTGCGAAGGGCGCGAGGCACCGTGGCGATGGGCTTCATGGCGGCCCGCACGCGCAGAACGTCGCCGATGCTCATGCCGCCCTCGATGCCGCCGGCCGGTTGCTGGTCCGGATGATCTTGCCGTCCGCGTCCTTGACGATTTCGTCGTGGGCAGCGGAGCCGCGGCGCGCAGCTGTCAGGAAACCGTCGCCGACTTCCACGCCCTTGATGGCCTGGATCCCCATCAGGGCGGCGGCGAGGCGCGAATCAAGCCTGCGGTCCCAGTGGACATAACTGCCCAGTCCCGGCGGCAGTCCGTACGCGAGGACCTCCACCACACCGCCCAGGGTTTCGCCTTCCTTGTGGGCGGCGTCAACTTCGGCCACCATGGCGTCTGAGGTCTCGCGGTCAAAACAGCGCAAAGGATCGGCGTCGAGCGCAATCACGTTGGCCGGAACGGGCAGCGGACGGCCCTCGGGCACGGTCACACTGGCGATGGAGACGGTGTGGCTGACCAGTTCGATGCCGAGCGCCTTGAGGAACTGGGACGCAACAGTGCCCATGGCAACCCGCGTGGCGGTCTCCCGGGCGCTGGCGCGTTCCAGGACGGGCCGGGCCTCGGTGAACCCGTACTTCTGCATCCCGGTGAAGTCTGCGTGGCCCGGACGGGGCCGGGTCAGCGGTGCGTTGCGGGCCTGGTCCGCCAGGATCTCCGGATCCACCGGATCGGCAGCCATGATCTGCTCCCACTTGGGCCATTCGGTGTTGGCGACCTGGACAGCCACCGGACCGCCCTGGGTCAGGCCGTGGCGGACGCCGCCGAGAATGGTCACGACGTCCTGCTCGAACTTCATCCGGGCGCCCCGGCCGTAGCCAAGGCGGCGGCGTGCCAATGAATCGGCGATCTGCCCGCTGGTGAGTTCAACACCGGCGGGGACGCCTTCAATAATTCCCATCAGGGCCGGACCATGGGATTCACCGGCAGTCAACCAACGCAACATAATTTCCATCCTGCCACGTATGGCGGTCAGAACGCCCGTCGGGGAAGGCCGACTGAGTCGCACATCACATCTATGACAGACGCATTAACGTCGTCACCGCGGCCGGTGAACAGGCGTACCTGTTCCACCGCCTGGTACAACAACATTTCGAGTCCGGGCACCACCGCACCGCCGCCGGACTGCCACGCAGACGCAATCTGGCTGGGCCACGGATCATAGGCCACGTCCAGGAGGACACCGGGTGTTCCGGTTCCCAACGCGGCGATCTCCGCCGCCAGCCCGTCCGCTGCGCGCGGCGGGAGCGTGGAAATTACGACGTCGGCACTTGCGGCCGGAACGGCGGCTTCGGTCAGCGGCCGCACCACGATGGAAAGGCCTACTCCGGCCGCGGCGGCGCGTGCTTCGTCGGCCCGGGTGATATCCCGGACGAACACCTGGGCGTGCTGCGTGCCCAGATCCTTCAGCGCGGCCACTGCGGCTGCGGCTGTACCGCCCCGCCCAGCACCACGGCGGCGGGGCTGGCCGCCACTCCGGCGTTCATGACAGCGTTGACGATGCCGGCGACGTCGGTGTTGTAGCCGATGCGCCTGACGGAGCCGTGGTCTTCCTCGAAGGCGACGGTGTTGACCACGCCCAGTGTCCGTGCCACGCCGCGGACTTCGTCCACTTCGGCAAACATGCCTGATTTCAGGGGCATGGTGACTGAGAGTCCTCGCCAGCCCTGCTGGGTCCTGACCTGTTCCATAAAGTCCGGTAGCGCCTGCTCGGTCAGGTCCAGGGCCGTGTAGCCGATGTCCATCCCGAGTTTGCCGTATGCCGCAAGGTGGAGGGCTGGGGACTTGGAGTGGCTGATCGGATGGCCCAGGACGGCGGCCCGAAGACTCATGCGCAGCGGCCCACGTTGGCCTGGCACCAGGTGTTGTACTGGTTGACGTAGACGTTGTGCTCGTCGAGCGTCTTGGAGAACTTTGTCTCCTTTGTGTCCAGGTTGATGGTTACCCAGTACAGGTAGTCGTTGGTTTTGGGCTTCGCCGCCGCGTCGATAGCGGTCTTGCCCGGGGAGCCGATGGGGCCGGCGGCAGGCCGGGTTGGCGTAGGTGTTGTAGACGTTGGACTTGTCCTGGCGCTCTTCATCGGTGAAGTTGAAGCTCTTGGTGCCCAGCCCGTACGTCACGGCCGAATCCACCTGCAGGTAGCCGTAGGTCTGGTCATTCGGCTTGAGCCGGTTGTAGATGGCACCGGCAACATCACCGTACTCAGCCTGTCCGCCCTCAGCCTGCACAATGCTCGCCACAATCACGGCTTCGTACTGCTTCGCCGGATCGGAGATGCCCTGTGCCACCAGTTCGTCGGTGGTTCCCTTGACCAGCGATTGGAGGATCTCCTTCGCCGGTGTGCCGAGCGGGAAGCGGTACTCCCCGGAGCGAGGAAGCCCTCAAGGTTTTTGGCGTTGGCCGGAAGGCCGAACTGCGAGGGAGCGTCGCTGAGTTCCTTCAGTTGCTGCAGCGACACACCGGAGCCCTCGGAGATGGCCTGCAGCGACTCGCCGATCCTGAGACCGGCATTCAGGGCGAAGTAGATGACCTTGCTCTTGTCGGTGCCAAGCAGGATGCTGACGGCGTCGGAGTTCTTCATCTCCATTTTGAATGTGTATTCGCCCGGCGACAGCGTTCCGCCGGAAGAAGCAAAGGCCTGCAGGAAAGTGTCAGCGTTGGCAACAACTTTCCCGCTCTCGAGTTTGGTGGCCACGGAGCGGGTACCTTCACCGGGCTGGACCGAAACTATGACTTCGCCCGTGCCGGGGCCGGGATAGTCGGCCGCCTTATCGTTTCCCAGCAGGGGCTTCAGGAACTGCGCGCCCACGGCGATCGCTGCCACGAAGACCACAAGGGTCAGGAACAGCGCCAGGAGGCGGCGCCGGCGCCGCACCTTCTTGGAGGGTTTTGCCATTACGGAACCCGTCGCCGCGCCGGCGAACAGGTTGGTGTCGGGGTGATGATCATCAGGGTGGTGGTCATCGGCTTGGTGATCATCATGGTGGCCTGCATAGTTGTGTTCTTCGTCCGGATGGTGGTGCCCGGCGTTGTGGAGCGCTTCGTCAGGGTAGTGGTGCCCGGCGTCGTGCGTTTCATAAAAGTGCTGGTCTTCGGGGTGGTATTCCGGAACCTGGGCTTCGCCGGCTGGTGGTCGGCGGCCGGACCGGCGTCCTGGATGGAAGGCGGCGTTTCCGGGGCTGTGGGGACAACCGGCTGCGGCTCCGGATCCGGTTCAGGCGCCTGAACCGGTTCGGCCGCCTGGAGCGGAACGGGGGCAGGAGCCGGAGCGGGCGCAGCTTCGGGAACAGGAGCCGTGGCCGGTGCGGGCGCATCCTGCCCGTTTCGTAGGCCTGCTCGGGAACCAAATCGCTGCTTCCCGTGTGCTTCTCCAGTGCGCGGAGCTCTTTTCGGGTCAGCGGCCTGGCGCCATCATTGCTCGTGGCGCCTGAGGCGTCGTCGTTATTGGACGGGCTCACTGTAGCCTTCCGTGTTCTGAGATCGGGTCGTGCCTTCCGGGGCCGCGTGCTCGGGCTGGACTGCCGAACCTGCTCCGGATGGCCGAGTACGGGCCGGCGCAGTCACGCGGCTGCCAACGTCCGTTCCCTGGCTTTTTGCATGTCGATGGCGTGCTGGAGGATGCCCGCTGCCGCGACCTGATCAACCACTTTACGGTGGTTCCGGCTGCTCATGCCAGCTTCGTGCAGGTTACGGTGCGCCGTAACACTGCTCAGGCGCTCGTCAACCAGGTTGACGGCAACATCCATTCCCGGGCAACGAACTCCGCGACCAGCAGTTCGGCGTAGTCCGTGGCCATCCTGGCAGAGGCGTGTTCCTCGCCCTTCATGGTGCGTGGCAGCCCCACAAAGACCTGGACGGCGCCCAGTTCCCCAGCGAGGGACGCGATGACACGCACGTCGGAATTCTTCTTGACGTTGCGGTCCAGGGTCTTGTGCGGAGTGGCCAGGATTTCGTCCCGGTCGCAGAGGGCCACACCCACACGGACAGTGCCGACGTCCACCCCAAGTTTGATGCCCTGAGGGTAGACGGCGGCGCCAGCGAATTCTGTCACGGGTTCCCTAGCGCCGGGAGATGGCGTCCACAACGGCGGCCAGCGCCGGTGCGACCTTGGCGGCGTCCGTGCCGCCACCTTGGGCGACGTCGTCCTTGCCGCCGCCGCCGCCGCCGAGGATTCCGGCCGCGAGCCGGACCAGGGCCCCGGCCTTCACGCCGGCTTCCCGGGCTGCCTCGTTCGTGGCCACCAGGATCATGGGCCGGTCATTGCTGACACCGGCCACTGCCACGGTGGATGCTGCCGAACCGAGGCGGTTGCGCAGGTCGAGGGCAAGGTTGCGGATGTCGTCAGCACCACCGATCTGGCCGGCGTCGTGTGCGATGACCTGGACGCCGGCTGCGTCCCGGGCTGTGCCCACGAGGTTTCCGGCCGCCGCGGCGATCTGTTCCTTGCGCAGGCGGTCGAGTTCCTTCTCCGTGGCCTTGAGCTTGTTCAGGGTGCTGGCGATTCTGTCGGCGAGCTGACCGGAAGGCACTTTGAGCATCTCGGTCAGTTCAGTCACCAGGGCGCGCTCGGCGGCCAGGTGGCGGAAAGCATCCATGCCCACGAACGCCTCCACACGGCGGTTTCCTGAACCGACTGACTGCTCGCCGAGCAGAGACAGGCTGCCGATCAGGGACGTGTTGGCTACGTGCGTGCCGCCGCAGAGTTCCGGGACCACGCGCCGTCGATCTCCACAACACGCACTTCGCTGCCGTAGTTTTCGCCGAACAGCGCCATGGCGCCCAGCGCCTTGGCCTCTGCCAGGCCCATGACCTTCGTACCCACGCGGAAGTTGTTACGGATGGCGAGGTTGGAGACTTCCTCGATTTCCGAACGCGTGGCGGCGCTGAGGCCTTCGCCCCAGGCGAAGTCGAAGCGCAGGTAGCCTGCCTTGTTGTAGGAACCGCGCTGGGTGGCTTCGGGCCGAGGATCTGGTGCAGGGCGGCATGGACGATGTGCGTGCCGGTGTGGGCCTGCTCGGCGGCGTGGCGCCGCTCGCGGTCCACGGCTGCGCGGACCTGTGAGTCGGAGCCGATCTCGCCTTCGCGGACGATTGCCTTGTGGACGCTCAGTCCCTTGAGGGGGCGTTGGACGTCCAGGACCTCGACCACGAATCCGTCACCGGTGATGAGGCCGGTGTCAGCCGACTGACCGCCCGCCTCAGCGTAGAACGGGGTCTCCGCCAGGACGAGTTCAATCTCGTCTCCGGTGGCAGCATGCCCCACGTTCTGTCCGCGGCTGAGGATGCCCGGACCCTGGACTCGCCGTCCAGGTCGGTGTATCCGGTGAAGACGGTCTCGCCCTGGGCCAGCAGTTCCTGGAAGGCGCTGAGATCGGCGTGGCCGCCCTTCTTGCCCTTGGCGTCCGCCTGGGCACGCTGGCGCTGTTCGAGCATCAAGCGGCGGAATTCCGGCTCGTCGACCTTGAGTCCGGCTTCTTCCGCCATCTCCAGGGTGAGGTCGATCGGGAAGCCGTAGGTGTCGTGCAGGGCGAAGGCATCTGCACCGGACAGCGACGTGCCGGCGGCCTTGGACTCCGTGACGGCGTCCTCGAGGCGGGCGGTACCTGAAGCGATGGTGCGCAGGAAGGCCGCTCTTCGGCGTAGGCGATCCGGCTGATGCGGTCAAAGTCCGTGGCCACGATGGGGTAGACACCCTTCATGGCATCGCGTGAGGCGGGGAGCAGGTCCGGCAGGCAGGCCTTTTCGACGCCCAGCAGACGCATGGAACGCACGGCGCGGCGGATCAGGCGGCGCAGGACGTAGCCGCGGCCCTCGTTGGACGGGGTCACGCCGTCGGCGATCAGCATAAGGGCCGAACGGATGTGGTCACCGACAACGCGCATGCGGACGTCGTCCGTGTGGTGCGGATCCTCAGGTGTTTCGGCCGAGGTGTACTCCCGGCCCGAGAGCTCGGCGGCCCTGTCGATCACAGGCCGGACCTGGTCCGTCTCGTACATGTTCTCGACGCCCTGCAGGATCATCGCGAGGCGCTCCATGCCGAGGCCGGTATCGATGTTCTTTTTGGGCAGCTCGCCGACGACGTCGAAGTCGTCCTTGGAGCGGACGTTGTCGATCTGGTACTGCATAAACACCAGGTTCCAGATTTCAACGTAGCGGTTTTCATCGGCGATGGGACCGCCCTCAACGCCGTAGGCAGGGCCCCGGTCGTAGTAAATCTCCGAGCAGGGGCCTGCCGGGCCCGGCTGGCCGGTGTGCCAGTAGTTGTCGGCCTTGCCCATGCGCTGGATGCGCTCGGACGGGACGCCGGTGTTCGCCAGCCACAGCTCCTTGGCTTCGTCGTCCTCTTCGTAGACCGTCACCCACAGCAGTTCCGGCGGCAGGCCGTAGCCGCCGTCGTCCACGCTCGTGGTGAGCAGCTCCCAGGCGTACTTGATGGCGTCTTCCTTGAAGTAATCACCGAAGGAGAAGTTGCCGCACATCTGGAAGAAGGTGCCGTGGCGTGCGGTCTTGCCCACTTCCTCGATGTCACCGGTCCGGATGCACTTCTGAACACTGGTGGCCCGGGCGAAAGGGGCCTCCTCGCGGGCAGTCAGGTAAGGGATAAACGGGACCATGCCGGCCACGGTGAACAGGAGGGAGGGGTCGCTGGAGACCAGCGAGGCGGAGGGAACCGCGGTGTGTCCTTTGCTGACAAAAAGTCCACCCAGCGCTTTGTGATCTCCTGCGACTTCATGAGCTGATTACATACCCTTCTCGGTTCACGCGTTGTGCCACGCATGACTTATTGATTCAGACGGCAGTGCCGGCAAGCGGCGGCTGCTGGTTTAATTCTCGCGCGTTTTGCCCGCCCGTTCAGCGGCGGGCTACGTCCTGGGAATCGATCCCGAGGGCCGCCCGAAGGTCGGTCTCGCGCTCATGCATTCCGGCACGCACGGCATCGGCGAAGTCGTACACGCCGTCAGCCAGCCGGCCCACCGCGCGGTTCAGGCCCTCGGGCCCAGGTTGGACTGGGCTTCGCTGATTTTGCGGAACGCGATGACACCGATGGCCACGCCGATTCCCATCCAGACAAATCGTTTCATTTCAGTTCTCCGGTGGCTTAGCGGCTGCGGCGGCCGGGTGCGGGCTTCTTGCGGCTGGCCAGGGCGGAACGCACGCCATAGCTGAAGGCCGCCACCTTGATCAGCGGTGAACCGACTGTTGCTGCAACGAGTGAGGACAGTGCGGAAAGGTTTGCCGACGCATCCGAAACGTTGGAGGCGATGCCATCCACTTTCTTCAGCTGCTCGTTGGTAGTGGATACGGTCGCGGTGACTTCGTCCATAAGGGGCGTGGCGCCGTCGCTGAGGGAGCGGATGGAGGTCCGAACTTCCTCCAGCACACTGCCGAGCTTCAGGATGGGCACAGCTAGCAGCAGCACCAGGAGCGCAAACACCCCGGCTGCGATCAGGCCGGCAATATCGCCACCAGACATAGACGTTCATCTCCTTGAAACTGACGTGGATCTTTTACGTCCGCGCACGCTGCCTTGATGCGTTCCGCAGATGTCCCCCAAGTACCTTACATACAAAGAAGCCCGTGGCGCTTGCCACGGGCTTCTTTGGATACGCTGCTGGGATTAGCGTGCGTAGAATTCGACGACGAGCTGCTCTTCGCAGGTTACGGGAACCTCGGAGCGCTTCGGGCGACGGACCAGGCGGGCCTGCAGGGCGTCAAGCTTGACGTCCAGGTAGGCCGGAACCTGGGGCAGGACGTCGCGGTGTGCGCCGGCTGCTGCAACCTGGAGCGGAACCATGGTTTCGCTGCGGGTGTGGACGTGGACAAGCTGGCCTTCGCTGACGCGGAAGGACGGGCGGTCAACGCGGATTCCGTCAACCATGATGTGGCGGTGCACAACGAGCTGGCGGGCCTGGGCGATGGTGCGGGCGAAGCCGGCACGCAGCACGAGGGCGTCGAGACGCATTTCGAGCAGTTCGATCAGGTTTTCACCGGTCAGGCCCTTGGTGCGGCGGGCTTCTTCGAAGGCGCGGGTCATCTGGGCTTCGCGGATGCCGTACTGGGCGCGCAGACGCTGCTTTTCGCGCAGACGTACGGCGTAGTCGGAGTCCTGCTTCTTGCGGGCACGGCCATGCTCACCGGGGCCGTACGGGCGGCGCTCCATGTATTTGGCGGCCTTGGGGGTCAGAGCAATGCCGAGTGCACGCGAGAGGCGTGCTGTACGGCGAGCACGAGTGTTGTTAGCCACTTGTGTCCTTCCAATATCTGCGGTGTGTCAGTGTTACTGGCCTCCATAATGGAGAGCATCGGCCAACCGCTGCCTTTTGCTACTGGGCACAGGGCTACCCCAACGAAACAGCAGAAATACTGAAGGATGGGGAGATTGCGTCCGCGCCTTGCCAGACAACGAACAATCTTAGCAGGATTCGGCTGCATTCCCACACTCCGCCGGCCGCTCCGGCCGGCGCTCCCCGGTCACTGCCGTGGCGTCACTGCCCGGGCCACTCCACCGACGAGGCCGGTCAGTTGCCGCGGATGATCTTGCGCAGGCGTTCGAGGCGCACGGCTATGTCCCGTTCCGCGCCGTTGGCGGTGGGCTCGTAGTAGTCCCGACCCACCAGATCATCCGGCGGGTACTGCTGGCTTGCCACGGAATGTGGGGCATCGTGGGCGTACTTGTAGCCGAGCCCGTGGCCCAGCTGCTTGGAGCCGGGGTAGTGCGCATCACGCAGGTGCGCCGGGATCCCGTTGCCCAGGCCGGCACGGACATCCGCGACGGCCTTGTTGATTCCCATGTACGCGGCATTGGATTTCGGCGCGGTGGCCAGATGCACCACGGCCTCGGCCAGGACGATCCGCCCCTCGGGCATGCCGATCAGCTGGACTGCCTGGGCGGCGGCGACCGCCGTCTGCAGCGCTGTGGGGTCCGCCATTCCCACGTCTTCCGCCGCGGAAATCACGATGCGCCGGGCGATGAACCTCGGGTCCTCCCCTGCCTCCAGCATTCTGGCCAGGTAGTGCAGTGCCGCGTCGACGTCGGAGCCACGGACCGATTTGATGAATGCGCTGGCGACGTCGTAGTGCTGGTCCCCGGCGCGGTCGTAGCGCACGGCAGCCACATCCAGGGCGCGTTCGGTGTGCTTGAGTTCCACGATGACCAGCGAGTCGGCAGCGGCGTCGTCCGCATCGCCGAAGGCCACGCCTGCTGCGGCTTCGAGGGCCGTCAAGGCTCGCCGGGCGTCGCCGCCCGCGAGCCGGACAAGGTGCGCCATGGCCTCGGCGCTGAGCTCCACTTTCCCGTTCAGGCCGCGTTCGTCCGCCACGGCGCGCTGCAGGAGCCCTTCAATGTCCGCCTCCGTCAGCGGTTTCAGGGTGAGCAGGAGCGAGCGGGACAGCAGGGGCGAAACCACCGAAAAGGACGGGTTTTCGGTGGTGGCTGCTACGAGCACCACCCACCGGTTTTCGACGCCGGGCAGCAGGGCATCCTGCTGGGCCTTGTTGAAGCGGTGGATCTCGTCAAGGAAAAGCACCGTGGTGGTCTTGTACAGGTCCCGTGCTGTCAGGGCTTCGTCCATAACCCGCCGGACGTCCTTGACGCCCGCGGTGATGGCGGACAGCTCCACGAACTTCCGCCCCTTGCCCTTGGCGATCACGTGCGCCAGTGTGGTTTTTCCGGTCCCGGGCGGACCCCACAGAATCAGCGAGCTGGGCCCGCGGGACCCAGGGCGTCGGTGCCAGCCGCCAACTGCCGCAACGGCGATCCCTGCCCCAGCAGGTGCTGCTGGCCCACCACGTCGTCCAGGGTGCGCGGCCGCATCCGGACGGCCAAGGGACTGCGGGGCGCCGCGGTCCGGCCGGACGACGACGGTTCATCAGTGTCGTCGTCGTCATTGCCATGCCCTTGGGCGAAGAGATCATCCACATAGATAGGCTACTCATTAGTTCACTGCCCCACTTCCGCCCTCCATACAAGGGATCCCGCCATGAGCGCACGCAGCACCCCGGCGCCGGCCGGCCGGGGTCCGTCAGGACCGCGTTTGTGTCCGGCGGACGCCTGGCCGGCTGGGCGGAACGCTTCGGTGCCTCGCACGGCGGCTTCCGGATCAGCGATGACGACGACGGCGTGAGGCTGCTGGCGGCCGACGGCACCACCGCGCTGCTCCAGGCGCCCTGGCCGCCTGACGGACGGCCCGGGCGCGGCGCTGATCCGCTGGAGCGCCTGGCCTCCGTCGCCGCCCAGCCACGGACGGCTGGCCTGGTGCTCGTGCGGCGCGGCGGCTATGCGGTGGGCGTTGCCCGGGAAGGCATCGTGCTCGCGTCCAAGGCAGGGTCCCGCTACGTGCAGTCCCGCACCGCGGCCGGCGGCCAGTCCCAGCAGCGGTTCGCACGGCGCCGGGCCAACCAGGCTGATGAGCTGGTGGAGAAAGTGGCAGCCCACGCCGCAGCGGTCTTCGGTGGCCAGTCGATCGAGTACCTGGCGCCCGGCGGGGACCGGGCCCTTGCGGGGCTGGTCATGGACCAACCTGCCATGAAGCTGTATGCCTCAGTCCCCCGGCTGGACTTCCTGGATGTGCCTGATCCCACTGGCTCGGTGCTGCGGAAGGCCGCCGCGGATGTCTGCGCCGTCCGGATACAGGTGGCGGACGCACCGTAGCCGGCGCTGGCCAAGGCGGAGCGACCCTCCTAATGCAACGCGGGGTCACGTTTCGCCCGATGAACCTCGGTTATCGGGCGAAAAGTGACCCCGCGTTGCCTATGACAGAGGGCAGGCTCCTTAGCAGCCGGTCAGGTTCCGCTTGGGCCGTTCCTGCCGGTAGAGGTAGCGGCCGGCCTCCTGGAATCCCGCCTGGGCGTAGAGCTGCCGGGCCCCGGAGTTCGCTGCGGTGACCAGCAGCCAGTAGCGGGCCAGGTTGCGGGCGGCGCCTTCGTGCAGGAGTGCCTGCAAGATCCGAAGGGCGTGGCCGCGCCGGCGGGCTTCCGGCGGGTGGCCATGCAGTAGAGCCCGCCCCAAATGCCTCCCGCCTCGCCGGCGGTAGGAACAGCCAGCCGGCCGACGGCGGCGGGGACACCGTCGTCGGACCTCACCAGGGCATACAGCGACGGGCAGCCTGCCAGGATGGTGCGTGCGGTCGACCGCTCGGCCGGGCCGCCGCGCCCATCCACGCTCCACCACAGCTCAAGCCACTCATTGCTGGGGACCGTGGAGATCTCGACGCCGGAACCGGCCACCGCAGGGTGGGTCACTTCAGGACGTGTTCCGCTGCTCCGGCACATCACCAGTGTTTCGGATTGGCGGGTGAAGCCTTCCCCGTCGAGGATGGCATTCAGCCCGGCGGAGCGGGGATCATCGAAGACCTGGAAAATCAGCGGCAGGCGCCGGCCGCGGTACCAGAGCCGGGCTGCACGCAAAGCCTCGTGCTGCCGGCTTGTATCGCCCTCCGGCTCGCGCGGCCAGACGGAGTTGGCGCGCTGGGTCACGCCGGAGGCTGCGCGAAGCACCCAGCCGTCGGATTCCTCGCGGTCCGGGGCCGGCCAGGCGGCATCCATCAGCGCCTCAAGCCCTGGCAGGGCAAGGGCTGGTGCAGGACGTGAAACTGTCATGGCGTACCACTCTTCGAATGCGAAAGGCCCCCGGTTTCCCGGGGAGCCCCTCGACTGCGGTGCTTGGACTACTCGGCCTTTTTGGGCTCTTCCGATTTCGACTGGGGCTTGAAGTCCACGCCGGCCTCCTTGCGCTGCTGCGGCGTGATCGGCGCCGGGGCCTGCGTCAGGGGGTCGTAACCGTTGCCCGTCTTCGGGAAGGCAATGACGTCGCGGATGGACTCCACGCCTGCCAGTAGGGCAACCACGCGGTCCCAGCCGAACGCGATGCCGCCGTGCGGAGGGGCGCCGAACTTGAAGCCTTCCAGCAGGAAGCCGAACTTGGTCTGGGCGTCTGCCTTGTCCAGCCCCATCAGTTCAAAGACGCGTTCCTGGACGTCACGCTCGTGGATGCGGATGGAGCCGCCGCCGATTTCGTTGCCGTTGCAGACAATGTCGTAGGCGTAGGACAGGGCCGATTCCGGGTCCTTGTCGAACGTGTCCATGAACTCGGGCTTGGGCGAAGTGAAGGCGTGGTGGACGGCCGTCCACTTTCCGGCGCCAACAGCCACATCGCCGGACGCCACCGCTGCGGCGGCCGGTTCGAACATGGGGGCGTCAACCACCCAGCAGAAGGCCCAGGCGCTGGGGTCGATCAGGCCGGTGCGGTGGCCGATCTCCACGCGGGCAGCACCCAGGAGGGCACGGGCCGCTGACTTCTCACCGGCGGCGAAGAAGATGCAGTCGCCTGGCTTGGCGCCCACCGCGTCGGCGAGGCCTGCACGCTCGGTTTCGTTCAGGTTCTTGGCAACAGGGCCGGCCAGTTCGCCGTCTTCCTTGAAGAGGACGTAGGCCAGGCCCTTGTGGCCACGCTGCTTGGCGAATTCCTGCCAGCCGTCCAGGGTGCGCCGCGGCTGGGAAGCGCCGCCGGGCATCACCACGGCGCCGACATACGGGGCCTTGAAGACGCCGAAGCCGGTGTCCTTGAAGAATTCGGTGAGCTCAGTCAGCTCCACGCCGAAGCGGAGATCGGGCTTGTCCGAGCCATAGCGCGCCATGGCGTCGGCGTACGTGATGCGCTGGATGGGGTCGGGATCTCGACGTCGATCAGCTTCCACAGCGCCTTGACGATGCTTTCGCCCAGGGCAATGATGTCGTCCTGGTCCACGAAGCTGGCTTCGATGTCCAGCTGGGTGAATTCGGGCTGGCGGTCGGCGCGGAAGTCCTCGTCGCGGTAGCAGCGCGCGATCTGGTAGTACTTCTCGAAGCCGCCCACCTGCAGGAGCTGCTTGAAAAGCTGCGGGGACTGCGGCAGTGCGTACCAGGAACCCGGCGCCAGGCGGGCAGGTACCACGAAGTCCCGGGCGCCTTCCGGCGTCGAACGCGTCAGCGTGGGGGTCTCGATCTCGACAAAGCCGTCCTGGTGGAGCAGTTCACGGGCAATCCGGTTGGCTTCGGAGCGCAGCCGGAGGTTGCGGGCGGGCCGGGGCGGCGCAGGTCGAGGTAGCGGTGCTTCAGGCGGGCTTCCTCACCGACCTCCACGTGCTCGTCGATCTGGAACGGCAGCGGATCGGAGGTGTTAAGGATAACCACCTTGTCCGCCATTACCTCGATGGCGCCGGTGGCCAGTGCGGGGTTCTCGTTGCCCTCGGGGCGCTCGGAGACGGTGCCGGTGATCTGCAGGACGTACTCATTGCGCAGGCCGTGGAAGACCTCTTCCTCACGGACCACAACCTGGGCCACGCCGGACGCATCGCGCAGATCCACGAATGCAACACCACCGTGATCACGACGGCGGCCCACCCAGCCAGCCAGGGTTACGGTTTGTCCAATGTGCTCGGAGCGAAGGGATCCGAGGTCATGTGTGCGCAGCACAGCACGCCTTTCTGAAGACGACAGCAGGAAAACAAAGATAAAACTGCATAGGATCGTTCCGGGAACAATCCCGTCTGAGTTTACCCGCTGGAAAGGCCCGCCTCCCCCATGCCCGAACACCAGCAGCTTCAACGGAGGCTCGGCGTGTTTGACGCCACGTCCATCGGCCTGGGCTCCATGCTCGGGGCCGGCGTTTTTGTGGTCTTCGCCCCGCCGCGGGCCTGGCCGGAAATTTCCTGGTCCTGTCGGTCCTGATCGCGGGTGCCGTGGCCTACTGCAACGCGGTGGCCTCCGCGGAACTGGCCGCACGGTATCCGGCCAGCGGCGGAACGTACGTGTACGGCCGGAAGCGCCTGGGGGAATGGCCCGGTTTCCTGGCCGGCTGGGGATTTGTCAGCGGCAAGACGGCCTCCTGCGCCGCCATGGCGCTGACGTTCGGCCACTACGTGTCACCGGGCTACGCGGTGCCGGTTGCCATCGCTGCGGTCGTGGCGCTGACCGCTGTGAACCTGTTTGGCATTACCCGCACAGCACTCCTGACCAGAATCCTGCTGTGCGTTGTCCTGGCCACCCTGGTGTTTGTTGCCGCTGCCGCCATCGTGGGGCCGCATCCTGCGGGCTTTTCGGCAGGCGAAACGTCCGACGGCGGAGCTACCGCCGGCAGTGTTCCCGCCGACCTGGGCGGGGTGCTGCCGGCCGCCGGCCTGATGTTCTTCGCCTTCGCGGGTACGCCCGCATCGCCACCCTCGGGGAGGAAGTCAAGGACCCGGCCAGGACCATTCCGCGTGCGATCCTGGCGGCCCTCGCCGGCGCCTTCGCCATCTACCTGGCGTTGGCGCTGCTGCTCCAAAACCACTTGACCGAAGGCATGCTGGCCGCCACCACGGCCCCGCTGCTGGACGCTGTTGTGAATTCGCAGTTCGCCGCCGGTGCGCCAGTGGTCCAGGCCGGCGCGGCAGCGGCGTGCCTGGGTGCGTTGCTGGCGCTTATCACCGGAGTGGGCCGCACAACTTTGGCTATGGCGCGGGAACGCGACCTGCCGGCGCCCCTCGCCCGCATGGGCGGCAAGCACACGGTGCCGTTCGTGGCAGAACTGGCGGTGGCCGCCGTCGTGATCTTCCTGATCCTGACCACTGACGTGATGACGGTGGTGGGGTTCTCCAGCTTCGGTGTGCTCATCTACTACGCGGTGACGAACGCCGCCGCGTACACCCTCGAGGAGCACCCGGCCCACGGCCCCCGGTGGCTCAATGTGGCCGGCTTCATCAGCTGCCTGCTGCTGGCCTTCACGCTGCCGCCTGCTTCAGTGCTTGGGATGGCCGCTGTCCTGGCCGCAGGAGCGGCCGGCCGGTTCGTGGTGCTTCGGCTCCGCCGCTAGCTGCCGCCAGACCGGGCTGTTCAGGCCGGCTGGCTGCTGCCGCTGGCACCTGGACTGTTGTGACCTGGACGTTAAGGTCTTCCGACGCCGGCGTCCAGGTTGCGGGATCAGCGTCGGCCTGCGCGCCGGACCGGATGTCCTTGACCTGGTGCTTGCCGCCGTCGTCGGTGAACCAGACGAACGGGATCCCGCGGCGGTCCGCGAATTTGATCTGCTTCCCGAACTTCTCGGCCTTCGCCGCGACCTCGGTGGCGATGCCCCTGCTGCGGAGCTGGGCGGCAACGTCCTGCGCAGCGCCCCAGCTGTCGTCGTCGGTCAGGGCAACCAGTACCGCCGTAGGGACGGAGCGGGATGCCTTCGCCAGGTCCTGGCTCAGGATGCGCGACACCAGCCGCGTCACACCGATGGAGAGGCCGACGCCGGGGAACTTGCGGTTGCCCTTGCTCGCCAACGCGTCGTAGCGGCCGCCGGAGCAGATGGAACCGAGCTGTTCGTGGCCCACCAGGACCGTCTCCACCACCGTGCCCGTGTAGTAGTCCAGGCCGCGGGCGATGCTGAGGTCCGCTACAACCTTGCCCGGCGCGCGCTGCACGGCGGCCTCGATGACCTGTTCGAGCTCATTCAGGCCCTCCTCGAGGAGGTCGTTCGTCACGCCGAGCGCACGGACCTGGGCCACAAACGAGGTGTCCTCGGTACGGATTCCTGCCAGCTTCAGCGCGGCCTGCGCCTGCTCATCAGTAGCACCCAGTTCCGTCTTGAGCATCTCTGCGACCTTGGCTGCGCCGATCTTTTCCAGCTTGTCAATGCTGCGGAGCACGCCGGCAGTGTCATCCAGGCCGATGCCACGGTAGAAGCCTTCGGCAAGCTTGCGGTTGTTGATCCGGAGGCGGAAGTCCGGAATCGGCAGTGCGCTCAAGGCTTCGGCAATGACAAGGGCAATCTCCACGTCATAGCGGAACGGCAGCTCGCCGTCGCCCACCACATCGATGTCTGCCTGGGTGAATTCGCGGGCCCGGCCTTCCTGCGGGCGCTCCCCGCGCCAGACTTTCTGGATCTGGTAACGCCGGAACGGGAACGCGAGGTACCCGGCGTTCTCCACGACGTACCGCGCAAAAGGCACCGTGAGGTCGAAGTGCAGCGCGAGGGCGTTGGGGTCAGCTTTGCCGGCCTTGCCCGCGTCGGACGTGTCGGCGTCGTCGTCCTGAAGGCGGCTGAGGCCGTAGACCTCCTTATCAATCTCACCCTTGCGCAGCAGCTGGCCCACGGTTTCCACGGCACGGGTCTCGATGGACGCGAAGCCGTGCAGCTCAAAAACCTTGCGCAGGGTGTCCAGCACATGCAGCTCCACCAGCCGCTCCTCGGGAAGCCACTCGGGGAATCCGGACAGGGAGGCTGTGCGTGCCATGGTGGATATTCTCCTCTTGATGAAGGGATGCCTGGGACTTTGCCCGGCATTCCGCCCGAAACAGGCGGGGAACGGCGGCAGTCCGGCAACTCATGCATAAACTATGTGCGGCAGTCAGTTTATGCGTCATCCGCCGGCATCTCTAATACGGCGGCCGGCACCGCAACGCTGCCGGCAGACAACCGCCTCCGGATTCAGTTCCTACCGGACGCGGCCCGATACAAGGAGGACCAATGGCGGCCAGTTCACGCAGCGCCCGCGAAGCCAAACGGCGCATCCAGCAGATGGAGGCAAAGCGCGAGCTGCGGCGGGACCAGGAGAAACGCCGCAAGCGCGACAACCTCATCGCCGCGTGCGCCGGAACCGCCGCCGTCCTGCTCGCCGTCGTTCTTCAGTTCACTGCCTTTGCCGGCAATCCCACTGAACAGGAATTCGCCGCCGCGGAGGCTGGCCTGACCAGCCCAACCGACTCCCCCACGGCTTCCCCGCCCGTCACGAACGGCCCGAACATCCCGGCCCCGGACACTGCCGCCGGGAAGGTGTTCACCGGTGAACTGGCACTGAACGGGAACGTGCTCGGCGTCGAAATCGACGGTGCCAAGGCACCCCAGGCTGCCGCGGTCTTCAAAGCGCTGACGGACGAGGGCTTCTACAACGGCAGCGAGTGCCACCGGCTGACCACGGGCGAAATGTTCGGACTCCTGCAGTGCGGTGGCGCCACCGCTGCTGCCGACCCGGTTACACCTGGGGACCCCTCGAAAACACCCCGGCAGACAACACCTACCCTGCGGGCACCATTGCGATAGCCCGGTCCGGCGACAACGCCTACGGTAACGGCAAGCAGTTCTTTGTGGTCTACAAAGACACGGTGATTCCCGCCGACTCTGCCGGGGGCTATACGGTGGTGGGCAAGGTGACCTCTGGAATGGAAGCAGTCAATGCCATTGCCGCCGCGGGAATCAAGCCCGGCTCCAGCGCATCAGACGGCGTACCTGTGCAACCAGTCACGATAGACTCGGTTTCTCTGAAGTAGGAAGCCAGGCCCTTATGGCCGCGGTGCAGTACGTGAGTATTTCCCTCCAAGCGAAAGACTTTTAGCGGTGACAGACAGTCAGAAATCCGACGAAACAGCAGCAGACCTGACCGAGGCAACGGCCCCCGTGGCTGACCAGGCAGACGCTGTCCAGGCAACCGCCGAACAGGCCACGGTTGACCGAACCGCGGCTGAAGCGGACATGGATCCCGTGGCGTCCAGGCCGAAGATGCCGAGGCCCCGGCGGCCCCGATGGAGCGTGCCGAGGTCCCAGCGGCCCCGGTTGAAAAGAGTGCAGCCGGTGACGAGAGCGCGGCTGAAGAAGCCCGGCTCCGGCACCTCGACCCGCCCCGTCACCGGCAGCCTTCGCTGCCCGGCCCAAGCCGGCAGCAGCCGCACCTGTGGCAGCACCGGCACCCGTCGCCTCCGCGACTTCGCTGGCGGAAGCTGCAAAGTGGGGCCGTGTAGAGGGTGACGGCCACGTATTCCTGACGATCGACGGCGACGAGCACCCGGTGGGCCAGTACCCCGGTGTCAGCAATGACGAAGCCCTTGCCTACTTCGCGCGGAAGTATGACGACATTGTTGCGCAGGTCCTGCTCCTGGAGCAGCGCATCAGCTCCAAGGCGCCCAGCACGGATATGCAGAAGACCGTCACGCACCTGCGCGAGCAGCTGGCGGAGCGGAACATGGTGGGAGACCTCCGTTCCACCGAAGCACGGCTTGACGCTGTTTCCGTGCAGATTGCAGAACTCGAAAAAGCAGAGAAGGCAGAACACGACGCCGTTCGCTCCGCCGAGCTCGCGGCCGCGAGGCCATCGTGGCCGAGGCCGAAGAGATCTCGGGCAGGATCCCGCACAGATCCAATGGAAGACCTCCAGCGCCCGGATGAACGATCTTTTCGAAAGCTGGAAGACAGCCCAGAAGGGCGGCATCCGGCTTGGCCGCAGCAACGAGGACGCCTTGTGGAAGCGGTTCCGCGCCGCCCGCACAGTTTTCGACCGCCACCGCCGCGCCTACTTCTCCCAGCTGGACAGCACCAACTCGGCCGCAAAATCGGCCAAGGAGAAGCTCATCGCCGAAGCCGAGGCTCTGTCCTCGTCCACCGACTGGGGCTTTGCCGCCGGCGAATACCGCCGGCTCATGGATGAATGGAAGGCCTCACCGCGCGCGAGCCGCAAGGACGACGACGCCCTCTGGGCCCGTTTCCGTGCCGCCCAGGATGTGTTCTTTACGCACCGGCAGGCAGCCAACGAGGAGATCGACCAGGAATACGCCGCCAACCTCACGGTGAAGGAAGCGCTCCTCGTCGAAGCGAACAGCATCCTGCCGGTCAAGGACCTGGCCGCGGCCAAGAAGGCGCTCCAGTCGGTCCGGGACCGCTGGGAAGAAGCCGGCAAGGTGCCCCGCGCCGAGATGGGCCGCATCGAAGCCGGTCTCCGCAAGGTGGAGGACGCAGTCCGCAACGCCGAAGAGGAAAACTGGCAGCGCTCCAACCCTGAGACGAAGGCCCGCACCAACAGCGCCCTGTCGCAGCTGGAAGCAGCCATTTCCGGCCTGCAGGACGATCTCGCCAAGGCCGAGAAAGCCGGCGACCAACGCAAGATCAAGGGGCCCGCGAGGCCCTCGAGGCGAGGCAGGCCTGGTTGGACCAGATCCAGCGCTCGGCCAGCGAGCTTTCCTAGCCAGTAGTTTTTCGCACGCCTTTCGGCAGGCGCCTGTCGCAGGAGGCACAGGCCCGGTCCCGGTTATCCACATAGCCGGGACCGGGCCTGTGCGCGTTAAGGATAGACGCGGCAGGATGGGGGGATGGCCACCTCCCCACCACCCCAATACCCGGACTTGTATTCACCGGGCAAGCCTTTCGCGTGGCCCGAACTCCAGTCGCTGGCAGCGGACGGTATCCTGGCGCAGTTCCACCAGCGCGGCTTCACGTTGCCGGATGCTCCCGCGTCACCCCAGGTGCGGGCCAGAACGGTGGCCAACGCGGTTCCGGCGCCCGTCAGGCAACGCGTGGTGGCCGGGCGGATGACGGCGGCCTGGATCTACGGCTGTGCGGCTGAACCGGACCGGCTGGCCTTGCTTGTGGATGCGAAGCGGCGGATTTCAAGCCTCCGCGGCACCAGGGGCTGCACGCTCCATGAAGTCCGTCTTGGTCCGTTCGACGTTGTCAGCATGGGCGGGCTGATGGTGTCGAGTCCGCTGCGCACCGCCGTCGACATCGCCCTGCATGTCGACACCCACCGGCCTTGCCGGCGCTGGCGGGGTTGCTGGCCCGCCGGAGCGGGACGTGCGGCTGCGCCTGCTGATTCTGGCCATTGAGGCCAGCCCGCGCGTCCCCCACAAACGGGCCGCACTGGAAAAGCTGGCCTTGCTAGCTCCGCCGCTTGTTGCCGGTGGTCCGGTAGACGTCGAACACTCCGTCGATGCGCCGCACGGCACTGAGGACGTGGCTGAGGTACTTGGGGTCGCCCATCTCGAAGGCGAACCTGGAGATGGCCACCCTGTCGGTGGAGGTGTTCACGCTGGCCGCCAGAATGTTGACGTGGTTCTCGGACAGAACGCGCGTGACGTCCGAGAGCAGGGACTTCCGGTCCAGCGCCTCAACCTGGATCTCCACCAGGAAAACACTTGACTGGGTGGGCGCCCAGTCCACCTCGACAATCCTGTCGGGCTGGTCCCGGAGATCCGAAATGTTGGTGCAGTCCGTGCGGTGCACCGAGACCCGGAGCCGCGGGTGACAAAGCCGAGAATCGGATCCGGCGGAACGGGCGTGCAACAGCGCGCGAGCTTCACCCAGACATCGCCAACGCCGCGCACCACCACGCCGGAATCGGAGAACTTGGTTTTGGCCACCTGCGTGGGGATGCTGACTTCAGTGATGTCATCGTCAGTGCTCTCGTTGCCGCCCAGGCTTTCAACGAGTTTCTCCATGACCGACTGGGCTGACGTATGACCATCTCCGACGCCGGCGTAGAGGCCCGAGATGTCAGGGTACTTGAACTCGGCGGCTACCGCCGCGAGGCCTCGTGCGTCATCAGGCGCTGCAGGGGCAGGTTTTGCTTGCGCATGGCGCGAGTCAGGAGTTCCTTGCCGCGGTCGATCGCCTCTTCTCGGCGTTCCTTGCTGAACCACTGGCGGATCTTGTTCCGCGCACGCGCGCTCTTGACGAAATGCTGCCAGTCCTGGCTGGGGCCGGCGCCTTCCGCCTTCGAGGTGAAAATCTCCACCCAGTCGCCGTGGTTTAGTTCGCTGTTCAAGGGCACAAGCTTGCCGTTGACCCGTGCGCCGATGGTGCGGTGTCCCACCTCGGTGTGGACGGCGTAGGCAAAATCCACCGGAGTCGACCCGGCGGGCAGTGCCATGACCTCACCCTTGGGGGTAAAGACAAAGACTTCGCGGGCATTGATCTCAAACCGCAGCGAGTCCAGGAACTCCCCGGGATCAGACGTTTCCTGCTGCCAGTCCACCAGGGACCTCAGCCAGCCCATGTCACCGTCGCGGGGCTGCCCGGACCGACAGCCGTACGGCTGGCTGATCCTTGTACTTCCAGTGGGCGGCCACACCATACTCAGCACGGCGGTGCATTTCATGGGTCCTGATCTGGATCTCCACGGGCTTGCCGCCGGGTCCGATCACCGTGGTGTGCAGCGACTGGTACATATTGAACTTGGGCATGGCAATGTAGTCTTTGAACCGCCCCGGCAGCGGGTTCCAGCGCGAATGCATGGTGCCCAGGGCGGCGTAACAGTCCCGTACCGAATCGACGAGTACACGGACGCCCATGAGGTCGTTGATGTCGTCGAAATCCTTGTCCCGGACGATCATCTTCTGGTAGATCGAGTAATAGTGCTTCGGCCTGCCGGTAATGGTGGCCTTGATCCGGGCAGTACGGAGATCCTCAGTGATCTGGTCCCGGATGACGCCGAGGCTTTTCTCCCGTTCCGGGGTGCGGTCGCCCACCATCCGGACGATTTCCTCATACACCTTTGGATAGAGGGCCGCGAAGGACAGGTCCTCCAACTCCCATTTGATGGTGTTCATGCCCAGCCGGTGGGCCAGGGGCGCGAAGATCTCCAGGGTTTCGCGGGCTTTTCGGGCCGATGACTCCGCGGAGACAAACCGCCAGGTCCGGGCGTTGTGGAGCCTGTCCGCGAGCTTGATCATCAGGACCCGGATGTCCTTGGCCATGGCCACAACCATCTTGCGGACGGTCTCTGACTGCGCGGCCTCACCAAAGCTGACCTTGTCCAGCTTGGTGACGCCGTCCACCAGCATGGCAACCTCGGGACCGAAGTCCCTCTTGAGGTCCGCCAGTGTGTAAGGGGTGTCCTCGACCGTGTCGTGCAGCAAGGCCGCGGCGAGCGTGGTGCCGCTGAGGCCCAGCTCCGCGAGGATGGTGGCTACGGCCACGGGGTGGGTGATGTACGGATCACCGCTCTTGCGCTTCTGCCCGCGGTGGCTCTGCTCGGCCACCTCGAAGGCGCGCTGGATGAGGTCAAAATCTTCTTTGGGGTTGTTCGCCCGGACGGTACGCAGCAGCGGCTCAAGAATGGGCGAATAGGTTGCCGTGCCGCGCCGGTCAGCCGGCCAGCCGGGAGCGGGTACGTTCGCGGCGTCCGGGAAATGTTGGGCGGGCGCCCGATTTGTCTACAGGAACAACCGGCGCCGGGCGTGCGGAAGCGGTCAGCCCGGTTTGAACACCGTGGCCAGGGCTGTTATCCCCGCCTGCCGTTGGCACCGACGCCGAACGTTCTTCCAATGAAGCACCCTCACGACTGTTTAATTACCTCAGTCTATTCCCCCGCCAGTTCACTTATGTAACCGGCGCCTAAATGCGAAACGGGCCGGGCGACGTCGGTATTCCGACGCCGCCCGGCCGTTGTAGTGCGAAAGGTCATGCCCCTGCGGCGCGGCCGATTCTTCGGTCTTGACGTTGTTCGCGGACCTGCGGTGTTCAACGCGTTTCGCCTGCTTCACCAGGTCAGGTTCGTTCTGGCGCAGCCACGCATACATCGGGGCAGCGATGAATATGGTCGCCGCCGTGCCGATCAGGATTCCGACGAACAGTGCCAGGGACAGGTCGCGCAGCGTGCCTGCCCCCAGCAGGCCGGCACCGATAAACAGGATGGCGCCGACCGGCAGGATGGCCACCATCATGGTGTTGATGGAACGCACCAGGGTCTGGTTGACGGCGAGGTTGACTTCCTCACCGAAAGTACGGCGGGTGGACGCATCAATATCAGCAGTGTTTTCACGGATCTTGTCGAAGACCACCACCGTGTCATAGAGGGAATAGCTGAGCACCGTCAGAAACCCGATGATGGCAGACGGCGTTACCTCGAAGTCACTGAGGGCATACACGCCGGCGGTGATGAACATCGTCACCAGCATTCCAGCCATCGCGGACAGCGACATCTTCCACGTCCGGAAGTACAGCGCCATCAGCACTGCGGCCAGCGCTACAAAGACGATCAGGCCGATCAGGGCCTGCTTCGTGACATCCGCACCCCAGGTGGGTCCGATAAAGGTTGAGGTCACCTCGTTGTTGGTGACGCCGTAGGCCGAGGTGAGGCCTTCCTTGATCTTGAGGGTCTCGTCGTCCGTGAGCTTGTCCGTCTGGATGCGCATGGTGGTACCGGCGACATTAGCCACACGCGGAACGCTGCCGGCCACAACGTCTTCGACAACCCTTTCGCCCAGGGCCGAGTCGGTGCTTTGCACGTTGGAGACGGTGAACTCCGATCCGCCGCGGAATTCGATGCCAAGGTTGAAGCCGCCCTTGGCAACCGGGATGAGGATTGACAGTGCGACCGCCACCGCCGCGATGATGAACCACAGTTTCTTGGCACTGACGAAGTTGTAGGAGCGCTTCCCGGTGTAGAGCTCGTTGCCGAAATTGGCGAAGCTGCTGGACATTACTTGTTCTCCTTGGCTGCGCTCTTGGAGGAGCTGGTGAGCTGCTCCTGCTTTTCCGCGAGGCGGCGTTCTGCGATGGTCATGCGTCGTTCAGCCTCGGCGACCGCCCCGGTGTTCTTGGCCCGGACCACGGAAGGCTTGGCCTCAGGCGTGCGCAGGCGTCCGGCGCCGCGGTAGAGCGGCACAACACCCAGCCGCTTGGGGTCCAGGCCGGAGAGCCGGTGGCCCTCCCCGAAGAACTTGGTGCGCGCCAGGAGCCGCAGCGTCGGGTGGGTGAACATAAAGACCACGATGAGGTCGGCAATGGCCGTCAGACCCAGCGTGAAAGCGAACCCGCGGACGTTGCCGACGGCCACAAAGTAGAGCACCAGTGCGGCCAGCAGGTTCACGGCCTTGGAGGCCAGGACAGTGCGTTTGGCCCGCTTCCAGCCGTTCTCCACCGCGGAGACCAATCCACGGCCTTCGCGGAGTTCATCGCGGATGCGTTCAAAGTAGACGATGAACGAGTCAGCGGTCTGGCCGATGGCGACGATGAGGCCCGCCACGCCGGCCAGGGAAAGCCGGTAGTTTTCGGTCCAGCCCAGGAGGGCGATGGCCAGATAGGTCAGGGCGCCGGCCACCACCAGCGAGGCAATGGTCACCAGCCCCAAGGCACGGTACTGGAAGAGTGAGTAGACCACCACCAGGAGCAAACCGATGATGCCTGCAAGGAGGCCCATGCGCAGCTGTTCGCCACCCAAGGTGGCCGAGATCTGCTGGTCGCTTTGGATCTCGAAGCTGATGGGCAGTGCACCAAAGCGAAGCTGGTCGGAAAGGACCTTGGCGGTCTGTTCGGTGAATCCGCCGGTGATCTGCGGACGTCCGTCGGTGATGACGGCCAAGGACCGCGGCGCGGAAATGACCTGGTCGTCCAGAACGATGGCGAACTGCGCCTTCGGGTCATTGCCGGTCTCTCCGCCTGCTGCCACGTAGAACTGGTTCAGGCGTTCGGTGACCGTCTTGAACTTGGCGGTTCCTTCGTCGTCGAACTGGATGTTGACGGCCCAGTCGTTGGTTACAGCGCCCTGCGCACCCTGCTGAAGCTGGAAGGAGGACGTGACAATGTTGCCGCCCTTGACCTCCACCGGACCCAGGATGTACTTGATGGCCGGCGTGGTCTCCGTTGCCGGTTCGCAGGTAACCAGGGGTTTGGCGGGATCGGAGGCTTCCGGGCGCTCCGGCGCAGGATTGTTGCAGTCCATGGTTTCGAACTGCCGGTAGATGTCCGCGGTGATCCAGTTGATGTCGCTGCCGTTGGCTGGTTCTGCCGTGGGCTTCGGAAGCTGGTCTTCGGGCGTGAGGGATTCCGTGGGGACGGGCGCGCCGTCTCCGTTAAGCAGGACCGGACGGAAGTTCATGTCCGCGGAGGCCTGGATCAGGTCCCGGGTTTCCTTCGTGGGTGTCCCCGGAAGGCTGACCACTACGTTGCGGCCGGACTGCGTGCTGATTTCCGCTTCGGCAACACCTGAACCATCCACACGCTGGCGGATGATGGCTACGGCCTGGTTGAGCTGCTCTTCATTGATGTCCGAACCGCCCTCAACCTTGGGCGCCAGGATCATCTGGGTGCCACCCTCGAGGTCCAGCGCCAGCTTGGGCGCCCAGCTTGCCTGTCCGGCAAGGGTGCCGCCGGCCAGGACGGCGGTCAGCACGGCGAGGACTACGCCGAGCCACACCAGTACCCTCAGACCTGAGTTGTTAGGGCCAGTTCGTGCCATTGTCGATCTTTCTCTTATTTACGGAGGCACCACCGGCGGGAGCTATCTGTCCCACCGGCGGTTGTCTCCAGCCGTAGAGGTGTTGTAACGCGGGCTGCCGTGCGGCGAGGACTAGCTGTCCTTCTTGCCCTCGTCGTTGAGGCGCTTCAGGGTCTCGTCCGGCGTTTCGGCGGATGCTGCCGGAGTGCCTGCCTCTTCATCGGTGAGTGAGGAGGCGTCATCCGGGACGGCCGGAGTCTCGGCTTCCACGGGCGGTTCCACAATCTTGGTCACAGCCTGGCGGTGGACAGTAGCCAGGTTCCCGGGCGAGAGCTCAAGGACAACCTTGTTCTCGGCGTCGTCCATGGAGACAATCCGGCCAAAGAGTCCGAAGCTTGTCATGACCTCAACACCGGGCTCGAACTGGGACTGCAGCGTTGCCTGCTGCTCCTTGGTCTTCTTGTTGCGGCGGAACATCATGAAGATAAAGATTCCGAGCATTGCGAACAAGACGATGTTCATTGGATCCACAGGGAAGATTCCGTTCTGTACTGGCGTGTCGGGTGTTTGGCAGCGTCCGCGTCGTTCCCCGTTGCAGAGAATCCTGCCTGGCAGGCAGCGGCTCCTCGGAGCCGTCGCGGGAACACGCCGAACGTGCCGGGTGCCATACCAGTCTAAAGGGAAAAGCTGGGAGGACAGTGCTATGGACCGTTCGGTGCCCATTCGGCCGCGGACTCGGCGCTGTCCGGGTCCGGTTCGAACAGATCAAGCGGCTCCTGACCGAAAACTCCGGCCGGCACAGCAAAGCCCAGGTGGGTCCAGGCCGGAGCCATGGCGATGCGGCCCCGTGGCGTCCGGCCCAGCAGGCCTTCGCGCACCAGGAACGGTTCCGCCACCGTTTCCACGGTCTCGGTCTCCTCCCCCACCGCGATGGCCAGGGTGGAAAGCCCCACGGGTCCCCCGCCGAACTTCGTAATGAGTGCTTCGAGGACAGCGCGGTCCAGCCGGTCCAGGCCTCGCTTGTCTACTTCATACATGTCCAGGGCAGCGGAAGCGGCGCGGGCATCAATCTGCTCAATCCCATGCACGAGTGCCCAGTCCCGGACCCGGCGAAGGAGGCGGTTGGCGATACGTGGCGTACCGCGGGACCGGCCGGCAATTTCGCTGAAGCCCGCAGAGTTGACCTTGAGGTCCAGCAGGCCGGCGGACCGCCTGAGCACCAGTTCGAGCTCGGCCACGCTGTAGAACTCCAGATGCCCGGTGAACCCGAACCTGTCCCGAAGCGGTCCTGGCAGCAGACCGGCGCGCGTGGTGGCACCCACCAGGGTGAAGGGCGGCAGTTCCAACGGAATGGCGGTGGCCCCGGCGCCCTTGCCCACCACAATGTCCACACGGAAATCTTCCATGGCCATGTAGAGCATTTCCTCTGCCGGCCTGGACATCCGGTGGATCTCGTCCAGGAAGAGGACCTCCCCTTCGGAAAGGGAGGAAAGGATGGCGGCGAGGTCGCCGGCGTGCTGGATGGCCGGACCGCTGCTGATCCGCAGTGGCGCGTTCATTTCAGCGGCCACGATCATGGCCAGGGTTGTTTTGCCGAGGCCCGGAGGGCCGGAAAACAGCACGTGGTCCGCGCTGCGCCCCCGCATCCGGGAGGCCTGCAGGACCAGCGAGAGTTGCCTGCGGACCCGGTGCTGGCCTACGAAGTCGTCGAGGTTCTTCGGCCGGAGGGCGGCTTCGATCGCCCGTTCCTCGGGTTCCTCCCCGGCTGCCACCACAGAAGGCTCAGCCACGGCTGCCTACGCGGTTACCGGCCCGGGCGCCATCCTGGCCCAGCCAGCGCAGCGTGGTCCGCAGGATTTCGGCCACATTGCCACGGAATTCCACCTCGGGATCGTCCGCAAGGGCCTTCTCGATGCTGGCACCGGCATCCTTTTCCGACCACCCGAGGCTGGTCATGGCCGCCACCACCTGGGGCTTCCAGGCCGCTTCGGCCGGAGTGGACACTCCGGCGGCACCTGCCGTGCCGTGGGGCACCAGCTTGCCGGCCAGTTCCAGCACAATCCGGCCGGCCACCTTGGGGCCGATGCCGGGCACCGTGGTGAATGTCTTGCTGTCACTCGTGTGCGCGGCAACCCTGATCGTTTCAGGCTCGTGCACGGCGAGCACCGCCAGCGCGAGCCGCGGACCTACGCCGCTGACGCTGAGCAGGACATCGAAGACCTCGCGTTCGTCGTCGGTGGCAAAACCGAACAGGGTGAGGGAATCCTCGCGCACGATCAGCGAGGTGAAGAGCTTGCCTTCCTCGCCGGTGCGGAGGCGGCTGAGGGTCTGCGGTGTGGCGTTGACGCTCATGCCCGCCCCGTTGAGGTCGATCACGGCAGCGGAAAGGCCAATGTGCGCTACGGTTCCGCGAAGGAAACTGATCAAAGCCGGGCTCCTGGTGTACTGCCGGGTTCTTGGGGTAGGACCGGCTATCCGAACATATCTACGAATACCCTAGCAAGCGCCCCGGACATTCAGCGTGCGCGGCGCGCTTTCGCCTCGGCATCGGCCCACGCGCGCTGGGCCGGCGTCAGCGACAGGCTGCCGGGGCCGGTGGTGGCCACCGCGGCTCCGCTGCCAGCGCGCCAGGCATGCGTGATGGCAAGAGCCAGGGCATCTGCGGCGTCGGCCGGCCGCGGCGGCGCGTCGAGCCTGAGGATTTTTGTGACGAGTTTGGTCACGGCTTCCTTGTTGGAGGTACCGCTGCCGGTCACTGCTGCTTTCACTTCCGACGGCGTGTGCAGAGCCACCGGGATCCCGCGCCGGGCGGCGGCGGCAATCACCACACCGGAGGCCTGCGCCACGCCCATTACCGTGCTGACGTTGAGCTGGGAAAAAACGCGTTCGACGGCGAGCACCTGGGGTTCGTAGCGGTCCAGCCACTCGTCGATGGCCAAGGCAATAACCAGAAGGCGCTGGTCCAGAGTCTCCTCGGGAGAGGTACCCACTACGCCGACGGCCACCATTGTGGCGCGCCTGTTCCGCTCGACGTCGACCACGCCGATGCCGCACCGGGTGAGGCCCGGGTCAACGCCCAGTACGCGCAGGGTCACCCTGGGACATCCGCCTTAGGCCACAAGGCGGAAGGTCACTCAGCTTCCAGGGCGGCCTGGACTTCGTCGCTGAGGTCGGCGTTGCTGTACACGTTCTGGACGTCGTCGAGCTCTTCCAAGGCGTCCACAAGCTTCATGAACTTCTTGGCGGCATCGAGGTCCAGCGGCACCTGCATGGACGGCACAAACTCGGCCTCGTCGGTCTCGTACTCGATTCCGGCTTCCTTGAGGGCATCGCGGATAGCCTGGAGGTCGGTCGGCTCGGAGTGGATCTCGAAGCTTTCCCCGTTGTCCTTGACTTCCTCGGCTCCGGCGTCGAGGACGGCCATCAGGACGTCGTCCTCGCTCAGGCCGTTCTTCGGCAGCGAGACGACGCCCTTGCGGCTGAACAGGTAGCTGACCGAACCGGGATCGGCGATGGTGCCGCCGTTGCGGGAGATGGCCAGGCGGACCTCGGAGGCGGCACGGTTTTTGTTGTCCGTGAGGCACTCGATCAGCAGCGCCGAACCCTGCGGGCCGCGGCATTCGTACATGATCTCGGTGTAGTCAACCACTTCGCCGGTGAGGCCGGCGCCACGCTTGATGGCGCGGTCGATGTTGTCGGCCGGAACGGAGGTCTTCTTGGCCTTGGTGACTGCGAGTTCCAGGCCCGGGTTGCCGGCGAGGTCCGGTCCGCCCATACGCGCGGCGACTTCGATGTTCTTGATCAGTTTGGCGAACGATTTTGCACGCCGGCTATCGAGGATGGCCTTCTTGTGCTTGGTAGTCGCCCATTTGGAGTGTCCTGACATGCTTTACGCGTCTCCTCTGATCATGCGGATAAAAAGTTCATGTACGCGTTTCTCCCCAGTCACTTCCGGGTGGAAGGAGGTGGCCAGCAGGTGGCCGGAACGCACTGCAACAATTCTAGCTGTCCCCGGCAGAGTCGCCGCGTGGGACGCGTGCTCAGGGTCTGCGGGCTCCACCTGGGCCAGTATCTCCACGCCGTCGCCGACGCGTTCCACCCAAGGGCCGCGGATGAACACTGCGTGTACCGGAGCGACACCGGATTCCGTGGCGCTGAAGTCCAGGCCCTTGAAATCCAGGTCCGTTTCGAACGACTCGCGCTGCCGGCCGAAGGCGTTGCGCCGCACTGTGATGTCCAGGCCGCCGAAGGTCTGCTGGGGGTTACCGGCGAGGTCCGTGGCGGGATCGGCGATCTCGTCGGCGAGGAGGATCATGCCGGCACAGGAACCGTAGACCGGCAATCCGTCGCGGATCCGGTCCTTTAACGGTCCGGCCAGCTCAAAGGCGCGGGCCAGCTTGTCGATGGCCGTGGATTCGCCGCCCGGAATGATGAGGCCGTCCAGGCCGTCAAGTTCGGCCGGGCGGCGGATTCCGACGCCGGCGGCACCGGCGGCTTCCACGGCCCGGAGGTGTTCGCGGAAGTCGCCCTGGAGCGCCAGGACGCCGATCCGGAGGCCCGAGCCCACGCGTGCAGAAGCAGCCGAAAGGGGGTTTGTCATCCAATCAGCATAATGTGCGCGGCTCCCGGACCGGCGCCGGAAGCGCTTCCGGGAAGGGTTCTATGCCGTTGCTGGGATATATTACAGAGCATGCTTTACATCAGTGTTCCGCTCGGCAAGCTGGTCCGCCGGGTGTCCCGGCTCAGGGGCGGAGGGTCCGCGCTGCCCGGGCTGGTGGTCGAAAAAATCGATCCCGGCTTTATGCAGCGGACGCTCACCACGCTCCCCCACGGCGTCGCCGTGGTGAGCGGAACCAACGGCAAGACCACCACCACCAAGATGGTGGTGGAACTCCTGGAAAGCCAGGGCCTGAAGGTCTTCACCAACCGCACCGGCAGCAATTTCACCCGCGGCGTGGCGGCCGCCCTGCTGGGCGAAGTGGACTGGCGCGGCAGGCTCAGTGCCGACGTCGCCGTGCTGGAGCTCGACGAAGCCCACGCCACGCATTTTGTGAACCGTGTTCCGCCGCGGTACAGCCTCCTGCTCAACGTCCTGCGTGACCAATTGGACCGGTTCGGCGAGATCGACAACACGGCCCAGCTGCTGCAGCACATCGCGGACAAAACCACCGGAACAGTGGTCCTCAATCGGGAGGATCCGCGGGTGGCCCGCATCGCGGAAACCCTCACCGGCCAGGACGTCCAGTACTTCGGCCTGGACGATTCGCTCCTGAGCACTTTCCCCAACGACGACGACATGCGGGCAGCGCCCGGCAGCCCCGCCTCCGCAGCGCTCCCCCACAAGCCAGCGGCCGACGTCGTACTGCGCAAAGTGGGGCCGGACACCGCCGATTTTGAGTACGACGGCGCCACGGTCACCACCGCGATGAAGCTGCGCGGCGTCTACAACATCTTTAACGCGGCTGCGGCGCTGACCCTGGCCCGCAGCATCTGTGGCGGCGGTGCCGCCACAGCCGACCACGCCACCCTGCTCACCGCGCTGTCCCAGGTGGAGCCGGCGTTCGGCCGCGGCGAAAGCCTCACGGTGGACGGCCAGCCCTGGACCTGGTGCTGGTCAAGAACCCCAGCGGTTTCCGGCTGGGACTGAAGTCCTTCCCCGCGGGCGGTTACGCCACCATGATCGCCATCAACGACAACTACGCCGACGGCCGGGACATGTCCTGGCTCTGGGACGTGGAATTCGATTCGCTCCGCGACGGCGGCGTGGACCAGCTGACAGGTTCGCGCGCCTACGACATGGCGCTGCGGCTGCAGTATGACGACGTCCGGATCGGCGGGTCCAGCCGGAGATCGCGCCCGCACTCGCCGCGTTCATCCGGGACGCCAAGGGCAAACCGAAGCGGATCTTCTGCACCTACACAGCCATGCTGGCCATCCGCCGCGAGCTGTCCAAAATCACCACAGTGGAGGTGGTCTCATGACCGCTGAATCAACCGGCATCGGGCCGGACGCCGTCGGACAGAATTCCAAGGGGACCATCCGGGTCCTGCAGCTCTACCCGCGGGACATGAACATCTACGGTGACTGGGGCAACGCCCTGGTGCTCAAGCAGCGGATCAGCTGGCACGGCTACACCCCGGAGCTGCTGGAGTACAACGTCGGCGACGAGTTTCCGGCCGATGTTGACCTGATTGTCGGGGGCGGCGGCCAGGACAGCGGACAGCTGGTCATCAAGGACGACCTGCAGTCGCAGGCCGGCGTCCTCACGAAGCTGGCCGAGGACGGCGCACCCATGCTGGTGATCTGCGGGCTGTACCAGCTGTTCGGGCGCTTCTTCAAGACCCGTTTAGGCTCCGTCATACCGGGGATCGGTGTCCTGGACGTGGAGACACACGGCACGGACGAGCGCCTGATCGGCAACGTCCGGGTGGCCACCGAAGAGTTCGGCGAGGTGCTGGGATACGAGAACCACAGCGGGCAGACCACGCTGGGTGCGGGCGTCCGGCCGTTGGGGACCACCGCGAAAGGTACCGGCAACAACAGCAGCGACGGTCACGAGGGCGCACGCTACAAGAATGTGGTGGCCAGCTACCTGCACGGTTCGCTGCTGCCCAAGAACCCTGCCATCGCCGACTTCCTCATCAGGACCGCCGCCGAGCGTAAATACGGCACCTTCACGGCCGGCGCCCCGGACGACCGCTACGCGGTGCTGGCCCGGGAGCACGCAACGCGCCGTCCGCGCTGAGTCTACTGCGCTAAGCAACTCTGCGCGGACGATTTCCCCGTCGAACTGATGTCCACCTGCCAGTCGTATTCAGGGCATCCAGGGTACGCAGTACTCCGTCCGTGCTTCGGTCGATCGTGTGGTTGCTCGCGGTGGTGCAGGCCTGGTACCCCACTACCTTAGCGGCTGTGATGATCTGCGGCGCGACGTTGAATGACTGGTACGCGAAGAACGGCCATCGGGCCTGGCCACGGGCGAGCACCGCAGCGTGGGGCAGGCTGGCCCGCGCCGGGGTGGGAGTGGGCATCGGAGTGGGGTCGCCGTCGGGCTTGGCTGCCTTGTCCCGGCGCCGGTACCCGCGGCTGCAACGGAGGACGGAACAGTCTGTTCGGCGACCAGGCCGCATCCTGCCAGCAACGCCGAGGCCCAGGACGCCGAAGGACACCGCAGCAGCGGAACGAACAGCAACAGCGCGCACCGAAGCACCGCCCGACCTTCTCCCCATAGGCGCCATCGTAGGTCTGGCCGCCGCGCAAATTCGGCAAAGCCGCGCGTTGAGAAGCATGCGCCAGTATGAAAGGTTAGCGTGATGACGAATCCCCTCCTCAGCGCCAGCGCCCTGCCCTGTGGGCTGCCGCCTTTTGCCCGGATCAAACCATCCGATTACGCCGATGCCATCGACGCTGGCCTGGCCGAACATCTGGTGGAAATCCAGGCGATCGTGGACAACCCGGCACCGGCGGACTTCGAGAACACGGCCCTGGCCATGGAGAAGTCCGGCCAACTGCTCCAGCGGGCGGCCGACTCCTTCTTCACCCTTGCCTCCGCCGACGCAACAGACGAAATCCGTGACCTGGAAACCGAACTCTCACCCCGCATTTCGGCGCATCAGGACGAGATCTACCTCAATCGGGCACTGTTCGACAGGTTCGCGGCGATTGACACTTCCGGGCATGACGGTGAGTCCGCCCGGCTCGTGGAGGAGTACGTGAAGGAGTTCCGCCAGTCCGGGATCCAGCTCGAAAAGCCGGCCAGGAACGGCTGAAGGAAATCAACGCGGAGCTGTCCAGACTGGGCACTGAGTTTGGCCAGCGGGTCAAGGAGGCCATGAAATCGTCAGCCTTGCTGCTGGACACAGCAGCCGAACTGGCCGGCTTGCCGGCAGACGATGTCGCCAGCGCCGCTGAGGCGGCCCGCGCCGTTGGCCACGACGGAAAATTCCTGCTGACGCTGATCCAGCCCAGCAACCAGCCTGCCCTGGCAGCCCTCGAAAACCGGGACATCCGCCGTCGGCTGTTTGAAGCTTCCATCAGCCGGGGCAGCGGCGGCAGCCTGGACGTCCTGGAACTGGCCAGGTCGACGGCACGCCTGCGCGCTGAAAAGGCAGCCCTTCTGGGTTTCGCCAACTATGCCGAACTCGTGGTGGACCGCCAGACAGCCCGCGACTTTGACGCGGTCCAGTCCATGCTGACCAGGCTGGCCCCGGCGGCTGTGCGCAATGCCGACGCCGAGGCTGCAGCCCTGACCGAGGCGGCAGGGCATCGCCTGGAGGCCTGGGACTGGGCGTTTTACTCAGCCAAGGTGCGGCGGGAAAAGTACGCCGTGGACGAGCAGGCGCTCCGCCCCTATTTCGAGCTGGAACGCGTCCTCCGGGACGGCGTCTTCTTCGCCGCCACATCCCTCTACGGCATCACGTTCCACGAACGCAAGGACCTCGCAGGCTACCACCCGGACGTCCGCGTCTGGGAAGTCCGGGACCAGGACAGCAGCGGACTGGGATTGTTCCTGGGCGACTACTACACCCGCGAATCCAAGCGGGGCGGCGCCTGGATGAACTCGCTGGTGGACCAGTCGGGCCTGCTGGGCACCCGGCCCGTGGTGATCAACAACCTCAACATCTCCAAGCCGCCCGCCGGCGAGCCCACCCTCCTGACGCTGGACGAGCTGCGCACCACGTTCCACGAGTTCGGACACGCGCTCCACGGCTTGTTGTCGAACGTGACGTATCCGCGGTTCGCCGGCACTGCTGTCCCCCGTGACTTTGTGGAATACCCGTCGCAGGTCAACGAGATGTGGATCCTGTGGCCGGAGGTGCTTGCCAATTATGCCCGGCACCACGCCACCGGCGAACCGCTTCCGCAGCAGGTGGCGGACAAGCTGAACGACTCACGGCTGTGGGGCGAAGGCTTCGGGACCACGGAATACCTCGGTGCCGCGCTGCTGGACCTGGCCTGGCATGTGCTGGACGAAACCGAAATCCCCGACGACGTCCTGGGGTTTGAGGCGAAGTCCCTCGCGGCCGCGGGCGTGGCTCATGCCCTGATCCCGCCGCGTTACCGCACCGGCTATTTCCAGCACATCTTCGCGGGTGCTGGCTATGCGGCCGGCTATTACTCGTACATCTGGAGTGAGGTGCTGGATGCCGAAACCGTGGACTGGTTCACCGAAAACGGCGGCCTGACACGCGACAACGGCGAACGCTTCCGCCAGGAGCTGCTCTCCCGCGGCAACAGCAGGGACCCGCTGGAATCCTTCCGCGCGCTCCGCGGCCGGGACGCCCGGCTGGAGCCCCTGCTAAAGCGCCTCGGCCTCGAGTAACCACCTCCCCAACTGGCTGGCACTTAACGTCGTGAAAAGCGATTTTCGCGACGTTAAGTGCCAGTTAGATGGGTTAACCGACGACGGCGGCGGGCCACCTTCGAAAGGTCACCCGCCGCCGTCGTACTGCTTTAGCGCTGCTACCAGCCGCGCTCGGAGAGGCGGTGCGGCTGCGGGATATCGTCCACGTTGATGCCCACCATGGCTTCGCCGAGGCCGCGGGAAGCCTTGGCAATGACGTCGGGGTCATCAAAGAACGTGGTGGCCTTGACCACGGCAGCGGCACGCTGGGCCGGGTTGCCGGACTTGAAGATGCCGGAACCGACGAACACGCCGTCGGCGCCGAGCTGCATCATCATCGCAGCGTCCGCCGGGGTGGCGATGCCGCCCGCGGTGAAAAGCACCACGGGAAGCTTACCGGCCGCGGCAACTTCCTTGACCAGTTCGTACGGGGCCTGCAGTTCCTTGGCCGCAACATACAGCTCGTCCTCGGCCAGAGCGGCAAGCTTGGCAATCTCGGCGCGGATCTGGCGCATGTGCCCGGTGGCGTTGGAGACATCGCCAGTGCCGGCCTCGCCCTTGGAACGGATCATGGCCGCGCCCTCGTTGATGCGGCGCAGCGCCTCACCAAGGTTCGTGGCGCCACAGACGAAGGGAACCTTGAAGTTCCACTTGTCGATGTGGTGGACGTAGTCGGCCGGGGTCAGGACCTCGGACTCGTCAATGTAGTCCACGCCCAACGACTGCAGGACCTGGGCCTCCACGAAGTGGCCGATCCGGGCCTTGCCATGACCGGAACAGACACGGCGTCGATGATCTTGTCGATCATGTCCGGGTCCGACATCCGGGACACGCCGCCCTGGGCACGGATATCAGCCGGAACGCGTTCGAGCGCCATGACTGCAACGGCACCGGCGTCTTCGGCGATGCGGGCCTGTTCAACGTTGACGACGTCCATGATGACGCCGCCCTTGAGCATCTCAGCCATGCCGCGCTTGACGCGGTTGCTGCCCGTGACGCTGTTCGCGGACGAACCGGCTTCGCTGCTTACATCAGGTGTAGACACAAAAACCCCTATGGGTAGATAGATGATCTTCGCCGGGCGTGAGGGCGGCAAGAAACCGAAAGTACACGCACCGGGTTGCCGGATCCATTGACCGGGCAGTCACAATACTAGTCCCACGGCAGGCGGGGGCTTAATCAGGCTCAATCCGAAGCCGCGGACTCCGCGAAGGCCTGGCGATGGACGGTGGCTATACGCTGGATGATCGTGATGAGGCTGGCCAGTGCCAGCAGACCAAGCGTCACCAGAAGAACCACCGGGGGCAATCCAAGACCCGTAAATCCGGTGACCACCAGCACCGAAACCAGTCTCTCGGCGCGCTCGGCGATGCCCACATTCGCCGTGAAGCCAAGGGATTCGGCCTTGGACCGCGCATACGAGACCACCATCCCCAAAACGAGGCACAGCATGGCGACGACGGCGATGGCGTAATCGTCACCCCCGGTGAAGAACCAGATGGCCACACCCGCGAACAGCGCGCCGTCGGCGATCCTGTCCAGGGTGGAATCCAGGAAGTTTCCCCAGCGGCCGCCGGTGTCCCGCAGCCGGGCCATAATGCCGTCAAGCACGTCCGAGAAAATGAACGCGGTAATGAACAGGGTCCCCCACCAGAGCTGGCCGAGGGGGTAGAAGACCAACGCACCCACCACCACGCCGGCGGTTCCAATGACCGTCACAGCATCAGGGGAAACACCGATTTTCAGGAGCCAGCGCGCCAGCGGAGTGAAAAGCGCGGTGAAAAACCCGCGCGCATGCCTATTCAGCATTCGTCTCCCGGGCCAGGCCTCTGCAACCTGCTGGCGGACTTCATCCAGGGTCTGCGTGATGGCCTTGGTCTGGGCAATGATGGGGAAGAAGTTACCATCCCCGCCCCAGCGCGGCACGATGTGCTGGTGCAGGTGCGCGGCGATTCCAGCCCGCCCACTACGCCCTGGTTCATGCCGAGGTTGAACCCGCCGGGTTCGCCACCTTGCGCAGGACCCGCATGGCCGTCTGGGTTATCTCCGCAAATTCCGCGGTCTCTTCCACCGTGAGGTCCGTGTAGTCCGGGACATGCCGGTACGGGCAGACCAGGAGGTGCCCCGGATTGTAGGGAAACAGGTTGAGGACCACGTAACAGGTCCTCCCCCGATAGACGATCAGGGCTTCCTCGTCAGTCCGGCCCGGACCCACGCAGAAGGGACAGTCGTTCTGGTTCTTGAACTGGTGCTGGCCGCCCTTGATGTAGGCCATCCGGTGCGGAGTCCACAGGCGCTGGAAAGCATCCGGCACGCCCGCGAGCTCAAAGTCATCTGTCACGCCGGCATCCCCTGGATAGCCTGCGCCTGTGTTCTCCTGCACCGTGTTCTTATCCGTTTCCGCTAGCTGGTCCGGTTACGGACGGCTTCCGTGATCCGCTTGACGGCCTCGGCCACCGGCACGCCGTTGTCCTGGCTCCCGTCACGGAAGCGGAAGGACACCGCGCCCGCCTCGGCGTCGTCGCCGCCGGCGATCAGGACAAACGGGATCTTGTCCTTGCTGGCGGTGCGGATCTTCTTGGGGAACCTGTCCGAGGAGGTATCCACCTCGGCGCGGATGCCCGCAGCCTTGAGCTGGTCAACGACGTCGAACATGTATTCGTTGAACGTTTCGGCCACCGGGATGCCCACCACCTGCACGGGGGAAAGCCACGCAGGGAACGCGCCGGCATAGTGCTCGGTGAGCACACCCATGAACCGCTCGATGGAACCGAAGAGCGCACGGTGGATCATCACAGGACGCTGGCGCGTGCCGTCGGCTGCCTGGAATTCCAGCTCGAAGCGTTCCGGGAGGTTGAAGTCCAGCTGGATGGTGGACATCTGCCAGGTTCGCCCGAGTGCATCCTTGGTCTGGACGGAGATCTTCGGGCCGTAGAAGGCCGCGCCGCCCGGATCCGCGACGAGTTCCAGGCCGGATTCCTCAGCAACTTCGGCGAGTGTCCGGGTGGCTTCTTCCCAGGCTGCGTCTTCGCCGACGTACTTCTCCGGGTCCTTGGTGGACAGCTCCAGATAGAAGTCGTTCAGGCCGTAGTCCTTCAGCAGGTCGATCACGAACTTCAGGGTCTTGGTGAGTTCGTCCTTCATCTGCTCGCGGGTGCAGTAGATGTGGGCGTCGTCCTGTGTCATGCCACGGACCCGGGTCAGTCCGTGTACCACGCCGGACTTTTCGTACCGGTACACCGAGCCGAATTCGAAGAGACGCAGGGGCAGTTCGCGGTAGGACCGTCCACGCGAGCGGAAGATCAGGTTGTGCATGGGGCAGTTCATCGGCTTCAGGTAGTAGTCCTGGCCGGGCTTTCGCACGGTGCCGTCCTCGTTGAGTTCCGCGTCCACGTGCATGGCCGGGAACATGCCTTCCTTGTACCAGTCCAGGTGGCCTGAGACTTCGTACAGGTGTCCCTTGGTGATGTGGGCGTGTAGACGAACTCGTAGCCGGCGTCGACGTGGCGCTGGCGGGAGTAGTCCTCCATCTCCTTGCGGATAATGCCGCCCTTGGGGTGGAACACCGGCAGGCCGGAGCCCAGCTCGTCAGGGAAGGAGAACAGGTCAAGTTCGACGCCGAGCTTGCGGTGGTCGCGCCGCTCAGCCTCGGCGATGCGCTCCTGGTAGGCCTTGAGCGCGTCCTTGGTGGGCCAGGCGGTGCCGTAGATGCGCTGCAGCTGCTGGTTCTTCTGGTTGCCCAGCCAGTACGCGGAGGAGGACCGGGTCAGGGCAAAGGCGTTGGAAATGAGCTTGGTGTTGGGCAGGTGCGGGCCGCGGCAGAGGTCGCACCAGACCGTGGTGCCCTCTTTGCGCTCGACATTGTTGTAGATGGTGATGTCGCCGGCACCGACCTCGACGTTGACGCCCTCGCCGGCTTCGGCGGCGTTGTTCTTCTTGCCCAGGAGTTCGAGCTTGTAGGGCTCGTTCTTCATGGCCTCACGGGCCTCGTCCTCGCTGACCACGCGGCGGACGAACTTCTGGTTCTGGTTGACGATCTTGAGCATCATCTTCTCGAGGGTCTTGAGGTCCTCGGGGGTGAACGGTTCTGCGACGTCGAAGTCGAAGTAGAAGCCGTCGGTGATGTACGGTCCAATGCCCAGCTTGGCGTCCGGGCGCAGCTGCTGCACGGCCTGGGCCATAACGTGGGCGGTGGAGTGGCGGAGGACGTCCAGGCCGTCCGGGGAATCGATGGTGACGCCCTCGATCTCGGCGCCCTCGGGCAGCTCCTGGTCCAGGTCCTTCAACTCGCCGTTGACGCGGGCAACAACAACATCGCGGCGCTCAAAGAAGAGTTCCGCACCGGTTGTCCCGGTAGTCACCTTGGTCTCTTCGCCATCGACGATGAGGGTGATCTGCTGGGCATCTGACACGGGTGTCTCCTATTCAAAGTTTTAGGCTTCATAGCTTGCGGCGTACGGGGACCACAGCCAGCCATCGTCAATGCTATCGGTTTCCCGGGAGGCCGACCAACGGGACCCGCGGCCTCTCAGCCGCCCATTCCGGTAATCGCCAGGCTTCGGCTGATCCCGTCCAAAGGATGCGGCACATCGGTGCGCTCCACCCGATCCGCCGCGAACGGCAGGGATTCCACCCGGCTCAGGTCCCAGGCCATGCTGGCGCTCAGGCTGATTCCCCGGGGACCTGTTCGCCGGGTGGTGCCCCGGATCAGCAGCAGCCTGGTGCCGAACAGCAGCAGACCCGCCTGTTCCTGGGCTTCATGGAAGAACACGGAGTCGACGCAGCCGGTGCCGTCGTCGATGCTGATGAACACCACCCGCCGGCCGCCGCGCATGGGCGGTGTCTGGGTGGCGATGCGCACCCCGGCCACCAGCACCTCGGTGTTGTTGCGCAGGCTCAACAGTTTGTCTGCAGTGGTGACCCCCAGCCGGTCCAGCATGGGCCGGTGGCTGTCCATCAGGTGCCCGCTGACATCTATGGCCATCAGGTCCAGTTCTGCCCGGACGTTTTCCACCAGGGTGGGCGCGGGAAGCCCGGGCTTGACGTTCCGCAGCTCCACGTCCCCAGCGGCAGGGACAGCTGCCCGTCCATGATGTCGAGGCCCTTCCGGGTACCGCCCGCGGCCTGGAGCTGCTGCAGGTGCTGGACGAGGTCTGCGCGGTTGGCGGCGCCTCCCGATTCACGGTGCAGGGAGTCAAAGGCACCCAGCTGGGCGAGCCTTTTGATGCTTGGCTTGCTCAGCCTGGACCGGGCACGGAGGTCAGCCAGGGAGTCGTAGGGCTGGCCGGCGACAATCCGCTTGAGCTCGGTCCCGGACAGGCCATAGATTCCGTTAAGGCTCAGCCTGATCCCCAGCTTGCCGGCGTCCGGCCCGTCCGTCACCCGTTCCACCCGGTACTCGGCCTGGCTGCGGTTGATGTCCAGCGCCAGGATGGGGATGCCCAGCCGGCGGGCCTCGGCCACCAGCAGCCGTTTGGGGTACATGCCGGGGTCGTGCTCCCACAGCCCGGCCAGGAAAGCCTCGGGGTGGTGCGTCTTGAGCCAGGCGGACTGGTAGGTGGGGACGGCAAATGCCGCACCGTGCGCCTTGCAGAAGCCGAAGCTGCCAAAGGCTTTCAGGGTCCCCAGACCTTGTCCACCACTTCCGGGGAGTACCCCTTGATCCGGGCTTCCCGGCGGAAGAACTCTTCCACTTTCAGCTCGTGGACCTCGTTGCCGAGCGCCCGGCGGAACTCATCCGCGCGCGCCAGGCCGCAGCCGGTCATCACGTGGAAGGTTTTCAGGATCTGTTCATGGAAAACAGTGACGCCATGGGTTTCCTGCAGCACGGGTTTCAGGTCCGGGTGCGGGTAGACCTCCGGCGCGAAGCCGTGCCGGTGCTCCAGGAAGGGCCGCACCATGTCCGATTTCATCGGGCCGGCCGGAACAGCGAAATGTCGATGATGAGGTCATTGAACTCACGCGGTGCCAGCTTGCCGATCAGCTCCCGCTGACCGGGTGACTCGATCTGGAAGCAGCCCAGGGTGTGGGTGCTGCGGATCAGTTCGTAGGTTGGTTCATCATCCAGCGGCACGGCGTTGAGGTCGATGTGGCCGTTCTCGGCGATGTAGTCCGGCCCGGTCCCGTCAGGACCTGCCGGGTGGGCCCCTGCCGCCACCACCTCCGCTTTGGAAGGATGGATCCTGATGACTTCCCGGACGGCAAACGCCATGGCGCTCTGCATTCTGACCCCCAGGACATCAAGCTTGAGCATGCCCATGGGATCCATGTCATGTTTATCGAACTGGCTCATGGGCAGCCCCAGCCCGCTGGGCTGCACCGGGGTCCGGTCGAGCAGTGTGGCATCGCCCAGGATCACCCCGCAGGGATGCATGGAAATATGGCGGGGCAGGCGATCCAGCCGTTCCGTAAGGTCCACCAGCAGGTCAAGCTGCTGGTTTTCGGCGAAGTCCCGTTGCTCCACCCGGCCGGCGAACTCCCGCAGTTCAGGTTTCTCAACCAGCGCCTCACGGAATTTCCGGGCCGAAAAACGCCACAGCTGCTTGGCGATCTCACCGACGTCGTCATCGTCCATCCCCAGGGCCATCCCGGCGTCGCGGACGGCACCGCGGGCGCGGTACCCGTTCTGCATGCTCATCAGCGTGACGCGCTCGGAACCGAAGCGGTCAAAGATCCGCCGGTACACGTTGTGCCGTTCGGCGCTTTCGACGTCGATGTCGATGTCCGGCAACGTGGCCCGGTCCCGGGACAGGAAGCGTTCGAAGATCAGGTCGTGTTGCAGGGGGTCCACCTGGCTGACATCAATCAGGTAGTTGACCAGGCTGGAGGCCCCGGAACCGCGGGCGGCTGCCCTGACCCCCATGTCCATGATCATCCGGGAGACCTCCGCGACTGTGAGGAAATAGGAGGAAAACCCGAGGTTCCTGATGATTCCCAGCTCGTGCTCCAGCCGCGAGCGCATGTCCTTGTGGGCTGAGCCTGATATTCCGGGGAACCGCCTGCTGATCCCTGCCTCACAGCGCTGCACCAGTTCATCGTGCGGGTCCTGGCTGATGCCAATGACCGATGCCTCGGGGACCACCGGCTGCTTCCAGCCCATGTCAGTCACCGGGTCAATCCGGCAGAAGTCGGCGAGCGCCTCGGTCTGTGCCATCAGCTGCTTGAGGTCCGCTGCGCCATACCCTGCGGCGCAGATGATTTCCTTGCCGAGCTGAAGCATCTGCGCTGATGATTTCAGCCAGGCCTGTCCGTTGGGCTGGAGCAGCGGTTCGGCTGCGAGTTCGGGGAGCGACTTCAGCGTCCGGGCGGAGTCGAGCACGTCAGCTGTGGCGGCCCCGTCCTCCGCGCAGTAGCGGACCGCGTTGGTGAGCACGGCCGGTACGTGGTGCTCTTCCGCGAGTTTGAGCATTCGTACTGCGTGGGCGGTGCTCAGGGGCGTTCCGGGGCAGTGAGCTGGGAAACGACTTCCGCCACCAGGGTTCTTGGGGGCATGGCGTCCAGCCAGCTTTTGAAAAGGGTGCGCGGACGGAGGTAGCGCCGGCCGCTCATGGCCCGTCCGACGTCGGAATCCGGGCCGATCAGGATTGTCAGGACCGGTTTCAGGGTTTTGGGGTCGAGCGTGCGGGAGGCGAGTTCGGCGCGGGTGACCGCCACGGGCACCGCTCCCCGGCTTTGCCGGAGGTGCGGGCATGGGCATCGGACACCAGCCGGCACAATGCGCGGTAGCCCGCCCCGTTGTTGTGGCCGCGGGCGAGCACCACTACCCTGCCGGCGAGCTGGGTGCGGTGGTCGCCGTCGTCGTCGAAAACCGCAAGGTCCACCCCCACGATGGGGTCGATGCCGGCTTCCATGCAGGCTTTGAGGTGTTTGATGGTGCCGTAGAGGCCGTCCCGGTCCGTGCAGGCGAGAGCGGTTGCGCCGTCCGCGGCGGCAACCTGGGCCAGTTCGTCGGCCAGGCAACGCCATAGTGTGCGCTGAAGGCCGTGGAAACGTGAAGGTGGGAGAAGCTCATGCTGTTTGTGGCCGGAGGGCGTCGTGGATCCGCAGGAGCCTCCAGCGACCGCTGCCGGTATGCCGGCTCAGGTCCAGGGTGAGCGGCTCTCCTGCATCCCGGGGGCCGGCACTCCGCGGGTCCGCCTGCACTTGGACGCGCCAGATTTCGTGGTCCACCAGCCCCGGCCCGCTGCCGAGCGGCGCACGGCGTTCCTCGGCCCACCACTGCCGGCGTTCATACCACCGGACGGGCTCGGCGCACACCGTGTAGTGCCGTCCGGCCCACTGGAGGTTCAGCGGCTGGCCGGCGGGGGTGCAGACGACGTCCACGGACTCGCTGAACATACCCATGGGCGCCTCCCGGAACTGAACGGAGCTGATGCAAACTGCTGATGCAAAAGCAATGTATTCGAATACATGTTCGAATACCTTGAGTCTACGACGACGCTCCGACAAAACCTAGACAGGGGTGGACGGACGGGCATCAGGGAGGCAGGATTGTGGCATGAGCACCAATGACGCACTCCTCAAGCACGTAAGCATCAAGGCCCAGGACGAAAAGCTCGTGGCAACCTTTGATATCGACGGCAACATACCGGGGGCAGGTGCGTACGTAGTGGGACTGGTGGCGGCGAGCCCTGATTACTCATCACAAAGACGCTTGGGCATTGAGTTCATGAACGGGGAGGCCATTGCCTTCTACTCGTTCAGCCATGACCAAAGCGCCGAGGAAAACTATGACCTTGGCGGCGTCACGCACTCGGGCAGCACCATCACCGGCAACTTCCCCGTCGCGGCTGTCCATGGCCTGGGCAAGGGCCACATCATGTCGGCCTTCAGCGAGGCTGACGGCCGGGAGTTCCAGTCGGGCGTCGCCGTCGACGAAGCGCTCTGAGTCGACGAAACGCTAGGTCGACGAAACGCTAGGTCGACGAAACGCTAGGTCGACGAAACGCTAGGTCGACGAAACGCTCCAGGGAACACCGAGGCAGGTGCTGCCGGGACCCTGTCCGGACAGCATCTGCGGCAGCGTCAGCTGCTTTCTCTGTGGACCTTCATTTCGAGTTTAATGAACCCCGAGATCATGGCCCGGTAAGTTGATTCCACAATGTCCGGATCAATGTCCTTCTTTTCCGCGGCGGCCCGGACATGCTCGATCACCCGTTCCACCCGGCCGGGGCGCGGACTTCAGCGTCGTCCCCCTTGAGGGTTCCGGCGATCCGGATCAAGCGTTCACGCCGCGCAATGAGGGTGACAATCTGCTCGTCAACTTCGTCTACGGCAATCCGAACGGCAGCGAGCTGTTCCTTGTCGGCCAAAGCGTCCCTATCGTTTCCTTGAATTGTTGCCATCTTCTGACAGTATCGAAGCATGCAGCCCAGAGTCGACTTCATCTCACTAGGCGTTCGCAGTGTTGACGCCTCCCGCCGGTTCTACGCGGAGGGCCTCGGCTGGCCTGTCCACCGCGAGTTTCCCGGTGATGTGGTGTTCATCCAGATCAACCACGGACTCATCCTTTCCCTGTGGGACGCCGCCCAGATGCACGCCGAAGCGGGGGTAGGTGTCCCCGGCCCGGTCCCCTGCATCACGCTCAGCCACAACCTGCCCAGCACCGAGGCGGTGGATCGGGTCATGGCGGAAGCGGCATCGGCCGGGGCCACTATCGTCGCCGCGCCGGTCACCCAGCCCTGGGGCGGGTACAGCGGCTATTTCGCCGATCCGGACGGCTTCCGCTGGGAAGTTGCCTACAACCCCACGTGGACAGTGGACGACGCCGGCAAGGTCACCGTTTAGGGGCATGCCGCCTCGAGTGCCGGTTTAGAACAAGGCTTCCACCGGCCGGATCAGTTCCGGGAATTGTTGCGTACGTTGCCCACCTCGGTACCGACCGAATCCACATGCCAGTCTGCCGCGACGTCCAACACGCGTGCCCGGACCAGGTCCACGAGGAAGGCGGCGTCATCGATCTGCGGATCCAGCCACGACGCCATCGTGGCCCGGTCCATGGGCAGCGGCACGCGGTCATGCAGGGCAGTCAGCTTGCCGAAGATTGTGGACTCGGCGCCGGGCGGCGGCGTATCTGCCGTCAGGATGGACGTGGAAAGCATCCACCGTCCGGGATCGCCTTCGGCCTTGGACGGATCCTTCCACCACTCATACAGGCCGGCGAACACCAGCCCGCTGCCTTGGCCCGGATGGACGTAGTAGGGCTGTTTGGCTTTGCCGGTACCCTGCTTCCATTCGTAGTACCCGTCCGCCGGGACGGCGCAGCGACGCGACTTCACGGCCTTGCGGAAGGCCGGCTTCTCCAGCACAGTCTCGCTCCGTGCGTTGATCATCTTGGGGCCGATGCCCGGATCCTTCGCCCAGGACGGCACCAGGCCCCAGCGGGCCACATGCAGCTGCCGCACAGGGTCGTCATCGATCAGCCGTTCCAGGACGATCGGGACAGCGTCGGTGGGCGCCACGTTCCAGGACGGGGGAAGATGCACTTCCTCCTCGAGCTGGGCATCAAAGTCGGCCAGCAAATCGCCCACGGCCCGTGCCATCACATAGCGTCCACACATGGCTCCAGCATGCCATCAGCGTTATCTACTGTCACCCGGCACTGCATCCGCCGGGCCGGCTCGGGGAATAGCCCGCCCCGGGTTACCGTTGACGGGAACGAACCCCCTCAACCATTTCAGGAGAGCTCCGTGGACTTTACCCCCGAGAACGGCACCATCACCATGTTTTCCACCACCTGGTGCGGCTACTGCAACCGGCTGAAGAAGCAGCTGGACGCGCAGGGCATCGGATACAGGGAAATCAACATCGAAGAGGTGGAGGGCACAGCCGACCTCGTGGAGAAGCTCAACGGCGGCAACCGCACCGTCCCCACCGTGCTCTTCCCGGACGGCACCGCCGCCACCAACCCTTCCGCTGCCGAGGTAATGAGCCGCCTCGCAGCCTGACCACGCCAGCTTATGTGGTAAACAGAACGGGACCAACATCCGTGTTGGTCCCGTTCTGTCTATCTGCATTGAGGGAGCCTTTCGTGGTCCATAAAGTCAAAGGTGTCGTAGCCCGCTCCAAGGGCGCCCCGGTCACTCTGGAGACCATCCTGGTCCCGGATCCGGGGCCCGGCGAGGCCCTGGTGGACATCATCACCAGCGGCGTCTGCCACACCGACCTTCACTACAAGCTGGGCGGCATCAGCGATGACTTCCCGTTCCTCCTGGGCCACGAGGCCACCGGAGTGGTCAGCGCCGTGGGCCCGACGTTACGGACGTCGCCCCGGGCGACCGCGTGGTGCTCAACTGGCGGGCCGTCTGCGGCAACTGCCGCGCGTGCAACCGAGGCCAGGCACAGTACTGCTTCAACACCCACACCGCCACCCAGAAGATGACGCTCGAGGACGGCACCGAACTGTCCGCAGCCCTGGGCATCGGAGCGTTCATCGAAAAGACCCTCGTGGCCGCCGGCCAGTGCACCAAGGTGGATCCCGACGCCGATGCTGCCGCCATCGGCCTGCTCGGCTGCGGCGTCATGGCCGGACTGGGCGCCGCCATCAACACCGGGGGCGTCAAGCGCGGTGATACGGTCGCCGTCATCGGCTGCGGCGGTGTGGGCGTGGCCGCCATCGCCGGCGCCGCGCTCGCCGGCGCCACCACCATCATCGCCGTCGACATCGACGCGAAAAAGCTGGCGCACGCCAAGGAACTTGGCGCCACCCACACCGTGGACTCCTCCGCGACGGACCCTGTGGAGAAAATCCGGGAACTCACCGACGGCTTCGGCGCAGACGTGGTGATTGACGCCGTCGGCCGCCCCGAAACCTACAAGCAGGCGTTCTACGCGCGCGATCTCGCCGGCACCGTGGTGCTGGTGGGCGTCCCCACGCCGGAGATGACCCTGGAGCTGCCCCTGCTGGATGTCTTTGGCCGCGGCGGCTCGCTGAAGTCCTCCTGGTACGGTGACTGCCTGCCGTCCCGGGACTTCCCCATGCTGATCAGCCTGTACAAGCAGGGCAAGCTGGACCTGGATGCCTTCGTGACCGAGCGGATCACCATTGACCAGGTGGAGGAAGCGTTTGAGAAGATGCACACCGGTTCCGTGCTGCGTTCGGTGGTGGAACTGTGAGCCTCCGGATCGAGCGGCTCGTCACGTCCGGGACATTCTCGCTCGACGGCGGCACATGGGATGTGGATAACAACGTCTGGATCGTGGGCAACGATGAGGAATGCGTGGTAATCGACCCCGCGCACGACGCCAAGGCCATTGCCGCCGCCGTGGGTGGCCGGAAGCTCAAGGCGATCCTGCTGACCCACGGCCATGACGACCACATCCGTTCAGTAGGTGACTTCTGGGACCTCGCCCAGGCCCCGATCCACCTCCACCGGGACGACTGGATGCTGTGGCACAGCGTCTACCCTGACGTGGAACCCGACGTCGCCATCAAGCACGGCGACGTCATTGAGGTGGCGGGGCCAGCCTGACGGCCCTGCACACCCCGGGCACTCGCCGGGCTCGGTATCCTTCCATCTCCCTGACGGGCCCAACGGCGAAGGCTCGCTCTTCAGCGGCGACACCCTGTTCCAGGGCGGCCCGGCGCCACGGGCAGGTCCTACAGCGACTTCCCCACCATCATCGAGTCGATCCGGACGTGGCTGCTGCCGCTCTCGGCCGAAACGGTGGTCCGGACCGGCCACGGCGACAGTACCACCATCGGCGCCGAGGCTCCGCACCTGGACGAGTGGATCGCAAGGGCCACTAACGGCCCGGCAAGCGCGGGCTACGCCTCCCGAGTATCCAAACCTGCATAGCTGCTGAAGTCGGCATGCCGGAGGGAGGCGTGGCCGGCGTACGCGGCAATAACGGCGTCCTCAACATCCTGGACCGTGAGGCCAGGCACCAGATCGTTGGCCGCGCCGGCGGTGGCCGGGTCCCACTCCAGGCCCAGGGCTGCATAGCCGTCCGTCAGGACGTTGCGGATGGGGGCGGAATTCTCCACCACGATCACGGAACTGAACAGCCACCCGCCGCTCACCACGCGCTGCGCTGTGCCCACGAGTTTGATCCGGTACGCCGGGTCGGCCGGGTGGGTGCCGTGAACGCTGAACTCCCCGGGGCAGTACTCCCCGGAATTTCGCCAACCGCTGCCTGCACACCGACGTCCCGCAGGGACTGCGCCAGCAGCTCACCAAAGAAGCTGAACCGGCCCTTGGAACCGGCAATGGCGTCCGCATGGGGCATCACGTGGTCCACCACCAGCGTGCCCCCGTGGTAGGCGGCGGCGCGCCCGCCGGCTTTCCGCACCAGGGGTTCAAATCCGTGCTCGCGGCAGGCCCGGGCGGCCGCGTCGAAGCCGGGCAGGCGGGTATCCCGCTGGCCGAAGGCAACAGTGGGCGCGGGCCGGTACAGCCGCAGCGTGGGGCCGATCCTGCCGGTCTTCGCCTGGGTCAGCAGTTCGAGGCCGAACTCCAGGTCACGTGCGGCGCCGAGGGAATGATCCTGCCGCACCACAGTGAGCGTCCGGAGTCCCGCTTCGGCGTCCTGCATATTGCTAAGCTCCCTTATGGTCATATTGGAATTCCTTGTCGTCGCGGCTGCGTTCGCGGTCATCGACGCCGTCTGGCTCAAGCTCATGAACCCGTTCTACCGCAGCCACATCGGTGACCTGCTCGCAGACAAGCCACACTTAGGTTACGCCGTGGCTTTCTATGTCATGTACATAGCGGGGATTGTCTTCTTTGCGCTGCGGCCGGCGCTCGACGGCGGCAGCTGGCTGACCGCCGTCGGCTATGGGGCCGCCCTGGGCGCCTTTGCCTACGCAACGTATGACCTGACGAATGCCGCCACGCTCAGGACGTGGCCGCTGCAGCTCATTGTTGTGGACATCCTGTGGGGTGCCGCCCTGACGGGATTGTCCACCCTCGCCGGCTGGCTGGTGTTCCGCGCCACCTGACATCCAGCGGTGTATTGCTGCACCGTCCCCCATCGGGTGGCTAAACTCAGGAACTGGGTCCACCCGCTACTCCTCAGAAGAGGTAATCCACTGATACGCGTCATTAGCTACAACCTCCGCAAGCACCAGGCCAGTGGGGAACTGGTTGATCTTGCCCAGAATTTCGGCGTCGATGCCCTGTGCCTCCAGGAATGTGACACCTCGGACCTGCCGGACACACTGGGTCCGCTGCAGCTCGCCGACTCCACCAAGGGCAACCGCCTTGGGCTGGCCATTTACTACCGGCCTGACCGGTTCACGGCCCACGGCACCAAGACCTTCGCGCTCAAAAAGTCCCTGCACGACATGGTCCTCGCGCCCGCCCATGAGCGCCTCATCGGCACGCGCGTGCGGGACAACGAGACCGATCACGAACTGGTGATCGCCTCGTTCCACGCCGCTCCGCTGACTGCCACCAACTCGCTGCGGCGCAACCAGATCCATGCGGCCCACGCGGAACTCCTGGGTATGGGCACCGGCCTCATGACTCTGATGGTGGGTGACTTCAACTACCCCTTCTTCACCAAGAACCTCAACGAACACATGAAGAACACCGGCTACGAACTCTCCCTCAGTGACCGCAGGACCTACACCCGCTACAAAGTATTCAAGGGCCACTTCGACTTTGCCACGTCCCTGGGACTGAACATCGAGAATGTGGAAACCCTGCCCCGCGGCGCCTCCGACCACCTGCCGATCCTGGTGACCGCCGAATACGGCCAGGATTCGACGCCGCTCCAGGAGCCCCCGCGTCCTGATTCCACCAATGTGCAGGCCCGAGTGCGGCACGAATGGATCAGCAAGGCGCTGCCGGGCATTGGTGTTGGGCGTGGCTACAAACGGTCCTGGCTGAAGTCGGACCTGGTGGCCGGGCGGCGTTGAGCGCAGCCCTGGTGCCGGCATGGATGGCGTACGGGGCGAGCGCACGGTTCACTGCGGACCATTTCTTCCCCACCCTGCGCAATGCGGTGCACAGCTACAAAAGCGTCACCGGCGCCAAATAGCCACACAGGTCAAGTAGTCGCAGCGGTCCGATAATCACGGGCAAGGCCGTCAGGTCCGGCGAAGCGTCAGAATCTGTTCGGCGCGTCCGAACGGGCCCTGAAGATCGTGCAGGACGGTGGAGGTGAGGCCAATCCCGTCGGTTCCGAAGGAGACGGCGTTGTCCAAGCCAAGCCATTCGCCTTCGGGCCTGCGGTACATGTGGATCTGAAGGTCCAGGTTGGGGAAGGCATAGCTGTCCTTGCCGGCGGGACCCTGGCCGCGATCCCGTTGGCTGTGTCAACGAGGCCCATCAGGCGGGACAGGTCGCCGCTGTCGGCTTTATCCGTCAGGGGGTGCTGCGTGCGGAGCCAGACGATGCCGGCGCCTGGCCGGTGGCCCTCGGCCACGCGCATCTCCAGGGACCGGATATAGCCGCCTGGCCAGACGGCGGCGCCGTCGAACGGTTTGCATTCATCCGGTGCCGGGATGGCGGTGTCCTCGACGGCGGCAACCGCGGACGTGTCGCTGGTGATCATCCGCCATGCGGTGGCGCGGATGGCCACCCGCCCGTTGGCTACCAGTTCTGCCTGCAGGAGCTCGATGGTCCGGCCGGGCGGAGTGTGGTGGTTTCGATGTGGAACCCGCCACCCGGGATCAGGCCCAGGATCTCGTAGCTCAGCCGGGCCATCCGCATGTCGGTGCGGGGTTCGTGGCGCTCCAGGCTGTCCGCCATCAGGCCCGAGGCGGGCGCCATGTGCTGTTCGTGCTCATTCCAGGCCCCTGGGCGTGGATGGTGGAGCGGAAGTGCCCGCCGCCGAGCGCCTGGTAGTAAAAGTCACCGTCGGCCAGTTCCGGGAGTGCAGCAGTCAACATTGACCCTTTCGCTTGTTCGTGTGCGGCTCAGCCCACCCTATCCGCATTGCCCGCCTCCTCCTGCTCGGCAGCGCCAGGCCACGCCTCCTCCGCGGCGAGCCCGACGGTGGCATAGATCAGGGCCCAGAGGATGGAACCGGCGACGGCGGCGGCATGCGCGTCCGCAGGTCCGGCCACGATGTTGCGAAACCGGGATGGAGTTCCTTCGCCTCGACCTCATCCAACGGAACCCACTGGAGTTCGAGGCTTTCCGGATCGCTGATCACGGGCTCAAAAGGCGCGGTCACCAGCACTACAACGGTGGTGTAGGACCAGTAGCCGAAGTCCAGCACAGACGTGAAGAGGACGCTCACATCCGCGGCCGGCACCGCGGCTTCCTCCTGCGCCTCGCGGAGGGCCCGGTGACTGCGTCCTCGCCCTGGTGCAATGCTCCGCCCAGGCGTCGCCGGGGTCCCGCGGACCGGTCCGGACCGGCGGAATCGTGAGGTTCGCGTCAGGGCCGCGGCAGCCAAGGAGTGATCCATTCCACCAGTCTGGCAGGTGCCCGGTGGCCCGGACGCGCGGCCACCAGCGGCGGGTCAGCCGGCTTGTCCCGCGTGACCGCGTTCGACGGCGAAATCACCGCCCGGGTACATAACGGTTTCGTGTCCGTCGTCGAACCTGACCAGGTAGGGCGGATGACCTTCCTGGCCACGGACTTCCACGATCACGCCGTGCCGGTCCGAAGATCCGACGGTCCTCCCCCGGACGATAATCCTGTCGCCCTGCGCTGCCTCCATGGCAATCACCTCCAAGCCCAGAGTACGACTGACGGGGACCCGGGAACAGGGGTCAGCCGCGTTACGCGTCGCGGTTCCCGGAAATGCGCTGCAGGTCAGGTCCCTGAGACGCGATGAGCCGTGCAGCGTGGCGCAGCGTGGCGTCGGGGTCCTGGTGCCAGCGGGTGATGACGACGTCGGCGCGCTGACGGCCGCTTCCGCCCAGTCCATGTAGCAACGGAACCACGACGTCGGCAATCAGGGGGTCCACCAGCTCACCGGTCTGCGCGGTTCTGATGAAGCCCTCCAGCCGGGTCAGGTCAGAGTGGCGAAGCAGGGCAACCCGGGACTGCAGCAGCACCACGGCGGCGAGCCGCCTCTCATAGACCGGCCGCCTGCCGGGACCGGGCCGGCCCAGAGGAGGGACGCCAATGCGGTCACCTCATCGTGGCCAAGGTCCTTGAACTTTCTGCCGGCGTCGCGGACGGTGCCGCGTACGGCTCCCACTGACGAACCGTAGGATCCCAGGACCCGCCCATCCGGGACTCCACGTCCTCCGCCCGGTACCAGGCCCCCTCATTCTGCAGGGTGGCATCGATGAAGCCGGCAGCATCCTGCACACGCCCGTTCACAGCACCCTCCCGTTCACAGCGCCCTCCCGGTCACGGCACTGGAGTTCACGAGCCCTGGGTTCACGTCGCCGCTACCGTCCCTGCCGGCCGGCCGCGGCGTGGCGGATGCAGAACGGCGTCGACGGGCGGGCTTCGAGCCGACCCTCCGCAATGAGGTCCCGCAGACGGCACACGTTCCATAGGTGCCCGCCGCAATCCGCGCCAGGGCCGCATCCACCTGGTCAAGTCCGTCACTGCTCTGCTTCAGGAGCGCCGACGCCTGCGATAGCTCGAACGCAATGGTGGAACCTTCGGGGTCGTGCTCGTCATCCACGTTGGAATCCTGGCGGGCGGCGTTGGCCGCCGAAATGTCCGCATGGAGGGCGGGGAGGAGCGCGAGTTTCCGGGTGCGCTCTTCTTCCAGCAGAACCCGGAACCGTTCAAAATCCGGCATGGGAAAAGCCTAGTGGTTTGGGTCTCGACAAGCGCCGTCCGCGGGAGCATGCTGGTAATCATTAGCGCCTCAGATGCCGTCTGGCAGCCAGGGACAGACAGCTGATGGACACAGAATCAACAGAGAAAGTCTGCGTGCCATGCCTACCAACGTCGTCACCACACTGGCAGTTAAATCCCACAACACCCCGGATGAGAAGCGCCGCCCGGACAAAACCGAAGTGGACGTAGTCAACCTGGGCGACTACACGGTTGGCCGGTTCACGTTCAGTCCCGGCTGGCGCTGGTCGGACTGCATCAAGCCGGTGGTCCAGACCGAGTCCTGCCAGAACAACCACGTGGGATACTGCGTTTCCGGGGCCCTCAACGTCGAGACCACCAATGGCAACCGGACCAGCATCAGCGCCGGCGATTCCTACACCATTCCACCCGGGCATGATGCCTGGGTGGACGGAGACGAAGCCTTCGTCGGCATCGAATTCCTCAGCGCCGCGGAATTCGCCAAAGCCCGGAAACATGACCCGGCTGCGCCTCCGCTCAGGTCAGTACCAGTTGTTGGCCACGGAATGGTTCCACGCGCCGCACGGTGACCCGTAGCGGTCCGCGATATAGGACAGGCCCCAATTGACCTGGGTCCGGTAGCTTGTGAGCCAGTCGCTGCCGGCCGTCCCGTACTTGCTGGCCGGCAACGCCTGGGCTATCCCGTATGCGCCTGAGTAGGGATTGGTCGCAGTGGTCAGCCAGTTGGACTCCTTGGTCCACAGTGACGCCAGGCACTGGAACTGGTCCTGGCCCCACCCGAACGCTCCCAACTGCCCGGACGCATAGCTCTTGGCGGCGGCGGGATCGTTCACGGCGCCTCCCGGCACGGAAGGCACGACGACGACGGGCGGCGGGACCGGCGTCGGGCTCGGGACAGGAGCGGGGCGGGTACTCCCGGTACAGCAGGTGGGGCCGGAGCCGGTTTCTGCGCAGCGGCAAGGGCCGCCTTGGCTGCCGCCTCCGCCTGTTGGCGTGCCTGCTCCTGCGCCGCGGCCCTTTTGGCGGCCTGCGCCGTTTCATACGCGGCCAAGGCCACCTTGCCCTGCCGGAACTCCTCCTCCACCGCAGCCGTGGTGCCCTTGAGGGAGGCCAGCTGCGCGGTCAGTTCCTGGCCGTGCTCCTGTTGCTCCGCGATCTGCCGGGACATGGCCTGCTGGGCGGATTGGGCGGCGTCGAGCTTGGTTCTGGCTTCGCCGGACAGGCGCTCGCGCTCGGCCCTGGCCGCCTGCTCCTGATCGGCCAGGGCACGGGAAATGCGTTCGGCGCCTGCGGATTTGTTGACCAGGGCCGCAGTCTTGTCGCTGATAATCTGGACGATATTCAGGCCTTGGATGCTGTTGTTCTGCACGGCGTCGAGGGCAACGAAGAAACCCATGTTGGTTCCACCGGTCTTATACGACTGGGCGCCAGGGCGCCGATTTCCTTCTTGTACTGTCCCAGTTCGGCCGCGGCGCGTGCAGTCTGGGCCGTGAGTGCGTCAACAGTGGAAGTGGCGGCCTGAAGTGCCGCCTCGGCCTTGGCGTACTCCGCGGCGGACGCTACGGCAGAATTGCCCAGTGCCTCTGCTTCGGTCTGAAGTCCGCCCAGCAGCCCATTGATCCTGGTGACTTCTGCCGCTTTGCCGGCCTCGCTTTGCTTGGCGTTCTGCACGTCCTGCCACGAGGGATACCCGCCGGGCGGCGCGTCGTCGGCGGCATGCGAGGGTAGGAGCGTAGCCGACCCCACCAGGGCGACCGCCAGCAGGCCGGCGAGGGCGGGCAGCCGCATTTTTTGAACAATCCGGGACATAGTTCGTGAGCTTACCGGGCATATACGAATTACGGGGCCTGACCTGCAACATCGTTACCGGGGAGGAATGGAATCCGCGATGAAGCACGAGCGGATTTCATGCCTACATTCCGTTGCCGGAAAGTGACATTGCCGATCATTGCATCCCTGGTGCTCTCTCAGGTCCCGCAGAAGGTCCGGTAGCTCCCGAAGTCTTCAGGGGCGGGTCCGGCGTAGCGTTCCAACCCGGGCGTTGCGTATACGGATCGGCCAGGACGTCCACCAACCGGTTGAATGGATCCAGGTGGCCCGCGATAGCCGAGTCCAGGGCCTCTTCCACCAGGTGGTTCCTGGGGATGTAGACGGGGTTGACGCGGTCCATCAGGTCCGCGTCCGGCGCCAGGGCCAGCCACCGTGCGGACCAGGCGTCGAATGCGCCCGGGTCCGCAAACATGGACCGCGCAGTTTCCGGAGTGGCGCGGGCCGCCGGGCCGAGGCTCCGGAAGAAGGAGGTGTAATCCACCTGGCCTTCCTGGAGCAGCACCAACACGCCGTCCACGAGAGGCGACGCAACGTCGTCGTGCGTGTCCGGGCGCAGCCCAAGCTTGGACTTCATGCCGGCTGACCAGGCAGCGCTGTACAGGGCACGGAAGGCGCCGAGGGATTCAACGGCGAGCGCCACGGCCTGGTCCGGGTCTTCATGGAGCAGGGGCAGGAGTGCTTCAGCGAGCCGGGTGAGGTTCCATTCAGCGATGACCGGCTGGTTGGCGTAGGCATAGCGTCCGTCCGCGTCGATGGAGCTGTAGACCGCGCCGGGGTTGAAGGCGTCCATAAACGCGCAGGGACCGTAGTCGATGGTCTCGCCGGAGATGGCCATGTTGTCGGTGTTCATCACGCCATGGACGAAGCCCACCAGCATCCATTGCGCCACGAGGGACGCCTGCGCGGCTATGACCGCCTCGAAGAACGCGAGATAGGGCTTGTCGGCGAGCGCCGCGTCCGGGTAATGGCGGCTGATGGCATGATCGGCCAGGCGGCGCAGAAGGTCCGTCTCGCCGTTGACGCGGGCGAACTGGAAGCTGCCGACGCGCAGGTGGCTGCTGGCCACTCTCGTGAGCACCGCCCCGGGCAGCATGGTTTCACGGCGGACGGGCCGGCCCGTGGCCACCACGGAGAGGGACCTCGTGGTGGGGACGCCCATGGCATGCATGGCTTCGCTGACGATGTACTCGCGCAGCATGGGACCGACGACGGCGAGGCCGTCACCTGCGCGGGCGAACGGTGTCCGGCCGGAGCCCTTGAGGTGGATGTCCCGGAGCTGCCCGTGGATGTCGGTGACCTCCCCCAGCAGGAGGGCCCGCCCGTCGCCGAGCAGGGGTGAGTAGCCGCCGAACTGGTGGCCGGCATAGGCCTGCGCAACGGGTGTGGCACCTTCAGGAATCTGGTTGCCGATGAGCAGCCGCGTCCCCTCGGGCGTCCGCAGCGAGGACGGGTCGAAGCCCAGTTCACCGGCCAACGGCTCGTTCAGGACCAGCAGCTGCGGGTCAGGTGCTTCCTCCGCCTGCCAGGGAACCGCCAGCTCCTCGAGTTCGCGGGCGAAACGCCGGCCGAAGGTGAGCGTTAGTGGGATTGCGGTGCTCATGTTTCAAGACTACCCGTGGCCGAGGGTGCGCGCCCCGCCCTCCCAGTTAGTAGCCTACTCAGATCCGACGTAGTGGCATCGGCCCTCAGACGTGCTGGCCGAACCAGGCGAGGGTGTCGTGCCAGGCGGCCGTGGCCTGGGTTTGGTTGTAGCGCTCGCCGGTGTCGTTGTGGAAGGCATGGTCCACGCCGGGGTAAACGGTGAGCTGATGGCGGACCCCGGCAGCCGCCAGGGCATCCCGGAGACCCGGCATCGCTCTGGTGATCCGCTGGTCGCGCTCGGCATAGACCCCGAACACCGCCGCCTTGATGGCCGGCACCTTGTTCAGGTCCGGCGCCGGCCCGTAGAACGCGGCGGTGGCCTTCAGTCCGGCCAGCTCGGTTGCCGCCTGCCAGGTGATGCCGCCGCCGAAGCAGTACCCGTTCATGGCGATGCGTCCGGAATCCACGAAGTCCTGGCCTGAAGGTAGTCAAAGGCGGCGGCGAAGTCAGCAACATGGCGTTGTGCCCCGGCTCGGGTCAGTGCACCCGACACGGCGTCGGAGTCGAGGCTGGCGGTGCCGCCTTCCCTGCTGAGCAGGTCAAGGGCCAGCGCCGCGTACCCGGCTTTGGCAAAGCGGCGAGCAACGTCCTGGATGTGCGGGGTCAGGCCGCGGTTCTCGTGGCAGACCAGCACCGCCGGGCCGGCCGCCCCGGAGTCGGGCCGGCAAGGTACCCGCTGATCTCGGTTCCGTCGGCCGGGAACCGGACGGTCGCCGTCGTCAGCCCCGCGGCGCCCTCGGGGACGGAGAGCGGACTCTTGGCCCCGGGACAGCACCGGCAGAAGCGGTGCCGGGGCCCGCCGTCGACGATGACGGCGTGGGTGTGGGCATGGGGTCGGTGCTGCGTGGGACTTCCTCGGGTGTGCATCCCACGAGCAGCATCGCGCCCGATGCCGCCGACATGCTTCCCATGATGAATGCGACCCTGCGGGTGAACGTGCGGTGCGTCATTGCGCCGGCTCGGTAGTCGTCGAAGAATTCCTCGATCAGGTACCGTTCAAACTTTCCAAGCTGGATCATTGTTGGCCTCCTCGAGTGAGGCTCATATCCTTCTCCGAAGCCGGCGGTCCTGCAAGGGGCCCGCACCCTGGCTAGAACTGCTCCGCCGGAACGGAGAACCCGAGGTCCAGCAGTCCGCGGCCTGCCTGTTCCAGAATCGGATCCATGGTCAGCGAGGCGTGATTGAGCAGTACATTGACATCGCGTTGGATCCGCTGGAGCGGGTGCGTCAGCCGGTGCACACTGCCGCCGGAGCCCGTCAGGATGAGGCGGACAGCCTCGGCCGATGCCGCGCCGCTGAGTCCGAGGGAAAGCCGGTACTGCGCCCGCTCCTCATCGGTAAAAGCGACAGGCCGGCGGTCGTAGGAAGAGGACACCACCCGGACGGCTTCCTGCCAGTGCAGCCGCGCGGTCGCCACCTGCCCGTAGGCCTGGGAGAACCGGGCCTGCGCGAGCGGTGAATCCGCCTGCCGCGCCTGCGTTGTCTGCTTGACCTTGCGCACCTTCATCAGTTCCTGGAACACGTCGATGGCGTGCTCGGCCGCCCCCAGAGCGGCGGCCGGGGCAACCATGTTCAGGAACGTGGCCATGGGGGTGTGGATGCTCGGATCCGGGTGGATCCGGCTGCCGGGGTTGTCAGCGGCGGCCAGGAGATTCCACTCCAGGGCGCGGTGCGCCGGGACAAAGAGATTCTCCGTCCGGAGATCGTTGCTCCCGGTCCCCCGCAGGCCGGCGGTGTGCCAGACGTCCAGGAGTTCAAGATCGGACACCGGGACCAGGCACTGCAGGCGGACGTCTCCGTGCTGCACGGCCAGGAGTGCCCATTCGGAGTGCATAACGCCGGATGCGAAGCTCCAGCGGCCCGAGACGGTGTAACCGCCGGGACCTTCACGGCTTTACCGGGAGGGCACCGGTGGCGGCAGCCAAGGGAGCCGGCCCGTTGGCGAAGACTTCATCCTGGGCTTCCTGCGGCCAGCGGGCCAGCATCCAGACATGTTCCACCAGATGCCCCACACTCCAGGCCGTGGAGACACAGCCCTTGGCAAGGCGGCGAACCACCTCCACGTAGGTTTCCAGCCCCATGCCGAAGCCGCCCACGGCCTTCGGCGCAAGCATCTGGAACACGCCCGCCGCCTTCAGTTCAGCCATGGTGGCTTCCGGAACGCGGCGGATCTCCTCGGTTTCCGCGGCACGGTCCCGCAGCCGGGAATAAGGGCATCCACCCGGGCCAGCAGCTCGTCATGGGAAGGAATGATCACGGCAGGCAGGGTCTCTGCGGGCAGGATCTCCCGTGGCAGGATCTCCGCCGGAAGGTCAATGGTGTGCGCTGTATGGCTGCGCTTCGCGGCCAGGTAGCGATGATTTGCTGCCGAGACGTGCACCCCGGTGGGGACCTGCTCCGAGACGTCAACGCCGAGGGCGGTCAGCTGCCCCACTTTGTCCGGGTTGTTGGTCAGGAGGCGGATCCGGGCCGCGCCAAGCGCGCCGAGCATCTGGGCGGCGGCGCTGTAGTCCCGCTCGTCCTCGCCGCGGCCCAGGGCAACGTTGGCTTCGTAGGTGTCCAGGCCGGTGTCCTGGAGGGCATATGCGTCGAGCTTGGAGTACAGGCCGATGCCGCGCCCCTCCTGCCGCATGTACAGCAGGAAGCCCCCGACGGCGGCAATCTCCTCGACTGCCTCGCGCAACTGGGGTCCGCAGTCGCAGCGCTCGCTGCCGAACGCGTCACCGGTGAGGCACTCGCTGTGCAGCCGGACCAGCGGAGCTGTACCTTCCGGGCCCTGGTCCAGGAGCGTCCGCTCCCATTTACCGAGGGCGAGCAGCAGGTGCTCCTTGCCGTCGGCCAGCCCGTGGAACGTCATGATCTCGGCGGTGGCCGTGAAGCCGTCAGGGAAGCGCAGCGGGACGGTGACCTGGCTGCGGACGGCGGCCGGTTGTTCGAATGGCCGCGCGACGGTCTCGGACATAACGGTCATCTGGGCTCCTCAGCAAGGCCGGAACAGGAAGTACTTGAATATTGAAGTAAAAGCTATCGTCTATTGCTTCACGATGCAAGTGATTTGGGCGAAACAAAACTTCAATCGTGAAGTAAAAGGGATAGACTCGCGCTATGGAACGTGCCGAAGAACCGCGATGGCTGAACAGCGAGGAACGCGAAGTCTGGCTGACGCTGGTCGCTGTGATCATGAAGCTTCCTGCCGCCCTGGACGCCCAACTGCAGCAGGACGCCGGGATCAGCCATTTCGAGTACATGGTCCTGGCGGGCCTGTCTGAAGCTCCGGCCCGCACACGCCGGATGAGTGACCTGGCAGACTTTACCGAGTCCGGGCTCCCCCGCCTGTCCCAGGTGGTGAGCCGGCTGGAGAAGCGGGGCTGGGTGCATCGCTCCACGGATCCTGCCGACGGACGCATCACACTGGCAACGCTCACCGACGAGGGCTGGGCGAAAATCACCCGAACCGCTCCGGGGCACGTGGAGGCCGTACGCACACTGGTGTTCGATCCCCTCACGAAGGCACAGTCGCGCCAGCTGGGGAGCATCGGCAAGCGCATCGTGGGCGCTATTGACCCGGAGGACCGCTGCCTGCGCGAAAGCGCCCCGCTTTGAGGAGCAGGACGCTTTCGGACGGTCAGGCGTATTCGGTCTTTTCGACCTTCCACTGCATCAGCCGCGGGTATACCCAGAAGCTGTAGATTCCCAGCGTGATGATGAGCAGCAGCAGCCACTTGATCCAGAGCCCAAAGATCCCCCAGCCTGTGCCGATGAACCGGAGCTGCCGGCCATTCAGGTAGGTATTCTCGGCCCGCCAGCGCTCCACAAGGACGACGGCGAACGGGTAGCAGATGCCCAGGGTACAGATGATGATGACGGCCCGAGAAACTGAGTGCCGAACCACGAGGCCGCGCCGCCCCGGAACTGGTAGATCTGGCCCCCGGCAACCGCAGGCGTTCCATGGGCGCCTGGCGACGGATACTGCCCGTAGGCGGGCTGGTTGTTGATGGTCAAGGGATCCCCCAATAAGTAGCACGATGTCTGAACAATCGAACTGTAATTGGAAGGACGGACAATCCTGGCCTTGGTGGGCCACCAGGCAGATTGGTTACGAAGGAACGCACTGCCAGTTGGCAGGCGCGTGACACCTCAGGTCAGTGATCGAAGAGAACGCGCACCGGGTGGGGCTCGTCAGCAGCGGCGACAATCTCGGCCGCCAAATCGCGGATACTGACGTTACGGGTCCGTGATGCACGGAAGAGCCACTCAAGCGCAACATCGTAGCTGCACCGCTCCTGGCCGATGATGACGCCCAGCGCGAGGTCCGTCGGCGTCCGCGAAGCCATGGCCGCCCTAAGGTTCTCCTCAGTCTCCGGCAGTGTCACGATCCGGAGGACGAGGCGCAGTCCCTTCGACGCCTCGGCAGCCAAGGCAAGGGCTGCTGCCATGGCGTCCCGGCCGAATCCGTGGGGCCTGGAGCTGTAGACGATCATTCCCGCGCTGGTTCCCAGCTGGACGGGCACCGCACGCTGCCTAACGGTCATCCCAGCGTACCCGTCCACCCAAACGGGAGGAATGACCGGCTGGCTGGGGGTCTGTACCCTTGAGGCGTGGGACATTCAGCGGTCATCATCGGCGCGGGCATTAGCGGCCTGAGCACGGCACGGGCCCTGAAGCGTCACGGCTGGTCAGTGACAGTCTTGGAGCAGGCTGCGGCCCTGCCAACGTCGGGCACCATGCTGGGCATGTGGCCGGCCGCCATGAAGGCCCTCGATGGTATTGGTGTTGACGCCTCACGCCGCACTGATGGCTGGGCGCATATTGCTACTGGCGCAGGAACCCGACTGTGGACGCCGGCGGGGCGGACATTGCTGAGAGCCCCCGGGGCGCCGACGTGAACCTGGTCTCCCGGCCCGCGTTGCTTGCCGCGCTGGCCCGGGACATCGACGTCAGCTTCAACACACAGGTCATCGAGGCCAGACAGCTGGACGATGCGGAGCTGGTGGTCGGTGCAGACGGCACATTCAGCCGCGCCCGGCAGCGGATGTTCGGAGACCGGTTCCGCGCCCGTTCCCTTGGAGCCGTCGCATGGCGGGCACCGTCAAGGGCGCCGTGGCCGAATACGGCGAGACCTGGGCCCCCGGGGCACTGTTCGGCATCACTCCGGCAGGTCCTGATGCGACCAACTGGTATGCATGCATCCGCGCCGATCGGACATTTGATGGACCGCATCTGCCCCACGTAGTGAACCATTTCGGTAACTGGCACCGCGGGGTGCGGGAGCTGATCGGCAGGATCGAAGAAAACGCCATCCTGCATCACGGACTCTTCGAGGCGCCGAAGTTGCCGCGGTACGTCACCGGGAACACGGCGCTGGTTGGCGACGCCGCCCACGCAATGGCGCCCTTCCTTGGACGCGGGGCCTGCGAGGCCATCGTTGATGGGGCCATGCTGGGGCGGGCCGTGGCACAGGCCTCCTCTGTCGAGGCGGGTCTTGCCGCGTTCAATAAGGAACGCCGGGCGCGGACTCAGGGGCTGGTGCTCGCCTCACGCCTGATGGGCCAATTCGCCATGATGGATAACGGCTCAGAAACCCGCAACTCCGCAGTTGGTGCCGTCGGCCGGCTGGTGAAGCCCAGGCCACGGCGGGATCCCAAGCTCCCCCGCCACTCAGGGGCGTCAGTCACGCGGGCGCATGAACGGCGGATTCAGCACGGCATGCGTGGGCTGGCCTGCTGTCGGGCGGGCTGTTTCGGCGAGCCTGAAGAGAGCTGCGGGGCGGCCGGCGTCGCCCGCAGTCATCCGCCCGGTGCTCTCCAGAAAACCAGGTGTTCCCGTGGCCTTCCGGTGGAAGTTCCTGGGGTCGAGGCGTGTACCCCAGACGGCCTCATAAACAGCACGAAGCTGTGCCACGGTAAACTCCCCACCGCAAAAGGCCGCCGCCAACGGCGAGTATTCGAGCTTTGATTTCGCCCGCTCCAGGGCATCAGCGAGGATCCGCTCATGGTCGAAGGCGAGCTGCACTTCGCCATTCAGGACCTGGCTGACCGGATACCAGCCGGCATGCTCGGCGTCGCTCCCGGCGGACAGCACCGGGAAGTTGGGCGCGAGCAGCAAGTGAGCCACGGTAAGCACATCCCCGCGCGGACCGCGCCCCTTCGGGCCGTAGCTCCCCAGCTGTTCCTTCGCACCAGTCGGCCCGGTACCAGCTCACCACCCCGGACGGCCGGACCGAACGGCAGTCCTCGTCCGGGCTGATCGTCTCCACCGGCACGGGTGCAACGGGATGGTGCGCGTCCATCGCTCTTGAGCGCGGAGGCCGCGCCCTGCCGGCGCCGGCGGACCGCCTGCTCGCGTGGTTCGTCCGCGAGGCTTGGCCCTCCCCCATCACCGGAGCCTCCCTGACGGAGGGGGTGCTGGAGGCGGGCGAGACACTCCGGATCACCGTCGCATCCGACCAGCTGGTGGTGTTCGGCGACGGCATGGAATCAGACCGTCTGACCGCATCATGGGGCCAGGAAATCACGGTGCGGTTGGGGGAAAGGCCGCTGCGGCTGGTGGTGTAAGCAAGTTGTCTGGTCAATACGGCTCGCGTGTGTTGTGATTTTGACTAGTCGAGGAACAGCGCCAGGAAATCCCCGGCTCCGCGGCGGCCTCATCGTTACGACAAGATAGCAACGCGTCAGGAGGCGAGGCGATGGCATCCTTGGACGGAACCGTGGCACTGGTGACAGGCGCGGCCGGCGGCTTGGGAGGCGCCGTGGCATCGGGCCTGGCACGTGAGGGTGCCTTGGCGGTCGTGGTGGGGCGCTCAACAACCCGGGCGAGCGAGGCGATGGCGGGCATCCGCTGGCTGGTTCCGGGCGCCAATCTTGAACCCCTGGTCTGTGACCTCTCGGACCAGTCCTCGATCCATGCGGCGGCTGACTTCCTGTCCGGCCACGACCGGCTCGACGTGCTGGTCAACGCAGCGGGCGTGTTCCGCAAGGAGCGTCAGGTAACCCGCGATGGAATAGAACTGACCTTCGCCACCAACGTGATGGCGTACTTCCTCCTGACCAGCCTGCTGCTGGACGCGCTCACGCACCACGCTGCCGCACCACCCAGCAATTCCCGTATCGTCAACATCGTGTCCCGGTATGGCAATGCCAGGCTGAACTTCGACGACCTCCAGACTGCAAGCGGTAAGTACAGCTATCTTCGCTCGACGCCGCCCACAATGCTGGCCCGGGTTCTGCTCACGCAGGAGTTCGCTGAGCGTCTGCACGGCACAGGTGTGGTCGCCAATGCCGTCCATCCGGGACTGGTCAAGAACACGACGCTGCTGCAGGACGTCGGGGGCCCATTCCGCTGGATTACGAACACGTTCGGAGCACCGGCAGAAAAGGCGGCGGATACGCCGCTCTGGCTCGCCACCTCAGGCGAAACAGCAGGAGTCTCAGGAAAGCTTTGGGCCAAGCGCAAGGAGCTCCCGACGCCCGGAATGGGATCGGACCCGAAGCTCGGAAGCGCTTGTGGGACGCGTGCGCGCAACTGGCCGGGATGCCGTGACGGAGGCAATGTGAAAGATGAAGACCTGCGGGCGAGGCTGAAGGAGTTGCACCTGCCACCCGTCACCGGTTTCTTCCTGGTGGACGTGCCAGAGATGCGATTCGTTATGGTCGACTGGCGAGGCGGGCCGGACCGTCCTGGGTTCTCTGGCGCCATTCACGAAGGCCTGTGCGCCCAGATCATGCACGTGGGGCCGAACAGCGGGGAGGTGCCGACCCTTGCCAGGCTGCACAGTAAGTTCCTGCCCGCCCATGACCTGGTTCCAAACGGGAACCACCACGAGATCTACCTGGACGACCCCAAGTGAGTGCTCCGGGGAAGCCAAGGACTGTGCTGCGCCAGCCAGTAGGTCCACCGGGATAGGTCGCGGCAAGCTCGGAGACCGACCTCGCGGCCCTCAATATAGGAAGATCGGCAGCCAGTCGCGGTTGTGCGCGTGCACGAGTGCGAGGAACAGCACGAAGTCGAAGACCAGGTGCACCGTCACAACATAGGTGAACGACTTGGTCAGCTTGAAGGTGTACCCCTGCAGCAGCGCGAACGGGAACGTAAGGAGCGGTCCCAGGCCATGTAGCCGATCTCCCAGAGAAAGGACGAGAAGACCACGGCCTGCAGGATGTTGGCGAGCCAGTCCGGGAAGTGCCGCCGCAGCAGGGTGAATGTGGTGCAGATGAAGAACAGCTCGTCCCAAATTCCAACCGCGTTGACGCCGAGAAACAGCCGCCAGAAGATGGCGGGGTCCGAGGCGTCCGGCCAGTTCTGATACACCCCGGTGCGGATCAGGTAGTCCGGCAGGATGAGGTAGCCGAGGGCCACAACAGCAATCAGGTACAGCTTTGCGCTCACCGGCCACTTGCGGCCTGTGTTCACCGGAAACTTGATGATCCTTTCGCGGTAGGCGAAACGGGACACCAGCCACGGCACCAGCACGGCCAACGCGAGGGCACCACCCATGAGCGTCATGTGCGGGATGCTCAAATCAGCGTTCAGCGGAACCAGGCTGATGATCACCATTCCCGCCGCAATCAGCGCGAGGTGCCGTAGGAATTCGCGGTCGATGACTGCGGCCGTGGCGAGGCTCAACGCAAGCACGCCGTAGCCCATGGGGTCATTCTCGACGCCGAATAGCAGCACTCCGGACACGGAGAGCAGGACCGCTGGCACCAGTTTCCAGGTGAGCGCGGTACGGGGCGGTTCGGTCAAAATCGAAGTCACCCTACCAGCATGTCAGCGACGGCGACATCTGGGAAAGATGGCCGCAGGCGGTCAACGCCTGGGTGAGGCCCCTAAGGCACTGCTACCCCTGCCCACACGCGGTTTTCAGGAGTACGATGTGGGCGTCGGCAGGATTCCTGCGACTCCTTGCCGCATAGCTGGCTCTCCATCTGAAGAGCCGGCAACCAGCGTGAAAGGGAGACAAAATGACTACCGCGTCACACCCTGCCCAACACCACATGATGGGGTTGACACTTCACAACACCGCCATCGGTATCGGTGCAGTTTTCCTGCTGGTTGGAGTCCTCGGGTTCATCCCGGGAATCACCACCAATTACGGCGCCATGACCTTCGCGGGACATGAGTCCGGGGCCATGCTCCTCGGCGTCTTCCAAGTGTCAGTGCTGCACAACATCGTGCATTTGCTGTTCGGTGTGGCTGGGATCGTTATGGCCCGGACAAACCCGATGGCCCGCTTGTTCCTGCTCGGCGGCGGCATCGTGTATCTGGTCCTGTGGATCTACGGCCTGGTCATCGATATGAACGCGGCGGCCAACTTCGTCCCGTTCAACACAGCTGACAACTGGCTGCACCTGGTTCTGGGCCTCGGCATGATCGGCCTGGGCCTCTGGCTGGGCAGGGATGCCATGGAGAAGACGAAGGGAAGCACCTCATAAGTCCACGGTTCGTGGGAAACCGACGACGGCGGCCGTTCCCCGGGGTACACAATCCCCGGGACGGTCGCCGTCAGTCCCTTGGCGTCGGCTGCCGCTGGCGCAGCCTTAACACAGCCGGGAAGTACCGGGTGATCCTGAGGTGACGCAGTGAATGACGCATCGAACAGCGGACGGCCGGAAGGTGAACCGCGCTCCCTCTGGGTGGCTAGCGCCGGAACCACCGATTATCCGGTCCTGCGGGGGGATCTGGAGGTGGACGTCGCGGTCATCGGGGCTGGCATCGCAGGGCTGACCGCAGCGTTGGCGCTCAAGCGCACCGGCCGGACCGTCGCGGTCATCGAGACCGCCCGCGTCGGAACCGGCGTCACCGGCCACACCACCGGCAAGGTCACTTCCCTTCACCGGCTTGCCTACACGGAACTTGCGCGCCGACACAGCAACGACACCGCGCGTATCTACGGGGAAGCCAACCAAGCCGCAGTCGAACACGTCGCGCAACTCGTGGCCGCCGAAGCCATCGACTGTGATTTCCGCCGCGTCGTCAACTACACCTACGCCGAATCCGACTCCGCGCTCGGCCGCGTGCGCGCCGAAGCCAACCTGGCCGCCAGCCTCGGCCTGCCCGCCGCGTTCACCACCGCCGTGCCGCTGCCCTTCCCGGTCAAGGGCGCGGTGCGATTCGACGGGCAGGCGCAAATCCATGCTGTGAAATACCTCCGGGGTCTCGCCCGCGCGGTTAATGGCGAGGGCAGCTTCGTCTATGAGCAGACCCGGGCGCAGCAGGTCCACGATGGTTCCCCGGCCGTCGTCGATACCGAACACGGCACCGTCCGGGCCCGCGGCATCATCGTCGCCACGAATGTGCCGTGGGGCGGCCTGGGACTGTTCTACCTGAGGTCTCATCCGCACCGCTCCTACCTCGTCGCCGGACGCGTGGACACACCACCGCTGGACGCCACGTTCATCAGCGCCGAGGAACCGATGCGGTCCATTCTGACCACCAGCGTCAACGGCACAAGCTACGTGCTCACCGGCGGAGAGGGCCACCGCGTGTCCGAGCCCGGCGACACCGCCGCGCGTTACCGCAGACTCGCCGCCTTCGCCCACGACCGCCTCGGTGTGGACAAGATCGCCTACCGCTGGTCAACACAGGACGGCATCCCGCTCGACGGGCTGCCCTACGCCGGGCTCATGTCCCCCACGGCCAAACACGTGTACGTGATCACCGGCCTGCGCAAATGGGGCCTGACCAATGGAACCGCTGCCGCCCTCATTCTTGCCGACACCCTCAGCGGCCGGGAACACCCCTGGGCCTCGGTGTTCAACAGCAACCGGTTCACCCCAGGGGCCAGCGGGAAACGCTTCGCGGAGGAGAACCTCAAGACCGTGGCAGCTGTCCTGGCCGGCAAACTCCGCGGCCGGCCCGGCCACACGGAACTGTCGCCGGGTCAGGGGAAAGTCATGAACGTCAACGGCGAGAGCACCGCCGTCTACAAGGACGCAGACGGGCAGGTCCACGCCGTCTCCGCCACGTGCACCCATCTGGGCTGCACCGTCGGCTTCAACACTGCCGACGCCACCTGGGACTGCCCCTGCCACGGCTCACGATTCTCCACCGACGGCACCGTCATCCAAGGACCCGCCGCCAAGAGCCTCCCACCCGCGCAGATGCCCTGATCCCCTGCTACTTGGCGGACCGGCCCCTGGGGCCGGTCCGCACTACGCCCACAGCGGCCAGTAGGGCTCCCACTCCCTCAGCCACGGCGCTGAGGGACTTCTCGAAAAACCACACCGGCTCATACATGGCAGGGAAGGGTCCGAAGGCCGGGATATTCACATACCGGTACAACACCACGGCCACGAATGCGCTCAGGGCCACCACCAGGGCCAGCGCAAAGGAGGCTCTGCTGCCGCGGAACAGAACCCACAGCGCCGCCAGCACCGCTGCGGCCGATTCGAGGTAGAACAAGTTGCCTTGTCCGATTCCGCCAGGCGAGGCCGCCTGGTAGCCGGGGGCCAGATAAATATGTACCCCGGCGTCGATGAACAATGCCAGCGCCGTCAGTACCCTCAGTGCCATGTTCATTTGACTATCAGCGTCCCGCGCATATTGGGGTGATAGGTGCAGAAGTAGGGGTAGGAGCCGGGTGCCGAGGGCGCCGTGAACGTGGCCGTCCCGCCGCTTCCCCGGACATCCACGTCAAATGCCTGGCCCTGTTCCGCGGTGACGGTATGGCCCGCTGAGTCCATGTTGGTGACGGTGACAACGGCGCCCGGCGCGACGGTCAGCGGCGCGCCATACCCGAAGTCCTTGATGGTGATGGTTGGCGCTCCCGGCGTGACCGCTCCCGTCGATGTCCCGGCCCGGGGGACGCCGCGGGACTTCCGGTGCCGCAACCGCCCAAAAGGAGCGCCGCCATCAGCAGCACTGTGGCCTTGGCCTGAATCGCTCTCACTGTGACCGTCCTCCACTCTGGAAAACCAGGGCCGGCCAGGCCCCGCCTGTCCCTATTATTGTGCGCGCATCAGACGGAAATGGCGCCTGCTGTTCGGTAAAGGGCGGCCGACGGCGGTGCTGCCGCAGGCGGCGCCTGGCGGCCGCCAGTGTGGCGGCTCGCCACGAAACCTGAAGTACATGCGGGCCTTCGCTGAAACATCGCCTACCGAGGCAATTGTGCAAGCGCCGCTTGCACAATTGCCCTGGTACCACCACCTCGCGCTGATCCATAAGCTCAACGACTCTGAAACACGGCTCTGGTACGCAGCTGCCGCCGTCGAGAATGGCTGGTCTCGCAAAGTCATGGCACACCATATCGAGACGAAACTCCACGAACGCTCCGGCAAGGCGATCACCAACTTTGTGACTTTCGGAGATAAATGGCGGCTTTTTCACGGCGCTATTTGACGCTTGGTGCCGCCCGCAAGCCGATCGGTCTACGGTGCGCCTCAGTCAGACGCCAGCGGCTCTGTCCATTCATTTGCTGGCAGCCTTTCTCGCAGCAATGCGAATTGACCTGATCCAGGAATCATCTCGGTGTCGAGATGGGCTGGGTCGACTTGTCTGATGAGCTCGCGACAGCGTCCGCAGGGAGGTAATACGCAGCGCAAGCCGTCAGCGTCTCGCCAAACGGGCGACGATCTTTGGCGACCTACTCGCCGCTGTGAGCTGGCCACGTCTCACCCGCACCTCAGCATACTGGTGGCTGCACCGTCGAGTTTCACGAGGCGCAGCCAGTCCCGGATGGTGAGCGCATGCCATGTAGCTGCAGGATGCGCCGTCGGTTTGGCTCCGCCTGCACTGCAGCTACGGGGCTCGGATCCCGTCCGGATCTACGACCCACCAGAGCCCCCGTGAGTCGAGACGTTGTGGCACTTCACCTCGCCAGGCCCCTCGTGCGCGTAGAAGTAGAGCGGATGCCCGTTGTAGGTGACCTGGGTCGTGCCGTCCTGCCGCTTCGTCGTCCCCAGCAGCGCTGAGTCGACCTCGCCGCTAGCGGTCGGCGCTCCGTCGGTCAGCACGGGTGGCCACGCTTCAGCGCAGTCGTCGTAACACTCCGGCGTGATGCTCTCCTCACTCTCCCAGATATAGATGGCCTGCTTTTTGGCGTCGAAGAGCATCTGGCCGAAGTCGCTCGCGGCTGTGGTGATCGTGGTGCCCGGTTCTCGCGCGCTGGATGGCTGACTCGGCGGGGTTGCGGGCTCTCCGGTGTCGTAGTGCTCGCACTCGGGGGCGGGGTATAGTCCGGGGTCTCGCTCGAGGTGGTGCTTGCGCAAGACGACGCGACGAGTGCGAGGACCACCGCAGCCGCCGCTCGCAGTCCGGGTCTGGGCACGCTGTGCTCCTATCGGCAGGAGCGGGCGCCCCCGGCCAGGTCTTCGGGGTTGGTGATGATCAGATAGTGGGGCAGTTCGGTTCCCATTATCTCAGCTTTGTCGAAAATCGGCGGGCTGAAGACGTTGACAGTGGAGTGGCTCTCTCGTGGGAACGGGTACGCGAAAAACACGCCCGTTGCCAGGAGGGACAGGCGTGGACTAGGTCCGTGGTGGCAGGCAGCCGGCGATCTCGCCGTGCGTGTTCGTTCCTCAAGAGCTCATCCACCCGTTTGTGCCGCTGGCACGCTTGGCCAGCAGCAGCCGGTTCGGAAACGCGACTCCGGCTGCCGCGCAGGAGCGCGAGAAGCGGGGCCGGGGATGACTCACGCTTTTGATCCTATCCGCGCCCTGGCGAACGCCGTCTCATTGGTGACGTAGTCGATACTAAAACCCTCATTGGCCGCTGATCCGTTTGATGAATCGTCTGCCGGGGCGAGATTGCGCGCCATCTTCGCCCTCTGATGTATTGCCTCCCTGTCGGGGTTTCCTCAGCGTGGGCAAGTTGCACGCGCTGGTGATTTCGCAGCAAATGGGTCATCTGGGGACGCTAATGGCCGGATTGACTGTGCCCGGGAAGCCCTTCGATGAACTCATCGCACTGCATCAGATTGCCGTGTCCGAAGCCCGCGACGAGAAGAGATTGTGGTCTTCCTTGGCCGTTCGGGTGCTTGTATGCTGTGATCGGTGAGCCGGAAGCCTGGTCGGCCCGTGGGCAATGCCTGCGGAACGCCTGGGCGGCTGCCTTGGGCGTTCGCGTGATGACCTGAGGAGCGGACGGCTCATGAATGCAGCGAAGAAGCACGTCGTTGGAGTGTTTGGTCCTGTCGGAGGTTTCGGCAGGACGCGTGGACCGTGCAGCCTTTACCTGAGCGCCGCCGCCGGTGAAATCCCAGGCTTTCTCGGCCCAGCGGTTCAGGAAAATCCACCACCCGAAGGATTCTCCTGGGCTTTATCAGCCCCGCCGCCGGGGCAGCCAGAGTTTTCGCGTTGGACCGCTGGGCCGATTCTGTCGGGACGCGCCGGCATCTGGCAGTCCTCCGGGTCACGGGTGCACGCAGGAGGACAGGAAGCCGTCATGGCACTGTCAGATGACGAGCGCAGTCGCCTTGAAAGGCTTGAACAGGAACTGGCGGCAACCGATCCGGATCTGGACCGGCAGCTGCAATCGGGCTGGAGCCCGGCTTTCCCTCGTACTATCTACGGTGTCCTGGCCGTTTTTGCCGGCTTCTCCCTGGTCATCGCCGGAATCATCACACAGCTTGCGGCCATCGGCGTCGCTGGCTTCCTGCTGATGGTCGCAGGAGCCAGCTGGTTCCTCAGTGGCTTCCGCATAGGGGACGTGACGGGCGGCAACCATGAACGCCGGGCCTAATGGGGGATGCTGGACCGTTTGACTGCTGCCTGCGCCTCGCGGAGTGTGGTTTTCACCGTCGCGGCCTCATCTGAGGGGAGACTTACCGATGAAGGTATTGATCATGACGCTCGGAACGCGCGGTGATGTCCAGCCGTTCATAGCGCTGGCCCGGGGATTACTCGCTGCCGGGCACGAGGTGGTGCTCACCGTGCCGCAGTGTTAGACGTCGCAGTGGTTGACGGTCGGGGCGTCGTTGCCGGTGACGAGGCAGGTTATTGCTGGGGCGTCTTGATTTAGTGCCGTCGTCGGCGTCAGGCTGACGATGACCGGATAAGACGAACGGCCGGCGTGAGAGTTTCGAAGTATCACGCCGGCCGTTCTAACGCGTAAAGGCCGCGCTGATGCTCACGGTAAGTCATGATGCTTTTTCTGTCGAGTCGGATCTGGCCGCCGGGCGGTTGACCTGCCCGGGATGCGCAGGTGTGCTGCGCCCGTGGAGCTGGGCGCGGGCTCGGTTCATCCGCCACGACGTCGGGGAGGCCTGCATCCCGATATGCCTTCGTCCGCGGCGGGGACGCTGTCAGCGGCGCTCGGTCACGCATGTGCTGTTGGGCGTGGATCTGGCGGCCCGGCGGGCCGATACGGCTGCGGTGATTGCCGCCGCCGTCGAGGCCAAGGCTGCCGGCGGGTCGGGCCACCGGGTGATCGCGGCGTGGCTGGGCAGGCCGGTATCCACGGTCCGCGCCTGGCTGCCCCCACTCGCGGTCCTGGCAGCCCTGGACCAACGGATCTCCACCCGCTTCGCGATCACCGGCATGGACCCGGTCAACACCGCGGACTACATACGCCACCACCTCAAATTCGCCGGCAGATCCGACACCCTGTTCTCCGATGACGCCGTCACCGCGATCCACCACGGATCACGCGGCTACCCACGGGCGGTGAACAACCTCGCCGTCTCCGCCCTGATCGCGACCTACGCCTCCGGCAAAGCCATCGTGGACCTCTCCGCCGCCCAATCAGCGATCACCGAGAACAGCGAGTAAAAACCGCCGTCACCGATGACGACCGCCACGTCAGCCTGACGATGAACGCCCCGCCGGAAACTTCCCGCGGGGCGTTTTCATGCCCGGCCCGTCGTCACCAAAACCGACGCCGCCATCGTCAAATAACGCGACGAGTAACACCGCAGTGGTTCGCCGGGTTCGTCGCCGGGTATGGGGTGCCCTTCGCTGGAGTCGATGACGGCCCGATGCGGTTGATGGACGACCCGGCAATGGCGGGTGTGCTCGAGGGGGGTGTGCGCGCACGGCTGCGGCAGGTACGAACCATGCCGGCCATGTTCACCGAACTTCTGGCCGACTGCTGGGACGTCGCTTCCCACGGCGCGGGTGCCGGTGCGGATGTCGTGGTGCACAACGGCCAGATCATCGCCGGTCAGCATGTGGCCGAGAAGCTGGGTATCCCGGCCGTGCTTGCTCTGCCGATACCGATGTACGTGCCGACCAGGGAGTTTCCGTGGCCGGGAGTGGGCCTGCCGGCCTGGCTGCCCGCCACGGCAAATCGGGCCACGTTCCTTGGGATGCAGGCCCCGGCGGCGATATTCGGCCGGGTCATTGACCGGTGGCGCGAAGAAACCCTCGGCCTCCCGCGCCGCCGCGGACGGCACAACCCCACGCTCCGGCCGGACAACGGCCAGGTTCCGGTGTTGCACGCGTTCAGTCCCTCAGTGCTGCCCCCGCCAGCGGACTGGCCGGACTCGGTGCACACCACCGGCTACTAGTTCCTCCCGCCCTCGGACGAGGCGCTGTCACCGCAGCTTCAGGACTTCCTTCGTGCCGGCGAACCACCGGTGTTCGTCGGATTCGGCTCAATGTCCGGCAGGGACCCCGCGCGCAGCACCGCCCTAGTCCTGGAAGCCGGACGCCGGGCCGACAAACGTCTGGTGATTGGCGCGGGCTGGGGCGGACTGGACAGCAGCATACAAAGTGAAGACGTTCTTGCTGTGGAGGATGTGGACTACCTGAGGTTGTTCCCGGCCATGGCTGCCGTCGTGCACCACGGGGGCGCAGGCACAGCCGGAACCGCATTCGCCTCCGGGCGCCCGCAAGTGGTGTGCCCGTTCATCGCCGACCAGCCGTTCTGGGCCCGCCTGGCCCACACCCGCGGTGTCGCTCCCGCACCACTGCCGCAACGCCACCTCACGGCAGCCGGGCTCGCCTCCGCCATCACCACCGCCGCCACGGATCCGGACATGGCGCGCGCCGCCCAAGAGCTGGGCCACCGTGTACGTGCCGAGGACGGAGTATCCGCCGCGGTGACCGGGCTGGAGCGCGTCGCCGCGCCGTAAGAGGGGGTCTTTGTGGGGTGACGCATCACGCGAGACCGACACGGGCAGCTGGCATTTGCGCAACAGCGATGGTTCTCCGGCGGCAGGAGACCACCATGTCCGCCGATATTTTTTCACGTCCGTCGCTGCCCGCGGTCGGGGCGTTGCCCATTCCCTTCTCCACTGAGGGCTGCTAGCCCCAGGTAACGGTTGCGGTCATGGGAGGGTGCGAAATGGGTAGACTGGCTGGAGGTGAGCCGGGAAGTCTGGTCGGCATGTTTTTTGTCGACCCACTGTTTAGGACACCTTCATGAGTAAGAATCCGGCTGCTCCTCCGCGTCCCTCCGTCCTGGGGCGGGGAAGCTACGGCGAAGTGCTGCGCATTGGTGAGATCCTGCGGAAGGAAACCGTCGGTGGAATCCTGCTGGTCGCCGCAGCAGTCATTGCCCTGATCTGGGCAAACTCCCCGGCCTCCGAGAGCTACTTCGCGTTGCGCGACTTCCGCATCGGCTACGAGCCGTGGCATCTGGAACTGAGCCTCGGTGCGTGGGCTGCCGACGGGTTGCTCGCGGTCTTCTTCTTCCTGGTGGGGCTGGAGCTCAAACGTGAGTTTGTCGCCGGAGACCTCCGCGAATTCAGTAAATCCGTGGTGCCCATCGCGGCGGCCGTCGGAGGCGTAGTGGTCCCGGCAGTTATCTATGCGCTGATCAACCTCACCAGTCCTGAAACCTTGCGGGGCTGGGCCATCCCCACGGCAACGGACATCGCCTTTGCTGTGGCCGTGTTGGCGATCATCGGCTCTCACCTGCCCAGTGCGCTGCGGATCTTCCTGCTGACGCTGGCTGTGGTCGATGACCTTCTGGCCATCAGCATCATCGCGGTGTTCTACTCCTCCGATATCCAGGCCGGGCCGCTGCTGCTGGCCCTCATTCCGTTGGCGGTTTATACGTTCCTGGCCCAGAAGTACCGCCGGTTCTTTGGCGCCAAACCCGCTGCGGCGTGGGTGATCCTTCTTCCCCTGGGCGTGCTCACCTGGGCCTTGGTGCATGCCTCCGGCATCCACGCCACCGTCGCCGGTGTGCTGCTGGGATTCGCCATCCCGGTGATCCGGTCCCAGACCAGCGGCGGACCGTCGGCGGGTCCTGGCCTCGCTGAGATCTTCGACCACCGGTTCCGGCCGATTTCGGCCGGTATCGCGGTCCCGGTCTTTGCTTTCTTCTCCGCCGGCGTGGCCGTGGGCGGCTGGGACGGTCTGGTCTCGGCCGTGACGGACCCGGTGGCCATCGGCATCATCGTGGCGTTGGTGCTGGGTAAACCGGTCGGGATCATGGGCACCACCTGGCTCCTCACCAAGGCCACCAGAGCGTCCCTGGACCGGTCCCTGAAGTGGATTGATGTATTCGGAGTCTCGCTTTTGGCCGGGATCGGCTTCACGGTTTCGCTCCTCGTAGCGGAGCTGAGCTTCGGACAGGGCAGCGCCCACGACGACCACGCCAAGATCGGGATCCTCGCCGCGTCACTGATCGCGGCCCTCCTGGCGGCGGGAGTGCTGGGCGCCCGGAACCGTCAGTACCGCGCCGTGGAAGCCGAAGAGGCCATCGACACTGACCGGGACGGGATCCCGGACGTTTACGAAGACGACCGCCGCCCGTGACCTGATCCGGTCCACACATGTGAAGGGTCCCCTGCCGGCTATGCGGCAGGGACCCGCCACGTTAAGACGTCCGCGGTATCAGTGGCCGGCGCCGAGTTTCCCGCTGAGGCGTTCGCGCATCAGGACGCTGGCATCGTTGAGTCCGAGGATTTCACGTCTACGCCGTGGTTGGCGGTACTTCTCGGTGATCACGTCCAGAGCCGCGATCGTGGAAGCGTCCCAGAGATGGGAAGCGTGCATATCGATGATCACGTAGTCAGGGTCCAAGGCCAAGATGGCCCGGAACCTGGCCCAGGCGGACGAGTTCATCCAAGGCTCAACACACAGCACTGATGGGCGGTTACCGGTGGCTCTTCCCTGCGCGTTGTACCGGACGTAGGGTGTGAATCGGAGAGCCGGGAAGCCTGGTCGGCCCGCGGGTGAGTTTGCCCGCGGAACGCCGTGGCAAGCCGCCTCGGTCGTTGTCGCTGGACCGAGGGAACGGAACCGCCATGACATCAGCATCAGAGCCGGTCATTGACGCCACACGGCTCGTGAAGACTTTTGGCAACACCCGCGCCTTGGACGGCCTGGATCTGCGCGTGCCTCCGGGCGAGATCCACGGATTCCTTGGTCCTAACGGGGCCGGCAAATCAACAACCCTGCGCGTACTCCTGGGGCTCATCCGCCCGACCTCGGGAACAGTGCGCGTGTTCGGGCTGGATCCTTGGCGGGACGCGGTCCGCGCCCACCGGGACATCGCCTATGTTCCCGGGGATGTGAGCTTATGGCCGAACCTGTCCGGAGGGAAGTCATTGACCTGCTCACCGGACTGCGCGGCGGCTCCGAGGAGCGGCTGCGCCGGGAACTGATCGATGAGTTTGAGTTTGATCCGCGGCGCAAGGCCCGGACGTATTCGAAAGGCAACCGGCAGAAGGTGGCACTCATCGCGGCGTTCGCCCGCCCTGCGCGACTCTATCTGCTCGATGAGCCCAGCGCCGGCCTGGACCCGGTAATGGATTCGGTGTTCCGCCGGCAAGTCCAGCGCGTCAACGCTGACGGTGCCACGGTTTTACTCTCCAGCCATATCCTCAGCGAAGTCGAGCAGCTCTGCGGCCGGGTGACGATCATCCGTTCCGGCCGGGCCGTGGAATCGGGGACCCTGGCGGAGCTGAGGCATCTGAAACTCACCCATTTCCGCATCGAGGGCGCTGATGCTGGCCTGCTGGCAGCCCTGCCCTGGGTGCAGGGCGTCCGGACTGACGGGGACGTTGTCGAGTTTGACGTGGATGCAGCCGACCTGGCAGCTGTGTTGGAAGCGGTCGCGGCGGCCGGGATCAGCGGTTTGAGCGTTTCTCCGCCATCGTTGGAGTCCCTGTTCCTGAGCCATTACGGCGATTCCACGGGCCAGGTGCTCTGATGTCCGCCGTCATGGACCTCGTGCTGGTCCAGGCACGCCGGGACCGGATCATCCTGCCCGTCTGTATCCTGGGCATCGCCATTCTGGGATTCGCCGTCGCAGGTGCGGTGGCCACGGAATTCGCGGACCAGGCAGACAGGGCTGCGATCATCAGTGTCGCGGCGGTGAGCCCGGCATTCCTGTTCGTCCGCGGCCTACCTGACGGGACCGGTATCGGAGCAGTGGTGTTCTTCCAAGGCTATGCCTTCACCGCCGTGCTCGCAGCACTGATGAGCACGTTTCTGGTCATCCGGCACACCCGTACCGACGAAGAGCTCGGACCCGCGGAGCTCATCGGCTCCGTGCCGATCCCGCGGGCCGCGTCACTGACAGCAACCCTGATGCTGGGGCAGCCGCGAACCTGACGCTGGCTCTGGGAGTGGCAGCCGGTTTCGCAGCCGCAGGGCTGCCCGGACCCGGGCAGTCACGGCCGGGACCGCCGTCGGCGCCGTCGGGCTTTTTTCGTGCCCGTTGCCGCGGCCATCGCACAGGTCATGCCCTCCGGCGGGCCGCCAACGGGCGGCCGCGGGTCTCGTCGGTGCAGCATATTTCCTCCGCGGTATCGGCGATGCGCTCGGCACCCCGAGCGCCGATCTGACCCACGTCACCAGCGGATGGGTGTCACTGCTCTCGCCCATAGGGTGGGGCCAACGCTCCCGGCCCTTCTCGGCCGCCGATCCCGCGCCACTGCTGGTCCTGACGGCGGCGGCCGCCGCCCTGGCCGTGACCGTACTCGTAATCAGAAGCCGCAGGGACCTGGGCGCCAGCCTGCTGCCTGAACGTGCCGGCAAGGAGCGTGCCGGAGCCGGGGTAGCTCGTTCCTCGGCTTGGCTTGGCGCCAACAACGGCCCACCCTGATCGGCTGGTGCCTTTTCGCAGCCTTGCTTGGCGGAGTCGCCGGGGGCTCGGGCCCGTGGTCAGTGACGTGATTAGCGGCAACGAGTCACTCCGGGAGCTGATCCTCCGGCTCGTCCCTGGCAGCCGGGCAGAGATCATCGATGTGTTCACCACTGCCCTGCTGGGCATCGCCGGTGTCCCGGGCGCGGCCGCCGCATCCAGGCGGTGCTGCGGCTCCGGGCAGAGGAAGCCGAGGGCCGGGCCGAACTCCTCTTGGCCACACCCCGCTCCAGGACACGGTGGCTTGGCGCGAACCTGGTACTTGCCACAGCCTCGGTGGCGGTCGTGGCCGTCGTCGCCGGGACCGCAGCGACCATCGGACTCACCCTCTCCGGCGTGGAGAACGGCCCGCCGGGCCTCCTGGTGGCTGCTGCCTTGGCACACGCCCGGCCGCCGCCGTATTCGTCGCGGCAACGGCGGTCCTCTTCGCAGCAGTGCCCAGATTCAGCATTCCGATGGGGTGGGGCATCTTGGCAGGCGGCCTGATCTTAGGTCAGTTCGGTGAACTGCTCCGCCTGCCTGCCTGGCTGCAGGACCTGAGCCCGTTCCGGCACTCCGCGGCGATGCCCGTCGAGCCATTCGACCCCACAGCCGCCCTGACCATGACCGCTATTGCCCTCGCCGGCGCAGCGATCGCCACCTACCTGCTCCGGCGCCGCGACCTCACCGCATGATGCCCATCGGGATCAGGGCTCTCGCTGCTGCAGGGTTCCGGCTGATCACGCTCAGCAACGGCTCGGCTAGGATCGCCGGGAAGCTGTTCGGCGAGGCCGGGATCCGGGAAGAGTTCGAGGCGCTGCTGTCGGTCGAAGACGCACCCGCGTGGAAGCCTGCCGGCGCCTCCTATGAATATGCCGCCGCCGCGTCCGGGGCCGACCCGTCCGGCATGCTGCTGGTCGCAGTGCATCCGTGGGACATCCACGGCGCCGCCCGCGCCGGGCTGCTCACAGCGTGGCTGAACAGGACCCGGGGCAGCTACCCGGCCTACTTTGAGGCTCCCGAAGTCACCATCACAGCCCTGGCCGAACTTCCCGACGCCCTGGCCGCAGCGCACTGACGGGACCGTGCCCCGCCCGGACCGGGACCGGCCCGCTTTCTGGTTCGAACGGCGAACCGCGGACCGGGCCGATGCTCCCGTTCACCTTCCCGTGCGCTCAGGCGGTCAATTCCGGGACTGCGGGCAGGTCCAGTTCCGTCCCGGCGTAGTGGTTGAAATAGTTGGTGAACAGGTTCGCCGCGATGTGGGCGAACGCCTCGGAGAGTTCCTCAGCGCTCCAGCCGGCGTCAAGGGCCGCCTGCCAGGTCGCGTCGGAGACGTTCCCGGTCCGGGCTGCGGCTTCACGGGCGACCAAAGAGATGGCTTCGAGCTTGTCGTCGAAGTCCACTTCTCCGGCGCGGACCGCGAGGATCTGCTCATCGTCCAGGCCCGCCCGGCGTGCCGAGAGCGTGTGGGCGGCCTGGCAGTAGTCACAGCCGTTCTGGTTTCCGACCGCCAGGGCAATCGCCTCGCGGGTGCGGGCGTCAAAGCTGCCGTGCGCGGCGATGGCGGCGGAGATCCCCTCGTAGGAGGCGATCACGGCCGGTGAGTGGGCCATCCCGGCGTGGATGTTGAGCAGCTTGCCCATTTTCTGCTCCAGTTTCCGGGCGATCGGCTGGGAGGCTTCGGGTGCTGTGGCAACGGTGTGGACGGGAATGCGTGGCATGCGGATACTCTCTTAGCTCTTGGAGTGACAGAACAAAACGGTGGGGTTGGGGGGAGCTGGCTGGTGGACCGGTCAGCGTCGTTCATCGGTGACGATGACGCCCCGCCGGGAGCGAACGCGACGTGGCCTTTGATCATCCGGGCAAGTGGTGTCGGCCGCGGGTAGGACCAGGCGGCGTTCGGTGCCTTGTGGTCCCCGGCGCGGACGTGGTGGTAGCGGGCGACACCTTTCCAGAAGCACAGGGTGCGGACCCAGCTGGCCTGCAGCGTGTCCGGCATCAGCGACTCCGGGGGGAAGTAGTGGTTGCCTTCCAGGTAGACCGTCTGCTCTGAGCGGGCGATCACCTGGCCGTGGAACGTGGCGGTCATCATGAGGAGCTCCGTGCCAGTTTGGACAGGATGTCGCGGTCCTGGATGAGGATGCGCCCGCGGCCCTGGCGGATGGCCTTTTTGGCCGTGAGCTCACCCATGATCTTGCTGGTGGCCTCCCGGGAAGCGCCCAGGAGACCGGCGAGCTGTTCATGGGTCAGGTGGATGGTCCGGGCCTGCCCGAAGCGCGGCGGCCCGGAGGCGTCACCGAGTTTGAGCAAGGTGGAGGCCACCTGGGCGGCCAGCGGCCGCAGCGCCAGGTCGGTCAGGCGTTCTTCGAGGCGGGCGACCTGTTCTCCCAAGAGCCGGGAGATGCGGATCGCGATGCGCGGATCCGAGAGCAGGAACCGTTCGACCTCCTCCACGCTGAGCTGGCAGATCGCAGCATCTTCGATGGCCTCGGCGTAATTGTCATACATCCGCTGGCCCACGAGCATCATCTCCCCGAACACCGCGCCCGGTTCCAGGATGGCCATCGTCAGGGCCTTGCCGTCCTCGGCGACCCGGAAAATACGCACCCGGCCGGATTTCAGGATGAACAGCGCCGTCACGGGCTGGCTCTGGCTGAACAGCAGTTCCCCGCGGCGGAACAGCCGGGCGGGGCCATCAGGTCCATGGCCTCGATCTCCTGTGCGGTCAGGTCAGCGAACAGATCAACTTCATTCAAACAACTGAACGGGTCAGCGGGTCCTGCCATCAGCGGGTCAGCCTCTCGTTGCCGCGGGCCCACGGTCGCAGGTCCCGGAGACGGCGGCCCCCACATCGACCTGGCAGGAACCGGTCATGCCCGGCTCCTCAGGACGCGGACCGCCACCAGTCCCAGAATAACGCCATAGATCAGGTGCCCCATGAGACTCATCAAAGCGGTGAGGTCAATAGCGAACAGGGGCATGCCCATCATGACCGGCATGATCATCAACGGACCAAGGACCCACCAGATGGCCCCATAACCAAGCCCGACGAGGGCGGGGCGGCCATACCCGGTCAGGAACCGGTTGCCAAACGGCACCGTCAGGCCCAGCCCTATCAGCACCGAAATCATCAGATGGACGCCGAACCCGACCACGGCCGAGTTGGAGCCGACCATGGACGCGATGACGGGCAGCATGCCCATCACCGCCATGAGCATCCCGAACACGATGCCGCCGGCGATGCCTCCTGCGGCCCCGGCGAGGACGCGCCGTCCAATGCCGGTGCCAGAGGTGGGACGGGAAAGAGCTGATGCAGAAGCCATGACGGCGACCTTTCATTGAAGAGTTCTTTGCTGACGTCTTCAACGTAGGGCCGACCCATGATGCCGTTCAGTAATCTGTACTACACAGCAGATAAACATCGGGAGCTGCGCCCGCGCCACAGCCAGGCCAAGGAAGTGAAGCGGGCGGGGGCTCACCCGTCATGCATGATCTTTCCCGCCCGGATCTGGAGGTGCCCGCCCCGGGCCGAGGCGCGCACGACGTCGACGCACCGTTCCTCGACGGCTCGCCAGGGGGCGGCGGAGATATCGGATCCCCCAGCGCGCAGGCCAGCCGCGCCAGCGGAGTGAGCCAGCGCGCCCAACGCACCGGGTCCTGCATATCCACCACCGCGACCCGTGCATGCGGGGCGAGCAGTCCGGTCGTGTTCATCCACGCCTGCTGCCAGTCCCGCATGAGGGATAACGAGTAGGTCGCAAGGGCGGCATCGGAGACCCCGAGCCCCGCTCGCCTGGATCCGGGCGGCGATAGACCCGGGATCGAGCAGCACCATGTCCGCCTGGATCAGGATCACGTTCTGCCAGCCGCGGGCCTCGGCGCGGCGCCGCGCCTGGCGGAGCATTCCGGCGCTGCGGTCGATGCCAACGATGGTCCCGGCGGCACCAATGCGCTCCTGCAGCAGCGGAAAATTCAGCCCCGTGCCGCATCCGATGTCCAGCACCTGCTGGCCCGCCGCGGCGCCAAGGCATCGATGCCGAGGGCCCGTCCGGCATGGTAGACAGGGTATTCGCCCGAGAGCAGGTCATAATACGGGGCGAACAGCGTGTATTTATCGCGGATGGCGGCCTCCTTCTCGTTCGTTCTGCGCAGCGAGGCGGTCATCGTGGACCCGCTGCGCAGGGGCACTGTCCGGCATTCAACGTCCTGCAAGAGGAGTCCATCATGGTAGTCGAGAACCCGATCGTTGACCTCCTGGTGGTCGGAGGCGGGACGGCCGGAATCATAGGTGCCACCACGGCCGCCGGGTTCGGCGCACGAACCCTTCTGGTCGAGCAGGCCCGCACCGGCGGGGACTGCCTGTGGACCGGCTGCGTCCCGTCCAAGACCCTCCTGTCGGCAGCCGAACACGCCATGACCGTGCACGCGCTGACCGGGCAACCTCCGAGATTCGCCGCGGTGCGCCAGCGCATCTTCGCCGCCATCAGGACGATCGAACCGGTCGACTCACCTGCGGCACTCGAAGCCGCCGGCGTGCAGGTCATCACGGGCACCCTGACGTTCCGCACCCCCGGGGTGGCCGAGGTTGACGGCACAACGATCCGCTTCCGGCAGGCGTTAATCGCGTCCGGCGCCGCACCCGTCAACCCGGGCATCCCAGGTCTGGCCCCGAGGCGACTGTCACCTCGGACACGATCTGGGAACTCGATGCCCTTCCGGCGCGGCTGGCCATTGTCGGAGGCGGCCCGGTCGCCTGCGAACTCGGGCAAGCCTTCGCCCGCCTCGGATCGGAGGTAACCATGATCGTCCGCTCCGGGGTCCTCCCCAAGGAGGTGCCCGACGCCGCCGCCCTCGTGCGTGACAGCCTGGTAACCGGCGGTGTCCGCATCCGGGAGAACTCCACGGTCGATCACGCCGTCACCACGGATGCCGGAACCCGGCTTAGGCTTGCGCACGGCGCTGACGTGGACGCCGACGTCGTTCTCCTGGCCATCGGACGCTCCCCGCGCACTGCTGGTCTTGGCCTGGAACGGGTCGGGGTACGGCTGGACGAGGGCGGCCATGTCATCACGGATTCGCGGATGATGACCTCCAACCCGCTCATCTGGGCCGCGGGAGACGTGACCGCGAACCCCCGGTTCACCCACCTGGCTGGCGTCCATGCGTCGGTGGCGGCCTCGAACGCGGTGCTCGGGCTTAGACGCCGGGTCAGCGGTATCGTGCCGCGGGTGACATTCACGTCCCCTGAGGTGGCTGCCGTCGGGCTTACCGCAGCCGATAAACGCCTGCAGCACCGTGCCAGGACAGTCTGTCACGCCCATGTCGACCGGGCCATAACCGAAGACGAGACGGGCGGCTTCACCCGGCTCATCGTGGACCGGCGGGGAAAAATCCTGGGCGGCACGATCGTCGGTCCGCGGGCCGGGGAGTCCCTTTCCGAGCTGACCCTGGCGGTCCAGAAGGGGATGACAACGTCCGATATTGCCGGGACGACCCACCCTTACCCCACTTTTTCGGACGGTGTGTGGAATGCTGCCGTCGCCGATGTCAGAGAGCGTCTGGCCTCTCCGGTGGCGCGGCGGGCCATGGCGGGTTTGGTCTGGTTCCGCCGCCGCTGGCTGGACAAGACCTGTCTCAGCGCGGGGACCGGTAGCCCTCGATAAACCCATGGACGCTGCTGGCCACGCCATCACCCGGCCCGAGCCCCTTACCAGGCCCGCCGCCGGACGACAGATCGGGCGGCGGCGGGCTAAGCATCGCGGTGATTCCAAAAAAGGAGCACGAATTCATCCGCTATTCGTGCTTCCCGGTTCGTCACCCCACGCAAATCGACCGGGAAAGGGACGGCCGCGGCGCCCACCGCACCGAGGTCGAAGGCCAAGCGCGCACTTCACGCGGCACATCCGGGATCAGGCATGGTGCTGACCGCAGCGGCGGATGACGTGGCCTGGGGGCAGGTCGATGGCCGCCACTTCTGTTGATGAATCCGTTGACTCCGTCTTGCAAGAACCCTCCGGGTTCAGACAGACGATGTTCGGCACCTGCGCGGCGGCGCGGGGTAACGCGGTGGGTCGGCACAGGATTGGCTTCCTGACGGGTTCCGATGCCCGGATCGAGGTCCGCCCTGCCGTCAAGGCTGTCGCGGGGGCTGCGGACACGCCTCCCTGGGATAGGCGGCCCCCTGCTACATTCCGGGGATCTGCTGGGCTTCGTGGACTTCGATTTCGCAGCCGCCGGGCATGTTCAGGTGCGGGTGAACCTTGGCGAGTTCGAGGGCGGCCTCGAGGCTGTCGGCCTCAATGATGCTGTATCCGGCGACTTCGCGCTGGCTCGGTGCCGTGGCCCCGCCGCGGAAACGCGGACACCGTTGGCCAGGGGCGTGCCGAAATCGATCAGGCCGCTGCCGACTTTGCCGGCCCAGACGTTCCACTGCTCCATGACGGCTGCCATGTCCTCGGGCGCCGGCGGTGCGGCTTCGGCGGGGTCATCGGGGCGTGATAAATGAATACAAACTTGGACATGGTGTTCCTGCTTTCCTTGGTTTTCTTTCGGGTACTACGGTGGAGAACTTCAGACGGCGACGGTTCGGCCGGTGAACGCGATGAGGCGCTCCAGGCTGCTGGCGGTCTCAGCGACCGGCTGGGCGGCGGCAAAGCTGCCGCTGGCTCGGACCTGGTCGGAAATGGTCAGCAGGGCCAGGGCCTCGACGTGATCCGTAACGACGTCGGAGACGACGAGTTCCTGGCCGGTGGCCTTCGCGAAGTCCCAGGCGTGCACCAGCAGCTCAAGGTTGACGATGCCGGCGACGACGGTTGCCGGCAGTTCGGCGAAGCCCATGTCGACAGTGCCTTCGACACCGCGGCGGCCGAACGCCTCGAGGGTGGCCTGCGCGAGTCCGGCGATGCGTACTTCCGGGCTAGCCGCGGCGTCGTCGCTCACGTGCGCGCCCAGTGCGCCGCCGACGTGCTTCAGCGACCCGGCCAGATGCTCCAGCAACTCGTGGGTCGTGAAGTCTTGGCAGGGAGTGGGCTTCTCCCGGTCTTCCGGGGTGAGCTTGCGCAGCACGCCCAGTAGCACGGCGAGCGATGCCTCAGCAGAGCTGATGTGATCGATCGAGTCCGGGGCCGCGGACCACTCATCCGGACCGGCGCCGGCCGGAGAGGAAGTTTCGGCGATAAGGCGGTCCAGGTAATGGTTCCAGCCCTCCGCATGCGCAGCGGCCTGTTCGGCGGTGAGTCCGTCGTGCACCAAACGCAGGGAGGTGCCCTCGGCGTCGGGCTCCAGCGTGATGGTCACGGTGGACGCACCGGGCGCCAGGTCCATCCCGGATTCCCAGCCCCAGGTGAAGACGACCCGCTTGCCCGGCTCGATCTCCTGGAACGTGCCGGCCGCGTGATGGCCCGGGGTGACCGTCCAGCGGTACTCGCCCCCGATCCGAAGGTCGACCCGGGCGGCCACCGTCTGCCAGCGTCGCAGACGCTCCGGCTCGGTAATGAGCGCAAACGCCTCGTCAGCGCTGACGGGCAAGTGGACGGTTTTATCGAAGCTCATGGGAAAGGTCCTTAATCTTGAAGAGAAGTATCTGAATGGGTCGCGTCATGTTGCGGCGGTCCTTGACGCTGCGCGGCCAGGGCGGCGGCATCGGAGGCCAGCAGATCCAGTTCGTCGGTCCAGAATTGCTCGACAAGATCACGCAGCCGGCCCATTCCCCTGGGGTCCAGCCTGTAGTACCTGTTTCGCCTTCCTTACGCGCAGCCACCAGCCCGGCCTGCTCCAGCAACAGCAGATGCTGTGAGACTGCAGAGCGGCTCACCGTAAAGTGGGCGGCCAGCTCACCCACCGCCTGCTCCCGGCGTGCCAGAAGATGCAGCAGCCGGCGCCGATTTGGCTCCGCAGCTATCTCCAAGGCATCCAGCACAAGTAATACGTTAGTGGACGCTAACGTATTACGCAAGGCCAGCTCCAGTCCGATCAAGAACATCCTTGATGCGGCAAGCTGCACTGAACACAACCAGTCCACCCGCGTCTCGAAAAACAAAAGCTTTTCAAGACACAGGCGTCGCGTCTTGAAGGGTCAAAGCAATTGTCAGTTTCAGAAGTCGTTTGCACGGAATGTCAGAAGTGGTCTGCACTGCTTCGACACCAGAGCGGCCCCTTGTCGTTAATGCCCTAGCTTGTTGGCTTCCTTACAACGGACTACAACCAAAGGTTCTCTCGGGGCCCGAGGGGGACTCCGGCAAGGAGCAGACCTCGCTTGTGCAGGTCAGGCGTCGTCTGGCAAGGGAATCTGCGAAGACGACAAAGAATTCTAGGGCGCCCTGAGAGAATCAGCCCATGATTACTGACGCGTTCCTGATGGTTCCATTTGCCCGTGTTGAGCCTGGTGACTGGGACTGGGCTGCGTTGGGAACAATTGCCACCGCGCTGGCGGCCGTTGTTACAGCGATAACAGTTGTGTTCGTGGCTAGGCAGACGAGTGCAACCCGAAAGGCTGCGGAGGAGGCAGAAAGAAGTGCCGATGCAGCGAACAAGGCTCTTGATTACGCCCAGACGCAGCTTGACTTCTCGCGCCAACAACACCTGCAGTCCCTGTATATGACGGCAGAGGCGGTGAAATCTCGAATAGATGCCGAAATGCCACGACTCGTTCTTGAAGAAGCAACGGTCCTACCGGAGGCGACAGTCGACGGCGGGGCCCTCTGCCAGAAGCTTTCTTCGATCCACTCGATCGCAAGAAACAGATTGAGCACAAGCTCAGGATCCGCGTCAAGAACGACGGTCCGCGAACCGCCAAGCTTCTTTTTAGCGAACATGTGAAGTACCGCTGGTTTGATTCCCAAGGTACGGAACGCTTGCAGCAATACTTAATCCCCGGGAAGAGCTTTGCTGTCGGTGTTGGCGAAGCACTCGCGGCCGATTTCACCTTGACGACCACTGCAGGGTTTTGGATGGACGCACACACATCCAGGGCCAGGGGAGAAACTCCCGACAACTACCCGCAATTCTCTTTTAGGTACCTGACCGACGCAGATACGGGCGCCCACGAGGAGCACACAATCACTCTGTCTGGAGAGGCCTTGGAGCCCGACCCGCATCAAAACGGGCGTTGGGCGCACCGCCTCGAGCAAGAGATCAACGGAGAAACCAGTCCCTTCGCCGCTTTCGTTGAACCAATCAGGCGCCTGTACTTCATATCCAGGGTCAGAAACGAACCCCTTCCGGAACTCTCTTGGAAAGAGATCTCCGAATTGCCGCTGCCGTTGAAAGAACCGAAGGGGGCTAGAGGTACGGATCCGCTTCAGCTCCGATCGGATGTGCGACAACGACCCCGACCACAGGCTCGTCCAAACCTGGGTTGGAGACAACCTCGCATCGGCCGGCTTCTACTCGCGGCCACCTCTTGGAGGCCATTCAGGACCATCGTCCCGGTAAGCCAGCTCATGGCGTTCGCCCAAGCCGTCGTACCAGACCAGGCTGACTTCAGTCGTCGCGAAGAATTCGTTTAATTCCGCCCTGAACGCCTCTTTCAACCTCTGCGAGGGTGCCAGTTCTGGCCATGTGATCGAGTTTCCGAACTCGCTACCCGTGGCTTAGCCGATAGCGTTACTCGATACGCCGGATGCGGGCCTCTGTTGTAGACGAAGAACAGGTCCTCCTGCGTCTCCCCGGGATATTTCCTATCGAACAAGACAGCGGTCACATCCAGAGTCGCCCGCCTAGACTTGCGATTCAAATCGTTGGCGGTCCGACTTTCGAACCACGCCAAGGAGGAAAAGACTGCGGCTGCCACAGCCACCACTGCGGAGCCGATTGCCAGCCAAAAAGTCAGCAGGTTGAATGTGTTCTGTTCCACCACCCGATCCTAGTGCGGCGTGGGCGCCCGTAGCGCGGGGCCGGGGGTGTCTCAGTTCCTTGGAACCGGGACACCCTTGGTGGGACACTCCCCGCGAATCCGGCGTCAGTTTCCGAAGTAGACCGCACGGAGTGTCATCGCTTGCCAACAGGCTGAGGGTCCCGATCTCCTGCCTCTGCGTCTTTCGGCATGGGCTTGCGGATCAGACGCGGGCCGGCAGCGAGGGTTGCCGCCATTGTCCCTATGCCTGCGATTGCGAGAGTTCCGGCACCGCCAAGGAGTGCGACCAATGGGGCACCCGCGGTTGCTCCGAGTAGTGTCGCACCGTTGTTCAGCGCTCCGATAGAGGAGAAGGCCCGGCCCAGGGTTGAGTGATCAAGCCTGTCATGGACGATGCTTCGAATAGCTAGGGCCTGAAGGGAATTAGCAGCGCCGGTGAGAAGGAACCCGACGAAGGCCAGAATGATGCTGTTGCCAAGGGCTACCGTGAGCAGAGCAGCGCCCATCAGCATTCCTGAGTAGAAGAGCATCTTGGGCTGGTGGACGACCGGGACCCTGGGGCAATGAACGTGGCGGCAAGGAAACGACCCAGCGCGTGTACCGCTACGATGCCGCCGTAGATGGTTGCGGAGGCTTGGAGGTCTGTACGGATGAAGTAGATCTGGGCGACAGTCAAGAGCGCGGTGAAGATGATCGCTCCTGCCAGAGAAAGCGTCGCGGTCCGCACAAGAGCATCCTTGCCAACTGACTGCGGTCCGGCTGCAACCTGCGCGAACCAGGAGGGTTGGGTCGGCCGTTTGTTCTCTGGCGGGTACCGGCGCACACCAAGCAAGACGATGACTGTGGCTACCAACAGGAACGACGCGGCGTCGACCAGCAGCACGATTCGGCTCCCCAGCTGGTCCACGAGCAGACCCGCCATTAAAGGGCCCAAGACTATGCCCATACTGCGGAACGTTTCCATACGGGCATAGGCGGCGATGGGTTCCAGGCCTGGCTTTTGTACTTTGGGCACCAGCAGAGTCATGGCCGGGCCATCAATGACGGAGACGACGGAGGCAATGCCGAGCAGCATGAGCAGCGCTGTGACGTCGGTGGTGTAAGCGATGGCAATTCCGATACACCCTCTTAGCGTCAGAGTGGTGGTCAGGATTTTCGTGGTTTCAATTCGGTCCAGCCATGGGGCCACCAAGGGGCCGAGAACCACGCTGGGGAGCAGGCTTAGTACGAGAAGCAACGTCACCGCCCATGTCGAGGCGCCAGCTGATTGGAAGGCCAGCATCAAGGTCACTGTCGTCATCGATCCCCCGAGGCTGGACAGGCCCTGGCTGAAAGCCAGAAGGTTCAACTTCGCACCGCTTCCGGTCCTGGATTTCTGGGTTTCCACGCACTCTCAACTTTCTCAAGGGGCCGCCGTCGAGCCGAACTCTACATGCTTTTAGCCAAATGAAAGTGTCATATCAAATGTTTGTCCATTCCATTGACGAACCAGCAAATCCTCTCCTAGCCTTCGACAGGGGGCCGGTTGGCTCACTCTCAATCAACCGATAGGACCGCAGATGACAGACGTATTGGATTACACCGGCGTGAAGCGCGAAATCGTGGCCATGGGAGGTTCGGTACCTAGCCGGATCCGCGGCCGCAAGGCTGTCGCACACTCAAAGATCTCGATCACCCTTCCGTCCGATGCCGCCATGGAGAAGTGCCTGGCGGAACTGGCCGCGTCCGACGACCGCTTGGCCGAGACGCCGGCAGCATACGACTGGACCTTCGTTGAAGCAGAAACGAAGCAGGGCGTCGAAGGCGGAAAAGTAGACTTCGGCGTCGTCTGGTACGACATGGGCTTCTTCGAAGAGAAGAAAGACATCTACCTCGGCAAGCACCACCTGCGCATGTTCTCGGGCTTTGGTGTCGGAGAGAACGATGTGGAAGTCGATCACTTCCGCAAGGTTTCCTAACCGGCCAATCGGGTGAGGCCGGGTGTTGCATTCCCGCCCTGCCTCACCCGAACCGCCCATGAGCCCTGGGCTTCCGCACACACGCTTGCCGCTGGGGCGGCCTCCGCGTCCGTAAGTTTCTAACCGGGCAGGTCTGATGGTGCGGCGGTCGCCCGCTCTCGGAGTATCGAGAGAATCTCTGGTCGATATCGTTGCTGCACCCGGTGCTTGGTTCCTTTTTTCATTTCCGAGATCAGCTTGCTGATCGCCCCGGCGTGCCGGAACTCCCCTCCTGCAGCAAAGAAGGCTTTCAGCCAAGGCTCCTTCTCCAGGGGATAACCGCCGTCAGTGAAAGCACGGATCAGTTGAACTACGGCAGCTTTCCCGTTCCCGGTCGAAAGCCCGTTGTACTGTTCGTCGACCATGCACTTAGCTGCCTCCAACTGCACGGCATCAGGAGCTTCGTGGACTCCTGTATCAAGGTTGCGCGCGCCCAGGCCGTCAAGCCAAAACCGGATCAGATCCCAGGGCGACCAGACGATCACAAACAGCCGCGCAACCCGATCGGCTTCAATCAACTCCCTAAGAAGCTCACAATCTTCTTGCTCGTAGGGATGCAGGACCGTAAGCGTACCGTCGAACCGTTTGCCCTGCTGGGCAAGCTTCCGGAGCTCCGAGATTCCCACGAACCGCCCTGAACCTTTTTCCAATGCGACATAGTTGACGAATTCCTTGTCTGCGCTGTTTGGCTCTTGAATCCTCTTGGGATCCGAAGCCGCAAATACGTAGGGGCCCTCACCGAGCCACTCGCGGATCACAGCACTTTGGGACACCATCGCGGTACCCTGCTGCGCCCAGTCTTCACGGGTCATGTATGCAAGTTCAGTCATGCCCAGATTCTCTCAAGCACCACCGACAATCAGATCCAGCGCCGGTGACTCAGCCCCGGCACGCTCTGCGCTGCAGACCTTGGCTGTTCACGGAGCGTGCCCTTCTTTAGAGCTTCAGCGCGGACAGCACTCTTGTGCGCAGCAGCTGGTACTCGCCGGCGTACACTCGTGGGCCTCCTGGGGGTCTGACGACGACGCGGGGCTCCCCAATGATGCGGTGACTTCTGAATTGCTCTCGGGTGAGGTCGATCTCAAGGCCACCGGGGAACCGGTTCCAGTAATGGACTTCGTCCTCCTCGTCGCCGCCGCTGACGTCTGCGATGAGGAGATCACCGCCGAGCAGGTCTTGAACGATGAGAGCTGTGGGTCCGCACTGGCCGTGTGCCGCGTTGTCGGGGTGCCACTTTGCGAGGCCCTTGGCGTCGAGACAGGTCGTATCTGCACTCCAAGACAGCCGGAATGCTCGCTCAAGCTCGAGCAACGTATGAGTCATGGCGTCAGCGTAGCAAGGGACCTACTAACGGTGAGAGATCCGAAACGGAACGGCAAACCGCCTTGCCCGACTCAACCGCCACTGCGGGCAAACGGTCACAACCTAAGGGTTCACACTTCCTTGGAACCGAGACACCCTCCGGAGGGACACTTCCCTGCGAATCCGGAGTCGCTTTCAAGGCGTCTGCAAAGAGTCCGAAGTCCCGCCACCATGCTGCCCATTGCATCCTTCGAGCTAGATGGATGGCCGTCCGGTTCAGCAACCAAATTCGAAAATAAACTCACTGGAGAAAAGTTATTGACACCTTCATCCAGCGGGCATTATGGTTAGCGCATTGGGGAGGCGTCAGCGTTTTATATGGTGCCACCAGCCGCCCCTTTATGCATTTCACAATTGGCTGATGGCTGTCAGATAACATGCGCCACACTCTCAAATTCAAGCTCCGGGGGAACTTATGTTTGGAAAATCATCATCTGCCAACGCCAAGGCTCGACTTGGCATAGCCGGAGGAGCGGCCGTTGCCGCGTTGTTCGCCTCAGTCGCTCTCAGCGCACCAGCCGCACAGGCAAGCATTGGGCAGTGTCCAAGCAACCGAGCCTGCGCATGGTTTGATACGGACTACTCGGGAACATTCGGTCAGTGGTCGGCGAGCAGTTCTTATCTGAGTGGCTGGAACGACCTCATTTCGTCCTCACTCAACAATCGGACACACACGATTGGGTGGTTCACAAACTCCGGCTACAGCGGAAATGTATGGGTCCAATATACGAATGAAGCTGGCTCGTATATTTGGCCTCACTTTGCCGCTGACTCATTCAGCTCACTCTATTTTTATGCCTAGTATGACTTTGCGCTTCATTAGGCTTACAGGAGCAGTACTGATACTTGGAGCTTTCATTGCTGGATGCGGCTCAGATCCTCAGCAGGTTCATAGGGACGCGCGGGCCAAACTAGACCCCAGTCGGGTCAGATTATTCTGCCGTTGGAATCTTATGCGATGACGCAGGCTGAGCTACAAGACATCTCGCATGCAAATGCACTTCTCATCGACGAATGTCTTCGGCAGCAGGGGCGCGACTTTCCACGTGCTGCCCAAGATTGGGACGCCATTCCAGTGCTGCCGGATCGCCGCTACGGAGTGTGGACCAGCTCCGACGCCAGAACCAACGGGTACGAGTTACCCTCGCCTCCAGGAGCAGCTGAATTGAATGCGCAGGAAGATGCATTGAGTGAAAGCTGGTGGGCGGCATATCAGTCGTGTCAGTCCAAGGTACAGGTACTTCCCAGATGGGATCCAACGGCTCCAGTAAGAAATCACCGGTGGATCAAGGAATGCGAGAATCCTTTGAGGCGCTGAAGGCTAGCTCAGAGTTCGCATCCACACTGAAGGAGTGGACAAGCTGCATCACGTCTAAAGGACTCACCCCCAATACCGCAGAGAACTACATGGTGCCGTCGTTTCCACCGGCAGGTGAAGAGCAGCTACGGGTTGCCGCAATCGATGTCGAGTGCAAAGAATCCCTCAACACCGTTCAACCGCTCGCGGATTTCGAAGCCCGGCAACAGATGGCCTACACAGACCAACACGAGAGTGAATTGACGGAATACAGGGCCCAAGTAGACAAGGTCATAGCATCAGCGCGGGAGGTGCTAGCTACTCGTGGGGGTTGAGCCTGTCCCAAACAGGAAGAAAGTCTTCCGAAGACTCGCACATCCTCGACGCACCTGGGCGTTCCTGGCTGGTTGCCTCGTCGTAGCTGGTCTCGCGTTTGGCCTGGGCACGCTGGTTCGCTCCGCGGATGCCACAGTCCTCGACGCACGATCTCAAACCATCCCCGTCTACGCGACAGTCGACAGCCGAGCGGTATCTGATGACGTCAGGATCCAGGGGGAAATCGTAGGAAGTGACAGCTATTCAGTGCACGCGCAAATTCCAGAAGGTGCCTCGCGCGGCGTTGTAACCCACGTCGCCGTCCAGCAAGGCGCTGCACTGACAAATGGCACCCTCATAGGGGCGGTCTCAGATCGCCCCATCTTCGTGTTCTCTCTGGACGCTCCCCTGTTCCGCGACATCCGGGCTAAGGACACAGGCACCGATGTAGCGAGTCTGCAAAAAGCTCTCGGTGTTTCGCTTTCCGGTGTCATGGACTGGCAAACCCAGGAGGCAGTCCGCCGCCTCTACGCTGAGGCCGAATTTGTGCCGCCGGGAGGATGGCGGGAGGGACATTCGTAAGGCTCAGCGAGTTCGCCTCCTTGCCTCCATCGGACGGCGCACCGCTGGTCCGTGCAATTTCCCCCGTTGGGGCCCTGCTTGAGCCAGATGGTTCATTTGCCGACCTCAGTCTAGGAACCAGCTTCGTGAATGTGCGCGCCAGTGTCCGTGAAGCGGACCAAATTGCCGTCGGTGATACGGTCTCAGTCCAAGCACCTGGCGGTGCTGCCGAGTCGGCTGTGGTCGCCGGAGTTGGCGCCTTCCAATCCAAAGGCACCGAGGCCGGAAGACCACCCGGGAAAGACATTCGCGTTGAGTTGCCTAAGGGGAGCCCACTTGTTGCGGGACAACTGGCGTCCGTGGTGTTCGGGTCAACGTCCGACCCCTTAACAGCTGTTCCAACTCTTGCCATCCGGTCTGATCCCGATGGAGACTACGTTCTACGTCGGGGCAATCTCACGGAGATGCAGCGCATTCCTGTAGTTGTCCTTCGGAACGCCAATGGATGGACTGCCCTCAAATCCGACGGACTCACCATTGGGGACGAGGTGCTGGTCTCTCCATGACCCCCGTAAAACCTCAGCTCTCTTTGCGCCAAGTCAGCCGTAGGTATGGAGACCAGCTGCAGTGGTTCGCCGTCCGGGAAGCAACTATTGCCGTGGGACAAGGAGAGTTCGTAGCGATCATCGGCCCTTCCGGCTCCGGCAAATCTACGCTCCTGAATATCATTGGGCTGCTCGATAACTCGTGGGAAGGCACCTTTGAGATTGAGGGCACCAATGTCGACAAGTTGAGTCGTGCTGAGCGAGACACGCTACGTTCAAGAATGTTCGGTTTCGTCTTTCAATCCTCCTACGCGAATCCTTACGAAACCGCCGCTAGGAACGTTGGCCTCGGCTTAGCGATTCGCGGCGAAAGCCTCACGCACCAAAACATCGAAGTAGCTCGGGCACTTGAGACCGTCGGGTTGACTGAGAAAGCCGACAGCTTGGCCCGCAACCTCTCCGGCGGCGAACGACAGCGACTCGCGCTAGCCCGCGCACTCGCCACACACCCAAACATAGTTCTCGCTGACGAACCCACGGGAAACCTGGACAGCAACTCAACTTCCAAAATCTTGGGACTTTTGAGGGAACTCAATGAACGCGGGACGACAGTTATCGTCATCACGCACGATCCGGCAGTAGCGGAGCACGCGGACCGTGTCGTCGAAGTCAAAGACGGTGTACTCAAGGACCTGATGGCCCCAGAAGCGAATGAGTTTCGACGCAGTACGCCAAATACCAGGCCGGCCGTGCCGCACGTTCAGGAATGGCAAAGTGCTAAGAATCCGAAAAGCGCAGTTAGGCGCTGGCCGGAGCGGCTCCTACGGGCAATAAATAACGTATCGTCCCGTCCCCTGCGGTCGGCTACGTTAGTCGCGGCTTTCACCATTGCGATTGCGGGAATGATCGCTGCCTCTGGCATTGGCGCGAGTGCATCTCAACAAATATCCGACAGACTCGCGGCAGCTGCCCTCGATGAGGTGCGAGTAGACATCTCATCCGTCACAAGCCAAATCGAACGGCAGGACCGTGCCAACACCATACGGGCACTAGACCATGTTGTAGATGTCGGCGAACTTGCGCCCATTGACGCGCCACTGGCTCGAACATCACGCCTGGCACAGTTTCAGGGAGGTGACGGCAGGGCATTTTCGGGAAGCACAATCGCGGCCGACGAAGCCGCGCTAGGACTTCTTGAGGTTGAGACTTTTCCTCCTCGCGCATCGAAGCTGTTCAGCTCACCGGACTCGGGAAACGTGGCACTCGTAGGCGAGGGCGTGGCCGAAGGACTTGGCATACAACCAGGAGGATTCGGAGCAGAAGTGTGGGTGTCAGGGACACCCTACTCAGTCGTTGGCACGATCAGGGATGCGCCTCGCGCCCAGAACCTTGTCACCAGCGTTGTAATACCCGTCAGGTCCCGCCCTAATACATCCTCACAACTTCTCGTGAGGACAGACACCGGCTACTCGGCCAGCGTGGCCGAAGCCATCCCACTTGCCCTTTCTCCGACCGCCCCTGCTGAGGTATCAATCTCCACTACCGGAGACCTCCGCAACCTCCGAATTGGGGTTGCCCAGGACTTGGACGGATTGCTGAGCTCCATCTCCTTCGCACTACTGGGGTTAGCGGTGCTCAGCGCATCATCGGCGATGTTCTTGTCCGTACAAACAAGAGTCCAGGAGCTCGCTCTAAGCCGGGCCTTTGGCATGAGCCAGTCCGGAGTCGCAGCCATCTTCATCTGGGAAGGAATAATTGTCGGATTCGCCGGGGCGCTTGCTGGCTTATCAATTGGGCTAGCAGCTGCTGTTGGTGTGTCCGCAGCGCAGGGCTGGACCGCTGTGGTGCCATGGTCCGCTTTGGCCACGGCTCCCCTCGTGGGCATAATCGCGGGTGCCGTGTCAGCATTCCTGCCTGCGCTCAGGGCTGCACGAATCGATCCAGCCGAGGCGATCCGCTGAGAACGAACGCGGTCTTCCAAGACCGCAGCCACGGCAAAAAATGGTGCAATGCGACCAGCGGGGAACAGGGCTCGCGATACGTTCTGCGGACTCTCTAATTGCGGGAGGTGTGACGTCCCGCGCCGACTCCCCGCGTAAAACGCATGTAACGGCGGGCAACTATGTAAGCGGCGACCGTGGCCAGGAGGGGAACGAGCAAGAAGCTGAGGAACCCCGCTCCCCGCTAGCGAAGCCTCCGACGGTCATGAAACCGGATATCCCGATCCACCAGCAGAGAAGTGCCACAAAGCCACTAATAGCGACGAACGAACCCCGAAAGTCCTTGCGTTCAATCAAAGTCGAGCGATCTTCCGGGTTGTCCATGGCCCGCCCCCTTCATTCATTGATGACTTAAATATAGGACAGCATGGATCCTTGTTTTTGGCGAGACCACTGGAATCAGTAACGATGGCAAGCCCGAGTCGTCGCACTCCTCAGTGGTGCATTGCCTGCGCGCGGTTCCATCCCACTTCCTAGGTTCTGGGACACCCTAACCGGGATTCCCTGCTGTGACTGCCACGGAAATATCGACTAATGCAATTACCTCCGCCGCGGGCATCCGGGCCAACAGCTCGCCCTCCGGGACCTGTGGTCGTGACCCTTGATGGCTGTGCCCCTAATTATGTAGGACGGCTATAGATCCATCTTGTGAGAGCGGAACGAAGTGAGGCCCTTACTGACTCCGGGTCGGCCATGTGGTCATGAACATCACACCAGGCCTGGAAGATTAGCCGCGTATCGATGAGTGCGCCTCCAGCTGCTGTGAGCGGCTGGAGATCGACTGCGTCGTTGTCTATGGCCTTGGGTCGAGATGAGGGGTTTGTACCCCGCCACGCGTTGACGATGTGCCAGACTGCAGTCGGTTCCTCCCCTGTTTCCTTAGTGAAGGCAACGGCAGGCCGGCCCGTTATCTGAGCTACATCGCTGACTTTGGCACCTTTGAGATATCCCTTGACCTCTGCAAGGCAGTGCCAGCCAGGGGCTGAAGGATCGGCTATCCGAAGATCCTCTAATTTCGCGCCGGTTTTGGCGTCGTGGTGACCATCCATATCCTCGACGGCGAAGCCCAGATCTCTGAGTGCAACGAGTACCGCCCCGTGAGTTCGTCACCGTCTGCAGTCAGCAACAGTTGAGGCCCTCCTTAGCCTTCCTTATCGCGCGCTGCAGCTCCTGGTTGAGGCGTTCTTCCCTCGCCTCGAAAGCGGCCGCGACCTGCTCCCGTTCCTTGTCAAGATCCTGAAGTTCATGCACGGCCTTGCGCAGTGGGGTGTTGCCCAGGCATCGCTTGTTGTCCAGGCGAAGGATGGTGGAACGCTAGCCGGGTCGATTTCGGCCACATGGTCGAGAAAGACCCTTAGCCACTCAGCATGGCCGGTAGTTTCCTGCGGCAAAAACATACTCAGCCCGGATTCATCGGATGATGCCCGGCGACGCATAAAGGCGTAAATGAAGTGCTCGGATCCTAGGTGCAGCAGAGGGATGCATTTGCCATTCATATCCTCCTGGCTATAGGACAGGCTGCGTGCCGTGTAGCTCCAGACGTACTTCTCACCCGAGGAGACGTGGGGCACCACAGTTTTAGCTAGCAAACTCCTGATGCGTGCTGGTGTGGCGGGAGGGATCGTAATCTCGGTGGCAAGAGTGCTCTCATAGCGATGCAGTGCAAAACGATCTGTGCCGGCGTCGATGCCGTCGCCAAGGTTTGCCCCGAAGGAAAGAACATGAAGGCGGGGTGTTCTGCCAGCGGCATTGTCCGCGAAGGTAACCAAGACGTCGAACTCGGATTCGTGTACGGCTTCGCCATCCTGTACTTCTCTGGCCGTTGGCACCATTGTCACCAGCGTGGCCACGATGTCTTGGGGAACGGCCTCGAAGAGAACCCTGGGCCGTGGCAGGGCATTGAAAATGTTCACCCTGTTGAGAATACTGCCCAGCAACTCTCAGGAGGCCGGCTACTGAGCCGGCAGCGGCGCAGTGTCCCAGTTTCTTTAGAAGTGGGACGCCTCAGGCGGACGCGCTACGCCGGCCCCACTAAATGGACTGAATATCAAGGTAGATTGATGCGGCACCTGCTTCGCAGGCTTACAATTCGCCGGTCGCGACTGGCCGCACCCCCGCCGTGACCGCACCGTGCGGAAGGCCATGGCACCACGGATCGCACACCACCACTTCGTGGCCTGGACGGTCACTCCCCTGCGGCAGCTGATAGTCGTGACGAGATCCTTGCGTAATGTGAGATATGTCACATGGGGGTATTTGGGGGTGATTTTTAGGTAGTGTTTGAGGGTACCAGGGAAGACTTTCGAACAAAGTCCAACCAGAAAAGGAGCACACAATGGCCATCGACACCATCGAAACAACGTTTAATAAGACGGCACTGATGGACATCCACACCATCGCCAAAGAGCTAAACGCGGCACTAGGTCCAACACTGGTCGCAGTCCTCGCAGGAGTGCGTGACCGGAAGCTGCCAGCCGCTTGGGCCAAACCTGATGGAACCGATCCACGGCCAGCCTCAGAAGCAAAACTGAAGGCGGCATATCGAGTATGGCTGGCTCTAGCAGCGAAGCACGGCGACGCCATTGCGCGGAGCTGGTTTATTGGACTCAATCCCCTCCTCGAAGAGACAGCTCCGGTTGAAGCGTTGAACGCAGGCCGAAGTCGAGAAGTCATTGAGGCCGCCAGGGCGTTCCTTGACGATAACGTTGGTTCATGACTCAACGGGGACTGAAAACAAAAGCAAAGGGCCGCGCATTTGCGCGGCCTCTGGTCTTGAACTGACCAAAGCGCAAAGCCAAAACGCTTGGCGGGTGGCACAGACTAAATACGGTCCCCTCAATCCCCAGCCCCGCCCCCGGACCCGCCCTGGCACAAATGTTGATGCGTGGAAGAGCTGGCAGCGCTGGGACGTCCCCGGCCACCGGACCGTCTACGCAGCAGACACCAAACGAGTCGCCTACGCGGAAGTCTTGGGGTGGTTCAAGCGGCACTTGGCAGACCAGCCCGGCACCGGACTCGACCTGAGCAAGTACTTGGATGACATTCCTGACGCTGCCAGCGGGTGGAGCGCCGTGAGTACTGAGTGGGGTAACCAACTCGCGCCCTACACTCTGCCGGCATCCTGGCGAGCCGAACGCCTTATGTATCGCATTAATGTTCCCTCTAGTGGGTGGTTCGCAACTATAACCACCCTCCAAAGCATGACCGCCATCGAGAAAGCTATAGGACCTCAGCTGGCGCTTCTAGCCGTCCCCCAGATAGATCTGTCCCTCCTCTCCAGTGATCGACGCGAGGTGACCTGCGAAATTTCGCAATGGGTCCACGGACTCACTCTCGATGACGGAAACCTCCCCCACGGAATCGCCTATCCCAGTCGACACGGCGGTGATCGCTGCTGGGCCATCTGGCTTCGCCGGATGGATGACGGTCTCGATCACGAACTCAGCACATCAGACCAGGGAACGTCCATTCACCGAGAAGACCCCGACTTCAAGTACGTATTGGACCGTTTCGGCTTAAAGTGTTTCTGAACGCGCTCGATGTCTTGAGAGGACTTCCGTTACGCCTCATCAGTCCGGCTATCCAATCGACACCGTGGCAGCCGGATGTGTTCCAATTCCTTGGGAACTGGGACAGTCACGCCGTGCCGGACTCTCCAGGGCGCAGTCCATCTGAAACGTTGAACACAGGTGATGGAGCTTCTGGCCTTGCCGCCAAATACCTTGGAACGTCCGAACGCCCAAAGCAGGTTGCCGCTCAGTTCTTCACTTGAGCGTCACGTTCTTCTGACAGCGGTGAGCCATCAATTGTCGCCAAGTAGTCGAACCCGTCAGCGAGAAGTCTGAATGTGTGTCGTGTGGGCTGTCCTGCCAGATGTTGGGCATATGAATCTGCCTGCGCTTGGGTGTACTTGTTCTTTTTGTCGCGTGGCGCAGGTAGAGCGTCGAGGGGTAGCCACACAACTTCAAATCCAGGAAGGGGAAACGTTATCGGGTACACCTTTCCGACAATTTTCTGCATCGTCATTGGTAGGCCATGGGTCTTAACGTTCCTCACATACCGGACCCCAGGCAGCAACTGACCGCCCAGATGATTTGCTTGGAAGTTTGCGTAGCATCTCCGGCCGCGGATCTGTTCGTCAATAGTTGCCGCCCAGTAGACACATTCAGCGGCCGAGACATACAAACTTTCTGGATCAGCTGACAACCGCAGGCCGTCATGCCTTGCGTGCGCTTCGCGAAATCCACGCAGCGCTAACGGCAGCATAGGCACCTGCAATGTTCTCCCCATGGCTCGACTATATAAGGGGGCAATTTTAGAGAAAGCCTCGAACAATCTGGTGGGATCCGAGAACCCTGCTGCAAGAAGCAGGTAATTGAACGGGCAGCCCGGGCAGCCGCTCCGATTCGGCGGCGACATGTTCTTGAAAACGAAGGATTTCAAGAACAGCTTGAATCGAGAATCCCGGGCCGGTCGCTCATCGAAGTGGCGTAAGGTTGTGACTTTCGGCGGTAAATGGCGGCTTTTTCACGGCGGTATTTGGCGCTTGGTGCAGCCCGCAAGGGCGACCTTTACCGGGCGCCTCAAAACCCAGCCGATCAATTGAGCCGGATGGCCCAATCAGGACACTGGCGGAACCGGTAAATGGGGAAGAGGGCCGGAACTTCGACACGCCGTCAGCTGGTGTTGCGCACCCGTCTGGTATATCGACGAAGGCCTATCGATACTGCTCCTGATGCTGCGGCTCCAACTGCCGTTAATGCCAAAGTAGGTACGGTATTCCTCGTGCCATCGATATGAGCATGATGACCAGGATTGCCGCGAGATAAACCGCGAGCGTCATGAGTCCAACTCCTATGATTTCGAGAGCACGAAGCTTTGTCGGGGACATGTGAGCAGACTACGGCACTCGGGATCTCAACAGTCCAGTGCACCAGGGTCATACTTCCGCATGAAGTAGTGCAGGCGACTTCTGAAACGACACCGGCGTGTATTTCGCGGCGGTATTTGGCTCGGTCAGGTGCCGATGAGCAGGGTTTCACGCGCTGCTTCGACGACTTCCTTGGTGATGTTGTTGAGCTGGTTGATGTCGCGGATCCTTGTGATCTGGGTGAAGAGACGTTGGATGAGCCGGAAGTTGCCGTTGGTGATGCGGGCGACGGAGGCGATCGCTTCGGCGTCCGTGAAGTCGTGGGGTCGATAGTCAGGCCAAGCTCCTGCCAGCGGTTTGCCAGGACGAAGGTGAGTTCCTCGGTGCTGAGGGTCCGATAGTGGTGGGCGAAGCCGATGCGGCTGTAGAGCTGGGGTAGCGGGCGAGGCGTTTTTCGATGCCGGGCATGCCGATAAGGATGACGCCCATGGTGTGGCGGTCGTAGTAGTCCCTGACCTGCTCGAGCGCTGGAGGTTTGAGCCGGTCGGCCTCGTCGATGATGAGGAGTTCGGTCAGGCCGGAAGCCCGGGAGTCGCGGTGCTCGAAGACGTCGATGTTGCCGTCCTGGGCATATTCGACTGCCCAAGAGATTCTCTGGCAGGTCCGGGGTAGTTGCCGGTCGATCTCTCGGGGGCTGATGGTTACTGTAGGCGTCCAGAATGCGGTTCTGGCCTCAAGCACGCGGGGAGGGATGGGCTCGGTGTTGGTTTGACCGGTCCGTTGCCATTGTTCCCATTCGGTCGTGCCGGCGTAGGCGCGTGCGGAGAGGGTTTTGCCGACGCCGGGTGGGCCGTAGCAGACGCCGATGTGGCGGTTGGTTCGGACTGCGGTGGCGAATTCGGTGAAGCGCCGGTGCTCCTTGGTGATGAGGAATGCCGGTGTGTCGGGTGGGACCGGTGGCGGGCGGCGGAAATCTCGCCGAGATCGGCGGATAGGAAGCGGCGGCCATCGTCGTTCTCGTTCTTGGCGGGCATGGGCGTTCCTCTCCTGGGGGTCAGTCTTCGGCGTAGATGCGAAGCTGAGGCGGCTTTTCATCACTAGGTTGCTGGCTGGCCTTTGTCGGTTCGACGGGTGCTGGCGGCGCGTAGCGGTCGTCGGTGGGGAGTGCATCGGCGAGGCTGAGTTTGGTGCGCAGCTGATTCTTCAGTTCGTTCCGGCGTGCTGATCTGGCCGCCTTGAGCTGCTTGAAAGTGATGGTTGCGGTGGCGAGTTCCGGGGTGATGGCACGGCAGAGGAAGGTGTCCTGGTGCCAGATGCGGATCTCGGCCATGTCCCGGGGGTCGTAGCGGATGGTGACGGCTTCGCCGACAAAGGCCGAAAGTGTGAGGTCCAGGTAGCGCAGGCCGTTGAAGTGGATACCGTCGCGGTGGACGATGCGCTGGTGTGCGACGGTCAGGAGCAGGAGGTCAAGGTCCTCGGGCCGGGCCGGCATGCGGGGGATGCAGCCGCCGGCCTGCCAGCGGGCGGCGGGGACCTCTCCGGTTTCGGAGTGCGTGCGGTGGTTGTATTCGTCAACGATGAACCGCTCAAGCGCGGTATCGAGCTGCTCGAGGGTCATCGTCGGTTCCGTCACCGGGGTCCCTCGGGTGCTGTGCGGGATGAAACCGGGCAGATGGGGCAGGAGCCCTTCGGTGAGGGTGCGGTAGAACCGTTCGATCTTCCCGCGGCCCTGCGGCACGCCGGGGAGCGAATGGATGAGCCGGATATGGGTGTCGAGGCAGACCCGTTCGAGGTGGGTGCTCATGAAATCCGCGCCGTGATCGCTGTAAAGGACATCGGGCAGGCCCATGACGGGCCAGGCCGGATGTGTCTTGCGCTGCACAGCCTGGTGAAGGGCCAGTGCCGTCTGGAGCGCGGTCGGCGCACCGGTGAAGACGGTGTAGCCGGCGACGGCGCGGGAGTAGTCATCGAGTACCACAGTCAGCCACGGGCGTGCGCGGGCCCCGGCGGTGTCGACAACCTCAATGTCCAGCTCGGTGTGGTCGCACTGCCACTGCTCGTTCGCGCGCCTGGCGGTGCGCCGATAGACCAGCTCGAACCGGTCCCGGTACGCGGCCTCGCCCTCGAGCGCCAGGGTTCGCAGTCCCGGATCGATGGCGGCCACGACCGCCCGGACGGTCGTGTAGCCGGGGCCGGAAGGCCGCGGTCGAGCGCGACGGCACTGATCCGCCGGTGGATAAACGCGATGGTCGGCGCCGGGCGGCGGAGCGCGAGGCCTTCGATCGCGCCAACGATCTCGGGCGGGAGCGAATGGCTCCCACGGTCCGAGCGTGGCCGGCGGCCCAGGGCCTTGACCGAGCCGGCGGCGCGGAATCCTGCCGTCCACCGTTGCAGCGTGCGGAGGGGGATGCCGGCCTGGTCGGAGATCCTGGCGAGGGGAACACCGTCATAGAGGTGCTGCCGGAGCAGCGCCGCGCGGTCTTCGGCCGACAGCCCATGCTTCATAACCGGGAGGCCGCCTGCTGATGACGGTAAAGCGTCGCGCGGCTCCAGCCGACGAGTCGGGCCGCTTCCTCAGCGGTGCGGCCCTTCGCGCGGGCGTCCTGGGCGATCGCGAGCTTGTCGGCGATGACGAGCGGGTCGGACAAGGGCCGCCCGAAGCGGGTTCCACTCTGTCGCGCCGCAGCGATGCCCGCGTTCACGCGTTCGACGATCAACTCCCGCTCATACTCGGCCAAAGTCGCGAGCATGTTGAGCATCAGGCGCCCCGACGTTGACGTGGGGTCAATCCCGTCCGAGATGGACCTCAGATACACGCCGCGTTCCCGCAGCAGGTTCACCGTGTTCAAAACATCGATCAAGGACCGACCGAGCCGGTCCACCCGCCACACGACGACGGTATCACCCGGCTCCACATACGCGAGGAGCTTCTTCATCCCGGGCCGCTCAACAGCGGCCTTGCTCCCGGAGGTGACATCGGCGAACACATCCCGTTTCTGCACCCCGGCGTCTACCAATGCATCGAGCTGTAACTTCGCGTCCTGGCCCGACGTACTCACACGCGTATACCCGAGATGTCTCACCCCGCCATTGTGCCTCAGAAACCCCCGGCCGGCACCCGCCTGAGACGATACACGATGAGACATCTTTCCAAGACGCCGGGCGGCCCAGCACGACGCCGAGTCATTTGACGCTTCAAGTCGAGACGCCAGCGTCTCGAAAAGCTTTTGTTTTTCAAGACACTGAGTTGTTGCGCCGCGTCCGTTTGTCGAACCCTCGCGAACGGTTAGTCTGCTGGAATGGAATCCTGGCACCGAAACCGACTCAGTGTTGCACAAGCTGAGTTCGTGGAGAGCCGGCTTCCAGGCGTTCGATTGCTAAATGATCTTTCTTGGGATCTGGTGGACACCGGGGTGCTTGAAGTTGCGCATGGCCATCGAAGGTACGTCATCAAGGCTGCGGGACCATCCAACCATCACATCGGGCGTGAGATAAATGCGCACGAGTCCTCAACCCAAGTCTGGGCCCGCGAGGCCAGGGCGCCCAGACTCGTACACGCAGACCGCTTCTTGAACATCCTGATCACGGAATACCTGGAAGGCTCCCTGGTAGAGGGAAGCGCCGCCGAAGACGAAATGGGCACTTACCTGCAAGCCGGGCATCTCCTGCATACTTTCCACGCCCAAACGGTTCGGATCGACTATCGGTATGAGACCGCAGCTACAGCGAAAGCGATGGCTTGGCTGGAGACGCCCCACCGAATTGAAGCACCTGCGGCAGAAAAAGTGCGCGCAATACTGTCCACCTACCGGCCGGAACCGGTGACCGTCGTGGCGACCCACGGAGACTGGCAACCGCGCAACTGGCTCATGAGCGGGACCGAGCTGAGGGTCATAGACTTCGGCCGGTTTGCCTTCAGGCCGGCCATCAGCGATTTCTGCCGCTTGGCCGTGCAGCAATGGCGATCCCGCCCCGAACTGGAGGATGCCTTTTTCGAGGGGTATGGCCCAGATCCACGAGAAAGCACTCTCTGGAACATAACGATCCTGCGCGAAGCCGTCTCCACCGCCGCCTGGGCTTTCCAAGTTGGCGACCACGAGTTCGAGGAACAGGGCCACCGGATGCTTAGTGACGCGCTAGCCAACTACCGAAGCAGCTCCCTCCCAAACGATGGCCGATAGACTCCTCGGTCTTGACCACTTCTGGACAGGACGCATACCCGAACGCGAAGTTTCCATCGAGTCGGTGCCTCGAAACCTCCACGCCTCAAAACGCTAGGTTTCCGAGACGGCCTGGTGCTCTGGTCGAAGGGAAGTTCGCCCGAACCGGCCCAGGTCACGACTGGTACGAGCTCATGCTGCGTTAAAGGTTCTAGTCGCGGGTGGTTGGCGCCGCCGGATGGCCCGCGGACTCAACGACGGTCGACGCTACTTCGTTGGCTAAGAAGGCCGCATATTTCCGACAGGCAAACCGTCAGCACAACGAGATACTAAGTGTTTCGAGTAGTACTCTCAGTTACCCCGGTCTTCAGTTGAAGATGACCGGCACGGGTTTGAATCTGAAGGGCCCGCCGCATCCCACCCCGAACGGATGTTCACCGGTGGATTCCGTTTCTACTGGCAAGTCAACGGCTGTTCGGCCGCCGAGCGCAGCTGTCGCTTCAACGTGGATCGAGGTAACGCTGACGGGCTCGTTCAGGTAAGGCCGGGATTGCGGTACCAGCCACTTCCGCTCATCATTCTGTACCACCACCTGAGGGGTACACCCTTCCCCAAAACAGGCTGCAACTGACGCCGGTGAAGTTGAGAAGACCAACTCCACGGGACCTGTGTATGCATAACCAATGGCTGGGCACACCCGGGGATCCCGAGACATGCCACCAATGACAGCGATGACCGCCAACACTGCGACACCCATGCCGACTGCAACGAGGAGTCCCCACCGACGCTTCATAAAGTGAGACTAGCGCTTGTGTCCATTGAACGATCCCGTTGCTGACCCGGCGCCAAATAGCGCCCCAAAAAGACCGCCATTTACCGCCGAAAGTCACAGCGTAAGGTCCTGCCCCGGAAAATTGGGGAGACGACGAAAAGGGGCAACCCGAGCCCCGGTTCTCACAAATAGTTCTCGAAACTGTACAGTCGAACTAAGACCCCCAACCGAGTTTTGAGAAGAGCACACCCCCATGGCCACGCACCGCATCGGCTACGCCCGGGTTTCGACCCGGGACCAGAACCTGGACCTGCAGGTCGAAGCCCTGAAGAAGGACGGATGCGACAAGATTTACAAAGACACCATCAGCGGCACCAAGTCCCAACGCCCCGGCCTCGACCAGGCTCTGGACAACCTGCGTGACGGTGACACCTTGGTGGTGTGGAAGCTGGACCGCCTGGGCCGGAGCGTGAAAGACCTCCTGGACTTCGCCGGCGGACTGAATGACCGCGGCGTAGGATTCGTCAGCCTCACCGATGCGATCGACACCACGACGGTCTCCGGACGCTTCTTCTTCAACGTCATGGCTTCCCTGGCCCAGATGGAACGGGAACTCATGGTCGAACGTACGCAGGCAGGCCTGCAGGCCGCACGCGAACAAGGCCGGGTCGGCGGCCGCAAACGCATCATGACTGATGCCAAGATCCGTTCAGCCGCAAACTCCTCAAGCAGGGAACGCCGCCCCGAGAGGTCGCCGACACCTTGGGAGTGTCCGTGCCCACCCTCTACCGATGGGTCCCGGCAACAGGCGCGACCGAGGCTTCAAAGAAGTAGCTCCTGCTGGTTGATGCAGGCGGCTTCAGAAAAGATGACTGTTGGTGCAGAGGACTACTGAGCAGAACGCAGCTTCGTGCAGGGCACTTCTGACATTTCAATATCCATACTCGTCTGCACAACCCGGAATTCCGCGGGCCCTTGTGCAGTCGACTTCTGAAAATGACAGCAATCGCTGTCCTGCCGGGCCGCCCGCGTCTTAGAAAGGTGTCTCACCGTGAATCGTCTCAGGCGCGTGCCAGTCGGGGGTTTCTGAGGCAATCATTCAAGGACCCATACGTCTTCGACTTCGTTGCCATGACAGGCCAGCGGAATGAGCGTGAGCTTGAGGGACAGCTCGTGGTGCAGATCGAAAAGTTCCTGTTGGAGCTCGGCCAGGGTTTGCCTTTGTCGGCAGGCAAGTCCGGCTGACTATCGGCGCCGATGAGTTTTTCGCCGATCTGCTGTTCTATAACTTCAAGCTGCGTTGCTTCGTCGTGGTGGAGTTGAAAGCCACCGCCTTCAAGCCGGAGTATCTGGGTCAGATCAACATGTACATGTCCGCTGTTGACGACCTCCTCGGTCATGCTGACGACGAGCCGACCATCGGACTGCTCCTGTGTAAAACGAAGAACAACGTCGTGGCTGAGTACTCCCTGCGGGGCTTCTCGAAACCGATCGGTATCCCCGAGTGGGAAGCCGCGATTATGGCGTCCTTGCCAGCGGAATTCGCTGCCACGCTACCCAGCATCAGCGAAATCGAAGCCGAGCTTTCACAAGACTTTTCCTAAGGAGATTCGTTGAACTAGCCGGAATTACGATGCAGGGCTCTGCGTCAGCCCGGGGTGAGGACGCAGAACTCGTTGCCCTCCGGGTCGGCGAGGCACACCCATGGCACATCGCCCTGGCCCACGTCGGCGTCAGTGGCGCCCAGCGCCCGCAGCCTGGCCACTTCTGCCGCCTGATCATCGCCCGGGTACGGCATCAGGTCGAGATGGACACGGTTCCACACGGTCTCCTCGTTAGTCGTGCGAAGTAGTTCCAGATACGGCCCGACGCCCTTGGCCGAACGCAGCCTCGCATGATCGTCGTTCACCTCGTCCAGGGTCCAGTCCGTAGCCTCGCCCCAGAACCGGGCCATGGCCCGAGGGTCCGTGCAGTTGACCACCACCGTGGCGATCGGCCCGGTGTCCTGGTAGATCGGTCGCGGCTCCAACACGCAGAACACATTGCCCTCCGGGTCGGCCAGGACCGTCCACGGCACATCACCCTGGCCCACGTCGGCGGGCGTCGCACCAAGTTCCAACGGGCGCGCGACCAGTTCCGCCTTATGGGCCGCAGAGGTGGTGGCCAGGTCGAGGTGCGCGCGGTACCTCACCGTCTCGGGGTCCGGGACAGTCACGACATCGACGCACACTGCGCTGGGGTCCGGCCATGCGAAGTCCACGGGTTCAACATTGGTCACACCGGGTCCTTCGCTGGAAACACTCCAGCCGAGCGCCTCCGCCCAAAACCGGCCGAGGGCCGAGTCATCCCGAGCCTTGAAATTCACCTGAACAAGTCGCAGCGCCATAGCACCCGACCCTATACCCAGGTATTACCGATATGGGAGGCAGGCGGAACGCATATTGTCCGGACTATCCGGGCATCTCGTTCTGCTCCTTTTCCGCAAGCCGCTGGACTTGCCACTGATGCACGTCGGCCAGCCACTCCAACGGGGCCGTTGGACCGACTCTCGGGTCGTCGGTAACTCGACCGTCCCGCAGGTCCTCCACGTATGCGCGATCCTGTTCAATACGTGCTCGCAGCTGATCAGCACCGCCAGCTGAGCCGTGCCCTGGGACAACGACAGCGACGTCATCCGCCACGCTCTCGAACAGCCGCAACCCGGCGAGGTAGTCCCCGATCGGATTCACGGCCTCAAGGTCGAGGAACGGCATCAGAATGTCGGAAAGCATGTCTCCGGCAACCAGGACGATGCGCTCCTCGATGAGCAAACCCGCATGGCCCGAGGCATGGCCCTGATGCTCAAGGATCCGGACTGCGGGGCCATCCCAGGGAACCAGCGCAGCTCCGGCGGCCAGTCCGCTAATGAGGCCCAGCAGTTCCATCGGGATGTCGTCGGCGTACTCCCGCGGCAGCCCTTCGGCGATGAGGTCACACCAGTTCGAGCGCGAGAGCACACCTTGAATGGTGGCCGCGCAGCGGGCTTTTCCGTATCGGGGTGGGTCACCGAAGTCCGGGTGCCAGAGCACGTGGTCCCAGTCAGGATGCGTCGAGAAGCCTGCCACGACGGGCTGGCCCAACTCGCGGAGGTCGTTCGCGAGGGACGCCATTTCATCGACCGTTATACCGGGGTCGATGAGCAACACACCGTCCCGTCCCTGCACTACAACGGAATTACTCTGGATGAACTCGCTCTCGTGAACCAGAACGCCCTCAGCGACTTCCCTCAGCATGGAATGCCTTCCGCTTGTGGTTTGCAACCCCTTGTCGAGACGGTATTGGCTGGCGGCAGCAGTTGCAACAGGGCACTGTGGGCGTCCGAGAGCTGCACGCAGGCTCACTCGAGGGCATCGACTCGAATGTCTCGCGAGCCGACTCACGAGCCGCGTGCGGCTTCCGAATGCTCAGTCCAGACCACCGGATCCGGGGAAGGATGTTGACTCGTGTCACCATGGGGATCAGAGGACGGCGACGGTGATCCTCCACGTTATGTTCCGTTTGAGCCTAATTCTGAGCGGAAGTTTTGGGCGAAGTACCAACAGCTAATCGTGTTGCGGACGCCGATGGAGTGACGCGGCCAGCAAATTTCCAAAGTGTGGATAGCCACAGCCGTGGAGCGGATGGTTAGGCTGGGTGGATGGCAACAGTTATTCTCGTGCGGCACGGCCGCACCACAGCCAATGCCACTGGACTGCTGGCCGGTCGGGCCGCCGGCGTCAACCTGGACCAGATCGGGCGCGAGCAGGCGGCTTTGACCGGAGAGCGGCTCGCGGCCGTACCCGTAGTCGGGGTGGTATCGAGCCCTCTCGAGCGTTGTCAGCAGACCGCCCAACTCATCCTCGATCGCCAGGCTGGCACTCCGCACGCACCGCTGGAATCCGATCTGACCGAGTGCGATTACGGTCAGTGGCAGGGCCGCATGCTCAGTGATCTCGCAACCGAAGACCTGTGGGCTGCTGTGCAGTCGCAGCCATCCACAGTCGTTTTCCCCGGCGGTGAATCGATGGCAGCGATGCAGGCCCGGTCGGTAGCGGCAATCAGGCGCCACGATGCAGCGTTCGAAGCCGAGTACGGGCCGGGAGCCGTGTGGGTGGCGGTGAGTCACGGTGACGTCATCAAATCAATCGTCGCCGACGCGTTGGGAATGCACCTCGACCTGTTCCAGCGCATTAACGTGGGCCCTGCCTCCGTATCGATTGTCCACTATGGTGCTGTTCGGCCGACCGTCTATGCGACGAACACCGACGCGGGCGATCTGTCCTGGCTGTCGAAGGGCATCAAGTCCGGCGATGCGCAGGTCGGCGGCGGTGCAGGGCAGAAGGCGCAGTAATCCTCATGTGCCTAAAATACTGACATGCCCACACTTGTTCACGAGTTTGCCTGGCCTGACCGGGTCGTCATCGGCACCATCGGCGTTCCGGGGGCGCGCACGTTCTACCTGCAGGTTCGCTCAGGTAAACAAATCCTGAGCATCGCACTGGAGAAGCAGCAGTCGGCTCAGCTCGCCGAGAAGATTGACGAAATCCTCGATCAGCTCATCACCCTCGAAGGCAACCCCTTCAGCGTTCCCACGGGAACTCCCATCGAACTTGTCGACAATGACCAGCTCGAGGCGGTCACGGAGCAATTTCGAACCGGGGCCATGACCTTAGGTTGGGACCCGACGACCGCGCAGGTGGTCGTAGAGGCATACCCAATCACCGACGTCGATGCTGATGCCAACGCCGAATCACTGGCGGAGAACGGCGCTGATGTGCCCGAAATGTTGCTGGTGCGGATGCCGGTTGGCACCGCCCGGGCATTCGCCAAGCGGACCCGTGAGGTGGTGGGCGCCGGGCGTCCGGCATGCCCGCTCTGCGGTTATCCCGTGGACGCCGACGGGCACGTCTGCACCGTGCCCGAGGTCTGATGCCTGCACCCGACCTGCTGACTGGCGAACTGATCCTCATTGGGCGCATTACGACGGCGTCGAACGCCACCTTTCTGGGCAGCATCGGCGACACCACGGTCGTTTATAAGCCGATAGCCGGGGAGAAACCGCTGTGGGATTTTCCCGATGGCCGCCTTGCCCACCGGGAGGTTGCCGCCTACCTGGTTTCGGAGGTCCTCGGCTGGAACGTGGTGCCGCGCACCTGGCTGCGGACGGTCCGTTAGGTAAAGGGATGGTGCAGCTGTGGCAGGAGTCAGACCCCGACCAGAACGCGGTGGACCTCGTTGCGGCGGACGAAGTACCGGCGATCGGGTGGAAACACGTCCTCGAAGGTCAGGATGAGAACGGACGGATGGTCGCCCTCTTACACGAGGACTCTCCGGCGCTCAGACGTATGGCGGTGTTCGACGTCGTCGTGAACAACGCCGACCGTAAAGGCGATCACATCCTTGCCATCCCGGACGGACACCGGCACGGCGTGGACCACGGGCTTACCTTTCACCGTGACCACAAGCTGCGCACGGTGCTGTGGGGGTGGCTGGGAGACGCTCTGACCGTTGAGGAACTTGAGGGCATCGACCGTGTCAGCGAAGGACTGGACGGTGAGCTGGGCCGGAACCTGACGGACCTGCTCAGCGCCGAAGAAATTGCGTCGGTCGCCGCGCGCTGCGCCCGGTTGCGTTTTGCAGGTCGGTTCCGGCTCCCAGCGGTGAGATGCCGGCGGTGCCCTGGCCGCTGTTCTAAGGCTGATTCCAACCTCAGTTGTTCCGGTCTGCAACCCTAGAATTATGCGGCAACAGCCCCGTACGAACTACGTACGGGGCTGTTGCGACTTGATCTGTAAGGATGCGGCGGAGACACAGTCTCAGGGGATCAGTGTTCCCACTCAGAGTCAGTGACGGCACTGCTTTTGTGGACGGCGCCTAGAAGCCGCCTAGAAGTCCCAGTCGTCATCCTCAGTGTTGACGGCCTTGCCAATGACGTACGAAGAACCGGACCCACTAAAGAAGTCGTGGTTCTCGTCAGCATTGGGCGACAGGGCCGAGAGGATGGCCGGGTTCACGTCGGTGACGGACGCCGGAACATCGCCTCGTAGCCCAGGTTCATCAGGGCCTTGTTGGCGTTGTAGTGCAGGAACTTCTTGACGTCCTCGGCCAGGCCGACACCGTCGTAGAGGTCGTGCGTGTACTGGACTTCGTTCTCGTACAGCTCGAACAGCAGCTCGAACGTGTAGTCCTTGATTTCCTGGCGCTTCTCCTCGGAAACCCTCTCCAGGCCCTTCTGGAACTTGTAGCCGATGTAGTAGCCGTGCACTGCCTCATCGCGGATGATCAGGCGGATCAGGTCTGCCGTGTTCGTAAGCTTGGCCCGTGAGGACCAGTACATGGGCAGGTAGAAGCCCGAGTAGAACAGGAAGCTCTCCAGCAGCGTGGAGGCCACCTTGCGCTTCAGCGGATCGTCGCCCTGGTAGTAGTCCATGACGATCTGGGCCTTCTTCTGAAGGTTCACGTTCTCGGTGGACCAGCGGAATGCCTCGTCGATCTCCTTGGTGGAGGCCAGCGTGGAGAAGATCGAGGAGTAGCTCTTGGCGTGAACGGACTCCATGAACGCAATGTTCGTGTAGACGGCTTCCTCGTGCGGGGTGATCGCGTCCGGAATCAGGGAGACGGCGCCGACGGTGCCCTGGATGGTGTCCAGCAGGGTCAGGCCGGTGAACACGCGCATGGTGAGCTGCTGCTCGTCCGGGGTCAGCGTGGCCCACGACTGTACGTCGTTGGACAGCGGGATCTTCTCGGGCAGCCAGAAGTTGTTGACCAGGCGGTTCCAGACGTCTACGTCCTTATCGTCCTGGATGCGGTTCCAGTTGATCGCTTCGACGTGGCTAAGCAGCTTGACCTTCTCGGTCATGTCATCCCCTAAAAGTTGGGTTGGTTCTTTAGTTAAAGCGTACGACGGCGGGCGGGCGCCCGCCGTCGTACAGTCAAGATTTAGTTGAAGCTACAACTACAGCATGCAAGAAACACAGTTGTCCACCTCAGTTCCCTCCAGCGCGAGCTGGCGGAGACGGATGTAGTAGATGGTCTTGATGCCCTTCTTCCAGGCGTAGATCTGGGCCCGGTTGATGTCGCGCGTGGTGGCGGTGTCCTTGAAGAACAGCGTCAGGGACAGACCCTGGTCCACGTGCTGGGTGGCGGCGGCGTAAGTATCGATGACCTTCTCGTAGCCGAGCTCGTACGCGTCCTGGTAGTACTCCAGGTTGTCGTTCGTCAGGTACGGCGCCGGGTAGTACACGCGGCCCAGCTTGCCTTCCTTGCGGATCTCGATCTTGGACGCCACCGGGTGGATCGAGGAGGTGGAGTTGTTGATGTAGGAGATCGAGCCCGTCGGCGGGACGGCCTGCAGGTTCTGGTTGTAGATGCCGTGCTCCATAACGGAGGCCTTCAGCTCGCGCCAGTCATCCTGGGTGGGGATGTGGATGTTCTTGAACAGCTCCGCAACCTTCCCAGTCTGCGGCACCCACTCCTGCTCGGTGTACTTGTCGAAGAACTCGCCCGAGGCGTACTTGGACTTCTCAAAGCCGCCGAAGGTCTGTCCGGTCTCGATGGACAGCAGGTTGGAGGCGCGGACAGCGTGGTACACCACCGAGTAGAAGTAGACGTTGGTGAAGTCCAGGCCCTCTTCGGAACCGTAGTGGACCCGCTCGCGGGCCAGGTAGCCGTGCAGGTTCATCTGGCCCAGTCCGATGGCGTGGGACTGGTCGTTGCCGCGGGCGATGGACGGCACCGAGGTGATGTTAGACATGTCCGAAACAGCCGAGAGGGACCGGATGGCCGTCTCGATGGTCAGGCCGAAGTCCGGGCTGTCCATGGCCTTGGCGATGTTCAGCGAGCCCAGGTTGCAGGAGATGTCCTTACCGGTCTGGTCGTAGGACAGGTCATCGTGGTACGTGGTGGGCTGGGAAACCTGGAGGATCTCCGAGCACAGGTTGGACATGATGATCTTGCCGTCGATCGGGTTTTCCCGGTTCACGGTATCCTCGAACATGATGTACGGGTAGCCGGATTCGAACTGGATCTCGGCGAGGGTCTGGAAGAACTCGCGCGCCTTGATCTTGGTCTTCTTGATCCGGGAATCGTCCACCATCTCGTAGTACTTCTCGGTGACCGAGACGTCGGAGAACGGCATGCCGTAGACGCGCTCAACGTCGTACGGGGAGAACAGGTACATGTCCTCGTCCTTCTTGGCCAGCTCGAACGTGATGTCCGGGATGACAACGCCCAGCGAGAGGGTCTTGATGCGGATCTTCTCATCCGCGTTCTCGCGCTTGGTGTCCAGGAAGCGGTAGATGTCCGGGTGGTGCGCGTGCAGGTACACCGCACCGGCACCCTGGCGTGCACCGAGCTGGTTGGCGTAGGAGAAGCTGTCCTCGAGGAGCTTCATCACGGGGATGACGCCGGAGGACTGGTTCTCGATCTGCTTGATCGGGGCGCCCACTTCGCGGATGTTGGTCAGCGCGAACGCCACACCGCCGCCGCGCTTGGACAGCTGCAGCGCCGAGTTGATGGACCGGCCGATCGACTCCATGTTGTCTTCGATGCGGAGCAGGAAGCAGGAGACCAGCTCGCCGCGCTGGCGCTTGCCGGCGTTCAGGAACGTGGGCGTGGCCGGCTGGAAGCGGCCTTCGATGATCTCGTCCACCATCTGCAGGGCGAGCTTCTCGTCGCCGCGGGCCAGGTGCAGGGCCACCATGCAGACGCGGTCCTCGTAGCGCTCCAGGAAGCGGTTGCCGTCGAACGTCTTCAGTGTGTAGGACGTGTAGAACTTGAACGCGCCCAGGAAGGTCTCGAAGCGGAACTTCTTCTTGTACGCGCGGTTGTAGAGCTCGCGGATGAAGTTCATCGTGTACTGGTCGAGGGTTTCGCGCTCGTAGTACTGGTTCTTCACCAGGTAGTCGAGCTTCTCTTCCAGGTCATGGAAAAAGACGGTGTTGTTGTTCACGTGCTGCAGGAAGTACTGGTGTGCAGCTTCGCGGTCGGCCTCGAACTGGATCTCGCCGTTCGGACCGTACAGGTTCAGCATGGCGTTGAGCTCGTGATAGCCCAGCCCCTTGTAGGCGGCCGGCATCTCGGGCTTTTCGACGACGGCACTCCGCTTTTCGGCAGCGGCGGTGCCCTGGCCTTCGGCCCTGGTTACTTCTGTGTCTGCGACAGTCGTGTCCAAAACGTGTCCAATCCATTGTGTACGCGGGCCACGTCTTCTGGCGTGCCCATTAGTTCAAATCTGTAAAGCCGGGGGACGTTGCACTTGGCGGCAATAATGTCCGCTGCCATGCAGTAGTTGTCCCGAAGTTTGTGTTGCCTGCACCGATAACCCCACGGATCAGTTGCCTGTTCTGCGGGTCGTTCAGAAAGCGGATCACCTGCTTGGGCACGGAGCCCTCTCCCCGGTGCCCCGTACGTCGGCACAACCAGGACGTAAGGCCGGGTGGCGAGAAGGGGTGCATCCTTTGCATGGAGCGGGATCCGTGCCAGCTCACATCCGAGCTTCGCGACAAAGCGGCTGGTGTTCTCGGAGGTGGAGGAAAAGTAGATGAGCTGGCTCTGCGTGGTGTCAGGCGGTAACGGGGCCACCTGGGCCCTGGCTACTGCCAGTGCTGACACGGGAGTCACCTCATGTGTGCGGATTGAAAGTTGCCGGCTGGCGAAAGTGTAGGGCCTTAGGCCACGGAGGAAACGGCAGACAGTGCCAGTTCCTCGATCTTGTCCGGGCGGAAGCCTGACCAGTGGTCCTGGTCCGTGACCACAACAGGTGCCTGCATGTAGCCCAGCGCCTTCAGGCGCTCAAGGGCCTCGGCGTCCTGGGAGATGTCAACGCTCTGGTAAGTGATGCCCTTTTTGTCCAGCGCACGGTAGGTTGCGTTGCACTGTACACACGCAGGTTTGGTGTAAACCGTAACGGTCATTGTCCCTGTCCCCTTTATCGAAATCTTCGCTCGTCTTAGTCCTGCCCAAGCTGTACGTCGATACTACATGTAGTGCAGACTGCTCTTCGGAACCCCAAGATGATGTATTACAAGTATGTCATTTAATGCACTTTTAATCCACAGGCAAGCGCCCTCAAAATGTCCGGAATCCCGCCGTTTTTGCGGACGAAATCCACACCCTGTGGAGTACTTAGCCACATTTATCGCCCGGCGTGTCGCGTGCTGGACGGCGTGTCGCGCCTGGTTCGGGACGGCTCTGGCTGGCCCTAGCCCCTGCCGCGGGCGGTGTGGCCAGCAACGCAATGGCTTGGTCAAGCAGGCTGTTCATGCTGCCTCGGGCGGCTCCCTCCACCGCCAGCTTCGCCACGGCATCCGCACGGACCGTGTCCCCGGATTCCAACGCAGCCCTGGCTTCTGCGAGGAGAATCTCAACCTGTACCCAGGCGTACGAGTCAGTTACCCGGCTGCAGAGGATCCCCGCGTTCTTCATCCACTCCAGTGCAGTATCGGCGTTGCCTTCCAGCAAATGCGTGAGCCCGATGGTCTTCGCAGCAAGGCCTTCCCAGCAGGGGTCCTGCAGCTGGCGTGCGAGCGCGAAGGTTGCCTCCGCCTGCTCCCGGACCACCCCGGGCCGTTCTCCATCGGACAGCCGCGCATGGGCCAGCCACGCTTCCGGCCAGGGCCGGAATGCCGTCCAGCGTTCGCGGCGGGCCAGTTCGCAGGATTGCCGGGCCCATTCTTCGGCCTCGTCCACGCGGCCCAGGAGGAACAGGCTTCGTGCCCCCAGTCCCAGGTTCCAGGCTTCACGCCTGACGGCACCGGCACTCCGGCTCAGCTCGACGGCGGCAGCGAACTGGTCGGCACCTGCTTCAAGCTTGCCCCAGTCGCTGAAGTTCATGGCTTCAAACCCGGCAATGGCAGCGTCGAGGGACGGATCCCCGGTCGCCAGCCCGCGGGCAGTTTCCAAGTATCCGGCGGCACTGGCCCGCCGTCCGGCGAGGATGTCAACATAGGCCAGTTCCGATAGTGCCTTTGCCGCTACCGGCTCCGCGCCGGCGGCAGCCGCCAGGTCCACGGCGGCGGCAAGAATGATGGAGCCTTCGTCGTCGTAACCTCGAATTGAGTGGACGAGCGCCGCGCCGAGCTCGGTCAGGCAGCGGCTCAGCAGTTCCTTGTCGCCGGATAACTCGGCTGCGGCGGACGCTCCGCGCAGGCATTCGATCCCGGCGTCGGCAGCGCCGGCTGACACGGCGGCAAGCCCGGCCTCGCACAGGGACTGGGCGGACGCGCGGGCTGAAATACCGGGTACCGGCGCCGCGACGGCGGCCGTGCGGCCGCGCGGAGGGCCGCGGTGGGCCTTGTTCCGAGCTCGGCGGCGAACATTGCTTCGCTGGCGTCGGCCTGCCGGAGGGCAGCGTCCACATCACCGGATGAGGCCAGCGCCTTGACCAGCAGGATGTGCGGCCCTTCTTCGAAGGGCGCCCGTGCCACCATGGCCCGGGAAAGTTCCACGGCCCGGGCGGACTGCCGGGCAGAAAGCGCCCGAAGAGCGGCCTGTCTCAGGGCGCTGAGCACCTCACTGTCCACCCTCTGGCGCTCCACCAGGAGCCAGGACTCAAACCCTGGCGATCCCTTGACGTCGATCCCTTCCAGGAAGTGCCCTTCGGGAATCTCCGTTTCCAGCACGCCCCGCGAGAGTTCGGCCACGTCCACAGCTGTATCCGGACCGAGCCCGTGCGAGACAGGGTTGCCCGGAAAGCTTCGGCCAGGCCCGTTTTCCGACGCAGTTCGGCCAGCGTCCACCGCAGTGCCCCCATGGGATCGTCGGCGTCAGAAAACAGCTCATCCACGAGAACCTGGCGGGAAACCGGCCCCGATGACCGGACCAGCCTCCCCAATACGGCCCAGCACTTGTGGCCTCTGGGCCCGGGAATCGGCTGGCCGTCGCGTTCAAGGCCCAATTTGCCGATCAACCGAAGGCGCAGCACAAGCACAATGTAGCAACGCTCAGGCAGCCAGCACCAGAGCGGATGACGGCTTGAGCTGCGCCAGGAGTCCGGCCTGCGCAGGAGCAGACAGCTCCCGTACGAGCACCCCGTGGACAATTCCGAATGCCCGTAGACGGGCCACCTCCCGCCCGTCCCAGTCATTGAGTGCAGCTGCCGCACCCGGGGCAAATGGCCGGGCTGCGGAGGCCATCAGTTCCAGGGTCCGGCGTTCAGCATGGGTCCCCTCAGCCACGATACGGTCGGCCGTGAGGTTGAAAAAGGTATTCAGTTCACCTGTGGTCTTCCAGTTAGTTTCCATATCTGGAGTTTCCAGCACCGGCATGTGACCATGCGTGTGATGACGCGGAATTACAGCTGAGCCTCCCGGCGGTCCAGGACAATCTGCTGCACGTCCAGGTAGCCGGACTGGAATCCAGCCCGTGAATAGCACAGGTAGAACAGCCACATCCGCTGGAACACGGCGTCGAACCCCAGCCCGCCCACCTCCTGCGAACGCGCGATGAACTGCTCCTCCCAGAGGCGGAGGGTCGCGGCGTAGTGATCGCCCAGGCCCATCCGCTCCCGCACCCGGAGTGTGGTGTGCTGCTGGGTCACACTTTCGATGGCCCGCACGGACGGCAGGAAGCCGCCGGGAAGATGTACTTGTGCACCCAGGTGTACGCGTTGCGCGTGGCCAGCATGCGGCCGTGCGGCATGGTGATGGCCTGGATGGCCACCTTCCCGCCCGGGGCCAGCACGCGGTCGATGGTCTGGAAGTAGATGGGCCAGTACTCATAGCCAACCGCCTCGACCATTTCCACTGACACAACGGCATCAAACTCGCCTTCCACGGCGCGGTAGTCCTGCAGCGCCACGGTCACCTGGTCTGCGTAGCCGGCGGCTGCAATCCGTTCCTGCGCCAGCGCCCGCTGCTCACTGGAGAGCGTCACGCTGTAGACAGTGGCACCGCGGGCTGCTGCCCGGAGGGCCAGCTCACCCCAGCCGGTGCCGATCTCCAGCAGCCGCGTGCCGGATCCGACGCCGGCCTTGTCCAGCAGCCTGTCGATCTTGGCTTGCTGGGCTTCCGCCAAGGCGTCCCACGGGACCGAATCCAGTGCACCATCGCTCAGCGGGAAGAGCGCCGAAGAGTAGCTCATGGTGGTGTCCAGGAAGTGGGAGAAGAGCTCGTTGGAGAGGTCGTAGTGCCGCGAGATGTTGCTGCGCGTGTTGTGCTCTTCGTTGCGTTCCTGCCGCGGCGTCCGCGGCAGGTACAGGGTCCGCAGCCTCTGCAGCGGTGCGGGGATCAGCGTGTCCACGGAAGCGGCGAAGACCTCCAGCACCCCGGCGAGGTCTGATGCTTCCCAGTCCCCGCCATAAAGGACTCGCCCAGCCCGATCAGGCCGTTGTCACCGATCCGCACTTCGAACGCTGCAGGCCTGAGCATGGTCATCACCGGCGCGTCCGGGCCGCCGGTGCCCAGCACCGAACCGTCCGGGTAGGCAACGCGCAGGGGCAGCCGGCGTACGGCCGCCTTGAACAACAGGCCGGCGGCCTTGCCCGCCACCAGCGCTTTAGTGCCCGACGGCGCGTGGGCAACACCGGGCCACACGTCCGGATCGATGCTGGCCGGCGACGCCGGTACCCGGCAGCGATCCGTTCCGGCACCGGGTGCCGTGCGGCTGACTTCGCGGCGGAGACCTCCGCAGTCGCGGCTGTTCCGTTTTCATCGGTCATGGTCATTGGACTGCCTCCTGTGGGGGGTGATGTGGTTTTTTGATGACTGGCAGGCGTCGTGCCCAGAGTTTGATGCCCTGGACCCGGATCAGCGCCGATACCAGCAGCGGCGCAGCAGGGACGGCAACGGCTGCTGCCAGGATGTTCCTGACGGTGGCCGGGCGCCGGTCCCCGTCCATGGTGGCGGCGAACGGGCGCTGCCCTTCGCGCTCCAGGACGATCGAGACGGACAGCCGCTGCTCCGGGGCGGGCAGCTTCATACGGTACTGCCCGTCAACGTCATTGAACGGTGACACGTAGAAGGCCTTGGGCACGCTGGCCCGGCCGGAAGGGTCCGTTTCCAGGAGGTAGCAGTGGCGTTCGCCGTACGTGTTGTGGACCTCGGCGATCACGCACTGCAACTCGCCGGACAGCCGGTAGCACCAGAAGAGCGTGAGCGGGTTAAAGACGTGGCCGAAAACCCGGGCGCTGGTCAGCATTCGGATAGCGCCGCCGTCGGGCTCTCTCCCCCGGGTCCGCAGGAACCGTTCCACGTTGCTGCGGATGGTGGCCCCGGGATCGCCCAGGTGGTCGGCGGCCCGGAAGACAGCCAGCGGCCGCATGACCCGGGGCAGAACCGGGAGCCGGTCCACATCCACAAACCAGCTGTAGCTCCGGTAGGTGAAGGCATTCTTCAGCGGGCTCTGGCGCACGTGGGAAATGGACGTGCGGTAGATGGCTGCGGTTGAGCTCATGCACCCTCCGAGGCCGAAAGCAGCGCAGGTTTGTGCGCGTGAATCCCGAGCGTATCCCAGGGGCGCCCCAGGCTCGCGGCGGCACGGACACCGGCCAGGGCGCCGTCCTCGTGGAACCCCAGCCCAGGTAGGCGCCGGCGTAGGCGATGCGGTCATCACTCAGGGCTGCAATGCGCTGCTGTGCCCGCAGTGATTCGGGGGTGTACTGGGGGTGTTCGTAGACCAAATGGTCCAGCACCCGGTCCTCCGCGATGAGCTCGGACTCCCCCAGGCTCACCAGGTACGGCAGGCCATCGGCCGGCTCCAGGCGCTGCAGCCGGGTGAGGTCGTAGCTGACCAGGACCTTGTCCGGGCGGGCTTCGCAGTCCGGGAGACGGTAGTTCCAGGACGCCCTGGCATTGTCCGCGGCGGGCAGGACAGCCGGGTCCCGGTGGAAAACGGTGTGGTTGACGGAGTACGGCATCTGCCCCAGGGCTTCCTTTTCGGCCGGCGTGGCGTCCGCGAGGAAGCCCAGTGCCTGGGCCGGGTGCGTGGCAATGACCACGGCCTCGAAATCCTCCACTCCGTGAGCGGTGTCCACTTCCACGCCGAGGGCGTGGCGCCGGATAGCGGTGACCGGACTGCTAAGCCTGATGTCCGGGAGCGTGGCGGCCAACTTCTCCACGTACTGCCCCGAACCGCCGGTGACCGTCCGCCACTGCGGCGAACCCTTGACGCCCAGCATGCCGTGGTGGCCCAGGAACGTGAAGAGGTAGCGCGCCGGATAGGACAGCGCAGTGGTGGGATCGCACGACCACACCGCGCTGACCACCGGCGTCATGAAATGGGAGATGAAGTACTTGCTGAAGCGTTCCTTTGCCAGGAAGTCACCGAGGGTCAGCTCCGCGCCGCCACCACCAGGGCCGGCGTCGGACGCTGGAGCCGACTCAATCAGGGCGCGGGCCCTGCGGTAGAAGCGCATGACCTCCAGCAGCATCAGCAGGTAGCGTCCGCGCAGCAGGCTGGACGGCGGGCGATGATGCCGCGGCTGCCCCACGGGCCCCGGCGTACTCCAGGCCGCAGCCATCACAGCGGACAGACATGCTCATTTCGGAGTCCTGCGTCTCCACGCCCAGCTCGGCGAACAGCCGCAGCAGCGTGGGATAGGTCCGCTCGTTGTGGACTATGAAGCCGGTGTCGATGCCGAGGACGGATCCATCCGGCTGTGCGACATTGTGGGTGTGGGCGTGGCCGCCCAACCTGCTGTCCGCCTCGAAAAGGGTGACGTTGTCGTGCCGGTTCAGGACATACGCGGCCGTCAGGCCGGCCACTCCACTGCCCACGACCGCGATGCGACGTCCCTGCGGCTTGAAGGTCGAGTTCCCTGCCAAAGACACTGTTCTGCTCCCCTGCTCGGACTGCCTGTGCGCTTGCTCGATGCAAACTCTCTAGGGGCAGTTCGACGCCGCGGGGCCGGTGGATGACTGATTTTGCCGTAAATCTTTGTGCCAGAATGAAACGGGCGTTCGAGACCCGGCACACCGCAGTGCCAAGGCGGCCCTGACCGAAGGACAGCGTTGGTAAATCCCGTACATCTGAAGACCCTCCTGGAAGTTACCCGGCTGGGCTCGTTCGCGGCCGCAGCGGCACGCCTGGGCTACACGGCGTCGGCTGTCTCTCAACAGATGTCCGCCCTGGAGCGCGAGACGGGCGTGGTCCTGTTCCAGCGTTCGGCCCGCAGTGTGGTCCCACGGAAGCGGCGGAAGTGATAACCCGGCACGCTGCGAAGGTGCTGACGGACATCGAAGCCCTCATGGCGGCGGCCTCCAAGACACACAGCAGCACCAGCCAGGAGCTCCGGCTGGGAATCTTCCCCAGCCTGGCAACCTACGTCCTCCCGCGCATCCTGAAGAATCCGGCGTGGAAGGACCTGGCCATCGACCTCAAAGTGTCCGTGGCCGAGCCGGCCCAGACCATCCAGGGACTGCGCACCGGCGGAGAACTGGATGTGGCGCTCGTCTTCCAGGTGGCCAGTCCGGGCTCGCCTGGCCGCACACCATTAACCGGCAGTGGATCGGAGATGACAACTTCCGCGTAGTCCTCCCCGCAGGCTGGGGATTCCGCACGGACGCCAAGGTGGCGGCGGACCATCTGTCCGAGCTGCCCTGGATCATGCACCACCCCGGGAGCCCCGACGCCGTGGTGATCGAGCGGCTCTTTGCCAGCTGCAACCTGCATCCGCGCGTGGTGGCCCACAGTGACGACTTCCATGCCAGCCTCGAAATGGCGGCCGCCGGACTGGGCGCTGCGCTGGTACCTGAGCTCGCTTTGCGGAACCGGCCGGCCGGCGTCGTAGTGCTGGACGTTCCCGAGATCCGGCTGGCCCGGAACGTGTTTGCCCTGCTCATCAACGAGAAGAAGACCGCCCGGGTGCAGCTCTTTGTGGACCTGCTCGCCGAGACGATGGCTGCGGCGGGTCCTCAGGCAATTAGCCCGGAATGCTGGAAAGCGCGGCACTTGGGGTCTATGTTGAAGGTATGAACAGGGTAGCGAGCCAGCACTTTGGAGAAATCGAGCTCAACCACGGCAGGGATCACAACATCGCCGCCAAACATGAGCTGGGTGGCCAGCTACTGGAACTTGACCTGAACATCAACGCACACGACCACTTTGACGAAGCGGCCATGCACAAGGTGGACTACCGGCTGCGGTTCCTCCCCGAGCTGGTGGATGAGGTGCGGCAGATGATCGCCGACGAGCTGGAGCAGGAAGGGACCAGCCCCCAGGAATACCTTCACTTCCACTGCAGCGCCCTCAAGGACGAGCACCTGCAGAAGGTCTTTGGCGTGGAGGAACGCAGCCAGCTCACCAACGACGTCTTCCTCAAGGCCTCAAGCTCGGCCACGTGGGCATTTTCCCCGGCCAGCCCGAGCGCTACTTTGTCATGGACTTCACCCTCGGCTCACATTTCACGGACGAGGTCCTGGTGGTGGCCGCCGACGAAGACGGCGTGGTGGACGACGAAATCCTCTGGGAGTCCTGAACCCCTAAAACACGACGGCGGCCGGTCACCTTTCGGTGAACGGCCGCCGTCGGCGTTAATGCGGTGGGTTACTTCGCGGACTGCAGCAGGCTGGCGCGGACCGTCTTGGTGGCCTTGACCAGGTTGCGCAGGGACTCTTCGGTCTCGGCGTAGCCGCGGGTCTTCAGGCCGCAGTCGGGGTTGACCCAGAGCTGGCGGGACGGGACGTGCTTGACGGCGGTGGCCAGGAGTTCGGTGACCTCGGCTTCGCCCGGAACACGCGGCGAGTGGATGTCGTAGACGCCCGGGCCAACGCCGCGGCCGAAGCCGTGGGACTCGAGGTCGTGGACAACCTCCATGCGGGACCGTGCCGCTTCGATGGAAGTGACGTCTGCGTCGAGGCCGTCAATGGCGTCGATGATCACGCCGAACTCCGAGTAGCAGAGGTGGGTATGGATCTGCGTGGCGTCGGCCGCACCGGCGGTGGCCAGGCGGAAGGAATCCACGGACCACTTCAGGTAGGTGGCGTGGTCGGCCTTGCGCAGCGGCAGGAGTTCGCGCAGCGCGGGCTCGTCCACCTGGATGACCTTGATGCCGGCAGCCTCGAGGTCCGCGATTTCGTCGCGCAGGGCCAGGCCAACCTGGTTAGCGGTCTCGCCCAGCGGCTGGTCGTCGCGGACGAAGGACCAAGCCAGGATGGTGACCGGACCGGTGAGCATGCCCTTCATGGGCTTGCTGGTCAGCGACTGGGCGTACTCTGCCCAGGCCACCGTGATGGGGGCGCTGCGGGTGACGTCGCCCCAGAGGATGGACGGACGCGTGCAGCGTGAGCCGTAGGACTGGACCCAGCCGTGGACCGTGACGTCGAAGCCTTCGAGGTTCTCGGCGAAGTACTGGACCATGTCGTTGCGCTCGGGCTCGCCGTGCACCAGGACGTCGTAGCCGAGCTCTTCCTGCAGCTCAACGACGCGCTTGATCTCGTCCTTCATGAGCTGCTCGTACTGCTCGTTGGTGAGGTCGCCCTTGTTGTTGCGGGCACGTGCCGAGCGGATCTCGGAGGTCTGCGGGAAGGAGCCGATGGTAGTGGTGGGCAGCGGCGGGAGGTGCAGCGCCTCTTCCTGGGCGGCTTCGCGGACCGTGTAGGCGGAGCGGCTGAAGTCCGCTGCGGTCAGGGCCTCGGTGCGGGCCCGGACGTCGTTGCGGCGGACGCCTTCGGCGATGGCGCGGGCTGCGATGATGGCGGATGCCTCGTCGATGGCTGCCTTGGCGGAGGCCGGGTCGGCCAGGTAGGACGCGAGCGTCTTGACCTCCACGGCCTTCTGGTCGGCAAACGCGAGCCAGCTGCGCAGCTCTTCGGAGAGCTGGCCTTCTTCGGTGACGTCGTGCGGGACGTGCTGGGTGGAGGTGGAGGTGCTGACGGCGATCCGGCCGGCGGCAGCCTTCAGTTCGTCCAGCTTGGCGGCGGCGACGGCCAGGTCGTTGCGCCAGATGTTGTGGCCGTCAACGACGCCGGCAACCAGGGTCTTGTTGCCGAGGCCGGCCAGGGCCGCTGCGGACGGGACCGCGCCCTTGAAGGCGTCGATGTGCAGGGCGTCGATGTTGGTGGCGGCAAGTGTGCCCAGCTGGCCGTCGAGGGCGCCGTACGGGGTGGAGACAAGGATCTGCGGGCGCGTGGCCGCACCGGAGAGGACCTCGTAAGCGCGGGCAACAGCTGCTTCGATTTCGGCGGACGGGGTGTCCTGGTCAACAACCAGGGCGGGCTCGTCCAGCTGGATCCAGCTGGCGCCTGCGGCGGCGAGCTTCTCGAGGAGCTGCACGTAGACCGGCAGGACGTCTTCGAGGCGGGACAGCGGAGCGAAGCCTGCAGGGGCTTCATCCGAAGCCTTGGAGAGCAGCAGGTAGGTGACCGGGCCAACGATGTACGGGCGGGTCTCGATGCCGTTGGCCAGGGCGAACTCGAATTCCTCAACGATGCGGTTGGAGGCGAGGGTGAACTCGGTCTCCGGGCAATCTCCGGAACGAGGTAGTGGTAGTTGGTGTCGAACCATTTGGTCATTTCCAGCGGCTGCTGGTCCTTGGTGCCCCGGGCCAGGGTGAAGTAGCCGTCGATGTCGAGCTGGCCTTCGGCGTTGAGGAGCTTGCCGAAGCGGGCCGGGACAGCGCCGAGGTGGGCGGTGGCATCCAGGACCTGGTCGTAGTAAGAGAACGTTCCCGGAACGGCGGCCGCTTCGGTGAGGCCCAGTTCCTGCAGTCGCTTGGCGATGGTCAGCTGGATGCCCTTGGCGGCAGCGTCCAGTGCAGCGGCGTCGATCTTGCCGGCCCAGTAGCCTTCGATGGCCTTCTTGAGCTGGCGGCGGCGGCCGATGCGCGGGTAGCCAAGGAGTGAAGCGGCCGGGAACGGGGTGGTGTTCTGTTCAGTCATGGGAGATTCCTTGGGTGTTAGTGGAAACTGTGCATGGTCTGGCGAATGCTGGAAGGTCAGCTGGCAAGCTGGCGCCGGAGGGTGGCGCTGCGGCGGCCAGCTGAACGGGACTGGCGCGGAAGTGCCAGTTTGTCCAGAACCTCCAGCGCGCTCTGGTGTTCGTTGAAGGTGTAGATGTGGATGCCGGGCGCTCCGGCCTCGAGGGCCGCGTTGGCCAGGTCCACCGTGGCCCGGACACCGATCCGGAGTCGTTCGCCGTCGCTGTCCGCGGCGGCCAGGCGGGCCAGGAGTTCCGGCGCCGGTTCAACGCCGGTCAGTTCGCCGAGCCGTGTGACCGGCGCAGGCTGGTGAGCGGCATAACGCCCGGGATGATGGGGATGGTGACCCGGCCCGGCGTGCGCGGCTGATGAGGTTCGCGTACTGCTCGGTGTGGAAGAAAACCTGGGTGATGGCAAAGTCGGCGCCGGAGCACTGTTTGGCGAGCAGCACCTCGACGTCGTGGGCTTCACTGGGTGATTCCGGGTGCCGGGTGGGGTACGCGGCGACACCCACGGCGATCTTGCCTGCACACAGCAGGGCCGACCGCCGCTGTTCAACCCGCCGGATAAGTTCGATCAGATCCTGCGCATACCGCAGTGACCCTGCGGCGAGCGGTCCACCGTCCTTGGGCTGGTCGCCCGGAGGCCAGGATGCCGCGGACCCCGGTGTCCAGGAGGTCGCCGATGATCTCCGCCAGTTCCTCCGGCGTGTTGCCCACGCAGGTGAGGTGGGCCAGCGGCCGGAGCGTGGTTTCCAGGAGGAGCCTGTTGATGAGTTCGACGGCGGTGTCCCGGTTCGAGCCACTGGCACCGTATGTGACGGAGACATAGTCCGGCTCGGTGGTTTCCAGTTCCCGGATGGTGGTCCAGAGCGACTCGGCCGCGGCCGGCGAGCGGGGCGGGAAGAGCTCGTACGAGAGCGCCACGGGGGCACTCTCGGTGAGGTTCGGATGCGTTTCAATAAGGCTTGGCGGTGACATTTGCGTCCTTGGCTTTGGCCATTGCCGGCTGCCGGTCAGCAAATGTGACGGTGAAGCCGGGAATGAATTTGAGTTTGGGAACACGGAAAACTCCACAGGGACGCAGCCGCAACTGTTACGCCTGTAATGAAGTTCTCCGTGAGCAAATGTCAGGCCCACATGGGGGCACCCACACCCTCCACAATCGGAGGATCGCTGACACGTTACCTCGGTAACTTGTATAGAACTCTAGGAGCTCGCGGTGCACCCTTCAAGTCCGCTGCCGAATTAAGACGCAGCTTTACGGAGTGTTTCGCATTGGTGCAGAATTTTCTTCGCCATATTGGTCAACGGATTCATCGGGGCATACTGCAGACCCGCCGCTGCCGTGGCCTGCTACCAGGGCCGGTCAACACCCGGCCCGAAGCCATAGTCCCGGAGGTACTCGTCCCGCTCCTGCCCGGAATTCCGATCGCTTTGGGCTTCCCTGGCGTTGTCCCTGAGCTGCTCAAGCTGGCTCTGCTGGCCGGATCCGCCGGAAGTTCGCCCTGCCCGGCTCTTCCGGCGGCTGCGTGGTGGTGTTGTCCGCAGCCGCTGCACCGGCCTTTTGCTGCAGCCGCTCCGCCGCCTGTTTCAGTTGCTCCCCCGCGCTGGAATCGGCGCTGGCATCTGCGCCGGCATCCGCGCCGGAGGCAAAGCAGCCCTCCGGAGCAGCCTCCACTACCGCAACGCCTTCGGCGAACAGCTGGGCCGCCGCCGTCGGATCTTCTGTTTTGGCCTCGGCGTCACCGAGGCGTTCGAAGGTGAGGGTCAGGTTGACCCGGACGACGCACTCGTCGGCCGGCCCGCCAGGGACAACGCTTCCTCGAAACGTTGGCGGGCGGCAGCGAAGTCCCCGGCGAGGAACAGGCCGTCACCCTCGGCGAACGGCGCCTTGTGCGGTTCGATGAAATTTGCGGTCCTCAGTCCGCCCGCGGCATCCGCCACGCCGCCGGAGTCCCCGGCCGCGAAGGACCGGGCAGCAGTGTCGGCGAGGATGCCCACGCTGAGCATCTTCGCGGCCAGGCACAGGACCAGGAGTGCGGGCAGCGCAGACCACCACAACAGCCGACGGCGTCGCTCCCGCGGGTCCCGTGAGGTCACCTGCGGTGCCGGTTTCTGGCGTGCCGGCGTGGGTGTTGGCCGTATCATGTTCGAACTCACGCTCCGGGCCGGAGCTGCCGCCATTGGCGCAGCACCAGGAAAGTTTCGCGGAGAGCCAGCAGGAACACTCCGGCGGCCAGGAGCCAGTACAGCTCCGTCCGGCCGGCGACGTCGGCCTCCGTCGCTGCCCGTTGGAAGTCCCGGGATCAGCTGCCTGCATCATAGGCGCCACGGGGTCACCGGCCGAACGGTGGACATAGGGCACCCCCAGCTGACCTGCAATCCCCTGCAGGCGGCCTTCGTCGATGACCGATAAGGCATCCTTGCCGGTTCCGGACGACCGGTCCTGGATGTAGCCTGCGCCGGCGTCCCGCCCCGAACCCTGCCCCGTGTTTTCCTTCATCCGGCCACCGGCCGCCGTGCCGTAGCCGAGCACCGCGCCGCCGTCCACCAGGCCGCCGTCGAGCCTGATCGCCGCCGGTGCCTTGGCGCTGGTCTGTTCACCGTCGCCGAGGTAGTAGACCAGGCGCGGCCGCTCGGGATGGCTGTCCCGCGCCGCGCGCAGCCGCTCGGCCAGCAGGGTCCCGGCAGCGGTGACGCTGCTGCCCTTCGAATATGCCGTAACCTGCGGCTGCAGGACGGACACGCTGGTGTCCAGTGCGGTGGTGTCGGTGGTGAGGGGCATCCGGACAATGGCGTTGCTGTCGAACGTCAGGAGCGAAAAGCGGGCCCCGGCCAGTTCACCCGCGATGGCCATGATGTCCTGCCGCACCCCGCCAAGCCGGGGCGAGCCGTCTGCGTAGTCTTCGGCAGCGATGCTGCTGCTGGTGTCCACCACGAAGAAAACGTTGACATCCGCCGCCGCGGCTTGGGAGCTTCCGCCGGGAACGCCCGGCCTGAGCGCCGCGGCCAGGAGCAGCAGCACCAGGGCGCTCCTGAACAGCCATTCCCGAAGCCGGCTGCTGCCAGGAGGGCGCTCCCGCGCTGCCTTGACCAGACGCCAGACCAGAAACAGCACGGCGGCGGCGATGAGCGGGACCATAACCCACCAGGGCAGGATCGGTTGCAGTGTCATGGCCGGAGCCTCCACGATGCGCCCGCCAGTACCAGGCCGGACAGGAGCGCCATCGTGAGGGGCAGATCGGGCCGGTCCGAAACAACCGCCCGGGGTACTCCCTTCATGGCCGTGGCTTCGGTTTCCTGTACGGATCGGACGATGTCCACCACGGCATCCGGACTGTCCAGTTGGTGGTACGCCCCACCGCTGGCTTCGGCCGCTGTGCGCAGCCTGGCTCCGGGCTGGCCGGGACCGGGTCCGTAGTCAAAGTCGCCGGGGTTCAGGGCGTAAACGCGCACAGCGCGCTCCTTGGCCAGGGCGGCCGCCTGTTCCAAGGTGAAGATGGGATCGCCGGACAGGTAGTTGTCCGTTGCCAGGACGATGGACCGCGAGCGCCGCTGACCGGCGTCTGAGTTGCCGTTGTCACTCGTGCCGGTCTCCGCTCTGCGGGCATCCGTGGCGCGGGTGTTCGGGAACCCGTTGACGCAGGATGCCAGGCCGTCGCCGATCAGTGAGGATCCGCGGCCGTTCCACGTGCCGTCCAGGAACCCCGCGCTGCCGGGGCCTCCCTCGAACGCGTTTTGGGCCAGCTGGAGTTGTTCCTGGACATACCCGTAGTCGTCGGTGAGGGGGAAGACCTGGACGGCGCTGCTGTCGAAGACGGTGAGGCCGATCCGTTCGCCGTCGAACTCCTTCGCCAGTTTGGCAAACACCTGCACCACGGCCGCGTCGGCGCTGCTCATGGAGCCCGACGCGTCCAGGCACAGCATGATGTCCCGGTTGCGTTGCTCCGGCTGGGTGGTGGTCAGTTCCACCGGGCGCGCCGCCGCGGCCACCGCAGAGACCAGCAGGGTTGTGGCCGCGAGAGCGGCTACGGCCAGCCATCGGCGGTGCCGGCGGAGGGCCGCCTGGTATGCGGGCAGCGCGGTAAGGCGGTCCGCATTCGCCACCGGCCGCCGTCGAGCGTTTGCGTGGCGGTCCGGGCGGAAGGCGCGCCATCCTGCCAGGGCCGCGAGGACCAGCGCCGGAGGGAGCAGCCACCAGAACATCAGTTCCATTGCCGCACCGCCTGGCGGGCAGCCGCAGCCGATTGCGTGACCGGCGGCAGCGGTTCCAGGCCGAACTCGCCCGGGTAGATCTTGCGGACGGCCTCGGCCACTGGGGCAGCGGGTGCCCGTGCAGCTCCGCAAGGGTCATCCTGGGGGCGTCGATGCCGGTGACGTCGCGGGCGAACCGGCGGACCAGCAGGCTCAGTTCCCGGTGCGCCTCCCGTGCTGTCAGCAGCCCGGCGGCGGCGCCTGCCGTGACGGCGTCGATCCTTTGCAGGTAGGCCTCCTTGAGGCCTGCAAGGTCCGACGGCGGAGTGAACCGCGGCGCGTGCTCCGTCACCTTCGGTTTGCGCGTGTTCAGGAAAACGAACGCGTACCAGCCCAGCACCGCTGCCAGTACGGCGAGTCCGGTCCACAGCCACGCCTGGCTGTACTGGAGGGGTCCGTAGATGCCCGGGTCAGCCGGCACGCCGGTGCCTTTCCAGGAGGGCGAAGAGTTCCGTCATGACCGCACTGCTGCCGGTCACGTGTCCTTGGGTAATGCCGGCGCGGCGGAGCATGACCTGCCGGGCGGCGTCCCGTTCCCCCGTTGCCTTGGCATAGGCCGCCGCGACTGCCGGGGAGGCTGCCAGGTGTGCTGGCAGCATCGACGAGTCTGCCACGCTGAAGGCGTCCTGCCCGGTGTTTCCTTCCCCGGCCAGGTCAGCGTCCCGGATGGTGAGCCAAAGGACTTCATGCTGGGCACGCAGCCGGCGCAGCAACTGTTCGGTGTCGGGCCAGCGGCATGTTCGTCGGACACCACGAACAGCAGGAACCGGCCCTTGACATTGCGGGCCACGTATTCCAGCTGGTCCTCGATCCTGCTGGGGCCAGAGTACAGGGAGGTGGATGAGTCAACCTCCCGCAGGAGCCGTTCCAGATGCGGCTCACCGGCTTTGGCCGGGATGGAGCGTGTCCCGTTGCGGTCGCCGTAGACCAGGCCCACAACGTCGCCGTGCCGGTGCGCCAGGTAACCCACCACGCCGAGTGCCATCACGGCGATGTCCTTCTTGGTTTCGCCGTCGCGGGACTCGGCAGCCATGCCCCGGCCTGTATCGGCAATCAGCAGGACGGTCTGGCGCCGTACGGCGACATACCGTTTGATGAGCGGCGATCCGAAGCGGGCGGAAGCCTTCCAGTCGATGTCGCGGACATCGTCCCGGGGATATAGGCGCGCAGGTCATCAAAGTCGAGGCTGCGGCCGCGGAAGACGGAACCGTATTCGCCGTCGAGCATGCCGCGGGCTTTCCGGTGGGCGAAGATGGCCATTTTCGCCTTCACGCGCTGCAGGAGACTGGTCACTGCTGGCTCAGGGAGTCTGGACGGAGGCCACGACCGCGTCGATGATCGTCTCCACCGGCACCTGCTCGGCAACGGCGTCGAACCCCAGGATGAGGCGGTGCCGGAGCACACGGTGGGCGAGGGACTTCACGTCCTCCGGGATCACGTGGTCCCGGCCGTTGAGCAGTGCCACTGCCCGGGCGGCCTGGCTGAAGGCAATGCTGGCGCGCGGGCTGGCCCCGAACTCAATGAAGCCGGCGAGCCGCTGGTTGATGTACTGCCCGGCGTTCCGGGTGACGAACACGAGGCCGACGATGTAGTTGATGACGGCCGGGTCGACATAGATCCGCTTCACGAGAGCCTGGACGCCGATGACGGCGTCCAGCGAGGCGGCGGCCGCCGGCTTCTGCTCGGCGCTGAAGACCCCGGCGTCGATCCGGCGGATGATTTCCGTTTCCTCGGCCGGTGTGGGGTAGTCCAGCACGTCCTTGAGCATAAAGCGGTCCATCTGGGCCTCCGGCAGCTGGTACGTGCCTTCCTGCTCGATCGGGTTCTGCGTGGCCAGCACCATAAACGGGGACGGCAGCCGGTACTCCTCTCCCCGATGGAGGTCTGCCGCTCCTGCATGGCCTCCAGCATGGCGCTTTGGGTCTTGGCGCTGGAGCGGTTGATCTCATCAAGCAGGACGATGTTGGCGTGCACCGGCCCCAGCTGCGTGATGAAGGTGCCCTTGGCGGCGTCGTAGATCTGCGTGCCCACGATGTCGCTGGGGAGCAGGTCCGGCGTGCACTGGATCCGGCGGAACTCTGCGCTGACTGCTTCGGCCACGGTCTGGGCGGCGGTGGTCTTCGCCAGGCCCGGAACGCTTTCGAGCAGGATGTGCCCGCCGGTCATCAGGCCCACCAGCAGGGATTCACGCAGCCGTGCCTGGCCCACCACTTTGGCATCGAAGCTGCGGGAAATGTTCGCCATCACCTGCTGTGCACGGGCCAGTTCCGCCGGTTCGATTCGTGCGGGCGCACTGGTCTGAAGCAATGGATTTCCCCTGATGGCTGGTGGTCTTCGGATGTTGGCCCGGTTGTGCTGCCGTGCGGCTGCACTCCGTCCGCCATCCTATCCAAGACACCTTCCGGTCCGGCCGCAATGGGGACCCCTCCCCATCGCGGCTCTGCAGGTCTATTCTTTTGCCATGAGTGAGCTTCCAGCCAGTTACAAAGAGTTTCTCGCCGACAAGAGCGAGCGGTTCATCCTTGCCGTAAAGCCTGTTCTGCAGCAGTCCGCCGCCGACAAATCCCATGGTGTCCGGGTTACCTACAACGCGGGTCCCACCGGCCACCAGGCCCACCTCGATGACAGCATCCCCTTCGGCGTGGTGGTCGAGGACATCGACTGAGGTTCCGGCCGGCTTCGGCCCGCGCCGCTAGCCCTTTACCGCACCCGAGAGTGCGAAGGAGCTGCCCGCGCCCCTGGCCACGATGACATAGAGAGCCAGCACCGGGACTGAGTACAGGATGGAGAAGGCGGCCAGCTGCCCGTACGCCACTGCGCCGTGCTGTCCGAAGAAGCTGAAGATCGACACCGCTGCCGGCTGCCGGGCCTCGGACAGGAGCAGGACGAACGGGACGAAGAAGTTCCCCCAGGCCTGGATGAAAACAAAAATGAACACCACGCCCAGCCCCTGCCGCATCAGGGGCAGGACAATGGTCCGCAGCGCCGTTAATCCTGACGCACCGTCCACCCAGGCCGCTTCCTCCAACGACACCGGAACGCCGTCCATGAAGTTCTTCGTCATCCAGATGGCCATGGGCAACGTGGTGGTGGCCATAAAAAAGATCGTGGCGGGCATCGAATCCAGCAGTTGAAGCTGCACAAACAACCCGTACACCGGCACCATGATGGCCGTGATGGGAAGGCAGGTTCCAAACAGGACGGTGTACATAAACGGCTTGTTGAACCTGGACTGGTAGCGGGACAGCGGGTAGGCAGCCAGGACTGCTGCCACGAGGTTCACGGTGGCCGTGCCGGCGGACAGCACCATGCTGTTCCAAAGCGGCTGGAACAGCAGCCCCGGTGTCATGATGGCGGCAAAGTTATCCACGGAGACCCTGCCCGGAAGCCTTGCCTCGTGTCCGGCGGAGACATCAAGGGACGCAAACACGAGCCAGAGCAGCGGCAGGACAAAGCAGGCGCCGATCAGGATCAGGGACACGTCCGCCGGTATCCGGGCACGCTGCCGGGCACGGGAACCGCGCCCCTCCCGGACCGCAGCTGCCCCGCGCGGAGGTCCCCGCCGTCGTCGTCATGGTTTGCTCTCCCGCAGGAGCCGGACGTAGGCGGCACCGAACACCACGCCAATGAGGATCAGCACCGACGCCACCGCCGTGCCGTAGCCGATGTCGCCGAACTTGAAGGCCTCCACATACGCCAGCACCGGCAGCGTGGTGCTGGCGTTGGCGGGACCGCCCGCTGTCATCACCCAGATAAGGGTGAACACCGCCAGCGTCTGCAGTGTGATGAGCATGAGGTTGGTGGCGATGCTGCCGCGGATCATGGGGATGGTGATGAAGGCCAGCCGCTGCCAGCCACCGGCACCATCCATCACCGCGGCCTCCGTGACCTCACCGGGGATGTCATTGAGCGCGGCGCGGTAGACGAGCATGGAGAACGCCGTGCCACGCCAGATGTTGGCAAGCAGGATGGCGACCATCGGGAACGAATACAGCCAGTCGGTCTGCCCGAACCCCAGCCCGCCCAGCAGCTGGTTCAGGGTCCCGTCCCGGCTGAAATAGGCGTAGGCGGCGAAGGCGGCCACGATCTCGGGCAGCACCCACGCAGCCACCACCGCAGTACCGACGACGGCGGCCACCGTCCGGCGGGCCCGCCGCATCAGCACGGCGAGGGTGAGCCCCAGCAGGTTCTGGCCCAGGATGGCAGAGCCGCCCACGAACAGCACAGTCAGGCCCAGCGAGAGCGGCAGCATGGGTCCGACAGGAGCCTGGCGTAGTTGTCGAACCCGATCCAACCGGACTGCGGGCATTGCGGCCGGTCAGGGCTGCATTGGTGAATGACGCGTGGAAGGCCCACAGCACGGGACCGGCCAAAAACGCCAGCAGGAGAACCACTGCCGGGAGTACGGGGAGCAGCCGTGCCTGGCGCCGGAGTCCGGGGCGACGCCGCCGCTGGCCGGACCGGTCACGCCTGAGGGAAACCACCACAGGCTACTGGGCGACGGTCTTGGCCTCACCCACGATGCCCTTCACCGCCGTGTCATAGTCGGCGGCCGCCTGCTCCGGGGATTTCGCCCCGGTAATCACAGCCTCCGTTGCCTCCTGGACGGCCGCGGAGATCCGCGGGTAGTCGGCAGTTGCGGGACGGTAATGCGTGACGGCCACAAGCTCGGACACGTCCTTCACAAACGGGTTCGCCGCCTGGTAGCCGGCGTCGGCGGCGACGTCCTTCCGCACGGCGATCTGGGAGCTGGCGATGTTGAAGGCCAGGGAGTTCTTTTTGTTCAGCGCCGTGGCGAGGAACTCAAACGCGAGGTCGGGGTTTTTGTCTCCGCCCCTACCGCCAGGGTCCAGCCGCCGGACATGCTGACGCCGCCGGGTGCCTGGCCGTTCTGGGTGGGGAACGCCGTAACGCCGATGTCCTGCCCGTACTCGGCCCATTCGTAGCTGCCGCCCTTCTGCCAGAAGGAGGGCGCATAGGAACCTTCCACGGTGGCGCCATCTTGCCCTGCGGCAGCCATTCGCCGAAGACTTTCTTCCAGACATTCGCGTCGAGGGCCTCCGCCGGGAGACGGCCAGTTTTTCGTCGTAGAGGGTCTTGAGGAACGCCAACGAGTCGGTGAACCCCGCGGCACCGACTACCCACTTCTTGGCGTCGGCATCGTAGAGTTCGGATGCCGTTCCGTAGAGCAGTTCGTAGAAGCTCTGCATCACGGTGCCTTCGCCGGTGGCCTTGCCTGCGTACATGTTGAAAGGCACCACAGAGGCGTCGCTGGCCTTGATTTTCCGGGCGGTGTCCAGGATGTCCTGCCAGTTGCGGGGCTCCCACGGGACGCCGACGCCCGCGGCGGTGAGCACCTTTTTGTTGTACCAGATGGCTCGGGTGTCGGTGCCCAGCGGGACCCCGTATGTGCCGCCGTCGTCCCCAGGCCGGCGGCCTTGGCGCCGTCATCGAAGGTATCCCAGTCCTTCCACCCCTCAAGGTGGCTGTCAAGCTTCAGGAGGTACCCGGCGTCGACGTCGGAACGCACCTTGAAGGTGTCCTCATAGAAGACGTCCGGGGCGGTGGAGGGCGAACGGAGGGCGAGGGCAAGCTTGGTGCCGTAGTCGTCGTCGTTCGCCAGGATGGGCTCCAGGGCAACCGTGACGCCCTGGTTGGCGGCCTCAAACTCCCGCTTGGCCGACTGGAAGAGCGTGTCCAGGGCAGTGAAGGAGTCGGTCTTTTGGTAGACCACCTTCAGCGTTTTGGTCTCCGCTTCGGGGGCGGCAGGGGAACACGCTGTCAGCACAAAGCCTGCTACAGCGAATAGTGAGGTGATTTTGAGGGCCCGGCGCATCGGTGCTCCATTCAGTTAATGGCTGCCGTCCCCTATACCTGCGGGCCCAGCCGCGGCGATATCCACATGCTAGACAGGGCTCCGGCCAGTGGCAAGGACCCGTTCAGACTTCCGGTTCAGACTTCCAGGAGAAGCCGCTGCGCCCGGGGCGCCAGTGTATGCTCCAGGACCAGGCAGGCAGCTCCAACGGCGCCGACGTCCTCACCGACTCCCGTGCCGACAACCTCGATGGTGTGGATCAGGCGGGCCGCACTGTTGGCGTCCACCAGCGCCGGACCTTCTCCAGGTAGCGGTCGGCGATCCGGCTCCAGAAGGGGCCGCCGAACACAACCCGCTCCACATCCAGCGTGTTGGTGACCACGGAGACGGCCCGGGCTACCAGCACGGCTGACTTGTCGATGATCGCCAAGGCCTTGGCGTCGCCGGCATCGGCAAGGTCGCACAGCTGGGAGAAGCTTTGCTGCACTTCGGCTCCGCTGGTGCGCTTTCCGGAGCCGTCCAGGATGCCGGCGGCAACGGCCTCCGCCACGAGCACCTGCGGGATGGCTGAGGACTTAACGCAGCCGCGCAGTCCGCAGTCGCAGACCGGGCCATCGGGGTCCACCACGATGTGGCCGATCTCGCCGGCGTTTCCTGACGTACCACGGACCACCTCATCGTTGAGGACGATGCCGCAGCCGATACCGGTGCCCATGTACATGAAGATAAAGCTGCCCGAGCCGCTGGGCCCGCCGGCCCATGTCTCGGCGACGGCGGCGCTGGTGACGTCCTTATCCACCAGGACGGAATAGCCGGTGGCTTTGGCCAGGGCGTCCCGCAGTTCCACGCGGTCCCAACCCGGCAGCAGCGGCGGGTCCACCACGGTGCCGTTGTCCAGGTCGATGGGTCCCGGAGCGGCCAGGCCCAGGCCGGCGATCCGGGTGGTGTCCACGCCGGACTCGGCAACGAGGTGCTCGATCTCGGTGGCCATGGTGGATATAACGGCGGCAGGATCATTCCCGCCGGGTGTCCTGATCCGTGAATGCTGTACAACGGCGCCCACAAGATCGAGAACCACGAACGTGGTGACGGCGGGGTCCAGGTGGACACCGATGGCATACATGCCGCCCGGGTTGAGGCGAAGCATGGTGCGCGGTTTGCCGGGCCGCTGCCTTCCTTGCCGGCTTCGACGATCAGGTGCTGGTCCAGCAGGCGGCGGGAGATGTTTGAGATGGTCTGCGGCGAAAGGCCCACAATCTGGGCGAGCTCCACGCGGCTGAGCCCCCCGATGACCGGCGGATGGCATCCAGGATGACCGTGAGGTTGAAGTCCCCATGCGCGGAAGATTAGTCCCGCGCCGTGGCGCCGAGGACTGGCGGATTTCTGGCACGGTCTCCCCTAGGTTTTCGGCCGCGTATTCATGATGTCTGAATGGTACGTTACCTCCTGATCAACGCCCAGAGCCGGAGGTGGGGCCGCGCCGCGGCCGGAGGCGCCACCTTTCCGTGCTGGCACGCTATGGCCGCCGGATGCTGACCGCCACCGTGAACTTTGGATTGCCGCCCCTGACAGTGGTGGGACCCACCAGCCGCTCCAGCGCCGGGAGGTACTGCAGGTGCCGGTTGAACACCGTCCACAGCTCACCGCCCGGCGCCAGGACCCTGGCCGCGGCCTCGAACAGTTTGATGCCCGCTCCGGCATGCACACTGGCGCCCAGGTGGAAGGGCGGATTCAACAGGACCAGGTCGGCGCTTCCGGCCGGGAGGGTGCTCATGGCGTCATCCTGGAGGGTGGTAATCCGCTCCTCGAGGCCGTTGGCCTGCGCCGTGGCCCGGGCGGACGCGACGGCGGCGGCGGACCGGTCCGTGGCCGTGACCCTTGAGACCGGGTTCTGGCGGGCGTACATGGCGGCGAGGATGCCGGTGCCACAGCCCAAATCGATGGCGTGCCGGCTTCAGGCATCTCCGGCAGGAAGGTCAGGAGGAACCTGGTCCCCATGTCCAGTTTCGCCCAGCAAAGACGGCACCGTGCGCAGCAACGTCCAGGTCCAGCTCGGCAAGGCGTTCGACGGCGGGACTCCACCCGTGAGTCTCAGCTTGCCGGGCGCCTCTGGCCAGGATGATCCGGGACTTCTGCCGTGCCAGCTGCGGCTGGACCGTCTCGAAGTGGCGTTCCAGGACCGCGTTCATTCCCAGGGACATGTGTTTGATCCGCCCGCCGGCGAGCAGCACCACGTCAGGGGCGGCATAACGCGCCACGGCGGCTGCAATTTCCTCAAGCTCCGCCAGCGTCCGAGGAAGTTGAAGCAGCACCAGGTCCGCGCCGGACAGCAGCTCCTCACCCAGCGGCAATTGTTCGAACCCGGTGGCGTCAATGACTCCGGGATCCGCCGCTACGAGCCCCACAGCCGCAGCGTTGTTCCGCAGGGCGCGCTCCCCCGTGATGAGATCCTCATGCACGCGGACCCGACGGACCCCAAAGTGCCAAGCGCACCGAGGGTGAGTGCACCGTAGCGGTCGCCGATCACCGCCAGCCGGGTGTGCGGTTCCGTGCGCGCTGCCGCGGCTTCGAGCAGCAGCCGGTCCGTGGCGTCCCAGGCCTGGAGGTTCGGGCTTCGACATCCGGGTGGCGCCGGAGCGTGCCGAAGATGTCCTCAAGAGTGTTCTGTGACACTGGTTCCTGCCGTCTGGTCATGTACTGGTTGTTGATGCGGTGCGCCCGGCGCTGCGGGTGGGTAGGCGGCGGAGAGTCCCGCCCGGCCCGCGCCGATGACCACAACGTCGGTGGTTCCGTAGTCCATGCCTTTGAACGATTCCGGCTAGACCTTCTTCACCACGGAGGATTTGAGCTGCATCGGCCCCACGCCGTCCACCTTGCAGTCGATATCGTGATCGCCCACACCGTCCATGAGCCGGATCCCGCGGACTTTGGTGCCGACCTTGATGACACCGGAGCTGCCCTTGATTTTCAGGTCCTTGATCACCGTGACTGTGTCGCCGTCGGCGAGGATGTTGCCCACCGCATCCTTAATGACCCTCGGCCCGGCCTCCGCCGTGGCCTCCGCCGCCTGGGCGGACCATTCGTGGCCGCATTCCGGGCAGACCAGGAGCGCTCCCATCTCGTAGGTGTAAGCGCTGGAGCATTCGGGGCAGGGTGGCAACGTCTCATTCACTCCCCCATGATAATCGCGCCACTGCGCTGACAGCCGCGCGCCAGCGTCGTACTGTTGGGCCTAGCGGACGAAAGGCGAGGACCATGAGAACAGAAAAAGGGGCAGCGTCGCTGCTGGCGAACGCACTGGGCATCGTCCTGGGGACGGCGGAGATACCGCTGAGGCTGCGGGCGTGGGACGGGTCCGAGGCGGGGCCGCCCGACGCCCGGTCCTCGAAGTCAGGTCCCGCCGTGCCCTGCGCCGGATTCTGTGGTCGCCGGGGCAGCTCGGGCTCAGCCGCGCCTACGTCGCCGGGGATATCGATGCCCCGGCGATATCTTTGCAGCCTTCACGGCGCTCAGCTCGGTGGGCAAGTTTTCCGAGCCCGGCCCCTTCCGGCCCCCGACTCCGCGTGAGCTGGGCACGCTCGTCAGCACGGCGGTCCGGCTGGGCGCGCTGGGCCCCAACCCTGCTCCGCCGCCAGAGGAAGCCAAGGTCACGCGGAAGGGCCGGCTCCACACCCGGCAGCGCGACGCCGCGGCCATCTCGCACCATTACGACGTCGGCAACGACTTCTACGCCCTCGTGCTGGGACCCTCAATGGTTTACTCGTGCGCTGTGTGGGCAGATGGACCCGGCGGCGGCACCCCTGCCAAACGGTCCTTCCGTCCGGACTGGATGACGCGCAGAAGGCCAAGCTGGATCTCGTCTGCCGGAAGCTTGGGCTGAAGCCCGGGATGAGGGTACTGGACGTGGGGTGCGGCTGGGCAGCTTCGCGTTGCACGCGGCGCAGCATTACGGCGTCTCGGTGGTGGGCGTGACGCTCTCCACCGAACAGGCCGTGCTGGCGCGCAAACGTGCTGCCGACGCCGGCCTGACCGAAAACATCGACATCCGTGTCCAGGATTACCGGGATATCGTCGACGGGCCGTTCGACGCCATCAGCTCCATCGGTATGTCCGAACACGTGGGCCGGGAACAGACACCCCACTATGTCGACGTGCTGCACGGCTTGCTCCGTCCCGGCGGCCGGCTGCTCAACCACGCTATCTCCTGGAACGCCGGCCCCATCAAACCCGACCCGGATTCGTTCATTCCGCGCTATGTCTTTCCGGACGGCGAGATGATCAGCCTGGGCGAGATGGTCAGCGCACTCGAGACCGGCGGGTTCGAGGTGCTGGACGTGGAGGCCCTGCGCCAGCACTATGCCCTGACCCTGCGGGCGTGGGTGCGCAGGCTCGAAGAGAACTGGGACGAAGCCGTCCGGCTCACCAGCCTGGGCCGGGCGCGCGTGTGGCGGCTCTACATGGCCTCAAGTGCCGTGGGCTTTGAAACCGGGATAACGGGCGTCAACCAGGTCCTGGTCCAGCGTGCCGGCGGGGACGGGCCGCCGCTGCACCGGAGTGATTGGATCTAGGCGCTCATTACTGGGCGCACACATCTCCGGCCCCTGTTTGGGAGACAAAAAAATGAGCCACCCGACCGGTTGGCTCATTTTTTACGGACCTGCATCCCGTTTGGTGGAGCTGAGGGGACTCGAACCCCTGACCCCCTGCATGCCATGCAGGTGCGCTACCAGCTGCGCCACAGCCCCAAACTTGTGCTCCTCCGCGGTTCAGACCGCCCGAAGCAACCTGATCAGCTTAATAGAAATCTGCGCGCGGCGCCAATCGGGAGGCGCATTTTTCTGCAAGAAAAAAATCCGCCGGAATCTTTCGATTCCGGCGGATTATCCGGTGGAGCTGAGGGGACTCGAACCCCTGACCCCCTGCATGCCATGCAGGTGCGCTACCAGCTGCGCCACAGCCCCGGACCTTCGTTACTCCGCGGTCTCGCCGGAGCAACTCAAATATCTTAGACCAGCTTTTCCGAAAATTCCAAATCGGGCATATTCGGGCCGGCAAGGCCTGCTATTCGGAGTCGGAGGCCGCCGTCGCCTTGGCTGAAGTGTCTTCGCCCAGCTGCAGGTCAACTACCGGGCAGTCCTTCCACAGGCGCTCCAGGGCGTAGAAAACGCGGTCCTCTTCATGCTGGACGTGGATGACGATGTCCGAGTAGTCCAGCAGTACCCAGCGCCCGCCGGAGCGGCCTTCGCGGCGTACCGGACGGAGGTCCTGCTTGGAAAGTTCTTCTTCGATGCCGTCAACGATGGCGTTGACCTGGCGCTCACTCGGCGCGGATGCGATGAGGAAGACGTCTGCCAGTGCCAGCCGTTCGCTGACATCGAGGGCCACAATGTCGTGGGCAATCTTGTCCGCGGCTGCCTTTGCTGCTTGGCGGGCAATGGCGATGGATGAATCTGTTGCAGTCATGGGACTCCTTGTAGTTTTCAAAAGCTTCGTAAAAGGGCGTTGCCTGGTCAGCTGGAGATGCCGCTGACGATGAGGATAACGCCGGAAATAAGGGCCAAGATCCCAAAAGCCAGGACGAGGACCTGCATAAGCCTGAGCCGCTTCGCGCGGGCCAGGCCGGCCGTTGCCGCATCCAGCGGCTCCAGCCCATGCGCTGACCGTGCCGGGATGCGCGGCAGGTCATCGAACAGATCGTCAGGCTCCCCCACCGGCGTAGAGGCCACGACGGGCTGGACGGGACGACGCGCTTCGGTGCCGCGGCGGCCCTGGCAGCAGCTTCCGCACGGGCGATCACCCGGGAACGGCCCGACGCGACGGCCTGCGCAGAACCCGCGGCTGGCTCTTTGGAGGTACCGGACGGCTGGCGGCCCTTGCTACCAGGCCGGACCTTAGGTCCGGCCTGTGTCGCCAGCGGCACGTAGGAGGTCGCCGGAGGTTTCATCACAGGACGGTCGACGCCGGGTACCCGCACGAATTCCAGCGGCGTCACCATGGCGAGGTTGTCTGCGGTGGCTGGGCCCGTCTGGGGAACGGATTGCGTGGCCGCGGCCTGCGGATTGGCAGCCTGCGTGGGTACTGATACTGGCTGTGCAGGGCGGCCTGCTCGGCCAGCTTCCGCTTGGCCATCGCGCGGCGGTTAAGCACCGCCGCGCGTTCGGCCAAGGCGATCTGTTCCGCAAGGATGTCCGGATCGACTGCTTCGGGGTCCAGCGAGGCGATGTGTTCCATCTTGGCCAGCTGGTTCTTGGCCTGCTCGGCAACGAGCGTGCGGGCTGCGAGTGCCTGCTCCACGCTCATGCCAGCCGGAACACCTGCACCGTTCGCCGGCGCGGCGGGCCCAGCCATATCGGCGGATAAAGCAGTGTCGTAACCTGGCCCCGCTGGGCTGGATTAGGTTGGTTCTGCGCGGGTTGGCTTGGCAAGGGCTGGCTTGGCAAGGGCTGGCCCATGGGAGCAGGAATGATGGGATTGGCCGAGGTGACGGCCTGTTCCTTCAGTTGCTGGAGCCGCAACTGCCTGCGCGTGGGAGGGCCTCCTGCGGAAAGCTGGTCCTCTTTCTCCTCGAGTTCCTTGATTGCACGCAGCGCCGCGCGGTCGCGGGCCCGGATCTGCGAGGACCGCTGCGCTTGGGACTGCTCGGTGACGGAATCCACCGCGGCGTCAGCCGCGCGCCGTTGGTTTGAGGCAGCCGAAACCTGGCCCGGGCCGTTGGACCCGGGAGCCGTGTTCTCATCTCTGGCCTGCCGCAGTTCGCGGCGGCTGCGGACGGGGGCTTTTCCTGACTCATTGAGGACTCATTCGGTACTGGCTGGCTCGTCTGTTTCGGTAGTTCGGACGTCCTCGGGATCTGATCCCTCGGCGTACAGACCATATTTGGCGATGTATTGGACCACTCCATCCGGCACCAGGTACCAGACGGGGTTGTTCCCGGCTACACGGACACGGCAGTCCGTGGACGAGATGGCCATGGCAGGCACCTCGAGGAGGCTGACGTCTTTGCGGCCCATGCCATCAAGCACATGTCCCGGCCGTGTCACACCAACAAAATGGGCCAGTGACCACAGCTCGTCGATGTCCTTCCAGGACAGAATCTGCGCCAGTGCATCCGCTCCGGTAATGAAGAACAGATCCGCATCCGGACGTTGGGTCCGGAGATCCCGCAAGGTATCAATGGTATACGTGCGACCCGGCCGGTCAATATCCACCCTGCTGACGGTAAAGCGGGGGTTCGATGCCGTGGCGATCACCGTCATGAGGTAGCGGTGCTCAGGCTCACTGACCTGCTTGTGCGACTTTTGCCACGGCTGCCCGGTGGGGACAAAGACCACTTCATCCAGGCCGAACTTGGCGGCCACTTCGCTGGCTGCAACAAGGTGGCCGTGGTGGATGGGATCGAACGTACCGCCCATCACGCCCAGCCGCAGCCGCCTTTGCGCACCGTCACGGTGCAGGACACGGGAAATTTCAGTGGCCTTGGCCGTGGTCGTGCTTGTTGGGGTGCTGGCGGTGCGGATCGGCGTGCTCATCCGTTATGGTGTGCCGGTTGCCCAGGTTCGAGTAGGAGAGCGTAACGAACATCATCACCAGCAGGATGGCGAAAATGGATACGCCGAACACCCACGGCTCAGCCCAGATCGGAGCGGGTGCGTGTTCTCCGCCTTCGGCAACGGTCATGGCGATCTGCTGGAGCAGCATTTTCTCCCCTAGGGTTCAAGAATGTGGCAGCGGATTGTCCCGCCGTTCCGGACTTCTGTCTATATTACCGCGTTGCTACCCACGGACCTGGCCCTCGCCCTGCACGATCCACTTAGTGGTGGTGAGCTCTGTCAGTCCCATCGGGCCGCGGGCGTGCAGCTTCTGCGTGGAGATGCCAACCTCGGCACCGAGGCCCAGCTCGCCGCCGTCGGTAAACCTCGTGGACGCATTGACGATGACCGCGGCAGAGTCAACTTCGGCGATGAACCGCTCCGCGTTGGCCAGGTCGTTGGTGAGGATCGCTTCGGTGTGGCCCGTAGACCAGGTCCGGATGTGCTTGACGGCGTCATCCAGGCTGTCCACCATTGCTACGGCGAGGTCCAGGTCCATGTACTCGGTTGCCCAATCCTCATCCGTTGCCGGCACCGACTCAACAGATGAAGGCAGCGCCGCACGGACGCGCTCGTCGGCGTGGAGGGTGACCCCGCGCCGCGCAGCGCGGCGGCGACGGCGGGCAGCACGGTGGACCGCGAATGGACCAGCAGCGTCTCCACGGTGTTGCACACACTGGGCCGCTGGGTCTTGGCGTTCAGCAGGATCTCCACCGCCATGTCTTCGCTGGCGGATTCGTCGATGAAGATATGCACGTTGCCCTCGCCGGTCTCGATGACCGGCACGGCGGCGTTCAACACCACGGACTGGATCAGGTCCCGGCCCCCGCGCGGAATCAGGACATCAACCCGGCCGCGGGCCCGCATCAGCGCATTCGCGCCTTCCCGTCCGTACTGGTCCACTGCCTGCACGGCATCGGCGGGAAGTCCCACGCCGTCCAAGGCTTCGCGGAGAACGCGGACCAAGGCGTCGTTAGTGGCTGCAGCGGCGGTGCCGCCGCGGAGGATAACGGCGTTGCCGCTCTTGAGCGCGAGACCGGCGATGTCAACGGTGACGTTGGGCCGGGCCTCGTAAATAGCTGCGACGACACCCATGGGCACGTTGATTTGGCGCAGGCGGAGACCGTTGGGCAGCGTCTGGCCGCGGACCACGTTGCCTACGGGGTCGGGCAGGTTGGCAAGGTTTTCCAGGGCGTCAACGAGCCGGTGATGCGGGCATCAGTAAGCGTCAGCCGGTCCAGCATGGCCGCTGAGGTGCCGTTTGCCTTGCCGGCGGCAACATCCTTGGCGTTGGCTGCCAGGATCTGGTCCTTCCGCGCCAGCAGGGCAGTTCCGATGGCGCGCAGGCCCCGGTCCTTCCATGCCCTGTTGGCACTCGCCATCCGGCGGGCCGCGTGCTTTGAACGGTCAGCAACGGCATGGACCGCCGCTTCGACGTCCTCGGCGGACAACGGAACGGCAGCTGATGCAGGCGCTTCCGGGGCAGCGGGAACAGCAGCGGTATCCCCGGAAATTGCAGCAGTGTTGTGAATCAGTGCCTCAGTCATGATCCAAGTTTAGGCGAGCCGCAGGCTCAGACCAGCACCAGGTCGTCAACGTGAACAACTTCACGGTCATATCCGCGGCCCAGCGCCTTTCCCAGCTCCTTGGTGGACCGTCCCAGCATCTGGGGCAGTTCCGCGGCGGAGTAGTTGACCAGGCCGCGGGCAATGACGGTGCCGTCGGCACTGACGATTTCGACGGCGTCGCCCGCCTCAAAATCGCCGTCCACCGCGGAGATGCCGGCCGGAAGCAGCGAAGTGCGGCGGTGGCGCACTGCCTTGACGGCGCCCTCGTCAAGAATCAGCCTGCCATGCACGGAGGCAAGGTGCTCAAGCCACAGCAGCCGGACCGGCTTTCGGGCGCCGTTGACCTTGAACCAGGTGCCAACGTCCTCGCCGGCCAGGGCGGCGGCGGCGTTCGCGGTGGACGTGACCAGGGCGTGGATCCCTGAACCGGCCGCGATGGTGGCGGCTTCAACTTTGGTGGTCATGCCGCCGGTTCCGACGCCGGCTTTGCCGGCCTTGCCGATGGTGACGCCGTCGAGGTCGTGCGGACCTTCCACGAGCGGAATCCGCTTGGCACCGTGCGACGGCGGACCGTCATAGAGGGAGTCGACGTCGGAGAGCAGCACGAGCGCGTCGGCGCGGACCAGGTGGGCCACCAGGGCCGCAAGGCGGTCGTTGTCACCGAAACGGATCTCGTGCGTGGCCACGGTGTCGTTTTCGTTGACCACGGGTACCACGCCAAGGTTCAGGAGCCGGTCCAGGGCACGGAAGGCGTTGGTGTGCTGGCTCCGGCGCATCAGGTCATCGGCTGTGAGCAGCACCTGGCTGACAGTCACGCCATGGGCACCGAACGCCTGGGTGTAACGGGCCATGAGCAGTCCCTGGCCCACGCTGGCCGCGGCCTGCTGCGTAGCCAGGTCCCGTGGCCGCTTGGCGAGGCCAGCGGTGCCAGGCCGGCCGCGATGGCGCCGGAGGACACCAGGATGATCTCGGTCCCGGAGTTCCGCTTGGCTGCCAGCGCATCGGCGAGGGCGGTCAGTGATTCTTCCGAGATGCCGCCCTTGATGCTGGTCAGCGACGATGAGCCGACCTTAACAACAATCCTGCGGGCATCCGAGAGCACACTACGGTCCGCAGTCCGCTTGCGCGGACCGCGGTGACGGAGCTACTGGTCATCTTCTGCGCCCAGTCCACTCTCCTTGACCGGCTTGGCAACGCGGCGGCCGCTGACCGATTCGGTCCAGATCCCGGCCTTGCGCTCGGCTTCGAGCTCGGCGCGGGCGGCGGCCTTGGCATCCTTGCGTTCCTGTTGCTCGTCACGCTTCTGGCCACGGGTGGGGCGGTCGCCGACATCCGCGAAACGGATATCCGTGCCACGCGGTGATGCGAGCATTTCGGCTCCGGCGCTCATGGTTGGCTCCCAGTCGAAGACAACGCCGTCATCTTCACCAATCACGACTGCGTCGCCCGGCTTGGCTCCCTGCTTGAACAGTTCGTTTTCGACGCCGAGTTTGGCCAGGCGGTCGGCGAGGTAGCCGATGGCTTCCTCGTTGGTGAAGTCGGTCTGCTTGACCCAGCGGACAGGCTTGTCCCCCAGAACGCGGAAGAGCGGCTCGAGGTTCTTTTCCTCGCGGCGAATCTTGAAGCCGGCTTCGTTGACGGCGCGGGGCCGCAGGATGGGCGGCTGGACCTTGGGCGGGGCGGCCGCGAGGGCGGCACGGGCGGCCTGCACGATTTCCGCCATGGCGAAGCCCAACTGGCGGAGACCCTCGTGGCTGGTGGCCGAGATCTCGAAGACCCGGTAGCCGCGTGATTCGAGTTCCGGGCGGACAAATTCAGCCATATCCTTGCCGTCCGGAAGGTCCACCTTGTTCAAGGCAATCAGGCGAGGACGGTGGTTCAGCGGAACCACTTCGCCGTCAGCTCCCGCGAAGCTCATGTCCACGGAGTACTTTTCCAGCTCGGCCTCGATGATGGCCAGATCTGCCAACGGGTCACGGTCCGATTCCAGCGTGCCGCAGTCCAGTACGTGCACCAAGGCGGCGCAACGCTCCACGTGGCGCAGAAAGTGGTGGCCAAGGCCCTTGCCTTCGCTGGCGCCCTCGATGAGGCCCGGGACGTCTGCAATGGTGAAGCGGACATCGCCGGACTGGACAACACCCAGGTTCGGGATCAGCGTGGTGAAGGGGTAGTCGGCGATCTTGGGCCTCGCAGCGGACATGGCCGCGATCAGGCTGGATTTGCCGGCAGAGGGGAAACCCACCAGCGCGATATCCGCGATGGACTTCAGTTCCAGCACAACGTCACGGGCGTCACCCTCGATGCCCAGCAGGGCGAAGCCCGGGGCACGGCGCTTCTGCGAGGACAGCGAGGCGTTACCCAGGCCGCCCTGGCCGCCAGCGGCCGCCACGTATTCTGCTCCTTCGCCGACCAGGTCTGCCAGGACGGTGCCGTCCTTGGACTTGACCACGGTGCCGTCGGGCACGGGCAGGATGAGGGTCTCGCCGCTCTTGCCGCCGCGCCAGTCGCCCATGCCGGCCCGCCGTTGGTGGCGTGGCGGTGCGGGGAGTGGTGGTAATCGAGCAAGGTAGTGGTCTGGTGGTCAACGCGCAGGATGACGTCGCCGCCGTCGCCGCCGTTGCCGCCGTCGGGTCCGCCCAGTGGGATGAACTTCTCCCGGTGGACGGAGACACAGCCGTGGCCGCCGGTACCGCCGGATACGTGCAGTACTACCCGGTCTACAAAGCTCGCCACGTGGATCTCCTCAGTGCTGTTTCCTGAACGCCCAAGGGCGCCAAGACGATTGTAATGCGGTTAAAAGAACAGTGGAGCGGACCAATTTGGCCCGCTCCACCGCTTCAGAACTATTTGTTACTCTGCAGCTGCAGCAGCAACGATGTTAACAACGCGGCGACCGCGGCGGGTGCCGAACTGGACGGCTCCCGGGCCAGTGCGAACAGTGTGTCGTCGCCGCCACGTCCAACGCCGGCGCCCGGGTGGAAGTGGGTGCCACGCTGGCGAACGATGATCTCGCCTGCGGAAACTACCTGGCCGCCGAAGCGCTTGACGCCGAGGTACTGGGCGTTGGAGTCACGACCGTTGCGAGTGGAACTCGCGCCTTTTTTATGTGCCATTTGAAATGCCTGCCTTTAAATTCTGGGGAATCTGCTGAAGAACCTGAACAGTAACGAAGAGTTACTTGATACCCGTGATCTTGACCTTGGTCAATTCCTGACGGTGACCCTGGCGCTTCTTGTAACCGGTCTTGTTCTTGAACTTCTGGATGACGATCTTCGGACCACGGAGGTCTTCGAGGATCTCAGCCGTAACCGTTACCTTGGCCAGGTCCGCAGCAGCAGAGGTGACTTTGTCACCGTCTACCAGGAGCAGTGCGGGCAACTCAAAGGTGCTGCCGGCTCCACCGGGGACGCGGTTCAGGGTAACGAAGTCTCCAACGGAAACCTTCTCTTGGCGGCCGCCTGCGCGGACAATCGCGTACACCACTTGGGAACTCACTTCTCTCGACGTTTATTACTAAATTTGCGTGCTGAACCCTGTTCCATAATTGGCTGGGTTCTCGCTGTGCCTCAACGCCGTGGGGTCGTAACCCAAGTGTTGGCGTAAGCACCGAAGATCTAGAATACGCTAATTTTGCCTTCGGCCGCAAATGAGGCTGGTTACGGCAGGTTGTCTGTGATAGGACCCACAAGCAGGTACTGCACTGACAAACCAAAACCGTGCCTGACTATCGTACAGGCCGCACGGGCCGCAGCCTGTCAGGAATGAATTCGCGGCGCGTCGAAGAATTCCACCTCGAACCGGCACGACTGCCTGAAAGCCACCAGCATCGCCGCCCGTTCATCCGCGGAAGCACTCCGGCCGGCGTCGTCAGCGAAGGCGATGGCGTCACGCGTGGCCTGGGCGAAATCCTCGTCAGCATAGGCCCGCAGCCAGTCGGCATAAGGATGTGCTGCCGGTGCACCCGCAGCCAGGAATTCCGCGTGGAGGGTCTGTCCCACTTCGGCATACAGCCAGAAGCACGGCAGTACCGACGCCACGAGGACCGCGTAGCTGCCGGAGGCAGAGGCCGCCAACAGGTGGTCCACGTAGGACTTGGTGACAGGTCCCAGGACGGAGTCCACCGTCCTGGTGCTTAGCCACGTGCGGTGCAATTCGGACTCGACCTCAAGGCATTGCCGGGCCGACTTTGCCCAGAACAGCTGGGCTGCTTCCGTGGGCGCCAGCGCGCTGGCCCGGGCGAGGACGCGCGAATAGCCGTTGAGGTAGATGGCGTCCTGGGCGAGGTAATAGGCGAACTGTTCCTCAGCCAAGGTGCCGGCCGCCAGGTCGCGGATGAAATCCAGCCCGTAGATGGCTGCAAGATCCGGCTCCGACGCCCTGCGCAGCGTCTCGGCGAACTCGCCGGCTGCAGGAACCTGTTGCATGTGATGGAAGTGGTTGATGGGACCGTTGCCCGCGCCCACCTCAAGTTGGTCAGCGGCCTGCAGCGCGCCCACCAGCCAGGGCTTCACCTGCCGCAGTGCGGCTTCCCAGTCCCCCAGCCGGGCGTGAGCCGTGGCCATGGCCGATGACAGCGAGCAGCCGGTGCCGTGGCTGTTGCGGGTTGGAATCCTGTCCCCGCTCACTTCCACCACCTCCTGGGCGAGCAGCCCGGCAGCGTTGACCAGGGCGTCGGGGCACGCACCGCCGTCGAGATGGCCGCCCTTGACCAGGACAGTGGCACTGGTCGCGGCGGACAAACGCTGCCCCTGCCCGAGCGCGTCGTGCCATTCCCTCGCCTGCGGCTCCCCCACCAGGATGGCCAGTTCAGCCAGGTTGGGGGTGATCAGGTCCGCGAGCGGGAGCAGCTCCCGCAGGGCCGCTTCGGCAGACTCATGCAGCAGCCGGTCGCCGCTCGTGGCCACCATCACCGGATCAAGAACGACGACGGCGGGACGCACCTTTTCCAGCCAGTCGCGGACCACGCCTATCACCGCAGCGTCGCCCAGCATGCCGATCTTGACCGCGTCGATGGTGATGTCATCGCTGATGGCATCGAGCTGCTGGCCCAGGAAGGACGCAGGCGGGACGTGAACCGCCCGGACCCCCTGGGTATTTTGGACCGTCAGCGCCGTGATGGCCGCCATGCCGTATCCGCCAAGGGCTGCAATGCTTTTGAGGTCGGCCTGGACGCCCGCGCCCCTGAAGGGTCCGATCCGGCAATGGACAGCACCCGCGGAACGTCACGCAGGACCCGGTCCGCCGAAGAGCGGCCTGGTGCGGGCCGGACCCCAGCCCGGGTTGCTGGGGTTTCCGGCAGAGCCGCCGCGGGTGTTGCAGGGGGAAGGACAGAAGTTGAAGCCAAAGGAGACATCCCTTCGCCGGTGCTAACCGGACAGGTTCAACGGGTGTGGATCTCAGCCGGCTCTCTGCGCGGCACCCCGTGTCAGTCACCAGCCTAGCGTTTCCCGGGATTTAACGCCGGACGCCCGGACGCAGCCTGAGATTCACAGGCACGTCCGGGCGCCGTTGCATTGGCCTGCCCTACCGTCTGGTCAGAGCTCCGAGGCCGGAACTCCTACGCCCAGGATGATGGGCGCGTTGGCGGCAACCGGTTTGTCGGCCACAGGAGCCTTGACGGGCTCCGGCGCCTTGGCGGCGTGCGCGTGTCCGGCGGCAGCCGCCGGAACGGCTTCGTGATGCTCTACAGACGTGGCGTTGGCTGCGCCCTGGGCACGGCTGGCACTCCGGTTCCGCCGGGGACGGCGGGCGCGGGGCTCCTCGGTGTGGTCGGAGTAATCCTTCTCCGCCGCGGCTGGCTGCTGCTGGCGGGCAAGTTCGGCCGCCCGGCTTTCCGTTGCCTGGACTGCCGGCGGAGTGCTTTCCGCTGCAGGAGCCGGCTCACCAAGGTGGGCGAAGGCCTCCGCGAGGCGGTCAAGTGTCAGGGCAGGTGCGTGCGGCTGATCATCGTGGTGCGCAACGAACGGAAGCACCACCTGCTCGCCGCCGAATGTCAGCACCGCGGCCGGGCGGCCGTTGGAGTCCGTTTCGGACTGCCCAACCGGAGCCGGCACCGGAGCCGCAGGCTGCCGGCCCGCGGCAGCTGATGCGTGAGCCACCTCGTCGTCGTGCAGATGCGCAGCGTGGGCTGCGGCCGCAATGTTCGCAAGCGCTGCCCGCGTGGCCTCCGCCTTCGCATGGCGCTCGGCATCGCTGGCTTCCGGGTGGACCGTGTGGATCTGCACCGGAGCTGCCGGCGCCGTTTCCAGCGGCTGGCCGCCCGTCCGCGGCGGCGCTTCCGGTCAGTGCGGCCACCCGGCTGGCTGTCCGGGCGCTGGCTGTCAGTCCGGACGCTATCGGTACGCTGGGCTTCCGGGCGGCTGTCAACCCGCTGCACGTGGTGCTCCGCGGCTACCGTGTTGGCGCGGCGGTGCTCCACGGGGTCGTCGTGGGTGACAATTCCGCGGCCTGCACAGGTTTCGCACTGCTCGCCGAAGACTTCCAGGAGCCCGGTGCCCATGCGCTTGCGCGTCATCTGCACGAGGCCCAGCGAGGTCACTTCGGCCACCTGGTGCTTGGTCCGGTCGCGGCCCAGGCATTCCACCATGCGGCGCAGGACCAGGTCGCGGTTGGATTCGAGGACCATATCGATGAAGTCGATGACGATTATGCCGCCGATGTCGCGGAGCCGGAGCTGCCGGACCACTTCTTCAGCAGCTTCCAGGTTGTTCTTGGTGACGGTTTCCTCGAGGTTGCCGCCGCTGCCGGTGAACTTGCCGGTATTGACGTCCACCACGGTCATGGCTTCGGTGCGGTCAATGACCAGCGAGCCGCCCGAAGGCAGGAAGACCTTCCGCTCCAGTGCCTTGTGGATCTGCTCATCGATCCGCCACGCCGCGAAGATGTCCTGGTCCTTGGTCCACTTTTCCAGGCGGCCCACCAGGTCCGGGCCACGTAGGTGACGTAGGCCTCGATGGTGTCCCAGGCCTCTTCACCGGAGACGATCAGCTTGGAGAAGTCCTCGTTGAAGACATCACGGACCACCTTGATGGTCAGGTCCGGTTCGCCGTAGAGCAGCTCCGGCGCGAGGATCTTGGTGGACGTGGACTGGCTTTCGATGCCCTCCCACTGCGCACGCAGCCGGTTGATGTCGTGCGTGAGCTCCTCTTCCGAGGCGCCTTCGGCAGCGGTGCGGACGATGACGCCGGCATGCTCAGGGAGGCGGTCCTTGAGGATCCGCTTGAGGCGGTTGCGTTCGACGTCGGGCAGCTTGCGGGAGATGCCGGTCATGGAACCGCCGGGCACATAGACCAGGTAGCGGCCCGGCAGTGAGATCTGGCTGGTCAGGCGCGCGCCCTTATGGCCCACGGGATCCTTGGTGACCTGGACCAGGACGGTGTCGCCGGACTTGAGCGCGTTTTCGATCCGGCGCTGCTTGCCCTCGAGGTTAACGGCTTCCCAATTCACTTCACCGGCGTACAGGACGGCGTTGCGGCCGCGTCCGATGTCAACAAACGCCGCTTCCATAGACGGCAGGACGTTCTGCACCTTGCCGAGATAAACGTTGCCGATCAGGGAATCCTGCTGGGTCTTGGAGACAAAGTGCTCGGCCAGGACGCCGTCTTCGAGGACGCCGATCTGGATTCTGTCATCGCGCTGGCGCACGATCATCTGCCGGTCAACTGATTCCCGGCGGGCCAGGAACTCAGCCTCGGTGATGACGGTGCGGCGGCGGCCGGTGTCGCGGGATTCGCGGCGGCGCTGCTTCTTGGCTTCGAGGCGGGTGGAACCCTTGACAGACGTGACGCGGTTGTTGACCGGCGCTTCGGTCGCGGCGCGCGGCGCGCGGACACGGGTCACCGTGTTGGGCGGGTCGTCGCCTTCGCCTCCGGTCAGTTCCAGATCCTGGTCGCCACGGCGGCGGCGACGACGGCGGCGGGACGTCACGCCCTCATCGGCCTGCCCGGCGGAATCCTCATCGGTTTCTTCGGCTGCGCCTTCGTCGCCTTCGTTATCACCGTCAGCATCGCTTTCGCCTGTGCGGGTGCGTCCACGGCGACCACGGCTGCGGCGCCTGCGGCGGCCGTAGGCGTCGTCCGCTTCGCCTTCTTCGACGTCGTCCTCTTCCGGCTCTTCAACCACGGCAGCAACCGGCGCAGGGCGGACCACGGTGCTGAGGTCAGGGGCCTGAAAAAGTACGGATGTTGTGGACGCCGGCTCAAGGAACAGTGAACTGAACGGGCTGGCAGTCTCAGCAGCAGCTGGCTCTTCATCCTCCACTGTGGCAGCGTTGACCTGGGCGACGGCAGCTGCTGCGGGCGCGGTGGCCTCCGCAGCGACGACTTCCTCTGCCTCCGGGGCCGGCGTTGCTGCAGTTTCAGGGCTGCGTGTTCCGGAGCTGTTTGGTCGACGGCCGCGGGAGCTACGTCGGGGCCGAAGTCTTGCGGGTGGCTACGCGGCGGCGGCGGACAGGCTTAGTCTCCGCTGCAGCCTCAGGGGCTGCAGCTCCGGCCTCCGGTTCGACGGTAGCGGCGGGCTCTACGACAGTCTCGGTAACAACGGGGTAGGTGCCTCGAGAACCTCAGCAGCGAAGGCCGGCAACGGTTCGGCGGGTTCCACCTTCTTACGTGCTCGGGTGCGGCGGACCGGTGCCTTAGGCTCAGGTGCGGCGTCCGTCGCAGGCTCAGCCTCGGCGGCGTCATTCACCGGTGCGGCCTCTGCGGCCTTCGGCACTGCCTTTCGACGTGTCCGGGTTGCCTTCTTGGGCGCTTCCGCAGCCTCGACGACAGCTTCTTCATTAACGGCTGGTGTTTGTTCGTTTTCCATATGTGGCGACACTCCTGCCCCTGACGTACCGCCACATCCGGCACCCATTGGGGCACATATTGTCAAAACCCGCAGGCGTTGACAGAAGTCAAGTGGATACTCCCAGGTTCGCACCGGCAGAGGGGTGCGGCAGCCCGTGGGAGCCGTCGGCTGTGTCCTGAAACCCGTTGTTCTAAACGCCACAACCAGGTGCCGACCAATGGAATTGCGGGAAGCCGGATCGGAAAATCCGAAGCCTGCCCTGCTCATCATTGGCGGTCTTGAAACAAGCCACCGGACCGGAGTCCGAATGTGGGTCGACCTCCAGCCATGTTCATTCTCTCACACCCGGGCTGAAAGGCGGCGAAAGCACGGGCAACGGATCGGCAGGTGCGGGCGATTGCTGAATGCTGCTTCCAGCCACCGGCGTTACAATCGGGGCAAGGAGCACCCGAAGCAAAGGACGCCACACACCATGCCCAGCATTTCCTCCCACGGCACCGACACGCCGGCTGCCTCCCCGCCGGCAGAGCGGCTGCCCGCCACATCCGGGACTGTGCCGCCAATGGCGCGCAACCGGCCTTTTGGCTGGCTACTCGTCATCACCGGCGCCATCGGCTGGCTGGCCTCGGGAACGCTGGTTCTGGAAAAGCTCGCCGTCCTCGAGGATCCGAATCACGTGACGGCCTGCGACGTGAATCCGTGGATCTCCTGCGGCCAGGTCATGCAGACGTGGCAGAGCTCGGCGTTCGGGTTCCCCAACATGTTTATTGGCATCGTGGCGTTCGCCGTCATCATCACAGTGGGCATGGCCCTGCTCTCCGGCGCCACGTTCGCCCGCTGGTACTGGGCAGGACTCCAGGCCGGCGTGACGCTCGGCTTCGCGTTTGTGGTGTGGCTCTGGTCCCAGGCACTCTACGACATCCATATCCTGTGCCCGTTCTGCATGATCGTCTGGGCCGCGATGATCCCGCTCTTCGTCTGGGTGACCATCCGCAACGTTGTCCACGGCGTCATTCGCGTCCCGGCAGGTACTGCACGTGTGCTGGGCGAATCGGGCTGGATCATCACCGCGCTGCTGTACGTTGCGGTCATCGCCACCATCTTCTTCGCATTTATCCAGGTGTTTGCCGGAACGTCGGGTTTCTAACGCGGCCTCCGCAGGACGCAGAAAACGCACACAAAAGGGCGCGAACTGGCACGTAATACGCTCAGATCTCGGATTTGAGGGTATTATATGCCAGTTCGCGCCTGTGTTTGGCCGGTGGACGTTAGTCCTGGAACCAGATCTTGATTTCGCGCTCGGCCGAGTCCACGGAGTCGGAGCCGTGGACCAGGTTCTGCTGGACCTTCAGGCCCCAGTCGCGGCCGAAATCGCCACGGATGGTGCCGGGAGCCGCAGTGGTGGGATCGGTGGTGCCAGCCAGGGACCGGAAGCCTTCAACGACACGGTGGCCTTCGAAGATCGCGGCCACCACCGGTCCGCTGAGCATGAATTCAACGAGGGGCTCGTAGAACGGCTTGCCCACGTGCTCTTCGTAGTGCTGCTCCAGAAGTTCCCGGCTGGCGTCAACCTTTTTCAGTTCAGCGAGGGTGTAGCCTTTGGCCTCAATGCGGCCCAGGATGGCGCCGCTGAGGTTGCGGGCAACGCCGTCGGGCTTGATCAGTACCAGGGTGCGCTCAATGGTCATAGCTGCTCCAATGCGTAATGGGTGGTTTCGGGACAATTCTACGAGGCTTCCGGGTGTCCCCGTGCGACGCGTTCCACTCGGCCTGGTCGCGTTCGCGCTTTGCGGCTTCGGAATCGATCCGGATGCCGGTGCGGATTCCATACCACCAGGCCAGGCCGAACAGCGCGCCAACCAGGAACATCATGGGCTCGACGATGCCCGCCAGGATCAGCACAATCTGCAGGATCCAGCCGAGTCCCACGCCCCAGGGCTTGGACAGCACCGCGCAGGCCAGGATCATCACTACGCTCAGTGCGATGCCGATGCCCAGGATCAGCGCCGGCGGAAACTCGCCGCGCCTGAGTCCAAAGACGGCCAACGTTGCGAAAAAGACCACAAACGCTTCAAGCAGCAGGACGGTGGAGGCAAACATCACCTTGGTGGACCGGCGCTTCTTGGGCATTCCGGGCGCCACTCGCGCTGCGCTTTGGTCAGCTTCGCCACGGCTAGGCCTCCGTCTTTCCGAGCAGGATGCGGGCTTCCGCCACCAGGGTGATGGACCCCGTCACCAGCACGCCGCCGGAGAGGTCGTCGTTGGCTTCGGCGCGCTCCACAGCCCATTCGAGGGCGTCGTCGAGCTTCTCGGCAATGTGGATGTTGTCTTCGCCGAAGCCCATTTCCACCGCCAGTTCAGCCAGTTCGGCCGCGGGCACTGCCCGTGGCGAGTTGGACTGGGTAAAGCAGTATTCCTGGGCGATCTCGCCCAGGGATTCCTTGAGCTGGCGCAGGATCTCCTCGGCGTCCTTCTCCTTCAGGACTCCCACTACCGGCACCAGCCGGGTGAAGCTGAAGGCCTCCTGGATGGCCTCGGCCGAGACCCTGATGCCGTCCGGGTTGTGGGCCGCGTCAACAATGATGGTGGGCGCCGTGCGGACAACCTCAAGCCGGCCCGGGGACGTGACGGATGCGAAGGCCTCCTGGAGCACTTCGGCGTCAAGCTCCTTCTCGCCGCCGAAGAAGGCCTCGAGGGCTGCCACTGCCACTGCTGCGTTCTGGGCCTGGTGCGCGCCGTGCAGCGGCAGCAGCAGTTCCGGGTACCGGCCGGCGATACCCTGGATACTCACCACCTGGCCGCCCACGGCAACCGTCCGGGATTCGACGCCGAACTCCACGCCTTCAAACCGGAACGGGACACCGACGTCCTTGGCTTTCTCGAGCAGCACCTGCGCAGCATCAACGGGCTGCGAGGCACTGATGAGGTAACCACCGGGCTTGATGATGCCGGCCTTCTCGTAGGCAATCTCCTCGGTTGTGTCGCCCAGCAGGTCGGTGTGGTCCAGGGAAATGGGCGTGACCACGGAAACCAGGCCGTCGCCCACGTTGGTGGCATCGGTGATGCCGCCAAGCCCCACTTCGATCACGGCCACATTGACGGGCTGGTCCGCGAAGATCGCGAAGCCCAGGATGGTCAGGCACTCGAAGTACGTGAGCCGGGGCTCCCCACAGCGGTAAGCTCGTCGTCAACGATCTGCAGGTACGGGCGGATCTCGTCCCAGATCCGGACGAACGTTTCGTCAGCGACAGGGTGGCCGTCGATGCTGATCCGCTCGGTGACCTTGGACAGGTGCGGGCTGGTGTAGCGGCCGGTGCTCAGGCCGTGCGCGCGGAGCCCGGCCTCGATCATCCGGGCCGTGGAGGTCTTCCCGTTGGTGCCCGTCACATGGATGATCGGGAACGCCTTGTTGGGCTCCCCCAGCACATCCATGGCCCGGAACAGCGGCGCAAGACGCGGCTCCATCTTGTTTTCCGGCGCACGCCCCAGCAGCTCGGCGTAGACACTTTCCACGGAGAATTCGTCAGTCATAGCTCAAGCCTCTACTTTTTCGACTAGCACGCTGTCAACGCCGGCGGCAACCCACACCACTTGCGAGTTCGACAATGATGTCATTTCGGCGGTGAAGTCCAAGCTCTTAGAAAGCGTCTCCTTAGAAATCAGATCGCGATGGGGCTCAAGCTGAGCGGCCGCCTCCGGCGTCGCCCGAATGCTGGTCTTAATACGATCGCTGACGTTCAGCCCTTCGTCTTTCCGAGCCTGCTGAATTGCACGAATGACGTCTCGGGCCAGCCCTTCGGCCTCCAACTCCGGCGTGATTTCAGTGTTCAGAACTACAAAGCCGCCGCCCGGCAGCACCGCGACGGAGGCGGAACCGCCGTCGGACTCTTTAACTACCGTCTCCAAGGTGTATTCCTCAGGTTCCAGCTGAAGGCCACCTGCGGTGACTACGCCCGCATCGTCCAACGACCAGTCGCCGGACTTGGAGCCCTTGATGGCCTGCTGGACGTTCTTGCCCAGGCGCGGCCCGCGGCCCGGGCGTTGACCACGAGCTTCTGCTCAATGCCGAACTCCTCCGGGGAGGCGCTCTCGGCGTCGAGCAGACGGACGGAGCGGATGTTCAGTTCGTCGGCGACGACTGCGGCAAAGCCTCCCAGCGCATCCGCACCGGGAGCCACCACGGTCAGTTCCTGCAGCGGCAGCCGCACGCGCAGGTTGGCGGCCTTGCGCAGCGAGGATCCGGTGGAGCAGATCTGCTGCACGCGGTCCATCGCTTCCACCAGCGAAGCGTCGGCCGGGAACAGGTCCGCGTCCGGCCAGTCGGCCAGGTGCACGGAGCGTCCGCCGGTGAGGCCTCGCCAGATCTCCTCGGAGACCAGCGGCAGCAGCGACGCGGCCACGCGGGAGACGGTCTCCAGCGCTGTGTAGAGCGCGTCGAAGGCGTCCACGCTCTCGTCGAAGAAGCGCTGGCGGCTGCGGCGGACGTACCAGTTGGTGAGCATGTCCAGGTAGCTGCGCAGTTCATCGCACGCGCCGGAGATGTCGTAGCTGTCCAGCTGGGCGGTCATGTTGCGGACCAGGTCGCCGGTGTTGGCCAGCAGGTACTGGTCCAGGGTGTCGACATAGCCGTCGTAGCGCAGCTTCGCGTCGTAGCCATGCCCGCCGTCCGCGGCGTTCGTGTAAAGCGTGAAGAAGCTGTACACGTTCCACAGGGGCAGGATGACCTGGCGGACGCCGTCGCGGATTCCCTGTTCGGTGACCACCAGGTTGCCGCCGCGCAGGATGGGACTGGACATCAGGAACCAGCGCATGGCGTCGGAGCCGTCACGGTCCAGGACCTCGGATACATCCGGGTAGTTGCGCAGGCTCTTGGACATTTTCTGCCCGTCCGAGCCCAGCACGATGCCGTGGCTGATGACGTTTCGGAACGCCGGACGGTCAAACAGCGCCGTGGAGAGGATGTGCAACATGTAGAACCAGCCACGGGTCTGGCCGATGTACTCCACGATGAAGTCCGCGGGGTTGTGCGTGTCGAACCAGGCTTCGTTCTGGAACGGGTAATGCACCTGGCCGTAGGGCATGGAGCCGGAGTCGAACCAGACATCCAGGACGTCCTCGACCCGGCGCATCACGGACTGGCCCTCTGCGGGGGTCCGGGGATCGTCCGGATTGGGGCGGGTCAGTTCGTCGATGAACGGGCGGTGCAGGTCAACCTCGCCGGCCTTGTTCAGCGGCAGGCGGCCGAAATCGGCCTCGATCTCGGCCAGGGAGCCGTAGACGTCGGTGCGCGGGAATTCCGGGTCGCTGGACTGCCACACCGGGATGGGGCTGCCCCAGTAGCGGTTGCGGCTGATGGACCAGTCGCGGGCGTTGGCCAGCCACTTGCCGAACTGGCCGTCCTTGACGTTGCCGGGGATCCAGTTGATGTCCTGGTTCAGTTCGGACATGCGGTCCTTGAACTTGGTGACTTCCACGTACCAGGAGGACACGGCGCGGTAGATCAGGGGGTTGCGGCAGCGCCAGCAGTGCGGGTAGCTGTGCTCGTAGCTGGCCTGGCGGACCAGGCGGCCCTGCGCGCGCAGCACCTGGGTGATGGGCTTGTTGGCCTCGAACACCTGAAGCCCGGCGATGTCGTGCAGGTCGCCGTGGCTGAACAGCGGCAGGAACTTGGCACCTTCGTCCACGGACAGGACCACCGGGATGCCGGCCTCTTCACACACCTTCTGGTCGTCTTCACCATAGGCGGGCGCCTGATGGACGATGCCAGTGCCGTCGGTGGTGGTGACGTAGTCGGCCACGAGGATGCGCCAGGCGTTCTGGGTGCCGAACTTTTCGGTGTCGCCGAAGTCGTGCCACAGCGGCTCGTACTGCAGGCCCTCAAGGTCCGCGCCGGTGTGGGTTGACGTCACGGCGGCCTCAGCGGAGTCCGCATCCTCATACCCCAGGTCCTTGGCGTACGCGGCCAGCAGGTCCGCGGCCAGGAGGAATTTGCCGGTGACGGGCGCGTCCGGTGAAGCGGCCTTGACGCCGTTGGGTCCGGCGGGGAGTACCGCGTAGGTGATGGAAGGCCCGACGGCGAGCGCCAGGTTGGTGGGCAGCGTCCAGGGCGTAGTGGTCCAGGCGAGCGCCTGGACGCCGGCGAGCTGCTTCGACAGCGCCGACTCCCCTGCTGTGATGGGGAACGTCACCGTGACGGTCTGGTCCTGGCGGTTCTTGTAGACGTCGTCGTCCATGCGAAGCTCATGGTTGGACAGCGGCGTCTCGTCCTTCCAGCAGTAGGGCAGCACACGGTAGCCGTTGTACGTCAGGCCTTTTTCGTGCAGCTGCTTGAACGCCCACAAGACCGATTCCATGTATTCGACGTTGAGCGTCTTGTAATCGTTGTCGAAGTCCACCCAGCGGGCCTGGCGGGTGACGTAGCTCTTCCACTCATCGGCGTACTTCATCACGGAGGCACGGCAGGCGTCGTTGAACTTATCGATGCCCATGGCCTCGATCTGGGTCTTGTCCGTCATGCCCAGCTGCTTCATGGCTTCCAGTTCTGCCGGCAGTCCGTGGGTGTCCCAGCCGAAGCGGCGCTCAACGCGGCGGCCGCGCTGTGTCTGGTAGCGGCCCACGAGGTCCTTTGCGTACCCGGTCAGAAGGTGGCCGTAGTGCGGCAGGCCGTTGGCAAAGGGAGGGCCGTCATAGAAGACGAACTCGTTGCTGCCGGGCTGCCCGCCGGGGGCGTCGGCGCTTCGCTGGTCGATGCTGGCCTGGAAGGTGCCGTCCTGGTCCCAGTACTTCAGGATGCGTTCTTCGATCTCCGGGAACTTCACGGAGGCGGAGACACCGGAGGCAGCGCCGCTCGGAACTGCAGCCGAAGGGGAAGCTGAGGCTTTGGGGTAATACGTCATTCTCGACATCCTGGGTTGAGCTGGTGAACCACTCAGCCGCTGCTGGATGGTTCCGTTCAGGATGCGAGGACGGCTTGTGTGCTGTCCTGGGACTGCACGCTGACCGCGGTACCACCTCACTTACCGGCACTCCACCATGCTCCGGGGGAAGCATGTTGGTGCGCCGGCCGCTCATTACCGCTGTGACGGGCATACCCGTCCGGTTCTACCGGCCCTGGCGCGTGCTGATCCTTGCGCCGGGGCGTTCTTCCGGAAGCTCACCGGTGATGGCCGGGTCAAAGCTGATACGACGATGTTACCGGAGAAGTCACTGCGTTTCACTGCACGCTGCCTTGAAAGACAGCGCGGTCCGCCTGGCAGCGAAACGCAGTGACGGCGGCTGGGCGCCCGGGCCGGTACTAGAAGCCGCGCGGCAGTTTCATCCCGGCAGCAGCCATGACATCGCGGAGCCGGTCCGGGTAGTCGGTGATGATCCCGTCAACGCCGGTGTCGATCAGCGCCCGCATGGTGGGCTGGTCATCGACGGTCCATGGGATGACCTGCATCCCGGCAGCGTGCGCACGCTCCACCATGTCCGCGGTGACGTAGGGGACGTAGCCCGGATCGGTAACTTTGCCGTTCTGCGGGGTGCCGTGCACGGGAGAGACGGCGTCGAAGCCGAGGGAGGATGCTGCTGCGATGAGGTCGCCGCCAAAGTCGTCGGCGTCAATCCCGCCAAGCCACGGCGAGCTGCCCGGCTGCCCGGCCTGGAGGAAGTCCTTGTTGGTCAGGGCCACGGTGCGGATCTGCGGGTCGCGCTGCTGGACGAGGCGCAGGGATCCCCAGTCGAAGCTCTGGATGGAGACGCGGCTCTGCATCTGGGCGGCGTTGATTTCCCGGAGGGCGACGTCGATGAACTGCTCGCGCGGGGCGGTTTCCGCCGGAGCGCCGGCTTCGACCTTCGTTTCAATGTTGAACTTCACCTGGCTGGCGCGGTGGGCGTCTGCGAGCTCAAAAACCTCGGCCAGAGTCGGCATCTTGGCGCCGGGAGACGCCGCCTGGCCCGGGAACTGCGGCTGGGTGAGCGAACCGCAGTCCAGGCTTCGGACCTGCTCGAAGGTCAGGTCCTTGACGTACTTGCCAACATCGGGGAACTGCGGATCGTCCGGCGTGACCGGCGCGGTATCGAGGCACTTCTTGTTGCTGATCTTGCGGTCGTGCGTGATGACTTCGCGGCCGTCCTTGGTGATCTGGAGGTCAAGTTCCAGCGTGGACACGCCGGTCTCGAGGCCCTTGGCGAAGGACGCCAGGGTGGATTCGACGGTCAGGCCGAGTCCGCCGCGGTGGGCCTGTAGATCAAAATGGTTGTCCGTGCCATTGGGGTTCGTGTCAGCGGCCTGGGCCTGGACCGAAGTAGTGAGGAGCAGGGCTGCGCTGAGTACGGCAGCGCCAAGCTTCATCGGGGTGCGCATAGGAAGGAATCTCCACTCTGGTGGTGTGCAGTTTGCGCCTGCCACAGTGCCGTCCTGCGGCCAACGCCAGGCCACAGCGGGCTGGCCAGAGTGCGGCTGGACGGTTAACGTTGGGCTTCATCGCAAGCCGATCCAATCAATGGGCGACGCCAGGACGGCGACTCTTTAGACTCGTGCCATGACAGTCTCCCGGGCGCTTTGTTCCGATCCCTGATGGGCCATCGTGCACACCACGGCTGGCTGTGGTCAGCCGGCCTGGTTGCGGCACCTGTTGTGGTGGTGTCCTGGTTCCGCGCTGTTCCGGCACCGTGGCCGCCGCTTGTGGTACAGGTAGTGGCCTTTACGCCGTGGCTGGCATTCCTCGCCGCGGCCGCGGTGTTGCTGGCACTGCCCAGCCGGCGTGCCTGGGCTATCCTGCCGGCCGCAATCCTGCTGACCGCACAGCTCATCTGGCTGTTCCCGCCGGAAGTGTTCCTGGCCGGCAGGGAGGGTACCCCCAGGTCCGGGGGTCGGATGCTCCAGTCGCGGCGAAGCTGACAGTCATGAACCTCAATGCCCGGCTCGGAGGTGCTGATAGCGCCGCCATCGTCCGGCTGGTCCGGGACCACCATGTTGACCTGCTGACCATCCAGGAGCACAGCCTGGAGCTGGAGAAGCGGCTGGCGCGTGCGGACCTGGGCAGCGTACTTCCCCACCGCGTGTCCCATCCCCGGAACGGAGCGGCCGGCAGCGCCGTCTACTCGTCTTTCCGGCTGAAGGAGGTGGGACTGGTCCCTGACACAGCGTTCAGTATGCCGGTTGTCCGGCTTGAGACCAGTGACCCGGGCGCCGGCCTGACAATCATCAATGTCCACACGCACGCGCCCGTGGAAAGTGCCGTTCATCAATGGCGAAGTGACCTTGCAGCTGTGGCCGGGCAAGCAGCGGAGCCGGTCCCACTCTTCTGGCGGGCGATTTCAACGCGACACTTGACCACTGGGAATTCCGCGCGATGCTGGAGGGGCCGGCGGCGGCCCGAAACTGGTGGATGTTGCAACCGCGTTGGGCAGCCGGCTCATCCCCACCTGGCCAATGCGGGATTACAGCCTTCCCGGCGTGACTCTGGACCATTTGGTGACCAGCCCGGACATTTCAAGTTCGGGTTACTCGGTCCACCCGGTCAGCGGCACCGACCACGCCGCAGTGATCGCCACCCTGGAGATCCACTTTCCCTAGCGCTTGCGGATCAGCTTGTGGGTGGCCGCCTGCGCAACGGCCGGATCACGATCTGGTCCAGGTTGACATGGTGCGGCGCGCTGACGGCGTAACGCACCACGTCGGCGACGTCGGCTGCGGTCAGGGGCTTCTCCACGCCCTCGTAAACCTTCTCCGCGGCGTCCTGGTCACCAAAACGGTTGAGCGCAAACTCTTCGGTGCGGACAAGGCCCGGGGCTACCTCGATGACGCGGATGTTGTGCTCGGCCTCTTCCAGCCGGAGGGCACCGGTCAGTGCGTGCTGGGCAAACTTGGCGGCGTTGTAGCCGCCGCCGCCCTCGTAGGCCACGAGTCCGGCTGTCGACGTCAGGTTCAGGACAGTTCCTTCGCCGGTGGCCCGGAGCATCGGCAGGAACGCCCGGGTGAGCTTCACGGTTCCGAGGACGTTGACCCGGAACATCCATTCCCAGTCCTCGGTGTTGGCCTCGCCCACCAGGTCAGCACCCCGGCCCCGCCGGCGATGTTGATGAGCGTCCCACGCCGCCGGCTTCGGTGACGCGGGCAAGGAGCCTGGCGACGTCGTCGTCCTCGGTGATGTCAGCGGGAATTCCGACGGCGCCTGTCTCAGCTTCCAGCGCGGCCAGCCGTTCGGCGCGGCGTGCCACAGCGAATACCGTCCACCCTTCCGCCCGCAATGCCCGCACGGTCGCCTGGCCGATGCCGGTGCTGGCGCCGGTTACTACTGCTGCCTTGTTCAGTGAATCTTCAGTCATGGCACCACCCTAACGGGCCCGGCCGGTGGCATGACTGGAGCGATGTCGCCGGATGAAGTCCCGGCCATGAAACAATTGCCAGATGGCTGAAGACACTCAGGGTACAGACACGCCCTCCACCGCCCCTATCAACGTTCCGGACAAGCCCGCCCTTGAGGGGCTCGAAGCTGCCCTCACGCAGCGCTGGCTTGCCGAAGGGACCTACAAGTTCAACCCGGACACAACCCGGGAGCAGGTCTACTCGATCGACACTCCCCCGCCCACGGCATCTGGCTCCCTGCACGTGGGGCACATGTTCTCCTTCACGCAGACGGACGTGCTGGCCCGCTACCAGCGCATGATCGGCAAGAACGTGTTCTACCCGATGGGTTGGGATGACAACGGCCTGCCCACCGAGCGCCGCGTCCAGAACTACTACGGCGTGCGCTGCGATCCGGCCATCCCGTACGACGCCGGCTACCGGGCTCCGGCCGAGCCGGCCAAGAACCAGCGCGATTTCGACGTCGTCTCGCGCCGGAACTTCATCGAGCTGTGTGAAGAACTTGCCGTGGAGGACGAGAAGGTCTTCGAAAGCCTGTTCCAACAGCTCGGACTTTCCGTGGACTGGCAGCTGACGTACCGGACCATCGACGACGCCTCCCGCGAAGTCTCCCAGCGCGCCTTCCTGGCCAACCTGGCAGCCGGGGACGCGTACATGGCCGAAGCGCCAACCCTCTGGGACATCACCTTCCGCACGGCCGTGGCCCAGGCGGAGCTCGAAGACCGCGAAGTTGCCGGCGCGTACTACCGCTACCCGTTCTTCACCGAAGACGGCGAAAAGATCTATGTCGAGACCACCCGTCCTGAGCTGCTGGCAGCTTGCGCCGCCCTCGTGGCAAACCCCGACGACGAGCGGTACCAGCCGCTGTTCGGCAAGATGGTCACGTCCCCGGTCTTCGGTGTTGAGGTTGAGGTCAAGGCCCACCCGCTGGCCAAGGCGGACAAGGGCTCCGGCATCGCCATGGTGTGCACGTTCGGTGACCTCACCGACGTCACCTGGTGGCGGGAACTCCAGCTGCCCACCCGTGCCATCGTTGGCCGGGACGGCCGCATCGTCGGCGAAACCCCGGACTGGATCACCACCGATGCAGGGCGCACCGCGTACGAAGCCATTGCCGGCAAGACCGTCTTCAGCGCCAAGGAAGCAGTGGTGGAGCTCCTGGCTGCCGAAGATCTGATCGACGGCGAACCGAAGAAGATCATGCACCCGGTGAACTTCTACGAAAAGGGCGACAAGCCCCTGGAGGTTGTCACCTCACGCCAGTGGTACTACCGCAACGGCGGCCGCGACGAAGAGCGCCGCGCCCGCCTGATCGCGCGCGGCCACGAGATCGACTTCCACCCGGCCTTCATGCGGTCCCGCTTCGAGAACTGGATCTCCGGGCTGAACGGCGACTGGCTCGTGTCCCGCCAGCGCTTCTTCGGTGTACCCATTCCCGTCTGGTACCCGCTGGACGCCGACGGCAACCCGCGGTACGACGCCCGATAGTGCCCCTGGACGAGCAGCTGCCGGTTGACCCCGCGGCCGATGCCGCACCGGGTTACGACGAAGCCCAGCGCGGCGTTCCCGGTGGCTTCGCCGGCGACGCCGACATCCTGGATACGTGGGCCACGTCTTCCTTGACACCGCAGATTGTGGGCGGCTGGAGCCGGGACGAGGATCTTTTCGCCAAGGTCTTCCCGTTTGACCTGCGCCCCAGGGCCACGACATCATCCGCACCTGGCTGTTCTCCTCGGTAGTCCAGGCTGATGCGCTGCAGCACGCCGCGCCGTGGAAGCATGCCGCCATCTCCGGCTGGATCCTGGACCCGGACCGGAAGAAGATGTCCAAGTCCAAGGGCAACGTGGTGGTTCCCACCGATGTGCTGGACGAATTCGGCTCCGACGCGGTCCGCTACTGGGCCACGTCCGCCAAGCTCGGCGCGGATACGGCGTACGAGATCGCGCAGATGAAGATCGGCCGCCGCCTGGCAATCAAGCTGCTGAACGCCTCCAAGTTCGTCCTGAACCTGGGCGCGACGGAGAATTCCGTGGTCTCCACCGATCTCTCGGTGCTCACAAATCCCCTGGACCGCGCGGTGCTGGCCCAGCTGGCCGAGGTGGTCCGCCAGTCCACCAAGGCGTTCGAGAACTACGACTACGCCCGGGCCCTGCAGATCACCGAAAGCTTCTTCTGGCAGTTCACGGACGATTACGTGGAGCTCATCAAGGACCGCGCCTACGGTGCCGCCGGCGGCGCCGAGCAGGCTTCGGTGCTGGCAGCACTCGCCACCAGCCTGGACACGCTGCTGCGCCTGTTCGCCCCGTTCCTGCCCTTCGCCACCGAAGAGGTCTGGGGCTGGTGGCGGAACGGCTCCGTACACCGTGCACAGTGGCCCACCGCCGTGGACGTGGACGGCGACACCACCCTGCTTGCCACCGTTGGCACGGCCCTGAGCGGTGTCCGCAAGGCAAAGTCCGAGGCCAAGGTCAAGCAGCGCACCGAGGTCCTCTCCGCCACCATCACGGCGTCGGAATCCTTGACCACGCAGCTGAAGGCCGGGCTTGGCGACCTGAAGGCAGCCTCGAACGCCCGCGAACTGACCCTGGTGGCAGGCGACGGCGAACTGACCGTCAGCGACGTTGTGCTGGCCGCTCCGGAGGATCAGCCCAAGGCCTGACCTATTTTTGGGCAAAGGGGAAGCCCCATCAGCGTTTTGCCGTTGGTGGGGCTTCGACTTTTCGGCCATCCTGGTGACGTCTTTGATGGTCTGGCAGGATCCTTGGATCTTCAGGTCTTCCTACCTCGTCACTGGCAGCTTGTATCTGACTTTGCCGATGGCTGCGTCGGATACATATCACTGAATCTTTGGTTCCTGCGTCCCGCTTCTTTCGAAGTGGGTAAGAACTATTGTTGTCCCGACGGTTTGGATGCGCAAGAGCCCCGGAAGAACTACATCAGAGTAGTTCGTCCGGGGCTCTTTGCTGTCTGCGTCAGTTGAATTCGGGACGTTCGCTGCGGCTGCGCTTAATCTCGAAGAAGTGCGGGTACGAGGCCAGTGTGACGGTGGCATCCCACAGCAGGCCCGCTTGCTCGCCGCGCGGGATGCGGGTCAGCACGGGGCCGAAGAAAGCGGTTCCGTTGAAGGCAACAACCGGCGTGCCGACGTCCTGGCCCACCAGCGAGATACCCTCATCGTGGCTGGCCCTCAACTGGGAGTCAAAGGCGTCCGTGGTGGCAACGTCCGCCAGGCCTGCCGGGAGTCCGCACTCCGCGAGTGCCTTGCTGATGATAACGCCAAAGTCCTTCTCCCCGTCAAGGTGGATCAATGTGCCCATGGCGTCGTAGAGCGGCTTCACCACGTGGTCGCCGAGTTGCGCCTGGGCCGCGATGATGACCCGGACCGGGCCCCGTGCCTTGTCCAGGCCTTCGCGGTACGCCGGTTCCCGGTCCCTGCCTTCGTTCAGGACAGAGAGGCTCATTACATGCCACACGGTCTTGACGTCGCGGACAGCCTCAACCTCGCCGATCCAGCGCGAGGTGATCCAGGCGAACGGGCACAGCGGATCAAACCAGAAGTCGGCCTGGTTGATGGTTGTTTCAGTCATGCGTAAGTCCTCTGTCACTGGGCATGCGGGGGTGAAAGGCAGAAGTGTCAAGCCGGTGGCGGACGTGTCAGGCGGACTTGCGTCGCTTGGTCACGTGCGGAATGAGGGTTGGCTCGGCCTTGCTGAGGACAACGTCGGCGGTGATGACTACGCTGGCCACGTCTTCGCGGCTGGGGAGGTCGAACATGACCGGGAGCAGCACTTCCTCCATGATGGCGCGCAGGCCACGGGCACCGGTGCCACGCTCCAGGGCCTGGTCGGCGATGGCATTGAGGGCGTCGTCATCGAAGACGAGTTCCACGCCGTCGATCTGGAACATCTTCTGGTATTGCTTGACAAGCGCGTTCTTCGGCGTGGAGAGGATCTGGATGAGGGCGTCGCGGTCCAGGCTGGAGACCGTGGTGATCACGGGAAGGCGGCCGATGAATTCCGGGATCAGACCGAACTTCAGGAGGTCCTCGGGCATCACTTCACCGTAGGAGTCCACCTTGTTGCTGGCATCGTTGAGTGGGGCGCCGAAGCCAATGCCTTTGCGTCCGGAACGCGAACCAATGATCTCTTCCAGCCCGGCAAAGGCGCCTGCCACGATAAACAGCACGTTGGTGGTGTCGATCTGGATGAATTCCTGGTGGGGGTGCTTGCGTCCGCCCTGGGGCGGCACGGAGGCTACGGTTCCTTCGAGGATCTTCAGGAGGGCCTGCTGCACGCCCTCGCCGGAGACGTCCCGGGTGATGGAGGGATTCTCGCTCTTGCGCGAAATCTTGTCGATTTCGTCGATGTAGATGATGCCCTGTTCGGCCTTTTTGACGTCGTAATCCGCTGACTGGATGAGCTTGAGGAGGATGTTCTCCACGTCCTCACCCACATAGCCGGCCTCGGTGAGTGCCGTGGCGTCGGCAACAGCAAACGGAACATTCAACCGCCGCGCCAATGTCTGGGCCAGGTAGGTTTTGCCGCAGCCGGTGGGGCCGATCAGGAGGATGTTGGACTTGGCGATTTCGACGTCGTCATGGTGGCCGCCCTCGGCGAGGCTGCCGCTCTTGGGGGCGTGGCCGGCCTGGATCCGCTTGTAGTGGTTGTAGACGGCGACGGCGAGGGACCGCTTGGCAGGTTCCTGGCCGATGACGTATTCCTGCAGGAAGTCGAAGATCTCGCGGGGCTTGGGCAGCTCGAAGCTTCCCAGATCGGCGACTTCCGCGAGCTCTTCCTCAATGATCTCGTTGCAGAGCTCAATGCATTCGTCGCAGATGTAGACACCGGGCCCGGCAATCAGCTTGCGTACCTGCTTCTGGCTCTTTCCGCAGAAAGAACACTTCAGCAGATCCGTGCTCTCGCCAATCCGAGCCATATGTGAACCCCTTTAGTATCTTGCTGCCAGGCAGCTGTGCACCGTTGCTGGAATCGTGGCGGGCCTGGGAGGGCCGGCCGTGACATCTTCCACTCTAGGTCACAATTGCGTCCAAGGGTGGAAAGCGAAGGCCGGTGCGGCCCAATTATCTGAGACGCACCGGGCCGCCGAAGAGCCGTACTACCTGGCAATTGCCTGCGGCTTGATCTTGCGGGAATCAAGGACCTGGTCGATGAGTCCGTAATCCAGGGCGTCGGCCGCGGTCAGGATCTTGTCGCGCTCGATGTCGTTGTTTACCTGCTCTGAGGTCCGGCCCGAGTGGTGGGCCAGCGTATCCTCAAGCCAGGAACGCATCCGCATGACTTCGGCCGCCTGGATCTCAAGGTCCGAGGCCTGACCGCCCTGGCCGCCGGACAGTGCCGGCTGGTGGATCAGGACACGGGCGTTCGGAAGTGCCAAACGCTTGCCGGGGGTGCCTGCAGCAAGCAGGACCGCGGCTGCGCTGGCTGCCTGGCCCAGGCAGACCGTCTGGATTTCGGGCCGGATGTACTGCATGGTGTCGTAGATCGCCGTCATGGCGGTGAACGAGCCACCCGGTGAGTTGATGTACAGCGTGATATCGCGGTCCGGGTCCGTGGACTCAAGGACCAGCAGCTGCGCCATGACGTCATCAGCGGAGGCGTCATCCACCTGGACGCCGAGGAAGATGATGCGGTCCTCGAACAGCTTGGTGTAGGGGTCCTGGCGCTTGAAGCCGTAAGGCGTGCGCTCTTCGAACTGGGGAAGGACGTAGCGGCTGGTCGGAAGGTTACCGGCAGTCGATCCGAAGTTGTAAGTCATTTTTGTTGCTCCTGATCTAAGTGTTCTAAGTGCCGGGTTACTTCTCGGATGCTGACTCGCCGGAGGTGCCGTTGGCGGTGCCGCCGCCGCCGGAGACGGAACCGGCGTGGGCCGCGATCTTGTCGAAGAAGCCGTATTCGAGGGCTTCAGGCGCGGTGAACCACTTGTCGCGGTCGTTGTCCTTGAGGATGGTTTCCACGGACTGGCCGGTCTGGTCCGCGGTCAATTCGGCCATGACCTTCTTCATGTGCAGGATCAGCTCGGCCTGGATCTTGATGTCCGAGGCCGTGCCGCCGATGCCGCCGGAGGGCTGGTGCATTAGGACGCGGGCGTTGGGGTGGCGTAGCGCTTGCCCTTGGTGCCGGAGGAGAGCAGGAACTGGCCCATGGAGGCTGCCAGGCCGGTGGCGACCGTGACGACGTCGTTCGGGATGAACTGCATGGTGTCATAGATGGCCATGCCCGCGGTCACGGAGCCGCCGGGAGAGTTGATGTAAAGGTAGATGTCCTTTTCCGGGTTCTCGGCGGACAGGAGCAGCAGCTGCGAGCAGATAGCGTTGGCGTTGTCGTCACGCACCTCGGAACCCAGCCAGATGATGCGCTCCTTCAGGAGGCGGTTGTAGATGTAGTTGTCCTGGGCGGCCGGATCTACAGTCGCCATCCGGGGGCCTCTGCGTGCTGTGACATGTGTACTTACCTCTCGCTGGTGACGGTGACATCACTGAACTTCACTACTTGGACACTAACCGGTTTGGTGGCTGATTTGTTCGCGGGAATCGCGCTGTTCGCTGACGGCGCACGATCCCCGCGACTGCCCGTTAACCGAGGCAGCCCCGGACCAATGGGTCCGGGGCTGCCTTCAGTCGCACTGCCAGGGCGTGCTAGAACTTCACGGCTGCCGGGTCGTCACTCGGGTGGCCTCGGTCTCGGCGTTGGTGTCTTCAGCAACCTCAGCCTCAACGGCGGGAGCCTCTTCTTCGCCGCCGGGGCGGACGAAGTCGCTGAGGTCAACGGTTTTGCCGTCGGTGTCGGTCACGGTGGCCTGGCCCAGGACAACAGCCAGTGCCTTCCGGCGGCGGACCTCGGAAACCATCATGGGAACCTGGCCGCTCTGATCGATGATCTGGGCGAACTGGTTCGGGTCCATGCCGTACTGGCTGGCGGCGCTGACGATGTAGTCGATCAGCTCAGCCTGGCTGACGTTGACTTCTTCCTTTTCGGCAATGGCGTCAAGGATGACTTCGTTCTGGAAGGCGCGGGCGGTGTTGGCCTTGACCTCTTCGCGGTGCTCCTCGGTGTCGTGTTCGCCTTCACCGTGGCCGTTGCCCTCCTTGAAGTGGGCTTCGACCTGCTCGTCGACCACGGAGTCCGGAACCGGAACCGCAGTGAGCTCAACGAGCTTGTCCAGAACCTTGTCGCGGGCCTCAACGCCCTGCTCAACAACCTTGGAGTCGGCGGCCTGCTTGGCCAGGTCCTCGCGGAGTTCGGCGAGGGTGTCGAACTCGGAGGCCAGCTGGGCGAAGTCGTCGTCAGCCTCGGGAAGCTCGCGCTCCTTGACGGCCTTGACAACAACCTTCACCTGGGCGGACTCGCCGGCGTGGTCACCGCCCACCAGGGTGGTTTCGAAGATGGCGTCTTCGTCAACGCTTAGGCCGGTGACGGCCTCATCCAGGCCCTCAAGCATGGTTTCGGTACCCACCTGGTAGGACAGGCCTGACGCTGAATCAACGTCGGCGCCGTCAATGGTGGCGGTGATGTCGATGGTCAGGAAGTCGCCATCGGCGGCCGGGCGATCCACGGACTTCAGCGTGCCGAAGCGGCCGCGCAGTTCATCCAGGGCCTTGTCAACGTCTTCGTCGGAGGATTCCGCTGCGGCTACCTCAACCTTGATGCCGGCGTAGTCCGGGAGTTCGATCTCCGGGCGGATATCAACCTCGGCGTGGAACTTCAGTTCCCCGTCCGTGGAGGTGGGGTCCGGAACTTCGGTGATTTCAACCTCGGGACGGCTCAGGGGGCGGATGCCTGATTCCTGGACTGCAGCCTGGTACCAGCCGTTGAGGCCTTCGTTGATGGCCGTCTCCAGCACGTAGCCGCGGCCAACGCGCTGATCGATCAGCTTCGACGGGACCTTGCCCTTACGGAAGCCAGGGACCTGGATCTGCGAAGCAACAGTCTTGTATGCCTCGTCGATGCTGGGCTTCAATTCCTCAAAAGGGACCTCAACATTGAGCTTGACCCGCGTGGGGGTGAGGTTCTCGACAGCGCTCTTCACGGTCTAAGTACTCCTGGGTTTGTGGGATGGGTTTCTGCAAACGCAGTTTCTGCCCGGGCCGTTTGCACGGCCCGAGCCGCAGAGTCGGGGTGACAGGATTTGAACCTGCGACTTCCTGCTCCCAAAGCAGGTGCTCTAGCCAAGCTGAGCTACACCCCGTAAGTGCACAGGCAAGTCTACGTTCATCCGGGCGTTCTTTGCACATTTGACACGTGGGGCATGAATTAGGTTTAGTTGTATCCGGCTTCAACAGCCAGCCCGAAGAAACTCATTGCAGCCTGATGTAACAGCTGAGGTGTATTTTTCCGGGGACGTAGCTTAGTGGTAAAGCCTCAGTCTTCCAAACTGATGATGCGGGTTCGATTCCCGTCGTCCCCTCCATATGGAGCAGGCCCCTCGCCGAGGGGCCCTGCTTTTTTGCTTGGCTGACTTGGGAGCTAGCTGACTTTGGTCCGCTACTGCTGGCAGCCGGGCACCAGTAGAGCTTGCGGCCCACCATTTCGGTAATGGCCACCGGGACGGCACAGACCCGGCAGGGCTGCCCTTCACGCTTGTACACAAAGTGGGCGTCGCCGCCCGAGGGCAAAGTCGCCCCTGACTCCCGTGACCGGACTCCCGGTTATCCGGCTCCCAATACACCGGCGGTGTGGTGATGATCCGCCCGTCGCGGACGCCGTCGGCCATTACTGCGGCTGTGTCGTCCCACAACAGGCCGGCGGCGCCGCTGGAGAGTCCGGTACCCGGCAGCCACGGATCCAGCCGCTGCCGGAACAGCACTTCGGCCCGGTAGACATTCCCGACGCCGGCAATCACCTTCTGGTCCATCAGCAGCGCTGCGATGGGCGTCTTGCGGGACAGAAGGCCCGTCACAAAGCGGACCCTGTCCGCGGGGTGGTTGTGCAGCGGATCCGGCCCCAGCCGGGCCAGGACGGCCCGGGCTTCTGCCTCGGTGATGGCCGCGCAGGTGGTGGCACCGCGGAGGTCCGCCCAGCCATGCTTGCTGACCAGCCGGACACGCACGGCGCCCCGGGGTTCGGGAGGTCCCGCGTACTCAACCATCCCGGCGTCGCCGGTAATTTCGGGGTCCTCGAAAACCTCGCGCTCCCCGATCTTGCGCGGGGCACCGATGCTGGAGGCCCCGCTGAAGGTCGCGTCGCCGCCGAAGTCCCAGGCCCGTAGAGCCCCAGGTGGACGTGCAGCACCACGGCGTGGTCAAAGTGCAGGAAGAGGTGCTTGCCATGGGCGCGCGAATCCGTCAGGACCTGTCCATCGAGCAGGGCTGCGCCGGCAACGAACCGGCCCTGCGGGCTGCTCACGGACAGCGGCTCCCCGGCAAAGACGTCCCCGAACTGTTGCGCCAGGCGGCGGACTGAATGCCCTTCGGGCACTACTCGATGACCTCGCCGGTGGATTCGTAAGCCGCGATCTTGCCGATGCGGCGGACGTGCCGTTCGTCGTTGCTGAAGGGCTCGGCCAGGAACGCCTCAATCAGTTCGGTTGCTTCCTCGACAGTGTGCTGGCGGCCGCCCACGGCCACCACGTTGGCGTCGTTGTGTTCGCGTGCCAACGTTGCGGTGGAGTGGTTCCAGGCGAGGGCTGCGCGGACCCCTTAACTTTGTTGGCAGCGATCTGCTCACCGTTGCCCGAGCCGCCCAGGACGATGCCCAAGGCGTGGATTCCTGCCTGCTGGTCAGCGACGACGGCGAGCGCTGCGTTGATGCAGAAGGACGGGTAGTCGTCCAGGGCGTCGTATTCCTTGGGCCGTGGTCCACCACGACGTAGCCCTTGGCCGTGAGGTGGCTGACCAGGTGGGCGCTGAGTTCCATCCCTGCGTGGTCGGTGGCGATGTGTACCCGCGGGAAGGCAGGGGAAGAAGTCACAGCAGTATCCGTTCGTTTCGGCGCCGGGGCCAGCGGTGCTGGTTCAGGCCAGGGTCAGATCATCAGGGACAAGGTTACTAGGACTCAGACTCCGGCGCGCGTTCGCCGGAAGTGCCCCCGTGCGCCCTGGCAGCCACACGGGTCAGGACTTCCGCCAGCCGGGCCGCGGAGGCAGGGCTGCCGCCGCTGACCGCAAGGTTGCGCCCATCTGTTTGATGAACGACGACGGCGGGGCCGCTGCTGACCAGCATCGCGGCGGTACCGCTGTGGTTGCGGTAGCCCCACCCGCCGTAGTCGGCGGCGCGGACGTCCGCGGCACTTGCGGTGGAGATCGCGGCCGCCGGCACATCCATGACCGGCAGCACTCCGGCCACGAGGACACGCAGGCCGCGGCGGTCGGCCTTGACGCGGGCGCAGAGGAAAGCGGCGGCCACCACAGCGAGGGCAGCCACCAGGGCCCCGAGCCAGGGCAGCGCCACAGCGATCAGCGCGGCCGGGAACAGGCTTGCCACCGCGATCATCACAAAGACCGAGCTGCGGGCGTGCACCCACATCCGGAACGTGTCCCCGCAAGCTCCGGGTCAAGCTCGCGGGCGAGGGCCCGCTCCAGGGCCCGGTCATCGTCAAGGGACCACTGCCGGTCGGCCTTGAACACGAAGCCCATGATGACACCCAGCGACAGCGCCGCCCGCTGCCCAATGCGAGAACCGTGAGATCCACCCGGGACTCCCGGGCGTCCGCGAGGCCGGCCTGCCCCACCAGTCCGGCTGCCAGGACGCTGGTGATGAACAGGCTCAGGAACAGTCCCGTCCCCATCATGATCCTGCGCATCACAGCGGGCCGGGACAGCGGTGCCGCCTGGAACATCACCAGCCAGCCGGAGGCGATGATGAGCAGCGCGCCGCCGCCCGCATAGGCGCCGAACGGAGCAAAGGAGGCGCCGCCGTCGGCCGTCCAGCTGATGGCTACGGGGTCCGGAAGATCGGGACGCAGCAAGAAGGCGCAGAAGACAAAAGCCGCCGCCAGGACCACGGGAAAGCCGACGGCGAAGCGCAGTGCCTTGGTGTCCACCGAATCCCGGAACTTTCCCATGCATTAACGCTACTCCCGCCGGAGGCCGTGACAGAATGACTTCACTGTGCCGGTGCGGGCCACCGCCTGCCGGCAACCGCAACCCCTTCTGGAGGCCCCACTTGCCAGGTATGAACCTGACTCGCGCCGAAGCCCGCGAGCGTGCCGCACTCATCAACGTTGACTCCTACGATGTCGTCCTCGACCTGACCAGGGGCGGGAAGATCTTCGGGACCACCACCACGGTGAAGTTCACGGCAGTGCCGGGTTCCACCACTTTCATCGACGCCGTAACGCATGCCGTGCACAGCGTCACGCTCAATGGGCGCGCCTTGGACCCTGCGGCAGTCTCCGACGGTATCCGGATCCAGTTGCCGGACCTGGCCTCGGCCAACGAGCTCACGGTGGTGGCCGACGCGCCGTACATGAACACCGGCGAAGGCCTGCACCGCTTTGTGGATCCGGTGGACAACGAGGTGTACCTGTACACGCAGTTCGAGGTTCCCGATTCGCGCCGGATGTTCGCGGTGTTTGAGCAGCCCGACCTCAAGGGCACCTTCAGGTTCACGGTCACCGCGCCCTCGCACTGGGATGTCATCTCCAACTCCCCCACCCCCGCCGCGGTGGAAGCCACACCAGGGACGACGGCGGTGCCCGCTCGGTCTGGACGTTCGCCCCACACCACGGCTGTCCTCCTACGTCACCGCCCTGATCGCCGGCCCGTACCAGTCAGTCCGCAGCGAAGTGGCCAGCTCCGACGGCCGCGTGATCCCGCTGGGAGTTTTTGCCCGGAAGTCCCTGATGCAGTACCTCGACGCGGACAACATCTTCGAGCTGACCCGCCAGGGCTTCGAATTCTTCGAGGCGCAGTTCGGCTTCCCGTACCCGTTCGAGAAGTACGACCAGCTCTTTGTGCCCGAGTTCAACGCGGGCGCGATGGAGAATGCCGGCGCGGTGACCATCCTGGAAGGCTACGTTTTCCGGAGCAAGGTGACCGGGGCGCAGATCGAGCGCCGGGCCATCACCGTGCTGCACGAACTCGCGCACATGTGGTTCGGCGACCTGGTGACCATGCGCTGGTGGAACGACCTCTGGCTCAACGAGTCCTTCGCCGAATACATGTCCCACCTCGCCGCCGTGGAAAACACATCCTTCACGAGCGCGTGGACCACGTTCGCCTCGGTGGAGAAGTCCTGGGCCTACCGCCAGGACCAGCTGCCCACCACCCACCCGATCTTCGCCGACATCAGGGACCTGCAGGACGTGGAGGTCAACTTCGACGGCATCACCTACGCCAAGGGCGCCTCTGTGCTGCGCCAGCTGGTGGCGTGGGTGGGGCCGGAGCAGTTCATGGCCGGGGTCCGGGAGTATTTCGCCAAGCACGCCTGGCAGAACACCGAGCTGAGCGACCTCATGGTGCAGCTGGAGAAGGCCAGCGGCCGTGACCTGGACCAGTGGGCCGCCTCTGGCTGGAAACCGCTGGCGTCAATACGCTCAAGCCGGAGCTCGCCGTGGACGGCTCCGGGATGCTGACGTCCTTCACCATCGTGCAGTCCGCCGTCGAGGAGTGGCCCACCATCCGTCCTCACCGGCTCGCCGTCGGGTTCTACAACCTGAACAGCGCTGGCAAGCTGGAGCGCGTGCACCGCGAGGAGCTCGACGTCGACGGCGAGCGCACCGAGGTGCCGGAGCTGGCTGGCCTGGCCCGGCCTGACCTGATCCTGGTCAACGACGACGACCTCGCCTACGCGAAAGTCCGGTTGGACGAGAAGTCCCTCGCCACGGCAACGGCTCACCTGAAGGACTTCAGCGAGAGCCTGCCGCGAACCCTGGTGTGGAACTCCGCCTGGGACGCTGCCCGTGACGGCGAGTCCCCGGCGCGCCGGTACGTGGAGCTGATCCTGGCCAACGTGGCCGCGGAATCGGATTCTTCGGTGATCCTGGTCCAGCTGCGCCAGTTGGCCACCACGCTGAACTTCTATGTGGCCGAGGAGCACCGAGAGGCCACTACTGTCTCCGCCGTGGACACGCTGTGGGACCTTGCAGGCGCAGCACTTGGCGGGTCGGACGCCCAGCTGCAGTTTGTGAAGTCGTTTGCCCTGTTGGCTGGCAGCCGGGCCAGCTGGACACCGTCGCCGGGCTGCTGGACGGCACGGCCATTCTGGAGGGGCTGGCCGTGGACCAGGACCTCCGCTGGGAGCTGGTGGCGTCCCTGGTGGCCGGTGGCCGGCTGGGACAGGCACAGATCGACGCCGAACTGGAGCGCGACAACACTGCCAGCGGACAGAACGCCGCGGCGCTGGCCACAGCCGCCATCCCCACTGCCGAAGCCAAAGCCGCCGCCTGGGACTCGATCGTGGTCACGGGAGAACTCTCCAATGCGCTCCAGGGTTCAGCCGTCACAGGCTTCATGCGGGTGCGGGACCGTTCGCTGCTGGAGCCGTACGCGGAAAACTACTTCGAGGCTGTTCCCGGCATCGTGGCAAACCGCACGCACGCGCTCGCCCAGCAGATCGTCGTCGGGCTTTATCCGGCACTGCTGACCACGCAGGCAACGGTGGACCGGACGGATGCTTTCCTCGCCGGTCTTCCGGCCGACAGCAGCGCCCTGCGGCGCATGATGCTGGAAAACCGCGACGGCGTGGCCCGGGCGTTGCGGGCACGCGCGGCCGATGTCCTGCCGGACGAAGCCTAGGCCGGGCGCCGTGGGCCTGGGCGAGCACCACTATTCCCTGATGGTGCAGTGGACCGGCAACCTGGGTGACGGCACGTCGTCGTACCGGGGCTACTCACGGGACCACGACATCCGGATCCCCGGGCTGCCGGTCCTGCCCGGTTCGGCCGATCCGACGTTCCATGGGGACCGTGACCGCTACAACCCGGAGCAGCTGCTCCTGGCGGCGCTGGCGCAGTGCCACATGCTGTCTTTCCTGCACGTGGCGGTGAAGCACGGGGTGGTGGTGACCAACTATCAGGACGACGCCACCGGTGTGATGCGGCTGAACCGCGACGGCAGCGGACAGTTCGAGTCCGTCACGCTGAACCCGCGGGTGACCGTGGCGGACGCGGCGCATGTGGATCTGGCTGAACAGCTGCACCGCGAAGCCAACGCAGTCTGTTTCATCGCCCGGAGTGTCAACTTCCCCGTGCATCATTCACCCGTGACCCTGGTGGCCTGAGAGGAGTTCACCGGCCAGTCAGCACTTCACCCGCCAGTAGTTCTTGGCCAGCCAATCCTCCAGGGCATCGACGGCCTCGCCTTGATTGCCAGCCACTATTTTGGCCCCCTCGATGTACTCGCCAAAAGGCAAGCGGTCCCCCACAGCGTTCAGCGGCCCTGTCACCCTGCGCTGGGCAGCATCGAGGACCCAGGCCGCGAGGTCCCGCACGCCAATGCCCTGCGTGGCGTGGCCAGCGGTGGCCGGGACCACGGCCGGGGCGCTGTCCCTTGCGAACCTTGCGGGCCAGTAGACATACCGGTCCGTTCCGTCGCCGGGGCCGCTGATCTCGCCGGCGCGGCAGAGGTGCGCCCTGTCGCCCACAGCTTCCAGGGTTGCCTATTCAATGACCGCATCCCAGTCCGCTGCCACCTGTGCGTAGCTGTTCGCGCCGAATGAACGGTCCGCTTCTACCCACCGGACACCGGCTGGCGGTTCCGTCGCGGATCCGCGGGCAGACACGTGACTGTGTGACCTGCGCAAACGGCCTGCCGGGCGATTTCAGACGAGAGAAAGGCGGTTCCGCCCAGAATGAGGATGCGCATGGGCCCACGCTACGGCGCTAGGGTTGAAAGAGAATAGAGCCTTATGCCGCGGGCGAACCTGTGCATGGGCCGACGTCATCCCCCGGCCGCCGCCGGTGATCCCCCCCAAGGAGTTTTGCCTCTATGTTCAGCACAATGTCGCTTACACCCCGCCCCTCACCTCGCAGCCCAACGGCGTCAGCATCACAGGCATCGCGATCAGCCTTGGCGTCGGAATCGCAGTCTGGCTGGTGGCGACGTTCGTGATTTCGCGGATCACCAAGCGCGTGGCTGCGGGTACCAACTTCTTCAAGAAACCGCATTTCAAGTGGGTCGCCCCGGCGCTGCGGGCACTGGACCATGAACGCCGCGTGCAGCGGGCGGAAACCATCGGTTCCCTGCTCAACAGCATCGTGGGCGTACTGGTGGCCGTGATCACCATCATGTATGTGCTGCAGAACCTGGACATCAACATCGCCCCGCTGCTGACCAGCGTGGGAATCCTGGGTATCGCCATCGGTTTTGGCGCCCAGCAGCTGATCCGCGACTTCCTGGCCGGGATCTTCATCACCATCGAGGACCAGTACGGGATTGGTGACGTCATCGAAACCAGCGAAGTTGTGGGTGTGGTCGAGTCCATGGGGCTGCGCATCACGCGGGTCCGCTCGGAGGACGGCGCCATCTGGTACCTCCGCAATGGCGAGATCCTTCGCGTCGGCAACCGTTCGCAGGGAACTTACGTGCCGGTGCCGGACTCCCCGGCGGCCGAGCCGGACACTGCCCTGAGTGCGCCCGCCACCGAGGCGAAAAAGACAGAGCAAAAGGCCGGAGAATAGAGACATGACCACACCCGCCGAGCCGCAGCAGCCACGCCAGCTCATGCAGAACGATCCCTTCAGCCAGCCCGGCTACACGGAGAACTTCTACGACGCCGTGGGCGGACACGAGACGTTCGTCAAGCTGATCGATGTCTTTTACGACGGCGTCGCAACGGATCCGCTGTTGCGCCCGATGTACCCGGAGGAGGACCTCGAACCGGCCAAACGGCGGTTTCTGATGTTCCTGGAGCAGTACTGGGGCGGCCCACCACGTACGGCGAGGAACGCGGCCACCCGCGCCTGCGGATGCGCCACATACCGTTCCGGGTCACGCCGGAGGCCAAGGACCGCTGGCTGTTCCACATGCGGACCGCTGTCGATGCCCTGGAACTGCCACCCTTGTACGAGGGAACGCTTTGGGACTACATGGAACGCGCCGCGCTGTCCATGGTGAACAGCCCGTCGGAGGCCTGAGGCGGCCTTCGGCTTAGCGTCTGGGCCGCGTACGACGGCGGCCGGCCGGGTTTTAGAGGCCGCTGCCGGTGCGTGCCAGGACGTGGCCGCGTGGACCACTGAGGCGGAACCAACGGCCCGCACGGTACAGCTTCTGGTCCGCGTCTGCGAGGAATCCCAGGGTGAGTGCCGCGAAGGCGGCTCCTGCCGGAAGGCCGGAGTCGTCAAGGGCCCGGCCCACACAGCGGCGCGGGCGTTATTGACGATCAGCGCCCCCGGCTGGGCGGGCATGATGCCCGCCACTTCGGTGATGCCGGCTTCGGCCGCGCGCCGGAGTTCGGCATCCGGCAACGCACCCACCAGCTCCCAGCCGGTGCGCGGTGCGCCGACGCCTGTCCACGATTCGGTGACGGTGGACGGCGGAACCGGCAACTCGACGTCGTCCTCCCCTGCCCTGGCAAGCCGGTCAAGGACGGCTGAGAGCGGCACCGTCACGTCAATCGCGGAAGGTTCCGCCAGCGCCATGGTCCGCAGGCCCAGGATGGTGGGCGTGGATTCGCCCAGCAGGCGGGGCCGCAGAATGCACACGTAGGCCGCGAGAACGGAACCTGCGGCCTGAAGCCGGATGGCGCCGTCGTCGACCGTCTTGGCACGTGTGGTGAATGTCCGCAGATCGGCGAGATCACGCGGGTCGGCGAACCGGAAGGACTTCGTAAGTAGGTCAGACACACTAAGAACACTACCGGCTGAAGCTTGGTTGAGCAGCGGCGGGCGGCGTCTAGAGTCGATCCATGACTGAAGCCGAAACCGGACTGCTGGCGCCACCCAGCGGCGACCCCACCGAAACGCTCATCCAGCTCCTTGACCTCGGTGAGCTTGAGGGCGCCCGGACCGATGAGGACATCTTCCTTGGCCCATCGCAGCAGCAGCCCCGGCAGCGTGTGTTCGGCGGCCAGGTGCTGGCCCAGTCGCTGGTCGCTTCCATGCGGACGGTGGACCCGGAACGGTTTGTCCACTCCATGCATGGCTATTTCCTCCGGCCCGGCGACGCCAACAAGCCCATCACATTCGGTGTCCAGCGCCTGCGTGACGGCCGGTCCTTTTCGGCGAGGCGTGTCCATGCCTACCAGGAAGGGGTGCCCATCCTTTCGATGATCGCGTCTTTCCAGGACCTGGACGAAGGCCTCGACCATGAATCCAAGATGCCCGCCGGCATTCCCGATCCTGAGTCGCTGCCGAGCACGGCCGACCTGCTGGGCAAGTTCGATCACCCCATCGCCCAGCATTGGGCTTACGAGCGGCCCTTTGATATCAGGCACGTCGACCCGCCGCTCTACGTTTCAGCCAAAGGCAAGAAGGAGGCCCGGAACGCCGTCTGGATGAAGACGTTCGGGCCCATGCCCGATGATTCAAACCTGCACCGGGCCGCCCTGGCCTACGCCAGCGACTACACGCTGCTGGAATCCATCCTGCGCCGCCACGGGCTGAGCTGGATCACGCCCGGAATGAGTGTCGCCAGCCTCGACCACGCCATGTGGTGGCACCGTCCCGCCCGGGTGGACGAATGGCTGCTCTACGTCCAGGAATCCCCCAGCGCCCAGGGAGCCCGCGGCCTCGCCACGGGCAAAATCTTCAACCGGGCCGGGCAGCACGTTGCCTCGGTGGCGCAGGAGGGCATGCTCCGGGTTCCCACCGACCTGAAAAACAAAGTCGTTGGCGCGTTCCAGTCCAAAGTCCTGGAGCACCAGATCCGCAAGGCCGGGCGGAACTGAGGCCGGCTGGCAGAGCGGCCTGGCTGGCTTCCGGCAGGCAGCAGAAAGGCCGGCACCCTGACGGGGTGCCGGCCTTTCTTTGCGATCAGTCGCGGGTGAGGCGGCGGTGCGTCACGCGGTGCGGCTTGGCCGCATCGGGTCCGAGCCGCTCTACCTTGTTCTCCTCGTAGGATTCGAAGTTGCCCTCGAACCAGTACCACTTGGCGGGGTTTTCCTCGTCGCCTTCGTAGGCCAGGATGTGTGTGGCCACCCGGTCCAGGAACCAGCGGTCGTGCGATACCACCACGGCGCAGCCGGGGAACTCCAGCAGCGCGTTTTCAAGGCTGCTGAGCGTCTCGACGTCGAGGTCGTTAGTGGGTTCGTCAAGGAGCAGCAGGTTACCGCCCTGCTTGAGTGTCAGCGCAAGGTTGAGGCGGTTGCGCTCACCACCGGAGAGCACCCCGGCCTTCTTCTGCTGGTCCGGACCCTTGAAACCGAAAGCGGCAACATAGGCGCGGGACGGCATTTCGACCTGGCCCACCTGGATGTAATCGAGGCCGTCCGAAACAACTTCCCACAAGGTCTTGTTCGGGTCGATGCCGCCGCGGCTCTGGTCAGCGTAGGAGATCTTGACCGAATCGCCGATCTTCAGCTCGCCGCCGTCGAGCGGCTCCAGGCCAATGATGGTTTTGAACAGCGTGGACTTTCCCACGCCGTTGGGGCCGATGACGCCGACGATGCCGTTGCGGGGAAGCGTGAAGGACAGTCCGTCGATCAGGGTGCGGTCGTCGAAGCCCTTTTGCAGGTTCCTGGCTTCCAGGACCAGCCCGCCCAGGCGCGGGCCCGGCGGGATCTGGATCTCTTCGAAGTCAAGCTTGCGCGTCCGGTCAGCCTCGGCAGCCATCTCCTCGTAGCGGGCCAGACGGGCCTTGGATTTGGTCTGGCGGCCCTTGGCGTTGGAGCGCACCCACTCGAGTTCTTCGGTGAGGCGCTTGGCCTGCTTGGCGTCCTTTTTACCCTGGACTTCTAGGCGGGCCCGCTTCTTCTCCAGGTACGTGGAGTAGTTGCCTTCGTAGGGGTACAGGTGGCCGCGGTCAACCTCGGCGATCCATTCCGCCACGTGGTCAAGGAAGTACCGGTCGTGGGTGACGGCAAGGACTGCGCCGGCATAGCTGGAGAGGTGCTGTTCCAGCCACAGCACGCTCTCGGCGTCGAGGTGGTTGGTGGGCTCGTCCAGGAGCAGGAGGTCGGGCTTCTGCAGCAGGAGCTTGCAGAGGGCCACGCGGCGGCGCTCACCGCCGGAGAGCAGTGTCACGTCGGCGTCCGCGGGCGGGCAGCGGAGGGCGTCCATGGCCTGCTCAAGCTGGGAGTCGAGATCCCAGGCCTCAGCGGCGTCAATGGCCTCCTGTAGCTGACCCATTTCTTCGAGCAGGACGTCGAAGTCAGCGTCGGGGCTGGCCATTTCCTCGGAGATCTCGTTGAAGCGCTGGATCTTGCCGTAGATCTCGCCAACGCCTTCCTGGACGTTGCCCAGGACAGTCTTTTCCTCGTTCAGTGGCGGTTCCTGCAACAGGATCCCCACGGTGTAGCCGGGCTCAGCCGGGCCTCACCGTTGGACGGGATGTCCAGTCCGGCCATGATCTTGAGGATGGTGGACTTACCGGCACCGTTCGGGCCTACGACACCGATTTTGGCGCCCGGGAAGAACGACATGCTTACGTTGTCAAGAATGAGTTTTTCGCCAACTGCCTTGCGGGCATTGGTCATTGTGTAGATAAATTCCGCCATGGTTCCAAATCTAGTGGGTTGGCGGGCTTAACTCACATTCGAGGGCTCAGGCAGCCGCTCCCACAAAACACTTGCCGTTGGCCAGGACCGGCAGAACGATAACGGTGACGTTGCCATCGCGGACCTGTCCCACCACGCAGTCGGTGCCCTGCAACACGGCGGCCTCAATGGCATCAGCTTCCAGCCCGGTAGGAGTCCGGCTCGCCGACACTTCAAGGGCCGCAGTGGATATGCCGGCGCCGGTCAGGGCATCTGTCACCTGGGCTGTGGCTGGCTTTGGCGTCCCCGCCGCCAGCCTGCCCAGCGCGTCCGCTACTGTCTGCTTCATCGCCACGATGGCCGGATCCTCCGCCGGGGACGTGGCGGCCGGCTGGGTGGTTCCGCTGCTGGCCGGGTCCGAGGGGATGGCCACTTCGCCGGGCGTGGCAGGACCCGTGCCGGCCGCCGTAGGGGAGCCGCCGGTGCAGGCAGCAAGCGTGAGAACCATCAGGAGGCTTCCGACGAACGCCGAGGGAGCCCGTCCCGCAGACTGCCCAACCCGACGGGAGCGGGGGTCCGGCTGGTGATGGGGGTTGCCTGCCGGGTGTCCGTCGCGCGATTCATGCCGCCATTCTGCCACGCGGCCACGTCTGGGAGGGAACGGTCCCGGCACGGGCGGGCCGCCGGCGCCGGGCCCGCCCGTGTCCCTTGCGGTATCCAACGCCTGCACGTTCAGATGGTGGCGCCGGCGAGCTCGCCGGTTTCAGCGTCCACCGGAATGCGGTTGCCGTCTGCATCCTCGTGGAAGACTCCCAACGCTGCAGCGTCGTCATCCGTGGGCTCCCCTTCTTCCGGGTCTCCGCCGTCCTCGTCAGGATCAGCGAGGCCGACGCCGCTGCCCTCCGCTGCGGCTTCCTGTCCTGCCGCGCCGTTGTCTGAGACGAGGTGCAGTCCGGTGTCGCTGGTACGGATATAGTTGGCCGAACCACGCTTGAGGTCGTGACCCACGGAATCCGCATCGATTTCGGCCGAATGGTAGACCCGGCCGTCTTTCTCCCAGCTGCGCAGCTTGAGCCGGCCAACGACGATGACGCACTGGCCTTTTTTGATGCTGCAGGCCATGTTCCCGGCAAGCTGACGGTAGCCCTGGACGTTGAACCAGTTGGTGTGGCTGTCCACCCAGGTGCTGGTGGCCCGGTCGAAACGCCGCGCCGTTGAACCGAGGCGGAATGAGGCGGTGCCAACTCCGCCCGGAGTTGTGGAGGTCTTGATATCCGTTGCAACGAAGCCCCGGAATGTTTGGTAGTCAGTCATCATCTTGTCCTGTCTCGAAAGGTGGCGCCTTAGCGGCAGAACCAGCTTCGCGCGGACGGCACCGGGGCCGCGAGGGACTACTTCTCGTATGTGCATAACCCTGGCTGAAACCGCCTTGTTGAGGAGAAGTACCCGCAGCGCGACCAGGTGACGCGGCCGCACCGTGGGGCCATGTAAACTTTTGATGCGCCGGATCTCTGGTCGTGGCGCCACGTGCCCCAGTAGCTCAGGGGATAGAGCAGCGGCCTTCTAATCCGCCGGTCGGGGGTTCGATTCCCTCCTGGGGCACAAGATGATGAATTGGCACGTCCTTGACGGATGCGCCGGTCAGCGAAGAACACCCCCGGTCTTCGGACCGGGGGTGTTCTTCGCTGTGTGAGTTCTACGAACCTGCGGTGTGAATCAGGCGTATGGCCGGACGAGTTCCGCGTAGCGGGCCTTGACGGTCTCCATGACAGCATCTCCGTCGGTGTCCCAGATCTCCTTGTTGAAGATTTCAACTTCGATGTCCCCGGTGTATCCGGCGTCCCTGACCCAGGTGCTGATGGTGGCGACGGCGACGCCCACCGCATGCGCATTAAACGGGGCTGCAAGATCCAGTGCCTGGCCCAGGGTCGAGATGACGGCGCGGTCCGCTGCGTACATGGGGTGCAGGGGTTCGAGCACCAGCCGGATCCCGTTCTCGGTGGCGAACGGAACAAGATCGGCGAGGCGGTCGGCAACGCGCTGGCGGACAGCCACCACGTCCTTCTCCCCCGGCGCCCGGCCACCGACCACCAGGAAGAGTTCCCTGGTGTCCAGCACAGCGGCTTCAAGGACGGCCGCGCGGTTGTCCGCCAGGGCGGCGGCCTGGCCCTCAGCGTCGGGCGCTGTCAGGAAGCCGCCGCGGCACAGGGAGGAGACCCGGAGGCCTGCGTCCTTGATCAGCTTCGCGGCCTTGTCCAGCCCCGCTTCTTCAAACCGGTCGCGCCACGGGGCGATCGCGGGGATTCCGGCGCGGACACAGCCATCAACAACTTCTGCAAGCGTCAGCTTCTTGGTGGTGGCGCTGTTCAGGGAAAGCCGCGAAAGAGGGGACGGTTCTGAATTGGATGTCATACTCCCACTCCGTTGATACGCAATTAGTCGGACTTCCGGAACGCGGCGAGCGCCGGGTCCTTCAGCAGCCCTGCCTGGTCGGCGAGTTCGAAGGTCTTGGCAAGGTGGCAGACGGAGCGGCCGGAGTGCAGGCCGACCACCATCTGGAAGCCGAGCTGCGTGCCGTTGAGCCATCTCATGAAGGCGATACCGGTCTTGTAGTAGAACGTGGGGGCGCTGAAGATGTGCTTGCCGAGCTCGCGGGTGGAGTCCAGGATGGCGCGCGCCTCCGCAGCCTTGCCGGCGTCGTAGTTCTGCAGGGCAACCGAAGCCGCCGGGTAGATCGCCGCGAAGATGCCCAGCAGCGCGTCCGAGTGGTGGCTGCCGTCGCCGTCGATCAGTTCCGGGTAGTTGACGTCGTCGCCGGTGTAGAGACGGACGCCTTCGGGAAGGGCGGCGCGCAGGGCAACCTCGTGGGTTGCGTCCAGCAGCGAAACCTTCACGCCGTCCACCGTGTCCGCGTGCTCGCGGATCAGGGAAAGGAACGTCCCGGTCGCGGCAGCGACGTCGTCCGAACCCCAGTACCCGGCCAGCGCGGGATCGAACATGGTCCCGAGCCAGTGCAGGATGACGGGCTGGTCCACTTCCTGCAGCAACGTGGAGTAGACGTGCAAGTAGTCGTCCGGGCCGTTGGCCACTCGGGCCAGCGCCCGGGAAGCCATCAGGACGATTTTGGGTCGGGCTTCACCGACGACGGCGATCTGCTCGCGGTAGGCGTCCAGGACGGCGGCGAATCCTGCGTTGCCGGTGGGCAGTGTGGCGAGGTCCAGCTGGTCGGTGCAGGCGCCGCACGAGACGAGGTCGCGCACGGTTTTCCCGGCGGTAGCGGGGCCACCGGCGGCGACAACCGAAGCGGCCTCCACACCGGTGCGCTTGATGAGCTGCTGGGTTGCGGCCCAGTCAAGGCCCTGCCGCGCTGTGCGGTGTCCATGGCGTCGGCGAGACCGAGGCCGTAGGACCAGAGTTCGTGCCGGTACGCCAGGGTGGCGTCCCAGTCGAGGATTACCGGGGCGCCTGGCGTGTTGTCCGCCAGGACCTCGGGAAGGACGTGAGCGGCGGCGTAGGCACGCCGCGACGTGAGCGGGGCGGTGGGGCGGGCCCACGACACGCCTCCCTGGAGGCGGTACTCGCGGGTGCCGCCGTCGTGGGTGGGAAGGATCAGAGAAGTCATCAGAGCGTAATCTCCGGGATGTCGATGGTGCGGCGTTCGTCGTTGGACTGCAGGCCCAGCTCGGCGAGCTGGACGCCGCGGACGGCTGACAGCAGACCGAAGCGGTGCTCGCGGCCGGCCACCACGTCGCGCAGGAACTCTTCCCACTGCAGCTTGAAGCCGGTGTCCAGCTCGGCGTTGGCAGGGACTTCCTGCCACTGGCTGCGGAAGGATTCCGTGACGGGCAGGTCCGGGTTACAGACCGGCTTGGGGTGTGGGCACGCTGCTGGGCTACGCACTTGTTGAGGCCGGCAACGGCGGAACCATGCCTGCCGTCGATCTGGAATTCCACAAGCTCGTCGCGGTAGACGCGGACAGCCCAGGAGGAGTTGATCTGGCCGATGACCGGCTCGCCTGCCGGGGTAACGAGCTCGAAGATGCCGTAGGAGGCGTCGGCGGCGGTGGCCTTGTACTCCTTGCCTGCCTCGTCCCAGCGGGCCGGGATGTGGGTGGAGGTCTTGGCGTTGACGCTCTTGACCTTGCCGATGGCGGCGCGGAGGCTCGTCATGGACGCATCAAAGATGTGTCCACCGAAGGATCGTTGATGACGGAATCCAGGTCCGTGGTCCATTTGGCCACCTTGTGCAGTTCTGCCAGCTCGCGGATCTTGGCTTCGTTGCGGCCCACCAGGATCGGCTCCACCTGGACCTTGGTGCCGTCCTCAAGCGTGAAGCCCCCTGCGTCGCGGATGGGAAGGATGGAACGCAGCAGGTGCTGGCGGTAACCCATCCGGCCGGTGATGCCGTCCATGGCGATACGGATCGTCTTTGTTTCGAAGCCCATGTGTCCTCCACTGTGAGTGAGCAGTGTTACTCAAACTGAATTGGGAAAGCGCATTCCCACGGCAATCATCACGCACCGCTCCCATTCAGTTTGGCAAGCGCTTTCCCAAAGTATCCTCAAACTGCCATACTGAAAGCGGCGCTAACGGCGCTGAAAGTCTGTACGAACGGGAGAAGTTGTGGCTGCAAGTACCCTCACCGAGGTGGCCCGGCTGGCGGGCGTGTCGCCGGCCACCGCCTCCCGTGTGCTGAACGGCTCCGCCCGGATACCCGGCAAGGATATTGCGGACCGGGTGCGCCAGGCCGCCGAATCCCTCGGCTACATTCCCAACGCCCAGGCGCAGGGGCTGGCCAAGTCCAGCTCCGGGCTGATCGGGCTGATCGTCCATGACATTGCCGATCCGTACTTCGCAGCCATCGCCCGCGGCGTCCAGGATGCCGCGAGGGAACAGCACAAGCTGGTGCTGCTGGCCACCACCGAGGGTGCTCCGGACAGTGAGAAGGAAGCCGTGGCTGCCTTCGCCGCACGCCGCGCCGATTCCATCGTGATCGCAGGATCACGGACGTCCCGCACCGGGGACCGGGAAGGCAACACCGAACTCGCTGCGGAACTGGACCGGTACTGCCGCAACGGCGGCCACGTGGGCGTGATCGGCCACGGGATTGTGGGCGCCACGGCAGCGGATGGCTACCACGTGGTGAGTGTGCCCAATGAGGAGCTGGCCGCGCAGCTCGCAGCTGAGCTGGCCGCGTCGCGGGAAGAAGACTTCGTGATCGTCGGCGGCCCGGAAGGGCTGTTCACCTCCGACGACCGGATCCGGGGGTTCCAGCGCGGCCTGGCCAGCGCCGGCCTGCCTGCCGCAGACGTCATCCGCACGGACTTCACCCGAGCGGGCGGCTTTGAGGCCGGCCTCGCCCTGGCTGCACGGATCACAGCGTCCCCACCCGGGACCGAGACAAAACGGCTCTGCATCTTTGCCGTCAACGATGTTATGGCCATCGGGGCCGCCGCCGCGCTGCGCTCCAAGGGACTGCGGATCCCGCGCGACGCCGCCGTTGCCGGCTTCGACGATATTGAGACTCTGCGCGATTTCCGGCCGGCCCTCTCCACGGTGCACCTTCCCCTGGAGGAGATCGGACGGCAGGCCGCCAGCAGCGCAGCCGACCCGTCCGCCGACGATGCCGGATCGCCCCCGATAACCGGCCAGGTCATACTCCGGCGCAGCACCGAAGTGGCACACCCGAGCAGCGCCGAGTCGGTGGCCTGACCAGCATGACGGACGGGCCCGCCCCGGCCTGACGACGGCCGCGGGGCAGTGGAACGGCGTCGAGCGTCTGTTCAGCCGCCCCGGCGAACCGTCCCGCTGCTGGTGCCCAAAGCGGGACCGGCAGACCTGTACCACGGCACGCTGAACCTCTTCCTGCGCGCCGGGTTCACCGTGGCCAGCAGCGCCGTCCCAGGGCGGGCCGTGGTGCGCCCGAGCCTCACCGGGCCTAAGGGAGCGTAAGGATCAGCGGGCCATCGGCAGTGATGGCCACTGTGTGTTCGCTGTGGGCAGCCCGGCGGCCGTTGGCGGAGCGCAGCGTCCAACCGTCGTCGTCCTGGTAGTAGTCGTCCTTGCGGCCCAGGATCAGCATGGGCTCGATGGCGATGACCAGCCCTCGGTGAGCTTGATCCCCGTCCCGGCCTGCCGTCGTTGGGCACCGGCGGTTCGGCGTGCATGGTGCGGCCGATCCCGTGGCCGCCGTGGTCAGCCAGCAGACCGTAGCCCGCCCGCCGCGCGGCGCCGCCGATCGCGTAGGCAAGATCGCCCATTTTGTTCCCGATCCGGGCTGCCTCGATCCCACGGGCCAAAGCGGCATCCGTGGCATCAATGAGGGCCTGGTCCACAGGATCGGGCGTTCCCACAATGAAACTGACGGCCGCATCGCCGCACCAGCCCTCCAGGAATGCCCCGCAATCCACGCTGAGCAGGTCACCGTCCTGGAGTTGGTAGCCATCGGGGATTCCGTGGACCACGGCGTCGTTCACACTGGTGCAGATCACGCCGGGAAACGGAACAGCGGCCCAGCGCGGGTGGTAGTCCAGGAAGGCCGGTGTGGCTCCCGCCGCGGCAATCGTCTCGGCGGCCAGCGCATCGAGGTCACGCAGGGTGACACCCACTCCGGCGGCCTCACGCACCGCCGCCAGCGTATTGGCCACCACCCGCCCGGCTTCGCGCATGAGGGCAATCTGCTCGGGAGTCTTGATCATGGACATGCAGGGAACCTCCGACGTCGGGTGGCACGGTGCACGGGAACGTGCACTTTGTCTGGTCCCACTCTAGAGCCGTCCCGCTGAGGATGGACCGGCCAACATCCACGCGGCCGGCACCTCGCTAAAGTTGCACCATGGACCGGATGTCGCCGAATGACGAATCGCCGGACACGGAAGCTCTGGCCACGGAGACTCCGAACCGCGAGTTGCTGGATGCCGTGCGCGCGGCGCTGCGGGAGCGGACGGACCCCGTGCGGGCCACTGGCGCGCAGGCGTATATGAAGTCCACTCTGCCCTCACTGGGTGTCAGGGTCCCGGAAGTCAGACGGCTGGCGATGGCCGCGGCTTCCGTCCATCCCGTGACGTCGGCGGGCCAGTTGCGGGCCTCGGTACTGGAACTCTGGCGCGGCTCCACAGTAGGCGAGGAACGCTATGCGGCCATTGACCTGACAAGCCTCCGGTTGGCGGCCCGTGACCAGCTGATGGTCCCGGTCTATGAGGAGATCATCCGCACCGGCGCGTGGTGGGATTTCGTGGACGGGGTGTCGCATCGCATCGGCGGGCTTCTTCAGGCCCACCGGCCCATGATGACCGAACTCCTGCTGGCCTGGAGCACGGACCAGGACTTCTGGATCCGGCGGTCGGCCATCACCTCGCAGTTAAAGGCCAAGGCCAGCACGGATCAGGACCTGCTGCGGGCTGTCATTGAGCCGAACCTGGCGGACCCGGAGTTTTTCATCCAGAAGGCCATTGGCTGGGCGCTGCGTGAATACGCCAAAACGGACCCGGAGTGGGTACACGATTTCGTGGCGGAAAAGGGCACGCGGTTGAGTCCGCTGTCCCGGAAGGAATCCTTTCGGCACCTGGAACAGAGCACGACGGCGGGAATCACCGGCGCCGGATAACCGCGCCTGCGGAGACTAGATAACGGGGCGTTCGGTCACCGGTTCGGCCGACTTCCGGAACAGCCTCTTGGTGTCCGGATCCATGAAGATCAGGTACATGGCAAAAAGCAGGCCGGTAATCGCCGCCGCGAAGCGGGCCAACACCAGGGCAAGTCCCAGGTCCTCGGTCTGGAGGTAGGGAAATACCTCCAGCTGGTCGGAAATGGCGTAAATCATAAAGAACGACACGATGAAATACAGGGCCTTGACCTGCCAGTCATTGCGGATGCCTGTCACCGCGAACAGCGGGATGAGCCACACCACGTACCAGGCCTGGATCATCGGCGCCAGCACCACAATGGCCGCAAAGCCCAAGGTGAGGCGGCGGATCAGCCGCTCATGCTCACCCCTGAAGATCTGGAAGGCGACGATGCCTACGGCAAGTAGTTTTCCGGCGTCGAACACCCAGTCGGCGAGAGTCCACCCGTCGAGGCCGAAGGCGTTCGAAACGGAAGCGACCACCAGCCCCACCAAGCCCACCGGCGCGTACCAAATGAAAAGGCTGCCAGGGGCGGACAGCCCATTGATCCAGCCGAAGCCGAACCCGTTGACGAGGCTCAGGCCATACAGAATGGCCAGGCTCAGCCCTCCGGTCAGTCCCCAGAACAGGAATTTCCGCGGCCAGCCGGCGTTCTTGCCTGCCCAGATCAGGCCGATGAACGGCAGGAAAACGATGGTGATGGGTTTGACGGCGATGGAAAGGGTGACGAGGACTATGCCCAGCACCACGCGCCTGGTGGCCGCGTAGTACAGCCCGGCAAGGGCCAGCCCGATCATGAGGGCATCGTTGTGGACGCTGGCGATGAAGTTGGTGAGGAACAGGGGGTTGGCCGCGGTGAGCCACAAGGCGCGGTGCGGATTGACGCCGTGAAGCTCGGCCAGCTTGGGCACATAGATGACACAGAGGACCACACCAAACAGCGCCACGAGCCTGAAAAGCATCACGCTGGCCTCGGGCTGGACGTTGGTGGACCAGACCACAAACTGCTCAATCCATAGAAACAGCTGGCCGTACGGCACGGGAGCTTCAGTCCACTGTTTGTCGGCGCCAAGCTGGAAATAGTTGGACAACGCCGAGATGCCGTTCTCGTAGGGGTTGAACCCCTCCACCATCAGCCTGCCCTGACCAATGTAGGCATACACGTCGCGGCTGAAGAGCGGGACAGTGAACATCAACGGCAGGCCCCATGCTGCGGTGGCCTGCAGCGTTGCCGTTCGCGCCGCCGGCCCCAAACACGGACCCGCTGGCCAAGCCTGAGCCAGGAGCGGACCAGGAGCATGCCGCCCACCGCAACCAGCACGATGGCCAGGGCAACGCCGACGGCCTCCGTCCGCATCCAGATAAAGATCGGTACCCGGCGGAGTTCGGAAACGGGGGCCAGCCAGCCGACGCCGAGGGATCCGAACACCATAAGGACCGAGCCGACAAGACCGGCAAGGATGGGGACCTGGCGTTGTCCACTTCTGCCGCACCGGGCTCCGGGATCACGCTGGCCGCCGTCTCCCCGTTGCAGGCACAGGCGCCGTCATCTCAGGATCGTCCAATCTCTTTACACTCGGCGCTTCAGTCCCGCGGGCGGCGGTGGCCGCCGGGCCGCGCAGGCACAGCACAGCGGCAAAATCCTCGCCCCCATGTACCCAAAATCCTAGCATCGGACGGTTGCGCCGGAGCTAAACGGTAGGCTGGTCCGGTGCCTATATCTAACGAACGCATCGTCTGGATCGACTGCGAAATGACCGGCCTGGACATCAAGAATGACGCCCTGATCGAGGTGGCGGCGCTGGTGACGGACTCAGAGCTCAACATTCTCGGCGACGGTGTGGACGTGGTGATCAAGCCTGAGGATACTGCCCTCGCCCAGATGAACGACTTTGTGAGGGACATGCACACCCGGTCCGGGCTGCTCAAGGAACTGCCGCACGGCAAGACCATGGCCGAGGCCGAAGCCGCCGTGATGGAATACATCGAAAAGTGGGTGCCGGACCCGCGCAAGGCACCGCTGGGCGGCAACTCCGTGGGGACCGACCGCGTCTTCCTCTCCCGCGACATGCCGGCCGTTGTGGAGCACCTGCATTACCGCGTGATCGACGTGAGCACTATTAAGGAACTCTCCCGCCGCTGGTTCGCCCGGGCTTACTTCCAGTCCCCCGCCAAGAAGGGCGGCCACCGTGCCCTGGGTGACATCCAGGATTCCATCGACGAGCTCCGCTACTACCGCGAGGCGGTTTTTGTTCCGGCTCCGGGCCCTGACAGCGCCACGGCCCGCGAGGTCGCCCAGCGCATCAGTGCCTCGCGGGCACAGCAGGTATTCCGAAAGAGTAATCTGCGCCACGTTTGGCGGAAATTTTCGTAAAAACCCCAAAAGTGGCGCAAGCACCCTCAAACAGCAGGTAAGCTATTTGAGTTGCCTTTCCAGAGCACCGGACCACCGGGAAATCTGTGGGGCACATGGTGGGCTTAGCTCAGTTGGCAGAGCGCCTGGTTGTGGTCCAGGAGGTCGCGGGTTCAACCCCCGTAGCTCACCCTCATGGGGCGGCAGTAAAAGCCGTCCATTTGGAGGCCGTACCGGATATCCGGTACGGCCTCCATTTTTTTGCATAGCCGCCGGCGCCACGCCGCACGCACGAAGGGCCGCCTGACATGACAGTTTTGCCAATCACCGTCTGGGGTGAACCGGTGCTGCACCGCCGCGCCGCCGAGGTGGAGGTTTTCGACGACCAACTGCGCACCCTGATCGCGGACATGTTTGAAACCAACGAGGCCGCCAACGGCGTGGGCCTGGCGGCGCCGCAGGTTGGTGTGGGAAAAAGAATCTTTGTGTACAAGTACGCCAATGACGACGGCGCTCCGCCCATCGGGGTCCTGGTAAACCCGGTACTGACCCTGTCCAAGATCTCGGGCGCGCTGCCGGACCCCGAGGAAGAGGAAGAGGGCTGCCTCTCCTTCCCCGGCGGCTCATACCCGCTCAAGCGTGCGGAGTGGGCGCGGGTGGAAGGATTTGACGGTCATGGGCAGCCGGTGGAGTTCGAAGCGACCGGCTGGTTCGCACGGGTCATCCAGCACGAATACGACCACCTCGACGGAAAACTATACGTCAACCGGCTGATTGACCGATATGCACGGAAGGCCATGAAACTGGCCAAGAAGAGCGGCTGGGGTGTGCCGGGCCTGACCTGGATGCCCGGCGTGGATCCGGACCCGTTCGGCCACTGAGCCGACGCATTACCTCGCGGTAATGGTTGGCTGGTCCGGGCAGGAGTCCAGGACGCGCTTCATCGCATCCTTCTCCGGCTGCGTGACCCACAGTCCATAGGATGCCTTAACCGATATCTGGCGGGCCACGTAATGGCAGCGGATGTTCTTGTTCTTCGGCAGCCAGGTGGCGGCGTCGCTTGCGCTCTTCTGCTGGTTGGCGGGACCGTCCGCGGCGATGAGGTTTATGGGATCGTTGGCCAGGCTCTGGCGCTGCTGCGGGGTCAGCCCCTGTGCGCCTTTCTGCCACGCGTCTCCGAGCGCCACGACGTGGTCGATCTGGATTTCCTTGCTGCTTTCCGGGCCACGCCGGAACTCCAAGGCTTTCCCCGTGTACGGCTCATGGATGGACCCTGACATTACCTTGCATTTGGAACCCTCCGTGAAGCCCACAGCGGTGAGGTCCCTGCGGAGAATGTCGTTGCGGGTGTCGCAGCCGTTCCGGTCGACATCCAGCCAGGCTTGCCCGAAGGCTTCCCGCTGGTAATTGTCCTTGGGGCCCGTCCCTTGACGGAAAGCCGCTCGAGGGCGGCCAGGGCACTCCCCTGCGGTACAGCGTGCACCGGGATCACGGGCTTCATCCAGGTCCCATCGAAAACAGGCGCCTCGCGGGGCCCGGCGATTGCCGGTTCTGCCGCAACGAACTGGCCCGCGGTGAAAAACCACCCCGCGGAGCCCACTGCGGACAGGGCCAGCACGGCCAGCAGAGCCCAGGCCTGCCTCGAGCGGCGGCGGGCATGGCGGTAGGCGCGCCAGCTGACGGTCATGGGCAACCGGCTCTTCCCGAAATGTAATGCACCAGAAGAGCCTAGGCCACCCCCCTGACACCCATGCGGTTATCCACAATGGGGAGGACGAGTGGCCCGGGTGATCCGCCTACTGCAATCGCCGGCTACTGCTCCCGGGCTACGCGGCGCAGGTCTTCTTCGGCAACCTTGAGGAGCCCTTCGAGCTGGCGCACGCGGTCTTCGCCGACGTCGCCGGAGGCCCGGGACGCGCGGGCCTGCTCCAGGAGCCTGATGGCTTCTTTGTGGTTGGCCTTGGCGACGTCGAGGGCGTGTTCAAGAGTGGTCTCGTGGAGAGTTTCGTTATCCATGCCACCAGTGTGGTCCCGATTCCCGGCTGATTCCAGCGAATCAGCCGGGAATGTCGGGCAGCCAGCCCGGCAGACGGCCTAGACGGCGATTGCGGCCAAGGCAGCAGCGGCTTCCTTGGCGGGGAAGGACGGCGGGTTGACGCCGGCCATCTCTTCCATGACCCGGACCACCTGGCAGCTGTAGCCAAACTCGTTGTCGTACCAGACGTAAAGAATCAGGTTCTTGTCGTTGGAGATCGTGGCGAGGCCGTCCACGATGCCGGCACGGCGCGAGCCGACGAAGTCGGTTGAAACAACCTCGGGCGAATCAATGTAGTCAATCTGCTTGCGCAGGTCCGAATGCAGGGACATCTGGCGCAGGTAGTCGTTCACCTCATCCTTGGTCGTGCCGTTCTCAAGGCTCAGGTTCAGGATGGCCAGCGAAACGTCCGGCGTGGGGACCCTGATGGAACTTCCCGTGAGCTTGCCCAGCAGTTCGGGCAGTGCCTTCGCTACAGCGGTGGCCGCGCCGGTTTCGGTGATCACCATGTTCAGCGCGGCGGAGCGGCCGCGGCGGTCGCCCTTGTGGAAGTTGTCGATCAGGTTCTGGTCGTTGGTGAAGGAGTGGACGGTCTCAACGTGGCCGTGGACCACACCGAACTTGTCGTTGATGGCCTTCAGGACCGGGGTGATGGCGTTGGTGGTGCAGGACGCTGCGGAAACGATCTGGTCCGTGTCCTCGATGGTGCCGTGGTTGATGCCGTGCACGATGTTCTTCAGATTGCCCTTGCCCGGGGCGGTGAGGAGCACGCGGGCAACGCCCTTGCTCTGCAGATGCTGCGACAGACCCTCGGCGTCGCGCCAGCGGCCCGTGTTGTCCACCACCAGGGCGTTGTGGATGCCGTAGGCGGTGTAGTCGATCGTGGCGGGGTTGTCCGAGTAGATGACCTGGACCTGGACGCCGTTGGCGGTGATGGTGTTGGCGTCCTCGTCCACGCGAATGGTTCCCTCGAAGGAGCCGTGGACCGAGTCGCGGCGCAGCAGGCTGGCGCGCTTGGTGAGGTCCTTGTCCGAGCCGCGGCGCACCACGATGGCGCGCAGGCGCAGGCCGTGGCCGCCGCCGGCCTTTTCGATGAGAAGGCGCGCCAGCAGGCGGCCGATCCTGCCAAAGCCGTAGAGCACAACGTCGGTGCTGGTGCGGTCATCGCCGCCACGCTTGCCAACTACCTCGGCAAGCTCGGCGCGGAGGAACGCTTCCAGGGTGGCGCCGTCGCCTTCTGCCTTGAACTTCTCTGCCAGGCGGGCAACGTCAATGGCCGCCGCACCCAGCTCCAGCTGAGCCAGGATGTTCAGCAGCGGTGCGGTCTCTTCGAGCAGGAGCTCGGTGTTGCTCATGCGACGGGCGAAACGGTGCGCCTTGAGGATGTTCATGGTGGACTTGTTGATCAGGCTTCGGCCGTGAATGCTGGTCACCACGTTGTTTTCGCGGTACAGCCGGCCAATCACCGGAATCATGGCCTCGGCGAGAGCCTCCCGGCCCATCCACGTATCAAGACAAGAATCTGACGTCTGGCTCACAGAACTACCTTCCTCGGTTCAGCCGCATACGTCCTCGTACGCGGTTGGCGGCCACCTGATGTTGTCCAGGGGCTCTGGCACCGGCAGGATGCGGTCCATCCCGGGTGCCGTGGAGAAGCGTAAAAAAGCCACCGGCTGCGAACGCAGACCCGGCGGCAGAACTTCTACGTTCGCTCTCTATTCTAGGCTGGAGCGACACCGCGGACCGCCGCAACCGGCGTGAAATCACTCACATGCGGGCGGGTCCGTGCCCGGCAAGGGGTGTTGGATGGGTTGACCGATACGCCGGGTTCTGTGCTCCCGTGCCGTTACCAGCGCGGGAGTAGCGGCCATCCATCTACGGACGCCGTTGCCGACGCCCTCCAGCGGCCTACCCGGACACTCGGGCGGGCAGCCCTCAAACGTGTCCTGTCTGGCCTTGCTCCGGGTGGGGTTTACCTAGCCTTCCCGGTCACCCGGGAAGCTGGTGGTCTCTTACACCACCGTTTCACCCTTACCTGCTGACTTCCGTCACCGGAAGACGCAGGCGGTCTGTTCTCTGTGGCACTGGCCTGCGGGTTACCCCGAGTGGCGTTACCCACCACCCTGCCCTGCGGAGCCCGGACGTTCCTCGAGCCACTTGCGTGACGCGCGGCCGCCTGGCCAACCCATCCGCAGCCCAGTCTACCGCCGGAAGGGGGCACCGCCGTCGCCGGTAGGATCGTACGGTGCTGATTCTGCTTCCCCCTCCGAAGGCAAGACCCCCGCAGTCCGCGGGTCCGCCGTCGACTGGCCGTCACTGAGCTTTCCGGACCTCAACACCTACCGGGCCAAAGTCCTGAAGTCGCTGGGGACGGTGAGTGCGCATGAGGATGCCCTCGCGCTGCTCGGCGTCGGCGCCTCGCTGCAGGACGACGTCGAACGCAACACCCGGCTCCACGCCGAACCGGCGGCCCTGCGCACCAGATCTATTCGGGCGTTCTGTACGACGCCCTCGGCTACAGAACGCTGACCCCGGCGCAGCGCCGGAGGGCCGATGCTTCGGTGCTGGTGATCTCAGCCCTGTGGGGTGCCATCCGCTTCGCCGACCGTGTGCCCGCCTACCGGCTGTCGATGGGAACGGCACTGCCCGACGTCGGCCGCCTCGCCTCGTTCTGGAAGCCGCAGCTTTCGGAAGCCCTCGCGGAGTCAGTGTCCGGGCATCTGCTCGTGGACTGCCGCTCCAGCACCTATGCCGCCGCGTGGGCACCGCCGCCGGCTCAGACGGTGGCCGTCAACGTGTTCACCGAGGTCAACGGGGTGCGCAAGGTGGTCAGCCACTTCGCGAAACACACGCGCGGCGAGCTCGCACGGCACCTGCTGGCCCGCCGCGGCAACGCCCCGCAGACCCCGCTACAGCTGCTGAAGGCGGCGCGCGAGAAATGGGACGCGGAGTTGGTTGATGGTTCAGCGCGGAAGCCGCACGCCCTGAACATCATCCTTCCCAACTGAGTCGCAGCAGATGTCGGTATGGGCGCCCATAACGACATCTGCTGCGACCTACATGGGCTGCTAGGCAGTTGGGGCGGGGTGTTCCACTCCGCGGAGCGCACGAGGATGGCGCCGGAGTCCGGGCAGAACACAATGTCGTCTTCGGCGGCGGCCTTGATTTCTGCGAGGTCTCCGGGGCTCAGCTTCATGCCGGAGGCTTCAGAGGTTCCGTGGAACAACCGGGCGGCGCCCACTCCCCGCTTTGCCAGTGTCTTTTCGTAGACAGCCAGCATCCCGGCGTCGAGCCCGGCAGCGAATTCGGCGCGCTTGCCGTGGACAACGGCGGCTTCCGCGGCCACTTCGGCCAGGGCTTCATCGAGTTCGGCCCGGATGCCGCCGAACGAGCCCTGGACGTTGTCCACGATGAGCTGCTGGGCCGCCTGCCGTTCACGCAGGGAATCCAGGCGCTCCAGGACTTCCAGCTCCACGTCCTCAAGGTCGGAGCGACGCCTGTTCAGGGAGGCGATGTCCTTCTGCAGCGCCACAAGGTCCTTTGACAGCCCCGTCCCGCTGTTGAGCCGGGCTTCGTCGCGTTCGATGCGGGAGACGACCTGTTCGACGTCGGCCTCTGCACGCTTCAGCTCAGCTTCGGCGTCATGGACAGCCATCTTGGCGGAGCCGAGTTCACCGTTGGCGACGGACAGGGCAGACTGCAGGTCCTCGATCCGGGGATCGGTTTCCAGGGCCCGGCGGCGGTTGGACAGGGACTTGAGCTTTGCGTCCAGCCCCTGCAGTTCGAGCAACTTCAACTGTTCCGCCGGTGCTGCCTTGGCCACTATTTACCTCCGCTAAATCCAATCCGGCCGAAGCCGGGCACCGTATCGGCGCTGTATAGACTCTAGCGCCTGGCGTGCTCCCTGCCTCGCTCCGCTCACCCAGGGCCCCGCACGCCAGGCTTAGCCCGGAGTCAGAATGAAGTCCCACGGATCGCTGTTGGTGGTACTCACCTGAATCTCGACGTCGTGGCCCTGGTCGGCGAGCACATTGCCCAGTGCCGACGCAGCGGCGGGCAGCCAGAGCCATTCGCTGGCGAAGTGCGAGACGTCAATCAGGTACGGCCGGCCGTTCACTGCCGCTTCGCGGGCTTCGGACGCCGGATGGTGCCGGAGGTCGGCAGTGACATAGACGTCGGCGTTGTTGGCCCGCACCTCGTTGAACAGGGAATCCCCCGCGCCGCCGCACACCGCAATGCGCCGCACCAGCCCATCCTTGTCCCCGGACACGCGGACTCCGCCGGCCACCGACGGCAGGATGCCGAACACCCTGGCCGCGAAATCGCCCAGGCTCATCACGTCCGCCAGATCACCCACGCGTCCGATGCCTTCTTCGGGCAGGCCGTTCGCGGCAACGGTCAGCGGGACAACGCCCTCCAGTCCCAGCGCATCAGCCAGGACGTCGGAAACGCCCCGACGGCGGAATCACCGTTGGTGTGGACGGTCAGGAGAGCGGTGCCGGATTCGATGAGACGGTGGATGGCCTGCCCCTTGGCAGTGGTGGCGGCCACCGACGTGACTCCTTTGAGGAGCAAGGGTGGTGGGTGATCAGGAGCTCGGCACCCCACTCCACCGCTTCCTCGATCACCGTGAGCGTGGGATCAACGGCAAACATCACCCTGGTCACGGGCGCTGACGGGTGGCCGGCCACAAGCCCTACTTCGTCCCAGTTTTCGGCCAGGGACTCGGGCCAGAGTTCCTCTACCGCCAGCAGCACCTGGCCCAGCGTGGGAGCAGCCGGACCAGCAGCTGCAGCGTCCTGCCCGGTAAGGGTGCCGTCGTCGTGCTTGTCCGCATCTGTCACGCTGGTGTCTGCAGATTCCATAGTCTCAGTTTTACCCCATCGGGCCGTTTGCCCGGCATCTTTCAAAGTCTCGTAGGGTGGTCAGGGAATCATCCGGCGCGCTCAACCATTGAAGAGGTCATGAAAACTTTTGTTCTTGGCGGGGCTGCTTCTGGTGCCTTGATGCTGTCTACCAGAAAACCAAGGGAGTTTCCTCGGTGATTTCCGGCTACACGGGCGGCCATGACCCCCGGCCGGACTACTACTCCGTCTGCGGCGGAACCACGGGCCATGCCGAGGTCGTGGCGGTCACCTTCGACGAGACGGTCATCCCGGCCGAGGTCATCCTGGATATGTTCTTCGCACTGCACGATCCCACCACGCTCAACCGCCAGGGCTACGACGTGGGCACGCAGTACCGCTCGTCCATGTTCTATGAGACCACCGAGGAGAAGATTCTCTTCGAGGAAGCCATTGAACGGAACCAGTCGCTGTGGGCGCACCCGATTGTGACCGAGGTCAGCCGGCTGTCACGGTTCCATGTGGCGGAGGATGTCCACCAGGACTATTACGCCAAGTACCCCGAGCAGGGTTACTGCCAAGTGATCATCAATCCGAAGCTCGCCAAGGCCAGGAAATATTACTCTGCATGGCTTAATGCTTAGCAGCGGCTGCTCAGCCATCGTTAGGCTGACCTCAGCATTCACTCTTGAGAGATAGGCATATCTACATGGCACGGATCTATGACGATGTAACGCAGTTGGTCGGCGGCACTCCGCTGGTCCGCCTGAACCGGCTCACCGAGGGCCTGGGCGCCACTGTGGCCGTCAAGCTGGAGTTCTACAACCCGGCCAACAGCGTCAAGGACCGCATCGGTGTGGCCATCGTTGACGCCGCCGAGAAGTCCGGCGCCCTCAAGCCCGGCGGCACCATCGTTGAAGGCACCTCCGGCAACACCGGCATCGCCCTGGCCATGGTGGGCGCTGCCCGCGGCTACAAGGTCATCCTGACCATGCCCGAGACCATGTCCACCGAACGCCGCGTTATGCTGCGGGCGTTCGGCGCTGAAATTGTGCTGACCCCGGGTTCTGAGGGCATGCGCGGCGCCGTGGAAAAGGCCCAGGAAATCGTGGCCAACACGGAGAACTCCATCTGGGCCCAGCAGTTCGCCAACGAGGCCAACCCTGAAATCCACCGCACCACCACCGCCGAGGAAATCTGGTCCGACACCGACGGCAAGGTGGACATCTTCGTCGCCGGCATCGGCACCGGCGGAACCGTCACCGGCGTCGGCCAGGTCCTGAAGGAGCGCAATCCTGACGTCCAGATTGTGGCCATCGAACCCAAGGACTCCGCCATCCTCAACGGCGGCGCTCCCGGGCCGCACAAGATCCAGGGCATCGGTGCGAACTTCATCCCGGAAATCCTGGACACCAACGTCTACGACGAAGTCCTGGACGCCACCCTGGAGGATTCCGTCCGCGTCGCCCGTGAACTCGGCGTCAAGGAAGGCATCCTCGGCGGCATCTCCTCCGGCGCCATCGTCTGGGGTGCCCTGGAACTGGCCAAGCGTCCGGAGAATGCCGGCAAGCTGATCGTGGCGGTTGTCTGCGACTTCGGTGAGCGTTACATCTCCACCGTGCTCTATGACGACATCCGCGGCTGATCAGTCCGTTGTCGCCCCGTTTCCTGTAGAAAGAACTTTGTGGGCTTTTTCGCAAGACTGAAGGAAGACCTCGAGGCCGCCCGGTCACACGACCCGGCGGCTCGAGGTTCTTTCGAGAATTTTTCGCTTATTCGGGGCTGCATGCCATCTGGATCCACCGGCTGACGCACCGCATGTGGCAGAACCCGGGGCTGCGGTTCCCGGCGCGGCTGGTGTCGCAGCTGGGCCGCTTCCTGACCGGAATCGAGATCCATCCCGGCGCCACGATCGGCCGGCGCTTCTTCATCGACCACGGCATGGGTGTGGTCATCGGCGAGACCGCCGAAATCGGCGAAGATGTGATGATCTATCACGGTGTCACGCTGGGCGGCCGCTCCCTGGCCAAGGTCAAGCGCCACCCCACCATTGAGGACCGGGTCACCATCGGTGCCGGGGCCAAGATCTTGGGACCCATCACCATCGGCCGGGACAGCGCCGTGGGCGCCAACGCCGTGGTGGTCAAGGACGCGCCGCCGGAATCGATAGTCACCGGCGTACCCGCCAAGTGGCGCCACCGCGATGCCCAGCGCGAAACCAAACCCGCAGTGGATCCGGCCGAGTACGACATCGAATACCGGATCTGATCCGCTACCGCAGTCCCTGCGCGGCAACGCGCTTCAGGACTGCCATGACCACCGCGTCATAGAGCCGGTCCGGCAGGACGCGCCGCAGGCCCAGGATTGCTGCCGCTCCCCTGCCCACCGGATAACGGGTCCGGGGACGCGCAGACGTGGCCGCGTGCAGTACAGCCGCAGCAATCACCGCTGGCTGCGTTGACGTTTCCGGCCTGTCCGTGGACGCCAGGACATCCGCCATGTGCTTTGCCTGGGCAGCGTACGGCCCCTCGCCGCTGCTGGCCAGCAGCCCGTCAGCGGAAATCCGGCCCCATTCGCTGAGCGTGCTTGCCGGTTCGATGATGGCTACTTCGACGCCGTGCGGCTTGAGTTCCAGCCGCAGGGCATCGCTCATGCCCTCCACGGCGAACTTCGTGGCGTGGTACCAGGCACCGAGGGGTTCGTAGAATTTTCCGCCGATGGACGAGATGTTGATGATCCTGCCCCGGCCCGCACTCCGCATGGCCGGCAGCACCAGCTGGGTCATCCTGGCAAGGCCAAAGACGTTCACCTCAAATTGGCGCCGGCCTTCGGCCAGATCCACGTCTTCCAGCGCCCCGTAGGAGCCGTAGCCGGCGTTGTTGACCAGGACGTCTATCCGCCCGCGCTCTTCCAGGACACGGCCGACGGCGGCACGCATCGAATCGTCGTCCGTCACGTCCAGTGCCAGGACCTGGACGCCCAGCGCTTTCAGCGGCTCCATCCTGTCCACCCGGCGGGCGCCGGCATACACGATGAAGCCGTGACTGCTGAGCTTCTTCGCCGCCTCGAAGCCGATACCAGTGGAGGCTCCCGTAACAAATGCGACTGGCTTGGGCATTCTGACTCCTTGGATGGACGGACACCACAACTGCCGGAAACGCCAACGGCCGGCCGCTCCCAGAATATCCGGGAACTGCCGGCCGCAGGGTTTGCAGCTTGATGCAATCAGAGCATGGTGACTAGTGCGTGTCCACTGCTTCGATTTCGGACTTGTCCTCGCCCCACAGGGTGTGGAAGGTGCCGTCGGAGTCGACCCGGCCGTAGGTGTGCGCGCCGAAAAGGTCGCGCTGGCCCTGGATCAGTGCGGCAGCAACGCGCTTGCGGCGCAGGCCGTCGTAGTATGCCAGTGACGAGGAGAACACCGGAACCGGGATGCCGAGCTGGACGGCGGTGGCAACGACGCGGCGCCATGCCGGAAGCGCGTCAGCGATGGCCTTGGTGAACGCCGGAGCGAACAGCAGGTTGGCCGGCTTCTCGTCGGCAGCGTAGGCCTTGGTGATTTCCTTGAGCAGCTCTGCACGGATGATGCAGCCTGCGCGCCACAGCGAGGCGATCTCGTCCAGCTTGAGGTCCCAGCCGTATTCCTTGGCGGAGGACGTCAGCATGTCCATGCCCTGGGCGTAGGAAACGAGCTTGGAGGCGTAGAGAGCCTGACGGACGTCTTCGACGAAGGTCTCCGGGATTTCGATGGCGGCTTCCCCGCCGGCAAGCAGCTCCTGGCCAAGCCTGCGCTGCTCGGCCTGTGACGAGAGTCCACGCGCGAACACGGACTCCGCGATGCCCGAAACCGGCGAACCGAGTTCCAAGGCAGAGATAACCGTCCAGCGTCCCGTGCCCTTCTGGCCTGCGGCATCCACCACGACGTCCACGAACGGCTTGCCGGTCTTGGCGTCAACGTGGGCGAGGACCTCGGCGGAGATTTCGATCAGGAAGGAGGACAGCTCGCCCTTGTTCCATTCGGTGAAGATCTTAGACTGCTCGGCCGGTTCGATGCCGGCGCCCGAACGGAGGAGATCGAAGGCTTCGCCGATGACCTGCATGTCGGCGTATTCGATGCCGTTGTGGACCATCTTGACGAAGTGGCCGGCGCCATCGGTGCCGATCCATGCGCAACAGGGCTTGCCGTCGACATGCGCGGCGATCTTTTCCAGCAGCGGGCCCAGGGCCTCGTAGGACTCTTTGGAACCACCAGGCATGATGGAAGGGCCGTTCAGTGCGCCTTCTTCGCCGCCGGAAACACCGACGCCCACGAAATGCAGGTCCTTCTTCGCCAGCGCGGCTTCGCGGCGGCGGGTGTCCTCGTAGTGGGAGTTTCCGGCGTCGATGATGATGTCGCCGGCTTCCAGGAGAGGTTCAAGCTGCTCGATGACGGAGTCAACCGGTTTGCCGGCCTTGACCATGATCAGGACGCGGCGGGGCTTCTCCAGGGAGTCAACAAGCTCCTGCAGCGTTTCGGTGCGGACGAAGTCGCCGTCCGTTCCGTGCTTTGCCAGCAGCGCGTCAGTCTTTTCGACCGACCTGTTGTGCAGGGCAACTGTGAAGCCGTTGCGGGCCAGGTTGCGGGCCAGGTTGGCGCCCATCACCGCAAGGCCGGTGACACCGATGTGTGCAGACATCAAAACTCCAATTTCGTTGTGCAATGGATATGCAGATGGCTCCGCGTTCGCTGCGAAGCACGCTGTCACGAACCGATGGATCCTAATAAAGCATATATATTCAATCGGCATGAGGGAAGCGGTGCCCACTTTGTGGAACGGGACCAGTCAATCCCAGTTTAGGCTTGAGTCCATGTCGACCAGCCTGCACCACCGTGCCATTGAGAACCTTGGCACCCGGATCATCACAGGCGAGCTGCCCACCGGACACATCATGCTGGCCGAGCATCTTGAGGAAGAACTGCAGGTGTCGCGTTCCGTAGTCCGCGAGGCTGTCCGGGTCCTTCAGTCCCTGGGCCTCGTGGAAACCACCAAGCGGGTGGGGATCCGAGTGCTGCCGCCGAGCCGCTGGAACCCCTTCGATTCCCAGGTCATCCGCTGGCGGCTGTCCAGCGACGCCCGCGGCGCCAGCTGCGGTCACTGATCGAACTGCGCTCCGCCGTCGAGCCTGCCGCGGCCGAGCTGGCTGCGAACAATGCACCGGCGCAGCTGCGGCGGGAACTGGTGGACATTGCCCACGCCCTGCGGGACGCCGGCCACACAGGGGACGCGCAGAAATTCCTGGAGCTGGACATCGCTTTTCACTCGGTCCTGCTTTCCGGATCGGGCAACGAAATGTTCGCCAACCTGATGGGGCAAGTGGCGGAGACCTTGACGGGGCGCACTGTGCACGGACTAATGCCGGACCACCCCACGAGGGAGCGCTCCAATGGCACGTCGATCTCGCCGAGGCGGTCGCCGCCGGGGACGCCGCCACGGCCCGGGCCTCATCCGAACAGATCATGCGCCGCACCACGTCCCGGCTGTCCGGAACGTGGACGGACCAGCCCAGGGTGTTCATTCCCGTCCACCGGACCTGACAACGCCCAGAACCAGCCAGAACCTGCGTGTCGTTTATGGTGCTATTCCGGTTGGAAGTTGAGGAGTACTTTTCCTGATGCGGCGGAGTTCCTGGCGGTTTCGAAGGCTTCGAGCCCTTGGCTGAGGGGGTATTCGTGAGTGATGACGGGGCCGATGTTCAGGGTGCCGTCGGCGAGGGCGGTAATGACCTCGTCGATCTCGTTGTTGAAGCGGAAGGACCCGCGCAGGTCCAGTTCCCGGGTGATGGCCAGGGAGATCAGGACCGGCTGGGGCCCGGTGGGCAGCAGCCCGACCATGACCACGGTCCCGCCGCGCCCGCGCCCTGGATCGCTGAGGCCAGGCCGTGGTGGCTGCCCGAGGACTCGATCACGACGTCGGCCTGCACCGCGTTGATCGCGTCCGCGTCCCCGGCCTGCAGGGTGTGATCGGCTCCGACCGCGGCGGCGATCTCCAACGGTTTGGCCTGGACATCGACGGCGGTGATCCGTCCCGCGCCGGCACGTTTAAGGACCGCGACGGCCAGGGCACCGATCGGGCCGGACCCGATCACCAGCACGCTCTTGCCCGCGACGTCCCCGGCACGTCCGACGGCGTGCCAGGCCACGGCGGCCGGCTCGATCAGCGCCGCGGTCCGCAGATCCACGCCCGCCGGGAGCACCCGCAGCATCCGGGACGGCAGGTTCACGTACCGGGCGAACGCCCGTCGGTGTGCGGGAACCGTGCCGCGGACCCCAGGTACGTGCAGCCCGGGGAGAGGTTGGGCCGGTCCGCCGGCCACCGCACCTCCCCCGCCCCGGGCCCGGCGTGGCCGGGTGGACCGCGACCGGGTGCCCGCGGCCGGGCCGGTCCGTCCGCCGCCGCCCGGACCACGGTCCCGGAAATCTCATGCCCCAAAACCATCGGCGCCTTCAGGACGGACTCGCCCGCCGCCCCGTGCAGCCAGTAATGCAGGTCCGACCCGCAGATCCCGCCGTAGGCAACCTCCACCACGGCCTCGTCCGCGGCCGGTGCTCCCAGCGGGACCTCCTCGATCCGCAGATCCCCCGCCGCATGTGCCACCACCGCCAAACCCGACACCGGCAGGGAAACAGGCAGGGCTGTTGCTTCGGTCCCCTGAGCCACTGCTGAGGGCCCATCAGACCACCACCGTCATGCCGCCGTCGATGAAGATCGTCTGCCCGTTCACAAAATCCGACCCGTCCGAGGCCAGCCACACCGCCGGCCCGCCAGGTCCTGGACCGTGCCCCACCGGTGCGCCGGGGTCCGGCCCAGGATCCAGGCATTGAACTGCTCATCGTCCACCAGGTTCTGCGTCATCTCCGTGTGGATATAGCCCGGAGCAATCCCGTTGATCTGCAGCCCGGACCCCGCCCACTCCGCCGTCATCGCCCGGGTCAGGTTCCGCAACCCGCCCTTGGCCGCCGCGTACGGGGCGATCGTGGGCCGGGCCAGGTCCGTCTGCACCGAACAGATATTGATGATCTTGCCCCTGCCCCGCGGGATCATGTGCCGGGCGGCCTCCCGCCCCACCAGGAACGCGCTCGTCAGATCCGTGGCGATCACCCGCTCCCAATCCGCGACATCCAGCTCGAGCATCGGCACCCGGTGCTGGATCCCGGCGTTGTTCACCAGGATCCGCAACGGCCCACGTGCTCCTCCACCCACGCCACACTCCGGGCCGCCTCGGCATCACTCGTGACATCAAACGCGACACTATGGACCCGCCGGGCGCGAAGTCCGCGGCCATCGCCGCCTCCGCCGCCTTCAACCGCTCCACGTTGATCCCGTTCAACACCACCGTCGCCCCGGCATCAGCCAACGCCCGCGCCAACGCGTTACCAATCCCCCGGCTCGAACCCGTCACCAGGGCAACCCGCCCCGTCAAATCAAAAAGTCCACTCATAGTGCAGCTGTCCCTTTCATTGCGGCATCCACAGGTTCCGCGATATTGGAGTTGTCGCTCAGATTCGAAATGGCCTGGCGGACCACGGCAAGGTCCTGATCGCCCAGGCCCTGGCGCTTGAGTTCGGCGTAAAGCTCGACGCCGGCAGTTGCCATGGGCACGGCAGCGCCGGCCGCCTGGGCTGATTCGAGCACAAAGGACAGGTCCTTGTGCATGAATTTCGCCGGGCCTGTTGGGGTGTAGTCCTTCCGGGCCAGGCGCGGTCCCACGTTCTCCAGCACACGGCTGCCCGCGAGGCCGCCGGCCAGGACATCGAAGAGTGCCGTTGGATCCATCCCGGAGCGCTCGGCGAGCTCAGCCGCTTCGGCGAGCGCCGCCGTCGTGGTTCCAACAATGAGCTGGTTGCAGGCCTTGGCGAGCGACCCCGCGCCCAGTGGGCCCATGTGCCTGACGGTGGTTCCCATCGCGTCGAATAAGGGCTCGAGCCGCCGGAAGTCGTTCGCGGTACCGCCGGCCATGATGGCCAGGGTGCCGTTGGTGGCGCCCTTGGTCCCGCCGCTGACCGGGCGTCCACCACGGTGGCGCGGCCGTGGCTTGCCGCGTGGACCCGTCGCCCGAAGTCCTGGACCTTCGTCGGTGAGACTGAGCTTGTGATCACCACGGCAGTGCCGGCCTGCGGCGGATTTTCGTCCCAGCTGGCCAGCAGCCCCGCCGAGGCCTCGTCGATGAAGGACAGGTCCGGGAGCATAAAGGCGATGATTGGCAGGTCCGCAGGGATGTAACGTCGGGCGCGGAGTGGCCACCCTGTGCCACGAATTCCTGGAGGGGAGCTTCGGATCTGTTCCAGGCGGTGACTGCCCAGCCGGCGCGGACCAGATTCGCTGCCATGGGCAGCCCATCAGCCCCAGGCCTACAAAGCCCGCTGTTCTGTCTTCCATATCTAGGCCTCGACTCACATCGTTGTGTGGTTAATGAAGGGAAATCTGTCCAATATCCTAGCCGCTATTCAGTATGATGAACGCTATGACGACTCTAAGCACTGTCGCGATCGCCGTCCCGCTCGAAGCAGAGCTGGTGGACCGCATCCGCGCCGTAGACCCCTCCGTAACTGTCCTCTATGAGCCGGACCTGCTTCCGCCCGAGCGTTTTCCGGCCGACCACTCCGGGGATCCGGACTTCAAACGCACTCCCGCGCAGGAGGAGCAGTACTGGGCCATGCTCAATAAGGCGCAGGTTCTGTACGGCCTGCCCAACGAAAGCCCGGCGGGCCTGGCCCGCATCGCGCGCGAGAATCCACGGCTCCAGTGGGTCCACGCCATGGCCGCCGGCGCCGGCGGCGCTGTCAAGGCATCCGGGCTGGACCAGGAAACCCTCCTGAAGTTCAAGGTGACCACCTCCGCCGGCGTCCATGCCCTGCCGCTGGCAGAATTCGCTGCGCTGGGAATCCTCAACGGCTTCAAGCGCAGCGCCGAGCTGGCCCAGGACCAGGCCGCCAAAGTGTGGCCTGAGCTTCGGACCCCACCCGCCTGGTCAGCGGTTCCGCGCTGGTAGTGACCGGCCTGGGCGAAATCGGCCTGGAGACGGCCAGGATCGCCCGCGCCCTGGGCATGACGGTCAGCGGCACCAAGCGGAACGTTGAGCCGATCGAGGGAATCGACCAGGTTGCCGGCAACGACGGACTGGCCGGACTGCTCGCCACGGCAGACGCCGTCGTCAACACCCTCCCCGGCACGCCGTACACGGAGAAGCTCTTCAACCGTGAGGTGTTCGCCGCCATGAAGCCGGGAACGGTGTTTGTGAACGTGGGCCGCGGCACCGTGGTGGACGAGGACGCCCTGCTGGAGGCCCTGGACAACGGCCAGGTCTCCTACGCCTGCCTCGATGTCTTTGCCGTGGAACCGCTCCCTGCGGACAGCCCGCTCTGGAGCCACCCGAGGGTTATGGTGTCGCCACATACCTCGGCGCTCAGTGCCGCGGAGAATCGCCTGATCGCGGAGCGCTTCTGCAGCAACCTGCGCACGTTCCTCGACGGCGGCGACCTCCCCCACCTGGTGGACCCGGTCCACTTCTACTAGGCGGCAGCCCCCGGCCCGCACCACAGAGCCCCTGCCGTGGATCCTGGAAACGGGGATCCACGGCAGGGGCTCTTTTGTGTCGGCGGTTGTGAAAGTGTCGCTTCGACGGTTGTTTCCGCGTTCTGTCCGCGGGAACAGCCTGCCGCATGGTGCCGGAAAGTACATCCGGCTGTGCGGGCATTAACGCGCAAAAGGCGGCCTCCCCATCAAGGGGAGGCCGCCTTTTGCGTGGGTGGAGTGCCTAGCGTGCGTCCTCCACCAGGAGCAGGTCCCGGCCGTTGGTTTCCGGGGTGAAGAACGTGGTGCCGAAGGAGATCAGCGCCAGGACCAGGGAATAGATGGCGGGAACCAGCCAGGAATGGCCGGTCGTGGCCAGTAGGGCCACACCGATCATGGGTGCGAATCCGCCGGCCAGGACGGCGGAGAGTTCACGGCTCAGCGCCACGCCGGTGAAGCGGTGCTGGGAGCCGAAGAGTTCCGGCAACAGGGCGCACTGCGGACCGAGCATGGACTGCACGCCGAGCGAAATGCCCACCACCATGACCACCCAGACGAGGGTGACGTTGCCGAGCGTGACCAGGTAGAAGGCCGGCAGGGCGATGACCGCCTGGAAGAGGGCCCCGTAGCGGTATACAGGAACGCGTCCGAAGCGGTCGGACAGTGCGCCGAAGGTGACCACCATGACCGCTGCGAATCCAGCAGCAATGAGGAGGCCGGTGGGGCCGATGAACTTGTCGCCGGCGAAGACTCCGGCGGGCAGGCTGATGAAGGACACCAGGAGGGCGGAGTAAATGGAGGAGTTTCCGTTTTCTCCCATCCGCAGGCCAATGCCGATGAGCACGTTTTTCTTCGAGTGCTTCCAGATCTGCACGACGGGGTTCTTGACCACGGCCTTGTGCTTTTCCAGCTCCTGGAAGACCGGCGTTTCCTTGAGCCGGAGTCGGATGAAGACCGCGATGACAATCAGGATGACGCTCGCCAGGAACGGAACGCGCCACAGCCAGCCCTGCAGGACTTCCTTGTCGGCCAGTGCCATCAGGGCGAAGGTGCCTGCGCCGAGCAGGGTGCCCAGCTGGATGCCGACGAACGGCAGTGCGGCGAAGAATCCACGACGGCGGCGCGGGGCCACTTCTGAGATCAGTGTGGTGGCGCCCGCCTGCTCGGCGCCGGCGCCCAGGCCCTGAAGGATCCGAAGGGCCACCAGGAGCACTGCGCCGACCATTCCCGCCTGTTCAAAGGTGGGCAGGAGCCCGATGGCGAAGCTGGCCATGCCCATCAGGCCGATGGTCAGGATCAGGACCATCTTCCGGCCGAACCGGTCACCGATGTAGCCGAAGACGATGCCGCCGAACGGCCGGGCTGCGAAGCCCACACCATAGGTGGCGAATGACGCGATCACGGCGCCGCTTTCCCCCAGCGGTGAGAAGAAGAGGGGCCAAAGATCAAGGCCGAGGCGAGGCCGTAGATGTAGAAGTCGTAGTACTCCAGTGCGGAGCCTACTGAGCTGGCAAGAGTTGCCCTTCGCAGCTGCTCCGGATCGACGGCGGCGCCGTCCGTGTCAGTCTGCGGTGATTTAGTACGAGTTGTCACAAGAACTCCCTCAAAAACACTCCAGGCCCCCGTTGGCCTGGTGGGATAGCGAGGACACGCCATGGTGTCGATCACTATATTGAACAGAGTACAGCAAGTTGAACACGCAGCAAGTGGTTGACGGATATTTTGTTCACGACCGGGGTGATGAACGTTTAATCGGGCCGCCGGAGCGGGGGCACTCAGCCCATGGGGTTGCCCAGGGACCGCGCCAGCTCGTTCAGCTCCTTGACCATCCGGGAACCCTGCTCCGCGGAGTAGGTGGCCTTGAGGGCCGTGACTGACAAACCGAGGCTCGGGCCGTGGGCACCGCGCGTAGGCACGGCCACAGCCAGGCAGACCACTCCGGTAGTGGATTCCTCATCTTCGAACGCATAGCCCTGTTCGCGGATGGTTTTGAGCTGGGCCTTCAATTCGGCCCCGGTGCGGAGGGACTTCGGGGTCAGCACCGGAAGTTGGGCGTCATCGGAAAACATTGCGTCGACGTCGTGGTCATGAAGGCGGGCAATCAGGGCCTTGCCCACGGCACACAGTGACACCGGCATCTTGTCGCCGATGTTGGACGTCAGGCGGACCGCCGGATGGCCCTCGTAGCGGGCCAGATAGATCACGTTGGTTCCGTCCAGCATCGCGATGCGTACCGTCTCCCCGGAAAGGGTGGGCGCCTGTTCGCAGAACCGGTAGAACTCCTGTACTTCATCGAGCCGGCTCAGATATGCCGCGCCGAGTTCCACGAGCTTTCGTCCCAGGGTGAACTCGGCGCCCTGGCGGCTGATCAGCCTGGCTTCTTCCAACGCCAACAACAGATTGGAGGTTGACGACTTGGGGATCCCCAGCTCGCGGGCCAGGTCGCTCAGGGTCAGCCGTCCGCTCGCAGAGGCTGCCAGCGCGTCCATAACGGCGGCGGCACGCGTGACCGCCGGCGCCGGCGATGTACTCCCCAAACCCTCGGAGGAGCGGGGGGTGCGGGAATCGGCCATGATTCTCCTTCGATCGGCACGCCGGGGCGCTTCGCGTAGATGCGTTCAATCTGCTGAACAGTAACCATCATAATGGCTCAGTGGCGATTCGGAGCCCGGGCCAAGGCGCCGCCCACCGCGCAACGCACTCCATGGTTCGCGTGGCATTTGTTTGTTTCAGGAAGTTCACGGTATATTCATTTCAGACCCTCCACCGCGGCATCCCCAATAGTCGCGGTGGAGGGTTTTCCAATGCCCAAATGTTCTCTGGGCATCTGCCGTCGGATTCAGGCGACGTCCACCACGGCTTCCCTCAGTCTCCAGCCGCCACCGAGGCCGTCGCGCTCCAGCACCATGGTGGTCAGCGCGGAAAGCGGATTATGGCCCAGGCGCACCTGGACCTGCAACACCTCAACATCCACACGGCCCAGGCCCTTGGGCATTCGGCGCTGCGCCTCCCACCAGCTCACACGCTCAAACCATCGCACCGCGTCAGCACCCACGGCCCATTCCCTGCCATTGCTGACCACGGCCGTCGGGCTGCCGTCCTTGGCCGTCTTCACCACCACATATTCCATAGCGGGAACACTAGGGACAGCCACCGACAATCTGGCGACCTAGCGGAACTGAGCCAGCGCCGCCCTGTACGGGGAACAAAAAACCCGCTGTTCCCGGCCAGTCGGGCCAGGAACAACGGGGTTTGGTGGGTCCTACCGGGATCGAACCGATGACATCCACGGTGTAAACGTGGCGCTCTACCAGCTGAGCTAAAGACCCAAACTGCCGGTTTTTCGCACCTCAGCGCGTCAACCAACGAACATAAACTCTACCTGACGTGCGGGACGAAAAGCCAATCGACACGGGCGGCCCCGAACGGTCAAAGATCGGGGAGTTCGGCGGCGAGCCAGGTCAGCGCCTCGCTGACGCCGGCGTCGAGCTTGATGGTGGCGTACTGGTCGCCCCGGGTACCGCCCCTGTTGATGATCACCACAGGCTTGCCGTCCTTCACCGCGTGACGGACGAACCGCAGTCCGCTCATCACGGTCAGCGATGAACCGGCAACAAGCAATGCCGCTGCACTGTCCACCATCGCGTAGGCGGCCTCTGCGCGTTCTTTGGGCACGTTCTCGCCGAAGTAGACAAAGTCGGGCTTGAGCATTCCGCCGCAGGCGGGGCAGGCAGCGACCACAAAACTGCTGATCAGGGCAATGTCCTCAACAGTGGCGTCGGCGTCGGGCGCCATTTCCACCAGGCCGGACGCGGTGGCGTGCGCCAGGAAGCCGGGATTCAGTTCTTCGAGTATCCCCGCCAGCAGGTGACGAGTGTACGTGCGCTGGCAATCCAGGCAAACCACCTGGTCATAACGGCCGTGGAGGTCAATGACATTCCGGCTGCCGGCATCTTCATGCAGCCTGTCCACGTTCTGCGTGATCAGCCCGGTGAGCAAGCCCCGACGCTCCAGTTCTGCGGCCGCACGATGCCCAGGATTTGGATCTGCGTGCCGCAAGTGGGACCAGCCGATATGGTTCCGAGCCCAATAGCGCTGGCGGTTGGCGGCGTCGCGCACAAACTCCTGGTACGTCATGGGCGAACGTGGCACGGCGTCCGGCCCGCGGTAATCCGGTATGCCCGAATCGGTGCTCAGCCCTGCGCCGGTCAGTAACGCCAGCCGCTTGCCGGACAAAAGCTCCCGTACGCGTCCAAGCCCTTCAAGGTCCGCACTGGACAGCGCAGCAGGGTCAGCGGCCGGCAGGCTGGCGAAGCCTGTCAGGCCGATGCCGTGCCGCTGCTGGTCCATGCGGCCTCAGGCCTGTTCCAGACCTGCCAGAGCATCCTGGTACTCGGCGAGCTCGCGGGCCTGCCCGCGCGGATTCACCACGACGTAGCGGATTGTTCCTGCTGCATCGATGATGAACGTCCCGCGCCCAGCCATGCCGCTCTCCGGGTCGAAGACTCCATAGGCGGAAGCGACAGCGCCGTGCGGCCAGAAGTCCGCCAAAAGGTCAAAGCCGTAGCCTTCCTTCTCGGCATAAGCCCGCAGGCTGAACTTGCTGTCCACGGACACGGCCAGGACGGTGGCCCTGGCATCCTCAAACGCGGCCAGGTTGTCCCGGATTTCGCAGAGCTCGCCGGTACAGACACCCGAAAACGCAAACGGATAAAACACAAGCACAACGTTCTGCCCGCGGAAAGTGGATAACCGGACAGGTTCTCCGAACTGGTTTACCAGCTCAAAGTCCGGGGCAAGCTCCCCCACCGCCGGAACAGTCTGCCCGGCTACGGCAAGAGCTGCCGTCACTTGTTCTTCCTGCTGACCAGGCGGGTGGCACTCCAGTCCTTTGACACACCTGCCGAGGTGGTGAGGTGCAGGCCCGCAGTGGGCGCCGCTTCCTGGATTTCCGCCGGCGACACGTACCCGGTGCGCCCGGACTTTGGCGTCAACACCCAAACAACCCCGGTTTCACTCAGGGTGGTCAGGGAATCCATGAGGCTATCGACCAGATCCCCGTCGCCGTCCCGCCACCAAAAAATGACGGCGTCAACAACGTCGTGGTCGTCCTCGTCCAGGAGCTCGGACCCTGTCAGGTCCTCAATATCATCACGTAAGTCGAAATCGACGTCGTCGTCGTAACCGAACTCCTGAATCAGATCCCCGTTTTTGAAACCCAATTTTTCCGCCACATTTACCGAAGTGGCGGCGTCGGCCTCGCTCACGTGTTCCTCCAATGCCTAATACATGCAATTCGCATAGTGATTTCCATTACTCCCAGCCAACACCCTTTGTGCCTGCGCTTCAAGCTGCCACCACCGCGATCCGCCATATTCTGCGTCACATCCGGCGCCGTCAGCCTGCGTTGCAGCGGCTTTCGTCACACAACCAGTATGACGGCGAAATACAACAGGGACGCCATGGACGCGGCTACGCATCGCGCTGGAGTCACAGCTAGAGTGACTGGTGACAACTATGCCTGCGGGGCGACCGCCTGGAACTCAATGGCAGACATAGGCGTGATAGGACCCTGCCCGGCGCACATGACCGGGCTGTTGTAACCGATACGTCGCACACGTCGCATTCATGCCGGACAGTCACCCTGCCCGGCATGTGGGCGCCGATGCATGCGCGCAAAGAGAGGTTGGACGTGGCTGCAGGAGAAGATACCTCCCATATCCTCAGCGGGTTGACAAACCAGCTGCCTGATCGTGATCCGGAAGAGACCGCCGAATGGCTGGAGTCCCTGGATACCCTGATTCAGGAACAGGGCACCGAGCGTGCCCAATACATCATGCGGAGCCTGCTGCAGCGCGCCGGCGCGCAGAGCGTCGGCGTGCCGATGGTGACCACCACGGACTACGTGAATACCATCCCGGTGGACCAGGAAGCTCCGTTCCCCGGCAACGAAGAGTTCGAGCGCCGGTACCGGGCGTACATGCGCTGGAATGCCGCCATCATGGTGCACCGGGCACAGCGGCCGAACATCGGCGTGGGCGGGCACATCTCCACGTACGCCGGGGCCGCCACCTTGTACGAGGTCGGCTTCAACCACTTCTTCCGCGGCAAGGACCACCCCGGCGGCGGTGACCAGGTTTTCTTCCAGGGCCACGCCTCCCCCGGCATGTACGCCCGCGCGTTCATGGAAGGCCGGCTCGCCGAGGAGGACCTGGACGGATTCCGGCAGGAAAAGTCCAAGGAAGGCCACGCGCTCTCCTCCTACCCGCACCCGCGCCTCATGCCGGAGTTCTGGGAATTCCCCACGGTCTCGATGGGCATCGGCCCGATGAACGCGATCTACCAGGCCCAGTCCAACCGGTACCTGCACAACCGCGGTCTCAAGGACACCTCGGACCAGCAGGTCTGGGCGTTCCTGGGCGACGGCGAAATGGACGAGCCCGAGTCCCGCGGCCTGCTCCAGCTCGCCGCGAACGAGAACCTCGACAACCTCAACTTCGTGATCAACTGCAACCTCCAGCGCCTGGACGGCCCCGTCCGCGGCAACGGCAAGATCATGCAGGAACTCGAGGCGTTCTTCCGCGGCGCGGGCTGGAACGTCATCAAGGTCGTCTGGGGCCGGGAGTGGGATGACCTGCTCACCAAGGACTCCGACGGCTCGCTCGTGAAGATCATGAACGAGACCCCGGACGGTGACTACCAGACCTACAAGGCAGAATCCGGCGGGTTCGTCCGCGAGCACTTCTTCGGCAAAACCCCGCAGACCAAGGACATGGTCGCGGACCTCTCCGATGACGGGATCTGGAACCTCAAGCGCGGCGGCCACGACTACCGCAAGGTCTACGCCGCGTATAAGGCTGCCACCGAATTCAAGGGCAAACCCACCGTGATCCTGGCCAAAACGGTCAAGGGCTACGGCCTCGGACCCCACTTCGAGGGCCGCAACGCGACCCACCAGATGAAAAAGCTCACCCTCGATGACCTGAAGAAGTTCCGCGACCACCTCCGGATCCCGGTCACCGACGAGCAGCTGGAGAAGGACCCGTACCAGCCCCCGTACTACCACCCGGGCACCGATGCCCCGAAATCCAGTACATGATGGAACGCCGCGCCCAGCTGGGCGGTTCTGTTCCTGAGCGCCGCTCCAAGCACCAGGAGATCGCCCTCCCGGAGGCAAAAACGTACGAGGTCGCCAAGCGCGGATCCGGGAAGCAACAGGCGGCCACCACCATGGCGTTTGTCCGGCTCCTCAAGGACCTCATGCGGGACAAGAACTTCGGCAAGCACATCGCGCCGATCATCCCCGATGAGGCCCGCACGTTCGGAATGGACGCGTTCTTCCCCACGGCGAAGATCTACAACCCCAAGGGCCAGAACTACCTCTCCGTGGACCGGGACCTGGTCCTGGCCTACAAGGAATCGGCCCAGGGGCAGCTGATCCACCCCGGCATCAACGAGGCTGGCGCGGTCGCGGCGTTCACCGCCGCCGGCACCGCCTACGCCACCCACGGCGTACCGCTGATCCCGGTGTACGTGTTCTACTCCATGTTCGGGTTCCAGCGCACCGGCGACGCCTTCTGGGCCGCCGGGACCAGATGGCCCGCGGGTTCATCATCGGCGCCACCGCCGGGCGGACCACCCTGACCGGCGAAGGCCTCCAGCACGCCGACGGCCACTCCCCGCTGCTGGCCTCCACGAACCCGGCAGTGGTCACCTATGACCCGGCGTACGGGTACGAAATGGGCCACATCATCCGGGACGGCATCGAGCGCATGTACGGCCCGGATTCGACTGACCGTAACCTGATGTACTACATCACGGTCTACAACGAACCCATCACGCAGCCCGCGGAACCCGAAGAGCTCGACGTGGAAGGTGTCCTCAGGGGCATCTACCTCCTGGCTCCGGCGAAGATCGACGGTCCCCGGACCCAGATCCTGGCTTCCGGCGTCTCCGTCCCCTGGGCCATCGAAGCCCAGCGGCTGCTCGCCGAGGACTGGGGCGTCTCCGCCGACGTCTGGTCCGTCACGTCCTGGAACGAACTGCGCCGGGACGGCATGGCCGCCGAGGAAGAGGCGTTCCTGAACCCGGGCAAGCCCGCCCGTGTTCCGTTTGTGACCCAGCAGCTTGCCGGTGCCACAGGACCCGTGGTTGCGGTCTCGGACTACATGAAGGCCGTCCCGGACCAGATCCGCCAGTTTGTGCCGAACGAGTTCGCCACGCTGGGTGCGGATGGCTTCGGCTTCTCCGACACCCGCGCGGCAGCACGCCGCTTCTTCAAGAACGACATCCACTCCATCGTGGTCCGTTCCCTGCAGCTGCTGGCGCGCCGCGGCGAAGTTGATGCCCAGGCCCCGGCCCAGGCAATCGAGAAGTACAAGCTGCATAACGTCAACGCCGGTTCCACCGGCAACGCGGGCGGCGAGTCCTGATCAACTCCCGCTGACCTGCTTGTCAGCGGAAATGAAAGACGACGGCGACCCTCACCGAAAAGGTGAGGGTCGCCGTCGTAGTCCCCCCTGCCTTACTGGACAGGAGGCAGCCTGTGATGCAGGTCCAACACCGTTGTAGCCTTTGCACAAATGGAGCTTGCCGGGCAGGCACCGTATGCTCGTAGGATGCCAGAGCCAACCACCCCGCCCGTGAAGCGCAAGCCGTCCTCGCGCAGCATGACACCGGAGAAATCCGAAACCCTGAAAAAGCTCCGGGCAAGCGTGGGTCAGCTCTCCACCACCACCCTACGCCAGCTGGAAAAGTCGCTGCCGTGGTATTCGAGGCTCAGCTCCGATGAGCGCTCGGCCCTGGGCATGGTGGCGCAAAACGGCATCGCCGCGTTTGTCACCTGGTATGAGCGGCCCAGCTCACCGTCGTGGATCCTCACCGACGTTTTTGGGACGGCCCCACCGAGCTGACGCGCTCCATCAGCCTCCAGAAGGCGCTCCAGCTCATCCGCATCGTGGTGGAAGTGGTGGAAGACCAGGTGCCGGTCATCGCCCGGAAGCTGACCAGCCCTCCCTCCGGAGGCGGTGCTGCGGTACTCACGGGAAGTGGCCTTCGCGGCGGCAGACGTGTATGCGCGGGCGGCCGAGTCCCGCGGTTCCTGGGATACGCGGCTGGAAGCGCTGATCGTGGACGCCATCCTCCGTGGCGAAAACACGGACGCGCTGCGGTCCCGGATCGCCGCGCTGGGTTGGAAGGCACAGGAGAGGTTCACCGTGATGGTGGGCAATTCGCCGTCTGAACCCAGTGCCAGCTACGTCAGCGAACTGCGCCGCCTGGCAGGCCGCTACGCCGAGGATGCGTTGGTGGGCATCCAGGGCGACCGGCTGATCCTGATCCTTGGCGGCGTCCAGGACCGCGAGACCGCATACCTGAAACTCAGCGAAATGTTCGCCCCCGGCCCGGTGGTCTACGGTCCGGAAGCCGGCTCCCTGCTGGAGGCCAGCGGCTCAGCGCAGTCTGCCTTTGCTGGACTGACCGCGGCAAGGGCGTGGCCGGCCGCTCCCCGGCCCGTGGCCGCCGATGACCTGTTGCCGGAACGCGTCATCTCCGGCGACGAAGCGGCGCGCCGCTCCTTGGTGAAAAACATCTACCGTCCGCTTGTCGCCGCCTCCAACGGGCTGGTGGAGACCCTGGGCACCTACCTGGAGTTGGGCCATTCCCTTGAGGCGACTGCCCGCGAATTGTTTGTCCACGCCAACACCGTCAGGTACCGGCTCAAGCGCGTCTGCGACGTCACGGGCTGGGATCCGCTGCTCCCCCGTGAGGCGTTTGTGCTGCAGGCGGCATTGGTTGTCGGGCGGCTGTCGGCGCCGCCAAAAGCCCCCGCGGAGCGTCATTCGACGCGGAATCAGCCGTGAGTCGTTGTAGACTTCCTACAATCCGACCCCTTGAGCTTGGTGCAGTGAAACACCCCTGGATGACCCCGTAATTTGGAAAGCTGGATACGTGCTTGCAATAGTCTGCCCTGGACAGGGCTCACAGACCCGGTTTTCTGGCCCCTTGGCTGGAACTGCCTTCGGTAGCAGGCCATCTGGCCTCCCTCAGTGAGATCGCAGGCATCGACCTGACAGCCCACGGGACCACCTCTGACGAGGACACCATCAAGGACACCGCCGTTGCGCAGCCCCTGATTGTTGCCGCCGGGCTGGTGGCCGCAAAATCGCTGTTCGACGTCGATCTCGGCACGCTACCCGTGATCCTTGCCGGCCACTCCGTCGGTGAAATCACTGCCTCGGCTCTCGCCGGCGTACTCACCGAGCAGGAAGCCATGACGTTCGTCCGTGAACGCGCCAACAGCATGGCCGCCGCCGCTGCCGTGACCCCCACCGGCATGAGTGCCGTGGTGGGCGGGGACCCTGCAGAGGTCCTGGCCGCCATCGAGGCTACCGGCGCAACACCGGCCAATGTCAATGGGGCGGGCCAGACCGTGGCAGCCGGAACCTTCGAACAGCTCAAGGCCCTGGCGGACAACCCGCCGGCCAAGGCACGCGTCATCCCGCTGAAGGTGGCCGGCGCGTTCCACACCTCACACATGTCCCCCGCCGTGAGCGCCCTCGAGTCGCTCAAGCCCGGCCTCAAGCCGCAGAAACCGCAGGTGCCCCTGCTGTCCAACTTTGACGGCCGGGAAGTGACCGACGGCGGCGCCGCCGTCGAGAGCCTCATCGCGCAGGTCTCCCGGCCGGTCCGCTGGGACCTCTGCATGGAAACCCTTGTGCAGCGCGGCGTCACCGGTGTCATTGAGCTGGCCCCGGCCGGCACCCTGACCGGGCTCGCCAAGCGCGGCATGCCCGGCGTCAAGACCGTTGCAGTCAAAACCCCGGACGACCTCACGGCCGCACTGGCACTCTTCGCAGAACTGGAGGGAAACGCATGAGCGTTCCCACGCTGAAACAGGTTCCCGTAAACGAATACAGCCGCATCATCGGCCTCGGCGCATTCCGGCCTGACGTCATCGTCACCAACGACGACGTCTGCCAGTGGATTGATTCCTCGGACGAATGGATCCGCCAGCGGACCGGCATCGTGACCCGGCACCGGGCCGCTGCGGACGTCAGCGTCATCGATATGGCCGAGGGCGCTGCCCGGGAGGCCCTGCAGCAGGCAGGCATCGAAGCCTCCCAGCTTGGTGCCGTCATCGTTTCCACCGTCACCCACCCGTACGCCACGCCGTCGGCTGCCGCCGCCCTGGCTGACCGCATCGGTGCGACGCCGGCTCCCGCGTTCGATATCTCGGCCGCCTGCGCCGGGTACTGCTACGGCATCGCCCAGGGTGATGCCTTGGTCCGCTCCGGCACGGCCACCTACGTGCTGGTGGTCGGTGCGGAGAAGCTCTCCGACGTCATCGACAACCGGGAACGAACCATTTCCTTCCTGCTGGGCGACGGCGCGGGCGCTGTTGTCATCGGGCCCTCGGACACCCCCGGCATCGGACCCTCGGTGTGGGGTTCGGACGGCAGTAAGTGGGACGCCATCGGCATGACGCGTTCCATCCTGGATGTCCGCGACCTCAGCATGGCCGCCCGCCAGTCCGACGAACCCGGCGACTTTGCCCTGCTCGAAGAAGCGCAGGAGCTCTACCCCACACTCCGCCAGGACGGGCAGACCGTCTTCCGCTGGGCGGTCTGGGAAATGGCCAAGATGGCACAGCAGGCTTTGGAAGCAGCGGGCGTCAAAGCTGAAGACCTCGTTGCGTTCATCCCGCACCAGGCCAACATGCGGATCATCGATGAGATGGTCAAGAAACTGAATCTTCCTGAATCCGTCACCGTGGCCCGGGACATCGCTGATGCCGGAAACACGTCGGCGGCCTCAATCCCCCTTGCTACCCACCGCCTGCTCAAGGAAAACCCTGGGCTCAGCGGCGGCCTCGCACTCCAGATCGGCTTCGGCGCCGGTCTGGTCTTCGGTGCCCAGGTAATCGTCCTTCCTTAGGAACGCCCCATACAGGCCGCATCCGCGGACTGCACCGTTTCCGGCACCCCCTGCCGGCAATAACAAGAAAAGGAGCCATCAATGGCTAGCAACGAAGAGATCCTGGCCGGCTTGGCTGAAATCGTCAACGAAGAAACCGGCCTTGCCACCGAGGCTGTGGAGCTGGACAAGTCCTTCACCGAGGACCTGGACATCGACTCCATCTCCATGATGACCATCGTGGTCAATGCCGAAGAGAAGTTCGGCGTGCGTATCCCGGACGAAGAGGTCAAGAACCTCAAGACCGTGGGCGACGCCGTCAGCTTCATCGCAGGCGCACAGGCCTAGCCAAGGCTTCAGCCCCTTAAGGCTGACTGGACTGCCGGTCCGTGCTCAGGCCGGACCGGCAGTCCACCACATTTTTCGGCAGCCAGCTGCCCCACACGCGGGACCCCGCCGGACAACCGGATACGGCCTGCCCACCGACAGAGAGTGATCCAATGACACGCAAAGTAGTCATTACCGGTCTGGGTGCCACCACGCCCATCGGCGGCGACGTACCCACCATGTGGAACAACGCGCTGAAGGGGGTCTCCGGTGCCCGCACGCTGGAAGACGAATGGGTCGCCAAGTACGAACTGCCGGTCCACTTTGCTGCCCGCTGCTCCACTCCGGCCCTGGAGGTCCTGAGCCGCGTCGAGGCCAAGCGGATGGACCCGTCCACCCAGTTTGGCGTCATCGCTTCGCGTGAAGCCTGGGCCGATTCCGGCATCACCGAGATCGACCCCGACCGTCTTGCGGTCGCTTTCGCCACCGGTATCGGCGGAGTCTGGACGCTACTGGACGCGTGGGACACGCTGAAGGAAAAGGGCCCGCGTCGCGTCCTGCCCATGACGGTGCCCATGCTGATGCCCAACGGCGTCGCAGCAGCCGTCAGCCTTGACCTTGGCGCCCGTGCCGGCGCCCACACCCCTGTTTCGGCCTGCGCGTCGGGCACCGAGGCCCTTCACCTGGGCCTGGAGCTGATCCGCTCCGGCAAGGCCGACGTGGTGATGTGCGGCGGCGCCGAGGCAGCCATCCACCCCATGCCCCTGGCTGCGTTCTCGTCCATGCAGGCCCTCTCGCGCCGCAACGACGACCCCCAGGGCGCCTCACGCCCCTACGATCTGGGCCGCGACGGCTTTGTAATGGGTGAAGGCGCCGGCGCGCTGGTGCTCGAAGCCGAGGAACACGCCATTGCCCGCGGCGCCCGCATCTACGGCGAACTGGCCGGCACCTCCGTGACGGCCGATGCCTACCACATCACCGCACCGGACCCCAGGGCCTGGGCGCCATGCGCGCGCTGAAGGCAGCCATGTTCGATGGCCGGATCCAGGCCGAGGACGTTGTCCACGTCAACGCGCACGCCACCTCCACTCCCGTAGGTGACAAGCCCGAGTACACGGCCCTCCGCGCATCGCTGGGGAACCACCTCGACAACGTCGCGGTGTCCGCCACTAAATCACAGATGGGCCACCTGCTGGGCGCGTCCGGTGCCGTGGAGGCAGTACTCACCGTGCTTGCCGTGTTCCACCGCAAGGCCCCAGTCACCATCAACCTCGAGAACCAGGACCCGGAGATCCCGCTCGACGTCGTCACGTCGGCGAGGGATCTGCCGGCAGGCGACATCGTGGCGCTGAGCAACTCGTTCGGCTTCGGCGGCCATAACGCCGTGATCGCTGTCCGCAGCATCTAGCAGCAGCGCGGGAACAGCAAGTACCGCAGACGAAGCAGAGGCCCCGCCATGTGGCGGGGCCTCTGCTTTTGCTATGGGGCGCCGCCTTCCGATCAGGCACGGCTTCTGCCGGGACAGCGGACAGGAAGCACGACGTCGTGATGTCCGGCGGCGGTCAGCCCACCTGGTGCAGCCAGCGGACCGGTGCACCCTCGGCTGCGTGGCGGAACGGCTCGAGTTCCTCGTCCCAGGCCTCGCCTAAGGCCAGGGAAAGCTCGTGATACACGGCGGAGGGATCTCCGGCGCCCGATTCATAGGCATAGCGGATGCGGTCCTCTGAAACCATGATGTTGCCGTGGACGTCCGTGGTGGCATGGAAGATTCCCAGTTCGGGGGTATGCGACCAGCGGCCGCCGTCAACTCCCTGGCTCGGCTCTTCAGTAACCTCATACCGCAGATGGGCCCAGCCGCGAAGGGAGGATGCCAGCAGCGATCCGGTGCCCGGGGTTCCGGTCCATGAGAGTTCGGCGCGGAACATTCCGGGCGCGGCAGGCTGAGGGGTCCACTCTAGATCCGTCCGCTTGTCCACGACGGATCCAATGGCCCACTCTACGTGCGGGCACAGTGCAGTAGGGGCTGAGTGAACAAACAGCACACCGCGGGTCATTGCAACAGACATTCCATCCTCCATAGCTGTAGGTACGTCTTCCCCAACGACCTCTGCCTGGATGAAACTGCCCGGTGCCGTGCGTTCCAGCGGTGGTATTCCCTGCCTGATTATTAAGCTCTGTCCGGACTTGCGGGTGACGCGCGAAGCGAAAGAGCTTCAAGCGAAACCTGAAAGTTGCCGGACGTGACTCTTATTGTGCCGTACGCCGCGTAATTACGCCAGTGCGATTCGCCACAGGTGACATGGTTCTGGAAATACTCCGCGTTGGCGGTAATCCCCGGCCCTCAGGCCCGGGGATGGGCCTGCTGGTAGCTGCTCCGTAGCCGCTCAACGGACACGTGGGTGTAGATCTGCGTGGTGGCGAGGCTGCTGTGGCCCAGGATTTCCTGGACCGCACGAAGATCCGCCCCGCCATCGAGCAGGTGGGTTGCCGCAGTATGCCTCAGCGCGTGCGGACCGCTTGCTGAGGTGTCGCCCAAAGCTTCGAAGAGAGCGTTTACCACGGTTCTGACCTGGCGCTGGTCAACACGGTTTCCCCTGGCGCCCAGGAAGAGCGCTGGTCCGCTGCGGCCGGTGGCCAGGAACGGCCTGGCCCTGCTGAGCCAGTCTCCGACGGCCATAGCTGCCGGGACGCCGTAGGGAACCGTCCGTTCCTTGTTGCCCTTGCCGACCACCCGTAGGGTCCGGCGGTCCGGGTTGAGATCGTCCACATCCAAGGCAGCCAACTCCCCCACGCGCAGACCTGTGGCGTATAGCAGCTCCACCATAGCCCGGTTGCGGACCGACACCGGTGACCCGTCAGCCGCGGCTTCTTCCAGACTGTCCAGCAGCCTGAGGAGTTGTTGAGACTGCAGCACCCCGGGCAGTGACTTTTCCGCTTTGGGAGCCCTGAGACGGAGGGCAGGGTCGGTTCTGATGAGTTCTTCCCTCATGGCCCACGTAGTGAAGGAACGCGCTGTGGCCGATCTCCGCGCAAGGGAGGCCCGGGATATCCCGGCCTGGCTCTGCGCCCCGAGCCAGCGTCGGAGAGTGCCCAGCTCCAGTTCCGGCAGAGCCGTGGCGCCTTCGGAGGTGGCGTATTCCAGGAGGCTTCGAAGATCGGAAAGGTACGCCCGAAGCGTATGCCCGGACCGTGCCCGCTCGGCGGTCAGGTATCTGCCGAAGTCTGCAAGTGCCTGCTCAAATGCCCGGGACAGTTCCTGATTCTTCACTGTTCCACTGTCCCAGAACGCCGCGGGAATCGCGTCCCGGACACAGGCAACTACGCTAATTCCTTGGCCCGTTTCCAGCCGCCCCTTTCTGAAGCTGCGAGCCCCAGCAGGCCTAGCCTGCCCAACCCGGCCCGCACGGAGTCCGCACTAAGGCCGGCAACAGCGCAGAGCTTGTCCACGGACGTGGTGGACCGCAGCGGCAGGGCGTCCAGTAGGATCAGATCCTCCAAGGTCAGTCCGTCATGGTCGGCCGCATGCGCTGTCCCGGGGCCGCAAGCCCCACGCCGCTTGGGGATGCCAGTTCGGCGATCTCCGCGGCGTCAGTCACACAGACAGCCCCGCCATCCCGGAGCAGCCGGTGGCAGCCGGCGGAGTTGGCGCTGTGCACGGACCCCGGCACAGCTCCCACCGCGCGGCCAAGCGTCTCCGCGTGGTGGGCCGTGTTCAGCGCACCGGACCGCCAGCGCGCTTCCACCACCACCGTCACTGCGGCCAGTGCCGCGATCAGCCTGTTCCGCTGGAGAAAGCGGTAGCGGGTGGGCGCCGACCCTGGCGGCACCTCTGCGAGCACCGCTCCCTGGTTGCAGACCGCCCTCAGGAGATCCTCGTTGCCGGACGGGTAGAACCGGTCCACACCACCAGCCATCACCGCGATGGTTGGCACCGCCGCTGATCCCCGGCCAGGGCTGCCCGGTGCGCGTGGGCGTCGATGCCGTACGCGCCCCGGAGACCACGGTGAAGCCCGCTGAGCCAGGGAGTAGGAGAGGTCCCCGGTCACCGAGGCGCCGTAGCTGGTGCTGTCGCGGGACCCCACCAGCGCCACGCTCCGGGCCGGACCGGGAAGCTCTTGTTCCAGGCCCCGCCACCAAAGACAGATGGGCTCCTGCATCCCAAGGTCCCCGAGCTGGGCAGGCCAGAGATCATCCGACGGGATAATCAGCCGGCCGCCGAGGCGTGCCATGGTGGCCAGGTCACGCTCGGGCGCCAGATCCGGAATGCGGGGAGCCCAGCGTTTGAGGCAGGCAGCCATCCCCGCCCAGCTGGTTCCGGCGCCGTTGTCCGCCAGCAGTCCGGTGATCTCCCGCTCCAGTGCCGGGCCGGCGGCCGCCTGGCCCGTGGCGATTTTCAAGGCGTCGGGTGCGCCGGCGGCCTGTACCAGGGCCAGTCCGGCCGCGTCCTGCGGTTCCATAAGCCGCGACAGGGCGGCCCGGGCGATCCGTTCGTTGTCCATGTGGTTTCTTCCTTCACGCAGCTGCCGAGGCAGCCTGCCGGAGGCCAAGGGCCTGGCCGATGTCGTTGGTGTCGGGCATGTCGCGGTGCGACAGGTCCGCCAGGGTCCAGGCCAGCCGGAGAACCCTGTCATAGCCCCTGGCGGTTAGCACGCCCCGCTCCAGTGAGTGGTCCAGGATCCGCGTGGCGCCGGCCGGCAGCCGCAGGGCGCCGCGCAGAATCCGGCCGGGCACCTGCGAGTTCGTCTCCATTCCCAGCGGCTGCAGCCGTTCGGCCTGGCGCCGGCGTGCGTCGCCTACCCTCCGTGCCACGGTGGCCGTGTCTTCTTCGGCGCCCGCCTGGCCGAAGTCGGCCAGTGACACGCGCTCCACCTGCAGCTGGATATCCACCCGGTCCAGCAGCGGACCGGACATCCTGGCTACGTAGCGGCGCCGCATCATGGGCGTACACGTGCAGTCCAGGCCCTTTCCCGAAGCCTTGCCGCAGGGACAGGGATTGGCGGCAAGGACCAGCTGGAACCGGGCGGGGTAGGCGGCCGTGCCTGCCGAGCGGTGAATGACCAGCTCCCCGCTCTCCAGGGGCTGGCGAAGGGCGTCCAGGACGCGCCGTTCGTATTCCGGGCCTCGTCCAGGAACAGGACACCGCGGTGCGCCCGCGACGCCGCACCCGGGCGCGGCAGCCCCGATCCTCCGCCGATTATGGCGGCGGCTGTGGCCGAATGATGCGGGTTTTCGAACGGCGGCCGCCGCACAAGCTGGACGGCGGATGAGGGAAGGCCGCAGAGGGAGTGGATGGCAGTGACTTCCATTGCCTCATTGTCGGCAAGGTCCGGCAGGAGACCGGGAAGTCTTTCGGCCAGCATGGTTTTGCCCGCACCCGGAGGTCCGGTCAGGAGCAGGTGGTGGGCCCGGCAGCGGCCACCTCGAGTGCACGTCTGGCTTCGCCCTGGCCGGAGACGTCGACCATGTCAGGAACAGCCGGGCCCCCGGTTCGGAGTCCCCGTGACCGGCCTCGTCCTCCGGCTCGAAGTCCAGTGCGAGCTCTTGCGGGTCTGCACCAAAATCGAGCGCCAGCCGCGCCAGCGTGCGGTACCCCTTGACGTTGGCTCCGGGGACCAGCGATGCCTCGCCAAGGTTGGCGTGCGCGACCACCACGTCCGGATAGCCGGCCTGCACCGACGCCATCACTGCGGGCAGGATGCCGCGCACCGGCCGTAGCCGGCCATCCAACCCGAGTTCGGCGATGAAGACGGTCCGGCCGGTGGGCTTGATGTCATTTGCGGCCCTCAGGACTGCCATGGTCACGGCAAGGTCGAAGCCCGAACCGCGTTTGGGCAGCGACGCAGGGATGAGGTTGGCTGTGATCTTCCGCCGGCTCAGCGGAATTCCGGAGTTTTTGGCCGCGGAACGTATGCGTTCCTTGGCCTCGTTGAGGGCGGCGTCCGGGAGGCCCAGGATCACGAATGCCGGCAGGGTCTGGCCAATATCGGCTTCGACCTCGACGATGTACCCGTTCAATCCCACCAGCGCCACGGAGTAGGCCCGACCCAGCGCCATCTACCCCACCCCCTTGAGGTGTTCCACCAGGGGTTCGCCGCCGCCGTCGTCCAGCACGGCAATGACGTCCACGCGCCGTAGCGGCATCCGCAGCTCCCTGTCCCGGCACCAGGCCGAACCAAGCCGATGCAGCCGGGCGAGTTTGTCCGGCCCTACAGCTTCGAACGGGTGCCCGTAGTCCAGGGAACGGCGCGTCTTAACCTCAGCGATGACCAGTGCGTCGCCGTCCAGGGCCACAATGTCTATTTCACCTTCGGTGCAGCGCCAGTTGCGTTCCACCACCAGCATGCCGAGCGTTTCAAGATAGCCGGCCGCGAGTTCCTCGCCGCGCCGACCCAGCAGGTCTTTGGATTTCATTTCTACCTCCGCAACCAGCCTGCAGTGGCAGGACAGTGGAGGACAGCAGGCTATTCGCGTATGTGGGCAACCCGGGAAAAACACCCCAATACAGCGGGGCTGTGGAGGAGCAGTGGGCCGGCGTCAGTTGCCGAGGTCAGCGTCCTTCGGCAGGGCGAGTTCCTCGTTGCGGGGCAGTTCTTCGACGTTGACATCCTTGAACGTCAGTACACGGACTGTCTTCACGAACCGTGCCGAACGGTACACATCCCACACCCAGGCATCTTGGAGCGTCAGATCGAAGTAGACCTCGCCGTCAGCGCTGCGGGCCTGGAGGTCGACGTGGTTCGCGAGGTAGAAGCGGCGCTCGGTCTCGACAACGTAACTGAAGAGCCCGACGACGTCGCGGTATTCACGGTAGAGCTGGAGCTCCATGTCGGTTTCGTAGTTTTCAAGATCCTCTGCACTCATGCTTCCATCTTGCACCATCCAGGGCGCCGCAGTCGCAGCGTCCCCGCCGCATGAACCCCACACCAGTGCCGCAGGCACTGGAGCGGCACGGAATCAGAGTTCGCCGCCCAGGAGGTTCCAACTCACCCGGTGGTACGGTGTGGCTCCGGCGGCGCGGAGCGCGTCCCGGTGAATTGCAGTGGCGTAGCCCTTGTTGACGTCCCAGCCAAACTCGGGGTATTCACTGTGCAGGCCGCGCATCTGCTCGTCGCGTTCCACCTTCGCAATCACGCTGGCAGCGGCCACGCTCAGGCACTGCATGTCCGCCTTGATCTTGGTGTGGACCGGGGCGAGGCACGCGAAATCCACGGGCGGCTCGTCAAACAGGGAAGGCTGCCCGGCGGGCGAGAGCCAGTTGTGGCTGCCATCGAGCAGCACCACATCAGGGCTGATGCCGGCCGCAAGAATGTCCTGCCAGGCACGCGTTCCGGCCAGCCGCAGCGCAGCAATGATGCCCAATGCGTCGATCTCCCACGCGGAAGCGTGCCCGACGGCGGACGCAACACTCCAGCGTCTGACCAGCGGTTCCAGCCGTTCCCGTTCGGCGCGGCTGAGGAGCTTGCTGTCCCGCACACCGGCCAGGGGCTTCTGGGTGTGGAGGTCCACGACGGCGATTCCGACGCTCACGGGTCCTGCCAGTGCCCCCCGTCCCACTTCGTCCACGCCGGCCAGGTAACGGGCACCCTGCGCTTTGAACGTCCGCTCATGCCGGAGCGTCGGTGCTTTGGAGCGGACCCCGTCCGCCTGGCAGGCTGGAGCGTTGGACCCGGTGGCCGGTATCACTGTGGACACTCCTAGCCTCCCGCAGGCACGTTCCGGAAGACGGCCGGATAATTGTCAAGGACAGTGATCCGGTTCAACGGCCAGGCGATGACGGCGGCTTTGCCCTCTACGTCCACGAGGTCGACGAATCCGCCATTGGACTCCAGGTGCGAGCGGGAATCCGCGGAGTGGTTACGGTTATCGCCCATGACCCAGACCTTTCCTTCCGGAACAACGACGTCGAAAGCACGGACCTGCGGTTCCTCAGCCCTATTGACATAGGTTTCATCAATGGGAGATCCGTTGATGGTCAGTTTACCGCCGCCGTCGCAGCAGATCACGTGGTCACCGGGTAGCCCGACGACCCGTTTGACGAGGTGCTGCTCGGAGTTGTCCGGCAGCAGTCCCACAAATGTCAGGCCGTCCTGGACCCAGGTGAAAGGTCCCTTCGGTTCCTCCGGTGCGGTGCTCAGCCAGCCCTTGGTGTCACGGAAGACCACAACGTCGCCGCGTGAGAGGGAAAACGGCTCCGGAACCAGCAGGTTCACGAAGATGCGGTCGTTGACGTCCAGGGTGCTGACCATGGACTCGGACGGAATATAGAACGCGCGGAACAGGAACGTCTTGATCAGGAAGGACAGCACCACGGCGATCACCACTACCGTGGCAACCTCCTTCAGCCAGACAAAGAGCTGGCTGGGGGCGGCGGGCTCGGAAGTCGGTGCCGCGGATCGCCTGCCGGACTGGGCGCCGACGGGCTGCCGTCCGCCACGCCGTCCGAGATGCCGCCGCCGGAAATCGCGTTGGCGGACATACCTTCGGTGTCGGCACCGGGGCGCCGTCGCGAGGCGGCTCAGGTGTCCGGGCATTGTTCTCGGGCATTTACTGTCCGTCCTCTGTTGTTGATCCGGCCGCTGGCGGCCGAAGTACTGCAGCAAATCTATCAAGTGGCCAAACGATCTGGACCGGCCTGCCGATGACACGGTTCATTGGCACCATGCCCCGCCGGGCGCACCGAGCAGGCTGCGCGAATCAGCGGACGCCGAGCGGTGGTCACCGAGCAGCCAAAGCCTTCCGTCAGGCACCACGGCGCTGAAGACCTGCGTGCTTGGGCTGTCTCCGTCGAACAAATACGGCTCGTCGAGTGCCTCGCCGTTGACAGTGATCTTTCCGTCTGCATCGCAGCAAACCACGGTGTCCCCCGGCATGCCGATCACACGTTTGACGTACGTGGTGTCACTGCCTGCCAGGCCAAGCCACTGCCCGGCCGCTGCAACGGAATCCAGAAGGGGCCCTTCCCACTGTTCAGGGGAGCAAACGAACCCCTGCCGTCGAAGACCACAATGTCGCCCGACGGACGGGTTCGGCATGGAAGTCTGTCCTGGAGACCAGGATGCGGTCCCCGTTCGCAAGGATCGGCTCCATGGATTCAGACGGTATGTAATAGACATCCAGCCACAGGGAACGGACCAGCCCGCTGATGGCCACGGCCAGGAGAACTGCCAGGAACGCAAAACGCCAGCCCATTCTTCTGGGCTGGCGTTTTGTCTGGTCCATGATCCGTATTCCTGGGGCGCTGTTGCGAAGGGCTCCGGCGCTGGCCTGGTACGGCTGGGCCTGCTTTGTAGGTCCCTGGGGACTTACTTCTTGGGCTGGAAGTCGCGCTTTTCCTTGATCTTCGCAGCCTTGCCGCGCAGGTCGCGCATGTAGTACAGCTTCGCGCGGCGCACGTCACCCTTGGAGACAACTTCGATCTTGTCGATGATCGGGGAGTGCACCGGGAAGGTACGCTCCACACCGACGCCGAAGGAGACCTTGCGGATGGTGAAGGTTTCGCGAAGACCGTCGCCGTGGCGGCCCAGGACGAAGCCCTGGAATACCTGGACACGGGAGTTCTTGCCTTCGATGATGTTCACGTGAACCTTGAGGGTGTCACCCGCGCGGAAGACAGGAACATCGGTGCGCAGCGAGGCTGCATCTACGGAATCGAGAATATGCATAATTGCACTCCTGGTGAACGCCACAGGTCATTCACTTTGGGTCACGGCGGGCAAGCCCGGAAATACCGGAAGTTACCGCCGAAAATTAAGTGGGCCGGTCCCTTCACTGATTGAAGGTCCCGGGGTGTCCAGCTGTTGGTTGCGCTCCCCTGTGGCAGGTGCGGACCCAGCAGACACAAAGACTAATTTTGCCACACTCGCGGGCCTACAGCCAATCGCCGTGGACCACAGACGCGCCGGTTCAGGTTGAGGCGTCGGTTCCGGTGTCCGTGCTGGTATCGGCCTGCCGCCGCGCCATGAGGTGACCGTCGACGACGTCGTACCCGAGGTCGGCGAAAGCCGTCCGGTCGGCACGTGGCAGCTTGCCGGCGTCGAACGTTTCCAGGAGGTCCGGACGGCGTTCCGCCGTCCGCCGGTACTGCTCGTGGCGGCGCCACTGCGCAATCTTCCCGTGGTTGCCGCTCAGCAGCACTGCCGGGACATCCCGGTCCCGCCAGCTGGCGGGCTTGGTATACACGGGGTATTCCAGCAGCCCGTCCGAATGCGACTCCTCCACCAGGGACTCAGGGTTGCCCACAACGCCTGGCAGCAGCCTGCCGATGGCTTCGACCATGGCCAAAACGGCCACTTCGCCGCCGTTCAGCACATAGTCACCAAGGCTCATGGGCGCACCGTGAAGTGCTCTTCCGCCACTCGATGACGCGCTCGTCGATGCCCTCATAGCGTCCGCAGGCAAAAACCAGCTGGTCCTCTTCTGCGAGCTCATGGGCCAGGGCCTGGTTGAAGCGCTCCCCTGCCGGCGACGGAACAATCAAAACCGGTTTGGCGGGCTCGGCCGCCGTGGCCTCGGCGCCCCTGCGGCTTCACCGGATCCGGCGACAGCAGCCGCGGCAACAGCAGCCAACGCCTGCGCCCAAGGTTCAGGCTTCATCACCATGCCGGCGCCGCCGCCGTACGGGGTGTCGTCCACTGAGCGGTGCTTGTCGGTGGTGAAATCACGCAGGTCATGGACGCGCAGGTCCAACAGGCCGTCCTGGCGGCCTTGCCAATGAGCGAGAGCTCCAGGGCGCCAGGTACTCCGGAAGATACTGACGACGTCGATTCTCATCTACGCGTTTTCCTCCGCTTCACCGGGCCGGCTTCGCCGTCGTTGACCTCAAAGAGACCGTCCGGCGGCGTCAGCAGGACGAAGCCATCGGCCACATTGACCTCCGGAACGATCTGCTCCACAAACGGGACAAGGATTTCCTTGCCGTCCGGTGTTTTAACCACGAGCAGGTCCTGGACGGGCAAGGTGTGCAGGGCGGCGATCTTGCCGACCACCTGCGACCCGACGCGCGCCTCGAGCCCTACCAGTTCGTGCTCGTACCAGCCTTCGTCGTCGTCCTCGTCCAGCTCTTCGGTTTCGATGAAAAGCTTGGCGCCGCGCAGGGTCTCTGCCTGATTGCGGGTCTCGATTCCTTCGAATGCGAGCAGCAGGATGTCCTTGTTCCAGCGGGCACCCTCAACAATGAGCGGGCCGGCCGATGCAGGCTCCACCACAAACTCGGTACCAGGTACAAACCGGTCCCCGGAGCGTCGGTCAGCACCTGGACCGTCACTTCGCCGCGGATTCCATGCGGTTTGCCGATTCGTGCCACCTGAAGCTGCATCTGTTCCTCTGTCTGTGATCGTGCCGGGATTAGGCGATGTGGTGAAAGCACTCCGGCCCCTCCACCGTTGCTGGTGGAAGGGCCGGAGCAAAAACTGATGTTACCGAGCGCTTAGCGGCGGCGGTCGGTGTCGACGACGTCGACCCTGACCGGCTCGCCGTCTGCCAGTGCCGCCACAACGGTGCGCAATGCCCGTGCGGTGCGGCCCTGACGGCCGATCACCCGTCCCAGGTCATCCTGATGAACACGAACCTCGAGGGTGTCCCCGCGGCGGTTGTTCTTCGAGCTGACCTTGACATCTTCCGGCGAATCAACGATTCCCCGGACGAGGTGTTCGAGCGCTTCTGCCAGCAATCTACTCAGCCTCGGTGGTCTCTGCCTCGGCAGGGCCTCGGCTGCGTCAGACTGCTTCGACTTCTTGGTGATGGCTTCCGGGATGATCACGGAACCCTTTTCCGGGGCAACAAAGGCAGCCTTCGGAGCTTTGGTCTTCAGGGTGCCTTCCTGGCCCGGCAGGCCCTTGAACTTCTGCCAGTCACCGGTGATCTTCAGGATCGCGGCAACCTGCTCGGACGGCTGTGCGCCGACGCCGAGCCAGTACTGGGCACGGTCCGTGTCCACCTCGATGTATGAGGGCTCTTCGGTGGGGTGGTACTTGCCGATCTCTTCGATGGCACGGCCGTCACGCTTGGAGCGTGCGTCCATGACGACGATGCGGTAGTACGGTGCGCGCATCTTGCCAAAGCGCTTAAGGCGAATCTTTACGGCCACTTTTGTGGTCACTCCTGTTTCAGAAAGGGGGTGAACCGACGTTCTGCACCCGTGGGGCGGGCCATACTTGAGGGTTCGAAGGACAGGATCCGGACGCGGAGAGAGGGGCCACGCAGATCGAGTACCTGTTTATTGTGCCAGATCAGCGTCCTGATTTCGACTTGACACGTCGGGATGGGGCAGCCGGGCGGACCCGGCGGGCCACGGCCGGCCTACGAGGACCAGACATACACGCCGGTGCGTGCGGCGTCATCGACGGAGTTGGCCAGCTCAGCGAACTGCTGGACGTACGTCCGGGCCTCGGCGGCGCCGAACGGCATGTCATCCTGGGAGGCCCACTTTTCAGCGACGTCGTCCAGGACATTGCCCTCGCCTTCAGTCTCGTAGCTGAGCAGGTCCGCGAGCGCACGTACCATGGCCGGCGGGACCCCGAGGAGGGAATCACTGGCAACGTCAACCATGGCCAGTTCGTAGTCCGCGCCACCGGCGTGCACCGCAACGCCGGCAAGATCGCCAAGCTGCTCGATTTCGAAATCGCTGATTCCGGGAATCCGCAGGGCCTGGCCCGCCGGGGAGCCGCCTGCATCCAGGACGTCCGCCCGCTTCAACGCGGCATCGTGAGTGGAAACAAAAATTTCAGTGAAGCCCATGGGAACAGCCCTCATTCCGTCGACGGTGCGGCCTGGAAGGGCAGCAGCAAGTGCCGCCCCGGCCGTTCAGAATCAGCCTAGTACAAGGCAGGCCGCCCATTTGGCATCCGCACTCAGCGGACGGCGACACGGATATTGTTGCGCCACGGGTCCTCGAAGCGAAGCTCGGCGCCCGTGTGATGCGAGGCCACGCCGGCGACCTTCAGGCGGTCGGCGAGCGCTCCGACGTCATCCCCGGAAGGGACCTCGATAAGCACTTCGCCGAGGCCCAGGGTGTCCTTGCGGGGACCTGCTCCGCGGCTGTTCCAGACGTTCATGGCCATGTGGTGGTGATACCGGCCCGCGGAGACGAACAGTGCCTGTCCGTACCAGCCGGCGGTCTTTTCGAATCCCAGCGTGCCGACGTAGAAATCGTGCGCTGACTGGACGTCGCCCACCTGGAGGTGGATGTGGCCCACGCCGGCTTCGCTGACCCGCTGGCCGGCCACGGATTCCTGGGTCAGGTGCTGCTCAAGGTAGCGCTGCGGCGGCAGTGCCAGGCTGTCCATCACTACGTCATTCCCGTTCCAGGACCAGTTTTCGCAGGGTCTGTCCCAGTACAGTTCAACGCCGTTGCCTTCGGGGTCAGTGAAGTAGAAGGCCTCGCTGACGAGATGGTCGGCGCTGCCGGTGAAGGACCGGGGTTCGTACTGGGCGGCGGTGGCTACCGTGGCGGCAAGCGAAGCCTGGTCGTCAAACAGCAGTGCGGTGTGGAACAGCCCTGCCTCTCCCCTGCCAGGCAGATTCAACGACGGAGCGGCCGCGAGGTGGACCAGCGGGCGTTGAAGGCGGCCAAGATAGACGCCGCCGTCCTGTTCCGCGACGACCTCCAGGCCGAGCGCACGCTGGTAGTAGTCGGTCATCAGCTTCATGTCGCCCACCTTGAGCATCACGGTGCCCATGGAGAGGGCGGCAGGAAGGAGATCCCGGCTGGTGGCTTCTGCAGTCATTTGAAAACTCCCGGTCCGTTGGCCTTCGGATGGAAGGCGGCTATGGTTCCAATTTACTTGAAGCTTCAATTTAATTCAAGTGGCGGAGAAGACAGATTGCGACCGCTTTCCCGTGATTGCTGTCACCAGTCCGCACTCGGCCTGTGGTAGCTTCGACTTGACCACACGGGAGCCCTTGCAGGGGCTGAGATCGGGCTGATGCAGCCTGCGACCGTTGAACCTGTCCGGGTAATGCCGGCGAAGGAAGTGAGTATTCATTGAATACAAAAGAAACACAGCTGATCCCTGCCAAAGATGAAGCCGACGTGGATCAAACGCTCCAGCCTGAAACCCAGTCGCTGAAGTCCCATTCGCTGGCATATGTCACCGATGAAGCAACGGGGATCCGGGTTCCCGTGACCGAGATCGCGCTGGAACCGTCGCCGAACGGCCAAGCGAACGGGCCTTTCCGGACCTACCGCACCGCGGGACCGGGCAGCGATCCGGTAGTGGGCCTCAACCCGTTCCGCTCAGAGTGGGTCGCCGCCCGCGGAGACACCGAGCCCTACAGCGGCCGGGAGCGGAACCTGCTCGACGACGGCAAGTCGGCCGTGCGCCGGGGAGCAGCCTCTGCGGAGTGGAAGGGCGCGCAGCCGGTGCCCGCCGCGCCGTCGGCGGCCGGACCGTCACCCAGATGCACTACGCGCGGCAGGGTGTCATCACCCCCGAGATGCAGTTCATCGCCCTCCGTGAAAATTGCGACGTGGAACTGGTCCGCAGCGAGGTGGCGGCCGGCCGGGCCATCATCCCCAACAACATCAACCACCCGGAATCCGAACCGATGATTATCGGCAAGGCCTTCCTGGTGAAGATCAATGCCAACATCGGCAACTCGGCCGTGACCAGCTCCATCGCCGAGGAAGTGGACAAACTCCAATGGGCCACGCAGTGGGGAGCTGACACGGTGATGGACCTGTCCACCGGCGATGACATCCACACCACCCGGGAATGGCTCATCCGCAACTCCCCGTGCCCATCGGTACGGTGCCCATTTACCAGGCGCTGGAGAAGGTCAACGGCGAGGCCAACGCCCTAACGTGGGAGATCTACCGTGACACTGTCATTGAGCAGTGCGAACAGGGGGTGGACTACATGACCGTCCACGCCGGTGTGCTGCTGCGTTACGTGCCGCTGACGGCCGACCGCGTCACCGGCATCGTCTCCCGGGGCGGCGCGATCATGGCCGGGTGGTGCCTGGCGCACCACCAGGAGAACTTCCTCTACACCCACTTCGACGAGCTGTGCGAAATCTTCGCCAAGTACGACGTCGCGTTCTCCCTGGGCGACGGACTGCGCCCGGGGCGACGGCCGACGCCAACGACGCCGCCCAGTTCGCCGAGCTGGACACCCTGGCTGAACTGACCCAGCGGGCGTGGGAATTCGACGTGCAGGTCATGGTGGAAGGTCCCGGGCACGTCCCGTTCCACCTGGTGCGGGAGAACGTGGAACGCCAGCAGGAACTCTGCAAGGGCGCCCCGTTCTACACTCTGGGGCCGCTGGTCACGGATATCGCCCCGGCTACGACCACATCACGTCCGCCATCGGCGCCACGGAAATCGCCCGGTACGGCACGGCGATGCTTTGTTACGTCACGCCCAAGGAACACCTTGGCCTGCCGAACAAGGACGACGTGAAGACCGGGGTGATCACCTACAAGATCGCCGCCCATGCAGCCGACCTGGCCAAGGGCCACCCCGGAGCCCATGAGCGGGATGATGCCCTGTCCAAGGCCCGGTTCGAGTTCCGCTGGCGCGACCAGTTCGCGCTGTCCCTGGATCCGGTCACGGCGGAGGCCTTCCATGACGAGACGCTGCCGGCCGAACCGGCAAAAACCGCCCATTTCTGCTCCATGTGCGGCCCGAAGTTCTGTTCCATGAAGATCAGCCAGGACATCAGGGACGAATACGGTTCGGCAGATTCGCAGGCGGCCATCGCCGAGGCCTACAGCGGGATGCGCGAAAAGAGTGCGGAGTTCCTGGCTGCGGGTGGGAAGGTCTACCTCCCCGAGCTTCGGATCCCCGCCGGGAGCTGACGGCTCAGGAAGCCTGAGCTGAGCGTGACCTGCCGACGTCGGCGATGAAGGACCGGATGGCACGGTCACCTTCGGCAGAGTCCTGGGGCCGGTGTCCTCCCGCAGCGATGCGGTGCAGGGCACCGGTTTCCTGGAGATATCCAGCGATTTCCTCGTAGAGCGGTTCCCACCCACCCGTCAGGACCATGGTGGGGACGCCCGGAACAATATGCAGCGGGGCCTCCCAGGACGGCGCCTGCAACCGGAGCCGGCGCGCCGACCGTTTTTCCTCCGGCGTGGCGGGCTCCTGCAGGTCCGCCGCGAACATTCGCCGCACGAACTCACGCTGGAAGTCTTCATCGCTGAGCTGGTGCCGGACGTCGAACAGCGGTTGCATCAGGGCGCGGTGTGCGGCCGTGGCCGGCAGTTCGGCGGTCAGGGACAGGCACGCCGGTTCCACCAGCGTGAGGGAATACACCAGCTCGGGCGTTCCACGGCAGCCATCATGGCCGCAATCGCGCCCTCGGCGTGGGCAACAACATGGCCGCCGGCGGCCCGCGGCCGTCATCGGCAAGTGAGCGCAGGATAATGGCGGTATCTTCGGAGAACGAGGACTCCACGGGTTCAGCGACGGGGTCAAAACCGTGCCGCCGCAGGAACAGGGCGTCGTACGTCAGCGCCATGCCGTGCTGACGCAGCCACGCCGCGGCACCGAACGGTCCGGCGCCGTGCACGAACACTACCCGCTCTTTGAACATGACCCAACCCTATTCCACGGCACCGACATCCCAATTGGGCAGCAGCCATTGTCGTTATGAGTGCCCACAACGACGCCTGCTGCTACCCAGCCGGGAGGTGTGGTTACTTGCCGAGGAACTTGTCAAATCCCTTGGGCAGGTTCAGCTGCGACGGGTCGAAGTCGTCGCCCTGCTGGCCGAACGCTGCCCCCGTGGGGAGAGCCTTCGCCGCCCCGGCCCGCCGGGCCTCGGCGTCCTTCAGCTCCTGGGCAGCCTTCGCCGGGTTGCCTGAGCGGGCCTTCTTCTTCGGGGCGTTCTTGCCGCCCTTCCGCGCACCACCGGGCCGCCCATGCCGGGCATCCCCGGCATTCCGGGCATGCCGCCGCCCTGGGCCATCTTCTTCATCATCTTCTGGGCCTGGCCAAAACGCTCCAGCAGGCCGTTAACCTCGGAGACGTGCACACCTGAACCGCGGGCGATACGTGCCCGGCGCGAGCCATTGATGATCTTCGGGGCGACGCGTTCGTGCGGCGTCATGGAACGCACAATCGCTTCCACCCGGTCGATCTCACGCTCGTCAAAGTTCTCCAACTGCTCGCGGATGTTCTGCGCCCCAGGCATCATCATGAGCATTTTCTTCATGGAGCCCATGTTGCGGATCTGCTGCATCTGGGAGAGGAAGTCGTCCAGGGTGAAGTCTTCCTGGTCGGCGAATTTCTTCGCCATCCGGGCGGCTTCGTCCTTGTCCCAATTCTTCTCGGCCTGCTCAATCAGGGTGAGGACGTCACCCATGTCCAGGATGCGGGAGGCCATGCGGTCCGGGTGAAACAGCTCAAAGTCATCCACGCCTTCGCCGGTGGAGGCGAACATAACCGGCTTACCGGTGACCGACGCAACCGAGAGTGCGGCACCGCCGCGGGCGTCGCCGTCGAGCTTTGACAGCACGATTCCGGTGAAGTTCACACCCTCGTCAAACGCCACAGCCGTGTTCACGGCGTCCTGCCCGATCATGGCGTCGATCACGAACAGCACTTCATTGGGGACGATGGCGCGGCGGATCTCGCTCGCCTGCTCCATCATCTCGGCATCAACACCGAGGCGCCCGGCGGTGTCAACAATCACGACGTCGTGCAGCTTCTGGCGCGCTTCCTCGACGCCGGCGCGGGCGACGGCGACCGGGTCACCGGCGGGGTGCTCCAGTTCCGAAGTGGCTCCGGGGTGCGGCGCGAAAACGGGCACGCCAGCGCGGTTGCCGACAACCTGGAGCTGGGTGACGGCATTGGGCCGCTGGAGGTCACATGCCACCAGCAGGGGGCTGTGCCCTTGGGCCTTGAGCCATTTGGCGAGCTTGCCCGCCAGGGTGGTCTTACCGGCACCCTGAAGGCCGGCCAGCATGATGATGGTGGGACCGGTCTTGGCCAGGCGGATCCGGCGGGTCTCGCCACCGAGGATCTCAACGAGTTCCTCATTGACGATCTTGACGATCTGCTGGCTGGGGTTCAGCGCCCCCGATACCTCTGCCCCGAGCGCACGCTCGCGGACGCGGGCCGTAAACTCACGCACCACGGGTACAGCGACATCGGCATCCAGGAGGGCGCGGCGGATCTCCCGGACTGTGGCGTCGACGTCGGCCTCAGTGAGGCGGCCCTTGCCACGGAGATTCTTGAAGGTTGCTGTCAACCGGTCAGAGAGTGAATTGAACACGCGCCGCGCACTTCTTTCAGTGGATTTACAGGGGGGACTCGACTATCTAGGGTACCAAGTCGGGCTTGCCGGATGGCATGCTGGCAGGGTGACGAGCCAAACAAGTGTAAAAACCCTGCTCATTCTGGGCGCCTCAGGCGATCTGACCGGCCGCCTCCTGCTGCCGGGACTGGCCCGGCTGGTGGCCACAGGCCGCGCTGATGGCCTGACCCTGGTGGGCGCCGGCTCGGATGCCTGGACGCCGGAACAGTGGCGAACCCGGTCCACGAGGCCTTTGCCCCCGCCGCGGAGGCCGCCGGCGCGGCTGGCAAGAAGGCACTCACAGCCTTGGCGAAAGCCAGCCCCTACCACCAGCTGGATGTTACGGCGGACGGAGCCCTGGCGGCATTGTTGGCAGGCGTGGAAGGCCCCACCGCGATCTATTTTGCGTTGCCTCCCCATGTCAGCCAGCTGGCGTGCGAGTCCCTGCACCGTGACCAGGTTCCGGCCGGAACACGGCTGGTGATGGAGAAGCCGTTCGGCGCAGGTGTTGCCTCGGCCCGTTCCCTCAACCGAACACTCGCCGCTCTGGTGCCGGAGGATCACATCCACCGGGTGGACCATTTCCTGGGGAAAGCAACGGTGCTGAACATCCTGGGCCTGCGCTTTGCGAACAATTTCCTGGAACCCGTCTGGAACCGCGAGCATGTGGAAAAGGTCGAAATCATCTTCGACGAGGACCTGGCACTGGAGGGAAGGGCGCGGTATTACGACAACGCCGGTGCCCTGCGCGACATGATCCAGAGCCACCTGCTCCAGATCATGGCCCTGATGGCCATTGAGCCGCCGGCCACCATCGGGGAGCGGGACCTCCGGGACGCCATCGCCGCCGTGCTGCGCGCCAGCAGCATCAGCGAGCCGTACGCGAAATCTACGCGCCGGGCCACGTATATGGCGGGTTCGATTGCCGGCCGGAACGTCCCGGACTATGCGCAGGAAGAAGGGGTGGACGCAACCCGCGGGACAGAGACCCTGGCGGAAGTCCGGGTGGACATCGAGAACTGGCGCTGGAAGGGGGTCCCGTTCATCCTGCGGTCGGGCAAGGCCCTCGGGGTGAAGCGCAAGGAAGCCGTGGTCACGTTCCGCCCTGTCCCGCATCTGCCGGCAGGATTTACCGGCGTGGACTCCCCCAACCAGCTGCGGATCGGGTTCGGGCCGGATACCCTGGCGTTCGACGTCGACGTGAACGGTCCCGGCAGCATCTTCAGCCTGAGCCGCACAACCCTGAACGCGGAGCTCAGCGCTTCTGAATTGCTGCCCTATGGCGAGGTGCTGGAGGGCGTCCTGAGCGGCGACCCGCTGCTCTCGGTGCGCGGCGACACCGCGGAGGACTGCTGGCGGATCCTTGAGCCGGTGCTGAAGGCCTGGCAGCGGGGCACGGTGCCGCTGGAAAAGTACGACGCCGGTTCGGCCGGCCCCGCCGGATGGCCGGGGTCCGCACCGACCGGCTAAGTGCTGGCTGGCTAAGCGGCGGCTCTTTAGGCCACAACAAACAGAGCGGGCAGGGAGCCTTTTGAGGTTCCCTGCCCGCTCTGTCGTGTGGAACAGTCTGCTTTGCCGTTCAATCAGTTTCCGGAACTGCTAGTGTTCCGTGTTAATGGTTTGTTTGCGTTTCATCTTGCCCAGGAGATAGTCCGCTGACTTGGTCCAGGTGAATGGTTTGGCGTCCTGGTTGTAGTTCTGGATGTAGCGTTCCATGGTTTCTTCCAGCTCTTTCACGGAGCTGAAGGCCCCGCGTTTGAGGCACTGGCGGGTGATGATCCCGAAGAAGATCTCCACCATGTTCAGCCAGGAACAGCTGGTCGGGGTGAAATGCAGGCTCACGCGCGGGTTGTCGGCCAGCCAGTCCTTGACGTTCTGGTGCTTGTGGGTCGCGTAGTTATCGCAGATGACATGCAGTTCAACCCCGGGGTGGGCGTCGGCGACCCGGCCCAGGAAATCGACGAACTCGATGTTGGTGTGCTTTGGATAGAAGGCGTTCGCGCTGAGTTTGCCGGTGAGGACCTCCAGGGCGGCGAACAAGGTGGTGGTGCCGTTGCGCTTGTAGTCGTGGGTCTGCTGGAGCGGGTGCGTCGGGGACAACGGCTGGTCCGGGCCGGTGCGGGAAAGTGCCTGGATTTGGGTCTTCTCGTCAATGCTCACGACCACTGCGTTTTCCGGCGGGGACATGTACAAGCCCACCACGTCCCGGAGCTTGGACTCCAGTGCAGGGTCGGTGGAGAACTTGAACGTCTCGATCCGGTGCGGCTGAATTTTCCACCGCCGCCAGATCCTGGCCACGGACGAAAACGAGATTCCGTGGCGTTCGGCCATGATGCGTGCGGACCAGTGCGAAATCCCCAGCTCCGCCGGCGGGTTCCCGTCATTGGTCAGAGTGTCCGCGATCAGGGCAAGCTCATCGATCTCACGCTCCCGGCCCGGGCGCTGGACATCGGACAGTGCCTCGATCCCGCCCTCGGCGTAGCGGTTGCGCCACTTCAACACCGTGGGTGCCGAAAACCCGGTGATCTTCTCGATCTGGATATTCGGCATCCCGTCGGCAGCCAACAAGACCGTACGCGCCCGCAACGCCACTGTCGCACTGGATGCTTTCCCACGAGTCAGCGCCTCCAGGGCTACCCGGTCCCCGTCACGCAATTCCAAAGCCCTTGCCAGATAAACCATGGATCAAGTCTGACAAACAACCAGACCCAAATGAATCAACGACACGCTACACTAGATGGCGGCGACGCCGCGTTCTCCCGTGCGGACCCTGACTGCTTCGAAGACGTCCACGGTCCAGACCTTGCCATCGCCCGCGCGGCCCGTGTTGGAGCTGGCGATGATGACGTCCAGGATGTCATCTGCCTGTTCGTCCGTGGCGAGGACTTCAACCCGGATCTTGGGCAGGAGGTCCACGTTGTATTCAGCTCCGCGGTAGACCTCTGTGTAGCCTCGCTGGCGGCCATAGCCACTGGCCGCGCTGACCGTCAGCCCCTGGACGCCGTAGGACTCCAGGCCTTCCCGGATGGCTTCGAGCTTCTCCGGGCGGACGATAGCTGTGATCAGTTTCATGCTTCCACGCTTTCCTTGCCCGCTGCCGGTTCGGTCTTCTTGGCGCCGGCTGCTCCGCCGTCAGTGGCCGTTCCCTTGCCCGTGATCAGTTCGTGGAGCGGCTGGAAGCTCCCGCCGTGGCCGCCCACTCCGAACTCGTACGCCGTCTCGGCGTGCAGGCTGAGGTCAACACCTACAACTTCCTGCTCCTGCGAGACGCGGAAGCCCATGGTCTTGTGGATGGCGTAGGCGATGATCGCCGTGAGGATTGCCGAGTACGCGATGGCGATGCCTGCTGCCGCGAGCTGGGCCCAAAGCTGGGTCGCGCCGCCGCCGTAGAAGAGGCCGCCGCCCACACCGTCGGTGGGCAGGGCGATGAAGCCCAGGGCCACCGTTCCGATGATGCCGGAGACCAGGTGAACGCCCACAACATCCAGGGAGTCATCGAAGCCCAGCGGAACTTGAGACCGACGGCCAGGGCCGAGGCGACACCGGCGACGACGCCGAGGCCGAGCGCGCCGACCGGGCTGACGTTGGCGCAGGCCGGGGTGATGGCAACCAGGCCGGCAACCACACCGGATGCGGCACCGAGTGAGGTGGGGTGGCCGTCGCGGATACGTTCGGTGATGAGCCAGCCGAGCATTGCCGCGGCCGGGGCTGCGAGGGTGTTGACCCAAATCAGGCCGCCCTGCTCAGCGGTGGTGGCGGCGCCGCCGTTGAAGCCGAACCATCCGAACCACAGGATGGCTGCACCGAGCATTACGAACGGGATGTTGTGCGGGCGGTGGTTCGGGTCCTTGCCGAAGCCGCGGCGGTTGCCGATGATCAGGACCAGTACGAGGGCTGCCACACCGGCGTTGATGTGGACCACGGTGCCGCCGGCGAAGTCAATGGCCGGGCCGAGGGCCTGGCCAATGGCGCCTTCCGGCCGAAAAGGCCCCCGCCCCAGACCATGTAGGCCAGGGGGCAGTAAACGAGGGTGACCCAGACGGGGACGAAGACGGACCAGGCGCCGAACTTGGCACGGTCAGCTATCGCTCCGCTGATGAGGGCGACAGTGATGATGGCGAAGGTGGCGGCGTAGCCGACCTTGATGAGCCCATCCGGGGTGGTGATGCCTTCAAGGCCGAACGTGGCGAACGGGTTCCCGACAATCTGCAGGAAGCCCTCGCCGGAGCTCATCGAAGCGCCCCAGAGGACCCAGACCACGCCGACCATTCCGATGGAGATGAAGCTCATCATCATCATGTTCAGTGCAGCTTTGGCGCGCGTCATGCCGCCGTAGAAAAATGCCAGACCTGGTGTCATGAACAGCACGAGTGCTGCTGCCACCATGAGCCATACGTGACCTGCGGTAAGTTCCATGGTGCACGTCCTCCCTATGTTCGATGCTGCGGAATGCTCCGCCTTACTAACGCCTTTTGCGTCCTGTATCGAGTCTGTCGCTGCCGTGTTTCGCCCGCGGAGGATTTACATTGCTGGCTTGTTACAACAACCTCCCGGATGTAAATGGTGCATATCTGGCTTGTTACGGTTATGTTTCACCGCTGCCGCCGGCCACCGGCTGCCTACCTTGCAAGGAACCCGACCCATGACGGCACCATCACGCGTGAGCCGCGCCACAACACGGATTTTGTCCGTTATCCGCCCGCGGAGGCCCACGCTGCCTCGCGACATCAAGGTGATGCTCGCTGCGGCGTTCCTGATTGCACTCGGTTTTGGTCTGGTGGCACCGGTCTTGCCCCAGTTCGCCACCACTTTCGACGTCGGGGCGACGGCCGCCGCCGTGATCGTGAGCATCTTCGCCTTCATGCGGCTGGTGTTCGCGCCGGCAGGCGGGCCCTGATTGCCCGATGGGGTGAGCGGCCGATCTATGTGGCGGGGCTGCTGATTGTGGCGGCATCAACGGCGGCGTGCGCTTTTGCCCAGGACTATTGGCAGCTGCTGGTCTTTCGGGGGCTTGGCGGTGTGGGCTCGGTGATGTTCACGGTGGCTTCCATGGCCCTTGTGGTGCGGCTGGCGCCGCCGGAAAGCCGGGGCAGGGTATCCGGCGCTTACGCGTCCGCGTTCCTGATCGGCAGCGTCCTGGGCCCGGTGGTGGGCGGGCTGCTCGCCGGATTCGGCTTGCGGGTACCGTTCCTTTGCTACGCCGCCGCGCTGATCCTTGCTGCAACGGTGGTGCAGACCCAACTCAGCCACGCGCCGTCCGCGGACCGGTCCGCCGTGGGCCGCGCCCCGGACATGCGCTTCGCCGAGGCCTGGGGAATGGGCGTGTACCGCTCCGCGTTGCTGTCCAGCTTCGCCAACGGCTGGGCCACCTTTGGTGTGCGGATGGCCACCGTCCCGCTGTTTGCCGTTGCTGCGCTGGGTGTCGGTCCCGAGGCCGCCGGCCTTGCGCTGGCCGTTTTCGCCGCGGGCAATGCCGCCGCGCTGACGTTCTCCGGCCGGCTGGCGGACAGCCTGGGCAGGCGGCCGTTGATGGTTGTAGGGCTCCTGGTCGCCGGGCTCGCCACGGCCGCCATCGGCTTCACGTCCCAACTGGGCTGGTTCCTCGCCGCATCGGTTGTGGCCGGGGTGGGTCCGGCCTGCTGGGACCTGCCCAGCAGGCCGCCGTCGCGGATGTCATTGGCAATGAGAGGTCCGGCGGGCGGGTTCTGGCGGCCTACCAGATGGCCTCGGACGTCGGGGCCATCGCCGGACCGGTGCTGGTGGGCGTCCTGGCGGACCGCCTGGGCTACGGCTGGGCATTCGGCGTCACCGGCGGTGTGCTGGTGCTCGCGGCGGCCTGCTGGTCCGTGACGCGCGAGCCGCTGAAACGCATCGAGGGGTGAGGTCCCGCTGCTAATGGCTGCGCTTAGCGGCGGGAACTCACCCCTCGATGGTGTCGACCCGGTGTGGACCCGGTTCCTAGTTCAGCAGGGCGTCGACAAAGCTCTCAACTTCGAAGGGAGCCAGGTCATCGGCACCTTCGCCAAGACCGATCAGCTTGACCGGCACGCCGAGTGATCTCTGGATGGCCACCACGATGCCACCCTTGGCAGTCCCGTCCAGCTTGGTCAGGACAATGCCGGTGATGTTCACTACCTCGGAGAATACGCGGGCCTGGTTCAGGCCGTTCTGGCCGGTGGTGGCGTCCAGCACCAGCAGAACCTCATCCACCTCGGCCAGCTTCTCGATGACGCGCTTGACCTTGCCGAGTTCGTCCATCAGGCCGGTCTTGTTCTGCAGGCGGCCCGCCGTGTCAATCATGACAACGTCGACTTCCTGCTCAATGCCCGCCTTGACCGCCTCATAGGCGACGGACGCCGGGTCCGCGCCGTCGACGTCGGACTTCACTGTGGGAACACCCACACGCTGGCCCCACGTGGCCAACTGCTCCGCGGCTGCCGCGCGGAACGTGTCCGCCGCGCCCAGCAGGACGTCCTTGTCCTCGGCAACGAGCACGCGGGCGAGCTTGCCCACGGTGGTGGTCTTGCCCACGCCATTGACGCCTACCACCAGTACGACGGCCGGCTTGTCCACGTGCCGGTCGGTGCGCAGGGCGCGGTCCATCGTGGGATCCACGAGCTTGATCAGTTCCTCGCGGAGCAGTGCCTTGACCTGCTCAGGGGTCCTGGTGCCGAGCACTTTCACGCGCTCCCGCAGGGCGTCGACCAGCTGCATGGTGGGTTCAGTGCCGAGGTCGGCCAGCAGGAGGGTCTCCTCCACTTCGTCCCAGACGTGTTCATCGATCTTGTCGCTGGACAGCAACGCGAGCAGGCTCTTGCCGAGGATGTTGTTCGACCGGACCAGGCGCTCACGGAGGCGGGTCAGGCGGCCGGCGACGGGAAGGGGCGTCTCAACCTGGATGGTTTCCAGGCCCGCGACGTCATCAGGTACATCTGTGACTTCGAGGTCTTCGAGGTCGACGCCGGCGGGAGCGTTGCGCTCGGCCGGAACCACCGGCGCGTCCTCGAGCAGCGTTCCGCCGCCTTGCGGGGTGGCGGGATCGTTGGCGTCGCGCGTCCCGGGGTACTGGGTGATGTTCTTCCGCGTCTTCAACAGGACCGGGATCAGCCCGCCAATAACCGCCAGGGCAGCAACAATGGACAGAATAATGGGGAGGATGTCATTCACTCCCCTAGCTTCTCACAAACGCGGCAGGCGTTAGGGGCTGCCACCTGCGCGGACGTTAGACGTCGGCGCCCAGCCGCTGGCTGATGACGGTGGACACGCCGTCGCCGCGCATGGTGACGCCGTACAGCGCATCAGCCACTTCCATGGTCCGTTTCTGGTGGGTGATCACGATCAGCTGGCTGGACTCCCGCAGCTCTTCGAAGATGGTGATGAGCCGGCCGAGGTTGGTGTCATCAAGGGCCGCTTCGACCTCGTCCATCACATAGAACGGCGAGGGCGGGCTTTGAAGATAGCAACCAAAAGGGCGACGGCGGTCAGCGACCGTTCGCCTCCTGACAACAGTGAGAGGCGCTTGATTTTCTTGCCGGCTGGTCGTGCTTCGACCTCGATTCCGGTGGTGAGCATGTCCGAAGGGTCTGTCAGGACCAGCCGGCCTTCTCCGCCGGGAAAGAGGCGCTCAAACACGTGGACGAACTGGTCCCGGGTGTCCTCAAAGGCCTCGGTAAAGACCCGCTGGACCCGGTCATCCACTTCCTTGATGATGTCCAGCAGGTCCTTACGGCTGGATTTCAGGTCCTCCAACTGGGTGCTGAGGAACTGGTGGCGTTCCTCCAGGGCCGCAAACTCCTCCAGCGCCAGCGGGTTGACCTTGCCCAGGGCTGACAGGTCCCTCTCGGCTTTCCGGAGGCGCTTCTCCTGCTCCTCGCGGACAAAGGGCTTGCCTTCGAGGACCGGTGTGCCGTCGTCGTCCACGGGTGTCCGCAGTGCCGCCCATTTGTCCCCACTTTCCTCCGCGGGGACGGGCACGGGAACGTCCGGGCCGAAGTCCGCCACCAGCACGTCGGGGGTGATCCCGAGTTCCTCGATGGAACGTGTTTCCAGGGCTTCAATCCGTGCCCGCTGCTGGGCACGGGCCAGTTCGTCCCGGTGAACCGAGTCGGTCAGCTCTGCCAGTTCGCGGGCCAGGGTGTCATTGGTTGTCCGTGTCTCCAGCAGCGCACGGTCCCGTTCTTCCCGGTTCTCTTCGGCGAGGTCGCGTTCATGCCGGGCCAGCTCAACAGACACGTCGATGAACCGGATTGCCAGCTCCACTGCAGCGGAGACGGCGGCCGCCCGTCTGGCCTGGATCCGGCGGCGGCGCGCCCGTTCTGCAGCCTCTTCACGCGCCCGTCGTTCGGTGGCCGCTGCCCGCTCCAGCGAGAGGGCCCGGTTGCGGGTGGCGGTCAGCTGCTCTTCGGTGCTGCGCAGCGAGAGCCTCGCCTCCATCTCCGCAGACCTGGCCAGGGATGCAGCCAAGGCGAGCGCATCCCGCTGGTCGGTGGAGGGTTCCTCCTCTGCCGGCGCCTCCTGCGCCGCAGCCAGCCGCGCCGCAACGGCAGCGAGCGCCTGTTCCTCGGTAACAACATTGGCCTCAGCCCGTGCCAGCGAAGTGGCCAGCCTGTCGCTTTCGCCGACGGCGCTGCGCAGGATGGAGTTCAGGTGGCCGAGCTTTTCGGCCACGGCCGCGAGCCGGGCGTCGGAATCGTGCAGGCGGTCCAGGGCCGCTTCTGCCCTCGTCCGTGCCTCGGCGCGCCGGACCTCGGCGCCGGCCAGGGCGAACCTGTTCCGTTCCAGATCCGCGGTGACACCGGCCAGCCGGGCCTCAGCGTCGTCCACGGCGGCCTGCACCTCCAGCAAGGACGGCGCCTTCGCCGAGCCTCCGGTCACTGTGAGGGCGGTAAACACGTCCCCGGCCCGGGTCACGGCTGTCAGGTCCGGGCGTTCGGCAACCAGCAGCTCCGCACCATCCAGGTCTTCAACAACTGCCACCCCGGTCAGGAGCGCGGCCACAGCAGGTGCGGTCACGCCCCGCCGGATGCCAGGTCCACAGCCCAGCGTGCGCCTGCCGGCAAGGACCCGCCTCTGCCGGAGTTTGCGTCCCGCATGGGCACAGCGGACGCCAGCAGCAGGGAGGCACGCCCCGCATCGTGGTCCTTCAGAAGTTGCACGACGACGGCGGCCACGTCAGGGTCCCGGACCACTATCGCTTCGGAGGTGTCGCCCAGCGCCGCGGCAATTGCCGTTTCACAACCCGGCTGAATAGTGAGGCCCGAGGCAAGCGTGCCCACAACGCCATCCAGCCCGGAGTTGAGGGCGTGCGCCGCACCGTCTTTTCGGTTAAGGCCGAGCTGCAGTGCGTCACGTCGGGCCACGAGGGCGTCACGTTGGCGGACAGCTTCTCCCCCTGCGGCGGTCAGATCGGCAATCTCCTGGACGACGGCGTCGAGCTCTGCGCTGGCGCCCTCGTAGTCGGCGTCGAGGCTTTCCTCCCCCTCCTCGACCCCCGCCACCTGGGTTTCGAGGGCGGTGAACTCCGACTGGGCCCGGCGGCGGCGTTCCTGGCCGGCGGCGAGTGATTCCCGCAACCTGCCCAGTTCGGCCTGCGCTGATTCAACCCGCGATCTTGCCGCACCAACGGCTCCGGCAAGTTTCGCCAGGCCCTCGCGCCGGTCGGCTGCGGCCCGCAGGACGGCAGTGAGCCTTTTTTCCTCGGCAGACGCCTCGAGTTCGGCCCTGCCTTCGCAGCCGTTGCTGAGTCCAGCGCGCTGCGCCGGTCCAGGATGTGGCGCTCCAGCTCCGTCAGCTCGTCCCGGACCCGGACGGCCTGCCGTTCCAGCTGCTCAGGATCCCTGCCCGAGTACGGTTCAGCGTCAACGGCGCCCAGCAGCCGGCCGCGTTCCTGGGCAAGTGAGCCCAGCGAACGGAGCCGTTCCCTGGAAGCGGAGAGCCGGTACCAGGTATCCCGTGCGGCGTTGAGCTTTGGTGTGGCCTCGGCGGCGAGCTGTTCCACAGCTGCCTGCTGGCGGCGCCCCTCCTCCAGCTGCTGCTCCACTACGGCACGGCGGGCCTTCAGTGCCGTTTCGTCAGCCACGTCCTGCTCGAGTGAACTCTGCTGCTGGACGAGGTCGTCGGCCAACAGCCGTGCGCGTGCGTCCCGGACATCGAACTGGACCCGCTGGGCGCGGCGCGCCACATCAGCCTGCTTGCCGAGCGGCGTGAGCTGGCGCCTGATCTCCCCCGTCAGGTCGCTCAACCGTTGCAGGTTCGCCTGCATGGCCTCAAGCTTGCGGACCGTTTTTTCCTTGCGGCGGCGGTGCTTGAGGATCCCGGCCGCTTCCTCGATGAAGCCGCGGCGGTCCTCCGGAGTGGCGTGCAGGACCTTGTCCAGCTGCCCCTGGCCCACGATGACATGCATTTCCGGCCCATACCGGAATCCGAGAGCAGTTCCTGGATGTCGAGCAGACGGCAGCTGGCGCCGTTAATGGCGTATTCAGAGCCCCGGTGCGGAAGAGGGTCCGCGAGATGGTGACCTCGCTGTATTCGATGGGCAGCGCCCCGTCAGCGTTGTCGATGGTCAGGGACACATGGGCCCGGCCCAGCGGCGGCCGCCCGGAAGTGCCGGCAAAAATGACGTCCTCCATTTTGCCGCCGCGGAGCGTTTTGGCTCCCTGCTCCCCCATCACCCAGGAGAGGGCGTCCACCACGTTGGACTTGCCGGAACCGTTCGGCCCCACCACTGCCGTGACTCCAGGCTCAAAATCGAAGGTCGTGGCCGACGCAAACGACTTGAACCCACGGACGGTAAGGCTTTTGAGGTGCAAGGTGTTTCTGGTCTCCTGAATGGCTGAAGCGGCTGCTTTGCTGCCCAAATCTACTGCGTCCCCGCGGGTTTCCACGGATTTCCGGGTATCTGTCCCTGCACCGGGCAGCGCCCCATCATGGCCGGCAGGGCGACGGCGGCCTACCAGCGGCCGTTGCGCGGGCGCGGCTGACAGACCGGGCAGGTGTAGGACGAGCGGTTCATGAACAGCTCGCGGCGGAGTACGGAGTGAATCCCGACGGCGGCACAACGGCTGCAGGGTTTCCTTCCCGCCCGTAGGCGTTCAGGGAGCGGTCGAAGTAACCAGAGGCCCCGTTGACGTTGACGTACAACGAATCAAAGCTGGTACCGCCGGCGGCAAGTGCGTCCAGCATGACTTCGCGCGCGCTGGTGATGAGCCGTTCCGCGTCGCCGCGTCGCAGCGTATCGGTGGGCCTGGCGTAATGCAGTTTTGCCCGCCACAGTGACTCGTCGGCATAGATGTTGCCGATGCCTGATACGAGGCCCTGATCCAACAGGGCGCGTTTGAGGCCCGTCTTGCGCTTACGCAGCCGGCTGTAAAAAAGGTCAAAGGAAAACGCCGGGTCCAGGGGATCCCGGGCGATGTGGGAGGCTTCCTCGGCGATGAACGCAACGGGAGATTCCGCCTGGCCGCCCGGGCAGCCGTCGTCCGTGGGAACCATGCCGGTGACGAACAATCCGCCGAAAATCCGCTGATCAACAAACCTGAGTTGTTCAGGCATTCCGGCCACGGGACTTAGGCGCAGCCTGACCTTGAGGTGTTTCTCGTCAGGCACGACCGCGTCCTGCATCAGGAGCTGGCCGCTCATCCCGAGGTGGGCCATCAGTGCGACGGTGGGGGTGCCAGTGGCGCCGGGTGTCTCACTCAGCGGCATCCAAAGGAATTTTCCCCGGCGCACCACGTCAACGACCGTGGCACCCTGGAGGTTGCCCCTGAAATCCTCGGCGCCCAGGGCATGGCGGCGGAGGGAGCGCCGGTCCAGTACGTCCACGGATGTGATGGTCCGGCCGCGTACCCAACTCACGAGTCCGCGGCGGACTACTTCAACTTCAGGCAGTTCGGGCACGGCTCAGCCTAGACGCTGCGGGAGGATTCTGGTGATGCGTCCTCCGCCGCTGAGGCTCCCAACGTTGGGGAGAGCTGACGCCAGGCGTCCGCGGCAGCTTCCTGCTCCGCTTCCTTCTTGGAATGGCCTGATCCGTTGCCGTACGGTTTGCCACCGATGTTCAGGACAGCTGTGAAAGTACGGGCGTGGTCCGGCCCCGTCCCCTCAACGGCGTAGTAGATAGTGCCCATCTGCCGGCTGGCTGCCAGTTCCTGGATGCTGGTCTTCCAGTCCGTGCCGGCGCCGAGTGCGCCCGCATCCTTAAGGAGCGGCCCAATCAGGCGCATGACCAGCTGGCGGGCAGTCTCAATGTCGTTGGACACGTAAGTGGCACCAATGAGTGCCTCCATGGTGTCGGCCAGGATGGAGGCCTTGTTCTTGCCCTCGGTGAGCTTTTCGCCCTGCCCCAGGTAGATATAGTCCCCGATGCCCAGGCTGCGGCCGATGCCGGCGAGGGCGCGCGTGCTGACAACCGCAGAGCGGCGTTTGGCGAGGTCACCTTCGGGCAGTGTGGGTTGTCCCGGTACAGGGCATCGGTCACCGAGAAGCCCAGGATGGAGTCGCCCAGGAATTCGAGCCGCTCGTTGGTGGGGATGCCGCCGTTTTCGTAGGCGTAGGAACGGTGTGTGAGAGCAAGACGAAGCGTCCCGGCGTCAATGGAGACACCGAGACGCTTCAGAAGCTCTTCAGTTGAAGACATCATGTCAGCCAAAGCGGCCGATTAGACGTCTGCTACCTTGCGGCCCTTGTACTCAAGGAACAGCGCGGTGCCAGCCGAGTCGGTAACGACCTTTGCCTGGTGCGGCAGGCTGTAGGTAACCTGGCCGTTTTCGACAGTCTTCACCAGGTGGGGGGCAGTTGCCTTCCACTGGGAGCGGCGGGCGCGGGTATTCGAGCGAGACATTTTCCGCTTCGGGACAGCCACGGCTAACTCATTTCTCTCTAGACAAACACGTACAAATCAGTTTTGCCGGTCAGGCTTAGCCAAGTCGGCTAGGGCGGCCCAGCGAGGATCTACGATCTCGTGGTGATGCCCCGGCTCGTCTTCCAGGCGGACTCCACATTCGGAGCAAAGGCCCTGGCAGTCTTCCCGGCACACCGGCTGGAACGGCAGCATGGTTACAACTGCGTCCCGCAACACCGGCTCAAGATCGATAACATCGCGCTCGACTCGATATTGCTCTTCTTCGTCTTCTTCGTCCGACAGCACAACGCCCTCGTAGAAGAAAAGTTCTTGCACATTGACCTCAAGGTCATACGCAAGGGGATCCAGGCATCTGCCGCATTCGCCTTTTACTTCGGCGACTGCGGTTCCTGATACCAGGATTCCTTCGTGTACGGCCTCAAGCCTCATATCCAGCTCGATGTCCGAGCCTTCCTGAACGCCAATGAGTGCCACACCAAGATCACTTGGTGCGGGTACATGTTCCTTCAGTGTCCGCATGCTGCCCGGGCTGCGCCCGAGGTCCTTGACGTCGAACGCCAAGGGCGAACTAGCATCTCGTTTAATGAGAACTCCTGTTGAACATATGACCGACGTACCATCTTAGCCTGAAGAACCGCAGGGACTCAAACCAGGCCTGCGAACCACAGGGCAGCGGACGTCGAAGTACCGGACTAGCCTACCCTCTCGGCGGCTGATCGGGCGCAGACCCGCCCGCGAGCAACCTTTTATGTACCGACCGGGGCACATAGTCGGACACGCTGCCACCCAGACCGGCCACCTCTTTGATCAGGGTGGATGACAGATGCAGGTAGTGCGCCTCCGCCGGGAGGAACACCGTTTCCACGCCGCTGAGCTGGCGGTTCATCGTGGCCATCGGAAGTTCGTAGTCGAAGTCTGAGGATGAGCGGAGGCCTTTGACGATCGCGGAGACACCGCGCTGGCGGCAGTACTCGGCCAGGAGACCATCGCCCACAGGTTCCACCACAATGCCTTTGAGGGATGCCAGGGTTTCGCGCGCCATATCCAGACGGTCGCCCAGGCTGAACATGTACTTCTTCGTATAGTTGGTCGAAACCGCCACGATCACCTCATCGAAGAGGCCGGCGGCACGGGCGATGACCTCGAGATGGCCGTTGTGAATGGGGTCAAAGGATCCGGGGCAGACAGCGCGTCTCATGCACCGAACCTACCGCATGGGACGGCCGGGATACCATGACTGGATGCATCCACCACGGGACCTTTCCATGCCCACCGCGCCTGCCCCGTGGCAGCGCACCGCCTCAGGCGCCAATCTCCTGGGACCTGCCGGCCAACTGGGCGTCACCATCTTCGAAGAGATGACCACGCTGGCAGCGCAGACCGGCGCCATCAACCTCGGGCAGGGCTTTCCTGACGAGGACGGACCGCGGGAAATCAAGGCGGCTGCGATGGCCGCCATCGAAGCCGGGCCAACCAGTACGCGCCCGGCAAGGGCATCATGGAACTGCGTGAGGCCGTGGCTGCCCACCAGGAGCGGTTCTACGGGCTGGCCCGGACCCGCACACAGAGGTCCTCATCACTACCGGCGCCACAGAGGGGATCGCCGCAACGTTGCTGGCGTTCGTCGGCCCTGGCGATGAGGTGCTGACGTTCGAACCGTTTTATGACGCGTACGGCGCCGTCATCGGCCTGTCAGGCGCCACCCACGTCACAGCCCCGCTGCTGGCTCCCGACTTTTACCCGGACATGACGGCCATGGAGGCGGCCTTCACCGACCGCACCAGGGTGGTGCTGTTGAACAACCCGCACAATCCCACCGGCGCCGTCTTCCCCCGCCATGTTCTGCAGCGCGTTGTTGAGCTTGCCGCAAAGCATGACTGCCTCGTCATCACCGACGAAGTGTACGAGCACCTCACCTTCGGCGCCAGGCACATCCCTGTCGCCACCCTGCCGGGTGCAGCGGAGCGGACCATCACCCTCTCGTCCGCCGGAAAGACCTTCTCCTTCACCGGCTGGAAGATCGGCTGGCTGACCGGCCCGGACCATCTGGTGGCGGCTGTCCGGACGGTCAAGCAGTTCCTGACTTACAGCTCCGGAACACCGTTCCAGGCGGCCATTGCGACCGGCCTCGCACTGCCGGATGAGTTTTACCAGGGCGTTGCGGCCACTCTCCAGAAAAAACGGGACATCCTCAGCGAAGGCCTTCGCGCCGCAGGATTCGACGTTTACACGCCGCAGGGAACCTATTTCGTCAACGTGGACATCGCACCCCTTGGCATTGGAGACTCCGTGGACCTGGCCCGCAGGCTGCCCGGACTGGTGGGAGTGGCCGCGATCCCCGTCCCCGTCTTCTGCCACCCGGAGGGCGCGGAACGGACACGGAGCCTGCTCAGATTCGCGTTCTGCAAGAAAGTGGAGCTCCTCGAGGAGGCCGCCGCCAGGCTGGCGACCCTCAGCGGAAAGCTCTGATGGCGGAGCCCGGCGGCTCACGTTCAACGCGGTTCCTGCGGACCACGGGACAGCACGCGTCCATCGAGCCCGATGCTTTCACCGACGGCGGCTACGTCCTGAGCATCGGCGGGCCGAGCAGTCCCATGTTAACCTGGCGCATCCTGAGGAGATCTTCTACGAGTACCTGCGACGGATCGGCCACATTGTGGACCTCGCCGCTCCCGAAGGCCGGCCAATCACCGCGCTCCATCTTGGGGCCGGAGCCCTGACCCTTGCGCGCTACATCCAGGCGACCAGGCCCGGATCCGTCCAGTACGCGGTGGAGCTGGAACGCGAGCTCCTCGACTTTGTCCTGCAGCAAATCCCCCTGCCTGACGGTACCGAGCTGCACACCGTCATCGGCGATGCCCGCGACGCCCTGGCGGACCTGGACGCGGAACTTCAGTTCGACGTCGTGATCCTGGACATCTTTTCGGGACCGGAAGCTCCTGCCCACATCGCCTGCGAGGAGTTCTACCAGGAGGCCCGTGCACGCCTTGCACCGGAAGGCTTGCTGATCGTCAACGTGGGCGATGAACCCGGCCTGACCCTGGTACGAAGCCAGGCCGCCGCCATGCGCCGCGCCATGACCGACGTGGCGGCCTTCGCCGAAACCGGGATGTTCGCGGGCCGCTACCCCGGCAATATCATCCTCGCCGGAACGCAGGCGCCCTGGCCCGAAGCCTGGACAGCCGAACTGACGGCCCGCGGCCCCCACCCCGCGGAGGTTCTCGCCGGCGTGGACCTGGATAGGCTGGCCGGCTGAGCCGCGGACTCCCCGCGTCCCGGGCCGGCCCTAAACCTGCTTCGGCGGCTGCTCCTCGATAACAACGTCCGGCGTGATGGCGTCCGGCACAAATGGCTCCGCGAACCAGAGCCGCGTTTCGCCGTACTTCTTCTCGGCAAACCGTTCCAGGCCGGCGGGCCAGAACGGCTCGGGTGAACGCGAGGACCGCTCCACCACCACCACTGCCGCCGGAGCCAGATGATCGGCGAGTTTGCCCAGCACGGCCGACAGGGCAGGGTCATCCAGCGGATACGGTGGGTCCAGGAACACCAGGTCCCAGCTGGCCGTCTCCGCCGTGCGCTCCAGGAAGGACTCCACCCTGGACCGGTGGACCGTCACTGCCTTGCGGCCCAGCACGCCGTTGATCAGGTCCGCGTTGCGTTGGCACACGGAACTGGCCTTGGCATCGAATTCCACGAGGTCGACGGCCTCAGCGCCCCGGCTGCCGCTCTCCACGCCCAACGATCCGGACCCTGCGTACAGGTCCAGGACCCGGGCACCGGCAATGATCCCGAAGGCGTCGAGCCGGGAGAAAAGTGCTTCCTTCACGCGGTCGGTAGTTGGCCTGGTCAGGGAGCCGGGGACGCTGACCAGGGCGGTCCCGCCTGCGGCGCCCGCGATGATGCGGCTCATGGCCGCCTCCTATCCGCGCTCAAGGAACGCCTCCTTCTCGGGGTTCAAGTACTCGTCAATGGCCTCCGCCAACCGCGGATGCCGCGCCAGGGCCGGATCCGAGCCCACAATTTCCTGGGCGTCCTGGCGCGCCTGCGCAATGATGTCCTCGTGTTCCAGCACGCGCAGCAGTTTCAGGGTGGAGCGTCCGCCGGACTGCGACGCGCCCAGGATGTCGCCCTCGCGGCGCAGCTTCAAGTCCTCCTGCGACAGCTCGAAGCCGTCGGTGGTTGCTGCCACGGCATCGAGCCGGCGCCGGCTCGGGTGCCCGCGTTCGAGGTTGGTGACCAGCAGGCACGTTCCGGGAAGCCCGCCACGGCCCACCCGGCCGCGCAGCTGGTGCAGCTGGGAAATGCCGAAGCGGTCGGCGTCGAGGATCACCATCAAGGTGGCGTTATGAACGTCAACGCCGACTTCGATAACGGTGGTGGAGACCAGGAGCTTGGTCCGGTTGGCGGTGAAGTCGGCCATCGCGGCGGACTTCACCGCGGTGTCCAAACGGCCGTGCATCGGCCCAAGGGCACACCGGCCAGGGCCGGCACCTGCTGGAGATGTTCGACGACGGCGGTCACCGACGCGAGCTCCCGCGCAGCGCCGTCGCCCGCCAGGTCAGCCGCGGAAGGTTCCGCTTCCCCCGGGCTGAAGTCACCGTCGTCGTCCGTTCCTATCCTGGGGCACACCACGTACACCTGGTGCCCGGCGTCGATCTCCTCACGGGAACGGGACCAGATGCGGTCTGCCCAGCCGGGGTTCTCGGCGAGGCCCACCACATGCGTGGAAATCGGCGCCCGGCCGGCCGGGAGCTCGTCCAGAACGGACGTTTCGAGGTCCCCGAAGACCGTCATGGCCACCGTCCGCGGAATGGGCGTGGCCGTCATGACCAGCAGGTGCGGCGGTTTGTTCGCCTTTGACCTGAGGACGTCCCGCTGCTCCACACCGAACCGGTGCTGCTCGTCCACCACGATCAGGCCAAGGTCGCAGAACGCGACGTTGTCGCTGAGCAGCGCGTGCGTGCCGATCACAATCCCGGCGGCGCCGGATGCGGCGTCCAGCATGGCCCGTTTCCGGGCGCCGGTGGGCATGGAGCCGGTGAGGAGGGTGACCTGCACCGCCCCTTCGGCCAGGCTGCCCAGCAGCCCGTCCGCGGACAGCATCGGGTCGCGGGACAGGGAGCCCAGGGTCCGCCGGATGGAGTCGAAGTGCTGGGCGGCGAGGACCTCGGTGGGCGCCAGGAGGGCCGCCTGCCCGCCGGCATCCACTACCTGCAGCATGGCCCGCAGCGCGACGATGGTTTTGCCCGAGCCGACCTCACCCTGCAGCAGCCGGTTCATGGGGCTGTCCTGCGCCAGTTCCGTGGCCAGCGTTTTCCGACGGCGGTCTGGCGCCGGTGAGCATGAAGGGCAGCTGCCTGTCGAATACCGCCAGCAGCCCGTCCGTGGCCGGGCGCCGCGCCGTCGCTTCCTCGGCCGCAAGCTGGGCACGGCGCCGCGCCAAGGCCGCCTGCAGGACCAAGGCCTCCTGGTAGCGCAAACGCTCCTGGGCCTTTATCCAGTCAGCCTGCGATTCCGGCCTGTGGATGAGCCGGTAGGCCTCGGCCACGGGAAGGAAGTCCTCCCTGCGGGCCACGGCCTCAGGCAGCGGATCGGGCAGGGCATCCAGATCCACGGTTTCAAGGAGCGTGGCGATGACTTTCTGAATCGACCAGCTGGTGAGCTTTGCGGTGGCCGGGTAGACCGGGATGGGCATCGCAGCGAGCTTTTCGGGGTCCATGGCCGGCATGTCCGGGTCCTCGTCGAGGAGGTGGAAGTCCGGGTTGGTCAAGCCCAGGGACGCTCCGTAGCGCGTCACCTTGCCGGAGAACATCACGCGCCGGCCCGGCAGGAGTTGCGCCTGTGCCCGGTGTCCGCTAAAAAAGGTGATCTTGAGCGTGCCGTGCCCGCTGCCGGGGCCGACCGCGGAAAGGCGCGGACGGCCGTGGGAGGCGGCGTCGTCGGTGATCACAACGTCGGTGATGGAACCACGGCGCGTGTGCATCTTGCGCGTGCTATTGGAGAGCACGCGCGCAAAAAGCGTGACCTCTTCATCCAGCGGCAACTCGCTGATGGGCGTCAGTTCGCCGCGGTTCAGGTAGCGGCGCGGGAAGTAGTTCAGGAGGCCGCCGACTGTGGCGATGCCCAGGTGCTTCTCAATGGCCGACGCTGACCGCTTTCCGATCAGGCGTTCCAGGCCCAGGTCCAGTTCAGCGCTCATGCCCACTGGAGTTCACCGGAGCTGGTTCGGGTTCGCGGGCCAGGGCGAGTTCGCTGACCGAAATGTCGCTGGGCTCGCCGAGGGAACGGATCAGGGCCACCGCGGGTGCGGCGTCGGGGACATGGACATGGACGCGCCACCGGTAGCTGCCCTCAGCATCGGCCGTACTGTCCACCTGGCTCATGATGACGGACTCGCCGACCTCATCGAGCCGCTGGCGCAGCGTGGCCGCGCTGAGCGGCGAAAGGCTGATGGTGCACATGACCTCAACGCCGTCGTCAGCCGGCATGTCAGCGTGGATGTGGGGGTCCTGGACGTCGAAGCCGTGCAGCCCGTCGAGGAGTTCGCCCTGCAGCTCCTCGCCGAGGACGGCGGAGCGGAGGCAGTCGAGGATGAGCAGCATGCCAACGCCCCGGCATCGACCACATGCGCGGCTTCAAGGGCGGCAAGCTGGCTCTCGGTGCTGACTACTGCTCTCAGCGCGCCGTTGACGGCAGCGTCGAGGGCTTTGCCCAGGGCTTGGTTGCTGTCGTCGCCGTTGTGTCCGGCGTCCACTGCCGCGGCGGCCCGGCCGCGGCTTCCATCACGGAAAGCATGGTGCCGGGGACGGGGTCGCTCAACGCGGACCAGGCCCGGATCTGGGCACGGTTCAGCGCGGCGGCCAGGAGAGTTGAGGTCAGTCGGGTGTGACCGGCCAGGGGCTCGGCAGCGGCGCAGAGAAAGACTGAGAAGAGGGTTCCGGAATTGCCGCGGGCCTGCTCCATCGCGGCCTTCCTGCACGCGCCAGCACCGCTCCGACATCCGCCTGGCCGGCGTCAGCCGGGGCTGCCGCGCCTTGGCCCGCCGGGCGCTGTGCAGGGCACGGGCGGCCGCCCGAACGGTGAGGTAAAGGTTGGTGCCGGTGTCACCGTCCGCCACGGGGAAGATGTTGATGGCGTTGAGGCGGTCGCTGTGGTTGGCAATGGCGGTTTCAGCCTTGTCCAACCACCGCTTCATCGCTTGCGCGTTGGCGGCAACCTTAGTCTGCAAAGTGATCCCATCCCCCGGTGCCAACGGCGTGGCCCGCAATTGTGACGCCCGGAAGTGTGGCGCTTCCCAAGGCTTGTACTGAGCCTATCGCAGTGAATCCGGCAGGCAGCTGAACACCGGCCGGGAATGTGGCCAGCAGCCCGTGGTCCTCTCCCCCGCCCAGCACCCAGACCATGGGTCGGCTCTGAGAAGGTCCGACGCCGGGCGCAGGGCTTCCGCGAAAGGTTTCAGTGTGGCGGGGTCAAGGTCAAGGACGACGCCGCTGGCGGCGGCGAGGCGGCCGCCGTCGCGCACCAGACCGTCAGAGATATCCAGCATGGCGGTGGCACCGGCTGACCTGGCCAGCGGCCCGGCGGACAGTGGCGGCCGTGGCCTGCACTGCACTTCCACGAGCGCCCATTGCGCGGGCGCCAGGGATTGCACAGCAGCCTCTGCTTCCAGGAGCGCAAGCCCGGCCGCAGCCCGGCCCACCGTACCGGCCAAGGCCACAACATCTCCGGCAGAGGCCCCCGACCGCAGGACAGCGTTGCCGCCAGCCAATGAGCCCAGCACGGCGACCGTCACGGAGATTTCCCTGCCGCGGCCCAAGTCGCCCCCGCCACCGAACAGTCTGTTGCCCCGAGTTCCCGGATTCCCGCAGTCAGGCCGTCGGCCAGGTCCGCCACCCAGCTGACAGGGGTGTCGGGGGCAGCGTCAGGCTCACCACCAGCGACGTGGCCACGCCGCCCATGGCGTTGATATCGCTAAGGTTCTGGGCCGCCGCCTTCCAGCCGACGTCGAAGCCCGTAGTGCGGTACCCGTTGGGCCATTGGAGCCGGAAGTCCTGGTCCTGCACCTGGGTATCGATGCTGATTACTGTCCTGCCATCCGGAGCGGCGATAATGGCGGCGTCGTCGCCCGGGCCAAGCAGGGTTGCCGAACTGTACGTTCCGGCCATTTCCAGCCGCGGAAAGATCCGGGCCAGGAGTTCGGCTTCGGACAGCGCGGCGACAGTCAGCGTTTCTTCAGTCAACGGAATTTCAGGCACGCCCCTACGCTACAGCGCGGCACCGACATTGCTGGTCCGCCCCTTATTGTGGAGGACCCCACGACGGGCGTCCGGTCCTTCCTGCGTCCCGCTCCATTCGGAGGCGACGCTAGGCTGGATGGATGCACAATCCCCGTTTTCCCTTGCCTGGCCGCGTGTCCGGAATCCTGCTGACCGCGGCCCTCACTGCAGCCGCTTTGTCCGCCTGCGCCCCGACCGTTGATGTCACCGCCGCGGGCGACGCGGCGAATCCGGCGTGCGCTCCGATGATGGTGGCCTCCCGGACACCATCGGCGATGCTGCGTTGCGGAAAACCAACAGCCAGGCCACGGCGGCCTGGGGGAACCCGTCACAGGTGATCCTGCGCTGCGGCGTCAACGTTCCAGGTCCGACGACGGACCGGTGTGTCAGTGTCAACGGCATCGACTGGGTCATCAAGGAGGGCCACCCGGTATGGACCCTGACAACTTTTGGCCGCGAACCCGCCACGGAAATCCTGATGGATCCGGAGAAGATCAGCTCCGCAACTGTCCTGGCGGATCTTTCCGCCTCCGCCGGAAAGATCCCGGCCAGGCGGAACTGCGTGGGTCAGGAAGATCTGCAGAACCTGCCCACCAGCAAGTAGGACTAGCGCAGGCCGGTCTTCCGGTTTAAGGCCAGATGGATCAGCTCATCAATCAGGTCCGCGTAGTCCAGGCCTGATGCTGCCCACATCTGCGGGTACATGCTTTTGGGCGTAAACCCGGGCATGGTGTTGATCTCGTTGATGATCAGTTCGCCGTCCGGCGTGTAGAAGAAGTCCACTCGGCTCAGGCCTTCCGCACCCACAGCGTCGAAGGCAGCTGCCGCGAGTTCCCGGACCCGCACGATGGCTTCCTCGGAATGTCGGCGGGGCAGCTCAGCGCGGCGGCGTCGTCCTCAACATACTTCGCGTTGAAATCGTAGAATTCGTGCGTTCCGGCGGCGACGGAAATTTCGCCCGGCATGGATGTCCGGGGGAATCGGTCCCGCGTCCTTCCAAGACCGCGCACTCAATCTCACGCCCTACGATGCCGGCCTCGATGACCAGTTTGAGGTCGTGGCGCCGGGCCTCCTCGACGGCGCCGTCGAGTCCCTCGAGCGAGTCCACTTTGGAGATCCCCATGGACGAACCCGCCCGCGCCGGCTTGACGAACACGGAAAGCCGAGCTGGTCCACCTGCTTGCGGACGGCCTCCGCGTCCTTGACCCATTGGCGGTCCGTGACGGCAATGTAGGCCCCACGTGCAGCCCGGCGGCCTCGAACACAACTTTCATGTAGTGCTTGTCCATGCCCACAGCCGACGCAAGCACGCCGGCGCCAACGTAGCGTGTGTCGGACAATTCCAGGAGCCCCTGGATGGTGCCGTCCTCGCCAAAGGGACCGTGAAGCAGCGGAAACACAACGTCCACCGTCCCGAGTTGCAGCGGGACTTGGTTCGGTGAGGCGACGATCAGCTGGTGCTCGCCGCCGATCTCAGCCAGTGTTAACGTTTCCGACGACGGCGCGACCTCAGGCAGCGACGACGCGGACAGCGACCACTGGGCGGTATCCCCTCGACCAGCACCCACTGCCCGACTTGGCGATGCCGATAGGGACGACATCGTACTTGTCCTTGTTGATGGCACCCAGGACGCCGGCGGCGGTCACGCAGCTCACGGCATGTTCACTGGACCGGCCACCAAAGAGGACCGCGACGCGGGGTTTGGCCCGGGGGGCGGAGTCCACTGCGGTCAGGTTATTGTCGGACATCGTCAGTAATCGCCTTCGGGTTTCAGGTCCCGGGCCAGCAGCAGCGGCCCCAGTTGGTCAACGGACAGTTCGCCGGCCAGGACGGCTACGACGGCGGCAGTGATGGGCATTTCGACGCCCAGTTTCCCCGCAAGTTCATGCACAGCCTGGCCGGATTTGATGCCTTCGGCTGTTTGTGTCATCTGCTGCGCCAACTGCTCAAGGGTAAGTCCCTGGCCGAGCATCCGGCCGGCCGTATGGTTTCGCGACAGAGGCGAGGAACATGTCGCCACCAGATCCCCCAGGCCCGCCAGCCCGCCATGGTCCGTGCCTCGCCACCAAGGGCAAGGGCGAGCCTGGATGTTTCGGCCAAGCCCCGGGTGATCACGGAGGCCTTGGTGTTGTCCCCCATCTGTTTGCCTTCACAGATGCCCACGGCCAGCGCTATGACGTTCTTAACGATGCCGCCAATTTCCACGCCGACGACATCCGCCGTGGTGTACGGACGGAAGTACGGTGCGGTGCAGGTCCTCGCGACCCATCCCGCAGCCGCCGCATCGGAACAGGCCACCACAGAAGCAGTCGGTTCCTCCCGGGCGATCTCCATGGCCAGGTTGGGACCGGAAACCACGGCAATGCGGTCCTTGGGAATTCCCAGTTCGTCGCTGATCACCTCACTCATCCGGGAGTCCGTGCCGAGCTCCAGGCCCTTCATCAGGGATACCACCATGGCGTCAGCGGCGATCAGTGGCTTCCATTCACGGAGCTGGAGTCGCAGTGACTGCGCAGGAACGGCCAGGACCACCAGGTCCGCGCCCGCCAGCACCTCGCTGACGTCTGTGGACGCCGTGATGCTGGGCGGCAGCACTGTGTCCTTCAGGTACTGGACGTTTCGGTGCGTGCTCTTGATCTGCTCCACCACTTCGCTGCGCCGGCCCCAAATCCGGATGCTCCGCTGTTCCCGGCTGCCCGGGCCGCATCGGCGAGGATCTTGGCGAACGTGGTACCCCAGGAACCGGCGCCCAGGACGGCGACAGACCGTGCGGAACCCTGACGGCTTCCGTCAGCCATCAGGTGGCATCCGCAGCGTCGTCAGGGTTTTCCCGCACAACGAAACGACCGTGCGTGGCTTGATTGTGTTTCGAAGGGTCCCAGCGTTCAGCAGGCGGCTCTTCCCCGCGGATGTCGGCCAGCAAACCGGTCACGGCATCCATGATCTTCTCGGTAGCCGCGGTCAGCGTTGCTTTGTCCAGTGGCCGGCCCATGAACTGGCTGAGGTCAACGGGCTTGCCCACCATCACCCTGGATGTCCTGCGCGGGAAAAGGTGGAACCGCTTCGCATAACGCGGGAACACCTCATGGGCGCCCCAGTGCGCGATAGGTACCACGGGAATGCCGCCTTCCAAGGCAAGGCGGGCAGCGCCGGTGTGGCCCTTCATCGGCCACAGCCCGGGATCGCGGGTGAGGGTGCCTTCGGGGTAGATGATGATGGCCCCGCCGTCCGCCACAATCTCCTGGGCGAGCTGCAGCGAGCGGTTCGCTCCCGCCGTCGAACGTTCCACCGGGATCTGCCGGGTGGCCCGCAGGACCGCGCCCAGGACCGGAACCTTGAACAGCCCGGCCTTCGCCAGGAAATGCGGGGCGCGCTTCTGGTTGTAGAGAATATGCCCCACGATCAGCGGATCGATTTCCGTGCAATGGTTGGGCGCGGCAATAAACCCGCCGGCGGGAAGGTTCTCAAGGCCTTCCCACTTCTTGTTCATCATTGCGTTCAGCACCGTGCGCACTATGGCCGCGACCACAACGAATGTGGCCTGGCTCTTGGCCGTTTCCTTCACGTACCCACCGCTACTTTGTCGAGGTGATGTCGAAGTCGGCGCCGAGGCCGGACAGCTTTTCGGTGAAACGTTCGTAGCCGCGGTTGATGATGTCGATCCCAGTCACGCGCGACGTTCCCGAAGCGGCCAGCGCCGCGATTAGGTGGCTGAAGCCGCCACGCAGGTCCGGTACGTCAATGTCTGCGCCCTTGAGCTGGGTGGGACCGGAGATAACGGCGGAGTGGAGGAAGTTGCGCTGGCCGAAGCGGCACGGCACGCTGCCAAGGCACTCGCGGTGCACCTGGATGCTGGCTCCCATCCGGATGAGCGCATCGGTGAAGCCGAACCTGTTTTCGTAGACGGTCTCGTGGACGATCGACACGCCTTCGGCCTGGGTCAGGGCCACCACCAGCGGCTGCTGCCAGTCGGTCATAAAGCCGGGGTGCACATCCGTTTCCAGGACCAGCGGGTTGAGCTTGCCGCCGCGGTGGTAGAAGCGGATGCCATCCTCGCCGATGTCCATGCCGCCGCCCACCTTCCGGTAGGTGTTCAGGAACGTCATCATGTCCCGCTGCGAGGCGCCTTCGACGAAGATGTCACCGCGGGTCACCAGTGCTGCCGAAGCCCACGACGCCGATTCGTTGCGGTCCGAAAGGGCACGGTGGTTGTAGCCGCCCAGGTCCCGGACGCCTTCAATGCGGATGGTCCGGTCGGTCTGGACGCTGATGATGGCGCCCATCTTCTGCAGCACGGCAATGAGGTCGATGATCTCAGGCTCGGTGGCGGCGCCGGAAAGCTCGGTGATCCCTTCGGCGCGGGTGGCGCTGAGCAGCACCTGCTCCGTGGCACCCACCGAGGGGTAGGGCAGATTGATCTTGGCGCCATGCAGGCCCTTGGGAGCCGAGATGTGAATGCCGCCCGGGCGCTTTTCCACCACGGCGCCGAACTGGCGGAGCACGTTCAGGTGGTAGTCGATGGGCCGGTCACCGATCTTGCAGCCGCCAAGGTCCGGAATGAAGGCCTCACCGATCGCATGGATCAGGGGTCCGCAGAGCAGGATGGGGATCCGTGAATCACCGGCGTGGGCATCGATGGCAGTGCTCGGGGCGGTTTTTGCAGCCTTCGGATCCAGGGTGAGATCGCCGTTGACGGGATCCTTGACCACCGTCACTCCGTGCAGCTGCAGGAGCGAGGTGACAACCTCGACGTCCTTAATCTCCGGAACGTTCCGCAACACCGACGGCTCGTTGCCCAGCAATGCTGCCACCATTGCCTTCGGAACAAGGTTTTTGGCCCCCGGACGCTGACGCGGCCTGTAAGCGGGACTCCGCCGCGGATTGTCAGAACACTACTCATATACCGGTTTCCTTACGATTACTCGCCCCAAAATCCTTGCAAAGGCTCCAGCTAAGCATAGGAGGTTGCGTTACCGAACCGAAATACGGGCGCCGAAAGCCTCCGGCGCGGCGCCGCACAGGAGGCTCCGTCCGGGGCTGGAAATCCCGGGCTCCCGCTCAGGAAAGGCGGGCCGGAAGCGTTGTGGGCATAAAGGCCGGACGCGTGGCCTCGAAGGCGGTGATGTCTTCCACGTGCTGGAGTGTCAGGCCAATGTCGTCCAGGCCCTCCAGGAGGCGCCATCGCGTGTAATCGTCGATTTCAAAAGGCGCCACGATGGTGCCGCAGATGACAGTCTTGGAGACCAGATCAACGGTGACTTCGGTGCCGGGGGCGTTCTCGAGTTCCTTCCAGATCAGCTCGATGTCGTCCTGGGCCAGCTGGGCTGCCAGCAGTCCCTGCTTGCCGGAGTTTCCCCGGAAAATATCACCGAAACGGGAAGACAGCACGGTCTTGAAGCCATAGTCCTTCAGCGCCCAGACGGCGTGTTCACGGGACGAACCGGTACCGAAGTCCGGGCCTGCCACCAGGACGGAGCCTGCGCTGAACGGCGCCTGGTTCAGGATGAAGGCCGGGTCCTTGCGCCACGCGGAGAACAGTGCGTCCTCGAAGCCGGTGCGGGTGATCCGCTTGAGGTAGACCGCGGGGATGATCTGGTCCGTGTCAACGTTGCTCTGGCGCAGCGGAACCCCGATGCCGGTGTGGGTGGTGAACTTTTCCATGGCGGCCTCCTAGGCTGCGTCGGTGCGGATGGCGGCGGATTCGGGAGCCGGATCGAGGTCCGACGGCGAACTCAGGGTGCCACGGACGGCCGTGGCCGCTGCCACCACCGGCGATACCAGGTGAGTGCGGCCGCCCTTGCCCTGACGGCCTTCGAAGTTTCGGTTGGACGTCGAGGCGCAACGCTCCCCACCTCCAGCTGGTCCGGGTTCATGCCCAGGCACATCGAGCAGCCGGCGAAGCGCCACTCGGCGCCGAAGTCCTTGAAAACCTTGTCCAGGCCTTCAGCCTCTGCTTCCAGCCGCACGCGGGCCGAACCGGGCACCACCAGCATCCGGATGTTGGGGTCCTTCCGGCGCCCGCGGATGATGTCCGCAGCGGCCCGGAGGTCCTCCATGCGCGAGTTGGTGCAGGATCCCAGGAAGACCGTGTCCACCCGGATGTCCTTCATAGGCGTACCGGCGGCCAGGCCCATGTACTGCAGGGCGCGCTCCGCGGCAGCCTTGGCATTCTCGTCACCGAAATCCTCCGGAGACGGCACCTTGGCAGAAAGCGAAACACCCTGCCCCGGGTTTGTGCCCCAGGTGACGAACGGCTCCAGCGTGTCGGCATCCAGAGCCACCTCGACGTCGAACGTGGCGTCGTCGTCGGTCCTCAGCGTGTTCCAGTACTCGACGGCGGCATCCCAGTCAGCACCCTGCGGGGCGTGCGGACGGCCAAACATGTAGTCGTAGGTGATCTCGTCCGGGGCCACCAAGCCGGCGCGGGCGCCGGCCTCGATCGACATGTTGCAGACGGTCATCCGGGCTTCCATTGACAACGCGCGGATGGCGGAACCGCGGTATTCCAGGACGTAGCCCTGGCCGCCGCCGGTGCCGATCTTGGCAATCACAGCCAGGATGATGTCCTTGGCCGTCACCCCCGGACGCAGCGTGCCCTCGACGTTGATGGCCATCGTCTTGAACGGCTTCAGGGACAGCGTCTGCGTGGCCATGACGTGCTCCACCTCGGACGTCCCGATGCCCATGGCCAGGGCACCGAACGCGCCATGGGTGGAGGTGTGCGAGTCTCCGCAGACCACTGTCATGCCAGGCTGCGTGAGGCCAAGCTGCGGGCCAACCACGTGCACAATGCCCTGTTCCGCGTCGCCGAGCGAGTGCAGGCGAACGCCGAACTCCGCACAGTTGTTGCGCAGCGTCTGAATCTGCGTGCGGCTGGTCAGATCGGCAATCGGCTTGTGGATGTCCAGCGTGGGAGTGTTATGGTCCTCCGTGGCGATGGTGAGGTCCGGGCGGCGCAGCTGCCGCCCGCCAGGCGCAGGCCCTCGAAGGCCTGCGGAGAAGTCACCTCATGGACAAGGTGAAGGTCAATGAAGAGAAGGTCGGGCTGGGCATTGGCACCTTCGCCCTCGCCTTTGCGCACCACGTGTGCGTCCCAGACTTTCTCGGCCAATGTCTTTGCCACGGCCATCTCCCTTCACTGCTGTTTGGCTGTTTGGTTCCACTGAACCAGCAGGGCTGCATTTTGTGCCAGCCCAAAGATTTGCATCTCAGATAATGAGACGGCAGTATCATTACATGGACAATTCTAGTGGAGTCGGTGTCATTGATAAAGCGGCCCATGTGCTTGATGCATTGGAGGCCGGCCCCACCACGCTGGCACAGCTGGTGGCCGCCACGGGCCTGGCCCGGCCCACGGTGCACAGGCTCGCCTTGGCCCTGATCCATCACCGGCTGGTAAGCCGCGACATCCAGGGCCGGTTTGTCCTCGGCAGCCGCCTGGTGGAGCTGGCCTCAGCCGCCGGCGAGGACCGTCTCATCGCTTCCGCCGGGCCGGTCCTGATGCAGCTGCGCGATGCCACCGGCGAAAGCTCCCAGATCTTCCGCCGCCAAGGCGAATGGCGTATTTGTGTCGCCTCCGCGGAACGCCCCATCGGCCTGCGCGACACCATCCCCGTTGGCACCAAGCTTTCCATGAAAGCCGGCTCCGCCGCCCAGGTGCTGCTCGCCTGGGAAGACCACGACCGGCTTCTCGAGGGCCTGCAGGCCGCCCGTTTCACCCCCACCGTGCTGGCGGGCGTACGACGGCGGGGCTGGGGACAGAGCCTCGGCGAACGCGAGCCCGGGGTCGCCTCAGTCTCGGCACCGGTCCGGGGACCGTCCGGACGCGTGATCGCCGCGGTCTCGATCTCCGGCCCCATCGAGCGGCTCACCCGCCAGCCGGGCCGCCTCCACGCCGAGGTGGTTTGCAACGCCGCGCGGATCCTCACCGAGGCACTGCGCAAGGGCAACGACTGAAGGCTCGCCTCCGTCCAGGCCAGGCTGCCCCGGCTAGGCTGTCGGCATGAACAGCTACGCAGTCTTCCTCCGCGGGATAAATGTCGGCGGGATCAACATCAAGATGGCGGACCTCAAGACTGCGCTTGCATCGCAGGGGTTCGCGGACGTTAAGACACTGCTGGCCAGTGGCAATGTGGTGCTTGCCAGCGACGAGGATCCTGCCGCGGTCAAGCAGACGTTCGAAGCGTGCCTGCGTGACTCCTTCGGCTACGAGGCCTGGGTGGTTCTCCTCACGGCACGGCGGGTCTCCGAACTCGTGGCGGCCTGCCCGTATCCGGCAGACGACAAGGCAACGCACACCTACATCACGCTGGCATCGGACACCGCCATGCTCGATGAGCTTGAAGCCGCCGGCGCAGGCCTTGAAGGTACCCAGCAGAAACGCCTCGGCCCGGAGGCATTGGCCTGGCTGGCTCCGGCCGGCGGGACGTTGGAGAGCCCGTTCAGCAAGATTTCGTCCAAGGCCAGGTTCAAGGCAACCACTACCACCCGGAACCTGCGGACGCTGATCAAGGTCAGGGACGCCGCAACCGCACTGGCGTAACTACCTTAGTTTCCGCCCGCAACCTTCAGTGCGGCGTTGAAGGACGCGAGCCTGCTGACCTCAATTTCAACCGGCTCCACTACGAAGTCCCGGGCAACCTCGCCCACCGCTGCCCGCAGCCGTTTCCTGGCCCGGGCTGCGCGCGCCCTCGCGGCTCCTGAGCCAATGAATTTTCCAGTCAGCGCCAGGAAGATCCCCAGCACCACACCGCCGCCGATCAACAGCGTCGGCACCGGCCAGCCCTCCACCTTGGGAACCTCGGGCACGGGCAACTGGAGATAGCCGAGCCCGGCCAGCACACCCAGCCAGCCGAGGCCGCCCAGGACCGTCAGCAGCGCGAGCCACTGGGCCACGTTGAACACGCCCCACCACCAGGACTTCCGGGACGCCATCAGGTCCGTGCCTGCGATGGCCTGGTCCAGGGCATCCGGCAACGCCTCCCGCCCTTCCCGGGCGGCACCCCTGATCGCGGCACGCCACGGTCCGGGTGCGCCCGCACTCGCCGCGTCCGCAAACTCACGGACAGCAGCATCTGTCCGGCGCGTTCCGGGGCGCCCGCGGCCGGGAGCGAGGTCCGGTTAAGCTGGGAGGGGAAGAACTTCTCAGGTTGAGCCGGCGGAGCGGATCAGGCCGGAACCGCACCAGCCACCGCGTCACCGGCCACCCAGTGCGGCGCGTCGACTCGATGCGGTAGGACCGCGCAACTGCGTCCACCACCACGGGCACGTTGGCGGCCGTTGCCAGCTCATCGGTGAGCCGGGATTTCGACGCCGGCCTGACACCGGCGGCTTCCCCGGTGCCGGCGGCTTCCCGGAGTTGCCCGGAGGCCCGTGAAACGTCAGCGGCCAGCCGCTGTGAAAGTGCCTGGCGCTGTACCACAACATGTCGGATGGCGCCCCGGACCTTGTCTACGCCGGTGCCCTTCAGGGCGGATGCGCCCAGGACCTGAACCTTGCCCAGCCCGTCGCGGGCAAGGATCCCTTTCAAGGACTCCAGCACAGGCTGCACGTCCCGTTCGGGCAAGCGGTCCACCTGGTTGAGGACCACCAGGGTCACGGCGCCATGCGCGGCCAGGGGCGCCAGGAAATCGTTGTGGACTGCCGCATCGGCGTACTTTTGCGGATCCAGGACCCAGACCAGGACATCAACCAGGCCAACCATGCGCTCCACGATCGCGCGGTTCGCGGCCCTGGTGGAGTCGAAGTCCGGCAGGTCCAGCAGGATCAGCCCCGTGCCCTCGTCGGCGAAGCCGGCCACGGGCTCGGCATGGTGGCGGTTGCGCACCTCAAGCCAGTCCAGCAGCGGCTCGCTGCCGTCCGCTCCCAGACACCAGCCAAGGGTTCCGACGTTGTGGGCCGGCGGGCTGCCGCCGTCGCGATTTCAGCGCCGCTGACCGCGTTGAAGAGGGATGATTTTCCGCTGCCGGTGGCACCGAAGAACCCAACAACGGTGTGATCAGCCGACAGTGACCGCCGGGAGCTCGCGCGTTCGAGGAGCTGGTATACCTCCTCGAGTGCAGCATCCGGCAAGACGCCTTCGGCGAGTTCGCGAGCATCGTTGAGGGCTTCGAGCCTGCGGTCCAGCTGCGACGCTTCGCGGGCCACGCTGTGGCGGCTCATGCCTTGTCCGCCAGCCGGGCCAGGGCAGCGGCGTGGTCCGTCAGGATCCGGCCGGTGTCCGCGCCGTCCCCGGCAGGCGTTGCAGGAATTTCCGCTGCTCTGCCTGCAGCAGCCGCCGGCAACGGGCATGGAGGTCATCCCGCGCAGTCTGCGCAAGCCGGCGGACCGCGTCTTCGCCGAACACTGCCTCGAGCAGTTTCTGACCGACGACGGCGGTACCGCCCGCCACGCCGATCTCCAGCCCGGTGAGGCCGGCGGTCATGGAAAACACCACGATCATCAGTGCGGCACCCAGCCCGTTAATCCCGAAGGAAAGCCATCTGGCCTGCGTGCGCTTGCCCTGCCCTTCCGTGCGGATCAGTTCCATCAGACCGGCCTGCCAGGCCCTGATCTCCGCTGCGGCTGCATCGGCAAAGCCGGGCTGGTGCCGGACAGATCCTCCGTCCCCAGGAGCTCGCGGCCGGCCGGGTCCGAGCGCCACCGCCCGTCAGTCTCTTCGCCGGCGTTGGCGGCCTCGTCCAGGATGACGGCCTGCAACCCCGTTTCGATGGCGGCCTCAACCCGGACAGCCGGCGTCGGCTCGCCCGGAAGAACGCTCCCAAGCGGTCCCTTAGCCGTCCGATGTTCTGCTCCAACGCCCGGAAGAATTCCCCTGCTCCGACGAAGTCCTGCCAACGCGCCAGTACTTCGCCACGGAGGAGGGCGCCGTCCTTTGTTGCGTCAAGAATTCGGGCCCGGCATCGCGATAGGCGGCCTCAGCGCCTGCCCGGAGCGCGGCCGCGGCACGCTCCTGCCCTTGGACCGCGTGTGCCACCGCACCGACCCGCCCGGCCAGCGCCTTCACCGTCCCGTTAAGGGTACGACGGGCAATTTCGGACCGCCCAGCGGCGTCGGCAGCAAGTTCCTGCAGCCAGCGCCCCAGCGGCTCCACGGCGCTCGTTGGCAGCATGCCAAGATGGTCCAGGTCCGTCTCCGGCACAATGAACAGTCCGGCATCGCCGAGGCCTTCCTGCCGCAGCAACGCGCGTAGATCGGCGCTGACTTCGGCTTCCGCCTCCGCCGGTACACGATCCAGGACCACGGCCACCATGATGTCCCGCGAGGACGCGTCCAGAAGCAGCCTCCACGGGACCGCGTCTGCGTAGCGGTTGGCAGTGGTCACAAAAACCCAGAGGTCCGCGGCGGCCAGCAACTGACCGGCGAGCCTGCGGTTGTCGTCGGAAATGGAGTCGACGTCGGGAGCGTCCAGCAGCGCGATACCCTGCGGAACAGCGTGGTCCGCCACCAGCACAAGGGAGGAAACGGCCTCCGCATCGGGTGTTGCGCCAGCCCGGCTGGCCGGGACGGGTTCCCTGGAAACAGTCCCCGGATCCGGATAAGGGTAGGCAGCACACGGTGGCCTTCGAACCAGCCGGCGTCGGCCGGGTGGTGCAGCAGAATGGGCTGCCGTGTGGTGGCCTGATGGCGCCGGAGCGGGTGACCGGGTGCCCCACCAGGGCGTTGACCAGCGTAGATTTGCCGGCGCCCGTGGAACCCCGACGACGGCAAGCAGCGGTGCGTCCAGGCTGCGGTACCGCGGCAGGATGTAATCGTCCAGCTGGGCGACGGCGTTCCGAGTGTCCTGGCGCGCCTGTTCGACGCCCGCAAGGGCGAGCGGCAACGACACTGCGGACAGATCCCCACGCACGGCCTCAAGCAAGGCCACGGCCGGCTCCGACGCTGCATTGGGCCGGCCGGCTGCGTTCTCGGTGCGCGCTTAGGCGGCGGAGGCTGCGTGGGACGAAGCCCGTCTGAGGAGGTCACAGGATCATCATGCCAGTTGCGCCGGCTTTTCCACCGGGCCCGGGTTCGGCCTGTTACTGCCGGTGCGCGGTCCACGCCGAAAAACGGCCCATAACGAAAAAACGGCCCGGGCTGATGCCCGGGACCGTTCGTTGGTGACCCCAGCGGGATTCGAACCCGCGTTACCGCCGTGAGAGGGCAGCGTACTAGGCCGCTATACGATGGGCCGCGTACTTCCAGGAAGTTTGCACTTCCAACCGGCGCCAGGCCGGTTTGCTAAGTGAGTATTTCATACACTCAGCGCGCGTTTCAAATCGGCGAACCGATCTGAAACCACTGATTTGCCGCGGTTAGCCTGCGACCAAACAGAGCTGGGATACCAGGACTCGAACCTAGAATGACGGTACCAGAAACCGTAGTGTTGCCAATTACACCATATCCCAATGATACTTTCGGGCCGGAGTTTCGGGCTTCAAGCCGCGCTCCGTGCGCCTCAGCACGAGAAATTACTTTACCCGAGACTTTGGGCTGGCACAAATCGACACCGAAGACCCAACGGCCTGAACCCCTTGCCAGATCACCCGGAATAAGTTTACTCTCGGTAAGTTACCCGAGAGTAACCACCCTCTGCCCTCGCTGCAGGCGCTTCGGAATTTGGTTTTCGTCCGGACTGCCGCCCCTGGTCCAGGTGGGTGGCCTGCAGATTTCACACTGCCGGCAAACCGTCGAGAGGACCCACCGTGACACAAAGTCGTGCCGCCGCGCCCACCAGGACCCGAACCCGGGCACAGCAGCTTGCCATCGCCGTCCTGGCCCTGATGCTGATTGCTTTGCTTGGGTTTTACACCCTGGTCACCGGCAGGATCACTGACGGATCGGCCAAGCTGATGGACGGTGCGGGCCAGGCCTCGGCCGGTGCTGAACAGCTCAAGGACGGCGCCGGTCAGCTGGCGGCCGGCGCGGGCCTGGCCGACACCGGTGCCGGCAAGCTCTCCTCCGGCGCCGACAAAGTCTCCCAGGGTGTCAGCGGGAAGCTGGCCCGGGCGCTGAAAAACTGCAGTCCGGTGCAGCCCAGCTCGCCGCCGGCGCTGTCAAGATCGAAGCTGACGTCAACAAAAAGCTCGCGCCCGGAGTGTACAAAGTGGACGATGGCGCCCGAAAGCTCGCCGCCGGTGCCAGCCAGCTCGCCGCGGCGCTGACGCCTTCGACCGCCGGAAACGCCGAGAACAACCTGGCGGACGGCGCGACTGCGCTGGATGCGGGTGCGGGCCGCCTCGCCTCCGGAACCGGCGAGCTGGCCGCCGGAACGGCCCGGCTGAAAGGCTACCGGGGAGCGAATAACTCCCCCGAGGCAGGCACCGGCACGGCGGCCTTGGCACAGGCCTTGAGCTGCTGGAAGCGGCGGCGTCGGACCCGCTTCAGGGGCTGGTGCCGCTGTCTGTGGTCAAGGACAAGATCGCCAAGATCACCGCTGGTGCCCATAGGCTCGACGCCGGGGCGCAGCAACTGCAGGCCGGCGCGGGGAAGCTCAATGAAGGAGCGGCACAGTTGCACACGGGAACAGGGCGCCTCACTGCTGGCTTCGCCACGCTGGGTGAAAAGCTCAACAGCCGTGATCCCAACAACCCCGGCGTTGTGCTGGGTACCGAACTGCTGGCCGCCGGAACGTCACAGATCCGCACCGGCATGGACGGCGTGCCTGGCAATGCCGACCGCCCGGGCCTGATCAAGGCCGTCGCCAGGATCACGGAGGGCAGCTCACGGCTGGCGGACGGCACGGTGGCGTTGAATGCCGGGATCAAGGGCGATCCGGCCGATCCGTCAAACCCGGCCTGCTCCACGGCTCCCAGGCACTGGCTGCGGGGGCTTCGGAGCTGGCCACAGGTAACACCAGGCTGGCCTCGGGATCGACAGAGCTGGCCACCGGTGCCGAGAAACTTGCTGATGGCAATGCCCGGATTGCGGATGGCACGGACACCCTGTACAGCAGCGCAGCGTCCATCTCGCCCACCAGCATGGTGGGGAAGTCGGATACCGCCGTGGCCCTCTGCCTGGTTGCTGTGCTTGTGCTCGGATCCGCGGGCATCTACCTGGCGCTGTGGAACAGGCGAAGGCTGCAGCCTGCGGAGTAAACGGCCGGTCAGCCCAGCAGCTGTGACAGCGAGGTGATCTTGTGGCCGGTGAAATCCGGCGCAGGCTCCCCCACCCTGTTGAGCCACACGCCTATCAGGCCCGCCGCCGTCGAACCGTCTGCGTCCAGCATCCTGTTGTCCCCAACGTAGAGGGTCTCCTCCGGTGCGGTCCCCAAGAGGCGGACGCCTTCGAGGTAGATGGCCGGCTCGGGTTTGGCGACCCCCACGGTGTCCGTGCCAACCAGTCGCAGTATGCGTTCCAGGCCGGCGCTGTCGAGCTTGGCCCGCTGGTAGTCGTGCACATTGTTGCTCACGGCACCGTAGGGGATGCCGGCAGCGTCCAGCACGTCCAGGAGCGGCAGCACGTCCTCAAAGGCACGTACATAGCTGGGCTGCAGCCGGCTGTAGGCCGAGAGCCACCCGTGCGATTCTTCGCCGTCGGCAAGTTCGACACCGAAGTGCCCCAGGGCGGCGCGACCCCGCAGGAGGCGCTGGTCGTTGAAGGTCAGCTCCCCCGCCAGGTACCGGTCGTAGTAGTGCGTGGTCTCGTGCGTGAAGATCCTGCCGAAACGCTCCCACCCGGCCTGGTCCAGGCCGGGCAGGAGATGTTCGCTGACCTCGCGCAGGGCTGTGGTCATGGCGTATTCGAGGTCCACCAGGGTGTCGTCGATGTCGAAGAGGACACCCCGGATCGTCCCGAAGCGCGTCTTCAGGACACCGTCAGCCGTGGTGCCGGTGGTGGACATCAGCCGCGGAAGGTGCGGAGCCGGCTCAGGGACGAGTCCTTGCCCAGGATCACCATGGATTCGAAGAGCGGCGGCGAGATCCGGCGCCCGGAGATGGCCGTGCGGACAGGACCGAAGGCCAGCCGCGGCTTCAGTCCGAGGTCCTCCACGAGCGCCTGCTTCAGGGCCGTCTGGATTTCCTCCGGGTTCCAGTCCTGTAGGGGCTCAAGGGCAGCAAGGGCGGCGTCGAGGACTTCGGTCAGGTTGGCGGGCAGTCCCTTGCGGGCGTCGTCTGCGACGTCGATCGCGTCGTCGGCCTTGAACAGGAAGGCGAGCATTTCCGGGGCCTCCCCAGCAGGGTGATCCGCTCCTGGACGAGGGGTGCGGCCTCGGTGAGGATCTCTTCCTCCCTGTCCGTGAGGATCTCCCCGACCAGGTCCGCGGCCCGGAGGTACGGCACCAGGCGCGCACGGAAATCGGCGGCCTCAAGCAGCCGGACGTGCGTGCCGTTGATGGCCTCCGCCTTTTTCAGGTCAAAACGTGCCGGGTTGGCCAGCACATCGTGTATGTCGAAGTGCTCCACGAGCTGCTTGACAGTGAAGATGTCCTCGTCGGCGCTCAGGGACCAGCCCAGGAGGGACAGGTAGTTCAGAAGGCCTTCGGGAATGAAGCCGCGTTCACGGTGCAGGAACAGGCTGGACTCGGGGTCGCGCTTGGAGAGCTTCTTGTTGCCCTGGCCCATGACGTAGGGAAGGTGGCCGAACTCGGGCATGTACTCGGCCACGCCGATGGCGTAGAGGGCACGGTACAGGGCGATCTGGCGGGGCGTGGAGCTGAGCAGGTCTTCGCCGCGCAGCACGTGGGTGATTCCCATCAGGGCATCGTCCACCGGGTTTACCAGCGTGTACAACGGCGCGCCGTTGGCACGGACCACCGCGAAGTCCGGCACGGATCCGGCCTTGAACGTGATCTCGCCGCGGACGAGGTCCTTGAAGGTGAGGTCCTCGTCCGGCATCCGAAGGCGCAGCACGGCCTGGCGGCCTTCTGCCTTGTACTGGGCCAGCTGTTCCTCAGTGATGTGACGGTCAAACCCGTCATAACCCAGCTTGGGTCCCGGGAAGCCGCACGGTGGCGGGCTTCGATTTCAGCCGGGGTGGAGTAGGACTCGTAAATGTGGCCGCCGGCCTTCAGCCGGGCGATGACATCTTGGTAGATGTCGCTGCGCTGGGACTGGCGGTACGGCTCGTGCGGGCCGCCCACCTCGACACCTTCGTCCCACGTGATGCCCAGCCACTTCAGCGCATCCAGCAGCTGGTGGTAGCTTTCCTCGCTGTCCCGCGCCGAGTCCGTATCCTCGATGCGGAAAACCAAGGTGCCCTTCGTGTGCCGGGCATAGGCCCAGTTGAACAGCGCCGTCCGGATCAGGCCCACGTGCGGGGTGCCCGTGGGTGACGGGCAGAACCGCACCCGGACCGGGGTTTCGGCAGTGACGGACGGGATAGCGGCAGGGTTCAGCGCGGAGGCAGTAGTCATAGTGGTTCCAACTTTACCCGTCAGCGGCGGACCACCGGGTTGGACAGGCGGCCGATGCCTTCGATCTCCACGTCGTACCGGTCCCCTGCGGTGACGAGGTCGACGCCGGCAGGGGTGCCGGTCATGATGACGTCACCGGGGAGCAGGGTGAAGGCCTGGGACACGATGGAGACGATTTCCCGGACGCTGCGGATCATCTGGCTGGTGCTGCCGTCCTGGCGCAGTTCGCCGTTGAGCCAGCCCTTGATGGCCAGGTCTTCGGTGTCCAGCTCGGTCTCAATCCACGGTCCGAGGGGTGCCGACGTGTCGAAGCCCTTGGCCCGCGCCCACTGCAGGTCCGTTTTCTGGACATCGCGGGCGGTGAGGTCGTTGCCGCAGGTGTAGCCGAAGATGACGTCGTCGACGCGGTCTTCCGGGACGTCCTTGCAGATTCGGCCGATGACCACACACAGCTCGGCCTCGAACGAAACCTCGTCTGAGAATTCCGGCAGCACAATGGGATCCCCGGGCCGATAACGGAGGTGTTCGGCTTCAGGAACAGCAGCGGCTGCTGCGGGACTTCATTGCCCAGCTCGGCGGCGTGTTCAGCGAAGTTGCGGCCCACGCCGATCACCTTGCTGCGGGGAATGATCGGCGCCAGGAGCCGGACGTCTTCAAGCTTGTGCTTGACGTGGGTGCGCTCCACACCGTTGAAGAAGGGGTCGCCGTTGATGACAGTGATTTCCTCACTGCCGGGCTCGCCTTCAACAACGCCGTAGAGGGGATCAGAATCGACTACAAACCTGGCAATACGCATGGTTGTTAGCCTACCGTCTTGAGCGGCGGCACCTGCCCTTGCGTCACGTCCGACGGTCAGGCCCCGGGCAGCCCACGGAGGTAGTCAAGCTGCGCGGCTACCGACATTTCGGCCGCCCGCCGGACAGAAGGTTCGACGTCGGCGTACACGTCGTCTGCCACGCCCGCCACAGTGGCGTCCCCGCCAAGCCGGACCAGCGCCGCGCGGATCTGCGCCAGTCTCTCGTGCCGGTGCTCGCGGTAGGCACGAGTGATGGCCTCCAATGAGGGCAGCACCGGGCCGTGGGCCGGCAGGACGGTGGCCTGGCCAAGGGCTTCGAGCCGGTCCAGTGACTCGAGGTAGTCCCCCAGCCTGCCGTCCGGGTAGTCCAGCATGGTGGTACCGCGGCCCAGGATGGTGTCGCCGGTCAGCACTGAGCCGTGCGGGCCGTCGTCGGGAAGGTGGAAGCAGAGGGAATCCGAGGTGTGGCCCGGCGTGGCCAGAACCCTGATGGAAACGCCCGCCGCCTGGATGATTTCGCCGTCCCGCAGTGGCTCGCCGCCGCCGTGGCAGTGCCGGGGATCGGCCGCGCGGACGGGGGCGCCGGTGAGCTCATGGAGCCGCTGGGAGCCTGCCGTGTGGTCGGCGTGCCGATGCGTCACCAGAATAAGTTCCACGGGGCCCACATCGGCGAGGCGGCGGAGGTGGCCTCGTCCGCCGGACCCGGATCCACCACCACGGATGTACTGGCGCCGGGGGCGGAGATGACGTACGAATTGGTGCCGTCCAGGCTCATGGGCCCGGGGTTGGGCGCCAGGAAGAAAGCCGTCAGCGGGCTGGCAGCGACTGGAATGCGGCTCGAGGTGGAGGTCACTGCACCATCTTCGCATCAGGACGGCACGGAATAAGCGCACCCCCGGGGCGGGTTATGGCTGGTGAACCCACCGCCCAGAGAGAGCAGCCAGGCACCACCATGAGCACTTCACCCACCATCTCGCTGTCCGAACTGTTGTCCGGCGCCGACGCCGCAGGACACGACCACGCACTGACGGAGAAGAACAGCGGCCTGCAGCACATCCACAACCACGCGACGGGCTCCATTGTCTGGTTTCCCACGTGGCAGAAGTTCCGCGAAACCACCGATTGGCGCGAGGAAGTCGATGCTTCGCCGAGGACCTCAAGTCGGGTTCACAGCTGGTGGAAAAAGTGGCGTCCCATTCCGTAGCCGGAGAGTTGGAGTCACTCCTGAAGCGCGCCGCGGCAGCGAGTGATGCGAACACCTTTGTCCAGGACAACCTGACCAGGCACCTGACGCGGACCTGGGCTATTGCCGACGCCGTCGCCGAGGTAACAGGCAAGGACCTGCCCAACGGAGGCACCAAACAGACCATCTTTGCTGACTATCCCTATGACGTTTACGCCCAGGACGGCGGCGCTTTCGCCACCGCGCTCTGGAACGACGTCATCGATGCCCGCCGCAACCGCGCCCTGGCCGACGAAGCGGCACGCAAAGCCCTGAAGCCGGTCTCGCGCAAGGCCCTGAAGAACGCTGCCCGGAAGACCGCCCGCCGCTGAAGGTGCTTGGAAACAGCAACGCGGGGTCACTAAACGCCCAATCCGATGGGAATATCGGGTGTGAAGTGACCCCGCGTTGTGGTGGTCGGGCCGGGGTTGCGGAGCCTAGGCCAGTCGGGTCAGCCAGCCGTGGGTATCCGCCACGGTTCCGGTCTGGATGCCGAGGAGCTGTTCGCGGATGGCCATGGTGGTCTCGCCCGCCTTCGCGTCCTCGGAGCCGATGAATTCGGTGGTGTCCTTGAGGACACCGATCGGGGTGATCACCGCTGCGGTGCCGCAGGCGAAGACCTCGGCGATCTCACCGGAGGCCACACCGTCGCGCCATTCATCTAGGGTGATCTTGCGCTCGGTGACCTCACGGCCCATGTCCTTGGCCACCTGGATAACGGACATCCTGGTGATTCCTTCCAGGATGGTTCCGGTGAGTGCAGGAGTCACGAGGGATCCGTCCTTCATCACAAAGAACACGTTCATGCCGCCGAGCTCTTCGACGGCGTTGTCGTTGAACTGGTCCAGGAACAGCACCTGCTTGCAGCCGTTGGCCTCAGCCTCCTGCTGGGCGATGAGCGAGGCTGCGTAGTTGCCCCCGCATTTGGCGTCGCCTGTGCCACCGCGTCCGGCACGGGCGTACTCCCGCGAGATCCAGATGGACACGGGCTTGAGCTCGCCGCCGAAGTAGTTGCCGGCGGGCGACGCGATCACGCGGAAGGACACCTCCCGCGCTGCGCGGACACCCAGGAACGCCTCGGTGGCGATCATGAACGGGCGCAGGTACAGGGCCTCGCCGTCACCGGCGGGAACCCATTCCTTGTCCGCCTGCACGAGCTCCCGGATGGCGCCGAGGAAGTATTCCTCGGGCAGTTCCGGAAGGGCCAGGCGTCGGGCCGACTTGTTCAGGCGGGCCGCGTTGGCCTCCGGACGGAAGGTCCAGATTGAGCCGTCTGCGTGGCGGTATGCCTTAAGGCCTTCGAAGATCTCCTGGCCGTAGTGCAGCACCGCGGCAGACGGGTCTAGGGAGATGGGTCCGTAGGCCTCAACGCGGGCGTTGTGCCAGCCACCCTCGCCTTGCTCGTTGACGCTGTAGTCGACGACGGCGGTGTGGTCGGTGAAGTAGTTGCCAAATCCCGGGTTTGCCAGGATGGCTGCACGCTCTTCAGCTGGCTTCGGGGTTGCCGAGAGCTGCTGGTTAAATTCGACGCCATGGGCGGTCTGAGTCATGGTTCCTCCACGATCGGCTGCCTTCTGAATGTGGTTCAGCACTGAACCGCAAGGCAGCATTTGGTGATTCGAAACTAGCTTACGCCGGTTAACCGAGTCTCAAGAGCAAGCCTAGAGCGCTGCGGCGATGGCGTCCCCGACGGCGCTGGTACTGCGGGCGCCGCCGTCGCGGGTTTCGACGTCGGCGATCACCGCAGCTTCGATCCTGCGGGCCGCGGCGGTGTAGCCGAGATGGTCCAGCAGGAGCACCGCCGACAGGATGGCCGCGGTGGGATCTGCCTTCTGCTGTCCGGCGATGTCCGGGGCCGAACCGTGGACAGGTTCAAACATGGACGGGGCAGTGCGGTCCATGTTGATGTTGCCCGACGCCGCGAGCCCGATGCCGCCGGTGATGGCTGCAGCGAGGTCAGTGAGGATGTCGCCGAAGAGGTTGTCGGTGACAATGACATCGAAGCGTGAGGGGTCGGTGACCATAAAGATGGTGGCCGCATCAACGTGCAGGTAATCGTGGGTGACCTCGGGGAATTCCCGGGCCACCGCCTCGACGGTGCGCTTCCACAGGTGGCCGGCGTAGACCAGGACGTTGTGCTTGTGCACCAGGGTCACATGCTTGCGTTCCCGGGCGCTGGCGCGGCGGAAGGCATCGCGGACAACGCGCTCCACGCCATATGCCGTGTTCAGTGAGACCTCGGTGGCCACCTCGTGGGGTGTGCCGGTGCGAAGCGAGCCGCCGTTGCCCACATACGGACCCTCGGTTCCCTCACGGACGACGATGAAATCGATGATGCCGGGATTGGCCAGCGGGCTGCCGACTGTTCCGTACAGCCGCGACGGCCGCAGGTTGACGTAGTGGTCCAGGCTGAAGCGGAGCTTGAGGAGCATTTCCCGCTCGATGATGCCGGACGGAATCCGGGTGTCGCCGGGAGCGGCACCGACAGCACCGAAGAGGATCGCGTCCCGTGTACGCAGATCGGCGAGGACCTCATCCGGAAGGGTCTCGCCGGTGGCCAGCCAGTGCTCGGCACCGAGCCGGTAGTGGGTCTGCTCGAGGACAACGCCTTCAGCGGCGACAGCCTTTTCGAGGACTTTCAGTGCCTCGGCAATGACCTCTGGGCCAATGCCGTCACCGGGAATGACAGCGAGATTGATCGTGGATGCACTCATGCTCCAAGAATATTTAGATCATCCGCATGCCGGACAATCAGTCTCATTTAATGAGACGGAGGCGCGCGTCCTCCGGTGAGGCCACCACCACCACGTTGGTGCCCCAGGCATCACCCGTATAGCAGGAAATCAGGACCAGCCTGTTGGGTGCCACCTGCCAGATGGGGCTGTCTTTAAGGCCGGACTTGACGTAGGTAGTCACCAAGTCCACCAGGTAGGCCACTTCACCCGTGGCTGTGGCCACGGTCAGCCTGTCACCCGCAGCCGCGTGTGTACTCAGCCGGTTGAACGGCGCATCCCGGTCCGTCCAGCTATGCCCGGCAATATAGGTGGTATTGACCGAGCCCGCGCCGGGGGCGCCGTAGGGCGACAGCCAGTAGCCGTCCATGGTGGGGGCGGCACGATGGTCTGGGTGGCCTGGTCCTCGCCGGTGGGTTCGAGCGGATGGACCACCACATCGATGTCTGCAGCCGGGTACACCAGCCGCTGCGGCGGCGACGCCGCCGGACCCGCCGGGACCGCCGGGACCGGGTCTCCGATGTCAGTGGAGGGTGTGGGGGTGGACGGCACTGGGGCCTGGGTGGTCTGCTGCACCGCAACCCCGGTCACCGTCGGCGAAGTGCCCGGCCCGGCCAGGAATGGGAGAAACGCGAACGCCAGGTAGGCCAGCATGCCGCACAGCCCCACGAAGACGACGCTTTTGGTGGTAAAGAGCCTTCGATCGCTGTCCATGGTCACCCCGCTTGTGAGTCGGATTTGCCTGGTTTGCCGGCAGGCGCCGTGCCCTTTGCGGCCACGGCGCCTGCCGGTGATTCAAACAGCGCCCCTGCGGGGCCAGTAGCCGGCGTCATTCCTTCCGGGGCCGGGATACGGTACCGCTGGCTGCCAGGGTCCTGCGGGCAGCCACTCCCGCTGCAGCGAGCAACATCACGACGATGCCAGCGGCCCAGGGGGCGATGGAAACGTCAGTCGAACCTGCCACTGCAGTCTGGACATTGAAGCCAGGGTTGTTGGCAGCTACGGCACCTTGACCCGCCGGCGCACCCACAACAGCACCTCTGGGAGTTTCGCCCGTCGTCACCGGAGTTACAGCAGGCGGGACCACCGGAGGAACAACAGGTGGCACTACTGGCGGCACCGTTGTGGGAACGCAGCCGTTGTAATAGGTTGCCTGCCCGTTAGCCGTCCAGTTCTGGCCTTCAGGCAGCACCTTGTCGTTGTTCGGCGGGATGATGTCTTCAGTGTGCTGGTGGTTGGCGTTGGCGTGGCCGTTGAGCCCCTGCAGGGCGATCGTAATCGGCCGGTATGGGTTTGTGTCGGAGCCGGTGGCGTGGCAGATGCTGATTTTGTGATCGCCGTTGCCGTTACCATTGCCGTTAACCTCGCCTGGTGCGGCGCAGCCTGCATTCCAGATACTTGCCTTGTCAAGGTTCTGGCCGCCGGGAAGAACTTTCCCGTCGCTGGCCGGAATGATGTCCTCATCGTGCTGATGGCCCACGTGGGCGTTGAGCGCGTTGAGGCTGATGGTCTCCGGCACGTAGGGATTGTTTTCCGAGCCGGTGGCGTGGCAAATGGTGATCTTTTTCTCGTCCTCAGAAGGCGACGCGGTGGCCGGCGCAGTGGCACCCAATAGCGCAAGACCCGCGACACCAAAAGCGGCAAGGATCCGTTTCATTTCCGTCTCCATCCATTGTCTGGTCCAAACTGATCAGACAAGTGGAAGAACGGCGCCAACCCCGACACGGAGGGCTAAAGGCAAACGGACAGCATCGGGGGCGACGGTTCTCCCAGATGCGAATCATCAGTTTGCTAACCAGATAAGGCTAGGCAGACGGACACCATGATGTCTCCAGTACTCAGTACCCGCCTTACAAGGTGGGCCCTACTGACCGGCCCCGGAACCGTACTCAGTCCGCGTACCAGCAAGTAGCCAGCAGGGACATACCTAGGCTTCGGCCGGTTCCTCATACTTGGGGAAGACGGGCGCCGGAGCCGGCAGCGGAGTTCCGGCAACAATAGGTGTGGTGAGCGCGGAGAACTGGCGGGATCCACCGTCGGGCTGTCCCAAGGTGTCCAACAGCGCGGCCGTGGCGGTGGGCATCACTGGCTGGGCCAGGATAGCCACGATGCGCAGCACTTCCAGCGTCACGTACAGCACGGTGTTCATGCGTTCGACGTCGGTCTTCCGCAGTACCCAGGGAGCCTGCTCGGCAAAGTAAGCGTTGGTGTCCCCCAGAACGCCCCAGATGGCCTCGAGTGCGCGGCTGAATTCCTGCTTTTCGAAGGCAGCCCGGGCCGTCTCCAGAAGCCCGTTGGCCTGTGCCAGGATCGCGGTGTCTTCCGCCGTGAAGTCACCAGGGACCGGGACCCGGCCCTCGCAGTTCTTGGCCACCATGGACAGCGAACGCTGCGCCAGGTTGCCGAAGTTGTTGGCCAGGTCCGAGTTCATGCGGCCCACGATGGCCTCATGGTTGTAGCTGCCGTCGGCGCCGAACGGGACCTCTCGGAGGAAGAAGAACCGTACCTGGTCCAGCCCGTACTGCGCCACGAAGTCTGCCGGTGCCACCACGTTGCCGAGGGACTTGGACATCTTCACACCGTTGTTGTGCAGGAAGCCGTGGATCATGACGCGCTTGGGCAGCTCAAGGCCGGCGCTCATCAGGAACGCCGGCCAGTAGATAGCGTGGAACCGTGAGATGTCCTTGCCGATCACGTGCACATCGGCGGGCCAGAACTTCTTGAAGGATTCCGAGTCGACGTCCGGGTAACCGACGCCCGTCAGGTAATTGGTCAGCGCATCAACCCAGACGTACATCACGTGCTTGTTGTTGCCGGGGACGGGGACACCCCAGTCGAATGTGGTGCGGCTGATCGACAGGTCTTCGAGGCCGCGCCTGACGAAGCTTATGACCTCGTTGAAACGGGACTGCGGTGCCCCGAACTCCGGCTGGGCCTCGTACAGCGCCAGCAGGCGGTCCTGGTAGGAGGACAGCCGGAAGAAGTAGCTCTCCTCAGCCGTCCACGTCACCTCGGTGTCCGTCTCCTTGGAGTACCGCACGCCGTCGTCCTTGACCAGGGTGTCGTCCTCCACGTAGAAGGCCTCGTCCCGGACGGAGTACCAGCCCTCGTACTTGGACAGGTAGATGTCGCCGTTGGCTTCCATTTTCTTCCAGATGGCCTGCGACGCTGCGTAGTGGTCGGCGTCCGTGGTCCGGATGAAGCGGTCATACGTGATCCCCAGCGCGGCGTGGGCAGACTTGTAAATTTCCGCGTTGCGGTCCACCAGCTCCTTGGGCGAGACGCCTTCCTTCTCGGCCGCCTGCGCAATCTTCATGCCATGCTCATCCGTGCCCGTCAGGAACATCACGTCAAAGCCGTCAAGCCGCTTGAAACGCGCCATGGCGTCGGTGGCGATGTACTCGTAGGCATGCCCGATGTGCGGAACACCGTTCGGGTACGTGATGGCCGTGGTGATGTAGAACGGGGTTTTTGCTGTTGCGCTCACGTGCGGACGTTACCTTTGGTGCGGAGGGGCAGGGCTAGATCAGTTCAGTCAGCGTATCGCTCAGGCGGACCAGTTCGTGGTCATGTGAAGCGACCAGTACTGCGATGCCGTCCGAGGTGGTGTCCTTGAGGATGCTGATGATGCGGTTGGCGGAGGCCCTGTCCAGGCTGGCCGTGGGCTCGTCAACCACCAGAACGCGCGTACCCAGGATCAGGGCGCGGGCGATCGCCACACGCTGGCGCTCACCACCGGACAGCTGGGCCGGACGGTGCCGCATCCGGCGGCCCAGGCCCACCAGGTCCAGGAGGTCCTTGGCCATGTCGCGGCGTTGGTCCACCTCGCCGTCGGGCACCGCCGGCAGGAGCACGTTCTCGAGGGCGCTCATTCCGTCGATCAGGGCGCCACCCTGGTCAACGTAACCGATCAGGGCCCGACGGCGGTCGGCGATTTCGTCGTCGCCCATGCTTTCGAGGGAATCCCCTTCCCAGAAGACGCGGCCCGACGTCGGCAGGGTCAGTCCCGCACCCACTGTCAGGATGCTGGTCTTGCCGGATCCGCTTCGGCCGGCGACGCAGTGCATCTCGCCGGCGTGCAGCGTGAGGTCGAAGCCCTCCACAACGCTGACGGCTTCGGCACCGCCCTTGCCGCCGCCGTAGCGGATGGTGATGTCGCTCAGTTCCAGCGGGGTCCCGTGGTCCGCGGCCTTGACGATGGTGTTGGCACGGGTCAGCAGGGGGGCCTCAGCCAAGCCGGACCTCCGGCTCCGGTGAACATTCGTCTCGTTTGTCATTGGACCACTTTCGTTGCAATCGGTATCCAGCAAAGTACAGCCACGAGGCCGGCGACGCCGGCCCATAGCGCGGCATACGGGCAAGGAGGAGCCCGATGCCCAGCGCGCCCAGCACGCCCAGCGGCAGGGCCACCGTGCCCACCAGCGCGTTTTCGAAAAGACGGACCTGGCGGAGCATGTCCGGGTTCCAGCCCATGGCCTCAAGGATGCCCAGGTACTGGCGTTTGGCGTTCAGCTCAAACCGGCCGGTGACCAGGGTCAGGACCAGCCCCACGGCGACGCCGGCGAGTGCCAGGACCAGGCTGGGCATCGCCACGCTTGCTGCGGCCAGGCCGCTGAGGGCGCTCGCTCCGGCAGCACGGGGGATGTCGATGAGCAAGGCAACCAGCCCGCCCACAGCGGCTCCGAAGACGCCGACTGCGACGGCCAGGGACAGGGTGTTGAACTTGTTCGTGCTGAGCTGCCGGTTGGCAAAGGTCAGCGGGAGTCCACCGGGATCAGCCGCTCGTCGTGCTGCGGTTCCTGGTCCACCTCATCACGGTGGCGCAGCTGTTGGGCGGCGAAGAAGGCCGCTGCCGCGTACAGGACCAGGACGGAGGCTGAGACGATGGCTGTGGTCACGCTCCAGCTCACCAGGCTCAGGATGATCCCGGCTACCGCGAGCAGCGCAGCGCCGACACCGAATTCCTCAAGCACCCAGTTCCTGATGCGCACCTGGGTCCAGCCCATGGCCCGGAGGGTACCGGCTTCACGTTTGCGTTTGCGGATGTAGCTGACGGTGGAGGCGCCGGTCAACAGCGCGGCTCCGCACAGCGTCAGGAAGAGCAGTGTCACGTTGGTCCCGGTGAGGGATCCGGAGACTGCGTCCGCTGCATTCTGGCGGACCCAGGACTGTTGGACGGTGCCCAGCGCTGACTCCTTGCCGGCGTCGTCCTTGGAGTATCCGGGGACAAAAATGCTGGCGTCCTCACGGGCGGAACCGGCCACAACAGTAGCCTCAAGACCCATTTCGCGGATCTCGCTGGCGAGCTTTTCGACGTCGGGCTGGGCTTCCTTCCAGCTTCCGGGGGCCTTGGCCCGAACGCGTACGGCATCGATCACGGCGGCGTTGTCCTTGTAGCCGCGTGCTGCGGCCAGGCCGTAGAAGTCGGTGATGGCACCGGCCGACTGGCTCGCCAGCCCGGTGGCACTGAGTGAAGGCTTGAGTCCGGTACCGGTGACCGTCTTGCCGTCGGCGTCCTTGGTGAGGGTAAGCGGAGTGGGGTCGTAGCCACCGAGCGGAAGGCGGTTGACGTCGCCTGCGGCCTTCTCGACAGCCGCGGGGTCGAAGGTCCCATAGACCATGGCCAGCGGAGCCGCAAGCTTTTCCCTGTTGCCAGGTCTTCCCGGTAGGAACGTTCATCCACGGGCTCACGCTGGGTCTGGTCCACCGGGGCGCCGTTGGCACCCTTCTCCGGCAGCCGGTTTACGGTGACCCAGTCGCCGGGAACGGCGGCCTTCTGGACCGCACCATTGGCCGCGGCGTCGCCGTCCGTGTACTGCGGAGCGGCAGCGAAGTCGGTGCTCCACGTAGCCGGGTGTAGAGGCCCTGGTTGAAGTTGCCGGCGCTGCCGAGGAGACCGGAGTGGTCGGTGGAGCCGGGCCAGGACAGAGCGAACGGGTCCTTCGACACAAACGGCAGGTAGTCCTTGCCGAGGGAACGCGTGGCGGTGCCGACTTCCTTGACAACCTTGCCCGCGGCGTCGATCTCCTCGATCTTCACGTTGTATTTCAGGTCCAGGGAGGTGCCGGAACGGACGATCAACGGGATGCCCTGGGAATCGGCGGTGAGCTGTCCGCTGCGCTTGGCCTGCTGGTACTGCGTCATCAGCGGTGCCCAGTACTTGAGCTTGACGCCCAGGAAGTCAGGGCCGTCTTGCAACTCTTCCATGCTGATGCCGTTGGTGAAGAGGCTCTCGAAGTGCCGGCCGATGGCACCCGCGTTCCGCGCGTCAGCGGGCGGGCCTTCTCCAGCGGGGCGAGGAAGTCGCCTGCTGAGCCGAGCAGGGCGCGCTCGGAGACGGGTCGACGGCGACCACGGACTCGGTCACTTCGGGAGACAGGGCAGTGACACCGAAAGGTTGAACAGATTATGTTCGGAGCCGCCGGCCGGGGCGGGGAATTTGATGCCCGTCTCGCCCGCGGGAGGGGCAATCCGGATGCTGCTGCCGCCGGCAGCCTTCTCCTCAACGAGTTTGGCCTTGCCCAGGCTGCCCTCGGCCGTGGACTTGAACAGGGTCTGCTCGGAGACACCGTCGGAACTGACGGCGCTAGCGGTCAGGCGGTACTTTTTGGCGGTGTCGCTCAGCACGGACTCAGCAGCGGGCCATTTGCCGGGATCTGATGCGCCGGCGGCCTGGTCCGTGGTGGCGGTTCCTGCCAGCCCGGAGTTGTAGCCAAGGTAGTCCATGGCGTCGAGCCGTGGCGCTTCCAGGTTCTGCGTCACGCGGGACACCAGGCTGATGGGCGCCGCCACGGACGTTCCGGAAAGCTTCCGGATCTTCTCGAGCTGGTCAAAGCCGATGCCGCCGCCGCCGTTGGCGATCTCCGGCTGCATCAGCGCCCCGGGGCCTGCCTTGGCTTGGACCAGGACGTCGTAGAGACCCCGCGAGTTCTCATCCACCGTTCGGTTGAGTGCGGCCTGCGACTGGCCTTGGACGAGGACCGACAAGCACATGGCTGCGATCAAGATGGCCGCGGTCAGCAGCAGCACTTTGCTTCTGATGAACCTCTGGACGGCGTTCATTGGGCTCCCTGAAACCTGGATTGCGTGCGCACACCGGGATCCGCAGGCGGCGGATATATAGGATTTCCTGCCTGGTGTGCAAAAAGTATTGGCCGGTCTGCCGGCGTGGTCCTGAAACAGGACCTAGCCATTGTAAGCAGACCGGCCAATCATACGTGGCCGACGTTAAGGTTCGGTCACGCGTAGTTGATGGCGGTGTGGTACTTAGTCCTCGAGGTCCACTTCGCGGACCATTTCGGCGCCGATACCTGCCTTGATGGCGTCAAGCACCTGCTGCGGAACGGAGCTGTCGATGGTCAGCAGTGCCAGAACCTGGCCGCCTTCCGCCTGCCGTGCCACCTGCATGCCAGCAATGTTGATGTTGTTCATGCCCAGGATGTGCCCGATGGTTCCGATCACACCAGGCCGGTCGGCGTAGGCCACCACCACGAGGTGCTCGCTGATGGGGATCTCAACGTCGTAGCCGTTGACGCCGACGAGCTTCTGGATCTGCTTCGGACCCGTGAGCGTACCTGCCACGGAGATCTGGCTGCCGTCGCTCAAAGCACCCCGGATGGTGAGGACGTTGCGGTAGTCCTCCGCTTCCGCCGTCGTGATGAGGCGTACGTTGATGCCGCGCTGTTCGGCGATGACCGGGGCGTTGACGTAGGAGACCTGTTCGGTCACCACATCGGCGAAGATGCCCTTGAGCGCGGCCAGTTCCAGGACCTTGACGTCCAGCGCCGCGATCTCGCCGGCCACCTCGACGTCGATCTGGGTCAGGGAGGCGTGGGTCAGCGCGGTGAAGATCCGGCCCAGCTTTTCGATCAGCGGGATGCCCGGACGGACATCGGAGGCGATCACGCCGCCGGCCACGTTCACGGCATCCGGTACGAGTTCGCCGGCCAGCGCCAAACGCACGGACTTGGCAACCGAGACGCCTGCCTTCTCCTGGGCTTCATCGGTGGATGCACCCAGGTGAGGTGTGACCACCACGTTGTCCAGTGCGAAGAACGGCAGGTCCGTGCTGGGTTCCTTGACGAAGACGTCCACGGCTGCGCCGGCGATCTGGCGGTCCTGCAGGGCTGCGTAGAGAGCCTCTTCGTCCACGAGGCCACCACGGGCCACGTTGACCACGTAGGCGGTGGACTTCATCTTGGTGAACGCGTCAGCGCCGAGCATGCCGACGGTTTCCGGCGTCTTGGGCATGTGGATGGTAACGAAGTCCGACTGGCTCAGCAGTTCATCGAGGGTGACGAGCTTGACGCCGAGCTGCGCGGCTCGGGCCGAGGTGATGTACGGATCGTAGGCGAGGATTTCAGTGTCGAAGCCCTGGAGGCGGGCAGCAACGAGAGCGCCGATGCGGCCCAGGCCGATGATGCCGATCTTCTTCTCGAAGAGTTCGATGCCGGTGTACTTGGAGCGCTTCCATTCACCGTTTTTCAGCGCGGAGCTGGCCTGCGGGATGTGGCGTGCGAGGCTCAGGATGTGGCCTACTGTCAGTTCCGCTGCCGAAATGATGTTCGACGTCGGGGCGTTGACAACCATCACGCCGGCCTGTGTGGCGGCTTTGATGTCAACGTTGTCCAGGCCAACGCCGGCGCGGGCGATGACCTTGAGGTTCTTCGCGGCGGCAATGGCTTCGGCGTCCAGTTGAGTGGCGGAGCGGACCAGGATGGCGTCCACGTCCGCGATGGCGGCGAGCAGCTGGGACCGGTCGGAGCCGTCAGTCTGGCGGATCTCGAAGTCCGGCCGAGGGCCTCGATGGTGGCGGGCGAAAGTTCTTCGGCGAGCAGTACTACGGGTTTTGACACGAGTGATCCTCTGCGTTGCAGTCCTTGGGATGGGACAAGTCTAGGCGGACGGAAAGGCCGGGCTCACATTGTTAAGTGAACCCGGCCTCATGATGGCACCCCGAGGGGCACCCGCACAGCAGACTTAGCGGGCTGCCGATCCCTCTACGTAGTCCTCGTCCGTCTGCTGCCAGGCGAACAGGGAGCGCAACTCGCGGCCAACGGCCTCGATCGGGTGCTGCTCAGCCTTGGCACGCAGGGCCTTGAACTCTTCGCCGCCGTTGTCCTGGTCGTCGATAAAGCGCTTGGCGAACGCACCGCTCTGGATGTCGGCGAGGACAGCCTGCATGTTTTCCTTCACCTCGGGGGTGATGACGCGCGGGCCGGAGACGTAGTCGCCGTACTCTGCGGTGTCGGAAACGCTCCAGCGCTGCTTGGCGATGCCGCCTTCCCACATGAGGTCAACGATGAGCTTGAGCTCATGAAGAACCTCGAAGTAGGCGATCTGCGGCTGGTAGCCGGCTTCGGTCAGGGTTTCGAAGCCGTACTGGACCAGCTGGGACACGCCGCCGCAAAGGACGGACTGCTCGCCGAAGAGATCGGTTTCGGTCTCTTCGGTGAAGGTGGTCTTGATGACGCCGGCACGGGTGCCGCCGATGGCCTTGGCGTAGGACTTGGCCAGGTCCCAGGCTGCGCCGGTGGCGTCCTGCTCCACAGCGATGATGTCCGGGATGCCTCGGCCGGCTTCGAATTCGCGGCGCACCGTGTGGCCCGGCGCCTTCGGGGCGATCAGGATGACGTCAACGCCCTCCGGTGCCTCGATGTAGCCGAAGCGGATGTTGAAGCCGTGGGCGAAGGCCAGGGCCTTGCCGGGGTCAGCTTGTCCTTGATGGACTCGTTGTAGATCGAGCGCTGGTGCTGGTCCGGTGCCAGGATCATGATGACGTCGGCCCATTCGGCGGCGTCGGCAACGGTCAGGGCCTTGAAGCCGGCTTCTTCGGCCTTGGCGATCGACTTCGAGCCTTCCTTGAGGGCGATGACAACCTCGACGCCGGAGTCGCGCAGGTTCAGCGCGTGGGCGTGGCCCTGGGAGCCATAGCCAACAATGGCGACCTTGCGACCCTGGATGATCGACAGGTCGGCGTCGTCGTCGTAGAACATTTCAGTCACTTGGGTAACTCCTCTTGAGTGATTCACTGGGTAATTAGTCTGGGGTGTTGCGGTACTGCACGGGCATTGCGCCGCAGGTGGGGCCGTGCCCCGCCTTCAACTAAGCGCTGCGCAAAGCCCTGTCACTCATGGAGCGGGATCCCCGTCCAACGGCCAGGGTGCCGGACTGCACAATTTCGCGGATGCCGAAGGGCTCAAGCACTGAGAGCAGCGCCGTGAGCTTTTCGGGGTGGCCTGTTGCTTCAATGACGACGGAGTCTGTGGAGACGTCAACCACTGAAGCACGGAACAGGTCTGCAGCCTGGGTCACCTGCAGACGAGTTGCGGCATCCGCACGTACCTTGACCAGGATGTGGTCTCGCTGTACGGAAGATTCGGCGGTGAGCTCAACAATCTTGATCACGTTGACCAGCTTATTGAGCTGCTTGGTGATCTGTTCAATCAGGTCACCGTCGGCGTCGACGACGACGGTCATCCGGGACATGCCCGGAACTTCCGTCGGGCCTACGGCCAGGGAGTTGATGTTAAAGGCGCGTCGGGCGAACAGACTCGCGACGCGGGTCAGTACACCGGGCTTGTCTTCAACCAGAACGGACAGTGTGTGGCGGGTCATGTTCAGTCCTCCTCTTCCCATTCCGGGGTCATGTTGCGGGCAACCTGGATCTGGTCGTTGCTCACGCCGGCGGGCACCATCGGCCACACCATGGAGTCGGGCTCACGACGAAGTCGATAACCACGGGGCGGTCATTGATTTCGAGGGCCTTCTGGATGGTGGCATCAATATCCTCGTCCCGTTCGCAGCGGAAGGAGGCACAGCCGTAGGCCTCCCCCAGCTTGACGAAGTCCGGGATTCGGACGGTCTCGTGGCCGGTGTTGAGGTCCGTGTTGGAGTAGCGGCCCTCGTAGAAGAGGGTCTGCCACTGCCGGACCATGCCAAGCGAGGAGTTGTTGATGATGGCAACCTTGATGGGGATCTTGTTGATGGCGCAGGTGGCCAGTTCCTGGTTGGTCATCTGGAAGCAGCCGTCGCCGTCGATGGCCCAGACCACACGGTCCGGCTCCCCCACCTTGGCGCCCATGGCAGCCGGCACGGCATAGCCCATGGTGCCGGCGCCGCCTGAGTTCAGCCAGGCGTGCGGGCGCTCGTACTTGATGAACTGCGCCGCCCACATCTGGTGCTGGCCAACCCCGGCAACGTAGATGCCTTCGGGCCGGTCAGCGCGCCGATGCGTTCAATGACGCGCTGCGGGGCGCTCAGTCCGTCCTCCGGCTCGGTCCAGCCCAGCGGGTAGGTTTCCTTAAGGTTGTTTAGGAACGCCCACCAGGTGGTGAGGTCCGGCGTGCCGGCGGATTCGAACTGGGAGCGGACAGCCTCGGTGAGCTCGGGGATGATTTCCTTGACGGATCCTACGATCGGCACGTCGGCGGTACGGTTCTTGGAGATTTCGGCGGGGTCAATATCCGCGTGGATCACCTTGGCGTTCGGGGCGAAGGACTTCAGGATGCCCGTCACCCGGTCATCGAAACGGGCGCCGAGGGTGATGAGCAGATCGGACTGCTGCAGCGCCGTGACCGCGGAAACGGTGCCATGCATGCCCGGCATGCCCACGTGCTGCGGGTGCGAATCGGGGAACACACCGCGTGCCATCAGGGTAGTGACAACGGGCGCGCCCGTGAGTTCCGCCAGTTCGCGGAGTTCCGCGGCAGCGTGTGCCTTCACCACACCGCCGCCTACATAGAGCACCGGCTTGGTGGCCGAGGCGATCAGCTTGGCAGCTTCGCGGACCTGCTTGTTATGGCCGCGCGTCACCGGGCGGTAGCCGGGGAGGTCGATCTTCGGCGGCCATGAGAAGGTCATCCGACCCTGCTGGGCGTCCTTTGCGACGTCCACGAGGACCGGGCCGGGACGTCCGGAGGAGGCCAGGTGGAAGGCCTCCGCCATAACGTGCGGGATGTCGTTGGGGTCGGTCACCAGGAACGAATGCTTGGTGATCGGCATGGTGATGCCAACAATGTCGGCTTCCTGGAACGCGTCGGTGCCGATCACACCGCTGGATACCTGGCCGGTAATGGCCACCATCGGCACGGAATCCATGTGGGCATCCATGATGGCGGTAACGAGGTTGGTGGCACCGGGTCCCGAGGTGGCGATACAGACGCCCACCCGGCCGGTAACCATGGCATAGCCTTGCGCGGCGTGGCCGGCTCCCTGTTCGTGACGGACCAGTATGTGATTCATGCTGGAGGCCATCAAGGGGTCATAGGTAGGCAGGATAGCGCCACCAGGCAAACCAAAAATATCGTCGACGCCGAGTTCTTCGAGCGATCGAACAATAGCTTGCGAGCCGGTCATCACCGTTGGGGTACAACGTTGTTCGGCCCAAGGACAGGAGAGACAGCGGCAAGATCAGCGACGACGGCGGCCTGGTCAGCCGTTCGGTCGGCGCGTTCCGGAGCCTTGGGGGCTCCAGCGGACTTAGTAGCCATCAGCGAGGGGCTGATCGGCGATCCTTTGCTCATCGGACTCTTCCTTGTGGATCATCTGTGTACTCGGAAATGCGGAAATAAAAAAACCCCTCAGCCTGGCGGCTTTTCGAGGGGTTGCGCGTGACGGTTCGTTACCAGTCGGGCTAGTGAGCCACGCGCTTGGTAAGGACGACGGCTGCATCTGCAGCGGCGCCGACGGTAACGAACGAGATCATGCGTTCAGTTTTCCCTCTGTGTGAGATACATGTCAACGAGGACTGTGCGCATCTCACAGTGTGGACACCATTGCCCACTGGTTGGCGACGTTCCCCAACTGGGTCGCACTAACTGTCGTTAAGAGCGCCCTTAACGACAGTTACTGCTACCCAGTTGGGCTCAACCAGCGGCCGGAGGTTGAGGAACGTAACAGTGCTACCCGCAGTATGCGCCCGTGGAGGCGCTGTGGACCAGCTTGGCGTACTTGGCGAGGACACCCTTGGTGAACTTGGCCGGGAGGGGCTCCCAGCCGATCTTGCGGGATTCGAGCTCGGCCTCATCAACCAGCAGGTCGAAGCTGCGGGCCGCGATATCCACGCGGATCCGGTCCCCGTCCATGACGAAGGCGATGGGGCCGCCGTCGACAGCTTCCGGTGCAACGTGGCCGATGCAGAGGCCGGTGGTTCCGCCGGAGAAGCGGCCGTCGGTGAGGAGCAGTACGTCCTTGCCCAGCCCGGCGCCCTTGATGGCGCCCGTGATGGCGAGCATCTCGCGCATGCCGGGCCGCCCTTGGGGCCTTCGTAGCGGATGACCACAACGTCGCCGGCCTTGATCAGGCCCTCATCCAGGGCGGCCAGGGCACCCTGCTCGCGCTCGAAGACGCGGGCGGTGCCCTCGAAGATATCGGCGTCGAAGCCGGCACTCTTCACCACAGCACCCTCGGGCGCCATCGTGCCGTGCAGGATGGTGATGCCGCCGGTCTTGTGGATCGGGTTGTCCATGGCGCGGAGGATCTTTCCGTCCAGGTCCGGCGGGTTGATCGCGGCGAGGTTCTCGGCCACGGTCTTGCCCGTGACGGTGAGGCAGTCGCCGTGCAGCAGGCCGGCGTCGAGCAGTGCGCGCATGATGACCGGCACGCCGCCGATCTTGTCAACGTCCGTCATGACGTAGCGGCCGAACGGCTTCAGATCACCCAGGTGGGGGATCTTGTCGCCGATGCGGTTGAAGTCCTCCAGGTTCAGCTCGACTTCAGCTTCGCGGGCGATGGCCAGGAGGTGCAGGACGGCGTTGGTGGAGCCACCGAAGGCCATGGTGACAGCGATGGCGTTTTCGAACGCCTTCTTGGTCATGATGTCCCGGGCGGTGATGCCAAGGCGGAGCAGGTTGACCACTGCCTCGCCGGACTTGCGGGCGAATTCATCACGACGGCGGTCTGCCGAGGGCGGGGCGGCGGAGCCGGGGAGGGACATGCCCAGGGCTTCGCCGATGCAGGCCATGGTGTTGGCGGTGTACATCCCACCGCAGGCGCCTTCGCCGGGGCAGATGGCCTTTTCAATACGGGTCAGGTCTTCGAGGCTCATCTTGCCGGCGGCACAGGCCCCGACGGCTTCGAAGGCGTCAATCAGGGTGACTTCCTTTTCGGAGCCGTCCTCAAGCTTGACCCAGCCCGGCATGATGGAGCCGGCGTACAGGAACACACTGGCCAGGTCCAGGCGGGCGGCAGCCATCAGCATGCCGGGGAGGGACTTGTCGCAGCCAGCCAAGAGGACGGAGCCGTCGATACGCTCGGCCTGCATGACGGTTTCCACGGAGTCGGCGATGACCTCACGGGAAACGAGGGAGAAGTGCATGCCTTCGTGGCCCATGGAGATGCCGTCGGAGACGGAGATGGTGCCGAACTGCATGGGGAAACCGCCGCCTGCGTGGACCCCTTCCTTGGCGCCCTGGGCCAGCCGGTTCAGGGAGAGGTTGCAGGGAGTGATTTCATTCCAGGAACTCGCAACGCCAATCTGGGGCTTCGCGAAGTCGTCATCGCCCATGCCGACGGCGCGGAACATACCGCGCGCGGGGGCGGCATGGATCCCGTCGGTGACGACCCGGCTGCGGGGTTTGATGTCGATCTTGTTCTCGGTTGCTGTTTGGGTGTCCTCACTCATGGGTCAAAGTCTATGACTCCGATCGGGACGCCAACGACCCGAACAGCCCGATTAGCCCATTTTCAGGAATATTTCGATCAAATGGTGGACTCTCGTCTCAAAATCTGAGACAAGCCGTTGCCGGTCCGCCGGAACCTAGACAGTCCCGTTCGCGCCGACGTACCGTCAGGGAACGGCAACCATGCCATCCGGACTGAAGGCCCTGCTATGGATTTTGTCTTCTGGATTATCCTCATTGTGCTGATCGTAGGCGTTGTGTGGTGGCTGCTGAACCGCAGCAGCTCCTCGAGCACCGGCGACTCCACTCCGATCCGGAAGGACGGCGGCCTCGCCGGCGGGAGCGCAGCCGCCTCTGCGGAAGCCGCAGGCACGGCGGGCATCCCCGGCGCTGCGGGCTTCGGCGCTTCTGAGCCGACACCACCGACGACGGCGGACGAGGCGCCCGAGCCGTCCAGCACGGCAGAATCCCGGAGGCCGGCGGTGGGCACAAGGCCCGTGGTGAAGAAGTCAGCGTTGAAATAGATACCAGCGCCGGGCAGAACGTCGTCGCTGAACCCGACGTTGCAGGTTCCACTGCTACTGCTGGTCCCGCAGAAACCGCTGCAGCTGATGCACCGATACGCCCGTCGGCCGAAGAATTCCCATCCCCTGAGTCGGCTGGCTCTGGGGAAACCAGCCGACCTGAGCAGCCGGCTGTGCAAGTGGAGTCTGCTCGCCCGGAGTCGCTAGCAGCCCAGGAACCTATCAGCACGGAGAGTGTGAGCCTGCCGGCAGACGAAGCCGAGTGGGAAACCCAATGGTCGGAGGCAAGCGCACCAGCCCAACCCGCCGCCAGCCACCAGCCGGCAGGCGAAGCGTCCACCGTAATTGCCGACACCCCGACCTCTGCAGCACCACCGGCCCAGGGCGCCGAATTTGTGCATCACCCGGAATACACGGAGCCCCATGCGCCCACGCTGCCCGGCGCAGAAACGGCCGCTGCGGAAGCTGAATCTGAAGCCGCTGGTACACCGGAACCGACCGGGCATCTGGCCGCGGACCAGCCCTACGGCGCAGGTTCCGCGTCGCCCGGCCCGGACGGTAGCGGCCCTGCGGATTTCGAGGTCAAAGCCGACGCCGGAACGATGGTCTATTACGAGGAGGGGCATCCGGACTATGAGCAGGCGAAAGCCGACGTCTGGTTTGAGTCGGCGGCCCATGCGGAAGCTGCCGGCTTCCGGGCTCCCCGGCGGACGCGTATCTGACCGGAAGCAGGCGCACTTTCGGGCCTCCGCGGCGGCCAGGCCCACCGCGGGCGCCTTCGCAGTGTGCCTGGCCGTGCTGCTGTCGGGCTGCACGGGGACGCCGGCGATGCCCCACGGGCAGCATCACAGGAACCGGGACCAGTACAGGAAACGGGATCGGGACCGGCCCGGGTAACGCCACGCCGCCGGAGGTCGTGGCGCGGCTCGATCTCCAGCTCGACATTCCCTGGGCCGCGGTATTCCTGCCGAATGGGACCGCCATCATCTCCGAGCGAGACTCAGCTCAGCTGAAGGCTGTCCGTGATGGCAAGGCGGCCACCATCGGCCAGGTCCCTGGTGTTGCTCCTAGCGGTGAGGGAGGTTTGCTGGGACTAGCTCTCTCCCCCGGCTTTCCGTCGGACAACTACCTTTACCTGTACTTCACCTCGGCACAGGACAACCGCATCGCCCGGCTGAAGCTGACGGAAGAGCCTGACGGATCCCTGGACCTTGGCGACCCCGAGGTGGTCTTTTCCGGAATCCCGAAGGCATCAACCCACAATGGCGGCCGGATCCGCTTCGGCCCGGACGGGTTCCTGTACGTGGGCACAGGCGACTCCCAGCGCCGCGAACAGCCACAGGACCGCAACGCACTGGGCGGGAAGATCCTGCGGCTGACTCCGGAGGGTGACCCCGCACCTGGCAACCCCTTCGGCAATGCCGTGTACAGCCTGGGGCACCGAAACGTCCAAGGACTCGCGTGGGACAGTGCCGGCCGGCTCTGGTCCAGCGAGTTCGGCCCGGACGTCAACGACGAGCTCAACCTCATCGAGCCGGGAGCCAACTACGGCTGGCCCGCAGTAACCGGCGCACCGCACCGGGAGGGGTACCGCGACGCGAAGGTGGTGTGGCCTTCGACGGCGGACTCCTCACCCAGCGGCCTGGAAATTGCCGGGTCGACGGCCTACCTCGGCGCCCTGCGCGGCCAACGCCTCTGGACGGTATCCTTGTCCGGCGACGAGGCAAGCGATCCTGTGGCCTATTTCACACGAGAATACGGCAGGATCCGCGACGTCATCCGGACTCCCGATGGCGGCTTCTGGCTGCTCACCAACAACAAAAACCCTGATTTTGTGCTGGTTCTGGCCCCTCACGGCTGAACCTGGGGAGCATCGGGGCCTCGATTTCACATGGGTCGGAAGTTCGTGTAGAGTTTCATGTCGTTGCGGAGATCAACCGGGAAAGAAAAAGCCTGGAAGGTCACCACATAAGAGATGCACCTCTAGCTCAATTGGCAGAGCAATTGACTCTTAATCAATGGGTTCCGGGTTCAAGTCCCGGGGGTGCACCAAAGAAACCTCGTCTTCACTGGCCACAAGCCGTGAAGACGGGGTTTCCTTTTTGCCCCTCGATCGTTGAGGGGCATTTGCGGTGATCGGAACCGAGGTATTAGCCAGGGCTTCGAGACCCGTTGTCAGTTTGCATTCCGCCAGAAACGGGACGGAATTCCCACGTATAAGAGCCGTCAGCCTTGAGGCTCATCCGCAGGTGACCCCATGTGTCGCTAAACTTCCGCTGCACGTAAGGGGGGCTGCTGGTGAACGCCCGGAGGCCGATTCCACCAGTGGACACCTGAAATTGTTGCATCCCGTCAGCAACGCACTGGTCCGCGTTGTTTATCGGGCAGGTCCGCTCGTAATTGTGCTGTGAGCCGGACAGCAACACACGAACGCGGTTCGCCCAGAACACGTCAATCCACGGCTTCGCTTTAAGGAAGCGGGTATGGCTCGATGTGTTGCTGGTGAAATACGGATCATGGTAGATAACGGCCAGATGCTTTCCATCGGCCTTCGCCGCTTTCAGGTCGGCATCCATCTCCGAGGTCATCGCCTCCGCCCGCTTAGCGTTATAACGCCAGGTGGCCGTAGGCGCTACAAGAATGTGCCAGTTGCCCTTGTCGAACGAATACCAATCAAGAGCGTCCTGGAACCGTACAACATCGGAGCTAGTCGCGCTCTTCACCGTGGACACGCACTGCCCATCCATGTACCGGTCAACGTCGTCATTCTCGCCGGATTCAACATCATGATTCGGGCCAGCGGTCCAGTACGTCTTGGCCTTAGCCGGACCCCACAACTCGTTGTAAGCCTCGAGCGCGGTACAGGTGCCCTTGTCATACTGGAAATCGCCCAGCGCAAGGAAGTTGTCCAGCGAACCGTCGTTGAGACCGGCGATGATACTAGCCGCGTTCTTACCACTGTGCGACGTGGCCGACGTGTTACCCTCAGGGTTTATATCCCCGGTGGCGGCGAACTCAAACGACTCATCGGATGGCGGCGGCAGGGCAGCGGGGGTTGGATCGCCAGCCGCATAGACGCGAACCCAATCCACTCGCATCTCGCCAGCGCCATTAGCAGTGTCGTCCGGGACCCAGTCCAATTGTAGCGTCTGGTGCATCGGACCCGGAGGCTGATGCGCGGGGTCGGTGTCCTCGAACCACTTAACGCCGTCGATATAACCGACCATCCCGGCCGGTGACCAGTCAACGGCGTAGTTGTGGAACTGGGAAACGTCCAGGGCCATGTACGTCGATGTCGTTTTGTTCGAACATCCATAGTGGTAGAAGAACTTAATGACGTTCCAGTCATCAATCTTTTCCGCATAGTTAACTTCGCCGTCACACGGCCAATTCCTGCTATCCGGCCACAGGAGCGACACGAAATGGTACTCATTGTCACCCGAACCCGCTGCTCGGACCTCCCACCGGCCGTACTTCTGGTTCCCAAACTTCGCGCTCATTCCAGCAGTCGTGCCGTCCGGTGTTCCAGTTATGACCATTTTGGAACCGTCTACCGTAACCTGCTGTGGACTCCGAATTCCGTTACCGGCATGCCCGGCGCTGTTGTACACGGACCACTTCGCGGCGTCCGGTGCGCCGGTATAGTTGAACTCGTCGCCAGCGATCGGCGTACCCCAGTTCAGATCTGTCGCGGCCGAGCCCGTCGTCGTTGGCGTAGTAGGCGTAGGCGTCGGCGTGGCTGATGCTGATGTGGCGACCGGCGCCGCCGTCGTTACTTCCGGTTGAGGTGAAGGGGACGAGCAGCCGGCCAGGAAGACTGCCGCCACCCCAAGGGCGCCCAAGTGTTTACGCATACGTCAGATGATAAGGGCACCGGGCGGCGAGACCTACGGCCAGATGCCGCTGGTGATGATGAAGAGTTCACTTTCTAATGCGACCATCAATGCACCTCCTGAAAGTGCGCCCTGAACCGCCGCAAAACCACGCGGCAAAGACGCCACTTCTGGACGTTTCAGGTACAACCAAAAAAGCACCACCACTGCGGAATTTTGCAGTAATGATGGCCGTCAGATTTTACCGGATTCCCGGGATTGCTAGCTGAGCGGGGCACCGTCCACCAAGGCGCGGGTTGACGGCGAGGCGAACTGGCTGGCCAGCTCCCTGACCACAGCCTGGAGCTCCTGCCGCAGGGCGTCAGGATCAATAGTTGCCGCGGCAAGCACTGAGCGCTCCATCTCAACGGCTGCGGCCGCGGCTTCCCGTCCGCTGTCCGTGAGGGAAACCACCTGGCTGCGTCGGTCTGAAGTGCTGCGGACGCGGGCAATGTGACCGTGGGACTCCAACCGGCTCAGGGTTTTACCCATGGTCTGGGCCTGCACGCGCACATATTGGGCGAGTTGGGCCTGTGTCATCGGCCCCTGCGCTGAGAGGACTTCGATGGCGATCACGCCGGCGTGCGTCAGCCCGATGGCGCTGAGCTTTTCGTTCCAGGAGTGTTCTACGAGGCGTGCCGCAGTGGACAATAGGCGCCCAGTGGGCCAGCGATCCATGTCAGGCATACCAGCAAGTATAGCTAAGGCTGGTTAGCACCGGTGGTGGATGCTTACTAAAGTGGTGTGTTCCGCCTGCAACGAGGAGATTAACAGTGGCTGACAGACTCTTAACCGGCGACGTGGCGCCCGGCTTCACCCTGAAGGATTCGTCGGGTAAAGACGTCAACCTGGCTTCCGGCCACAGCGGCAGCACTATCGTGTATTTCTACCCAGCCGCCGCCACCCCCGGCTGCACGAAACAGGCCTGCGATTTCCGCGACAGCCTTGCATCCTTCACGTCGGCCGGTTACCGGGTCCTGGGCGTCTCCCCGATTCCGTGGACAAACTTGCTGCCTTTGCCGCCAACGAGGACCTTGGCTTTCCGTTGCTTTCGGACGAGGACCACGCCGTGGCCGAAGCCTATGGTGCCTGGGGCGAAAAGAAGAATTACGGACGGACCTATGAGGGACTGATCCGCAGCACCGTGGTGATCGATCCCGACGGAAAAGTGGCGCTTGCCCAATACAACGTTCGGGCCACCGGTCACGTGGCAAAACTCCGGCGCGACCTCAAAGTGGACGCGTAACGCATTACGCGGGAAGTGGCGCCGGTACGGGCGGCAGGAAACGGCTGACCGGAACCCCGCCGGCCCGAGGCTACAATGGAAACTGGCATCCGCCGTCGTACGTTTTTATCCATAGGCCATTTGGGCCAACGTTGATACAACGGCGGCGACTGCCAAGCGCGAGTGGTGAAATTGGCAGACACGCAGGATTTAGGTTCCTGTGCCTTCGGGCGTGGGGGTTCAAGTCCCCCCTTGCGCACCCTTACACGGAGATCCCGGGCCCACAGGCCCGGGATCTCCGTCATTTAACCGTCCCAGCCACGGCATTCTCCCCCGGTTTGGCGCGAAATTAAAAACTTTTGGCGATCCACCCATCCGCTTCCGTGCTCCGGCCGAATACCCATTGAGACACCAGCCAAGGGCAGGCGCCCAACAGTCGGAAAAGGCCCACGCAGCAGTCACAACGTCTGCAGCAGGCAAGAAATCGGCACAAACAAGGAGAACCGAAATGCAGTCATTCAAGCGCACATCCCTCACCGTCGCAGGCGTTGCAGCTGCAGCCCTGTTGAGCCTCACCGCCTGCGGTGGAACCGCATCAACAACCCCGAGCTCCTCGGCTCCGGCCGCCGCACCGTCAGCAACGAAGATGGCCCCGTCACCCTCCGCCAGTGCCAAAGCCATGGATCCGGCAGCAAACCTCGTTGGCGCAGGCTGTGCCGGCTACGCGGAGAAGGTCCCCACCGGGGCAGGCTCGGTTGCCGGGATGGCCCTTGACCCGGTAGCGGTCGCGGCATCCAACAACCCCATCCTGACCACCCTCACGGCAGCTGTCTCCGGCAAGCTGAACCCGAAGGTCGACCTGGTTGACACTCTCAACGGCGGCGAGTTCACGGTCTTCGCCCCGGTGGATGACGCCTTCGCCAAGATCGATGCCGCCACCATCGAAACGCTCAAGACCGACGACGCCCTGCTGAGCAAGATCCTGACCTACCACGTGGTCCCCGGCCAGATCACCCCGGACAAGATCGCCGGCACCCACGCCACGGTCCAGGGCGGATCAGTCACCGTGACCGGTAGCAAGGACGCCCTCATGGTTGATGGCGCCAGCGTGATCTGCGGCGGCGTCCAGACCAAGAACGCCACCGTTTACCTGATCGACTCGGTGCTGATGCCCAAGTAACACTGCTTCAACCCAGAGGCCTGTTCCCATCGGAACAGGCCTCTGGCGTGTGTCCAGGAAGCACCAGGGTCTGTCAACTAGACTGTGTCCTCGGCCCGCAGTCGGCGGCGCCGGCCAGAAGCAGCCAGAGGTGATAGACGAGTGCCCAGCAGTACTTCGCGGCGAACGGTCATCAAGACCGGCGCCGTTTTAATGGCGTTAGGCCTGACCTCCTGCACCGGCAACCCCCGCCTTCGCCCTCGGCAACTTCTCCTTCGACGGCGCCCGCCGGCGCTGAACCCACCGAAACGTTCACGTTCGGCACGGCGTCCCAGCCCCTCGGCCTGGACCCCGCGCTCTCGAACGATGTGGAAAGCTACCGGATCACCCGGCAGATCCTCGAGGGCCTGGTGGGTGTGGACCAGACCACCGGAAAACCTACGCCGCTGCTGGCAACGGAATGGTCCGAGGAAAACGAAGGCCGCTCGTACACCTTCAAACTCCGCAGCGGCGTCTCGTTCCAGGACGGCACACCCTTCAACGCCGACGCCGTGTGTGCCAACTTCAACCGCTGGTTCGCCTTCTCGACGGAACTGCGGCGCCAAGCGCCGGGAAGCTCGTTCAAGAGCGTGTTCAAGGCCCATTCAGACGACGCTGCGCTTTCCATTTTCAAGAGCTGCACGGCCCTTTCCGCTGACACTGTCCGGATCGACCTGACCCAGCGCTTCACCGCGTTCCTCCAGGCGCTCACCCTGCCGGCGTTCGCTATCGCGTCCCCGGCCGCCCTGACCGCGGGCACGGCGGATGTCCTGGACCAGACCCGTGGCGGAAACCCGGTCTCCCGGTTCGCCACCAACCCTGTGGGAACCGGACCATTCAGCCTGGCCGCCTGGGAAGAAGCGAGCGTCCGGCTCGTCAGCCACAAAAACTACTGGGGTGACCGAGGGCAGATCTCCACCATCAATTTCGTCACCTACGACCACCCCCAGACGAGGCTTCAGGCCCTCCTGGACGGCAAGATCGACGGCTACGACGCCGTCACCGTGGGTAACTTCGATCAGCTGGTCAAGCGGGGCATGCAGATCGTCCAGCGCGATCCTTTCTCGGTGATGTACCTGGGCATCAACCAGGAAATTCCTGTCCTACAGAACGAAAAGGTGCGGCAGGCCATTGAGCTGGCCGTCGACAAGGAAACCCTGATCCGCAAGTTCTTCATCGACAACACCGCCAAGGCCTCACAGTTCGTTCCTCCGAAGATCAGCGGTTTCAATAACGATGCTCCCGCACTGGGCCACGACCCGGTCAAGGCCAAGGCCTATCTGACCGAGGCCGGCTACGCCGGGGAAGAGCTCAGGTTCTACTATCCGCTCAACGCCACCCGCCCGTATCTGCCCACGCCGGAGAAAATCTACGCCGAAATCAGCAGGCAACTGACCGCTGTCGGCTTTAACATCAAACCTGTCCCGGTGGACTGGTCCGAAGGCTATCTCCAGAAAGTGCAGTCACCCGGAGACCACGGGCTCCACCTGCTCGGCTGGAATGGCGCGTATGCCGATGCAGATAACTTTGTGGGCCCGCTGTTCGGCGAAAAGAACGGCGAATTCGGCTACCAGGACCCGCAGGTCTTTTCCAAGATAAACCGCGCGCGCGGCCTCCCTGCCGGCAAGGAACGCGACGAGCAGTACCACACCATCAACGCCCAGATCGCGGCCACTGTGCCGGCGGTTCCCATCGCCTTCCCCATCTCGGCGCTCGCACTCTCGGACCGCGTCAGCAGCTACCCGGCGTCCCCGGTACTGAGTGAAGTTTTCACAAAAGTACAGCTAAAGCCTTGACGGCCCGGCCCAATTTCAGTATGCGGGCCGCCCGGGGATATTCTTTGACAGCCAGAGCCGCTGCTATCGGAGACTGATTGTGACCTTCATATCCAAGACCCAACATGCCGACGTCGTACTGATTGGCGGCGGCATCATGAGCGCCACGCTCGGGGCATTCATCAAGCAGCTGGAACCGAACTGGACCATCTCCCTGTTCGAACGCCTCGATCAGCCCGGGCTGGAAAGCTCCGACCCCTGGAACAACGCCGGAACGGGCCATGCTGCCCTGTGCGAGCTCAACTACTCCCCCGCAGCCAAAGACGGCTCCGTGAACCCGGCCAAGGCCCTGCTCATCAATGAACAGTTCCAGCTGTCCCGCCAGTTCTGGTCCCATCTTGTGGAAGAATCCCTGGTCGGCTCGCCGAAGGGCTTCATCAACACCGTCCCGCACATGAGCTTTGTCATCGGCGAGGACAACACCAAATTCCTCAAGACCCGTTACGAAGCCCTCAAGCCCCACACGCTGTTCCGCAGCATGGAGTACTCCGAGGACCACGCCCAGATCGCCAAATGGGCGCCGCTGATCGTCAAGGGCCGCGACGCCAAGCAGCGCATCGCCGCCACGCGGGCCACCGAGGGGACTGACGTCGACTTCGGGGCACTGACCCGTGAGCTCACCACCTACCTCGGGAACAACGGCGTCGAAATCAATTACGGCCATGACGTCAGCGGCATCTCCAAGGCGTCCGACGGCGGCTGGGACCTTTCAATCAAGCACCCGGCTTCCGGGGAACACGGCAAGATCCACGCCAAGTTTGTGTTTGTGGGCGCCGGCGGCGGCGCACTGCACCTCCTCCAGGCCTCCGGCATCCCGGAGAGCAAGGGCTTCGGCGGCTTCCCCGTGTCCGGCCAGTTCTTCCGCTGCACCGACGAGAAGCTCGCCGCCCAGCACAGCGCCAAGGTCTATGGCCAGGCTTCGGTGGGCGCGCCGCCCATGTCGGTCCCGCACCTTGACACCCGGTATGTCGACGGGAAGCGTTCGCTCCTGTTCGGCCCCTACGCCGGCTTCTCCACCAACTTCCTGAAAAACGGCTCCTACCTTGACCTGCCATTGTCCATCCGGCCCAGCAACATCATCCCGATGCTTGCCGTGGCCAAGGACAACATGGACCTCACCGCGTACCTCGTCAAGGAAGTTGCCAAGCGCCACGGGGACAAGGTGGAAGCGCTGCGCGAGTACTACCCCGAAGCCAAGGACGGCGACTGGGAGTTGATCACCGCCGGCCAGCGTGTGCAGATTATCAAAAAGGACCCGAAGCGCGGCGGCGTGCTGCAGTTCGGCACGGAAGTCATCGCCGGCCGCGACGGCACCATCGGGGCGCTTTTGGGTGCGTCGCCCGGCGCATCCACGGCGGTGCCCATCATGATTGAGCTGCTGCAGAAGTCCTTCCCAAAGAACTTCAAGGGCTGGCAGGGCAAGCTCAAGGCCATGATGCCGGGCTACGGCGTGAAGCTGGATGAAAATCCGGAACTGGCTGCCGAGCTCGAAACGGCAACGGCCAAGGCCCTGCAGCTGGAGAGCATTTCCGCCAACCACTGACGTCCGGCCGTCCGGCCGGGCCTCAGGCTCGGCCGGACGGTCCGGTCCGCAGGAGTCCGTCAACCCCACAGGAGAGACCCGCGATGTTCCGGCTGGCACAACTTTCATTGGCAAACCGGGCGCTGATCGCGCTGATCACCGTCTTCGCGACGGTGTTCGGCGTGATCACCATGTCATCGCTGAAACAGGAACTCATCCCCTCCGTTGAGTTCCCGCAGATCACCGTCCTCTCCGCCATGCCCGGCGCCTCGCCCGAGGTGGTGGACAAGCAGGTCAGCGCACCGCTGGAAACCGCCCTGAACGGCGTCGAAGGCCTGGAGTCAACCTCCTCGACGTCACGCAACGGCGTCTCGCAGATCTCCATGGTGTTCACCTACGGGACAAACCTCGACCGCGCCCGGAACCAGATCGACCGGGCCATCTCCAACGCCAAGCGCTCCCTGCCGGAGGACGTGCAGCCGCAGGCCATCGCGGGCAGCATCAGCGACTTCCCCATCGTGTTCCTGGCAGTGTCCTCGGACAAACCCCTCAGCGAACTGAACGCCGACCTGGCACGCCTCTCCGTTCCCCGGCTCCAGAAGATCGACGGCGTCCGGGGAGCCGACGTGACCGGCGGCGCCACCCAGCACATCGAGATCCTCCCCCGGCCCGAGGCGATGGCCGCCACGGGCACCACGATCGAGTCCATCCGGAACGCCCTCTCCAACAACGGCGCGCTGATCCCGGCCGGGACCATCCAGGAGCAGGGCAAGACGCTATCCCTCCAGATCGGCAGCCCGGTGGATTCCCTGGATGCCATCAAGGCGCTACCCGTGGGCGGAGCCAAGGATGCCGCGACGATCGGCACGGTGGCCGACGTTAGCCTGCAGGATGACGAACGGACCTCCATCACGCGGACCAACGGCCAGGAAACGCTGGCAGTGTCCGTGACCAAGAAGCCCGAGGGCGACACCGTGGGAATCTCCCACGCCGTGAACGACTCGTTGGCGGCCCTTGAGGCCGAGCTGGGGTCCAACGCAAAGTTCACCGCCGTGTTCGACCAGGCCCCGTTCATCGAGAAGTCTATCAAGGACCTCACCACCGAGGGCCTGCTCGGGCTGGGCTTCGCTGTCGCCGTCATCCTTGTTTTCCTTATGTCAGCCCGCTCCACCCTTGTTACCGCGGTCTCCATTCCACTGTCGCTGCTGATCACGTTCATTGGCCTGTCCGCGACGGGCTATTCACTGAACATCCTGACCTTGGGCGCGCTGACCATTGCGATCGGCCGGGTGGTGGACGACTCGATTGTGGTGATCGAAACATCAAACGCCACCTCAGCTATGGGGAGGAGAAAGTCCCCGCGATCCTCACCGCAATCCGGGAGGTGGCCGGCGCCATCACCGCCTCCACGCTGACCACCGTGGCGGTCTTCCTGCCCATTGCGTTCGTGGGCGAGCTCGCCGGCGAACTCTTCCGGCCCTTCGCCCTGACTGTCACCATGGCGCTGCTGGCATCCCTGCTGGTATCGCTGACCATCGTTCCGGTCCTGGCCTACTGGTTCCTCAAGAGCCCTGCCGGTTCGGCCGCTGCAGGTTCGCCTGCTGTCCGTGAAACTGCCGCGCGGCTTGCTGCCGCCGCCCGTGCCCAGGCCCAGGAGTCCGAACAGAAAAGCCGGCTGCAGCGCGCCTACCTGCCCGTCCTCAGCAAGACCCAGAAGCACCCGGTGCTGACCCTGGTCGCCGCTGTTCTGGTGCTCGGCGCCACGGCCGCCATGACGCCGCTGCTGTCCACCAACCTCCTCGGCGATTCCGGCCAGAACAGCCTGACTGTCCGCCAACTGATGCCCGCTGGCACAAGCCTGGCCGACACCAGCGCTGCCGCCGTCAGGGTGGAGGACGTCCTCCGCGGCATCAAGGGTGTCAAGAATGTCCAGGTCACGTCCGGCAACGCGCAGGCAGGTTTTGCCGCCCTGACGTCCTCCGGCGCCGCAAACTCCACGTTCACGGTTGTGACGGATGAAAAGGCCAACCAGGCGGAGCTCCAGGAAACCGTCCGGACCGAAGTGGGCAAGGTGGCCGGTTCCGGGAAAATTAGCGTCGGCACGCAGCAGGGTGGCTTCGGGGCGTCCTCCACGGTGGACATCACCGTCAAGGCGGCAACATCCGAGGACCTCCGGACAGCCAGTGACGCCATGGTTCAGGCCATGACCGGCGTGCCGGAGACCAGCGAGGTGGCAACCAACCTCGCTGCCAGCCAGCCGGTGGTCCAGGTCAAGGTTGACCGGGCCAAGACCGCGGCAGCCGGACTGAACGAGGAACAGGTAGCCGGCATCCTGGCTGCCACCATCAGCCCCATCCCTGCCGGTACGGTCCGGATGGACACCAACGATTTTCCGGTCCAGATCGGCAAGGGCACCCGGTTCACCAGCATCGACGCGGTGCGCAACATCGCCCTCCCTGCATCCGGCGCCCCCGTCACCCTGGGCAGCATTGCGTCCGTGGAACAGGTGGACGTGCCGGTCTCCATTACCGCCAGCAACGGCCAGCGGACCGCCAAAGTGTCAGTCACGCCGTCGGGCTCCAACCTTGGCGCCGTGAACGCGGAGGTGCAGAAGCGCCTCACGGAGGTCAGCCTCCCCGCTGGCGTCACCGCGGAACTCGGCGGCGCCACCACCCAGCAAGCCGAGTCCTTCCAGCAGCTGGGCCTGGCGCTCCTCGCCGCGATCGCGATTGTCTACGTCATTATGGTGGCCACCTTCAAGTCGCTGATCCAGCCCCTGATCCTACTGGTGTCCGTTCCCTTTGCCGCCACCGGCGCCGTGGCCCTGCTGCTGGCCACGGGCGTTCCCCTGGGCCTGCCGTCGCTGATCGGCATGCTGATGCTGGTGGGGATTGTGGTGACCAACGCCATTGTGCTCATCGACCTCATCAACCAGTACAGGCAGCCACGGGACGGCCGCGGCGGGATGAGCGTGGCGGACGCGATCACGAATGGCGCCCGGCAGCGCCTACGCCCCATCCTGATGACCGCACTGGCCACCGTTTTCGCCCTGACACCCATGGCTCTTGGCCTGACCGGGGGCGGCGGCTTCATTTCGCAGCCGCTGGCCGTGGTGGTGATCGGCGGCCTGGTCTCGTCCACAGCACTGACCCTGGTGCTGGTTCCCGTGCTGTACCGGCTCGTGGAGGGGCGGCGGGAAACAAAAGCACTGCTCCGTGCCATGCAGCAGCGCCCGGAATTTGCGGAAGCGGACGACGTCGATACCGAGTTCCGTGACTGGACCACCGGTATGGTGCCCCGCGTCACTGGCCGCCGCGCCGCTCCGGGCGACCCCCAGTAAAGCCTGGAATATTCTCGCCGGGGAGGCGTTATATCCGTGGATACATGCAAATGCATGAACATCGAGTATAGTTGGACCCAAGCCCAGAGAGTCCAGGAAACGGAAGGCACACCATGCAGATCGGCGTATTCAGCGTCAGTGACATCACCACTGACCCCACCACCGGCCGGACCCCCACGGAGCACGAGCGCATCAAGGCGGCCGTAGCCATCGCCAAAAAAGTCGAGGAAATCGGCATGGATGTCTTCGCCCTCGGCGAGCACCACAATCGCCCGTTCTTCTCCTCCTCGCCCACCACCACCCTCGCGTACATCGCCGCGCAGACCGAGCGGATTATCCTCTCCACTGCCACCACGCTGATCACCACCAACGATCCGGTCAAGATCGCCGAGGACTTCGCGATGCTCCAGCACCTGGCTGATGGCCGCGTGGATCTGGTCCTGGGCCGCGGCAACACGGCTCCGGTATACCCGTGGTTCGGCAAGAACATCCAGGACGGCGTGGAACTGGCCATCGAGAACTACAGCCTGCTGCGCCGGCTGTGGGACGAGGACACGGTGAACTGGTCCGGCAAGTTCCGGACCCCGCTGCAGAACTTCACGTCCACCCCGCGCCCGCTCGACGGCGTGGCCCCTTTGTGTGGCACGGTTCCATCCGCACGCCGCAGATCGCCGAAGTGGCCGCCTACTACGGCGATGGCTTCTTCGCGAACAACATCTTCTGGCCGAAGGAGCATTACCAGCAGTTGATCGGCATGTACCGTGAGCGCTACGAGCACTACGGCCACGGCAAGGCGGACCAGGCCATCGTGGGCCTCGGCGGCCAGTTCTTCATGCGGAAGAACTCCCAGGATGCCGTGAAGGAGTTCCGGCCCTACTTCGACAACGCGCCCGTCTACGGCCACGGCCCGTCGCTGGAGGACTTCACATCCCAGACACCGCTCACCGTGGGCAGCCCGCAGGAAGTCATCGAAAAGACCCTGACGTTCCGCGAGTACTTCGGCGACTACCAGCGCCAGCTGTTCCTGATCGACCACGCAGGCCTGCCCCTAAAGACGGTGCTGGAACAGCTTGACCTGTTCGGCGAGGAAGTCCTCCCGGTCCTCCGCAAGGAATACGCTGCCCTCAAGCCCGCCCACGTGCCGGATCCGCCACGCATGCCGGCCGCGTTGCCGCCCTGATGGCTTCACCGGCGCCTGAGACTGCCCCTTCGGAGGCGTGATGGCTGCCGACGGAAACGAATCACCCATCCGCCTGGCGGCGGAAACCTGGGAATCCCTGTTCCGGGCGCAAGTTGCGGTCATGCGCAGGCTGCAGGCCGGTCCTGCCTTCCGAAAGGTGGCCATCAACGAGTACGACGTGCTGTTCACGCTTTCCCGGTGTCCGTCCGGCTGGCTCCGGCTCAATGAACTCAATGACCATGTCCTGCTGAGCCAGTCGAGCCTCAGCAGGCTGGTTGAGAGGCTGGAGAAGCGGGGACTGGTGGCGCGGATGGCGGCCCCCGACGACGGACGCGGCGTGCTGCTGAAGCTCACCGAGGAGGGTCTGCCCTGCAGAAGGAGATCGGCCGGGAGCACGTGCGGGACATCTCCAGCCTGGTAGGGCCGGCCCTGACGGCTGCCGAGCAGAGGGAACTCCAGCGGCTGACCGAGAAACTCCGGCATTCCGTGGGAGCGCGGCCGGCAAATTAACTGCCTGGGAATATCTGGCCGGGAAGTAACTACCCGCCAGTACCCGGGCCGTGCAGGAATCTCAGCCCAGCATGACCAGCTGGGCCGGATCTTCCGGCGGCAACTGGCCGTTGACGACGGCACTGACGCGCAGCTCGTTCAGTGTCAGGCGCCCGCCCACAGTGGACAGGAACGCGGTGTCGGACGAGTCGCGGCCGGCGGTGATCCGCAGCATCGACTCCCGCGGGGCCAACCCTGTGGGGTCGATGACGTGCCAGGCGCCATTGACATGCGCCTCGGCTACCGCGTGAAAATCCATGGGGCTCAGCCCCGGCGCGTACACGGCGGCGAGCCGGGCCGGGACGTCCTTGGAACGAAGCAGGGCGATGGCCAGGTGCGCGAAGTCCCGGCACACTCCCCTGCGGTGCAGGAGGGTTTCCACGGCGCCGTCAGTTCCCCTGGAGGAACCGCTGATGTACCGCAATTCCCCGAAGACCCAACTCCGCACGGCCTGGAGCAGCTCGGCACCGTGCAGGCCGCCGAATTCGGCATAGGCCGTGGGCAGGAGCCGGTCCGACTCCGCGTAGCGGCTTGGCCGCACGTACCGGATGAGCTCAGCCAGGGTGGCTTCTTCCGGGACGGCCTGCCCGGCCACCGTCGCTGAGTACTCGACGGTGACCTCGGCGGGTTCAGTGAGCTCCATGTAGTGCAGGCGGCCACCATGATGGTCCGCGAGTTCCTGCAACGGAACTGGCTGACCGTCGGCCGTGACAGTCAGGGATTCATCAAACGAGGTATAGCCGGGATTCCTGGCTACAGCGATGGCCAGGGCTGCCTTCGTGTCGGCGATGGTCCTGAAAACCATACGTGCTGAAACGGTGCGTTCCATGTATCTCCGGGGTGTGAGGTAGTGGTAGAACTTCCCGCACTGGCCCGGGGTTGAGGGGCCAGGGGCAGGACTAGTTTTTGATCTCCAGAGACATTAGCATCCGTTGGACGTTCGCGAATTCCGAGCTCTCGTCCACGTACTTTGCGGCCTGGCCCAGGGTGTCAAACGCCTTCGCCGGGCCACCTTCTCATCCGGGGCGAAGGCCCTCAGGACTCCGAGGTCACCGAACGAGTAGTCCCCTTTTCCGGCCGGGCCACGGACCACATTCCGCAGTTCGCAGGCCTGGCCGTCAGCCCCGCCCACAATGTTGGTGATGCCGTAGGAGCCGAAGTAGCGGTAGCCCTGAATGACGCGGAACACAACGTGCGGGGCGATGGTGCCTTCCCCCGCCAGGCCGGGAAGCTCCACCGGCACGCTGCTGATCACAACATAAGGTATCCGGGCAGTCTCGGGGCACTCGGACGACGACGGCGGCAGTCCCGTCCGCAGCGCAGCCACCACCGTGCCGTCCTGGTTCTTCACCTCGATCTTCAGGGCACCCGGCAAGGTCCCCTCCTCGGGCGTGACGGACTGGGCGATCCATTCCTCCGGCAGGTCGAAACTGACGGTCTTCGCCGGATCGGTAAAGGTCTTCCAGGCAGCAGCTGTTGCGGCCGGGCCGGGTGCTGCTGACGTCGAGGCGCCCGCGGTGGCAGAAGGATCCGACGACGGGGACCGGGTAGCGCCGGCGGTTGAGCCCGAACCGGCGCCAGAGCTGGCCGATGTCTCCGGCTGCGCCGTCCACGCCGAATCGCTGTTACCAGGCGCGCTGCAGCCGGCCGCCAGGCCGCCGGCCATCAGCAGCGCTACCGTCCGCACGCCCCACATTGCCGCCTTGTGTGTCATGCAGCCAGCCTATCGGCGGGCGACGGTGGACAAGGGCCGGAGCCTCGTGTCGCCGTCGGACATTCCCCGCGCGCAAGGGACTAGGCTGGTGGCTATGGCGGATGAGCAGTACGGCGCGGACCTTGAGAGCCTGGCGGACATCTCCGCCATCGACATTGCGGACTGGCGGCTGCGGACGTTTGCCCTGTACGACACGGTACGGAAGGTTGCCGCTGAAGATCCGGCGGAGGCCCATTCCCTGTGGCGGCATGAACGCGACCGGATGTTCGCAACGCATCCTGCCTCGGCCCTCAGCGCTAGGGACAAAGCGCAGTTCTCCGGCCTGAAGACGGCCGATTACGATCCCATCTACCGCTTCTATGTGCCGCTGACCCTTGAGGGAGCCGGCCGGGAAATGACCGTGGAAACCGCCACCGACGGCGTGGTCCGGTTTGTCCGGCTGGGCACGTTCGATCTTCCCGAACTCGGCCAGCTCGGCGTGTGGAAGCTGCACGGCTACGGCGGCGGGATCTTCGTTCCGTTCCGGGATGCCACGGCCGGCCAGCCCGGTGGAACCTACGGCGCCGGCCGGTACCTCCTGGACACCATCAAGGGCGCGTTCCACGGGGTCCATGGCTCGGGGGCAGGCGCGGAGTTTGTCCTGGACTTCAACTTTGCCTACAACCCGTCCTGCGCCTACAACGAGGCCTGGGCCTGCCCGCTGCCCGGCCCGTCCAACCGCCTGGCCGTGGAGATCCCGGTGGGCGAGCTTTACTGAACCGGCCAGCCGGAGGACGTAGGATGTCATCATGACTGCCAGCGCTCCCGCCGCCTTGCCCGTGTCCGCCCCGGTCCCCGGCTGTTGCCGACGAGCATTTCTTCGTGGCAAATGACGCCCCCCACTTCGGCTCCGACGCCGGCCGGTCCTGGACAGTTGTTGATTCCCCCTTCGGGGCGTCCCGTCCAAACGCCAACCACCCGGCCGGCCCGGGTGGGAGACCGGCACTGTGGTGGACCAGGCGTCATTCACCTTCCTGGCGCCGTCCGTCCCCCTCAACGTCTTCGGCATGGCGCACAACACCGGCGAGGCCGGCCGGGACCTCCGCCCGCAGGCCTTTCACAAGGCGGCATCGAGCGTGATCGGCCCGGATGACGCTATTGAGCTGGGCTCCACCGTGGGCCACGTGGACCCGGAAGCCGAACTGACCGTCGTCGTCGGGCGCACCGCCCGCGGCCTGACGCTGGAAACCGCCCGCAGCGCCATCCTTGGATTCACCATCGGCAACGATGTCACGGCCCGCGATCTGCAGAAGTCGGACGAACTGTGGGTCAGCGCCAAGAGCCAGGACACCTTCACCCCCGTGGGCCCCTGGATCGTGACGGACCTCGACGACTCGGACCTGTCCATCAGCATCGCCCACAACGGCGCCGAACTTAAGGCCGCCAGCAGCGCCGACCTCGGCTGGAAGGTGGACGAAATCATGGTCTACCTGACGTCCTTCATGACCCTGCACGCCGGCGATCTCGTCCTCACCGGCTTCCCGGCGGAGTGTGCCCGCATCCACCCGGGGACAGAGTGGTGTGCCGCGTGGAGGGCATTGGCGAGCTCAGCAACCCGGTCAAGGCTGCGTCCTGGGAGGAACCCCCTGCCTGACATGTGTCAGGCTTGACCCATGGAAACCCCTGCTGCGCCCGCCGCCCAGCTGACGCAGCAGCCCACCCGCGGTGCGCCGGCCACCAAGCATTACCGCGGAATCTTCAGGTTTCCGCTGGTGCGGCAACTCCTTCGCTTCACCGGCGTTGGCATTATCTGCACCGCCACGTCCCTTGCGCTGTACGCGTTGCTCCGGCCTTGGCTTGGACCGCAGCTGGCCAACGCGGCCGCGCTGGTGCTGACGTCCTTGATGAACACGGCACTGAACCGCAGGCTGACGTTCAAGATCTCCGGACAGCGCCGGATGGCCCGCGACCACCTGAACGGGATGATCGTCATCGCCGTGGCGCTGGTCATTACCGGCGGCAGCCTGGGCGTGCTCCATTGGCTGCACCCGGACGCCTCTGTGTCCGAGGAGCTCTGGACCACCACCCTGTCCGGCTTTGTGGCCACCGCCGTGCGGTTCACGATGCTGCGGCACTGGATCTTCCGCCGCGCCCGCCATATCTAGCGGGAACGTCAGCTGCGGCCGAGGGTCCGGACACTCCCGACGGCGGTGCCCACAGCCGCCGCCGCCTGCACCAGTTCCTCGGAGGTCACGGTCGAAGTGAAACTGAACCGCACAGCTGTCTGCGCCACCTCGGCGTTGTAGCCCAGCGCAGTCAGCACCGGCGACGGCGCGTCCGAGCCGGCGGCACACGCCGAACCGCTCGAACACACCACACCCTGCCGCTCAAGCTCCAACAGCACGGATTCACCGCTGGTGCCGGGAAGCAGAACGACGCTACTGACGGCAGCCGTTCCGTGCGGTGTCCGGTGAGCAGGGCTCCAGGGACCGTATCCAGGATGGTGGCGATGAAGTGTTCGCGGAGCCCTTTAACCCGGGCGGCCAGCTCCGGCCGTTCGGCGTGCGCGAGCGTCAGGGCGGTAGCCAGCGCCACGGCTCCGGCCACATTTTCGGTTCCGGACCGTCGGCCGCGTTCCTGCCCGCCGCCGTGCACCAGGGGCTCGACTCGGGTCCGGCCGCGGACGTACAGCACGCCGCATCCTTTGGGTGCGCCGAGCTTGTGGCCGGAAATGCTCAGGGCATCCACGCCCAGCGCCTTGACATCCAGGGGCAGCCAGCCGGCGGCCTGGACGGCGTCGGTATGGAACGGGATGCCCCTCGCGGTGGCCACTGCAGCCAGTTCGGCAACCGGCTGGATGGTGCCTACTTCGTTGTTCGCGTACATAATGCTGACGACGGCGGTTTCGGGCCGGAGCATGGCGGCGAGCGCCGTGGGCGCCACCCGGCCGGCGCTGTCCACGGGAACCACATCAACGGCGAAGCCGTGGAACCGCTCCAGGTACCGGGCGGATTCTTCCACGGCGGGATGTTCGACGGCGCTGATCACCACGCGGTTCACCGACGGTTCCGCAGCCTGCCGGGCCAAGGCGATGCCCTTCACGGCAAGGTTGTCCGCCTCCGTACCCCCGAGGTGAAGGTGACCTCACCCGGCCGGCAGCCGAGCACCTTGGCCACGGCGGCGCGGGCGCCTGCGAGCGCCAACGCAGCGGCCTCGCCCAGCGTGTGATGGCTGGAGGGGTTGCCAAACTCGCCGCTCAGGTAGGGCCACATGGCCTCGAGGACTTCGCGGCGGACGGGCGTGGTGGCGGCAGCGTCGAGGAAGATCATGGCCGAATCAGCCGGCCCTCAGTTCGACGTCCAGGCCCAGGTCCAGGGCAGCCACGCTGTGCGTGAGGCCACCGATGGAGATGACGTCCACGCCCGCGGCCGCGATGTCCGCCACGGTGCCGAGGTTGACGTTGCCACTGGCTTCCACAATGGCCCGCCCGGCCACCTGCCGCACGCCGGCCCGGAGCTCATCGATGGTGAAGTTGTCCAGCATGATGGTGTCAACGCCGGCGGCGAGGACAGGCTCGATCTGCTCGGCACTGTCCACCTCCACCTCGAAGTGCGTGGTGTGCCCCAGCTGGGCCTTGGCCACGACCAGCAGGGCGGTGAGCTTGGCGGGGTCTCCGCCGGTCATGACGGCCAGATGGTTGTCCTTGGCCAGCACGGCGTCGGAGAGGCTGTAGCGGTGGTTGGCTCCCCCGCCGCAGCGCACCGCGTAGCGCTCCAGCACGCGCAGGCCGGGGGTGGTCTTGCGGGTGTCGGTGATGCGCGCTTTGGTACCTTCGACAAGCTCTACGAATTCCGCGGTCTTGGTGGCGATGGCGCTCATGCGCTGGACCAGGTTCAGCGCGACCCGTTCGGCCAGAAGCACGGAGCGGGCGCTGCCCCTCACCCGCGCGAGATGAGTGCCGGCGTCGAACGCTTCACCGTCTGCAAGCAGCAGCTTCACGTCCGTCTCCGGATCAATGAGCTTCATGGCGTCGCGGAACACCGTTCCACCGCTGAAGATGCCGGGCGCGCGGGCGTTGAGCACGGCGGTGGCCGGGCCTCCGCCGGGATCAGCAGCTGGGAGGTGATGTCACCGCTGGGCGCGTCCTCGGCGAAGGCCCGCTCCAGGATGTCCCGGACGGGTGCTGCGGGGAGGGTCAGGCTAGTCATTAACGAGGCTCGCTTTCCGGCTCATGGTGTAACGCTGATCAAAATCGTCGACGGCGGCATCCGCGGGAACGCTGTCGCTGCGGTAATGCGCCCCCAAGGATTCCCGCCGCTCCCGCGCGGCATGCACCAGCAGCTGCGCAGCCAAAAGCAGATTCGCGTCCTCATGCTCCCGAGGATCAGAGGAATCAGGAGTGTTCTCAGGGGGTTCGACGACGGCCCAGGAACCAAGAGTTGCCCCGCCTCCCTGAGCAACCCGCCATCACGCAGAACCCCAGCGTTGGCAGTCATCAACCGCCGAAGAGCAACCCGGGAAAACGGCCCGGAGAAGCAAAAGACGTTTCCACGGGCCCAGGTGCGGGGACAGTTTCAAACTGCCAGGAAATGGGCGACGCGTCGGTAAGCATCACCGGCAGTTCCGGAGGTCCCGATAGCGCCGTTGTTGCGTGAGCGGCCGGACCGGCCGCCGAGCTTGCGAGGCGATCGCCGGTGCGAGGCGAGAGCGCAGGCGCCGAGGGATCTGTGGAACTGCCGGCCAGGAACGCAGCAACAGCCCGCCGCCCAAAGACAAGTCCCTCGAGTAGGGAGTTGCTGGCTAACCGGTTAGCCCCCTGGACACCGGTGCAGGCAACTTCCCCGGCAGCCAACAACCCGGCACGGAAGTCCGGCCGTAGAGATCGGTGAGGACTCCGCCCATCCAGTAGTGCGCGGCAGGTGCCACGGGACGAGTTCGCGGGTCCAGTCGATGCCGGCTTCGCGGGTGCGTTGGGTGATGGTGGGGAACCGCTTGGCCAGGTAGCCTTCGCCCCGCCGGGCTTCGACCACTATCGCATCAAGGAAGACGTGCCCGTTGGGATCTCCAAGGGTCGCGAGGTGCAGGGCGATGCTGCGGGCAACGACGTCGCGCGGGCAAGTTCTGCGTCGGCGTGGTAACCGGGCATAAAACGTTCGCCGTTGGCATCCAGCAGGATGGCGCCTTCGCCGCGGACGGCTTCGGAAATCAGGAGCGGTTCGTTGCCGTTGCCGGCTGCCTCAAGGGCATCGGCCGGCAGCACCATGCAGGTGGGGTGGAACTGGAAGAACTCCAGGTCCGCCACGGCGGCTCCGGCGCGCCAGGCGAGCGCCAGCCCGTCGGCGGTGGCCACGGCAGGGTTGGTGGTTTGGGCGAACAGCTGGCCCGCTCCCCCGGTGGCAAGGAGTACGGCATCGCCGTGGACGCCGAGTGCCCGCCCGTCATGGAGGAAATTCACGCCCGCCACGCGGCCTTCGCTCTGCGACAAGGACGTGACCTGGGCGTGCCCCATGACCTGGATCCGGCCAGCGGCCTGCGCATCCAGGACGGTTCTGATGAGTGCCCTGGCTACGCCGGCACCGGTTGCGTCGCCGCCGGCGTGCAGGATCCGCGGCGCGGAATGGGCGGCTTCGAGCCCGAGCGAGGGGTCGCCGTCGTCGTCCATGTCGAAACGCACGCCGAAGCGTTCCAGGCCGGCGATATCCAGCCGGGCTTCCGTGCAGAGGACGCGGACGGCCTCCTCGTCGCAGTGCCCGGCCCGGCCTTCAGCGTGTCGGCGATGTGCGCGGCCACAGTGTCCCCGGGCGCGGGTTCGTCGAGGACGGCGGAGATGCCGCCTTGGGCATAGTACGTGTTGCTGTCCGCGAGCGCGCCCTTGGTCAGCAGCACCACTTCGGCGCCGGCGTCGGCGGCCAGCAACGCGGAGTACAGTCCAGCGATGCCGCTCCCGACGACGATCAGCCGCCGGGGTGCCGGACCACCGGCTGGGCTCTCTGCGCTCATGTGGGGCTCGTTTCGATTTCCAGGGTTACAGGAGGTGGACTGGAGCGGAAACGCTACACAGGACGGGCGGCGAGCATACGCTCGAGCGCGATCTTGGCGTTGTCCTGCACGGAATCGTCCACGCTGATGCGGTTGACGATGCGGCCTTCGACGAGTTCCTCCAGGACCCAGGCGAGGTAGCCGGGGTGGATGCGGTACATCGTGGAGCAGGGGCAGATCACCGGGTCCAGGCAGAAGATGGTGTGCTGCGGGTATTCTGCGGCGAGCCGGTTCACCATGTTGACCTCCGTGCCGATCGCGAATGTGGTCGGTTCGGTGGCCGCTGCGATGGCCTTCTTGATGAAGTCGGTGGAGCCGGCTGAATCAGCGGCGTCCACCACCTCCATGGGGCACTCGGGGTGCACAATCACGTTGACGCCGGGGAACTCGGCACGGGCCTTTTCGATCTGGCCACGTTGAAGCGCTTGTGGACGGAGCAGAAGCCGTGCCAGAGGATCACGCGTGAATCGAGCAGGGCCTGTTCGTCGTTGCCGCCCAGTTCCTTGCGCGGATTCCACATGGGCATCTGCTCCAGCGGCACACCCATGGCTTTGGCGGTGTTGCGGCCCAGGTGCTGGTCAGGGAAGAACAGGACCCGCTGGCCGCGTTCGAAGGCCCATTCCAGGACCACTTTGGCGTTGGAGGAGGTGCAGACGATGCCGCCGTTCCGGCCACAGAAAGCCTTCAGGGCGGCGGAGGAATTCATGTAGGTGACCGGAATGACCGGAACCCGCCCCCGGCGTCGGCCTCGGTACCGAAAATCTCTTCGAGCTGTTCCCAGCACTCCTCCACGGAGTCGGTGTCCGCCATGTCCGCCATGGAGCAGCCCGCGGCGAGGTTGGGCAGGATGACGGCCTGTTCCGGGGTGGAGAGGATGTCCGCGGTCTCGGCCATGAAGTGCACGCCGCAGAAGATGATGGCCTCCGCGTCGGGCCGGGTGAGGGCGGCGTTGGCCAGCTGGAAGGAGTCGCCCACAAAGTCCGCGTATTGGATGACTTCGTCGCGCTGGTAGAAATGGCCCAGGATCACGGCCCGGTCGCCGAGCTTTGCCTTGGCCGCGCGGATGCGGACATCGAGCTCTGCATCGGTGGCGAGCTTGTATTCCTCCGGCAGCTGGCCCTGGCGGGCGTGGCGGCCGGGGCAACGTCCGCGCTCGAGGCGCCGGGCCGTAGGCGGGGCACCCGCGAGGGCTTCGGCGAGGTCGTATTCCCACGGACCCTTAGCGAGCGCCGGGCTGCAGGTGGATGCTGTTTTTCCTGCTGCCGCGCTTCGGGCCGCGCTTTCGGCCTGTTCGCGCGTGATCAGCTGGATGGCTGTGTTGACGCTGCTCATGGTGTGCTCCTGTTATCGGGGTCAAGGCCGGGACGGCCGGTGAAGCGGTAGAGACGTGGCGGGCGGTGCTTGCCGCCCTGGAGGTATTCGCCGGTTTCTTCGATCTCCGGCGTGGATTTGAGCTGGCGGCGGAAGTTGGCCGGGTCCAGCCGGGTGTCCAGGACGGCTTCATAGACCTCCCGGACCTGGGCGAGCGTGAAGTACTCCCCCAGGAAGTGGTAGGCCACGGAACCGTAGGCCAGCTTGTTCCGCAGGCGCCGGAGCGCGTATTCAACAATGGCGTTGTGGTCAAAGGCCAGTTCCCCCACCTTGTCTGCCCTGAACCACTTCACGTTCTCCGATTCGTCGGCCAGCGCGGCCTCGGTGGGCTGGACCAGCGCCCAGTACACGATCGACACCACGCGCTGGGTGGGTGAGCGGTGCAGCCCGCCGAATGCGTAGAGCTGTTCCAGGTAGCTCGGTGTGAGTCCCGTGGTGTCGCGGAGGTTCCGGGACGCGGCATCCTGCAGGGATTCAACATGCGTCAGCGGTCCGCCGGGGAGTGCCCAAAGATCTTTGTACGGCTCTCGGATCCTGCGGACCAAGGGAAGCCAAAGCGTTGGCCGGCCCGAAGATTCGCTGGGCCGCAGGGCGAAGATGACGGTGGAGATCGCGAGCGAGGGGCGGCTGTGGCCCGCTCGGAGACGTTCGCTGAGCTGCTGTACACGGTCACTCACCCGCTCCCTGTTTCTGGGCTTGCCATCACCTAGTTATAGTCAAATTGACTAGAACTGATTCTACGGCCACCTTCCTCTGATTCAAAATGTTTCGCCGCCCTGCGCGACTGGACGAAGGCTCCTGGGGCGGGTCCCCGGAGACCATACTCCGGCCGCCTGGCGGCCGCGGCTTCGAGCAGGGGTCAATTCTGGCGTCCAGCGGCTTAGGCGGTAAATTCAAGTGGTCCCGCGGGGGCACCACCCCAACCCCAAGAAGGTTCACAGGCATGACATCGAAGTCCACGGCAGTGCGGCCGGAATCCCACCTCGGCCACTCCATGAAACCCCGGCAGCTCACCATGATGGGATTGGGCAGTGCAATCGGTGCTGGCCTGTTCCTGGGCTCAGGGGCCGGCATCCATGCCGCGGGGCCCGCCGTGCTGATCTCGTACCTGGTCGCCGGGACGCTCATCATCCTGGTGATGTGGGCGCTGGGCGAGATGGCCGCCGCGAACCCCACCAGCGGCGCGTTCTCCGTCTACGCCGAGCGGGCCCTTGGACAAACCGCCGGCGCCACGGTTGGCTGGCTGTGGTGGCTCCAGTTGGTGGTGGTCATCGCCGCGGAAGCCCTGGGCGCAGCAGGCCTGCTGTTCTCCGTCTGGCCGGTTGTCCCCGTCTGGGCGCTGGCACTCATCTTTATGGTTGTGTTTACGGCCATCAACCTGACGGGCGTCAAGAACTTCGGCGAGTTCGAATTCTGGTTTGCCATCCTGAAAGTTGCCGCCATTGTGGCGTTCCTGGCCGTGGGGGCCGCCCTGCTACTGGGTCTCCTGCCCGATGTAGCTTCGCCAGGACTCGCTAACATCACCACTGATTTTGCCCCCGCCGGGCTTGGCGGAATCGCCACGGCATTGTTCGTGGTGATCTTTGCCTTCGGCGGAACCGAGATCGTGGCCGTGGCCGCCGCCGAAACGGAGGACCCGGAGCACAGTGTGGGCCAGGCCATCCGGACGGTGCTGTGGCGCATCCTGGTCTTCTACATCGGGTCGGTTTTTGTCATCGCGGTCGTCCTGCCGGTCTCCTCCGAAGGACTTGCCTCGCCATTTGCCGGCGTGCTCGACGCTGCCCGGATCCCGGGCGCTGGCACAGCGATCACCCTGGTTGCCGTCGTCGCTCTTCTCTCTGCACTGAACGCCAACCTGTACGGCGCGTCCCGCATGGTGTACTCGCTCGCCGAACGCGGCGAGGCTCCACGGTTCCTGGCCAGGCTCAGCGGCGCCAGTGTGCCCATGGTGGCGGTGGGCGTGTCAGTGGCGTTCGGTTTCTTCGCCACGGTTCTGGAGCTGCTGTTCCCGGACCGGATCCTGCCGGCCCTGTTCCAGCTGGTTGGATCCACGTGCCTGGTGGTCTGGGGCACGGCCCTTGTTTCGCAGCTGATTCTCCGGCGCCGGGCGGACCGGGAAGATGCCGAACTTCCGCTGCGGATGAAGGGATTCCCGGGCCTGACTGTCTTCGGGCTCGTCCTCCTGGGCCTGATCTTCGCCGTCGGCTTCAGCGCGGATAGCAGCCGCGGACAGCTGCTGAGCACGTTCGTTCTGGTCGCCTGTCTCGCGGCGGCGTGCTGGCTCACCGCGCGCGAGCGCCAACCCAAGTAGGTCGCAGCAGATGTCGCCATAAGCCCTCATAACGACATCTGCTGCTACCCAGTTGGGTGAGGGCGACCGTGCTTGAGTGGCTGGGTTCGCCCGGCGATCAGGTAGAGCGTAACCAGCCGCTGGTGGAGGAGGAATCCAGCAAATCCGCTGTTGAACTGCCCAGTCCGCAGGCAGGTAAAGTGGTCCGTATCTTCGGTGGGGCAGGCGACAGGATCAATGTCCGCGAACCCCTGATCGTATTCGAGGTGCCGGACAACACCGCCGGAATCATGGGTACGGTCCCGAAGGATGAGGCACCGACGCGCCGGGTCCGCCTGAGCGCCGTACTTGATGAGGACTGACACCATGAGCGGCAGGCACACCGGCGAGATGCATTCCCACACCGTTGAGGGCACTGACCCCCAACTTTTTGTGGAGGTGCACGACCCCCAGAACGACGCCGGACTGCGCCCCGTGCTGCTGCTGCACGGCTTCTCCTCATCCAGCAAGCTCAACTGGCATGACACCGGCTGGGTGGCGGCCCTGCTGGAGGCCGGTCGCCGCGTCATTACCGTGGACCTGCCCGGACACGGCCGCAGCGGCGCACCCGAGGACATGGACTCCTACTCCCCCAGCCGGATCCGCGCAGATCTGCTGCAGATAGCGTTCGACGCCGGCGTGCGGCCATTGCACGACGGTGACCCCACCAGCGGGGTGGACATTGTGGGCTATTCCCTGGGCGCCCGGCTCGCCTGGGAATTCGGCGCCACCCAGCCCGAGATCGTCCACCGCCTGGTCCTAGGCGGACCGAACATCGCCGATCCGCTGGCGGCCTTTGACCTCATCGCCGCCCAGAACTACCTCGCCGACGGAACCCCGATCGCGGACCCGTCCACGGCCGGCCTGCTCAAGATGGCCATGCTCCTGCCGAGCAACAACATCTTCGCGCTGCTGTCCCTTGTGGATGCTATCAAGGCCGAACCCTTCGATCCTGCCGAAGCTGTTCCCCACATGCCGATGCTTCTTGTGGCCGGCGACCAGGATGAGCGTGCCGCCACCATGCCGCAGCTTGCCGAACTCGGAATCCGGGCAGGGTCCATGGCTGAACAGCTGACGCTGCCTGGCCGCAACCACACCAACGCCATCACCAGCCGGGCTTTCAAACAAGGCGCCATCGCCTTCCTGGGGGTCTGACCAGTGCGCGGCTGGTCCCTGCGCGGTTGATCCCTGACAGGGATTTCATAGCTCCCGCATAGGTTCCGCTGCCTGGATCGTCAGATGCACGATCCTTCCCAGCCGCGGCCCGCTGCACGGCCGCCGCCCTGCGCCGCCGTTCCGCCCTGGTGGCTGCCGCCGGTCTCCTCGCCGTGGTCCTGATCGCTGCCGCCTACCTACTGGCCCCTGCCCGGCCCGGGCAAGGTGCGGCATCGCGCGCATCAATGGGCATCGACACCTTTGCAAGCTCCGCCCCGATTGACGCGGGCCTGGACGCAGCCATCGATGCCCTCATCGGCGCCAACAGCCAGTACCAGGTCGGTGTTGCGCTGATGGCCACCGACGGCGGGGACGTGCACCAGTACGGCGTGGAGGAACCGTTCGAGGCAGCGAGCACGGCCAAGATCCTGACAGCTGCGGCCTATTACCACCTCGTGGAGGAGGGGTCAGCGTTCCTCGATGATCCGCTGGGCGCGTTCACCTCGGAGTTCCAGATCCAGGCGATGGTCAAGGACAGCAACAACGAATCGTGGAGCCTGCTGATGGACGCCGTTGGCCTTTCCGATCTTTCGGAGTATGCCGCATCCATCGACGTCTCGTATGAACCCGAGGTGAATACGCTTTCGACCGCCGAGATGGCCCATATCCTGGCGGAACTGTTCGAGGGCCGGCTCCTGGACCAGGTGCATACGGAGCAGCTCCTGTCCTACATGCAGGACACCAACTACGAAAACCTCATTCCGGCCGCAGTTCCGGACGGCGTCACCATCTTCCACAAATACGGGCTGTTCGATAACGAACTCCACGACGCCGCCATCCTCTCGATGTCCTCGGGCAGTTACGTGCTGGTGGTTTTCACGAAGGGTGCCGACCTGAGCGACATCCCTGAACGGACTGTTGTGATCCAGGAAATCACCAAGGCTGTTACCGCCACCCTCTCGTAACTGAGCGGCGGCGGCAGGAAGTATCCCCGGTTCCCGGCGCGGCAGCAGAAGGTAGGCTGGAAGCGTGGCGGAGACAGCCGGAGAGGGAACAATGAGCACGCGTTTTGAAGACCGCACCGATGCCGGTGAACGGCTGGCGGCGGTGCTCACGCAGTTCCGGGAACGCCCCGACACCATCGTCCTGGGGCTGGCCCGCGGCGGCATCCCTGTGGCCGCCGCGGCCGCCAAGGCCCTGTACCTGCCACTCGGCGCCGTTCTGGTCCGGAAACTCGGCATCCCCGGCCACGACGAAACAGCGTTCGGTGCGCTGGCCTGGTCGCGAGGCCGGATAGTGCGCCTGCTCAACCGTCCCTTGATCACCCGCATTCTGGACCACGGCGTCCGCCAGGAGTGGCTGGACGAAGTGGAGAAACGCGAGAGGGCCGAGCTGCTCCGCCGGGCCGCGACTTACCCGGGGATCAGCAACGACCTCACCGGTCAAACAGTTCTACTGCTCGACGACGGCCTGGCCACCGGAGCCACCATGCGCGCTGCCGCCGAGGCGGCCCGTTCCGGTGGTGCGGCACGCGTCGTCGCCGCAGCGCCGGTGGGTTCGGTGGAAGCCTACACGGCCGTGTCGCGAGTGTGCGACGCCGTGCTGTGCCTGCATCTGCCGGGCAAATTCCGCGCCGTTGGCAGCTTCTACCGGCACTTCGAACAACTGGCCGATGAGGACGCCATCAGCCTGCTGAACCAGTAGGCCCGACGGCAACACCGGGCCGGAAAGCCAAACGGCGGGTCCAGGCCAGGTGGCCCGAACCCGCCGTTCTGCGATGCGGACAACTTTAGTGGTGGCTGCTGACGCCGAGCGGGTTGCCCTTCGTCTCCTTGGCAAGCACAACACCGACAGCCGAAATCACGCACAGGATCATGATGTAGATGCCGATGGATCCGGTCCACTTGGTGCTCTGCAGCAGCGTCTCGGCAATGGTTGCGGCGAAAGCACCACCCAGGATCGCACCGAACGCGTACCCGATGGAGATGCCCGAGTAGCGGACATTGGCCGGGAACATCTCGGCGTACATCGCCGACATGGGACCGTAGGAAAGACCGAGTCCGATGGTCAGGACGAAAAGCGCCACGCCGTAAAGCCAGATGTTCCTGGTGTCGATCAGGGCAAACATCGGGATCATCCAGACGAAGATGATCGCATACCCGATCAGGAACGTCTTGACCCGGCCGATCCGGTCTGAGAGCCAGCCGCCCGCGAGCGTGAAGATCAGCCAGCCGAAGGAGGCGAGGGTGGTGGCGAGCAGGATTTCCGGGACCGCCATCTTCAGCGTCCTGGTGGCGTAGGAGATGAAGAAAGCGATCAACAGGTAGCCAGCGGCATTGTTGGCGATGAAGATCATGGTCGAGTAGAGTACTGGCCTCTTGTGGCTACGAATGAGCTCGCTGAGCGGCGCCCTGCTTTCGGCCTTTCGGGCCGCCATCTCCTGGAAGACTGGACTCTCGGCCACAGCCCTCCGGATCAGGTATCCCACCACAATCAGCACGATGGACAGCAGGAACGGAACCCGCCAGCCCCACGAAGCGAAGTCTTCCTTGGACATGTTCGAGTTGAGTATGAAGAGCAGGCCCGTGGCCAGGATCATGCCGACCGGGACACCGATCTGCGGGTACGCACCGAACACACCGCGCCGGCTCTTGGGGGCGTGCTCCACTGCCATCAGGGCAGCGCCGCCCCATTCGCCGCCGGCGGAGAAGCCCTGGGCAATGCGGAGGATGATCAGCAGGATGGGAGCCCAGACGCCGATCTGCGCGTAGGTCGGCAGCATGCCGATCAGCGAGGTGGCTGCGCCCATCATCAGGAGGGTGAAGACCAGCATGGCCTTGCGTCCGAGCCGGTCACCGAGGTGGCCGGCAACCACAGCACCCAGCGGGCGGAACAGAAAGCTGATGCCGATCAATGCGAAGGACAGGATCTGGGCCAGGCCCGGATTGGACTCGTTCAGCGGGGCCAGGAACAGCGGAGACAACAGCGTGCCCGTCAGCTGGGCGAAGATGAAGAAGTCGTACCACTCGATGGTGGTGCCGACCAGCGTTGCTGCGAGGACCTTGCGTTCCTCGTGCTTGCTGCTCGGGCCCGCCTCGGAATCGACGCGTGAAGTTTCGGTCATTGGAACTCCGTGGCTTGGGGCAGCCTGGTTGGGATAACGGCTGCCGACGGTGGATTTAGGCCGTCCGATTTACTGATCGAACGGTCAGTTAGTATGACGTTACGCGAAGATGTGATGAAACGCACTATTTTTCTTGATTCTCCGCGCGGATCAATTCCATGGTTGATGCGAGTCAGTTCCAAAGTTGAACTTCCTTTTCGGAATCAGCACATAGCTTTTCGCAGGCCGCCCACAATCCGAGTGAGGGAAGCGCCGTCACGGCACCCGGGCAGCGCCCGTGCAGCCGCCTAGGATGGGACCCATGACGCCCACCGCAGTCCCCGCCGGAGCAGCCCAGGCTTCGCCGTCCCAGACCCTGTCGCGCGGAATCCGTGCGCTGGAAATCCTGGCGGCCGCGGAGACTCCCTTGACCATTGCGGAACTTGCCGACGCCATGGGCGTTCACCGTTCGGTGGCCTACCGGATCCTGCGGACCCTGGAGGATCACTCCTTGCTGGTCCGCGATGACGCGGGCAGAGTCCAGCCGGGGCCCGGGCTGGCTGTCCTGGCGCGGGGGGTTGCCCGCAACCTGCAGACGGCGGCGCTGCCCGAACTGACGCAACTCGCGAACTCCCTGACCATGAGTGCCTTTGTGGCCGTCTGGGACCGCGATGACTGTGTCACGCTGGTCACCGTGGACCCGCGGCATACCGGGCCGCCATCGTCCAGCACCCTGGCTCCCGGCATCCCATCAGCACGGGCGCCCTGGCATTGCGATCCAGTCCGCCTATTCAGAAGCTGAGTGGCATGCGGCAGCCCCGGGAATCCCTACCGGCCCGAGGCGGGAACCGCGCGGCAGCTGGGCTATGCCGCCAGCCACGATGAAGTCATCGCAGGAGTCTCCTCCGTGGCAGTTCCGGTCAGGGTCCCTGCCGGCCGGCCGGCCGCGCTGGCCGTCGTCTATATCCGGGCAGCCCAGAATCCGGACGAAATCGCCGCTGCGCTGATGGCGGGCGCCGCGCGCATTGAGGCCCAGCTGGGCTGACCATTGCACACGCCGCCTGGCCGTGACCAGTGTCCGGCGTCGATCAGTGGCGTTTGCGGAGAATGACGGCGGCCGCGGCACCAAGCACCAGCAGGCCGCCGGCGGCAATCACCGGCACAATTAAGGCGGCGTGGTAGCCGTGGGCCTGCGCCAGCTGGCCACCGACGGCGGCCCCAGTGCGGTACCCGCCACGATCCCGCTTGCCAGAGCTGTCATCACAGTGCCCAGCCTTTCCACCGGCGCCACCAGGCCTCCGATCGCGAAGACTGTGACCATCACGGGCCCACGGGCAATCCCAGGACCAGGAGCACCGCAATCATGCCGCCCAACGATCCGGGCACCAGCAGCAGCAACGCGAGCACCGTCATGAGTGCCGAGCTGACCAGCCACCGGGCGGCGGGAGTGAAGCGCTGGGGCCAATACGCCACGGACAGGGCCGCGGCGGCCGAACTCAGTCCCATGACCGCATACAGCAGTCCGGCGATTTCCGAGGTGGCGAAACTGGCGGAGAAGGAGCTTAAAGCCGTCTGGGCTGACCCGAAGAAAGCGCCCATGGCCACCATCGCCAGGACGGGCAGTGCGACGACGGCGGGAATCCTCGCTGCCGTGCGCGAACCTGCGGAGCCCCGGTTCAGGGGAACCGCCTTGTGGGTGGAGTGAACGGCAAAGGCGGGCACCAGCGTGATGGTCATGGCTGCGGCCAGGGCCAACGGCAGCCAAGGGCCACCAGGCTGGCCAGGATTCCCACCAGAGCCGGCCCCAGGACGAACGTCAGCTCATCAGCCGTGCCTTCGTACGACAGGGCCGTGTCCAGATCCCTGCCGGCGTTCGCTCCCGTGCCCCGCGAGGTGAGCGCCATCCAGCGCACCCTGGCCAGCGGCCCTACCGAGGGGCAGCTGGCCCCAGCAAGGAATGCGGCGGCGATCACGGACACGGGAAAAGACCCGGCTTCGGGCGCAGCCCAAGCTGTCCCGATCAGGGCCAGGACAGCCAAAGTGTTGAGCACCGCCGCCACCAGGAGTACGGGCCGCTGCCCCCTGCGGTCTGCGAGGGCACCAAAAACCGGGGCGCCGAGGGCCGAGCCGATTCCCACAGCACCAGCGGCAGTGCCACCGAGCGCGTAGGAGCCGGTCACGGACGTAACAAGCGTCAGGGCGCCGACAGTAAGCATGGCCAGGGGCAGCCGCGCGAACAGGCCCAGGGGGATAAAGCTGCGGCCTGCAAGGTGCGGGAGCCTGGCGAACCGCCCGGTGGGCGGAGCCAGCGCAGCGGAGACAGGCACACTGTCAGGAGCTAGAGGCGCTTCCAGGGAAGCGGGCAGGGAGGACATTGTTGAAGAGTTCAAGGTTCCGGGCTCGTTCAGTAATGCGCATCGTCCCTCCTCCCGATGCGCGCGACCCGGTAACTATCCGATTATAGAGCCCGGCATGGCCGCCGTCACACCAGCGCTTCGGCGGCGTCGGAAATGCGGAGGGTGGAACCGTTCCGGCCCTTGAGGACCTGGAGCTGGGTTCCGATACGCTGCTTCATTTCCCCCACATGGCTGACAAGACCCACAACGCGCCCGCCGTCGCGAAGGCCTTCGAGGGCATCCATCACCTGTTCCAGGGATTGTTCGTCCAGGCTGCCGAAACCCTCGTCCACAAAGAGCGTCTCGATCTGGATGCCGCCGGATTCCTGCTGCACAACGTCTGCCAACCCCAGCGCGAGTGAGAGGGACGCCATAAAGGACTCGCCGCCGGACAGGGTGGAAGTATCCCGGCGGTGCCCCGTCCACTGGTCCACGACTTCCAGGCCCAACCCGGATTTCGCGCCCCGCGCGGCCTTGGCGTCTGAATGCTGGAGCAGGTAGCGGCCATCGCTCATGGCCACCAGGCGTTCGGAAGCAGCCAACGCCACCTGTTCAAGCCGTGCCGCGAGGACGTAGCTGTTCAGGCTCATGCGGTACGTGTTGTCGCCTCGGCCTGCGGCGGTATCAGCCAGGGCTGTCAGCAGCTGGGCGCGTTCCCGCGGGACCCGCCCGGAACCGGCAAGCCGTTCGTAGTCATTGCGGACAGCGGCCAGCGATTCCACACAGCGCACGGCCATACCGGCGGCGAGATCGGCGGCGCGTGCCTCCTCCCCGGCCTGCTCCGCGGCGGCTTGCAGCTCGGCAATGAGGGCTTCGTCCACCGCGGGATGGGCTGATTCTTCCGTCACTGCCAATAGCAGATCCTCGGATGCGAACAGCTCGGCAATCCGCGCCTGTTCGTCGTGGCCGGCCCGGATCTCAGCCAGCAGGGCATCGGCGTCGGTGGCCGACAGCAGCTGCGCCCGGGCTTCAACGTCAGAACTGAAACCAGCCTCCGGCAACGCCAGGTCAAGCTGGATCCGCGCTTCCTCGGCCCTGGCCCTGGCCCTGCTGAGCAAGGCCTGGGCCTCCACGGCCTTCTCCAGTGTGGCAGCAGCGTCCTGCAGCGACCGCAGCCGGCGTGCGAGGCCGCGGTGGCCGCCACGCAGGGCGGAGAGCGCCTCGTCAAGCGACGCCAACTGGTCCACCAGTCCCGACAGTTCAACGGTGACCTGCGCGAGTTCGGATGCTGTACTGCGCACGGCGGAGTCCGCTGCCGCAATTCGGGCCCCGAACCCTCAAGCTGCCGCCGGAGATCAGCGAGGTTCTTCACCGCCAGCTCAGACTCTCCTGCGGCGGTGCGGGCAGTCTCGAACGCCGCAATCGCATCCTCTTCGGGGTGTCCCCGCCCTGGCCTTCAAGAACGGCCACCAACTGGTTCGCGTCGCCCAACTCACGGGCCCGCGCCGCCAGGTCTTTCTCCGCAGACTCATGGTCATGCTGGGCGGCTTCCTCGGCCTGGCTGAGGCCCAGCGCTGACGCAGCAGCCTCAGCGGGAGCCGGGTGGTCCGCACTGCCGCAAACCGGGCAGGCTTCCCCCTCGGCCAGCTGGGCGGCGAGTTCGGCGGCGGCGTTGGCGAGTCTTTCCTCGCGCAGGTCCAGCCAGCGGAGTTTCTTCTCGAGCTGGATCTCCCGGGACGCCGAGTGGCGCCCGGTGGCGAGCCCTGCGCCGCGCGTGCAGCCGCGTAGCGCCGGACGACGTCAAGAAGTTCCTCTGCCGCAGCGGCTTCCTTGGCGTGCAGGATGGCGGCTGAGGCCAGTTCCGCCAGGGGCTCGAGGCCCGCCGTAAGGGTTTCCTGCTCCGAGCGGAGGGCCTGCAGCGAAACGCCCAGGTCGATGTCCTTTTGGGTGAGTTCCTGCTGCTTCGTGCTGAGTGCGGCACGCCTGGCAACGAGTGAATGGAGGCGTTCTTCGTCCGGCAACCTTGCTTCCACGACGGCCAACAGGGACCGGAGCCGGCTCAGCTCACCGGCGACGTCAAGGGCCCTGCGGCGGAGAGTCCGCCATCGGAGGGGTCCGCGTCCAAGGCGCCAAGGTCCAGCTGGTCCAGTTCGGGGTCTTCATCCGCGGCCATCCGCAGCAGTGTGATGGCGGATTCCATGGCTCCGGCTGCGTGCCGGACCTGGGTCTGGCTGGACTGGACCGCCTGCAGCTGGCCCGTGAGCACCTCGGCGCGGCGGTGCTGTTCGAGCCGGGCGGCATGGACCTCCAGTGACGGCAGGGTTGCCTCTGCGGCCGCCTTCCGGGCCTCGGCGGCTGCCAGTTTGCGGTGCCGTTCCCGCCGCGCGGACTCGCTCTCCAGCCGGCCGGAGGTGTGCCTGCTGGCGGCTGCTGCGGCCTCCGCCGCGACAGCCAGTTCCGCTGCGCGGTGGGCCAATGATTCCTGCAGCCATTCGATCCGGGCAGACGATTCTTCCTGGGCAGGGGCTCCGGAATCGTCAATGGCCAGCGCGGCGGCTTCGGCTTCGGCCCGCGCCGCCAGCATCTCAAGCTCTGCGTTCAGCCGGGCAACATCGTTCCGCGCGGCCTGCGCCTGCGCCGCCAATTCCTGTTCCAGGGCCTCGAACCGCTGGGTGCCGAAGAGCTTCTGCAGCAGTTCCAGGCGATCGGCTGCCTTGGACCGCAGGAAGGCGGCAAAATCGCCCTGCGGCAGCATCACCACGCGCGTGAACTGTTCCCGGTCCATTCCCAGCAGGGCGGTGATTTCAGCGCCGGCTTCGTCATTGCGTCCGGATCGCTCAGTCCACGTTCCGCTGATGCGTTCCCGGAGGAGCGTTTTGGCCTGCTGTGTGGTGAAGCCGTTCTTCCCCCGGGCACTGGGTTTATCCCAGGCCGGCGACCTGGTGACTTCGAAGTGGCGGCCCTGGGCGGAAAACTCGCAGGTTACCGCCGGTTCGAGCGACGGCTCGGCATGATCGCTGCGCAGGCGCTTACCCTCCTGGCGCGCCCCGGGCACGGATCCGTACAGCGCAAAGCAGACGGCGTCCAGCACGCTGGTCTTCCCTGCCCCCGTAGGCCCGTTAAGGAGGAAGAGTCCGTGTGCGCTCAACCTGTCGAAGTCGATTTCCTCGGTGCCCGCGAAGGGCCCGAAGGCGGAAATGGCAAGGCGGTGGATCCTCATAGCGATGCCTCCGTCAGGCGTACGTTATCCAGCGCCGCGGCGATGGCCGACCGCTCGGCGTCGTCCGCGTCCCGCCCCCGCACATGATCGAGGAATCCGCAGCAGAGCGAGAGATCATCCTGGGCTTCGGCGAGCCGGCTGCTGTAGCTCTTGGACGCCTTGACGGAGCCGCCCTGCGGATCAAAGCCGAGGACCAGCGTGTCCGGAAACCGGGCCCGGAGCCGCTCCATGGCCTGCGCGGGCCGCTGCTCATCCGTCAGGGTGATCTGGCAGTACGCCGGTTCGGCCCACGAATGTTCCGCGGATTCCAGGAGCTCCGAGATGCCGCCGCGGAGCACGGCCAGCTTCCGCGGGGCGTCCCACGACAGTTCCGATACGCCGGTCACGCCATCCGGGCCGACGTCGATCAGCCAGCTTCCCTTGGTGTGCTTGGCTTCGGAGAACGAGTAGGCCAGGGGCGAACCCGAGTACCTGACCTGCGCCGACAGGGTCTGGCGGCCGTGCAGGTGCCCCAGCGCGGTGTAGCTGAATCCGTCAAACAGATCCAGGGGCACGGCTCCGACTCCACCGATGCTGAGGTCCCGCTCGCTGTCGGAGCTGATCCCTCCGCTGGCGAACGTGTGGGCCAGGACCACCGAATGGACGGTTCCCGCAGCGCTCCGCTCCGCGAGGTCAGCCCGGATGCGGTCGGTGGCGGCGCGGGTGACTTCGAAGTGGCTGGCTGTTTCCGCACCGAGTTGTTCGGCGACGAGGCGCGGTTCCAGCCAGGGGATTCCATAGATGGCCAGGACGGGCCCGGGCGTCCCGCCGTCACCCGTCTCCAGGGGCAGGACGACGGCTGGTCAAGGTCCGCCAGCCTGGTCCGCAGGTGGACGCCGCCACGTTCCAGCAGCCGGGAGGCGAAGCCCAGCCGGATGGCGGAGTCGTGGTTGCCGGAAGTCAGCACCACCGTGGCGCCGGCCGCTGTCAGCCGCACCAGGGCGTCGTCCAGCAGCCCCACGACGTCGACGCCGGGCAGAGCGCGGTCGTAGACATCGCCGGCGATCAGGACAACGTCGACGGCGTTTTCGGTGACGGCACTGACGAGTTGATCAACAAATGAACGCTGGGCGTCCAGCATCCCGACGCCGTGGAAGGACCTGCCCAAGTGCCAGTCCGATGTGTGCAATAACCGCATATTCTTACGCTAGCGGCTGCCACCGACAGTTTAGGAAACTGCCGCAACAGGCCGTTGCCCAGTCAGGCCAGCTAGCCGCGCTTTCCGTCGAAGAATTCCTGGGCCTCGTCGCGGTTGTTCGGCTCGTCCGCGGCGGCATGAGCCGGTGCAGGCTTGGCCGGAGCGGCTGCCTTGGCGGGCACGGCCGGCTTTTCGTCCGCGACGTCGGCATCGTCGTCGTCGAAATCCTCAGCGTCATCGAATTCCTCAGCCTCATCGGCCGAGTCGTCCGCAGCGCTGCCTTCGAATGCAGACGCATCGGCGCCCGTAACGGCAGCATCCGGCTCGGCGAACCCGCGGAAGACCAGCCCGGCGATGGCCGCGCCGCCAAGGGAGCGACCCAGAAGAGCCACAGCTGCTCAAGGGACCAGCTGGAGCTGAAGACGGCCGAGGCCGTGGCGCGGGCGGGGTTGAACGGCGCATTGCCCACGGACAGGCCCAACTGCAGCAGTACCGCGAAAGCGAGGCCCACGGCTACGGCGGCTGCCGTTTTGTTGACGTTGTTGCGTGCGGTGGTGCCCAGGAAGACTGCAACCAGGATCGCGGCCCCGAGCACTTCAAGCAGGAGCACGCCGGCGAGGGGCGCCTGGATGATGGAATGTTCGCCGAATCCGGCGGTCACAGTGTCGAACGCCGTGCGGCTGTCCTGGATGCCCGGCAGGGTCCGAAGGATGCCAAAGAGTGCGAGGGCGCCGAGAAGCGCGCCCACCAGCTGCGCGCCGATGTACGCGGCGGCGTCACCGAGCCGGATCCGGCCGGCGACGGCGTGGCCAACGGTCACGGCCGGGTTGAAGTGTCCGCCGGAAACGTAGCCGAAGGCAAGCATGGCCGCGGTCACCGCGAGACCTGCTGCGAGCGCGGCGGGCAGCGGGCTGGACTGCGGGATGGAGAACAGCGGCACGCCCAGGCCTGCCACCACGATGAAAAGGCTGCCAAAGGCTTCGGCAGCCAGCCTGGACACCAGCCCGTGCCGGATTTCGGCACCGCTGCCGGCAGTCAGCCCGGAGGCGGGATCACGGTGGACGGGCACAGGCGTGGTCATGGTGGGGCAATCCTTATCGTTGGGGTTTGGTGCCTTTGCATTCTGCCAAGGGATTCTGGGCGTTGGCTGAGTCCGAGCTTAGTGGACGGACGGCGTGGCGCCCCGGCGCGTTCCACCTCCGCCCCACGGTAAATTTACTGTCATGAGCATTGAACCGGGCGCCGTTGCCGCGCCCCGCTGAAGTCCCGCATCCACGGCTGCCTCCTGGGCGGCGCACTGGGAGATTCGCTGGGCTACGCGGTGGAGTTCGACCCGATCGAGGCGATCCGCCAGCGCTTCGGCCCGCGGGCCTGACGGACTTCGCAGCCCTTGACGGCGGCAGCCACTTTTCGGACGACACGCAGCTGACGCTGTACACCGTGGACGGGCTAGTGGAGGTGCTCGAATGGGCCAATGACGGCGTGGGCGCCGACGCTAACGCCTGCCTGTGGCTGGCCTACCTCCGCTGGTTGGCCACCCAGGGCGAGTCCGTACCGCCGCAGGCTCCGGCACAGCCGCCGCGGTGGATCGACGGCAACGACGTCCTGAGGCACCGCCGTGCCCCGGGCAACGCCTGCATCAGCGGGCTGGCCACCGGCGAAATGGGAACGGTGTACCGGCCGGTGAACCCGGACTCGAAGGGCCGCGGAACAGTGATGAGATCGGCACCGTTCGGCCTGGTTCCCTTCATAGCGTCCGACGCCGTCTATAAGTTGAGTGCCGACGCCGCCTCCCTGACGCACGGCCACCCGTCCGCACGGCAAAGTGCCGGCAGCTTCAGCCTGCTGATCCACCGACTGGTGGCCGGTGACACCCTGGCGGACGCGGCGGCGGCGGTCCTGGCCGACGTGCGTGGCCTTAAGGATGTGGCGGCGGAACTTCCCGAGCGGCTTGAAACGGCCATCCGCTGTGCGGGAACAGGCGTCCTGTCGCCTGAGGAACTGGTTCGGCAGCTCGGCGAGGGCTGGGTCGCGGAGGAGGCGTTCGCCGTCGGGCTTTACGCTGTACTGGCCACAGCACCGGATACGGACTCCACCCTGTCGCCGCAAGACCATTTCCGGGCAGCCGTGGCGCTGGCCGTCAACCATAGCGGCGCCAGCGATTCCACGGGATCCATCGCCGGAAACATCCTGGGCGCCTACTACGGCGAAGAGTGCCTGCCCCGGAATGGCTCGACGCCCTCGAAGGGCCGGACGTCATCCGTGGCATGGCCGATCTGCTGGTGGGTGTTACAACTGCCTGAGTGAGACGTTGTTGCAGGCCTCGCAGACGTCCTCCGAGATCAGGCCCCGGCGCTGCAGCACTCCGAAGATGACGCAGCCCAGGCAGAATCCGGCGAAAGCCTCCAGCGAGGCAGCCGTAATGAGAACCGCGAGCGCAATCCAGGCTGCAGGGGCGGCGCCGGCAAGAAAGAGTATCAGCGCCGTCGTGGACACCGCCGCTCCCATGCCCTGGGCAAAACGCTTGGGCGGTCCGGGAACCAGGCGTACGCGGCCCAGCCGGGGTGCCAGGACCTTGACGGAGAGCAGGGCCAGCGGCGAAATCCGTGGGCCGAAGAGCACCCGCAGCCAGAAGCCCGCGGCGATCAGCACGAGTCCCCAAACGGAACCGCTCAGCAGTGTGGCGCCCGCGAGGAGCACCACCAGGCCGGCGGTGATCCGGGCCGCGTATTCATTGACGGGGTTGGGAAAGGCGAACACGGCGGACCAGTTGATTCCGGTTCTTTGGCCGTCCGTTAGTTTGCTCATCCTGCAAGGCTAGGAGCCGGGCACGCCGCAGGGAAGATTTGTTGCGCCGGATGAACACCGGAAGGCTCAGCCGCCCACCATCTGGAGGAACTCGCCTTCGGAGAGCACTTCGATGGGCTGGCCGCGGTCGTGGAGCTCCAGGACGCGCCGGGCCTTGCCGGTCAGCCTGCCGGACCGCAGGTCCGCGGCCACAAAGCCGTCACCCACCACCAGCACCGTGGTGCGGGCGGTTACCCGGCTTTCCGGCCGGGCACCCAGCTCGGCCGAACGCACCTTCGCTTCCGGCCGGGCCATGGAGAGCTCGCCGGTGAAGACAACGGTCTGGCCGTACAGCGGGTGGGACGGTTCGGCGTCGGCATTGGGGACGGGGTTGTCGCCCTCCTCCGGCCACCCGGACAGGAACGGGCGCACCAGCGCGGCGCTGTTTCCGCCAGCGGCACCGGCAAGGGCGGTAAGGCTGGCTTTGGACAGGACATCGCGCGCCGGGTCAAACGCCTCCTGATGCGGCAGGACCAGGCCCAGCGACAGGTAGAGCTCGGCAATGCTGTTGGCGTTGTTCCGCGCAGCGATGTCGACGAGGATGCCGGCGCAGGCGCGGGCATCCTCTGCGGCGTCGTGGTGGTTGACCAGCGGCACGCCGGCTTCCTCCGCGGCGAACGGCAGAGAATTGGAGACCAGGGAGTAGCAGCGCCGGGCCAGCATCACGGTGCAGACGTAGTCGTAGGCGGGGCCGGGCAGGCCGGAGACCTCAAGCCCTGACCGGATCACTCCCAGGTCAAAGGCCGCATTGTGCGCCGCCAGGATATCGTCCCCGATGAAGGCGCCAATCTCCGGGAACAGTTCACCGAAGCGGGGACGGTCGGCCACGTCCGTGGCCGTGATCCCGTGGACCCTGACGTTGTGGTACTCGAAATGGTCGTGGTTGACCGGAGGCCGCATCAGCCACGACGCCTCATCCACCACGCGCCCGCCGCGGACTTTCGTCAGGCCAACCGCGCACGGTGAACCCCGGAAGCCATTGGCCGTCTCGAAGTCGATCGCCGTAAAGTCCAAACCCACGGCCCATACTTTACCGCCGGACAGGGCCGCGCCGTGTCAACGGGGCGGCCCTGTCGCGGAGATCACGCGTCCGACGCCGGGACGCTTAGGTGCGTCAAGTACCCTGAGAAGGTGAACATTCTTGCGATCAGCGACCTTGCCGTGCCCATGCTGGGTGGTGCAGGACCGGTCCAGCCGCAGCTGGCATCCTTCCTGCCCGACTGGCTGAACCCCCAGATTTTCCTGGCCGATCCAGCACTTGCGCCCTGGGTGGTGCTGCTTGTCTGCGGAATTGTCTTCGCCGAAACGGGCTTGCTGGTGGGATTCTTCCTTCCCGGCGATTCGATGCTGTTCACCGCGGGGCTTCTGGTGGCAACGGACACCATCCAGTTCAATGTCTGGCTCCTGGCGCTCCTGATCACTATATCCGCCATCATCGGCAACCAAACCGGCTACCTGATCGGTTCCAAGGCCGGCCCCGCCATCTTCAATAAGCCGAACTCCCGCCTCTTCAAGCGCGAAAACGTGGAGAACGCACACGCCTTCTTCGAAAAGCACGGCGGCAAAGCACTGATCCTCGCCCGCTTCGTGCCGATTATCCGGACCTTCGTGCCCGTAATCGTTGGCGTGGCCCAGATGAACAAAAAGAAGTTCTTCCTTTTCAACGTGATCGGCGCGGTCCTATGGGGCAGTGGTGTCACACTGCTGGGCTACATTCTGGGTGACAGGGTCCCGTGGGTCCGGGAGAACCTGGACATCATCTTCATCGTCATCGTGCTGGTTTCCGTGATTCCGATCGGCATCGAAGTACTCCGCGGATTCTCGGCCAAGCGCCAGGCTGCCAAGTTCGGCACGGACGCCGTCGAGGAATTCATTGAGGAACACGAACCCGAGGCCGAGCGGAAGACCCACCGGGACCACTGAGCCCTCACCGCGCAGCATGTCACTGCTCCCCGGCCACTCCGTTGCCATTCGACGGTTCAGTCCTCGGGGTGCCAGGCTTCGATCATCACGGTGCCGCGCGGCGAGTTCAGTGTGGCGCTGAGCGGCGCGGCGTGGGCAAGCCCATGGGGGTCGCCCGCACTTCTGGCAGCTTCAACACGTCCAGCGCCTCCTGCGGCACCCCCTGCAATACCAACTCCTGCAACGCCAAGAGCGTCGGCGGGAGGTGATCACAGGGATGTGCTCCCGTCCATTCGATCAAAGTCGGCAACGCGCCAGCACATTGGGTGCGGCCATCGTCGCGTACTGTAATGCGCCACTTCAACAGGCCTTGCGGCGTATCGCGCTGCGCTGCCAGTGGTACGCCGGGGTCGAGGTCGACGTTGGCCAGGCGCTGCCGCAGCATTTCCATCATGCCCGTCCGCGCGACTGCGTGCACCAGTAGGGGACACTGGCGCACCGCCTCGCGCAACGTTGGCTGGTCCAGCCTGAACCAACGCGGCCGACCCGGGGCCGGCGCTTCAGGGTCAATCGCGATGATCTCCAGATAGCACTGCGGGAAGCGCACCGTGCTGATGTCCACCACTCGATTGTGCGTGCCCATCAGGGAGTGTTTGCCTCCACCGGAGGGCTGAACGCCGAATGTGGCCTCGCACCAGGCGACGCCCTGTTCGAGCGAATCTGCGGCGATGACCAGGTGATCGATGCACAAAGACTCCCGTTAGGTCACTGGCGGGCGAGCGCTCCGACGATGGCCGGCAGGAGTGCCCGGAAGGCCTTCGCCCGGTGGCTGATCGCGTTCTTTTCTTCCGGTGACAGTTCAGCGCAGCTGCGGTCCTCGCCGGCCGGCTGCAGCACGGGGTCATAGCCGAAGCCGCCGTTGCCGCGGGGTTCGCGCAGGAGGGTCCCCTCAAGCTGGCCGTACTCGACCACTTCGCGGCTCCCAGCGCCCGGTCCCGGGACAGCCAGGGCCGCAGCGCAGACAAACGCGGCTCCCCGGTGCCCGTCCGGGACATCGGAGAGCTGGTCCAGCAGAAGCTTCAGGTTGGCGGCATCGTCACCGTGCCGGCCGGACCAGCGCGCGGAAAAGATTCCGGGTGCACCACCCAGCACGTCCACGGCCAGCCCCGAATCGTCGGCGATCGCCACCAGGCCCGTGGCTTCGGCCACGGCCCGCGCCTTCAACAGCGCATTCTCGGCGAACGTCACACCGGTTTCGACGACGTCGGGCGCACCCACCGCCGCGGCGTCCACCACCTGCGTGTCGACGTCGAGCCCGGGACCTGTCCGCGCAGCAGCTCCCGGAGCTCCCTGAGCTTGCCCTTGTTGTGCGTTGCCAGGACGAGGCGCGGTGCAGGCGAGACCTCGGGCTCGGCGTTAATGGCGTTGGCGCTCATAGTGCGTCTGCGAGAGTTTCGCGCTGGATCGCCGCCAGTGCGGTGGTGCCCAGGAGGGCCAGGTCCAGCAGCTGGTTCAGCTCGTCCCGGTCGAAGGGAGCACCCTCTGCGGTGCCCTGGACTTCCACAAACTTCCCGGATCCGGTGACGACCACGTTCATGTCGGTTTCGGCGCGGACATCCTCAACGTAGGGCAGGTCCAGCATGGGCACGCCGTCGATGATGCCCACTGAAACCGCTGCGATCGTGTCGATCAGGGGCTGGGCGTTCTTGGCGATCAGCTTGTTGTCGCGGGCGAAGCGGATGGCGTCCGCCAGTGCCACATAGGCGCCGGTGATGGCCGCGGTGCGCGTTCCGCCGTCGGCCTGGAGGACGTCGCAGTCCAGGACGATCGTGTTTTCGCCCAGGGCCTTGGTATCAATGATGGAACGCAGCGAACGTCCGATCAGCCGGGAAATCTCGTGGGTCCGCCCGCCGATTTTCCCCTTGACGGATTCGCGGTCGGAACGGGTGTTGGTGGCCCGGGGAAGCATGGCGTACTCCGCCGTGACCCAGCCGCGGCCTTCGCCCTTGAGCCAACGCGGCACGCCCGCCGTCAGGGACGCCGTGCACAAGACCCTGGTGTTGCCGAACTCGATGAGGGCAGACCCCTCGGCCTGCTTGGACCATCCGCGGGTGATGCTGATGGGGCGGAGCTGGTCGGGGGCGCGGCCATCGGCGCGCACTACGGGCACTGCGGTTGCTTCAGAAGTCATGCCTTTAGCTTATCGACTCACGGCGCGCCGTCCCGCCGCAGCGAGGGCAGCCGACCACGCAGGCCGTCGGCCAAGAGGCCCTAGACGGTGTAGTGCACTCCGGCCACGGCAACGGCCACGTCGCCGCCGAACACGGGGCGCGCTTCGGCCATAACGGTGGTGGGCGAGGTCCAAACGGGGATGTGCGTGAGGAGCAGCCGGCGTGCGCCCGCGCTTTCCGCAGCCTCGCCGGCACGCTTTCCGGTCAGGTGTACATCCTTGATGTCGTCGTCGCGGCCTTCCTCAAAGGCGGCCTCGCACAGGAACAGGTCAGCGTCCTTCGCTGCTTCCTCCAGTCCCGTACAGGAATCAGTGTCCCCGGAATAGGTCAGGATCCGGCTGACAGCGTTGCCCTGCTTGTCCGGTTCGGTCACTTCCACCCGCAGGGCGTAGGCCTCCTCCACGGGGTGGTTCACCGCGAACGGCGTCACCGTGAACGGCCCCACCGTGACGGATTCCCGTTCGGTCCAGTTGGTGAAGTCGAATTCCTCGTGCATCCCTGGATCCAGCTCCAGGCCGTAGGCGGTGGCCATCCGGTCCGCCGTCGCGGCGGGCCCACACCGGAATCCTGCCGCGTCCCCAGCCGCCCGGCTTCCAGCGGACGGCCACGTGCAGCCCGCACAAGTCCATGCAGTGGTCCGGGTGCAGGTGGGTGAGGAATATCGCGTCGATGTCCTCAAGGTCCGTGTATCGCTGGATGGCGCCAAGGGCTCCGCTGCCAAGGTCCATCACGATCTTCCACGTCCGCTCTCCGTCGTTGGCGGTCAGGAGGTAGCAGGACGCCGGGGAGCCCGGGCCGGGAAACGAGCCGGTGCAGCCGACGATGGTGAGCTTCACAGGGCAGGACCTCCGGCCCGGTGGGCGCCCACAAAGTTTGAAATCCGAGGTCCCGACGACGACTGCCGGGCGCTGGCGGTCTGCGCAGCCGCGATCATCTCGGGCGTGATCCGCGCCAGGCTGCCGGTGGGGTATTGGGCCGCCACATGGTCCACGTGCCGGACGGACAGGACCTCCGGCCCCAGGAAACGGCGGGCCAGCGTTTCGAACTGGCCGGCGTCACCGGTGGCGATGAAGTGGTGTTCCGGCGCTGCTGCAGCAGTGCGCTGAAGGTCGTGGGTGGCGAGGGCGCGGTACACGTCCTTCGCCGTCTCCTCCGCGCTGGAGACGAGCGTCACGGCGTCGCCCATCACGAACGAGATGACCCCGGTCAGCAGCGGATAGTGCGTGCAGCCCAGCACCACAGTGTCCACACCTGCCGCCTTCAGCGGCGCCAGGTACTCTTCGGCAATAGCCAGCAAGGCTGGTCCGGTGGTGATCCGGCCTCCACGTAGCTCACGAACTCGGGGCAGGCCACGGACGTGATCGCCAGGTCCGGCGCGGCGGCGAAGGTGTCTTCGTAGGCCCGTGAACCAACGGTGGCGGAGGTTCCGATGACGCCGATACGCCCGCTGCGGGTGGCAGCGACAGCCCGCCGGACGGCCGGCTGGATCACCTCGATGACGGGGATGCCGTATTTCGCCGTGTACCGCTCGCGGGCGTCCCTCAGGACAGCGGCCGACGCCGAGTTGCAGGCAATGGTCAGCAGCTTGACGCCGGAGTCCACCAGTTCGTCCATCACGCCCAGGGCGTTGGCGCGGACTTCGGCAATGGGCAAGGGCCCGTAGGGCCCGTTGGCGGTATCCCCCACATAGAGGATGGACTCGTTGGGGAGCTGGTCGATGATGGACCGCGCCACGGTCAGTCCGCCGACACCGGAATCAAAGATGCCGATAGGGCGGAACCCCACCCGGGCGGTGGTGCTGCTGGCTGCGGAGTCCGATGCGGCTGCGCCTGACGGATCCATGCTCGAGGCTGTAGTCATGATTATTCGAGGATAGGTCTTCCCCGGGGCCGCAGCCATCACATTGTGGCGCCCGACTCATGTCAAATTTGTCACATTGGCGGTCGAATCCCGGAACAGGACAGCAGTTCAGGCCCGTGAGTCCAGGGACTGGAGCATCGCCTGGACCAGTGATTCCTGCAGCCACGTGGTGAAGTTGTACACCAGGGCAAGGTAACTTTCCACGTCCTCGGCCTGGGACCAGTCCTGCATCAGGTGCACGTGTTCGGCGTCCTCTTCATCCCGGATATCCAGGCGTTCCGCCAGCACCAGGCGCACATCGTTCAGGGCCATGGACCAGAACCTTGCCCCTTCGGCGGTAAGGACCACTTCGTCCCTGTCCAGGTCCAGCGCGGCGGCGCGCAGCGCGCCGATCTTGGTTTCCCGCAGCGAGCGCTCGGTGAGCTGGCGGAACTCCAGGGACGCGCCGTCGTCGTTCTTCGCCACGTTGGGCAGCAACCGCTTAACGGCACGGTCCGTCGGTTCCTGGACGTCCATATCCAGTCCGATCAGGGCGGCCAGCGGATCCTGGCTGGTGTGTTCGGCCGGCTGGAGCATGGAGATGACGTCATCGATCAGGCTGCGGAGCAGTTCCCGTTCGGCGGGTTCCAGGAACCCGGTGATGCCCTTGAGCCCGTATTTGAATGCCTTAGCCACGTTTCCCCTTGCCCTGCCCGGACCCGCCGGATTTTCCTGAGTTTTTGGAGTTTCCACCGTTCCCGCCGGAGGCCTTCTCCACGGTGGCCCAGAGGCCGAAGCCGTGCATGGCCACGGCATGCCGCTCAACCTGTTCCTTGCTGCCGTGGGCAACAATGGACCGGCCTTTTTGTGGACTTCCATCATCAGCTTGTTGGCTTTTGACTCGGAGTAGCCGAAGTAGCTTTGGAAGACATAGCTGACGTAACTCATCAGGTTGACGGGATCGTTCCAGATCACCAGGTTCCAAGGGATGTCCGGGGCGGTCAGGGAGTCCGTGGACGCCTCTGTCCCGGTCCGGGTGCCCTCCTGTGTATCAGGGCCGAGCGCAACACTTAAGGTCATCTGTCCATTCTATGGGGAGCATGGGCCCACGCCGGGTGGGCCCACAGCGGCGAGGGCACCGCGGCGAAGCGAAGCGAGACGTGGGAGCCGGTGGGTGGGCCCACGCCGGCGAGGGCACCGCGGCGAAGCGAAGCGAGACGTGGGAGCCGGTGGGTGGGCCCACGCCGGCGAGGGCACCGCGGCGAAGCGAAGCGAGACGTGGGAGCCGGTGGGTGGGCCCACGCCGGCGAGGGCACCGCGGCGAAGCGAAGCGAGACGTGGGAGCCGGTGGGGACTAGAGTGAATTTTGTGAGTACCTCCGCCGGCTGGGACCATCCCCGTACGTCCTTTTACACAGACCACTACGAGCTGACCATGCTGCAGGCGTCCCTGCACTCAGGCGCCGCACACCGCAGGTCGGTCTTCGAGGCCTTTGCCCGGCGCCTGCCGGACGGCCGGCGGTACGGGATTGTGGCGGGAACGGGCCGCCTGCTGGAGGGCATCGCCGACTTCCGGTTCGGCGAAGCCGAGCTGGACTTCCTGGGGCGGACTGGCGTGGTTAACCAGGACACCCTGGACTATCTGGCGAACTACCGCTTTTCGGGTGACATCTGGGGCTACCCGGAGGGCGAGGCGTACTTCCCCAACTCCCCCATCCTGATTGTCGAATCAACGTTTGCCGAAGCCTGCATGCTGGAAACCTACCTGCTCTCGGTCCTGAACCATGACAGTGCCATCGCCTCCGCCGCCTCCCGCATGATCACCGCTGCCGGCAACCGGCCCTGCATTGAAATGGGGTCCCGGCGGACCCACGAGGAATCGGCAGTCGCGGCAGCCCGCGCCGCCGTCATTGCCGGGTTCGACAGCACCTCCAACCTCGAGGCCGGCTTCCGGTACGGCATCAAAACGGTAGGGACCGCCGCGCACTCCTTCACGCTCCTCCACGACACCGAGCGGGACGCCTTTGAGGCGCAGATCGCCTCCCTCGGACCCGGCACCTCGCTGCTCGTGGACACGTACGACGTCGAAGCAGCGGTGCGTGCCGCCGTCGAGTTGGCGGGGCCCAAACTGGGGGCGTCCGGCTGGACTCCGGCGACCTCGTGGCCCAGGCCCAGTGGGTCCGGCGCCTCCTGGACGACCTCGGCAACGTGAACACCAAGATCGTGGTCACCTCGGACCTGGACGAGTTCGCCATCGCCGCGCTGCAGTCCGCACCGGTGGATTCCTACGGTGTGGGCACCTCGCTGGTCACCGGTTCCGGTGCACCCACCGCGAGCATGGTCTACAAGCTCGTCAGCCGGACCGAGGACGCCGGCAATTTCGTCTCCGTGGCAAAAACCGCCAAGAACAAAACCAGCATGGGCGGCCGGAAGTACGCGCTGCGCAAGCTCAACGAGCGGGGGTGGCCACCCAGGAAATTGTGGGCATCGGCCACCGCCCGAAGACGACGGCAACGACCGGCCGCTGCTTCAGCAGTTTATGAAGAACGGCGAGCTGCTGCCGGGCTGGACCGGACACGAGGGTGTGGTCCGCGCCCGCCAACGGCACGCGGACACCATGGCCGAACTGCCCGGCGTCGTCAACCGCCTGCAGCGCGGCGAGCCTGCCATCCCCACCATCTACGAGGAGAACTGATGTCCCGCGCCCTGATCATCGTTGACGTCCAGAACGACTTCTGCGAGGGCGGCTCCCTTGCCGTGGCCGGCGGCGCGGACGTAGCAGCAGCCATCAGCGAATACGTTGACGCCCACCACCTCGAGTTTGACCACATCGTTGCCACCCAGGACTGGCACATCGATCCCGGCGCGCATTTTTCCGACACGCCCGATCACAAGGACAGCTGGCCGCGGCACTGCGTGGCCGGCACCCGCGGCGCAGAACTCCATCCGGACCTGGACAGCGAATACATCCAGGCCTACTTCCAGAAGGGCCAGTTCGCCGCAGCGTACTCCGGCTTTGAGGGCCTGCTGGCACCTGAGGATGCCGTCCCCACCGGGGAACGCCAGCCGGGCGCCATGCCCGCCGACGCGGCAGCCTACGCACCCGCGGACAACGCCATCGGACTGGACGACTGGCTGCAAAGCCACGACGTGGAGGACGTTGTAGTGGTGGGGATCGCCACCGACTTCTGCGTGATGGCCACCTCGCTGGACGCGGTCCAGGCCGGCTACTCCGTCACGGTCATCCGTTCACTCACCGCCGGCATTGCCGAGGACCTGGAGGACGCCGTCGCCGAAATGGAACTGGGCGGCGTCGAAGTCGCGTGAATACTACTTCCGGCCGATGAACCAGTCCTGGAGCTTCCGCAGCCTGGACTGAAGCTGTTCCTCGTTCGCCTGGGCCACTGGAGGCCGCCACAGACCGTCCGCAGCTTCGTGTGCACCACACCGTGCGGGGTTCCGGTCCGCGCCGACCAGGCCGCCACATTCTTGGCCAGTTCGTTGCGCAGGTCCATCAGCATCCGGTGGTCCGGAATGGCCGGCGCCGCGGCGGCCGGCTCCGCTGCCGGTGCGCGCCGGTTCTTGCGGTTGAGCTGTTCGTGCTGGCGCTGCCGCAGCAGCGTCCCCACCTGTTCGGCATCCAGCAGTCCGGGGATGCCCAGGAAATCCAGTTCGTCCTCCGAGCCCACTTCTCCCCCGGTGCCGAACTCGCCGCCGTCGAACAATACCCGGTCGAAGGACGCCTGCGAGTCGAGGGCCTCGAACTTGCCCTTGGTAAGGCTGTCGGACGCCTTGTCCTCCCGGTTGGCCTCTTCCATCAGCGAGTCCTCGGGATTGAACAGGCCGTCGCTGTCCTCTTTCTCGGGCGGTCCAGCGCGTGGTCGCGTTCGGCCTCCATCGAGTTGGCCAGGGCCATCAGCGTCGGCACGGACGGCAGGAAGACCGAGGCCGTTTCGCCGCGTTTCCGGGCGCGCACAAAGCGGCCCACGGCCTGGGCGAAGAACAGCGGCGTCGAGGTGGACGTCGCATAGACCCCGACGGAGAGCCGGGGCACGTCCACGCCTTCTGACACCATGCGGACGGCCACCATCCACCGTTTCTCGCTCACGGTGAATTCCTCGATCTTGCTGGAGGCCTTGGCGTCGTCCGAAAGGATCACGGTGGGCGATTCGCCGGTGATCCTTTTCAGCTGCCCGGCATAGGCCCTGGCATCCTCGTGGTCCGTGGCGATGACCAGCCCGCCGGCGTCCGGAACCGTGCGGCGCACTTCGCTGAGGCGTTTGTCAGCCCCGCCAGGACAGCGGGAATCCATTCCCCGGCCGGGTTCAGCGCCGTCCGCCACGCCTGCGACGTGATGTCCTTGGTGACCGCGGACTCGCCCAGTGAGGCCGCCATTTCCTCGCCGGCACTGGTGCGCCACCGCATCTGGCCCGAGTAGGCCATGAACATGACCGGTCGCACCACATGGTCACGCAGGGCGTTGCCGTAGCCGTAGGTATAGTCCGCTTTCGAGCGCCGGATGCCGTCCTTGTCCTGCGCGTATTCAACAAAAGGGATGGGTGAAGTGTCGGAGCGGAACGGCGTACCGGTCAGGGAGAGGCGCCGTGCCGCAGGGTCAAACGCTTCGCGGAGTCCGTCGCCCCAGGACAGGGCTTCGCCGCCGTGGTGGATCTCGTCAAGGATCACCAGCGTGCGGGCTGCCTCGGTCTTGGCGCGGTGCAGCATGGGTTTGCTGGCCACCTGCGCGTATGTGACAGCGACGCCAACGAAACCGCGGCCGTGCTGGCCATCGGAGTTCTTGAAGTTGGGGTCGATGGCGATGCCCACTTTGGCAGCGGCGTCGGCCCACTGCCGTTTGAGGTGGTCCGTGGGCGCCACGATGGTGACGCGGTTGACCGCCCCAGATTCGATGAGCATGGAGGCCACGCGCAGCGCGAAGGTGGTCTTGCCGGCGCCGGGAGTTGCTACGGCCAGGAAGTCGCGGGGATCGGTCCTGAAGTAGAGGTCAAGTGCTTGCTGCTGCCAGGCACGGAGTTTTTGGGCGGTTCCCCAGGCTGCGCGTTCCGGATACGCCGGTGGCAGGGTAGGGCCGCCAAAGAGCGTCTCCGTCACTACTTGTTGTTGCCCGAGTCCCCTCCGGGACCCTTGCCGCCGTCGTTGCCCGGGCGGAGGCCGTCATAAACCTCTTTGCACATGGGGCACACCGGGAACTTCTGCGGATCCCGGCCCGGCGTCCACACTTTGCCACAGAGGGCAATGACAGGATCACCCGTCAGCGCGGATTCCATGATTTTTTCCTTGCGCACGTAGTGCGAGAAGCGTTCCCGGTCACCGGGCTCCACTTCCTGGCGCAGCTCTTCGCGCTCGATGGTTGCCGTGGACGTTCCAGCCCCGGAAAGCTCGCGCATCGGGTCGTTTTCGAGAGGGTCCGTCATGCTAGTCATGGCATCCATCTTAGCGTCCGGGATGAAGGACGTTCGACGGCGGGAGGACCGTTTTGCACTCACCGCACGCGCCGCCGTCGTCCGTTCCGCGCAACGCCGCCCCGCGCACCCGTGGCGTGTGGCCGGAATTACAGCCTTGGGACCTACAGCGCCTGCCAGGCAGGCTTGTGATCGTACGTGTGCCGGTAGAAGTCGGCGAGCTTCAGCGACGACGCCGCGGCCTCATCCACCAGGATGGTGGCGTGCGGATGGAACTGGAGGACCGAGGCCGGGCAGATGGCGGCGACGGGCCCTCCACGAAGTCGCGGACGGCCGGCGCCTTCTGTGCCCCGGTAGCAATGAGGACAACGTGCCGGGCCTCGAGGATGGTGCCCAGCCCCTGGGTCACCACATGGTGCGGCACCTCGGCCAGGCTGCCAAAAAATCTGGCGTTGTCCCGGCGCGTCTGCTCGATCAGCGTTTTGATGCGGGTCCGGGATGCGAGCGAGGAACCGGGCTCGTTGAAGCCGATGTGGCCATCCGTACCCACGCCCAGGAGCTGCAGGTCCACGCCGCCCGCTGCCCGCATGGCATCCTCGTAGGCGGAACAGGCCGCAGGCAGGTCCGCGGCCGCCCCGTCAGGCGTATGGACGTTGCCTTCGGCGATGTTGACCCGGCTGGTGAATTCCCGCCGGATGACTTCCCGGTAGGACTCCGGGTGCCCGTGGTCCAGCCCCACGTATTCGTCCAGGGCAAAGGCATGGGCACTGCTGAAGTCCAGCCCGTCACGCTGGTGCCGCGCCGCCAGCTCGTCGTACACCGGCAGCGGCGATGACCCGGTGGCGAGGCCCAGTACGGCGGTGGGCTTGCGCCGGAGCAGGGCCTCGATGGCATCGGCGAGAAGCTGTCCGATCTGCTTGCTGCCCTGGAGGATGACAACTTCCATGTCCGGCCGCCTTTCTGGTGCTTTACGACTGGTGCTTTACGGAGTCAGCGGTTGACGGTCAGTTGGGCCAGCAGTTCGGGTCCGCGGGCATCAAGCCAGTTTCCACCCAGCCGAATGCCCGCACCAAACAGCGCCAGTCCCAGCATCAGGCCGACGGCCAGGTTGGCCCACCCGAACACGGCATTCCCTGTGACCAGCTGCGCGATGAGCAGGCCCACCTCGGGCAGGACCAGCAGGCCCAGGACGCCCATGCCGGCAAACTGCACCACCAGGGTCTGCCCTACATTGCCCGGGGTTTCTTGAACGGGCTGTCGCCGGGCAACGGGACGGCCACCGTGTAGCGTGCCGACACCACGGACGACAAGCCAAGCCCGGTGAAGAGAATGCCCAGGCTCAAGCCCAACTGGCCGGGCAGTTCCGACCAGCTGCCCGTTAAGAAGTACTGGCCCACTGCAAAGATCAGGACCACGGGAAGGGCAAAAGCCAGGCAGGCCAGTGCCCTGCCCAGCCGGTCATCCACACCGCGGAGGCCCGTGGCCACATGCAGCGCGAATGCCGTGTTGTCATAGGAGACATCCGCCGAGATGGACCAGGCCAGCAGGAAGGCAGCCAGCGGCGCAGCGAAGGCCAGGGTCCCGTAATCTCCGCTTTGGCTCCCCTGGAACACCAACAGGATGGGCAGCAGCGGGACCACCACCAGGGAACCTGCATACCGGGGATCGCGCAGCCAGTAGATCAGTGCCCGCGCGGTCACGGCACCGGCGGGTGTCGCCGGCAGCAGGCCAAGCAGCCCCGGTTTTCCGCCTTTGCGGCTCCCGCTTCCGGCGTAGGGCGGATTAACCAGGGCCCGCTCCAGGAGCAGCTTCCAGCACCACGCCAAGCCGGCGAGGGTGGCCAGTGCGATGAGGAGTTTGACCGCGGCATCAGCCGGCCGTCCGGCCGCGACATCGCCGCCGAGGGACCACACGGCCCCCAGGGGCGTCCAGGACAATGTGCCAGCCAACTCCGGCAGGAAGTCCGTGGAGGCGGAAACACCCGGCCACACCGGCGACGATCGGACCCATCAGGACCAGCGGAACCATAAAAACGATTGCGCTGGCATCCTTGAACCGGCGCGACGCCGCGAGACTCGCGGTTGCCGTGGTCACCACCCGGGAGAGCACGATGCAGCTCAGGACTCCAACGGCGGCCCCCACCAGGGCCGCAACGGCCGGAAGGGGCCGCGGGCCCAGGTCCACACGGTGGCGAGTGCCACGAGCGCCGTGGCGATGCCGGGAATGCCAATCAGCCCGCCAAGGGCCAGTCCCGTCAGGAGCTGCCGCATGGGAATGGCGGAGGTTGTGAAACGCGCAGGGTCCAGGGTCAAATCCACAGCGGATGCTGCCACGGGGACGATGCCCAGCCCAGGAGGGCCGCAGAACCGCCGAGCACCACCGCCGTCTGCGCCAGTTCAGGGTCCGCGCGGCGCAAGAGGACCAGGGCCACGACCATGGCCCCACGACGCCAAGCGCGTACAGCCCGCCGAACGCCAGGCCGACGAGCTGCCAGGGGCTGCGGCGAAGGCCGTTCCGCAGCAGGGTCAGCTTGAGCCTTAGGAGGTGCGCAACCATTCCAGGCCTTCCGTGTGGTTGCGTCCGCCGACCAGCTGGACAAACCTTTCTTCCAGCGTTGCGCCGGCGCGGACTTCGTCCACGGTCCCGGTGGCGAGGAGCCTGCCGGCCGCCACCACGGCGACGTGGTCGCACATGCGCTGGACCAGGTCCATGACGTGGCTCGAGACGATCACCGTCCCGCCGGAGGCTGCATAACTGTCCAGGATGGACCGGATGTTGGCCGCCGAGACGGGATCAACGGACTCGAAGGGTTCATCAAGCACCAGCAGACGCGGGGCGTGGATCAGGGCCGAGGCGAGGGCGATCTTCTTTGTCATGCCGGCCGAATAGTCCACCACGAGGGTCCCGGCGTCCTCGTAGAGGTCCAGGGCGGACAACAGCTCCCCCACGCGGGAGGCCACCACGTCTTTGTCCATGCCACGCAGCAGCCCCGCGTACGTGACCAGCTGTTCGCCGGTGAGCCGGTCAAAGAGGCGGACACCGTCAGGGAGGATCCCCATCAGCTTCTTGGCCTCCAGCGGCCGGGCCCAGACGTCCACACCATGGACAACGGCTGTGCCGAAGTCGGGCCGCAGCAGGCCGGTGGCCATGGACAGCGTGGTGGTCTTGCCGGCGCCGTTGGGGCCCACGATGCCAAAGAATGAACCTGCCGGCACGTCGAGGCTGATGCCGTCCACGGCGATTTTTCCGCCGAAACGCTTGGCGATGCCGCGGATGGACAGGGCAGGAACGGGCCCGGCGTACACCACCGGATCGGAGTGCGGATCAGGATGCGCAGCAGTCATGATGCCAGCCTAGACCCAGGCCCGGCCGAAGGGGTCCTCCCGCGGGAGTAGTGCCAAAGGCGTAGGGAACCCTAGAACGAATGCCTTGGCATGGCCCGTTCGTACTGCGGTGCCCAGGGGAGGTCATGCCCCAGTTCAAAGGCCGCACGGAGCCACCAGTGCGGGTCCCGGAGCGCGGCCCGCGCAATAAACACGCCGTCGGCCTGCCGGTGGCCACGGCATGCTCGGCCTGGCCTGCGGAAGTCAGCAGGCCCACGGTGCCTGTGGGGACGCCCGCTTCCCGGCGGATGCGTGCGGAGAAATCCGTCTGGTAGCCCGGACCCGGCCTGATCTCCTGGTGGGCCACGGCCCGCCGCTGGAGACGTCGATGAGGTCCACTCCGTGCTCCGCCGCCTGGGCGGCCAGCCGGACCGAAGCCTGGACATCGACGCCGCCCGGCGCCCAGTCGGTGGCTGAAATCCGCAGCAGCAGGGGCATGGATTCGGGGATGACGCTGCGGACGGCATCAACGACGGCGAGCATCAGCCGGTTCCGTCCGGCTTCGTCCCCGCCCCAGGAATCTGTCCGGCTATTGATCAGCGGGCTTTGGAACTGGTGCAGGAGGTAGCCGTGCGCGCCATGGATCTCCACGGTGTCGAAGCCGGCGTCGACGGCACGCGTTGCGGCGGCAGCGAAATCGGAAATGACGTCCTGGATTTGCGCCTCGGTCATCGCGGAGGGTTCGGCAAAGCCGTCGAAGGCAAGCCGTGACGGCCCCACCGTGGGCCAGCCGCCGTCGGACTCAGGGACGCTCCCCCGCTGCCCGGCGAAAGGCCAGTAGGTGGACGCTTTCCGGCCGGCGTGGGCAAGCTGGGCGCCGATCTTCGCTTCCGCGGCACCGTGCCGGTGCACAAAGGACGTGATCCGCTGCCAGGCCTCGGCCTGTTCGTCGCTGTACAGCCCGGCGTCGCGGGGCTGATCCTGCCGGCCGCGTTCACGGCGGCCGCCTCGGTGAGGATCAACGCGGCGCCGCCAGCAGCGAAGGAGCCCAGGTGCATCAGGTGCCAGTCGTTCGGAACCCCAGGGGCGCCGTCGGGACCGCAGCTGTACTGGCACATGGGTGATACCCAGCCGCGGTGCGTGAGCTCCAGGGAGCGGAGCTTGAGCGGCTGGAACAGGGCCGGCACTAGAACAGGACCCTGGCGAGTCCTTGGCGTGCCTTGGCCACACGGGGGTCGGCCGTGCCCACCACGTCAAAGAGCTCCAGGAGGCGTACGCGGGCAGTCTCTCGTTCCGGCCGAAGTTCCGGCCGATGAAGCTAACCACGCGGTTCAGCGCGTCCTCCACGTGGCCGCCGGAAACGTCCAGGTCCGCCACGCCCAGCTGGGCGGCCAGATTGTCAGGTTCGTTGGCGGCGAGGGTACGCAAGGCTTCCGAGTCCTCGGCGGAGAGCGGCTGGAGCCGGGCCATCAGCTCCACCTGGGCCAGGCCGGCCTTGGCCTCGGCGTCGGCTGGCATTTCCAGCAGGGCCTGCCGGTAGGCCACGGCGGCGGCCTCATAGTCGCCCGCCTCAATGGCGTCGAACGCGGCCTGGTGCAGCGGCGGAAGAGGTGCTGGTTCAGTCTCCATGGGCGCACTGCCCCGCCGAGGCTGCCCGTAACCCCATTGGCGGCCGCGACTTTCAGCAGTTCATCCAGGAGGGGCCGGATCTGGGATTCCTCGGCGCCGCCCTGGAACAGCGGTACGGGCTGGCCCTTGAGGACGGCGACGGCCGTGGGGACGGCCTGGACCTGGAACGCCTGTGCCAGCTGCGGGAAGGCTTCGATGTCCGCCGCCCCCAGGACCAGGCGGCCGCCGTAGCTGTTGATGACCCGCTCCAGCGAGTCGAGCATCGCGGCAGATTCCGGCGAGTACGCGGCCCATAGCGCGAAGACCACCGGAACCTGGGCGGAAAGCTCCACGAGTTCCTGGAAATTGCCTTCGGTGACAGTGACCCGCAGCGGCGCCGCGCCGTCGTCGGGCGTTACCCACCGGCTTCTGCACTGGCACCTGTATCCCGGAAACAGGCGGATTGCCGGCAGCCGCAGGCGGCGCCTGGCGCTGTTTCAGGGATGAAAGGTCGACGGCGCCACGCAGGTTAAGCAGGCTGGCAGCGGCTGGAGGGACTGGGCGGGAAGCTGGCGAACTCATGCTTTCCACTCTAGCCACTCCGGCCGCTGCCGGGGTACTGCATCTGGGACTGGACCCTGCGGGCCCTATTTGAAGCTTGCTCCCACCAGCCCGCGCGTCGCAGCCACCAGCTTCATGGGATCCGTAGAACCTGCCGGCGGAACGTAGACCGCCATCGATTCAGCAAAGTTCAGGACCATGCCGGTGGTGGTTTCCTTGCCGCCTGCGAGCGCGGCGGCGTCGTCGCCGATGGTGAGCTTGTCACCGGAGGCTTTGGGCGTGCCATCAAAGCCGAAGTTGATCCGGCCCAGTACGAGCGCCCCGCCGTCGGCCGTCCGGAACACCACGGTGCTTTCCGGCACTACCTTGTGGGTGAAGGAGAAGTTGCCGTTTTCGCCGGACTTGACTACCTCGGCCTGGTAGGAGAGTGTGTCGGCGATGTACGGCGAGGATGCGCCCTCCACCAGCTTGTCCTTGAAGCTCGACTCTGAATTCGTCAGGCGGTCGGCCAGCCCGGCCAGGGCTTCTTCGCCGCTGTACAGCAGGCCGGACTTATCGTTGGCGGCCAGCGTGTCGGTGCCGTTCCGGCCGATGGCGGGGAACGTGGTTCCCGGCTGCAGCGGGGTGGTCTCGGTCAGCTTGTAGTTCTCCCGCGGGGAGGGCTGGACCAGGGTGAGCAGCTGCGGGACGACGTTGCCGTCACCCTGCGTAACGGCGAGGACTGAACGCGGCCAGGTGCGGTCGCTGGTGACCACCGTGGTGAGGAGCTTCGTGGAACGGACGGGCATCCGGGCTTCATAAGTGCCCACCTGGGAACGGATTTTGTAGTTCTGGGTACGGACCTCAAGCTCCGTCCCGGCTACGCGCTCTGCGAGCTTGGCTGCGTCCTTTGCGGCGTCACCGGCGTCGGCGGTGCTGGAGACCTGCTCCAGGATCCTGCGGAACTGGGCGTCCAGGAGGACCGGCGCGGCCGCCTGGGCGGCCTCCGGCGATGCTGATCCGGGAGCCGGCGCGGGCGTGGTGGCAGCGTTCGCAGCAACACCCGTTCCGGCCACGACAAGGGCGGTCACTGCGGCGGTGACCATGCCGCCGGACACCATGCCGAGCCGTGAGGCGGACCTTGCCTCGGCCTTGGCCCGGGCGCGCCGGGCGAACAGGCTTCCTGTGCCGTTGCCTTCGCCGTCCCGCTTGCGTGCGGACAGGACCACCAGCGCAATGCCGGCGAGGATCAGCAGGCCGCCAATCACCATGAGCGGGATGGCCCACGGGGTGGAGGTGTCATTCGGGAACGTCATGGAGATCGACGACGGTGCGGGCTTGGTGCCGTCGGACGCCAGCAGCAGTGACCATTCGCCGTCAGCGGGCGGCGTCCACGAGTACTCCATTTCACCGCTCGCGTTCTCAGTGGAAACCCAGAGATCGGATCCGGACGGATTAGGCGCCGTGGCGTCGCCGTCGGCGTGCTCAACCTGCAGGGATTTGTTGTCCTCGGAAACCCCGGTGATGGTGTTGTGGGCCGTCGGGCCCACCCAGGCGTCCACGTCGTCAGGCCGGCCGGCCGCGAGCATGAAGTTGCCGTCGCCTTCGATCTTGATCTTCACCGTTCCGCCCTGCGCGGTGCGCAGGTTCTGGTCGATGACGGTCAGTGGCGCCTCCGCGGCATCTGCCGGGGCGGAAGCCGTAAAGGTCTCGGAGGGAGCCCAGATTGTCTTCTGGCCAATACCGGCCAGAAGTGTCAGGAGGCCGAGCAGCACGAGTGCAACTGCAGTCTTGAAGCGCAAAGGAAACACCTATCATTCGCGGGGTTTACTTTCAATAGTAACCGTTTTGTTACCAGAACCCCCGTTTGGGCGCCAGCGGGGTCCGGAATCGGCGGCGCCCGGGCGGCCCGGCGGGCGCCCTCGCTCCTGTTGGCAAGGCTGCTGATAGTGTTTGCGATGATCATCACACCGGCCCGCATATGCGGCGCCACGCACGGAACAGGCCCAGAATCCAGTGACTGACAAGACGGAAGAGTCCTCCACGGGACACGAAAATCAACCGGCCGCTGGCGCTCTGGAATCCTCGCCGGACACGCCTGCGACGGCGAAGCGACGGGGCTCCGCAGCCTCGGCCCTGGGCCAGCTTGTGCGGCGCCTGCGCCAGCCGCTGCCGGGCGCCCAGCCCAGGCTCCGGTTTGAGTTCCCGCCGGAAAACAACCACACGGAAGAGCCCACCGCCACCGCCGACGACGAGACCGCCGGGACGCCCGAGCAGTTCGGCCGTCCGGGTCCGCGGATGTCCATGCAACATCCCCTCTATATGGGCTTCATGGGCACTGTAGGGGTGGGTCTTGCCCTGCTGGTCTACTGGATCGGCTCCAACACCACGCAGCTGCTGCTGTGGATTGTGGCTGCCCTGTTCATTGCCCTGGGCCTGGAACCCGTGGTCGGCTGGCTGGAGAACCGCCGGATTCCCCGCCCGGTCGGCATTCTCCTGGCCGTCCTGGTCCTGGTGTTGGCCGTGGGAGGGTTCTTCGCTACCCTCATCCCCACCATCGTGGAACAGGTCACCCAAATTGTGGTGCAGGCACCCACCTGGGTCCGGGACTTCATCGACTCTGAGTTCTTCCGCAACGTGGATGACCAGTTTGGCGTGCGCGACCGCATCAACGAGGAACTCGACAAGTTCGTCAACAACCCCGAGGCCATGGGCGGGATCTTCGGTGGCGTGGTTGGCTTCGGTTCCACCCTGGCCAACGGTCTCTTCGGCACGTTGATCGTCCTGGTCCTGAGCCTCTACTTCCTGGCAGCCCTCCCGGCCATGAAGAAGTGGGGCTACCGGCTGGCGCCGCGGTCCCGCCGGGCCCGGTTGAGGCCCTCTCCGAGGAGATCACCCGGTCCGTCGGCAACTACGTGATCGGGCAGGCCTGCGTGGCACTGCTCAATGCCACGTTCGCGTTCATCGTGATGTCCATTGTGGGGTCCCGTTCGCCCTCTTGCTGGCCTTCGTGGTGGCACTACTGGCATTCATCCCCCTGGTGGGCGGCATGATCGCCGGCGTTGTGGTCCTGCTGATCGCCTTGACGGTCGGGTGGCAAACGGCCGCCGTCTACGCCATCTGCTACTTCGCCTACCTCCAGTTCGAGGCCTACTTCATCTCGCCGCGCATCATGCAGAAAGCCGTAGCCGTACCTGGTGCCGTGGCCGTGATTTCCGTGATTGCCGGCGGCAGCCTGCTGGGTGTCCTGGGCGCGCTGATCGCCATCCCCACAGCAGCCGCCATCCTGCTGCTGGTCAAGGAGATCTACATCGCCCGCCAGGACAAGCACTAGGTGCGTGAGTCGGTAGTGGTTTGACTGTTCCGTAGGTTCGCACCGCGACGGCTCAAGGGCCAGTCTCCTTTTCCGTGAGAAGGGGCCGGCCTCTTGGCGTTTTCGCGGAAGAAAGTCCTGGAAGGCTCCTGCGGGGCGCGGTTCGGTGGGGCAGGTTCGGTCCTGGGACCGTCCCCCGGGATGTTCAGGCGGTGGCGGTGCGGTAACTGAAGAGTTTGAGCAGGTTGTGGCAGCCGGCCATCAGCTTCCATTCCCCGGCTGCCTTCTCCAGCCCGCGCAACAGGACGTGTTTGCCTTGCCGGGTGTTGATTTGTCCGAAGACCGGTTCCACGATGGCTTTGCGCCGGGCGTAGACCGCCCGGCCTTTCTTCGTTTTCAGTTTCCGGGCCATCCGCTCGGTCGGGGTCGCGTTCGCCGGGATCCTGCCCCGTGGCGCCTCAGGGACCGGACGCCCGTGTTTCATCCGCCGTGTAGAGATGAAGAACTCGGTGCCGCCACCGGCTTCAAGGTCCCTGACGTGCTCCAGGTTGGACGCCGAGCAGTACCCGGCATCGGCGCTCCACTTCGACGGCATGGCGCCCAGGGTGTCCCGGGTGTGCTGGACCATCGGGACCAGTTGCTGCACGTCCACCGCGGTGTTGTTCAGCTCGGTGGCAACGATGACCTGCTGTTCTTCATCAACGACGGCCTGCCCGGTGTAGCAGTAGTGGTAGGAACCGTCCGCGGTCTTCATGATCCTCGCGTCCGGGTCGGTGAAGTTCCGTTGCGCCGTGGGCTTGGGCACGGCCGCGGCCGCGGCGGCATCGCCCTTCCCGGAAACATCCTCGTCGTCGTCCCGCGGGCTCGGGCCTTCTCCTCGGCCTCACGGCGTGCCTTCTGGGCGGCCTCGGCCTCGATGGAGGCCCGGGCGGTGGCCATCGCGGCGGCGCGCCGGGACCGGTTGGCCAGCTCGGCGGGCAGTTCATCCCCGCGTTTGCCCGGCCCGAAGCGGGCGTCCTCGGCCGCGTCCACGGTCTTCGCCTCCGCCATCAGGTCGCTGATCTCATCGGCCAACACCTTCTGCTTCTCCGTCAACCGGGCATAGCTCATGGCCTTGTGCCGGGAAGCGTTGGCCCGGACCTTCGTCCCGTCCAGTGCGACATGGCCCAACGAGACCATGCCCGCGGCCCGGCAGAGCTCCAGCGCCTGCAGGAACACGTTGGCCAGCGCCGCGAGGTGACGTTCGCGGAACCGCCCGATCGACCGGAAATCCGGGGCCTGCTGGGCACACAACCAACGGAACGCGACCACATCCATGCACGCTCTTTCCAGTTCCCGCGAGGAACGAACCCCCACGCAGTACCCGTAGAGCAGAATCCGCAGCATCAGCCGCGGATCATACGGCGGCTGGCCCTTCGCCTTGGCATAGGAAGCATAGAACCGGGTCAGATCCAGTTCCCCATCAACGAGTTCGCCAATGAACCGGGCCAAATGGCCCTGCGGCAACCACTCCTCCAGCGACGGCGGGACCAGCATCACCGCATCCGGCTCGAAAGCCTTGAACCGCTTCCTGACCCCGCCATTGGCATCCATCGGCACATCGGCCGGGAGCTCGACCCGCTCCACGAGCGACTCATCGAACAAACCATCCTGCGCGGAAGAACCGGTAACCATGCCACCGATTCTCCCAGCCACCCCCACCAGGACATGGCTATTCCGTCGGCGTTTTAAGAATCAGGGCCTGTCATTTCTGACCCACGCACCTAGAAGTCAACGGTAGCGGCAGCCGCTAGGCGGCCGCGGTGGCCACCGGGCCGTTCCACACCTGCGGCAGGCCTTCGGGTCCGGAGCCCGCTTCCGTCACGTCGTCGACGATTTCATTGAGCACGCGGGAAGCGTATTTCTCCCCCACCCAAAGGTGCTTGGCGCCGTCGACGCCTACCACCCGGGCCTGCGGCACCAGGCTGAAGCGTTCAGCGGCGGCCGCGGGCTGGAGGTAGTCGTCATGCTCCGGCACAAGCACGGTGAGCCGCTTGGCGGAGTCCGCCCAGAGGCGCAGGTGGGCGTCCGTTGCGCGGTGCAGCGGCGGTGACAGCAGGACAGCACCTTCAACCTGGCTCGCCACCGGCTCAACGGCACCGTACATCAGCGCCAGCTCGGTGCCGAAGGACCAGCCCACCAACCAGCGGTTGGGCAGCTGGCGTTCGACGGCGAAACGCACCGCCGCCTCAACGTCCTGCCGCTCGCCGATGCCCTCCTCGAAAGAACCTGCGCTGGTTCCCCGCGGCGACTCCGTCCCGCGTGTGTTGAAGCGAAGCACGGCCACGCCGGCCAGCGCCGGAAGCCGGTAGGACGCCTTGCGGTACACGTGCGAGTCCATAAAACCGCCGTGCGTCGGAAGCGGATGCAGGGTGATCAGCGTCGCGGTGATCTTGCCGGACTCGGGCAGAGCCAGTTCCCCCACCAGTGTGTGGCCATCCTCCGTGCGGAGCTCGATGTTCTCGCGCCGGGCCGGCAACACTGTTGAGGCGCGGATGGGTGCGGGCCCTGTTGGCTGGCTGAATTCGTACGACGCCGGATCAAAAGTCATGCCTGCCAGCTTAGCGACTCCCGCCGTCCGCCAAGCGCAGTGCGCTGGCTCCTAACCCGGCTTCTCCGGGGCGGAGCCGTTCACCCGGGCTATTGGCGCGTCAGCGGTAACGGTACGTCCGGGACAGCCAGCAGTTGGTGTGCCAGTGGCGGCGCTCCGCCAGGCCTGCGGCCGCACCGAAGATGTGATCGTCCTTCCAGACCACCAGGTGGGCGATGCCGGGGACCACAGCGGTGGAACAGCCGGGGCAGATGTAGGTCTTTTCCGCGTTCCTGGCGGTCATGGTCCTGACCATCCACTCGCCGTCGGGAGCGCTTTCCCGGCGGGCGATTCCAGCCCGCGCCCGCTCCAAGTCCAACTCCGGAACGTCACCATTGCCTTTCTTGCCTACCGGCTTTCCGCCAGCAATGCCCGGCTTTCCAGAGGCAGGGCGACGGGGACGGTTGGAACGCGGCATGCCTCCATTCTGCCCCAGCCCCGGTAGTGTGTACGGCGTGCGACTTGTCATAGCCCGATGTTCAGTTGATTATGTTGGCCGGCTCAAAGCCCATCTCCCCCTTGCCACTAGGCTCCTGCTGGTCAAGGCCGACGGCTCGGTGCTGGTTCATTCCGACGGCGGCTCCTACAAGCCGCTGAACTGGATGAGCCCGCCCGCCACCCTGCGGGTGTCCTCGCCGGAGGACATTGACCTGGAGCTTGGCGTCACGGAACAGTGGACCGTCCAGTCCGCCAAGACCGATGACCGCCTGATCATCAACATCCACGAGCAGCTGCACGAGTCCGCCCACGACCTCGGGGTGGACCCCGGCCTGATCAAGGACGGCGTCGAAGCCGACCTGCAGCGCCTGCTTGCCGATCAGATCGAGACGCTGGGCTCAGGTTTTTCGCTCATTCGGCGCGAGTACTTCACCGCCATCGGCCCGGTGGACATCCTGGCCCGTGACGCGAGCGGGGCCACCGTGGCCATCGAGCTGAAGCGGAGGGGCGACATTGACGGCGTGGAGCAGCTCACCCGCTACCTTGAACTCCTGAACCGCGATCCGCTGCTGGCCCCGGTCCGTGGCATCTTCGCCGCCCAGCAGATCAAGCCGCAGGCCAAGGTGCTGGCCAACGACCGCGGCATCGACTGCATCACGCTGGACTACGACGCCATGCGCGGCGTGGACGACAGCGACTCCCGGCTTTTCTGAGGCCCGCCATCCGCTTTTCTGACGCCGGATATCCGCACGGGTGACGCCTTCGGCCCCCTGACAAGGGGTTTCATCCTTTTTATACGCAAAATTTGCCGTATTGGCCGTTCAGACCGTTGACCTGACGGAATCGGCGTGAAATTCTTAGAGCAGTCTTTGTGTAGGTGTTTTTTCATGCTCGCAAGACATGTTGCGAGCGTGAAGCTCCTGCAGCGCAGGTTCCCAGGAACGGCATTGAAGGATTCTTCTCGCGGAGTGACCGAGTCCGGCACGAGGTGTGCCGGACTTAGACAAGTTCCATAATGAGGAGAAATAAATGGCACAGGGAACCGTCAAGTGGTTCAACGCTGAAAAGGGCTTCGGCTTCATCACCCCGGATGACTCCGATGGCGATGTCTTCGTTCACTACTCGGAAATCCAGACCGGTGGCTTCAAGACCCTCGACGAGAACCAGCGCGTTCAGTTCGAAATCGGTCAGGGTGCCAAGGGCCCCCAGGCTACCGGCGTAACGCTGGTCTAGTCCCTCGCCCGGCGGCCGCCGTCTGCGTGGCCTCCAGCGAAGAAAAGGTCCCCGGCATCCGTACCGGGGATCTTTTCTTTGTCCGCAATGTCTTTGGCCACCGTGACTATTCAGTCGCAATCGCTCGGGCCGCCGTGGGGATCAGTTTCCCTGGACCACCAGGCCCCGGACCAGCCGTGCCCCTGCCGCAGCGAAAGGCCGGGCAAATAGGCCCGCGTGAGCGCCCGTCCGATCGCCGGCAACTGCAGCGGATCCTGGTAATACAGGTAAAGGGTCCGGTACTCGGGTTTGAAGCGTGATTTGAAGGCCGCCAGGGACCGGAACCCGTAGACCGGTTCGAGGGCGTGGCCCACCACATCGAGGATGCGGACGAGGTTCTCTGCCGGCACCGGCTTCCCCGGCGTTTCGTCGCCGGGCCGGCTGGCGAGCGGGGACCCGGAGAGCGAGATCACCTCCACGGATTCGCGCAACTCCAGGACCGCCGAAGCAATGAGGAACTCCATCACCCCGGGGAATCCGTCAGCACCCCGGCGCATAACGTCCAGCGTGCGGCTGACCAGTGCCCCGCCGTCGTAAACGGGCAACCAGCTGGTTACCCCGTGCACGTGGCCGTCGCCATCCACGGCCAGGCAGCACAGCACTTCGTCGTCCATGAGCTCATCCATGCCGCCCAGCGTGAATCCCATTTCCGGAACTGATTTTCCTGCCGCCCATTCCTCCGACACTTCGCTGAGCCGGGCGCGCAGGGCGGACGGCAGCCCGTGGTACGTACCCCAGACGGCTGTGACTCCCATCTTGGCGGCGCGGTTGCGCGCAGTCCTGACGTTCTGCCATTCCTTGCCCGTGAATTCAAGTTGCCGGACGGACAGCCGGGTCTCCTGCGCTACCGACACGCGCTGGAAGCCCCGGTCCTGCAGCAGGGGCCACAGCGTGTCATCACACGAGTAGAAGGCCGGGATGAGCGCGCGGTTGCCGCAGTAGGAAAGAAATCCTTCGGCAGTCCGCTGACGGGAGTCTGCCGCACCGAAGGGACCGGCCAGCGTCAGGGCAACACTGCCGTGCAGCTGGTAGGCGACGGCGCCGCGTGCATCCTGGCTGAACCAGTACCGGTTGGGCTCCCAGAGGGCCATCCACGACAGTGAATCGCCGCCCTGGCGCAACAGCTTCCGGGCCGCGGCCCTGTCGTCGTGGCCCGAATCGCTGCCATGGTGCCGGCCCAGGAGCACGGACCAGACGCCGGCTAAGGCAACAAGCCAGAAGACCGGCCCGGAATAGCCAAAAATCAGGGACTCGAGGCCGTTCCGTTCAGCAAAAACCCGGTGGTAGAGATTCGGAAGTGGAACCGGCAGATACTGCCTGGACAGTTCAGCCAGCAAGCCCAGCAGGCCGCCGTCGCGCGCCATTCCCCCAGCGGCAAACCAGGCCAGGGCGTAGCTCCCGGCGAGGAGGAGCCAGACGCCACCCACCACCGCCAAGAGCCGACGACGGGCGGCAGGGATCGTCTCGACGCGGAACTGGCGGCGGTGAACCCAGAGCAGGACCGCCAGCAGCAGCGGGACGATCACCAAAGGCAGGATGTGGGCAAAACCCGAACCCATGGCGGCCGTGTGCGGCCGCGCGGGATAGTGCGGGATCAGCGCGAACAGGGCCAGGTAGACGGCCGCCATCGCCGTGACTGCCAACTGAAGCGCCAAGGTAATGCGCAGTGCCATGCGGCGGCCGCGGCGCATTCCATCAGCACAGATGAGCAGCAGAACCACCGGTACCACTGCCAGGGCGAGGCCAAAGGGTCCGGCGAAGCCCGTCCGGCCCATCTCCAGGCAGGATGCCTCCACTGTTGTTCCGCAGTTTGCTTCGAGCTGTCCCAGCGTTGGCATGGGGTTCAGCACCACGTCACGGAGCAGCGCCAGCGGGCCGGTGGGCGTCCGGGCAACGGCGGTAAGGATGGGGCCCACGGCGAACACGGCCACCGTCAGGGCCAGCAGGTTCCTGGTTTCCCTGCCGCTCGAGCGGGGCGGATGAAGCTGGCCGTGGTCGCTCTGGTTCCACCAGCTGGCTGCGAGACCCACCGCCGCACCAACCAGGCCGATGACGGTCTCGGCATGCCCCACGTACAGAACCAGCAGGAGTGACACCGAGAGCAGCGCCGTCCGCAAACGCCGCCGCCACAGGACAGGGATCCTGCCGCTCGCTGCGAGCGAAGCCGCCAGGACGGCGGCATAGGGACCAATCAGGCTGTTGTCCGCCATCAGCCCCAGCCAGCCGTCTCCCGCGTACCTGGCCAACTGGGTCAGGAGCAGGAAGACTGTGACTGCAGCAAACTGGCCACCGAGGAAAAACGCTGCCGCCTGAAGGGACCCGAGGCTCTTCTCGGCCAGGCCCAGCAGCAGCAGGATCATCAGGGACGCCACCAGATAGGCCAGGGGGTTGGTGGCAAAGAACAGTGACGTCACCAGGGACCACCAGTCGCCGGTCTTCAGGCCCGGGGCGCTGACGCCTGCGAGCGATAGAAGCTCCTCCGGCGGCCCGCTAAGGAAGCTGCCGGTTGCCGCCCCGACCAACAGGAAAATCCCGAGGATACTCAGGGTCAGTGGCACGGACCGCAGGTAGCCCCATATTCTTCGGACAACCGGAAGCAGGACAGTTGACCAGAGCAGGGCCGGCGCACGGGATTCGCCAGTTTCCCTCATTTCGCCCACCCCCAGTGTGCGGACAACAGCTCAAGCCCATTGTCCATGCCGGGAGTCAGCACGTCCCACGAATGGCCGGTGTGAGCCACCACGTCCGAGCCCACAGTGAAACCTGCCCCGCGGGCCGCCGCCTCAAGGATCCGCAGATTTGCCACGAACTCCGGATCTGTGGCCCCGGCCGCGAAATACGCCACGCTGCCAGGATATTTGCGCTCCTTCAACAGCGTCAGCGGTATCTGGGCATCAAAGGCCGCGGTATCGCCGTGGAAGGCCGCATCAACCGTTTTCTGGCGTTCCTTGGCCAGCGCAGGCTCGCTCTCGCTGGAGAAGGCGAGAACACCCGTGTACAGCTCCGGGTGGCGGGTGGCCATCTGAACTGCGCAGGTGGCACCAAAACTGAAACCGCCGATGGCCCATTGCCGGTGGTCGGAGTCCACGTCCAACGTTCCCGAGATCCATGCCGGAACGTCCGCTGCGAGGTAAGTGTCTGCCTGGGCGATGGCGCTGTCCATGCAGAGATTGTTCGCTGACTGGTTGCCGTTGGGATCAACCACCACAACAACAGGCGCCACTCCCCCATGCCGGGCGGCGAAACTGTCCATGCGTGCCGGGAGCGACCCGCCGGTCAACCAGTCGGCAGGGCCGCCAGGCTGGCCGGGCACCAGAACCAGGACCGGAAGGCTGGGACGGTTCGAAGCAAAGTAGGCCGGTGGCAGGTAGATGTACGCATCGCGTGCCTGGAGGCCCGAGGACGTTCCCGGGATGAATGCGGTGCGAACAACGCCGTCGGCAGGGATCTCATTGGCGGGTTTCCATCCGTCCAGGGGCGTGGCAGGGCTGTCCGGCCGGCGCATCAGCTCCTGTTCCAGGGCCGGGATGCGGCTCAGCGCCGTTCCTGTCAGGTCCGCAACTGTCCGGTTGAGGCCGAAATACGCGTTGATCTGCACAGCGACCAGAAGCACCACGGCCAGGAGGGCGAGCACATCCAGCGCTCGGCGACGCCACGACGCCGTGGGGAGCCGGAGCAACACCATCAGGAGGGCGGCCACGGCCGCAAACACCCAGGCCAAGACGTCGAACGGCAGTTCTTCTGGAAAGGTTGAGGCCCAGTAGATGAGGACCCAATGGACCAGGAGCACCACGACGGCGGCGGCGGCCGATGCGGCGGTAACGCTGAGGAACCAGCGGCCGCGGCCAAGGGCGCGCGGGGCCAGACCAGGGACAGCGCGGCGGCGGCACCAAGAATCCAGGCGGCCCAGTACACCGGTCCGTCGGTCAACCGGATATCAGCAATCCAGTCCACGTGACTAGCGCCAGGTACCCACGCCGATGACCGGCCCGGCTTCCAGCCAGGAGGACAGTCCCGTGTAGGCATCGAATTTCATGGCCAGCCGCAGATCCTGGCCTTCGTACCGCAGCTCGACAATCACGACGTCGGGCTGGACCTTCACGGCCTCGGCCTCGGTGGGCTTGCGGCGGCCCAGCAGCTCCAGGGAGCTGCGCTTGAACTTATGTTTGGGACGCACGCTCAGGGACAGCAGGCGGAACCATTCAAGGTCGTTGTCCTGGTAACGACAAACCCCCATCTGCCAGCTGTTTCCAGCAACGCAAATGGAGGCATCCACTGTGCCAAGGGCGCGCCGCAGATTGAAGCGGCGCACCCCCGAAAGGCACAGTGTGAAAATCAGCAATCCGAAAACGACTGCCAAGGAGATGAACGTAAAAGTCGGAGCGTCCATCAAGGTCGTGCTAGCGGATCCCAGCAGTAGCCGCGTCACCCAGTTGGGCGTTGTCAGCAACAATCACCACGCGGTTGTTGTCGACGGAGAAGAATCCGCCGTCAACAGCCACGGCAATACGGTTCCCGGAAACCGGCTCAATGGCCAGTTCCCCTTCGGCCAGGATCGCCAGCAGGGGCGAGTGGCCGGGCAGGATTCCGATCTCACCATCGCTGGTGCGGGCCTTGACCATCTTGGCCGCTCCGGACCACACGAAGTGATCCGCTGCGACAATCTCAACCTCAAGCTCAGCCATATTACTTGGTCTGTTCCTGGATCTTGGCCCACTGGCGCTCAACATCGTCCAGGCCGCCGACGTTGAAGAACGCCTGCTCTGCAACGTGGTCAAGTTCGCCGTCGCAGATAGCGGTGAAGCCTTCAACCGTGTCCTTGATGGTCACGGTGGAGCCCTCGACGCCGGTGAACTGCTTGGCGGTGTAGGTGTTCTGGGAGAGGAACTGCTGGATGCGGCGTGCACGCGACACGACGATCTTGTCCTCTTCCGACAGTTCGTCAACACCGAGGATGGCGATGATGTCCTGGAGTTCCTTGTTCTTCTGCAGGATCTGCTTCACACGGACAGCCGTGTTGTAGTGGTCCTGACCGATGTACTGCGGGTCCAGGATGCGGGACGTCGACGTCAGCGGGTCAACGGCCGGGTACAGACCACGGGAAGCAATTTCACGGGAAAGTTCCGTGGTTGCGTCGAGGTGCGCGAAGGTCGTGGCCGGGGCCGGGTCGGTGTAGTCATCTGCGGGAACGTAGATGGCCTGCATCGAGGTGATCGAGTGGCCCTTGGTGGACGTGATGCGCTCCTGGAGGAGACCCATCTCGTCAGCCAGGTTGGGCTGGTAGCCCACGGCCGACGGCATGCGGCCGAGGAGGGTGGAAACCTCGGAGCCTGCCTGCGTGAAGCGGAAGATGTTGTCGATGAAGAGCAGCACGTCCTGGTTCTGCACATCGCGGAAGTACTCCGCCATGGTCAGGGCGGACAGTGCAACGCGCAGGCGCGTTCCCGGCGGCTCATCCATCTGGCCGAATACAAGGGCTGTGTCCTTGAGGACGCCTGCCTCTTCCATTTCAACCCAGAGGTCGTTACCTTCACGGGTACGCTCGCCAACACCGGCGAATACCGAGGTACCACCGAAGTTACGGGCCACACGGGTGATCATTTCCTGGATCAGAACCGTCTTGCCCACGCCGGCACCGCCGAAGAGGCCGATCTTTCCACCCTTGATGTACGGGGTGAGAAGGTCAATGACCTTGATGCCGGTTTCCAGCATCTCGGTGGAGCCTTCGAGCGTTGCGAAGGCCGGGCCTTGCGGTGGATCGGCCAGTAGTCCGCAGCCTGGATCTCGGACTCGTCAACATCCAGCGGCTTGCCGAGGACGTTGAAGATGTGGCCCTTGACGCCGTCGCCTACGGGCACGGTGATCGGAGAACCGGTGTCCACTACGTTGGTGCCGCGGACGAGTCCGTCGGTAGCCTGCAGGGCGATGGCGCGGATGAGGTTGTCGCCCAGGTGCAGGGCAACCTCGAACGTGATGGTCTTGGTCTCACCGTTGAGGGTAATCTCCGTGGTGAGGGCGTTGTAAATCGAGGGGATTGCGTCAGCCGGGAATTCGACGTCGACAACCGGGCCAATAACACGTGCAATACGGCCGGTCGCACCGGACGTTGCGGCTACGTGTTCGGTAGCAGTGGCAGTCATCTCTCTCACTTCACTCAGTAGATGGCGTGGGGTTTAAGTTTGTTCTTTAGTGCAGGTACAGCTGGACCGGACCGTGCAGGCTAGGACGCATTCAAGGCGTCGGCACCGGCAACAATTTCGGAAAGCTCCTGCGTAATTTCAGCCTGACGGGCAGTGTTGCGCAGACGCGTGTACTTCTTGATGAGGTCCGTGGCATTGTCACCGGCGGACTTCATCGCCCGCTGGCGGGCTGCGAGCTCGGAAGCTGCTGCCTGCAACATGGCGGCGAAAATGCGTGACTCGATGTAGCGCGGGAGCAGGGCATCAAGAACCTGTTCCGCTTCCGGCTCGAATTCGTAGAGCGGCAGGAGGTCCGACTCGGACGCCGCCTGCTCTTCGACAACCTCAAGCGGAAGAAGACGGATAACCGTCGGCTCCTGCGTCACCATGGACTTGAATCGGGTGTAAACAACATGGATCTCATCCACGCCGCCCTCTTCGTAGTCTGCAGCGAAGGCTTCGAGCAATGCCGCGCCGACCTCACGTGCAGTTCCAAACTCCGGCGCGTCAGTGTTGCCGGTCCACACGCGCTCGTAAGAAAGGTTGCGGAAGTCGAAGTACGCCTGCGCCTTGCGGCCCATCACGTACGTCTTGACTTCTTTGCCCTCCTCGTGGAGCAACTCGGTAAGACCCACCGCCTGCTTAAGCACGGTCGCCGAGTAGGATCCTGCAAGGCCGCGGTCTGCGCTTATAACCAGGACAGCTGCCCGGCGGATTTGCGTCGGCTCGGTGACCAGCGGGTGGTCGATTTCGCTCTGGCTTGCAACAGCAGAAACGGCACGCGTAATCGCGTTTGCGTAAGGCAGTGAAGCCGCTACGCGTGCGCGGGCCTTGCCAATGCGCGAGGTAGCGATCAGTTCCATCGCCTTGAAGATCTTGCGCATCGACGTGGTCGAGCTGATCTTCTGGCGGTAGACCCGAATCTGGGCTCCCATACTTTTCCTTTCCTAAGATCCCGGTGGCCGGGACTGCCGGAACCTCGGGGTTCCGACAGTCCCTGCCAGCGAAACTAGCGCTTCTGCTTGACGATCTTTTCCTGGTCTACATCGGCTTCCGAGATAGCTTCGTGCTCCTCGTGGCCGGCGCCTACCAGGCGGTTGTCACCTTCACCGAAGAAGCCCTTTTTGAAGGCCACAATCGCGGTCTTCAGTGCTTCAGCGGTGTCATCGTCCATAACGTTGGTCTGCGCCAGCGTGGTCAGGATGGAGGACTTGTGCTTGAGGTGTTCCAGGAATTCAGTCTCGAAGCGGTTGATGTCCTCAACCGGAACCTCATCGAGGTGGCCGTTGGTACCGGCCCAGATGGACACAACCTGGTTCTCGATCGGGAACGGTGAATACTGGCCCTGCTTGAGCAGTTCCATCAGGCGGGCGCCGCGGGTCAACTGCTGGCGCGATGCGGCATCGAGGTCCGATGCGAACATGGCGAAAGCCTGCATGTCGCGGTACTGGGCCAATTCCAGCTTCAAAGTACCGGAGACCTTTTTCATGGACTTGACCTGCGCAGCACCACCCACGCGGGACACAGAGACACCCACGTCGACGGCCGGACGCTGGTTGGCGTTGAAGAGGTCCGACTGCAGGAAGATCTGGCCATCGGTAATGGAGATCACGTTGGTCGGGATGTAGGCAGAGACGTCGTTTGCCTTGGTTTCGATGAGCGGCAGGCCGGTCATCGAGCCGGCACCGAGCTCGTCGGAGAGCTTGGCACAACGCTCCAGCAGTCGGGAGTGCAAGTAGAAGACGTCGCCCGGGTAGGCTTCGCGTCCCGGCGGGCGGCGCAGCAGCAGTGACACTGCACGGTAGGCCTCGGCCTGCTTGGAGAGGTCATCGAACACGATGAGGACGTGCTTGCCGCCGTACATCCAGTGCTGGCCGATGGCCGAACCGGCGTACGGTGCCAAGTACTTGAAGCCTGCGGGGTCAGACGCGGGGAAGCCACAATGGTGGTGTATTCCAGTGCGCCGTTGTCCTCGAGGGTCTGACGGACAGCCGCGATGGTGGATGCCTTCTGACCGATTGCCACGTAGATGCACCGCACCTGCTTGGTCACATCGCCGGAAGCCCAGTTGGCCTTCTGGTTGATGATGGTGTCGATGGCGATAGCCGACTTGCCGGTCTGGCGGTCACCGATGATCAGCTGACGCTGACCGCGGCCGATCGGGATCATGGCGTCGATAGCCTTCAGACCGGTCTGCATCGGTTCGTGGACCGACTTACGCTGGGTCACGCCGGGCGCCTGGAGTTCCAGTGCACGGGTTTCGGTGGTCTTGATTTCGCCGAGGTCGTCGATGGGCTGGCCCAAGGGGTCAACCACGCGGCCAAGGAAGGCGTCGCCTACCGGTACGGACAGAACCTGACCCGTGCGGTGGACTTCCTGGCCCTCTTCAATTCCGGTGAAGTCACCGAGTACGATAACACCGATCTCGCGGACGTCAAGGTTCTGGGCCAGGCCCAGGGTGCCGTCTTCGAAGCGAAGCAGCTCGTTCGCCATGACCGAGGGAAGGCCCTCAACACGGGCGATGCCGTCACCTGCGGTTGTTACACGGCCAACCTCTACGCGCTCTGCGTTTCCGGGTTCGTAGGACGCCGCGAACTCGTTCAACGCAATACGGACGTCGTCGGCGTTGATGGTCAATTCGGCCATCTGCAGTCCCTGCTCTCCTGTTTTCGTGATCATCGTTGCTCACGATGACCGGGGTTTCGTTTCGTTAAGTTGTGCTTGTCCGGCTATCCGGCCAGTTGGCGGTGAAGCTGTCCCAGCCGGGTGATAACCGAAGCGTCGAGCACTTCGTCACCCACCTGGACACGGATTCCGCCGATCAGTTCAGGATCAACGGTGATGTTGATCTTGAGCTCGCGACCATACAGGGAATTAAGCCCTGCCTGGAGGCGGGCGAACTGCGTCTCCGTCAAGGGACGGGTGACGCTGACCGTTGCAATCCAGCGCTGCTGCCGTTTGGCTGCCAGCTCGGCGAACCGGGCTACGAGCCGAGTCGCCTTGATGCCGCGGGGCTGGGAAACTGCCTGCGCGATGAGGACATTTGCTTCCTCGCCTGCGCCGGGATGCAGCTTCTGCGCCAACGCGGTCTTCGCTGCAGCACTGGCCTGCGGCTCCGACAGAGCACGTTGTACCTCGTGGTTGGAGGCAACGGCCTGGTTGAAGGAGAACAGATCGTTCTCCAGCTCTTCCAGCCCAGAGATTCCGGAGGCAGAAACGGCCGACTTGTTTTCAGCAACAGCGATAACCACCGTTGCGGCAAGCGTCTCGAGTGCATCGCCGATATCTCGGGCCGATGCCCAGCGTGAACTGGCCAGTCCGCCCGCGATGTCCGCAGCCTCAGCGGAGACTTTTCCGCCAACAAGCTGCCTGACAAGCGCCGACTTTTCGTCACCGGTGCGGGACGGGTCAGTCAGGGCGCGGCGCAAGCCAGCCGAGCTGTCCACCGTTCCCAGGATTCCGAAGAGTTCCTTAGCCAACTGCAGCGAGGCCAACGGAAGCTTTGCTTCCAGTTGGGCCAGCGCCGTGGTCAGCGATTCGCTCGATACACCTGACATTACTTAGCTGCACCTGCGTTCTGGTTCTCCAGATCTGCCAGGAAGCGGTCAACAACACGGGCGGAACGCTCGTCATCGTTGAGTGCTTCGCCAACGATGCGGCCTGCCAGCGTGGTGGCCAGCGTGCCTACCTCGGAGCGCAGGGACACAACTGCGGCCTGGCGCTCCGATTCAATCTGCACGTGTGCCTGGGCCGTGATGCGGGCAGATTCAGCGGCAGCCTTTTCCTTCAGATCTGCAAGGATCTGGGCGCCTTCAGCACGGGCTTCCTCGCGGATGCGGTTAGCTTCCGCGCGGGCGTCCGTAAGCTGCTGCTTGTATTCTTCGAGTGCGGCTGATGCTTCTGCCTGGGCCTTTTCAGCCTTGGCAATGCCGCCTTCGATTGCCTCGGCGCGCTCTGCAAACGTCTTCTCGAACATCGGGACAACGAACTTGACCACGATGAACATGAGGACAGCAAAGCCAGCGAGGACAACGCCCATTTCCCAGACGTTGGGTACCAGTGGGTTAGTCTCGCCCGCTGTAGCAGCTGAGATGATCACCTGGTTCATAATTCACCCGTCCTTTATCTACTCGGTTCTGGATGTTCGCTTGGTTCGTCAGACTTAGAGAACGAAAGCGAAGACCAGGCCGAGGATGGCGAGGGCTTCAGTCAGCGCGAGGCCGAGGAATGCGATCGGCTGCAGGACGCGCTGGGCTTCCGGCTGACGTGCTACGCCGTTGATGTAAGCAGCGAACACGAGACCAACACCGATACCACCGCCGATTGCGGACAGTCCGTAGCCGATGAGGTTGAGGGAGCCGTTGATGGTGCCTTCCATTTTTCTTCCTTTCAAGATGCCACCCATGTGGCAGGTTGTTTGGGTTGCTTCATCCCCGTGAGGGGAAGTTTGTGGGTGCCTAGTGGCTGTCCGCGTGCAGTGCGCCTTCGATGTAAATGGCGGTCAGCAGCGTGAAGACGTAGGCCTGCAGGGCCATGATCAGTGCTTCCAGCATGTACATGGCAACTGCGCCGGCGATGACCAGAAGGGAGGTTCCCTTGAGCAGGATGTTCTCCTGCATCACGAGGAACTCAATGCCCGAACCGGCAATCATGACGATCAGGTGTCCTGCCAGCATGGTGGCGAAAAGACGGAGGCTGTGTGTGACCGGCCGGACCAGGAAGTTCGAGATGATCTCGATCGGGATCACAATCGGGAGAATGTAGACCGGGACGCCGGACGGCACAGTGGCCAGCTTGAAATACCTCAAGCCGTTCTTCTTGATGCCGATGGCAATCCAGGTGACGTACACAATGCCCGCGAGGACATAGGCGCCGCCAACGTGCGAGAAGCTCGGGAGCTGGATCACGGGAATGGCGCCGTAGATGTTGTTCACCAGAATGAAGAAGAAAAGGCTGAACAACAGCGGGACATACTTCATGAAGTCTTTGCCGCCGATAATGTCTTTTGCAATGCCGTTTCGGACAAAGCCATAAGCCATTTCACCAGCGAACTGGAGCTTGCCGGGAACAAGCTGCTGCTTCCGCGCAGCTAGCAGAAAGAATGTGGCGATAATGACGACCGACAGGATTACCAGCAACATCTGCTTGGAGAATCCGTCAGCCACCCCCCACGGCAGGATTGCCGGCAGGTGCATTTCTTCAATTCCAGGAGGATTGAACTCTCCTGAATCTTGGGCCGGGAGCGCAAGCGCGATCAACGCGTTTCCTCTCTGCAGTGTCCATCATTGGGCGTTGGTCGAGGACCCGCGGAATTGTGCTCCGCAGCTCCCCTGTGAAATTATTTGGCATTTGTGTTTCCGTCCGCGGACGGGCCGCTGTCTGCGCCGCTCTTACCTGCCGTGGTTCTGGAACTGGTAAGGCCATGCATGTGGGAAAGATAGAAACCTCCGAGAGCTCCAAGCAGAGCGCCTGCGAGCACGATCCAGCGGGTTCCCCACAGATAATCCAGACCCCACCCTATCAAACTCCAGACGATGATTCCGCCAATAATGTAGCTAAAGACGGCCATTCCGGCGTTGTATCCGCCGTCGTTGTTTTCGGCCGACACTCCCGGCGTGGGCGCAGCGTCCTTGGGCGCGGAGGAACCGTTTTTCGCTGTTCGTTTTCGATCAGGCATCGTTCGGCTCCTTGGGCTCGGGGTCGTTGTAAATCTGCAGGCGCGCCTTGCTAAAGCCATAGATTTCGGCAGCCTGCCAGAAGACAACAGTGGTAATGGCACCAATCAGGAACCATCGGTCGTGAAGCCAGGCAGGTGCTCCGATCACAAACAAGACAACCGCAAAACCCACGACCTTGACCAAGTAGGTGGCCGCGAACATTCCGATGGCACCGGAGGGGTTGTTGCGCCCCACGAAGTGGCCCACGAGAAGACTGATGGCGAAGAAAAGCATCACCAGGAGGCCGCCCAAAGTACTGGACAGAACGCCGCTGGGGCCGTTCAGGATGACAGCCGGGATACCCGCCAGAATCAGTGCGCCTGCACCGGCAGCTGAACTGAGTGCGAGGAGGCGGAGCCACAGCGAGCGCGTGGGACCGGAAACACCAACGGGTCCGCTGCCGGACGAACGTCCGGGTTCGGCGTTGGAGGTCATAAGATCCCAATCGTCGGCGCCCTGGGGCTGGGTGGAGGGGCAGCTTGGGCTGCCCCTGAATTCTACACGAGATAGAAATAATTCCGAACGCCGTTACGCCGGCGCCTGGTCACTGTGGCGGCGCAGGTAAGGCCAGGCCGTAATCAGGCCCATGACCAGCGTGGCGAAGATGTCGGCGGCCAGTACAACTTGCCAGGGGAAGATTGCAAAGGCCAATCCCCCGAAGGACAGGATGGCGGTCCAGAGGTACATCAGGATCACGGCCGTCCGGTGCGAGTAACCGATATCCAGCAGCTTGTGGTGGAGGTGGCCGCGGTCTGCGGACCATGGCGAACGTCCCCGCGCTGTCCGGCGGACGACGGCGAGGCCCAGGTCAAGCAGTGGCAGGAACAGCACGGCGAAGGGCAGCAGAATCGGTATGACTGTGGAGATACCGTTGGCGCGGTCGTACAGCCCTGACGTGATCTGGCCTGTGGAGACGATGCCGGCGGCTGCCATCAGCAGGCCGATCAGCATGGCACCGGAATCGCCCATAAAGATCTTGGACGGGAACCAGTTGTGCGGCAGGAAGCCGATGCAACTGCCAACGACGACGGCGGTGAGCAGCGTGGCCAGGTCCGAATAGTCCAACAGGACAGCGTTCCTGTGCACCCAGTACGCAGTGAAGAAGAAGGCAGTTCCGCCGATGATGGCCACACCGGCGGCCAGCCGTCGAGTCCGTCAATGAAGTTGAAGGCATTCATGGTGGTGACGATCAGCCCGGCCGTCAGCACCACCCGGAGCAGTTCGTTTTCCAGGTAGATCGGCTCCGGAACCCACGGGACTATGGTCATCCGGACTCCCCAGATGGCCACCACCAGGGCTGCGGCGCTCTGGCCGATGAGCTTCACCCACCAACGGATGTCCAGGAGGTCATCCGCGATCCCCACGAGCACGATCAGCGCCGCGCCCGCCAGGACGCCCCATGGCGAGAAGTTGTTCCGGTAGATGTCCTCGACGAAGAAGGACTGGCTGGCGACGAGGAGGGCCACCAGCACGCCGAGGAAGATGGCAACCCCGCCCAGCCGGGACACCGGCGTCGTATGCATGTCACGGCTGCGGATGGGGGCGTGGAGTTCAAGCCGGTGCCCGATGACGCGGGCACCCCAGGTGGCTCCGTAGGACACGACGGCAGCCGTCAGCCCCATAAGCAGGTACATAATCATGCGATAGCGGCCGTTTCGTCGGTGTGCGGCGCAACCCTGCGGGTGCGTACAGGCATGGACAGCGGCCCGAACAGGTGGTCCTCGATCGATGGGCTCACTGGCGGGGAATCTGACTTTCGATAAATGAAACTTCTCCGTCGCCGGGCGCGCAGCAGGCAGTGCTAGGTGCCTTACAGGGCTGTATTACAGTGGACTCTAGTCAAGATACTAGCGCCAACGGCTCCATGGCTTCGCGCCACACTGGCGCATTGCGAGCGGGGAATCCCCCTGAAGGCCATGCTGAAAGGAATCCCCATGACCGTCCGGGTTGCAGTTGCCGCCGTGACATTTAACCGTCATAAAGAGCTGTCCGTCCTGCTGGACGCCATTAATGCTCAGTCCGCGGCAGTGGACACCATCTGCCTTGTCGACAGCGGCACGGACCCCGCACGCGATGTTGCCGCGCGCCACGCAAATGTTGATTACGTCCGTTCCGAAGCGAACCTCGGCGGGGCAGGCGGCTTTGCCCTCGCCGCGCTGAAGGCGGTGGCCAGCGGTGCCAAATGGGTCTGGATGATGGACGACGACGCCGAGCCGGCCGATCCCGAATGCCTCGCAACACTGCTGCGTGAGGCCGAGGCCCGCGACCTTGAAGCCGTGGTCCCGCTGGTGGTGGCCCCAGGCCATCCCGACCGGCTGTCCTTCTTCTTCCGGCTGGACGGGAAAGTCACCCACGACCGTGCCGAACTGGAGAAAGTAGGTTTCCTACCCAACGACGGACACTTCTTTAACGGCGCCCTGATCAGGTCCGACGTGTTCTTCAAGGTGGGCCTGCCGGACATGCGCCTCTTCATCCGCGGCGACGAGGTGGACTTCACCATCCGCCTCCGCAAGGCGGGCATCCGGTTCGGCACGGTGACCACCACCGCCATCACCCACCCGCATGCGTTTTCCGAGACGAAGCACGTCTTTGGTGCACGTTGGCATGTGATCGTGCCGGATTCGGCGTTCAAACGTTACTACTACTACCGCAACCGCGGGTACCTGATCCGGCGATATTTCCGGGTTAAGTCGCTGGTGGCCGACGTCGGCGGCTATCTTGGCTATTTTGCGCAACGCCGTGACCTGCCGGGACTGCTCGCCTGGGCAAGTTCCTTCACGAAAGGACTACGGGCCAAGGGCTTCGCTCCCCTGGAGGACCAGAAGTTCTAGGCGGTACGCCTAAACCGGCGCCGGGCCAGCAGCCACAGCAGCACCCACGGCTCGCCAAAGACGCGGTACGCCACGCGGCGGGGATGCAGCAGCAGGCGCCAGGCCCATTCCAGCCCGAGCCTCCCCAGCCATCGAGGTGCAAGTTTCTGGATTCCGGCCAGCTGTTCGATCGCGCCGCCCACGGTGCAATAGATGGCCGGCGGGAGCGTGCCTAGCCGGCGCTGCAGCACTGATTCCTGCAGCGGCATGCCCAACCCGAGCAGGACTAGCTGGGGTTGCTGCTCTGCGAGCCATCGCACAGCGGCCGTTTCGACGTCGTCGTTCCAGCCTTCGCCGGGCAGTCCCGCTACCGTGGCACCGGGAACAAGGCTCCGGAGCTTTTCGACAGCCAAGGCGTTCGCCTCGGCACCGGCGCCAACCACCGCAAGCCGCTTCAGGCCGGCAACCCTGCCCAGGGACGGCAACCAGTCCGTGGAACCCAGCCGGTACTCCATGACCGGCCCACGGCATTCCCCGTCCGGCCCCACAGCCAGAGCACCGGCGCCCCATCAAGGAGCACCACGTCGCTCTCGTCATAGACGGAACGGAACCCTGCGTCGGAATGTGTCAGCGTGACGCTGTGCAGGTTATGTCCGACGACGGTCCGCTTGGTCCCGTCGGCGACGAACCCCGCCAGCACCTCAAGCAGGTCGTCAACCTTGAGCGGCGTGGCGTCCACGCCCAGGACGGGGATGTCCTGGCGTACCAGGCTCACCCGTCAGTCTCCCGAACCGGCGCGGACGGCTCGTCGGCAGCTTTTTCAGCGGCCGGCTCTTCTGAGGCTGGCCCTTCGGCTGCTGGATCGTCAGCTGCCGGTTCGGCCGGCGGCGGGACTTCTTCGGATTCTTCCTCGGGCTCAGCCATCGGAATCTCGCCCAGGCCCAAGACGCCCGGAACGTGCTCCCGGAGTTGCTCCAGGGACACTGCGCCGTTGCGCACCACGCGCAGGAGCGCCCGGTGGCATCCACGATCGTGGAGGGCACGGCGTCGGTTCCTTCCACCGGCCGGAAACCGCCTTCGAGGTAGACCTCCACGGACTCCGCGAGCTGGGCGCGTGCCTCCGCGGCGGTCTGCGCCGGCGGCTGGCCGGTCCGGTTGGCGGAGGACACGGCCAGCGGACCGGTCAGCGTCAGGAGTTCCTGGGCCACCTCGTCGGCGGGCATACGCAGGGCCACCGTCCCCTGGGTCTCGCCCAGGTCCCAGTCCAGCGACGGCTGGGCGTGCAGGATCAGGGTCAGCCCTCCCGGCCAGAACGCCTCGGCGAGCTTGCGGGCATCAGCGGAAACATCTGTGGCCAGGCCGTCCAGCGCGTTGATCCGGGGAATCAGTACCGGCGGCGGCATGGTGCGGCCGCGCCCTTTGGAGGCCAGCAGCATGGTGACGGCCTGCGGCGAAAAGGCGTCGGCGGCAATTCCGTAGACCGTGTCCGTGGGGAACACCACGCACTTCTTTTCGCTGATGGCACGCTGGGCATGCTCCAGGCCAAGGGCGCGCTGGTCCTCTGACGTGCAGTTGTAGGTTGTGGTCACTGGCCTATTCTTTCATCACTCGTGGTGCGGACCGGCAAGGACGGCGCTGGTGGCGCGTTCCTTGCCGTTGAGGTCCAGGTGCGTGGTGATCTCCCGCCAGGCACCCGTCCGCTGCATCATGCCGGCGATCCAGCCGGCCTGGACTTCCGCGTGTTCCATCACGAAGTAGCCGCCGGGAACCAGCAGCCGGGCAGCCGAGGCGGCCGCCGCCGTCGGAAGTTCCATGCCGTCCGCTCCCCCGCCGTATAGGGCTTCCGGGGATCGTGCAGGGCAACTTCGGGTTCATTCGGGATGGCTTCGGCGGGAATGTAGGGCGGGTTGGAGATTACGACGTCGAAGGTTCCGTTAAGTTCCGGCAGCGCGTCGCGGAGGTCCCCCAGCACCAGCTTGACGCCCAGGGGCGCCAGGTTCCGGGCCGCCCACGCGTGCGCGAACGGACTGTATTCCACGGCGTGGACTTCGGCGCCGGCACCTCGTGGGCGATGGAGCCGGCGATCGCGCCCGAGCCCGTGCCCAGGTCCACAATCCGCGGATGCGCCCTCCCCTTGACGTGGTCGATGACCAGCTGCACAACGGACTCTGTTTCCGGCCGGGGATAAAGACCCGGGCCCGACAGCGAGCTCCAGGTACCTGAAGTGCGCCACTCCGGTGATGTGCTGCAGCGGGATCCGCTGGGCCCGCTCAGCGACAAGTTCGGCATAGCCAACAGGTGCGGGAGTGTCCCCCAGCATCATCGCCCGGAGCCTGCCGAGCCCCACACCGAGCAGGTGGTCCGCCAGGAGTTCCGCGTCGACGCGGGGGCTGGGGACCCGGCGTCCCGGAGGATCACCGTGGCCTCGCTGACGGCAGCCGCGAGGGACTGCCCAGACCCGAATGTCATGGGTGCCGGCGGCTAGTCGCCGATGGCGTCCAGGCGTGCCTGTTCGTCCATCTCGATGGCGGACTGGATGACCGGTTCCAGGTCCCCGTTCATGACCTGGTCCAGGTTGTAGGCTTTGTAGCCGGTGCGGTGGTCCGCGATCCGGTTCTCCGGGTAGTTGTACGTGCGGATACGCTCAGAACGGTCCATGGTGCGGATCTGGGATTTACGCTGGGCCGAGTTCTCGGCGTCGATGATTTCCTGCTGGTGCGCCAGGATGCGGGCGCGGAGCACGCGCATGCCTGCTTCGCGGTTCTGCAGCTGGGATTTCTCGTTCTGCATGGCCACCACGATGCCGGTGGGAAGGTGCGTGATACGGACAGCGGAGTCCGTGGTGTTCACGGACTGGCCACCAGGACCCGACGAGCGGTAGACGTCGATCTTGAGGTCGTTCTGGTTGATGTCCAGCTCTTCGGGCTCGTCAACTTCGGGGAGGACCAGGACGCCGGCGGCAGAGGTGTGGATGCGGCCCTGGGATTCGGTGACGGGCACACGCTGCACGCGGTGGACGCCGCCTTCGAACTTGAGCCGTGCGTAGACACCTTCGGCAGGATCGTTCGAGTTGCCTTTGACGGCCATCTGGACGTCCTTGTAGCCACCGAGATCGGATTCGTTGGCCGAGATAAGTTCGGTCTTCCAGCCGCGGGACTCCGCGTACCGGGTGTACATCCGCAGGAGGTCGCCGGCAAAGAGCGCGGCTTCGTCGCCGCCTTCGCCGCCCTTGACCTCCAGGATCACATTGCGGGCGTCGTCGGGGTCCCGCGGAATGAGGAGCCTGCGCAGCTTCGCAGATGCCTGCTCCAGCGCTTCTTCCAGCACGGGAACCTCGGCAGCAAACTCAGGGTCCTCCGAGGCCATTTCCTTCGCAGCGGCGAGATCGTCCTCCAGGGCATGCCACTTGTTGTATGCCTCCACGATGCCATTGAGCTGCGCAGAGCGCCGCCCCAGCTTCCGGGCCAGCCGCTGGTCGGCATAGACAGCAGGATCACCAAGCTGCGCCTGGATAGCATCATGCTCATCAAGCAGGCCCTGTACGGACTCAAACATTTCAAAACCTCTTTCGACTCTTACAAGTCTAGTTTCACGGGACTTAACGACGAACCGCCCAAAACATGCCGGCCATCAGGCCGGCATGTTTTGAGCGGTGAGCGCAGCTACTTGTCGTTATCCGACTTCGCGCCCAGCGTTGTCTTCTGGACCTGCATGAGGAACTCGACGTTGCTTTGGGTCTCCCGGATTTTGTTGGTCAGCAGCTCAAGGCTCTGCTGCGTTTCGAGTCCGGAAAGGACGCGGCGCAGCTTCCACATGATCTTGACTTCCTCGGGGGAAAGCAGGTTTTCCTCACGGCGGGTACCGGACGCGTTGACGTCCACTGCCGGGAAGATGCGCTTGTCCGCCAGCTGGCGTGACAGGCGCAGTTCCATGTTGCCGGTGCCCTTGAACTCTTCGAAGATGACCTCGTCCATCTTGGAACCGGTCTCGACGAGCGCGGTGGCCAGGATGGTCAGCGAGCCGCCGTTTTCGATGTTGCGGGCAGCACCGAAGAAGCGCTTGGGCGGGTACAGCGCGGCGGAGTCCACGCCACCGGACAGGATACGGCCGGAAGCCGGTGCTGCCAGGTTGTAGGCGCGGCCCAGGCGGGTCATGGAGTCCAGGAGGACCACCACGTCCATGCCATTTCCACGAGGCGCTTGGCGCGTTCGATGGAGAGCTCGGCCACGGTGGTGTGGTCATCGGCGGGACGGTCGAAGGTGGAGGCAATGACCTCACCCTTGACGGTGCGCTGCATGTCCGTCACTTCTTCGGGGCGTTCGTCAACAAGCACCATCATGAGGTGGACCTCAGGATTGTTGGTGGTGATGGCGTTGGCGATGGACTGCAGGATGAGCGTCTTGCCGGCCTTCGGCGGGGAGACGATCAGGCCGCGCTGGCCCTTGCCGATCGGGGCAACCAGGTCGATGACGCGGGGGCCGATCTTCTTGGGATCCGTCTCAAGGCGCAGGCGCTCGGACGGGTACAGCGGAACCAGCTTGGCGAATTCGACGCGGTCCTTGAGCTCTTCCGGCGTCTTTCCGTTGACGGAGGTGACGCGGACCAGGGCGTTGAACTTCTGGCGGGCAGTCTGCTGGCTGCGGTCTTCGCCTTCACGCGGTGCACGGATGGCACCCACGCAGGCGTCGCCCTTGCGCAGGTTGTACTTCTTGACCTGGGCCAGGGAGACGTAAACGTCGTTCGGGCCCGGCAGGTAACCGGAGGTGCGGATGAACGCGTAGTTCTCCAGCACGTCCAGGATGCCGGCGACGGGCAGCAGGACATCGTCCTCGGTGACCTCGACGTCGTCGACGTCCGGTCCCTGCGTGCGTCCCCGACGGCGGTCGTTGCGGTCGCGGAAACGGTCGTTACGCGAGTTGTCCCGGCTGTCCTGGCCGCCACCGGAGCGGTCGCTCCGGTCATTGCGGTCGTTCCGGTCGCGGCGGTTGCGGCGGTTCCGGCGGCTGCCGCCGTCAGTGTCGTCGCCATCGCGGGCGTTGTCGCGGCTGTCATCGCGTCGGGCGCCGTCGCGCTGGCCGGCGTCACGGCTGCCTGCGTTCTCGCGGCCGCCATCGGTGGTTTCGCGGCAGTGGTGTCGCGGGCAGTGGTGTCGCGGCCGGTGGTTTCGCGGCAGTGGTGTCGCGGGCAGTGGTTTCGCGGCCGGTGGTTTCGCGGGTGCCACGGGTGCGGCCGCCCTCGCGGCGGTCAGCACGCTGGCCGTCGCCGGATTCGGCTCCCTGGGTTTCGGTTCCCTGGGAATCGGCACGCTGGGTTTCGGTGCGGTCAGCCTGGCGCTGTTCAGCGGCGGTCTGCTCGGCCGGGGCCTCAGTGGCTTCTGCATGCGTTGACGTGGCGGCCGCATCGCCGCGGCGCCGGTTCCGGGTGCGCGGCTGGCGGCGTTCGCCCTCAGCTGCTGCGCCGGCTACAACGGGCGCTGACGCCGGAGCCTCAACGGGAGCTTCAGTGGCTGTGGCCGCGGCGGGTGCCGAAACCGGTGCCGTTACTACTCCGTCGCTGACAGCGCGGCGGCTGCGTCCACGGCCACGGGCACGGGTCCCCTCAGTGGCTGGGGCCTCCGAGGTTTCGCTGGCGGCAGCCACCGGTGCGGCAGCGGCCGGGGCTACGTGGTTTTCGGTCGCCTTCTCGGCAGCCTTGGCCGGAGCCTTGCTGGCTGACGTGCCTGCGCGATGGGCGGAAATGGCGGTCACCAGATCCCCCTTACGCATGCGGGATCCACCGGAAATCCCCAGCTGGCTGGCAAGTGCCTGCAGCTGGGCGAGTTTGAGGCCAGCGAGGCCGCTGCTCTTGGCGGGTGCGGCCGTTGACGATCCGGCAGCAGAAGTTGATGGTTCCACAGCTGAAGACAGCTCAGTGGTTTCGGTCACGAAGGATCCTTCCCCCTCGACGGCGTCCAGACTGGGAGCTGGACGCGATGATTTGATCTGGGCTGCAGTTCAGATCTGCAGCCGCATTTTCGGTCTTGCCGGTTGGATTTCGGCCAGCAGGGCCGGATACTGATTCACCTCACGCACCGATTAATGGCGGGGCGCTGGGCTGACTATTCAGGGGCAGACAATTCAGCTGCAGATTCCTGCGACAGACCAAGCAGGCGGCACCGGAAAATATTGCGCAGTAGGAGATCACTAACAGCTGAATGCAGCTGCCGATCAGATAGGCGGAATTACCGCCGGTGCAAGTCCACCTTAGCACCTTCGACGTCCACTGCCAGCTTTAGCACGCGCCAGCCGATGCCCGGCGTGTTCGCCTCTGTATAGGACTCAATAAACCCAAGAACCTCGGCGGCTTCGGCTTCGCCGTCGGCGAGAACCAGGACCGTAGGCCCGGCACCCGAAACCACTGCCGCGTGGCCGGCGTTGCGCAGTGCCCTGATGAGGGCCGCACTGGGGCGCATTGCCTCGGCCCGGTAGCTCTGGTGCAGGTAATCCTCGGTGCCGGCGTACAGGAACTCGGGCTTCTGGGTCAGTGCGTGGATCAGCAGCGCAGCCCGTCCGGAGTTCATGGCCGCGGCATGATGGCCACGGACGCCGGCAGCAGGGCGCGCGCGGCCTCGGTGGACAATTCAAAATCGGGGACGGCCACGATGGGAATCACGGAACCGGCCACGGTAGCGCACGTGCTGCTGTACCGGTCACTGTCCTGCCATGACAGCGCCAGTCCGCCGAAAATCGCGGGCGCGACGTTGTCCGGATGGCCTTCCATCTCGCTGGTCAACTGCAGGATCCAGTCCCGCCCGCGACGCGCCGCTTCGGGCACCATGGCGTTGGCGGCCGAGACGGCCGCCACCACTGCCGACGCCGATGATCCCAGGCCCCGGCCATGGGGGTTGACGTTCGTCGCCGTAATCCTGAGGCCGCCGTGCCGGTAACCAAGCCGGGAAAAGGCAGCCTCCATCGCCCTGACCACCAGGTGGCTGGCGTCCTGCGGCAACGTGTCCGCCCCCTCGCCGCTGAGCTCGAAGACGAGCTCAGCGGTTTCGAGGCTTTCCACGGTCAGGGTATCGTGCAGCGCCAGGGCGAGGCCCAGGCTGTCGTAACCCGGTCCGAGGTTGGCACTGGTGGCCGGGACCCTGACGGTGACGCGCTGGCCGGCTTCGATGACAGGCAGGTCAACGGCGGTGGGCGAGGTGGTTTCCAAGGCTACTTTTCTTCCAGTCCCAGTTCAGCTGCGACCGTCACGACGTCGTTCGAGACCTTGACCGGTTGAACTTCACTGCCGTCCTCGGTCCGGAGGGCCCACTGGGGGTCCTTGAGGCCGTGGCCGGTCACGGTGATGACGATGGTCTTGCCGGCGGGAACTTCACCGGCGGCGTGCTTCTTGAGCAGTCCGGCCACACCGGCGGCGGAGCCGGGCTCCACAAAAACGCCTTCGCGGGCGGACAGCCAGCGGTGGGCATCCAGGATCTGTTCGTCAGTCACGGCGTCGATGAATCCGCCGGACTCGTCACGGGCCGCGATGGCACCGTCCCAGGACGCCGGGTTGCCGATCCGGATGGCCGTGGCGATGGTGTCCGGCTCCGTGATGGGATGCCCCGCCACGAACGGTGCCGCGCCGGCGGCCTGGAAGCCCCACATCTGGGGGTCTTGGTGGACACGGCGGGCAAGGTTCCGGCCGTGTCGGATTCGAAAGGGGCCGAGTACTCCTTGTAGCCCTTCCAGTACGCCGTGATGTTGCCGGCGTTGCCTACGGGCAGGACGTGGATGTCCGGAGCATCGCCGAGCGAATCAACAATCTCAAACGCGCCCGTCTTCTGGCCCTGGATGCGGGCCGGGTTCACGGAGTTGACCAGGAACACCGGGTAGGACTCCCCCAGCTTCCGTGCAATGTCCAGGCAGTTATCGAAATTGCCGTCTACCTGGAGCAGCGTGGCGCCGTGCGCGATGGCCTGGCTCAGCTTGCCCATGGAGATCTTGCCTTCGGGGACCAGCACGGCGCATTTCAGTCCCGCTGCTGTGGCGTAGGCCGCGGCGGAGGCTGAGGTGTTGCCGGTTGACGCGCACACCACGGCCTTGGCGCCGGACGCGACGGCGGCCGTCATGGCCATGGTCATGCCGCGGTCCTTAAACGAACCGGTGGGATTCATTCCCTCGACCTTCAAGTACACCGTGGAACCCGTGAGCTCGGAGAGCTTCTGCGCGTGGACCAGCGGAGTGCCGCCTTCGCCCAGCGTGATGACCCTGGTGGATTCCGTTACGGGCAACCGGTCAGCGTATTCGCGGATAACGCCGCGCCATTGGTGAGCCACTTAGACTCCTTCTACCCGCAGAACGGATGTCACTGAATTGATGACGTCCAGGCCCTTGACGGCCTCGACGGTGGCTGCGAGGGCAGCCTCTGATGCGCGGTGGGTAACGATCCGCAGTTCGGCGGACTCCACGTTGGACTCCGCGTCCCGGTGGATGGTCTGCCGCATGATTTCGATGGACACGCCGTGCTCCGCGAAGAGCTGGGCGATCCTGGCCAGCACGCCGGGCTGGTCAGCGACGTCCAGGCCGATGTAGTAGCTGGTGATGGCCGCATCGATGGGCAGGGCCGGGACGTGGCCGGTGGTGGTCTCCGTGCGTCCCGGCCGCCAGCACAATGCGGCGGGCGGCCGAGACAAGGTCGCCCAGGACGGCGGACGCCGTCGGGGTTCCGCCGGCACCCTGGCCGTAGAACATCAGCTCGCCGGCGTTTTCCGCCTCGATGAAGACCGCATTGAACGCGCCCCGGACGGCGGCCAGCGGGTGCTCGCGCGGCAGCAGCGTGGGGTGCACCCGCACGGAAACGCCTTCGCCGCCGTTGGCATCCATGAGCTTTTCGGCGATGGCCAGCAGTTTGATGACAAATCCGGCGTCCTTGGCTGCGGCGATGTCCGCCGCGCTGACGGACGTGATGCCTTCGCAGTGCACGTTCTCCAAGGCGAAGCGGGTATGGAAGGACAGCGACGCGAGAATCGCGGCCTTGGAGGCGGCGTCGTGGCCTTCGACGTCGGCGGTGGGGTCAGCTTCGGCGTAGCCAAGGCGCTGGGCCTCGGCGAGGGCGTCAGCGAACTGCGCGCCGGTGGAGTCCATCTGGTCCAGGATGAAGTTGGTGGTGCCGTTAACGATACCCAGCACGCGGGTGATGCGGTCTCCGGCCAGGCTGTCCCGGATGGGACGCAGGATGGGGATGGCTCCGGCCACGGCCGCTTCGTAGGAGAGCTGCACGCCGGCCTTGTCGGCCTCTTCGTACAGCGTGGGGCCGTCCTGGGCGAGCAGTGCCTTGTTACCGGTGACCACGCAGGCGCCGTTGCGCAGCGCCGAGAGGATCAGAGTGCGGGCAGGCTCAATGCCGCCCATCAGCTCGATCACGAGGTCGGCGTCCTTGACCAGGGTTTCGGCGTCGGTGGTGAACAGTTCCTGTGGCAGGTCCACATCCCGCTTGGCATTGACGTTGCGTACTGCGATGCCGCTCAGCTGCAGGCGGGCCCGGTACGGGCGGCAAGGGCGTCGGCGTCCTCAAGGAGAATCCGCGCAACCTGGGCCCCAACGTTGCCACAGCCCAGCAGGGCTACTTTCAGGGTTCGCAATTCAGTCATTCGGCACTCCCATGTCACGGTTCAGCAGGTCTTCTTCGGTTTCCCCGCGGACAATCAGCCGGGCAGATCCGTCGCGCACCGCGACAACGCCCGGCCGGGCCAGATAGTTGTAGTTGCTTGACAGGGCCCAGCAGTAGGCGCCGGTCCCCGGTACAGCAAGCAGATCACCGGCTGCCACGTCCTCGGGCAGATATACATCTCTAACAACTATGTCGCCGCTCTCGCAATGTTTGCCCACTACTCGGGACAGCTGCGGGGACGCAGCGGACGTGCGGGAGGCAAGAATCGCCGAATAATCAGCGTCATAGAGCACCGGGCGGGCGTTATCGCTCATGCCGCCGTCCACTGACACATAGCGGCGCGGATGCGTAACGTTCTCCTGACCGTCCGCGTCGGCCGGGCGTCGACGCGGACGGTTTTCAGCGTGCCCACCTCGTACAGCGTGAAAGTAGTGCTGCCCACAATCGCGCGTCCGGGTTCGATCGAAATCCGGGGGCAGTGATGCCCAGCTCAGCACACGTGGAACGCACGACGGCGGCCATCGCCTGCGCGATCTCGGCTGCGGGGCGCGGGGTGTCCACCGGGGTATAGGCAATGCCGTAGCCGCCGCCGAGGTCCAGTTCGGGCATTACGATGGAGTACTTTTCCTGCATGGCAGCGTGGAAGTGCAGGAGCTTCTGCGCGGCGAGTTCAAAGCCGTCCGGCTCAAAGATCTGCGAGCCGATGTGGCAGTGGAGGCCCAGCAGTTCGATGCTGGCGTATCCCGTGGCCGCAGCCACGGCTTCCTCCGCTGCTGACAGTCCGGCCTGCTCGGTGGAATCCCCGGCCATGGAGAGGCCGAACTTCTGGTCCTCGTGGGCGGTGGCGATGAACTCGTGGGTGTGCGCGTGGACACCGGGAGTCAGGCGCAGCATAACGTTGGCATCTTCGCCGCGGTCCGAGGCGATCTTGGCGACGCGGTCCAGCTCATCGAGGCTGTCCACCACGATGCGTCCCACCTTCATATCCAGCGCGCGGTTGATCTCGGCGTCGGACTTGTTGTTGCCGTGCAGGCCCAGGTTTTCGCCCTTGATGCCGGCCCGGGCCGCCACGGCGAGCTCGCCGCCGGAACACGTGTCCAGCCGGAGGCCTTCGTCAGCCACCCAGGCGGCTACGGCGGTGCACAGGAAGGACTTGCCCGCGTAGTAGACGTCCGCTCCCCCGCAGATGTCGGCAAATGCGGCATCAAAGGCGTCCTTGAAGGAACGTGCACGGGCCCGGAAGTCTGTCTCGCTCATCACAAAGAGCGGCGTGCCGAACTGCGCCTTGAGCTCGCTGACGGCGATGCCATCGATGGCGAGCTCACCGGCGTCGTTCTTCCGCACATCCTGCGCCCACATGGGCTCGTGGAGCGAGTTCAGGTCCGCGGGAACGGCGAGCCACTCGGGAGCCAACGGGGATCCGCTGTTGGCCTCCTGTGCTGACACATTCTGCATCGAAGTTTCCTGTGCCGACATCAGTTTCACATCCGTTCCGGTGCGGATACGCCCAGCAGGTCCAGTCCGTTAGCCAGCACCTGGCTGGTGGCGTCGTTCAGCCATAGGCGAGTGCGGTTGACGTCGGTCACTGGTTCGTCACCCATGGGTGCGATGCGGCAGGCGTCGTACCAGCGGTGGTAGGCGCCGGCGATGACCTCAAGATGGCGGGCCACTCGGTGCGGCTCACGCAGTTCTGCGGCCTTGGCCACGATGGATGGGTAGCTGCCCAGGTAGGAGAGCAGTTCGTTTTCAGTGGCATGGTCCAGTAAGGAAGCGTCAAACGCGCTGCGGTCCACGCCTGCAGCCACGGCGTTGCGGGCCGCGCCGCGGGACCGGGCGTGGGCGTACTGAACGTAGAACACCGGGTTCTCGTTGCTGTGCTTCTTCAGCAGATCGGGATCCAGGGTGAGCGGGGAATCTGCCGGGAAGCGGGCCAGGGAATAACGAACAGCGTCCTTGCCCAGCCAGTCGATAAGGTCCTTGAGCTCGATGATGTTGCCGGCACGCTTGGACAGCTTGGCGCCGTTAACGGACACCAGCTGGCCGATCAGCACCTCGATGTTCACCTCGGGATCATCGCCCGCGCAGGCCGCGATGGCCTTGAGGCGGTTGATGTAGCCGTGGTGGTCCGCGCCCAGGAGGTAGATCTTTTCGGTAAAGCCGCGGTCCTTCTTGGAGAGGTAGTACGCGGCGTCCGCGGCAAAGTAGGTGGGTTCGCCGTTCGCGCGGATCATCACGCGGTCCTTATCGTCGCCGAAGTCGGTGGTGCGCAGCCAGACCGCACCGCCGTCGTCGAACACGTGGCCCTGCTCGCGAAGGCGGGCGACGGCACTTTCGATGTGGCCGGCGTCGTGCAGTTCCTGTTCCGAGAAGTAGACGTCAAACGCAACGCCAAAATCGGCAAGGGTGTCCTTGATGTCCTTCATCTGCGCCTTGTAGGCGGCGGCGCGGATGACAGGAAGTGCGGCGACCTCGGTGAGTTCCCGGATGTCGGGGTGCTGGGTGAGGACGTCATGGCCGAGGTCGGCGATGTACTGGCCGGGGTAGCCGCCGTCCGGCACCGGAAGTCCGTGCAGCCTCGAGTAAACAGAGTTCGCGAACACGTTCATCTGCGAACCGGCATCGTTGATGTAGTACTCGGCGGTGACCTCCGCGCCCGAAGCACGCAGCACACGGGCAATGGAATCGCCCAAGGCCGCCCAGCGGGTGTGGCCGATGTGCAGCGGACCGGTGGGGTTCGCCGACACAAATTCCATGTTGACCACGTGGCCGGCGAGCGTGGTGGTGGTGCCGTAGTCGCGTCCGGCTTCCACGATGGCCTTCGCCAAGGCACCCGCAGCGGCGGCATCCACGGTGATGTTCAGGAAGCCCGGGCCGGCGATATCCACGGCAGCGACGCCGTTGATGGACTTCAGCCGGGCGCTCAGGACGGTAGCGAATTCGCGCGGGTTGGTGCCGGCCTGCTTGGACAGCTGGAGGGCGATGCTGGTGGCCCAGTCGCCGTGCTCCCGGTTCTTCGGTCGCTCCACGCGCACCTCATCAGGGACAGCTGATGCGGAAAGTGCGATTTCGCCAGCGGCGACGGCGTCTTTCAGGCAGGCGGATATGGCGAGGGAGAGTTCTTCGGGAGTCACCCCTCTAGCCTACCGGGGCCGCCACTGGGACGAATTTGGGGGTGGTGCGTGACTGGTTCCGCACAACTTTTCCTCACAGCGGACGCCCTGCTGGTTCACAGCGTGAACCATTACGCTGGTTCCGACGTTGAGTACAGCGCAAGCACCCAGCCCACGAAACGAGCCCCACCATGAGACCGTCAGTCCGCAAGAGTGTTTTCGTCGGCATCGCCGGCCTGTCCCTCGCTGGAACAGTGGCCGGGTGCGCGCCGTCGGCAACGCCCGCCGCGACTTCCGACAGCACGTCCGGCGCCACCACTGCCCCTTCCGGCACGGCATCATCGCCGGCCGGCAGCGCCTCCCTCTACCAGGACGGCACCTACAGCGCCGACGGCACGTACGTTTCCCCAACGGCACCGAAACCGTGGGGGTTGAGCTGACGCTCGCCTCCGGCACAGTCACCGCGGTGAACATCACCCAGCACCCCTCGAACCCCAACACCCGGAAATTCCAGGGCGAATTCGCGGGCGGGATCGCAGCGCAGGTTGTGGGAAAGAGCATCGACGAACTCAACGTCTCCAAGGTGGCAGGATCCTCGCTCACCAGCGGCGGCTTCAACCAGGCCCTGGACAAGATCAAGGCCGAGGCCCAGTAAGCCGTGCCGGACCCGGAGGACTTCCGCTTCGACGGGATCGGAACCCGTTGGGAAATCTCCACGCCCGTCCACTTGACGCCAGCGTACGGGCCCGGCTGCTCGCCTTGGTGGAACGGTACGACGGCGACTGGTCCCGGTTTAGGTCCGATTCGACCGTCGGTGCCATGGCCCGCCAGCCCGGGCGGTATGAGCTGCCACCGGAAGCGGCGTCCCTTGGCCGGCTGTACCGCTCGCTGTATGAGGTCACACGCGGTGCAATGACGCCGCTGATCGGTGGCAGCCTGGAGCGCCTCGGGTACGACGCCGCCTATTCCCTGCGGCCGGCAGGGAACGCGCTTCCGGCACCCCGCTGGGAGGACGTTCTGGTGTGGGACGGGAATGTGCTGACCACCACCGCTCCCTTGGTCCTGGACATCGGTGCCGCCGGTAAGGGGCAGCTGGTGGACCTTCTCGCTATTGAGCTGCGCTCCTGCGGCGTGGACTCCTTCGTGATTGATTCCAGCGGCGACCTGCTGCACCGCGGGCCTGATCCGGTCTCCGTGGCGTTGGAGCACCCGTACGATCCGGCGACCGCCATCGGGACCGTGCCGCTGGCAGGCGGCGCATTGTGCGCGTCTGCCTCAAACAGACGGGCGTGGGGCGACGGCCTGCACCATGTGCTCGATGGCACCACGGGGCTGCCTGTCAGCACTGCGGTAGCCACGTGGACCATGGCGGAGAGCACCATGGTTGCCGATGCTCTGGCCACCGCCCTGTTCTTTGTCCCCGGCAGCGAGCTGGAACGGAGCTTCGACTTTTCCTGGCTGACGGTTTTTTCTGATGGAACTGCCGCCTACTCGGCCGGATTTGAAGGGACACTGTTCTCATGAGCCCCGTTGACGCCCCCAAGGCAACTCCCGTTTTCACTGCCGGCCGGCTGGACACCCTGCTGGGCAAGTACACGATGTACCGTCTGATCCTGCTGGTGCTGGCAGCCCTTGCCGCGTATAGCCTCCTGCTCAATGCCCTTGGCTGGCTCACGTTCGGCCTCCCGCAAATGCTCGTCCACCTGGTGCTGTGTCTTGGCCTGACCTATGCGTCCAACCGAGGGCTGGCTGCCCTTTTCCACGTCCGCCAGCATTCCGAGTCGTCGCTGATCACCGGCCTGCTGCTGTACTTCCTCTTCTGGCCCTCCTTCATACCCCTGGACATGGCGGGAGTGGCCCTGGCCTGCGTGCTGGCCTCCGCCTCGAAATACGCGCTGGCCTGGCGTGGCCGGCACATCTTCAACCCCGCCGCCGCCGGGGCGTTTGTGACCGGGCTGACGGGGCTGAACATCGCGACGTGGTGGGCGGCGACCCCGGCCATGCTGTGGCTGCTGGTCCCGGGCGTCCTCCTGGTGCTCTACCGGACACGTAAGGTGCTTATGGCGGCCGTGTTCCTTGCGGTTGCCACATTAATTGTGAGCGCTGAGCTGCTGCAGGCGGGGCTTACGCTGGGCAGCGCACTCTGGCAGGCACTGGCGCAGCGGCCGCTGCTGTTCTTCGTCGGCTTTATGCTGACGGAGCCGCTCACCCTCGCTCCGCGCCGCTGGCAGCAGCTCGTGCTCGCCGCACTGGTTGGCGTGGTGTTCGCGGTGCCGTACAACTTCGGCTTCATCGCCAACTCGCCGGAACTGGCCCTGCTGGTGGGCAACCTGCTGGCGTTCCTTGTGGGCCAGCGCGGCGGGCTCAGGCTCCGGTTCGCTGGCTCCCGCCCTCTGACGCCCAGCACCACAGAGTTCGCCTTTGAACCGTCCCGGCCCGTCCGGTTTGTGCCGGGACAGTACATGGAACTGGATCTGCCGCACGCCAAGTCTGACGGTAAAGGCCGACGCCGGGTGTTCAGTTTGACCAGCGCCCCCGGTTCGGAGACGGTGAAGTTTGGCGTCCGGACGGCGGAGCCCCTGTCCGCGGCGAAGAAAGTCCTGCTGGACCTGAAGCCTGGTGATGAGGTGGCCGCCACGTCTGTGGGCGGAGATTTTGTCCTGCCCCGCGATCCCCGGACCCGGTCCTCCTGATCGCCGCGGGCATCGGTATCACGCCCTATCTTGCGCATCTGGCTTCCGGCGCTGCGCAGGACCGGGACGTGGTTCTCCTGCTGCTGGCACGCAACGCTGCCGAAATTGCCTACACCGCCGAGCTGCAGGCGTCCGGGGCGCACATCCTGGCACGCCTCGCTGATGGTTCCGTCCCACCGTCGTTCATCACCGACACCGGGACGTTGGAATCCGGGGGCGCTGCAGCTGGCGCCCGGCTGGACGGAGATTCCCTGAAGGCCCTCGTTCCCGACATTGCCGGCCGCGCTGTCTACATCTCCGGGTCCCCTGCGAGCGTCGCCTCGCTGCGCCGTGCAGCCCGTAGGGCCGGCGCCCGCCGGGTGCACGTGGACTCTTTTTCGGGCTACTGAACAGGGCCGTTTTTCCTTGCAGGCACCTTCCTGCTAAGCTCTAGGACGTCCCGCTGGCAACGGCAGGATCCCTGAATTGCCCTCGTAGCTCAGGGGATAGAGCGTCTGCCTCCGGAGCAGAAGGTCGTTGGTTCGATTCCAATCGAGGGCACAGATGAAACCCCGCCGCTTGCAAAAGCGGCGGGGGTTTCTGCGTTAACTCGCATCCGGCCTCAGCCGCTCGGCTCGCCGTGTAATAGCGGTTTAGCGGCAGCCCGGGCAGCCCGGGCCTTGGGGATCTGGTTGCAGTCGTCGGCGTATTTTTTGGCGATCGACCGCCACACGCTGACCGTTTGTGGGCGGATCTTTAAACTCCCTTTGTCCAGGTATCGGCGAGTGGCGGCCCATCGTTCACGGAAATACGTTCCCTGGAACGAGCTTATGAAGGCCGGCTGACAGCGTTTCGGTGTACACAGGGTTGGTCCGAGTCTTTTCGCCCACTCTTCCTGGCGCAGGGATCCTCCCATGACGGTTGATGGCCGAACTCGGTGCCAACCGCAATTCCACGTGTACTGGATCGGGGCGGCCATCACATGGAAATGCTGACCAGGCATAGTGACATCGGACTGCGGCTCGGCGCAATCGGCATTAGCGGCTAGTCTCCGCGCGGCGACGCCATTCCCGATGGCTCCCGAATCCAGTCACAGCCCACCGTCGATGTCGATGAGTCCGACTGCCAAACCGCACCAATATCTGGGGTTGCCCTGGCCTTCTTCGCATGCCGTAGTAGTGGGACGCTCAGAACCAACCCAGCAGCCATAGAAATGCCACGAACCCCGATAATTTGAGCGGACCACACCCTCCTTCGTCTCCGATTCGGCGGCCTCGGGAAGGAATGTGACTGGAACATTCTCGGCCCGGCCTGTCGCATCAGCCGGCTTGTAGACGGCGGTCGGCGTTGGAGTTGGCGTCGCTGTTTGATTTGCAGCCTCCGTCGCCGTTGACGAGGACGTGCCAACATTGGGCTCGACTCCAGAGTTGCAGCCGGACAGCAAAAGAACTACTGCCGCAGCTCCGGCTAGCGCGGCTACCCGAATTCCATGGGAAATGTAAGAGTCGTTAGTTGTATTCGACAAGCTAATCCCCCGATAGTTTGTAGGCGCCTCGCGGACGATGCGCTAAGGGTAGCCTCGACTACATTTCAGCAATCAAAGTTATCCACAGGCACCCGGAGCGGATCTGCCAGCGGCTCAAGCAGGTAACAAGTCAATGGCCGCCCGGTACTTTTCCTCGGATAGTCGGCAATTGCGCTGTTCGTCTACCCCGGGTCCATGGATTCTTCGGCGGTGCCGTGTTCTGCCACCGGAACCGGAACCGGAACCATGCTGCACGGCAAATTCGGTGGTTCCCAGTCGGGGTGTTCGCTGGCGTAGTGGCGTCCGGTGGGTGATATCCAGCCGGGTGGTTCGTTCTTGGTTGCGGTGGTGGGTTTCCAGGCCGTGGTGTGGCGGAGCCGGTGGTGCTTGTGGCAGGGCTGGCCGAGGTTGCTGATCCCGGTGGATCCTCCTTTGGCCCAGGCCAGGATGTGGTCTGCTTCGTTGTCCAGGGAATGGTTGCCGCAGCCGGGGAACGGGCATTTTCCGTCGCGCAGCCGAAGCCATTGGCGTTGGGCTTTCGTCACCCGGTAGCTGGTCCGTCCGATCTCCAGCGGGGCACCGTCCCGCGGGTCTACAAGCACACGGTGGAAGGACTCGGCGCCGTCGGCGATGAGTTGCCGGGCCATGGATGGTGGGATCGGGCCGTATCCGTCGAGCATGGCGGGCTCCTCAGTGAAGCCCAGCAGCGAGAAGACCGGGACGGTGACCAGGACCTGTGCCCGCGGCGACGGGACACCGTCGCCCACTGCCAGGCCCGTTTCGCCGATACTGCCCGTTTCGCCCTTGCCGCAGGACATGCCCGTCATGCCACCGGTTCCGGCGCCGGCGATGTTGTTGCCCAGGAGCCAGGTGGCGACGGTGTCTGCGCGGATCTGGCTGAGGTTCCGGTCCTCATGAGGCCCCTGCAACGCCCTGGCCGCAGCGGTGGCCCGGTTCCAGATCCCGGCGGCCTGATCGGCGGGAAGGTAGGCGGAGAACCAGGCCATGCCGTCGCGGTCCGGGGCGTACTCCAGGCGCCTGTCGGCTGCACTCCGGGTGTGGCGTTTTTCGATGCTGACCGGGTGGTGGCGTTCCCGCCAGGTCCGGGCCTTGTGCCGGAACCTCCCGGGGATGAGCTCACCGGCGAAGCCACGTGCCGGATTCACCGCGTCGGGGTCCAGGAAATGCGCCTCCAACGCCGCCGCGCCGGGTCTGTCGAGGTTGGTGGTTTCATCGACCATGATCCGGGCGTGCTGCCAGGAAATCGTCCCGGCCTGCAGCGCGGATAAGGTCAGGGGAAGCCTGGTGGTGAGTTGGTGGGCCTCGGCCAGCAGCGCCCCGGCGGACCGTTCGCTCACCGTGAGCACACATGCCACCTCAGCGACCACAGCCATCTCCTGCCCGGTATGGTCCTGCGGCGAATAAGCAGGCCCTGCCAGGGCCTCGGCAGCGGCGCGGTAACCGGCAGCCAGCCAGACCTTTAGGGCGGCACTTTTCGCCTCCAACCGTGAGATCTCGGCCAGCCCGTCCAAGAAACCACCCGCCACCCGGCGCAACGGATCAGCATCCCAGGAACCGGAAGATTCGGCAGCTTCACCGATCACAACCGCAAGCTCAGCGAAAGACACCGAAAGGGCCCCGCCGTCGCCACAGCTGCTCTGCTATCCATACCCACATCATCCCCGGAGGGTCTGACAATAACGGCGAAGCTGAAGGGCTATGTGCATAACTCCGCCAAACAACGATCCCTGCCTCCAGCCGCCGCGGCAGTTGAGGGCCACAGTTATCCCTTCGCCCGTGAAACGGGGCCCAAGAGTGCGTCCGCGCTGGATTGAGTGCGCCTTCATCAGATTGTCGGCGCCCCCTCGTAGGCTGATTTCAACGTACTCGAGGGTAGGCCATGCACGTTCCAGCTACATTCTGTTCCATCATTCCGCCTTACATACTGCGGCGGTTGGCCCGCCTGGACGAGCCTCGGTTTTCTGCCGCCGCGCGGGCTGCCAAGGAAGCGCTAAGCCACGTCCGGTCAGTCCAGTCAGCCCGTACCCAGCCGGCTCCGGCCGCTCCCCGGCACTGCGCGACGTCCGTCCGGGCCCGCCCAAAAGGAGCATCTACGATGCCGGCGGATCCGAGATCCTGCCCGGAAAGCTCGTTCGCGAGGAAAGCGAACCGGCTTCCGGCGATCAGTCCGCTGATGAGGCGTACGACGGCCTTGGACACACGCATCGCCTGTTTGCCGACATCTTCGGCCGTAACTCCATCGACGGCGAAGGACTGCCGCTCGATGCCACAGTGCACTTTGGCAAGCTCTACGACAATGCTTTCTGGGACGGCCACCAGATGGTCTTCGGCGACGGCGACGGCGAAGTCTTCGAACGATTTACGCGGTCACTGAGCGTCATCGGGCACGAACTCACGCACGGCGTCACGCAGTACTCGGCGGGGTTGGCTTACCGCAACCAGGCCGGCGCCATCAACGAATCCATGTCCGACGTTTTCGGCGCGCTCGTGGAACAGTACCTGAACAGCCAGTCCGTGACCGACGCCAGCTGGCTGATCGGCGAAGGACTTTTCACGCCCCAGGTTCAGGGATCGGCTCTCCGATCCCTGAAGGCCCCGGGCACAGCGTACGACGACGACGTGCTGGGTAAGGACCCCCAGCCGGATTCGATGGACTCGTACGTGCGGACCAGCGCGGACAACGGCGGCGTCCACATCAACTCCGGGATCCCCAACAGGGCCTTCTACCTCACGGCGGAGACCCTGGGCGGCAACGCCTGGGAGGCGCCGGGACGGATCTGGTACGACGCACTGACGGGCGGCTCGCTGCCTGCCACCGCCACCTTCCGCGTCTTCGCGACGGCGACGGCGGCATCCGCCGTCGGCCTGTACGGCAACGATTCGCCGGAGCATGACGCCGTGCGGCAGGCGTGGGAAACTGTGAAGGTCAAGCTTTAGTTGAACGCCTGCCCGCCGCGAGCCGGCGGCCAGGCTGCAGGAAAGCCCAGGACCCAGGCCATGAAGATCAGTGTGGAGCGCAGCGGCGGCATCGCAGCCCTGACCCGCGTATGGACAGTGCATGCCCAGACCGCGAGCGCCAAAAGCCAGTGGCAACCCATTGTGGAAGCATGCCCTTGGGATGCTGTACCCAAGACCGTCCGCGCCGCAGCCGCGGAGGTGCAGGACAACCAGCCGGACCGATTTATCTATTCGATCCGGGCCGGCCAGCGGCGGGCGGCGCTGCGGGAGCAGGCTGTCACAGGACCATGGCGTGTGCTGGTGGACACCACCCGGGCGGCAGCCGAGGACAACCTCGACCGGAGGGGTCCTGGGCAGGCTTAGCTGCGTCTCCAGTCAACCCGCTGTTACCAGTTGCCCCCGGAACGCCCGGCGGTAGGACTGAGGGCTTGTGTCCAGCACCTTGGCAAAGTGATGCCGGAGCAGGACGGGGTGGCCAAAGCCGGATTCCCGGGCAACTTCGTCGATGTTCAGGTCAGTGGATTCCAGCAGCTCCTGCGCCCGGAGGACCCGCTGCGAGTTCAGCCAGGCAGCGGGTGTGGCCCGGTTTCGGACCGGAAGCGGCGGGCGAAGGTCCTGGCTGACATGTGGATGCGGGACGCCAACTCCACGACCGTGTGCTCCTGGTCCAGGTTCTGCACCATCCAGCGCAGCAGCTCTTCCATCGGTGCCGATCCACAGGCAGGCACGGGCCGGTCGATGAACTGGGCCTGTCCGCCGTCGCGGTGCGGCGGAACCACCATGTCCCGGGCAATGGCGGCTGCCACATTGGCGCCCAGCTCAACGCGTACCAGATGGAGGCAGGCATCAATCCCTGCCGCTGTTCCGGCGCTGGTGATCAGGTTGCCGTCCTGCACGTAGAGCACGTTTTCATCAACCTGCACTTCCGGGTACCGGTTTGCGAGTTCATGGGAATAGTGCCAGTGCGTGGTGCAACGCCGCCCGTTCAGCAGTCCGGCGCGGGCCAGGGCAAAGGCTCCAGAACAGATGGACATCACCCAGGCACCACGGGCGTGCGCTGCGCGCAATGCCTCCAGCACGGGTTCCGGAACGTCGTCGTCGCGTCCGAAGGGGGTCATGATCACGAGGTCCGCATCCGCCGTTGCCTCCAATCCCAGCGAAACATTCAAGGAGAGTCCCGATTTCATCCGGACGTTACCGGGTTCGGGTGTGCAGACCCGGAAGTCGAACGCCGGAACGTTGCTGCCGCGTCCTGATCTGTCGATGCCAAAAACCTCGCAGGCGGTGGCGAACTCGAAGACAGAGAAGTTGGGAACTACGATGACTGCCACTGATCTGAGCATGCTTCCATTATGGCAGAAAATCGATCTTTTTGGCATTTCTGCCACTGTTTCTTCATCGCCCACGGGAGCAGCATTGGGACATGGAAATCTTCGGAATCGCCCTAGTGGTCCTGCTCCTCGTTGTTCTCGCCGCCACCTTCTCAGCGCTGCTGCGTGATGGCCGCGGCCACACCCCGCCCATCACCTCCGACCAGCCCTGGTCCGCCATGGACCTGCCAGCGTCAACTACACCCTCCGAATTTTCTAACCAGAAGGCATGCCTCAAGCCGCCATTGCTAACTCATCCGTACTAACACGAAGGATCCGGATCATAAAGAGCCGGGTCCCTTTTCATGCCTGGTCTCGGGTTGCCGGCAGCAAGCACGGGAATCAGGCGCCGCCCAGTAGACTGGCTGCAGCCATGACATTTCATATCTCCTACCCTGCTGAGCTGCCCGTTTCCGAGCGCCGCGAGGACCTGAAGGCTGCAATTGCAGCGAACCAGGTGACCATCATCGCCGGCGAGACCGGCTCCGGCAAGACCACCCAGATCCCCAAAATGTGCCTCGAGCTGGGCCTGGGCGACAACGGCCTGATCGGGCACACGCAGCCGCGCCGGCTCGCAGCCCGCACCGTCGCTGAGCGCATCGCAGAGGAACTCGGTGTGGAGATCGGCCAGGAGGTGGGCTTCCAGGTGCGGTTTACCGGCGAGGTCAGCCGCGCCACCAAGGTCAAGCTCATGACGGACGGCATCCTGCTCGCCGAGATCCAGCGGGACAAGCTGCTGCGCAAATACAACGCCATCATCATCGATGAAGCGCACGAGCGCAGCCTCAATATCGACTTCATCCTGGGCTACCTCAAGCGCATCCTGCCGCAGCGGCCGGACCTGAAAATCATCATCACCTCGGCCACGATCGATCCGGAGCGGTTCGCGAAACACTTCGGGTCCGACGACGATCCCTCCCCCATCATCGAGGTGTCCGGGCGCACGTTCCCGGTGGAGATCCGGTACAGGCCGCTGTCCCAGCCAGCCGGCGGACCCGCCGATGGCGAAGATGCAGACGCCTCCGATGACGAACTCGAAGAGGACCGCGATCCGCTCGACGCCGTCTGCGACGCCGTGGACGAACTCGCCGCTGAGGCCCCGGCGACATCCTGGTCTTTTTCTCCGGCGAGCGCGAAATTCGCGACGCAGCAGAGTCACTGAACGCCAGGATCCAGTCCAACCGGCGCCTGGCCGGCACCGAGGTGCTCCGCTGTTCGCCCGCCTGAGCCTGCAGGAACAGCACAAGGTGTTCCACCCCGGCAAGAACCGCCGGATTGTGCTGGCCACCAACGTGGCCGAGACGTCCCTGACGGTCCCGGGCATTAAGTACGTCATCGACACCGGCACGGCCGCATCTCCCGCTACTCGCACCGCACCAAGGTCCAGCGGCTGCCCATCGAGCGCGTGTCGCAGGCTTCGGCGAACCAGCGCTCCGGCCGGTGCGGCCGTGTGTCGGACGGCATCGCCATCCGGCTTTATTCGGAAGAGGACTTCGAATCCCGGCCGCTGTTCACGGATCCGGAAATCCTGCGCACCAACCTGGCAGCCGTCATCCTGCAGATGACCGCCATGGGTGTGGCCCGCGGGCCCAAGGACGTGGAGAACTTCCCGTTCGTCGAGCCGCCGGACTCACGGGCAATCAACGACGGCGTGACGCTCCTGCGCGAGCTCGGTGCCCTGAATGCCGTCCGGCCAGGTGACGCCAAGAGCGGCGGACTCACCGCCGTCGGACAGCAGCTTGCCCAGCTGCCGGTGGATCCCGCCTCGGCAGGATGATTGTGGAAGCCGGCAAACGTGGCTGCGTCCGCGAAGTCATGATCCTGGCCGCGGCACTGACCATCCAGGACCCGCGCGAGCGTCCACGGACAAACAGCAACTTGCCGCCGAGAAGCATGCCCGTTTCCGCGACGAAAACTCGGACTTCACCGGCTTCCTGAACCTGTGGAACTACCTGCAGGAGAAACAGGAGGAACTCTCGTCCACCCAGTTCCGCCGCCTGTGCCGGACCGAGTTCATCAACTACCTTCGGGTCAGGGAATGGCAGGATCTCTTCGCCCAGCTCCGCCAGATGGCCCGCCCGCTGGGGATCAGCCTGGACAACAAACGCCTGGCCGATCCTGTGGGCAACCACGAGGGCATCCACATGAGCCTGCTGTCGGGCCTCCTCAGCCACATAGGCATCCTGGACGAGCGCAAGCGCGAATACGCGGGCGCCCGCGGCAGCCGCTTCGCCATCTTCCCCGGTTCGTCGCTCTTCAAGAAGTCCCCACATTTGTGATGGCTGCCGAACTCGTGGAGACCAGCCGCCTCTGGGCCAGGGTCGCAGCCAAGTTCGATCCTGTCTGGGCAGAACAGGTGGCGCCGGACCTCGTCAAGCGCAGCTACAGCGAGCCGCACTGGTCCACCAAAATGGGCGCGGTCATGGCGTACGAGAAGGTCACCCTGTACGGCGTGCCCATCATCCCGCAGCGCCGGGTCAACTACAGCCGGGTGGATCCTGTGCTGGCCCGCGAGCTGTTCATCCGCCATGCCCTGGTGGAAGGCGACTGGAAAACGCACCACAAGTTCTTCCACCGCAACCGCGCCCTCCTCCTGGAAGTCGAGGAGCTCGAGGCCAGGATGCGCCGCCGCGACCTGCTGGTGGATGACGAAACGCTGTTTGAGTTCTACGACGCCCGGATCGGCCCCGAGGTGGTGTCCGAACGGCACTTCGACAAATGGTGGAAGGAGGCCCGGCAGCAGAATCCGGACCTCCTGGACTACGACAAGTCACTGCTGCTCAACGACGACGCCGAGGACCTGGACGAAGCCGCCTATCCGAAGACCCTGTTGCACAAGGCTTCGAGCTGCCACTCAGCTACGAGTTCCACCCTGTGGCGCCGGGGTCGCCGCCCAACCCGTCCGACGGCGTCACGGCCGAAGTCCCGGTGCTCTTCCTGAACCAGCTCGATGACGCCGCCTTCCGCTGGCTGATCCCCGGCCAGCGTGCCGAGCTCGTGGCTGCCCTGATCAAGTCCCTCCCCAAGCAGGTCCGCAAGAACTTCGTCCCCGCCCCGGATGTGGCCGGCAGGCCGTTGCCGCCCTGGAATCAGACTTTGATCCGGCCACGATGAGCTGGAAGCTTCACTGGAACTGGCTCTGCGCCGGATCCGCGGCCACGTCATCCCGTCCGGTTCCTGGAACTGGGATGCTGTGCCGTCCCACCTGCGGGTGAGCTTCAAGGTTGTGGATACCCAGGGCAAGGTGCTGGATGAGGGGAAGGACCTCACGGCCCTGCAGGAGCGGCTGGCCCCAGCAACACGCCGCGCCATTGCCGAATCCCTGGGGGCGACGCCGCGAACCACCGCGCCGCAGTCTCGGGGAAATTCGAAGACACCGGTAAAGGCCGGCGGAACAGTACCCGCGTCATCAGCTAACGAAAATGCCGCCGGCAGCGGCCCAGGCTTCGAGGAACAGTCCGGCCTGACCGAGTGGGCCTTTGGCACGGTGCAGCGGCAGGTCAGCAACACCGTCAACGGCCACACGGTCACCGGCTATCCGGCATTGGTGGATGAAGGAACATCCGTGGCGCTGCGCGTCTTCCAGACCTCGTCGGAGCAGCTTGAGGCCATGCGCGGCGGTGTGATCCGGCTCCTCGCCCTCAGGGTACCGGCACCGGACCGTTACGTCCTGGAGCACCTCAACAACACCGAAAAACTGACGTTCAGCCAGAATCCGCACGGTTCGGTGTCAGCCCTCATTGCCGATTGCGCCCTGGCTGCCGTGGACAAGCTGACCCCGGCGGAACTCCCGTGGGAGCGGGCGTCCTTCGACGCCCTCTACGAGCAGGTCCGGGCGGAACTCATCGATACCGTCTTCAGTGTGACGGCCGTGGTGGAGCGCGTCCTGGCCAGCACCCGGCGGATTGAGAAACAGCTGAAGGGCACCACCAGCCTGGCACTCATCAGCGCCCTGAACGATGTCAGGAGCCAGCTCGAGCAGCTGGTTTTCCCGGGATTCGTGGCCCGCACCGGCTACAAGCAGCTGAGCCAGCTACCCGCTACCTTGCTGCCATCGAGAAACGCCTCGAAAAGCTCCCGGCAACGTCCAGCGGGATGGCCTGAGCATGGCCGCGGTCCAGCGGCTGGAAGACGATTACGACGACGCCGTGTCGGCCCTGCTGCCCGGGCGTCGGGTGGGTGCTGAACTGACCCAGGTCCGCTGGATGATCGAAGAGCTGCGGGTGAGCCTTTTCGCCGTCGAACTCGGAACGGCGTATTCCGTCTCCGAAAAGCGGATCAGGGCTGTCCTTAACAAGGCGCTAGCGCCGGCGTAGTGCCGGCGCGAGCGTCAGGCTCAGCTTGCCGGAACGAACTCCGCGTAGCCAGCGGCCCTGAGCCCGGCACGCAGCTTTTCGGCGTTCGCGTCCAGCACCGCGGGATCCGGGTTCTGGTCGGCCGAGGCGAAATCGAAATCAGCCATGGTCCGGGACGGCCACACGTGGACGTGCAGGTGGTTGATCTCGTACCCGGCCACAATCAGCCCCGCCCGCTCGGCGGGGAAGACGTCCAGCTGCACCGCGCCGATCCGGCGGGCCACTTCCATCACCTTCGCGAGGGTTTCCGGGGACGCATCCGTCCAGCGGTCAACCTCCTCGGTGGGGACCACCAGGGTGTGCCCGTCTGCCAGCGGACCTGTGGTCAGGAAGGCCGAAACGTCAGCCTCCCGCCAGACGAAGCGTCCGGGATCTCGCCATTGATGATTTTGGTGAACAGGGTGCTCATGCGTCTGCCTTCTCGGCCGGAGCCTGCAGGGTGCTGGTGTCCAGCACAAACCGATACTTCACGTCTCCTGCCACCATACGGTCGTAGGCCTCATTCAGCTGGTCTGCGCGCACCAGTTCGATATCCGCCACTACTCCATGCTCGGCGCAGAAGTCGAGCATCTCCTGCGTTTCGGCGATGCCACCGATCAGCGAGCCAGCGTACGCGATCCGCCGCCGAATCAGGGCCCCCGGATTCACCGGCGGCATGGCGTCCGACGGCAGGCCCAGCTGGAACAGGGCACCGTCAACGCGCAGGGTGCGGAAGAACGGATTCAGGTCGTGCGGAGCGGCCACGGTGTCGATAATGAGGTCGATGGTGCGGTCCGCGGCGGCCATGGCATCCTGGTCCCGGGACAGGATCACTTCGTCGGCCCCGAGTTCCAGCGCGGCCGGCACCTTGCCTTCGGAGGTGGTGAACACCACCACCCGCGCCCCCATGGCCTTGGCGAGCTTCACGGCCATGTGTCCGAGCCCGCCGAGCCCACCACGCCCACCACGTCGCCTTCCTCCACGTCGAAGTGCCGCAAGGGAGAGAACGTGGTGACACCTGCGCAGAGCAAGGGGGCGACGGCGGCCGGGTCAAGGTTGCCGGGCACTCGGACCACGTAGCGCCGGTCCACCACCACAGCGGACGAGTAGCCGCCCTGGGTGACGGCATCGCCGTTCCGCGGATCCTTGGCGCCGTAGGTCCCGATCAGACCGTTTTCGCAGTACTGTTCCAGGCCGTCCAGGCAACTCTCGCATTCGCGGCAGGAATCAACCATGCACCCGACGCCCACGCGGTCCCCCGGGATGAAGTCAGTCACGGCGGAGCCGACGCGGCTGACGGTTCCGACAATCTCGTGGCCGGGGACCAGCGGATATTTCTGGCTCCCCCATTCGCCGCGCGTGGCGTGCACGTCCGAGTGGCAGAGGCCGCAGAATTCGATGGCGATCTCGACGTCATCTTCCTTGGGGCACGCCGGGCAAGCGTCAGGGGTGCCAGGCCGCTGTCGGCGGAAACCGCGCCGTAGGCGGCTGCCAGCACGCCGGTGCCCGGATCGGTGTCCAGGTCCTTAGTGGGATGGGCAGCAACAGCATCATCGTTCGGCAATACGGGGCGGGCAAGGGGCGGCGGTACGGGGCGTCCTGGGGTCATCCTTCGACGCTACCCCCGCGGACCGCCGCATGGCCATTCGGCCTGCTGCCCGTCGCCACCGGAAGAGCGGGATTGTTGGACCATTCCGAGAAGGATCCCGGATAGAGGACGGCCCGGAATCCTGCGATTTCGAGGGCGGCCACCTCATGGGCGGCGGTCACGCCCGAGCCGCAGTACACGGCCACCGGGACGTCGTCGCGGACGCCGAGGTCCTCGAACCGGCGCCTCAGCTCATCGGCGGCAGGAAATATCCGGCCCCGTCCATGTTCTCTGTTGTTGGTGCGCTGAGGGCGCCCGGAATGTGGCCGGCGCGTGGATCAACGGGTTCAAATTCGCCCCGGTATCTTTCGCCGGCCCGGGCGTCCAGGAGGACGCCGGTTGCCGGCCAATCCGCCGTTCCGGCCGCGTCAATGCTGGGCATCCCGCCTCCGGCAGGGGAAACATCAAAGGAAACACGCCCGACGGCGGCGTCCACGGGTCCAGTGTCCAGCGGCAGTCCGGCGTCCCGCCAGGCGGCAAGTCCGCCGTCGAGCAGGTAGACGTCCCGTAGCCCGGCGTTGCGGAGCATCCACCAGAGCCGGGCGGCAGCCATGTTGCCGCTGTTGTCATAGGCCACCACAACGTCGCCGTTGTTGATCCCCCAGCGCCTGGCAGTTTCCTGGAATTCCGTGTCGGTGGGCAGCGGGTGCCTGCCGCCGCTCGGGGTGGCCGGCGTCGCCAACTCGGTGGCGAGGTCCACAAAAACTGCCCCGGGGAGGTGCCCCTCAAGGTAGTGTTCCCGGCCGTGCGGGTCCCCCAGCGCCCAGCGGACGTCCAGCACCACGGTTCGCTGCCCGGCGTCGAAACGCGCCGCCAAAGCCGGGACAGCCATCAGTGGACCCATCGTTCTCCTTGCAATTGTGCATGTGACGTGTACAGTCGCTGATCCAACTCTAGCTGCCGCAGAACGGCTGGCACGGAGGGCCAGACGCTCTGTCGCAACTAGAGTTGATCGGGTGAAGAACGCGAACGCGGACCGGGCCTGGGCTGACGAGGCAATCAGAAGAGTCAACGCAGAAAACAACCGGTCCGCCGATACCCATCTCTACTCGGTTCCCCTCCCGCAGCACTGGGGCGTCCAGCTTTACCTCAAGGACGAATCCACTCACCGTTCGGGGAGCCTCAAGCACCGGCTGGCCCGCTCGCTGTTCCTCTTCGGCCTGGTCAACGGCTGGATCCGCGAAGGTACCACCATCGTGGAGGCGTCCAGCGGCAGCACCGCGGTCTCGGAAGCATATTTCGCGCAACTCCTGGGCCTGCCGTTCGTAGCCGTCATGACCCGCACGACGAGCCCGGAGAAAATCTCGCTGATCGAACAGTTCGGCGGCTCGTGCCTGTTGGTTGACCACGCCTCGGAGGTTTATGCCGCTGCGGCGGACGTCGCTGCCACGTCCAACGGCCACTACATGGACCAGTTCACCTACGCGGAACGGGCCACGGACTGGCGCGGCAACAACAACATCGCGGAGTCCATCTTCGGGCAGCTGGCGCTGGAGAAACACCCCGTCCCTCGCTGGATCGTGGTGGGCGCGGGACAGGCGGCACCAGCGCGACCATCGGCCGCTACCTCCGCTACAGAGGCCACGACACACGCCTTGCGGTGGTGGACCCGGAGAATTCCGCGTTTTACCCCGGCTGGGTGGGCGGCGCGGGTGGGACCAGCACCGGTCTGCCGTCACGGATCGAAGGCATCGGCCGTCCGCGGATGGAACCGAGCTTTGTGCCCGCCGTCATCGACCACATGATCCAGGTTCCCGATGCCGCCTCCGTCGCGGCCATGCGGCACCTGCGCACGGCCGCCGACCTGCATGCCGGACCGTCCACGGGCACCAACATGTGGGGTGTCTGGCAGCTTGTGGCGGAAATGGTGGCCGAGGGCCAGCGCGGCAGCATTGTGTCGTTGATGTGCGACGGCGGCGATCGCTATGCGGGCAACTACTACAATCCCGCGTGGCTGTCACGGCACGGCCTGGACCCCGAGCCGTATGAGGAAGTCATCCGCCGGTTTTCGAGACCGGCGTCTGGAATATGTAGCCCATCAGACCTCCACCGATTCCCGCGGGGCAAGGCGGGTGTACTCGGTGCCGTATTTCCGGCCCAGCCGGGCAACATGGGATTCTGCGACTTTCAGGCCCGTTTCGTTGAGCAGCCCGTCGTGGATCTGGAACGCACGTGGGGCCCGGACGGCGATAACAAAGTCCACCACCTCGCTGACCTTGCTCCACGGCGCGTGGATCGGAACCAGCAGCGTCTGCACGCTGAGTCCGTCGGGGATGATGAAGGAGTCCCCCGGATGGTACACGTTGCCGTCCACCAAGTAGCCGATGTTGGCCACGAGGGAACCTGCGGGTGGATCAGTGCATGCTGTCCGCCGAAGCTGCGGATGTTGAAGCCGGCCGCGTCAAAACTGGAACCGGGTTCAACCGTGTGGATCCGGGCTGCGGCCTGCGGCGCCTCCTCCCGCAGATGGGCTGCCACTCCGGCCGGCGCGAAGACCGCCAGGACGTCAGAGCGGCGCAGTGCGTTGACCATGGCCGGCACATCCACATGGTCGGCGTGTTCGTGCGTGATCAGCACGGCCTGAGCCCGGCCAGGGCCTCGGCCGTCTCGGAGAATGTTCCCGGATCCAGCACCAGCACCCCGCCGTCCTTCTCAAGCCGGACGCACGCGTGGGTGTATTTTGTCAGCTTCATAGCGCCAGCCTAGGGTCCGAGCCCAAGCCTGTCCAAGGCTCGCCTGGCGGGGCCTCCAGGCTGGTAATCTTGATGATTGCCACCGTCCCTCAGGGAAGCGAGTACCTTCATGCCGTTCGGCACCAAAGCTGACGCCACGCCGTCGTCCGCCGCATCCGGCGCAGGCACCGTTAGTGTGCCCGGCAAGGAGCAGCGCGTCACCAAGCAGCGTGTGGCCGTCAGCGCTGCCCTGGACGAGCTGGATGACTTCGTCAGCACGCAGGAGCTATACCGCATCCTGCAGAACAAGGGCGTCTCAGTTTCCCTGGCTACGGCATACCGGATCCTGCAGTCCCTCGCCGATGAGGGCCTCGTGGACGTGCTGCGCAACGGCGAGGGCGAAGCCGTTTACCGGCGCTGTGCCGTGACCGGGCACCACCATCACCTGCTGTGCCGCAACTGCGGGAAGGCTATGGAAGTCGAGGCCCCGGCGGTGGAAACCTGGGCCGCCCGGATCGCAGCCGAACATGGCTACACCGAGGTGGCGCACACCGTGGAGATCTTCGGCCTGTGCCCGGAGTGCACAGGCCTCAGGGCCGCCGGCAAGCTCTGACGGCCTGCGCCGCCGCAACCTGAGGCATCCCGCGTATGCCCGTGTCAGCGGGCGTGCACCAGCCGGCCGTTGATGCCCTTCTTGGCCCGGACACTGCCGACGACGCGGCACACCACGTAGATCAGGAATGACAGCGTGGTGACGTAGGGACTGATGGGGATCCGCCCGCCCAGGGCCAGCAGGATTCCGCCCACCGTGGCAGTGACGGCGAAAACAACGCTGAGCGCCACCACGGCCACGGGAGCGGACGTCACACGGAGCGCCGCGGCTGCCGGGGTGATCAGCAGTGCGAGCACCAGGAGCGCCCCCACCACCTGGATGGATAGCGCCACGCTGACTCCCAGCAGGACCATGAAGATCAGCGCGAGAGTCCGTACGGGAACCCCACGGGCTTCGGCCAGTTCGGGATCAACGCTGGCAAAGTTCAGCGGGCGCCAGATGGCTGCCAGGGCTGCGATGACCAGCACTGCGGCGCCGGCAAGGACCTGGAGCTGGACGGTGTCCACGGACACGATCTGCCCCGTGAGCAGGCCGAATTTGTTGGCGGCCCGGCCTTCGTAGAGCGACAGGAACAGGATGCCGAGCCCCAGTCCGAAGGGCATGATCACCCCGATGATGGAGTTTTTGTCCCGGGCCCGGACGCCCATCAGGCCCAGGAGCAGCGCCGCCGCCACCGAGCCGATGAGCGAGCCAAACACGATATCCGAGCCGATCAGGAGCGCAAACGCCGCCCCGGCGAAGGACAGCTCCGAGATGCCGTGGACGGCGAAGGCCAGGTCCCGTTTCATCACGAAGGTGCCCACGAGCCCGCCCAGCAGGCCCAACACGGCCCCGGCCCAGATGGAGTTCTGGACCAGCACCAGCAGCTCTCCGTAGTTTTCGAAGCTGAAGATTGCTCCGATGATGCTGTCCGCATCCATCAGTCCACCTTCCCCACCGTGGCGTGGACATCGGCGTGATGGTGCGTGGTCGCGTCGGGCAGGCCGATGACCACGATGCGCCCGTTCGCGTGGATGACTTCCACGTGGCTGCCATAGAGCTCTGACAGGACCTCGGTGGTCATGACCTCTTCCGGGGTTCCCACGCGGAACCGGCCGCCGACCAGGTACAGTACGCGGTCAACGTAGTCGATGATGGGTTTATTTCATGGGTGACAAAAACCACCGCGCTGTTCTGGGCGTGGCACTGCTTGTTAATCAGCGCGCTGACGGCCTGCTGATGGTGTAGGTCCAGGGACAGCAACGGTTCGTCACAGAGGAGGACCTTGGGGTCCGTGGCCAGCGCCTGGGCCACCCGGAGGCGCTGCTGCTCACCGCCGGAGAGCTGGCCCACGGGGACTTTGGCGTAGTCACTGGCGCCCACCAGTTCCAGGAGCTCATCGATCCTTCGGTTTGCCCGGGACTTGCCCAGCCGCAGCCCCCAGCGGTGGCCGTCCACGCCGAGCCCCACCAGGTCCCGGGCACGCATGGGGGTCTCCGGAGCAAAGGATTTCTGCTGCGGAATGTAGCCGATCAGGTTGCTGCCCCGCTCCACGGGACGGTCGCCAAGGGTGGCCCGGCCGGACTGCAGTTCCTGCAGGCCCAGGAGAACCTTGAGGAAACTGGTCTTTCCGCTGCCGTTGGGGCCCAGGACGGCGAAAAACTCACCGGGCCTGATGTCGAGGTCGAGATCCTCCCAGAGCAAGCGTTTGCCGAACTGCAGGGACGCCCCGCGGAGGCTGACCACCGGTTTCAACTATTTTTCTCCAAAACTTTGCTGACATTATCAACATTGTCCGTCATCCACTGCAGGTACGTCTTGCCTTCGGGCAGGGTTTCGCTGAGGTCAATGACTGGAACACCGGCCGCTTCGGCCGCCTTTTTCAGCGCCTGCGTCTGGGCCCCTCTGTCTGCGCGTTGTAGGCGAGGAACCTGATGTCCTTGGATCCGGCCAGGTCCGTGGCGGCCTTCAGCACGGCTGGCGGACGTCCGAACCTTCCTCGATCGCGGCTGTGTAGTCGGCCGGAGTCTTGTTCTCCAGCCCTGCCGCCTCGAGCAGGTACAGCGGGACGGGCTCGGTCACGGCCACGGCCGCGCCCGTTCCTTCGGCCTTCAAGGCGGCGAGCTTGCCTGCCAGGCCATCCACCCCGGCTTTGAAGGTTGCGGCATTGGAAGTGAACAGGGCGGCGGATCCCGGTTCGAGTTCACCGAGTTTTGCCGCCAGTGAATCAGCGAGCTTACCTATGGCATCAAGGCTGTACCAGGCGTGTTCGTTGAACTCACCGTGCTCGTGGTGGTGGCCGTCAGCTGACTCGCTCGCCGCCGACGACGAATCGGCGGGCCTTCCTCCGGAGCCAGGCCGCCCACGTCAACGGCCGTGACGATATTGCTGTGCGGAATGTTGCTGTCGTCGGCCATCTTGTGGAGGAAGGCGTCGTAGCCGCCGCCGTTCTCGATCACCAGTTCCGCTTTGGACACCAGCAGCCGGTCCTGCGCGGTGGCCTCGTACGAATGCGGGTCCTGGCTGGTCTTGGTGATGATGGAGGTGACGTTGACTTTGTCCCCGCCGATAATCGCGGCGATGTCGCCGTACACGTTGGTGGACGCCACCACCTCGACGACGCCGGCGGACGACTCCGTGCCGGACGTCGCCGACGGTGCTCCGCCTCCGGAGCCGCAGGCGGTGAGCAGCAGGCTCACGCCGGCGAGGGCTGCTAGGGACGTTCGGATGGCGGCGGGGTGGCGCACGGAAACCTCAGTTCAGTACAGGGATGGACTTTTGCGTCTCCAAAAAGCTTACCCCTAAATGTGAATGATTCCTATTTAGGATAGCCGGACCGGTCCCTTGCGGACCCGGGCGCGCTCAGTCACCGTTCGGCTCGCCCAGCCTCCTGATGCCGGTGGCCTGCGTGGCGTCCCGGATCTCTCCCACCAGCTGCTCGATCACGTCTTCCAGGAAGAGGACGCCGTGCGTCTGCCCGTCCGCGCCGATCACGCGGGCCAGGTGTGAGCCCGTGCGCTGCATGACGGACATGGCCGTTTCAACTTCGTCGCCCAGCGCGAGGTTGGCCAGCGAACGGATCCTGCTCTCGGCGATGGGGTGCTGGTAGTCCGACTCGGGAATGGACAGCACATCCTTCACGTGGAGGTACCCGGACAGCATGCCGTCATCGTCCAGCATCGGGAACCTCGAAAAACCGGTCCTGCTGACGGCTTTTTCAAACTCCACCGGCGTGGTGGCAGCCTTCAGCATGACCAGGTCGTCAAGCGGAACCATGATGTCCGAGGCCATGTATTCGGAGAATTCCAGGGCGCCGGTGATCAGGCCAGCGTCGTCATCCACCAGCCCGTGACGGGTGGATTCCTGCACGATCGACTGGACTTCTTCGAGGGTAAAGGACGAGTTCACCTCATCCTTGGGCTCAATCCGCAGCAGCTTGAGGATGTGGTTGGCGGACCAGTTCAGCGCGACGATGGCCGGGTTGACCAGCTTCGCAACAAACATCAGCGGCGGCGCCAGCAGCAAGGCAGCCTTATCCGCCACCGATACCGAGATGTTCTTCGGCACCATCTCGCCGAACGTCACATGCAGGAAGGTCACCACCATCAGGGCAATCGCGAACGCCGCGACGTCGGCAACTTCCACCGGCAGCCCGACGGCTTCCAGGGGAGCCGCCATCAGGTGGTGGATGGCCGGTTCGGCCACCTGCAGGATCAGCAGCGAGCACACAGTGATGCCCAGCTGCGCACAGGCCAGCATCAGTGAGACGTTTTCCATGGCGCGCAACGTGGTCTGTGCCCGCTTGGAACCGGCCTCGGCGAGGGGTTCGATCTGGCTGCGCCTGGCCGACATTACGGCGAACTCGGCGCCGACAAAAAACGCATTACCCAACAGGAGGACAACCAGCCACGCAATTCCGGCCCAGTCACTCATCGTTCACTCCCGTCTTCCGGAGCAGGCTCTGCTTCAGGCGCCGCCGGATGGAAGGAGATCCGCTCGATCCTTCGGCCGTCCATCCTGGTCACGCTCAGCGTGCCTCCGCCTACGGCGACGGTGTCCCCCACTGCGGCGATCCGGCCCAGTTCACTCATGACGTACCCGCCCACGGTTTCGTAGGCGGCTTCGTCCGGAACGGTCAGCCCCGGGATCTGTTCGGAAAGCTCATCTGGGCGCAGCAGCCCGGGGAAGTACCAGTCCCCGGAGGCGCTCTGGAGCAGTCCAGGGCGTACCTTGTCGTGCTCGTCGGACACTTCACCGACGATTTCTTCCACAAGGTCCTCAAGGGTGGCGATGCCTGCGGTTCCGCCGTATTCATCCAGGACAACCGCGAGCTGGAGGTTTCCCTCGCGCAGCTCGGCCAGGAGGGCATCGAGGTGGATGGTCTCCGGCACGCGGAGGACATCGGTCATGATGGCTCCGGCCTCCAGGTTGGCCCGCCGGTCCCACGGCACGGCAACGGCCTTCTTGACGTGGACCAGGCCCCTGATGTCGTCGGAGGACTCCCGATGACGGGGAAACGGGAGTACCCGGTGCGCCGGGCGGCGTCCAGGATCTCCGAGACGGGCTGGTCTGCGTCGATGGTTTCCATCCGGATGCGGGGCGTCATCACGTCGGCGGCCGTCCGCGCCGAGAAGTTCAGGGTACGGGCCACAAAGTTGGCCGTCCCGGCGTCGAGCGTTCCCATGGCGGCGGAGCGCCGCACCAGGGACGCGAGCTCGGCCGGCGTCCGGGCACCGGAAATTTCTTCCTTGGCCTCCAGGCCAAAGACGTTCAGTACCTTGTTGGAAAAGCCGTTGAGCACCACGATGGCAGGCTTGAAGATGGCCGTAAAGACCAACTGCGGCCGCGCCAGCGCCTTGCCCACCTGGAAGGACAGCGCAATGGCCATGTTCTTGGGCACGAGTTCGCCAAGCAGCATGGACAGCAGCGTGGCCAACGCCATGGCGATGACCAGGGAAACGGATGCCGCCGCCACTTCGGGAATTCCGACGGCGGCCAACGGGCCCTCGAGGAGGCGTCCTACCGACGGTTCCATCACGTAACCGGTCAGAAGGGTGGTCAGGGTGATGCCGAGCTGACAGCTGGAAAGCTGGGTTGAGAGGGATTTCAGGCACTTGAGCAGCGGGACGGCACCCGTGTCACCGTTATCGATGGCACGTTGGACCGTGGCCTGGTCAAGGGCAATCAGGGAGAATTCGACGGCGACGAAAAAGCCGGTGCCGGCGATCAGCAGGAGGCCTGCCGCGAGGAGCAACCACTCCATTCAGCATCCCGCCCGAAAGTCGGGAGTAATTGTGTGCAACCGGGGAACCGGACCGGCGGAGGATGATCGGCCGAAGCCGACGCTGTTTCCATAGGGGCTCCGCCGGGGTGCTCTGACGGAGAATGATGGGCTCGTGTTCGGGGTTTGCCGGCTCTGCGGGTGGACTGCGCGGTGCTGTACGTCGTGCTCCGCTGACAGCCCCAGGCCGGCACCTAGATTTACTGTCCATAAGAATTTCAGTCTACAGGAGCAGATAGCGCCTTTCGGATGGCCGCATGGAGGTCCCGGCGCGCCCGCGCCGGAACGGCTTCCGGACGCCACAATCGGTGATCTCCCCGTCATTGCCATGATTTGGGTCACCGTTATTGGCAGTTAACACAGAATGCTCATTAGACTGGCAACGGTCCGGGTTCAGGACGCAGAGACTGGTTCGAATGTTGTGCTGCGGCACCGTGGCGGCCAGAGAGAAATCAAACTCATGGAAGAGGCGTATTTCAAGTGCCAGAGCAGCCTAGCCACCGTCTACCAGAGGAATTTGGCGGAAATGAGTGGCTCGTTGACGAACTGTACGAGCAGTATCAGAAAGACAAGAACACGGTGGATACCAAATGGTGGCCCCTTTTCGAGTCCTTCGATTCAGGCAGCGGTTCTTCTTCCAACGGAAGCACGGCGGTAGCCGTGGCCCACCCAGCTACCCGCGAAATGCCGGCTGTACCGCTGGCAGCTCCGGCTTCTTCAACTACTGCACCGGCAACGTCGCCGGCCGCACAGCCCGCAGCGCCGGCCACCGCCCCCGCGGCGGCAAAGAAAGCTCCCGCTACGGTCGCCCGCGATGGCGCGAAGAAGACCGAGCCCGGAACCGGCGCCCAGCCGATTCCCGCCCAGCTTCCCAAGAACGTCAAGGCACCCACGGCGCCTGAAGAGGACGTGGTCTCCGTTCTTCGTGGCCCGGCCAAGGCCATCGCCACCAACATGGTCACCAGCCTTGAGGTCCCCACGGCCACCAGCGTCCGGGCTATCCCGGCCAAGCTGTTGATCGATAACCGCGTGGTCATCAACTCCAACCTGGCCCGTGCACGCGGCGGTAAGGTTTCGTTCACGCACCTCATTGGCTACGCCGTGATCCGGGCACTCGCCCAGTTCCCCTCGATGAACGTCTACTACGACGAAATCGACGGCAAGCCCAGCGCTATCCAGCCGGCCCACGTCAACTTCGGCATCGCCATTGACATGCCCAAGCCGGACGGCACCCGCCTGCTTATGGTGCCCAACATCAAGAAGGCGGAGACCCTCAACTTCTCCGAGTTCTGGCACACCTATGAAGACCTGATCAAGCGTGCCCGCGCCGGCAAGCTGACCGCTGATGACCATTCCGGCACTACGGTGTCCCTGACCAACCCCGGCGGCATCGGCACCGTCCACTCCGTGCCGCGTCTGTCCAAGGGGCAGGCTGCCATCATCGGCGTCGGCGCGCTGGACTACCCGGCCGAGTTCCAGGGCGCCAGCGAAAAGATCATTGCGCAGAACGCCATCAGCAAGGTCCTCACGCTGACATCCACCTATGACCACCGCGTCATCCAGGGAGCCGGCAGCGGCGAGTTCCTGAAGCTTGTGCACCAGCTGCTGCTCGGTGCCCAGAACTTCTACGACGAAATCTTCGAGTCCCTCCGCATCCCGTACGAGCCCGTTCGCTGGAGCCCGGACCTGCAGGTGGACCCTGCCGACCAGATCAACAAGGTTGCCCGGATCCAGCAGCTGATCCACTCCTACCGTGTGCGCGGCCACTTGATGGCAGACACCGATCCCCTGGAGTACGTCCAGCGCAAGCACCCGGACCTTGACGTCCTCACCTACGGGCTGACCCTGTGGGACCTGGACCGCGAGTGGCCCACCGGCGGATTCGGCGGCGCGCCCATGCTCAAGTTCCGCGACATCCTCGGTGTCCTCCGTGATGCCTACTGCCGCACCACCGGCATCGAATACATGCACATCCAGGAGCCGGAGGAACGCAAGTGGTTCCAGGACCAGCTGGAGCACCCGTACTCGAAGCCGAGCCGCGAAGAGCAGCTGCGCATTGTGTCCCGGCTCAACGCGGCCGAAGCGTTTGAAACCTTCCTGCAGACCAAGTTCGTCGGCCAGAAGCGCTTCTCCCTGGAAGGCGGCGAATCCCTCATTCCGCTGCTGGACGCCATCATTTCCGATGCCGCCGACGACGGACTGGACGAGGTTGCAATCGGCATGGCCCACCGCGGCCGCCTGAACGTCCTCACCAACATCGCCGGCAAGACCTACGCCCAGGTGTTCCGCGAATTCGAAGGCACCCAGGATCCCCGCTCCGTGCAGGGCTCCGGCGACGTCAAATACCACCTTGGTACCGAAGGCACGTTCACCTCGGAAAACGGCAACGAGACCAAGGTCTACCTCGCCGCCAACCCGTCCCACCTCGAGGCTGTCGACTCGGTGCTTGAAGGCATCGTCCGCGCCAAGCAGGACCGCCTGGACCAGGGCGAGGCCTTCCCGGTCCTGCCCCTGATGGTCCACGGCGACGCTGCATTTGCAGGCCAGGGCGTGGTTGCCGAGACACTGAACCTGTCCCAGCTCCGCGGCTACCGGACCGGCGGCACCATCCACGTGGTGGTCAACAACCAGGTGGGCTTCACCACGGCTCCTTCTTCGTCGCGTTCATCCACGTACTCCACAGATGTCGCCAAGATGATCCAGGCACCGGTGTTCCACGTGAACGGTGACGATCCCGAGGCCGTGGTGCGCATTGCCCAGCTCGCCTACGAGTTCCGCCAGCGTTTCCACAAGGACGTTGTGATCGACATGGTGTGCTACCGCCGCCGGGCCACAACGAGGGTGACGACCCCTCGATGACCCAGCCGATGATGTACAACCTGATCGAAGCCAAGCGCTCCGTCCGCAAGCTGTACACCGAGGCGCTCATCGGCCGTGGCGACATCACCGAGGAAGAAGCGGAGCAGCTGCTCCGCGACTACCAGGAACGGCTCGAGCGGGTCTTCGCCGAAACGCACGCGGCCCAGACCTCGCCCATCCCGATCATCACCGCGGACTCCGCCGCCGTCTCCGACATTGAGCGTCCCATCGCCCAGCAGGCTGACTTCGGCACCAACGCCCCGGCGTCCACTGCCATTTCTCCGGAGACCCTGGCACACATCGGCAAGGCCCACGTCCAGATCCCGAGGGCTTCACCGTCCACGCCAAGCTCAAGCAGCTCCTCGAAAAGCGCGAGCAGATGTCCCGCGAAGGCGGCATCGACTGGGGCTTTGGCGAGATCGCGGCCTTCGGTTCGCTGATCATGGAAGGAGTTCCCGTCCGGCTTGCCGGCCAGGACTCGCGCCGCGGCACTTTTGTGCAGCGCCACGCAGTGTTCCATGACCGCGCCAACGGCGGCGAGTGGCTGCCCCTGGGCCACCTCTCGGATGACCAGGCGAAGCTGTGGATCTACGACTCTTTGCTGTCCGAATACGCGGCCATGGGCTTCGAATACGGCTACTCGGTGGAACGCCCCGATGCCCTGGTGCTGTGGGAAGCGCAGTTCGGTGACTTCGTCAACGGCGCGCAGACCATCATCGATGAGTTCATCTCCTCGGCCGAGCAGAAGTGGGGCCAGCGCTCCTCCCTGGTGCTGATGCTGCCGCACGGCTACGAAGGCCAGGGCCCGGACCACTCCTCGGCACGCATCGAACGCTTCCTGCAGATGTGCGCCGAAGAGAACATGATCGTCGCCAACCCCACCACGGCGGCCTCGCACTTCCACCTGCTGCGCCGCCAGGCGTACAGCCGGCCACGCAAGCCGCTGATCATCTTCACGCCGAAGCAGCTGCTGCGCCTCAAGGCAGCCGCATCGTCCGTCGAGGACTTCACCACCGGCGCCTTCCGCCCGTCATCGGTGACCAAGAGCAGCTGGTGGCAGACGCCGTCGAACGCGTACTGCTGGTCTCCGGCCGCCTGTACTACGATCTCCTGTCCACACGGCAGAAGACCGATGATAAGACCACCGCGATTGTCCGCGTGGAGCAGCTTTACCCGCTGCCGCACGAAGAAATCGCAGCAGAACTGGCCAAGTACCCGAACGCGGAGGTTGTCTGGGCACAGGACGAGCCCGCCAACCAGGGACCGTGGCCGTTTATGGGCCTGAACCTCCCGGAGGCGTTGGACCGGCGCGTCCGCCTGGTGTCGCGTCCCGCATCGGCCTCCACGGCGGCCGGGTCGATGAAGCGACACGCAGCTGAGCAGGATTCACTGCTGAAGCAGGCATTTGCGCGGAAGTAATACCAGTGGCTGCCCGGCCGGACGTCGAAATACCAGACTCCGGCCGGGCAGTTCTGTTTAATGAAGATGGATCATAGCCACGCCGGTTGGCCTGAATCGGCACGGACGTAAAGAGGGACTTGTGGAAGACAGGAAGCTGCGGATCGCAGCTGTTGGAGATGAACTGCTGGCCGGGCTGGGCGATCCCAGGGCCCTCGGCTGGCTGGGCCGCGTGTTGGCCCGCACTCCGCAGGACGGCATGGTCATGGAAGCGTATGCCCTCCCCTGTCCCCAGGAAGGAACGGAGGGGCTGGCTGCCCGCTGGCAGGAGGAAGCCGGGCGGCGGTTCGGCGACCAGCACGAGAACCGCCTGGTGATCGGCCTCTCGGGCCGGGACATCGAGTTCGGCCTTTCCACCGCCCGCAGCCGCCTGAATCTGGCCAACATCCTGGATACCGCCACGCAGAACCGGATCGAGGTTTTTGTGGTGGGCCCGCCGCCCACGCTGGACCCGGTACAGAACCGCCGGCTCGCCGATCTGAACACAGCCTTCGCTGACGTCACCACCAGGCGCAAGCACCTCTATGTGGACACGTTCTCACCGCTGCTGAACCACGAACAGTGGCGCCAGGACCTTGCAGCCAATACCGGCACGCCGGGCAGGCTGGCTATGGCCTGATGGCCTGGCTGGTCCTCCACCGTGGCTGGTTCCAGTGGCTGGGCATGGACGCCCCGAGTAGGCTTCCCCAACCGTTCCAGTCGCGATATATCTTGACTCGTCCGGCGGTACGTTATATCTTGGACTATCAGTCACGATATATCGCGGATTTGGAGGATTTCATGACAGAGGACAGCTGGACCGTCACAGCTCCGCAAACCATCGACGTTGACAACGTCAGGTCACTAAAGCTGGGCATGGTCCGCGGCAGGTTCGACGTCGTCACCCATTCCGACGCCGTTGCTCGCGTGGATATCAACGACGTCCAGGGTGATCCTGTGTCGGTGACACTGACGGACGGCCGGCTTGAGGTCCGCCATCAGCTGCACGGCCCGCAGGGTTGGTTCAAGAACCTGATGGGCACGGTCAACCACAACAGCAACAACTCGGCGGTTATCAGCATTGCCCTGCCGGCCGGCGTCGAGGTGGAGGCCGGCACAGTCAGCGGTGATGGCCTCGTGTCCGGAATCAGCGGGCGCACGCGGCTTAATACCGTCTCCGGTTCTGTGATGGCAGACGGCACATCCGGGGAACTCCACGTCAACACAGTCAGCGGCGAGGTCATCGCGCGAAACCACGACGGCGTCCTGACCGCCAAGAGCGTCTCCGGCGAGATCACCGCATCCGGCCAGTTCAGCAGCATTCGGGCTCACACGGTCAGCGGCGACATGAGTTTTGACCTGCTCGGTTTTACCCACGACTTCGGTGCCAATTCAGTCTCCGGCGACCTCACCATCAGGCTGCCCCACGATGTCGGGGTGGACATCGTGGCGAAGTCTGCCAGCGGCGTTGTGGTGATTGATGACCAGCAGTACTCGCAGCCCGGCGGCAAGGTGGAAACCATTGCCGGACCGGACGGGAAGCTGATGCTGGTCCGGACTAACTCGGTGTCCGGCAAAACGTCCATTTTCCACGGCCAGCCGGCCCGCAACGACGATGCAAGTAGCCGGAAGCGGGGCAATGATGCCTCCGGTGTTCGCCCATGGTGCGCTCCGGCTGTACCTGCTCGCACTGCTGGAGTCGGGGCCCAAACACGGCTATGAACTGATCAAAGCCCTCAGCGAACGGTTCGGCGGCACCTACTCCCCAGCGCAGGGACCATCTATCCGCGGCTGGGGAAGCTGGAAGAGGAAGGGCTCGTCGACACCGAGCCTGTTGGCCGCCGCACCAACTACCGCATCACGGCGGCGGGGCTTGCCGAACTCAACAAACGCCGGGAGGAACTTGCCGGCGTCGAGAACGACATTTCCGCTTCCGTCCGCCGTCTGGCGGACAACCTGCGGGCAGATATCCGCGCTAACATGCGCGGGTTGCGGGCAGACCTGGCGGCCACGGCAGAGGCGGCCCGCTCCACAGCTCGGGCCGCCGATTTCAGGAAAGCCAGCCGCCAGCCGTCGGAGGGGATCCGGGAGCTGAAGGAAGCAGAAATGCTGCTGCAGGCGTTCCGGGACGACCTGCGTGTGGAACTGCGGCTGCAGGCCACCCGGCAGCCGCTCAGCGCCGTCACACTGGAAACTGTCAGGACCGTCCTGGACCAGGCGCGCATCTCTATCCGCAACTCACTGTCCGGCTGAGGCGCCGGGCGGAACCGCCGGGCGGTGCTGCCGGACAGCATTGCCCCCGGTCACAGCCCGTTTCGGTTTCGCGGCGTGTCCCATGGTGTGGGAGACTTGAGGGCAGCTCTTTTGAGTACCAACATTTAAGGAGGCCAGCTATGAGCAAACGTGCACGTAAACGTCGTGACCGTAAGCGTGGCGGCGCGAACCACGGGAAGCGCCCAACGCCTAAGCTAAAGCTTGGAAAACGGTTTAAGCGAAGGACCCGGAAGCCACATGGCTTCCGGGGTCCTTCGTCTTTACGAGGTTCGTTGCGCCTGAAGTACTGCTGGCGGGCATCCAGCCTGTTACGCATCCCCGCCGTCAGCCGTCCACGCGGCCACGTGTCCTGGCAGGTATCGCTTGCGTCAGGCGTCCACCGGGCGGATCGCGTGGATCCGGTCCAGGATGGCGTTCTTCAGGTTCTCCGGAGCGGCCTCGGTGCACGAGCGCTTCACCATGGTGCGGATCACACACTCCAGGTCGTACTCCTCCGTGCACTCAGGGCACTCATCAAGGTGGGTCTTGATTTCCGTGATGTCCTCGCGGGTCAATGCCCCGTCGAGGTATTCGTAGATGCGTTGCATCCGGGCGTCATCGCAGTCGCCCAATCCCTGGCAGTCGCTCATTTCCTGTTCTCCTGTTGTGTGCTCGCGGCCGTGTCCTGTGATTCGACGGCGCCTTTGAATCCTCGTTCGGCGGCATAGTCCGCCAGCATGTCCCGCAGCATTTTCCTGCCGCGGTGGAGCCGGGACATCACAGTCCCGATGGGCGTGTTCATGATGTCCGAGATCTCCTTGTACGCGAAGCCTTCGACGTCGGCGAAGTACACCGCCAGCCGGAACTCCTCGGGGATTGCTTGGAGGCCCGCTTGACGTCCGAGTCAGGCAGGTGGTCCAGTGCTTCAGCTTCGGCCGACCGCAGGCCGCGCGACGTGTGTGACTCGGCCCTGGCCAGCTGCCAGTCCTCGATGGTGTCCGAGTTCGACTGCAGCGGTTCGCGCTGCCGCTTGCGGTAGAGGTTGATGTATGTGTTGGTCAGTATCCGGTACAGCCACGCCTTGAGGTTGGTGCCGGGCTTGTACTGGTGGAACGCTGAGAACGCCTTGGTGTAGGCCTCCTGGACCAGGTCTTCAGCATCCGCGGGGTTCCTGGCCATCCGCATGGCGGCCGAGTAGAGCTGATCCACGTACTGCATGGCGTCACGCTCAAAACGGACGCGGCGTTCTTCCGCTGACTCGGTGGCCACATCCACGGGTTGCTCAGCGGGCGCAGGCGCAGCAGGCACGGGCTCAGCGGCCACAGCGATGTCCCGGGAGGCCGGACGTCGCTGCCTGCCGGCGCATCGCCGCCGGCATTGGCTTCGCTGCTTGTTTTGGCTTCTCGTTCGGAGGCCTCATACGTGGCCTCGAGGGCCGGATCCAGGGTGCTCATTGCGCTCAAGTCTACTGTGACGGCCTTGGCGCGCGACGATCCGTACTCCGGAGGATCGGATTCCAGAGTCTGCAGTGCTACGAGTCCGGCGGGCTCCGTCCCGTCCTTCAGCAACCTCAAGGGCAACTCCAGTCTGTGTCAGGCCATGGTGTTCTATGGCAAATACCGGCCGGGCAATCCATGATGAGTCATTTCGTCCGGTGTTCGGACCCGCAATCCATAACCGCTGGCGGCAGGCAAATATTCCCAAAAGTGCAAGACTAGAACGGACTCCGCCGCATCCGGTGCGGTTCGTCCAGCCAGGAGGAAACCCATGTCCTTTGTCCGTACTCTCGCCCGCCCCATGCTGGCTTCCAGTTTCGTAGTCGCCGGACTGGACAAGCTGAAGAACGCCGACGACACCGCCACCCAGCTCTCGCCGCTCCTGCAGAAGGCAGCCGCGTCGCTGCCGTTCCAGGCCGACGAAAAGATGCTGGCACGGGTGATCGGCGGAACGCAGGTGGGTGCCGGCGTGCTGTTCGGCCTGGGCAAGTTCAGCCGCCTCTCGGCAACACTGCTGACCGTCATCTCGCTCCTGAATACCTTTGTGGAATGGCGCAGCGCAGACATCAGCACCAAGGAAGGCCGGGAAGCCCGCCGGAACCAGCTGCTCAAGAACATTTCCCTCAGCGGCGGCGCCCTGCTGGCCTCGGTGGACACCGCCGGCAAGCGGGTCTGGCCTGGCGGGCCGAGCACCTCGCCGCGGACGCCGGAAGAGTGCTGCCGGCGCCCGCAAGACCACCGGCCAGAAGCTTCACAAGGCAGACAGGCCGTGCGCCGCGCCGTCGAACACGCAACGGGGGCGTAAGGACGGATGACCGGTTCCACCCCGCTCGCAGCCCCCGACTCACACAGCTCCACCGGCACCGTTCCGCACTGGCCGGCCCCTTCGCCAGCAGGCCCATCAACGCCACCGTCACGGTGCCGGGTTCAAAGTCCCTGACCAACCGGTTCCTGGTGCTGGCCGCGCTGGCTGACGGGCCGTCCCGCCTCCGCGCCCCCTGCACTCCCGGGACTCTGCGTTGATGATCGACGCCCTCCGCCAGTTGGGAGCCACCATCACGGAGGTGCCCGGCGACGGCGCGTTCGGCCGGACCTTGAGGTCACGCCCCTGAGCCAGGAGGCGCCGTCGTCAACAACGCACATTGATTGCGGCCTCGCCGGAACAGTGATGCGTTTTGTTCCGCCGCTTGCGGCGTTGCGCAACGGCGTGAGCGTGTTCGACGGCGATCCCACGCCCGGAAGCGTCCCATGGGCACCATCATCGAGGCCCTGAAGGCTCTCGGAGTGGCCCTGACCGCGGACGACGGCGGGACCCCCTCGTCGCTGCCGTTCACCGTGGGAGGCACCGGGGAAGTCCGGGGCGGCCACCTGGTGATCGATGCAAGTGCGTCGTCACAGTTCGTCTCGGCCCTCTTGCTGGTGGGCGCCCGCTTTACCGACGGACTCCACCTTGAACACGTGGGCAAGCCGGTGCCGAGCCTGGACCACATCAACATGACCGTTGCCGTACTCCGCGGCGTCGGTGTATCAGTTGACGATTCCGTGCCAACCACTGGGTGGTGGCACCGGGCCCCATCCGCGCCTTTGACCAGCGCATTGAGCAGGACCTCTCCAACGCCGGCCCGTTCCTGGCCGCCGCGCTGGCTACCGGCGGCACCGTCCGGATCCCGGAATGGCCCGCCGGCACCACCCAGGTGGGAGACCTCTGGCGCAGCATCCTGGCGGACATGGGCGCGGACGTCAGCCTGGCTGACGGCGTCCTGACCGTCACGGGCGGGCCAGAGATCAAGGGCGCGGATTTTGACGAAACCAGCGAACTCGCCCCACCGTGGCGGCCCTCTGCGCCCTGGCCAGCGGACCTTCACGACTGACCGGCATCGCGCACCTTCGCGGCCACGAGACGGACAGGTTGGCCGCGCTGGTCACCGAAATCAACCGCCTCGGCGGCGACGCGGAGGAGACCAGCGACGGCCTGGTGATCCGCCCGGCACAGCTGCACGCCGGCGTCGTCCACAGCTACGCGGACCATAGGATGGCCACCGCCGGTGCCATCCTCGGCCTCGCGGTGCCGGGCATCGAAGTCCAGGACATCGCCACCACTGCCAAGACCATGCCGGAATTCCCGCAGATGTGGGCCGACATGCTGGCCCAGGGCACTGCCGCCGACAAGCGCACGGAAGGTCCCACTGGTGGCACGCAGCACTGATTCCTGGGACGAGTCCGACGTCCGGATCCGGCCCAGCAAAAAGGGCTCACGGCCGCGCACGAAGGACCGACCCAGCCACGACGACGCCGTCACGGGCCGCATCATCACCGTGGACCGCGGCCGCTACACCGCCGTCGTCGGCGAAGACTCGGGCGACGAGCGGATCATCATCGCAGCCAGGGCCCGCGAACTCCGCCGCTCCCCGTGGTTGCCGGCGACTTCGTCTCCCTCGTTGGAGACGTCTCCGGGAACCCGACACCCTGGCCCGCCTGGTCCGGATCCAGGACCGCAGGACCCTGCTGCGCCGCAGCGCCGATGACACTGATCCGATCGAGCGTGCGGTGGTGGCAAACGCAGATCAGCTGGTGGTAGTGGTGGCCGCCGCAAACCCGGAGCCGCGCACAGGCTTCATCGACCGCGCCCTCGTGGCCGCTTACGACGCCGGCATTGAGCCGCTGCTGCTCGTCACCAAGGCGGACGTCAAGGATCCGGCGGAACTGCTGTCCAACTACGAGCATCTGGACTTCCCGGTGATCATCAGCCGCACGTCGGACTCCGAAGCCTCAGGCATCGACGCCCGCTCCGACGACGGCCTCTCTGCCCGCCTGGACAGTGACGCAGTTTCGCAGCTCCGCGCGTACCTCGAGGGCAAGGTCTCGGTGATGCTGGGTCATTCCGGCGTGGGCAAGTCAACCATGGTCAATGCGCTCACCGGGGCCGAACGGGCCACCGGTGGCGTGAACGCGGTGACCGGCCGCGGCCGCCACACGTCGTCGTCGGCCCTTGCCCTGAAGCTGACCGGAGCTCCCGCCGGAAGCTGGATCATCGACACCCCTGGCATCCGTTCGTTCGGCCTTGCCCACGTGGACCCTGACCGGATCCTGCGGTCCTTCCCGGACCTAGAGCCGGGTACGGATGCCTGCGAGCGTGGCTGCAAGCACAACACCGCGGCCGTCAACTGCGGGGTTGATGCCTGGGTGTCCGCCGGCCGCGCGGGCCCACCGGCCCGGCCCGGCTCGCGTCCCTGCGGCGGCTGCTGGGCACGGATCCCCGCCTGGTGGCCAGGAAACCAAGGAACTGGGCAGCATTGGCTAGACGGGACGCCGATGTCCCCAACACTGCGGCCCTGAGACGGTAGTTTGGAACCATGATCCAACCCGCTTCGAGCTACAACGATGACTTGCGCCTTGCCCATGTGCTGGCAGATTCCGTGGATGACCAGACCATGAGCCGCTTCAAGGCACTGGACCTCCGCATCGAGACCAAGCCGGACCTGACGCCGGTAACGGACGCGGACAAGTCCGCGGAGGAAGCCATCCGCGGCCAGCTGTCCCGCTCGCGTCCGCGCGACGCCGTGCTGGGCGAGGAATTCGGCAGTTCGGGCCATGGCTCCCGCCGCTGGATCATTGATCCCATCGACGGCACCAAGAACTTTGTCCGCGGCGTCCCGGTGTGGGCCACCCTGATCGCCCTCGTGGACGAAGGCGAACCCGTGGTGGGATTGGTCAGTGCACCCGCGCTGGGCAAACGCTGGTGGGCCGCCAAGGGTTCCGGCGCGTACATGGGCAAGTCCCTTGCCGCCGCAACGCGCCTCCGCGTCTCGGACGTCTCCAAACTTTCGGATGCCTCCCTGTCCTACTCCAGCCTGGGCGGCTGGAAGGAACGCGGCAATCTGGATGAGTTCCTGGGCCTGACCGAGGACGTGTGGCGCACGCGCGCCTACGGCGATTTTTGGTCCTACTGCATGGTGGCCGAAGGTTCCGTGGACATCGCCTGCGAGCCTGAACTGAACCTCTACGATATGGCTGCCCTGGTGCCCATCGTGGTGGAAGCCGGCGGCCGCTTCACCTCCTTGGAGGGACAGGACGGGCCGTTCGGCGGAAACGCCCTGGCCACGAACTCCATCCTGCACTCAGAGGTGCTCAAGCGTCTGAACCCGAATTTGGACGACCTCCTCTAGGCATCTTCTTCGAATTATCGACTGCGGACGCCTCCTCAAGGGGGGCGTCCGCAGTCGTATCTTCGACAAATGAGGCTGTTCTCAATCGCGCGTAACAAAGTCCTTAACATTGCCCCGAGCTTCCTTTCTGCAGCGGCGGATGTTCTACGCTTCTTAACAGGTCACGAGTGCCAGCGCTAAACCCCGGTTTGCTGGCCGGCAACCCTCCATTCGCGGTGGGGTGCCCCGGGTGACGACCAGGCCGGTCCGGAATGGACACGGCAAGCGCGGATTCCCGTTACCGGGAGTCCTTTTAGAGTGAGGTCTCCGTGACAACTGCCACCGTCTCCCCCAACACTGTTTCTCCCGACAACGCCGCCCCTGCCGAGGCCGCTGCGCTGTTCAACGCTGCCGCCGCCGTTGCCGGCCGCCCCCTCTCTGCGGTTACCGGCGCGGAAATCCAGGCACCGCTGATCCAGGGCGGCCACATCCGGTACGCAAACCTGGACTACGGCGCATCCGCTCCGGCCCTCTCCGTGGTGTCGGCCTACCTCAACGAGATCCTGCCGTTCTACGCCAGCGTCCATCGCGGCGCCGGCTACGCATCGCAGATCAGCACTTCCGTCTATGAGAACGCCCGGGACATCGTGCGCGACTTTGTGGGCGGACGCCCGGACGACTCCGTCATCTTCACCCGGAACACCACCGACTCGCTGAACCTGCTGGCGGGTTGCCTGCCGGCGACGGAAGGGCGGCCCAATGGCGATGTCCTGTACCTGGACATCGAACACCACGCAACCTCCTGCCGTGGCAGGGCGTCCAGCACCGCAGCGTCGTCGCCGCGGACACCATCGTGGGGACCCTCGAGGTCCTCCGCGCCGAACTTGAGCAGGGCAACGTCAGCCTCCTCGCGGTCACGGGCGCCTCCAACGTCACCGGAGAGATCCTCCCGATCAAGGCCTGGCCACCCTCGCCCATGAGTACGGCGCGCGGATCGTGGTGGACGCGGCGCAGCTGGCGCCGCACCGGCGCATCAATATCAGCACCGACGACGTCGACTACCTTGCCTTCTCCGGGCACAAGCTCTACGCGCCCTTCGGCTCCGGGGTCCTGGTGGGCCGCACAGACTGGCTCGACGCCGGAACTCCCCACCTGGCCGGTGGCGGCGCTGTCCGCGAGGCCAGGCTCGACGGCGTCAGCTGGGCTACCGGTCCGGCACGGCACGAGGGCGGCTCCCCCAACGTCCTCGGCGCGGCTACACTGGCCCGCGCCACCCAGGTCATCGCATCCCTGGACCACGACCGCTGGCACGCCCACGAGGCAGCCATCAGGTCATTCCTGGTGGAAGGGCTCGGGAAGATCGACGGCGTCACCGTGCACCAGATCTTCTCGGACACGGACGCTGCAACTGGCACCATCGGCGTGGTGAACTTTTCCGTGGCAGGATACGACGCCGGGCTTGTGGCCGCGTACCTGTCGGCCGAGCACGGCGTTGGCCTCCGGGACGGCCGCTTCTGCGCGCACCCGCTGCTCAAGCGCCTCGGCCTTCCCTCCGGTTCCCTGCGGGCCAGCTTCGGCGTGGGCTCACGGCTGGAGGATGCCCAGCGGCTCCTTGCCGGCCTGGAGCAACTCCGCCGAACCGGCCTGGGCTGGGACTACGTGGTGGACGCCGGCCGCTGGGTTCCGGCCAACGACACCCGTACGTACCCTCACTGGGCTCCCAACACGCCGGGCACCGCCGGCGCGGCTCCGTGCCTTGACGACTGACTGACGCCCTCCTCCCCGGGTTGCTGACCTGACCGCTGCCCACCCGGCTGCGGCCTGACCCAGCGGCTGCGGCCCATGCGGTAAATTCGAAGGATACCGATGGGCACAGTTGAAGGAGGCCGCACGTGGCACGGGGTGGCCCAGGCTTGAGCACGGACGCCGCCTGGAACTCGGACGGAGTTTCCAGGACGGCGGCGAACACTACCAGCGCGTACGCCCTGGATACCCTGCCGACTCAGCGGACTGGCTGGTCCCTGCCGGCGCGGCGGACGCCGTGGACGTGGGCGCCGGAACCGGCAAGTTTACCGCCCTGCTGCTGGAACGCGGCCTGGCGGTTTCCGCGGTGGACCCGTCGCCGGACATGCTCGAACAGCTGCGGGCCCACTACCCCGCGGCGGACGCGACCCAGGGGACGGCAGAGGCCACCGGCCTCGCCGACTCCTCGTTCGACGTCGTAAGCGTGGCGCAGGCCTGGCACTGGTGCGATCCGCTGCCGGCGAGCACCGAACTGGCGCGGATCCTGCGGCCCGGCGGAACTCTGGGGCTGATCTGGAACCAGCTGGACACGTCCGTTCCGTGGGTGCACCGGTTGTCCCGCATCATGCACGCCGGCGACGTCTACAAGCCCGGGTTCCGCCCGGTGGTGGGGCCGGAGTTTGAAGGCCTCGAGAGCCATGTGACGCGGTGGGAGGACAGCCTCAGCACGGCGGACGTCATGGAACTGACGAAGTCCCGCAGCTACTACCTGCGCGCCGGAAAAGCCACGCGCGGCAAAGTCCTTGCCAATCTTGACTGGTACTTGCACGAACACCTGGGGCACTCCGCCGAAGAGGAGATCAGCCTGCCATACCTGACGTTGACGTGGCGGGCCACGAAGGCGTGACGGGCGCCGACCACCGGGTAGGCTTGGAAACGTGAAGACCAGCGCGCCCTCCTCCTCGATCGAGGACTACGTCAAGGTCATCTACGGCTTCACGGAGTGGCAGGACAAACCCATCACGTCCTCCCAGCTCGCGCAGCGCCTGGGGTGGCCAATTCCTCGGTCTCGGAGATGGTCCGCAAGCTCAAGGACCAGGGCCTGGTGGACCACAAGCCGTACAGCGCCATCACCCTTACAGACTCCGGGGTCCGGCTGGCATTGTCCATGGTGCGCCGGCACCGGCTCATTGAGACCTACCTGGTGCAGGAGCTTGGTTACAGCTGGGACGAAGTCCACGACGAAGCCGAACTGCTGGAGCACGCGGTGTCGGACACGTTTATTGAGCGCATGTCGGCAAAACTGGGCAACCCGCAACGCGACCCGCACGGTGACCCGATTCCCTCCGCGGACGGCACGGTGCTGTTGCCAGAAGCCCATCTGCTCGGTGAACTCGATCCCGGGCACACCGGCCGGATCACCCGCATCAGCGACGAGAACCCTGATTTGCTGCGGTATCTTTCGGCCGAGGAAATTGACCTCGACGACGAGGTGGAGGTAGTGGGCCGTAAGCCGTTTGGCGGAGCGCTGGTGGTGCGGATCAGCAACGCCGGCAGGAAGCGGGACTACGATCTCGCGGATGAAGTCACCGCGGCGCTCTGGGTCCACAGTGACCACCTCCACGCCGGCTGCACCCTCGGCGAGAGCTGAATGACGAACGCCCGCGTGCCGCACTGGCGGGCCTGGCTGGCCGTGGCGGCAGGCAGCCTGGCCGGAACGGAACTCCGGTACGGGCTGGGACTCGCCTTTCCGGAAACCGCTGGGGCAATGCCCTGGACCACCCTGGGAATCAACGTCACCGGAAGTTTTGTGCTAGCCGCCCTCACTACGGTGTGGATGGCGCGGCGCGGACGGCGTTCTGGCTGCGCGCCGGCGTGGGCCGGGATTCCTGGGCTCGTTCACCACGTTCTCTGCGGTGGTCTTTTCAATTGACCAGCTGGCCAGGGCCGGCGAACATCCCGTGTGGATAGCCTACCTGGGGCTGTCCCTGCTGCTGGGACTGGGCGGCGCGGCCGGTGGCTGGCGGACCGGACGGCTGCTCACCGACCGGCTGCAGGGTGACCAGGCGGGGACAGCGCCGTGATAGGCGCGGTCCTGGTGGGAGTGTTCGGCATGGCGGGCGCCCTGCTGCGCTTCGCCGTCGACACCTGGTTCGCCCACCGCGAGGGGCTCCGCACGGCCGTCAGCCCGAGCGGCAGGCCGCGGCACTGGCCGTGGGCCACGCTCACCGTCAACGTCACCGGGTGCCTGATCATCGGACTGTCCATCGGCATGACCGGACGGCTCGGCCTTGCCCCCGAGTGGCAGACCGCTGTCGCCACCGGCCTGGCGGGCGGGCTCACCACGTTCAGCTCCTGGACCACCGCCGCGGTGCGGCTCCTGAGCGAGTCGCGGTTCGGTGCCGCCGCCCTGACCATCGGCGCCAACCTGGCCGCCGGATTTGCCGCCGCGGCTGTGGGCATCGCCCTGGCATCTTAAGGGACTCCAACAGGTTTGTCCCGGTCCCGTATCGTTGACTCTGATGATTAGCAGACGCGACGCGGCAATTGCCCTTGATGTACCGATGGAAATGGCCCAGCGCCATGGCATCCCGAAACGAATGACCGAGGCGGAGCTGGGCGAAATCCTGGACAACCCGCCGGCATGGCTGATCCAGTCGCGGGCCAACCGGACCGGCAAACGTCCGGTCTGGGTGCACCTGGAATGTGCCGTCTGCGGCTACGAGGAAGCGGCCCGGCCCAAGAAATGGTGGCCGGAATTCACGTATGTGGTGTGCGAGCACCATGCCCAGGACGAGGTGCCGCCGCTGAGGCCTGGCCTTATCAGGAGCGAGTTCGACGGCGTCGGGACCCGTTTCGTGGGCATCGCGGACGTTGCAGTTCCGGACTGATCCGGGGCATTACATTCGGGGCTGAACAGGCGTATTTTACGAAGTGGGACGCAGCCCGTCCCACGTCGTAAGGAGCATGCCATGCCTGACAAGTCACCACACCAGCAACTGCACAAGAAGCCGGTCAAAACCATCAAGGAAAAACGCGCGGAAAAGAAGGCCAAGAGCCCGATTGAAGGCCCGCAGGACCCGGTAGCGCACCTGAAGAAGCGCCGGTAGCGGTTTACCCGTTCCCGGCCATCTCTTCGGGCACTGCCACAATGTCCACTTCCTGGCCGTCCCTCAGCACTCGAATCGGCAGCGGCTGGCCGATCGCATCGGCGAACAGCAGCTTCTGCAGGCTCTCGGCGTTGCTGACGGGGCGGCTTCCGGCCGTCAGGATGACGTCACCAGCCCGCAGGCCCCCGCGGTCTGCAGGCGAACCGGCCAGTACTTCCACCACGCGCAGCCCGTCCCGTTGTCCCGTCCTGATCACCGCGCTGGCATTGAGCCGGAAAGGTGTGCTCACCACGCCGAGATAAGCCCGCCTGACACGGCCGTCCTTCAGCAGCGCTGAGATGATGCGCCGCGTGGTGGTGTTGATGGGCACGGCCAGGCCCAGCCCCGCTCCGGCCACTGCGGTGTTAATTCCCACGATGCGGCCGTGCGTATCGGCCAGCGCTCCGCCGGAACTGCCGGCATTGAGTGCTGCGTCGGTCTGGATGACGTCCTCGATCACGCGCCGGTTGCCACTGGACCACACCGGAATGGCACGGCCCAGGCCGCTGACCACACCCGCTGTAACTGATCCGGCCAAGCCCAGCGGATTTCCCACCGCAATAACCAGCTGGCCCACGCGCAACGTCTCGGCATCGCCGAACTGCGCCGGGCCACTTTCGGTGCCCTGCCGTGGACCACGGCGAGGTCGGACAAAGGATCTGCCCCCACCAGTTCAAGATCCGTCCGGCTGCCGTCAGCAAAGGCGGCATGGCCCTGACGGGTGCCGGCCACCACATGCGAATTGGTGAGCAGGTAGCCGTCTTCCGTGAAGACCACCGCCGAGCCTGCACCCATGCGAAAACGGCCGTTACGGCGGTTGCCGGTCATTTCAATGGCCGCAACGTGCGGGGTGACCGTCTCGGCCACGCGCATGACGGTCTCCGAATACGAGTCCAGCGGACCGTCGTCGGCCGCTGCAGTGTAGGGTTCCTGCGCCTGTTCCATGGCGCACCTCCTGGCTGGCGTTGCTGCCCCGGCTTCCAGACCTGCTGCTGCGCCGGAGCTTACTGGGACAACCACATGGTGGCGCCCGGTAGTCCCGGAATGGCTACGCCGTGGGTGAACAGCGCTCAACACGGCGTTTAAATGCCAGAAGACCCGGACGCGGAGTCCGGGCCTTCTGGCAATGTCTTGCGACATTCAAAATGTGGAGATGGGGGAATTGAACCCCGTCCGATGTTATGTTAACAGGGCTTCTCCGGGCGCAGTTTGCGTCGGATTTTCTCGGCCCCAGCCTTCCTGCAAACAGGTGGCTGATCCGGGCCCAGTCATCTAAGAGTCCCGTTTGCCCCGATGACGGAGGCAAGCAGCAGTGGCTATCTAAATGACGCCAGGATCCGGGGCAATAGCAACCTCGGGCTGACGGACTGTCTTACTGCTTAGGCAGCGAGAGCGAAGTCAGTGCGGTTTGATTTGGCACTTATTGGTTTGCAGACAGCGTTTACGAGATAATTCTGCATCCTCGGCCCGCTTCACCTGTCGCGACTAACATCGTCGAAACCGATCATCCCCGTATTTTGTTTTCAAACCGGCCGGGCTGTGCAGGCACAAATCCCTGCCGGACTACCTATCATAACCCATGCCCGGCGGAAAACATTCCTACCGGCGGTTGCGTTCCCGGACCTCGCGCAGTGCTTCGCGGTTATCCTGCTGCTCACGCAGGGTCTGGCGTTTGTCATACTCCCGCTTGCCGCGGGCGATCGCGATTTCCACCTTCGCCCTGCCGTCCAGGAAGTACAGCTGCAGCGGAACGACTGTGAAGCCGGACTCACGGATCTTCACGGAAATCTTGTTGAGCTCCTCCCGGTGCAGCAACAACTTCCGACGGCGGCGCGCCGAGTGGTTGGTCCAGCTCCCCTGGTTGTACTCGGGAATGTGGATGCCCTCCATCCACAGCTCATCGTTGTAGAACGTGCAGAAACCGTCCACCATGGACGCGTGGCCTTCGCGCAGGGACTTGACCTCGGTACCCATAAGGGCAATGCCGGCCTCATAAGTGTCCAGCACAAGGTAGTCATGCCGGGCCTTGCGGTTGGTGGCCACAACTTTACGGCCACTTTCTTTGGGCACGGTGGAACTCCTCAGTTCGTGGATCCTGGTTGGCTCCGGCCGTTCCGGCGCGGAGTCATCCTAGTCTACGGCAGGCGCGGGGCGGCGTTACAGCAGGCGCATCGGGTCAACTGCGGCCCCGTTGAGCCAGGTTTCAAAGTGTGCGTGGCAGCCCGTTGAATTGCCCGTGCTACCCGAGTAGGCGATGAGCTGCCCCGCGGAAACCTGCTGGCCGTTGGAGACCACGATGCTGCTGTTGTGGTAAACGATGGTGGTCAGCGAGTTGCCCTGCACCACACCATGGGAGAGCTTCACCCGCCAGCCGCCACCGTCGGCCGAGTTCCAGCCTGAGGAGAAGACCTCGCCCGCCGCCGCGGCATAGACCGGGGTGCCGCAGGCAGCGCCGAAGTCGATGCCGGTATGGAGGTAACCGCCGGTGCCGTAGAAATCGATGGTTCCCGGCGGGTTGAGCGCCAGCCGAAGCCGGAGGTGATGGGCACGTCGCCCGAAAAGGGTGCCGCAGGCCAAAGGCCGACGGCGATCCGGTCACCGGAGCGTACGGCTGCTGGGCCTGGCCCTGCGCCCGTGCCGCGGCAGCGGCCGCTTCCGCCAGTCGGCGCTGTTCGGCCTCCCAAGCCTCGCGGAGCCGGCGGTCACGTTCGGCGATTTCGTTTGCAACGGAGTTCTGGCTCGCTGCAACCGCCGCCATTTGGGACTGGATGCCTGGTTTCGCTGCCTGGAGTTCGGCATCAAGGCGCACTGTGTCGGCGATCAGCTGGTCAACCTGGGCCTTCTTGGCAGCCGCCTCGTCACGGGCAGCCTTCTCCCGTTCCAACGCGGCGTCTGCCTTGGCTTTGAGGTCCCTGATTTCTGCCTCAACGGCTTCGAGCCGGGCCTGTGAGTTCACATTGGTGGCGCTTTGCTGGGACAGCTTGTCCATGGCGGCGTTCTGGCTGCGCATGGCCTGGTCAGCGAGGTCCATGGTGTCGGTCAGGCTGCCGCCGTTGTTTGCCCCGAAGAAGAGCGTCAGGTTCGACGGCACGCCTCCGGACTTGTAGGCCTGTGTGGCGATCTGGCCGATCAGCTTCTTCGTGTCCGCGATCTTCTGCTTGTCAGCCTCAAGCTGCTGGGTGATTTTGGCCTTATTCTGCTGTGCCAGGTCAACCCGCGCCGTCAGGGCTTCGACTTCCTTGACCGCACTGGCCACGCGCCCCTGGGCCTCCAGGAGTGCCTGCTGGGCGCCGGGCAGCTGGCCCTGGTAGATCACCAGGTCGCCGGCGGCCTTCGCGATGCGTGAGTCCACGAATTCCAGGGATTGCTGAACCCGGGCCGCCTCGGCTTCGAGGGCGGCACGCTTGTCATCGAGCTCATCGGCGTGCGCCACCGGGGCTGACGCGCCCATGCTGGCGGTGAGGAGCAGGGCAAGGACGCCGCTGATCAGGCCGGCGCGGCGGCCGGCAGGTCGCCGGCGTTCGGCCCGGTGCCGGGGCGCGGTTCGGTGCAATTCGTTCATCAGGATTCCTTGTTCGGTTTGCACAGCTTAGACCTTCAAATATCTGCGTAAGGTCAAGAGCGACGAAATTCCTGCCAAAGATCCGCCAAGGATCAACAAGGCCGGCGCGAGAATGAGCGTCTGGCCCGGCGAGATGAACGCTGTGTCCGGATACTGCTTGGACAGGTACTCGCCCAGGAAGAAGTGCGCCACCGCCCACAGCGTGCCGGATGCCAGGGCGGCGCCGATCACTGCCGCAATCACGCCTTCAAGGATGAACGGCAGCTGGATGACAAGCTTGGACGCGCCCACCAGGCGCATGATCCCGGTCTCGCGGCGGCGACTGAAGGCCGAGAGCCGGATGGTGGTGGCAATCAGGAGAATGGCACAGATAATCATCACGCCGGCGATGCTGACGGCAACCAGCGAGGCGGCATTCATGGCCGAGAAGAGCCGCTCCAGCAACTGGCGCTGGTCAATGACCGTTTCGACGCCCGGTTGCGAGGAGAACGTCTCGCTGATGATCTGGTATTTTTCCGGATCCTTCATGTTGATGCGGAACGATGAAGGGAGCTGGTCCGGCGTGACGGAATCCACGATAGGAGAATTCGAGAACTGGTCCTTGAAGTGCTTGTAGGCCTCTTCCTTGGACTCGAACTGGAAATCGTTGACGTATTGGGCCACGGCGGGTGATTCGAGCAGGGTCTGCAGGTTGTCCTGCTGCTCCGGCGTGACCGGCCCGGTGGCGCAACCGGCCGCCGTCGAACCGTCACTGCACAGGAAGATGGCAACCTGGACTTTGTCGTACCAGTAGCCCTTCATCTGGTTGATCTGGAGCTGCAGCATGCCTGCGGCACCCACGAATGTCAGTGAGACAAAGGTGACCAGGATGACCGAGACCACCATGGAAACGTTACGGCGCAGTCCGCTGCCGATTTCGCCGAGGACAAAGGCGAGCCTCATCGCTGCTCCTCCCCTGCGACCGGATTGCGTTCCCTGGTGCGGGCGGCCGGGATTCGTCCCGGCCGCTGGCGTCCCTGAGCCGGCGGGACTGGCCCACCACGGGGATCATGGAGGTATACAACGCTTTGGCCTCGTCGCGGATGACGATGCCGTTCCTGAGCTCTACAACGCGCTTGCGCATCTCGTTGACGATGTCGTCGTCGTGCGTGGCCATGACCACCGTGGTGCCGTTCTGGTTGATCTTGTCCAGCACGCCCATGATGCCCATGGAGGTGGTGGGGTCCAGGTTGCCGGTGGGTTCATCGGCGAGGAGGATGCCGGGGCGGTTGACTACCGCACGGGCGATTGCTACACGCTGCTGCTCGCCGCCGGAGAGCTCATGCGGAAGGCGGTTTTCCTTGCCTTCCAGGCCCACGGTCTTCAGGACTTCGGGGACGGTGTCGCGGATGACGCTGCGGCTCTTGCCGATGACCTGCATCGCGAAGGCTACGTTGGCGAACACGCTCTTCTGCGGAAGGAGCCGGAAGTCCTGGAAGACCACGCCGATGCCGCGGCGGAGCCTGGGCACACGCCAGCTGGAGATCTTGGCGACGTTCTGCCCGGCGACGTACACGGCGCCCGAAGAGGCCCGGTCTTCCTTCAGCACCAGCCGCAGGAAGGTGGACTTTCCGGATCCGGAAGCGCCGACGAGGAAGGCAAATTCACCACGGTCAATCTCAAGGCTGACATCGTCCAGCGCAGGCCGGGCCGTTTGGTCGTAGATCTTGGTGACATTTTCGAATCGGATCATGGCCCTAGTTACCCTGCAGGGCACGGCTGATACAGCCCAGATCTGCAGCCGGCGCACGGGCATTCGTTTGGGGAAGTAGAGCTCCGGCTCCTCGACTATACGCAGGATTTTGGCCGGTTTTCGGGGCTTCGGGGGTGTGTCGCGCGATCAGGCCTACCGGGTAGGCACAGCAGCTACGACTTCTCGGCGTTCCGGTTGTCGGTGCGCCAGCGGATCCCGGCGTCGATGAAGTCGTCAATTTCGCCGTCGAACACGGCAGAGGTGTTGCCTACCTCGTGTTCGGTCCTGAGGTCCTTGACCATCTGGTAGGGGTTCAGGACGTAGGAGCGCATCTGATCGCCCCAGGATGCCTTGACATCGCCGGCAAACGCCTTCTTTTCGGCATCCTCCTGCTCCTTCTTCAGGAGAAGCAGCCGGGACTGCAAAACGCGCAGGGCAGCTGCCCGGTTCTGAAGCTGCGACTTTTCGTTCTGCATCGACACCACGGTGCCGGTGGGGATGTGCGTCAGCCGGACGGCCGAGTCGGTGGTGTTAACCGACTGCCCGCCGGGACCTGAGGACCTGAACACGTCCACACGGATCTCGTTGTCGGGTATGTCGATGGAGTCCGTTGACTCGATGAGCGGAATGACCTCGACTGCAGCGAAGGACGTCTGGCGGCGGCCCTGGTTGTCGAACGGGCTGATCCGCACCAGGCGGTGGGTTCCGGCTTCGACGCTGAGCGTGCCGAACGCATACGGTGCCTTGACTTCGAACGTTGCGGACTTCAGTCCCGCCTCCTCGGCGTAGGAGGTGTCCATGACGGTGGTGGGGTACCCGTGGCGTTCGGCCCAGCGAAGGTACATGCGCATGAGCATTTCGGCGAAGTCTGCGGCGTCCACGCCGCCGGCCCCGGCCCTGATGGACACCACGGCTTCACGTTCGTCGTATTCTCCGGACAGCAGCGTCACTACTTCGAGTTCCTTCAGGGATTTCCTGATGGACTCCAGCTCGGTTGCAGCTTCGCCCATGGAATCGGCGTCATCCTCGTCCTGGCCAAGCTCCACCAGCACTTCCAGGTCATCGATCCGCGATACCAGCCGGTTCAGGCGCTCCAGCTCGGACTGGCGGTGCGACAGGCGGGAGGTGATCTTCTGCGCCGCGGCGGGGTCATCCCACAGGTCCGGCTCGCCGGCTCGTTCGCTCAGTTCGGCGATGTCTTCCTTCAGAGCCTCAACATCGCTGACTCGTTCGATGGAGGTGTAGGTGGCGCGAAGAGCGCGGATTTCTGCGGAAAAATCAATGTTGGCCATGGTTGTTTAAGCCTACGCTATCCGGCCGGAGTGCCGGACTTCTCCTGGCATCTCCGCTTCCGGTCAGCGCGTGAGCCGGGAACGGGCCGTGGAGGCCGCTTCAATTCTGATGCCATCAGGCACCAGGAAGTTCACCATCGGCGGGTGGACAACAGCGCTGAGAACCACGACGGCGGTGGACCCGTCAGGGCTGCCGGTCGCCGCTGAAACGGCTAACCCGTCGAACCGGGCCGACGACGGGCTCCGGGCGATAAAGTCGGCCGCAACGCTGCGGACGCGTCCAGGGCCCAGTACGGCTGAAGGGCTCCCGCCCTCTCCCCCGACCTCGCCCAAGGTGTAGCTGTCGGCGGCGGCCAGCGAGGCGCCGTCGGCCAGGGACAACAGCCGCTTGTGTTCGAGGTAGACGCTGGAGATGCCGATGACCACTGTGACCACAAGGAGGGCCAGCGCGACGTAGCCGATGATCATCACGATCATCTGGCCGCCCTCGCCTTTGCCTGGCTCGCCGGGCGCGGCTTCGGGGATCACTTCGTGGATCGCTTTGTGCTTCACCTTTGGGTCACCGGAACCTGCCCACCAGTTGGGTGGACGAGGCTTCAACTTCGCTGGCCTTGAGCCTGAAGTCCTCGTTGAATGGCACAAAGGGCAGCGACACAGTGAGGTTGACCGTGACGGTGATGGCCGTGCCCGCAGCCTGGCAGTCGGCAGGGTCGCAGCGGGTGGATACGCGTGCCTGCTCGGCATCGTGGCCAAAGTCCGCGAGGGCGATGAGGGCTGCCTGTTCGGCGGCGGCCTGGGCAGACTCTGCATCCGGTTGGGCAACGAACACCTTCGCGGCCTGGTCGGCGGCGCCGACCACGGCGAAGGACCCACCCTGGATCTGGCCCACGGTGATGATGAAGTAGACCAATGGGACCATCAGTAGCAGCGCGAGGAAGGTGAATTCGACCACGGCGCTCCCCTCGTCCCTGTGGCCGTTGCGGAGCGCCTCGCTGAATCGCTTCTTGAGGCGGTCCCTGATATCCGTTCGGGCCCGGAAAGCGTTAGGGCTGGATTGCGGCATGGCCTTGCACCTCCAGCAGGTCCCGGGGCCGATCAGCCCGATGACGGGCATGGGAGCCTTGATGGTCACCTCGAGGGTCCGCAGGCCCTGGAACATCACTTCGGCAGTGGTGATGTCCTGCGCGAACTCAGCGTTCAGGGAAGTCTCGATGAGCGTCGCCGCCCGTTCCTGTGCATCTGACGCTGCCCGGTCTGCGAGGGTTCCATACCGCGCCCCTGAGGCTGCCGCGTCGATCAGTGTGTTGCGGACGTGCAGGACCAGGGTCAGCTGGATTATCGCCAGAAAAAACATGGTGAGCAGGCCGCCCACGAGGACGAAGTCCACTACGGCAGAACCGCGTTCATCCATGCGCCAGCCGGGCTCAGCGCCGATCCGGGACCGGCACGGTTCCCGGCTGGGCGTGCACTGGCTGGCGCCCAGCATGACTTACTTTCCGACCTTGTCCATGGCCTGGTTGAACATCGTTTCGAGGGCTGGGCCGGCGAGAGCCAGCAACCCCGCCACCAAGACTGCGGACATTAAGGTGATCATCACCCAGCCGGGGACGTCGCCACGTTCCGGGTGGTCTTGGGCCGGCAGGTCGGGACCTGTCGCAGCGTACCTCCGGCCTGACACAGTTTCACTGGTCCATGCCCACATGCCGGCCAGCAAAGCGAGGAGCAGCAGGCTGCCCGAGATTCCCATGTTTTTCATTTCGGTCCCATTCGTTGTGTAAATGACGCTGTGGAAGTCATGCGGCGGTTAGTGGCTGTGACGGCTTGGCAATGCTCACGGCTAGAGTCCAAGGCTGATGGCCGCGATGCCCGGGAACACCGCGAAAACCACTGTTAGGGGGAGGACACCAAAGACCAAAGGAACCATCATGGCGATTTCTTTCTTGCCGGCCGATTCCATGAGGTCCCGTTTTGCGGTATCCCGGACGTCCTGGGCCTGAGCCCTTAGCACATCGGCCAAGGGTGTGCCCCGCTCGACCGCGACGATGATTCCGTCGACAAATCTGACGAGCGGCCCCAGCTCTGTCCGCGAAGAAAACTCCTGGAGTGCTTCCACGAGCGGTTTCCCCGCTCTGGTCTCAGCAAGAATCTTGGAAAACTCCTTGGCCAGCTCGCCATTGGCACTGCGACAGACGCGGTCCAGGGCCCCCGTGGCACTTTCACCGGCACCGACAGCCAGCGCCATGAGCTCGGCAAGGCTGGGAAACTCCGCCATCATCCGGGATTCCCGCCTGCTGATCTGGACGCCCAACCAGAAGTCACGGAAGAGAAAGCCGCCGAGCGCGCTTCCGAGGACGGCCACAACCGCGAGGAATGGACTGAACCGGCCGGCTACCGCGCCCAGCACCACCGTGGCCACAGCGGCGGCGAATCCAGCGGCGGCCCAGAGCAGCTGTTCGGCCCGGAAGTCTATGGGTGATTTGTTGATGCCGGCTTGGGCGAGCCTGCGGGTCAGCGCCTTGGACCCGAGGTTCAGCTTTGCCAAGGCTGCCAGTCCGTCGTGAAATAGGGGGCGCACGATCCGTTCCAACGATCCGAATGGCGTGGCGTTCTGTCCGCTGGCCCGCAGCAACCGCGATTCAAGGTTTTGCGATTTCAGCTGCGGATCGATGCGCTCGACGAATGTGAGCGGCCGCATAAAGGGCAACCGGACGAAGATCAGCCAAAGGCCCGTCCCGAGGACGATGCCGCACAGAGTTGCAGCCGCCGAGGTCCCGTTCATCGCAGCACCCGTTCGTCCTGCGGAAGGGCGCCGATGCGGAGCATGATGGAGTAGCAGACCAGCGACACCACGAGCCCGCCGAGGAGGACGCCGGCTCCCATGGGCGTGTTGTACGCGTTCACGGCTTCAGGCCTGGTGGCCAGGAGGAGCATAACGATCCAGGGAGCGGCAACCGCGAGCCTGGCGGCGTTGACAGTCCAGGACTGCCGGGCCTCGAGCTCGCTGCGTGTCCGCGCATTTTCCCGGAGAAATTCCGCAAGGGTGCCCAACAGCTTCCCCAGGTCCGAACCGCCCACTTCACGGGTCAGCCTGAGTGCCTCGACGATCCGGTCCGCCACCGGGTCCGCCAGCCGGTCCTTGAGTTTATTAAGAGAGGCATCGAACTGTCCGCCCGCGCGGTAGTCGGCTCCGAAGTCCCGGAAAACATGCCGAAGCTCCTCGGGGCCCTTCTCCCCCAGCTGGATCAGGGCCTCCGGCAGTGAAAGCCCGGCGCGGATGGCCGAGCGCAGGTGGTCCACCACGTCCGGCCAGAGCTGGCGTAGGACGGCGGTTCTCCGGTTCGCCCGCCACCGGACAATGCTGACGGGCAGCCAGGCGCCGAAAAGTCCGAAGCAGACGGATATAGGCCATGACCGGCTGACCACAAAGAGGATGAGAGCCACAAACATGCCCAGTCCCAGGCAGGACCCGACGAGGCCCGTCCCGGTGACCTTTTCGATTCCGGCGGAGGCCAGCAGGTCCTCGAGGCGGCTGGCCGCGGGCGGCGCTTCAGCGCTGCCGGCTTTTCCCAGAACGACCACCAGATCAGGAAGATCCCGGTGCCCGCAAGCACCCCTACCAGAGGCGCCATCAGCGCGGCTCCAGCAGCGCCGCGACGTCGTACCCTGCCCGGGAAAACTTCTCCGCCGCGGGCATGGAGTTGGCCCGCGGCTGCAGCTGGCCGTCCTCCATGGCGAAAACCATGGAGGATTCGATGATGCCGTTTTCCACCCTCCGGCCGAGGGAAAGGATCTCGGTAACTTGGCGGCGGCCGTTGGCGTGCCGGCTGCAGTGGACCACGAGGTCGATGCAGGACGCCACCGTGGGGACTACGAAGGCAGACGATATATTTTCACCGGCGAGTAGCGGAAGGGTACAGATCTTCGTCACAGCGTCGTGGGCTGAATTTGCATGGACGGTGCACATCCCCGGAAGTCCACTATTCAAAGCGATCAGCATGTCCAGGCTTTCCGCTTCCCGCACCTCTCCCACCACTAGCCTGTCCGGGCGCATCCGGAGGGCTTCCTTGACAAGCCTGCGCAGTGGGATCTCGCCCTCGCCTTCGAGGTTGGGCTGCCTGCATTGGAGGCCGACGACGTCCCGGAGCGGGAACTGGAGTTCGAAGATTTCCTCGACCGTGATAACGCGCTCCCGGCTGCCGATGCTCGCGGCCAGGCAGTTGAGCATGGTGGTCTTGCCCGCCTGGGTTGAGCCCGACACCAGGATGTTCAGTCCGCTGGACACCGCTGCACCGAGGAAACGGGCGGACTGAGGTGTCAGGGTTCCAAGCTCGACCAGGTGCTCCAGGCGGCTGGCCTTCACCACGAACTTGCGAATATTCACGGCCCAGTGCCTGCGGGTGACATCCGGAATGACCACGTGAAGCCTGGAACCGTCAGGCAAGGCTGCGTCCACGAAGGGCGATGACATATCCAGGCGGCGGCCGGAACTCTTCAACATGCGTTCCACGAGATCCCGGACCTGCTGGTCCGTGAGGCTGAGTGAGGTCAGTTCCGACTCGCCGTTCCTGGCAACGTAGATTTCGTTGGGCGCGTTGATCCAGACTTCCTCGATGGTCGGATCGTCCAGCAGCGGCTGAAGGACACCGAAGCCGGCCACCGCGTCAAAGACAAACCTGCGTGCGGCCTCCAGCGGACCAATCGGAGGGAGCGGCCCCATCAGGGCCCGTTCGTCGTAGTCGCTGACAGCCGCCTCTACGAGACGACGGACCTCGCCCACCTGCCGCAGTGGATCAAGACCCCGACGGCGGATCAGCTCGCGGACTTCGTCTTCCACGATTCGCACAGCGTCCATGTAGCTCCCCAATACAACTGCCGCCCCGGCGGAGGCACTTCAACTGGGTACAGCCTAGGGACGCTACACCACGCCGCCAAGTCATATGAGGCGGGCTGTGGATAACAGTGACGCATCTTTCACATTGGCAACAGCGGAAACTCTGGTTACTGCAGACACTGCGGTGTTAGGGTAGGCGCGTTAAGTCTCGATATAACCAGTTCAGCGTTTCCTGAACTGCAACCCACTAGTGACGCGCTTAAGTTCGCGCCTCATTGTCTCCGGAGCCAAAATGAAGCGGTACCAGTCGAATAATCATCGTCCCCTCCTGCAAGTCTGGGGGACAGCAGTTTTGGCCGCCGCTCTCGTCGCGGGCCCCGGACTTGCGGCGTCGCGTTCGCCGTTGAACCGAGCCCGACGACCACGGCTGGTTCAACGTCTGCGCCCGCCCGTCTCCCTCCTCTACTGTTTCTTCGCTGGCCCCGGAACCTGCTCCGACTGGAACTTCTTCGCAGGCCACACCAACGCCCGCCGTCACGTCGACCCCGATGATGCCGCCCTCTCCTGATCCTGCATCAGCGAGCATGAACGAGTCCATGGCAGACGCCATTGGCGTTGGCGGTGCGGAAATGGGCCAACGTTCCGCACGAGTGGCCGCAACATCCTCAAGCTCCAGTTTCAAGAAGCTCAGCTCTGAGTCGCTGGGAACCGAAGGCACCTGGATGCCGACGTTTGGAGTCCAAGGACTGGACGTGAGCGGCCATCAGCCGAGCGTCGATTGGCAGCAGCAGTGGAACATGGGTGCCCGATTTGCCTATGTCAAGGCAAGTGAGGGCAACTACTACACCAACCCTTCGTACAGCTCGCAATATCAGGGCTCTCGGAACGTCGGCATGATTCGAGGCGCATACCACTTCGCTATCCCCAACTGGTCTTCGGGCGCCGACCAGGCACGTTACTTCGTTCAGAACGGTGGAGGCTGGACCCCCGACGGATACACGATGCCACCGGTTCTGGACTTTGAGTTCAACCCCTATGAAGGCCGTACAATCAACGGCTTCTATTTTGGCAACACGTGCTACGGCATGTCGCCAACTCAGTTGGGTTCATGGGTTCGAGACTTCGGCAGCACCATGCAGTCATTGACTGGGCGCCTTCCTGTTATCTACACCAACACCAACTGGTGGAATCAGTGCCTCGGCAATCCCTCAGGGTTCGGCGACTATCCCCTGTGGGTGGCCGCCTACCCGAGCTCTCCTACGAACAACGCAGGTGCCGTTCCCACTGCAAGCTGGAGCACCTACAGCATCTGGCAATACAGCAGTACGGGTCCGTTTGCCGGCGACTCTAATGTTTGGAACGGGGATAGCCAGCAGCTCGCGGCCTTCGCGACCGGTGTCTTTCCCTCTAACCGCGCCGTGCTGGCCAGGTCGGCGACCAATCCCACGCTCTATTTCGTTTCAGCGTCCAAGAAGTATCCCATCTCTGATTGGGGGACCTACCTGCAACTGTCCACCTTCGCTGGAGGCTATCAGACGGTGAGGCAGGCAGACCTTGACAATGTCCCTACGGGCCGGTTGGCAACCAGATTCGTTAGGTCAAGCGACGGTTCCATCTATCTCTTGGACAGCGGGCGACGGCATCATGTGACATCGTGCCAGCAGATGCAGGACTTCGGAGGAGGGTTGTGCGAGGCCTGGGTACCAGCTCCCGCCGAACAGCTTGCCTCCGTTCCCGATGCCGGGGCGTTATCCAGCCTTGTTGCCACGAACGCCGGACAGACCTACTTCATTTCAGGTGGCGTGAAACGCGAGCTCTACGACAATGAATCAGGAATTCAGTCGGGTGTCAGCGGGTCATCGTCCTCGCTGAACGTTGAATCCGTCCAGGGCATCCCGTACGGCCCGCCCATTATTCGCAACGACGTTCGCGTTGCCGCCAGGTTCTCCGGGGACCAGTTCGTGTACACCGATGGGAAACGGACCCTGGTCATCCCGGACTTCGCCACCCAGAACGCCTGGTTCACCTCGCTGCCGGTTCGCGTAATGGACAACGACAGCCTGGCGTTGCTGTCCGGGCAATCGGCCTTCGCAGGCCTGGCGACCATGCCCACAGGTGATGTCGCTGCGGTTGCAGAGGCATCGAAGTACGTTTATGCGAGCCGGAACGCCTGGCCTAGTGGGCAGCCCAAGTTCTCCCAAGCGTTGCTCGATTCCATACCTACCAAAGCCGTCATCAGAACGACACCGTTCATCAAGTCTGCCCGCTCAAGCCTGATATCCGGCATGGTGGCAGGCATCAGACGCGCTGTCCCGGACTGGTCAACACTGGCAGAACTTGGAGGCACGGCCCCCAACGGCATCCAGACGCTGGAGTACGCAACGGCTGAGGGCCCGGCAGCAGGAGCGGCGCTTCATACACCCGGAACCCTGGTCGTGGCGCCGGACAATGCCACTGTCTACTACATAGCGGACGAATTCGATGCATTGCCCTTGGAAAGTTTCGCCGTCTCAGATCAGATCAACGCGCGCCAACTGGTCTTCGTCAGCACGGCGTCGGTCCTCGGATACAACCGAGGCAAGCCGCCACTGACTCCTGTCCTCCTGTGCGGCGGCGCCAAGTACTTGGGCCTGGGCAACGGCTCATTTCGATTGCTTGCCTCCACATCCAACAGCCAGACGCTTCCAGCCACGACCTTGAGCCCCGGCCGCTGCGGTGCGATGAATCTCGGCGCAGGCCAAACAGCGAGCTCGCAGCCGGTCTTCGTAAAGAGCCCCTACGAAGCAACGGTCTGGTGGATGAAGGACAGCACCAAAGCCGCAGTCTCCAGCTGGTCAGAGCTCATCGCACTCAACGACGGCGCTTCAAATCCGACCATCGCAGTGTTCGGAGCAACCGCAATCAGCCGGGTACCAACCCGGTGACACGGCGGCACTTCCTGGGAAACGGATCGACTACGCCGATTCGATGATCGGGGGCATCGCCGAAAAGCAGGAGGTGCCACTGACGGATAAACGCCTCATCGGGGTCCCCCTCCCCGACAAAGTGGACCGCTGGACCGACGCCTCCCCAGAGACCGTTGCCAAGATCGTGGGGGGGTTGGCCGGCGGATCGGTGCCGTCCAGCTGCCACGCGTGGCCGTCCAGGAGCATGGCCGACTTCGCCTCAGCGGACCAGAGTCCGGCCCCCTCGTGCTCGATGCCAACGCCGAGAAGCTTCGGGCCGCCAGGTACGGGTGTTTGTTCCAGACAGCTAAACCGGCGCGACGCAGTACCGGACGTTATGTCGGTTTCGGCACCGCTACCCCATAATTGGCACACCGGCTGCGCAGTATCCGCAAAGGAATGGCCCCGAAACCACTGGAATCCGGTGCCGACGGAAAAGGCCCAGCTAACGTTAATGCGTGCCGCTCATCTTGCCCCCGCAATTAGACAGAGGAAACGCAATCCGTTCAGCAATCCGCCCCCCGCAATCGTGGCCACGATGGTCATGGCTGCGACTGTGCTCCTAGCCACCGGGCTGCCGGCGGCAGCAGTCTCCCCGAACCCTGAAGAGACGGCAGCCACAGCCCAGCCGTCCGCAGCTCCCGCGGCTACGGCGGCAGCCACCGAAGGCGCCCAAGCGCCAACCGGCGAAGCAGGTGGCGGCGCCCAATACCTGGTTCAATTTGCCCGGGAACCGATGTTGAATCTGAGGCGAAGACCCTCCGGTCCCAAAACATCGGCGTCGGACGGACATTCACTAATGCCCTGCGCGGCGCAGTGATAAAAGCCAGCCCGGCGCAGGCCGCAGCGCTGTCCCGTTCACCGCGGGTTGTCTCTATTGATGAAGATACCCGCGTGTCCATCGATGAAATCCAGCAGCCTGCACCATGGGGTCTGGACCGGATTGACCAACGCACGCTGCCACTGTCCAACTCCTTCAGCTTCAGTTCCACCGGAAGCGGAGTCAGCATCTATGTACTCGACACCGGTGTCCTGGCGGCGCACTCTGATTTTGGTGGCCGCGTAACAGGAGGCTGGACTGCCATCAACGACGGGCTGGGCTCCGGCGACTGCAACGGGCACGGAACCCACGTTGCGGGTACTGCAGCCGGCATGACCTACGGTGTGGCCAAGACATCCACGATCGTGCCGGTACGCGCCCTCTATTGCGACGGGTCCGGTCTTTCCTCCGACATCATCGCCGGTCTCGACTGGATTGCCGGACAGCACCAGCCTGGCCAGCCGGGGTTGTCAACCTGAGTATCGGCGGCTTTACAAATCAAACGATGGACGCGGCGGTCATGGGCGTCATCGATGACGGTGTAACAGCCGTCACTGCCGCCGGTAACTCGGCCATGAACGCCTGTGAGCGCTCCCCGGGACGGGTTCCGGCTGCACTGACCGTTGCCGCGAGCGACTCCTCGGACCGCCAGGCGTCGTTCTCCAATTACGGTAGCTGTGTGGACCTCTACGCGCCCGGCGTGGGCATCGTCTCTGCCGGACATACCTCGTCAACGGCTACCCGGACCATGTCAGGAACCTCCATGTCGGTCCCGCATGTGGTAGGCGCTGCAGCGGCCCTGCTTTCGGTGAGCCCTGCCCTCAGCCCTGCAGAGGTCGCTGCCAAAATCGTCGCCAACACGACCATGGAAGTGGTCGCCGCCGCCGGGCCCGGCACACCCAACCGCATGCTGTACTCGTCCCTGCCGCCTGGAGCCCAGGCCCGGGCGCTTTTCCCTCTAACCGCGCCGTGCTGGCCAGGTCGGCGACCAATCCCACGCTCTATTTCGTTTCAGCGTCCAAGAAGTATCCCATCTCTGATTGGGGGACCTACCTGCAACTGTCCACCTTCGCTGGAGGCTATCAGACGGTGAGGCAGGCAGACCTTGACAATGTCCCTACGGGCCGGTTGGCAACCAGATTCGTTAGTTCAAGCGACGGTTCCATCTATCTCTTGGACAGCGGGCGACGGCATCATGTGACATCGTGCCAGCAGATGCAGGACTTCGGAGGAGGGTTGTGCGAGGCCTGGGTACCAGCTCCCGCCGAACAGCTTGCCTCCGTTCCCGATGCCGGGGCGTTATCCAGCCTTGTTGCCACGAACGCCGGACAGACCTACTTCATTTCAGGCGGCGTGAAACGCGAGCTCTACGACAATGAATCAGGAATTCAGTCGGGTGTCAGCGGGTCATCGTCCTCGCTGAACGTTGAATCCGTCCAGGGCATCCCGTACGGCCCGCCCATTATTCGCAACGACGTTCGCGTTGCCGCCAGGTTCTCCGGGGACCAGTTCGTGTACACCGATGGGAAACGGACCCTGGTCATCCCGGACTTCGCCACCCAGAACGCCTGGTTCACCTCGCTGCCGGTTCGCGTAATGGACAACGACAGCCTGGCGTTGCTGTCCGGGCAATCGGCCTTCGCAGGCCTGGCGACCATGCCCACAGGTGATGTCGCTGCGGTTGCAGAGGCATCGAAGTACGTTTATGCGAGCCGGAACGCCTGGCCTAGTGGGCAGCCCAAGTTCTCCCAAGCGTTGCTCGATTCCATACCTACCAAAGCCGTCATCAGAACGACACCGTTCATCAAGTCTGCCCGCTCAAGCCTGATATCCGGCATGGTGGCAGGCATCAGACGCGCTGTCCCGGACTGGTCAACACTGGCAGAACTTGGAGGCACGGCCCCCAACGGCATCCAGACGCTGGAGTACGCAACGGCTGAGGGCCCGGCAGCAGGAGCGGCGCTTCATACACCCGGAACCCTGGTCGTGGCGCCGGACAATGCCACTGTCTACTACATAGCGGACGAATTCGATGCATTGCCCTTGGAAAGTTTCGCCGTCTCAGATCAGATCAACGCGCGCCAACTGGTCTTCGTCAGCACGGCGTCGGTCCTCGGATACAACCGAGGCAAGCCGCCACTGACTCCTGTCCTCCTGTGCGGCGGCGCCAAGTACTTGGGCCTGGGCAACGGCTCATTTCGATTGCTTGCCTCCACATCCAACAGCCAGACGCTTCCAGCCACGACCTTGAGCCCCGGCCGCTGCGGTGCGATGAATCTCGGCGCAGGCCAAACAGCGAGCTCGCAGCCGGTCTTCGTAAAGAGCCCCTACGAAGCAACGGTCTGGTGGATGAAGGACAGCACCAAAGCCGCAGTCTCCAGCTGGTCAGAGCTCATCGCACTCAACGACGGCGCTTCAAATCCGACCATCGCAGTGTTCGGAGCAACCGCAATCAGCCGGGTACCAACCCGGTGACACGGCGGCACTTCTTCACCGGGGTGATTCACTGACAGGATGGGCCCGTGTTCCGCCTTGCTACACCAACCTGGCGAAGGTTTTCAACAAGGAGGCGAGGATCGGCAATCGATCCAGCGACGGCAGGTCAAGCTGAAGTCTTTGAGTGACCGGCCGGTTCGCCGCGAGATGCAAGCCGGAAGCGGTTCCAAAGTCGCACTTAGCCCACCCTGCGGGTCATAGTCCAGCGGGTCCTGACTCAGGACTTCAACAAGAAATCGACCAGCCTGCCGAGTACGATGTTTCGCTCCAAGTGCTTGAAGTGGTAACTGCGGGCGTTGACGCCCAGCTGTCGTCTCTCGGACTCTGAAAGCGACAAGACCGCCTCGAGGTTCGAAGCCAGCGCCGTGGCATCGCCGGCAGGACCGACGAATCCGCAAGCCGACGCCCTGATGAGGTCCCCACCTCTCCGTCCATTGCCAGTACAACCGGGCGTCCAGCCGCCACGTATGAGAGGACTTTCGCTGGAATGGTCGCTTCAAGGAGATCACTTTTGACCAGGCACCCCACTAAGACATCTGCCAGGGTGGTGTATGCCGGAATCTCCTCAGGAGGGACTTGACCGACAAACTCGAAACAGTCTCCCAGGCCCCTGGCTTCCACCGCGACTTCGATTTCGCGTCGGCTCATGCCGTCCCCGACGATGATCCAGCGAACTTGGCGGTGGCCCTGGTCCCGCAGTAGTTCGGCCGCATCAATCATGGTCTCAAAGGATTGCGCGGGTGAAATATTACCGGTGAAGACAACATTGAATCGTCCTGAGAACCTCTCCGCAAGGGAGGCGTCCACTACGTCAGCTTCATAGAATTTTTCGCATGCCTGAGGGAGGACGGCCACCTTGTCCTGGTCCAGCCTCGACGCCTCCAAGACCCTCTTCTTCATGAGGTTCGACAGAACCACCAATTTGTCCACGTGGCGATAGTGCCAGTGTGACACGGCAGTGGCCAGACGACGCGCGAGTTGATTCTCCACTTGGAGTACAGAGAAGAGGTTCTCAGGCCACAAGTCCAGCACGTACATGGTCGTCTGAACACGCTTGATCCGTCCCAGAATGATGCCTGCGATGCTCATCATGACCGGAGAAAGTTGGTAGAGGAAAATCCTGTCATAGCGGTTAAAGACCAGAGCGGAATGCGAAACAAGCTGGCAACCGGGAACGAAATGTAGTTCAGGAAGATGCGTGCACCGCTGTTTCCCTTCCGCGGAATTTCCGGAACGCGAAATATCCGCACCCCCCGATGGTGCTCTTTGTATGGACCCTTCCAGGAGTATCCGGGGAATATCTCGCCTTTAGGGTAGTTGGGCAGACCGCAAAGTACGTCGACCTCGTAGCCGCTCTCGACGAAATAGTCGCATATGTCAGTAATACGAAAAGACTCCGGCCAATAGTGCTGGCAGACAACGAGAATACGCTTCGGCGTTTGCAATGGCCTATGCCCCGGACTTGCGCCAAATGAATTTGTTAACAATCTTTGTGTGACTCTGGATCAGCTTGGCTACTTTAATTGAGACATTCGCATCTTGGTAGTCGGGCACGAGAGCAGCGGTGGCGTTGGCTGCCTTCATTGCACGGGTCATCTCGATTGCGCGGACAATATCCTTGGAGTTGATCCCACCGATCACAAAGGCACCCTTATCCATCACCTCAGGACGCTCCGTCGATGTCCGCAAGGACACGCCGCTGAACCCAAGGATGGCACTCTCTTCGGCCAATGTCCCGCTGTCGGAAAGTACGCAGAAGGAGTCCATTTGGAGGCGGTTGTAATCAAAGAAGCCGAACGGTTCCAGTAAGCGAATGCGATCATCCAGCTTCACATCACGGCGAACGAGGCGATCCCTTGTTCGAGGATGAGTAGAGAAGACAATCGGCATGTCATAAGCCTCGGCGATGTGGTTCAGCGCGTCCATCAGCGAAGCAAAGTTCGCCTCATCGTCAACGTTCTCCTCGCGGTGGGCCGACACCAGCATGTACTGATCGGATTCGAGACCCAAAGATTCCAGGACGGTGCTCTCATCGATGCCCTTGGCACTCGTCGACAGCACCTCCTGCATCGGGGAACCCGTAACGAAGGTAAACTCCTTCTTCAGCCCTTCTGCAGCAAGGTTTCGCCGCGCATGCTCTGAGTAGGGCAGATTCACATCACTGATGTGGTCGACGATTTTGCGGTTGATCTCCTCAGGGAGGTTCTCGTCGAAGCAGCGGTTTCCTGCTTCCATATGGAAGATCGGAATCTTAAGCCGTTTTGCCGAGATGGCCGACAGTGCACTGTTCGTGTCTCCCAGGATGAGGATCGCATCAGGCTTTATTTCATTGAGGACCTGGTATGACTTCGCGATGATGTTTCCCATCGTCGCGCCCAACGTGTCGCCGACAGCGTCCAGATAGAAGTCTGGCTCTCTTAGTCCAAAGTTATCGAAGAAGACCTGGTTCAGACTGTAGTCATAGTTCTGACCGGTATGAATCAGAACCTGATCGAAGTAGAGGTCACAGGCCTTGATCGTCATGGCCATCTTGATAATCTCGGGCCGAGTTCCCACGATGGTTGCAATCTTCAACTTGTCTATCACGTGGCATTCACATTCAGTAGTGGGGGTAATACTCTCTATGCAGGTCAATCCACTGCCCCATTTCGCGAATCTGCTGGGCATACGGGCTGACGCAGAAATCAAAATCCGTTCGCGTATTGGCCAAGGTCTTATCCGCAGCGGGACGATCGTCGGGTTCGATATTTAAGTCGTGGCGCCCAAATTCGGACTTCAGAAGGTTCAGAAGTTCGAACTTGGCGATGTTGCCCTCCGGTACCAGGTGATATAGACCCGTCAGTCGCTGATGCAGTGCAGCTTCGATTCCACGGGCAAGCTCGATCGTAGTCACGCCATTCCACATTGCCCGCGTGTACCCTCGGATCACGCCTCGCTGGGCCATGAACCAGTTGAACAGCCCGACCCCATCAGGCGTGAGGTCAGGCCCGATGATGGACATCCGGAATGTTAGGTCTTTGCTGTTCTTTAGCTCGCCCAGTGCTTTGGAACGATCGTAAAAAGACTCCCCATCGTAGGAATCTGTCTCTCGGTAGGGCGCGTTGGTTCCGGCGAAGACGCAATCAGTACTCAGATGGATAACCCGCGTTGACGTGTCATGGGTAACGTTCTCCAGGAGATGGGGAAAGTATCCATTTGCATAGGCCGCCAGCGCCGGGTTGTTTTCGCTCGCCTCAATCAGGACTCCAAGACAGTTGACGATGATGTCCGCGTCTTGGTGGGCGTGCAGGAATTCAAGCAGCGCTGTTTGATGAGTGATATCGAGCGTCGGGCCACCATGTTCGAAGGCCTTACGACCACCCACCGGGAGAACTTCATGACCCACCGCTCGAAGGTACGTGGTAATGACATGTCCTGCCATTCCCGTAGCGCCGAAGACGATGATCTTCATGAGGCTCTCGACTCAGCCCCGGCCACAACAGCCTGCATGTAGTCGGTGGTCATTACCTTCGCGACGACCTCGTCGACTGTAAGTTGGCGGGTGTTGGAAGAGGTGTATTCAGTCAGCGCTTCAGCAATGTCCTCTCCCTCCTCGAAGAACTTCCCGTAGTTGAGATCCCTTGTGTCTGCTGGTACGCGGAAGTAGCTTCCCAAGTCTTCGGACCTTGCCCGTTCTTCCCGGGTAAGCAAGGTCTCATGCGACTTCTCACCGTGTCGCGTCCCGATTACCTTGATTTCAGCGTCTGACCCGAGAATCTTTTTTACAGCGGCGGCGAGGTCGGCAATATTTGATGCATCGGACTTTTGGACGAACAGGTCCCCTGCTTGGCGTTTTGGAAGGCGAAGAGCACCAGCTCAACAGCTTCGTCAAGATTCATCAGGAACCGGGTCATATGGGGATCGGTGACGGTGATCGGATTACCGGCATTGATTTGATCCACAAAGAGGGGAATTACTGATCCCCTGGACGCCATTACATTTCCGTACCGAGTGCACGAGATCGTAGTTTGATTAGGATCAATGTTTCGGGATTTCGCGATGACTATCTTTTCCATCATCGCCTTGGAGGTTCCCATGGCATTGATTGGGTATGCCGCTTTGTCCGTTGAGAGACAGACAACCTTTCTCACACCGGCATCGATGGCGGCCGTTAGTACATTGTCTGTTCCTAGGACGTTGGTGCGGACCGCTTCCATGGGGAAGAACTCGCAGGATGGCACCTGCTTGAGCGCCGCAGCATGGAAGAGATAGTCAACCCCGCGGACAGCGTCTCGGACGCTGTCGATGCTGCGGACATCGCCGATATAGAACTTGAGCTTGTCGCTCTTGAACGCCTTGCGCATGTCGTCCTGCTTCTTCTCGTCACGCGAAAAGATGCGAATCTCGCCGATGTCGGTGTGCAAAAAATGCTTAAGCACAGTATTTCCGAATGAACCAGTGCCGCCGGTAATCAGCAGCTTCTTGTTCTTGAACAACGGGCCTCCTTGGAGTCGGACGGACTGGCCGTCCGGGCGCAGCGTCATGCCAAACGGTAACAACCCTACCAGTCATCGACGTCGTCCCATCGCGGCTCTGGCTACTTCGGCGGCACCACCCAGCGTGGCTTAGGGCGGCGCCGGCGCTTGTCCTTGCGGCCATGTGAGCCAGCGTAGACTTGAAACCATGAGTGGATTGCCGACCGGGCCAGTTCTAGTAATCATGCCCGCCTGGAACGAGGCCGCGACCGTCGCTGACACGATCTCGGAAATACTGTATGCAAATAACGGCTACCACGTTTTGGTCGTCAACGACGGTTCCACGGACTCGACCAGCAGGAGGGCACGTTCGGCCGGAGCCACCGTCATTGACCTTCCATTCAATATGGGCGTTGGCGGTGCGATGCGGACGGGATTCAAGTACGCCCACCGACACGGTTACTCACGCGTTGTGCAAGTAGACGCCGACGGCCAGCACGATCCGAAAGATATCGAAGCGGTCCTTTCCGGCCTTGAGCGTGCCGACATCTCGATCGGTGCCAGATTCACCGAGAAGGGAAAGTACAAGGTCTCGGGACCACGTCGACTGGCAATGATTTTCCTTGCCTCAGTTGTGTCGCGCCTCGCACGGACGCGGCTCTCGGACGTCACTTCGGGTTTCAGGGCCGCAAATTCAAGAGCCATTCTCCAATATCTTGATCACTATCCGGCCGAATATCTGGGCGACACGATTGATTCACTTGTCGTGGCGATCAAATCCGGGTGTCGGGTGACACAGGTTCCTGTCGAGATGCGGGTCCGACAGGGCGGGCGTCCAAGTCACAATCCCTTTCAGTCCGCCGTCTACCTGCTTCGCAGTGTTTTTGCCCTGCTCTTTGCCTTGACCCGCAAGCGGTCCTCACCCCTAATTTCCGAAGGAGGGCTCTAGTTTGGAACTGGCAGCATTCTTATTTGCCCTGCTAATTGTCGGCCTCGTGGTGGAGCTCGTCCGGCGGCGCCAATTCCGCGAGAAGTACGCGGCTCTGTGGATCGTTGTCGGCGTTGCTGCGCTTGTTTTGGCTGCGTGGCCGCAACTCCTGGTCCGTACGAGCGAGGCGCTCGGAGTCCAAGTGCCGTCGAATCTCCTCTTCGGGCTGTGTATTGTTCTGCTTCTCGGTGTGAGCCTCCATCTATCGTGGGAGCTGTCGGCCGTAGAAGATGAGGTCCGCGTGCTGGCTGAAGAAGTGGCCCTGCTGAGAACCGCAGTCGGCCAAATCCGGCCCGAGCCGAGCGTTTGGTCGGAAAGCGGTGAACGCAAGCCCGGCGCGCGCCCGGATTCTCCGACCTAGCCTTGAACCGCGCCGTCACGGGAAGCACCGGCGAGGTCGGTCGCTACGGACGCCGACCGAGCGCGATTACATGGATGGCGATGCCTAGCGCCGGGCCGAGAACCAGCGCCAACACCGTTCGACTCTCGGCGTCAAACGGTGTCAAGAGTAACGCCAGTGCCAGAGCGGTCCCCGCAAGCCACCCGCCCGAGTAGACCAAGTGACGGCCCAATGCCGCGGCGAGGGCACCGGAGAGGTTCAGTGTCGCCAGCAGCGCAGCCCCACGGTCAGGCCCGCGAACGGCACCCACCCGAGGCGGTAACCAGGCCCCAGCAGGAACTCCATCAGGGCGAACCCAGCAAGGCGGCAAGAACAGCTCCAACGACACCCGCTGCGAGGATGATGCGCGCTATCGGCCACAGCGCCTTCAGCCCGAGATCCCTATGGTTCATGAAATGAGCCACGGCAACGCTCTGATACGTCATCAGAGGAATCATCAGCGGCGCGCGGGTCAGTGCTGTTGCCATCAGGAGCGGTGCAGTCGTCAAGTACTCCTCCGCCTGCGTGGTGAGCCTCAGCAGTACTGGGAAGCCGACCACAAGGACAGCGCTGGAAAGCGTTGACGTAGCGGCATGCAGGATCCCCGTCAGAAGTGGCTTCGGCATCAGATTGCTGCGCATGGCAAAGGCACGCCGGACGGATGGTGACACACCGAGGCTGAGGACGGAAACAAACGTCGCCGCGGCGGCGGCAAGGGCGAAGCCCGCCACTGTGGGCAAGAGAACCAGGGCAAGGCCACCAAGCCCAATCGGACCAACGCCTCCGCGGTGATCAACAGAGAATATTCGCTCCATCGCTGGCTCCCCGCGAGCGTACCTGTGAGACCCATCTGCAGCGCATGCCCCACCAGGCCCGCCGCGCAGAAAAGGGAGAGCAATTGGCCTCCACCGCCCAAGACTGCGCTTGACCACAGCGGCGAGGAAGCCATGACCGCCGCACCAACTACTGATCCGACTCCGAGTGCCACTGTTCCCAGACGCCACCTGCTTCCACGGGCCGCATCAGGCTCGAACCGACGCTGAAGGGCTTGGCGCGTGTACTCCGGCTGCAGTCCGGTAGTAATGCCGAAGGCACAAAACATGAGCGCCCAGAAGGCCAGAAACTCGGAATTGTCCGCCTGATTGAGGGAGCGGGCCGAGATCATCAGCACCAGATAGCTGCTCGCTGCGGCGATCACGGACGCGGCGGCGACGCCCCCGGCGCTCTTTCGGCCAATTACGGAAGCGTCGCGAACAGGACGATCGTGTCCATGGTCTTTCTCAACAGTCATCGACATTCTGTCCCGAGGTTATGGGGCAGACTGACGAAATCTTTGCGTGGATGCTGACGTTGTGTTGCGTCATCCGCACAGATACGCCGTCAACCTTTGGTGCCAATCCGTTGGACTGAAACCGACACCTTCCAACTTTTCCAGCGAGAGGGTGCTGTGCCGCGGGCGGGGAGCAGCCTGCTTGCCAGCGAAGTACTCCTCCGTGGAGACTCCCGTGACGGCGTCACGATCGGCACCAACCAACTCAAAGACATCGGCCGCGATCTGAGCCCAGGATTTGACGGCGCCGCTGTTGGAAAGGTTGTACGTTCCATACGGTGCGGATACTGCCAGGAGATGCCTGATGCCGGCAGCCAGGTCTGAGGCGAAAGTGATTCTCCCAAACTGGTCGTTCACGACGGCAGGCCTTATCCCTCGGGCCGCCAATGAAGCCATCGTCTTGACAAAGTTGTTGCCCTCCCCAATTACCCAACTTGTTCGCACGATGTAGTGCTTTGCCAGAGAGCCAACGACGGTATCGCCCGCACCCTTCGACTGCCCATAGACGCCCAGAGGAGTGAAAGGCTCATCCTCGTCATGCTCTTCAATACGACCGTCGAACACGTAGTCGCTGGAAACGTGCACAAGCACAATGCCGTGTTCGGCCGAGACCCTGGCCAGAGCGGCAACGCCGGTGGCGTTCACGGCCCAGGACTCCGCCCGCCCTTCGGGGGTTTCGGCGTCATCGACCGCTGTATAAGCCGCGGCGTTAATTACGGTCTCGTACTGCCTCCACGGGATATCAAGCAGGGATTCAGGCTTGGCCAAATCAACGACGCCCCGAGATGCGACCTCAAGGCGGGCGTCGCCGTCGAACGCTTCCTGGACCGCCAGGCCCAGTTGCCCGTGGCCACCAATGAGGAGGATTTTCCGCGGTGGGATCGGAGCAACGTCGGCAAGAAGGGGGTGCCCCAGATCCTTGTCAGACACCTCCGCCTGGTCCAGCGGGATCGGCCATTCAATGGCCAGAGAAGGATCGTTGAAATTCACGAAAGTATAAGCAGTTTCCGGCGACCAGTGGTCGTTCACGAGGTAGACGTACGACGTGTTGTCTTCCAGTGTCTGATAGGAGTTGGCCACTCCCCTCGGAATGTATATGGCCTGGCCGGCATCAAGCTCCGTGGTGAACTGCGCGCCGAAGCTCGGCCCCTCACGAAGATCCACCCAGGCGCAAAAAATCCGACCGGTTGCAACCGACACGAACTTGTCCCACGGCTCCGCGTGAATCCCACGGGTAGTGCCGGCCTTGTCGTTGAAGGAGATGTTGTTTTGAACAGGGCTGAAGTCCGGTAACCCGAGCTCCATCATTTTTTTCCGCTGCCAGTTCTCCTTGAACCACCCGCGGTTGTCACCGTGGACAGGAAGGTCGAAAAGCAGCATTCCAGGAATGGAAGTCTCCCTGGCAGCGAGCCTCTTTTGGAACTCCATGCCTACTGGCCCTGCACTTTGTATTTCGCTTCAGTGGCTGCCTTTTGCGGGCGCCACCAGTCCTCGTTGTCCCGATACCAAGCGATGGTGTCCTCGATGCCGGCGTCGAAGTTGGAGAACTGCGGTTCCCAGGCCAGCTCGTCCCGGAGCTTGGTGGAATCAATCGCGTATCGCAGGTCATGGCCTGGCCGGTCGACAACGTGGTCGTAGGCGTCCGGGGACTGTCCCATGTGCTTGAGGATCAACTCCACGACGTCTTTGTTGTTCTTCTCCCCGTCGGCCCCGATCAGGTAGGTCTCGCCGATCCTGCCCTTGGCAATAATGGCCAGCACGGCCGAGGAATGATCGTTCGCGTGGATCCAGTCCCGGACATTCTCCCCCTTGCCGTAGAGCTTGGGCCGGATCCCGTCGATGACGTTCGTGATTTGGCGCGGGATGAACTTCTCCACGTGCTGATACGGTCCGTAGTTGTTGGAGCAGTTGCTGATTGTCGCCTGCAGGCCAAAGGAACGCACCCAGGCCCTGACGAGAAGGTCCGAGCCCGCCTTGGTGGACGAGTAGGGCTGGAGGGGTTGTACGGGGTCTGCTCCGTGAAGCGCTCCGGGTCATCGAGTTCCAGATCGCCATAGACCTCGTCGGTGGATATGTGGTGAAAGCGCCTGTTGTACTTCCGGGCCGCCTCAATCAGCGTGTAAGTGCCGATGATGTTCGTGTCCAAGAAGGGGCGAGGGTCATGCAGGGAGTTGTCGTTGTGGGACTCCGCGGCGTAGTGAACAACGACGTCATGCGCCGCAACCAGTTCGTCAACGAGTGGCTGGTCGCAGATGTCCCCTTCAACAAACGTGAACCGGTCCTCCGGCAGACCCTTTATGGATGCCAGGTTGCCTGCATAGGTTAGCTTGTCCAACACTGTGACGTGGTTCTCTGTGTTTTCCAGTACGTAGTGGACAAAATTGGAGCCAATGAAGCCGGCGCCGCCGGTTACGAGAAGTCGCTGCATAGTTTCAAAGGTTACCGGATTTGGATGATTCGCGAGTCTAGAGGAAAGATGGGCTGTATGCGCGGAATCATTTTGGCCGGCGGTACCGGCTCAAGGCTTCACCCGATTACCCTAGGCGTCAGCAAGCAGCTGATGCCGGTCTTCGACAAGCCAATGATCTATTATCCGCTATCTACCCTTATCCTGGCCGGCATCCGGGACATCCTGATCATCACCACACCCCACGACGCTGAGCAGTTCCAGCGCCTGCTAGGCGACGGCTCGCAGTTCGGTGTGAGCCTCACCTACATCCAGCAGCCCTCGCCCGACGGTCTGGCGCAGGCGTTTGTCCTCGGCGAAGACCACATCGGCAGTGAGACCGTAGCTCTGGTGCTGGGCGACAACATCTTCTACGGCCCGGGCATGGGAACGCAGCTGCGGCGCCATGCGAACATCGACGGCGGTGCCGTTTTCGGTTATTGGGTGAAGGAGCCCTCTGCCTACGGCGTGGTGGAATTCGACTCGGCTGGCAAGGCCATTTCCCTTGAAGAGAAACCGGTGAAGCCCAAGAGCCACTACGCGGTGCCCGGGCTCTACTTCTACGATAACGATGTTGTCAGTATCGCCAAGGACCTGAAGCCTTCTTCTCGTGGCGAACTCGAAATCACCGACGTCAACCGTACGTACTTGCAGGCCGGCAAGCTTCAAGTTGAGATCCTTCCCCGTGGAACCGCATGGCTGGATACGGGAACGTTCAGTGACCTCAACGACGCTTCCAACTTTGTTCGCACTACCGAGAACCGACAGGGGCTGAAGATCGGTGCTCCGGAAGAGATCTCCTGGCGCCTCGGATTCCTGACCGACGACGAACTCCGCGAGCGTGCGCAGCCCCTGATGAAGAGTGGTTATGGCGCATACCTGCTCGAACTCCTTGATCAAGAGGCCTAATATCTCCGCCAGGTCCGGCTCAGCCCTAGTCCAGCGGCGGCCAGGAAGCGATGTCCCCATCCAGACGGGCCCAGGCGTCAGGCACTACGCGTCGATCTTCACGGTTGCGTTCGCGCTGATCTTCGGGTTGTCGGCCTCGTGGTCAGTTGCCAGCCCGCTCATGGGTGTTCCGGATGAGCCCGCACATGTCATCAAGGCTGCCTCGGTTGTTCGCGGGGATCTCCGGGGCGAGCTTGACGTAGGCGGCGGACCGATCAGGCTCGTCACAGTGCCTAAGGGAATAGAAGAGTTCGCTCACTACGGGTGCTTCGCCCAGAACGTCCTGATAACCCCGCAGTGCGTTCAAGCCGCTCCCGGGGACAAGGACGCACTCGTCAAGACGCGGACCTCGGCCGCGAACTATAACCCGTCTATTACTGGGCAGTCGGTGTACCCACCCTCGTTTGGTCCGATGGCAAGGCCGTTTATGCCATGAGACTCCTTAACGGACTGCTGTGCAGCGTTCTGCTGGCCGCCGCCTTTGCAGCAGTCGCGTGCCTCCGGGCACGACGCTGGGGGATGACGGGTCTGGCCGTCGCAATGACGCCGATGGTCCTATTCCTCAATGGTGCGGTCAATCCAAACGGTTTGGAGGTGGCCGGCACCGCCTGTGTCTTCGCAAGCCTCCTCCTGCTCTTCGAGCGGTCGAACGACCCGAGGTGGCACGTCCCGGTCATGGCCGTCGTGACAATTTCCGGTGCTTTGCTCGCGAACGCTAAACCCCTGGCTTGGATGTGGCTGGCAATCGCTGTTGCTGCCGCGCTGCTTCTTGCCCCCTGGCCGGATGTCAGACGTCTGTTGAAACGCCCGGTATTCTGGATTGGGGCGGGTGCAATCTCCGTCTCCGTTGCCTGCGCTGTGGCCTGGATCATAGCAGTCAACGCCTTCGAGGGCATCCCTTTTGAAGCCGCCGGCATCACCCCAGCCGCTGGCATGGAAATAATGGCAGACAGGACGTTCGACTATTTCAAGGGCTATGTGGGCCAGTTCGGCTGGCTGGAAGTTTCGCCGCCTCTGATGGCCTACACGGTCTGGATCGGGCTGGCCATGGCATTTGGTATCGGCGCCTTCGCACTAACGCAAGGACGGACACGTGTGACCGTAACCCTTGCTTTAATTGCCCTCGTCGGGCTTCCGCCGGTGCTTCAGGCACAAGCCGTTGAGTCGGTGGGAATCGTCTGGCAGGGGCGCTACCTCTTGGCCATCTTCGTCCTGTTCCTGATGATCTGCGGCGTAGCCCTTGACCGCGCCACGGTGGCTGCGAACGGATCGTTTCCGCCCGGGATCGCCAAGGGAGTGGTGCTGGTGCTCGGGATCGCAGCATTCTGGACGTTCGCCCTGACTTTGCGACGCTTCGTCACCGGTTTGGCCACGGACCGACTCTGGGGGCAGATGTTCTCCGCACCCTCGTGGGTACCGCCTGGTGGTGTGGTGTTGGCTCTCGCCGTCCATGCCGCACTCGTTGTGGCTGCCTGCGTGATTATCTATCGCATGTATAGAGCAGCTTCGTCTTCGGCGGAGACGGGTCAGGCCAAAGCAGTCTCCCAGCCAGCATGAAGTGTCATTGCGGGGGGAAGTGGGCTGGCCGTGCGCGTCCTTGGCCGCCCCACTCCGGCAAGGAGAACCCATGTACGTTGTGTCAGTACAGACGAAAACTGAACCGTTCCGTGCGCCCGGACACCAAGAGGCTCCAGCCGAACAAACCGTCATGGTTAGCGACGATTGCCGGTCTGACGCTCCAGTCAGAAGAGACTCTCCAACACGCACGTCACCACCGGCAGACACACTGGTAAGCGCCCGTCCCCGGGAACGAAGCCCTGGGGGCAGGCATCCATGGCTCCTCGACACACTAATCGCTGATCTGACTCCGCACGTCACCATTGCCTTGACCGGGATCAAGGTCGCCGACCCGGCGTCTTGAACCCTCGTTTTCGCTGAACCGGTTAGCCGAAAACAGGGCTGGGCGTAGCCTTCCTGAATTTGAGCTCCACACGGCGGCGGGCCAGCACCTCCAGTGTTGCCACTATGGCCGAACGTCATATACGAAAACTCGTTTGTCGTGCCACGTCAGCTCGCGGTTCAACGTAAGACATGATGCACTCACCGGCTGGGTCGACAATATTCGGTCAAGCTCAGGCCAAGCGCGCTCCAGGGTACAAGGATCGATTCCAACACCTACGGCGTCAAAATCGTTATTCTCCCACGTCGTAGGTGCGCCAGGAGTCCATGAAAAGAAGATGTACCCTCCCCCGCGGTTCCAATTGACAGCTTCTGTACCTGCGGGGTCCAACCTGCGCCAGGCTTCAAGATTGGGGCCGGAACGCTGAAGGCCTGAGAGCGAAGGGATGCCGTTGGACAGGAGCAGTGTATTCAATGCCGGGTCATTACTCGCCCACAGCTTCCCAGCCTCCCGAACTGCCGGTGCCTGTTCAGCGACCCATTCTGCGGTGCTGGATGCGCGCAGATCACCAAGGCCAGCGATTATCGGGTTGGCTCTGACCACAGGGATCAGCGCCAATACGCAGACGAGGACCGCTGGCCAAGCTCGGCGAGGGAACTTCACCAACACGATGACAGCGTAGGCCACCAGCGCTGCAGCCGTTAAGCTGGCCACAACCGTCAGATCGGGTAGCACCGAACTCCTGAGAAGTTCGCCCGCGTAGGCCGTCACGGCACCGCAGGAAATGCCTGCAGTCAGGGCGAGAGGCCAGGTCCCGTCCTCACGTCGGCGGGCCAAGAGTAGTCCGGTCAGGACCACCGCAACAACTCCGATCACCTGTGAAACCCTGTAGGGGGAATCATGTTAAACATCGGCAGCGAGCGGCTCCATTCACCCAACGGCAGCGTCATCCACGCGAGCCAAAGTGCGGCCCAGCCTGCCAACGTCAACTCCGGGATTCGTTCTGCCCATCCCCCACCCCGCCAGCTGACCACGAACAACAGCGCCGCGACGACGAATAATACGGTGAAGGACGTAGACAGCTCACTGGAATTGATGCCGTTCGGCACGGATCGCAGCAGCTGCCATAAATGTGGCGCGTCGAAAACCTGCCCGAACGGCTGAGCCTCGGCCATTGACCGACGGCCGCCAGGATAGACCGTATCGGTCATGGCGGCCAACCCGGCACGGTTCTCCCACAGCGTTCCCAGTCCGAAAACAACGGCAGTAACACCCGCAATGCCCACAGACTGCAGCCGGAATTTCAAGGGTGCCTTGCGTGAGAGCACGAACAGGGTCGAGGCGATCAATAGGGGTGCGCCAAGCAGGATAGCCCACGGCGCGTATGACGAAGGCATGCCGGCGATAAGGATGCCGGCAGTGACAGCGAAGAATGAGCCCCGAACTCTCCTCATCTGCTCGAAAGCGCGGAAAGCCGCGATCATGAGAGCGCACCCTGCCGCGGTATATGCCGTCATGGCCACGGGAAGCATCGACCACCAAGCGTTTGCCGGCGAGAAGGCGACCAGTCCTGCGGCGAGCCATCCATATCGCGGGGACAAACCCAGCAACTTGAACCACGAGGGAAATGCCAAGAACAGAAAAAGGGTAGGCAACCACCAATGAGCGGCGAAGAGCATTTCATGGGGAACGAACGCGCCCAGACGCAACATCTGGCCATCGAAAAAGACCAGTTGCTCGAACACACCGTTGGTCGGGTAACGGTGGACCATGTCTGCGCGGGCAGCCAACGGGCTGACGCTCGGGGCATCCCCCGTGGCGATGATTGAAAGCGCAATCGCAGAGTTCGCGTGTATTTCGTCAGATCGGATCGACTGGGATGGCCCGAACTGCCACCCCAATGGACTGGTGGTATCTTGCCGGAGATCGGCGATGCCAATGGACGAAGTCGTGACACCTACCAGGGAAACAAATATGTAGGCGGCGACCACTAAGGCTTTTGCCCAGCGATCCCCAACTCGCAGTTCGGTCCATAACCTCCTCACGTGGCGGAGCTTAGGCAATGTCAGCAGCCACAGGCTGGTCCCGGACAGCGCGTTCGACCGACCGTGCGGCCTGGGGACCTGATCGGCGTCCCTCACGACCGTGGCCACCGACCAGATCAGCATCCCCGCGACCGCCGTGGCCCACAGCGCGATGCCGACCCTCCATCCGGGAGGTTCAAAGCTGATCGTGATCAGCTTGCCCTCGGCGTCGGAGGGAATGGCCAACCCGAGCAGGTAGCCGCCGATGGGTCGTTGGGTGAATTGCGCGCCATCCACACTGTATCCGGGCCAAGGGAGCCGGCTCAGGGCGGCACGGCCGCCCCCTGTCGGCACCTCTTCGACCCTCAGGACGACTTTGGTGTCGTCCCGCGAGACCTCACTGAGCCGGGTCCCTTGCTGGGTCCACGTTATGCCTCCAGCCGGCCCCAAGGGTACGTCACGGCTCCACAGCACGGTGCCTTCCGTCTCTGCCGCGACATGCCATCCGGCTGGAAGCTTGGGGATCTCCACTTCTTGGTCGCGAGTCACATAGTTGTTCGAAGCCATCGGCACCTGGGGCTTGTTGAAGGACTCCTTGAGGATTTGCACGTTGTCGATGTGCAGTTCATCCACAAGCAGAAGTCCTGTCTCGGACCTGCGATCGAACAGCCTTTCAGCGAGTTCGGGGCAGGTTCCCCCAGATAGCGCAAACAGAGGAGCTGGTTAAGCTTGGAATACCCAACAAGCTGATAGCGGTTTACGACGCTCGCATCACTGACGTACCAGGCATTGGCCATAAGCGTCTGCTCCCAGGTCGCCTTCTCCTGCGGGTAGTCCAATGGATCGCCGACGACGATGACGTCGTTTTCCACGCCGTGGAGTACACCCTTATATGTAGAGACGTCCTCGGGCTGATTCGCGATCGATAAGCCGCTTCTTGCGGATGTTCGATGCTGGAGCAGGGTAGTTGCCGTCGTCGCAAGCAACACTCCAATGGCGAGCAGCGAAAGGGCGGTCAAACCGTACCTGTTCCAGCGGTGTTCCTTCACTTCGGGGTGGTTGAGTAGCCACCATATCCCCGAAAGCCCGGTGACCACCAGCACGGCTGCCACGGTGATGGTCGGGAACCTGGCCGGCATCTGCGCCCAGGCGAGATAGGCCCCCAGCCCGACGAGCCCAAGCGAGAAATAGAGGGACGGGCGGCTGATCGAGGGCCGCCTGGCACGCGCGAGCGCCACAACGACCAACAGGACTGCGGCCAACGCCACGTAGGGCATGAAGCGGGCAGGATAGCGCAGCGGACCGATGGTCGTCGGAAGCAGCACAAACGCCCCCGACGCTGCGAGGAAAAAGAACAGGTCCCGGAGCTCAGATGACAGTTTCTGAAATGCGCTCCAGCTAATAAACGCGATGGCCGGCAGGAACCAGGCGATGTATGCGGCCGGACTCGTTGCGGAGGTTCCGGACCACCACCACGACAGAAGCTGCGGGTAGGCGGTGGCGATGGGAGCCATCAGCAAACTGGTGAAATCGATGCTCATGTAATCGTCGTTCCAGATGCCTGTCGTTCCTCGCGTGGTGACCGCTGCGGTGAGGACGCCTGGAAGGAATACGACAACTGCGACGAGGCCGAGGGAGACACCGGTCACCGCAATCCGGACAGCTGGCCGCCATGCCTTCCGAATCAGGGTCTCTATACCGACGGCAAGGAGGATAAATCCTATGGCGACGGTTCCAGCCACATAGCCGACCGTAACGATCAGATACCCCGTGACAAACGCCCAGAACGGGTTACGTTTGCCGGCCATGAGCTTGCGCAGCTCCGCCCAGAAGAATGGAAAGATCGCCCATACTAGGGCTCCCGTCACCCACGAGGGTGCGTCGAAATACATCGTAAATCCGTTCAAAGGCACAGCCATTCCCACAACAAAAGCCCATTCGGGCCGCAGTGAGTAGCTTCTGGCGAGAACGAATCCACCAACTCCCGCGCCAACCAGCATGGAGATCTTCAACGCAGTTGTGAGGACAACTGCGTTCGGGCTGAGGTAGGTGAGTACTCCGAACAGCATTACCAAAGGGTTCCAGGTGCCCCACTGTCCCTCGGCAATGAAGTTCCCGCTTGACCACACGGAGGGGCTCAGGACCGGCACTTTCCCGTGGAAGAGGCTCTCGCCGAGGTGATACCAGACCCCGTAGGCACCGTTTTCAGTGTCATCCTGAAAGTAGTATCGGCTGTAGAAGATCAGCGGGATCAGGCTGAGGACCAAGACCGATCCGGCCGTTGACAGTAGCCACTTCCTGTTGCGTGACGAGGGCGATAGGGAAGGCTGCAATTCACGATCCGTTCAGTTTGGGCATGCGTCCGCCGCAGGACTGCGCGCGAGGGACAGTGCCCATAATACCCGAGGGCACGTTCCGGCCGCTTCCGGGCCGCCCCTTCAGTCAGTGCCGCGGGTCCGACTCTGCCCCCAGCGCCAACAAAGCTCGCTTGAGCCGGTAGAATCTCCTGACATGACACTGGCTCAACCCGAGACTAACTCGACGCCCCACCGCATCTCTGTGGTCATACCCGTCTACCAAGGCGAGAAGACCCTCGTTGGTGTAGTTAACGAGCTCCTCCCCTACCGGAAAATGTCCATGACCAAGGGCGGCCACGATTTCGTCATTTCGGAAGTCCTGCTGGTCTTTGACCACGGCCCCGACAACTCGGCCGCGGTGATCCGCTCTTTGGCTCACTCCATAGACATCGTCCGCGGCGTCTGGCTAAGCAGGAACTTTGGTCAGCATGCAGCCACGTTGGCGGGAATGGCGTCAGCAGGGGGCGACTGGGTTGTGACGATGGACGAGGATGGCCAGCACGACCCCTCTGCCATCGGAGACCTGTTGGACACGGCCATGGAGCAGAACGCCGCCGTCACTTACGCGATGCCCAGCAACCCTGCACCGCATGGCTTGCTGCGGAATGCTGCTTCGAAGAGCGCGAAACGAGCGGTGCGGTTCCTGCTCTCCAGCGACGACGCCACCAGTTACCAGAGCTTCAGGCTTGTCACTGGGGAAGTAGCACGCTCCGTGGCCGCCTACGCCGGACACGGAGTCTACCTCGACGTCGCCATGGGCTGGATCGCGGACAAGACGGCGACGTGCCCAGTCATGTTGCGGGAGGAAGGTGACCGCCGTTCCGGGTACCGGCTACGGTCCCTGCTCTCGCATTTTTGGCGCATGGTGATTTCGAGTGGCACGCGAGGGCTTCGGTTGGTTAGCCTGATAGGCGCACTGTTCGCCCTGGCTGGCGTCGGGTTGGCAATCTACTTCGTCATTGCGTACCTGACCGGACACGGAGCCGGACAACAGGGCTGGACGTCCACGATGGTTGTCCTGCTCGTTAGCACCGGCGCCATCCTCTTCGCCTTGGGAGTGATAGCAGAGTATGTGGGCGTCAATGTCAACATGGCGATGGGCAAACCCGCGTATCTCATAGTCAGTGACCCCGCTCTGGGCCCGCTCGGCAAATCCGCACACAAGACACCTCTCCCATTGCCCTCCGGCTCGGTGGCTGATGCAGGCTAGGCCCACCTGGGTCATCGGTGCCGGTGGCCTTCTCGGACGAGCCGTCGTCAGAGAACTGGAGTCTCGCGGCGCACCCGTCCTAACAAGCAAGATTTTGTGGAGTGATCCGGAAGCAGCCCTCCAAGAATTACGGAACGGCGCCGAGCGCCTGCACCGTGCTGCCGACTCCGGCCCGTGGACGATTGCATGGTGCGCTGGTGCCGGGGTAACAGGTACCTCACAAGCGTCCTTGGAAGCAGAGCTTTCGCTGTTTGCTGAAGCTCTCGACGCATTCGGCGAAATCCTCTGCGCCGACGGCGGTGAGATGGGCGCCATGTTTCTCGCGTCTTCAGCCGGCGGGGTCTACGCAGGCTCCAGCACACCACCGTTTACCGAAGACAGTCCCGTGCAGCCGCTGGCTCCATACGGTTTCGCAAAACTGCGCGCGGAGGCGGCAGTCACGGAGTTTGCGAAGCGGACAGGGGTCCGAACTCTCATCGGGCGGGTAAGCAACCTCTACGGACCCGGGCAGAATCTCCAGAAACCCCAAGGCCTCATATCGGTGTTCGCCAAGGCCCACCTTACGGGCGCGCCAGTTTCTGTCTATGTCTCCTTGGACACGCTGCGGGATTACCTTTTTGTTGACGATGCCAGTCGGCTGGTCTCTGACGGACTCAGCCGCCTCGTCCGGCCGGATGTCCGCTTTGGTGAGACTGTAGTCAAGATTCTCGCCTCCCAGCGGGCGGATACGATTGGCAACCTCATCGGTGCATGCCGAGCCATATTCAAGCGTCGGCCCCTGATAATACTGGGCGCGTCGCCCTTCGCCAAGGCACAAGCGCACGATCTTCGGCTCCGGTCCGTTGTCTGGACTGAGCTGGACGAGCACCCCGTGACGCCACTCGCTGTCGGTATCAACAACACGGTGCAGGAAGTCCAACGGCTCGCAGCTTCGGGGAAGCTCTGAGCTGCGAAATACGGCCGCTCTACCGGCGGCCTCCTGTCCATTTGCGATGGCTGTGTCCCTCTTCGGTAGTCTAGGGTGTGTTTGCCGGCTATCGGCCCCAAAGTTCGGAGAAAATGTGGCTTCCACAAAGCAACCCGATTCCCCCGTGGAAGCTGTCAAGGGTATCCATGATGGCCCCCGGGTCCGCTTCTAAGAATTGTCAAGGACCAGCGCGTGGCTTTCCTGTTGGTGGGCGGAATCAACACAGCCTTCAGTACAGCTTTATTTGTGGCGATTGCATGGATCTACCCGGACCTTCCGTCGCCTGCGGTCCTCAGCATCGCATTCGTCGTTTCCTTGATAGCGGTGTTCTTTGTCTACCGAAAGCTTGTCTTTCGGGTAAAGGGCCACTTCTGGCTGGATCTCGGCCGTTTCACTTTGGTTAACCTGACAATGTTCTTCACAAACATGGCGCTGCTCCTCCTGGCCCATGAAGTCCTTGGGTATCCGAAAATACCTGCACAGATCACCATCACGTGCCTGACCGTCGTCATCAACTACTTCGGCCATAAGTATTTCTCCTTCCGCCGGCGGCCTGAGGCCGCCCCGCCCCACACGAAACTGAGGAAAGTGCAGCATGAGTCCAAAAGTCTCTATCGTCATTCCGGCATATAACAACGTCCAGTACATCGAAGAAACTCTCCAGTCTGTTCTGAATCAGTCCTTCGACGACTACGAAGTCGTGATCGCGGACCACTCGTCGATCGACGGCACGGCGGAGGTCATCGCCCGATTCGCGGATCACCCCAAAGTCCGGGTCCTGCCCCCACACCCACTGGCGGCGGTGCGCAGGCGAACTGGAACCGTGTCAGCCAGGCGGCAACGGGTGAATACCTCAAACTCGTTTGCGGCGATGACCTGATCGCACCTGAGGCACTCGCCCTGCAGGTCGAGGCCCTCGACTCGAATCCAAGTGCAGTCCTGGTCTCGTCCCGCCGCGACCTGGTGGACGCAAACGGTGGTGTCTTCTTAAAAGGACGAGGGCTGCAGGGCGTTGACGGTAAGGTAAGCGGCCGCGAAGCCATTAAGGCCACTGTGCGGGCTGGCTCAAACATCTTTGGTGAGCCTGCGTGCTCCCTGTTTAAGCGCGAGCTTCTGGCCCGGAGGGCTGGTGGGACAACACCCATCCCTACCTGATCGACGAAGCCACCCTGGTCCGGATTTGCCGCCATGGTGACTTCGTGGCACTTCGGGAAACGCTCGCGTCGTTCAGGATCAGTGCCAGCCAGTGGAGCGTCCGGCTCGCCCGGCAGCAGTCAGACCAAGCGATTGCTTTCCATAATCAACTCCGCAAGGACGATCCAACGCTGCTGAGCCGGATCGACGTCGCGGTTGGCAACGCCAAGGCCATCGCCATGGCGTATGCCCGACGCCTTGCTTACATCCGGCTGAACCGACGCATGGGTCACCAGCACGCAGTGCAAAGCACCGTCTAGGGAAGAGCCGCCAGACTCAATCGTGTTGCGTTAGTAGGGGCGACTGACTCCGCGGCGAATCACTTTGTGATTCGTCGCGGAGCTCAGTCGGCCTCAGCGGTCGCGGCACCCACAGGCAACGGCGCCTTGGCCAGCTGTCCCTCCAGGTGCGCAGAGTCCATGTTGCTCCTTCGCCTCCGGCGCAGCACAGGTTCCCCGATGCTCCAAGCCACGGCGAGCCCGACCGCCAGGATGATGCCGCCGACAACGACGGGCCAGCCTGGTGGTTCGAACCGTATGGATAGAGTCTTCCCGGCGGAACCTGCGGGAATATCGATCTGGAGAAGGTAGCCGCGAAGCGGCGTGCCGACAGCAGCACCATCGGCGATGTATCCCGGCCACGCCAGCCGACTTAGCACCGCCTTGCCTGGGGTATCGCCCATCCCGTCCACCCGGATCTGAACCTCCTGGCTGCTTTCGGAGACCAGTGAAAGCGCGGTGTCCTTCGAGGTCCAGACAAGCTGGCCGGTATTGAGCAGAGGCTGGTTCCGGACCCATACGACCGAGTCCGCGGTCCTGCCGGTTTCATGCCAACCGCTCGGTGGCTCGGTGATGAATGCATCGTTGGAACTGGAACGTGGATCGCGAAGGAGTTGGACTGTGTCGATAGACAGCAGATCTGCAAGAACCTTGCCGGTGGCAGCGTCGGTCTCGAAGAGCTTTTCAGCGGCCTCTCCGCATGTCCAGCCGTGACTTGAGATGCACAGGTCTTCAGCGTATTTCGCGAACATGATCGGTGAATACAGGTTTTGGACTTCGGCCGGATTCATGTACCAGGCGTTCGATGCCAGCGTCTCGTTCCAGATTTCCGGTCCCAGTTGGGTGGGATCGCCGACGATGAAGGCGCCACCCTGAGCGCCAGGAATCTGACGCGAGTAACTCCCCGGAGTATCAGGCATGCGGTAGTCAGGCAGTGGCGATGACTTAAACGCCACATGCTGTCCCGCCGCGATGGCCATGCTCACCAGGACCACCCCGCCGGCCAAAACCAACGGCGCCTTGAAAGCCGACCGGCTCCGTGGGGAATAGAGGACCAAGAGCAGACCAGCGATGCCCCGACCGCCAGCGCACCGAAAAGCGCCGCCATACGGAAGGACGGGAACTGGCTCCAGCCGAGGTAAAGGCCGGCGAGCAGTATCGCAGCAATGACGGTGAGCCGTCCGCGGTTAAGCATGGGCATCCTGAAACGCGAGATCATCACCGACAGTGCCAGCAGGAGCGCTAAGGAAACATAGGGCATGATCCTGATGGGAAAGCGAAGAGGCCCCAGATCGCTGGGGGCCAGCGTCAGGGCCAATGACACCAGTCCTACGAACCACAGCGCTGATAGTTCCCTGCCTGATGTCTTGACCTTGGAGTAGTCCACGATCGCGAGAACCGGGAGAAACCATGCCACATACAGAAGAGGCACGGTGGCAAATCCACCCCACCAGCCGGTGACTTGCGGCAGGCTGCCGGGGACCCAGGCAGTAAACAGGCCTGTCAGGTCGGTGGTCAGGAAGCCGCTGTTTGCGATGCCGCCGGTGCGTGCCGTGACGGGGGCGGTCAACACACCAGGGAGGTACACCGCCACCGCGATGAGCCCGCACACAACGCCGGCGGCGAGTAAGCGGACGGCGCCCCGGCGGCTTCTCTGAAGCCATGCCTCAAGCAGCAGACCCGCGAAGACGATGACCAGCATGAGCGTCCCGTGAACGTAACCGATGGTTATCAGGACATAGGCCGGCGCCAGTGCGAAGAAGGGGTTTCCGTCCTCGATGACCATCCGGCGCAACCCGTACCACGTGAGAGGAAGCAAGCTGAAGACCATGAGTCCGGTGACCCAGGAAGCCGCGTCGATGTATACGGTGAATCCGGTCAGGGTCACCGCCACTCCGGCAATGGCCGCCCATTCGGGCCGGGCCTTGTAGCTCCTCGCCAGCAGGAACGTGCCGGCAGCAAGTAAGCAGAGGAAGGTAATCTTCAGAATGGTTGAAAAAACGACAATGTTGGCCGCCCGGCTCGCCAGCCAGCCGATAAGGAGAATGAGGGGGTTCCAGATCCCCCACTGTCCCTCTGCGGCATAGTTGCCCGCCCCCCACGCACTATCGCTGAAGAGCGGCCACTCCCCAGCATTGAGTTTGCTGCCGATTTCGAACCAGATGCCGAAAGCCCCGGCCTGAGTATCGTCATAGTAGTAAAACCTGTTATTGGTGATGAGCGGAATCAGCGATCCAAGGAAGGCCGCGACCACCGTCGCACCAAGCCAAGGGAGATCACCGCGTTGGCGCAATTGATTCACAAACTGTCCCCGGATTCTGCGTGCGCGGAACGCCGCCTGAGCTCTGCCACGACAGCGTGGACTTCGCCGTCCATGACTACCTCGCCGTGCTCGAGCAAGACACCGCGCTCACACACGGTGGCGACCAGATCCAGGTCATGGCTCACCACGAACAGGGTCTTGCCCAATTCTGAGAGTTCCTTGATCTTCGCGATGCACTTGCGCTGGAATGGCTCATCACCCACGGCCAGGATTTCGTCAATCAGGAATACCTCCGGGTCCGTGTGCACGGCGATGGAGAATGCCAGCCTGAGGTACATGCCTGACGAATAGAACTTCACTTCCGTGTCGATGAACTCGCCAATTTCGGAAAACTCCACGATTGAGTCGAACATGTCGTCAATCTGTTTTTCGGTCATTCCGAGGATGGCGCCATTCAGGTAGACGTTGTCCCGGCCGCTGAGATCGTGGTGGAATCCTGCGCCCACTTCGATCAGTCCGGCAACCCGGCCACGGGTACGTACCGTTCCGCCATCGGGCTGCAGCACGCCTGAGATCAGTTTCAGGAGCGTGGATTTTCCTGAGCCGTTCAGGCCCAGGAGCGCGACGGTTTCCCCTTGTTTCACCTCCAGCGACACATCTTTCAGTGCCAGGAACTTTTTCGACAGGTCCCCCTTCCGGCCCTTGACCAGCCAGACCAGGGCCTCCTTCAGGGAACGGGTATGGCGCAGGACGAACTGCTTCCGTAGGCCAATGCAGCTGATGGCCACGTGGCCATGCTTCGTCATGTCAGAGCTCCTGAGCGAAGTGGATGGCAAGACGGCGGAATGTCAGCTGGCCGAGGAACAGCACAGCCAGGGTGATCAGCCCAGCAATGGGAAGCCACAACGTCAGAAGCTCCGGAGGCATGGCCTTATTCACCAGTTGATCGACTTTCAGCGTCGGTTCCCAGAAGGCCCAATGGAAGACCTCGACAGCGACCGTCATGGGATTCAGCTGGTAAACCCAGAACCAAGGGCCCATGACATGTTCAACCATCGACCAGACATAAAGGACGGGCGAGGCCCACGTGACCACCATGACGATCATGTCGACTATGTTCTCGGAATCTCGAAAGTAGACGTTGATGGCGCCAAAAATCAACCCTAATCCCGTGGCGAGCACCGCGACCATAAGGAATATCAGGCCCACAGCTGCCAACTGAAGGATCGACGGGGTCCAGCCCACCACAAGGCACGCGCCGATCAAGACCAGAAGCTGCGGGAGAAAATGCGCTCCCGAAACCCATACGGTAGCGACTGGGAAGAGTTCACGCGGCAAGTAGATCTTTCGAATGAGGTCGCGGTTATCGACAATGGAGCGCGTGGCATTCGAAAGTGACTCCGTAAAGAAGTTGACCAGGACGATTCCGGCAAAGAGATAGATCGCGTAGTTGGGAGTGCCTCGCTGGAGGTTCAGGAAGATGCCCAGTGCCACGAAGTAAATTAGGAACTGAACCAGAGGCTTGACGTACGACCACATCAGCCCCAGCACGGAACCGCGGTAGCGCACCTTTATTTCCTTGCGGACAAGAAGCTTAAGGAGGAACCGGTCCCCATACACGTCGAGGAGGCCCCGACCGCTTCCGGGCCTAACCAGCTGGTCGGTCGGACCTGCCATCTAGTCGCCGTCCTCGGAGTTCGCCTCGAAGGTCTTTTTCCAGGAATCGAAGGAGCTGATCTCCGCTACGGCTGACCTGTACTGCTCGGCGAGACCATCCCATTCCCGGAAGAGCTTCGCGTGCAGCATCGCGGCTTCCGTAAGCATTGATTTCAGCTTCCTAGGGTCGCGCTGGTACCAGGATGCCCCGTGCCTTCGGCATTGGAGACCACGACACTGTCGTAGTGGGCTACGCGGTACCATCGGTTGTCTCTGTGGGCCAGGTAGCCCTGCGGCCGCTCGGCGCTCTCCGGCCCCGGCGCCTTGATGAGCTGCCTTGCAACAGTCTTGATTCCCCACGGGATCAACTCTCTCTTGCTGGGAAGCCCCACAACAGTTCCGCCCATGGGCCCGCGGCCGATCTTCGGCGCCGGGAAGTCATCGACGTCATCCTTCACCTGGGCGTCCGGATACTCCGACTTGAGTGCGTTGATCTCCGGAAGCTTCGTAGCGAGGTTCTTGTGGAGTTCGTCAGGGCCTTTGAAGATGTCCTTGAGCGCTTCGATGCGCCCGTGCTCGGTGAAGTACTGCATGGATACCAGGTGCTTCACATCGGCCTGGACAGACTCGCGCAGCACCCGGCCGCCCTTCGGGTACGGGCTGTGGATCAGCGTAGTGATCAGCCGGTTCCTCGCGTGGAAATATGCCTGCCAGCCCACGAGATCATCTTTGTCGATCCAGGAAACATGCCAAACAGCCGCACCCGGCAGGGAGACAGTGGCGAATCCCGCTTCCCTCGCGCGCAAGCCGTACTCAGCGTCGTCCCACTTGATGAACAGCGGAAGGGAGAGCCCGATCTCCTTGATAACAGCTGTGGGAATGAGGCACATCCACCAGCCGTTGTAGTCTACGTCCACGCGGCGGTGCAGCCACGGAGTCTGGCGCAGATTGGCGACGCTGAAGTCGTGCCGGGTCTCCATATCGGCGTGGGGCAAGGCAGGAACGATCCGGAAGGGGTCGACAACCTCCCCGAACGTATGCAGGACACTGCGGTTGTAGAGGTCGAACATGTGACCGCCGATGATGGTCGGTTTACGGCAGTGATCGGCAAATGTAAGCAGCCGGACGATGCTTTCGGGTTCAACTACTATGTCGTCATCCAACAGCAGGACATAGTCGCTGGCATTTTCAATGGCCTCGTACATTCCGCGGGCAAAGCCGCCGGACCCGCCAAGGTTCCCTTGGTTGATGATCCTGAGCTTTCCCCCGAGTGAGGCGCTGACGCCGGCGAAGTCACTCTGGTCCTCAACCTTTTGCGTGCCTTGGTCGACAATCAAGATCTCCTTGACGTTAGTGAGGACGTCGGGGTTCTCCGCCAGGATCCTGGCATTGTTGAGGCAAAAGTCAGGCTTGTTCATGGTGGTGATCTGCAGCGTTACCTGACCGCTGGGGCGTGCTCCGCCTTGGGCTTCCCATTGGCCGTGCTCAAGGACGAGTTCGTCCGAGCTTGCCGCCAAATCAAACCAGTACCAGCCGCCGTCACCGAACGGCTTCAGCGTCAGCTCGAAAACCGACGTGGCATCGCCGTCGACGTGCTGGCCGGCGACGCGCTGTACTGAGCCGCGCGCATTGGACTTGTAGACCGTAACGGTTCCGGTGCCGCTTGTCCGGACGACCAGCCGGATATCCCGCACCGAAGTCCAGCGCCGCCAGTAGCTGGCTGGGAAGGCGTTGAAATACGTGCCGAAGGAATCTGTTCACCTGAACGGACCCGCATGGAGTGCCGCGACAGGAGGTCTTCGAAGTGTGCTTCCCGGCTCTCGGAACTGGACATTTGAAGCTTGTCTTCCAGCAGCTTCGGGGTTCGGGCGAGTTCGTCGTTCTCGCGGAGCCGGATGCCGCTTGCCGTTCCGGCATCGACGTAAAGGGACACCGTGTCCGGCTGATCCTGGGAGGGAAGGATGACCCGCTGGATCGCTGCCCAGTCGGTGGTTTCTGCTGGGGCGCTCATTTGTCCACTCCTCCGCTTTCAAGCTTGGCGCCGCTCTCAAAGTGCGGCCGGATCTGGTTGTCAAACATGGTCAGGGCCGAGCCAATGGCCATGTGCATATCTAGGTACTTATATGTGCCAAGCCGTCCGCCGAAAAGAACATCCTTCTCGGCCGCGGCAAGGTCACGGTACTTGAGCAGTCGTTCCCGGTCCGTGGGTGTGTTGATCGGGTAGTAGGGTTCGTCACCCTTCTCAGCCGCACGGGAAAACTCGCGCATGATCACGGTACTGTCCGTCTGGTAGTCCCGTTCGGGGTGGAAGTGGCGAGGCTCGATAATGCGGGTGTAGGCCACATCTGCGTCGTTGTAGTTGACCACAGACGTTCCCTGGAAATCACCGACGTCGAGCACTTCTTCCTCGAAGTCGATCGTGCGCCAGGCGAGGTCACCTTCGGCGAAGTCGAAGTAGCGGTCGACAGGTCCTGTGTAGATCACCGGAATGTTGCCCACGACTTTGTTTTTGCTGAACTCGTGCGCCTCGTCGAAAAAGTCAGTGTTGAGTCGGACTTCGATGTTCGGGTGTTCCGCCATCTTTTCGATCCACGCTGTGTAGCCGTTGGTCGGCAGGCCTTCGTATGTGTCGTTGAAGTAGCGGTTGTCATAGTTGTAGCGGACCGGAAGACGGGAGATGATTCCGGCGGGAAGGTCCGTGGGGTCGGTCTGCCACTGCTTGCCGGTGTAATGCTTGATGAACGCCTCGTAGAGCGGACGGCCGATGAGCTGGATACCCTTGTCGTTCAGATTCTGCGGATCGGTGCCCGCCAGTTCGCCAGCCTGTTCCTGGATCAGTGCCTGGGCTTGGCCTGGGGTCATGTTTGCGCGGAAGAACTGGTTGATCGTGGCCAGGTTGATGGGCAGGGAGTAGACCTCCCCCTTGTGCACGCCATAGACCTTGTGGACATAGTTTGTGAACGTCGTGAACCGGTTCACGTACTCCCATACGCGCTCGTTCGAGGTGTGGAATAGGTGCGCCCCGTAGCGGTGCACCTCGATCCCGGTCTGCTCTTCCGTTTCGCTGTATGCATTCCCACCAATGTGGTGGCGGCGGTCGAGGACGACTACCTTCAAGCCGAGCTCAGTAGCGGCCTGTTCTGCGATTGTCAGGCCGAAAAAGCCCGACCCTACGATGACGAGGTCAGCGGTCACAAAATCTCCAGTTTCGAGTGAGGGCAGCACAACGCTGTGCATTGTCTGCTGTTCCAGCCTACCCGAGACCCTGTCGTGACCTACTAATCGGGCACTCCCTCCCTTGTCCACATACGGCCCTCACCCCCGCGACACGCTCCTGCCTGATGGCTAGCTTAGAGACAAGCTGACCGTTAGGACTTCACATCATGCCGCTGCACTGCACGCTCGTTCGGAGCCCGGGCGCAGCTCTCCAGGAACCACCCGTGGAGCTGACCATCGAGGGTCCGCACGGGGCTGCCGGTGCGGAACTGCAGGCCGCGCTGACGGCAAGATTCGGACCGGGGTTGTGTCAGTCGCCGGCCAGCACGTCGCTGGCCTCAGGCTCGGGCAGCCTCCGCTTGTCAACGGAGCCACGCTCGTCGACGGGGCGGACCTCACGGCGCGCGGGTCCCGGCAGCACACCTCCGACCCTCCGGCGTCACTGGCATTGGCCGTCCACAGCGGTGCCGGCGCGGGGACGGTTGTGCCGCTGCGGCGGGGCACCTACACCATCGGCCGCAGCAATGCCGATGTTCTCATCCCAGACGCGGACCTTTCGCGCGCCCACGCACGCCTGGTGGTCACCGAGACAGCGATTACGATTGTTGACCTGGACAGCGCCAACGGCACCGATGTGGACGGCGAGCGCGTGCGGAATGCCGTGATTTCGACGGGCTCCACCATTCGTTGCGGCAACTCCACCATGTCGTTGGTGTTCCTTGAGCGTCCGGGTGACGGCCTGACCAACGCAGGAATGGATGTCCGCGAGCCGTTGGTTATCAGCCGCCGCGACGATCCCACGAACCGCGCGGCCCTGCTTCTGACGGCTGTGCTGCCAGTGGTCATTGGCGTGGGGCTTGCCGTCGTGACCGGAATGTGGATGTTCCTGGCCTTCACGGCCGTCTCCGCGATCTCCATCCTGGTGCCGGTGATCGGCGGGCGCCGGCAACGCCGCGAACTCGCTGCCGCGGTCCGGGCCGCGGTCACCCAGGACCAGGAACGACGACGGCGGGCCGCGCCGCCGCTCTCGGACCTGACCATCGGGGATACAACAGGTAGGGACCGTGCCGGGCCGCGCACCGACCAGGGCATCTGGCTGCGGCTGGGCCAGGCAATCCAGCCGGCCAACCTCCGGTTCGAGCCCACGGATTCGGGACGCGCTGTCCCTTCAGCCGGTATGCTGCCACTAACGCTCAGTCCAGCCAGACCCCTCACCAGCATCCGCGGGCCACGCGCCGCCGTCGACGGGCTGGTGCGTTCACTCCTGATGCAGATTGCCTGTTATCCGCTTGGCCGGAATACCCGGGTGGTCATCCATGGCAAGGCGGAGCAGCTCCCCCTGGCCGCACGGTATCTGGACGGCGTCACTCTTTCCAGTAACTCAAGTACTCTCGGGACCATGCTTAAGCGAAGCTTCGGGCCTGCCCATGGACACGGACTGCTCCTTCTTATGGACGGCCTTATGGACGGCACGGAGTCCTCGACCAGGATCACCGCCACCGCATTGGAACACGGGTGGCAGGTCATCCATGCCCGCGAAGGCGCGTCCGCGCTGACGAATGCTGACGTGGAACTCGGTGAACGCTCGTCTGTGTTCAATGACGGTGATGACAGCATCCGATTCGCTCCCGATCTGGCGCCCGTTGACGTCTTCAACAGGTTTTGCCATCGGCTGGCGCGGGAGGCAAACCAGCCAGTCAGAGCGGGACGGCCCATTCCCACGTCCTGCAGACTCGCAGAGCTGCTGCCCCACTCCACGCCCGAAACATCCAGTCGATGGTCAGCAAACAACAGCTTGCCGGGGCTTGCCGTTCCCTTAGGGCGCGGTCTTGAGGGTGTCCGGACACTCGATCTCCAAAACGACGGACCCCACCTGCTGGTCGCCGGGACCACTGGCTCCGGAAAATCCGAACTCCTGCGCAGCATCACTATTGCTCTCGCCCTCAGCTACGCGCCGGACCGCATCAGCTTCCTCTTTGTGGATTTCAAGGGCGGCTCCGGACTCGGACCCCTGACCGGGCTCCCGCACTGTGTGGGTATGCTCACCGACCTGAGCAGCCATGAGCTCGAACGCGCCCTGCAGTCCCTCCGCGCCGAAATCAAATTCCGGGAACAAAGCCTTGCGGCAGTTCAGGCACCGGACCTGACGACATTCCGGGCAACGTCCGCGGGCCGCGCGTCGCCGCTCCCCATCTTGTAATCGTCATAGATGAATTCCGGATGCTGGTGGAGGATGCTCCCGAATCGCTCCGGGAATTGATGAGGATCGCCGCCATCGGCCGTTCCCTGGGCATCCACCTGATCATGGCCACACAACGGCCCCAGGGCGCGCTGACGGCCGACATCCGCGCCAACGTCACCACCAGCATCGCGTTGCGCGTCCAGTCGGAGATGGAATCCGTGGACATCATCAATTCGAAGGCCGCGGCCGGGATCAGCGTCGATACTCCGGGCCGGGCTTACCTGGCCCGTGGAACGGAGGCTCCGCTGGAGTTCCAGGCCGGATCCCTGACAGCCGGAGCCATCCGATCCGAACCCGCCGGAATCTCGGTATGGTTGGCCTCCGAGTACATCGATGCCCCTGCATTGCCAGGGGGTTCCGGATCCGCCGGCCATGAACCGACGCCTGCCGAGGCAACCGCCCCGCTGATAGCTTCCATGTCCGCGTTGTGGGAGACCATGAACCGTCCGGCAATCCGGAAGCCGATTGCTGCACCGCTCCCCTGTCTCCTCCCCGAACCTGCAGGCTCGTCCACCCCGGGACCGCGGAAAGCGACGCTGACGACGACGATGGCGCAGGTAACAGGACCAAGGCCGACGCCGGTGCCACCAGCTGGTCCGTAACGCTCGGCCTGATGGACCTGCCCGCCGAACAGCGAACCGCACCCTTGATCTGGGAACCTGCCGACCAAGGACACCTGGCCCTTGTTGGCGGCCGGAATCAGGAGTGCCCGAGGCCGTCCGGCTGGCAGTCCTCGGTTTGGCGTCCCATGCCCGGGAATCCCACTTGTATGTGCTGGACCCGGACAGTTCCTTCGTGGGGTTGGCTTCCCACTGCCGGGTGGGCGCCGCTGCAAGACTGCACGAACTTCGCCGTGCCGTACGCATCCTGGAGCGTCTGGCACGGGAGCAGTCACTCCGGCTGGGACGTCCCGCCGCTGACGACGACATACCGCTCGTGCTCGTGATTGCTGGCTGGGGATCCTGGCTCTCGGCCCTACGTGCCGGGCCGTTGGCGTGGCCGAGGACGTTCTCCATGACCTTGTCCGGGATGGAAACCGGGCCGGTATCACGGTGATCATCTCGGGACAGCGGGAACTGGTCACTTCCAGGTTCTTCGCAGCTGTTCCCAACCGGGTGTACTTCCCGACCGGATCCAGCGACGACAGCCGGATTGCCTGGCCGAAACTGCCTCCGACGGCGCCCGCAGTGGGAAGGGGCGTCGCTGTGGGCGCGCTGTCGGGTGGAAGAACTACAGTCTGCCAGTTCTACACGGCTGCCGGCGCTGAGGCCGAAGATCCGGGGGAGCCAAGCGCCGGAGCCCTCCCTTCGGCGTCGACCATTCCGAGTGGAGCCCCTGCCGGCCGTGGTTCCCGCGGCCTGGATCATGAACCGGGCGGCGCCTCAGATCCCGGCTCAACCGAAAGGCGGGATCCCACTGGGGCAGCGCGTCCTCCGCATCGGCGTGGGCGGCGACGAACTTGAACCGATATCCGTCCGGGCGCCTGCGGGTGGAGTGCTGGCCGTGCTGGGCGGCCCTTCGTCTGGCAAGTCGTCTTTCCTCCGGCTCCTGCCAAAGGTCAACCCTGAAACAGGACCGTGGCTTATGCCGGAGCAGGACACCGACCCGGGTGCCTATTGGTCCGGAATCCTGCGCCACGCCACCACGGGCGGTCTGGAACGGAACTCGGTGGCGTTGGTTGACGATGCGGACCTGTTGCTGCAGGACGTCACCCGTGACCTTGCCGACCTCAACACGCTTGGAATCACGGTGGTTATGACTGTGGGATACAGTCCGATACTCACCCAGCGGGTTCCATTGGCGCTCCAGGCACGCAACTTGGGCTGCGGCATCCTGATCGCGCCCCGGACCGTTATGGACGGCGACCTCTTAGGGGTCCGCTTCGAGACGGAACCCAACCCGCCACCGGGACGGAGCGTTCTCATCCAGAACGGCCGCGCCACCGCCGTCCAGCTGGGCTGGGTACCGCCGAATCAGTTGAAGGACGGATTGGCCGCCTAAAGTGCCGGTGGCGCCTAGAATGCCGGAGGCGAATCGCCTGTCCGGGATGCGTAGCTGATGACGCGTTTGTCGAACAGGAGCACTATGGCCGCAAGCGCCGGCACCACCATGGCGATCCCCGCCCAAATGACGCCGCCGGTAAGGGTCGGGACGCCGATAGTAAGGACAAACAGCTGGGCGACCAGCGCCGCTGCCCTCGTCCACCGGCGCCCACGGAACAGCAAGTGCCCCACCGAATAGAGCCAGGCCGAGAACGCGATCAAGAGGACCAGCGTAAATACGGCTCCCCAGAAAGACAGGACCGGTGCACCGGTCAGGAGTTCGTAGCCGTACCAGGCGGCGGCAACCAATAGCGCGGTGGCCTCAGCGGCAACAACAAGAGCTATCGCCACAATGCCGCACGGGCGCGTGGATGGCGAAGGATCTGCAGGGTTCGTGGTGGGTCTTGACACACTGGCACCCTACCGGAGATAGTCGGACAGTGGCGGGGGTCGGCAATGCCCGTGTGATGTATCGCTCAGCTATCCGAGGATTTCAAGCAGTATTACCCCTTGTTTACACAGCGTTAACATGACAGGCTTGACTGAGATGACCAAGGGGGCCCTCAGGGCCCTTTTCCTTTGTAGCTACTAGTGAATTATTTCACAAAGAGCTTTTCCCAGAATTGGAGCAACTGATCAGCATGGATTGGCGTAACCGCGCGGCGTGCCTCGACAAGGACCCGGAACTGTTTTTCCCCGTAGGAAACACAGGTCCTGCCCTCCTCCAGATTGAGGAGGCCAAAAGCGTTTGCCGCCGCTGCCCCGTCGTTGACACTTGCCTCCAGTGGGCTCTCGAGTCCGGCCAGGACGCCGGCGTCTGGGGCGGCATGAGCGAAGACGAACGCCGTGCCCTTAAACGCCGCGCCGCACGCGCCCGCCGCGCCTCCTAGGCTCGGTCCTTAAGGCCCTGGCACCAACAAGCCTCACACAACGATGGCCGTAACCCTTCCGGGTTGCGGCCATCGGCTGTTAAGTCATGTGCAACGTCCCCGGGCTACCTGGCCGCCAGGCTCAGGCGGATCTGGACAGCCGTTCCGCCGCCGTCGCGCGGGTGCCACGCGATGGTGCCGCCCAGCTCACTGGTGACCAGCGTGCGGACAATCTGCAGCCCCAGACCCTCGACGTGCGGTGTATCCGGCAGTCCCACACCGTCGTCGGCAATGGTGACGGTCAGCAGTTCCTCGCCGTCTTCCTCTTCGGAACGGTCCGCGATGAGCCACACGGTGCCGGTCCGTCCTTCGAGCCCGTGCTCGACGGCGTTGGTCACCAGTTCGTTGATGACAAGTGCCAGCGGGGTGGCGAAGTCGCTGGGCAGTTCCCCAAACAGTCCGGACCGCTCGGTCTTGACCTGCTGCGATGGCGAGGCGACCTCTGCGGACAGCCTGAACTGGCGGCCGATCAGCTCGTCGAAGTCAACGCTCTGGGCCAATCCCTGTGAAAGAGTCTCGTGGACCAGCGCGATGGTGGCCACGCGCCGCATAGCCTGCTCCAGGCCCTGCTTGGCTTCGTCGCTGACCATCCGGCGGGACTGCATACGCAGCAGGGCTGCCACGGTCTGCAGGTTGTTTTTCACCCTGTGGTGGATCTCGCGGATGGTCGCATCCTTGGTAACAAGTTCCATCTCCCGGCGCCGCAGTTCGGACACGTCCCGGCACAGCACCAGCGCACCAAAGCGCTGCTGCTCATCCCGCAGCGGGATGGCCCGCAGCGACAGGCTCACACCACGGGATTCAATCTCACTACGCCACGGCATCCGCCCGGTCACCACCAGCGGCAACGTCTCGTCAACCAGGCGCCGGTCCTTCAGCAGGCCAGCGGTCACCTCGGCCAGGGAACGGCCTTCCAGCGACTCGCCGTCGCCCAGCCGCCGGAAAGCCGACACCCCGTTGGGGCTTGCGTACTGCACAATTCCTTCGGCATCGAGCCTGATCAGGCCGTCCCCCACACGAGGCGCGCCGCGGCGCGAACCGGTGGGCGAGGCAAAGTCAGGCCACAGCCCCAGCGTTCCCATCCGGAGGAGATCGTAGGCGCACTGCCGGTACGTCAGCTCCAGGCGGGACGGCATCCGGGAACTGGACAGGTCCATGTGGGTGGTCACCACAGCCAGGGTCCGGCCGTTGCGCACCATCGGCACAGCCTCCACCCGCAACGCCATGTCAGTGCTCCAGTTGGTCTCGCTGGACCGCTCGATGGCACGGCTGCTCCAGGCCTTGTCCACCAGCGGCTGCAGGTCCTGCCGGATGGGCTCGCCCACGAAGTCGCCGTGGAACACGGTGTGCGTGGTGGACGGCCTGACGTGGGCCAGCGCAACATAGCCGTGGTCCGGGTGCGGGAACCATAACGCCAAGTCGGCGAAGGCCAGGTCAGCGACCATCTGCCAGTCGCCCACCAGGAGGTGCAGCCATTCGGCATCGCCCGGCCCGAAATCAGCGTGTTCCCTGATGGGGTCCGTAAAGATTGCCACTGCACCTCCAGTTACGACGCCGGGATTCCTAGCGTCGGACGATTGACCTCAAGAGCCTCAATGCTACCGACAGTGAGGCCATGTCGTCGGCTTCGAGCGAGTTGACCTCGTCAAACATGCTCTTTGCCCTGCCCAGCTGCTCGGCATTCTGGCGTTCCCAGTCCTTCAGCCTGTCCTCCGCGGAGTCCCCGGACGCCGTCGACTCGAGTACCGCCGTCGTCATGTCCGAGACGGTGGAATAGAGGTCATCCCGGAGTGCGGCCCTGGCCAGTGCCTGCCACCTGTCCTGGCGCGGCAGGCTGCTGATCCGTTCCAGCAGCGAGTCAGCGTGGAAGCGGTTGAACACTGTGTAGTAAACGGCCGCAATCTCCTCCACCGGCTCCTTGCGGGCATGCACGATCTTGGCGATGTCCAGCAGGACAAAGCTCTCGAAGAGCTCCGCCCACCGGAAGGCAAGCCGCTCCGGGAGTTCCCACGCACGCGCGGTCTCCAGCCAGTCCGCAACGCGGTCACGGTCATCACCACGCAGGTAGTCCAGGAGCCGGGCCCGCATCGGGTCCAGGAGCGGCTTGAACTCGGCCACGGTGTCCGCGATGGCCGGGACGTGCCGCCCTGCGCCAACAGCCAACGGACAGCGCGGTCCAGCAGACGCCGGATGTCCAGGTGGACGGTGCTCCAGTGCTCTGTGGGGAACGACGCCGGCAGGCTGTTCAGCTCCCCCACCATAGTGTTGAGGTCGAAAATCTCGCGGAGCGCCACAAATGCCTTGGCCACAGCCACTTCCGTGGCCGAGGTTTCCTCCATGGTCCGGAAGGCGAACGTGATGCCGCCCAGGTTGATCATGTCGTTGGCCACCACCGTGGCAATAATCTCGCGCCGCAGCGGATGGGTGTCCAGCTCGGCGTCGAACCGTTCGCGCAGCTGCTGCGGGAAGTACGCGCGCAGCGTCCCGCGGAACCACGGATCGTCGGCGAGGTCGCTGTCACGCAGCGCCGAGGCCAGCTCGATCTTCGCATAGGCCGCCAGCACCGAGAGCTCCGGTGACGTCAGCCCCTGGCCCTGGCTCAGGCGCTCCCGCAGGGTTTCGGTGCTGGGCAGCGCTTCAAGGTCACGCTTCAGGTCCGCCGATTTTTCCAGCCAGTCCATCAGGCGCTCATAGCTGGGGCTCCAGTCGGCCACCCGCATCCGGTCGTTCAGGAGCAGGATGTTCTGGTCCACGTTGTCCTCGAGGACCAGCCGACCCACCTCGTCCGTCATGGAGGCGAGGAAGCCTGCCCGTTCCTCCGGGTCAGCTTGTCCGCAGCCACCATCCGGTCCACAAAGATCTTGATGTTCACTTCATGGTCGGAGCAGTCGACGCCGGCCGAGTTGTCGATCGCGTCGGTGTTCAGGATGACCCCTGCAGGGCGGCTTCGATGCGGCCGCGCTGCGTCATGCCCAGGTTTCCGCCTTCGCCAACCACCTTGACCCGCAGGTCCTTGCCGTCCACGCGAATGCTGTCGTTGGCCTTGTCACCCACGGAGGCGTTGGACTCGGTGCTGGCCTTGACGTACGTTCCGATCCCGCCGTTGTAGAGCAGGTCTGCGGGGGCGAGCAGTATGGCGCGGAGAAGCTCCGGCGGGCTGAGCTCGGTGGTTGTCTCGGGCAGGCCCAGGGCCGCCCGGACCTGCCGCGAGACCGGAATGGACTTGGCCTGGCGGCGTACACGCCGCCGCCTTCGCTGATGAGGGATTTGTCGTAGTCGTCCCACGAGGACCGCGGCAGTTCGAACAGCCTCCGGCGTTCCACGAACGACGATTCCGTTTCCGGTGCGGGTCAAGGAAGATGTGCCGGTGGTCGAACGCTGCCAGCAGCCGGATATGCCGGGACAGGAGCATGCCGTTGCCGAACACATCGCCGGACATATCACCCACGCCCACCACGCTGAACGGCTGCGTCTGCGTGTCCACGTCGAGCTCGCTGAAGTGGCGTTTGACCGATTCCCAGGCGCCACGGGCCGTGATGCCCATGGCCTTGTGGTCATAACCCACCGAACCTCCGGAGGCGAACGCGTCACCGAGCCAGAACCCGTATTCCGCGGCCAGCCCGTTGGCGATGTCCGAGAACGTCGCCGTCCCCTTGTCCGCCGCCACCACTAGGTAGGAATCGTCGTCGTCGTGCCTGACAACGTCCGACGGCGGCACTACAGTTTCGCCCTCAGCTCCGGTGACGAGGTTGTCAGTGAGGTCCAGCAGGCCCCGGATGAACGTCTTATAGCTTTCAACACCCTCCGCCATCCAGGCGGCACGGTCCGCGGCGGGATCGGGCAGCCGCTTGGCGAAGAAGCCGCCCTTGGCCCGGTGGGAACGATGACCGCGTTCTTGACGGTCTGCGCCTTCACCAGGCCAAGGATCTCCGTCCGGAAATCCTCGCGCCGGTCAGACCAGCGCAGGCCGCCGCGGGCCACCTTGCCGAAGCGAAGGTGGACGCCCTCAACCCGCGGGGAGTAAACCCAGATTTCGAACATCGGCCGCGGGAAAGGCAGGCCCTCAATCCGGGCAGGATCGAGCTTGAAGCTCAGGTGCGTCTTGTACTGGAAGTAGTTGGTGCGGAGGGTCGCCTCGATCAGGTTGGCCAAAGTCCGCAGCACACGGTCGGCGTCGAGCGTTGCCACCTCTTCAATGGCAGCTGACAGCTCGCCGCGGACTTTCTCCTGCGCCGCAAGGCGCTCAGTCCCGCTCAGGACGGGATCGAACCGGGCCGCGAAAAGAGCCGTCAGGGCCTTGGTGACATCGGGATTGGCGAGCAGCGTGTCCGCCATGAAGCCCACCGAGTTGGTATTTCCCATCTGTCGCATGTACCGGGCATAGGCCCGCAGGACCGTGATCTGACGCCACTGCATCCCCTCACGCAGCACCAGCCGGTCAAAACTGTCCGACTCAACGGCGCCGGATACGGCGGCACCGAACGACTCAGCCAGCAGCTGTCCCGTGGCCAGCGGATCAATGCCGGCAGGGTATTTCAGCCCGAGGTCATAGAGGAAGAAGTCCCGCTGGTCGGCCGTCTCGATCTCAAAGGGCCGCTCATCCAGCACCTCGAGTCCCAGATTGTGGAAGAAGGGCAGGATCTGGCTCAGGCTCTTGGGCTCCAGCATGTACAGCTTGACGCGGGCATCCTCCTCCAGGACTTCACCGGCGCCCTTGGGCAAGTACACATGGACGCCCGGCCGTTCCTGCCTGGCACCGGCCGTGCGCTCGGCTTCAGCCCGTACTTTTCGAACCGGGCGATGTCCTCCAGCGCGTCTTCGACCTCGTAATCCACCCGGTAGCCGGCCGGAAAAGCCTCCGACCAGATAGCGGCAAGCTCCTTCGCCTGCTCATCGGCGCCGCGTTCCCGCAGGACTTCGGCGATGCCCTCACTCCACGAACGGGCTGCCCGGACCAGCCGCGCTTCAAGCTCGTCGGCGTTGAAGTGGCTGACCTCGCTGCCCTTGGGCAGGCGGATCCGGAAGAACAGGCGGGCTAGGGCCGATTCGGTCATCCTCGCTTCGTAGTCGATGGACTCAGCCTTGAACGTGGTCCGTAATTCTTCCTCGATGCGGAGCCGGACATTGGTGGTGTACCTGTCACGCGGAAGGTAGACCACCGCGGACATAAAACGGCCGTAGATGTCCGGCCGCAGGAACAGCCGGGTCCGCCGCCGCTCCTGCAATTTCTGGATGCCGGTTGCGGTGGCCGCCAGGTCCTCGGTCTCGATCTGGAACAGCTCGTCGCGGGGATACGTTTCCAGGATCCCCAAAAGGTCCTTGCCGGAGTGTGAGTCAGGCGGGAAGCCGGCATTGCCCAGCACGGCATCCACTTTTTCGCGCACGACGGGGATGTTCCGGACGGATCCGGCGTAGGCACTGGTTGCGAACAGGCCGATAAAGCGGCGCTCGCCGTTGACGTTGCCGGCCGCATCAAAACTCTTCACGCCGATGTAGTCAAGGTACGCGGGCGGTGGACAGTTGACCGTGAGTTTGCCTTGGTGATTACCAGCGCCCGCTTTTCCCGGGCTTTCTTTCGGCCGGCGTCAGTGAGGTGCTGCATGTGTGGAGCGCCCGGCTTCGCCCGGAGCAGTCCGAGACCGCTGTCTTCACGCAGTTCCAATACATCTTCACCATCGACAGTAACGAGGTCGTACTCACGGTATCCAAGGAAAGTGAAGTTCCGTCGTCGAGCCAGCGCAGAAGATCCTGCGCCTGCCGCAGTTCGGCAATCTGGCCGGGTGGGACACCTGGTCCAGGCTCGCGGCAATCTGTTGGGCCTTGTTGCGCATCTTGGGCCAGTCTTCGACGGCAGCGCGCACGTCTCCCAGGATGCGGTCCAGACCGTTCAGCAACGATGCCTTGGCCTCGTCGGACACACGGTTGATTTCCACGGCGATCCACGACTCCATGTGGGAGGCGTTTTCGCCCTGCGCGATGAGGTGCGACAGCATAGGCATCGCGGCCGTATCACCGCTGGAGAGACCGATGTGGGACGGGACGCGGTCAATTTTGACCAGCTGTCCCGTTTCCCGGTTCCGGGTCACCACGAACAGTGGATGAAGCACAAGTCCGATGGCGGCGTTCTGGCGCACAAGCTCCGCGTTGACCGAGTCAACAAGGAAAGGCATATCGTCCGTCACGACATAGACGACGCTGCTGTCCTCTTCGTTGACGATGGAAACCTTCGCCTGGCCCGGCTGCCGGTTAGCGGCGACACTGCGGTGGGTTTCCGCCCGGCTGGCCAACGCCTCGGGGAATAAGTCCGGCATCCTCTTCGGCAAGATGCTGGTAATAATCGGCCAGGAATCCCTCCCGGTCACCAATAACCAAAGCTTGATCCTCCACGCTGGATCCAGACGACATCGACAAACGCCTCCATCACAAGTTTGATGCTGCACCGTTGCAGCTCCTACGGCGAGCCTAGCCCTTTCGGCGACGCCTCGGTGTGGAAGAAAATACAGAGGATCGGGAAGATCGCTGGACAGGTGCACAAACCAATTCGGCGATCGCCTGCCTCAGCTTGGAATCCGGCGCCGTTTCAAGCAGCAGGGAGCCGCCGAGCAGCGCCGCATCAGCTGCGGGCTGTCCGCCGGCAGGAAGACCGCGATCTGCGACGACGGACCGTACCGTTCCCACGCATCCTTCAGCTGGCGTTCCGGGACCTCCCCACCGCCGCTGCCCGGACCTTGTTCATCACCACAACAGGCGACACCTGCGGGACTGCCAGCTCAAGCTCCGCGAGTCCGCGGACCAGCCGGGAACCCCACCGGATCGGCGGCCCCACGGCATAGACGGTGTCCGCCAGTTCCAGGGTCCGCAGGGTCGCGGCATTCCGGCGCGGAGCCATCGTGTCGAAGCTGAGTTCCTCGTCCGCCTCCAGGCAGAAGCCGGTGTCCACAACCACGACGTCGGCAATCTCCTTCGCGCGTTCCAGCACCAGCGACAGGGCTGCTGCACGTAGTTCGGTCCACCTGTCCGCCCGGGTGATCCCGGTCAGGACCCGGAAAGTTCCAAGCTTGGTGGTGACCGGTGTGGCCACCTTCAGCAGCGCATCGGCGTCGAGCAGTCCCTGGTCTGCAAGCCGGCAGGCCTGCGCGATCCCCGCAGATTCATCCAGCAGGCCCAGGACTGCGGCGATGCTGGCCCCGTAACTGTCGGCGTCGACGAGGAGCACGGATTTCCCATCCGCGGCCAGTTCGCCTGCGATGTTGGCGGCGACGAAGGTCCGGCCGGGTGAACCGGCGGGACCCCACACGGCAATGATCTTGCCCGCCCCGGAGGCCGGAGGCACGTCCGCGTGGTCTGCGGGACGCTGACGCAACGCAGCGCTGGTCTCCCCCAGCCCGCTCCCGAACGTTGCATCCCTGGCGGTGCCTGTCAGCTGGGCAACGGCCTCGGCAATCCTGCCGGCCAGGGCGGCGGACTCTACTCCGGTCAGTGCGGAGGCCACACCGATCCCGCGCAGCCTGGCAGCCTCGTCGGCGTCATCCGTCAGGGCGATGATCGCCACGCCCACGGCACCGAGCCGATCAACGAGCGAAGCAGTCAGGCCCTCGCAGCCGTCGGCCACAACCGCGGCCCGTGCCAGGCCGCTCTGGCAGGCCGCCAGCAGTTCCGTCAGTTCGGTGCAGCGACGGACCACCGTGACTGGACCGTGGAGCCGCTCCAACCCGCCCACCACGTCCTCGCGGGCCTGGCCCACGGTGACCACGGGGATGCTCATGAGGCCCCGCCCGGGTTCCACACCACTGAAATCTTGGCCTGGTTCGCCTGCGCGCCGAGGATGGCCGGCATCTGGCCGTCGGCAACCAGCACCATCAGCACCGTATTGCGGGAGGACCCCAAGGCCGTGGAGCCGGCGGTCACCTGTGCAATTTCCGCGCCGGGCAGCAGGAGCTTCGGCTCACTGAAGCCGTTGCGGGCATCCGGCAAGGCAACCCAGACGTCCACCCGGGTCCCGGCAACCGCCTGCGGCGGCAGTGCTTCCTCAATGGTCACGGTCACGGGCTTGCGGTCCAACAAATCCACAGTGGCCAGACTTTCCCTGGGCACCAGTTGGTTCTTGCCGATTCTTTGGACTGCGACCAACCCGTCGGGGAGCCCTGCTTCAACGGTGACGTAATGCTGTTCGGTCTCACCCAGGCGGACCTTGGCCCGGACCACATTGTCCGCGGTCAGCTTCTCGCCCACCGCGATGGAGTCCCGGGCGGCGTAAACCTCGGTGGTCCGATCAGCGCTGCCAACCAGCGAGATCACTCCCACCACCGATGCCAGGACCAGCAGCACGCCAACCAGCAGCCGGGGATCCTTCCACGACGGCGGTTTCAGCCTGGCACCTGTTGTAACAGCATCGTGGCTCATGCTCTTCTCCCCTAGCTCCGGTCCAGGCGGCTGGCTGCGTCCGGACACCTCATTGTTACGGCATGGGCCCGGAACAAAAGTCAAAAGACCAAACAACATCAAACTGTGGATAACCGCACCAGATGACGCCTTCAATGGCAAAATGGAGCTATGCCCAGATTCCTGACTCTCGCCGATGTTGCTGAACAGCTGCAAATCAACTCGCCGGCGGCCTATGCCTTGGTCCGCAGCGGAGAACTGAAGGCCATCCAGGTGGGTGGGCGCGGGCAGTGGCGCGTCGAGGAAAAGATGCTGGAGCAATACATCGAAGAGCGTTACGCCGAGGCCAGCCGCATGATCCAGGAAGCCAAAGCCAAGCAAGGCTGATCCGGCCGGCGGCTACAGTTCCCCTGCATTCTGTGACCGCAGGGCACCCAGCGCCGCAAACGGAATCGTGGCTACCTGCCGGACCTGTGATGCCCGCCGGGACTCCCGGGACTGACCAGCGCCAGGTCCAAAAAGTCACTGCCCACCCGGTCGATGACTCCTGCCAGCCCGGTATCCCTTTCCGGCGCGTGGCGCAGAGTGACTGCGAGTTCGGCCCGGTCCCGCGCCAGGCCCCGCAGGGCATGCGCCAATCCGATCCGGCGCCGCACCTGCGAAGTCTCGGCCACGGAGCCGCGGCCAAGGCCCGCATAGCGTGCCACCGCGCCGTACGGGACCAGGACCTGGTGACGCAACTCGTTCAGGACCAGCGCATCGGCTCCGGCATGGCTCAGGGTTCCTTCGAAGGCGCGCCCACACGCCAGGTACACGGCCACGTGGCTGTTCAGGGAACCCCTCAAGCGGTCAGCCAGAGCGACGGATGCTGTTTCCACTCTTGTCCGCTCAGAGATCTCGGCATCGACGGCCAGCCGCTCGCCCTCGGCGAACTGTGCCTCCATATCACTGAACAGTGCATCCCAACGCATGGGGCCAAGCGTAGGGTGCGGGTTTGTTCGCGGTCAATTCACCAACGACTTCACTCCAGTCTCTGGACAAATCCAGCACAGCTGCGTCAAACTGAACCTAGATTCATCAAACAACATCAAACAGCATCAAAAGTGAGATAGGAACATCATGACGGCAGCTACAGCACGTGGGCTCCGCGCAGACTCCGTCATGGCGGCGTCCATCCTCCTGTTGGGATTCTTCCTCTGCGTTGCAGGCGGGAGCATGGTGGGTCGATGGCACCTGTCGACAGCACGCCGGCAAGGCCCGGACCTTGATGACCTACTTGGTGCCGTGGCTGTCGCCGCTGGGGTGGCCATCGTGGCGTGGTGGATTTTCTCGATGGTTTTGGCGTCAGCGGCCGCCGTCCTGGGCAGGTGCGGCAGGCGGCGGCCGCCGACAGGGCCGGCAAGTGCTGCCCGGCATTTATGCGCCGGCTCGCTGTGGCCGCGCTGTCGGTGCAATTGCTGTCGGCACCGCTGGCTCACGCAGCCGTCCCACCGGCCGGGCCCGCTTGGGTACCCACGCAGGAAGTGGCGCTCCAGGTCGTACCGGTCCGCGGCGCAGCCGTCCAGGCCCAGTGGTCTCCCACAAGCGGCCACCGGCAGCTCCCGGAACCGGAGGGCAAACACCCCGCAGACACGGGAGGACAGGCCACCGAAACTCCTGCGGCGGCGGTCCGGCCAGACTGGCGTCCCAGCCCGCCGGTCCCGGACCCCGGCCTGCTGGCGGCCCAGCCCGTCCGGGCGGAACAGGGCCCACCGGCGCCACTGAGTGAGGTGACGGTGCTGGCGGGCGACACACTCTGGGACATCGCCTCCCGCCACTTGGGCCCGGCGGCTTCGGATGTGGATGTCGCCTTGCACTGGCCCCGCTGGTACGAGGCCAACAAATCCCGGATCGGCGAAAGCCCGCATGTCCTGCTGCCCGGGCAGATTTTGAAAGCACCTTCCACGGCCTAACCGACGTTCCGATATTCATCAGCTCACGATCAAGGGGAATCACATGTACGCAGTTACGCCAATCCGCTCCGCCACGGTCAACCCGGGCGGCGCGGCAGCAGTCCGCCAGGTTCCTCCGCGCACCACGACCGCGCCGGTCGTGCCGGTGCGTGCGGCAGACGAAGCCTCCGAAATCCTGGCGATCACACGCAGTACCGTGCAGGCGGCCATGGAAGTCCTCGCCGGCATCCGGCCGATCCACCAGCTCGCCGCCGTCTGGATCCGCGCTGCCTCGCCGTGCTGCAGCACCGTGCGGCCTTGATCCGCCGCGAACAGTCGCGTTCTGCCTCGCCGTCCCTGGCCCGGCTGCACAAGAACTCCATCGTGCGTTCAGTCCGCGCCTGCGAGGTCGCCCCGGGCATCTATGAGGCAAGCGCCGTGGTGGTTGATGACATCCGGGCACGGGCTGTCGCGGTCCGGCTTGAGCGCAGCAAGCAGGTCTGGCGCGTGACCGAGTTCATGGTCGGCTGAGCCGCTTGCCCACGAATGCACAAGTGCCCGGAGCTGAGGCTCCGGGCACTTCCAATGTCGAACTATTTCAAAGACACTCCATTGCAGTGCGGATCTATTGCAGGGTCAACCCTCGCTGATCTGCCATGATCCCTGCTGTCAGCGGCGCTTTTTCCTGGCCGGACGCTTGGTGGCGTCCTGCGCCGCAGCCTTTGCGGGATTTCCGGACCGTGAAGAGACACGACCCTCCACCCGGGTCTGGGATGCGCCGTCTTCGCCGGGAGCCGTGTACTGCAGCTGGGCCGGCTTCTCCGGCGCCTCCAAGCCGGCAGCGTGGATCTGCGGCTCAACGTGCTCGGTGTGGCCACCTGCTGCGTCGGGCACCACCACATCCTGGGCCGGAGTCACCTCAACTTCAAGGTTGAACAGGAAACCGACGCTTTCCTCGCGGATGGCCTCCATCATGCTCTGGAACATCACGAAGCCCTCGCGCTGGTATTCCACCAGCGGGTCACGCTGTGCCATGGCGCGCAGTCCGATGCCTTCCTTTAGGTAGTCCATCTCATAGAGGTGTTCCTGCCACTTGCGCCCGATGACCGAGAGCACCACACGGCGTTCCAGCTCGCGCATGCTCTCGGCGCCGATGGTCTCTTCCCGGGTCTGGTAGACCACGCGGGCGTCGGAGAGCAGCTCCTCCTTGAGGAATTCAACAGTGAGCTTGGACTTGCCGCCGGCTTCCTCGATGATCTCATCCGCTGTGACACTGACGGGGTAGAGGGTCTTGAGGTTGGTCCACAGCTGGGTGTAGTCCCAGTCGTCGCCATTGCCTTCGGCCGTGGCGGAGTCGATCAGGGCGGTGATGGTGTCCTCCACAAAGAACTGGACCTTCTCGTGGAGGTCGTCACCTTCGAGGATCCGGCGGCGGTCACCGTAGATGGCTTCGCGCTGGCGGTTCAGGACGTCGTCGTACTTGAGGACGTTCTTGCGCTGCTCGGCGTTGCGGCCTTCAACCTGGCCCTGGGCAGACGCGATGGCCCGGGAAACCAGTTTCGATTCCAGCGCCACATCATCAGGGACGGAACTGTTCATCAGCCGTTCGGCCGCGCCGGAGTTGAAGAGCCTCATCAGGTCATCGGTCAGGGAGAGGTAGAAGCGTGATTCGCCGGGGTCGCCCTGGCGGCCGGAGCGGCCACGGAGCTGGTTGTCGATGCGGCGGGACTCGTGCCGCTCGGTTCCCAGGACATACAGCCCGCCGAGGTTCAGTACTTCCTCGTGTTCGTCCTTTACGGACTGCTTGGCCGCCTCCAGGGCAGCCGGCCACGCGGCCTCGTACTCTTCGGAATTCTCTTCCGGGTCCAGCCCGCGCTTGGCCAGATCGGCCACCGCAGTGAATTCGGCGTTGCCACCCAGCATGATGTCAGTGCCGCGGCCTGCCATGTTGGTGGCCACCGTAACAGCACCCTTTCGTCCGGCCTGCGCAACGATGGCCGCTTCACGGGCGTGGTTCTTGGCGTTCAGGACTTCGTGCCTGATGCCTTCCTTGGCGAGCAGCCCGGAAAGGTATTCGCTCTTTTCGACACTCGTTGTGCCCACAAGGATCGGCTGGCCCTGTTCGTGACGCTCGGCAATGTCCTTCACGACGGCGTCGAACTTCACCTTTTCATTCTTGAACACGAGGTCCGACTGGTCGATCCGCTGCATGTCCCGGTTGGTGGGGATGGCCACCACGCCGAGCTTGTACGTGCCCATGAACTCGGCGGCCTCAGTCTCGGCCGTGCCGGTCATGCCTGCCAGCTTGGAGTACATCCGGAAGTAGTTCTGGAGCGTGACCGTGGCCAGGGTCTGGTTTTCGGCCTTGATCTCCACGGCTTCCTTGGCTTCGATGGCCTGGTGCATGCCCTCGTTATAGCGGCGCCCGGCCAGGATGCGGCCGGTGTGTTCGTCAACGATGAGCACTTCGCCGTCGAGGATGACGTAGTCCTTGTCCCGCTTGAACAGTTCCTTGGCTTTGATGGCGTTGTTCAGGAACCCGATGAGCGGAGTATTCGCGGATTCGTAGAGGTTCTGGATGCCCAGGTAGTCCTCCACCTTTTCGATGCCGCTCTCCAGGACACCGACGGTGCGCTTCTTCTCGTCCGCCTCGTAGTCCTCGCCGGCCTTCAGTCGCTGCACCACTTTGGCAAATTCGCTGTACCACCGGTTGGTGTCGCCCTGGGCAGGGCCGGAAATGATGAGCGGCGTGCGGGCTTCGTCGATGAGGATGGAGTCGACCTCATCAACAATGGCAAAGTTGTGGCCGCGCTGGACCAGTTCTGACTGGTCCCACGCCATGTTGTCGCGCAGGTAGTCAAAGCCGAATTCGTTGTTGGTGCCGTAGGTGATGTCCGCGGCGTACTGCTGCCGGCGTACCGCAGGATCCTGGTTGGACAGGATGCAACCGCTGGTCAGACCGAGGAAACGGTAGACCCGGCCCATAAGGTCTGACTGGTATTCGGCAAGGTAGTCGTTCACCGTGATGACGTGGACGCCATTGCCGGTGAGGGCATTAAGGAATGCGGGCGCGGTGGCCACGAGGGTTTTGCCTTCGCCGGTCTTCATTTCGGCAATATTGCCGAGGTGGAGCGCGGCGCCACCCATGAGCTGGACGTCAAAGTGACGCATGCCCAGGGTGCGGGATGAGGCCTCACGCACGGCGGCGAATGCCTCCGGGAGGAGATCGTCCAGGTGCTCCCCGTCCCGGTGGCGGGCGCGGAGGTGGTCAGTTTCCTCCCGGAGCTCAGCATCCGTGAAGGTTTTGAACGAGTCTTCGAGCGCATTGATGGAGTCGGCATAGTTCCGCAGTTGCCGCAGGGTTTTTTTGTCACCCGTGCGGAGAAGTTTTTCGATAAGTGATGCCACGTGAAGATACTCCCAGTCTTATGCTGCCGAATTCTGGCGTTTTTAGTCTACGGGAGAGACACAGGCCACGCGGCCGGTGTTCCCTGAGAGCGGAGCGGACCGGTGCGGTGACGCAGGGCGGCGCCGAGGGACTCCGCCAGGTCCCCGCTGGGGCTGACCACAATGTCTTCCAGCTCCAGCCAGTCGGCCATCAGTTCCAGCTCGGCGGCGAGCTCGACGGCGGTCCCTGGCGGTGCGTCCGGCTCACCGTAGGCGGACCTGACCAGCAGATTTCCTGCCGCACGGTCCGCTTTAAGGTCCACCCGCGCCACGATGGTGTCACCCAGGAGAAAGGGCAGAACATAGTACCCGAAGCGTCGCAGGTGGGCGGGCGTGTAAATCTCGATCCGGAAATGGAACCCGAAGAGCTCCTCAAGCCGGCGCCGCTCGAAGACTAGGGAATCAAAGGGACTGAGCAAGGCCCGCCCTGCCGCCCGCCGCGGCATTGTGGCGTCGGTATGGAGGAATACCTTCCGGTCCCAGCCGGCGACAGCCACCTGCTCCAGCATCCCTATTCTGACCAGATGGTCCACAGAGGCGGCGGCCGCCTTGACTGGTATACGGAAGTAGTCCGCGAAGCACTTCACGGTTCCGATTCCATGGGCTTGTGCGGCCGCCTCGATGAGCCGATGCATGGCCTCAACAGGGTCCGGCGTGGGCTCGAGAGCCAGCCGGCGCGGCAGCACCCTTGCCGTCAGGGTGTACTTTCGCTCGAACTGTTCGGTTCTGGACGCCGCGGAAATGGTGCCCGCCTCGAACAGGTCTTCAAGCACGCGTTTAACGGCGTTCCAGTTCCATCCCCAGTTGTCGTCCCTCCGGTCCTCCACGTGCCCGATGTTCACCGTCAGTTCCGCCGCTGTCATGGGCCGCCCGGCGGCAAGGGCGTCGAGGATCTTTCCGGCCACCGCGTCGCGCAGCTCCGGGTCGAGGGCGGACGCACCCACCCACGTGCGTTTCTGCCACAAGCGGAGGTCCTGGAAGTGCTCGGGCCGGATGAAGCTGGCCTCGTGCGCCCAATACTCCATCATCCGTCTGGGAGGCGAGCTGGCCATCCGCTGAAGAATGGTGCGGTCATAGTTGCCGAGCCTTGAAAAGAAAGGCAGAAAGTGACTGCGGGACAACACGTTGACGGAATCGATCTGGACAAGCTGGATCCGGGCAAAGGTCCGGCCCACCGTCCGTGAGGTCACGGGGCCGGCGGGCCGTCCTTTGTCGAGTCCCTGAGCTGCCAAAGCGATCCGCCGGGCCTGGTTAAGGCTCAGCGTCGCTGGCACATCAGTCCTTTCATTGAGGGGTGTAAACCGCCCTAGACTTTTGCAGCCTCGTCATCGGAACGGTAGGCGAGGATTTTTTCTTCGACGGCCGTCTCCCCCGGTTCGCATTCGTGGTCCAGGGTGATCACCCCGTACGTCCAGCCACGGCGCCGGTAGACCACCGAGGGCGTGTTGGTGGCCTTGTCCACAAACAGGTAGAAATCGTGGCCGACGAGCTCCATGTTGTCCACAGCATCGTCAAGGGTGAGGGAGGCCGCAGGGAAGACTTTGCGCCGGATCAGCACCGGGGAGTCCCCTGCCGGAATGTCGTTCTCGACATCGTAGGGCGATCGTTCAACAGGTGCTGCCTGGGGTTCGCTGCGATGGCTCGCCTCGACATAAAGGGGCTCACTGGTACTTGCGGGTTCCAGTGATGCCGTGGCCTCACGTACTGCCTTGGGGGTGTGGCGCCCGTGGTGGACCTTCTTGCGGTCCTTGGCGCGGCGGAGACGTTCCAGCAGCTTGGTGTAGGCGAGATCGAACGCAGCGAATTTGTCTGCGGCGCTGGCTTCGGCACGGATTACGGGTCCCCGGCCCAGGACCGTCACTTCAACGGTGAGCTGGTCGCCGGTCTGGCGCGCATTCGTTTCCTTGGAAACCTTCGCGTCAACCCGCTGGACCTTGTCGCCAAGTGACTCGATCTTCGAGATCTTCTCACCGGCGTATTCGCGGAATCGGTCTGAGACCGTCAGATTTCGTCCGCTGATCATAAACTCCATGGTGCCCTCCAAATGACTTCGGTGACACGATGGCGGCACATCCCACGGGCCGATCTGCTTGACAGTCGAGCCCCTTTCCGAGCCGCCATCGAAAGGTACAACTTGTTCTTGGTACCCACAACCGACGTTAGTTCATAGCCACCTGTTATTCATCCTTTCTTCGTTTATTTTTTCTAAGACGGGCAGCGTTCCGCCAGCTCCCGGGGCGGGCTATTCGCCGCCAGCTGAATCCGGCGGGCGTGTCGCGGCAAGGACCACCGCCCCCACCACCACGGCACCGCTGACGTGCAGCGCGCGGGCTGCTTCCGCTAGTGTGGCCCCTGTGGTGAGGACGTCGTCGACGATGATGCAGCGGCGTCCGGCTACCCGCGCGCGCTGGGGTTTCGGGACCTTCATGGACCCCTTGACCCGGCTGGCCCTGGCCCCGCGGCCGAGTCCCTTTTGGCCTCCAGGCAGCCGCTCCAGTGCGGCGCGGCGCCGGGATTTCCGGATCACGTCCACCACCGGTGTACCGCGGATGGTGGTCCCCCGACGCAACTCTGCGAGCAAGAGATGGACCGGGCTGAATCCCCTCTTGATGTAGCCGGCCGTACTGCTGGGCACCGGAACCAGGCAGACTCCGTCGACGCCGGCCACGGACGCGGCGATGCCCTGCCCCAGTCCGCGCGCCAGGACTGACGTGAGCTGGTGCTGGCCATGGCTCTTGAACGAAAGCACGGCCTGCGCCAGCTCCTCGCGGTACACCCCGGCCGCCACCACGGGAAGGATCAGTCCGCCGTCGACGTTCATCAGGGCCGGAGCCTGCTCCTCTGCCCGGAACGGGTGCCTGGTCAGCAGGCGGACGTGGCGTTCGCACATGACGCACAGGGCCAGGTCCTCCGCACCGCAGCAGACGCAGTCCACAGGGACGGCAAGTGCCAGCAGCTCCGCGGCGGCCACGCCCATCTGGTCGGCGGCCACAGCCAGCGGCGGCGGTGGCCACCGCGATGCTTGGCGGACTGCAGCGAAGGCGGCAGAAGGTCCGGATCCAGGCTCGCCGCATTTCTGGCCGGACTTCCCCCGGACCGGCGCGCAGGAGCGTGGCGAGCACGCGCGTGGCGGGCTGGAGGACGTCCGGGCTGAATTTCGGTCACACCCCATGGTGGCCTGCGTATCGCAGCCCCGGAACCGCTGGTCCGCGCTATGTGGAAAGCTATCCAGGGAATGAGGGGTCGATGGGGCCCTTCAGCTGGGGCGACCAGCCGTTGCCGAGCCGCTGGAAGATGCCCTCGGCCGACTGGCCGTAAATTTCCTCCAGCCCGTTGCCGGCGCTGAGCCACACAAGTCCGGGCCACGGCGCCAACTGCTGGGGTTGTCCGGAGGTGAGGGACAGCAGCTCCGGCGTGACGTTCGAGCTTGCCGAGGCTTTCATCACGGCGACCGTTGTGTCATTCACCCAGACGCCCTGGTCCGGGTCACCGGAAGCCACCAGCGTGATCGGGGCAGTCAGTTCCCGGGGTGTCCCGTCGGCGTTCCGGATGATCCCGGCAATCTGCACCTTCGTCTTGCCGCCCTGTTCCGAAATGACCAGCGCGCGGACGCCCTCGCGGGAGATCCTCAGCTCCTTGACGGTTCTTCCGGCCAACCACGACGGCGTGAGCGTAACGGTGGGAACGGCGGCACCTTCGGCAACTCCGATGGGCCGGTAGGCCACCACCTCCGTACCGCCGGTAGCTCCCGGCCCTGCGGCCCACACCCAGTCATGAATGCTGAAGGACGGGTGTGTAATGGTGCTGCGCGTTGTCAGCGCACGGGCGGGCTGTCCCGGCACCATGCTGTAGAGCGTCGTCCGGCTTTCGTTGAGGAAGGCAACGGTCTGGGACACCGGGGATTCCGACGGGTAGCGGGGCCCGAGCGATGAAACCGGCTGCATATCCGGCAGCGGGGACACCCTGTTGTTTTCGTAGCGAACCAGCTCATTGCCGCTGACGGCGATCTCGCGGACCGGCACGTTTTTGTCCCGCACCGGGGGCAACACCGAACCGTTGTCTTCGACGCGGACCAGGTCCTGGTTTGCATGCAACTCCACATTAACGACGTCGGGCTGGCTGCGGAACGTGAGCGAAAGCTGCGTCTGCATCCGGAGCCTGTCCTCCGTGGACGCCTCGGTGAGTTCCTTGGCGGTGAGGTCCACCTGCGCGGCGCCGGACACCACCGGAACCGATTCGCGGGCGAGTTTGATACCGGACGGGAAGGCGCTCACCACCGCGCCGCGAAGATACGGCGCGGGGCCGGCCAGCAGTGCACTGGTCATGGCTTTGACGGTCTTGTTCTTGATGAACCAGCGGACGTCGGGCACGGCATAGGTGAAGCTGGGATCATAGAAGTAGATAGGGTAGGCGCCGTAGATGACCTTGAAGGTTTCCTCCGGGATCGCTGTTCCGTCCGGGATCGCTGAGATCCTCCATTCGCCGTCCACCTGGGTGAGAGTGGCGGGAATCTTCTCGATGGTGCCTTCGGGCATCTGGGTCGCGATGCCATCAACATCCACGCTGTACGAAACGTCCAGCTGGTAGTTGTAGACGTTGTCGACGCCGGTGCCCACCACTTTCGCCTCGCGGTACACCAGCGCGCGCTGGTCGGGTTTCCAGGATACTGACGCTGCCTGCGTCAGGTATTCGCGGGCCACCGCGTAGTCCCCCTCGTATCCGGTGCCGGCACGGTAGAAGTAATCAATGATGTTTTCCGGAGTAGCGCCGGGCTGGGGAGCGGCCGGGAGGAACACCGGTGCGTTGACGTTGCCGGCGCTGCCTTCCGCGCTCTTCCCCACCGGCCCGGCCGTGGGAATGCGCGCGCAGGAGGCCAGCACCAGGACAACGACGAACAGCACAACGCTCCTCTTCAGCATCGCCCGCACTTTTCGTCCCGTCATGAAGACTCCTTCGGTGTTGGGCCGTCCCGGCAGGGGTACGCCCGGCGCCCTGGCCAGGCCCGCCGCCGGTGGGACCTCAGGCGCCGCAGTGGGGCCGGGCCCAGGACCAGCACGTTTTTCGACTGCGGGACGTCGGGGAGGATGATGTCCTCCGGCTCAAGCTGCACAGGTGAGCGGTCGATCTCCTCGCCCTGGCGCAACGGAATGGTCAGCCGGAAGTTGGCCCTCTACCCTTGTTTCCCCATGCCTGCAGCCAGCCGTTGTGGAGCTTGGTGTCTTCCATTGCGATGGACAGGCCCAGGCCGCTGCCTCCGGTGGTGCGGGCCCGCGCGGGATCCGCACGCCAGAACCGGTCAAAGACCCGGGCGGCCTCGGCCGGGGTCATGCCGATCCCTGGTCCCGGACTGCAATTCCCACCGCTGACTGGTTGGCTGAGACAGTCACGGTGACCGGCCTGCCTTCGCCATGCTCCACTGCATTCAGGATGAGGTTCCGCAGGATCCTGTCGATCCTCCTGGCGTCCATCTCTGCGACAATTCCCACGGTGGGAGCCCGGAGGATGATCTCCGAGCCGTATTCGGCCGCGACGGGCGCTGCCCCGTCAATGACATGGGCGACCACTTGCAGGATGTCCTCGGGCTCGGCGTCGAGCATGGCAACGCCGGCGTCGAAACGGGAGATCTCGAGCAGGTCGGCCAGCAGGGACTGGAACCGCTCCACCTGGTTGTACAGGAGTTCCGCGGAGCGCTTGTTGATGGGGTCGAAGTCGTGGCGGGCGTCGTACAACACTTCCGCGGCCATCCGGACGGTGGTCAGGGGCGTGCGGAGCTCGTGGGAGACGTCGGAGACAAACCGCTGCTGCATCTGGGACAACATGGCCAGCTGGGTGATCTGCTCCTGGAGGCTGGCGGCCATGTGGTTGAACGATGCCCCGAGGCGGGCAACCTCGTCTTCGCCTTTGACTACCATCCGCTCCTGCAATTGGCCGGCAGCGAGCTTCTCCGACACCAAGGCAGCGTGGCTGACCGGGCTGACAACATTCCGGGTGACGTACCAGGCGATGGCCCCGATCATCAGCACCAGCACCGCGCCGCCGCCAGGAGGACGCCCTGGATTTCATCGAGCGTCTGCTGGGCGGTGTTGACGTCATAGATCAGGTAGAGCTCGTACACGGTCCCGTTGAAGGTCACCAGGTTGCCCACGGCGATCCCCGGCCTGTCCTCGGTACCTACCGGAATCACGGTGGAGGCCCAGTACTGGTCCTTGCCTGAATCCTGTACCGCTGTACGGAGTCCAGGCGGGATGACGCTGACGGTCAGCTGGTCCGAGGCCCGCGACTCCACCAGCGGTTCCGGGGCTTGGTCTGTTCGGGCTTGGCTTCGAAAACGTAGCGGCGCTGGATGACGGAGCCTCGGCCCTCCACTGCGTTCAAAGTGTCGTAGACCAGGGTGATGACGCTGGACTGGTCGGTGACCTGGGCGCCGTCGAACGTCTCCTGGACCTGCTTGACGTAGTAACGGGTCTCGGATTCGGCCTGGGTGAGGCGCTCCTGGAACAGGTTGTTGGCGATCTGGTTGGACAGGTAGGCGCCCACGGCGCTGAAGGATGTCACGGCCAACAGCAGCGTGGTGAAGACTGTCCGGAACTGCAGGGACCGGCGCCAGCGCCGACGCATAGCCCGCCCGGCAAAACGGACTGCAGGGAAGAAACGGGTCACGCCGAGACGGACAAGGCGCCCCACCCGTAGCCCCACGATTACTCCACGGCGCGCCAGATCCGTGCCCGGAATGGCAGCGTTGCCAGCTCCGACGGCAGCGCATCCGTGTGCTCCGGGCCCTTGGCGGCGGGAAGGTCCGGGCACGGTGCGCTTCTGGTCCTGAGGGCTCAGGAACCTGCTTTGTAGCCGACACCACGAACCGTCAATACAACTTCGGGAGCTTCCGGGTCCCGTTCAATTTTTGACCGGAGGCGCTGGACGTGGACGTTGACCAGCCGGGTGTCCGCAGCGTGGCGGTAGCCCCAGACCTGCTCCAGCAGCAGCTCACGGGTGAACACCTGCCATGGCTTCCGCGCCAGGGCTACGAGGAGGTCAAACTCCAGGGGCGTGAGGGAAATCCGCTCATCGGCACGCTTCACGGTGTGGCCGGCCACGTCGATGGTGATGTCAGCGATCCGCAGCGTTTCAGGCGCCTTCTGGTCGCCGGCCGCAGTCGGCACGCACGCGTGCCACGAGTTCGGCGGGTTTGAACGGCTTGGGTACGTAGTCGTCTGCGCCGGACTCAAGGCCGCGGACGACGTCGGACGTATCCGACTTGGCCGTGAGCATGACGATGGGCACGTCCGATTCGGAGCGGATCTGCCGGCAGACCTCGATGCCGTCCACGCCGGGCAGCATCAGGTCAAGCAGCACGAGGTCAGGCTTCGATGAACGGAAAATATCCAGCGCCTGGCTGCCATCGGCGCAAAAAACCGGCTCAAAGCCGTCATTGCGCAGAACAATCCCAATCATTTCGGCCAGCGCTTCGTCATCGTCAACTACCAGAATGCGTGCCTTCATAGTTATATATTCCCTTATGGAACAGGGTTTGTCCTGTTGAACGGCCTTACGGCATGGCGCCACGCTATGACGCCCGACGCCGGAACTATAGGCTGGCAACACGCGGACAGTCCCGCACGGGGGAAGGAACAGGTTGCCACACCAGGATCCGAACATGCAGCAGCCGCATCCTGCCGGCGAGGCTGGGAAAGGCCAGCCGCCAGGGAACCAGCCTCCATGGGGACCGCAGCCCGGCCCGGCACAGCAGGCCTGGGGCGCCCAGCCCGTGTGGGGTGGCCCGCCGGCTTGGGGCACTCCGCCGCACAATCCCTACGGCGCTCCGCTGCCGTACCAGCAGCCGCGTTATCTTGCCCCGCCCAAACCCGGCATCGTTCCGCTGCGGCCACTGATGTTCGGCGAGATCCTGGACGGCTCCTTCCAAGCGATCAGGCGCAACGCCAAAGCCATGCTGGGCGCCGCGCTGCTGGCGCAGACCCTCGCCGCAGTGCTCACGGCAGTTCTCAGTTCATTTTCCGCCACGTCCGCGGCGTCCCTTGAAGCCTGGGCGGCGGGCCTGACGGAGCAGGACCTAGTCCCGCTGGTGGTGACCTTCGCGTCCGGGATCCTGCTCGTCTCGGTGCTCACCGTCTTTCTGTCCGCGGTGCTGCAGGGAGCCATGGTGGTTCCGGTCGCCAGATCCGTCCTCAACCGCCCCACCGGCTTCAGGCAGATGTGGTCCCTGGCGCGGTCCCGCGCTGGGGCACTGATCCGCCTTGCGGCACTGCTGGTGGGCGGCGGGCTCCTCGTTGCGCTGCTGTTTGTGGCGCTGGCAGTGTTGCTGGTCAGCACCGTGGGCGGACTTGGCGCGCTGATCCTCATCCCGCTGGGGCTGGTGTGCTTTGTGCTGTACGTATGGGTCTACATCAAGCTCATGGTGGCACCGGCCGCCGTTGTGGTGGAGGAACTCGGTGCCATGGCGGGCATCCGGCGCTCCTGGGAACTGACACGCAGCAATTGGTGGCGGTTCCTGGGCATCACGCTGGTGGTGGGCATCATGGTGGGAGTCATTGCCCAGGTGGTCATGATTCCCGTCACACTGCTCACCGGCTTTTACACCGGCGTGGTCTCACCCCACGGCGGCGCCGAGCAGGCCATGGTGGCGGGCGTGGTGGCCGGCGTTGCCACCGCGGTCGTTACCGCGGTTGTCGCCGCGGCGGGTTTTGCCTTCCAGACCTCCGTGATGGCGCTGCTCTACCTCGACCTCAGGATGCGCCGGGACGGACTGGATATCGCCCTGCTCCGGCTGCTGGAATCCGGAGCAGATCCCGATGGAATCCCCGGCCGAGGCGTTCCGGCCTACCGGGCGGGACCCGGCCAAAATCCGCGGCCACCCTTCGGGCACCGCCCGGCGGGACATGGCCGGATGGCCGCTGAACCACCGGTCCTGCCTGGCCGCGACGAGGCCCGCCGCTGGGCCGAAGAAGAACTTGCCAAGCCGGAATACCGTGACGCGGCCCCGGCTGGCTGGATAGCGTGTGGGCGGACATCCTGGACTGGCTGCGGTCCCTGAACGGCGGCTCCAGCCCGGACACCACCGTGGCGGCGCCGTGGATCGGTGTGGCCATCGCCGTGCTGATCGGCGCCGCGGTCGTCCTGGCCGCCCGCGCCTCAACGCGAAGGCCAAGCGTGCCGGAGACGTATTCGACGCCGGCACAACCGCCAGTGCCGAGGCCTACCGCGGGCGCGCGGCGGCCGCTGCCGCAGCCGGCAACTGGAGTGCCGCCGTCGTGGACTGTTTCCGTGCGCTGGTGCGCACGGCCGAAGACAGAACGCTTTTCGACACCCGGCCGGGCCGGACCGCGGACGAGGTGGCGCACGAACTGGCAACACCGTTTCCGTCAGAGGCCGGCCGCCTGACGGACGCTGCACGGACTTTCGACGGGATCCGCTACGGAAATGAGTCCGCAGGCCAGGCTCACTTTGCCGCGATGCGCGAACTGGACATTGCCCTGCAGTCCCTCACGCCGCGAGCGCCGCCCTGCCCGCTGAACGTGACGAACCGGCGGTTCCGCGATGACGGAGGGTCCCACGATGCAGAACCCTTCTCCGGATCTTCTGGCGCCCAAACTTCCGACGTCGGATGCACCGGAGACGCAGCCGGGTTCCGCCCCGGCACTCCGATCAAGGTCCGGGTCCGGATCCGGTGCCCGTGCCTGGCTCCGGCGGCACCGTGGCGGGGCAGCTATCGGCGCGGCGGCCGCCGTCGGACTGGCCGTGGTTATTTCCACCCAACTCGCACCAAAGGGCGATTCCCTGCCGTTATCCGTGCATAACGCCGGGCCGGGCGGCGCCAGGGCGGTCAGTGAGATACTGGGCCGCCACGGTGTCGAGGTCCAGGATGTTGAATCCTTTGACTCCGCCATGGCGGCACTCGCGGACCGGCCGGGTGCCACCCTCCTCCTGTATGACCGGAGCGGATTCCTGGACCAACCCGGCTGGAACAGCTGACCGCAGGTGCGGGACACGTGGTGCTGGTGACGCCGCGGCTCGCCACGCTGAAGGCCCTCGATACCGGCATCAGCCAGGCGGGCGTGGTGCCGGAATCAACGGAGCTCCTGGCACCGGGCTGTGGTCTCAGCGATCCCGCGGCGGCAGGTGCTGTCAACGGAACCGGCGGCTTCCTGTACGACGGCGGCACCGTGTGCTTCAGCCCGCCGGGAAGCACCGCCGGGCTGCTTGCCCGCACGTACGACGGCGGTCTGACCGTCTTGGGCAGCACCGCTTTCCTTAACAACGGCGGGCTTGCCGACCCTGGCCATGCCGCGCTGGCCCTGCGGACGCTGGGCAACTCGGAGGACCTTGTCTGGTACCTGCCCGGACTGGGCGACGCGGCCGCTGCGGAGCCAACGCAGACACTTGATGACCTCGCCCCTGACTGGGTGGCATTCCTGGGGCCCTGGCTGATCTTTGTGACCGTGCTGGCCATTGTGTGGCGCGGCGCCGCCTCGGCCCGCTCGTGTTTGAACCACTCCCCGTGGTGGTCAAGGCAGTAGAGACAGCCGAAGGCCGCGCGCGCCTTTATCAGGATTCCCACGCACTGGACCGGGCACGGGACAGCCTTCGGGCCGGCACCCTGGTTCGCCTGGCGCAAGCCCTTCGAGTCGGACCCCAGGCCACTGCCGACGACGTGGTGCAGGCAGTGGCCCGCCACCTGGGCCGGCCGGTCAGAGATATCAGCGGCCTGATCCAGGAACGCCCCAGTACCGCAACCAGGCTGGTGCAATGGTCACAGGAACTGGACAAACTAGAGAACGAGGTCAGGACCCGATGAACGAACCGTACGGCGCCCCGCAGATCATGGATTCCTCCCCGCGGACGCTGGATCCCGCCCGGCAGGCGCTTTGGGATGTCCGCCATGAGGTTGCCAAAGCCGTGGTGGGCCAGGATGCCACCGTAACGGGACTCCTGATCGCGCTGCTCTCCCAGGGGCATGTTCTCCTCGAGGGCGTGCCCGGTGTGGCCAAGACACTACTGGTCCGTGCCCTTTCCGCCGCGCTGAGCCTGGACACCAAACGCGTACAGTTCACCCCTGACCTGATGCCCGGCGACATCACCGGTTCCCTGGTCTATGACTCGCACACCTCCGAGTTCAGTTTCCGCGAGGGCCGGTCTTCACCAACATCCTGCTGGCCGACGAAATCAACCGGACGCCGCCGAAGACGCAGGCCTCCCTGTTGGAGGCCATGGAAGAGCGGCAGGTCTCGGTGGACGGGGTGTCCAGGCCGCTGCCGGCGAACTTCCTGGTGGCGGCAACCCAGAACCCCGTGGAGTATGAGGGAACCTATCCCCTGCCCGAAGCCCAGCTGGACCGGTTCCTGCTCAAGCTCACCATGCCGCTGCCCAGCCGGACTGACGAGGTGGAAGTGGTCCGGAGGCACGCGGCCGGCTTCAATCCCGGGATCTTGCTGCCGCCGGTGTCAGGGCGGTGGCCGGCGCCGAGGACCTCGAGCGGGCGCGGCAGGCTGTGGCCACCGTTGCCGTCGAAGGGGAAATCATCGGCTACATCGTGGACCTCGTGCGCGCCACCCGGCAGGCGCCCTCGTTCCAGCTGGGCGTCTCGCCCCGCGGCGCGACTGCCTTGCTAAATACGGCCCGCGCCTGGGCCTGGCTGTCGGGCCGCAGCTTCGTCACCCCCGACGACGTCAAGGCACTGGCGCTGCCGTGCCTGCGCCATCGGGTGGCCCTGCAGCCTGATGCCCAGATGGACGGGGTCCGCGTGGACGATGTCCTGGGCAGCATCCTGGCGTCCGTCCCGGTCCCGCGCTGATTCGCCTGCACATGGCACTCTCCGGACGGTTCGTCGTGCTGGCACTGCTGGGCCTGGTGCCGGTGCTGCTGTTTCCTGGCGGGGGAACAGTCCTGGGCGTGGTCGTGGCACTCGCTGCTCTCCTGGGTCTGGACCTTGGCCTGGCCGCTTCCCCGCGGGCCGTCATCGTCACGCGCGCCGAGCCCGGCAACGTGACACTGCACGGCACGGCCGCTTCAGTCCTCATGCTGCGCAACAGTGGCCGGCGACGCTTGCGTGCCACCGTTCGGGACGCGTGGCAGCCGTCTGCCGGGGCTGTGAATCCGGTCCAGGACCTGGACATCCCCGCCCTGGAAAACCGCCGGATGACCGTCCGGTTACAGCCGGTGCGCCGTGGCGACGTGGGCGCCCGGCACGTCACCGTGCGCTCCCATGGACCCCTCCGGCTCGCGGCACGCCAGCGCACGTTTGACTGTGCCGGCCTCCTGCGGGTGCTGCCGCCGTTCCATTCCCGCAGGCACCTCCCCTCGAAGCTCAGGAAACTCCGCGAACTCGACGGCAAGGCCGCCGTGCAGATCCGGGGTGCCGGCACCGAATTCGACTCCCTGCGTGACTATGTCCGCGGGGATGACGTCCGGTCCATCGACTGGCGCGCAACCGCCCGCCGGTCCGCCGTCGTCGTCCGCACCTGGCGCCCGGAACGCGATAGGCGCGTGGTGATCATGCTGGATACATCCCGCACGTCAGCGGCGAGGATCGAGGACGAGCCACGCCTGGATACCGGGATTGAAGCGGCGCTCCTGCTGGCGGTCCTGGCCGAGCGTGGCGGTGACCGGGTGGACTTCCTAGCCTACGACCGACGTCCGCGGGCAAGGACCGGTTCCGCCACCACCGGCAACCTCCTGGGGCAGCTGGTGCAAGCGATGGCGCCCCTCGAGGCGGAACTGATTGAGCTTGACTGGTCCAGCCTCCCCGGCCAGATCCGGGCGGTCTCCGCCCACCGGTCCCTGGTGGTGCTGCTGACCTCGTTGGACGGCGGGCTCCGGAGGAAGGGCTCATTCCCGTGGCCGCGCAACTCGCGCAGCAGCACGTGGTGGTGGTGGCCGCCGTCCGTGATCCCATGCTGGGGCGGATGCTGGGCGAGCGTGAGAACGCCGCCGGCGTGTTCCGGGCGGCAGCGGCCGAACGCGTACTGTTGGAACGGGCGGCGGTCAGCGCCGAACTCAGGCACCATGGGGTGGAAGTGGTGGATGCGGAGCCACACCAGCTGCCGCCGCAGCTTGCCGACATGTACATCCGGCTCAAGGCGGCCGGTAGATTGTGAGTCGCCGCAGCGCCGCTGACGGCACAGTCCAGGAGGTCACCGTGAACGTCCCTATTTACCAGCAGGCCTTGGGCGAGGACTTCCACCGGCTGCAGCCTGAGCTGCAGGAGTACTTTTCCCTGGCGCCCGGCTCGGGGCACTATGGCGTCGGGGAGGGCGTGTTCGATGTTGTGGGCTGCCGGCAGGCGTGGCTGCGGCCGCTGCTCAAGCTGACCTCCGGGGAGGACGCGTTTTTCCCGGATTACGGGGAAGGCATCCCCTTCCGGATTGAAAACCATGCCCACCAGGATCCGTTCGGCCGCTCCAGCCTGACTGCCCGGCGGGAAATCCGTTTCCCCGGGCACGTGCGGATATTCCAGGACACCACCAGCCTCGTGGATTCCGACGGCGGCCCGCGGCTGGTGGACTACCTGGGCCGTTTCCGGCGTATGGTGACCGACCTCAAGCTCAGTGTGACGAACGAGGGCAGGCTGCGCGGTGTGTCCGAAGCGTCCCGGCTGTTCCTGGCCCGCTCCGCCTGCCGCTGCCGGCCACCGTGGATGCCAGGGCTTACGCCGAGCAGTGGTGGGACGGCGCCGCAGGCGAGCACGGACAGCACCGGATCCAGGTCAAGGTCATCCAGCCGCAGATCGGGCTGGTCCTGGTCTATGCGGGCGGTTTTGACTACCGGCTGCGTCCCTACATCGGCGGCAGTTCGGCGCAGAGTTTCCTGCCCCGCTACGCCCAGCCGGACCGTTGGGAGAACCGGACGTAGAAGTCTTGCGCTTAGGTCCGCTCAGCGGTGGGCCGCTCAGCCGTGTGCGCGCTGGTTCAGGCCGTCGGCCACCTGGGTGAGCCGGCCCAGCACCGCTGTGGCGGTGACCGGCGTGTGGCCGGCAAGTCCCGCCGAGGGGTGACGCGGATACTGCCCAGGGACGATGCCGGCAGCCCCAGCTCGTGCCATGGCCGCCAGACGGACTCCACGACGTCGGCCACCCTGGGCAGCGTGCCACGGCTAACGTCCAGGGCTCCGGCCCAGATCCGCTTGCCGGCCTCCACCGCCGTGGCCAACTGCTCCCACTGCCGTGTGGTCAGGGCCCTCAGCGGTACGGCCACGCCGTCGGCGCCGGCGGCAATGATCCGGTCGATCGGGCCTCAATTTCAGGCACGGAGACAACGATTTCGGCGGCGCCCGCCTTACGGAGCGCCTCGATCACCACCTGCCAGGACTCGGTGACCTCCTGGCCACCCACCGCCCGCAGGGTGCGGTAACCGCTCGACGTCGGAATGGTACCAGCCAGTACGGCGGCGATATCAGGCTCGTCGACCTGGACCACCAGCCGCGCGCCCGGAACCGCGCTGGAAATCCGGGACAGGTAGCCGCCAACCCCTGCGGCCAGCGAGTCGGCAACGTCCCGGCGTGCGCCGTAATCGATCAGCGCCCGTTCGCCGTTGTGCAGGTGCAGTCCGGCAGCAAGGGCCAGCGGTCCCAGCAGCTGGACCTTGAGTTCGGGCGCCGGGGTGTCCTCGGCACCGGCAATGTCTGCCAGGACGTTGATGTCGGTGGACAGGGCAGACGCGGCCCGGCGGAAATCCTTGCCCGGACGGTCCACCAGCCGCCAGCCGTACGGCTGGACATCCACGGCCATTTCAACCAGGAGTGCGGCCGTCCGCCCTAGGGCGTCGGAACCGACTCCACGGTCCGGAAGCTCTGCTAGGAACGGCAAGTGCGGGCTTCCAAGCTCGCCGCGGATAATGCGGGCAGCCTCTACGGGGTCCTCCCCCGGCCAGGGCCCAAGCCGGTGGCTGTTACTTCCACTCTGCAGCGGCCTGGTGGTCTTCGGCGATGGCTTCATGATGGCGGATGACCTCGCCGATGATGAAATTCAGGAACTTCTCCGCAAACGCGGGATCGAGGTGGGCATCCTCCGCCAGCCGCCGGAGACGGGCAATCTGGGCGGATTCCCGGCCTGGATCCCCTGCCGGGAGCCGGTGCGCGGCCTTGAGGAAGCCCACTTTCTGGGTGGCCTTGAAGCGTTCGGCCAGGAGGTACACCAGGGTCGCATCGATGTTGTCGATGCTGGAGCGGATGGACAGCAGTTCCGCCATCACCGAGTTGTCCACGTGGCCTGCCAGCGAACTCGCGGCGGCATCGTAGGTGTCGGTGTCGGGAACATCGTGGTTTTGCTGCGTCATGGTCCAAGTCTATGGGGCGTCCGTGGAAATCCTTCCGGTGTTAAGCGGCGGACGGACACCCCGCCTGGTGGGGCGGGATGTCCGTCTGGTGGCGCCGCGACTGTGGGGTCGCCGGTGGTGCCTACTGGGCCAGCAGCGCCCGGTGCGCTTCCCGGCGTCGTGCCTGTTCGTCCGGATCAGGGACCGGCAGCGAGGCAATCAGCCGTTTGGTGTAGTCGTGCTGCGGCGCGCCCATCACCTGGCTGCCGATGCCCTGCTCCACCAGCTTGCCCTTGTAGAGGACGCCCACCCACTGGGACAGGATGTCCACCACCGCGAGGTCGTGGCTGATGAACAGTGCCGCGAACCCGAACTCGGCCTGGATTTCCTTGAAGAGTTCCAGGACCTTCGCCTGCACCGAAACGTCCAGGGCCGACGTCGGCTCGTCAGCGATCAGCAACCGCGGGTTCAGGATCAGTGCCCGCGCCAGCGACGCCCGCTGGCGCTGCCCGCCGGACAGCTCGTGCGGGTACCGCTGGGCGTACGACGCCGGCAACTGCACTGATTCAAGCAGCTCACCAACGCGTTTGCGCGCCTGCGCCGGGCTCGGGTTGGTGTGAATGATCATGGGCTCCGCTACGCAGTCGCCGATGGTCAGCTGGGGGTTGAAGGACGCAGCCGGATCCTGGAACACAAAGCCAATATCCTTCCGGAGGGGCTTGAACGTCCGCTCCTTGAGGTTCAGCATCTCGTAGCCGAGTACCTTCAGACTGCCGCCCGTGGTCCGGTTCAGGCCCGCGATGGCCCGGCCGATGGTGGTTTTCCCTGATCCGGATTCGCCCACCAGTCCAAAGACTTCGCCCTCGGACACGGTGAAGCTGACTCCGTCCACGGCCTTGAAGGCCGGAGTTCCCAGCCTGCCGGGGTACTCGATGGTCAGGTTGGTTGCCTCCACGAGCACCGGCGAACCCTGGTGGGCGCGTTCCCGCAGGCCCTCCGACGCCGAGTTCCGGCCCAGGTGGGGCACGGCGGCCAGCAGCTTCTTGGTGTATTCCTGCTTGGGTTCAGCAAAAAGCACGCGCACCGGCGCCTCCTCCACCACATCACCCTGGTACATCACAACTACGCGGTCCGCGAGATCGGCCACCACGCCCATGTTGTGGGTGATCAGCACGATCGATGTGCCGTACTTGTCCCGGAGGTCCCGCAGCAGCTCCAGGATTTCGGCCTGGACGGTGACATCCAGGGCTGTGGTGGGTTCATCGGCCACTATGAGACCCGGGTTCAGGGCAAGCGCGGCGGCGATCACCACGCGCTGCTTCTGGCCGCCGGAGAACTGGTGCGGATAGTAGTTGACCCGGTGTTCCGGATCCGGGATTCCCACCTTGCGCAGCGCCTCAATGGCACGGGACTTGGCCTCCTTGGCCGAGACCTGCTTCCCGCCGGCACCGCCGGCGTGGGCACGGATGCCCTCGGCAATCTGCCAGCCCACGGTGAACACGGGGTTCAGGGCCGTGGAGGGCTCCTGGAACACCATGGCCACATCGCGGCCGCGGATCTGCCTCAGCTTCGCGGCGCTGACGCTGATCACGTTGTTCCCGTTGATCAGCACGGCACCCCGCTGGTGGCGGTCTCGGGCAGCAGTCCGAGGATGGTTTTCGCGGTCACGGTCTTCCCGAGCCGGACTCGCCCACGATGGCCAGGACTTCGCCGGAGCGGACCTCCAGGCTCACATCCTTCACGGCGTAGACGTCTCCGCCGTCGGTGGCGAAGGTGACTTTGAGGTGGTCGATCTCCAGTACGGGCTGGTCTGCCGGCCTGGACTGGTCAGATGCTGAATCAATGTTGATGGTCACAGTCCTCTCACATCCGCTGCGATGGCGGCGTTGGCGGCCGCGGTTGATGGTCCCGGGTGCCCTTGGCGCCGGCAGCCTTGCGTCCGCGCAAGCGCGGATCGTTCAGGTCGTTGATGCTTTCACCCACGAGGGTCAGGCCAACCACCGTCAGCACGATGGCGAGGCCAGGGAACACGCCGGTCCACCAAATGCCTGAGGAGGCGTCGGACATCGCCTTGTTAAGGTCAAAGCCCATTCAGCGGCGGAGCTTGGCTCGATACCGAAACCGAGGAAGCCCAGGCCTGCCAGGGTGAGGATGGCTTCGGAGGCGTTGAGCGTAAAGATCAGCGGCAGGGTCCGGGTCGCGTTGGAGAAGATGTGCCTGCTGATAATCCTTGCGCTGGAGGCGCCAACAACCTGCGCTGATTCCACAAACGGTTCAGCCTTGAGCCGGATGGTTTCAGCACGGATCACCCGGAAGTACTGCGGCACGAACACTGCAGTGATGGCGAACCCGCAGGCCAGGATTCCGCCCCAGAATCCAGACTGTCCCTTGTTGATGGCAATCGACATCACGATAGCCACAAGGAGTGTCGGGAAAGCGTAAATCGCGTCGGCAATGACCACCAGCACTCGGTCCAGCCAGCCGCCGAAGTAGCCGCTCACCAGTCCGAGGAACACTCCCAGGAAGATGGACATCAGCACGGCAGCAACAATCACCGCCATGGCCGTCTGCGATCCCCAGATCATCCGGGACAGCACATCGTATCCGCCCACGGTTGTTCCCATCAGATGTTTGCCACCGGGTTCGGCCTGCGCCGGGAAAGAACCGGCGTCATCGGAAATCTGGGAATACCCGTAGGGCGCCAGCACCGGCGCAAATATCGCGGCCACCACAAAAACAGCGCAAAGGACGACGCCGATGAGCAGCATGGTCCGTTGCAGGCCGACGCTTTGGCGGATGTGGGACGAGACCGGAAGCCGGTCCAGCAAGGACTTCTTTTTCGGTTCCAAAACTGTGGTGCCCATCAGTACCTCACTCGCGGATCAATCAGGGCAGCGGCAATATCAACCACGAAATTGGTGATCGCCACAATGACGGCCAGCAGCATCACGATGCCCTGGACAGCCACAAAGTCACGCGCGGTAAGGTACTGCGCCAGCTGATAGCCGAGGCCTTTCCACTCGAAGGTGGTTTCGGTCAGCACCGCACCGCCAAGCAGCAGGGCAATCTGCAAACCCATCACCGTGATGATGGGGATCAGCGCAGGCTTGTAGGCATGCTTGGTCACCAGGCGGTATTCACTGACACCTCTGGAGCGCCCTGCCTCAACATAGTCCCTGCCCAGCGTGCCGATCACGTTGGTGCGGACCAGACGGAGGAAGACGCCCGCGGTCAATAGGCCCAGCGCGACGGCCGGCAGGACTGCGTGGTGGACGATGTCGCCAAAGGCTGCCAGATTGCCGCTGCGAAGGGCGTCCAGCCAGTAGACGCCAGTGGGCGCTGCCAGCCGGCCCATCGCCAATTCTGTTGAGGTTGATGCACGGCCAGCCACGGGGAACCAACCCAGTCCTACAGAGAATGTCAGCTTCAGCAGCAGGCCGGCAAAGAAGACAGGGGTGGCGTAGCAAAGGATGGCGAACATGCGCAGGACAGCGTCCGGAACCTTGTCGCGTTTGTGGGCGGCGAACATCCCCAGCGGTATTCCCACGAGCAACGCCACTATCACGGCGTTGATGCTCAGTTCCAGCGTGGCGGCACCAAACTTGACGAGCATCTCAACAACGGGGCGGCCATCCGAGATGGTCCGGCCGAAGTTTCCGGTGGCGATGTGGCCAAGGTACTCGATGTACTGGATGAAGAGGTTCCGGTCGTAGCCGGCCTGGTGCACCAGGGCGTCGATTTGTTCTTGCGGAAGGCGGCCGCCCTGGGCCGCCGTAATGGGATCGCCGGTGATCCGCATCAGGAAGAAGACGAGGGTGACGAGGATGAAGATCGTCGGGAAGATCAGCAGGAAGCGAATCAGGATATACCTCCCGAGGCCACCTCCCGCGGATTTGGATATGGGGGCCGCCACCGTTGGCGGCGGCGCATCAATCAAAGTGGCCATGCTGAACCTGCTTGGTCTGGAAATCGAAAATGTGGAGCCAACACGTAGGAGGCAGGGCCTGCCGGCCCCGCCCCCTACGCAGGTATCTGGGTGTTACTTGGAAATGGTGCCGAGCCGGAACTTGAACGACGCATCAAGTGTTGAATCCACGCCCTTCACCTTGGTTCCCGAAACGGCAACCTGGGCGCCCTGCAGCAACGGCAGGGTGGAGATGTCCTTGGCCAGAAGGTTCTGGGCCTCCTGGATCGTCTTCTCGCGCTCTGCCTTGTCCGCCGTAACGAGCTGCTTCGCGATCAGCGATTCGACCTCGGGATTGGAGTAGTGGTTGTTCATGAAGCCACCGCCCACGAAGAAGGGTGTCAGGTAGTTGTCTGCGTCGCTGAAGTCCGGGAACCAGCCCAGCTGGAAGACGGGGTAGCTGTCTTTCTTCGACGCCGCGTTGTACGTGACCCACTCGGTGGACTGAAGGTCCACAGTGAACAGCCCGCTCTTCTCCAGCTGGTCCTTGACCATGGCGTATTCGTCACCGGATGACTTGCCGTAGTGGTCCGGGTTGTACTGCAGTTTGATGGTTACGGGACCGGTGATGCCGGCGTCGGACATGACCTTCTTGGCCTTGTCCAGGCTGGGTTTGCCAGAGCCATCCCCATAGGCCTGCTTGAACGATTCGTTGGCGCCCACAAAACCGGACGGGACGTTGGACCACATGGGCAGGTAGGTGCCCTTGTAGACCTGATCCGAGATAGCCTGGCGGTCAATGAGGTTGGCAACCGCCTGACGCACGGCCAGCGCCTTCTTCGGGTCCGCTTCGGGAGCCTTGGCGCCGTACGGCATGGTGTCGTAGTTGAAGACTATGTACCGCATCTCACCGCCGGGTCCGACATGGACCGTGACGTTGGAGTCCTTCTTGAGGTCTTCGATGTCCGTGGCGCTCAGGCTGCGGTTGGCAACGTCGATCTGCCCGCCTTTGACCTCCAACTTCATGTTGGTCTGGTCGGTGTAGTACTTGAGGGTGGCCCTGCGTTGGCGGGCTTGCCTAGCACTCCCTTGTAGTCGGCCAAGCCTTCAGGCTGACCAACGTGTTCTTGTTGTAGGAGTCGATGATGTACTGGCCGTGGAAGGCGTTGGCCTTGACAATTTCCTCGTCGCTGAGGAGCTTGTCTGCCGGGAACACTTCGTCGTCAACGATCGGTGCGGCCGGGCTGGTCAGAATCTGCGGGAACGTCTGGTCGTTGGCATTCTTCAGTGTGAAAACCACGGTGCTGGCATCAGGTGTGGCAATGGACTCGATGTTGGCCAACAACGAAGCCGCCCGTTGGGATCGTTGATGGCAGTCTGGCGGTCAAAGGAGAACTTGACGTCTTTGGAATCCAGCACGTGCCCGTTGGCCCATTTGAGGTCGCTCTTGAGTTTGACGGTGAATTCGGTGGGCTTCGTGAACGACGACGATTCGGCCAGGTCCGGCACGGGGTCGGCGCCACCGGGCTTTGAGTTCAGCAAGAAGGAATAAATCTGGTTCATCACCATGAACGAACCGTTGTCGTACGAGCCCGCCGGGTCCAGTGCGGTGACCTTGTCTGTGGTGCCATACGCAATGACGCTGCTGGCATTCTCTGATGCTGTGCTGCCACCGCCGCCGCCGCCCGAGGGCCCGTGCAGGCCGTCAATGCGAAGGCGGAAACGCCTGCGAGCGCAATTGCGCTGCGCAAGGCTTTAGTGCTCTTGGTCATCTGTGAACTTTCTGTTCGATGAGTACGCGCTCGCCGCCCGCAAATGGGTGTCTTGGCTTGAGCGGGCAGCGCGCTGTCCTGATGCTTAGATTCAACCAGACGCCGGACTCATCAACCGGCCTTTTTGTGAGTTGAGACACAAAATTTACCTAACCAGGGTAAATTGGTTCGCCCTAGAGCTCCGCGCGCTGCAACGACCGGGCAGCGTCGATGGTGGCCTGGCCCAGGACGCGGCTGCCCTGGTAGAGGACCACCGTCTGGCCGGGTGCCACCCCGCGCAGCGGATCGGTCAACGTGACCAGCAGCTGGGGTGCACCCTCGCCGGGCAGCATTCGCGCGGCTGCCGGCACGGGGTCCCCGTGGGCGCGGACCTGGGCATAGCAGTCAAACTCGGCGCCCGTTTCGATTTCCGCGATGGGCAGGCCGGCCCACGAGACCTTGATGCCGCGGATCTCGTCAATAGCCAGCAGCGCCTGGGGCCCACCACTACCTTGTTTTCCTTGGGCCGGATCTCCAGGACGAACCTGGGCTTGCCGTCCGCTGCGGGTGTGCCGAGCTTAAGGCCGCGGCGCTGTCCCACGGTGAACGCGTTGGCTCCCGGGTGCTCCCCTACCTTCGTGCCGGTCTCGTCCACAATGTCACCGGTGGTCATGTCGATCTTTTCGGCGAGCCAGCCCGCGGTGTCACCGTCCGGGATGAAGCAGATGTCGTGGCTGTCGGGCTTGTTGGCCACTGACAGTCCACGGCGCTCTGCCTCGGCCCGCACCTCAGCTTTGGAGGGCGTGTCAGCCAGCGGGAACATGGAGTGCTTGAGCTGCTCGTGCGTCAGCACGCCCAGGACGTAGCTCTGGTCCTTCGCCCAATCAGCCGCCCGGTGAAGTTCAGGGTTGCCTTCGGCATCCTTGATGACCTTGGCGTAATGCCCGGTGCAGACGGCGTCAAAGCCCAGGGCGATGGCCTTCTCCAGCAGGGCGGCAAACTTGATCCGCTCGTTGCAGCGCATGCAGGGATTGGGCGTCCGCCCGGCAGCGTACTCATCGATGAAGTCCTGGACTACGTCTTCCTTGAAGCGCTCCGAGAAATCCCAGACGTAATAAGGGATGCCCAGCACATCACAGGCCCGCCACGCATCGCGCGAGTCCTCGATGGTGCAGCAGCCGCGGCTGCCCGTCCGCAGGGTGCCGGGCATCCTGGACAGCGCAAGGTGAACGCCGACGACGTCGTGCCCGGCCTCAACGGCACGTGCTGCGGCAACGGCGGAGTCGACTCCACCGCTCATGGCTGCTAGAACTCGCATGCTGGCTTTCTTTTGGGTTCGGGGGATGCCGGCAGAGGGCGGCTGCCATTCAACCGGCGGCCGCAGAAATAGCACAATGCCTGCCGCACCAGTCTATCGCCACGCCGAATCCTCCCCAAAAGACCTCTTCTCCATAGGGCCTTCGCTTCTAAAAGCAGACTTAACGGTTTTAGACTTCGAGCACGCACCAGCGAGAATCGGGCGGACATGGCTGAGGACATTGCTACGGCGGGGGACATTGTGATTGCCGGCGGCGGGCTGGCCGGGCCACCGGGGCCAAGACCCTGCGGGCGGAAGGGTTCAAAGGCCGGGTGACCATCATCGGCGCCGAGCGCCATCACCCCCACCTGCGTCCGCCGCCGTCCAAGGAGTATCTGCTGGGCACCACCGAGGACACCGTCCCGGTGGTGCCGCCGGGCTGGTACGCCGAGAACGACGTCGACCTCCGCCTGAGTGCCCGCGTCACGGGCATCCGGCCGGACGCCAGGACTGTGGCGCTGGACGACAGCAGCACACTGTCATACAGCTCCCTGCTGCACGCCACCGGCGCGGCGCCCCGCACCCTCCACCTGCCCGGAAGCGACATAGCCGGGGTATCCATCTTTCGCACCTTGGACGACAGCCGTCGGTTGCGCAGCAGCCTGGCCGCGGGCGGCGGGAACGTGGTGATGATCGGCTCCGGCTGGATCGGCATGGAACTGGCTGCGGCTGCCGCCACGTTCGGCAACAAACGGCGTGAGCTTCCGGCTTCCCGCCTCAGCGCGGGAACTCACCGGCCACGCGGCGCTGTCACCGGGATGGTCACCGATTCCGGAGAGGCGCTCCCTGCGGACATCGTGGTCATCGCCGTCGGCGTGGTTCCCGAGACCGGACCCGCGCAGGCGGCCGGCCTCGCCCTGGACAACAGGATCCTCACGGACGCGTCCCTGCGGACCAGCACGCCCGGCATTTTTGCCGCCGGCGACATCGCCAACGCCCTGCACCCTTCACCGGCCAGCCCCACCGCAGCGAGCACTGGTCCAATGCCGTGAACGGCGGAAAGGTGGCTGCCAGGGCCATGCTCGGCCAGGATGCCGTCCTGAGCACCATCCCCTATTTCTACAGCGATCAGTACGACGTCAGCATGGAGTACTCGGGCTTCCCGGCCCTGGCGGCGGGGGCTGAGCCTGTGATCCGGGGGTCGCTGGAGGACAAGGAGTTCATCGCGTTCTGGCAGCAGGATTCCAGGGTGGTGGCCGGGATGTGCGTCAACTGGCCGCGGAGGCCACAGCCCGGCGCGCAGAAGACCATCAAGACCCTCATCTCGGCCAGGACCCGAGTCACAGCGGAGCGGCTGGCCGACAACTCGGTTGGGCTCGATCAGCTACTGCCGGAGGACGCCTGACGCGCCACGGTTCCCGCAGTCTGGATCGAGGATTCATGCCCGGCCATCCCTGCCTGGCGGGCGCGTTGATACGCGCCAGGGAGGGCTGCCAGCAAGGCATCCACGTCCGCGTCGGTTGAGGCATGTCCCAGTGTGAAGCGCTGCGCGCCGCGGGCTGTCTCCTCGTCCAGCCCCATGGCCAGCAGCACGTGGGACGGGCGCGGGACACCGGCCGTGCAGGCGGATCCCGTGGAGGACTCCACCCCCACCAGGTCCAGCAGGAACAGCAGCGAATCACCTTCGCAGCCAGGGAACGTGAAATGCGCGTTGCCGGGCAGCCTCCCCTCCCCCGGGCGCCACGGAGTGCAGCTTCGGGCACCCGCCGCAGGACGCCGTCGATGAGACTGTCCCGCAGGGCCGCGATCCTCGCGGACTCGGCCGCAAGCCGTGCGGTGGAAGCCTCTGCGGCAGCAGCGAAGGCGGCGATGGACGCCGTGTCCAACGTCCCGGAGCGCACGTCGCGTTCCTGGCCGCCACCGTGCTGCACCGGAGTCAGTTTGACGGCCCGCCCTAGCAGGAGGGCGCCTACTCCTACCGGTCCGCCGATCTTGTGCCCGGAAACGGACATCGCGTCCAGCCCGGAGGACTTGAAATCAACCGGCAGCGAGCCGAAGGCCTGCACGGCATCCGAATGGACCGGCACGCCGGCGGCGTGCGCCAGCTGCACAATCCTGTGCACCGGCTGGATGGTGCCCACTTCATTGTTGGCCCACATGACCGTCACGAGCGCGATGGTCCGGGGTCCCGGCCAGCTCGGCGGCGAGGATGCCCAGGTCCACCACGCCCTCACTGTCCACCGGAAGCCACGTGACAATGGCGCCCTCATGCCGCTCCAGCCATTCCACGGTGTCCAGCACGGCATGATGCTCGACGGCGGAGCAAAGGATGCGCCGCCGTGCCGGGTCTTCGCCGGAACGGGCCCAGTACAGGCCCTTGACGGCAAGGTTGTCCGACTCAGTTCCCCCGGACGTAAATATGACCTCGGAGGGATGGGCGCCGGCCGCCGTCGCGAGTGCTTCCCGCGCATCCTCCACGGAACGGCGGGCGCGCCGGCCCGAGCCGTGCAGGGACGAAGGATTGCCGGTGCGGGCAAGTTCCCGGGTCAGGGCTGCCAGGGCCTCGGCGGAAAGTGGCGTGGTGGCTGCATGATCGAGGTAGACGGGCACGCCTCAATTCTAGCGGCGCCCAGGGCGGCACACCCGCGGCCCCGGCCCATCAGGCGTCAGGGCGGGGTGATCCTGGCGCAGCACTGGCCAGGCTCGCTGTTCGGCGCTATACGTTCCTCCGGCTCCCCGCACGCCGCAGCCGCGCCCTGCAGAAATGATCCGTTCATGGCGCAGACCACTTCCGGGTGCCCGTCCGAGAGCCGATGGAACGGGCAGTTCACCAGCACAAAGCCACCGGCACCGTCAGGTCTCGGCTCGTAGCCTCCCCCGCCATAAAGTCCGCCAGGCTTGCGGCGCCGGCGGCCAGCGCCTGGCCCTTGCCGTACGACGCGGCCAGCAGGGAATTGCCCACGGCTCCGCCGGTCGCTGTGGAGTGCTCGATCGCTGCGACCAGCAGCTCAGCGGCGAGGTCATAGTTGCGGTCCGGCACGGAAGCACCGACTTCACCCGTTGATTGCCGGTACATCTTCGCCGGCCGCCCGGAGCCAGGACCTGACTTGCCGGCGGCCTTGTGGAATTCCACCGCCAGGAGTCCGTCCTGGACCAGCCTGTCAAGGTGGAAGGACGCGGTGCTTCTTGGCAGGCCGAGGGCCAGCGCAGCCTTATCGCGCCCGACTGCGGCATCGGAAGCGGCAACCAGTTCAAAAAGCTGCCGGCGCTTGTCGTCGCCCAAGGAAGCCACGGCCGCCATTCGGCGGCCCCACGGAAGTCTGCGCACCCCGTAACCCTAACTCTAAAAACAACATCCGTTGCTTAATGATGCTTATCTTTCTAAAATAATCATACATACTTTTAGAAGGAGTCCACCATGACAACCACCGCGAAAATCACCGCAGGCAGTCGGCTACAGGCGATGGCACCGGACAGGCAGGCCTTCTTCCTGCTGCGCACCGTGTTCACGGTCGCGCCGATTCTCTTCGGCTGGACAAGTTCACCAACATCCTGACTGACTGGACCATCTACCTCGCGCCGGTTGCCACCTCCGTGGTGCCAGTATCGGCGCAGACCTTTATGCACATCGTCGGCGTCGTGGAGATCGTCGCCGGCATTGCAGTGGCCGTCCGGCCCCGGTTCGGTTCCCTGCTGGTCGCCGTCTGGCTGCTGGGCATCATCGTCAACCTGCTGGTCCTGGGCAGCTTCTACGACGTTGCCTTACGGGACTTCGGCCTGCTCGTGGGTGTGCTGGCCCTGAACCGCCTTTCCCCGCCGGGTCCTGGCGTCGGCATGGAAAGTAACCAACACCCCTAGTTCGACGGCGGAACCACACGGAGGCGTTCTGCGACGTCGGCCCGGGCGGCTGCCAGTGTGGCACCGTCCGGGCAGGACACCGAAATGTAGACCGACGATGCCGCGGTGCCGAACACCCGGGCCATTACGGCCGCGGCCCTGACGCCCGGTTCGCCGGGTTTCTCCAGCACCAGCACTTCGGCCGATGGCCCCGGCTTGCCGGCCTCCCCGCCCCACCGCAGCGTCCCGGTCTTCAGATAACCGGGCAGAATGCTCGCGTCCAGGTAGGTGAAGAGGCCAATGGTTGACTCCTTGTCGTCTTGGAGTGCCAGCGGGACCTGGTTGGTGCGGACCTTGGCCGCCACCCGGCAGCCATCGGCCTTCAGGTACTGGCTCTCGCCGGCCACGTTCTCCTTGACCTGCTGCCAGCCGGGTGCATCCTTGAGTCCGTCCGATATCCCTATGGGGACTCCGGCGGCCAGGGAACCGCCGGCGGAGAATGGCATGTCCTTTGCGGCCACCGCTTCTGCGTCATGGCCCGGGGTGATGGTGGGCGTGGCCAGGGCGGTGATGGTTGGCTCGACTTTCGGGGCGGCCGGATCGGGAACGTCAACACTGCAGCTTCCCAGTGCTGTCACGCCGAGCAGCGCCCCCGCCGCGAGTAAAGCCGCCTGCGCCTTCACGTCTACCCCAATGTGTTCGCCCGGACGGCCCGCCTGCCGTCATCCCCAAAGAGTCTAGACGCCGGCCGCGGGAACCACGGAGGCCGGCGCAGTCGTTGTGTGGGCAGGCCGTAAACTGGGGCCCACCGGGCTGCCTGCCGTGGACTGGCCAGACGAAGAAAAAGGATGAGTGCTTGACCGAGAGCAGCAGCTCCTACTACGAGGTTCTCCGCGTCGCCGTGACGGCCACCGACAAGGAGATCAAGGTGGCCTACCGCCGGGCCGCGCGTAAAGCCCATCCTGACCATGGCGGGGACGCCGCCGCCTTCCGGCAGGTGACGGCAGCATACGAAACCCTGATAGACCCCACGCGCCGGAAGGCCTACGACCGCTCGTATGCAGCAGGAACGTCCCGCAACACTGACGATTCCGCAGCGGGGCCGCACTTTGATGCGCCAGCGGCAGGCAGCCATGCCTCGGCCACCGTGCACCGCACCACCACGCCCCGGAACACCGCCGGTGACCCGCCCCTGTACGTCCCGCCCTACGATGCTGCGGCCTTCGAGTCGTCCGGCATGGTGCCGCTCATCCCGTTCGCCCAGGCCAGCCAGCAGGTCCACGGGATGCCGCGCAAACGGGGCATTTTTGGCGCCGAGGCACGAATCCAGCGAGAACTGCGCACGGTGCAGCTCATCACCCGCCAGGTCCTGCCCGCGATTCCTGCGGCCCGGCTGGTCAACGGCCTGCAGTCCCCGGCCGATAACAGCCACATCGACCACGCACTCCTGTCCGGCTACCGGCTGGCGCTGATCGGGTCCATGCTGCTGCCAAAGGGCGCCTACGCCTGGGACGGGCAAACCTTGAGGCACGGCGGACGTTCCATCGCGCCGCCGCAACTGGCCCACGTAGTCCGGGCCATGCAGGACATCTTCCCGGAACTGAACGTCACCGGCTGGACAGTCATCCACAGCGCCGACGGCAACCTCCACGAACCCGTCATCGACCGCCACCGGCGAACAGCCGGCACGTCCGAAACCATCCAGGTGGTGAACGCGGCAGGCCTGGTCCGCGGACTCAAACACTTCCTCTCCTCCGGCCCCACGCCCAACACCGTGAATGTGTCCGTGCTGGCCAGGCTGCTTCGCGGCATGCACTGAACTATTGCAGGCGCTGGGTAGAAGGGACTGAACCGTTGACCCGGATTGGTTGACTAGGATTGGACGGTGTTCCGAATCCTCTTCCATGCCCCGAAATCCCCGGCAACACCGGCAATACGATCAGGCTGGCAGCCATAACCGGCGCCCAACTGCACCTGGTGGAACCCCTCGGCTTTGATTTCTCCGATGCCAAGCTCCGGCGCGCCGGCCTGGACTACCACGACCTCGCCGTCGTCACCGTCCACAAGAGCATTGAGGACGCCTGGCGCGAACTGCAGCCGGAGCGCGTGTACGCCTTCACCTCGGACGGCACCGCCAGCTACGCGGACATCGCCTACCGCCCCGGGGACGTCCTGATGTTCGGCCAGGAATCAGTGGGCCTGCCAGAACACCTCAAGAGCGATCCGCATGTCACGGCCACCGTGCGGCTTCCCATGCTGCCGTCCCTCCGTTCGCTGAACCTGGCCAACGCGGCATCCATTGCCGTCTACGAGGCCTGGCGCCAGCAAGGTTTCTCCGGCGCCCAGATCTGAGCCCCGGGTGGCCCATCCGCGGGGCTGACCGCACCGAATCACTCCCGACAGCAATTCCAGGGCGACGAAGGAGCGGCAGGTGACACTGCTAGAGACGAGGCGGACGGTACGGTCGGCTTTCCTCTTTCCAGGGGGCAGCACCGGCCGCGATGCTCAGGTTTCACCGCCGGGCGACTTATGCTGGGTAGTGATGGAAACTCCCAACGCGCCAAACTCCGAGGCCCCGGCCGCAGTCACAGACTCACCGGCGGATCTCAGCAAGCGCTTGGCCGGACTACTGGCCCGCATAGCCGACGGCGATCAAGCAGCATTTGCCGAGTTCTACCAATTGACCTCCCGCCGGGTCTTCGGCATGGCGCGGCGGGTGCTCATCGATCCAGAACTCAGCGAAGACACCACGCAGGAGGTTTTCCTCCAGGTCTGGCAGAATGCGGCGAAGTTCAACCCGGAAGCGGGCAGCCCGCTCTCGTGGCTGATGACCATTTCCCATCGCCGGGCCGTGGACAAGGTCCGCTCCTCGCAGTCGGCCACGGACCGTGAAGCCAAGTACGGCGCCAGCAGCCAGGAGGTGGACCACGACTCCGTTTCCGCCGAAGTGGACAGCCGGCTCGAAGCCGAGGCGGTGGTCCGGTGCCTGGAAACGCTGACCGATACACAGCAGGAATCCGTGCGGCTGGCCTACTACGGCGGCCTCACTTACCGCGAAGTCGCGGAAAAACTGAACGCAGCAGTACCCACCATCAAGTCCCGCATCCGCGACGGACTGATCCGCTTGAAGACCTGTCTGGGGGTGAGTTGAGATGACAGAAACGAATAGTCAGGGAGGCACCCGCCGTCCCGGCTCGTTCGGAACTGAGATCGCCGACGACCTGGAATCCGGGCGGGCCGTGGATCTCGCCGAGCTCTATGCTCTGGACTCGATCAGCGATGCCGAACGCGCCGCCATTGAGCGCTACATCTCCGCCGCCCCCGACGCCGAGCGCAGCGCCTTCCTTGAGCGTGTCCGCCAGGCAAGGGAGACTCTCGCGACGTCCTTCACGGCTGAGGCGGAACCTCCCGCGGATCTTTTCGCCCGTATCGTGTCGCAGTTGCCATCGCTCGCGCAGCTGCCTGCCGATGGGCCCACCGAAGTCATTGCTGCGCCTGCCGCGGCAGCCACGCCGTCCCCACAGACGCCGGCAGTAGCCATGGATGAGCTCGCCGCTGCCCGGGTCCGCAGGGAAGAACGACGCCGGCCTGCCGGCGCCCGGCGCTGGCTCACCGCAGTCGCCGCCGCCGCCGTGATCGCCCTTGGTGGCGTGGGCGTTGGCGCCTACATCACGGACCAGAACGATCCCCTGAACCAGGTGGTCCGGGCCGGCGACGTCCGCGAAGCCTCCGTACCCGTCTCCGCCGGCGGAACTGCCACCGTGCTGATTTCGTCGTCGCGGGATGCCGTGGTGGTCAAGATGAACGGTGTACCTGCGCCGCCGGCCGGCAAGGTTTACCAGATGTGGCTCATCCCGAAGGACGGCTCGGCACCGGTTTCCCAGGGCCTGATGGACGAGGCAGCCCTGTCGAAGCCTGCCGTGGTGAAGGGCATAGCATCCGCTGCAGCGCTCGGCATCACCGTGGAGCCGGTGGGCGGTTCGGCTACCCCGACGTTCCCCACCGTGGCTGCCGCACCGCTGGGCGCCTGAGCCCGGGGCGGCTGAGCCAGAGGCCAGCCGCCCACCACCGGACGTCCTAGAAGCCGGCGATCGTCCCCGGGCCGTTGACGGCCACCACGTGGAAGGCTTCGGCGCTGCGGCCCTCAGCAAAGCCCGCACGCCGTGCGTTCAGATGCATGCCGTTCCGCACCGCCGCTTCCATGGCCGCGACGTCGGGATGCTGGCTCACGTGCACGTGGATCGCGTCGAGCTTGGCGTCCACATGGTCTGTGACATCCTCATAGTGGTTCTCCCGCTCTTCGGGACCGGCATAGAGCCACAGCCACGGCAACTTGTAGGCCGCGAGGCCTGCCTCGGCCAGCTCCGGATAGGCGAACGGGTTTTCGACCGCAGGGTATACCGCCCGGGTCACGGCCTCCCCCACGGCAAGGTGGTCCGGGTGGCTCTTCTGGAGGCGGTTCCAGTTCCGTTCCGGATGCATGGCGAGCACGACGTCGGGACGGAGTTCCCGGATCAGCTTCACCACACCTTTCATCACCTCGTGCGTCGGTTGCAGGTAGCCGTCGCGCTCATGGAGGTAGTGGATGTCGGTCACGCCCACGAGTTCCGCTGCCCGGCGCTGCTCGGCCGCCCTCAGGGCGATGATCTCGGCCCGCTGCGCCGGGTCGAAGCCGCCCGCGTCGCCGTCGGTCATGATGCAGTAGCTGACGTGGATTCCCGCAGCCGTCCAAGCGGCGATAGTGCCGGCCGCACCGAAGTCGATGTCGTCCGGATGGGCGGCGAAACAGAGCACCCGCCCAATCCGGTGGATCTCCGGGTTGAACGGGCTCTGTGCTGGGCAGCGGAGTGCGCCAAGGTCAGCCTTTTCGCTTCTTGATTTCTTCAGTGGCCTGCGGAAGGACATCGAAGAGGTCCCCGATAATGCCAAAATCGGCGATTTCGAAAATCGGCGACTCGGCGTCCTTGTTCACGGCCACGATGACCTTCGCTGTCTGCATCCCGGCTTTCTGCTGGATGGCACCGGAGATGCCGGCCGAGATGTAGAGCTGGGGCGACACGGTCTTGCCGGTCTGGCCCACCTGGGCGTCGTGGCTGATCCAGCCGGCGTCCGTGGCTGCACGGGAGGCCCGACGGCGGCACCGAGGGCGTCCGCAAGCTGCTCCACGGGACCGAAGTCGCCGTCCACTCCGCGTCCGCCGGCCACCACGATGCGGGCGTCCGACAGATCCGGGCGGCCGCTGGCCGCCTTCTGCTCGCGGGCGGTGACGCGGGCCGCCGTGGCCGTACCGTTGGCCGGAACTTCGACGGTGGACGTCTCCGGGGCAGACGCCACGGATGCCGGCTCCGGCGTAACGTTGTTAGCCTTCACCGTCAGCACGGAAACCGCCGTGGTGACCCTGGCAGAGGTGGTGTAGGACCCCGCGAGGACCGACTTGTGGGCTGTACCGTCGGCGTCGACCGCCACAACGTCGGTGATGACGCCGGCGTTCAGCCTGATGCCGAGCCGCGCCGCGATCTCTTTGCCTTCGGGCGAGTTGTCCAGGAGGACCGTACCGGCACTGGCGGCACCCGCGGCGGCCGCGAGATAGGCTGCCTTCGCCGAGACAAGATAGTCATCCAGGTCCTGGGCGGAGGGCCGAAAAACGGCGGTGACGCCGTATTCGGCGAGCGTGGCCGAAACATCCTGATGCAGATCGCCGTTCACGGCAACAGCGGTCTCTCCCAGGGAACGTCCCAGGGTGAGCAGTTCGAGGGTGCTCTTCTTCAGGGCATCGCCGGGATTGTCAATGAATACGAGTACGTTTGCCATGTCTGTGATCCCTCTTAGAGCAGCTTCTGGGCGGCCAGGAAGTCGACGAGCTTGATGCCGGCGTCGCCTTCGTCGGTGATGATGGTTCCGGCGGTGCGCGGCGGGCGTTCCTCGGCAGCGGTCACTGTGGTCCACGATCCGGAGTGGCCCACGTGCGCGGGATCGACTCCGATGTCGGCCAGCGACAGCGTGGTGATGCTCTTGCGCTTGGCCGCAATGATGCCCTTGAAGTTGGGGTAGCGCGGCTCGTTGATCTGGTCCGTCACGGAGACCACCGCGGGAAGCGTTGCTTCTACGGTCTCCGAGTAGGTGTCGGCGTCGCGGCGCGCGGTGAGCCGGCCGCCGTCGACCGTCAGCGAGGACGCGAAGGTGACCTGCGGCAGACCGAGGCGCTCGGCGAGCTGGGCAGGGACCAGGGACGTTTCGCCGTCGGTGGACGCCATGCCCGTGAGGACAAGGTCCACGGGCGCGCCGGTGCCAATATGGCGGATGGCGGCCGCGAGCGCGAGCGACGTGGCGGCGGCGTCTGAGCCGGCCAGTGCACTGTCCGTGAGATGCACGCCTTCGGTGGCGCCCATCTGGAGTGACTTCTTCACCGCGTTCACGGCACCGGACGCGCCCATGCTCAGCGCAATGACCTGGTTGCCGGCCTTGGCGCCACCGCGGGCCTCAGCCAGCTGTAAAGCCGCCTCCAGCGCGTATTCGTCCAGCTCGGAAAGGATGCTTTCGTCACGGTCCGTGGTGTAGCCCTCGCCAGTGAGGTGTCGGTCGAACTGTGCGTCCGGTACATGCTTGACCAGGACGATGATCTTCAATGTCTCTTCCACTGTTTTTACAGCAGCCTTCCATGCTTGTGGACAGCCAGCCGGATGGGGTCATGGCCTCGGAACGCCCGGGGTACGGGTAGATCCTAGCTAACCATATAGCCGCCCGCCGTTGCCGTCCCGTTAACGCCTGTGTCACGGCGTTGCCCGGGCGGGCGGCGAACACGCACGACGACGGCGGCGGTCACCGTTGGTGACCTCCGCCGTCGTCCGCGTTTATGGTTTGCCTTGCGCTCTGCTCTTCAGGCCTACTGGTCCGCCGCGGTGCCGAGCGTGACGTCCAGTGTCTGCTCCTGGCCGTTGCGCAGGACGGTGAGCCTGACGGTGGAGCCGCCGGCCTGCTCACGGACGGCCGCTGTGAGCTGGTTGGGCTCGCTGATGACCAGGTCGTTGAACTTGATCACCACGTCGCCCACCTTGATACCGGCCTTGGCGGCAGCCGAATTCGGCTCGACCGTTGCCACGTCGGCACCTACGGAGAAGCCCGAGGACGAGCTGCTGGACGACTTTTGCTTGACGCTGACGCCCAACTGGCCGTGGGAGGCCTTGCCGGTATCAATGATCTCCTGTGCCACCCGTTTTGCGTGGTTGATGGGGATGCTGAAGCCCACTCCGATATTTCCGCCGGTGGTCGAAGAATCGGAGCCGGCGGACGCGATGGCGACGTTGACGCCGATGACCTCGCCCTTGCTGTTGACCAGCGCTCCACCGGAGTTGCCGGGGTTGATGGCGGCATCAGTCTGGATCACGTTAATGGAGATCGAACCCTGGTTGGCGGTGCTTTGGCCTTGGCCACCGTTTGGCGGGGCGAACTGGAAGCCCTGATCGCCCCCCTGGGAAGTGTCGCCTTCCTTCGGTGCCGCCGAGGACGCAACGCTGATGGTCCGATTAAGGGTTGAGACGATACCGTCGGTGACGGTGCCGGTCAATCCAAGCGGGGAGCCGATCGCAATCGCGGTGTCGCCAACGTTGAGCTTGCCCGAGTCACCGAGCGTGGCTGCGGTCAGCCCGGACGCGTTGTCCACCTTGATGACGGCAAGGTCAGAAAGGGGGTCAGTGCCCACCAGTGTGGCTTTCAGGACCTTGCCTGAGCTGGTGCGGACCTCCAAGGCTGCGTTGGCGCTCTGGCCATCGAGCGTCACCACATGGGTGTTGGTCAGGATGTGGCCTTCGTTGTCCAGGACGATGCCCGAGCCGGTCCCGCCGGAGCTGCCGCTGGAAGCGCTGATGGTCACGACGCTGGGGGAAGCCTTCAGCGCGGCCGCCGTGATGGCGTTGACATCGTCCTTGTTGTTGACAATCACGGTCTCAGGCTGGCTGCTGCTCGCGGCCGACGGCGAGCCATTGTTGAAGAGGTTGCCCGAACCGACTGTGGCTACGCCGCCACCCACGAGGCCAGCGGCCAGGATGCTGGCCACCAGGGTCCCGACGCCGAAGGAGGCTTTCCTGCGGGCGCGTCGGCCGGGTTCGGGGCAGCGTTGTACTGGTCTGCATAACCGCCCGGAACGGCGGAATGCGCTCCGTGGTGGCCATATTGCTGGCCACTGGGCTGGACGGCGCCGTACGGACCGGGGGTCGTCTCGCCCGGTCCTTGCTGGCCCGGCGTCTGCTGGCCGTAGAACGGATCGCGGGGAGGATAAACCGGACGGGGTGCACCAGGCAGCGGCTGCGTGGGGTTCCCGGGGCCCGGAGCGGTCCAGCTGCTCGGTGGGATTAGCCTGACCGACAGCGTTGCTGCGGATCTCTGCAGGCTTCTGGTCGGGATTCCGGTTCGCGTCCGGATCCCGGTTCTCAGGCGCCGCACCCTGGGTTGGGTTCTCAGTCATTGGACTTCCTTTCATCCTCGTCTGCATTAACTATGTACCGTCTGGCTGGAACTGGGGCGAACGTTGGCTGGGAGGTTGCTGGGAGGCCGAATTCCGCTGCCAACAGGCCCTTCCGGGGGTTTCGCTGGTGGCATATTCACCGCTGTGGACGCACCAGGAGGTGCACCATAGAATCAAAAGGAAATGCCACAGCGACCTGCGGCTTTACATCACGCGTGGGGGCGCTGCTGCATTCTGAGACGCTCATTCGTCCCGAATCGGTGTCAGTCGTGCTGAAGGGTTGCACATGCGGTCAAAGTTCAAACTTATCCTCGCCGTGATCGGCCTGACCGGGCTGCTCGCGGTTCCTGTCGGCGCGGCTTGGGCTGAACCGCCGGTCACTCTGGACCCGGTGACAAAAATTGTCGATCCCAATGGCGTCCTGGGCGGTGACAAAGCCGAGGTTGAGTCGGCCATCAAGAAGCTGGGGACCGATCACGCAACAGTGCTGCACGTAGTAATTGTGAAGAAATTCGAAAGCCCGACCGATCGGGAAGCGTGGAGCGATGAGGTTGCCCAAAAGGCCAGCCTGGGACAGAACGCTTTGATTTTCGCGGTCGCTACCGATACCAGGCAGTACGTGCTGAATAAGCCCGGCAACAGCAAGATCACCACCGCCCAAATTGAAAACATCAAGAGCAAAGCCATTGGCCCGCAGTTGGCGAACGACAACTACTCCCAAGCCGCCATCAATGCCGCAGCAGCCATCGGCGATGCAGCAGGCGGTGGCAGCGGCAACGTCCCCGGTGACGGCGCCGGGGCTGCGGTCCTGGTAGGGACGGGTATTGCAGTTGCCGGTGGGGCCGGCGCCTACCTTTACTTCCGCAACAAGCGCAAAAAGGCAGCCTTGGCATCCAGCGCCGGCTACGGTCCGCAGGGCACCGAGCTTGATCCGCTGGCTTCGCTCAGCATCGAGGAACTCCGGCGCAAGAGCGGTTCCCTCATCATCGAGGCCGACGACGCCATCAAGTCCAGCGAGCAGGAACTCGGCTTCGCGGAGGCCCAGTACGGCGACGCCGCGGTGGGAAACTTCACCAAGGCCCTGGCCGAAGCCAAAGCCCACATGTCCGAATCCTTCAAGCTCCAGCAGCAGCTTGACGACCACATCCCGGACACCGAAGAACAGCAGCGCAGCTGGCTCGGCGAAATCATCCGCCGTTCAGAGGCGGCGCTTGGCTCGCTCCAGGAGCAGAAGGCCGACTTTGATTCGCTCCGCGAGCTCGAGAAGAACGCCCCGCAAGCACTGGCCGCCATCAGCGCCGGAGCCCACGAAGCCGACGCCAAGATCGTCAGCGCCGAACAGTCACTGACGGCTTTGCGTGCCAAGTATGCAGACAGTGCGCTGGTGCAGGTCGCTGACAACATCACCCAGGCCAAGGAACGGCTGGCCTTTGTGCAAAATGCCACGGCCACCGCCCAGGAGAAGCTCACCGCAGGCGAGGGCAGCCTCGCCGCGGTCGCCGTGCGGGCGTCTGAAGAGAGCCTGCACCAGACCAACGTTCTGCTGGACGCCATCGCCAAGGTTTCCGCCAGCCTGGACGAAGCCCGCAACGGCCTGGAGGCGGCCGTCGTCGAAACCTCCCAGGACCTCGCGCAGGCGAAAGCCATGATCCAGTCCGGCGAACACCCCGAACTGGCCGGCCCGGTGGCCGGCGTTGAAGCCGCGCTGGGCCAGGTCAAGACCGAAATCCAGGGCGGGAAGATCGATCCCATCGCAACCCTGCAGCGCGTTGAAACGGCGCACCAGGCGCTGGACCAGTCCCTCTCCGGCATCCGGAACCAGCAGGACCAGGCCCGCCGTGCGCAGGCGTCAGTGCAGCAGACCATCATGTCGGCGCAGGCGCAGATCAGCGCCACGTCGGACTACATCACTGCCCGTCGTGGCGGCGTAGGCACGGAAGCCCGTACCCGGCTCGCCGAGTCCCAGCGCAACCTCGACTACGCGCTGTCCATCTCCCGCAACGATCCCGTTACTGCCCTCACGTACGCCCAGCAGGCCCGCGCCCTCGCGGCCCAGGCAGCGCAGCTCGCCCAGGCTGACGTCGACAACTTTGGTGGCTACGCCAACCAGGGCTTCGGCGGCGGGGCATGTTCGGCGGTCGCGGCGGAGGAGGCGGCGGCCTCGGTGGCGCCATCCTTGGCGGTATCCTCATCAACTCCATCCTCAACGGCGGCAGCGGCGGAGGCTGGGGCGGTGGCCACAGCGACGGCGGCGGCTGGGCGGTGACTCCGGCGGCGGCGATATGGGCGGCGGCTGGGGCGGCGATTCCGGCGGCGGCGGGGATTTCTGATCCGGCAAAAGGCTAGACGCCGACAGGAACCAACCTGCCGGCGAAAAGAAGCGGTACAACAACTGTTCACTGATCTCAGTGGCCACCATTGAGCAGGACGAAAGGCATCACCATGGTTAAGCAGTCCATTTTCGGCCGGATCGCACAGCTGGCAAAGGCAAACATCAACACTTTGCTGGACAACGCTGAGGATCCGCAGAAGATGCTGGACCAGATGGTCCGGGACTACACCAACAACATTGCGGAGGCTGAGTCCGCCGTAGCCCAGACCATCGGCAACCTGCGTATGCTCCAGGATGACTACCGCGAGGACATCAAGAACGCCCAGGACTGGGGCAACAAGGCCCTCGCCGCATCCCGCAAGGCGGACGAATACCGCAGCGCCGGCGACAGCGTAGACGCCGAGAAGTTCGACAACCTCGCGAAGGTAGCCCTGCAGCGCCAGATGTCCGCGGAAAGCGAAGCCAAGGGTGCTGAGCCGAGCATCGCCTCGCAGACCGAGGTGGTGGACAAGCTCAAGTCGGGCCTGGACCAGATGAAGGGCAAGCTCAACGAGCTCACCAGCAAGCGCAACGAGCTGGTTGCGCGCTCCAAGACGGCCGCGGCACAGTCCCAGGTGCATGATGCCATTAAGAGCATCGACTTCATGGATCCCACGAGCGAAGTTGGCCGCTTCGAAGAGAAAATCCGCCGCGAAGAAGCCAAAGTCCGCGGACAGCAGGAGCTTGCCGCGTCGAGCCTGGACGCCCAGTTCAACCAGCTGGAAGACCTCGGCGAGCAGGTGGAAATCGAAGCACGCCTGGCAGCCCTGAAGTCCGGCGGGGCCAAGCCGGCCATCGGCGCTTCAGGCACCCGGTCCGAGTCCACCGTCGACGAAGCCGACTTCGACAAGCTGTAGCCAGCCGCGTCCGCCGTTGAGCGGGCAGCAGGGGCCGGGTTCATCACGAACCCCGGCCCCTGCTGTGCCCCGACAGAAACCGGCAACGACCGTGCGACTGCTGTCGCGGATGTGTAGCGTGGAGGGCATGGTCTCCCCCGTTGCATCCTCCATCGTCTGGCTCCGTGACGACCTTCGACTGGACGATAACCCCGCTCTATCCCACGCCGTCGAACTCGGCTTGCCGCTCACAGTGGTCTACATCCTCGACGAGCAATCCCCCGGAATCCGTCCCTTGGGGAGCGCGGCCCGCTGGTGGCTGCACCACTCGCTGACTTCGTTGGCGGGGGCGCTTGCTGACGCCGGTTCCGCACTCATCCTCAGGCGCGGACCTGCCAGCCGTGTGATCCGGGACTTGGCCGCGGAGACCGGCGCTAAGCACGTGTTGTGGAACCGCCGCTACGGCGGTCCCGAGCGGTCCCTGGACGCGGACATCAAGGCCTGGGCTGCGGAGAACGGCATCCAAGCCGCCAGCTTCCAGGCCAACCTGCTGTTCGAGCCGTGGACCATCACCACGGGCAGCGGCGGCCCCTATAAGGTGTTCACGCCCTACTGGCGGGCCTGCACAGCGTCCGGCGAGCCCGCCCGCCGCTGGATGCGCCGGCCCACCTGCCCTCCCCCGCCGTCGCCGGTTCGATGAAGCAGGCCTGCAGCGACGCGCTGACAGAGTGGTCGCTGCTGCCCGTGTCGCCGGACTGGAGCGGTGGCCTGGCTGAGACTTGGGAGCCCGGGGAGGCCGGAGCGCAAAGCAGGCTTGAGGACTTCCTGGACGGACCCGCGGAGGACTACGGCACCGGGCGGGATATTCCCGGAGTGGAAGGCACTTCCCGGCTGTCCCCGCACCTCCGTTTTGGTGAAATCAGCCCGTTCCGGGTCTGGCACGAGCTCCGCCGCCATTTCCCCCGCGAGACGACGCCCGACGTCGGGATCTTCCGGTCCGAGCTGGGCTGGCGGGAGTTCTGCTGGCAACTGCTTTACGCCAATCCCCAGCTGGCTACCCGAAACTACCGACCCGACTTCGACCGCTTCGAATGGCAGCAGCCCACAGCCGCGGAACTGGAGGCGTGGGAACAGGGCCGGACCGGCTATCCGCTGGTGGATGCGGGGATGCGGCAGCTCTGGCAGACCGGTTGGATGCATAACCGGGTCCGGATGGCGGCGGCGTCATTCCTTGTCAAGAATCTCCTGGCCGACTGGCGCCTGGGCGAGGCGTGGTTCTGGGACACCCTGGTGGATGCCGATGCAGCCAGCAACCCCGCCAACTGGCAATGGGTTGCAGGCTCGGGCGCCGACGCGTCCCCGTACTTCCGGATCTTCAATCCCGTCACGCAGAGCAAGAAGTTCGACGCCGACGGCCGGTACCTTCGCGAGTTCATTCCGGAACTCGCCCACATGGACCGCAGAGCCATCCACGAACCATGGAAGCAGCCCGATGTCCAGGGCTACCCCGCGCCCGTGGTGGGGCTCCCCGAGTCCAGGGAGCGTGCGCTGGCCACTTACCAGAGACTTCGGGAGGACCGGCAAAGCCAGGACAACGTCTCCGGCCCGGAAATTAGCGGCTGATTTTGCCCATCAGGGAGGCGATGGGGCGAAGGAAGAGGGGACGCGCCAGGAACCAGGCCGCCACCATGGCTGCCACCGAGGCGACGAAGACCCAGAAGCCGAACCATCCAGCGTCGTCGCTGCCGCCGTACATGTGGTTCAGATTCCGCAATGCACCGGTGGCGAGCACCAGGAAGACATGCACCACGATGAACGCCACGAAATAGATCATGACGGGGAAGTGGATGGCCCGCGCGAGCTCAATGGGGTAGGCCTTATTGAGAGCGGTGGCCTTCTTGGGCCACGCGGAGGACGTCCGAATACCGGAGATGAACGCAAGCGGTGCGGCGATGAAGACCGTGGCGGAATACGTCAGCAGCTGGAGCGCGTTGTAGTTGACCCAGCCGTTGTCGGTGGGCCAGTTCAACGAGGCGTACTGAAGCGCTGCAGAGAGGGCATTGGGGATAACGTCCCAGCTGGTGGGCACGATCCGCATCCATTGGCCGGTGGCGAACAGCAGGATGGCGAACACCAGGCCGTTGAGGACCCAGAGCGCGTCCAGCGTCAGGTGCAGCCAAAGCTCCAAGGTGATCTTGGTGGGCGCGTTCTTGGTCTTGATCAGGCCCTTGTTGTTGCGCGTCCAGTGGCCGCTGGGCCGCGTGGTGGTCCGCACCTGCCAGCCGGTCCTGATGATGAGCAGCAGGAAGAAGCCGTTCAGGAAGTGCTGCCAGGCCAGCCACGCCGGGAATCCCACAGGTGCGCCGTCAGGCAGTTCCGAATGACCCGGATAGTCAGCCAGGAACGAGGCCACCGCAGGAAGGCCGGTCATCCACTTGGCCAGCAGCACCACGAGCACCAGCACTACGAGAGCGGCAGGAACACCCCAGTAGAGTCTTGACCGCTTGCTCGTCGAGGAGCCGGGCTTCTTCGTGGGTGTGGACATCGAACAACATTCCTCTCGAGAATGACTGACCAAGTGCTCAAATGGCTTTGCGAACGAGAATACTAGGAACCACATGTAATCGGGCAAAAGAAGACCCCGGCCGGCGTCATGCCGGTCGGGGTCTTCTACATGGTTGCGGGGACAGGATTTGAACCTGTGACCTCTGGGTTATGAGCCCAGCGAGCTACCGAACTGCTCCACCCCGCGTCGCAAGATCAACACTACCGTACTTTGGAGTAGGTAAAAACCAATCGTGATTAGGGTCCCCACGACGCCGAGGTTGCCTGCCTGGGACGGATCCGCTTAAACCAAAAGGTCCGGATTCTGTTTCCAGAATCCGGACCTTTCGCCAGTTGCGGGGACAGGATTTGAACCTGTGACCTCTGGGTTATGAGCCCAGCGAGCTACCGAACTGCTCCACCCCGCGTCGCAAGATCAACTCTACCGTCCGGTGAACGGGAGGCCAAATCCTGGTGGCGTGATGTGCGTCTCGCTGGGTCAAGCCCTTAGTTACTGGCCGCCGGCGAGGGCGTCGCCGTCGGTGTAGCTTCCGGCGACGGTGTCGCCGCAGGGGCCGGCGCCGGGATCTTGCCCTCGGCGTCAATAGCTTTCTGCAGGGCCGCCGCGAGCTTCTTCTGCTCTTCCCCGTAGGCTGCAAAGTCGCCAGCCGCCAGGGCTGCCTGGCCCGCCTTGATGGCGGCGTTGGCCTCCTCCAGCGCGGCCTTCAGGTCTGCCTGGGCACCTGCACTCACCGGCGGTGTTGTGCCGGGAGCAGGCGGGGTCTGGCCGGTATTGCTGGAGTCGCCCGCCGCAGCGCCGGAGTCGCCGCCGAAGAGTTGCTTCAGGGCACCGTCGAGGGTCGGCGCAAAGCCGACCTTGTCACCGAAGGCCACCAGCACACGCTGCAGTGTGGGATAGGACGTCTCACCGGTCGACTTGAGGTAAACCGGCTGGACATACAGGATGCCGCCGCCCACAGGCAGTGTCAGCAGGTTGCCGTTGAGCACTTCGGAGGCACCCTGCCGCAGAAGGTTCAAAGCCTGGGACACTGTGGGATCGGAGTTGAACTTGTTCTGGGCCTGGCCTGGCCCGGGAACCTGTGTTTCCGGCGGAATCTGCAGCAGCCTCAGCTTGCCGTAGCTTTCAGCTTTGACGCCCTTCTCGTTTCCGGCGTCAGAGTCAGCGGCCAGGAAACCATAGAGGACGTTCCGGGCAGTACCGTTGACGATCTGCGGGATGAAGGATGAGGTGAGCTGGAAGGCCGGCTTTTCCTGGTCAGGCATCTGCAGTGACATATAGAACGGCGGCTGCTTGACTTCCGTATCCACGGTGGGATCGTTCGGCACGCTCCATACTTCGTCACTCTTGTAGAAGCTCACCGGGTCCGTGACGTGGTAGCGGCCCAGGAGCTCCCGCTGCACCTTGAACAGGTCCTCCGGGTAACGGACGTGGCTCATGACATCGCCGGACATCTCCGAGTACGGCTTCACGGACGCCGGGAAAACTTTCTGCCAGGCCTTCAGGACAGGATCCTGATCGTCCCATGCATAGAGGGTCACCGAGCCGTCATAGGCGTCGACCGTGGCCTTGACCGAGTTCCTGATGTAGTTCACCGAGCTGTTCGGCAGGGCAACCGTCCGGCCTGAAGTGGTCTGTGAGTCCGCGGTGGCAGCCGAGAGCTGCTCCTGCTGCGAGTACGGGTAGTACTGGCTGGTGGTGTACCCGTCCACGATCCACTTGACGCGGCCGTCAACAACGGCCGGATAGGAGTTGCCATCAACAGTGAGGTATGGGGCAACCTTCTCCACACGGTCACGCGGACTGCGGTCGTACAGGATCTGGGATTCTGCGTTAACTCCGTCGGAGAGGAGGAGGTCCGAGGACTGGAACTTGATGGAGTACAGGACCTTGTTGAAGAAGCTGCCCACGTTGGGCCGCCGTTGCCGGTGAAGGTGTACTGGGTTTCCCCGTCCCCTTCTTTACCCGAAGGCCTGTCCTGTTCGCGGTGCGGTGATCCCGCAGGCGCCCCGACAATGGAGTACTCCGGAGAGTCTTCACCGAAGTAGATCCGCGGCTCGTAGGTGGAGTCATCGCCAAGTACACCGGTGGACGGGATACCCGACTGGAGGAACTCCGGCTTGCCGTCGACGGTGAATTTGTTGCCCTTGGCCGCCACCACGCCGTAGCCGTGGGTGTAGACGACGTGCTGGTTGAGCCAGCCTTGCTGGTTGGTGGCAACGTTCGCCGGGTTCAACTCGCGCACGGCGATGACCGTGTCCTGGATCTTGCCGTCAACCTCGTAGCGGTCAACGTTCAGTGCCTCCGGGAACTGGTAGTACGGGCGGTACTGCTCCAGCTGGGAGAACGCGTCGGAGATCAGGTTGGGGTCCAGGAGCCGGATGTTGGCCGTGGTCTGGGCGTCCGGGGCTAACGCCCCGGTGCTGGCCGTATTCGTCGCGTCATAGCGGTCCACCTGAATCTGGTCCAGGCCATAGGCCGCCCGAGTCATCTCGATGTTGCGCTGGATAAAGTCCTTCTCCAACGTCTGCTCGGAAGGCCGCACCTGAAACTGCTGGATGACCCACGGGTACACGCCGCCGGCCAGGATCGAGGTGATGATCAGCATGGCCGTGCCGATGACCGGCAGGCGCCAGCGGCCAATGACCGCCGCAACGATAAAGAGGATGGCCACCAAACCTGCCGCCACGGCGAGGATCGCCTTGGTGGGGATCACGGCGTTCACGTCCGTATACAGCGCACCGGCCCAGCGCCCGCCGTTGCCCTGCAGGGCGGCGTAGCGGTCCAGCCAGAAGTTTGCGCCGAGCAGGATCAGGAAGGCTGCGCCCGTTACCGCCAGGTGGATCTGTGCCGCGCGGCTGGTGAACACGCCGCGTTCCATCAGCCGGATGCTGCCGTAGAGGTAGTGGGTGAGGATTCCGGCGATGCCGGCCACCACAACCACGCTGATCAGGAAGCCTGTGACGAATCCCAGGAACGGAAGAGTCATGAGGTAGAAGCTGATGTCCAGGCCGAACTCAGGATCGCTCTGGCCGAACGGTTCCTGGTTGAAGAACAACAGCACCTTCTGCCATTGGCTGGCCGCTGCGCTGCCCGCGAACAGCCCGAACAGAATGGGAAGGCCCACCATAACGACGCGGCGGACCGGTTCAAGCTGGGCCTGGTAGCGGTTCAGGTTGTCGCGCATCTCGGAGTCCGGCGCGTACAAGGGCCGTGCATGGTAGGCAACCCGGATGGCAAAAAAGACGGCCAGGAACATCAGCGCGAAGCCGGCGAGGAAGATCCCTATCCGCGAGAGGTTTTCTGTCACAAACACTTCGAAGTAGCCGAGCTGCCGGTACCAGAGGACGTCAGTCCACACATTGGCGAAGAAGATGAAGCCCACCACTGCGATCGCAACAACAATCAGCGTGGGCGTTAGGGCCCGCGTCGCGAGGGGGGTCTTCCGGGCGGGATGGGGCTGGTAGGACGGGACAAACTCGGTACCTCATAGCTGGTCGTCAGGTTTACATGAGAAGCGTGCGTGCGGTTGACGTCCGGCACCGGTCAAGCGTGTGGCAACGTCCGTCATATCTGCCACGAGTGGCGGTAAAGCTTAGTTCCTGGCCTCAGTCTAGTTGCTGGCGCAGACCGGCAAAGCGCCCGTGTCCTGCCCGGATCCGGCGAGTTCGACGGCGTGACGCGCCTCTGCGATGTTCTCCACTTTGAGCACCTGCAGTCCCTCCGGCACATGGCCCACAACTTCGTCGCAGTTTTCTGCCGGGGCGAGGAATACCGTGGCTCCCCCGGCCCGCGCGCCCAGCATCTTCTGCCGGATGCCGCCGATAGGACCTACGGTGCCGTCCGGGGTGATGGTCCCCGTTCCCGCGACATGTTTGCCGCCAGTCAGGTCCCCTTGTGTCACTGTGTCGATAATGCCCAGCGAAAACATCAGCCCGGCACTGGGGCCGCCAACCTTGTCCAGTGAAATCTTCACGTCGAACGGAAACGTGAACAGGTACTTGAGCATGACTCCGAGAATGTAGCGGCCTGCACCGTTGTTCATGGGGGTGATGGTCTGAGTGACGGATTCCCCTGCGCGCTGCACCACCAGGGTGGCCGGCGCTCCCTGGCCTGCGGCCAGTTCGTCCTGCACCACGGCGAGCGATGTGATGGGTTTGCCGTTGATCGATTCGAAGATGTCGCCGTTTTCAACCTTGCCGGCGGACGGCGAACCATCGGGCAGCCCCGCGGCCTGGAGCTGCTGGCCGAAGGGAATGTTGAGCTCCTTGAGTGCCGATGCCACCGCATTCTCCTGCGACGACGTCATGGCCACGGAGCTCTGCTCGTCAGCCTCCTCCTTTGTGGTTCCGCTGGGGTAAAGCATCTCCACCGGATGAACGGACTTGGACCCGTCCAGCCAGGCGGTGAAGGCACCCAGGACGCTTACCGGGCCGTTGGGGCCGCCATCGACATAAACGGTGGTCAGGTCCAGATTTCCCTTGGCAGGATAGGTTTCGCGGCCCGTCACGCTGATGACAGGGCTGCCCTGGCTCTGGCCGAGGGTGTTGAAGGTTGGTCCGGGCGATTCCACAACATAAGGCACCGGTACAGTGACGGCCGCGATCCCCAGTCCCAGCGCCAGGACGCCGGAAAGCATCATCACGGACACCCGCCGGTCCCGGGCGGGGAGCTGCGAGGTGCCTTCAGCCCTGTGGGCGGGGTGCCGGCTACACCCTTTCCGGGCGCTGCGGCACTCGCTGTGGTGCCGGCGTCGAGCTCTGGAGCGTGGTCCTCATGCGGATGATCGCCGCGGGTTGTAGTCACTGAATCAACACTACGCGGTGCCGCCCCCGGCCAGCTCTTTGCCTACAGCGAACGTGACGCCCGTCCGGCAGACAGCCGCCCCTGCCCGGGGTACCGTGAAGTGAACAGTCACACCGACGATCGGCGGGATCATGACCTCCAACCCACTCAATCCGTCCAACGGCGACGATACGCCGAAGGATCCGTTGACCGAGATGCTGCAGAACCTGATGGCCGGCAAGGGCATGGAAAACTTCGACCCCGCCGAACTCGCAAAGGCAGCCGGCCTGCCGAACGACCCCAATCTCCTGGCCCAGATGTTCTCCCAGGTCCAGGCCATGATGAGCGCCCCTTCAGAAGGGCCCGTCAACTGGCAGCTCGCGCATGAGAACGCCCGCCGGGTTGCCGCCAGCAGCGCCGACCCGTCCGTCACGTCCCTGCAGACCCGCGAAGTCGACGAGGCCCTGCGGCTGGCCGAACTGTGGCTCGATCCCGTGACCGACCTTCCTGCCACCGGCCTGATCGGCCGTGCGTGGTCGCGTGCCGAGTGGGTGGAAGCCACCCTTGGAACATGGAAGCGGCTGACCGAGCCCGTAGCCAACAGCATCGCCAACGCTCTCTCCAGCGCCATGACCGAACAGATGCCCGAAGAAATGAAGTCCATGATGGGCGGCGCCTCTTCCATGCTGCAGAACATGGGCGGCGCGATCTTTGGGATGCAGCTGGGGCAGGCGATCGGTGCCCTGTCCGCCGAGGTTGTCAGCTCCACGGACATCGGGGTTCCCCTGGCTGACCTGGAAATGGCGCTCCTGCCAGCCAACGTGTCGAAGTTCGGAGAGGGCCTGGGCCTGCCGGAGAACGACATCCGGCTGTTCCTGGCCGTCCGCGAGGCGGCCCATGCACGGCTGTTTGTCCAGGTGCCCTGGCTGCGCGGCCACCTGCTAGGCGCCATCGAAGCCTACGCCCGCGGCATCCATATCGACACTTCCAGGATTGAAGAGCTGGCCCGCGACCTGGACCCCAACAACCCCGAAGGCATCCAGGAAGCGCTGTCCCAGGGCGTCTTTATGCCGCAGCGGACCCCTGCCCAGGAGCAGGCGCTTGAGAAACTTGAGACGGCCCTGGCCCTCGTTGAAGGCTGGGTGGACGAGCTCACCGCTTCGGCCACAGAGAAACTGCTGCCCTCCGCCGGTGCGCTCCGGGAAACAGTCCGGCGACGCCGGGCCACCGGCGGTCCGGCGGAACACGCTTTCTCTTCCCTGGTGGGACTCGAACTGCGCCCCGCCGCCTGCGGGAGGCTGCCACGCTCTGGGCCACACTGAAGGACGAGCGGGGCATTGCCGGACGCGATGCCATCTGGCAGCACCCTGACCTCCTCCCCACCGCCGAGGACCTCGACGACCCACAGGGGTTCAGAGGCCGCCGCCAGCTGGCTGAGGCCAGCGACAGCGAAGTGGACGACGCCCTGCAGAAGCTGCTGAGCGGCGGCTTCGACAACGCGCCGCAGGATGACTCCGTCGCCGGCGACGGGGAACAGCCCACCGGCGACGGTGAGCAGCCCAAGGGCTAGCCGGACCACGGGCAGTTCCGGACTACCGGGGCCTCCATGTTCGGGCGCGTCACGCATGAGCTGATGGCCGGTTACTGGCCCACTGCCGATCAGGATCCGGACCCCTCGGCGCCCATGGTCGAGTTCGCCGGGGTCTGGCGGGAGATGACATCGTCCTGAATGGCCCCAACTTGGCCTCCACCTTAATGCGGCACGGCCTGACCGACGAGTTCCGAATCCTCGTCCATCCCGTGGTCCTCGGGCAGGGCCGGCCGCTGTTCGAGGCCCCTGACGTCCTGATGGACCTCGGGCTCGAAGGGACACGGACGTTCGGCAATGGCGTGGTACAGCTGAATTATTCGAGCGACCGCGGCGCCTAGGGTGTGTTGCGGCGCAATGTCGTGGAAGGCAGCTTCAGCCTAAGCTTCCTGGTCGCTGGCAGACATATCGCCGACCCCAGGCGTGCCATCGGCGAGCGCGTAGCGCTGCAGCACTGCACCCTTCGGTGAGGCGACGACCGGCTTGATGAGTCTGAGGTTCGTCAGAACCACCCCGTCGGCAAAAACCTTCTTTCCACCTCCGAGGAGGATCGGATACACCCAGAGCGTGAGCCGGTCAAAGAGCCGCTCGGCGAACAGGGTCTGCACGAAATCGAGACTGCCAATGACGTGGATGTTCGCGTGCCGGTCGCGCAGTTCGCTCACGGCAGCGACGACATCCGGACCCAGCAGTGTTGAGTCGGCCCACTCGAGGGCCGGCGAATGGCGCGAGGCCACGTATTTCGGGAGGCGGTTGAACAGCCGCGCGATCCCCCGTCCGCGTGCGGCCAGTATGCGGCGAAGATGTCGTAGGTCCGTCGCCCAAGCAGCAGCGCGTCCATCCCCACCATCCCGGAGTCGACCTGCTCGCCGACGACTTCATCCAGGAGGGGCGCCTGCCAGCCGCCAAACGCGAAGCCGCCGTCAGCATCCTCGTCCGGCCCGCCGGGCGCCTGGGCGACGCCGTCGAGCGTGGTGAACAGGTCGATATGGATAAGTCCCATGCCGTGCTCTTTTCCCTGTTGCCCGTCGTCGCCCGGCGACGGGATCACTTCGAGGCTGGCACATGATCCCCCTGCGAAGCAACCAATCCCTGGCTCGACCCGAGCAATAGGCGACAGTTAGGAGAGACGCTCTAGTCGGCGTCGTCCGGGTCTGAATCATTGCTGCCCGCGGTCAGGCCCCGGGAGGTGGCGAACGAGACGCCTTCCAGGAATGCCTTGGCCCGCATCGTGTCGGGGTAAGCCTCCAACAGCTTCCAGAACGAGGCATTGTGCCCGGCCACCAGCAGGTGCGCGAGCTCATGCAGGAGGACATAGTCGATGACCCATTGCGGCATGGGCCGGAGCTTGTCGGAGAGACGGATGGATCCTTCCGACGGTGTTGCGGAGCCCCAGCGCGAGTTCTGGTTGCTGACCCAGCGGACCGACGTCGGGACTGCCCTGCCGCCGAAGTACCGGGCCGAAAGGGCTGCGGCGTGGGCTGCCAGGGCAGTATCAGTGGCCGGCTGTTTGCTTCCTTGGCGGGAGCGCCGCTCCCCCTGGCGGTGCAGCTTCTCCAGCATGCGGTGCACCCATTCGGACTCCTGCGCGGCGGTGAACCGGGCCGGAATGGCCACCACCGCGGTCCCGTTCTCCCAGAAGGCAGCCACGGTCCTGGTCCGGCGGGCCGACCGCCGCACCTCAACCGGTGTTCCGTCCGCCGTGGTGACGGGGAGGGTGTCCTGTCCTGCCGCCCAGAGGGTCACAGGGTGGTGCTTTCGACGAGCACCCGCAGCACGTCTTCGCCGTAGCGTTCCAGTTTGGACGGACCCACGCCGGCCAGTGCCGCCAGTTCCTCCAGCGTGGACGGCTTGGCCTCTGCGATGGCCGTCAGCGTGGCATCCGTGAAGACGACAAACGCCGGCACCTCGGCCGCCAGTGCTATTTCCTTCCGCCATTGCCGAAGGGCATCGAATGTCTGTTCTTCGTAGCTGGGCGGACAGTCGTTGCAGCGGCCCACCTTGCGTTCGGCGCCGCTGGCCAGCATGCTCCCGCAGACCCTGCAGGTGGCTGGAGCAGCCGATTTCCGGCGTGGCGCCGGCCCTTTTCCGCGGGCGCTGGAGCTGGCCACCGAATTGGGCCGGAGACCGTCGAGGAAGCGTGAGGGTTTGCGGTTGGCCCGGCCGCCGGGTGTCCGTGCCGTGGACCAGGACAGGGACAGGTGCTCGCGGGCGCGGGTGATGCCCACGTAGAGCAGCCGGCGCTCCTCATCCACGGATTCGGGTGTGTCCGCGAAGGAAATGGGCATCAGGCCTTCGCACAGGCCCACCAGGAACACGGCGTCCCATTCGAGGCCCTTCGCGGCATGCAGCGATGCAAGCGTCACGCCCTGGACAGTGGGAGCGTGCTGCGCCAGCGACCGTTCCTGGAGTTCATTTACAAAGTCACTGAGACTGAACTGCTCGCCGCGGACGTGGACCAGCTCGTCCGCGAGCGCCACCAACGCTGCCAGGGACTCCCAGCGTTCGCGCAGCGCGCCGCCGTTGTGGGGCGGGCGTCCGTGTAGCCGAGCGAGGCCACGATATCGCGGACCAGCTGGCCGAGCGGTTCCGGCGTCGCGGTTTCTGCGACGGCCCTGGTTGCCGCGCGCAGCTGGAGGATGGCGTCGCGCACTTCCTTGCGGGCGAAGAAGCGCTCACCACCGCGCAGCTGGTAGCTGATGCCGGCGGCCGCAAGCGCCTGTTCGTAGGCCTGGGACTGCCCGTTGGTGCGGAAAAGGACAGCCACCTGGCTGGCGGGAGTGCCGGCGTCGAGCAGTTCCTGGATCTTGATGGCGACCGTGGCGGCTTCGGCTTCGTCGTCGGAACACTCGGTGAACTGTGGGACAGGCCCAGCCGGCCGCTGCGCCACCAGCTGCAGCGGAGCCGCCCAGGCAGCATCGGCCACCGGCCCGCCGCCACGCCGTGCGGCCAGCAGATCGTTGGCCAGCTTGACCACCTGCGGCGTGGAACGGTAATCCCGGATCAGTTTCACCACATTTGCCTCAGGGTACTGGGCCTTGAATCCCAGCAGGTGTTTGGGCGAAGCGCCGGTAAACGAGTAGATCGTCTGGCTCGCATCGCCCACAACGCACAGCTCGTCCCTCCCGCCCAGCCACAGCTCCAGGAGGCGCTGCTGCAGCGGCGAAACGTCCTGGTACTCATCCACCACAAAATGCCGGTACTGCTCACGAACGGTGGCCGCGACTTTCTGGTCCTCCTGCAGGATCCCCACGGTGATCAGGAGCACGTCCTCGAAATCAATGACGTTGCGGTCCGTCTTGACATCCTCATAGGACTGGAAGACACGGGCGACGGCGGTGAGGTCGAACCCGCCGGGCGTTCCCCTGCCCTGCGCGTTCTCCAGGTAGTTGGCAGGGGTCAGCATGGAGACCTTGGCCCACTCAATTTCGGAGGCGAGGTCCCGGATGGACGCGCGGTCAGTGCTGAGCCGCAGGCGCCGGGAGGCTTCGGCGATCATCTGGGCCTTGTGGTCCAGCAGGTTGGGCAGCGTGCCGCCGACCGCCTGCGGCCAGAAAAACTGCAGCTGTCGCAAGGCGGCGGCGTGGAAAGTGCGCGCCTGGACATTGCCCACGCCGAGATCCCGCAGCCTGCTGCGCATTTCCGCGGCGGCCCGGCCGTGAACGTCACAGCGAGAAGCCGCTGGGGACTGTACACCCCTGAGTGCACGCCATACGCAATCCGGTGCGTAATGGCCCTGGTCTTGCCGGTGCCGGCACCGGCAAGGACGCACAGCGGCCCGTTCAGCGTACTGGCGACCTCGCGCTGTTCAGCGTCAAGTCCCCAAGGATTCGTTCCTCAAGGGACTCTGCACTGTCAAAATTCTCTGTGGTCACTTCTGCTGCTCTGTTGTCGCGACTGCCACGTGCTGGCGTCTGGCCAATTGTGATGCCTGTTCCTGGTGTCAGGTGTCCGTGCGGTCCATGATCCTGCCGCCATACCAATGCTCAATCAGCGAGCGTGCAATGGACAGCCTGCTGGAGATGGTGATTTCACCGGCCAACACTGCTTCCTGGAGTTCTTCCCGGCTGAACCAGCGCGCACGGGTTACCTCCACGCCGTCGGGCTTTGCCACGGCGTCTTCGGTGATGGCGGTAAATCCAAGCATAAGGGAGGCCGGAAAAGGCCACGACTGCGAGCCCAAGTACTGGCATCCCGTGACACGGACGCCCACCTCCTCGTGGATTTCCCTCACGACGGCCTGTTCCAGGGATTCGCCTGGTTCAACGAATCCGGCCAGCGTGGAGTAATTCTTCGCGTCAACCGGCCCGCCGCCACCAAGCAGCAGCCGTCCGTCCGGCCCCACCACCGTAACGATAATGGCCGGATCCGTCCGGGGTAGTGTTCCGAGCCGTCCTGGGGGCAGCGGCGGACCCAGCCGCCAGCCTCCACGGCAGTTCGGGCCCCGCAACGGGGGCAATGCGTATGGCCGGCATGCCAGTTGGCAATGGCGCTGGCCTCGACGAACAACGCCGTGTCAGTGGGGTTCAGGACGGCAGCGATGTCGCGGAAGCCAGCCCACTGTGCGTTGGCCGGGATTCCGGCAGTGCCGGGCTCGGCAAGTTCAGGAAGGACAACAAGGACCACTTCAGTGCCGGCGGCAAGATCCGAACCGTCCAGCGCGGCGCCAAGATAGATGACCTGTTCCGGGGCTGAGCCACGGTCCCGCAGGTCAGCCAGCAACTGGGCGGCTGCGGTCAGCAGAAGCTCGTTACCCTGCACCAGGGCCTGCCGCCCGGCAAGGACCACTGCCCGGGTATGCTCGCTGTCCAGCAACTCCTCAACCATGCCTGGCCGGACACGGTCAGCAGAGCCGCGGTCCACGGCGGCCGGGAGAACCGGCAGTACGGTATCGAACAGATGGTTGGCCGGCAGTTGGGCTGCCTGCGGCTGGTAGGCCGGTATAGCGGACTCCGCATGACTCATGTGTCCACCGTACTGACTCGGACTGACAATTTACATTCGGCGGGGACATCCGGCGGGACAGGTGGCGTGGACGTCCAGACCGGGTGCGGAAGCCGACTTTTGCAGCATATCTGGAGACTCGCCGCCGCACATCGTTGTCTTGGCCGCCACTCAATCTACCGTGGAACGGTGAGAAGAAAACCGATCGAACTGGCAGCCGTAGCAACCGCGGCAGTCCCGGGCTGACCCCAACCGCCGTTAGCTCCGCCGCGGACGATCCCGCGGATTTTGACTCCGCGTTGCTGCTGGATTCGGAAGACAAACAGTGGCGGGTCCGGTCGCCGCGGCATGCGGAAGCAAGCGCCAGGCTCGAGACGGAGTTCCTCGTCCTCCGGGCATTCGTTCCAGCCATCCGGGCCGAGCTGCCCTTCCTGATGCCCACGGTGGCTGGCAGCGTCCGGCTTGGTAACCTCACCACCTTTGTGTACTCCCATCTGGCCGGGAGCACACAAAGTGTGGAAGAACTCACCGCGGGTCCGGCCGCGCTCGCCCGGGAAATCGGGACAGCGCTGGCGGCCATCCACGATCTTCCGCACTCGCTGGTCAGCAATGCCGACCTGCCCAGCTACACGCCCAATGAATTCCGCCAGCGTCGGCTCAACGAGCTCGACCAGGCGGCCACAACCGGAAAGATCCCGGCGTCGCTGCTGCTCCGCTGGGAACACGCCCTTGAAGACGTCTCACTGTGGCGGTTCAACCCGTGCGTTGTCCACGGGGACCTCCATGAGGACAACCTGCTCGTGGAAAGCGGCCGCGTCACGGCCGTTACGGGCTGGACCGACCTGCGGATCGGGGATCCCGCCGACGACTTCGCCTGGCTGGTTGCCTCGAACGAACAGGATTTCGTGGATGCCGTTCTTTCCAGCTACACCGGCAGCCGCCGCGACGCCCCGGACCAGCACCTGCTCCGGCGGGCTGCCCTGTCTGCCGAGTTCGCGTTAGCGCAATACCTGGTCAAGGGCATCGCTGCCGACGACGCAGGTATGGTTGCCGAAGCCGAAGGCATGCTGGAAACCCTCGCGGCCGACGTCGAAGAGCACGGCGGCCAGGCCATCAGCGTCGAGCCGCTACCGGCCCCGGCCGATGCCGCCGCCCAGTCCCCTGCTGCACACCCCGTGGCAGCGGGCAGGTCCCGGTCAGTGGGTCTGCCCGGCGCTCCGGCGGTGACCGTCGCCCCTGTGCCCGTCCTGTCAGCGGTGCCGGTTCCCGCAACGCCCGCCGTGGAAGTCAGCCGTATTCCCGCCGAGCCCATCCCGTCCGATCAGGCAGCGGCCCACGAAGAGCCTGCAGATCAAGAGCCTGACGACGAGCCGGCAGTACGCCCGTCCGCCGAGGACACATCCACCGCGGCCATCAGCATCGTCGAAGTCAGGAAGCACTGACACCAGGGGAGCACTTCCTGACGCCCGGGAGCATTTCCTGACGTCAGGGAGCACTGACATCGAGGGCAGCGGTCACGATCTGTTCAAGCTCCTCAGCAGTGCCCAGATCGTGCGGCCGAACCACTTGGTTGTCCGCAACGTAGAAGAAGGCGGCCCTGACGTCCTCCACTGCCACGCCCTTGAGCCGGGCCCAAGCCAGCCGGTACGCGGCGAGCTGCACCGATTTGGCCCTCAGCTGGGCGGCAGAGGGCCGGCGGCCGGTTTTCCAGTCCACCAGGTCCCACCTCCCGTCCGCGTCCTGGAAGACGGCATCTATGCGTCCACGGACCACAACGTCGCCCACGCGCGTTTCCACGGGCACTTCGACAAATGCCGGTGACCTGTCGGCCCATTCCGAGGCTTTGAAGGTGGCCACCATGGTGTCGAGGTCGTAGGCGGCGTCAATGTGATCGTCAGAGCCGGGGCCTCGCCAAGATCCAGCATGCCGGCTGCGCCGAAGTACTCTTCAACCCACGCGTGGAATGCCGTCCCCTTCCGCGCGGACATGCCGGGCTCACGCGGAACAGGCCTTCGCAGCCGGCCCACTACCCCGCCGGGTCCTCGCCAAGATCCACCAGCGTAGACGCAGAGATGTGGCCGGGCAGGTGTACGTCCTGCCCGGAAGCACGCCGGGAACGCCGTTCCAGCAGCAAGGCCGCTTCCCTCGCCCAGCCAGCCGCATTACCCCGGAGCCTTGGCGCGGACTCAATGGCGGACGCAGGTTCAAGGACCGGCGCATGGTCCCCGGAAATCAAGGGCTCCAAGTGGTCCCGGACACGTGCCGCGGCATTCTCCATGGCCAGCCGCCTGCCGGGAACAACCCGGAGCCGCTCCCCGGTTCGCGCATCCACAGGTCCTTCGAGGGGTCATAGGGCCATCCGGCCACCTCAGTTTCGGTAGTCAACGGGCTCTTCTCCGGCAGGGAGGCCTCGTCCACCGACGCCGGGTGCACCTGGGCAGGGTTTATTTCCGTGTCCCTTCCCGGACCGCTCTCAGGGCCGGAGCCGACAAGCCGTTCCAGTTCAGCGAGGAACGGTGACATCTCGGCACGCCCTGCCCTGGAGCCCACCCAAGCTGCGCTGGAGACCCAGAGGACGTGCTTTGCCCTGGTGTAGGCCACGTAGGCAAGGCGGCGTTCCTCACCCTCACCGTGGGCCTGGACGGCTGATTTGAAGTCCTTTTCGGCGTCCAGCCAGCCCTTCTGATCCGGCTGGTCGGTATCCCATTGGGGCAGATCCGAACGGTCCCCCGGAGGGCCACGGCAATGCGGCCGCTCCGCTGCTCCAGCGGGAATCCTTGCTGCTGGGGAAGGCGCCGGCGTTGAGGCCCGGAACAAAGACGACGTCCCATTCCAGGCCCTTTGACGCATGGACGGTCAGCAGCTGCACTGCCTCGCGGTTGATGTCCGCCGGCGGGGCTTCGAGGCCGTTTTCCTCGACCGCGGCGGCTTCAAGCCAGGCAAGGAACGCGAGGATGTCCACCCGGTGAGAGGTTCGCAGGAAGCCGGCTGCCGCGTCCTGGAAGGCATCCAGGTTTCGGCGGGCCTGGTGGATGCTGGTTCCCGGGCGAGCTGCCACTTCGATGTCGAGCAACATGGCGCGTTCCACCTCACCGAGCAGGGTGGTGAGGTCGTCCCCGAGGTAGCCGCGAAGCTGCCTGAGTTCCGTGGAGAGCCTGCCGAGGCGGTCGCGGGCCGGGTCCGTCAACGAGCGGCCGTGGGAAGAACTCCAGCCTTCCCGTGGCAGCCAGTCCAGCGCTTCGACCAGGCTGGCGCCGTCAGTCAGGTCGCTTTCGATGACGGCCTCGTCGGACGCGTCTTCGGGCCCGTCCTCCGGCGTGGCAGCGTCGGCCGGGCGGCCGCGACGGCGTGCGAGCTGGCTGGACCAGTCACGGAAGGCCATCAGGTCTGCCGGTCCGATCCGCCAGCGGGCGCCCGCCAGGAGGCGCATCAGGGAGTCCGAGCGTCCGGGATCGGCAAGCACCCGGAGCGTGGCCACCAGATCAACGATTTCGGGAGTGTCGAGCAGGCCGCCGAGCCCCACGATTTCGTAGGCAATCCCCCGCGCCTCGAACTCCCGCCGGATGGTTTCCATCTGGGCGCGCCGCCGGCACAGGACAGCCAGTGCCGGCGGCACGGGTGTGCCGGTGGCCTCACGTTCAAAGTCCGTGACCCGGTACTTCATGACGTCCTCGGCAAGGGCGGCGGCTTCGTCAAGGTCTGTGCCGAAGCGGCCCAGCACTACCCGTCCCTCCACCGCGAAGGGACTGGGCTGCAGGGCGGCACATTCGCCGCCGCGGTAGCCGTGCCCGCGGGCATTGCACCTGCCGCGGCGGTGCCCGTTTCGGTAATGCTTTCCGTGGCGGCGCCCACAGCGGCGCTGCCGGCAGGCGTCTTCAGCGCCTCGGCGCGCCCTAAAGCCTCTGACATGATGTTGGCGGCGGACAGGATGGCCGGCCATTGCGCCACGCCGTCGTGAGGTACGACGTAGGGGCCAGGGTGAAGCGTCCGGCCCGTCGTCCCCGTCCACGCGGACAGGGAATTCACGGACAAAGTGGAAGAGCTGGCCTGCCGAAGCACCCGGAAACCGTAAATAGACTGGTTGGGGTCCCCCACGGCGGTGACCGCGTGGCCCTCGCCGAAAAGCCGCGAAAACAGGACCAGCTGGGCATACGACGTATCTTGGAATTCGTCAAGGAGCACCACTTTGTAGCGCTGGCGTTCCATGTCGGCAGCAAGGGGATTTCCCGGGCCACACGGGCTGCAAGTGCCACCAGGTCGCCGAAGTCCAATGCCCCCGTGACTTCTTGGCGGCGGCGTAGCGGCCCACCATGTCAGCCACGCTTGCCCGGGTGCGCAGCATCGCAGCCAGCTCACCGGCCGCCTGGGGGCGTTCTTCTTCGCCCCGGCCACGTAGGGACGTTCTTCAAACTCAGACAGCCGCGCCAGAAGCCAAGCCTCGACGTCGGCCGGTTCCTGCAGGTGCTCTGCGCACTCCCCGCGAGCTGGATGACTGCCTTGACCAGTGTGGACTTGGCTGCCTTGAAGTGGCTGTACTCGCCGTCGAACGCTTCCACCACTTCGCTGGCGAGCTGCCAGGCCTGGGCTCCGCCGAGCAGCACAACGTCGCGTTCCACGCCCAGCCTCAGCCCGTAGTCAGAAACGATGCCGCTGGCAAATGAGTGGTACGTGGACACCTTGGGCTCCAGGGCGTCGCTGCTGAGCAGCCCCTCGGGGAACACTTCGTGCCGTGTGTCCTGGGCAGCGACCCGCTGCAATGCGGCCAGCTTGGCCCGGATCCGGGTGGCCAGCTCGCCGGCCGCCTTCCTGGTGAACGTAACGCCCAGGACTTCCTCTGGCCTGACCCAGCCGTTGGCAACGAGCCAGACGACGCGGTCGGCCATGGTGGCGGTCTTGCCGGAACCCGCCCCCGCGATCACCAGCCGGGGAGCCAGGGGTGAGGAAATGATGGCCGACTGTTCGGGGTAGGCGTGTTCTTTTCACCCAGCAGCCTTGACAGCTGCTCAGGGCTGAACAGGGGCTCTGGAACCTGGGGCTGGCTCATTCGGTGACCTGCTTTCCGCGGACACAGAGCGGACAGACCTCGGGGAGCCTGCAAGCGTGCCCCCCGTGGCTGCTTTTTGCCGGGTCGTGCCTGGCTTCGAAGCTGCTGCCGGACATGACGGCGGCCGCACCGGTGACCATTACCAAGGCCCAGTTGTCCTGGGCCTCCAGGGGTTCCTGTTGCTGGACGCCGGGACTTTTGGTCGTTGTTCCGAGCTGCGCCAGTACTGCGCCGCCCGGTACGAGTGAGCCCTCCGCTGGTGAGTCCGGCACTGGTGCACCGGGTTCTCCTGCGCCGGGCAGTCCGTGTAAGTCCATGAAACCGCCAGCCAGGACCGCCGCTTGGTAGGCCCCAGCTGGGGATGGCGGGACAGCTCGGTCTTGCCAGGCTGCCTTTTGCCCGTCTTGAGGTCCACAATGACCAGCCTTCCTTCGGCGTCGATCTCCAGCCGGTCAACCTGGCCGCGGAGCACGGCGGCGCGGGGAAGGTCGGTCCCGCCGGCCGAATCTCCGACGGACTCGGCATCGTCCGTCCCGGTGTCCGCCGGCGGAACATCGGGCAGCCGGACCTCAAAGTCCTGCTCGACGCCCAGCAGGCTCCGGCCCTCGCTCCGCATCAGCAGGACGTACTGGGCGAGCTTGCGCACCATTGTTTCGGCACGCTGGAAGTCCAGTTTGCCTTCCCAGTTGTCCTTCATGCCCAGGGTTGGCCACCGGCGGATGAGTTCGGCGACGTACTCGCCCCCGGAGGCTTCCGGCAGGTCCTGCGCGATGGCGTGCACCAGGGTGCCCAGGCTCCGGGCGAAGTCGGTGGCGGCCTCGCCGCCGGCCGCCTGCACAAACCAGTCGAGCGGTGATTTCTGCACGGATTCCACCTTCGACGGCGAGACGTAAACCGTCCCTCCGGGCGGGACAACCGGCTCCGATGTCGTCAAAGGAGGCAGGCCCCACCAGCTGTCCGGATGCGCTCCCGGGACCGCCGGTTCCGCGGCGGCAAGTCCCGCCAGGACCCTGGCGGCCTCGGCGGCTTCGGGCTCATACTTTCCATCCAGCTGCGCGTATTGCCGCAGCTCGGCCACCAGGGCACGCAGCGTCATGGGCCGTTCCACCGGCGTGAACCCCCTGCCCTCGGCGCCCGGCTCAAGCGGCGCCACATAGTCTAGGAAGGACGATGGCTGGTCGTCCTCGGACGAAACAGCGGTGCAGATCAGCATCTCGCAGGCCCTGGAAACGGCCGTGGAGAAGCTCCGGAGTTCGTCGTAGCGGATTTCCCGCAGCCGGCTCAGCGGGTCCAGCTGTAATGCATAGCTGACCCCGTGCTCGACGGCGTCCGCGTACAGGCTGCTGCCCAGCAGCTCACCGCGGAGCCGGGTATTGGGCCAGACGCCTTCCTGCAGCCCCGCCACAATGACCACCGGCCATTGCCGCCCGGCAGCACTGGCCGGGGTCATCAGCTCGACGGCGTCGTCCACCTGGGCCCGCGCGGCCAGGGTATCCATCGGCAGCTCCTGGTTCAGGAGGTACTCAAGGAACTGCTCCGGCCCGGCGCCCGGCATCTGGTCCACGTAGCGCTCGGCTGTATGGAAGAGCGCCATCATGGCATCAAGGTCCCGGTCGGCGCGGGCTCCGTGGGAACCGCCGGTGAGGGCGGAATCGGTCCACGCATTGGCCAGTCCGGTGGAATGCCACAGGGCCCAGAGCACGGTCTCGGCATTGGCGCCGGGCTCGCCGGCGGCGTTCCGCCCTGCCCGGATCAGGCGGGCGGTCCGGCGCGCGGAACGGCCTTCCAGGCCCAGCGTCGCTAGCGCGCCGGGTTCCGATAATGCCTCAACCAGCAGGGCGTCGCTGGTCCGTCCGCCGCCGCCCAGCAGTTCCTCCCGCCTGAGCGACTGGCGGAGCCGGCGAAGTTCGATGGACGTGGCACCCCCGATGCGCGACGTCAGCAGCGCAACGGCGGCTTCCGGAGTCAACAACTCGGGATCCAGGGCTATGGCGTAGGCGTCCAACAGCGGACGTACGGCCACCTCATCGCGGACCGCGGACTCGGCCACCGGAACACGGACCGGGATCCCCTGGCCCGTGAGGTAGCGCTGCAGCTCGCTGAGTTGGCCGCCATTACGTACAATCACGGCGATCTCGGCCAGGTCGCGGCCATGGTTGACGTGCTGGTCCAGGATGCGCTGGACAACATACCGGAGTTCGTGGACCGGGACGGTACCAGGTGTGCTTCCACCGAGCCAGCGGACTGCGGTTGGGGTTCGACGACGGCGGTGGGCCCGTGCGCGGTTCCGGCCAGGGGTTCGGGCTGCTCGAGCCGCCTGGCAAGCTGGCCGCCCGCACGCTGCGAGATCCTGCCCGCGACGCCGAGCCAGGCCGCCGCGATGGCGGGGCGTGCCGATGGGTGTGCCACAGCGGCCGCTCGACGACCCCGTCGTCCGCAGAAAGCAGGCGCGGCAGCTCCGCAACGAGGTCGGGCCTGGCTCCGCGGAAGCCCTGCACAACGGTGTCCGGGGAGTAGGCGACGTAGCAGTCCTTGCCGGCGGCGATATCGGCGAGCAGTTCGAACACCGCAGGGTTCGCCTCCTGCACGTCGTCCACCAACACCAGCTGGAGACGGTTCCGTTCCGCGGCCAGGAAGTCAGGCTCGTCCTGGAAGATCTGCCGGGCCGTGGTGATGATGCCGGCGGGGTCGAAGGCCTCGGGCATTCGCATGTCCAGGACGTCCCGGTACTCAGCGTACAGAGCCGCCGCGGCGATCCAGTCGGGCCGGCCGCACTGGTGGCCCAGCTCCTCCAGGTCGCCGGAGGTCCGGCCGGATTCGATGATCCGGTCGAAGAGTTGGCGTACCTCGTGCCGGAAGCCCCGTGTCTCCAGTGCCGCTTCCAGGTCGGCAGGCCACGGAAGTTCCAGGCCCGGCATCCGGTGGCCCTCCAGGAGTTCGCGGATGATGAGGTCCTGTTCCGGGCCTGACAGGAGGCGTGGCGCGCGGGGAAGCGGAAGGATTCCCTCAGCCTTGGCCCGGCGGATCAGGTCAAAGGCATAAGATGCCCAGGTTCGGGCCGGCGTGGTGCTCAGGCTCCGGTCCAGGCGCGCGGTGAACCGGTCGCGGAGGGAGTCTGCGGCGAGGCGTCCGGGCGCCAGGATGAGGATCCGCTCCGGGTCCACGTCGCCCTGCAGGGCGCGACGTACGGCGGCTTCGATCAGGACCGTTGATTTTCCGGTTCCGGGTGCACCGGGAACCAGGACCGGTCCGGAGCCGTGGGGCACGTCGACGGCGTCGCGCTGGTCTGCAGACAACGCCGGAACGTCGGCGTGCAGCTGCCGCGGCGGAAGAAGACGGAGGCCCGTTCCGCCGGCACGTCCGGCCGCGGACGCGGCCTGGCCGACGTGCGCGTGGACTTGGCAGGGTCAGCTACGGGGATTGTTACGGTCACACAGACATTTCATCATCAGCCACCGACAATCTATGCAGCCGCCGCTCCAGCTGCTCCGCAATGGCATCGATCCGGTCGAAGTCATCCTCGCCCGGGGCCCAGCGTGCTGCCATCAGGTCCACCCGCCATTTACCTTCGCCGGTACGCAGGTAAGCATTGTGGTCGCCGAGCAGCGGTGTCCCCTCCTGCAGGTAGTGGCGGAGGGCCTCGGCCTCGTGCCCTTCCGGACCCTGGCCGCTTGCTTTGAGGATGCGCCACCACGCGGTCTGGCTGCCGTAGTGGCTCATGGCGTGGCCCACCTGCCGGGGGCCGCCGGATCCCAGCAGCTCGGCCACATCACCGTAGGCCAGTGCGGTGCCAGCTGGGACCAGCTCGACCAGCGCGAGCACCGCATCGATGTACTCAGTCCGCATACGTCAAGGTTACCGGCAGTCGTTGGCGGATCCTGTCGGTGCTGGCCGGTAGCGTTGAAGCATGACCTCCTGGAACACCCTCCCCCGCGCAGCCTTCGATCTCGAAACCACCGGACGGAATTCGCGTGCCGCGCGCATCGTCACGGCGTCGGTCACTGTGGTGGACCACAAAGGGGACGTCATTACCGAACACGAATGGCTGGCCGATCCCGGCGTCGAAATCCCTACCGAGGCCAGCGATATACACGGCATCACCACGGAGCAGGCCCGGAGTGAGGGACGTCCTGCCCATGAAGTCACCGCGGAGCTCGCAACTGTCCTGCAGGACCTGTTCGACGCCGACATTCCAGTCATTGCCTTCAATGCCAGCTACGACTTCACCGTCCTGGCCGCTGAGTCCGCCCGCTACGGCGTCCGGCAGTTGAGCCGGTTCCCTGTCCTGGACCCGTTCATCATGAACAAGCAGGTGGACCGGTATCGTAAGGGAAAGCGCACGTTGACGGCGTTGTGTGAGGAATACGGCATCACGCTGGACAACGCCCATACGTCGGCCGCGGATGCTTTGGCCACGCTCCGGATGCTGGATGCGATGGCCATCAAGTTTCCCAAGCTCAAGATGCCGGCCGGCCAGCTTCACGAACTGCAAAAGGACTGGGCTGTCAGCCAAGCTGCGGACTTCCAGAACTACCTGCGCAAGACCAAGCCCGCCGCGGTGATCGAAGGGGACTGGCCCGTCCTTCCACCGGAAGACGCCAGCGGCGACTTCTAGCTGAGAGCTAACTCACAATTAGCCTGGAACTGCTGACTGGGGCCATTGGAACCCGCAGATTCGGCCACGCGGGCAGCATTCATTCATCAGATGTTCAGGAAGAGGTTCGTTCGGCAATTAATTCGGCAATTTCACCCTGGAGCAACGTGATATTTGCCCAAGGGGGCTGAAAGCCGGAAATGAGATGATTAAGTTCAGCGGTAATCCCGCCCCGGCCGGCCAATATTTGGGAGCAAGGCGCCAGGCGCCACACGTGCAGCCTTCGGCCCGGTTGAACTTATGACTCTGATGAAAGTGACTTTCTCATGAAGACCAAAGCCATGAAGTGGCTGACCAGCGTTCCGGTCGCGGTTGCGCTGGCCGTCTCACTGGCCGCCTGCGGTAGCGGGGCTGCCCAGCCGAGCGGCACGCCTACCGATGCCCTCGCCGGCAGCGACCAGCAGACCCTGGACAAGTACACCACCGCCGGCGTCACGCCGTTGGACCAGATCGACAAGACCAAGTTGGGCCTTAACACCGAAGGCAAGCTTGAAGTTGGCACGCTTTCCGACGCGCCGCCGAACATCTTCATCGACCCGGCCGGCAAGTTCACCGGTTATGACAACGAGCTGCTGCGCGCCGTTGCCGGCAAGCTTGGCCTCGAGGTTGAGTTCGTAGCCACCGACTTCTCGGCGCTGCTCTCCCAGGTACAGACCAAGCAGTTCGACGTGGGATCGTCCTCGATTTCCACCACAGACGCCCGCCGCGCCAACGTGGGCTTCACCAACGGCTACGACTTCGGCTTTATGGCTGTCGTCGCCAAGACCGACAGCGACGTCAAGGGCTTCGCAGACCTGGATGCCAATGTCCGCATCGGCGTCGTCCAGGGCACGGTCCAGGACGACTACGTCACCAACACCCTGAAGCTCGAGCCGGTCCGTTTCCCGGATTATGCCACCGTGTACGCCAATGTGCGCAACGGCCAGATCGATGCCTGGGTGGCACCCTCACAGCAAGCCACCGGCCAGGTGAAGGACGGCGACGGAACTGTCATCGCCGAGTCCGTGGTGAACACCCAGAACTTCACCGCTTACGCCGTGAACAAGGACAACAAGGCCCTGATCGACGCTTTGAACTCCGGCCTGGACGCTGTAATTGCTGACGGCACCTGGTCCAGGCTGACCAAGGAATGGTACCCGGACCGCGATACCCCGCCGATTGGAAGCCGGGAAGCAAAGCTGCTCCGGCTCCCCAGAGCTGATCTGGGCCTAACCGCTTATGGATCTTTTGGACCAGCTGGGTGAAACGTTCCTCAACTGGGAGGAAATGGCGAAAGTCGTTCCCTCCCTTCTCACGGTGGGCCTGCCCAACACGCTGATCCTGGCGTTGGCATCGGGCATCCTCGGCTCCTTGCTGGGGCTGCTGCTCGCACTCATGGGTATTTCCCGGAATCCGGTGGCCCGCTGGGCAGCCCGGATCTACACCGACCTGTTCCGCGGTCTGCCCGCCATTCTGGTCATTCTGGTCATCGGTATCGGGCTGAGCCCCTTGCCCGGGAACTCACCGGTAACCGGAACCCCTATCCGCTCGGGATCCTGGCGCTGACCCTGATCGCCGGCGCCTACATCGGTGAGATCTTCCGCTCCGGAATCCAAAGCGTGGAGAAAGGCCAGCTGGAGGCCTCGCGGGCCCTTGGCTTCAGCTACGGCAAGTCCATGCGCCTGGTGGTGGTGCCGCAGGGCATCCGCCGCGTGCTGCCTGCCTTGGTGAACCAGTTCATCTCGCTGCTGAAGGATTCCTCCCTGGTATTCGTGCTGGGCCTGGCTGCCTCCGACCGCGAGATTTTCCGGATCGGTAACGATGCGATGGCCAACACGGGGAACCTTTCGCCGCTGGTGGCTGCTGGCGTTCTGTATCTGATCCTGACCGTGCCGCTGACCCACTTCGTGAACTTCATCGACAACCGGCTCCGTACCGGCCGGCCGGAGAAGAAGGAACCGGACGAGCTGGCGGCACCTATCGGCAAGGGGGCACAAGCATGACGGAATTTACTTCCGGTACCCTGACCGGCAAGAACCTGCACCTTTCGTTCGGGCATAACCATGTGCTTCGCGGCATCGACCTCCACGTGGAGAAGGGCACCACGGCTTCGGTCATTGGTCCGTCCGGCTCCGGAAAATCGACGCTCCTGCGGGTTATGAACAGGCTGATCGAACCGGACCAGGGCGACATCCTGCTCGATGGCCGGTCGGTCCTGAAGGACAACCCGGACGAGCTGCGACAGCGGATCGGCATGGTGTTCCAGCAGTTCAACCTGTTCCCGCACAAGACCGTGTTGGACAACGTCTCGCTAGCCCTGCGCAAGCTCCGGAAGCTGTCCAAGGACCAGGCGCGTGCCGAGGCCTTGGAGCAGCTGGACCTGGTTGGCCTCAAGCACAAGGCTGATGCCCGCCCGGCCAACCTGTCCGGCGGCCAGCAACAGCGTGTCGCAATCGCCCGTGCGTTGGCCATGAAGCCTGAGGTGATGTTCTTTGACGAGGCCACCTCCGCGCTTGACCCGGAGCTGGTGAAGGGCGTCCTGGCGCTGATGACCGACCTCGCCAAGGACGGCATGACCATGGTGGTGGTGACCCACGAGATGGGCTTCTCCCGCAACGTCTCAGACACCGTGACGTTTATGGACGCCGGCGTGGTGGTCGAATCGGGTCCGCCCGAGCAGATCTTCACGGCGCCCGCAACGGACCGCCTGAAGGCTTCCTTTCGGACGTGCTGTAGACGCACCAACAGGAAATCCCCGTCCTCCGGACATTTCCCCGCGCATTGTGCGGGGATCTGTCCGGGAGGCGGGGATTTTCTTGCGTCAGCCATTGGGGCGCCCGTCAACGGCCGACGGCGGCGCTAGGCTTTCGCGGCAGCTGCAGCCTTCGCGGCGGCCGGGAGGGCGTCAAAGATCCTGTTCATCGCGGCGTCGTCGTGGGCGGCCGAGAGGAACCAGGCCTCGAAGACCGACGGCGGCAGGTAAACGCCGGATTCCAGCATGGAGTGGAAGAACGGCGCGTACCGGAAGGTTTCCTGGGCCTGGGCCTCAGCATAGTTGTGGACGCCGTTGGCGGACGTGCCGAATGCCACGGAGAAGAGGTTTCCTGCGAACTGGACGGAGTGGTCCACGCCGGCACTGTCCAGGGCATCGGACAGGGCCGAGGAGAGCTCCAGCGAGCGGGCGTCCACAAAGGAGTACACCTCGCGGGTGGCGTGCGTCAGCGTGGCTACGCCGGCTGCCATGGCCACGGGGTTCCCGGACAGCGTCCCTGCCTGGTACACCGGGCCAAGGGGCGCAAGGTAGTCCATAACATCCGCACGCCCGCCGAGCGCCGCCGTCGGCATTCCGCCGCCGATGACCTTTCCGAAAGTGAGCAGGTCAGGGGTCCACGGGTCCGTTGCGTCAGCAGCGCCGCCGGTGAGCCCCCAATAGCCGGAGTAGCCGGTGCGGAAGCCGGTGAGCACTTCGTCCACGATCAGCAGGGCGCCGTGCTCGCCCGTGATGCGGGACAGTCCCAGATTGAAGCCCTCCCCCGGCGTGACAACGCCCATGTTCGCGGGGGCGGCTTCGGTGATGACGGCCGCAATGTCCGGCCCGTGGGCGGCAAAAGCCGCTTCGACGGCGGCGAGGTCGTTGTACGGCAGGACCAGGGTTTCGGCGGCTGTGGCTTCGGTGACGCCAGCCGAGCCCGGCAGCGCCAGGGTGGCAACACCGGATCCTGCAGCGGCCAGCAGTCCGTCCAGGTGGCCGTGGTAGCAGCCGGCGAACTTGATGATGAGGTTCCGGCCGGTGAAGCCTCGGGCCAGCCGGACGGCCGTCATGGTGGCCTCGGTGCCGGTGGAGACCATACGGACGCGTTCGGCGGCTGGCACGCGCTCCTGGACGATGGCTGCCAGGTTGGCCTCGTCCGGGGTGGACGCGCCGAAGGAAAGACCGCGGTCCACAGCCGCGTGGACCGCCTCCAGTACGGCCGGGTGGGCGTGCCCCAGAAGGGCCGGGCCCAGGAGCAGACCAGGTCGACATACTCTTTGCCGTCGGCATCGGTCAGGTAGGGGCCCTGGGCCGAGACCATAAACCGCGGGGTTCCGCCCACCGAGCCGAAGGCACGGACGGGTGAGTTGACGCCGCCGGGCATCAGGGTCTGGGCACGGGCGAAGAGGTCTTCGGAGCGAGTCATGCCCCTATTCTTCCATCCCGTGCGGCGGCATCCGGCGCCACGTACACGCGGCGCCGGACACAGGGGCGGCCGGGTACAGAAGCCGCCGGGTACAGCGGCGGCAGCCTCAGCGGGCCGTAATCCTGTCTGCGAGCTTGTCTGCGACGAGTGGCGCCACCTTGGAACCGAACAGTTCGATGGAGCGCAGCATCTGCTCGTGGGGTAGAGTGCCGCTGCTGTACTTCATCTCGAAACGGTCCGCTCCGAGGGTGCCCTTGAGCCGGGCGATCTTCGCCGCCACCGTTTCCGGGGAACCAATAAACAGGGCGCCGTCCTCGTCTGCGGCGGCTTCGTATTCGCCGCGCCCGGCCGGTCCCCAGCCGCGTTCCGTGCCGATCTTGTTCCGCATGGCGAGCCAGTGCGGGTAGTACTCCTCGAGGGCCTGCTCGTCAGTTTCGGCCACGTAGCCGGGCGAATGCACGGAGAGTGCCTGCGGTTCCATACCGGCTTCGGCCAGCGTGCGCCGGTACAGATCGGCATAGGGGCGGAAGCGCTCGGGCTCGCCGCCGATGATCGCCAGGACCAGGGGGTACCCGTAGGTCGCCGTGCGGACTACGGATTGGGGTGAGCCGCCCACTCCGATCCAGGTGGGAAGCAGGCGGCCTTCCACGTGCGGATAGACCATCTGGCCCCGAAGCGACGCCCGGGTCCGACCGTCCCAGTTCACCGGATTCTGGGACCGCACGCGGTCATAGATTTCCAGCTTCTCCTCGAACAATGCGTCGTAGTCGCCCAGGTCGTAGCCAAAGAGCGGGAAGGACTCGGTGAACGAACCCCTGCCCAGGATCACTTCGGCGCGGCCGTTGGAGACGGCGTCGAGTGTGGCGAAGCGCTGGAAGACGCGGATGGGATCGTCCGAGCTCAGGACTGTGACCGCACTGCCGAGCCGGATGTTTTCCGTGGTCGTGGCGATGGCTGCGAGCACCACGTCCGGCGCACTGACGGCAAAGTCCCTGCGGTGGTGCTCCCCCACGCCGAAGGAGTGAAGTCCGACGGCGTCAGCCACCTTGGCCTGTTCCACCACCTGGCGCAGCACCTCCGCGTGGTGCTTGGGTGCGCCGTCGGCAGCCAGGTCGACGTCGCCGAAGGTGCTGACGCCCAGCAGGATGGTGTCCCCGGGACGGGGGCAGTGGGGCTACCCGGGGTGGACGGAGTGGTTGCGGAAGGCTCACCGTTTTCATGCATACGCATACAAACCACGGACCGTCCGGAAACATTCCCGCCTTGTCAGGATTCCCTGCCGCGTCAGGATTCCTTGAGCCAGCCTGCTACCTCGGAAGCCCAGTAGGTCAGCACGGTGTTGGCGCCGGCCCGCTTGATGCCGAGGATGGATTCCGTGATGGCACCCCGCCGGTCGATCCAGCCATTGGCGGCGGCGGCCTCGATCATCGCGTATTCACCCGAGATCTGGTAGGCCGAGACGGGCACAGGACTCATGGCGGCGACGTCGGCCAGGATATCCAGGTAGCTCATTGCCGGCTTCACCATCACCATGTCTGCACCTTCCTCAAGATCCAGCTCCACCTCCAGCAGGGCTTCGCGGCGGTTGGCGGCGTCCATCTGGTAAGTGCGGCGGTCGCCCTTAAGCTGCGAATCCACGGCTTCCCGGAAGGGACCGTAGAAGGCTGAGGCGTACTTGGCAGCGTAGGCCAGGATGACGGTGTTTTTGTGCCCGGATTCCTCAAGGGCCTGGCGGATCACCGCGATCTGGCCGTCCATCATGCCGGAGGGCCCCAGCACATGGGCGCCGGCTTCGGCCTGGGCCACGGCCATCTGGCCGTAGATCTCCAGCGTGGCGTCGTTGTCCACATAGCCATCGGCGTCCAGGACGCCGCAGTGGCCGTGGTCGGTGAATTCGTCCAGGCAGACGTCGCCCATGATCACCAGGTCATCGCCTACCTCGGCGCGGACGTCGCGGATGGCCTTGTTGAGCACGCCGTCGGGGTCCAGGGACGCAGTGCCGCGTGCATCGCGCACGGCGGGAACGCCGAACAGCATGATGCCGCCGACGCCCAGTTCTACGGCTTCCGCAGCGGCGCGCTTGAGCGAATCGGTGGTGTGCTGCACAACCCCGGGCATGGAGGAAATGGGCAGGGGCTCGCTGAGGCCTTCACGGATGAACGCGGGCAGGATCAGGTCCGCTGGAGCCAGGCGGTATTCGGCGGTGAGCCGGCGCATGGCGGGCGTGGTGCGGAGGCGGCGCGGGCGGTGGTTCGGAAAGCTCATCGGGTGTTCCCTTCGTTGGCAAATACGGTGCCCAGCGCGGCCACTATACCGTCCGGGGTGGGGACCTGGGCGGTGGCGGCCACCGGGATTCCAAGGGCGGCAGCTTCTGCGGCCGTCGGGCGTCCGATGGCGATGAAACGGCAGCGGCCCAGCGGCAGTAGGGTCGCTGCAATGCGCCGCGCGGCGCTTGGCGAGGCGGCCACGACGGCGTCGAGCGTCCCGGCGTCGAGCTCCCTGCGGGTCTGCTCCGGGGTCAGTTCCCGCGGCGCGGCGTTGTGGGAGATCCCGACGGCGGACGGCAGTTCCGCCTCCAGGCGGAGTTCTTGCCGGCCGGGTAGTCCACGGTATGGTAAGCCACCACAGCGGTGACGTCGGCGCCCTTGGCTGCCAGGCCAGCGCGCAGTCCAGGGGCCGCGATGTCTGCCTGTGGCAGCAGCACGCGCGCCGGCGCGACGGTCCACAGTTCCACGAGCCCTTCGGCGGACTGGATATCCACCGGGGCCAGCGCCACAGGAATGCCCGCGGCCTCGAGGATCCGCCGGGAGGACGGTCCGATGGTGGCCACCCGCGTTCCCCCGGCAGCAGTGCCGCCGGCGTGGTGCCGCGCTCAACCGCTTTTTCCATGAGCACACGCACCGTGGTGATGCTGCTGACCACCACCCAGTCGAAGGCCCCGGCCACCAGATCATCCAGCGCGGCATCGAGGGCCGGCTGGTCCGCGGCTCGTTCAAAGTCGATGAGCGGCAGCAGCAGCGGTTCGGCACCCAGGCCGCCGAGCAGCGAGGCCAGCGGCCCGGCACGGTCGGCGCTCCGGGTGATCAGGACGCGCCGGCCACCCAGAGCGCCCGCCAGGTCATTAGGAGGCGGCAAGGTCCGCGATCTCCGCGGCGCCGGCAACCAGCAGGAGCTCGGCCACTTCGATGCCGAGCAGCGTGGCACCAACCTCGGTGAGACCGTCGGTTGCCTTCTTTTCGCGCACAGTCTTGGTGCCGTCCACGGCGCACACCGCCGCCTCGAGGTACAGCATGCTGCCCTTGCGGTACGCGAAGGCACCCACGGGGGCGGCGCAGCCGGCCTCGAGGCGGGCCAGCACAGCGCGCTCGGCGGTCACGGCGAGGCGGGTGTCCTCATCGTTGAGCGCGGCCAGGGCCTGCGCCAAAACACCCTGGGAGCCCTCAATGGAACCTGCCTTGCGCGGGGCGTCAGCCGTCCGGCATTCGATGGCCAGTGAACCCTGTCCGGGCGCCGGCAGCATCACATCCATCTCGAAAAATTCGCTGACGGCGTCCAGGCGGCCGATGCGTTCAAGGCCTGCGGCGGCCAGTACGACCGCGTCCAGGTCACCCGGTGCGCCGGGGCGTTTCCGGGCAGGCCGGGCACGCGTCCCAGGCGGGTATCCACGTTGCCGCGGATGTCCTGCACCTCCAGGTCAGGGCGGGCGGCACGCAGCTGGGCAGCTCGGCGCGGAGAGCCGGTGCCCACCTTGGCGCCCTGCGGCAGATCAGCCAGCTTAAGGCCGTCGCGGGCGCACAGGACATCCCGCACGTCCGCACGCTTGGGCGTTGCGGCGATGGTGAGGCCCAGCGCAGCGCCCGTGGGAAGGTCCTTGAGCGAGTGCACAGCGACATCACATGCGTCCTGCAGCAGGGCGTCGCGCAGAGCGGCGACAAACACGCCGGTGCCGCCCATCTGGGACAGGGACCCTGTCTTGACGTCGCCCTGGGTGGTGATGTGCACCAGCTCCACCGGGAAGCCTCCGACGGCGGCCAGCTGGTCCCCCGTCTGCTGGGTCTGCGTCAGGGCGAGCTTGCTGGCCCTGGTTCCGATCCGTACGGTCACGGGGTTCCTTCTCCCCCGGCAGCGCCCGCAGATGCGGCCGGGTATGCGTCATGTCCGGTGCCTACGGTGGTGTCGGCTCCGGCGATGGTGGGCTTTTCGCCGCGGAAGTTCGCGCAGCATCCCGGCCGGCAGACGTCGTACCAGGGGCCCAGTCCGGTCACGGCGGGCCGGTCGCTGATGTTGTTGGCGAGCGTCCGTTCGGAGATGAGATCCACCAAACCGTTCACAAACTTCCGGTGAGTGCCGGGGGTAGGCACACGCGTGGCTGCCAGGCCGAGGTTGCGGCAGGTTTCCAGGGCTTCGGTGTCCAGGTCCCAGACAACTTCCATGTGGTCGCTGACAAAGCCCAGCGGGACGATGACGATGCCTTTTATGCCCTGGCCAGCCAGGTCGGTGATGGCGTCGTTGATGTCCGGTTCCAGCCAGGGCACGTGCGGTGCGCCCGAGCGGGATTGGTAGACGAGGGACCATGGTGCGGTCAGGCCCGACTCGGCCTTAACGCGGCTGATAACTGCGGCGCCGGTGGCCAGGTGCTGGGCCACGTAGGCGGAACCTTCGTCGAACTCGCGCGGTTCGTCCGCGGACCGTCCGGCGGCCTCGGCATCCCGGGTGGGGATGGAGTGGGTGGCAAAAAGGATGTGCACGGGGGCGTCCGGTGTTCCCGCGGCCGCAAGCTGCGCCCGCACGTCCGCCAGCCCGGCTGCGGTGCCTTCAACGAAGGGCTCCACAAAGCCGGGGTGGTCGAAGTACTGGCGGACCTTGTCCACCTCAAGCCGGCCGTCCAGTCCTGTCTCCGTCAGGGCGATACCGATGTCCTCGCGGTACTGGCGGCAGCTGGAGTAACAGGAGTAGGCACTCGTGGTGACCATCAGCAGTCTGCGGTGGCCGGCGTCGTACGCGTCCTGCAGTGTCTGCGGAATGTAGGGGTCCAGTTGCGGTTGCCCCACAGCACGGGAAGCTCAATGCCGCGGGCGCTGAGCTCCGCTTCCAGGGCTGCCTTGAGCTCGCGGTTCTGCTGGTTGATGGGGCTGATGCCGCCGTTGGCCCGGTAGTGGTGGGAAACCTCTTCAAGCCGCTCGTCCGGGATGCCGCGGCCGCGGGTGACATTGCGCAGGAACGGGATGACATCGTCCTGGCCTTCGGGCCCGCCAAAAGAAGCCAGCAGGACGCCGTCATAGTTTTTGGGCGCCATCCGGCCGGCCTCGGTGACCGGGTTGATTCCGGTGAGCACGGCGCCCGCCGCAGGATCGGGCTGGGTCATGAGAGAACCTCAGCGACCTCGGCTGCGGTGATGCGGCGGCCGGTGTAGAACGGGATTTCCTCCCGCACGTGGTTGCGGGCTTCGGTGGCGCGGAGGTGACGCATGAGGTCCACGAGGTCCACCAGTTCAGGGGCTTCCAGCCCCAGGATCCATTCCCAGTCGCCCAGGGCGAAGGAGGAAACCGTGTTGGAGATGACCTGCGGGAACTCCCGGCCCAGCATGCCGTGGTCGCGCAGCATCTTGCCGCGTTCTTCCTCGGGCAGGATATACCACTCATAGGAGCGAACGAACGGGTAGACGCAGAGCCATTCGGCCGGGCCACACCACGTGAATAAGCGGGGTGTGGTTCTTGGCGAACTCGGCTTCCCGGTGTACGCCCATGGCGGACCAGACAATCTCGGTTCCGGCGAAAAGCGTGCTACGGCGGATGTCGCGGATGGCCTGCTGCAGCGCTTCGGGCTTCGGGCCGTGGAGCCACACCATGACGTCGGCGTCGGCGCGCATCGCGGAGACGTCGTAGCTGCCGCGGTGCGTCACGCCCGCCTCGGCCAGGCGGACCAGCAGGGCATCGAAATCGGCGGCAGCGTCAGCGCTGCGCACGAGCTCCTCGGACCGCTTGAAAACAGTCCAGAGAGTGAAGAACTGCTCGGCTGATTCTTCGGTTTTGGTGACAGATTCGGCAGAAGTGTGGCTCATGGTTACCAGTTTGCCCCTTCCCTACCGCCAAGTCGAAACCAGTGACTTCTACAAGACGTAGAAGTGTTCAATGTCACACGTTCGGTGCAGCGTGGGCTGTGAGCCGATCCGGCACCGAGGTCAGACCTGGCGGATCCGGGCAAAAAGGAGACCAGCGGCTCCGGCGGACCCCACCAGTCCCACACCTAGCCAGACCTTCGCGGGTTCGGCGGCCGCGGCGGCCTCTCTTGCGGACGCCATGTTCTCCTGGCTGGCAGGCGCGTTCCCGTGGCGTCCCGGTCCCGAAACCGGCGTGGCGTTGGTGCTGTGAGTGTCCGTGGGCTGGTCCGCAGCAGGATCGGCTTCCTGCGTCACGTCGGCGGGGCACCGGGCTGACCGTTCGGCTGCGTGCCTGCCGCTGAACCTGCGGCATCCGGGGACGTGCTAAGCGGCGCCGGAGCGGTCGACGGCGGGACGGCACCTTGCGGAGCCGTCCCCTGCGGCGTAGTGCCCTGCGGCGCTGGGCTGGCAGACGTCGACGGAGCGGACGACGTCGGCGCAGTTGACGTGGGGGCCGTGGACGTGGGGCCGGAGACGGTGTGACCGTCGGAGTGGAAGAGCCTGAAGGCGCGGGAGTCGGTACGGGTGAGGCCGTGGTCTGTCCGCCGGAACCGCCCAGGAGGCCATTCAGCAGTCCGCTGACGCCGTCGCCGTCGGCTGCAACCTCGGCGGACGCTGTTGGTTCGGCGCTGCCATCAGCCGCCTGGGATGCCGGCACTCCGGCGGACAGGACCAGTACCGCTCCGACGGCAGCCGCTGCAGCGCCACGCCGGAGTCCCCCATGGATACTGGTCCGGGAAAGGGAAAATTCGGACCTGTAAATAACCATAGTTATCGACCCTAGCCACATGAGGGGGTGGATTGAAAACCGGAAACTGCACCCGGAGTGGTCCTTTCAAGGCCCATATTCCACTGAACAGGAGCGATGGTCAGCTGAGCAGGCAGCGAATTTCTTTTCGGGTATCGGCCACCACGGCGGCGAGTCCGTTGCCGGCCACCCATCCGCCCACAATGCCGAGGCCGGCCTCTGCCGCGCAGAGCTTCCTGACCTCGGCCACCCGGGCCTTGTGTCCTACGGCCGCGAACGGCAGGGCCCCCTGCCACCTGACAACATCCCAACCGACGACGTCGGACCCCTGCACCGGGACGTCCAGCAGGGCCGAAGCGTCATGCAGGGCAGCAGCCAGGAGTTCGCTGTCGCTGGCAGGGCGGTTACACCGGCTTCTTGGGTCGCGGTTTCCGAAGCTTCCAGACGGCCGTAGGAGAGCCGCAGCACGTGCGTCCCGGCCCCGCCGCAGCCGCCAGCCAATCCCACTTCGCGGTGGCATGCGTGAGGGCTTTTGCCTGGATACCCGGCGTCTGGGGGCCACCAGTATCCCGGTGCCCCGCGGCCTGCGGTCAAGTTCGGGCAGGTCCACCACCACGGTGACGAGCCGGACATCCGGACCGCTTTCGGGCTGCTGCCGGCCAGGGCGGGTACGGCCGCCTGAAGCAGCCCACGGCTGCCGGGCCGGGCAGCGCCACCACCAGCAGGCCGCCGTCGTACGCTGCGTCACCGGCGGTGACGCGCCACCCGTCCGGGGTCCGTTCGACGGCGTCCGCGGCTGTTCCACTCATCAAGGTGACACCGCGGCCGCGGAGATCGCTGAGGAGGGCCGAAACCAGGGTGTGCATCCCGCCGTCGAGGCCGGCGACGGCGGAACCCGCCTTCGCGACGGACGGCTGGGCGGAGCCGCGCCGCTGGGCGGCCACCGCGGCCGCGAGGGAACCGTGCTCTCGGATTCCGGCCCGGAGGCCGGGGCCACCATGTCCACGTCCAGGAGTCCGGGGTCCGCGGAGTGCACGCCGCCCACCACAGGGGCCACGAGGCGCTCCAACACGCGGCGGCCATCCGGGCCCGCACCAGCGCGGCGACGCTCGTGACGTCCGCCGACGCACCGAGTGAGGCTGGCAGGTACTTATCAAAGGACGCCCGCAGGGAGCCGACAAATCCCAACGACCGCCTGACTTCCGGGTCCCAGGGGTTGGCGGGAATGCCCAGGACTCCGGTCCTGGGCAGTTCGCGCGGGCCGTTAGGAAGCTGCACCCAGGCACCGCCCGGGCGGGGCGCCACAACCCTGCTACCGAGTCCAAGTTCATCCGCAAGGTCAGCCACGGCGGGGGAGCGTGTGGCGAAGGACTCTGCTCCGCTGTCCAGGGTGAGCCCGGCCACCACGTGGCTGCCCACGCAGCCGCCCCAGGATGCTGTGGCTTCCAGTACGGTGACGGCGCGTCCGTCAGCTGCCAGCTCGCGTGCGGCCAGCAGACCGGAGATGCCGCCGCCCAGGACGACGGCGGTCTGGGCCGGTGTCACGGAACTGCCCACGGTCCTACTCCGGGGAAATGGAGTGGATGAGTTCTACAACGCGGGTCAGGACCGTGGGGTCGGTTTCCGGCGGCACCCCGTGTCCAAGGTTGAGTACGTGGCCGGGCGCTGAAGCGCCGGCCGCAATGACCGCACGGACATGGGCTTCAAGAACGTCCCAGGGCGCGGACAGCAGCGCGGGGTCGATGTTGCCCTGCAGGGGCACGGTTCCGCCCAGGCGCCGGTTGGCCTCATCCAGCGGCAGGCGGTAATCCACGCCCACCACGTCCACACCGACGTCGCGCATGGCAACAAGCAGTTCGGAGGTTCCGGTACCAAAGTGAATCAGCGGCGCGCCGAGGTGGCGGACATGGTCCAGCGCCCGGGCCGAGGCCGGTGCCACGAACTTGGTGTAGTCGGCCAGGCCCAGCGACCCCGCCCAGGAATCGAACAGCTGCCCTGCGGAGGCGCCGGCTTCCAGCTGGGCGCGGAGGAACATCCCCGAGGCGTCAGCGGCCCAGTTGGCCAGCGCCGTCCAGGTTTCCGGGTCCGCGTGCATCATGGTGCGCGGGCCCAGGTGGTCACGGGAGGGTTTGCCCTCCACCATGTAGGCGGCGAGAGTGAACGGGGCACCGGCAAAGCCGATCAGCGGGGTTTTGCCCAGCTCGGCGACGGTCAGCCGCACGGCTTCGCGGATCGGTTCCAGCGCTTCCCGTGTCAGCTGGGGCAGGGCGGCAACGTCTGCAGCCGTGCGCACCGGTTTGTCCAGCACGGGGCCCACGCCCGGAACAATGTCCACGCCGACGCCGGCGAGCTTGAGCGGAATGACGATGTCGGAGAAGAAGATGGCAGCGTCCACGTCATGGCGTCGGACGGGCTGCAGCGTGATTTCGGCCGCGAGCTCGGGCCGCAGGCAGGAATCCAGCATGGCCACGCCTTCGCGCACCTTCAGGTATTCCGGCAGGGAGCGCCCGGCCTGCCGCATGAACCACACCGGCCGCCGCGACGGCTTGCCGCCACGGTAAGCGGTGATGAGCGGCGAATCTGCGGTTCGGCCGTCCATCAGCGGATGGCCGGCAGCGAGAGCCCTGTTATCAGACGGGACACTGGACACGGCATTGGACACGGCGGAGCTGGAAGTCATGCCTTTGATTGTGCCCAAAATCGGCCCTAAAAGATAACGACAGCCTGTCACGGGAGCCGTCCGGCCGCGCCGTGGCAGGAACCGCGGTCCTCCACCGCCCGCGACTGTTTGCCGGGTTGTTCTACCGGGCTACGAAAAAGCTATGATTGGTCTGCTGTGGTTCTTTTTTCATTGGTGGCTACACACGCCGACATCGACCTTGAGACCGTTGCTCAACTGAGCAACGGAGCCTCCGGTATCGCAACATCCGCACTCTCCGGATCGCCGGCAGTGACGGGTGCGATTGTGCTTGCCACCTGCAACCGCTACGAAATCTACGGCGAAGCGCCCCACGCTGACGATGTTGAGGCTGCCCGGGCGGCCCTCGTGTCCGAGATCAGCGGCCTCAGCGGACTCAACGAACAGCTCGTGTCCCGCTCGTTCAGCACACGCACCGGCCCCGAAGTCAGCCAGCACCTTTTCGCCGTCAGCGCCGGACTGGACTCCGCCGTGGTGGGTGAACGTGAAATCGCCGGCCAGGTCCGCCGGGCACTCATCACTGCCCAGCACGAGGGCACGGCCAGCTCCGGCCTGGTCCGTCTCTTCCAAGCCGCCTCCAAGACGGCCAAGGACGTCGGAGCGCAGACCGCCCTCGGTTCCCGGGCCTGTCCATCGTTTCAGTGGCACTGGATCTGGCCACCGATCTTTCCGAAAGCCCCGACTGGTCAGCGAAGAAGGTGGTGGTGTTCGGCACAGGCGCCTATGCCGGCGCCACGATGGCGCTGCTCCGTGAACGGGGCTGTACCGACATTTCCGTGTTCTCCTCGTCGGGACGCGCCGAAGCGTTCGTCGCCACACGCGGCGGAACAGCGCTGGACAGCGAATCCCTGCCGGTAGCCGTAGCTGCCTCCGACGTTATGATCGGCTGCAGCGGCTCCGACACCCGGGTCGAGGCTGGCGAACTTGCCGAGATCCGCGCGGATTCTCCCCAGCCGCTGATCGCGATCGACCTCGCCCTCACCCATGACTTTGACCCCGAAGTCGGCCAGCTCGACGGCGTTGAGCTGCTCACGCTGGAATCCGTGCGTTTGGCGGCGCCCCAGGAACAGGCCGAGTCCCTCACCCAGGCCAGCGGCATTGTGTCCGACGCGGCCCAGGCCTTCGAACAGGAACGGGAAGCCCGCTCGGTGGATTCCGCCATCGTGGCGCTCCGCCGGCACACCATGAACGTCCTGGATGCGGAAATGGAACGCGTCCGTGCCCGCCACGGCTGCACCGCCGCCGCGGAGGAAGTGGAGTTCGCCCTCCGCCGGATGGTCAAGCAGCTGCTGCACGTGCCCACTGTCCGTGCCCGTGAGCTCGCCGCCAACGGCCAACAGGACGACTACGTGTCCGCGCTCGAAACCCTTTACGGCATCACCGTGGAGCAGCCGGCCACCGCAGCGCAGGCGGAGTGCCCGTGGACCACCGGGGCCTCGAAACCGCCTGACCCGCCCCGGCGACGCTCTCTCACCTTTAGGGCTTTCTTCACGACGCTCTCTCGCTCTCTTCAAGAAAGTGAGAGAGCGTCGTTGAAATAGGGCCAAAAGTGAGAGAGCGTCGTTGAAGGGCAACCGGTTAGTAGACCGGCTTCTGCGGCTCCACGTCGCGCACCCAGGCCAGGATGCCGCCGTCGAGGTGGCTGACCCGCTGGTAGCCTGCCTTCCGCGCAGCCTCCAGCACGTTCGCTGACCGGGTGCCGGCCTTGCAGTGGAACACAATGTCCTTGTCCTGCGGGAGTTCCGCCCACGCCTCCCCCGCGAGGATCCTGCCCTGCGGGATGAGCACCGAGCCGTCGATACTCACGATGTCGTGTTCGCCGGTTTCCCTGACGTCCACCAGCTCGAAGTCCTTCAGGCCTGCCTTCCGGGACGCCAGCATGGTGGCCAGCTGGGTAGCCGTCACGGTGTGCTCCGTGTCGGCGGAGACGGCCGGAGTGATGCCGCAGAAGGCTTCGTAGTCCGTCAACTCCGTAATGGGTTCCGCCGCAGGGTCCTTGGACACCCGGATATCGCGCCAGCTGCCGCCCAGCGCATCAAACAGTGCCACCCGGCCCAGGAGTGAACGCCCGACGCCGGTGATCAGCTTGACTGCCTCGGTCACCATGAGTGATCCCACAGCAGCGCAGAGCATGCCGAAGACGCCGCCCTCGCCGCAGGATGGCACGGACCCAGCCGGCGGGGCCTCGGGATAGAGGTCCCGGTAGGTGGGTCCGTGCTTTTCCCAGAAGACGCTGACCTGGCCGTCGAAGCGGAAGATCGATCCCCACACGTAGGGCTTGCCCAGGATGGCTGCGGCATCGTTGACCAGGTAGCGGGTGGCGAAGTTGTCCGCCCCGTCAAGGATCAGGTCGTAGTCAGCGAACAGCTCCAGCGCGTTGGAGGCATCCAGCCTGACGTTGTGCAGCCGGACCTCCACCAGCGGGTTCAGTGCCGCGACGGCGTCCCGCGCGGATTCGATCTTGGGCCGTCCTACGTCGGCGACGCCGTGGATCACCTGGCGTTGCAGGTTGCTGAGGTCAACGTCGTCGTCGTCGATGATTCCCAGGGTTCCCACACCCGCCGCAGCCAGGTAGAGCAGTGCCGGCGAACCCAGTCCCCCGGCTCCGATAACAAGCACCTTGGCGTTCTTCAGCCGCCGCTGCCCCACCGCTCCGATTTCGGGAATGATGAGGTGCCGCGAGTAACGTTCCACCTCGGCCGGCGTCAGGTCACCGGCGGCTCCACGAGCGGTTTAAGCGAGACAGAGGAATCATTTGCGGTCAAAGTCGAAGCCATACTTCAATGTATGCCCCGAGATGCCGCCCGGTCATATTACCGCGCAGTATTGTGTAGGTAACGGCAAGCGAAAGTAGGGCAACTGTGGTCCATGAAGCACGGGCTGACCGGGCGTCCGGCGGCGATCCGGCCGTACCCCAACGGGCCGCGGGACAGCGGTCCGCCCGGCTTCCCCGGGATGAGCGCCGGGCGCAGCTCCTCGCTGCAGCGCAGGAGGTTTTTGTCGCCAACGGCTACCACGGCGCCGCCATGGATGAAATCGCCGAAACGGCCCATGTCAGCAAACCGGTGCTGTACCAGCACTTCCCGTCCAAACGTGAGCTGTACCTGGCCCTCCTGGACAGCCATCTCGCGTCGCTGACGGACCTGATGCTCGGCGCACTGAGCTCCACCACCGACAACGACGAACGTGTCCAGGCGGTGATGCGCGCCTACTACCGCTTCATCGCCAGCGACGACCAAGCCCACCGACTGGTCTTCGAATCGGACCTCATCAACGATCCCGATGTCAGCTCACGCCTCGAGACATTCAACAAGACGTTCGCGGACGCCGTTGCCCGCGTGATTGCCGAGGACACGAAGCTGCCCCACCTGGAGGCGCAGCTTCTGGGCCGTGGCCTGGCCGGAATGGCCCAGGTCAGCGCACGTTACTGGCTGGAAACGGACGGGAACCTGGACCTCGATGTGGCCAGCGACCTCATTTACCGTTTAGCTTGGCGCGGAATCTCTCGCTTCCCCAAAGAGACCTAGACTACAAATAAGAGAACCCAAAGAAACTTTGATTGGCTGGGAGGCCCCTTTTGGAAATTAAGATCGGCATTCAGAACATTGGCCGCGAAATCGTATTGGAATCGGCTCAGGATGCTGACGCAGTAGCCACGGTCGTTGAAGAAGCCATCACCAAGGGCACCGAACTCCGCCTCAAGGACGACAAGGGACGCATCATCATCGTTCCCGGCAGCGCCCTGGGCTACGTGGAAATCGGCGCCGAAGAGGCCCGCAAGGTCGGTTTCGGCCAGTTCTAGCACGTCCGCGGCCAGCCCTCTTTGACGGCTGGCCGCTGCTTTCGGAGGAGATTAGATGCTTTCGCTGACCATCGTTGTCCTGGTGACAGCGGCCGCAGGCTTTGTTGTCTGGGCCAATGACAAGCGTCATACGCGGTACGGCACAGGATTGCCCGCAGGGGTTGCCGTGGTGGTGGGCGCCGTCAGCTGGATCCTTTTCATCGCGGCAGGTTTTGGCTACCAGCCGGGCCTGACGTGGATTCCGTGGGTCCTGCCCATGGCGCTCGGCACCATCGCTGCCATCGGGACCGTCATCTACCTGGGCCGGACGCGCGAAAGCCACGATACGCGGCGGCTGACGCAGGCGCTCAAGCTTTAGGCGGCGCCTTTCTTCCTTAAGAACCGGTGACCACCACCCAGCAGGGTGCGTGGTCGCGGTCCTTTAACCCGGCGCCTTAACCCACCGGCTGGGCGGTGGCGCCGAGCCGACCGGCAGCAGCACTCACGGCCGCGGCAGCAGCGGCATCCCGCTCAGTGACCTCGCCGCCGGCGTCGTGGGACGTGTAGCGCAGGTGCACCCTGTTGTAGCGCCAGTCAAGGTCCGGGTGGTGGTTCTGTTCTTCCGCCAGGGATCCGACGGCGGCAATCAGCTCCAGTGCGGCGGCGGCCGTCGGCGTCTTATAGACGGCGACGAGCCCGCCCAGCCGGTACTGCCAGTCGGGCAGCGCGGCCAGGACGGCGTCGATCCGCTCCCGCGTGAGTATGTCTTCCTTGCCGGCCACAGCGGCCTCCTCGGTTCGTCCGGTGAGCCGCCCCCGCGTTTGGCCGAGGGCGCCGGGCCTGGAGAAAGCGGCCTAGAGAAACTCTGCCCGGCCTTCCATGGCCGATGACGCCAGGGCGTGCTCGCGGCGCGGAATCCTGCCTGCCGCTTTCGCCAGCCTACCGGCGATGACGGCGTGTTTGAAGGCCTCCCCCATGAGTGCAGGGTTCTGCGCCCGCGTGACTGCGGTGGCCAGCAGCACGGCATCACAGCCAAGCTCCATGGCCAGGGCGGCGTCGGATGCCGTGCCGATGCCAGCGTCCAGCACCACGGGCACCGAGGCGCGGGAGACGATCAGTTCAATGTTGTGTGGATTCAGGATGCCCAGGCCGGTGCCGATGGGAGCCCCGAGCGGCATGACCGCGGTGGCACCCAGGTTTTCCAGCCGCAGGGCCAGGACCGGGTCATCGTTGGTGTAGGCGAACACCTTGAAGCCCCGGTTCACAAGTTGTTCCGTGGCATCCACCAATTCCACGGCGTCCGGCAGCAGGGTCTGTTCGTCGGCGATGACTTCCAGCTTGATCCAGTCCGTTTCCAGCGCTTCACGGGCCAGTTCCGCCGTCATGACCGCATCCCGGGCGGTGAAGCAGCCAGCGGTGTTGGGCAGGATCCGGATCCCGTGGTCCACCAGGAGCTGGAAAAGGGACCCGATTCAGCCGGCGAATAGCGCCGCATGGCCACTGTGGTCAGCTCGGTTCCGGAGGCCAGGAGGGCTGCCCCAGCCCGTCGAGGCTGGGAGCGCCACCGGTGCCCATGATGAGGCGGGAGCCGAGCTCGACGCCGTCGATGACCAGCCTGTCTGCGCCCTCGGGACGGTTATGTGTGCTGATGTTGCTGGTTACTGTCATGGTGTCAGCCTCCCTGGACTGCTGTGACCAGTTCGACGTCGTCACCTTCGGCGAGCGCCGTGACGAACCACTGGCTGCGGGGTACTACTTCGGAGTTATGGGCGACGGCGACGCCGAGTTTCTGCCCGTCTTTTGCCTGGCCGTTGGCCGCGAGGGGACGGCCAGTGATCTGGCTGATGAGGGTGGTGATGGAGGTGTCGTCCGCCACGGAATGGCGCGAGCCGTTGAGGGTGATGTTCATGCTGATTCCTTCTGTGGGTCGAGGTCCTTCGTGCGGATGTCATTGTCTGGGGAGTGCACGCCCGCTACGTGGTGCTTTCCTGAAAAACGGGCCGGGCTGAGGGCCTCCCATCGCGGGTCCGTCCGGCCTTCCAGCAGGTCCCGGCAGATGGCCGCCGCCGCCGGAGCCAGCAGCACTCCGTGTCGGAAAAATCCGGTGGCAACCATCAGCCCGGCAATGTTCGCCGTGTTCCCCGTCCGTGGTGCGGAAACCGGTACCCGGCCGAGGAGAGGCGCATTGTCCGGGGTCGCCGGTCTTGCCCGCGCTGTGCATTCCAGGAGTTCAAGCTCCGAGACGGCCGGCACCAGGACCTGGGCGTCCCGCAGCAACTGGTAGACGCCGCCCGCCGAGACAGCGGCGTCGCCCGTCCCCGCGAGCGCGTCTTCTCGCTGCGTAGCTCCGATCACCACGGTGCCGTCCTGCCGGGAACGATGTAGACCGGCACACCATGGACCATTCCGCGGACCGTGGAGGTGAGGAGCGGGCGCAGGTGCCGCGGAACAGCCAGCCGCAGGATGTCACCGTAAACCGGCCGAAGGGGCAGGTGCAGTCCAACCGGCAGCCCATCCAGCGACGCCGCCTGCAGTCCGTTGGCCACGACGGTCTCCCGGGCCAGGACAGTTCCGCCGCGGGCGAGCTTCACGCCGATGACTCGGCCGTCCTCCCAGAGCAGGGCAGCGGCACGTTGGTCAACGGCGAATCCCGCGCGGGCACCTGCCACGGCGGTGCCTGCTCCCGATTCGTGGATGGCCAGGACTTCCTGGAGGCACGCCACGAGTTTCCGTGGATCCACCTGGTGGTCGGCGGGGATGTCCAAGGCGCAGGATATGGCCGGGCTGAGCAGGGATTCCCTGGTCCTGGCCTCACGGACAGTCAGGGGTTCCACCACCAGGCCGCTGCCCTGCTGCACGGCCCGGAGGTCCATCAGTGCCCGGCGGTCCGCAGCGTCCGCGCCGATGGCGAGGGTCGGCGTCGTCAGATATCCGGTATCGCCAGCCCCGGCCAGGGCGAGGTCCGCCGCAAAGGCAGGCCACAGACCGGAGGATGCCAGCATCAGCTCAAGGAGGTCTTCCTCCTGGTAGTGCAGTTCGCTCACAGGGGCCAGCATGCCGGCGGCTGCCCAGCTGGCGCCGTTGCCGGGCGCGTCATCGATCAGCACGACGGAACGGCCGGATCGCCGGACTTCCCAGGCTATGGTGTGGCCGATGACTCCGCCGCCGATGACTGCCACATCGGCGTGCAGCACGGCGTCCGGTCGGGCTGATGCGGGCTCAGGCGGGCTGCTGATTGCGGGGGCATATGGTTCCTTCCCTACGCCGGTACTAGCCGGATCAGGTCAAGCGGTCGGCTCTGACGCCCTCTCAGCCCGGCCGCTTTGTGACGGCTGCAACGGGCTCCCGCAGTACCCGCCCAGTTTAGGGGAATTAGGCTGGTTTCCATGAACGCCCAATCCTTCGCCGCTGCAGGCACGCCCTCCGACAGCTCTTCCACCCCCGAATCCTTGACCGGCACAGACCCCACCGGCGGCACAGACCGGGCCTCCCGCACAGCGCCAGGCTGTACCTGTGCACCGATGCGCGCCGGGACCGCGGGGACTTCGGCGAATTTGTGGACGCGGCGTTTGCCGGCGGCGTCGACATCATCCAGCTCCGGGACAAGGCCCTCGAGGCGGCGGAGGAGCTGGAGCTGCTGACGGTGCTTCAGGCCGCGGCCGAACGCCACGGAAAGCTGTGGGCAGTCAATGACCGTGCCGATATCGCGCTGCTGTCCGGCGCCCCCGTCTTCCATATCGGGCAGAAAGACCTGCCGGTCGCTTCCGCCCGCACGCTGCTCGGGGCACCAGCCGCGATCGGCCTTTCCACGCACACCGCTGAGCAGATCGAAGGCGCCATCCGGCTGTCCGGTGGGCTGACTGACCACGGCGGCCTGGATTACTTCTGCGTCGGACCGGTCTGGGCCACTCCGACGAAACCGGGCCGGGCCGCCGTCGGCCTTGACCTGGTGAGGTACGCTGCCGAAGCAGTCCGCACTGCCGGTGGCACCCAGGCCACGCTGCCCTGGTTTGCCATCGGAGGCATCGATCTTGGCAACGTGGAGCAGGTAGTGGAGGCCGGTGCCGGCAGGATCGTTGTGGTGCGTGCCATCACCGAGGCCTCCGATCCCGCAGCGGCGGCAGCGGCACTCGTGGCGGCCCTGGATGCGGGCGCACCCTGACAATCCCCCGCGTGGCGGACGGTGGGCGTGCACGATCCGGGGAAAGCGGGCTAACCTGATTTTCGTGTCACATCATCGGTTGGCCCCAATGTCCACGAGCAGACCAACGAGCTCGCGGCGGCACTGAGCGCCCTGCGGACCGAGTTGGAACTGCCGGGCCCTACCCGGCGGACGCTGTCCGGGACGCGGAAGCGGCCGTGGCCGCACACGAGTTGCCGGGAGACGACCTGACGGACGTTGACTTCCTCACCATCGATCCCGCGTCCTCCACTGACCTGGACCAGGCGCTGTTCATCGAGCGCGCGGACACCGGCTACCGGGTGCTTTACGCCATCGCTGACGTGCCGTCCTTCGTCCGCCCCGGCGGCGGGCTGGACGCGGAGACCCGGCGCCGCGGCCAGACGTTCTACGCCCCGGACGGCCGGATCCCGCTGCACCCGGAGGTCATCAGCGAAGGGGCCGGCAGCCTCCTGGCCGGGCAGCTCTGTTCCGCCTACGTGTGGGAGTTCGGGCTGGACGACTCCGCAAAGGTCTCCTCGGTGAGTGTCCGCAGGGCCACCATCCGCAGCAGGGCCAAGCTGAGCTACAAGGGAGTCCAGGCCGAGCTCGACGCCGGGACTGCCGGTCCAGTGCTGCAGCTCCTGAAGGAAGTGGGGCTCAAGCGCGTTGAACTGGAACGGCGGCGTGGCGGCGCCAGCCTGAACATGCCCGAGCAAGAAATCGTGCAACTGCCCGACGGCGGCTACCGGATTGCCGCGGCACCACAGCTTCCGGTGGAGGACTGGAACGCCCAGATCTCTTTGATGACCGGAATGGCGGCGGCGAACCTGATGTTGGCTGGAAAAGTTGGCATCCTCCGCACCATGCCGGCGCCGGACGAGCGCTCCCTGCGCCACTTCCGCCTCCAGACCGAGGCGTTGGGCAAGCCGTGGGACGGCAAGATCAGCTACGGCGAATACCTGCGCAGCCTTGAGCCGACCGAACCCGGCAACTGGCCATCCTGCACTCCGCCGGCATGCTGTTCCGCGGCGCCAGCTACACGGCGTTTGACGGCACCGTCCCGGACGCCGCCATCCAGTCCGCCATCGGCGCCGCCTACGCCCACACCACAGCACCGCTCCGGCGCCTCATCGACCGTTTTGTCCTGGTGATCTGCGAAGCCCTGAGCAACGGCAAGCCGGTACCGGACTGGGCGCGGGAAGCCCTGCCGTCCCTGCCGGAGATCATGGCCGGATCCGACCAGCTGGCATCGCGGATGGAACGCATGGCGCTGGACACCGTGGAGGCTGCGCTCCTGGTCAACCATGTGGGCCAGGAATTCGATGCGATCGTGATTTCCGGCTCCAAGCCGCAGAAGGACACCGGCAACGGGAAAAACGGCAACGGCACCAAGAACGGTGCCGCAAAAAACGGCGCCGCGAAGAACGGGAACGGTCCCTCGGGGATCATCCAGATCGCCGAACCCGCTGTGACAGCCCGGTGCGGGGGCGATCTGGAATCCGGCACCAAGGTACGGGTCCGCCTGATCTCCTCCGACATCGCTGCCCGCGAGGTCCACTTCGAGCTGCTGGCCTAAGGTTTTGCGCGCCGCCTGATCGGCCCAAAGCCGGGATTCAGGGTCCGTGCGGGTAGACTGAAGAAGTAGATATGGATGCCCGGTCGTTGATTTCCTTGATTTTGAATTCAACAAGCCCGCCCCTACGCGATCTTGAGATGCACCCGTTGGTCACCAGTGCCAGCATTTTGATAGCCCGCGATCGGCTTCCACTGGATTTGCTTGCGCGCTTCGAGCGTGCTCCGGAACGGCCACGTTGGCCGGCCCGTTGAGCAGGCAGCGCCAATGCCCAAATGAATAAGGAAACTCCCCTGTGAGTGAATTGCATACCCACCAGATCCTGACCGACGACTCCGGCATCGAGACGATCGAACCCGAAGAAACCATCATCTCGGACGAGAAGCCGCACGAGATCGAGGAGAAATCCTTCGCTGACTACAACGTCCGCGCCGACATCGTGGAATCCCTCGCTGACGCCGGGATCACCCACCCCTTCCCCATCCAGGCCATGACCCTGCCGGTGGCGCTTTCGGGCCACGACATCATCGGGCAGGCCAAGACCGGCACCGGCAAGACCCTCGGCTTCGGCATTCCCGCGCTGCAGCGCGTGGTAGGTCCGGACGACGCCGGCTATGACAAGCTCGCCGTTCCGGGTGCACCTCAAGCCCTGGTCATCGTGCCCACCCGCGAACTGGCCGTCCAGGTGGCCAATGATCTCCAGAACGCTTCCCGCAAGCGGAACGCCCGCATCACCACCATCTACGGCGGCCGTGCCTACGAGCCCCAGGTGGAAGCCCTGCAGAACGGCGTCGAGGTGGTCGTCGGTACTCCCGGCCGCCTCATCGACCTCTACAAGCAGAAGCACCTGGTCCTCAAGAACGTCAAGATGGTCATCCTTGACGAGGCCGACGAAATGCTGGACCTCGGCTTCCTGCCGGACGTGGAAACCCTCATCGCCGGTACCCCTGCAGTCCGCCAGACCCTGCTGTTCTCTGCCACCATGCCCGGCCCGGTCATTGCCATGGCCCGCCGCTATATGACGCAGCCCACCCACATCCGGGCCGCTGATCCCGACGACGAGGGCCTCACCAAGCGCGACATTCGCCAGCTCATCTACCGTGCCCACAGCATGGACAAGATCGAAGTTGTTGCCCGCATTCTGCAGGCCCGCGGCCGCGGCCGTACCATCATCTTCACCAAAACCAAGCGCACAGCCGCGAAGGTTGCCGAGGAGCTCGTGGACCGCGGCTTCGCCGCCGCCGCCATCCACGGTGACCTGGGCCAGGGCGCCCGTGAGCAGGCACTCCGCGCCTTCCGCAACAACAAGGTGGACGTCCTGGTGGCCACCGATGTTGCCGCCCGCGGCATCGACGTCGACGACGTCACGCACGTCATCAACTACCAGTGCGTTGAAGACGAAAAGATCTACCTGCACCGGGTGGGCCGCACCGGCCGCGCCGGCAACAAGGGCACAGCAGTGACCTTCGTTGACTGGGACGACATGCCGCGCTGGGCCTGATCAACAAGGCCCTGGGACTCAGCGTTCCGGAGCCCGTGGAAACGTACTCCTCCTCACCGCACTTGTACGAAGAGCTGGACATCCCGGAAGGCACCAAGGGCCGCCTCCCCCGCGACAAGCGCGTGCTGGCCGGCGTCGACGCCGAGGTCCTCGAGGACCTGGGAGAGACCGGCAAAAAGAACACCCGTCCAAGCGGTGGCCGTGACAGCGGGCGCGACAGCAACCGCGACGCCGGCCGCTCCGGTGCTCGCGACAGCAGCAGCCGCCGTACAAGCGAGCCCGGCGGACGCTCCGGTGACCGCCGTCGTCGTACCTCTGATGCGGCGACCGCCGGCACCAGCCCCGCCCCAGAACCGGCTGCTGCGGCTCCGGCCGAAGGCGAAGTGGACCCCGTGCCCGCCGCAGCCGGACCCGCACCCGCCGCCGCAACGGTGAAGTGGTGGCCGGTGCCGGCAACGGCCCGCAGCAGCGCAGCACCGAGGCATAACAGCCTCGATGACTGACAGCCTCTGGGCGCCGGACGGCGGCAACCTGGTGGTACACGCGGACAACGCGGAGTTCCTCCCCTCGCTGCCGGACGGCGCCTTCACTTTGATATATGTTGACCCGCCGTTCAACACCGGCAGGGTCCAGAAGCGCCAGGAAACGCGGATGGTGCTGAACACAGACGGTGACGGCGACCGCGTGGGCTTCAAGGGCGTTCCTACGACACCATCAAGGGCGCCCTGCACCGGTACGATGACGCCTTCAGTGATTACTGGTCATTCCTGGAACCCCGGCTCGTGGAGGCCTGGCGGCTGCTGGCCGACGACGGCACGCTGTACCTCCACCTGGATTACCGGGAGGTCCATTACGCCAAGGTGATGCTTGACGCGATCTTCGGCCGGGAGTGCTTCCTCAACGAGATCATCTGGGCCTACGACTACGGTGCCCGCGCCAAGTACCGCTGGCCCACCAAGCACGACAACATCCTCGTGTACGTCAAGAACCCGGCGAAATACCACTTCGACAACGCTGAGGTGGACCGCGAGCCGTACATGGCACCCGGCCTGGTGACACCGGCGAAGCGGGAGCTCGGGAAGCTGCCACCGACGTCTGGTGGCACACCATCGTCTCCCCCACGGGCAAGGAAAAAACCGGCTACCCCACGCAGAAGCCCGAGGGCCTCATCCGCCGTGTGGTGTCGGCGTCAAGCCGGCCCGGTGACTGGTGCCTGGACTTCTTCGCCGGTTCCGGAACCCTGGGCGCCGTGGCGGCCAAACTGGACCGAAAGTTCGTGTGTGTGGACCAGAACCAGCCGGCCATTGACGTGATGGCCAAGCGGCTGGGTGCCAAGGCCGAGTTCACCTCGTTCACCCAGTCTAAGTAGCAGCAGGTGTCGTTCTGAGCCTCCAAAACGACACCTGCTGCGACCTGCTTGTGTCAGGGGCCTCCCACGCAACCTTCCATCAACTGAATGCCGTGGTCGGTTTGCCGATGCACGAGCACCGACCCCTGGGAATCGCAGATGGCGTTGACCAACAGGGCATGGCCCTGGCCATTCTGGAAGTTGCCTTTCTGGTCGATGGGTGCAGTGGGGTCCAGCTCCTTGAGCGATCCCGGCGGCACAAATGCCCAGACTTCAGCAGCGCCGGGGAAGACGCTTGGGAGCCACGCCCAGTTTCCGGTGAACACGGGGCCTTCGGTGCAGTTCGAGCCACAGGCAGCGGGCGGCCGGCTGACGTTGATACAGTCCAGCGCGTTGGCTGCCGTGGGAACAAACACAAAGGCGGCAGCAAGGCCAGCCGCGGCGAGTGTTTTCCTAAACATTGGTTTCTCTCCGTCTACCGTAAGAAATGTTGCATGGCGACGAGACCTGTCTGGCAATGAAAACCACCCCCCCGGCAAGCGCAAGACAACTCAGCCGGGACCGTTAGTCAAGATGTGCGGCACTCCCGCGCACTACCGCCGTTCCGGTGCCCAGCTCCTCAATTCGCGCCAGCATCTCCGGCGCCGTCAGGTTCTCACCCAGCAGGTTCGGTTTGCCCGCTCCGTGGTAATCCGAAGAGCCGGTGATCAGCAGTCCATGTTTGGCTGCAAGGCCCTGAGGAATTCCCGTCCCTCCTCGGGGTTGTCGCGGTGGTCGATCTCCAGGCCGGCCAAGCCGGCGTCGATCATGTCGCGGTAGGTGCGCTCCCCCACGATCCGGCCCCGGCCGGATGCCACGGGATGCGCGAACACGGGAACACCACCAGCGGCACGGACCAGTTCGACGGCGGTGGCGGGGTCGGGTGCATAGTGCTGGACAAAGTAGCGCGAATGGGACGTCAGGATGGACGTGAACGCCTCCGAGCGGTCCGCCACCACACCGGCCGCAACCAAGGCATCGGCGATGTGCGGCCGGCCCATGGTAGCCCCGGGAGCCACATGGTGGATGACGTCGTCCCATGTCAGCGGGTAGTCTTCGGCGAGCAGGGTCACCATGCGTTCGGCCCGCGTGAGGCGCGCGTCCTTGGCCTTGGTGATCTCTTCAAGCAATCCGGGGTGGGCAGGATCGTGCAGGTAACTCAGCAGATGCACACTGATGCCTTGCGAGGTGCGGCAGGAGACCTCCATGCCGGGGACCAGTGCCACGCCGTTTTCCAGCGCCGCGAGGGATGCTTCGGCCCAGCCGTCCGTGGAGTCGTGATCGGTAAGTGCCACCACGTCCAGGCCCGCCCGGGCAGCCGAAGCCATCACGTCGGCGGGGTTTCGGTGCCGTCCGAAACGTTCGAGTGGGTATGCAGGTCAATCCTCACTTGCCCAGCCTAGTTGACCGCGTCCGCGCCGGTATTGGCCCCGGCTCGGTGCCGGTGAGACGATGGTGCCGTGAACGATGCCGAAAACACCCCGACCTCTGTCTCCCAGCCCCTCGATGAGCGCGTCAACAACCGCTCTCAGCGGCCCAGTTCCGCTGCCTTTAAGGCCTTTATGGCCGGTAACTGGGCGCCGTCCGGGCAGCATCTGCCGGTGCTCGACGCCGTGGCCAACTACGCCGCGGCCCGGCGCAAGGCCATCTCAGAGAAGTTCAAAGGCGAACGCCTGGTCGTCCCCGCCGGTCCGCTGAAGGTCCGCTCCAACGACTGTGACTACAGGTTCCGTCCGCATTCCGGCTTCGCGCATCTCACCGGGCTGGGCCTGGATCATGAGCCGGACGCCGTGCTCATTCTGGAACCGGCCGGTGAAGGAAAGGGCGACGGCGGCAGTCACCACCGTGCCACGCTGTACTTCCGGCCGCTGGCCGGCCGGGATACAGAACAGTTCTACGCTGACTCCCGTTCCGGCGAGTTCTGGATCGGTGCACGGCCACCCTGGCCGAGTTCGAAGCGCGCCTGGGCCTGGCCACCGCCCACATCGATGGACTTGAATCGGCGATCACCAAGAACGTGGGTGCCCCGGAGATCGGCGGCATCTCCATCCGCCTGGTGCGCAAGGTGGACGAGAACATCGACGCCCTGGTGGATACGGCCCGGTACAACACTGCCAAGGACCCGGACAACCTGGACCTGGCTGTCCTGGATGCACTGGATGAAAAGCTTTCCGAAGCGCTGTCTGAACTCCGCCTCTTGAAGGATGAGTGGGAGATCGAACAGATGATGACTGCGGTGGCTGCGACTGTCGAGGGCTTCGTGGAGGTAGTCAAGGCCCTGCCCCGCGCCCTGACCCATGCCCGCGGCGAGCGCGTGGTGGAAGGCGCGTTCTTTGCCCGCGCCCGCGAGGTAGGCAACGAACTGGGCTACGACACCATCGCCGCCGCCGGCAACAACGCCACAGTCCTGCACTGGACGCGGAACACCGGCAGGATCAACGCCGGCGAGCTGCTGCTGCTGGACGCCGGCGTTGAAGCGGACTCGCTCTACACCGCCGACGTCACCCGGACCCTGCCAGCCAACGGCACGTTCACCGCAGTCCAGCGCAAGGTTTACGAGGCAGTCCTGGATGCTGCCGACGCCGGATTCGCCGCTGCCCAGCCGGGTGCCAAGTTCCGGGACATCCACACCGCGGCCACGAATGTGTTGGCGGAACGTCTAGCCGAGTGGGGGCTTCTCCCCGTGAGTGTCGAGGAAGCCGTCAGCGCGGAAGGCCAGCAGCACCGCCGCTGGATGCCGCACGGCACCAGTCACCACCTTGGCCTGGATGTCCACGACTGCGCCCAGGCAAAGCGCGAACTGTACCTCGACGGCATCCTGGCCGAGGGCATGGTCTTCACTATCGAACCCGGCCTGTACTTCAAGAACGAGGACCTGGCCATCCCCGCGGAGTACCGCGGCATAGGAGTGCGGATCGAGGACGACATCCTCATGACGGCCGATGGTCCGGTGAACCTCAGCGCTGCACTGCCCCGCAAGGCCGACGACGTCGAGTCCTGGATGGCAGGCATCTACCAGGAGCTGGACGCCGGTAAGGCAAGCGGAGACATCCGCTAAAGGTTGTTGCGTCCAGCGCATCTCCGCAGGGATGCGCTGGACGACCCCACCCCTTGGTGAGACTCTCACAACAGATTTTGGCAATCGCTTGCCAAATGTTGGCATTGATGAATACTCTAGCCGCAAAGAAAGAAAATCGTAGACTGAGTTTTAGTCTCGGGTCTCTGCCGCAATGTTTGTCTTCAAAGGAGAAGTCTCATGGGTATGTCCAGACCGCGTCGCCTCGGCACTATCGCCGCAGCGGCCATTTCCGTCCTGATGCTTGCCGCCTGCGGCGGATCCGGCGGCACAGGCGGTACCACCTCCGGCGCCACCGGCGGCAACGTGGACGGCACCGGAAAAACCCTCAACGTCCTGATGAGCGTCACCGCACAGTACCCCAGGAACAGCAGGCCTGGTTCAAGGAAATGAGCGCCAAGTTCAAGGCGGAAACCGGGGCCGACATCCAGTGGGAGACGTTCGCCAGCGCCAATGACGAGATGACCCGGATCCAGACGTCAGTCGTCTCGGCCAGGGCCCAGACGTCTACGGGCTCGGCACCACGTTCACCCCACGGCCTACTCCACCGGGGCGTTCGTGAAACTGGGTGACAACGAATGGAACCAGCTCGGCGGCAAGGACAAGTTCGTCCCCGCGGCGCTCGGCATTTCCGGGCCGGATGAAGGCAACCAGATCGGTATCCCGTTCGTGAGCCGGCCGTTCGTGATGGCCTACAACACCGAGTTGCTGGCAGCGGCCGGCATCGAAAAGCCTGCCACCACCTGGGACGAATTTACCGAGCAGGCCAAGAAGCTCACCACGGGCGACCAGTACGGTGTTGCCGTGGCCTACAAGGACAACTTCGACCCCTGGAAGTACATCTGGGGCATGTCAATCCAGGGCGGCAACCCCATCATTGACGGAACCGAAGTCCGTCTCGATGACCCCATCACCAAGAAGGCCTACGAGACCTACTTCGGTTGGGTGACGAAGGACAAGGTGGTTGACCCCTCCGCCGTTGGTTGGTCCAATCCACAGGCACTCGCGGCATTTGCGGCCGGCAAGGCAGCATACTTCCCCATGACCTCGCCGCTGTCCATCCCCGCCCTGGATGCCTCTGCCGTCAAAGGCAAGTACAAGTACGCCCTGATGCCCACAGTTCCCCCGGGCGAGACCTCCAACCCTTCGGTCGGCAAGCCTGCCACCAGCATCCTCTCCGGTGACAACCTCGTAGTGGCTGACTACTCGAAGCAGAAAGACCTCGCCTTCGCGTTCGTCAAGATGATCACCGACAAGGATGTCCAGCTCAACTACTTCAAGGTTTTCGGACAGCTTCCCGCCAACCAGGCAGCCGCGAAGGAACTTGCAACCAACGAAGTGATTGCGCCGGCCCTTGAGTCGGGAGCCAAATCCGTTGCGACGCCGTTCAGCGGTGCCTGGGGCGATGTCCAGCTGTCACTGACCAACGTGGTTGTCCAGTCCATTCCGGATCTTTCCTCCGGTGCAGTCAGCGAATCCAACCTGTCCCAGCGGCTCAAGGACGAACAGGCCAAATCGCAGACCGCACTGGACCGGGCCAAGAAGTAGGACTGAGCCACCAACTGCGGAAGGTTACGGAAAATGGCTAGCAGCGTTACCGAGCCCCGGCCATCGGATAGCGGTCCGATGGCCGGGGCGGCCGCGGGACCCGGCGAAACCACACCCCTTGGGAAGCGACGAAAGGGGCTCAGCGAGAAGAACCGGCCTCTTTGGCTCCTGATTCCCGGCGGGCTGCTGATGACGATCGTCATCCTCGTCCCGTTGGCCATGGGCATCTGGATGTCCCTGATCGATCTGGATCAGTACACCCTTCGCCAGTGGGTCAGCGCCGAATTCATTGGCATCCAGAACTACATTGAAGCGGCACTCAGCAGCGATCTGCTCCGTTCCATCTGGCTTTCTGTTTCCTTCGCGGTGATCTCCACGGCGGTGACCGTCCCGCTGGGCGTGGCCGCCGCCGTCGTCACCCAGAACGCCTACCGTGGCCGTGCCCTGGTGCGCTCCATCTTCCTGATTCCCTACGTCCTGCCGTCGTTTGTAGTGGCCAGCGTCTGGCGGACCATGTTGCAGCCGGATGGAATCGTGAATGTGACACTGACCAACATGGGAATGGACGGTGGCTTGTGGCTTAACGGCCCGAACGCCTACTGGACCCTGGTGTGGGTGGAAATCTGGGCGGCCTGGCCGTTCATCTACCTGCTGGCACTGTCCGGCCTGCAGGCGGTGGACCACGAGGTCCACGAGGCGTCGGCCCTGGATGGGGCACTGTGGTGGAACAAGCTGCGGTACGTGATTTTCCCTTACCTGAAGGGACCGGTTTCGCTCGCCTTCCTGCTTGCCACGTTGAACCACATCAACAACTTCACCCTCCCCTATGTCCTGTTTGGGGCTCCTGCACCGTCGGATGTGAACGTGCTGCCGATCCTGGTGTACGTCACAAGTTTCCAGAGCTTCCGGTTTGGCCTCAGCGCCGCCATGGCGGTCGTTTCGCTGATCCTGATCGCGATTCCGCTCTTCATCTACCTGCGCGCAGTCCGGCTTGATGTGCACGAAGGAGGAAAGAAATGACCATCGACGCGGCAAACCCGATCGTGCAGCAGAAGAAGCAGCCCATCCGGCGTGACGCAGCCCTTGAGGTTACGCGCCTCATGCCAAGGCCGCTGCTGGCCATCGTCACGGTCCTGCTCTGCGCCCTGGTCCTCATCCCGATCGTGTATATCTTCCTGGCCTCGCTGAACACGGATGTGGGAGTCGCCAGCGGCGAGTTCTGGCCAAGCAGCTTCTCGTTGGACAGCTACACCAAAATCTGGGATTCCGTGGGGCTGGCGAAAGCTATCGGCAACAGCCTGATCGTTTCCGGGGCCACGGCGGTCGTCTCGGCCATTATGGCCATCGGCACGGCCTACGTACTGGTCCGGTTTGAGTTCCGCGGGCGCCTGACGGTGCTGCGCGGGCTGCTGGGTCTCCAGTCCGTGCCGGGCACGCTGATGCTCCTGCCGGTCTTCGTGCTCTTCTCCTCCGCGGGCACCTATTTGGGTGTGGCCGTCATCGGCACGCTCTGGGGCCTGTTTATCGCCTACCTGACGTTCGCACTGCCGTTCTCAACGTGGGTGATGGTCACCTACCTCCGCGGCCTGCCGCGGGAATTGGAGGAAGCCGCGCGCATTGACGGTGCCTCAAACGTCGGGATCTTGTTCCGGATCATCATTCCGCTCAGCTGGCCCGGGATCATCGTTTCGGCGATTTTCGCCTTCCTCCTGGGCTGGAATGACGTGCTTTTCGCGTCGGTGTTCACCCGCCCGGACACGCACACTGCCGCAGTTGCGCTGCAGGTCTTCGCGTCCGCGGTTGAGGGCGGAGCGATCCCTGTGTACTCCCAGCTGATGGCGGCGTCGCTGGTTTGTGCGGTCCCTGTGGTGGTGCTGTACTTCATGTTTCAGAAGTACCTCGTGGGCGGCCTGACAGCCGGCGGCGTCAAGTAAGACGGCCTCGAACAACAAACAACTCCGCCCGGAACAGCCGTTGCTGTTCCGGGCGGAGTTGTTTGTTATTGCGGGGCCTTGTTCCCCGGGCCGTGGGTCAGTCCGGCCTCCGGCGGCACCGCTTACGGTGTGGATTCGCCGGAGTCCTTGGAGGAGTCAGGCTGGGAGTGCGCCCGGGACCGATCTGAGCCGGGCTGTTCTGTGCTGGGCTGCCCCGTGCTGGCCTCGCCTGCAGTGGCCTGATCTGAGACGCGGACACCGTACTGCGGCCGGCCATCAGGGAGGTCCGGGTAGCGGACGGCGGCAGCGGGAGCCTTCGCCGGCTGGGCCGCTGCCTCCGGCTGCGTGCCCTGGTCCGGGCCTGTGGCTTGGACCACGCCTTGGGCAGTCCCCTGGCCCGAAGTTCCGGCACCCTGCTGTCCGTAGGGGTCATTCCAACTGGCAGGGCGTGCGGGTGCCGGACCAGGCTGATGGCCCGACTGGCCCGGCTCGCCGCGGTGCTGACCCAGGTGGCCGTCTGGCCCGTCTGGCCGTACTGCTGGTTCTGGTAGCCCTGGGGATTGTATGGACCGGCTGCTGCGTCCGAGCGGGTCATGGGCAGTTGCTGGAGCAGTCGGCGCGCATCATGGGCAGCTTCCACCGACACCACCACGTCGTAGCTGGTGGCTACCACCTGGCTGGTCGAGGTGAAATCCCGCTTTCCCCGCTGCATGGCATACGTGACGATGCCGAACAGCATAAAGAAGGCAGCCCCCATCAGCACAGAGGCCAGGATGGAGAAGTAGCCGGGCGATGGTGCGAAGAAGGAAAGCATGACGCCAACAAAGAGGCCGAACCACATACCGCTGAGCGCCCCGGAGAGAGCCACCCGAGGGTAGGTGAGGCGGCCGGTCACCCGCTCAACCATCTTGAGTTCGTTGCCCACGATGGAAACCATCTGGACCGGGAACTGCTGGTCGGCGAGGTAGTCCACTGCCTTCTGGGCATCCAAGTAAGAGGTGTACGAGCCTACGGTGTCACCGGTAGGCACCGTGCGTGCGTCATCGGGCCCACTGGGGCCACCGGCCTTGGGAGCACCAAAAATGTTTGACATACATCCATTCTTGCCCATCAGCATGTATGCCGCCTGTAAATTCAGCTAAAAGAGAGCAGACTCGGTAGCCTGTAGACGTGAGTACAAATCTTTCGCGCGTCTTCGTGGCCCGCCTGCTGGGTCTTGACGTCTTCGACCCCTTGGGCGACCGTCTGGGCAGGTTGCGCGATGTGGTGGTTCTCTCGCGTGGCAGCCGTGGCGCCCCGCATGTGGTGGGCATCGTCGTCGAGGTTCCCGGCAAAAAGCGTGTCTTTGTGCCGATGACACGCATTACCTCCATCGACCAGACACAGATCATCTGCACGGGTCTGGTCAACCTCCGGCGCTTTGAGCAGCGCGGCGCGGAGACGCTGGTGGTCGCGGAAATGTTCGACCGCCGCGTCACGCTCCGTGACGGTAGCGGCGACGCCACCATCGAGGACATCGCCATGGACCAGCACCGGTCCCGCGACTGGTTCGTAAGCAAGCTGTTCGTCCGCCGGGGCCACTCCCTCTCCCCGCTCAGCCGGCTGCGCCGGAACGAGACCATGATCGTCGACTGGGCCGACGCCCTCCAAGGTGCCCGCACCGAACCCCAGGCAGCCACCCAGTTCGTGGCCAACCATGAGGACCTGAAACCCGCTGACTTCGCCGAGGCGCTGCAGGAAATGAGCGACAAACGCCGCTTCGAAGTGGCCAGCGAACTCCAGGATGAACGCCTGGCCGACGTACTACAGGAAATGCCCGAAGACGACCAGGTGGAGATCCTCTCCGCCCTCGATGTCGAACGCGCCGCGGACGTCCTGGAGGAAATGGACCCCGACGACGCCGCAGACCTCCTCGCCGAGCTTCCTTCTGCACAGGCGGAGGAGCTTCTCCGCCTCATGGAACCCGAAGGCGCCGAGGACGTCAGGCGGCTCCTCGAATATGACGAGGACACGGCCGGTGGCCTGATGACCCCTGTTCCGGTGATCCTCCCCCCGGAGGCGACTGTCGCCGAGGCACTGGCCCACGTCCGCCGCGAGGAACTCTCCCCCGCCCTCGCCTCGTCCATCTTCATCGCCCGGCCCCCCTTGGAAACCCCACGGGACGGTTCCTGGGCGTTGTGCACATCCAGCAACTGCTCCGCTATCCGCCGCCGGAACCCCTGGGCAACCTCGTGGACAAGAACCTTGAGCCGGTCTCCGACCAGGCCCACATCAGCGAGGTGGCGCGCACGCTCGCCACCTACAACCTGAACTGTCTTCCCGTGGTCAATGACGCAGGCCGGCTCGTGGGGCGGTGACTGTTGATGACGTTTTGGATCATCTGTTGCCGGATGACTGGCGCGCCTATGATGGCGAAGCCCCGGTAAGAAAACTGGGAGGCCGCATTGGCTGACACCGGCGCCCCCAAGAATCCCAACAAGAAGGCGGCGGCCAAGGGCGGACTCGACACACCCCTGAGTGGCCGCCAGCGCATCCTGCCGAAGTTCTCACCCGACCCGGATGCATTCGGCCACGCGACGGAAGGCTTCGCCCGGTTTATGGGCACGCCGCAGTTCCTGGTCTACATGACGGTCTTCGTCGTCATCTGGCTGGTCTGGAACACGTGGGCACCGGCGGAGTGGCAGTTCGATTCGCGCCTCCTGGGCTACACCCTCCTGACACTGATGCTTTCCCTGCAGGCCTCCTACGCGGCCCCGCTGCTGCTGCTGGCCCAGAACCGGCAGGACGACCGAGACAGGGTCTCCCTCCAGCAGGATCGCCAACAGGCGGCACGGAACCTGGCCGACACCGAGTACCTCACCCGGGAGCTGGCGTCGCTGAGGATCGCGCTGCGCGAGGTTGCCACCCGCGACTACGTACGGGCCGAACTACGGACGCTCCTCGAGGACATGCTGGAAGCGCAGGAGGAACTGCGGACCCACGATCCCGCCGGATCCGGCAGCCACGAGTCCCGCGTGAGAAGGTCAAGGAAAAGCTGAAGGAAAAGCGCGACAAACAGCGGAACCCCCGCACGCAGCAGATTCCCAAGGTCAAACCCAGCCATGTCGCCAAGGACGCCGTCGCCAAGGACACTGCCGCTACCGACCCCGCAATCCAGGACCAGGCCGTCCCAAGCACATCCCCACCACCGAAAGCTGAGCCCACCCGCATGAGCGCCTCCCTGGAGCAGGCAGTCCACGCTGCGCTGGCCACTGTTATCGATCCTGAGCTCCGCCGTCCCATCACGGAACTGGGCATGGTGGAGTCTGTGGATGTCGCTGCGGACGGCCGGGTCAGGCTGGCCGTCCTGCTGACCATCGCGGGCTGCCCCCTGCGCGGGACCATTACCGCAGATTCTGAGAAGGCGCTGTCCGCAGTTCGGGGCGTGACCGCCGTCGAGGTTGAACTGAAAGTGATGAACCAGGCCCAGCGGGACGCCCTGAAGGAACAGCTCCGCGGCGCCTCCGGGCAGCGCGGGATTCCGTTCAACGAGCCGGGGTCCCTGACCAAGGTTTTCGCGGTGGCAAGCGGCAAGGGTGGTGTGGGCAAGTCATCGGTGACCGTCAACCTTGCCTGTGCCCTGGCCGCTCAGGGCCTCCGTGTGGGCATTGTGGACGCCGACGTCCATGGCTTCTCGGTTCCGGCCCTGATGGGCATCACGCAGGCGCCCACCCGGGTGGACGACATGATCCTGCCGCCGGTGGCCTATGGCGTAAAAGTGATTTCCATCGGTATGTTCGTCGCCGGAAACCAGCCGGTTGCCTGGCGTGGGCCGATGCTCCACCGGGCCCTGGAACAGTTCCTGACGGACGTCTACTTCGGCGACCTCGATGCACTGTTCCTCGACCTGCCGCCCGGCACCGGTGACATCGCGATTTCAGTGGCCCAGTTACTGCCGAAGGCTGAGATCCTGGTGGTCACCACACCCCAGGCCGCAGCTGCCGACGTCGCCGAGCGCGCCGGTGCCATCGCCACCCAGACAGGTCAGACGGTGGCCGGCGTCATCGAGAACATGTCATACCTGGAAATGCCCGACGGCGGGAGGATGGAGCTGTTCGGAAGCGGCGGTGGGGCGGTCCTCGCCGAACGGCTCACAGCGACGGTGGGCACCAATGTGCCGCTCCTGGGACAGATTCCGCTGGACATCCTGCTGCGGGAAGGCGGCGACGCCGGCACGCCCATTGTGCTTGGCCGGCCAGAAACTCCGGCGGCCATTGCCTTGACCGGCATCGCCGGAAAACTTGCTGCCAGGCCCAGGGGCCTGAAGGGGATGAAACTGGCCTGCAGCCGCGTTAACGCAACGCTGCCCGCCAGAGGCAGCGGGGCCTAGGTGGCTTCGGTATCGAACGGCGCGGGTTCGCCCGGAGGCAGCGACTGGACTACACGTTCCGGCCGGGAGGGAGCCGTCCCGCCCGCGGCAACCGCCCCGCAGCGGCCACGGCAGCCACCGCTGCCGGAGCGCCGGCACTGACGGGTTTGGCGTCGTCGTCCAGGAGGGCTTCCTTGATGATGCGCCGCGGATCGTACTGCCGGGGATCGTACTTTTTCCAGTCGACATCGTCGATGTCGATGCCGACTTCTTCCTTGATCTGCTCCCGGGCACCGGAGGCCATCCGGCGGACTTCCTTCACAAGATTCGCAAGCTTCTGGGTGTATTCGGGCAGGCGCTGGGGACCGATCACCAGGATGCCGATGATCAGCAGGAGGAAGAACTCCGGGCCGTTGATTCCAAACACTTTAGGAAGATTACCCTCTCCGGAGCCCCACTGACGATTCCTGCCCGCCAGCGTCGCAAAGTGCCTGCATCACGGAGCCAGCACCTCCCCGAGTTTGCGGATTCCCCGCTCCAACCGGGCGGCGGGAGAGTCGTCCGCTGCGGTCACCGGGGAGTCGCCAGGCGCGGTGCTGACACCCGCGTTAATTCCTTCTACGGCGAGGACGCTGAGCCGCTGCAGCACTGGAACGGCGTCATCGGCCTGCTCCGCTGGGAGGTCTGACTCAACAGTGAAAGTTCCTGCTGTGGTCTCCACGGTGGCCGTCCAGGGCGCCAGGCTGCTGACCAGCAGCTTCCCCTCGTTCGCACCGGAGTTCTGTTCGGCGTCCTGACCCGACTGCTGCTGGGCGTCCACGGGATGCTGTTCCACGATGGTGGCATAGTGTTGCCCGTCAGTCAGGTGCATTTCCACCGCCGGCCGCCCGTTCAGTGTTATGGCATTGGCGCTCCGGACGTGGAAGCCGAGTGATGCCAGGTCCGGACAGACCCAGCCTTCAGCGCGTAGGGCCAACAACTGCGGAGCACTGATCTCCCTGCCGTCGGCCGGTAGCTGGGCCGTATGCTGCACCAGGCTCCCATTTATGGCCGATTGGGCGACGGGCAGGCTGTCCCCCGCCAGCGCAAACGCGCTGACGGCAAGAATTCCAGCGGCTGCGGCTGTCCCGCCGGCGGCAAGTGCCACGGCTCGCGCAGCCCGGTATGGGCTCGGGGCTGGCTCGGCCACTGCCGCGAGCAGCTGCGTCCTGACCAGCAGCCGGGCCGTCAGGTCTTCGCTGGCAGGCGGCACGGCCGCGTCACGGAGCCGCTCGATGTACTGGCGTTCACGCTTCAGCGCCGCTGCACATTCTGCGCAGGTCTGCACGTGGTCGGCGCCGCGGTGATGCCGGCGGCCGAAGGGGTTCTGGGGCGTCATGGTGCCGATCAGAGGATGCTGGCGATGCGCGGCAGCGAAAGCTTCGGCGTACGTCCTTGCTGTGGCCTGGGATCGCGGTGGGCCAGCTTTTCGCGCAGCATGGTCCGTCCCCGGTGGATACGGGAGCGGACGGTACCCAGTTTGACGCCGAGTGCAGCGGCCACTTCGTCGTAGGACAGGCCTTCCAGGTCGCAAAGCACGACGGCGGCGCGGAAGTCCGGGGGCAGCTCCTCCAAGGCAGCCTGCACATCGAGGTCCAGGTTGTTGTGTTCGAAGCTCTGTTCCGGTCCGGGTTCACGCCCGGGGATCCGGGACTCGGCGTCTTCGGCCAGAGCGTCAAACCGGATGCGGGTTTTCCGGCGCGCCTGGTCCAGGAACAGGTTGGTGGTGATGCGGTGCAGCCAGCCATCCAGTGTCCCTGGCTTGAAATTCTCCAGTGACCGGAAGACACGGACGAACACCTCCTGGGTGAGGTCCTCGGCGTCGAACTTGTTCCCCGTCAGGCGGTACGCCAGCCGGTAGACCTTGGCGGAGTGGTTGGCCACCACTTCCTCCCAAGTGGGCCTGACCCATGCAGCGGCGGAATCTTGCGTCGCAGGGACAGGCGCCATACCTGATGCTGACATCGTCCACTCCCATCGTGGATTGCTATCGCCCGGATACTGTTGACATCTCTTGTTCGGCGCCGATCACGTTACGGATGACCGGATATCCATCATTTCAAAGTTGGCTGGGAATTTCCTGACCGGGGCGGTTCTTGAGCCAGAGGCACAACGATTCCCTTCCGCGGCTGGCACCCCCGCACACAGTAGGCTGTACTAAACACTCCCCTGCCGCCCAGAAAGCGAATCACATGAGCGCCGACAAATCCACGAGCTGGTCCTATGCAGAAGATCTGCCCGCAGAGGATGAGGTTATGCTTCGTGCCAGGGAGCGCTCTTTCGAACTGGGCGTGACGCCCATCGGCGCTGGTGTCGGTGCGGTCCTGACGGTGTTGGCCGCGGGCTCGAAGGCGCAGACCGCCGTCGAAATCGGCACAGGCGCAGGTGTCTCGGGGGTATGCATCCTGCGGGGGCTTGGACCGCAGGCCGTACTGACCACCATCGACGTGGACGTCGAACATCTGAAGGCGGCACGTGAAGCTTTTTCGGAGGCTGGCAGTCCGGCCAACCGCACCCGTACCATTTCCGGCCGCGCCGGTGATGTCCTCCCGCGCCTGACCGACTCCGCTTACGACCTGGTGTTTGTTGATGCCGACAAGCCCGGCCTGCCCGGCTACGTGGAACAGGCCGTCCGGCTCCTGAAGTCCGGCGGGCTGCTCATCATCAATGACGCACTGGACAAGGACCGCGTTGCCAACCCGGCTGTCCGGGAGTCCAACACGGTGGTGCTCCGCCAGGTGGGCAAGGCAATCCGCGATGACGACCGCTTGGCGTCGGCGATGCTTCCCACGGGCGACGGCCTGCTGGTCGCGGTTAAGAAGTAGATCCACAGCAAATAGGCCAAGGTCCGCAGCGGGTTGGCTGCGGACCTTGGCCCTGCGGGAGTATTCGGCTACGCCGAACAGATTATTCAGTCACGCCGACGAGGCATTCCTTTAGGTTGGCCGCCTCCGCAGCGTTCAGTTCCACCACAAGCCGTCCGCCGCCTTCGAGCGGAACGCGCATGATAAGGCTACGGCCCTCTTTGGTGACTTCCATAGGGCCGTCGCCGGTGCGTGGTTTCATAGCCGCCATGAGGAATTTCCCCTCCATTTAGTCCCAGGACATATCAGCCCGGATGGGCTGTGTCACGCATGGTCAAATCAAGCCGCTATGGCGGCCCGTACTGATGCCGCCATGGCTGAACATTTCTGAATGCTTTTTGTCCCTGCTTACTTACTATTATCCCGTAATGACCCGCACGTAGCTAATCGATGGACATTTACGGCCGCGTCGGATTCCCCAATTCGCCGGCCAGGCGCCGCCCGCTATCACGGCGGATAATCGCCGCCGCCAGGAAGCTGCGCCCATGCCCACAGCCAGACGATCCACACGATCTGGAGCAGGACAAACATTGTCAGGACCGTGCCGCGGTATGCCTTCGACCGGGACACGAGCACGGCAGCCAGGGCCAACGGGAACAGCGGGAGCAGCATCCGGAAAGTACTGGTCTGGGGGTGGAGGAACACCAGGAGGTAGCCCATGTAGCAGGCGCACCACAAGCGCAGTTCCACACCAAGCCGGACCACCGGCGGGGAGAACAGCAGGAGCGCAAAGAGGCCCGCAAAGACGAATGGCGCCACGATCCCCAGGACGGGGCCAAAGAGGTCGACGCCGGCGTCGAACCAGGGTTTGAAGGGCACCAGGTCATGGCCGCGCCACACTGTTTCGGTTTTGGTATACGCCTCAATATCTCCGGTGGCGGCCCAGGCCGCTGCCGGCCACAGCAGTGCCGAGGCACCGCACACCACGGTCAGGCCCGCCAGGGACGCCAACTCCCCGAGGCTATGGGTGCCCGGCCGCTTCTCGCGCCCGCGTTCGACCAGTCGCCAGAGGAAGAGAAGCCCCACCATTGCGGCAAAGGGAACACCGACGGGTCGGGAAAGGCACAGCAGCAGGACCACCGGCATGGCAACGAAATAATGATGCCCGATGACGAGCAGCAGGGCGGTGGCCAGCAGGAAAACGGTAAGGGGCTCCGCGTACGGGACCTGGAGAATGGCAGACACCGGAAAGGTCGCGAAGAATGCCACGCCCCAAAGAGCCGCCGTGTGCGAAGCTTTGTGCCTGAACAGGCAGTACAAAACCAGCGCCGCACCCAACCCCGCCAGCATGGCGACGACCGTCAGCGCCCCGGCAGGGCTGATTCCGGTCAGGCCTGCGAGCGCACGGCCCAGTGCCGGGAAGAGCGGATAGAAGGCCCACGCATTTTCCTGCACGTTGCCGGCGGCATCCGTTGGAAGCGGCGAGGGATAACCGTCGGTGATGATCCGGCCGTACCATCGCGCATCCCAGATATTGATGAAGTTCCAGTAGTCAGGGCCGGCCGGAAACCACGGGTTGGGTCCCTGGTGCAGGGCTGCTGCCATAAAGATGCAGGCGCTGACCAGCCGGGCAGTGGCGTAGAGGGCGGCAACCTGCAGCCACCAGGGCCAGCGTTGGAACGCCCCCATGGCGCGGGCGCCGAATGCGGCGATCAACGCCGTCGGGCCCGTCCGGTCCCCCGTGTCAGTGCTCAAGCGCCGGCCTCCGGGTGCGCCGCCCGTTCCGCTTCCAGCAGCCGTGCCCGAAGCCTGCCCATTTCTTCGTCTTTGGCCGCGATCTGGTCCCGCAGTTCGTCGAGGACCTGGTCCACCTGGTCCATCCGGTACCCACGCAGGCCGAGGGAGAAGCGGACCCGGTCGACGTCGGCAGGTGCAGCGTCCGCGGGCAGCAGCACCGGCGGAAGGTTGGCGGGCGGCTGCCCGAACCCCTGGTAGAGAATCGGATTCTCCGGGACCTCGGAGCCTGTGGCCGGTTCACTGCCCCGGCGGAGGCTGCGCAGAATGCCGCGGCGGCCACCGGCGCCTGCCCACAGGGTGGCGGCGATCAGCACGATGGCGAGGTAGACCAGGAAAAAACTCACAGCACCCATCGTGCCAGATATGGGCTGGCGGCCTATTCGGGCCGTTGCTCGCCGTTGCTGGAAACCGGGGGCGTCCAGTGCAGCACCAGTTGCACCGCTTCGGCGGGATCGTCCACCACCTGGATAAGGTCCAGGTCCTTTGCGGAGACCATTCCCTCGGCCACGAGGGTGCCCTTGATCCATTCGATCATCGGCCCCCAGAAGTCGACGCCGAGGAGCACGATCGGGAAGGAGGTCACTTTCCGGGTCTGGACCAGGACCATGGCTTCAAAGAGTTCATCCAGCGTTCCCAGGCCGCCGGGAAGAACGATGAAGCCCTGGGCATATTTGACGAACATGGTCTTCCGGGCGAAGAAGTAGCGGAAGTTAATGCCGAGGTCCACCCACTGGTTCAGGCCCTGCTCGAAGGGCAATTCAATGCCCAGGCCGACCGAGACGCCGTTGCCTTCCACAGTGCCGCGGTTGGCGGCCTCCATGGAGCCCGGACCGCCGCCGGTGATGACGGCCACGCCCGCGGCTGCCAGCTTGCGGCCTACTTCCATGCCCATTTCGTAGTACGGGCTGCCGGGTTTGGTGCGCGCCGAGCCGAAAACACTGACGGCGGGCCCCAGATCGGCAAGCGCGCCGAACCCCTCGACGAACTCACTCTGGATCCGGAGGACACGCCAAGGGTCCGAATGGACGAACTGTCCGGCGCCCTTGGTATCAAGCAAATGCTGGTCGGACATTTCCACAGCCGCCTGCTTGCGACGGAGTTCAAGGGGCCCCTTACGGCGCGGCTGGGAAGTTTTGGCCGGATCTGCGTTGATGCTCATCCCCCAAGGCTAATGCCAAGGCCAGCTTGCCCGTGGCAGGTATCTCTTGAATCACGATCCGCGCGAACTTGGCGTGATTCACCTCATGACCGGCCAATGTTCGCTAGATTCTTCTTTATGACTACTCATGTGCCCGGCGATGCGCTCGTCTCCCTGAATGGTGTGAATAAGCATTACGGTCAGTTGCACGTTTTGAAGGACATCAATCTCCACGTCCGCAAGGGCGAAGTGGTGGTGGTCATTGGCCCGTCAGGCTCAGGAAAATCCACGTTGTGCCGTGCCATCAACCGTCTGGAAACCATCGAAGGCGGCACCATCAGCATTGATGGAAAGGTGTTGCCGGAGGAGGGGAAGGAGCTGGCCCAGCTCCGCGCCGACGTCGGCATGGTCTTTCAGTCCTTCAACCTCTTCGCGCACAAGACCATCCTTGAGAATGTGACGCTTGGTCCCATCAAAGTCAAAGGCGTTGCCAAGGCCCAGGCCGACAAGGAAGCCATGGCATTGCTGGAGCGCGTGGGCGTCGGGCACCAGGCCCCAAACTCCCGGCGCAGCTCTCCGGCGGCCAGCAGCAGCGCGTGGCCATCGCCCGCGCCCTGGCGATGAAACCAAAGGTCATGCTCTTTGATGAGCCCACCTCTGCGCTGGACCCCGAGATGATCAACGAAGTCCTTGACGTCATGATCCAGCTGGCCAAGGAAGGCATGACCATGGTTGTGGTCACGCACGAAATGGGCTTCGCCCGGAAAGCCGCCGACCGTGTGGTTTTCATGGCGGATGGCCAGATCGTGGAGGATGCCAAGCCGGAAGAATTCTTCACCAACCCGAAGAGTGACCGCGCGAAGGACTTCCTGTCCAAGCTGCTCACCCATTGATTTTCCATCAACGAACACTCACTCCAGTTCGCACCCAGGCCGTGACCCACGGCCGACCAATGAAAGGAATGTCATGAAGGCATTTATGACCCGCCGGAAGTCGTTCTTCGTGGCGGCTACTGCTGCCCTGGCGTTGTCCCTGAGCGCATGTGGCGGCACCACCCCGGCACCACCAGCGATCCCACCGTTGCCGAGAAGCCGACCTTTGCCGCCGGCACCACCATGGCGAAGCTTTCGAGCGCGGGCACCATCAGGATCGGCACCAAGTTTGACCAGCCGCTCTTCGGCCAGGTTGGCCTGGACGGAAAGCCTGTAGGCTTCGACGTCGAGATGGGCAAGCTGATCGCCGCCAAGCTGGGCATCGCCGCGGACAAGATCGAATGGTCAGAGACTGTCTCAGCCAACCGCGAACCCTTCATCGAGCAGGGCAAGGTGGATATTGTCATCGCCACCTACACGATCAATGACAAGCGCAAGCAGGTTGTCAGCTTCGCGGGACCGTACTACGAGGCCGGCCAGGCGCTGATGGTGAACAAGGACAACACGTCCATCACCAAGCCTGAGGACGTCGCGGGCAAGAAGGTCTGCTCCGTGACCGGTTCAACCCGGCCGCGACGATCGTGGACAAGTACAAGGCCGAGCTCGTGCCGGCAGCCACTTACTCCGCTTGCCTTGAGCCGCTGCGCAACAAGCAGGTCGAAGCGATCACCACGGACAACGTGATCCTGGCCGGCTTTGTGGACAAGGAACCGGAGGCCTTCAAGCTGGCCTCGGATCAAACCTTCACCAAGGAGCCCTACGGCATCGGCCTGAAGAAGGACGATACCGAGTTCCGCAACTGGATCAATGACCAGCTCGAGGCGTTTGGCAAGGACGGGTCCTACAAGAAGGCCTGGGAAGCAACTGCAGGTTCGGTCATCAAGACCGCCCCTGAACTTCCCGCCATCGACCGCTACTAGGTAGCCACGGCGGCTTCCGGGGAATTCGTTGACCGCGTTCCCCGGAAGCCGCCGGCCTGCTTTTTGACCCCTACGCCCAGAGCCGAAGGATCCTATGGAAGTCATCATTGAAAACCTGCCCCTTTATTGGGAAGGCCTTCTCCGCACCCTTTTCCTGTCCGTCGTCTCCGGGATCATCGCCCTTATCCTCGGAACACTCCTGGCGGCAGCCCGCGTTTCCCCCGTTGCGGCACTCCGGGGATTCAGCACCGTCTACGTGGAAATTCTCCGAAACACCCCACTGACCATTGCTTTCTTCTTCGCGGCGATCGTTCTGCCCGCCTCGGCGTGACATTCCAGCAGTTCGAGGTCGCAGCGATCATCGCCCTCAGCGCCTATACAGCGGCCTTCATCGCTGAAGCCGTCCGCTCAGGCGTTAACAGCGTCCCGCTCGGCCAGGCTGAGGCCGCGCGCAGCATCGGCATGAACTTCGGCCAGGTCCTGAATCTCATCATCCTGCCGCAGGCGCTTCGGACCGTGGTCCCGCCGCTGATCAACATCCTGATTGCCCTCGTCAAAAACTCCTCCGTCGCCGGCGCGTTCTTTGTCCTGGAACTTTTCGGCTACGGCCGCCAAATGGCCAATGCCAACGGTGACCAGGTCATGGCAGTACTGCTCGGCGTAGCGTTCTTCTATCTGCTCCTCACCATTCCGCTGGGCATCCTTGCCAGCACGGTGGAACGAAAGGTGGCGATTGCCCGATGACTTCAGTCCTCTACGACGTTCCCGGCCCAAAGCGCGCCGGGTCTCGCTGATCGGTTCCGTGGTTGGAACCGTGCTGATCCTGGGACTTCTGGCATGGATTGGCATGACTCTCGCCCAGCAGGGAATTTTTGAAGGTCGCCGCTGGGCGATCTTCACCCGGGGCGACGTCTGGACGCTGCTCGCCAACGGCCTCGGCGCAACGCTCACCGCCGCCGCCCTCGCCGCAGTGATCGCGTTTCCCTCGGCCTGATGTTCTGCCTGCTGCGCATCTCGCTGGTCGCCTGGATCCGGATTCCCGCCCGCGTGGTCCTGGAGTTCCTGCGCGGCATGCCGGTTGTGCTGATGATGCTCTTCGTCCTGCTGGTGTTCGGGACGAGTTCCTTCGTCGCAGTGGTGGCCGGGCTCGTCCTCTACAACACCGCTATCTTCGCGGAGATCATCCGGGCTGGCATCCAATCACTGCCGAAGGGACAGCGGGAGGCGGGCCTGACCATCGGCCTGACCAGCTTCCAGTCCCGGATGCTCATCGAACTGCCGCAGGCTGTCCGCCGTATGATGCCATCGCTGGTTGCCCAACTCGTGGTGCTCCTGAAGGACACCTCCCTGGGCTACATCGTGGCGTACGGCGAACTTCTGCGCGCTGTGCAGGTCATGGCGGACTTCCTGGGTAACGCGTTCCTGTTCCCCATCTTCTTTGTGGCTGCCGCGATCTACATTGTGATCAACATCTGCGTCTCCCGGCTCGCAATCTGGATCGAGCGCCGCGGTTCCACGAAGACGGCAGGCGGCGTTGCCAAAGCGCCAACCGCAGTGGTGGCACCGGAACTACCGGATGTACGCGAATCCAAGTAGCCACATCCACCCCCCACACACAGAAGGGTCCGCAGGCTGCGGGCCCTTCTGCGTGCAGGCTTACGCTGCGAGCCAACTTCGAAGCGCCGCAGGCATTCCCTGATGGCGTCGGCGTCGACGTGCTCGTTGTCCTTGTGGGCCAGCAGCGGGTCGCCGGGGCCAAAGTTCACTGCCGGGATCCCCAGTTCGCTGAAACGCGCGACGTCGGTCCAGCCGTATTTCGGTTTCGGCTCGGCTCCGACGGCGGCCACGAAGGACGCCGCGGCCGGGTGGTTCAGTCCCGGGCGCGCACCGGCGGCCGCGTCCGTGCGGACCACAGCGAAGCCCGCCAACAGTTCGCGCACATGCGCCTCCGCCTGGTCCGGCGTCTTGTCGGGGGCGAAGCGGTAGTTGATTTCGACGACGCAGCGGTCCGGGATGACGTTGCCGGCCGTGCCGCCTTTGATCTTCACGGCGTTGAGGCTCTCGCGGTAGTCCAGGCCGTCCACGTTGATGGTCTGCGGTTCGTAGGCTGCCAGCCGGGCAAGGATGGGTGCGGCCGCGTGGATGGCGTTGCTGCCCATCCACGCACGCGCGGAGTGCGCTGCCTCTCCCACCGTGGTGGCCTCAAAGCGGCTGGTGCCGTTGCAGCCGCCCTCGACAGTGCCGTGGGTCGGCTCCAGGAGGATGGCAAAGTCGCCGCCCAGGAGGCTGCCGTGGTTGCGGACGAGGCGGCCCAGCCCGCTCTTGGCCTCCTCCACTTCCTCGTGGTCATAGAACACAAAGGTGACGTCGCGCTTGGGTTCCACGCCGCCGTCGAACATTGTGGCCGCCAGCGCCAGCTGCACGGCGACGCCGCCCTTCATGTCCGTGGCTCCGCGTCCGTAGAGCACGCCCTCCCCCGGAATGCCTGAATCCCAGGTGGACGGGACGGTACCCCGCGCGCCTTCAGTAACCGGCAGCGGCACCGTGTCCAGGTGTCCGGCGAGGATGACGCGTTCCGCCCTGCCCAGTTCCGTGCGGGCGACGATGGCGTCACCATCGCGGACCACCTGGAGTTCCGGGATGGCCCGCAGCGCCACTTCGACAGCGTCCGCCAGTTCCGTCTCATTCCCGGAGACACTGTTGATGTCCATCAGGGCGGCGGTCAGCACGGAGACGTCCTGGCGGAGGTCCAAAGGCACGGTGATCGATTCAGGGGCAGTTTCGGCAGTCACGTTGCCAGTCTAGTTCGAACCCGGCGCCCGCCTCTCGGTACACTGGGGCCATGACTGAGACCGCTACCTCCGCCGCGCCCAAAGACCAGAACGAAACTTCCGAAGCCCGCTCCGCCTACGGATTCGGGTTGGCAACCATCGCCAGTGCCACGGGCGGGGACAATGCCGAAGCCACCGTCCTGGACGTTTGGTTCCCTGCGCCCGCGCTGGGCATCGCGGCCGATAACCTGCGTGCCGTGGAGAATGCGGACGAAACCCTGGTCCAGCTCGCCGAGAGCGGCACGGACGCTGACCGCGGGACCGAGCAGAAAGTGGTCTTCGTCCAGATCAACCTTGACGAAGCTCCGGCTGACACCGCAGACGCGTACCTCCGGCTCCACCTGCTCTCCCACCGGCTGGTCCGGCCCAACACGATCAACCTGGACGGCATTTTCGGCAAGCTGCCCAACGTGGTGTGGACCAACTTCGGCCCGCCGCGGTGGAAGGCTTCGAACTGACCCGCGCCAAACTTCGCCGCCGTGGTGCGGTCACCGTCTACGGCGTGGACAAGTTCCCGCGCATGGTGGACTACGTGGTGCCCGCCGGCGTCCGGATCGCCGACGCCGACCGTGTCCGGCTCGGTGCCCACCTCGCCGAAGGCACCACCGTGATGCACGAAGGCTTTGTGAACTTCAACGCCGGCACCCTGGGCGCCTCCATGGTGGAAGGCCGCATCTCCGCCGGCGTCGTCGCCGGCGACGGCAGCGACGTGGGAGGCGGCGCGTCGATCATGGGCACCCTCTCCGGGGGCGGCAAGGAAAAGATCGTCATCGGTGAGCGCGTCCTGCTGGGCGCCAACTCCGGCGTCGGCATCAGCGTCGGCGATGACTCCGTTGTAGAGGCCGGCCTGTACGTTACCGCTGGAACCCGTGTGCTCGTTCCGGGCCAAGGACGAGGATGGCGAGGACACCGCCAAGATCGTGAAGGCAGCCGAGCTGTCCGGCGTCCCCAACCTCCTGTTCCGGCGCAACTCCACCACCGGCGCCGTCGAGGCGCTTCCGCGCAAGGGCCAGACGGTGGAACTCAACGACGCCCTCCACGCCAACTGACCCGTCGGTGGCACGTGGACGCAGTTTCGTTCGCCCCACCGTGCTGCTGCTTACCCTGGCGCTGGCGGGCGCCGGCATCTACACAGCCGTCTCCTTCCTGCAGCGCTCCGAAACCCTGGTCTCGGAGCGCTGCACGGCCGCCGTCGGGACCCAGAGCGCAGAGCTTGCAACGGATCAGGCGGTTAATGCCTCACTGATTACAGCGGTGGCGGTGCAGCGCGGGCTGCCTCCCCGGGCAGCCAGCATCGCCCTCGCCACCGCCATGCAGGAATCCAAGCTGCGCAACATCGCCCATGGCGACCAGGCCGGCCCTGACTCCCGCGGACTCTTCCAGCAACGTCCCTCGCAGGGGTGGGGAACCGAGGCCCAGGTCATGAACCCGTACTACGCTGCCAATGCTTTCTACGACGCCCTGGTCAAGGTTCCCGGCTATGAGTCCTTGGAAATCACCGACGCCGCCCAGCGTGTCCAGCGCTCGGCCTACCCCTCGCGTATGCCGAACACGAAGATATGGGCCGGTCCTTCGCATCCGGCCTGGCCGGTCAGGCGCCCGCCTCCGTGCTGTGCACTTTGCGTGCCCGCAGGAACCGGGCATCCCGCCGCCGTCGAGTCCGAGCTAGCGCAGGCGTACGGGCCGCTCGCCATCACCACGGAAAATGATTCGCTCGTGGTGGCAGCTGGCGGCGCCCAGGCCTGGTCGGTGGCGCAGTGGGCGGTTGCCAACGCCAAGGCCTGGCGGTGACGCGTGTGGATGTCGCAGGCCGGAGCTGGGACCGTGAGGATCAGGGCGGCTGGCAGGAATCCGACGCGCCCGCCGGACAGGTCCGCATTACAGTGGCACCGGCCGGCACCGGCAGCTGACGGCCGGGTGCTGATGCCGCCTTGTCGACGACCCGGATGCCGACCGCCCGCCTCAGACCAGGATGTCCACCACCGGCTGGACGTAGCTGCGGAAGAGCTCCGGCGCGGACATGAGGTTATGGCTCATGATGATCTTGTCCGGCTCCACATACCACGCCCGCTGTTCGTTCAGCGGCAGTTCGATGATGGTCAGGGTGAAGTCCCGTGACCGTCGGCCACCTCCAGCAGGCGGTCATCCACCATGTCGCCCAACAGCTGGTCCGAACCGCTGGCCACCCGTTCTGCTTCCAGCCGGACGTACTCACTGCGGCGCTCCCGTGCCCAGGTCAGGGCGGACCCGAAATGCGCCTGCAGGACGCGCTGGAGGGCGGGGGAATTTCCGAATTCCCCAAAATCCGGCGGGGACAGCTCCGGTGACGTCTGGGGATGCGCCTTCAGCAGCTGCTCCCACCAGGCTTCCCATTCAGTCTTGAGTGCGCTCAGCCCGCCGACGTCGGAGGTGAGATGCGAGTGGTCGGCATGGCGGATCTTCGGCGCGGCATGCGACAACGCGGGGTGGCCGGCGCCGTCGAGTCCTGCCGTATCACGGACAAAGAGCGCGATCATCAGAGGCCCGGACGTGTCCGTAGTAATCTGCCAGCCGGAACCACCTGTGTGATGCATCCCTACTCCTCCTGTGGCCTGCCTTTACCGGCCTGACCAGCCGGTTCCGCTCCCCCGGCTCCCAGTCTATTCCCGATGCCACCGGACGGTAATGTCAGGCGGCGAGGCTCTTCAGGTGCCGGTCCAGGACGTCATGGCACATCTGTGCCGTCATCCAGGCGGGCTGCAGGAGGGCGTGCATGCACAGCCCGTCCAGCGTAGCCAGCAGCCTCTCCGCCTCGACCGCCAGCGACTGCTGCCCGTCGCCGTCGTCCGGTACGAGGGCGGTGATGACTTGCCCGACGACGGCGGCCACCTCCCGGTGGCTCCGATCAGCCTCCGCCGCGAGGAAGGGGCGGATCCTGGCCGCGTTTTTGAAGGCCATCCACACACAGGCGTCCACGGCCCGTTCCTCGTCGAGCGGCAGAAATTCACCCAGCAGGGTTAAAACCGCCTCACGATGCGGGCCGGTCCCGGGTTTACTGGCGGCAATAGCCAGCAATGCCGCGGTGAGCCGGCCCGTGATCCGGTCCACAACGGCGGCAAAGGAATGGCTGAGCAGTTCTTCACTGCCGGCGAAGTAGTGCCGGACGGAGCCCACGGCGAGGCCTGCTTCGTCCGCCACCTCCCGCAGTGACGCCCGCTCGAGGCCGTCGACGGCGATGATCCTGAAGACCGCGTCAACGATTTCTGCACGCCGGGCTTCGGCATCAACAATTTTGGGCACTCCTATTATTTAGCACACCCGTGCTTAAATCCACGCATCCGCGGAATTGGGATAGCGTGGGGCATGAAAATTCTGGTCACAGGTGGCACCGGGTACATCGGTTCGCACACAGTCTTGTCCCTGCAGGAAGCCGGCCACGATGTGGTGGTGATCGATAACCTGGTGAACTCCAGCGAGGAGTCACTGCGCCGGGTAGCCGAACTGAGCGGCAAGACCGCCGAATTCCACAACGTGGACCTCGTGGACGAAGCCGCAGTGGAAGGCGTCTTTGCCGCCCACACGATCGACGCCGTGATCCACTTTGCCGGCTCAAGGCGGTTGGTGAGTCGGTGCGCGAACCGCTCAAGTACTACTACAACAACCTTGTGGGCACGCTGAACCTGATCCGGGTGATGGACCGCCACGACGTCCGCTCCATCGTGTTCAGCTCCTCCGCCACAGTGTACGGCGAGCACAATCCCATCCCCTATGTGGAAAAGATGGAGATCGGCGCCAACAACCCCTACGGCCGCACGAAGGAACAGATCGAGGACATCCTCGCCGATCTGGGCGCTGCTGACTCGCGTTGGCACATTGCCCTGCTGCGCTACTTCAATCCGGTGGGCGCACACCCCTCCGGCCGCATCGGCGAGGACCCGCAGGGCATCCCCAACAACCTGGTGCCATTCATCGCCCAGGTGGCCGTGGGACGCCGCGACAAGCTTATGGTGTTCGGCGCGGACTACGACACCCCTGACGGCACCTGCCTGCGGGACTACATCCACGTCGTCGACCTCGCCGAAGGCCATGTGGCAGCTCTCAACCACGTGGCGGACCGTTCAGGCGTCTACCGCTGGAACCTGGGCTCCGGGAAGGGCTCCTCCGTACTGGAGGTCCTGCGGTCCTTCGAGAAGGCCGTGGGCCAGCCCATCCCCTACGAGATCACCGGACGCCGCGCAGGCGACCTCCCGGCCTTCTGGGCTGACGCCACCTCCGCCCTGGCCGACCTGAGCTGGTCCACCACGAAGACCGTGGACCAGATGTGCGAGGACCACTGGCGCTGGCAGAAGAACAACCCCCTGGGTTACTCCGTCTAAACAGCAACGCGGGGTCACTTAATGCCTTCCGGGACGCCTTTTTGGGCGATAAGTGACCCCGCGTTGCTTTGCTGGTGATGAACGACGGCGGCCGGTCACCTTCGCGGAGAAGGTGACCGGCCGCCGTCGTACTTCAGTCAGGACAGGATCAGCGGACCGGGTAGTCTCGCTCGGGCTCGCCGATGTACAGCTGGCGCGGGCGGCCGATCTTGGTGTTCGGGTCGCTGATCATTTCACGCCACTGGGCGATCCAGCCCGGCAAGCGGCCGATCGCGAACAGCACGGTGAACATCTTCTCCGGGAAGCCCATGGCCTTGTAAATCAGGCCGGTGTAGAAGTCCACGTTCGGGTAGAGCTTGCGCTGGATGAAGTAGTCATCGTTCAGCGCCTTTTCCTCCAGGCGCATGGCGATCTCAAGCAGCTCGTCGTTGCCGCCGAGCTTGCTGAGGATCTCGTGGGCCGTGGCCTTGACGATCTTGGCACGCGGATCGTAGTTCTTGTAGACGCGGTGTCCGAAGCCCATGAGGCGGACGCCGTCTTCCTTGTTTTTGACCTTCTCCATGTAGTCCTCGGGCTTGGTGCCGTCGGCCTGGATCTGGCGGAGCATCTTCAGCACTGCCTCGTTGGCGCCGCCGTGGGCGGGGCCGAAGAGGGCGTTGATGCCGGCTGACACCGAGGCGAAGAGGTTGGCGTTGGAGGAGCCCACCAGCCGCACCGTGGAGGTGGAACAGTTCTGCTCGTGGTCGGCGTGCAGGATGAGGAGAAGGTCCAGCGCCTTGGCGATGACCGGGTCCACTTCGTACTGCTCGGCCGGCAGGCCGAAGCTCAGGCGGAGGAAGTTCTCCACGAGGTTGTGGGAGTTGTCGGGGTACAGCATGGGCTGGCCGATGCTCTTCTTCAGGGCGTAGGCGGCGATGACCGGCATCTTGGCCAGCAGCCGGTACGTGGAGACCTCTACCTGCTCAGCGTTAAACGGATCCAGCGAGTCCTGGTAGAACGTGGACAGCGCCGACACGGCCGAAGAGAGCACAGGCATAGGGTGGGCATCACGCGGGAAGCCGCTGAAGAAGCCCTTGAGCTCTTCGTGCAGCAGCGTGTGGTGACGGATCCGCTGGTCGAAGGCTTCCAGTTCCGTGGGGCTGGGCAGGTTGCCGTAGATCAGCAGGTAGGACACCTCAAGGAAGCTGGAGTGCTGCGCCAGCTGTTCGATGGGGTACCCGCGGTAACGCAGGATGCCGGCATCGCCGTCGATGTAGGTAATTGCGGACGTGGTTGCTGCGGTGTTCATGAAGCCGGGGTCAAAGGTGACTGCGCCCGTCTGCTTGAGCAGCTTGGAAACGTCGTAGCCTTCGTTTCCTTCAACAACCTGGATGCGCGGGAGCTTGAGCTCGCCTCCTGCATGGTGCAGGGTTGCGCTGTTGGTCTCAGTCATGGAGTCCCCTTCATGAGGCGCGTGGGCCTCTGTCGAAAGCTTGATCCAACATCCGGTGAGCCGTGGCAGTGACCCTGTTCATCCAGGAATCCAACACCCGGGCTGCCTTCTTGTAGAAAGCCACCATTGATAGTCACTTAAAAAGTACCGCCCGATTGCGGGTGTCACTAATCGGAGGCGTACGAAACCCCCGTAAAATGCCGCCTTTGTGGTGCGAGTCACATGATTGTTACGGCGTCGTGGCCAGTCTGGCCACTGCAGCCTCAATCCGTTCATCCGTGCCCGTCAAGGCGACGCGCACAAACCCGTTGCCGGCTTCGCCGTAAAAGACGCCTGGCCCCACCACGATGCCTCGCTCAGCAAGCCGGGCCACGGTGTCCCAGGTGCTCTCTCCGGCGGTGGACCAAAGGTATAGTCCGGCGTCGGAATCCTTAATCTCCAGCCCGAAGCCCTGCAAAGCCGGCACCAGGCGCTCCCGGCGTCCGCGGTAGAGGTCCTTCTGGGCCTGGACGTGGGTGTCCTCGCCCAACGCAACCCGCATGGCTTCCTGCACCGGGTAGGGGACGATCATGCCGGCATGCTTGCGGCTGTTGACGAGGCTGGCCATGATGGCCGGGTCGCCAGCCACAAACGCTGCGCGGTAACCTGCCACGTTGGACTGCTTGCTCAGCGAGTACACGGCCAGAAGGCCCTCGTGGGACCCGCCGGAAACGCGCGGATCCAGGATGCTGGGCACGGCTCGCCGCCGCGCTGTGCGTCCCACGCGCCCCACCCGAGTTCGGCGTAGCACTCGTCCGAGGCCACTACGGCGCCCAGTTCGCGGGCGTGCGCCACAATCGCTTTGAGGGACTCAACATCCCTGACGCTTCCGGTGGGATTGCCCGGGGAGTTTACCCAGATGAGCCGCACGCGTGCGCGGGTGGCATCGTCCAACTCGTCGAGGTGGTCGGTAGCGACGGAGGTGACGCCGGCGAAAGTAGCCCCGATGTCATAGGTGGGGTAGGCAACCTTGGGGCGGACGACGACGTCGCCCGGCTTCAGCCCGAGCAGGAGCGGCAGCCATGCCACCAGCTCCTTGGAGCCGACTGTGGGCATAACGTTCTTAGGATCCAGGCCGGGGACGCCGCGGCGCCGCTCGAACCACGCCGCAATAGCTTCCCGCAACCGAACGGTGCCATGGACCGTGGGGTATCCCGGGGAGTCAGCGGCGGCCCTGAGGGCATCCTGGATCACAGCGGGAGTGGGGTCGACGGGCGTGCCGATCGACAGGTTCACGGCTCCGCCAGGGTGCTCAGAGGCTTTGGCCAGGTACGGTGCCATGGCCTCCCAAGGGTAGTCGGGCAGGCTCAGGCCAAAGCTGTTCACGGCAGCGGTCAACGCGATGCCCGGCTCAGTGGTCTTGGTTCTGCAGCGGCAGGGCGGCGATCATCGGGTGATCCTTGCCCGTGTTGCCCACCTTGGCGGCGCCACCGGGCGAGCCCAGGTCATCGAAGAATTCGACGTTGGCCTTGTAGTAGTCGGCCCACTCTTCGGGGGTGTCATCCTCGTAGTAGATGGCCTCCACCGGGCACACCGGCTCGCAGGCACCACAGTCGACACACTCATCGGGGTGGATGTACAAGGAACGCTCACCCTCATAGATGCAGTCAACGGGGCATTCCTCGATACATGCCTTGTCCTTGACATCTACACACGGCTGCGCGATTACGTACGTCACGTCCCTTGCCTCTCCACGATATTTCCCGGCAGTGGCCGGCACTTGAATCCGGCACCGGCCGGACGATTGACTTCTCAGCCTATTATCTCCCAGTCCGTCCACGCGAACCTAGCCGGCCGCCTTAGTATGAACTGGTGAGTCCCGCCCAGCCTACGCCCCGAGAGTTTCTGGCCGCCGCCACGCCGGGAACCCGGATTGTGGTCCGCTACCGGATAGACGGCGGCCTGACCGACGTGCTGGGCTTCCTGGTGACAACTGACGACGGCGGCTGTACCGTCCGCACGCGGCAGGCCGACGTCGTGATCCCCCTGGACCTGGTGGTGGCTGCCAAGGAAGTGCCGCCGGCGCCGGAGCGGCGCCCCGCCCGCCTTCGCAACTAACGCGCCCGGCTTCCTCGCCGCACAAAAGAAACTGCCGGTACGACGGCGGGATTCCCGCCTGCCGTACCGGCAGCTTCGGTGAGTTTTTGTCCAGCTATTGAGGGCTGGACCGCCCTAAAGTGCGTTTATCCGAACCAAATCTCGATTAAGACTTGGCGCGGGCGCGGGTGGCCTTGGCGCGTTCGCTGGCGTCCAGGATGAGCTTCCGGATACGGATGGACTCCGGGGTCACCTCAACGCACTCGTCTTCGCGGGCGAATTCCAAGGATTCTTCCAGAGTCAGGTTGCGCGGCGGGGTCATGTTCTCGAAGGTGTCCGAGGACGCTGCGCGCATGTTGGTGAGCTGCTTTTCCCTGGTGATGTTCACGTCCATGTCATCGGCGCGTGAGTTCTCGCCAACGATCATGCCTTCGTAGACCTCGGAGGTGGGCTGCACGAAGAATGACATGCGTTCCTGGAGCTTGATAATCGCGAACGGGGTGACCACGCCAGAGCGGTCAGCCACGATCGAACCGTTGGTGCGGTACTCGATGGGGCCGGCCCACGGCTCGTAGCCCTCGGCGATGGAGGAAGCAATGCCGGCACCACGGGTGTCGGTGAGGAACTTGGTGCGGAAGCCGATCAGGCCACGGGCCGGAACGATGAACTCCATGCGGCACCAGCCGGTGCCGTGGTTGGCCATGTTGGTCATGCGGCCCTTGCGGGCGGCCATCAGCTGGGTGACGGCGCCGAGGTACTCTTCCGGAACGTCGATGGTCATGTGTTCCATCGGCTCGTGGATCTTGCCGTCGACGGTCTTGGTGACAACCTGCGGCTTGCCGACAGTCAGTTCGAAGCCTTCACGGCGCATCTGCTCAACCAGGATGGCAAGGGCCAGCTCGCCACGGCCCTGGACTTCCCAGGCGTCGGGACGCTCGGTGGGGAGAACCTTGATGGAGACGTTACCGATCAGTTCCTTGTCCAGGCGGTCTTTTACCTGGCGGGCCGTGACCTTGGCGCCCTTGACCCGGCCGGCCAGCGGCGAGGTGTTGATACCGATGGTCATGGAGATCGCGGGATCATCCACGGTGATCAGCGGCAGCGGCTGCGGGTTGTCGACGTCCGTCAGGGTCTCACCAATGGTGATTTCCTCGATACCGGCAACTGCGACAATTTCGCCCGGGCCTGCAGACTCAGTCGGAACGCGGTCCAGTGCCTTGGTGGCCAGCAGCTCGGTGATCTTGACGTTCTTGAGCTCCCCGTTGGCGCGGGCCCAGGCAACGGTCTGGCCCTTGCGCAGGGTGCCGTTGTAGATACGAAGCAGGGCAAGACGGCCCAGGAACGGAGAGGCATCCAGGTTGGTCACGTGTGCCTGGAGGACGCCGTTCGGGTTGTACGTCGGGGCCGGGATGTGCTCGATGATGGCCTTGAACAGCGGCTCAAGGTCTTCGTTGTCCGGAGCGGAGCCGTCGGCGGGCTGGTCCAGGGAGGCGCGGCCCATCCTCGCTGCTGCGTAGACAACCGGAACTTCAAGGATCTTGTCGAGGTCCAGGTCCGGAACTTCGTCGGCGAGGTCCGAGGCGAGGCCCAGGAGGAGGTCCATGGACTCGTGGACAACTTCCTCGATGCGGGCGTCGGGCGGTCCGTCTTGTTGACGAGGAGGATGACAGGCAGGTGCGCGGCCAAGGCCTTGCGCAGCACGAAGCGGGTCTGGGGCAGCGGGCCCTCGGAAGCGTCAACGAGGAGCACAACGCCGTCCACCATGGACAGGCCGCGCTCTACTTCGCCACCGAAATCGGCGTGGCCGGGGGTGTCGATGACGTTGATGGTGATGGTTTCACCATTGGAGGACGGTCCGTTGTAGGCCACGGTGGTGTTCTTGGCCAGGATGGTGATGCCCTTTTCGCGCTCCAGGTCACCGGAGTCCATCACGCGGTCTTCGAGGTGGTTGTGTTCGGCAAAAGAGTTGGTCTGCTTGAGCATGGCGTCGACCAGTGTGGTCTTGCCGTGGTCAACGTGGGCCACGATCGCGACGTTGCGGAGGTCACTGCGTGAGGCAGTGGCTACCGCGGTGTTGGTGGTGGTTTCAGACATGCGTAAGTGCTCGATTCAGTGGTGAAGTCAGCTGTTGTATCGCGACATTTCCAACCGGAACGCACGACGGATTAGCCCTATAACACAGGGCTCCTTACCTCATTCTAGACGCTGGGCCTATTGTTGGCCTAAAATCCCGGATCGGCCCCGTCCGGCCGGCGGGTAATTCCGGCCCGCCGAGGCCCAAAGAGTGACCAAGCTCACTGGATTTTTGTGACTTGATGCACCATCATTGCTGTGATAACCACAGCAAGCCCGGAGAATCCCTGATGCGAAAAGCCTCGGCCCTGTCCCGCTTTGTCGTCTCTGGAATTGCGGTAGCAGCGCTCCTGGGCGGCTGCAGAGAGTCCCAGCAGCCACACCAGACTCTGGCGTGGCAGCCCCGGGCAGGCGGCCGTGGCCGGCGCATACCAGGCCCGCGGCGGCGATCCGCTCGGCCTGTCTCCCGGTTCTGTGTACCGCAACCCGGCCAGCGGGCGTGAGGAGGTGGTGGTGGCGGACATGCGGCACACTGCCCTCCTGATCGGCGATTCCCAATCCGAACCTACTGACGGGTGGCCACGTCTTGGCCTTGCCGCCGTTGGCTACAAAATCCACTTCTGCGGGCTCGGAGGAACGGGATTCGTGGCATCAAACGGCAAGACGGGCAACTACATCGACGCCTTGCAGCGCGGCGACTGGAAGCTGCCGTACGGGACGCCCGCGCTGATCGTCATCCAGGGCGGCGGCAACGATGCCGCGCACGGCGCTACCGATGCCCAGATCGTGGCCAACGCCGACCGGCTGATCGGCGCACTACGGGAACGCTATCCGGGCGCCAGGATGGCCATGATCGGCACCCTGGCCCGCGGCGCCAACTACGTTGGCGGGCGGAGGACCCAAGTGGACGCGCTGCTGGGCACGGTGTCCGCCAGGAACGGCATACCCTTTGTGGGCGTGGGCGACTGGCTGTCGAAGTACAACCTCGCGAAGAACCTGGCAGATGCCGTCCACATGGATGCCGCAGGCCGCAGGTCGCTGGGCGGGCTGCTTGGATCCAGGCTCAGGCAGCTGGGGCTCGAAGGCCCGCCGCTGGACGGAACAGCCCCGGTGGCAGCCACCCCGGCGGACTGAACGGACTCCCGGCGGACCGAACGGAATCTTAATAGCGATGGAGCCGGTGCCCTGGGGCACCGGCTCCATCTATGACTCAGGATGCTGCGGCCGGATCAGGCCACTTCGGGCGGAAGCATGAGCTTCGCACCGGGAATGGCGTTGAGCAGTGCCTTGGTGTAGTCCTGCTGAGGGGACTCAAAGACATCGTCCGTGGAACCGGTCTCCACCAGCTTGCCCTTTTCCATCACACAGACGTGGTCGGCAATCTGCCGCACCACAGCCAGGTCATGGGTGATAAAGAGATAGGTCAGCCCGAGGTTGGCCTGCAGGTCCGCGAGCAGGTTGAGTACCTGCGCCTGGACCAGCACGTCCAGCGCGGACACGGCCTCGTCGCAGATGATCACCTCGGGATCCAGGGCCAGCGCACGCGCGATTGCAACGCGCTGGCGCTGGCCGCCGGAGAGCTCGTTCGGGTACCGCTGCATAGCGGACTGCGGCAGTGCCACCTGGTCCAGCAGTTCCCGAACTTTCTTCTCGCGGCTCGCGGCATCACCGATTTTGTGGACCCGCAAGGGCTCCTCGATGGTGCGGAAGATGTTGTACATCGGGTCTAGGGAGCCGTAAGGATCCTGGAAAATCGGCTGCACCCGCCGCCTGAACTTGAAGAGTTCCGAGGACTTCAGCAGCGACGTGTCGACGCCATCGAAAAGGATCTTCCCATCGGTAGGAGCTTCAAGCTGCAGCACCATCTTTGCCACAGTGGACTTGCCCGAGCCGGACTCCCCCACAATGGCCGTGGTGGTACCCCGCTTAACATCGAAGCTCACCCCGTCAACAGCCGCGAAGTCCGTCGTTTTCCCCAGCCCCTGGCGGAGCTTGTAGACCTTGCGCAGGTCCTGGATCTGCAGGACGTTGTCCGCGGCAGCTACCTCCGGAGCAGGAGCCAGCAGGTCTGACGCTTCGAGACCCTGCTCCTTGGCGACCTGGATCCGTCGGCTCGCCAGTGACGGGGCGGACTCAACCAGCCGCTTGGTGTACGGGTGCTGCGGGTTCTGGAGCAGTGCCAGCGAAGGTCCAGCCTCCACCACCTGCCCGCGGTACATCACCACAACCTTGTCCGCCCGTTCTGCGGCGAGCCCGAGGTCATGAGTGATCAGCAGGACGGCTGTGCCCAGGTCCGTGGTCATGGTGTCCAGGTGATCCAGGATCTGCCGCTGGACCGTGACGTCAAGTGCCGACGTCGGCTCATCCGCGATCAGCAGGCGTGGCTGGCAGGAAAGTCCGATTGCAATGAGGGCACGCTGGCGCATACCGCCGGAGAACTCGTGTGGGTATTGCTTGGCGCGCCGGTGGGCATCCGGCAGTCCGGCCTCGGATAGAACCTGGGCGACATCATCCGGGCCGCTGGGCCGGCCGTTGGCGCGGAGGGTTTCCTTGACCTGGTAGCCGATCTTCCAGACCGGGTTCAGGTTGGACATGGGGTCCTGCGGGACCATACCGATCGTATTGCCCCGCAGTTCGATCATCCGCTGCTCCGACGCGTGGGCGATGTCCTCGCCGTCGAGCAGGATCTGTCCGGCGGAAACGCGGCCGTTGTTGGGCAGCAGGCCGATGGCGGCGAGTGCCGTCGTCGACTTGCCCGAACCCGACTCCCCCACGATGGCCACAGTTTCGCCCGGCATGATGGTCAGGTGCGCGTTGCGGACTGCCTGCACTTCACCGCTACCGGTGGTGAACGTGATGGCCAGGTCGCGGATTTCCAGCAGTGGCTTCACTCCCGCAGCCCCGGCCTCATCGATGTGGATTTCTGGAGTAGTCATCTCTTTCTCTCTCATCGCTGGCGGCTCTTCGGATCGAGGGCGTCACGGACAGCGTCGCCAAGCATAATAAAGCTCAGGACGGTAATGGACAGCGCCGCCGCCGGATAGAGCATGATTTCCGGCCTGGTTCGAATGGAAGCCTGTGCACCCGCGATGTCGTTGCCCCAGGACATGATGCTCTGCGGCAGGCCGATGCCCAGGAAGGACAGGGTGGCTTCCGCCACGATGAAAACACCCAGTTCCAGGGTAGCCAGGACGATAATCGGGGCCAGGGCGTTAGGGAGGACGTGGCGGACCAGCGCCCCAAACTTCGAAACGCCCAACGAGCGGGCGGCCGTCACAAAGTCGGCATTGCGCACTTCAATGACCGCGCCGCGCGTGATGCGTGCCATCTGCGGCCAAGCCAGCAGCGAAATAACAAACACAACGCTCCAAACGCCCTTGTTTTCACGGAAAAAGGGCAACTGGGTGATCACCAGTGCACCAAGAATCAGGGGCAGGGCAAAGAAGATGTCGCCGAGGCGGGCAAGCACCGCATCGATCCAACCGCCGTAGTAGCCGGCAAGGGCTCCAACGGTCACACCAATAACCAGGACGCAGAGCACGGAGAGCAGACCCACTGAAAGCGAAGCCTGGGTTCCGTGGACAACGCGGGAATAGATGTCGCAGCCCTGGAAGGTGAACCCGAAGGGATGCCCGTCCGTGGGGCCGCCTTCCGAGTTGGCCAGTACGCAGCCGTCGTTCGGAGCGACGGACGAAAAAAGGCCGGGAACAGCGCCACCACAGCAAGTGCCAGGATGAGCAGCGCCGAAATAATGAACAGCGGACGACGGCGGAGCTTGCGCCAGGCATCGGCCCACAGGCTCAGCGGAGCTTGGTCTGTCCTGACAGTGTCGGTTGCCAGCAACGGAGTTTCGTCGATGGGCGCCACAAAGTGGCTGTTATTACTGGTCATAGCGGATCCTCGGGTCAAGCCAGGCATACAGGAGATCAACGAGCAGGTTGGCCACCACGAAGACCAGCACCAAAACACTGACGATGGAGACGATGGTGGGGCCTTCGCTGCGCAGGACGGCCTGGTAGAGCTTGTTACCGACTCCAGGGACGTTGAAGATGCCCTCGGTCACGATCGCACCGCCCATCAGACCGCCAAGGTTTGCGCCCAGGTACGTCACCACCGGAATCAACGAGTTACGCAGGATGTGTGCCATGACCACCCGCGGCCGTGACAGGCCTTTCGCGGTGGCGGTTCGCACGTAGTCGGCATTCATGTTTTCGCTGACCGAGGCGCGGGTCAGGCGGAGAACATAGGCAAACGACACCAGGCCCAGGACCACTGCCGGAAGCAGCAGGCTGCCCAATCGGCGTTGGCGCCAACGGTGGGTTTCGCCCACCCGAGTTGCACGCCAAAAACGAGCTGAAATACGAAACCCAGAACGAACGTGGGGACCGCGATGACAACCAGCGAAACGACCAGGACGGTGGAGTCAAACCAGCCACCGCGGCGGAGACCGGCGAAGACGCCGAAGGCTACGCCGAAGATTGCCTGGATGGCCAGTGCTTCAAGGGCGAGCATGGCCGTCACCGGGAAGACCCTCGCCAAGCTTGCCGCGATGGGCTGGCCGGTGAAGTCGTTGCCGAGGTTGAAGGTGAAGAGGTTCTTCAGGAAGAGTCCGTACTGAACCCAGAACGGTTCGTCCAGGTGGTACTGGCTGCGCAGGGTGTCGATGACTGCCTGCGGGGGCTGGCGGTCTCCGAAGAGCGCCGCAATGGGATCACCGGGAAGGGCGAAGACCATGTAATAAACCAAAAGAGTGGTGCCAATGAAGACGGGGATCACTTGGAGGAGTCGTCGCAGAATAAAGCGGACCACCGGATCACCGGCCTTCGGGGAGCAAAGAAAGAGGTTTCATTTTTGTGCCTTCCTGCCGTGCAGGACAATGGGGCCCGGCGTTGTGCCGGACCCCCATTCGCCTGGCGGCAAGTTAGTTCCTGGAGACTACTTGGCCGTGATGTTGTAGTAGAGGATTCCGCCATTCCAGCCGGTTTCGGCCTTCACAACGTTTTCGCTCCATACAATCGGCTTTGCCTGGTCCCAGAGCGGCAGTCCGGGCAGGTCCTCGAAGAGGATCTCCTGGGCCTGGTTGAACTTGCCGTTCGCCTCATCAGTGGTCTTGGCGGCAAGGCCCTCCTGGAGCAGCTTGTCGAACTCGGGGTTCGAGTACTTCTCGTAGTTGGAGGATGCGCCCGTTGCCCAGACCGGTCCGAGGAAGTTGTAGAGCGACGGGTAGTCGCCCTGCCAGCCGGCGCGGCTCAGGCCCGGGAGGGACTGGGACTTGCGCAGGTTCAGCACTTCAGCGAACTTGGCAAAAGGCTGGATTTCGGCCTGGATGCCGAGGTTGTTCTTGAAGCCGTTGGCAACGGCGTCAATCCATTCCTTGTTGCCACCATCGGTGTTGGAGGCAATCTGCAGCGGCTTGGAATCGTCGTAGGGCTGGATCTTGTCAGCCTGGGCCCACAGGTCCTTGGCCTTCGCGGCGTCAAACTTCAGGATTTCGCTGCCCTTGAGGCCTTCCTTGAATCCGTCGATAACCGGCGGTGCGAAGGCCTTGGCCGGGGTGCGGGTTCCGTTGAAGACCACCTTGGCGATCTCTTCGCGGTTGATGGCGTACGACAGTGCCTGGCGGCGCAGCTTGCCGGCTTCACCCTGGAAGTTCGGGTTGTAACCCGGGATGTTCAGTGTGGAGTTTGTTGCCACCGGCTTCGTGGCATTCCTGTCCTGGAAGTCTGAGACGTAGGTCTTCAGTGCGTTGGACGGCAATACATCCGAGATATCCAGGTTGTTGGCCTGAAGGTCCGTGTATGCGGGGCCCGGATCGGTGTAGAACTTGAAGGTCACGCCACCGTTCTTCGATTCGCGGGACCCTTGTAGTCAGCGTTCTTGACGAGGGAGATCGACTGGTCATGTACCCATGAGCCGGTCTTTTCGAACTTGTACGGACCGTTGCCTACGGGGTTTTCGCCGAATGTCTTTGGATCCGCCAAAGCAGCGGACGGCAGCGGGAAGAACGCCGAGTAACCGAGACGCAGCGACCAGTCGGCTTCCGGCTGAGCCAGCTTCACCGTGAGGGTCGAATCATCCGTGGCCGTCAGGCCGGACATTGTCTCGGCGGTGGGCGCCGGAGTGGTGGTGGTCTTGCCATCAGCCGCTTTTTCGGTGGTCACGGCCGAGACATCTGCATAGCCCGCGATGGACTCGAAGAAGAATCCGTTGTTCTGCAGGTTCTTGGAGTTCGCTGCGAAGTTCCAGGAATCAACGAACGTCTTGGCGGTGATCGCTTCACCGTTCGTGAACTTCTGGCCCTGCTTGATCTTGATGATCCAGTTCTGGGCGTCAGAGGACTCAACGGACTCTGCCAGAGCGTTGACCGGCTTGCCGGCAGCATCGTAGCTCCGCAGGCCTTCGAAGAGCAGTTCGACAACGCGTCCGCCGTAAACTTCGTTTGTGTTGGCCGGCAGCAAGGGGTTCTGTGGTTCGTTGCTGTAGGCGGTGATGACCTTGTTGGGATCACCGGCGGCCTGGGTGGCACCGTCAGTGCTGCCGCCTCCAGCGCCGCAGCCGGTCAGGGCAAGTGCGGCGATCGCCACGATGCCGAGTGCTTTGGAAGTGCGCGTGAAACGCATTCCGCCTCCTATGAGTTGTGGGAGATATTGAGGGGAAATCTTTTGCTCCCCGGCAGGCAGGTCACAGGTTCTCACTGTGACGTGGCCTACATATACGAGTAGCCTAACCGCACAAAGTCCAAATACTGGTACTCCGTTGTCAAACCGTAACCAGTTAACCGCCAATAACTAGCCGGTACCCGGAAGTTGCGCAAGTCACATGCTACTCGTTGGTAGGGGATGCTGCGAATCGAGGACGGGGCGGGCTCCCACAACGGCGACAGGCCCCCGGGAGGGCCTATTTAAGGCGCCACTCCCACACATTCCACCAGACACCCAAAGGGCCTGAGCTGGGCTTGATGCCCGTCACGCGGCTACTGAAAGCCACGGTTCCAGTGGTCTGGTACAGCGGCAGGCCGTAGGCGCTTTCCCACACGCGTTTGTCGATGTCAGCCAACAATTCGTCTTGCTTTGCAAGGTCCGTAGTGCCGGACAGTTGCTCCATGGCTTTGTCTGCGTCGCCGTCGGAGAATCCGTTGAAGTTGCTGCCGCCACCGGTTTTGAAGATCTGCGGGACGCGGCTGACGCCGACCCCGGGTCCGATGGAGCCGAGGATGGCGGCGTCGTAGCTGCCGCCGCCGAGCACTTTCGCCCAGTCCGAGCTGCCGAGGCCCGCGTCTTCAACGGTGAACCCGGCGAGGCGGGCGGAGTCACGAATCAGGGAAAAGGCCCGCACGCGGTTGGGGTTGTCCCTGTTGTACAGGATGCGGACCGTCGGGGCAGAATCCCGTAATTGCGACTTCGCGCCTTGGATGTCCAGGTCGGAGTATTCGGCCGAACCGTTGTTCCTCACGGTGTCCAGATACTTCGGATGGGATGGCAGGAAGACGTGCGAGTCCAGCGGTTTCGCGCCGGCGACGAATCCGCCCACCACGTCATCCACGATCTCCTGCCGCGGAACGGCCTTCAGAAACGCTTCCCGGACGTCCTTATTGGCGAACGGTCCTGAAAAGTTTAGATCGAGGTGGTCGTAGCCGGACTGGCTGAAGCGCTGGACCGTATGGCCCTGCTCCACCAGTCCGTCGAAGAGGCTTTCGGTGCCGGCAGAGGGCTGCGGGGCAATGATGTCCGCCTGGCCGTTCCTGAGCGCGGCTATGGCGGTGGAGGCGGCACCGGTGAACCGTACGGTGATGTCATCGAGGTAGGGCTCCGGGCCCCAGACATAGTCCCTGTTCCTGACCAGCCGGATCGAAGCGTCCGGAACGATGTCCCGGACGATGTAGGGGCCGCTTGAAAGGTACATGGCCGGGTCATCTGGAAGCGTTTTGGTATCGAACCCTGAGTTCCAGAAGTCGCTGACCCGCTTCAGCGGGGCGTTGACCGAGGGCTGTTCCGTGTCGCCCCGCGGCGAGTCCTTGATCAGGTCCACGAGATCGCCTTCGTCGTTAAGGCCGCTTTTGGCGGCGACAACATGGGCGGGGAGCCCGACGTCGAACGCAACTTCCCAATCAGCGTACGGCGCGGCGTATTCCAGCGTGATGGAGCGCCCGTCACTCCCGATCTCCGGGAGTGCGGTGGCCCCAGACCGCTTTTGTCAGCCGCGGCCGAAAAGTACGTAGTCCCGGTCCCCGCCAGGGGTTCCGCGTCGTCGAAGTAGCCGGAGCCTGCGGCCCAGGACAGCAGGAGGTCGCCGGCGTCGATGGCTTCACCGTCGGACCATTTCACACCCTCGCTGACGGTGTACTTCACCTTCAGCGGCTTGTCGGAGATTTTCTCGATCCGGCCGAATTTATCGTTCCGGACCACCTTTTCGGTGTCATCCACGTAGTAGAACCCGGAGTGGGTGATGTGGCCGATCTTGGTGTTGATGTCCGTGTTTCCGTCGGCACTGAACGGGTTGAAGGACGTGAAGGCGTTCACCTCGGCCACGGTGGCGCTGCCGCCGCGGTTCGTCTCACCGACCACCACCGGCGGCGCGCCCCGGAAGCGGAGCACCCCGAGGTAGCCAGCGCCGCAATGACGGCCCGGTGATGACCTGAATCAGACGCCTCAGGGGCATGCCGTCTCCTTTGCCTGTCCGGAATCAGACGTTGAAGCGGAACTCCACTACATCGCCGTCAGCCATCACATACTCTTTGCCTTCAATGCGTACCTTGCCACGGGACTTGGCTTCAGCCATGGAACCGGCCTCGATGAGGTCATGGAAGGAAACCACTTCAGCCTTGATGAAGCCACGCTGGAAGTCGCTGTGGATGACGCCTGCTGCCTGCGGGCGGTGTCGCCCTGGTGGATGGTCCAGGCGCGTGTTTCCTTCGGACCGGCCGTGAGGTAGGTCTGCAGGCCCAGGGTGTGGAAGCCGACGCGTGCCAGCTGGTCGAGGCCGGACTCGTCCTGTCCGTTCATTTCCAGCATTTCGCGCGCTTCCTCCTCGTCCAGCTCCACGAGGTCGGATTCGAGCTTCGCGTCCAGGAAGATGGCATCCGCCGGGGCCACCATGGCCCTCAGTTCGTCCTGCTTCTCCGGGCTGCCCAGGATGCCTTCGTCGGCGTTGAAGACGTAGATGAACGGCTTCGCGGTCAGGAGGCTGAGCTCCTTGAGGTGCTCCATCTCCAGCTTGTCGCTCTTGATCGAGGAGAAGACGGTGTCCCCGCGTTCCAGGACCGCCTGCGCAGCCTTGATAGCTGCCAGTTCGGCGGCTTCCCGCTTCTTGATCTTGACTTCTTTTTCGATCCGGGGGATGGCATTTTCGATGGTCTGAAGGTCAGCCAGGATCAGCTCGGTGTTGATGGTTTCCATATCCGACCGGGGATCCACCTTGCCGTCGACGTGGATGACGTCGGGATCATCAAACACCCGGACCACCTGGGCAATGGCCTCGGCCTCACGGATGTTGGCCAGGAACTTGTTGCCCAGGCCTTCGCCCTCCGATGCACCCTTCACGATGCCGGCGATGTCCACGAAGGACACCGGAGCGGGCAGGAGACGCTGCGAGCCAAAGATGTCAGCGAGCTGCTGCAGCCGGGGATCCGGCAGGTTCACGACGCCGACATTGGGTTCGATGGTAGCGAACGGATAGTTCGCAGCCAGCACCTGGTTCCGGGTCAGTGCGTTGAAAAGAGTTGATTTGCCGACGTTGGGCAGTCCGACGATGCCAATAGTAAGAGCCACGAGCATTGATTCTACCGGTTGCCGGACGCGTGGGCCCCAGGCGGTCCCCCGCAGTGTCGGCACATGGTGGAACGCCTGGCCGAATATGTCGGTTCCGTAAATTGTCACAGGGGCATGCCACAGTGAGGATATGGATGCTTTAGCCCTGATTCTTGCCCTGTTGATGCTGCTGGTGGGTGCCATCGCCGGCGCCGCCACCACCTACTTTTCCCTCCGCCGGCACAGCCGTGCCCTGGAGGATGACTTCGACGCCGTCTCGTCGCGGCTTTCCGAGGTCAGCGCCCAGTTCGCCGCCGCGGACGCGGAGCGCCGCCTGCTCTCGACGCAGAACCGGGAACTCGGCGAGTCCCGCAACCAGGACGGGAGCGTCCTCCGGGCACTCGCCCCCGTGGCGGAAAAGCTGACCGCGGTGCAGCAGCAGGTGGCACTGCTGGAACGCGACCGTCTCGAACAGTACGGCCAGCTGGCCCAACAGCTGCAGGAGGCCAGGCTGTCGGATGCCCAGCTGATCCGGTCCACGCACGCCCTCGAGTCAGCGTTGCGCTCCAACAGTGCTCGTGGACAGTGGGGCGAAGTTCAATTGCGCCGCGTGGTTGAGGCATCGGGCATGCTCAAGCACGTGGATTTCCTGGAGCAGGTCCACAGTGCCGGGGCCGATTCACCGGTCCGTCCCGACCTCGTCGTCCAGCTGCCGGGCCAGAAGCAGCTGGTGGTGGACGCCAAGGTGCCGTTGTCCTCCTACCTGGAGGCCCAGGAGCTGGGTGCGCGCCAGGACTCCGGTACAACCGGGAACCCCGGCAGCCAGCAATCGCTGCTGGCTGCCCATGCCAAGGCGCTGCGGGCCCACGTGGACTCACTCAGCAACAAGAAGTACTGGGACATCCCCGGGAACTCCCCCGAACTGGTGATCTGCTTCCTGCCGGCCGAATCCATCCTGGCCGCCGCCCTGACAGCCGATGCGACTCTGTTGGACCACGCGCTTTCCAGGAATGTGGTTCTTGCCTCGCCCAGTACACTGCTCGCGGTACTCAAATCGGTGGCTTTCACGTGGCGCCAGGACGTGCTGACGGACAGCGCGCGGGAACTGTTCGACCTCGCCCGCCAGCTGTACGAACGCATGGGAACGCTCGGCGACAACGTGGGCAAACTGGGTTCGTCCTTGAAGTCCTCAGTGGACCGGTACAACGCCCTGATCGGCACCCTGGAAGCGCGGATCCTGCCCACCGCACGGAAGCTCAATGCCATGGATGAATCCGGGCTGCTCACTCCGCCGGCACTCGAGGTCACGCCGCGTACGCTGGCGGCCCGGAGTTTCAGCAGGACGAAGCCGCCGCCTGACGTTGCCGGAGACTGGTCAGTCGCGGGAGCGTCGTCCGCCGAGCGCCCGGCTGACGTCTCCGGCTTCCTTCAGGGTCGCGCGGAGTTCCTTAGGCAACGAGAAAAGGAGGTCTTCCTCGGCCGTGACAACTTCTTCCACGGAGCCATAGCCGTAGTCGGCCAGCAGGCGCAGGACGTCCGTGACCAGGATCTCCGGTACAGAAGCCCCTGACGTTACTCCGACGGTTGCCACGCCTTCAAACCACGCCTCGTCCACTTCGTTGGCGAAGTCCACACGGTAGGAGGCCTTGGCACCGTACTCCAGTGCGACTTCCACCAGGCGGACCGAGTTCGAGGAGTTAGCCGATCCCACCACAATGACAAGTTCAGCCTGGGGGAGATCTTCTTGATGGCCACCTGACGGTTGGTGGTGGCGTAGCAGATGTCGTCGCTGGGCGGATCCTGCAGGGTGGGGAACCGGGCCTTCAGCAGGCGGACCGTTTCCATGGTCTCGTCCACGCTGAGTGTGGTCTGGGACAGCCAGATGACCTTTTCCGGATCCCTGACGGTTACCTTGTCCACTTCATGGGGACCGTTAATAATCTGGATGTGTTCCGGGGCTTCGCCGGCGGTGCCCTCAACTTCTTCGTGGCCGTCGTGGCCGATCAGCAGGATGTCGAAGTCGTCCTTGGCGAACCTCACGGCTTCCTTATGAACCTTTGTCACCAACGGGCAGGTGGCGTCAATGGTGCGCAGCCCGCGGTCTTCGGCTGACTGGACGACGGCCGGGGATACCCCGTGGGCGGAAAAGATTACCAGGGCGCCCTCTGGGACCTCGTCCGTCTCGTCGACGAAGATGGCGCCCTGTGCCTCCAGGGAGCTCACCACGTGGACGTTGTGCACGATCTGCTTCCGGACGTACACCGGCGGACCGTAGTGTTCCAAGGCTTTCTCGACGGCGATCACGGCTCGGTCCACACCGGCGCAATAGCCGCGGGGCGCAGCCAGGAGGACCTTTTTGGGACCGGTCACCGGAGCCGCGGCGGCTACCTCCTCAGGCGAGCGCCGCCTGCGCGGGACAGTTGGCATCGAGAGGGACACAGCTGAGGAAGTCATCCCTCCATGCTACCGGGTGGGGGCCCGCCGCCCGGCGAAGCGATCCGGATCACAACGGCGGCAGCGACCAGCACAGCGCCGGTTATCGCGGCACCACCGACCCAGGACTGGAAGCTGCTGGAAGCGGCCGCCACAAACGCGTCCTTGAACATGTCCGCAAGTCCGTTGCCGCTCGCCATCGCCGCCACTGCATCCTTGGCGAGCTGTGAGCCGGCGGACCACAGGCCAGCCAGCGCCAGCGCCGCAAGTCCCACAGCGAACACGACCGACCAGCGGCGGCGGCGGAAACCAGAGCCAGCGCGAAGGCGATTCCCGCTCCAATGGCAAGGGAGTAGCCGAGCGGCGCGTAGGCGGACACCCTCTCGACCATTTGGCGTTGCTCAGGCTCTCCAACGTTGACCAGCGTCTGCTCCGGCGCAGTCAGCGGGAGCCCGGTGGTACGCGCGAGCTCCTCCGTCGCCAGCGCCACCAGGGGTGCCACGTCCAAGGTGAGAGACGACCGGGAGTCAGGTTCGGCAGGAACTGACGCGGGTGCGGCGAAGCTAAGCCGGTGGCTCTTCCGCAGCGTCTCCTCCCAGGCCGCCGGGTAGCCGGGCAGAGCTGTGAGGGAACCGGCAGCCGCCTCAAGCACTGGCGTGACCAGACCTGCCAGGGCGTCCGGGATGACACCTGTATCGATGGTGCCCACAGCGGCCGCGGCGAGCCGCTGCTGGAATTCTGCATCCTGCCCCAGTGGAGCGGCCAGGGCCACAAAGCCATCCTCCTGAACCACGTTACGGTCAAGCCAAATGGCGGGTACGGCCAGGGCGGACAGCAAAACGCCCACGACGACGGCGATGGCTGAAACGAAGGTGCGCAAAACGGGTCCTCACGGGTTGGCGGCAGCACAGCCATCATAGGGCTGGTGTCTGGACAAAGAATGTCAGTCTCGGGTGATACAGCTTATGGATAAGGTTGAATGGCAACCGCCAGCTCACCGGCGGCCGCCATCCAAGCACGAACCGCTACCTGCCGAACAAAGGACCACCATGCCGCCACCCACAGTTTCCCGGGCCAGCGGACATGTCTGAACAGGCTGCGCTGCCGGGCACAGCTGCCACCACGTTGCCGGCCACGGCCGCTGAGACCAGCCCGGACAATCCATGGCCGCTGCAGTTGCTGTCCCAGAAACTCAAGGCCCACATCGATCGCACCCCGTCCGCATGGGTCGAAGGCCAGGTCATCGAAATGAACCGCCGCGGGGGTAACGCGTACCTCACCCTCCGGGACGTGGACGCGGAAGTTTCCCTGCCGGCGTCGGTCTGGACCAAGGTTCTGGACCGGCAGAACGTGCCCCTGGAGCGTGGCTCCCGCGTGGTGGCCTTGCTCAAGCCGGAGTTCTGGCTGAAGACCGGGCGGCTCAACATGCAGGTTCGGGACATCAGGCCGGTGGGGATTGGCGACCTGCTCGCGCGGATCGAACGGTTGCGCCAGGCCCTCTCCGCCGAGGGGCTGTTTGCCGATTCACGGAAGAAACCGCTGCCGTTGCTCCCGCACCGTATCGGCCTGATTACCGGACGGGACTCCGACGCCAAAAAGACGTCGTCCAAAACGCGGCACTGCGCTGGCCCGCAGTTGAATTCGAAATCCGGGAAGTGGCGGTCCAGGGCAACACCGCCGTCTCGCAAATAATCCGCGCCCTGCAGGAACTGGACAGCCGCCCCGATGTGGACGTCATTGTCATCGCCCGGGCGGCGGAGCCTTGGAGGACCTGCTGCCTTTCAACAGCGAGGAACTGATCCGTGCTGTCGCGGCCACGGCCACCCCGGTGGTCAGCGCCATCGGACATGAGGCGGACCGTCCACTTCTCGACGACGTGGCGGACCTGCGCGCGTCGACGCCCACTGATGCGGCCAAGCGGATCGTGCCTGACGTTGCCGAGGAACTGGCGGGCGTGCGCCAGGCACGGGAGCACCTTCGCAGGAGCATCGGCAGGCTCGTGGACAGGGAATCGGACCGGTTGTCTGCACTCCATTCCCGGCCTGTTCTGGCTACCCCGGAAGCCATGGTCACCGGACGAGCGGAGGAAATCGAACGCCTCCTGCGGAGATCATCGGCCGCTGTCAGTTCAACGGTGGTACGGGCAGCTGACCAGCTGGTTCACCTGCGGGCCCAGGTCCGCGCCCTATCACCGCAAAAGACGCTGGACCGCGGCTATGCCGTGGTCGAACTGGCCAACGGCCGGCCGGCCCGCGCCACTGAAGCTGCCGGCCACGCTGTGGTCCGAGACCCCTCGGAGGCGCCGTCGGGAACTGCGTTGTCCGTGCGCGTGGCCCGTGGCGTGTTCGGCGCCACTTCCACTGGGGAACTTCAACAAGGAGAAGCACATGCCCGAAACAAAGCCTGACCCGGAAATCCAAGCACTGAGCTATGAGGAAGCCCGCGAACAGCTGGTGCAGGTAGTGGGGAAGCTTGAGGCAGGCGGCGCCAGCCTCGAGGAATCCCTGGCACTCTGGGAACGCGGCGAAGCCTTGGCAAAGCGCTGCGAAGAGTGGCTGGAGGGCGCCCGCAAGCGGCTCGCTGCCGCCCGCGACCAGCCGCTCTGACCAGTCACGGCCCGCCGGGCGGCAGCCTAGGACCTTTCGACGAGCTCGCGTTCCACACCGACGTCGAACTCCGCCTTTGGCCATTCGAGCTTCATGTCAGACAGAGCGCCCAGCACCAACTGCTGCACCGCAATCCTGGCGTACCATTTTTTGTTGGCCGGAACCACATGCCAGGGTGCCGCATCCGTGTTGGTCTCGTCGAAGGCAGCCTGGTAGGCGTCCATGTAGTCGCCCCAGAACGCCCGTTCCTTGAGGTCACCGCTGCTGTATTTCCAGTGCTTGGCGGGGTTGTCCAGCCGGGCAAGGAGCCGGGCCTTCTGTTCATCCTTGCTGATATTGAGCATCACCTTGATGATTTTGGTTCCGGCATCGGCCTGGCGCGCCTCGAACTCATTGATGGCCCGGTAGCGGCGCTTAATTTCGTCAGGCGTCGCCCAGTTATGGACCCGGTGGATCAGGACGTCCTCATAGTGGGAGCGGTCGAAGATGCCCACCATGCCCGCTCCGGGCACCTCCTTCTGGATCCGCCAGAGGAAGTCATAGGACTTCTCCTCCTCGGTGGGTGCCTTGAACGCCTTGAACTGGACGCCCTGCGGATCCATGGTGGCCATGACATGGTTGACTATTCCGCCCTTGCCCGCGGTGTCCATGCCCTGCAGGATCAGCAGAAGCCGTTTTCTCCCTCCGAAGCGCGACTCCGCGAACAGCTTTTCCTGAAGTTCGGCCAAGGCGCCGTCCAGTTCAGCCAGAATTGCCTGGCCATCGGCTTTGCTGCCCGTGTAACCGGGCGTCGCGTCAGGGTCGGCGCCGGCCAGCGAGAACCCTTTCCCCACCCTCAGCGTATCGACGGGGTGCTTATCGAACTCAACGACGTCGGCCATTGGGGTCCTTTCCCAAGGTTCCACGCGCCGAAAGGCGCGTCACCACAGGCTAGTTCCCTTGGTACCGGCTAAGGAAGTCCCCCATGCGCCCGATCGCTTCTTCAATGTCCTTGACGTTCGGCAACGTGACCATGCGGAAGTGGTCAGGCCGGACCCAGTTGAACGCCCGGCCGTGTGACACCAGGATCTTCTGCTCCTTCAGCAAGTCCAGGACAAACTTCTCGTCATCACGGATGTGGAAGACTTCCGGATCCAGGCGCGGGAACAGGTACAGCGCGCCACGGGCCTGCTGCGTGCTCACACCCGGGATCGCGTTGAGCATGTCGTAGGCCTTGTTCCGCTGTTCCAGCAGCCTGCCGCCGGGGAGGATGAGGTCATTGATGCTCTGGTAGCCGCCGAGCGCGGTCTGGATGGCGTGCTGGGCGGGCACGTTGGCACAGAGGCGCATATTGGCCAGGAGGCTGATGCCCTCCAGATAATCGGAGGCATCCTTCTTGGGGCCCGAGATGGCCATCCAGCCGGCACGGTAGCCGCAGACGCGGTAGGCCTTGGACAGCCCACTGAAAGTGAGGCAAAGGACGTCGTCGCCCGTCAGCGCGGCTATGTTGATGTGCACGGCGTCCTCGTACAGGATCTTCTCGTAGATTTCATCCGCGAAAAGGATCAGGCCGTGCTTCTCCGCCAGCGCCACGATCTTCTTCAGCGTCTCTTCCGGATAGACCGCGCCCGTGGGGTTGTTGGGGTTGATCACCACGATGCCCTTGGTACGCGGCGTGATCTTGGCTTCAAGATCCTCAAGGTCCGGCTGCCAGCCTGATTCCTCATCGCAGAGGTAGTGCACGGGCTTCCCGCTTGCCAGGGCAACGGAAGCGGTCCACAGCGGGTAGTCCGGTGTGGGGATCAGGACCTCATCGCCGTCGTTGAGCAGCGCCATGAGGGACATGGTGATCAGTTCGCTGACGCCGTTGCCCAGGTAGATGTCGTCCACATGGATGTTCTGGATTCCGCGGGTCTGGTAGTACTGGGAGACCGCAGTTCGGGCCGAGAAGATGCCCGGGAGTCGCTGTAACCCTGTGCATGGGGCAGATGGCGGATCATGTCCACCAGGATCGCGTCCGGGGCTTCAAATCCAAACGGCGCAGGGTTTCCGATGTTCAGTTTGAGGATCCGGTGACCCTCCGCCTCCATCTGCTGGGCGGCCTGAAGAATAGGTCCACGGATGTCGTAAAGGACGTTGTGAAGCTTGGTGGACTGCTTGAATTCTGCCATCCATCAAATATGCCATATGACGGATGTACTTCCGTTGAGACCTCAGACACAGCCGCGTAGAGAGCGGACGACGGCGGCTGCCGGCCGTGTGGGTCCGGCAGCCGCCGTCGTGATTGCGTTGTGGAGTCAGGAGTTACTTGACGATGCCCTTGTCCTTGAGCCAGGTGGCGGCGGCGTCTTTGGCATTTTGCTTCTGGCTGCCGCTGACTGCGCGGTTGAGGTTGACCAGGTCCTCAGTGGTGAGGATCTTCGATACGGCATTGAGCGCGTCCTTGGCCTTGTCGGTCATTTTTGCCTTGTTGTACAGCGGCAGGACCTGCTGGGCCTTGAAGTTATTCTTGGGATCCTCCAGCACCACCAGGTCGTTGTCCGCGATGGACGGTGTGGTGGTGTAGATGTCAGCCACCTGGACGTCGTCGGTCAGCAGCGCCTGCAATGTCAGGTTGCCGCCGCCGTCGCTGAATGGCTTCAGGGCCTTGAGTTCGCAGCCATAGTTCTTTTTGAGTCCCGGGAAGCCATAGGCGCGGGTTTCGAACGTGGCCGGCGCCGCCATGATCAGGTCCTTGCAGACCTTGGCGAGGTCCTCAATGGACTTCAACTGGTACTTCTCTTGTGTGGCCTTGGTGACCACCATGGCGTCCTTGGACTCGGCCTTGGATGCTTCCAGGACCGCCAGCCCTTCGGGAGCTTCCCCGGCAGCGCCTTGTAGATATCGTCGGCCGAGACCTCGGCAGCTTCAGGATCCACGTGCGAGAGCAGGTTGCCGGAGTAATCCGGAACAAGGTCAACCGAGCCGTCCTGGACCGCTTTGAAGTAGATTTCGCGGGCACCGATGTTGGGCTTGGTGGTTGCCGTGACTCCTGCCGCAGTCAGCGCACCGGCATAGATCTCAGCCACGATCTGGCTCTCCGGGAAGTCAGCTGAGCCGACCACCAACGAGCCGCCGCCAGTGCTTCCGGCGCTGGTGCTGGGGGTTTTCAACGGATCACTCCCGCCGCAGGCCGTCAGCGCGACGGCCAGGCCGACGCCGGCAGCCATGCCAGCCAGTCCCCGGCGGGTAAGGATTGTCCTGATGTTGTCTTTCATGGGGTACCTCCTTGAAGAGCAGCTGGCGCAGGCGCGGCAGCTGGGAGATCAGCGGCGGCCTTTTGGCCACCGTGCAGATCGGTTTTGAGGCCGGGCGAAAGAAGGACTCTTTGCACCGCGGCCAGGATGAGGTCAACAGCGATGGCCAGGCCGGCAATCAGCAAGGAGCCGGCAAGCATCCGCGGGAAGTCCTGCAGCGCCAGGCCATCAAACAGATAGCGGCCCAGACCGCCCAAAGGCAGGTACGCAACGACAGAAACCGTGGCGATGACCTGCAGAACGGCGGTTCGGACGCCGCCGAACATCACCTGCAGTCCGTTGGGCAGCTCAACCCGGAACAGGATCTGAAGTTCGGTCATGCCCATGGCCCGGGCCGCATCCACCACGGTCCTGTCCACACTTGAAATACCTGCGTACGTTCCGGCAAGGAGCGGCGGCACGGTCAGGATGACGAGCGCCCATACCGGCGGCATCAGGCTGCTTCCCGCCACGAGGGCGAAGAGGACCAGCAGGCCCAGGGTAGGCAGAGCCCGCAGCGCACCCGCCACCGCTACAGCAACCACGCGTCCGCGGCCGGTGTGCCCGATGTAGAGCCCTGCCGGGACCGCGATGGCAGCGGCAATCACGAGGACCAGCCCGCTGTACTGAAGATGTTCGAGGAGCCGGACGGGGATGCCGGAACTGCCGGTCCAGCGCACGGGATCGGCTATCCAGGCGAGAGTGTCCACAAAAATGTTGCTCATGGCGCGGCCCCTGTGTGGATGTTGGCGTCGGCCAGGTAGCTGGCGGCGGAAGGCGCAGCGAGGCCGGCCGCTTTTGCGGCGCGGGTCCACGGCGTCAGCAGCCGTTCCAGGACGACCAGCACAGCATCCATAAGCAGCGCCAGCACCAGGATGGCGATGATTCCCACCACCACTTCCGTGACGAAGTTCCGTTGCAGTCCGTCCGTAAACAGCATGCCCAGGTTCCCCACCCCCAGGAGTGCCGCGACGCTCACCAGCGAGATGTTGCTGACGGAGACCACCCGCAGCCCGGCGAACATCACTGGAAGGGACAGCGGCAGGTCGATCTGGACGAAGCGGAGCCACGGCTTGTACCCCATGGCGATCGCAGCCTGCCGGAGATCCTCCTCCACGGAGTCAAAGGCATCCAGGGCGGCCCGGACCAGCAGCGCCACCGCATAGATGGTCAGCGCCACAATGACGTTGAGCGGGTCCAGGATCCGGGTTCCGAGAATCGAGGGCAGGATGATGAACAGCGCCAGCGACGGGACGGTGTACAGCAATGAACTGGCGGTCACCACCACTGACCGAAGCGCCGGGTGGGTCCGCGCCAACTGCGCCAGCGGAATGGAAATAACCAGCCCCAGGACCATCGGGATGAGGGCCAGGACCAGGTGCTGGCCTGCCAGTCCCACGACCATGCCGCTGTTTGCCAGGAACCACTCCATCAGAGCGCAGCCTGCCGTTCCTGGCGGGCTTCCTCAATAACACCGAGGACTTCCTGTGCCCTGACGATCCCCAGGACCTTGCCGTCGCCGTCCACCGCCACACCTTGGCCGGACGGGGACGAAAGGGCCGAGTCCAGCGCCCGCCGCAGCGTCTCGCCGGGCGGAAGAGTGACCCGCCGGGAATGAGCTCTGAGTCCGTCCCTGGCCTCGCCCAGCCCAAGGGGCGCAGGTCAGGATCCACCACGAGCTGCCAGTCGGTCACGGCAGCGGGATCGCCGGCGAACCGACCGGCACTCATCACGAGCGTGGGCACCGGGTGGATGGTCACGGCGTCGGACGTGGTGAACCCGAGGTGGCGGAAGCCACGGTCCCGCCCCACGAAGGACGCCACAAAATCATTGGCCGGTGCCCGGAGGATTTCCTCAGGGGTGGCGTATTGGGCCAGCCGGCCGCCGACGGCGAAAACGGCCACCTTGTCGCCGAGAATAGTTGCCTCGTCGATATCGTGGGTGACGAAGACGATGGTTTTTGCGAGGTCCTTCTGCAGCCTCAGGAGTTCCTGCTGCAGTTCGTCACGCACCACGGGGTCAACGGCGCTGAACGGTTCGTCCATCAGCAGGACCGGCGGATCGGCGGCGAGCGCCCGGGCCACACCCACGCGCTGCTGCTGGCCGCCCGAGAGCTGGGAGGGGTACCTTTTCCCGAGCGCGGAAGCCAGCCCGACGACGTCGAGCAGTTCCGTGGCGCGCTTGCGGGCCTCAGCCTTGGAAACGCCGTTGAGCCGAGGCACGGTGGCGATGTTGTCCAGCACGGAACGGTGCGGCATCAGCCCGGAGGACTGCATGACGTAGCCCATGGACCGTCTCAGCTCCGCCGCAGGAACCGAGGTCACGTCCCTCCCGTCCACGGTGATCACGCCGGACGTCGGTTCCACCATGCGATTGATCATCCGCAGCGAGGTGGTCTTGCCGCAGCCGGACGGCCCTACAAAAACGGTGATGGAGCCCCTGTCGATGGACATGGTGAGCTGGTCCACAGCGGGCTGCCCGCCCTGATACTGCTTGGTGACGCGCTGGAACTCAATCATGGCTTGGTCCATTCCCGGACTTACCTGTTCTGTTGGACGGCATCGGACAGTGTTGGGTCATAAGCTCACTGATATTTACGGTAACGCAATCCGTTCACAGCGTAACCGGATCCGAAGGCAATCCGGGCAGGCGAACCCCTACTGTAACCATTCGTTGAACAGCCGCCTGCGGATGGGTCTTTCGATCACAAGGTGCCCGTGCTGCGCTTACGCCCGGCCCTGCCCGCGCCTAGAGTTGGTCTGTGACCAACTTGGAAGTGGCTCCGCAACAGGAACTTTGTCCGCCCGCAGGCCCTGAGGGGACGTCCGGCCCATGCCTGCAGCTCTGGCCCGAACGGGAGGTTCCGCTGGGCGGCGTGCGGGCCATGAACGTCCGGCGCACACTCCCGCAGCGCGGCCTGCCCACCATCGGCGCCTGGTGCTTCCTGGACAGTTTCGGTCCGGACCGCATCGCCATGTCCGTACTCCCCACCCGCACACGGGGCTGCAGACGGTCACCTGGCCGCTTGCGGGGAACATCCGGCACCGGGACAGCGTAGGCAGCGATGTTGTGGTCCGGCCAGGTGAGCTGAACATCATGACCGCCGGGCACGGGGTGTCCCACTCCGAGTTCGCCGTGCTTCCAGATTCCGATGCAGGTCCCGACGCCGGCGCGCCTCTGCCAGTGCAGCGCGGCCTGCAGCTCTGGGTAGCATTGCCGGATTCGGAACGCCGCCGCGAGCCCGCGTTCGAGCAGCACCGGGAACTGCCCGCCGTGACGGGGCAAGGTTTCACTGCGACGGTGATGGTGGGCGAATTCGCCGGGGCGGTGTCACCGGCCACGATGTACTCCCCCATCGTCGGAGCAGACATCTCCTGCGACGGCCCGGCCGTCCTGCCGCTGAACGCTCACTTTGAGCATGCTGTCCTGGTGCTCGACGGCGGGCTGACGCAGGACGGGCAGGAGGTCCCGCCCGGGCCGCTGGGTTACCTGGGCGCAGGACGTACGACGCTGGAGTTCCAGGCCCTGCCCGGCACACGGTTCCTCCTGATCGGCGGGGAGCCGTTCCAGGAGGAACTGCTGATGTGGTGGAACTTCGTGGGCCGCACGCACGACGAAGTGGAGCAGGCCCGTGCGGACTGGGAAGCCCAGGCCGTACTGCCTGACGCTGCTGCCCGCCGAGCCCGCTACGGGCTGGTTGAAGGGCACGGCCCGGATGCGGGCGCCGAAGCCGGACGCATCCCCGCCCCCATCATGCCGGCCGTCAGGCTGACACCCCGGAAGCGGTCAGTGGGCCCCTGACGCTTCCGAGACCAGCTTCAGGACGCCAAACACAGGGTCCTGGTCCAGGACACGGACATCAGAGACGCCGGCGGCGCCCAGGTGGCTCCGGAAAGAGTCCTGCAGCGGAATCACGTTCATCCCCAGTCCGCTGCCGAGAATTACCGGGCCGTCGATTCCAAGCTTCCGCAGGGCCTGCGCAGCCAGGCCGGCCAGATCCTTGCCTGCCTGGTCCAGCAGCGCCTGGCTGACCGTGTGGCCCGCCGCTGCCGCGTCCACCACCAGGCGAGCCTGCTGGGCCCAGTACCGGCGGCCGGTGTCCGGGGAATGGAAGAGCGCAATCAGCCTGTTGGGGTGGTCCACTCCGCACGCGGCAAGCAGCGCAGCAGTCAGCTCATCCGCCGGAAGTCCCTGGTTCATCCTGCTCAGGCTGTGCCGGACCGCCTCACGGCCGAGCCAGTAGCCGCTGCCTTCATCCCCAAGCAGGTAGCCCCAGCCGCCGGCCCGGGCCTCGTCGCCGGCGGCATTCCTTCCCCAGGCTGCAGAGCCGGTTCCCGCGATCACGGCCACGCCGGTGCTGGCGCCGCCCGCGGCCAGCAGCAGCCGTGAATCGTGGACCACCGTGACTTTGGCTCCCGGAACGTGGGGTGCGATCAGCGCGGCCAGGGCTGCGGCGTCGTCGTCGGTGTCAATGCCACCGGCCCGGCATACACCTGGGCCACCTGGCCGCTGCCGATCCGGGCGAAGAGATCCGCGAGGTTCAGTGCAGCCTGTTCGCGGCTGACGTTCTGGACGTTGGAACTGCCGGCGGACTCGTCGGCCACGGCAACCCCGTCCTCAAACCTGACGCCGCGGGTCTTCGTGCCGCCGATGTCCAGGCCGATGATGACCCCCGCGAGGGGACCCGGGGTGGCCGCGGACGCGGCGCCTCCCAGCGGGTGGTGTTCGGAAGTTGTGGTCTGGGGTGTTCGCTGTCAGTCACGTCCCCCAGCCTACTCAAACGCGGACGGCGAATCGCTGCCGGGCCGTGGGACGCCGTCGTGTCCCAACACCGCGCCGCCTATCACCTGCCTGAACGGGCGGCCACGAGGCCCGCCAGTAATTCCGGGCCATCCTGCAGGACCATCTCACGGAAGAAGCGCACAGGACCGGGCTCGGCGTCGGGGCCGGGTTTCCGCCGGCGCCAGCCCAGCCCGATTTCGCGGAACGCCAGGCCGGATTCCAAGGCAAGTTCAACCCAGCCCAGGTCGCCGGTTTCCGGGCTGATGTGGCGCCCCGGGGCATTGCCGCCGGGCGGCAGGATGCTGACGCCAAGTCCGCGGCGACCAATCCACGGGCGGTGTGGGTGTCCTGGCTTTCGAAGGCGATCCGCGGCCGGAAGCCTGCCTCGCGGAACAAGGCATCCGTCAGTGACCGCATGCCGTACCCCGGCTCCAGCGCGACGAAGGGGTCCCGGCGGATGTCCTGCATCCTGACGGCGTCCCGCCCAGCCAGCGGGTGGCCGTGGTGAACCACCAACCGGAGGGCTCACGGTAGAGCGACGCCGAAGAGATAGTGCTGCTTGCCGCCGGAACAGGGGCTGTCAGTGCCAGGTCCGCCCGGCCCGAGGCCAGCTCCGCCAGGCAGGTGTCCCGCGCCCCCTGGCTGAGCATGAAGCCAGCCTCCGGGTGGCGGCTGCGGAAGGCGCTGATGAGGAGGGGCAAGGTGGCCTCGCCGAATGTGTGCTGAAAGGACAGCGACACTTTCCCGCGTACCACGTCCGACTCGTGCCGGACCAGGTCCAGGCCGGCCTGGAATTCAGTCAGGGCCGACTCGATGTAGGGCAGCAGCGTCCGGGCGGCCGCCGTGAGGCGGATGCCGCGCCCGTCCCGGATTAGCAGTTCTGTTCCGACGACGGCGCTGGCCCGGGACAGCGCCCGGCTCACCGTGGACTGGGGTACTCCCAGGAGCTCGGCCGTTTCCGTGACGTGCTGGGTCCGGCCCAGCTCAGCCAGGATGGGGAGCAGCGGCAGGAGCTTCACCAGCTGTTTGTGGTCCGCGTGCATGGGCTCCACCTTTCAAACGTTCCACTCTTGACATGAATTGTGACTAAAAGATGCATTGGAAGCATATATTGCCGGAGCCTACCCTTGGGCTATGCCACAGAATGCCGCAGCCCCGGGAACGTTCAGTCCAGCGCAGGATCACTGGGAGGGACATCCCAAAGGCTCCGCTGCCTACAACAAGATTCTGGCCGGCCTGGCCTTCGCAGGCGTGGCAACATTCGCACAGCTTTACTCCACCCAGGCGGTCTTGCCGCTCCTGGCGGCAGACCTGAGGGTGACCGCGGCAGAGGCCGCGTTGACCATTTCGCTGGCCACCGTGGGCCTGGCCATCACCGTCATTCCGTGGTCCTTCCTCGCGGACAGGATCGGCAGGGTCAAGGCCATGGCATGGGGCATCTCCGCAGCCACTATCCTGGGCCTGCTGGTACCGCTCGCCCCCAACTTCGGCGCCCTGCTTGCCTTGCGGCTGCTGGAAGGCATGGCGCTGGGCGGGATCCCGGCCATCGCCATCGCCTACCTGAACGAGGAAGTGAACAGGGCCCATGCGGCCATGGCCGCGGGCAGCTACGTTGCCGGCACAACGCTGGGCGGGCTGGCCGGACGGCTGGTGGCAGGCCCGGCAGGTGAGCTATGGGGCTGGCGCACGGCCGCCCTGGCTGTGTCCCTGCTGGCAACAGTGGCCGCGGTACTCTTCCTGGTTCTGGTACCGCAGGCGAAGGGATTCACCGCCGCCAGGGCCGCCGGGATGCGAGGTGCCACGGCGACGCTCGGCGGCCATGTGCGCAATCCCCGGCTGCTGGCGCTCTACATCCAGGCCTTCCTGATGATGGGCGGGTTTGTGGCCGTCTATAACTACCTCGGCTTCCGCCTGTCCGCTGAGCCTTTCACGCTGCCTGCCACCCTGATCAGCCTGATCTTCCTGGCGTACCTTTCCGGAACGTTTTCTTCCCGCTGGGCCGGCGGGTTGACGGCCAGGTTTGGCCGCAGGAATGTGCTGCTAGCTGGCATCGCCCTGATGGTGGCCGGGCTGGCGCTGACGCTTACGCAGCTGCTCGCCCTGATCCTTGCCGGCCTGGTGATCTTCACCGGCGGCTTCTTCGCTGCCCACAGCATCGGCGCAGGCTGGAGCGGAAGCATCGCCACCACCGGCCGCGCCCAGGCATCGTCGCTCTACAACCTGGCCTATTACCTGGGCTCGAGCGTCATCGGCTGGGCGGGCGGACTGGTGTTCCAGTCCCTCGGCTGGACCGCGCTTGCCGTGGCAATTATGGCCCTGGCGTGCATCACGGCGGTGACAGTCGCCGTCGTACATCCCCGGGCGAACGACGAAACGGCACGGCCGCCACACAAGGGCAGGCGGAAGCCGCGCGGTTGTAGAACTATCCGCCATTAGATGGCACGTGTGTCTGGCGATTGTTCGGCAGGGATGGTGGCGTCCCGGGGTGATCAACAGGAATCCGGCGTCTAGGATGAACTGACGGACATTCAAGGAGATTCCATGAGCAGCAACCCAAAAAGCAACCGGCCGGGCAGCCACTTCGAGCCGCTGGATGCCATCGATGAACGGCTTCTGGCCGCCTTGGTGGACGATGCGCGGATCTCCAACAAGCAGTTGGCGGAACTGGTAGGCATTGCACCGTCCACCGCGCTCATGCGGACCCGCACATTGTCCGAACGCGGCATTGTCCAGGGATTTGAGGCGAAGCTCAGCCTCTCGGCCATCGGCAGGTCCGTCCAGGCGCTTGTGGCCGTCCGGTTGCGGGCCCACGACAGGGACCAGATCGACCGCTTTACAGCCCGCGTTCCGCACCTGCCCGCGGTCCTCTCCACCTTCCACACGTCAGGCTCCGTGGATTACCTGCTGCACATCGCCGTTGCCAGCACTGAGGACCTGCGGGACTGGGTCCTGGACAATCTCGCCACCGACCCCGTAGTGGGCCACACCGAGACCACCCTCGTCTTTGAGCACATCCAGGGGAACCAAGGCCCGCTGCCGGACTAGGCTGTCTGCTACAGCGCCGCCCGAAGCGTGACGGCGGACAGCGCCAGTGCGGCGGCGCTGCACAGCGCTACGAAGCCCGCGACCGCCGTCGGCAGCCCGAACACCGCGGTTGCCCAGCCCAGCCCGATGACCGGTACGGCGCTGCCCAGGTACGTGATGACATAAACCGTGCTGATGACCTGGGCGTGCTGTGACGATTCCACTTTGGCAGCCACATCATTGAAGACCGTCCGGAAGGCGACCCCCTGGCCGAGTCCTGCACAGACGCTGGCACCGGCCAGCAGCAGCGGACTGCTCCAGGCGGCCGCTGCAGCCAGGAGCAGCACCGAGGCTCCCAGGACCGCCAGCCCCACGGGCACTACAAAGCGGCCCCGCACCGACAGCACCTGGCTCAGGGCGGAGGCGGCCAGCGTCATCCCGGCCAGGGCGCCGATCAACGGCCGTGAATCGGTCTGAATGATCGGGGCGAAATAGGCTGGTGCCAGCGACAGGCAAAATCCAAAGACGGAGAAGCTGAGGAAGCCGACGGCGGCCGCAAGCCAGAAAGCGCCCCTCGCCTCGGTGGATACCGAAGGCCGCCGGGAGCCAGGACCAGGACGGGCCGCCGGCCGACCGGAGGCTTGATGGCCGGCCGGGCCTGAAGCAGGTATAGCGGCACCAGCATTGCCGCCAGGACGAGCGCGTGAACGTAGTACGGGGCGGTTGTGGGCCCGGCAGCAGCGACAGCAGGCCGCCGATGACCGGACCGGCTGCCACCCTCCCGCCGTCGCCAGCAGGGTGAAACGGGTGGCCCACTCCGGCCGGGTCGGGAGCAGTTCCCGCAGCGCGGCTGCGCTGGCGCCCGTGGCCAGGGCAACGGCTACACCCTGAAGGGCCCGTCCGGCAGAGAGCACCACGAGGTTTTCGGCCTGCGAGAAGACCCAACTGCCCGCCAGTCCGGCGAGTACAGCCAGGATGAGCGCCGCCCGTCGGCCGATGTGATCCGACCAGTGCCCGGCAAGCATCAGCGTTACCACCAGGGCCAGGACATAGCTGGCAAAGGCCGCAGTGACGCCGAGTGCCGAGAGGCCAAGGTTTGCCTGGAGCAGCGGATACAGGGGCGTGGCCAGGTTCGCACCGACCAGCAAGGTGAAGATGACGGCGCCGGCCATCACCAGCCGTGCGGTGGTGGATGCATCCCAGCCCTGGCGCCCGGCGGTGGCGGGACGCATGCGGAGTTCATTGAAGACTGTCATTGGCGCTGCCTTGGCGTCGACCGGGGAGGGAGGTCCTTGTGGGAAGCCGCCCCGGGGGAAATTGATACCTATAGAATGCTTCAGAGGTGACCGTTTTGGCGCTTGTTCGTGGAACAATTGAGCAAAATACGCAATTTTTTACGGCGCCAATAACCGAAAGTGACAGTTTGCCAACTCTTGATCCCACTGACCTGAAGATCCTCCTGGAACTCATCCACGATCCCCGCATCCAGATCGGCGAATTAGCCGAGGCGCTGGGGATTGCGCGTAACACAGCGCAGTCGCGGGTCCGGCGCCTGCTCCGGGCCGGAGTCCTGCACGACGGCGGCCGCGAGATCGACCTCGAGGCCGTGGGGTACGACGTCGTCGCCTTCGTCACGATCGAAGTGACGCACCGGGAACTGGACGGAGTTGTGGGCGCCCTCCGGCTGCTCCCCCAAGTCCTGGAGGTCCATGAGATCTCGGGTCGGGGTGACGTGTGGTGCCGTGTGGTGGCCACCGATACGCACAACCTGCAGTCCGCCCTCCGCCAGATCCTCCGCATCAAGGGCGTCATCCGGACCGAAACTGTCCTGGCTCTCCACACCCATATTCCTTACCGGACCGAACCCCTGATCAGGCGCCTCGCACAGGCCGCGACCGGCACCCCAACACGGCCCAGGCAATTGTCCGAGCGCGGCGGCGGGCCTGCCGAAGGCAGTTAGGATTCGAGCATGGATTGGCTTTCGCATATTTCACAGATCAACTGGCTCGCCGTGGCGCTGGCCTTCATTGCGAGCATGGCCATGGGCTTTGTCTGGTACCTGCCGGCCGTGCTGGGCAAGCGGTGGATGGCCGCCATTGGAAAGACTGAAGAGGACCTCAAGAACATCAGCGGCGGCGCGGGCATCTGGGTTCCCATGATGGTCACCGCCGCCCTGACCGCCGTCCTGCTGGCTGTCCTGATCAGCAAGCTGGGCCTGGGCAACGCGGCGGCCGGCGGCTTGTTCGCCCTGTTGCTCGGGCTGGTGTTCCGCGCCGGCGGGCACGTCATCCATAACGGGTTCGCTGGCCGCCCGAGAACAGTCACCCTGATCGATTCCGGACACGACCTGCTCGCCATGACGGTGGCCGGCGTAATCATCGGGGCAATGTCCTGACGTGACCATCATCGACAATGCCGTCTACGTGGACGGCGTCCGCAGCGCGGAACCGGAGAGCCTGGAACAGACCTTCGAGACGCTCGCCGAGCACGGGGGCATGGCCTGGATCGGGCTGTACCGGCCACGGCGGCGGAAATGACGGCCGTTGCCACCGAATTCGGGTTGCACGCCCTGGCGGTAGAGGACGCCATCTCGGCGCACCAGCGGCCCAAGCTTGAACGCTACGAGGACAACCTCTTTACGGTGCTCCGCCCGGCGCGGTACCTGGACGCCACCGAGACCGTGGAGTTCGGCGAGCTGCACTTCTTCACCGGCCGGAATTTCGTGGTCACCATCCGCCATGCCGAAATGGCCGGCGTCGCCCGGGTGAGGCGCCGTCTGGAGGCCGGCCCGACCTGCTCCGACACGGCCCGGAGGCCGTCCTCTACGCGCTGCTGGACCTGGTGGTGGATGACTACGCACCGGTGGTGGCCGGGCTGGAAAACGACATTGACGAGATCGAGGACCAGCTCTTCAGCGGGGACACCACCGTCTCCCGCCGCATCTATGAACTGGCCCGCGAAGTGATCCAGTTCCAGCGCGCCATCCATCCCCTGCCGGAGATGATGCAGCAGCTCAAGCGGGGCTTTGAAAAGTACGGCGTGGACTCTGAACTGCAGCACAGCCTGCGGGACGTCGAGGACCATGTGGAGAGAGTCATCTCGCGCGCCGACTCATTCCGTGATCTGTTGCAGAACGCCCTTACGCTGGACGGAACCCTGACCGCCAACCGGCAGAACCAGGCCAGCGCTGAACAGAACGAACAGGTGAAGAAGATCTCCTCCTGGGCGGCGATCTTCTTTGCACCGTCCTTCGTGGCCGGCGTCTACGGAATGAACTTCGACCACATGCCCGAACTCCACTGGGCCCTTGGCTACCCGATGGCCATCGCGCTGATGGCGGGCACCGCAGGCCTGATGTACGCCATTTTCAAGAGGAAAGGCTGGCTGTAGGGCCGGCCGCTGCTACGTCCCAGGGCTCCGCCGAGCCTCAGGCGACGTGGAGTTCCACGCTCCCGTGGCCTGAGGCTGCAGCGCTGAATACCAGCCGGCGGTTGGCGATCTTGTCGGTGAAGAAGCGGTCGTGGCTGACCACCACCACTGCTCCCGGGAAATGCAGCAGGGCGCGTTCCATAACCTGGGTACTGGAGAGGTCCAGGTGGTTGGTAGGCTCATCCAGCAGCAGCACCGAAGCACCCGAGAGCAGGCATTGGGCCATGGCCACACGGGCGCGCTGGCCGCCTGAGAGGTTGCCGATCTTTTGCTTGAGATCAGCTTCGGAGAACTGGAACATGGCAAGGAACCTGTTCACCGACTTCTTCGTCGCAGTCAGGGCCAGGCTGTCAGGCATTGCGTTGACAGCATGGGTGACCGTGTCCTCGTCGTCCAGTTCTTCCAGGACCTGGTTGTAGGAGACCATTCCGGCGCCCTTGGCCCAGGCCACGCTGCCTGAATCGGCCGGCTCTTCGCCGGTGAGCGCCCGGAGCAATGTGGTCTTGCCGCTGCCGTTGGACCCGATGACGGCGATCCGGTTACCGCGCCCGATCTCGAAAGTGAGGCCGCTGAACAGCGTCCTGCCGCCATAGGCCTTGCTCAGGGATTCCACCCGGCACAGGACGTCCTTGACGTACAGACCGCCGTAGATCTCCGTAATGATCTGGTCTACCGGCCGGGGAGCCCGGGACTTCTTGATCCTCGCCAGCTGGTTTGCGAGTCCCTTGCCGGCCGCCTTGGCCGCTTCCCGCCGGTCGGAGATGCCTTCGGCCTCGAAGGCCAGCAGCTCGGACTCGTGAACGAACTGGCTCTCCAGGCTCTTGAGCTTGAACTGCTTCGCCACCACGTATTCGGCGAAGTTTCCCGGATATTCGTGGAGGTGGAAGTTCTCCACTTCGATGATCCGGGTGACAACGGCGTCCAGGAACTTCCGGTCGTGCGAGACGATGATCGCAGCGCCCTTGAAGGTCCGGAACCAGCCTTCGAGCCATTCGACGCCGGCCACGTCGAGGTAGTTGGTGGGTTCATCCAGCAGGAGGACATCCGGGGCTTCCAGCAGGATCTTTGCCAGCGCTGCCCGGTTCCGCCAGCCGCCGGAGAGTTCGTCGATGGCGCAGGTGCGGTGGTGGTCGCTGAAGCCGAGGGTGGTGAGCACTTTGTCGATGCTGCGCTGGTACTCCCAGCCGTCCAGCCGGTCCATCGCCTCAAAAAGTTCGGACTGGCGGTGGATCAGTTCATCCAGCCGTGCCGCGTCCGAGGAGTCGGCGGCGATGTCCGTGTCGATGCTGGCCAGCTCGGCCTCGATCTCTTTCACGTGGGCGAACAAGCCGTCAAGGACCTCCGCGATGGTGGATTCGCCGTTCAGCTCGGAGAACTGGGAGAAGTACGCGGCCTTTATTCCGAGCCCGACGGCGACAGTCCCGGAGTCGGGAGCCACCTGGCCCTGGATCAGCTTCAGGATGGTGGACTTGCCCGAACCGTTCTTGCCGATCAGGCCAACCCTGTCCCCGGCTTCAAGCTTGAAAAAGGCTTCGCGGAGCACCTGGGTTTTGTCAAAGCTCACGTTGACGTCGTTCAGCCGGATCAAACTCATTGATGGTGTCCAATCCAGTGCTAGCTAACTGCGGGCCTGGGAAACACGGTTCTGGCCAGACAGATGATGTGTGGAGCTAAGGAGATTCGAACTCCTGACCTCTTCTCAGAGGCCAGTGTATTTCATTGGTTGCCAAGGGTGGGTGCTGTGCTGATAATCCGCTGAATCTAGGCGTTTCTGATGTGATGGATACTCGCTGACATATCAGCGCTTTTCATTATTTCCGTGTGGTAAACGTGTGACGCATCTAAGCGGCTCTTCGGAGCTCGTCAGGAGTCCATCATCCATCCGCAACGTGAACCATCGGATGGAGCCAGATCCAGGCCATCCTGACAAATCCTCATGTCCAGGAACTCAGGATTAGCGCTTTTACTGGTTCTCATCGGTTTCCATTGGACACCGATACCCCGTAAATCCCAAGCCCAGCGCCCCAATATCGCCAGGGATCCTGCGGCCCGCGGCACGGGCGCCGGCGCTTCGCCCACCGGAGGCAACGAAGCGGATTGAAAGGCAATGATCAGCCGGAACCAACCTTCCCTCGGCGACGGAGGATCGCCATCACCACTGGTTGACGTTGTCTTTCTCCCTCGTGGCCCACAATTGCGCGGCTGTGTAATCGTTTAACGTCCAGCGTTTAAACGTTGATATTGGGGACGTCAAAGGACGTTTGGGGAGGCCGGCAAGGAGCGTGAATACACATGTACGAGCAGAATACGAACAACGTGATGAGCATTGGGGCATCTACCGACGGCTCGCCGCGGCCTGAATGGTTGGCGGACGCCGTCATCTACGAGATTTATCCCCAATCGTTCGCAGATTCGAACGGCGACGGTATTGGGGCCGATAAAGCCACTGAAGGCTCCGAGGGTGGACTAAGACTTATGTTCCATCCATCCGTCCATCCGTCCATCCGGAGCATGAAACCCGTGGAGAGGCGGGCGTTCCGAGGTCTCCAAATGCTGGATTTGCCAGAACGATTAGAGTCCGAGGAGTCCCCCTGATTCAGCCAGAATTGCGTTCGGGTGAACAATTACAACGTTGGGCACAGACGAAGTTCGAACCGAGCCAGACGGCAGAGCCCCCGAATCGCCTCGACACTAAATTTTGGACCGCGTCGCCGCTTCTATCGCTGCTCATCACCCCTCCCTGGCCACGGAGGGGTAGCTGCTCGCTTTACATCATTTGGTCGAGTAGAGCGCGTACTGAGCCCGGATCAGCGGACGATAGTCCCGTTTCGGAGCAGCGACTACCTCAACCGGCCAGTCTGGGCGAGTGCCCGTCAACGCCCACGCCGCCTGCACTGCGGCGCCCGCCGCGACATACTCTCCCGGTTTTGGAACGATCACACTTGCATCAAAGACTTGTGATGCTATGACCTGGACGGCCAGGTTTTGAGCAGCTCCGCCGGTGAGGAGCACGCGGTTTTCCCTGACACCAACCGCCCGCAGGGCGTCCAGGCCCGCAGCCAATCCAGATAGCATCCCTTCGATGGCCGCACGCGCAAGATTGGGGCGAGTGGCAGAGGAGATAGTCAGACCATGTACGCTGGCCATGGAATTCGGCAAGTTTGGTGTCCGTTCGCCCGCAAAATAGGGAACGAGGACGACGCCACCTGCCCCTGGCTCAGCCATTAGCGCGAGCTCCCCCGCACTTTGGTTATCCACCCCAAGAAGCTCTGCCACTGAACCCATCACCCTCGCAGCATTGAGAGTGGCGACAAGTGGCAGCGACAGGCCGCTGGCATCGGCGAACCCTGCAACGGTGCCGGTAGCATCTCCACTAGGAGCGTCCGTAACAGCGAAGACGGTTCCGCTCGTGCCTATCGAGACGACCACATCCCCGGAAGTGACCCCAAGCCCCAGCGCAGCCCCAGCGTTATCACCACACCCTGCAGCTACGATGAGTCCCGCCGGGGTGAGCCCTGCGTGCTCTTGCGGTGCGAGCACGACTGGGCGTATGGCATCGTGACCAAGCGCCTTTACAAACAGCTCCGTGTCGTATCTGCCCGTGACCCCGTCCCAATACCCGGTCCCGCTTGCGTCTGAACGATCTGTCGTTAGCGCGGCTAAAACGGGCCCTAGCCGGCTGGCGTGCTTTGGTCCGTACCCTAGGAACCTCCAGGTCAGCCAGTCATGCGGCAACGCGACCGCCGCCACGCGCACAGCGTGTTCTGGCTCGGCATCCCGCAACCATCGCAGTTTCGTAGAGGTAAACGATGCCACGGGAACGGAGCCTGTTCGACGAGCAAGCTCCTCTGCCCCGAACTCCGCAATAAGATCAGCGGCCGCACCCGCCGAACGCGTGTCATTCCACAGAAGCGCCGGCCTGATCACTTCCCCGTTCAGGTCGAGGAGGACCATTCCATGCTGCTGGCCGCTGATCGAGATCGCAACGACGTCATTGAGACCTCCAGCCTCGGCGATGGCGGCCTGCAACGCTTCCCACCAGTTTTCAGGGTCCACTTCCGTTCCCCCCGGGTGCGGGGCCCTACCCTGACGAATTATCACACCCGTCTCTAAGTCCCGAATGGCAATCTTACAGCTCTGCGTCGAAGAGTCGACGCCGGCTACGAGGGCATGACGGCCTTTCATTTCTTTGTCTGAGGTTGGCGTTCGGATTGTTCTGGTCGACTGTTTTACGGAATGCGGCGGCTGGTAGGGAGGGCTGTCTGAGGGGCGAAACTGTGGACACAATCGACAGAGGTCCGAGCACGGGCTACTTCCATGCAAGCCGGCTGCGCTCCGGCGCCGGGGGACGGCAGCGGATAGCGCTTCCCTCTCCGCTGAAAGTGCATTGCCCAGCTGAGAAGGGGATCATGACAGCTTGCCCTTTTTGGTATTCGCGGCTACTGCCGACTTGGGTACGGATGACTAAAGGACCTTCCACGACGATGACTATCGAGAAATCCGGGTCCAGCTCGGCCCCGGATTTCACGTGCTCCGCACGGAAATAAGCGTCCGCGGACCGGGGTAACGCGGGCGTCAGGGCGGCTCGGTTGTCCCCCTCCCCTCGTCGGACAAGCGTGAGCACGTTGTCCTCGGGCAAACCGGCCGGGTTGATTGCCCCGACGGCGACTTCTGTGCTGAGCCCGAGTCGGCCGGTCTTCGCCGCATCTAGGTCATAGCCCGCCCACTCCATGAGCATGGAGTAGTCGGTAGGCTCTTGGAGCTCCACCAGGAGTAATCCTTCGCCTATGGCGTGCGGCAGCCCGGCGGGCACGAATACTGCATCGCCGGCCTGAATGGGGATACGGTGCATGGCAGAAAGCATAGCTTCGCTGTCCTGCCGTTCCATGAGGTCGAGAATTTCGTCGCGCTCGAGTGGGCGTTTGAAGCCTACGTAGATAGCAGCAGATTCAGGTGCTTCAAGGATGATCCAGGCCTCGGCTTTGCCGTGGACGCTACCGAGGTGCGTCTGTGCGAAGTCCCTGTTGGGGTGGATGTGGACCGGCAGACGCTCACCGGCATCAAGGATCTTAACGAGGAGTTCTGTGCTCGGACCGAAACGCTCGACGTGTTGGGGCCCGAGGATGCCGATAGGGTCCCTACGGACGACGTCGCGCAGTAGCTCGCCGGAAGTGAGTGCGCTCAGACCGAGGTCGTTTTCGCCTCCGAATACCTGTGTGGTGGATCCGATCCATTCTTCGGAATCGTAATCTCCGGCCGGGTGGGACCGAAAGGCGCTGAGGCGTCCGCTGGCCCGGTAAAAACGTCGGATGAAGTGCGGCTCCAAGAGAACCGGTTCGTGCACGTCGATTTCACTAGTGTCAGTCGTCATTCGGACACCAGCGACGTTAACCCAGTGGTATCCGTGAGCTGCGAAAACGTGCCATCGTTTAAACGGATGGTCATTACTATGTTTTTCATGAGCCCTTTCAGAGCGATCAATTCCATGGCCTGGTCTCGTCGTACGCCCCAGCCCGTTTCTAAGAGCGGGGGCGTACGACAAGAGGTAAACGCCAAGGCGAACAGCGCGTCTTGACTGCGCTGTTTGGCAAGACAAACTGCTGTTTACGGCGTATTTGGTGTTCAGACTGCCGCTTTAGGGAGCCAGTCCTTGAGGCTGGCTGCTGGCTTCCGTGCGTTTAGCTGCAAGATTCCTTGTAGATTGCATCCTTGGTTGCGGAGTCTCCGAGGTTGTCCTTGGTGATAAGGACGGTTTCCGTTCCGATGGAAGCGTTGACGGGCTTACCTGTGAGCTGGGCGACGAGCTGCTCGACGGCCTTTGTCCCGATTTCTGCGGGCTTCTGTGCGACCAAGGCCTGCACGTCACCCCTCTGAAGTTGTTCGATCTGCGTCGCTCCAGCGTCAAAACCAACCATTTTGACATCTCCGGCTTTGCCGGCGTTGCGCAAGCCTGTGGCTGCGCCTTGGGCGGCGAAGAGGTTCGTGGCGAAGATGCCTTTTAGATCGGGGTTTGCCGCGATTGTTGCCGCCACGATCGAGGCTGCCTTGGCGGGATCGTTATCGTTGATCTGAGCGCCAAGGTAGGTGATGCCCGAGTAAGACTTGATTTTTTCCTCAAATCCAGCTTGGCGCGCGTCGGAAGTGGAGGCTCCGGCTTTGAACGCTATGAGCAGGACCTTGCCCTTCTCTCCAATGAGTTTTGCCAGGGCGTCGGCAGCCTGAGCTCCACCTTTCTTGTTGTCGGTGGCGACACTGGTAAACGCGACAGATTCGTCCGCAAGAGTCGTATCCACGAGACCAACGGGGACTCCTGCAGAAACGGCCTTCTTCAGGGGTGGCACAAGTGCCTGAGAATCGGTAGGCGCGATAAGGAGCCCTGCAGGTTTTGCAGCAACGGCTGCATTCAGGATCGGTGTCTGTACAGCGGCTTCAAACTGCTGCGGCACCTGGGTGTCGACCTTCATCCCGTACTTGGCCGCTGCCGTCTCGATGCCGCACTGCATGGAAATGTAGAACGGGTCGGTGACACCCGGAATGAAGCTTATTGTCTTGCCTGAGAGATCGCTTTCGCTGACAGCCTTCTGGCTTACAGCAGGCCCCGCTGTTGCTGTCGTCCCGCAGGCCGTCAGTGAGACCGCGAGGGCTGCGGCTGCGAGAAGGGCAAGGTTATACCTTGTGCTGGTCATTATTTTCCTTTGTTAGTCGGTGGAGCAGTTCTGAAAAATTGTGTTACCGGTCGCGAGCTTTGCGCCTGACTTGGTCCAGGTAGACGGCCCCAGCAGGACCGCGCCGACGGCTATCTGTTGCCAATACGGGCTGATGTTCAGCACGACGAATCCGTTCTGGAGCACGGTCGGAATGAATACCCCAATGACGGTTCCGATCATCAGCCCCCGCCCGCCAAAGAGGCTGGCCCCGCCGATGACCACTGCCGTAATGGCCTGGAGGTTGTCAGTGGAGTGGCCTCCAATGGTCGTCGTGGCGAACCGCGCCACAGACAGGTAACCTGCTAGACCCGCCAGAGCTCCGGCCAACATATAGACCTTGATGAGGTGCCTTGAAGTATTGACGCCGGTGCGCCGTAGCGCTTCGGGATTCGAGCCGATCGCATACGTGTAGCGGCCGAACCGTGTCTGGGCCAGAACCGTCCCGAAAATTGCCGCAACTGCTGCCGCGATCACGACCAAGACGGGGACGCCGAGAAGCGTTCCGGACCCGATGGATTCGACCAGGGAGAACGGTACGTTGCGAACGTCCACCCCTTTTGTGATCAGGAGGGACACCCCGAGCGACGCGCCCATGGTCGCCAAAGTGACGATCAGAGCGGGGATCCGCGCCTTCGCGACAAAGAAGCCGTTGATCAATCCCCAGGCGCTGCCTCCGACGATGGCAACGATGACGCCGATAATCAGGGTTCCCGGAGACCCGTCGCCGATCGCTGCCATGGTCTGCGCTGAGACGACGCTCGAGAAGACGAGGACGCCCCCGACTGATAGGTCGATTCCTGCCGTCGTGATTACGAATGTCGCCCCCACGGCGAGGACCATGAGTATTGACGCGTCTGACAGGATGTTCATCACGTTGCTGACTGTGGCAAAGGCGTCGGTGCGAAGAGCGGAGAAGACCACAACAAGACCAACCAGCGCCAGGAACAGCCGGAAGGTGTCACTCTTGATGATTGAGGGGAACAATTTGGGGTGCTGATACAGCTCGTCCGGTCCGATAACAGCCGTGGACTTTTCGCTGTTGGTAAGTGCTGACATTAGTTCGTTGCCTCCGCTGTTCCGCTGGTCATGGCCGCCACAAGATCCTCGACGGTCGCATCTGCAGCTGAGAATCGGGCGACTCGCTGCCCCAGTCGGAGAACTTCCACCCGGTCACTGACCTCGAGGACCTGAAGCATGTTATGGCTGATGAGCACCACTGAAATTCCTGCAGTTTTCACCCGGCGTATGAGTTCCAAGACTTGTTCGGTCTGGACGACTCCGAGGGCGGCCGTTGGCTCATCCATGAAAATGATGTCCTTCGCCCACATCGCAGCACGTGCGACTGCGACAGACTGCCGCTGCCCGCCTGACAGGTCGGCAACGGGTGCCGAGACGTCTTTAAGTTTCACGCCAAGCCGGGACATCTCGGCGCGCGCAGCACCGAGCATGGTGGCTTTGTCGAGGAACCCGAGCTTGCCGAGGGGACCTTTGCGGAACACTTCCCTACCAAGAAATAGATTGGCGGAAGGATCCAAGTCCGGGGCCAAGGCCAGGTCCTGGTAGACGGTTTCGATGCCGTGTTCCCGGGCTGCGGTTGGACCGTCAAAACGCACCTCTGCCCCGCGGAATTCGATAGTTCCCTCATCAGGGGCGATGGCGCCGGAGAGCATTTTCACTAGCGTGCTCTTGCCTGCGCCGTTGTCCCCGATGAGGGAGACAATTTCCCCGGGGTAAACCGTAAAGTCCGCGCCGCGGACCGCTTGAACGTGGCCGAAGCTCTTCTTTAGTCCGGTGGCCTGCAGCAACGGCTGCCCCGCCGGCACACGATGCGCCGCGGATGCGGACGCAAATGAATGGGAAGTCATCTTAGATCTCCCGCGAAGCCGGAAGGCACCGCCGGCGTGGGAGGGACGGGCTTGGAGGCAGCCGGTATGAGTTTTCAATTGAGAGCGACATTGCCTTCACTTTCTGTGCTCCAGCCGTGGGAGGCGCGGTCATCATTCTCAGTTCGGGTGCAGCCGAACTCGGCACAGCGCCCACGAACTGCAAGGCTTTTGGTTTCGTCTCCAACGTGAAAAGCATCACGTCATCGTTGACGTGACCTACTATGATTGGGGGATGCGGTGAATGTCAAGCATTCATTCCTGTATCCCGCAAATAGACAAAAATTCGCCGATAGCGACTTTTGAGTGACAAAGACTAAGAGATCCGATAACGTCAACGATGACTAACGAAGGATGGGGCGATGAATGCTACACGGCGTCCAACAATGAAGGATGTCGCTGAACGCTGCGGTGTGAGCGTCAAAACAGTCTCGAGGCTCGTCAACGGCCAAGGAGGCACTTCTCAGGCCACCGCTGATCGAATCTTCCAAACAATCGAGGAGGTCGGCTTTCAACGCAACCTTCTAGCGAGCGACCTTCGCCAAACAGGCCACTCCTCCATCATTGGAGTCGTGATCGAAGACGTCTCGAATCCCTTTTATGGCACTATGATCAGGGCGGTGGAGGAGTACGCACATCAGAAAGGATTGATGGTACTCTCCGTAAGCTCTGACGAGGACCCTGTGCGTGAGCATGGCCTCATCCGCGAGCTCATCTCGCGTCAGGTTGCTGGTCTTATCGTCGTCACAGCCACTGCCGACAATTCGTATCTTCTGTCCGATACCCAACGGGGTTTCCCTGTGGTGTTCGCCGACCGGCCTGGCAACGGGGTCGAGTGCGACGAGATCCTCCTGGACAACAGGCAGGGCGCCGCGATGCGGTCGACCACCTCCTGCGGCAAGGCCACCGCCGGATAGGAGTGGTGGCCGATTACGACCACGTTTATACGGCACGCCTCCGGGTGGAGGGGTATCTTGACGCACTTCGAGCCCACGGAATTCAAGACGACGCCGGTCTTATCCGGCTCGGATGCCACAGCACTGAACAGGCCGAAAGGGCTGTTCACGAGCTGCTTGCACTGGAAGAGCCTCCCACCGCCGTCTTTACGACGAACAACAGGTCCACCGCCGGTGCCATCCGGGCAATCCATAGTCGGGACGCGCAACTTGGACTCGTCGGCTTCGACGATTTCGAGTTCGCCGATCTACTGGACCCCCCCGTTACGGTAGTGTGGCACGACCCTGCGGCACTTGGGCGTGCGGCGGTAGAGCAACTCTTTCGCCGGCTGGAAGGTAACAATGAACCGGCAATGACCGAGACGATCTCGAGCCGACTTGTCGTTCGGGGTTCCGGCGTGTTGCGGTCCAGACCGCTGTTGGCCGGGCAGTAGGTCTTATGACCGAAGCGGAAGTCTTTGGGTTGGGACTGGGTGATGCGCGCCGATATGCCGGATCAGTGGCTCAGTTTGCCCGCATCGAAGCCGTCGCGGAGACAAATGGTCCAGGAAGCGGCTCACGACGTTTAAGAATGATCAATGGCGGGGGGCTCGAGGTGGACATTCACCCGGACAGGGCACTTGATCTTGGACAGGCCACCTTCGACGGTATCCCGATCGCGTGGTTAGAAGCCAAGGGAATCGTCTCTCCCCATGCAGTCAAACCGGGCGGAGAGTTTATGCGGACTTTCGGCGGCGGCTTACTCGCCACTTGCGGACTCGATACCTTCGGGGCGCCTAGCGTCGACAACGATGAACTGTTCGGCATGCACGGAAGAATTGGGTCTCAACCTGCCACAGTGGAAACGGCCGGTATCACTGAAGGCTCCCTAGTGGTGACCGGTCGGGTGCGGCAGAGCAGGGTCTTCGGCGAGAACCTCTTGCTTGAGCGCAAAATAGAGTCTTGCATTGGCTCATCATCAGTCTCGATCACCGACATAGTCACAAACGAGGGCCATCTGCCCCAACCGCACATGGTTCTATATCACGCGAACTTTGGGTGGCCACTCCTCGCCCCCGGGTGCGAACTGCGAGTTAATTCGTCCGAACGCGTAGGGATCGATCCGCGCGCCGCGGCTGAACCTGAAGGGTGGAATCGATTTGGGCCGCCCGATTCAAGCTTCCAGGAGCGCGTGTACCGCCACGAGTTCACCGCGAATGCGAAGTCACTGGAAACAGAAAATGTGGAGGCACCTCATGCTGGTGAGGCAACGCTGCTGAACCGTGAGCTCGGTCTAGGCGTCACGGTTCGATTTGACCGTAGCACCCTCCCCCACCTCTTTGAGTGGAAAATGCTCGGCGTGGGTACATACGTGGTCGGTCTTGAACCTGCCAACTGCGAAACGATGTCGGGGCGCGCTGACGCTCGGCGCATGAGCACGTTGCCTTTCCTTGCCCCTGGCGAGAGTGTGACACACAGACTGGAATTCGCGTTTCACCGAACGAGAGCCAGGGGCACTTCCGGCGCACGGGTATTAATCCAATAGTAACCTCGAGAGGGCGCCGTGTTCAGCCGGCTGAGCCATTCGAGTTCGGTGGCGGTCTCGGCTTCGTCGCGGGTCATTCGGCCTTCAGCAACCGCCCGGTTCATGCGTGACAGGAGGCGGTCGTATTCAGCCTCAAGGCCGCGCTTCTGCTGGGTTTCCGGCATTGCAGCCGTCTTTGCGGCAATTTGCTGCTGCTAATTCAGCTGCTGTTGTCCGGTCAAAAAACTGCCCTCAGATGCTGCCGAGTTCATACTGGTACCCTTCATCTTCCCCAATTGTCCCCCCAATAGTCGTAGCTGTCGAAGTTACAGCACAACCAGTGCGGTTCCATGGCTCGCATTCATACGCCACAGCCTCAAATGCATCGCCCTGAGCCTGCCGGCAGGCTGCAGCTCAGGGCTCGACCGGTGCGATCGGTGCGTTACCAGAGCCCGCCCCAAGGCCAATTGGCTAGCGACAAGCCAGATCCAGCTCGGTCACTCGGGAACAGCCATCACAGAAAAGCACTACATCGCGAAAGCCAAGGAATCTCCCGATCTCACCGACGCACTCGAGCGATTCGGGAGCCAAGAAGGCTACAACAGTCCCACCGCGTAAACTCTGAAGGGAACTGATCTTCCCGGACCGGAGGAAACCTTCGACGGGCGCCCTCACTACGCAGTCCAGTCCAAGACCCGCCGAGTCGAGAAGACCCGCAACCGTCGAAAAGGTGGCGCGGATTTCCCGTTCAGAATCTGAACGGTAGTTCTCCGACGACCGCCCAACACGTCCTACTTGGGCCGCCAAAAAGACGAGGCCGCCCGCTTCCACTGCGCCCCCGAAGGAACGCAAAGTGACCCCGCGTTGGGTTCGCAACATATAGTCGTGGGATGGAACAGCGCATCTTAGGCAAGACCGGACGGAACGTTTCAGTCGTTGGACTGGGAACATGGCAGCTCGGCGCAGACTGGGGCAACGTTGACCCGGCCCAGGCGAAGGCCATCCTCGCAGCCTCGGCGGAGGCCGGCGTCACCTTCTTCGACACCGCGGACGTCTACGGGACGGCCGCAGCGAAGAAACCATCGGCGCATTCCTCGCAGACAACCCGGGCACGGGCATCACGGTGGCCACGAAGATGGGCCGCAGGCTGGAGCAGCGCCCGGAAAACTACAACTTGGCCAACTTCCGCGAGTGGGTGGACCGCTCGCGACGCAACCTGCGGACCAACGCCCTGGACCTGGTCCAGCTGCATTGCCCGCCCACCGCGGTGTACAGCCGGCCGGAGGTGTACGACGCCCTGGATGCCCTCGTTGCCGAGGGCGCCATCAAGAACTACGGCGTCAGCGTGGAGCGCGCCGACGAAGCCCTCGAAGCACTCCGCCACGACGGCACCGCGTCCGTGCAGATCATCCTGAACGCCTTTCGGCTCAAGCCGCTGGAGGAGGTGCTCCCCGCCGCAATGGCCGCGGGGGTGGGCATCATTGCCCGCGTCCCCCTCGCCTCCGGCCTGTTGTCGGGGAAGTACACCAAGGACACCACGTTCGCCGAAAACGACCACCGGAACTACAACCGGGCAGGCGACGCCTTCGACGTCGGCGAGACCTTCTCCGGGTTGACTTTGAGCTGGGACTCAAGGCGGTGGCCGAGTTCGAGCAACTGGTACCGGAGGGCTCGAGGACAGCGCAGGCGGCCATCGCGTGGGTCGCTGCGCAGGACGGCGTCACGTCGGTCATTCCCGGTGCCCGATCGGTGGACCAGGCCAGGGCAAACGCCGCCGCCGCCGGCACCATACTCAGCCCGGAGTTCGACGAAGGCGTCCACGCGATCTACGACCACTACTTCCGCGCGGCAATCCACCCCCGCTGGTGAAAGGCCAAGCAGGGTCACTTGCAGGCCCAATCGAAGGTCTCAAACACAATTGCTTTGCAACGGCCGGATGTCACGCTGCAGCGACTCTTTGAAGCAGCAGCGCGACAAGCCGGCCGAAGGCCCAGAGGCGCCGTCCGGGCATGCCGTGCCAGGGGTCTCGGGTGAGCCGGGCCTCGATAACCTGGTTTTCTTCTCCAGCTGGGACCGGGAGCTTGCCGGCTGGCAGGGCGATCCTGGGTAATAAGAGCTCCGGCCCTAGTGTCTTGCGCCTGAAATTCGCTTCGTAATATGGCGAACGTTGGACGACCTTAGGCCCCTCTGGAACTGTCGGATGAAGAGCGGGAAACGCTGTCCCGGTGGGCCGCAGAGCCAAGTCGGCCCAGGCGCTGGCCACTCGCTCCAAGATCGTGCTCGGCAGCGCCGGGGCCTGAGCAATGTGGAAGTGGGCGCCCGGTGCGGAGTCGAACCCCATACCGTGGCAAAGTGGCCGCGCCGCTTCCTGGAGCGCCGGCTGGACGGACTGGTGGATGACCCCAGACCCGGCCGTCCTGCCAGCATCACGACCGATCAGGTCGAGGATGTCGTGGTTGCGACGCTGGAATCGACGCCGAAGAACGCCAGCCACTGGTCACGGGCGAAGATGGCCGAGCGGTCAGGTCTGTCAAAGTCAACGATCGGGCGGATCTGGAGGGCGTTCGAGCTCAAGCCCCACCGCACCGATGGGTTCAAGCTCTCCAATGATCCGTTGTTCGTGGAGAAGGTCTACGACGTCGTGGGACTCTACCTGAACCCACGAGTCCGACATACGCAAATGGGTAAGCGAATGGAACACCAACCCCACACCCTTCACCTGGACCAAAACAGCAAAACAGATCCTCGAATCCATCGGCAGACTTCTGAACCGGATTTCAGGCGCAGGACACTAGTTGCGCCAGCCTACCGGCAACGCTGATGGCGCCCAAGCTACTCCCGACCCATGAATACCCGCGCGTGCCAGTTCGTAATTGGCCGGGATTGGCTGCAGAAGGGGCTGTTCTCTGTGGCCCATTTATGAGCTATTGACATGTGGCATAAGCCACAGTTACCGTATCTGTACTTCTTATCGATCAGATCAAAAAGTATTCCTCCGACTGTTAGGACCCAGGCGCGTGCTCGTAGGAATCGACATTGGCGGCACCAAGACCCACATCCTCGTGGCTGCGCCTAATACCGAGGACGTGCACATCGTGGTCCCCACTGCCGAATGGCAGCGCAGCTACTTGCTGGGTGACAGCGCAAACGCGGAACGCCTTGTGGCTCTCTACGCCGCCCACGTTGGGGCATGGACCGGAGTTCCGCTGGCAGTGGGCGCACATGGGTGCGACACGGAAGCCCAGTGCGAAGCTTTCCGTGTCCAGCTGGAACGGGTACACCCGGGTCCTGTTGACGTAGTCAACGACGCAGAGCTGCTGGGCCCTGCGGCGGGCACGCAGGATCCCGTCCTGGCCGTGATAGTCGGGACCGGATCCATCGTGGTGGGTACAACGTCCGACGGCGGCAAGGTCACCTCCGGCGGCCACGGCTGGCTTCTCGGCGATCCGGGAAGCGCTCCCGCGCTTGCCCGTGAAGCAGTCCGCGCCGTCCTGCAGGCCCGCGACGAAGGCCTGGACCGGGAAATCCTTGCGGAACGGTTCCTGGCGCACTGTCAGGCTGCCGACGAAACGGAGCTTTCCTACCTTTTTGCCAGCGACCTGCGCATCACCCGGTGGGGAAGCATTGCGCCACTGATTTTTGACTGCGCTAAGGAAGGCTCGCCACTGGCACAGGCCATCATCGAATCGGCTGCCGCAACTCTGGCCGCCGATGTGGCCAGAATCCGGAGGCGGGGCGCCCAGGGAAGCACCGTGGTCATGGCGGGGGGCGTTGCTGTGAACCAGCCGCTCCTGCTCGAAGCATTTAAGCGCCACGTTGCGGCCGGCCACCCCGAACTCAACGTGAAACTACTGACTATTCCTCCTGTTTGGGGCGCTCTGGAGCGCGCCAAACACCTGACAGAGACGTCACCAACAAAAATGAAGGAGAGCAATGAATATCACCAGCCTGTTGGCTAGGAAACCGTTGGCTATTGGGCCAGCCTGCTCGCGGGGGCACTGGCCCTCTCGGGATGCAGCGTGACCGGCGCCGGACCCTCCGGCGGTGCCACCGGCGAGGGCACCGGAACTGTAAATGCACTGTTCATGAAGCAGGCCGGCTACTCCGAGGATGACATCGCCAAGATGGTCGGTGAGTTCGAAGAGAAAAACCCGGACATCGATGTGGAGCCCACCTTCGTGTCCTACGAAGCACTCCACGACAAAATCGTCACGGCAGCCCCGGCCGGCACGTACGATGTGTTCCTCACGGACGTCATCTGGCCTGCCGAGTTCGCATCCAAAGGAATCGCGGCAGACCTCACCGGCCGCATCCCGGAGAACTGGAAGAAGGACGTCCTCGGCGGAGCCCTCGACACGGCAAAGTACGAGGACAAGTATTACGGGGTTCCGCTGTTCCCTTCCACCAAGCTCTTCTACTACAACAAGGAGCTCGTAGCGAGCGTCGGAGCCAGTGAAAAGGACCTGCAGACCTGGGACGGAGTACTCAAGGTCGCCGAAAAGATCAAAGCCAAGGGCGAGGTCGAATTCCCGTTGTCCTGGAGCTGGTCCCAGGCAGAGGCCCTGGTCTGTGACTACGCCCAGTTGCTGGGTGCTTTCGGTGGACAATTCACAGGTGAGGACGGCAAGCTCGCTGTCAACAGCCCCGAGGGTGTCGCAGCCCTGCAGTGGATGATGGATAGCGTCAAGAGCGGCGTGAGCAACCCGTCCTCAACAACGTTCCTTGAGGACGACGTCACCAAGTCCCTGGCCCAGGGGCAGACCGCCTTCGCGCTGAACTGGGAATCGACCCTTCGGGACCTCGATGACCCGAGTATCTCCAAGGTGGTGGGCAAGATCGGCGTCATGCAGACTCCGGCTGGCCTTCGGGCGACCGTCCCGGCGTCAACGGTTCCATGGCACTGTCAATTGGCACACACTCCAAGAACCAGGACGCGGCCTGGAAGTTCGTCGAGTTCATGAGCAGCCAGGAAAACCAGGAAAAGTATGCGGCCAGCTCCATGCCGAGCTGGAAGTCGAGCTACGACAAGCCCGAGGTCACCAAGACGAATCCTGAGGTATTCAAGGCCGCCGGCGCGCAGTTCGATAACCTCGTCTCCCGCCCTGCCATGAAGGACTACAACCGTGCTTCGCAGGCGCTCCAGGTCGAACTCCAGAACGCCCTACTCGGCAAGAAATCTGCCCAGCAGGCAATGGACGACGCCGTCGCAGCAGCAAACAAGGAATAAAGCGGTGTCAACTGTCAAGAATGCTCCCGTGCCCGCCGCCGTCGCTCCGCCGGTGCGGAAGAGGCGGCTTGAGAACCACGGAAGACTGGCCTTTTGGCTGCTCCTGCCAGCTGCCGTCGCGGTTTTTGGGTAATTGTCTACCCGATCCTCCGGACCCTGCTGATCTCGTTTTTCCAGGTGGACTCAGTCTTGGCAGTTGACACCCCCTTCGTGGGGCTCGGAAACTACGCCTCGGCCCTGGCAAGCCCGGGCTTCTGGGCTTCGATGGGGCGGACCCTGTACTTCACGCTGACATCGACGGCGCTGGAGTTGGTCCTGGGCCTTGGGCTCGCGGCGCTGCTCAACGCGCCGATGAAGTTCCGCTGGCTCCTCCGTGCTGTTGTGGTTATCCCGTGGGCCGTCCCGACCATCGTCAACGCCGCCATGTGGAAGGGTGTCTTCAACGCCGAATACGGGGCCTTCAACGCCGTTCTGCTCCAGCTGGGCCTGATAGATCACTACCAGGCCTGGCTGGGGGATCCGCTCACCGCATTGAACATGGTTATCGTTGCCGACGTGTGGAAGACAACGCCCCTGGTGGCTTTCTTCCTGCTGGCAGGCCTGACCTCGATCCCCAAGGAACTCTACGAGGCCGCGCGCCTGGACCGGGCCGGATGGCCGCGGATGTTCCGGTCGATCGTCCTGCCCCTGCTGGTACCGTCCATTTCCATCGTCGTGGTCCTGAGGACGGTGGAAGCCTTCAAGGTCTTCGACATCATCTACGGCATGACCCGCGGCGGCCCAGCCAACGGCACCCAGACCATTGCCTACTACACCTACGTCACTGCGTTCTCCGACCAGAACTACGGTGTCGGGTCCGCACTTTCCTACCTCATTGTGATGGTGATCCTCATCTTGTCCACTATTTACCTCCGTGTTCTGCGGCGGTCCGGAATGAGCCTGGTATGAGAAACGAACGCCGGAACTCCATCCTGATCCAGCTGGCAGCCATCATCGTCGGGCTGGCCATCATCGCCCCATTTGCGCTGATGGTGATCGCAAGCATCTCGCCGCAGAGCAACCTCATTTCGCGCCCGCTGAAATGGATTCCATCCACGCTCTATCTCGACCGCTACGAGGAAATATTCACGGGCGGGCCAACAGCGTGGGCGCCGCCTTCAGAAGCGCCTTCGCCAACACCGTCATCGTTGCCAGCGGAACCGTGGCCATCTCCATGGTTGTGGCCATCCTCGGCGCATATGCCTTCGCCCGGCTGCGCTTCCGGTTCCGCGGAACCGTGCTGATGATCTTCCTGGCCACCTATATGCTGCCCCAGATCGCTCTGCTCATTCCGCTGTACCTGGCACTGAGCGCCCTGCAACTTCTGGACACGAAGCTTGGACTCATCCTCGTGGACTGCTCGCTGGTCATCCCGTTCACGCTGTGGATTTTGAGCAACTACTTCGTCACGATCCCGGAAGAGCTGGAAGAAGCTGCGCTGATCGATGGCTGTGGCCGCATGGGGGCACTCTTCCGGGTGGTCCTGCCCAGCGCGAAGCCCGGCATCTTCGCGGCACTGATGTTCTCTTTCCTGCTGGCCTGGGACGAGTTCATGTACGCGCTGATTTTCACGTCATCAGACGCGTCCAAGACCCTGACCGTAGCTATTTCCGAGTTTGCGGGACGCTACACCACCGACTTCGGCCTAGTGGCGGCTGGAGGCATCCTCGCCGCCCTGCCGCCAGTCATCATAGCCGTTATTTTTCAGCGTTACATCGTCAGTGGCATGGCCGCCGGCGCAGTGAAAGGGTAGTTCAGTTGAGGAAGATTCCCTACGCAGATGCTGTGTCGTCGCAGCCTGAAAACCTTCGGCGTTCACTGGCCGGCCAGGCTCCGGCCCTAGCCGGCATCGGGCAGCGCTGGCTGCCCGGCGAGACCGTCGGCGTCGTTGCCATGGGAGCGTCCACCTATTCGGGCCAGGCGCTCTTGGTGGCACTGGGCCAGGCAGGCCTCCGGGGGGTGAACATCACGGCGTCGGACCTCGACCTCATGCGTGAAGGATTCCAGCCCGCCGACCACTACGTAGTGGTCTCGGAATCCGGGCTCAGCCCTGAACCGATCAACGCTGCCGCCAAATTGACGCCTGGACGCAGGATCGGCATCACCAATGTTCCCGGCGCGCCGCTTTCCGCAGTGGTGGACCACGTCCTTCCCCTTGGCGGGTTCGATGATTCGGCTGTCTACACCATTGGGTACACGGCGACGCTGCTGGCCTATTCCAGCCTGCTCCGCGCACTTACCGAGGCCGGGGCAGGCCAGACGGGCTTTTTCGACAGTGAACGCATTCCGGAGCTGGTGTCCGAGGTCCTCGCCAGCTATTCCGGTGCCGGACCGAAGGCCGCCGAACATCTGCGCGGTGCATTGACGGTGGATTTTGTTGGCCGCGGCTACTCCCTGGCATCAGCCGGGAAGGGGCCCTGATGTTCCGCGAAGCCCTGCAGCTGCCAACGGCTTCCTTCGACACTTACCAGTATCTGCATGGCCCTATGGAGCCCTTGGGACCTTCCTCGGGGTTGGTGATTTTCGGGGACGGCCGGGAACTTTCCCTGGCAGACTCCGTCCTTGACGCCGGCGTCAAGGTCGTCTTGATTACCGCGGCGTCAGGGAAGGCCCTCGCACGGCCTGAACACCCGAACCTCGTGGTCGTCGCGATTCCGGCTGAAGCCACGGACTTCGCCCGCGCTATTGTGGAAGCAGTTATCGTGCACCTTATTGTCGGTGCCGTCGCGGAAAACCGCGGTCTGGCCATCGAGGGCTTCCGGTATCACCAGGACGATACGAAGCTGCAGCCTGTCAACCGGAACGTTTAGGACAGATCGGAAAGTGTCGAGATCCAACGGGAGCACCGCAACCACGAGTACGGTCTCCAAAGTCAACCGCACGGCCATCATTGAGACCCTCAAAGCCCATGGTCCGCTTTCGCGCGCCGGGATAGGCCAGCTCACAGGGCTAAGCCCGGCAACGGTCAACCGGTTAACCGGGAGTCTGATCAAGGAACGCCTGGTCGAGGTTGAGGGCGAGGAGGAGTCGACGGGCGGCCGCCGGCCCTCATCATCCGCTACACGGGACGGACCAGGCTTGTGGCGGCAATCCAGCTCACCACCGACAAAGCGACTGGCATCCTGGTGAACTTCGACGGCGAAGTGGTGGAACGGCGCCAGGCGGAGTTTGGAAGTGAGGAGCCGGGCGGCGCTACGGGGGAAGGCGGCGCGGGGGTGCCCGCCTCACCGTGACGCTCGGGCTGCTCGACGACCTGCTTGGTGCAGCCGAGGCGCAAGGCAGGCCATGCCTCGGCGTCGGCGTTTCCGTTCCCGGCGTGGTGAGCGGGCCTGACGGGGTGGTCAACAGCATTCCCGAACTAGGGTGGTCCAAACTGCCCTTGGGGAAGATCCTGCGGGAGCGGACCAGTGTTCCGGTCTTCCTGGAAAACGATGCAAACGCCATGGCTTACGGCGAACTCCAGCGCGGTGCGGGGCAACACACGTCCAACCTGGTGGCCCTGCTGCTGGGTAACGGCCTGGGCGCCGGCATTGTGACCGACGGTGTACTGCACCGCGGTGCCCGGTCCGCAGCCGGCGAGGTCGGCTACATGCTGATGGAAAGGTCTTCGCTTCGGCGTTCCTACGGTGAGCTTGGCGACCTGGAAGACAGGGTGGGCTCCCAGGCTGTGACCCGGGAGGCCAGGAAGAAGGGTATCGACGTTCCTGCCGGCACCCTTCTCACCGCCCACGACATTCTCCTGCTCGCCGCCCAAGGGTCCGAACCTGCGGCGAGCGAAATAGCCGACGGGATCCTGGACATGATCTCCATGGCGATTGCAGCCATGGCGATCATCCTTGACCCGGAAGTCATCGTGGTGGGCAGTGGCCTAGCCACTAATTCAGACCTGATCATTCCAGGCGTGCGGAAGCGCCTGAACGGAAGGATTTTCGAGGTGCCCGATCTGGTCCCGCCGGCCCTAGGCGCCGACGCAGTGATCATGGGCGCCGCTGAACTGGCCATGAACTCCGTGAGCGGTTTGACCTACCTGGCGCACCACGGCGGGTAACCCGCCCCGACCACAAATTTAGCGAGGCGCAATACCGTGCAAATCATTCTGTGCGAATCAACCCATGATGTAGGCCGCCGTGCCGCGGACATCATCGAGGCCCGGGTCCGGCAAGGACCAGCCGTGCTGGGACTGGCCACCGGCGGGTCTCCGGCCCTGACCTACCAGGAGCTGATTCATCGGCACCGCGAAGAAGGCCTCAGTTTCAGCCACGTCAGCGCTTTCACCCTGGACGAATACGCGGGGCTGCCGCCCAGCCACGTCCAGTCCTACTACTCCACCATCCGGCGGGATTTCGTTGATCACGTCGACATGCCACTGGAGCGGCTCTACACGCCCCAAGGCGACGCCGTCGATTTGAACGGTGAGGCCGCCCGCTATGACCTGGCCATCAGGGCAGCAGGCGGAGTGGACGTGCAAATACTCGGTATCGGCACAAACGGGCATATCGGTTTCAACGAGCCAACATCATCGCTTCAGTCCCGGACGCGGGTCAAAATGCTGGCAAGCCGAACACGGGCCGACAACGCGCATTTCTTCGAGGAGGAGGCAGAAGACGTTCCACGCTTGTGCTTGACGCAGGGTCTCGGAACCATAGGGGAGGCACGGCAAGTGGTGCTCGTGGCCCTTGGCAGCAACAAGGCGGCGGCCGTTCGGGACATGGTCGAAGGGCCTATCGGTGCTTTCTGCCCCGCATCGGCCCTCCAACTGCATCCCCATGCGACGGTGGTGCTGGATCCGGCAGCAGCCGCAGAACTGACGCTGGTGGACTACTACCGCGAGGCGCAGGAGCTGCATGAACAACTGCTGTGAGCCCGGGGCTTTCATGCGCCGCCGCTGTCAGCTGCAGCTGACGGCGCGGGTGAGAAGGGCGCCACTGCGCCAGGCGTTGGTGGAACCGGCCGGCCATGATGGACGATGTGACCGTCACCCCCGCTGACGCCACCACGTACTACATGAAGGCCGGAACGCCGCAGGGCCGCTGGCTCGGCCAAGGCCTGCCAGGCATCAACCGCACCACCGAGCAAAAAGTCACCGAATCAGACGCCAAAGCAATATTCGACCAAGCCACCCACCCAAACACCGGCGCTCCCTGGGCCGTCCACACGGCCAACCCACGGTCGTCCAGAACAGCAACGGAAAAGCAGAAACGCGCCACGCCGTCGTCGGCTTCGACCTCACCTTCAGTGTCCCCAAATCCGTGTCCGTCCTCTGGGCCTCAGCCCCAGGAGCATTCAGGACCAGATCCTCGAGACCCACCACCAAGCAGTCAGCGCCACTCTCGAATGGCTCGAAGAGAACGTCATCCACACGCGGGCCGGGCGAAACGGCGTGGCCCACCTCGGCACCCGCGGCGCCAACGCCGCCGCGTTCGACCATTGGGAGTCCCGCGCCGGGGACCCGCAGCTGCACACCCACATGGTCATCGCCAACCGTGTCCAGCGCATCACCGACGGCGCCTGGGTCACCCTGGATTCGCGGACCCTCTACTGAGGTGTACTACTGATGTGAGACACAGTTTGAAAGGATTGTGCCCATGTCTGCTCGACCTACCTATTCCGATGAGTTCAAGGCTGATGCCGTGTCGTTGGTGATTTCCTCGGGACGTTCGCCGGCCTCTGTTGCGCCGGAACTGGGGATTTCCGTGACTGCCCTGAAGCGGTGGGTGCGGCTGCATAACGAGAGCCAATCGGAGGGCGGGGGCAAACCGGATGATCCGGTGGATCCGGCGAAATACAAGGCTTTGGAAGCTCGGCTGCGTGAAGTCGAGAGGGAAAATGACTTCCTAAAAAAAGTTTCGGCGTTCTTCGCCAGAGAACAACGGTAGAGGATCTTTACCGCTTTGTTCAGGTGAAGAACGCGCAATTCCCTGTCCAGTGGATGTGCCGGCAGCTGGGTATTCCCAGGGCCTCGTACTACCGGTGGCTGGCCGCTGTCGAGTCTCCGACGGCGACCCGGCATCGGGAGCTGACAGAGCATGTGAAGATCATGTTCGATTCTTCGGACGGAATTTTCGGGCACCGCATGGTCCATTCGAAACTTGCCGCCGCCGGCATCGAGGTATCGGTGGGGACCGTGGCGGTCATCATGGCGGAGAACGGCTGGGCCGCGAAACGGATGCGGGCGTTCAAGCGGACGACGATTCCCTCGGATCCGGACAAGGTCTTCGCGGACCTCATCGGCCGGGACTTCACCTCCGACACCCCGGGAACCCGTCTGGTCGGAGACATCACGTACCTGCGCACCGGTGAGGGCTGGCTCTACTTGGCCACCGTCATTGATCTGTGCACGCGCATGGTCGTCGGTTGGGCGATGGCTGACCACATGCGCGCCTCGCTCACTACCGGCGCGCTGAAGATGGCCAGGGACCGCGGTTATCTGCACCCTGGAGCAATTTTCCACAGCGACAGAGGAACGCAGTACACCTCCCGGGAAATGAGCGCCTGGTGCACGGGTAACGGCATCCGACAGTCCATGGGAGCCACCGGAGTGTGCTGGGACAATGCAGTGGCCGAATCGGCGTTCTCATCCCTGAAAAATGAGTTCTACCACCACCACAGCTTCACCACCCGCCAGGAGGCCCGGCGCGGAGTGATGAAGTACATCGAAGTGTTCTACAACCGCTGGCGACCCCACAGCAACAATGACGGCCTGCCGCCAGCCACCGCAATGGCGAACTTCAGGCCCACCAGGCAGCCGCTTCCCGCGGCTGCCTAACCAAAAAGAAACTACGCGACTGTCTCACATCCTTGACACACCTCATACAAGGCGGCGGTCGCCGCCAGCGAGCACTACAACGGCCTCCTCTTCGACGCCCTCCACCGGCGTCTCGGCACCGACACAGACATCCGCGAACCTGCCGCCGACACCCACAATCCCACCCAGCAACTCACCGGCGTCAACGAGGTGCTGATCCGCGAATTCTCCAACCGCGCCCGCCTCATCGATCTGGAAACCGACCGCCTCGTCGCCGAATGGACCGCAATCCACGGCACTCCCCCATCCGCCACAACCACCATCAAGCTCCGCCAACAGGCAACCCTGTCCACCCGGACCGCGAAACCGGAAACAGCCGTCCCCCTCCACCAACTCTCCGCACAGTGGCGCACCCGCGCGGCCGCCAAAGGCTTCGAACCCCGCGACGTCCTCGCCAACACCATCCGACGCTCCCGCACAGCCCCCTTCCGCACCGGTGACTTCACAGCCAACTGGATCGACGCCGTCGGCTCCCTGACCCGCGAGCGCGTCGCAGCCAAACGCGCCACGTGGAACCGGTGGAACCTTCTCGCGGAAGCCGAGCGCGTCTGCGCCGACATCCGCTGCCACACACCGGAAGACCGCAACACCATGATCGACGCCGTGGCCACCGTAGCGGAGAGCCAATCCGTACCCCTCAACGAGTACCGCTACGCCGTCCCCGTCAACGCGCAGCCCGATCTCCTCTTCGCCACTCACAGCATCTTCGACTTTCACGGCTCCCGTCTCTACACGGACGCGGGGACGCTCGCCAATGAGGACATGGTCATGGAAGCAAGGAACGACGACGGCGGGCCGGCCGTGAGCGCGGCCGTCGCCTTGGATTCACTCGCCAACTACAAACAAGGTGGTCGGCTCGAGCTGCACAGTGACCAGCGTGCGGCGGCGGCCCAGGTTCTGCTCAACGGCAACCGTCTGGACGCCGTCGTCGGCCCGGCAGGAACCGGTAAGACGACCGCCCTCGGGCAGTCAAGGCCGCCTGGGAAGCAGAATTCGGGGCAGGCAGTGTTGTCGGGTTGGCGCCGGCGGCAGCCAGTGCCGAGGTCCTGGGACGTGAGCTGCTGATGGCCACGGAAAACGTTGCCAAATGACTGTACGAGTCCGTCGGGCAGGGAGCTGGCAAGCGAGCTGCGCAGTTCTTCGAGGCGCAGCAGCGGCTCACCAATCACGTGGCCGACCGAAGCCACCACTCCACACTGCTCGCGCAGAAGGCGACTCGCCTCGCTGCCGAGCAGGACAGGTGGCGGTTCCACTCGAACCAGCTGGTCGTCGTCGACGAGGCCTCCATGGTGTCCACCCTCCAGTTGTCGGCGTTGGTGCAGCAGGCCCGGGATGTCGGGGCCAAGGTTCTCTTGGTGGGCGATCCCGGACAGTTGGACGCCATTGACGCCGGTGGAGTTCTCGGGTGGCTGGACCGGCAGGGCAGGACGGTGCGGCTGAGCACGATATGGCGGTTCGAGCAGGCGTGGGAACAGGACGCATCGCTGAAACTCCGGGAAGGCGACGTCGGAGCAACAGCCGAATACGAAGCGCATCGACGGATCGACCACGGCTGCTACCTGGACATGGTGGATCGTGCCTACTCAAATTGGCAGGGCGACATCAGTGCTGGGAGATCGTCCATCCTCATCGCGGCGGACAATGAGACCGTGGGCATGCTCAACGAGCGCGCCCAGGCTGACCGCGCAATCCAGGGTGCCGTGGACGCTGAACATAGCGTGCCGCTGAGTGACGGTTTGCGGGCCGGCAGCGGAGACACTGTCATTGCCCGCCGCAATGACCGCCACATCACGGACAGAAGCGGCGACTTCATCCGGAACGGCACAATGCTCGACGTCGTCCGTACTGGCGGCGCGACGGCTCACTCACCGCGGTTCGCCGGGACACCGGCGCGACTATCACTCTGCATCGCGCCTATGTTGAGGCGTCGGTCGAGCTGGGTTATGCGACAACGGCCCACCGTTCGCAGGGCATCACTGTGGACACCGGGCACACTGTGGTGACGCAGGGCCGGCTCACGCGCGAGCTGCTGTACGTGAGCATGACCCGAGGAAAGGTGGGAAACCGCGCCTACGTCAGCGAGAACGATCCCTTGGATGACGAGCCAATGGATCCAGCTTTGCGAGCCTCGTGGCGCCAAATCTTGGGCGAGGTCCTCGCCGCCGAAGGCGCCGAACGCACTGCCCACGAAATCCGCGAAGCAGAGCAGTCCAGAGAAGACAGCTTGGAGAACCTATCCGTTGAGTACGACTACCTCGCACAAATCGCGTCGTCGGAGGACCTGGCACAGTTCCTCGATGCTAACCCGGATTTTTCATCGGATGGCGGGCGGTGCGCCGGGGCCGGTTTTTGCCGTCCCGGCGGGCTGAATCCGATTTGGGGCGTGACTGAGAGGCCCGGGGTCGCCGCGCGGGGCGCGGGCTTCCACTGATCCCGTTGGGTGTTCTTCTTCGTGCTCGTTGGTTGGCGGGGCTGGGGTGTCAGGTCCGCAGCAGGAGTGCGGGGCGGTTAGCGGCTGCGGCGATCCGTCCGATGGCTTCGAGCAGCGCGGCGATGAGGGGTTTCTCCGGTGCGGCGTCGGGTAGCAGCAGGTGGGTCCGTCGGGCGCGGGTGATGAGTTTGCCGGCGGTGGCGAAGAGCCGGTAGCGCCAGCGTTTGATGTCCCAGCCCCGTGCCTTGTGGCCGTCGGGCAGCGCGGCGAGCTGGAGCCAGGAGACCAGGAGCCAGGAGCCAGGAGCCAGGAGCCAGGAGCCAGGAGACCAGGTTCGCGGACAGGACCGCGAGGTTCGCCCAAGCCTGGTCCGCGGCGAAATCGTAGAACGGGAGCTTGCCCAGGCCGGTGTTCTTCAGCGTCTTGATGCGGTTCTCGCAGCGGCCGCGGGCCCGGTGCCGGGCATCCAGGAACGGTCCGTGCCAGCGCGGGGCATTCGTCAGAAATGCTGTTACACGGTGACCGTCCATGTCGAGCAGGGTCGGTGTCGCACCCGGGTGCAGCGGCTCGGCGCGCAGAAAGACCTTCGTCCCCGGCGGGTAGTCCTGCAGCGGGATGACCTGCGTGGCGTTGATGACCCAGGCGTCGTCGCGTTCGTTGCCGTCCTGGTCCAGGGCCGGCTGCCAGTATTTCTTGTCGTTGATCCAGTCGATCATGTGGGCCTTACCGACCGGAACCGGGTACGAGACGGAGAACTGCACACCGCGCGAATGTAGGTACCAGAGGAACTTCCGGGACGCGCCGGCGCTGTCGGTGCGGACCAGGATCCTCTCCCCGTCCAGGTCCTCATTCTCACCGTAGAGTGCGTCGGGCAGGACCGCGATGGCGGCCTCGAAGATGCGGATGTGGTCCTCGGCGTTGTTCGCGGTCGCCCCGCCGTGGCGCAGCAGCACCGCGAGTTCCTCCCCGGTGCCTTGGCCGGAACCGTAATCGATGCTGGCGGTGAACGGGGCGAATCCGAACCCGCCCTTGTAGTTTCCGGTGGCTTGTTCCTTCTCGGAGTGCGAGGCCACCAGCGTCGCGTCGAGGTCGATGACCAGCGGGTCCGCGGCCGTCGCCTTCACCGCGGGGCTGCGGTCCCCTGCGGCTTCCCAGGCCCGCGTCCGCCCGCAGTTCCTTGGGCAGGGTCGAGAAACCGTAATCGAAAACGTCCGGGTTCTTCACGGTGCGTTCAAAGAACCGCGAGACCGTCGCGTTCGAGGGCACTTTCCCGAACACGCCTGGCTGGGAGCGCAGGATGTCCAGGTCGGATGCATACTCGCCGCCGGCGGCGAGCATCACCGCCAGCGACCCGAGCAGCCGACCGGGCCGGTGTGAGGCCATCGCGGGGACGAACTGGCCCAGCCGGTCCTCGCACAAATCCCGGAACCCGAGGGCGTCGATCAACGACGTCAGGATCCTGGCACCGGCATGGGAGACCAGCGACTGGCCGGTGAAAGAGACCGGGACGGAGGGGAAGACCTTGGTAGACTGGGGCATCGAAAAGGTGCTCCTTCAGGACACGGAAAATAACGGCGTAGACACCCCTATTTTCCCTTGTCAGACGAATTCCAGTGATCGATGCAACACCCCCTGAAACCGGGAGTTGCAACACCCTTGGAATCACCACTGAAAGACCGTTCTTCCTTAACGGAAAAATCGCCCCAGAGGAAGAAGCCTGTTCCGTCGGGCGCGCCGGCCCTGAAGCGTCCTTATCGGCGTTACTCCGCGTCCGATCGGGCCGAATTCTTCTTGGCCTTGGAACGTCTGGGAAGCGTTCCGCGGGCCGCCGGGAACTAGGATTCAACCCCAGTATCTGCCATGCCTGGGCGGGACCCTCCGGCAGGAAATCGGGCCAAATCTACGCCCAAGCTGAGAAGGACAAGTTCTTTGTCTTGCTGGACCGGTTGGGGAGCGTGAGCCTCGCAGCCAAGACCATGGGCATCAACGTCCAGACCTGCTTCCATTGGGCCTACAAGGCTGGCGCCGTCACCCGCAAACCCGCGCAAATCCGGTGGCCAAGCAGTCTGCCACCGCAGAGCAGAAGGACGAGTTCTTCGCCGTCCTCGCTCGTGTGGGCAGTGTCAGCCTGGCCGCCCGGGAGCTCGGTCTGGCTAGATCGCAGTGCGTGAGCTGGGCCCGTCACGCCGGAATCGGGTCCATCCACCCAGGGGTCGGGAAACGCGCCGAATTCCTGCGGTTGCGCGAAGCGGGCGTTGGCCGGATGGAAGCCGCCGCCACCGCCGGCGCGAGCCGCAAAAGCGGTTACCTGTGGGAGAACGAGCGGGATATCGCCCAGGGCCGCGCCGTTGGCTCCAACGCCCGGAAGTACCGTATAAACAGGAAGTGATTACCGCTTTCGCCGAACCATCGGCCCCTGTTACGGCACCGGAAGCCCCGCCGGAGCCACCGGCGGTGCTACCACCGCCGAGGGCTCCGGTGGCTTTGGAAGCCCTGGAGCAGGCCGTCAGCGCCCGCTTCCTGTCCCTGTCTGAGCGGGAGAAGATCGCGGACCTGCGTTCCCAAGGAACCTCCATGCAGGCGATCGGCAGGGCGCTGAGCCGCTCCGTAGGTACCATCAGCCGGGAGATCAAGCGCAACAGCCACCCGGTGCTCGGCTACCAGCCCTACGGCGCCACCGCACCGCCACGGCGGCACGGGCACGGCCCAAGGACAGTAAGCTGGCAGCAGCCGGTGGCTTGCGCGACTACGTGGCGGACAAGCTGCGCATCCGCTGGTCCCCGGAACAGATCTCGAAGCTGCTGATCAAGGACTTCCCCGATGACGAGCAGATGCGCGTGAGCCCCGAAACGATCTACCAGGCCCTCTACTTCCAGGCCCGCGGCGGACTCAAACGCGAGGTCAAAGAGGCCCTGCGCAGCGGCCGGACACGCCGCAAAAAGCAGAAAAGCCCCGAGGAACGCACCAGTCGCTTCCGGGACCCGATGATCAACATTTCCGAACGCCCCGCAGAGGTCCAGGACCGCGCGATCCCGGGCCATTGGGAGGGCGACCTCATCACCGGGGCACACAACCAATCGGCCATTGCGACTCTGGTCGAGCGCACCACCCGCTACGTGATGCTGGTGCACCTGCCGGTGGACCACACCGCCGAATCGGTCCGTGACGGCCTCATCAAGACCATGGGGACCCTGCCGGCGCACCTGCGGGGTTCCCTGACCTGGGATCAAGGCGTCGAAATGGCCAAACACAAGGCGTTCAGCATCGCCACCGACATGGACGTCTACTTCTGCGACCCGGCCAGCCCTGGCAGCGCGGATCCAACGAGAACACCAACGGGCTCCTGCGTCAGTACTTCCCCAAAGGCACCGATCTGAACGGCTACGGCCCCGAGGACCTCGAACACGTCGCCCAGGAACTCAACGCCCGCCCACGCAAAACACTCCACTGGAAAACCCCAGCCGAGTCACTTCGTGATTTACTGATAACCAGCTGACCTCGGGTGTTGCAACGACCCTTGGAATTCGCCTCAGAGCACCTTTTCGTCTCTTAAACACACCCCTCAGCCTCACATTGATGAAAACCCCGGGCTAGGCAGGGGCTGGTTTGGGGCGTAGGCTCGCGGTGGCAGTCACCGGCTTGCGCTGAGTGATGGCTGCCATGGTCTCACTACTGCTGTGAGCGCCGTGCCGGGCCCGGTCTCAGGCCTCTGCGGCCGGGTTCGGTCGACGGTACGGTGCTGTACTGGTGTTCTTTGCGCCGCTCCGTGGCGTGCGGGACGGCCGACTTCTGCTCCTTCGGGGCCGGGGTGTCAATGATTATGGTCGGGGCGGTTGGCCCTGGGGGGGAAGTCAGCATCATGGAAACCAGTCCCGTTCAGAAAAGGCATCATCCGAAGATCCGGACCACCAGGGCCGATGGTTGGCGGGCGTGGCCGCGGGAGCAGCCGCCCTGATGCTGCTGGGAGTGGCTACGGGGCTCACACCTGCGTATGCGGCCGACGCCCCGTCGGACTGGGAACCGCTGGAACGTACTCGGTGCTGGGAGGTCAGGCGGTGACCAACACCGGACCGACCACGTTGGGCGGGGACCTCGGAGTGAGCCCGGCACGGCGATCACTGGCTTCCCACCGGGCATCGTCGGCGGCACCACCCATTCCGGGGACGCGCAGGCGGCCCAGGCCCAATCGGATCTGACCATCGCCTATGATGACGCCGCCGGACGGGCGCCGACCGCGACGGTGGCGGGGACCTGGTCGGGCAGACCCTGCTCCCGGGCGTCTACAAGTCCACCGGCACGCTGGACGTCAGCGGTGCCCTGACCCTGGACGGGCAAGGGAACCCGAACTCGGTCTTCATCTTCCAGGTCGCCTCGGCCCTGACCACCGCGTCGGCCAGCAGCATCGTGCTGACCAACAGCGCCCAGGCCTGCAACATCTATTGGCAGGTCGGCAGCTCCGCAACGCTGGGCACCGCGTCCACCTTCAAAGGGACCATCCTGGCACTGACCTCGATTTCGGTCACCACCGGCACGACCGTGGAGGGCCGGGCACTGGCACGCAACGGCCAGGCATCTCTGGACACCAACGTCTTCACGATGCCCGGCTGCCTCACCGCAACAGCCTCACCAACACCTACTGCCTCGGTCACGCCCACAGCGAGCCCCAGCGCTACAGTCTCACCGGCGCCGGGCACGTCCTCTGCGCCGGCCGTTGCCGGCCCCTCAAGCGTGCCATCCGGCACATCAACGCCAACGGGGACGGCCCTGGCCGGCACGGGAGGCTCAGGCGGGACGGGCGACATGAACCAAGGCGTGAACATCGACACCGCAGCCGGTGCCGGTCAGGGCCCGGCAATCTGATCGGCGCCTTAGCAGTCCTCACCGGGCTCGCGGCGGCCGCCGTTCTCATCCGGGAAATGGTATCGGGCGCCCGGCGGCGCAGGAATTAGAGGCAAGATGTCCGTGCCCGGTAAGGGGCGCGCACGTGCGCAGGAAGACAGTCGCGACGATAATGCCCGGCACGTGGGGAAGGAAAGCCGGAGCGCGCGCATAACCGCCTATCGCGGGTCTGGTAGCCGCGCTGCTGCTTCCAGGGTCCTGGTCATCACCGGCTCCGCCCTGACCGGCGCGGCACTCCTGACCGTACTCGTTCTCATGCCTCCTTCAACCCGGGCTCTCCTCCCGGATCCGGCAGTCCCGGCAGCGGTTGAACCGGCGCCGCAGTCCCCGCTGGCCGCAGGTACAGTTACGTCTTCGCCCGCCCCCTCAGCGGCGCAGGGTTCCCTCCTCTGCACATCACTTACCCGGCAGTAGGCATGGACCAGGATGTTTTGCCCCTCGCACCCGCAGAGAAGGACCCAGGGTCCATCGTTCCGCCCTCGACCCTGGACGCGTACTGGCTCACCCCCTACGGCAGCCCCGGACCAGGGTCCACGAACACGACCTACATCATCGGACACAGCTGGGAAGACCGCAGTTCGGCCTTCAACAACCTTAGCGACCAAGCCAGACAAGGAGACCAACTGAGCCTGATCACCGCCGAAGGGACACTGACCTACACGGTGACCGCGATCACGACCGAGAACAAGGACACGCTCAAAAACAGCCGAATCTGGGCCAAGGCCCCCGGCCGGCTGGTCCTGGTCAGCTGCTACACCGTTGATCTATGGGGACAAAACATCATCATCGAAGCAAGCCCCGAAACGGAACAGTAGGAACAGTATGGGACCAGCGACGGGCTGGGGACTATCTCATTAACGGTGTATCCGGCGTTTTCTTTTAGTAGCTTTCAGCTGCCGGGAATCGGTCGCTGAAAGTGATGGCGAAGGCGTTCAAAGCGGGCTTCCAACGCACGGCCCATCGGGTCTTGCCGGCACCGGTCGGGTCGAGGGATCGGGTGACCAGATACAGGCACTTTAGCGCAGCCTGCTCGGTGGGGAAATGACCCCGGGCCTTGACGGCGCGCCGGTACCTGGCGTTTAGGGATTCGATCGCGTTGGTCGAGCAGATCACGCGCCGGATTTCCACGTCGTAGTCCAGGAACGGGATGAACTCCTCCCACGCGTTCTCCTACAACCGGACGATCGCCCCGTATTTCCTGCCCCAGCGCTCCGTGAGCTCCTCAAACGCCGCCCTGGCGGCCGCAGCGTTCACGGCGGTGTAGATGGGCTTCACGTCGCGTTTGAGCGCGTCCCAGTCCTTCTTCGAGGCCAGCCGGAAGGTATTCCGGATCAGGTGGATAATGCAGGTCTGAACGGTTGTCAGCGGCCAGACGTTGGTGACGACTTCGGGCAGGCCTTTCAGTCCGTCGCAGACCAGGAAGAAGGTGTCCTTCACGCCGCGGTTCTTGATGTCGGTCAGCACGCTCATCCAGAACTTCGCGCCCTCCCCGCCGGTCCCGGCCCAGAGCCCCAGGATGTCCTTCTCACCCTCCAAGGTCACCCCGATGGCGGCGTAAATCGGGCGGTTGGCGACCTGCCCGTCGCGGACCTTGACGACGATGGCGTCGATGAAGATCGCCGCGTAGACCTCATCGAGTGGCCGGTTCTGCCACGCGGCCATCTCCTCGAGCACCCGGTCGGTGATCCGCGAGACCGTCTCCTTCGACACGGACGCGCCGTAGATCTCAGCGAAGTGCGCGCTGATTTCCCCGGTGGTCAGGCCCTTGGCGTAGAGCGAGAGGACCATCTCATCGACACCCGTCAGGCGGCGCTGGCGCTTCTTGACGATGACCGGCTCGAAGGTGCCTTCCCGGTCCCGCGGCACGTCCACCTCCACGGGGCCGGTGGTCTCCGTCAGCACCGTTTTCGGCCGCACCCCGTTGCGGGAGTTCGCGGTCTGCTTGCTGGACGCGTCGTGCTTTTCATATCCGAGATGCTCGGTCATTTCCTCATCGAGCGCGGTCTCGATCACGGTCTTGGTCAGCTGCTTGAGCAGACCGTCAGGGCCGGTCAGGGACAGGCCCTGTTCCTTCGCCATTCTGACCAGTTCGCGGGCAGCGTCAGCCTCGGATATTTCTGTCTTTTTCTCAGCGGTTTTCGTACTCGGCACAGCCTCAAGTGTCGCGGCCATATCGGGCTCCTCCCCGCCAGGCTTACCGCCCGGCGTGTCGAGCCGGATACACCGTTATTTCCACAGTCCCATGCCAGGCCGTGGCGAAGTTCGTACGTGATCAGTTCGGGACAAACGAGAAATAGGCCACAAGAGGGCGACGCGATTCAGGTGTGCTGTCGCGTCGTTCCACGGAGTTGCCCCTGGCAACTAGGTCCAGCCATCCAACACTCCGGACATGGAGGACTAAGTCGAACTGCCAATCGGAAATCACGTAAATGCATCGGCTCAGCTTCTGAAGATCGCCATCGTCGGCCACCGGTTTTCGTCCCAAAACGTCGGGTAAGCGTCGGGTTGGCCCGAAAACTGGCAAGCGAAAAGCCCTCCAACCCAACGTTTCCGCAGGTCAGAGGGCCTTCGATGTGGAGCTAAGGAGATTCGAACTCCTGACCTCTTCGATGCGAACGAAGCGCTCTACCAACTGAGCTATAGCCCGGAACAGTCCGTGTCCCCGGGAAGGAACGGCGGTACCGGTGACCTTAGGCTACAAATTTTCGTCCCGCATTGCGAATTGACACTCCGCGCCCGGGCTGATGGGCGGTTGGGTCTGCTTCGGGCGAACCCGGTGCGGTATCAGGCGCGGCGGCGCTGCAGGACGTCGTCGAGGTTGCTTAGGGCGCTCTGCGCCTTGGTGAGGGGCTTGGCGGCGGGCGCGCCGGGCGTGGCCGCGGGAACGCCCTGCTTCAGGGACGGCTTACCGACGGCCTTGGGCGCCTCGGGAAGGTCAAGCGGCTGGGCGCCGGACGCTCGGCCTTGGCGGCCTCAACGTAAACCGGCTTGGGCACGTCCACCGGTTCCCAGGTTGTGACGGCCGGCGCCAGCGAAGCGCCGGCGGCGCTGGCATCTCCGGCGGCTACCGCAACAGCCAGTGCCGCTTCCCGGAGTTCCATCGCGGTCAGGGGCTTAGGCTTCGGCTGGTGGGCCTCAGCGTCAAAGAGCCGGCTTTCCGGCCGGGCGGCGGAACGCGCTGCGGTGTCCGTGGCGGCAGGTCCCTGACGCCGCACGGGAGCGCTCATCGCTGAGCGGAACGCGGCGTTCACCTTCGCTTTGCGGTCCCGCACAGCCAGGAAGCGGAGCAGGGCCACAGCTGCGACGGTGGCGGCAAGGCCGGTGACCGGCAGCAGCGCGCTGCCCATTCCGAACGGCAGGAGAACACCGGAAATAAATGCGGTCAGCAACGCCACGACACCAACGAGGGCGATCCCTGTCCTGCCATAGCGGATCCGGAACGCGCCGCGTGTCGTCGCGTTGCCGGACGTTTCCGTTCCGGTTTCGGGGCTCTTCCTGATCTCCATGGCTTTCTCCTGCTGGGCGGCGATGTTCAATACCGTCCCGGCTCTCGGGTCCGATGATTCAGTGGCTGGTACTTCCGCCAGGAAGTCGCCAGCGGCCTGGTGCCGGCGGTTCCGCAGAACGTAGGGCGCAACCCATACGATCCAGAGCACAACGGCAACCACAAGGATCACTGAGCTGCTTAGGGGAAGTCCACAATCAAAACCGTATGAGCATTAGGGCAGCCGCCCCGCATTAGCCACGGTGTGTCGTCGGCAACGTGGCAATTCATTGGATTTATGACCTTGGAAGTACCCATGCAGGGTTCAGGTCCGGCGGGTTAGGTCCGGGACGCGAGCCACGGGGCGAGCAGCCCCTCGGGGACCTCGTCAGCGGTCAGCGCGAAGGAACGGTGGTCCGCCCACTCCCCGTTGATGTGAAGGAAGCGTGGACGGTAGCCTTCGTCGCGGAATCCCAGCTTCTCAACCACGCGCAGGCTGGGGCCATTCTCGGGCCGGATGTTGATTTCCATCCGGTGCAGACCCAGGGCCTGGAAACAATGGTCGGTGGCCATGGCCACCGCCGTGGGTGCGATGCCGTGACCCGCGCGCGCCTGGTCGACCCAGTACCCCAGTGTCGCCATCATGGCCGAACCCCACACAATCGATGACACAGTCAGCTGGCCAACAATGACCGGGGCCGCCAACCTGGGTATGCGCTCAGTGATCAGGAACGGCAGGGCCGTCCCCTGGGCGGCCTGGATTTTCAAGGACCGCACCATCTGCCGGTAGTCAGGCAGCGCACCGCCTGGTGCCGGGTTGGATGCTTCCCAGGGCGCCAGCCACTCGCTGTTGCGCCCGCGGACCTCGGTCCATTCCTTCTTGTCCCGGTACCGGATGGGGCGCAGGATCAGGTCGCCGCATTCGAGTGTCACGGGCCAGATGGGTCCGGGGCGCACGGCAGTTATTTAGCGAGGCCGGCCGTGAAGCCCGGCAGCCACTCCCGCAGTCCGGGCCAAGGTCGTCGCTGTCGATGGCGAGCTGGACGCAGGCCTTGAGGTAGCTGAGCTTGTCACCGGTGTCGTAACGGCGGCCGCGGAAGACCACGCCGTAAACTCCGAAGCCTTCGCCCTCGCCGGCTGCCAGTTCCTGCAGGGCGTCGGTCAGCTGGATTTCCCCGCCCGGCCCGGGCCGGTGCGCTCGAGCACGTCAAAAACTGCCGGGTGGAGCACGTAGCGGCCAATGACTGCCAGGTTTGAGGGCGCCTCATCCACGCTGGGCTTTTCGACGAGCTTGTTGATCCTGACGTAGCCTTCACCGTCGATCTCCTGCACATCGGCGCAACCGTAGGCACTGATCTGGGAGGGTTCCACCTCGATGAGGGCCACCACGGATCCGCCGGTCTTGGACTGGACTTCGATCATGGTGCTGAGGAGTTCGTCCCGGGCATCGATCAGGTCGTCGCCCAGGAGGACGGCGAACGGTTCGTTGCCGACGTGCTGCTTTGCACGCAGTACCGCGTGGCCCAGGCCGTTGGGTCACCCTGGCGGACGTAGTGGATGTCACCGAGGTTGCTGGCTGCCCGGATGGACTCAAGTTTGGCCAGATCGCCCTTGGCTTCCAGGGTGTCCTCCAACGAAGGAACCCTGTCGAAGTGGTCCTCCAGGGCACGCTTGTTGCGTCCCGTGATCATCAGGATGTCGTTCAGGCCAACGTTGACAGCCTCTTCAACCACGTACTGGATGGCAGGCTTGTCCACTACCGGGAGCATTTCCTTGGGCATCGCTTTTGTGGCCGGCAGGAACCTGGTGCCGAGGCCGGCAGCTGGAATAACGGCCTTGCGTACTGTCTGCTGAGTGGTAGTCACTGGACTAATCTAACGGAGGGCTGACCATTCAGTAATTAGTGGCCGCTCCTGAGCCAGCGCGGCGCAGACCCTGCAACGGCCACCCCGAACGGCAACGAAGGAGCGGCATGTCCCAAGGCAGCAGTGAAGCCAAGGCGGACATCCGCGCACAGCATCGTGCGCGCCGCGCCGCGACGGACCCCACGCAACGCGACACGGCAGGCGCCGCCCTGGCGGTCCACGGCGTTGCTTGGGCTGAACAGCACACCGGTGGGACGCCGTCGACCTTTTGCGCCTATCTGGGCGTGGCCCCGGAGCCGCCCACGCTGCCACTGATCACCGAACTCCACCGGCATGGCCACCGAATCCTGCTTCCTGTCTGCGAGCCGGCCGCCGGCTGAGCTGGACCTACTGGAGTCCCGGCGTCGAGTTTGTCCGCAGCCGCTATGCCCCGTGCTGGAACCGGCCGGACCGCGTCTTGGCCTCGGCATCATGGCCTCCGTTGCTGCGCTCTTCGTCCCCGCTACGGCCGTGGACAAGGACGGCAACCGCATAGGCCAGGGCGGCGGCTACTACGACGTCCTGCTGGACTCCCTCGCCGGGAACGGCCTTGAGATCCCGTTTGCGGCCATCGTCTTCGATTCCGAACTGCTCCCGGCCGGCAGCATTCCCGCCGAAGACTTTGACCGGAGGGTTCCGGCCGCGCTCACGCCCTCAGGTTTGATCCGGCTGCCGGACCCGGCCTGACGGAGGGCTGCTTTCCGGGGGTGATAGAATTGGCACTCAGGCCCTGCGACTGCTAATGGACGGTTTCCGCTCACCGCAGCGCAGGACCTCTCGCTTGCCCCCGAGGAGGATCACCAGTGCCCACTTATGCTTACGCCTGCAAGGATTGCGGCCACGCCTTCGACGTTTTCCAGTCGTTTACCGACAGCACCCTGACTGCATGCCCGGAGTGCCAGGGCGCCTTGCGCAAGAAGTTCAACAGCGTGGGTGTGGTCTTCAAGGGCTCCGGTTTCTACCGGACCGACTCACGGGATGCCAAGGGAAGCACCGTTTCGGCTGCCCCCTCCGCCCCCGTGTCCGCACCGGCGCCGGCACCTGCCACCGCCGCTGCCGCCAGCTGACCTCCGGTCCAAAAAGACGTACGACGCCGGCAGCACGGTTGTCCACATAGGCACCGAGGCTTCTGTAGGGTTTGGTAGCCGCTATGTAGCGTGGTTTCCATGCCAGCTACCCTTTTTCGTTCCAGCCCCGGATCCGCCCCGCCGGACGCCCGGCCCGCCGTCCGCTCCCGTCAGCACGACCCGGGCCCGGGCGGCCACAGGCTGTTGTCCTGGCTGGGCCGGAACCGGCGCCTGGCAATAGCGCTCCTGCTCTGCCTTGCTGCCGGGATCACGGTCCATCAGCTCACTCCCCGCCCGCCGATACGGTCTCGGTGTTGGCGGCGGCGCGGGATCTCCCCGCAGGCACGGCCCTGACAGCCACGGACCTGACGGCAACGAAGATCCCGCCGGGAATGCTCACTGCCGGATCCATGTTTGACACCGGTGACGCCGCGGGAAGGCAACTGGCAGCCCCGTTGCGGAAGGGCCAACTGGTGACGGACTCCCTGCTGCTGGGCCCGGTCTCCTGACCGGAACGCCGCCCGGCTCCGCAGCGGTGCCCTTGAGGATGGCCGATCCCTCCTCCATCCAGCTGGTATCGCCCGGGCAGCTGGTCAACGTGGTGCTGACCGGCGCGAACGGCTACGACCAGCAATCCCCTCGGAGGTGCTGGCTTCATCCGTTCCGGTCCTGTGGACGTCAGGACAAGGCGGCAAGACAGGTCAGTGGTTGGGCACCGGCGAAACCGACGGGCTGATCGTCGTGGCAGCAGCCCCGGAGCAGGCTGCCCGGCTGGCGGGGCCTCCACGCAGGGCAAGCTGTTTTTCGTCCTGGTGGGACCCGAGGGCGGTGCCGGGTGACGCCCCTGCAGCCTGGAGGTCAGCCCCAGTGCGGCGGCTTGTTTTCCTTCAGCCAAGCGTCGTGATCGTTCTCGGGTCCATCGCCCCAGCGCTTCGGGTCATCCTCCGCAGCCTTGTTGGGCAGGATGCCAGCCGTCCCTGGCAGCTGGCGCCCGGCACAGCCGCGTTCCCGTTTCGTGCGTCGTCCGCCTGGTCGTTACCGTGTGTATCTGCCTGATCGGCGTTCCGTGGGGTCACAACAACCGCCTCCTCACTGGCCAGGCGTCCGGCCTGGTCGTCGTTCCTGTCGTTTCCTTCGCTCGCAAGCGCCAGCGGGTCCATGTCCTCGTCAAAGAACCCGCCCGAGGCCGTGCCCCGTCCGGGCGGCAGAACATTCTCAAGGCCCAGGTAACCCGCGATCCGGTCCGCGCAGGCGGACGGGTCCGTGAAGACTTCGATGGTCCACAGCGGCATGTACCGCCAGCCCATCCGTTCCAGCAGCTGCGGACGGAGCCGGCTCCGCTCACGGACACTCATGGTGCGGTATTGCTCCGTGCCGTCCGATTCGATGGCCACCGGCCGCGGAATCTCGGCGTCGTCCTGCCCCATGGTGCTGAGCGGGTCTGCTGCGGCCACCACGTCAATCACGCCGTCGTACTGGTGCCAGACGCGGGCGCCGCGGGCACGCAGCCGGTCACCAAGATCGGCGACGAGGGGATCGGCCCCAGCGCCTGCTCACTGGCGGCGGCACGCGAGGCCGGAGTTCCGAGATCAGTCTTTCCCGCAATCTCACGGTTCAGGAGCTCGTAGAAGTCCACCGCGCCGTAGGACAGCCGCGTGTGATCGAGGTCTTCGGGCTGGAAACACGTTAACACGTGGAGTGAACGGCGGGCACGGGTCATCGCCAAAGCGAATTTTTCCCGCCCGCCCTCAGCGGACAGGGGTCCGAAGTTGTGCAGTGCCCGGCCGTGCGGAGTACGGCCGAAACCGGGCGAGAAGATCACGTGGTCACGGACCAGGCCCTGCGCCCGCTCAAGGTCAACCACGCGGAACGACTCGGATCCTGCGCTGAAGAAGCTGGCCAGGCCCGGGTGGTTCGGGAGCTGAAGACGGATGGACTCACCGATCCGGGCAGCATGGCGCAGGCTGGCGGTGACCACTGCCAGCGACGTGCGCGGCCGTGTCCGGGCGTGCTCAAAGACCAGCTGCACCACCCGGTTGACCTCGGCCACCACGGATTCGACGCCTTCGTGGTCGGCACTGGGCAGTCCGGTGCCGTCGGGAAGGTACTCCACCAGAAGGGCCCTGTCCAAGCCCGTAGCGGACTGTCCCTCGGGGAGCCTGCGGAGGGCGCCATCGTAAGAGTTCTTGCTCAGCTGCAGGACCAGGTCCTCGTCAACCGCGCGGTAGACAAAATTCAGCCGCCAGACAGGCAGGATGGCAGACAGCGCCGAGAACGCGCTTTCGACACGCTGGTGGGCCGCTTCACCGGCAGCCAGCCGCTCCACACCCACCGTGAACGTCCGGGGGCTGGCAATCTTGGCATCACCGAAAGCAATGACCTGCCTGGCGCGGGCGATGGCGGGCAAGACGGCCTGCAGCGACGTCGCTTCGGCGTCCAGGATGACCACGGCGTCGAAGCGCTGTTCGGCCGGCAGGAGCCCGGTCATGAGGTACGGGCTGACCGACCAGACCGGCACCAGCATGGGGACCAGCTCTGCGGCCTGGGCCGTCAGCGCGGCGAGTGTAACCCGCCCGTCTTTGAGCAGGCTCCTGAGTAGCTGGGCCTGGCGCGGGTGTTCCGCAAGCGCGGCCCGCCACCGTTCGGACAGGTCCCAGCGCAGGCGCGCCGCGCCGCTGGCAATATGGGCGTTGTCCGCGAGCCGATATTCGGCCTCAAGCTGCCGGAGCGCGTCCCCGTCAGACATGGCCAGGTAATCGTCGCCGCTGATCATCGCCTCCAGCGCGGACTGCCACCAGGACAGCTCAAGCTCGGCTGCCACGGACTCTGCGGGAACCTCCCGCTCCGCAAGATCCGCGAGCAGCTCCCCCAGGCCGTGCTCGCGCATGTTTTCCACAAGCAGCGTGCGCTCGGGCAGCGTTTTCAGCGTGTGGGTGTCGGCCACGAGCCGCTCCAGCCGCTCCATGAGTTCCTCATAGCGGGCGGTTGCCAGGGAGCCGCCGGCTTCGGTGTGCCGGAGGGCCTCCCCCAACTGGGTGAGCTCCCGGTCCAGCGACCGGTACATCACGTTCATTTCGGCAAGGCCCGAGGGGACGGCCGGGTGGCGCTGCGACGTGGCGTATCCGGACCAGAGGGCACGCTGGTCCTGCACCAGCACCAGCGAGCTGTGGAGATCGGTGATGTGGACGCCCGGACGGACGTACTCCTTGGCGACGCGGCGTAGGCGGGAACGCTGCATGGAGGCCATGTCGACATTCCGCTCCCGGCGCCAGGCGGAGGACGCCGTGGCGGAGATGAGATCGTTGACAGGCCTGTCGAAGATGTCCGGTGTGAACTTGTCGAGGCTTTCGCGGACAGCCATGAGGAGTTCGAGCTGCTCCCCCCACTCCGAGAAGGACGTGCCAAGCCGGATTTCGGCATGTTCGGCCACGCTGTTCATCCGGTCGCGCAGGACAGGCAGGTTCCTGGCCACTGACCGGGCGAGTTCCTGGGCTTCCTCGGTCTCCTTGCGGGTGAGCAGCCGGGCGCCGTGCCACGGGCTGGTAGTGGAGGCGTGGCTGAAGCTGCCAAGCTCCGCAGCGCGGCGAAGCCTGCCAGCGAGCTCGTTGCGGTCGCGGATGCTATCCAGCACACTGCGTTTGAGCCGCACGGTGGTGGCGGGGGCAGGGTGGATGGAGGTCAGCTCGGCCAGTGACTGCATGGCCTGATACGGCGAGCAACCCCAGCGCCGGCGCACGTTATGCAGGGACGCCACGTGGTCCATCAGGGCGTGCCGGTGCTCGGTGAGGGTGCGGTGGAGGTTCCCCAGCTGCGGTTCGAGTGACTTTTCGTTCCGTACGATGGCCCGCACCAGCTGGGCCTTGAGCTGCTGTGGTGTGGCTGTGCCGGAGAGCTGGAACAGGATGGATTCAAGTCCAAGCGATTCCAGTTGTGCCGATACTTCATTCAGGCTGGCCCGGCGGTCACCCACCACCAGGACTGACCGCCCAGCGTCCACCAGTGCACCGATGGTGTTGATGGCCGTCTGGGTCTGTCCCGTGCCCGGCGGGCTGCTGACCACCAGCGAGTCTCCTGCGCGGGCGGCATCAATGACGTACTGCTGGTCCGGATCGGCGTCGAGGAGGAGGAGTTCGTCATCCGGGTGGCGCGCGTCCACGCTCGGGAAGCGGGACGGGTCCGGCGCGGGTACATCAATGACTTCACCGCCGGCCGCCCTGGCCAGTGCGGCGACCAGCGGGTTGCCCTCATTGATCCAAGGGTCGTCCAGGTTGCCGGAGAGGTCCGCAAAAGTAGACACCAGCAGATTGTGCTGGGCTTCGGCCCCATGGATGGGCCGGACGAGGGTTGCGAGCTTATCCAGGACGGGCTGGGGATCGAAGCGTGCGGTACTGTACGCGAGGCGTGTCACGGCGTTGACGTCAAAAACAATGCCATGGATGGTCTTCAGGTGCCGGACCAGGGCCGGGTTGATGTTGGCCTGCTCGGTGAGCTGCAGCTCGTAGTCGTCCTCACCCGGGCGGACCGTGAGCGAGATTGCGGTGAGCATCACCGGCGCGGAAACCCGCTGGGGTTTGCCGCCAACGGCGGAGGTCCACACAACGGTGCCTGCGGATAGGTAGCCGGCATCTATGCCACGGTCATTACCGAGTTCAAAGATTTTCGAGCGTATGTTCCGCGATGCCCGGGCCGCGACGACGTACTGCTTGTGGTCGCGGATGAGTGTGGACAACCGTGTGCGGCGGCCGGCCATGAGCTGGGCCAGGCCTGACGGGTGCGCATGGGTCAGGTCAATGGACCCTTCGGGGGTCTTCGTGAAACGCAGCATGGTGTCTGCCCCGGTGACGGGTTTGAGCCCGGACAGCCATTTTCCGAGCTCCTCAGAACCCTCCGCGTGGCCTTGACCAAATGACACTACTGCCTTCTTTTCTGCGTTTGCACGTGACGCCCTGGACCATACCGGCATACTTTCGAGCGTAGCCGCAAAGGAGCCGGGATGAGAGACCGCAACACTGGATCAGGCCAAATTGCGGCGGATTTCAACGGATGACAGCAATGGCCGGCCTCCGCTGACGGAGACCGGCCACTCACACTGTTATTCCCACTCGATGGTTCCGGGCGGCTTGCTGGTCACGTCCAGCACCACCCGGTTGACGCCTTCCACCTCGTTGGTGATCCGGTTCGAAATCCGGGCCAGGAGATCGTACGGCAGCCGGGACCAGTCCGCCGTCATGGCGTCCTCGGACGAAACGGGGCGGAGCACAATCGGGTGGCCGTAGGTGCGGCCGTCACCCATGACGCCAACACTGCGGACGTCGGCCAGCAGGACCACAGGCATCTGCCACACCTCGTTGTCCAGCCCGGCTGCGGTCAGTTCCGCACGAGCAATGGCGTCCGCCTTGCGGAGCAGGTCCAGGCGCTCCTGGGTGATGTCGCCGACGATGCGGATTCCCAGGCCGGGGCCGGGGAACGGCTGGCGTCCGACGATTTCCTGCGGCAGACCCAGCTGGGCGCCCACGGCGCGGACCTCGTCCTTGAACAGTGCCCGGAGCGGCTCCACCAGTTCGAACTGCAGGTCCTCGGGAAGGCCACCGACATTGTGGTGGCTCTTGATGTTCGCAGCACCTTCCCCGCCGCCGGATTCGACGACGTCCGGGTACAGCGTGCCCTGGACCAGGAACTTGATCTTCTCGCCATGGGCCGCGGCCTCGGCGATGATGGCAAGCTCAGCCTCTTCGAACGCGCGGATGAACTCGCGGCCGATGATCTTGCGCTTGGTTTCCGGATCGCTGACGCCGGCCAGGGCGGACAGGAAGCGCTCCTGCTCGTTGGCTACATACAGCTTGACGCCCGTGGCGGCAACGAAGTCGCGTTCCACCTGCTCGGCCTCGCCTTCGCGCAGCAGGCCGTGGTCAACGAACACACAGGTCAGCTGGTCGCCGACGGCCCGCTGGACGAGCGCTGCTGCAACTGCAGAGTCAACGCCGCCGGAGAGCCCGCAGATAACCCGGGCGTCGCCGATCTGCTTACGGATCCGGTCCACCTGCTCCTCGAGGATGTTGCCCGTGGTCCAGTTGGGCTCCAGCTTTGCGCCCTTGAACAGGAAGTTTTCCAGCACCTGCTGGCCGTAGGCCGAGTGCTTGACCTCGGGGTGCCACTGCACGCCGTAGAGGGCCTTCTCTTCGTTGGCGAAGGCAGCCACTTCAGCGCCGGCCGTCGTCGCCAGCACTTCGAAGCCTTCGGGGCCTCGTGCACGGAGTCGCCGTGGCTCATCCAGGTGGTCTGGTGCTGCGGCATCCCCTCGAGGACGGAGCGGCCCTCGCCGAGGATGGTGGTCTGGGTGGAGCCGTACTCGCGCAGGCCGGTCTTGTCGACCTTTCCGCCCAGGGCGTTGGCCATGGCCTGGAAGCCGTAGCAGATGCCGAAGACCGGGATTCCGGCCTCAAAGAGGTCGGCGCCGACGGAGGGCGCCCCGTCCGCGTAAACGCTGGAGGGGCCACCGGAAAGAATGATGGCGGCGGGGTCCTTGGCCAGGAGCTGCTCGGTGGTGAAGGTATGCGGAACCACTTCCGAATACACATTCGCTTCCCGGACGCGGCGGGCAATCAGCTGCGCGTACTGGGCACCGTAGTCAACAACCAGCACCGGCTTCTGGGAAGTCTGGGATGCAGTGGGAGTAGTCACCGCACTAGCCTACTTTGCGGCGTCGCCCTGCCGCACCTTCAGGACCGTGGGTGTGACGCAGTGAACGTCCGACGGCGGGATTCCCCCACCGCTGCAGCGTTCAGTACCGCTGTGCGGCCTGCGGGTTCGCGGCAAGTTCGGCTTCCACCTCGGCGTGCAACTTCTTCTCCACCACGAAGGACAGGAACGGCACCACGCCGCCGAGGGCCAGGAGGATGAGCTTCAGGAACGGCCACCGCATCAGCGTCCAGAGACGGAAGTTGGAGATCAGGTACACCACGTACATCCAGCCGTGGACGATCAGCACGGCGACGGAGACGTTCGCGCCGCCCACCACGCCCTTGGGCTCGGCGTCGGCGAAACCCAAGCCGAACGGTTGGCCCGTGACGGCGTTGGTGCCGCCGGCAAACAGGTACTGGCCAAAGGCGTAACGTGCGATGAGTTCGGCGCAGAGCAGCAGCAGCATGGCGCCTGTGAGGTACGCCAGCACCTTGTAGAACTTCAGGGCGGAACGGATCTGCCGCTCGGTACCGCCGAAGCGGCGCTTCTTGCCCTTGCCCTGTGCAGAGTCCTGCTGGACGGCCGGTTTCGGTTCGATCATGGCTTTACCTTTTGTTGGAGCTGTTCAGAAGTTGCCGGGGTGGGCGGTGCAGGCGGAACGTCATGGTCTTCGTCGTGTTCCTCTTCGAGGTCCCGCCGGTAGTCGTCCTTGACCAGGCGCCACCAGATAAACAGGGCGAAGCCGGCGAACACCACCCATTCGAGCGAGTAGAAGAGATTGAGCCAGTTGACCTGCTGCGCGGGCGGCTGGGGCCGATTTCCAGGGGTTTCAGGGCACCATCAACCGCCGCGGCGGACAGGTCGGACCCGGCCGCCAGTTCGGAAGCTGCGGCCACGAATCCCGGGTACATGCTGAGGTCCCAGTAGTTGATGAGTTCGGCAACAGACACGGCGGAGGCGCGTCCGGGTTCCGGTGCGGTGGACGGCAGCGGCGATTCTGAAGGCAGCAGCCGTCCGGTCAGGTTCACCACGCCCGACGGCGGCGCGCCGGCGTCGTCGGGATCCGCCACCCAGCCGCGGGCTACCGGAATCCACGTCTGGGGGGACGCTGCGGTGCCGGTGAGCGTGGGCGCCCCGTAGACGGCGAAGGCGGAAACCACCCAGTAGCCGTTCTCGCCATTCTTCAGGCGCCCCGGCACCAGGACCTGTTTGGCGGGGTCGTAAGTTCCGTCGGCGGAGACCATCTGGTCTGACACTGAACCGGGGAAGAAGACACCGGGCTCAAGGGTTTCCGTGAGTGCCCTGACGTCTTCGGTGGCGGGATTCACCGCAGCTTCGGGCTGCGTGGACCGCCCGAACTGCCACTGGCTGAGCAGGACAAACACCCCGGAGACCACGATCGCGAAGACCAGGCCTGCGATCCATCGGGGTTTAAGGGCTGTTTTCCACACGTGTTAACCGTACTTCGTTCTTCTGTAGAACAACTAAACGACCAGGTACGTCCCGGCCTTGGAGTGGGCAGCAGGGTCGCTACGCGGCGACGGAGGGGACACGAAAGGGCCTGCCCCACTCAATGGTCGAAGAACACCAGGCTGGAGTTGATGAGCTCGGCGATGACTTCGGCATCGTAGGCCCGCCGCAGCGACTCCCGGAAGGACTCCTTGGACAGGGAGCGGGCCAGGGTGGCCAGGACTTCCAGGTGATCGGAAAACGAGCTTGCCGGGGTGGCGATCAGCAGGATGACGGTGGCCGGACCATCCGCGGCACCGAAGTCCAGTGAGTGGCCGTACTTGGTGATTCCCACGGCGATGGAGGTCCGCGAGACGAATTCGCTGCGGGCGTGCGGGAGGCCGATCCCGCCCGGCAGGCCGGTGGCGAGCTGGTGTTCGCGGGCGTTGACGTGTTCCAGGAACCGCGGCAGGTCCGTGATCCGCCCGGAGGCGTAGAGGCGTTCTGCGAGTTGCGCCGCGGCGTCCGACTTGCCCGTTGCCTCCAACTCCAGAATCACCAGATCGGAGGTGGTGAGATCGGCATCGTACCGGTCAAGTGGTTCCGCCAAGGCGTGTCCCTTCAGTCAGGAGAATTGCTGGTGTGCGGTGCCGCCTCAGCGCAAAGGGACGATGTCCTCCACGCCCAGCCGCGCGGCGTCGGCGGATTCGTCGTCCGGCTGCTGCTGGCTCAGCCGTTCAGCTTCAACGCGTGCTATGTAGTGCTTTATTTCGCTTTCGCGCTGTACATCGCTCCAGCCAAGGACTTCGCCCATCAGTTTAGCGACAACCGGCACCGCCGACACGCCACGGTCCCAGGCCTCGATGGAGATGCGCGTCCGCCGGGTCAGGACGTCATGGACATGCCGGGCGCCCTCGTGGGTTGCGGCGTAGACGGCTTCGGCCTGCAGGTAGTCGTCAGCACCGGGCAACGGCTCCGCCAATTCAGGATTCCGGGCGATGATGTCCAGCACCTCCGGAGTCATGGACCCGTAACGGTTGAGCAGGTGCTCTACCCGGGCCACGTGCACGCCCGACTCTTCAGCGGTCCGGCTCCGGCGGTTCCAGGCCGCCTTGAAGCCACTGGCGCCCAGCAGCGGAATGGTTTCGGTGCAGCTCGCCGGGACCCGCTCATCCATGGTGCGGGTGGCCTCGTCCACGGCGTCCTTGGCCATAACCCGGTAGGTTGTCCATTTGCCGCCTGCCACCACCACCAGGCCCGGTACGGGTGGGCCACGATGTGTTCACGGGACAGTTTCGCCGTGGAATCGTTCTCCCCTGCCAGGAGCGGGCGCAGGCCGGCGTAGACGCCTTCAACGTCCTCCCTGGTCAGCGGGCGCTTCAGGACCCGGTTGACGTGCTCCAGGATGTAGTCGATGTCCTTGCTGGAGGCCGCAGGGTGGGCCTTGTCGAGATTCCAGTCGGTGTCCGTCGTGCCAATGATCCAGTGCCGGCCCACGGAATAACGAACAGCACGGACTTTTCGGTGCGGAGGATCAGCCCCACCGTGGACTGGAACCGGTCGCGGGGCACCACCAGGTGGATGCCCTTGGACGCCCGGACCTTCAGCTGTCCGCGTTCGGTGACCATAGCCTGGGTTTCATCGGTCCACACCCCGGTGGCGTTGATGACCTGCTTGGCTTTGATGTTGAATTGCGAACCGTCTTCGTGGTTGACCACTTTGGCACCCACCACGCGCTCACCTTCACGCAGGAAATCCACCACCGCCATCTGGTTCACCGCATGCGCGCCGTAGTGCACTCCCGTGCGGACGAGGTTTGCCACGTACTTGGCGTCATCCACCTGGCCGTCGTAGTAGCGGATGGAGCCCACAAAGGCGTCTTTTTTCAGGCTGGGGGCGGCCCTGAGGGTGCCCCGCCTGGTGAGGTGTTTGTGGAACGGAACGCCGCGGCTGTGCCCGCCGGTAATGGACATTGCGTCGTAGAGGGCGATCCCGGCGCCCACATAGGGCCGCTCCAGAAACGGTTTGGTCAGCGGATACAGGAACGGCACAGGCCGGGCCAGGTGCGGGGCCAGGACCGAAAGAATCAGGCCACGTTCGTGCAGCGCTTCCTTAACAAGCCCAAAATCCAGCATCTCCAGGTAGCGCAGGCCGCCGTGGATCAGCTTGGAGGACCGGGACGACGTGCCGGCCGCCCAGTCGCTGGCCTCCACGATCCCCACACTAAGGCCGCGGGTCACGGCATCCAGCGCCGCGCCGGCGCCCACGATGCCGCCGCCGACGATCAGGATGTCCAGTTCGTTGCCGGGTTCCGAGGTGGCCCTGAGCCTGGCAATCGATGCTTCCCTGGCCGCGGGACCAAGGACCCCGCCTTCGTTTGGAACAGTGTTCATTGAACGCCTCCCTTGCCGCTGCTGCCGGTAGTAAAACCACACTACTTCTTTGCCGCACAGTTGGGCAGGGCCGGTTCACCGGGAGGCATCCCGCCAGGGGCCATCGGCCGCCTGTCTGCAAGAGGCTGTCAGTTGCCCGTGTACGGAGAAACTACGACGTCGACGCGCTGGAATTCCTTCAGGTCCGAATAGCCGGTGGTCGCCATCGAACGGCGGAGTGCGCCGATCAGGTTGGATGTGCCGTTGGTGTGGTGGCCGGGCCCGAAAAGCACCTCTTCGAGCGGTCCGACGGTGCCGACGTTGGCGCGGTCACCGCGGGGCAGTTCAAGGTGGTGGCCTCCTGGCCCCAGTGCCAGCCCTTGCCCGGGCTTCTTCGGCGCGGCGAGGGCGCTGCCCAGCATCACGGCGTCGGCGCCCATGGCAATTGCCTTGACGATGTCACCCGAGGTGCCCATGCCGCCGTCGGCAATTACATGCACGTACCGTCCGCCGGATTCATCCATGTAGTCACGGCGGGCGGCCGCGACGTCGGAGATGGCGGAGGCCATGGGCGAGTGGATCCCCAGGGCGCGCCGCGTGGTGGCAGTGGCTCCGCCGCCGAAGCCAACCAGGACGCCCGCGGCTCCGGTGCGCATCAGGTGCAGGGCGGGCGTGTAGCCGGCCGCGCCGCCCACAATCACGGGGACATCCAGTTCGTAGATGAACTGCTTGAGGTTCAGGGGTTCGTGGTCTTTCGAGACGTGCTCGGCTGACACGGTGGTCCCGCGGATCACAAAGATGTCGACGCCGGCAGCCACCACGGTCTTGTAGTGTTCCTGGGTGCGCTGCGGGGTCAGCGAGCCGGCCACCGTCACACCAGCGGCGCGGATCTCCGCCAAGCGGGACGTGATCAGTTCCGGCTGGATGGGAGCGCGGTAGAGCTCCTGCATACGGCCGGTCACGGCGGGGCTGTTGACCTCATCCTGGAGGGCGCCGATCTCGTCAAGGATGGGCTGCGGGTCCTCGTAGCGGGTCCAGAGGCCCTCAAGGTCCAGCACGCCGAGCCCGCCCAGCCGACCCAAGGCGATGGCCGTCTCCGGGGACATGGCCGAATCCATCGGGGCTGCAATCACGGGCATGTCGAACTTGTAGGCATCGATCTGCCAGGAGACCGACACGTCCTTGGGGTCGCGGGTACGACGGTTAGGGACAATCGCTATGTCATCCAGGGAGTAGGCACGACGCCCACGCTTGCCACGGCCAATCTCGATCTCGTAAGTCACGTGACCACTTTACTTGACCACGCGGGATGAGGTGGGGCGCCTCCTCTTGGGTTCATCCTGAAACTGATAGTCCACACTTCATTGTGCCCGTTCCGAGAAAGAAGCCCCTATGGGACGTTCGTCAATCAGGCGCCACCGCATCCTGGCCCTGTCGCTCGCCGCAGCACTCGGCACCCTGGCGTTCGCCGGTTCGCCGGCCTTCGCCACCCCCGAAGACGGTGACGGCACCGCAGCCGGGCCGGCCACCGTCCAAGGCACTGCGGTGCACGACGTGGCCGCCGGAGAGGCCTACACGAAGTTCATCGTCGAATTCAAAGAGACCGCGGCGAACGCCACCCCGAACGGCCGCGCCAATGCCTGGGGCAAAGCAGCCAGGTCACAGGGCGTGAAGGTGCAGGAACTCCGCACCCTGGCCACCGGCGGAACGCTGATCGAGGCGGACAGGGCCCTATCCGGGCAGGCAGGCTGCCGAAGACTTCATGGCCGAGATTGCGGCGTCAGGATCGGTCGACTACGTCGAACCTGACGCCCGAATGATGGCGGCTCTCACGCCCAACGACCCACGCTATGGCGAGCAGTGGGATTTCACTGGCACCAACGGCATGCGGGTCCCCGGGCTTGGGACGTTGCCACCGGCACCGGCGTGACGGTGGCCGTGATCGACACCGGAATCACGGCCCATCCGGATCTCGACATGAATGTGCTTCCGGGCTACGACTTCGTCTCCGACGCCACGGCAGCCCGTGACGGCAACGGACGGGACGCGCATGCGCAGGACCAGGGCGACTGGTACGCCGCCGGCGAGTGCGGCCAGGCGACAGCCGGCAACAGCTCTTGGCACGGCACGCACGTCGCCGGCACCATTGCAGCCGTGACCGGCAATGCCACGGGCGTGGCGGGCATCGCACCCAACGCCAAAGTGGTGCCGGTACGCGTCCTGGCCAAGTGCGGCGGGTCACTGTCCGACATTGCCGATGCGATTATCTGGTCAGCCGGCGGCACCGTCCCGGCCTTCCCGGCCAACGCCAATCCCGCCACGGCCATCAACATGAGCCTGGGCGGGTCCGGTGCCTGCGGCAGCACGTACCAGGCAGCCATCAACTCCGCAGTTTCGCGGGGCCACCGTGGTGGTGGCGGCCGGCAACAGCAACCAGGATGCTTCCGGATTCCGCCCGGCCAACTGCAGCAGCGTTGTGAGCGTGGCCGCGAGCAACCCGAGCGGCAGCCTCTCCTACTACTCCAACTACTGCTCCATGGTTGACCTGACCGCACCCGGCGGCGACGTCCGTGTAGCGGGCGGCGGAATCCTCTCCACCATCAACACCGGTACCTCCACACCGGGCTCCGCCGGCAATGCCAGCTACCAGGGAACGTCCATGGCAGCTCCGCACGTGGCCGGACTGGCCTCACTCATGAAGTCCAAATCGTCCACGCTTACCCCGGCCCAGGTCGAGTCCACGCTCAAGCAGGGAATCCGGGCAATGCCGGGCGGCTGCACCACGGGCTGCGGCACAGGGCTTTCGGACGCCACCAGGACCATGGGCCTGCTGGGCGGGGTCACTCCCCCACCGTCCGGCAACCTGCTGCTGAACCCGGGCTTCGAATCGGGCGCAGCCTCCTGGACCTCTGACCACGCCGACACGTTCGAGACCGGAACGAATGCCAGGACCGGTTCCGGCTTCGCCGGCCTCAACGGCTGGGGCCAGGCAACGTCCTACATGCTCGACCAGGCCTTTGCAGTCCCGTCCACGGTGGCCGCCGCGTCGCTATCCTTCTACCTGAAGGTGCAGTCGACGAGACCACCTCCAGCGCGGCCTATGACACCCTGAGGGTTCAGGCGGTCAGCAACGGTGTAACCACCACGCTGGCCACTTACTCCATCTCAACGAGTCCGCCGGCTATCTGCAGAAGCAGCTGGATCTCTCCGCCTACAAGGGCAAGAGCGTGACCCTGCGCTTCCTGGGTGTTGAGGACTCGTCGCTGGGGACGTACTTCTACCTCGACGACACAGCGGTGACCACCTCTTAGCCTTGGGGCCCACGAATCCGGGACCGCCGGCCACGCCTTGCAGCGCGGCCGGCGGTTCCTGCGTGGAGTGGGTGACACTACGCCCTGCCGTCGTCAGACGCCCTCGGCCTCCTCCACCGTCAGCTGGGATTCGAACATCCTGAAGTAGCGGCCCCGCAGGGCCACCAGTTCCTTGTGGGTGCCCAGTTCCACAATCCGCCCGTCCTCGAGCATGTAGACAATGTCGGCCTTCTCAATGGTGGCAAGCCGGTGGCTGATGGCAATGATGGTGCTGCTGCGGTCCGCGAAAAGCCGGGTGAAGATCCGGTGTTCGGCCAGTGCGTCGATAGCGGACGTCGGCTCGTCCATGACCATGAAGGTGGCGTTGCGGTAGAAATTCCGGGCCATCGCGAGCCGCTGCCACTGTCCGCCGGAGAGCCCGCTCCCCTTCCGGCCGCGCGGATCCTCCATCCAGTTGCTGACGTAGTTGTCCAGGCCGTTGGGCAGCTTGTTGATGAACTCCAACGCTTCGGCGTCGCTGGCTGCCTGGCGGATCCGTTCGTCGTCACGGGGCGGGTCCACGTCGCCAAAGCGGATATTGTCGGCGGCAGTGGCGAATTCGTACTTGAGGAATTCCTGGCTCAGGACGGCCAGATGGCGGTGCCAGGACTTAACGTCGACGGCGGAGAGGTCGACGCCGTCGAGCATTACCTGCCCGGAATCCGGGCGGTAGAGGCCGGCGAGGATCCGGATCAGCGTGGACTTCCCCGCCCCGTTCTCACCAACGACGGCGATGTGCTGGCCTTCGCGGATGGTCATGCTGATGCCGCTAATCACCTCGGCGTCGCCGCCCGTGTAGGTGAAGCGGATGTCCCGCAGTTCCACGGTTTTGGGAGCCTGGAGCAGCGGCGGCGAATGGTCCGAGTGTACCGGCATTGCCATGAACAGCTCGTAGTCCTTGAGGTTGGCGAGATCCTCGTCGATCGAACTGAGGGAGGACACCAGGCTGTTGGCCGTGGACAGTGCGCGGCTGACGATCTGCTGGACATAGAGGAACTGGCCAACGGGCTGGGCACGGGCGATGATCTGGCCCACCACCCAGATCAGGGAGATCACCTCCGCGCCGTACTGAAGGGCGTCGGCGGCGAGCTGCTTGGGGATGTAGCGCTTCTGGAAGTCCAGGCGGCGCCGCTCATCAGCATCGCGCAGCCTGGAACGGAGGTCCATCAGGTAGCCCACGACCCCGTAGAGCCGCATTTCGGCGATGTGCTGGGGGCGGAGCAGGTTCGTTTCGATCATCCGCCGTTGCCGGCGGGAGTCCACCTGGGTGTTCCAGTGCGCGATCTGTTCGCGCGAGAGCTTGAACTGCAGGTAGACGCTGGGCACAATCGCCACCAGGACAATGACGGCGATCCACCAGCTGACCAGCAGCAGGGCACCCACAGCCAGGATCACGGAGACCAACTGGGTGAAGATGGCCGCGATCCGGTCCAGCACGCGGGCATAGGAATCGGAAAACCGTTTGGCCCGGTCGTAGAGGTCCACGGTTTGCTTATCGTCATAGCGCCAGAACTCCAGCTCCAGGAAGCGCTCGTACATCTGGTCGCCCACAAGGGCGCCCACCTTGAAGCTCATGAGCTGCTGGATATAGCGGTCCACGCTGCTGAAGCCGCCCCAGAAGAGCCCCAGGGCAGCCGTGATGATGACGTACACAATGGCCTGCTGGCCTGCTGCGGAATCACTGGTGTAGGCGGCCGCCAGCGCGGTGGTGGTCAGCGCTGCGAAGTACGTGGTCACCAAAGGCAGCGTCGCCGAAATGAGCGAACCGACTACTTTCATGACGACGGCGGCTGGCGAAGCCCGGAAGCTGACCCGCAGCACCTGCGCCACGGCCCGGGCGTAGGGCCCCAGTGCCAACCGCCGCTGAGGGTCCTTTTTTGGGTTCAGTTCGGCGGGATGGCGTGGTTGGGACATGGCTCAAGCCTAGTTCCCACCGGTGGGCCCACGGCGCCCGGGTTCCCTGGCCGAGCTTGCGAGGTCAGGGAGGCGCCGGGGATTAGCGCGAACCGTAGTTCGGGGCCTCCACGGTCATCTGGATGTCGTGCGGGTGCGATTCCTTGAGGCCGGCCGGCGTGATGCGGACGAACTTGCCGCGGACCTTGAGCTCCGGGATGGTGGGGCGCCGGTGTAGAACATGGTCTGGCGGAGGCCGCCCACCAGCTGGTACGCCACCGAGGCGAGCGGGCCGCGGTAGGCAACGCGGCCTTCGATGCCCTCGGGGATGAGCTTGTCATCACCGGAGACATCCGCCTGGAAATAACGGTCCTTGGAGTAGGAGGTGTTCTTGCCGCGGGACTGCATGGCGCCCAGCGAGCCCATGCCGCGGTAGCTCTTGAACTGCTTGCCGTTCACGAAGATCAGCTCACCCGGGACTCATCGCAACCGGCCAGGAGGGAACCCAGCATGACGGTGTCGGCGCCGGCAACCAGCGCCTTGCCGATGTCGCCCGAGTACTGCAGGCCGCCGTCGGCGATCAACGGTACGCCGGCCGGGATGGCTGCCTTGGCGGACTCGTAAATGGCGGTGATCTGCGGGACGCCCACACCGGCCACCACGCGGGTGGTGCAGATGGAGCCGGGCCCACCCCCACCTTGATGCCGTCGGCACCGGCGTCGATCAAGGCCTGGGCGCCTTCGCGGGTGGCAGCCTGGCCGCCGATGATGTCCACGTGCGCTGCTACGGGATCGGACTTCAGACGGCGGATCATGTCCAACACACCCTGGGAGTGGCCGTTGGCCGTGTCAACGAACAGGGCGTCGACTCCGGCGTCGACCAGTGCCATGGCGCGTTCCCAGCCGTCACCGAAGAAGCCGATGGCGGCACCGACGCGGAGCCGGCCTTCATCGTCCTTGGTGGCCAGCGGGTACTGCTCGGCCTTAGTGAAGTCCTTGGTGGTAATGAGGCCCTTGAGCCGGCCCTGCTCGTCAACGAGCGGAAGCTTTTCGATCTTGTTCGTGGCCAGCTTGTGGGAGGCTTCCTCACGGCTGATACCCACGTGCCCGGTGATCAGCGGCATCTTGGTCATCACGTCGCTGACCAGCCGCAGCGGGAAGTCGGCTTCGGGCACAAAGCGGGTGTCGCGGTTGGTGACAATACCGAGGAGCCGCATGCCCTCGTCCACAACGGGGAGGCCGGAGACCCGGTACTGCGAGCAGATCTCATCCAGTTCCGCCAGCGTTGCCTCTGGGCCGATGGTCAGCGGGTTGGTGATCATCCCGGATTCGCTGCGCTTCACACGGTCCACCTGGTCCGCCTGGTCCTGGATGGAAAGGTTGCGGTGGATGACGCCCAGGCCGCCCTGGCGTGCCATGGCAATCGCCATCCGGGATTCGGTGACCGTGTCCATGGCGGCGGAGAGCAGCGGTGTGTGAACGGTGATCCGCTTGGAAATCCGCGAAGACGTGTCCGCCTCAGACGGGATGACATCCGTGTGGCCCGGAAGGAGCAGGACGTCGTCGTAGGTCAGGCCGATAAAGCCGAAAGGATTGTGCTCGGGCTGGGTCATGAGTGCGCCTCTTACCTTGGTTACGGGTTCACGGGTAGGGGTTGCAGCTAATGACCAGCCCGTCATTACGGGACTGGTCCGTGCAGGGCCTTAGTACATTCGGGTGCCTCATACGCGGTCACCGCGCAGAAAGCTTTGAGTAAATATTAGAACCTCCACGGCGATCCCCCTATTCCGGGAGCACATTGTGAGCAACGGCACCCAATATCCGAAAGCCGCGTGTCAGTTCCAGCCCGTCGCCGCCAGCATGCGCTCCTCAAACATGGGGATCATGCTTTCCACATAGGTCCGGCTGAGGTGGTTGTCGTCCTTGTACACGTAGACGTTGCCCACCACGGCCGGGCAGATACCGCCGGCGCAGATGAAATCGCTCAGGTCCATCAAGAGCAGCCCGTCCACCTTCCCGCGGTAGCCCTCCAGCGGTGACGGCTCCACCAGCGATTCGTTCAGTGGCGGGTTGCACGCCGGGGCGTCCGCACCGTGGCGCTGGACGCACTCGGGCATGTTGATGGTGAAGCGCGGGTTGTCCCGGATGCCGACGATCTCTATGCCTGCCTCGGCGATGGGCTGGATGCCTTCGAGGTAGGCCGGCACCTCGGTCTCGAACGGGGCTTCCTCATGGGTCAGGGTGGCCACGGTGAAGACGGCATCCGGCCGGTGCTCCAGCACGTACGCTGCACTGGCCCGGTTGTAGGCGTTGCATTCGCCAGTCCGGGTCTCGGATTCGGCCCCGAAACGGCATGCCGGCATCAGCAGGGTGACCAGCTCCCAGCCGCGGGCTTCCGCGATGGGTGCCAAGGCGGCCAGATACTGCTGGGCATGGGAATCGCCCAGCACAACGATCCGTTTGCTGGGTTCGCCTTCGGGGAGCGCCTGCCGGCAGCCTTCAAGGACAGGGTCCCCGGTGGCATTCGCTCCCGTACAGGCCTGGTGGATTCCGGCCCAGTCGTTGTCCAGGGCGGTGGGACCAGGAATGATCCTGCCCTCCGGCGCCGGAGCTCCGGCGTTACCCGGGTCAGCAGGGCCGCTCCCGGCGCCAGCTCGCGGGGCTGGGCGGCGGTGGCAGCTTCCTCCGCGGTGAGGCTCGTCTGCAAGACCGCCACGGGTCCGGCCAGCAGCGCGCAGCAGGCAACCACGACGACGGCGGTGCGCCAGGTGCGCACCTGCGGCCAGCGCCATTCCCGGAGGGGTTTTTCCACAAAGCGGGTGGTGAGGACGGCCAGGACCACCGACGCGGCGATGATCGCGGCGCCCTGGATGAGGGTGGGTGCCTCAACGCCTGTAGCGGCCAGCGCAAGTACCAGGACGGGCCAGTGCCACAAATAGAGGGCGTAGGAGTTGTCCCCCAGGGAAACCAGCGGCTTCCAGCCCAGGAAGCGGTCCACACCAAACCGGCTCCCGCTCTGCCCGGCCACAATGATCGCCGCGGCAGCCAGCGTGGGCCACAGTGCCACGAATCCGGGGAACGCCCGGTCCACGGTCAGCAGCAGGCCACAGGAGACCATGGCCACCAGGCCGGCCCAGCCGAGCACCACTCGCAGGAATTTCCCGGGCTTCAGGTGCGGCAGGCCAACTGCTAGCAGCGAGCCCAGCGCGAACTCCCAGAGACGGGCCCGGGTGTCGAAGTAGGCGTAGGCCTGGTTTGTGGCCGTCTGGTCAATCGAGAACACGAGCGAGGCAACGAGGATGCCGGCGAACGCGGCTGCCACCACGGCCCGATAGCTGGCGTTGAACCGGCGCCGGAGGAGCCGCCACGCAACAGCGGAAGCGGCGAAGACGAGAGGCCACAGGATAAAGACCTGTCCTTGGATGGACAGTGACCAGAAGTGTTGCAGGGGCTCGCCGCCGCGTGGTTCTGGGCGTAGTAGTCCACGGCGGTGTCCGCAAGCAGCCAGTTCTGCCGGTACAGCAAAGCCGCCCAGGCCTGGTCCAGGATGACGGGCCAGCGGCCTTGCGGGAGGACCAGCCAGGTGCCTGCCAGGACCCGAGGATCACCACGACGGCGGCCGGCAGCAGCCGCTTGAAGAGGTGCAGCCAGTGCCGGAGGAGATTGAGGGAGGTGCCGGCCTCCACCTTCCGGACGAAGGACAGCGTCAGCAGGAAGGCCGAGATCAGGAGGAAGATATCCACCCCGCCGGACACCCTGCCAAGCCACACATGGTAGGTGACCACCATCAGGACGGCGAGCGCGCGGAGGCCTTGGACTTCGGGACGGAAGGTCGGTTTCCGGGCAGGCTTCAGCTCACTGGTCTTTGCGTCCAGCGCAGTGCGCGGAGCAGCCTCGGCTGGTGCACTGGACACAGAGGACCTCTCCAAGCGGGTAAGCAAAGCATCAAGCCTACGGAGCCGCACGGCCGATGGCCAATCAACGGCCGCCTTCGAGCCCCGACGGAGCGCACCACAAACTATGCTGGCCACAGGCCGGCGAAGGGAGACCAAGTGATTGTCCAGCTGCGGATCTGCGTGCCCAGTGGACTGTCGGCAGTGGCGCTGGACGCTTGCAAGGAGCACACAGGAACCGCCGAGGTAGCGCTCTTTCCGGGAGCATCGGTGTCGCCGCGGGGCGATGTCATCGACGTCCAGGTTGCCCGGGAAGCGGTGGAGGAACTGCTTGAGAAACTCCACGTCCTGAAGGCGCAGGAGGTGGGATCCATTGCCATCTCCATGCCGGAACTCGTCCTGTCCCGGCGCGCGGACAAAGCGGAGGCGTCTGCGCCCGGAGACGGCGCAGACGCCTTGATCTGGGACGAGGTCACCCGCCAGACGGGCGAGGACTCCCGGCTCACGTGGAGCTACCTTGCCTTCCTGATACTGGCCACACAGCTCGCAGCCATCGGCATCGTGACGAATTCCACCATTGCCATCGTGGGGGCAATGGCCGTAGGCCGGAGTTCGGCCCTCTGGCGGCACTGGCAGTGGCCTTGGCCCGGCGCCAGTGGACACTCGGCCGGAGTGCTGCCCTGGCGCTTGGCATGGGATTCCCGCTGGCCATGCTGCTGGCGGCCTTGACCACGTGGGTCTCCGCGGCACTGGGCCTCTTCGCGGACAACACCCTGGACACAGGGTCTGCGGTGGAGTTCATTTACCATCCGGGACCCTATTCCCTGATCGTGGCCGTTCTGGCCGGCACGGCGGGCATGCTGTCCGTCATCAGCCGGCGGTCGGCGGCACTCATCGGTGTCTTCATCTCCGTGACCACAGTTCCTGCTGCCGGGTTCGTGGCCGTGGCACTCGTGCTGGGCGAGTTTGAGAAAGCAATGGGATCGGCCCTGCAGCTGGCGCTCAACCTGATGGGCATCGTGGCGGCGGCTGTTCTGGTGCTGGTCTTCTACCGGCTGGTTTCCCGGCGCTTGCCCGAAGCCGCCGCCCGGCGCCTCAGGTGGCAGCTGACGCGGACTCGCGGGTGACCTGAACCGGTATCCTGCCGGCCAGGTAGCGGGCATCACGGCTTGCTCCGGGGAGAGTCGCGGACGCCGCCGCGTACATGAATTCCTGGCCCAGGAAGAACAGTCCAGGGGTATCAAGTGCCACGCCGCGCCGCTGCCTGGGCAGCGCGCCGCCGTCGAGCATTACCGGATCCATCCAGCCGAAGTCATCCCGGAACCCGGTGCACCAGATCACGTTTGAAACCTCCAGCCGGGTCCCGTCCGCGAGGACCGGCAGCCCGTTCTCCACCCCGGCAATCCGCGGCACAAGCCGGACGCCTGCGGCGGCCAGGTCCTTGGACTTCGTCCTGATCAGAGGCGCCGCATGTGCTTGGAAGGACGGTGCCGCTTTGCGGCCGATCGGGTTGCTGAGGGTAAGGACGTGGAGTCCTGCGAACCGCACCACCGGCAGAAAGTACCGGGCCGCCGTGCGTCCGTGTTTCACCGGAATCTCACCGCCGGGCTTGCCGGCCACGATGGTGGGATGCGTCCGGGACGCTTCCAGGCCAATCTCCGCTCCCGAGTTCCCCAGCCCTACTACCAGGACGGGCCTTCCTGCAATTGCCCCGGGTTGCGGTATTCACTGGAATGGAACTGGACGACGGCGGCGTTCAGTTCCGCGGCGAAGTCCGGGATCTTCGGCGCTTGGCTGCAGCCGGTGGCCACCACCACGTTGTGCGCCTCCCAGCGCCGGCCGTTGGAAGCGGCGACGAACCGGTTCCCGTCCCGCCACAGGTGTTCGATCCGCACACCGTTGAGGACAGGCAGGTTGAACCTTGCGGCGTAGCCCTCAAGGTATCCGGCAACGTCATCCTTGCCGGGGAAGGACAGCGGGTCCGCCGGGAACGGCATTCCCGGCAGCCCGTCGTATTTTGCGGGCGTAAAGACCCGCAGCGAATCCCACCGCTGGCGCCAGGCGTCGCCGGTTCGTGGATGTGCGTCCAGGATGAGGAACGTCCGGTTTTGCTCTTTCAGGTAGTGGCCAAGGGCTAGGCCTGCCTGCCCGCCACCGATGATCAGGGTGTCCAGCGTGCCGTTGTTGGTCATGGCTGCTCTCCTTTGGTATCCGAGGGGATGGTGATGGCTGAACCTTCCGTGGGCTGGCTACCCGGCCACCCTGTCCGCCGTCCCGGTACCGGAGCCACCATGCAAGCATCAGCGCGGATGCCAGGAGGTAGGCCAGGTGCAGGGCCCAGATGGGTCCGGCCGGAAGGTTGAAGACGTAGACGGAGTGGACGGCGTTGGCAACATTGGTCAGCAACAGGTTCCCGAGGCTGTAGGAAGCCAGGTCCTTCGTGCGGGCCGCCTTGACCAGCATCGGCAGCATTCCGGCGGCGAACAGCACCGTCGAAAGTGTGCCGGCAAGGACTGGAAGGTTCATGCTTTGAGGCTATGGCCGCGCAGCTGGTGGCCGCGTCGGCCGAATCATGCAACTTCAGTCACGGCGCGGCTGGGTATTTCTATGTAGTCAGTCCGTGTTCATAGGCATAACTGGTGGCGGCTGACCGTGACGACAGGCCCAGTTTCTGGAAAATGTTGCTGATGTGCCGGGCCACGGTCTTTTCGCTCAGGTACAGCTCATCCGCGATGGCCCGGTTGCCCTTTCCGGCTGCCACCAGCTGAAGGATTTCAAGCTCGCGCCGGGTGAGGAGGCCCGCCGTGCCTGGCGTGGCCCCGCTACCCAACATGCTTTCGTGCAGCAGGGATGCCGCCCACGTTGCCGCCGGCGCCGCGCCCAGGTCCAGGAGCGAAGCCTGGGCCGCCTCCAGGTACATCAGGGCCGAGGCTTCATCGCCAAGTGCGCGGCAGGCGCTGCCGGCCAACGCCTCGCAGCGCGCTGCCTCGTACGGGACACCGAGCTCCTGCCACAGCCTCCACGCCTCCCGGAGCGGTTTCAGGGCAGCGGAGGGGTCGCCGTCCGCCAGTCGGACCGCGCCGTCCGCCTGGCCGGCAACGGCCCGGATCATGGGCATAGGGCATTCACGGGCCAGTGCTTCCAGCTCCTGAACACCTAGCCGCGCGGCTTCAACGTCTGAGGCGGCCAACTCGATCTCCACGAGTGCCGGCAGCATGTTCCGGCGGGTAGCGAGGTCTGCCGCGCCAGCTGCCCTCCGGATCATCGCTTGTGCCTGCTGCGCATCACCGCGGGCCAGCCAGAGCAGCGCGAGGCCAGGCTGTGGCTCATAGCCGGAGCGGGCGGCCTGCCGGTAGGAAGCTTCGGCGTCGTCCAGTCTTCCACTCAGCCGTTCCACCTCCCCCTGCTGGTAGTAGCCTCCGTAAAGCGCCTGGGCGTCACCCCTTATGGCAAGTCCCTGGGCAGCCGCAGCCGCCATCCGCGCCTCGGCCCAGGCCCCGTGGAGCATGAAGAGTTCGGCACGGTGTGACTGGCACTGGCCGCTGAAGGACACCATGTCAGGGCGTTCACGGCACCAGCGGTCCAGGGCAGCCGTCCATTCCAGGGCCCTCTCCAGATCGAAGACCAGGTGGCAGTTGCCGATGACTGCGCAGTAGATTATCCCCGACGGGATCGGGGAGAGTTCACCTGCCGTGACGGCCACCATGACCTCGTCGAACATCTTGAGTCCCTTGTCAGGGTGACCAAGCATCAGCGTGGCCTGGCCTGTGCCGAGGAGGCCCAGCGCGGACAGGTCCTTGTCGTGGAACCGCTGGCCGAATTCGGCAACGCGGGAGAAAGCCTGCAGGGCGCCCGCCGGATCACCGCCGTAAAGTTTGCCCAGGCCCACCGGGAGGAGCAGGAGGCCCTGCACAGCGCTCGGCTCGGCCAGTTCATCCACGAGCCGCTGGCCGCGGGCAAACCACCCTCCGGCCCGAGCCTGCTCCCCAAGGAACATCAGTTGCATGCCCATCCAGCCCGCGCACCGTGCGGCGCTCTCGGCGTCGCCCATCACAAGGTACTCCTCGTGAGAACGGGTGAGGGTCTCTAGTCCTGCGGTGCTTTCCCGGCCAGGATCTCGGCCGTAGCCAGCCGTTCGAGGTCGGCAGCCGGTAACCCGCCGCGCTTATCGGCTTCACGGAAAGTCTGATAGGCCTCGGTCCAGCGATGTTCATGGAAGGCTGACCTGCCCTGGTCAATGCCTGTTTCAGCTGACATCTGGCCCCTTTCGGACACCAACCGCCCAACCTGTTGGCCCGCGCACGCTGGGTGCGGCGGTACTTAAGCGCCACGGTACGCCCGGTGGAGAAGCGGCACAACTACGAACGCAGCAGCGCGCGCAGCGTCTGAATGGTGTCGGCCTCCGCCGCCGTCTTGTCGTCGCGGTAGCGCTTGACGCGTGCGAACCGCAGCGCGATTCCGCCCGGATAGCGCGGGGAACGCTGCACTCCGTCGATCGCGATCTCCACCACGGTGACGGGCTCGACCCAGACGGTGCCCGCCGTGCGCCGCACTTCCAGCTCCTGGAACCTCTCGGTCTGCCAGCGCAGCAGCACATCGGTGATGCCTTTGAAAGTCTTGCCCACCATCACGTAGCCGCCGGGTTCGCCGAACTCACCGGCCGGGTCGAGGGCTCCGAGGTGCAGGTTCGACAGGAACCCGGTCCGCCGTCCTGCCCCCCACTCGCACGCGAGCACCACCAGGTCGTAGGTGAGCACCGGCTTTACCTTGATCCAGTTGGAACCACGCCGGCCGGCCGCGTAGGCCGATCCGACGGCCTTCACCACCACACCCTCGTGGCCCGCGGCGAGCGCATCGCGCGACACTCTCTCGGCAATGGCCGCATCCGAGGTAATCTCCCCCGGTATCCGGTACTCGGGGGCGATCCGCTCGAGCACGCCGATGCGGGTCGAGAGCGGTTCGTCGAGCAGGTCACGCCCGTCGATGTGCAGCACGTCGAAGAACCAGGGATGCAGCACGGTAACGCGCGCGGCATCCGCCCCGAACCGCGACATGGTCTCCTGGAACGGTCGCGGGCCGCCGTCCTCGTCGAGGGCGAGGGTCTCTCCGTCGAGGATCACATCGCGCACCGGCAGCCCTCGCACCACCTCCACCACCTCAGGCAGCCGGTGGGTCACCTCGGCCAGGGTGCGAGTGTAGATGCGAACTTCGTCGCCGACGCGGTGCACCTGGATGCGCGCGCCGTCGAGCTTGTACTCCACGGATGCTTCCCCGTCACCTCCAGCGCCGCGCTGGCACTGGCCGCGGTCGCGGCGAGCATGGGCTGCACGGGACGGCCGACGACGAGGCCGACGGCGTCGAGCTCGGCCGCCGTTCCCGTGATCGCAAGCAGGGCGGTCCGCCGAGATCGCCGGAGAGCATCGCCGCGCGGCGTACGGCGTCGACGGGCCGATCGGCGGCGCGGGCAACGGCATCCGTCAGCACCCCTTCGAGCGCACCGGTACGCAGTTCACCGAGCAGCACGCCGGCGATGAAGGCCTGCTCGCGCTCGGTGGCTGCCGCTGTGAGCAGCCGGAGGGTCGCGGCGCGCTCCGCGGCTGATCCAGCGCCTGCGGTGACGAGCAGCCGATCCAGCGCAGCGTCGAGGTCGGCCACAGTCAGGCTCGGTTCGGCGGCCGGCTCCCCATGGCTGCTGTCATACCGCGCCAGCCGATCCCAACACGGCCCTGTCGCGGCCTGGCGATGAGCAAGCCGACGGCGGCCGCGATGTCCACGGGCTCAAGCCGGCGCAGCAGGTCGGCCAGTGCGTCGACCTTCGCAAGTCGGGAGCGGGTCGACGCGACGGCATCCGTGGTTTTCACGAGCTCGTCCAGCAGCATGGCATCAGTCTGCCACGCCCGCCGACGCCGGGCGCGCAGGCGGGAAAACCGGGCAGCGAATGATTTGTGTGCAAAAAAACCGGCCCAGCCGAAGCTGGACCGGTTCTTTATGCGGAGACTGCAGCCTAGTGGCTGTGGCCTGCGTGCTCGTCTTCGTTTGCGGGTTTCTCCACTACGAGGGTCTCGGTGGTGAGAACCAGCGCAGCGATGGATGCCGCGTTGCGCAGGGCTGCACGGGTGACCTTGACCGGGTCGATGACACCGGCGGCGATCAGGTCCTCGTACTCGCCCGTCTTGGCGTTGAAGCCGTTGTTGGTTTCGAGCTCGGCAACCTTGGCGGTGACAACGTAGCCGTCGAATCCGGCGTTCTGGGCGATCCAGCGAAGCGGCTGGACCAGCGCGCGGCGGACGATGCCCACAGCAGCGGCGGCGTCGCCTTCGAGTGCCTTGACTGCAGGGTCCTCGTCGAGAGCCTTCAGTGCGTGGATCAGTGCGGAACCGCCACCGGCCACGATGCCCTCTTCGAGGGCGGCGCGGGTGGAGGACACTGCATCTTCGATGCGGTGCTTCTTTTCCTTCAGCTCAACCTCGGTGGCTGCACCGACCTTGATGACACCGATGCCGCCGGCCAGCTTGGCCAGGCGCTCCTGGAGCTTTTCCTTGTCCCAGTCGGAGTCGGTGCGGGTCAGCTCGGCGCGCAGCTGGGAAACCCGGGCTGCGACGTCTTCTGCGGAACCGGCGCCGTCAACGATGGTGGTGTTGTCCTTGGTGACCGTGATGCGGCGGGCGGTACCCAGCACCTCAAGGCCAACCGAATCCAGGCTGAGGCCCAGTTCAGCGGAGATGACCTGCGCACCGGTGAGGGTGGCGATGTCTTGCAGCATGGCCTTGCGGCGGTCGCCGAAGCCCGGAGCCTTGACGGCAACAACGTTCAGCGTGCCGCGGATGCGGTTGACGATCAGCGTGGACAGGGCCTCGCCCTCAACGTCTTCGGCAATGATGAAGAGCGGCTTGGAGCTCGCCAGCGCCTTCTCCAGCAGCGGCAGGAAGTCCTGCACGGAGGAGATCTTGCCCTGGTTGATCAGGATAAGGGCGTCTTCGAGGACGGCTTCCTGGCGTTCGGAGTCGGTCACGAAGTACGGGGACAGGTAGCCCTTGTCGAACTGCATGCCTTCGGTGAGGACCAGCTCGGTCTGCGTGGTGGAGGACTCCTCGATGGTGATCACACCATCCTTGCCGACCTTGCCGAATGCCTCGGCGAGGAGCTCGCCGATTTCGTCGCTCTGGGCCGAGATTGCTGCCACGCTGGCAACCTGCGTGCCTTCAACCGGGCGTGCGTTCTCGAGCAGGCGGGCTGCAATGGCTTCTACGGAGACCTCGATGCCACGCTTGATCTGGCCCGGGGCGGCGCCCGCCGCAACGTTGCGCAGGCCTTCCTTGACCAGGGCCTGGGCGAGCACGGTGGCCGTGGTGGTGCCGTCGCCGGCAACATCGTTGGTCTTCGTGGCTACTTCCTTGGCCAGCTGCGCGCCAAGGTTTTCATACGGGTCATCAAGCTCAATTTCGCGGGCGATCGTGACGCCGTCATTGGTGATGGTGGGTGCCCCCACTTTTTGTCGAGGACAACGTTGCGGCCGCGGGGGCCGAGCGTCACCTTGACAGTGTTGGCGAGCTTATCGATGCCGGCTTCAAGCGACCGGCGTGCAGCGTCGTTAAACGCAAGCTGCTTTGCCATGGTTTGTCCTTTCAAAGACAGAACCCCGCACTGTTGTTCAGTCAGGGACGGAACAGCAGCACGGGGATCCAAAGAGTTACTTTACGACGATCGCCAGAACGTCGCGGGCGGACAGCACGAGGTACTCGGTGCCACCGGTCTTAACTTCGGTTCCACCGTACTTGGAGTAGATAACAACGTCGCCAACGGCAACGTCGACAGGGACGCGGTTGCCGTCTTCGAAGCGGCCGGGGCCTACTGCAACAACTTCACCCTCCTGCGGCTTCTCCTGTGCGGAGTCCGGGATAACCAGGCCGGAAGCCGTGGTCTGCTCGGCTTCGAGCGGGCGGACAACAATACGATCCTCAAGAGGCTTAATAGAGACCGACACTCGGACCTCTCCTTCTACGTCAGCGAAATTTGTGGACAGTTGAGCTGTTTCGCCGTGGCTGGCAAACCGTCGTCGCGGTGCCGGCAGCAGCCTGGCTGGCAGCTCGTCATGTGTTAGCACCCTCCTAGGGAGAGTGCTAATGATGACTCTATGTATTGGTTAGCACTCGGTCAAGGCGAGTGCCAGAATTATGTCGCCGGCGAACAGCTGCTACCGGCCGGTGAGGTCCTCGAGATCGACGTCCTCGTCGCCGTCGTCCCCTTCCTCAACGGTGCCCCGCCGCAGGTACATCACCACGGCGCCGCCCACGGCAGCCAGCAGCGAGACCACCAGCAGGATGATGCCGCCGACGCGTGCGCCGGCGTAGAGGCCGCGGATGTCCTGGGCCTCGTCCGTGGCGTCCTGGATGTTCTTGCCGCCCACGGAGTAGACGGTGGCGTTGAACGTGTCCAGGAAGAAGATGATTACCAGCAGCGCGACGCAGACCACGGCCACTGCGGATCCTGCAATCAGCGCGGGCGGGCAAACTTCACCAGGTCCGGCTTTCTTGTTTGGGATAGTCCGGACGGCTGGGTGCCTGCGCTGTCTTCCATGCCTTCAACCCTAGCGGGAACTGGCCGCCGGGCTACCTCCACTAGGCTTGAACCCATGGCTCAAGCACCGCAGGACCAGATCGCCCCACTGCTCACGAGCGAAGGCTGGGAGCTCCTGGCGTCCCTGGGCCCGTACCGCGAGGACAAGTCCTTTGAGCTCAACGCGGCTCTCCGCAAGGCCGGGCACTCCCCCGCACTGGTCTCCGCCGTCCTCACCCAGTCCCGGCTGCGCACCAAGGCCGAGCTGAAGTTCGGCGAGTTCGCCCGGAGCATGCTCTTCACGCAGGCGGGGCTGGAACAGGCCACGCGCCTCACGGTTGCCGCCGGCATGCCGAGCGGTTTGCGCAGGCCGGTGTCCGCCACGTGGCCGACCTTGGCTGCGGCCTTGCCGCGGACTCCCTGGCCCTCGCATCGATGGACATCACGGTCACGGCCGTGGAAATGGACGAAACCACGGCCGCCTGCGCCACGGTCAACCTGATCCCCTTCCCCAACGCCACCGTGGTGCACTCGGACGCCACCACCGTCCCGCTGGACGGGGTCGACGGCGTCTGGCTGGATCCTGCGCGCCGGGTCACCTCCACCTCGGGTACCAAGAGGATCTGGGATCCTGAGGCGTTTTCTCCGCCGCTGTCCTTTGTGGAATCGCTCGCCGCCACCGGGCGCGCCGTTGGCGTCAAAATGGGCCCCGGCATGCCGCACGAGTCAGTTCCCGCCGGCTGCGAGGCGCAGTGGGTATCGGTGGGCGGCGACGTCACCGAGGTGGCCCTGTGGTTCAACTCCGTGCGCCGGCCCGGAATCCGCCGCGCGGCGCTGCTGCTCGGCCCGCAGGGCGCCGCCGAGCTGACCAGCGCTGAAGATTTCGACGGCGGTCCCGCCGCGCCGGTGGGTCCGGCAGCGGGCTACCTGTATGAGCCCGATGGCGCGGTGATCCGCGCCGGCCTGGTGGCCGACGTCGCGCTTCAACTGGGCGGGCACCTGCTGGACGAACACATCGCCTACATCTGCGCTCCGGAGCTGGTGGACACCCCGTTCGCCCGCGCCTACAAGATCCTGGAAGTGATGCCGTACAACGTCAAGGCGCTCAAGGCGTGGGTGAAGGAGAACGGCATCACAGTGCTGGACATCAAAAAGCGCGGCACGTCGGTAACCCCGGAGGAACTGCGCAAGCAGCTGTTCGCCGGAAGCAAGGCGGCCGGGAAAAAGGCCGGACAAAAAACAGCCACCCTGGTCCTGACCCGCATTGGCGAGGACCGGGTGGCCATCTCGGTGGAACCGGTCTAGGACCTGTCCTGCCGGTGCGTCCTACTGGGCGCGCATAAAGTCCTCGGCGGCCCGGACCTGCTCATCGGTGGGCCGGACTCCGGTGTAGAGCACAAACTGCTCGAGCGCCTGGATGGTGGCCACTTCCGCGCCCGTGATCACCTGTTTTCCGGCGCCGCGGGCCGCCTTGATCAGCGGTGTCTCCGCGGGCAGCGCCACGACGTCGAAGACCACCTTGGCTGCCGCAATCGCAGCTTCCGGGAAGGACAGCGAGTCAACCTCCGGGCCGCCCTGCATGCCGATGGGGGTGACGTTGATGATCAGGTCCGCCGTCCCGCCGTCGAGCGTTGCCCGCCACTGGAAACCGTACTGCTCAGCGAGTGCCCGGCCGGTGTCTTCGTTCCGGGCGATGACCGTGACATCCGTGAAGCCGGCGTCCCGCAGGGCCGCGACGGTGGCCTTGGCCATGCCGCCGGCACCCTGGACCAGCACCGAATAGTCCGTGGGCACGGCGTTGCTTGCGAGGAGCTGCTCGATGGCCGTGTAGTCCGTGTTATAGGCCTTCAGATGCCCGTCGGTGTTTACGATCGTGTTGACCGAATCGATGGCCTTGGCGGAGGGATCCAGCTCATCCACGAGTGCCATCACGTCCTCCTTGTACGGCATGGACACCGCGCAGCCGCGGATTCCCAGGCCCCTGACGCCGGCGATCGCCTGGGCCAGGTCGGTGGGGGCGAACGCCTTGTAGATCCAGTTCAGGTCCAGCTGGTCGTAGAGGTGGTTGTGGAACCGGGTCCCGTTGTTGCTGGGCCGGGCCGACAGCGAAATACACAAGGTCATGTCTTTATTCAGAATGGGCACCTGTCCATTAAACCCGTCTTCCCCAACTGGGTCGCAGTAGATGTCGTTTTCAGCGCTCATTACGACATCTACTGCGACCCAGTTGGGGTGGGCGGGGGCCGGTTACGGGCAGCCCGTCCCGGCTGGATAGCTTCCGACGGCGGCGGGCAGCTTCCCCGGGGCAGTCGCCTTCCCTGCCAGCACGGCAACCAGGGCGTCAAAGGCACCCGGAGTCCGGCCGTACAGCGCAATCTTCACCGGGACAGTGGAATCCTGCAGCGGCCACGGCGCGTCCAGGGCCACGGCAATGTCGCCCCCAACCGGCCGCCCGGCGTAACCGATGAGGCTGACCAGCGGGCCCGCCCGGTGCCGAGCCCGGCCTTCGCTGCGGCAGCCTCAAACCGCGCCCGGTCCTGCGCTGATCCGCCGGCAATCCGGATGCTTCCCTCGACGATTGGCGCGCCGCAGTGTCCGGACAGCACCGTGACGGCGGCTGCGGAGACCCGCGCCGAAATGTCGGCGCCGCTGCCGGGGGCTGCGCTGGCGGGGCCGACCCGGCAGGCGGTGACGTGACACGGCCGCGCCAGGTCATCATGGTGGCCACCCGGGTGGCCGCTTCGTCCAGGCGGGCCGCCGGCAGTGTTCCGGCCGCGACAGCGCTAACGATGGCTGCGTGGGCCTGCCCCACCTCCGTCGGCATGAGGAGCAGGTCCGCGCCCGCGGCGAGCGCGGCCGTTGCTGCGGAGCCGCCCGGGTATTGCTGCTGGACTGCGCCCATGTTGAGGGCATCGGTCACCGCCACACCCTTGAAGCCCATGCCGCGCAGCGCAGCATAGGTGGGGCCGGACAACGACGCCGGGACGCCGGGTTCCAGGGCCGGTACGGCGATGTGCCCGGTCATGACCATGGGCATACCGGCGGCGATGGCCGCCTGGAACGGCTTCCAGTCCCGGGCTTCAAGTTCCGCGATGCCTGCGGGCTGTACCGGGAGGTCCTGGTGCGAGTCAACGGTGACGGAGCCGTGGCCGGGGAAATGCTTGAGGGCGGGCAGGATGCCGGCCTCCTGCATGCCCTGGGCAAACGCCACCGCCAGTGCTCCCGCGGCGTCCGGGTTGCCGGACATTGACCGGGCACCGATGGTGGGATCTGCCGGGCCGATAGTCACGTCCGCATCGGGGGCGAAGTCCACGGTGAAGCCCAGCGACGCGATCTCCGCGGCCAGGGCGCGGCCGGCGTCCTTGGCGAGTGGCGCGTTGCCGGCCGCTCCGTAGCTCAGGGCCGTTGGCCATTCGGTCAGGGGCGCACCCAGCCGCGCCACAATCCCGCCCTCCTGGTCCACGCCGATGAGCCCGGGCCAGGGCCTGCCGTCGGCCGTGGCGGACTGGGCCAGCCGGGCGTTGACAGCAGTCAAGGCAGCCGGATCCGCCTGACCGCGCGCGTCGAGCGGAATGTTGTCGCCCATAATGATGGACCCTGCCAGATGGAGGCGCTCAATGGTGGCGGCCTGGGCTTCGGCGTCGGTACCGGCGTACACGGGCATCAGCACCTGGCCGGCCTTCTCCTCGACCGACATCGCCGCCACGGCGGCCGCGGCGGCATCCTGGTCCCGCTGTTCGGGGCCCCAGCCCAGCGGCAGCAGCCCGGGGACAGGTGAGGGAGAAGCGGACTGAGGTGCCGTCGTCGGCCGTTCTGATTCCGGGGTTGAGGCCGGCGCAGGGCCGGAGGTCGCCGGCGCGGTGGCGGGAACCGCCGTGCAGGCAGTCAGGGCGGCCACGGCAGCGGCCGCAATAAGGAGGGTGGTTTTGTGAATACTGTCACGGGTCCAAAGGAACAAGGCCATCCAGACGATGCTACCCCTGCATTAGACTTGAAGGCGGCGCGTGCCCAGGGATATCTGAACAGTTAGGGGAACGCATGAAGATTGATTTCGCTTCATCGAAGCAATCAACTCTTGGTGTGGAATGGGAGCTTGCCCTGGTGGACGGCCAGACCGGCGAACTGGCATCGGTAGCCAACGAAGTACTCAGCGGCGTGGTTGCCAAGCACCCCGAACTCAACGAAGACGACGAACACCCGCACATCAAGCAGGAACTCCTGCTCAACACCGTGGAGCTGGTCACCGGCATCTGCGAGACTGCCGCCGAAGCCAAGGAAGACCTCAGCCGGTCCCTGGCCGCGGTGCGCGAAATCACCGACCCCATGGGCGTAGAAGTTTTCTGCGCCGGCAGCCACCCGTTCAGCCCGCCGCAGCTGCAGCCCGTGACGGACAAGGCCCGGTATGCCAAGCTGATCGACCGCACCCAGTGGTGGGGCCGGCAGATGGTCATCTACGGCGTGCACGTCCACGTGGGCCTGGACCGGCGCGAAAAGGCACTCCCCGTGCTGGACGGCCTGGTCAATTACTTCCCGCACTTCCAGGCGCTCTCCGCGTCGAGCCCGTTCTGGGGCGGCGAGGACACCGGTTACGCGTCGCACCGCGCCCTGATGTTCCAGCAGCTGCCGACGGCGGGCCTGCCCTTCCAGTTCCCGTCCTGGGACGAATACGAGTCCTACGTCCAGGACATGTTCACCACCGGCGTGATCGACACCCTCTCCGAGATCCGCTGGGACATCCGGCCCGTTCCGAACCTCGGCACCATCGAAATGCGCATCTGCGACGGCCTGGCCACCCTGGAGGAGGTGGGCGCGATTGCCGCGCTCACCCAGTGCCTGGTGGATGAATTCTCCACCACACTGGACAACGGCGGCACTATCCCCACCATGCCGCCGTGGCACATCCAGGAGAACAAGTGGCGTGCCGCCCGCTACGGCATGGAGGCCATCATCATCCTCGACGCGGCCGGCAACGAACAGCTGGTCACGGACCACCTCCTGGAGACCCTGAACCGGCTTGAGCCGGTGGCAGCGAAGCTCGGCTGCCCCGACGAACTGGCCGACGTCGAGAAGATCATCCGCCGCGGCGCCGGCTACCAGCGGCAGCGCCGCGTCGCTGCAGAGCACGGCGGCGACCTGCAGGCCGTAGTGCTGGACCTGGTCAAGCAGATGCGGAACGGCCCGACGGGGTAACGCAGTCCCTGCGGGGTTTCGACAGGCTCAGCCACCGGAAGCTTTGCGGGCCAGTCAGGCGGGGAGTGAAACCTCGGTGACGGGCATCGAGGAGTCCGGGGCGAAGCGGATGCCGCTGGGCCCGATCCCTGCCATCACCAGCTGCGCGCCGAGGGCCGCCACCATGGCGCCATTGTCTGTACACAGCTCCAGCGGCGGCACGTGGAGTCTGATTCCGGCGGACGCACAGCGCTGGCCGGTGAGTTCGCGCAGCCTGGAGTTGGCCGCCACGCCCCGCCCAACAGCACATCTTTGATGCCGTGCTCCCGGCAGGCCAGGACGGCCTTGGACGTGATCACATCCACCACTGCTTCCTGGAAAGCTGCGGCGATGTCGGCCACCGGCACGTCTTCGCCGCGGGCCTCGAACTGCTCGACGCACCGCGCCACCGCCGTCTTCAGGCCGCTGAAGGACCAGTCGTAGCGGTGTTTACCAGGTTCCTCGGCGGTGCCCATGTACTTGGGCTGGCTGAGGCCGCGCGGGAAGCGGATGGCTTTGGCGTTGCCGGTGCGGGCCAGCCTGTCGATGGCCGGGCCGCCCGGGTAGCCGAGGCCCAGGATGCGGGCCACCTTGTCGTAGGCCTCGCCGGCGGCGTCGTCGATGGTGGAGCCGAGGAGCTGGACGTCGCTGGTGATGCTGTTGATCTTCAGGATTTCGGTATGCCCGCCGGAGACCAGCAGGGCGCCCAGGTTCTCCGGGAGACGGCCACCGTGGCCGAGCCCACCCGCGAGGCTGGCGGAACGGCCGGCCCGCGGCCGGCGGCAGCACCGCCGTCGGGGTTTCCATCCAGCAGTCCGACGCCGACATGGGCCACCAGGTGGTTGATGGCATACAGCGGCTTGCCAGTGGCCACGGCCAGTGCCTTCGCGGCACAAACCCCCACCATCAGGGCGCCCGCAAGCCCGGGCCCGGAGGTGACGGCAAGGGCGTCCACGTCCTCCAGCGACACGTCGGCGTCCGCCAGGGCCTGCCGCAGGGTGGGCACAAAGGCGTCAAGGTGTGCGCGCGAGGCGATTTCGGGGATCACGCCGCCGAAGCGGACGTGCTCGTCCATCGAGGAGGACACCGTGTTGGTGAGCAGCGTGGTGCCGCGGACGATGCCGACGCCGGTTTCGTCGCAGGAGGATTCGATGCCCAGCACCAGGGGCTGCGAGCGGTTCATGGCTGGCCTGCTTCTGTTGTGGGATCGGGTTGGGTTACGGGATCGGTTTCGGGGACCAACGTCAGCCGCATGATGAGGGCGTCAACGCCGTCGCGATAATACCCCCGGCGGACATGGATCTGTTCGAAGCCGAACCGCGCGTACAGCTGCTGCGCCGGGGATTGTCCGCACGGACCTCCAGGAGGACGTCCGCCGCCCCGCGGAGACCGGCTTCCGTGATCAGCCGGGTCAGGAGCGCAGAGCCTATGCCGCGGCCTTCGAATTCAGGCACGACGGCGATGGTCTGGACATCCGCGATGGGCTCGATGCACATCAGGCCGGCGTAGCCCACTATCTCCCCGCCGCTTTCCGCCACCAGGTAACGGCGCGTTTCCGGCTGGGACAGTTCGGACAGGAACATGTGCAGCGGCCACGCGTCCGCCGGGAACAGCCGCTGTTCGAGGGCGTCCACGGCGGGCACGTCCTCCAGGGTCATGTCCCGGAACACCACTCCGTCGTTGCCGGAACGGTCAGCGCTGGCCGGCATGCTCACAGGGCCCGCTTCCGTGGGCCGGGGACCTGGGCGTCCGATTCCCGGAGGTACAGGGGTGTGGAGTCGAGCAGCTTCCCGCCGGCTGCCAGCCGGGCCAAGGCGAACTGTCCGAGGTAGAGGGCGTCCGGTTGTTCGTTGCTGAAGCCCGGGTCTGCGCGCAGCACGTCACTGTAGAGTCCGGCGCCGGCGCCGTAGGCCGGGAGGTCCGGCAGGTCGGCCGCGAAGCTGACGTGCGGGCCGTCCTCGAGCTGCGGCAACTGGCCGTCGGCGAGGCTGTACCGCGCCCAGTAGACCTCTTTGCGCCGGGCATCCGTGACCACCAGGAATTCGGCCGCGGCATCGGTGGACTCAGCCACTTCCAGTGCCACGGCGTCCAGACTCATCAGCCCGTAAAGCGGTTTGTCCCAGACGAAGGCGAGCGTCCGGGCGGTTGCGATCCCCGAGCGCAGGCCGGTGAACGGGCCGGGGCCGACGCCTGTCACGATCGCATCAATGTCCCGGCCGGTGACGCCCGCAGAGTCCAGCAGGTCCTCGATGCCGGGTGCAAGCACTTCGGCGTGGCTGCGCGTGTCCTCGGTGGAGAAGCTGGCCACCACGCCTTCCAGGGCGTCGTCCGAAACGAGTGCCGCGCTGGCAACGGCGGAGGTGTCGATGGCGAGAATGAGCATCAGCGCGTCCCTTCGAAGGCGCCGCCCAGAGCAGGCTTGGTGCTCCAGCGGGGACCAAACCCGCGCAGCACGATGGTGCGGGGCTCGTCGAAGTCCTCGGTGTCAAAGTCGAGGACTTCGGTGTGGCCAGGCATTGGTTCCGCGGCGCCTATGGCGTCCAGCCCGATCGCCCGGTGCAGGTCCACTTCCAGCCGGCTCTCGCTCAGGTGCTCCACCCGGCCGCGCCCCCATTCCACCACGGTCACGGACGAGTCCAGCGTGTTTTCCAGGTCAATATCGTCAATTTCCGACGCCGATCCCAGCCGGTACGCGTCTACGTGCACCAGGTCCGGGCCACCAGGTCGCGGGCCGTCGGGCAGGTTGGGATGGATGCGGACCAGGACAAACGTGGGCGAGATGATTCCGGCACGCACGCCCAGGCCCTCGCCGAGCCCCTGCGTGAACGTGGTCTTCCCGGCACCCAGCTCGCCGGTCAACACCAACAGATCCCCGGCCTGCAGTTCCGCCCCCAAAGCGGCACCGAGCGCGTGCGTCTCATCCGCCGTCGTGACTCTCAGCGTCTGTTCCCAGGTGGGCATCTCTGCCGTGAGCACGCTCACGGCGTTGCCTGCCCGGCGTCGGGACTTCCGATGGCAGAACGCTCGGCGGCGTCCGGAGCGTCAACAGCAGAAAGCTCGACGGCGGCACTGTCGTTAATGTACCGGCGGGGCACCCGGGGGCTGATCCGGGTCACGATCTCGTAGTTGTTCGTGCCGGCGGCCACCGCCCAGTCGTCTGCCGTGGGCCCGCCGTCGTCCCCGTTCCCGAACAGCACCGCCTCGGCGCCGAAGAGGTCCGCACCGCGGGGCCGATGTTGCCGAGGTCAATGACCATCTGGTCCATGGCGATCCGGCCCACCACGGGGTAGGTCCGGCCGGCCACCCGGACGGGACCGCCGGTGGCGACGCGGGGCACGCCGTCGGCGTAGCCCAGCGGGATCAGCGCCAGGGTGCTGGGGCCGCTGGTGCGGTAGCGCAGGCCGTATGAAACGCCCTGCCGGTCGGGGACCTGCTTGCATTGGGACACCAGGGTGCGGAGCGTCATCGCCGGCCGGAGGCCCAGTTCGGCGGAAGTCTGGGCTTCGAAGGGCGAGAGGCCGTAGATGCCCAGGCCCACGCGGACCAGGTCAAAGTGCGTATCGGGGCGGGACAGTGTGGCGGGCGTGTTGGCCAGGTGGCGGACTTCGGGGTCCACTCCCGCGTCCTCGGCCACCGCCAGCACCTCGCGGAAGGCCGCCAATTGTTCATCGGTTTCCGGCCGTTCGGGTTCATCCGCCACGGACAGGTGGGAGAAGATGCCCACCACGCGCAGGAGGCCCTGGTCCTGGTACTCCATGGCTTCGCCCAGCAGCTGGTCCCAGGCATCGAGCGCTACGCCGTTCCGGCCCAGGCCCGTGTCCACCTTCAGGTGGATCCGCGCGGGACGCTCCTGGTCACGCGCGGCGGCCACAATCCGGTCCAGTTCCCAGCCGGAGCAGCCGATGTCGACGCCGGCAGCCAGCGCTGCGGCGAAGTTGCTTTCCGCCGTGTGCAGCCAGGCCAGCAGGGGGGCCTCGATGCCCGCAGCCCGCAGCGCCAGAGCCTCGGAGATATGCGCGACCCCAGCCAGGATGCGCCGGCTTCGAGGGCGGCCCGGGCCACCGGAACCGCGCCGTGTCCGTAGGCGTCGGCCTTCACCACGGCCATGACCTTCGCGGGTGAGGCCGCGTCCGCCAGCCGCCGCACGTTGTGGCGGATGGCGTCCAGGTCAATGACGGCGGACCGCTCGTACTGAGGATCAGGTCCTGGGGCCGCGCTGATGTCACCGGTTGTTACGGGATAAGTCACGTTAGTGATTCTAGTGCGGGGGCTCGGGGCGGGATAATCGCGCCGCGTTCAGCGCCCCGGCAACACGCGCGTCAGGCGTCGGACAGGTGAGCGATGGTGGCGGTGGCCCGGCGCTGCGCTGCCAGCGGGACGTCGCTGATGATGTCTTCCAGGAAACCGAAGCGGCGAAGCCACTGGCTGCTCTGGCGTTCCGGCCGGGAGTTGGCCCGCTTCCACCAGTCGGCGATGTCTCCCCAGCCAGGCGCCGCCAGCGATCCGCCCACCTCCTGCACGGCCAGGGAGGCGCAGAGGTTGGCGAAGCGGAGCCGGTTGCCCAGCGGCCAGCCGGCCAGGCTGCCCACGATGAAGGCCGCGTCAAAGCAATCGCCGGCCCCGGTGGGATCGTAGGCGGCCACCGGCAGCGACGGCACCCACTCTTCCTCCCGGTTTCCGAGTCCACGGCCATGGCACCCTGCGCACCCAGCGTCACCACGGCCACGGGAACACGGTCCGCCAGCGCATACAGCGCGGACCACGGATTGTCCTTCCCGTGAACGCCATGGCCTCACGCTGGTTGGGCAGGAAAGCATGGAAATACTGCAGGTTCTCCAGCCGGACCGGAGCCCACTCCCCGCTGGGATCCCAGCCCACATCCCCGAATAGCTTGACCCCTGCCTGGTGCGCGGCCACCGCCCACGGCTCGATCTCGGCGTCCAACGCGGCAATGCCGGCGAGCGCCTGCGGCGGCGAACCGATCAGTTCCGACGACGTCACGGGGCCGGGTGCCCATGCGTCACCAGGGAACGGTCGTTGTGGACGCTGAGCGAGACGGTGACCGGGGAATGCCACCCAGGGATGCGGCGGGACAGGCTCAGGTCCACGTGTTCCTGACCGGCCAGGATTTTCCAGTTGTAGTCGCCGTAGCCGTCGTCACCGAAGGCGGCTGCGAGTCCCGTGCGCAGTCCCAGCCTCGCCGCTGCGATGGCCTGGTTCGCGACGCCGCCGGGGCAGCTGCCATGCCTTCGCTCCAGATTTCCGTGCCCGGCTCGGGAGCGTGCGGCAGTCCGGTGAAGATGATGTCCTGGAAAACCGTGCCTGCCAGCAGCAGGTCGAACCCGCCGTCGGACGGGGCGCGGACGGTTGAGAGCGGATCGAAGCGGCGGTCCGGGATGGCGTCCATGTCCGGCAGACTACGCCCTGCCGCGGCCCACGGTAGGGGCGCGCCCGGCGGCCCCTAGACTGCTGACTATGCGGCTTATGATTGCCGGCGGCGGCGGATTCCGTGTGCCGCTTGTGTACCGGGCTCTGGCGTCCGGCGCGTTCGCGGGGCTGGTCAGCGAACTGGTGCTGTTCGACATCGACCCCGCCCGCCTCAGCGCGATCAGCGCGGTCCTGCGCGCCATGCCGGAGTCCAACGACGGCCCTCCCTCAATTTCCCAGCCGCCCGCCGTGCACACCACGACGTCCCTGCCGGAGGCCCTGGCGGGCACAGACCTGGTGTTCGCGGCCATCCGTCCCGGCGGCACGGCCGGCCGGATCAAGGACGAACGCGTGGCCCAGGACCTTGGCCTGCTCGGCCAGGAAACCACCGGCGCGGGCGGCATCTCGTACGCCCTGCGCACCATCCCCGAGATGCTGCACCTGGCGCGGCAGATGCGGGAGTCCTGCCCGGACGCCTGGCTGATCAACTTCACCAACCCGGCCGGCATGGTCACCGAAGCCCTGCTGCCCGTCCTTGGCCGGAAGGTCATCGGGATCTGCGATTCCGCGGGCGGGCTGGTGCACCGGGCGGCCCGCGCCGCCGGCCTGGCGCTGGAGGACGGAAGGCTCGACGGCATGGGCTACTACGGGCTGAACCACCTGGGCTGGCTCTACCGGCTGGAGTCCGGCGGCCAGGATCTGCTTCCCGCGCTGCTGTCAGATGCCGCTGCCCTCACTACCTTCGAGGAAGGCCGGCTCTTCCCGCAGCCGTTCCTCGAGGAACTCGGCGCCCTGCCCAACGAATACCTCTATTACTACTACCAGCGGGACGGCGCCGCCGCGGCCATGCGCGCCATGGCCCAGACCCGCGGCGAGTCCATCCACCACCAGCAGGCCAAGCTGTACCCGCGGCTCGCCTCAGCCGGAACGGACGCCTACGCGTTGTGGGACGCGGCCGCCGCTCGCGGGAGGAAGGCTACCTCGCCGAGGCCCGGACCCACGGCGAGCAGCGCGACGAGGCCGACCTCGCCGGCGGCGGCTACGAACGCGTCGCGCTGGCCGTGATGAGCGCGTTGGCGGGGGCCGGGGACGCCCAACTCATCCTCAACACACAAAACACACTTCCATCCGATCCTGGCGGGGCGACCGCCTCCGGAAGCACCACGCCGGAACCGGCCATTCCGGGACTGCCCGCGGACGCCGTCGTCGAGGTCCCCTGCACGGTAACGCCCGACGGCGCGGTGCCGCGTCCGCAGTCAGTCCCAGGGCCGGAGCAACTCGCCCTCCTCCAGCACGTCAAGGAGGTGGAGCGGCTCACTGTCCGGGCAGCCACGCACGGAGACCGGGAGGCCGCCGTGGCAGCATTCAGCCGGCATCCCCTGGTGGACTCCCCCGCCCTCGGGGCACAGCTCATGGCCGGCTACGAGCACTCGTTCCCTGCACTGCGCGGGCTTTGGCGCGGCTAGAGCTTCCGGTACATCAGGTGCAGGCCCACGTATCCGAGCGTGGGGTGCTTGAACGCCTCGGGGATGGTGGCAAGGATTTCAAAGCCCATCCCCTGCCAGGCGGCCACCGCACGGACGTTGCTTTCCACCACGGCGTTGAACTGCATGGCGCGGAAGCCCGCGTCCCGGGCTGCCTCCAGGGAGTAGGCGCACAAAGCCCGTGCCACGCCTTTGCCGCCGTGGCCGCTGTGGACCACGTAGCCGGCGTTGGCCACGTGGCTGCCCGCGCCTCCCTGGTTGGGGTGCAGCTCGCCGGTGCCGATGACGCTGCCGTCGGCCGTCACGGCCACAAAAGCCTGGCCGGGGGCATCCTTGAACCAGCGGGCCCGGGCGTCGGCCTCCGTGGTGTCCCGGTCCCAGGTGAACGTCTCGCCCGCCCGGATGACTGGCTCCAGCACCTCCCACGTGCCTGGCCAGTCGGCATCCATGGCGGGGCGGATCGAATATTCTGCGGAACTGTGCGGTGTTGTGGCTGCATTCACACGCGCCACGTTAGCAGCCGGCCACGTGCGGGAGGCCACCCGGGAGCGGCTGGAGTAGTGTTTTACCGAGTGGGCAACAGCAGGGCCCACTCCGCGCCAGCGGTGGGAAGGGGAAGCCATGGCATTGATCCGCAGGGTCGCGTTACTCTCCCTCCACACCTCCCCGATGGAGCAGCCAGGCTCCGGCGACGCCGGTGGCATGAACGTCTACATCCGGGAACTGGCCTCCGCGCTCGCCGAGACCGGCGTAGAGGTGGAGATCTTCACGCGCTCCACATCAGCCAAGCAGGCCGCCGTCGAACATCCGGACCCGGGTGTGTGCGTCCACAACGTGCTGGCCGGGCCGCCGCGGAAGATCCCCAAGGAAGAACTGCCGGGGCTGTTGCACCATATGGTGGCTGAGATCGAGCAGATCCGCCAGCGCCAGCCGCACGGCCGCTACGACGTCATCCATTCGCACTATTGGGTGTCCGGGATCGCCGGCCTGGAACTCTCGGAGCTCTGGGGTGTGCCGCTGGTCCACACCATGCACACCATGGCAAAAATCAAGAACCTCCTGCTGGAGTCAGGCGAACAGCCCGAGCCGCGGCGGCGCGAAGAGGGCGAGCACCGGATCGTCGACGGCGCCGCCCGCCTGATCGCCAACACCACCGCCGAAGCCGAAGATCTGGTGTCCCACTACGATGCCGATTACTACCGGATCGACGTCGCACCGCCGGGAGTGGACCTCAGCACCTTCACGCCCGCCTTCCGCGCGCGTTCCCGGGCCGAACGGGGAGTTTCGCCGGAGACCTTCCACCTGGTCTTCGCCGGCCGCATACAGCGGCTGAAGGGCCCGCAGGTCCTTCTCAAGGCCGCGGCCCTGCTGCGCGCCCGGCGGCCCGAGATCGCTATGCGGCTCACCATTTTGGGTGCCCTCAGCGGGAACAAGGACTTCAACCTCCGGCACCTGATCGCTGAGTCTGGAATGGACGACGTCGTCACCCACCTTCCCCGGTCAGCGCGGCTGATCTGGCGTCCTGGTTCCGGGCGGCCGACGTTGTGGTGATGCCGTCCTACAGCGAATCGTTCGGGCTGGTGGCCATCGAAGCACAGGCCTGCGGGACGCCCGTGGTGGGCACCCGCGTTGGCGGGCTGTCCCGCGCCATCTGCCATGGCCGGACCGGGCTGCTGGTGGACGGGCACCATGCCTCGGACTGGGCGGACGCGCTCGAGGCCATGTACGACGATCCGGACACCCGTGCCGACATGGGCCGGGCCGCGGCCATCCGGGCGGAAAACCTGGGTTGGAACCGCACTGCCGCCATCACGCTGGAAACGTACCACGCCGCCGTCGAACAGCACCTGACCCCAACTTCCCCAACCCTCTCTCACCTTTGAGCCCTTTCCCCCAACCCTCTCTCACCTTTGAATCATCGGCTGATAGATTGTCGCGCACAGTGTTCCGCACAGAGCCAAAGGACATCGATGTCTGAAAACAAGGTCCCCACCGATCTTGAGATCGCGCAGAAGGCCGCCATCCTGCCCATCGGGGAGGTCGCGGAGCGGGCCGGTATAAATGCCGATGCCGTGGAGCCGTATGGGCGGTACAAGGCGAAAATCGACCCAGCCCGGCTGCGGCTGCCCGTGGGAAAGGCCGCCGGGAAAGTGGTCCTCGTCTCGGCCATGTCCCCACCCCGGCCGGCGAGGGAAAGTCCACCACCACGGTGGGTCTGGCCGATTCGCTGGCACGGGCGGGCCACAACGTCATGATCGCACTGCGCGAACCGTCCTTGGGCCCCATCCTGGGCATGAAGGGCGGTGCAGCGGGAGGCGGCTATTCCCAGGTCCTGCCCATGGACGAGATCAACCTGCATTTCACCGGCGACTTCCACGCGATCACTTCGGCAAACAACGCGCTCATGGCCCTTGTGGACAACCACATTTTTCAGGGGAATGAGCTGAACATCGATCCGCGGCGCATGACGTTCAAGCGCGTCCTGGACATGAACGACCGCTCGCTGCGCGAGGTGATCATCGGCCTCGGCGGACCGGCGCAGGGCGTGCCCCGCCAGGACAGTTTCGACATCACAGCGGCCTCCGAGATCATGGCCGTCTTCTGCCTGGCCACGGACCTGGACGATCTGCGCGACCGCGTGGGCCGCATCACTGTGGGCTACAGCTACGACCGCCGGCCGGTCACGGTGGCGGATCTGGGTGTCCAGGGCGCGCTGACCATGCTGCTCAAGGATGCCCTCAAGCCCAACCTTGTCCAGTCCATCGCCGGCACGCCCACCGTTGTCCACGGCGGCCCGTTTGCAAACATCGCGCACGGCTGCAACTCCCTCATCGCCACCCGGATAGCGCAGCAGCTGGCCGACATCGTGGTTACGGAAGCCGGCTTCGGCGCGGACCTCGGCGCTGAGAAGTACATGGACATCAAGGCGCGCATCGCAGACGTGGCACCGTCCGCCGTCGTGGTGGTGGCGACGGTCCGGGCGCTCAAGATGCACGGCGGCGTCCCGAAGGACCAACTCAAGGAGCCGAACGTGGAGGCGCTGGCCGCCGGCGTCGGGAACCTGAAACGGCACGTGCACAACGTCGAGAAGTTCGGCATCGCGCCGGTGGTGGCCATCAACAAGTTCGCCACAGATACGCCCGAAGAGCTGGAGTGGCTGCTCGCCTGGTGCGCCCGGGAAGGCGTACAGGCCGCGGTCGCCGACGTCTGGGGCCGGGCGGAGGGGCGACGGCGGCGATGAACTCGCGGCGAAGGTCGCCGCCGCGGTGGCGGCGCCGTCGGACTTCCGGCACCTATATCCGCTGACCCTGTCTGTGGAGGACAAGATCCGGACGATCGTGCAGGAGATCTACGGGGCCGACGGCGTGGAATTCTCGGTGCCGGCACTCAAAAGGCTGGCCGACATTGAGAAGAACGGCTGGGGCGGAATGCCCGTGTGCATGGCGAAAACGCAGTATTCCTTCACGGACGACGCCTCGCAACTGGGCGCACCCAAGGGCTTCACCATCCACGTCCGCGACCTCATTCCCAAGACCGGCGCCGGCTTCATCGTGGCCCTGACCGGTGCCGTCATGACCATGCCCGGCTTACCCAAGGAGCCCGCCGCGATGCGCATGGACGTCGATGCGCACGGCAACCCAGTCGGCCTCTTCTGACCTATCCCGCTCCCCCACCCCGGACGCTCTCTCACCTTTGGGGCCTTTTCCACGAACCCTCTCTCACCTTTGGGGCCTTCCCAGGCAACGCTCTCTCACCTGTGGATAACTTCTGCGGGCACCGGCCACTCTGAGGAACAATGCCGGTATGCACACGCAGACTGCGCTTCCCACCACATTGGCGTCCGGCCCGTTCACGCTCACGGACGCCACAGCCGAAGGCGTCCCTCGGAATCGTCTCCTCCGGTCCGACGTCGCGCATGTCAGCCGCGGACTGTACCGTCCCGCAGACTGGGATTTCGAACTTGAGGCTGCCGCCCGTGCGCTCTCGGCAGCCACTCCCGGTGCCTGGATATCGCATGTGACGGCGGCACGCCTTCGCGCCTCGTGCCTTCCACCGTGGCTCTCCGACTCCCCGGAACTGCATCTGAGCAAACCGCGGTCCCTGCCGAGCGTTCGCCGCAAAGGCGTAATTGGGCATACAGTGACCGCCGCTGAGGACGAGGTCGAATCGGTTGACGGAATTCGCATCAGCACGCGGTCGCGAACGTGGCTGGACATGGCCCGCGTGCTGCCGTTGAAGGACCTCGTCTGCCTCGGTGACGAGTTGATCCGGCTGCCCCGGCTGGCGTTTGAAGACCGCGACGTACCGTTCACCACCGTTGAGGAATTGCGCATTCTGACGGATCGGCACAAAAACCTCCAGGGAATCGTCCGCGCCCGCGAAGCCCTGGAACTCATGCGCGTGGGAGCGGATTCCGGCCCGGAGACACTGCTCCGGCTGGCAATGCTCGACGCCGGGGTCCCCGAGCCCCAGCTTCAGCTCACGCTGCGGGAGGCAGACCCGCTGTCGCCGTCGGCGGATCTGGGATACCGCCATCGGCGCGTGGCCATCCAGTACGACGGCGGCCATCACCTCATGCCCAAACAGCAGCTCAGCGATAGGCGACGCGACAAGGCCTTCGAAGCAGCTGGCTGGACGGTCCTCATTTTCGGAAAGGAGGATCTGGCCGATGGATTCGAACGCGCCGTCAGCATTCTCAAAAGGGAACTGCGGTCCGCCTGGGTGGATCCGGCTGTCGCGTCGGGCTTTTCGCGCTCAAGATGGTGAGAGAGCGTTCGCCAGAAACGCCCCAAAGGTGAGAGAGCGTCTTAAACGCCGGACGCTCCCCACCAAAAAGTGAGAGAGCGTCCGCCAAAAACCCACCAAAGGTGGGAGAGCGTTTAGCGCTCGAGGTCGCCGCGGATAAAGGCCTCGACCTTTTCACGGGCGAGGTCGTCGTTGAACTGCTCCGGCGGGGACTTCATGAAGTAGCTCGAGGCCGAGAGCAGCGGGCCGCCGATGCCGCGGTCCAGGCCGATCTTGGCGGCGCGGATGGCGTCGATGATCACGCCGGCGGAGTTGGGTGAGTCCCAGACTTCCAGCTTGTATTCGAGCGATACGGGGGCATCGCCGAAGTTGCGGCCCTCGAGGCGGACGAAGGCCCATTTGCGGTCGTCGAGCCACTGGACGTAGTCGGACGGGCCGATGTGGACATTGCGGGGTGCAATGTCGGCTTCAACGTTGGAGGTTACGGCCTGGGTCTTGGAGATCTTCTTGGACTCGAGGCGGTCGCGCTCCAGCATGTTCTTGAAGTCCATGTTGCCGCCGACGTTCAGCTGGTACGTGCGGTCCAGGGTGACGCCGCGGTCTTCGAAGAGCTTGGCCATAACGCGGTGCGTGATGGTGGCACCGATCTGGCTCTTAATGTCGTCGCCCACGATCGGGACGCCGGCGGCGGTGAACTTGTCGGCCCATTCCTTGGTGCCGGCGATGAACACGGGGAGGGCGTTGACGAACGCCACACCGGCGTCTATGGCAGCCTGCGCGTAGAAGTGCGCTGCATCCTCGGAACCAACCGGGAGGTAGCAGACCATAACGTCGGCCTTGGATTCGCGGAGCGCGGCGACGATGTCAACGGCCTCTTCTGCGGACTGTTCGATGGTCTCAAGGTAGTACTTGCCGAGGCCGTCCAGGGTGTGGCCGCGCTGTACGGTCACGCCTGTGGGGGGCACGTCGGCGATCTTGATGGTGTTGTTCTCGCTGGCCAGGATGGCGTCGGCGAGGTCCACGCCCACCTTCTTGCCGTCAACATCAAATGCGGCAACAAACTGGACATCGTTGACGTGGTACTTGCCGAACTCCACGTGCATCAGACCCGGGATCGTGGCCTGGGGATCGGCGTCCCGGTAGTACTGCACGCCCTGGACGAGCGAGGCGGCGCAGTTACCCACACCAACGATGGCAACACGAATCGGATTTGCAGACACGGAACTCCTTTGAAGAAAACTTCAGCCGCCAGGACGGTCAGTACCGGAAAAGTACGACGGCGGCACGCTGGCAGTGCGCCATTCGGCGCTTTTCATCATACCCAACCAAGCGGGGGTCGGGATTGTTCCCGGCCCCGCTTGGTTGAAGCGTTAAGTTGTTACTTCTGCTTCCATAGGTTGATGTCCGACTCGATGGCGAACTCGTCGATGGCGTTGACCTCGTCTGCGGTGAAGTCCAGGTTATTGATGGCGGACAGTGTGTCTTCCAGCTGCCGGACGCTGGAAGCGCCTACGAGTGCGGACGTCACCGCGGAGCCCTTGCCCTGCTCGCGGAGGATCCAGGCGATCGCCATTTGCGCGAGGGTCTGGCCCCGGCCCTCGGCGATCCGGTTGAGCCCGCGCACGCGGTCCAGGTTCTCCGGGGTGATCATGGCCTGGTCCAGGGACTTGTGCTGCGCCGCCCGGGAATCCGCGGGCACGCCGTTGAGGTAGCGGCCCGTGAGCATTCCCTGGGCCAGCGGCGAGAAGGCGATGCAGCCTGCGCCCACCTGCTCCAGGGCCTCGAAAAGGTTGGGGCTGCCGTTCTCGGTCCAGCGGTTCAGCATGGAGTAGCTGGGCTGGTGGATCAGCAGCGGAGTTCCCAGTTCCTTCAGGATCCGCGCCGCCTCCAGCGTCTGGGCCGGGGTGTAGGACGAGATGCCGGCGTACAGGGCCTTGCCCGAGCGGACTGCGTGGTCCAGCGCGCCCATGGTCTCTTCCATCGGCGTTTCCGGGTCCGGGCGGTGGCTGTAGAAGATGTCCACGTAGTCCAGGCCCATGCGCTCCAGGGATTGGTCCAGGCTGGCCAGCAGGTACTTGCGGGAGCCGAAGTTGCCGTACGGGCCCGGCCACATGTCGTAGCCTGCTTTGCTGGAGATGATGAGTTCGTCGCGGTACGGCTTGAAGTCGTCCTGGAAGTGGCGGCCGAAGTTGGTTTCGGCGGAGCCGTAGGGCGGACCGTAGTTGTTTGCGAGGTCGAAGTGGGTTACGCCCAGATCGAAGGCGCGGCGCAGGATGGCCCGCTGCACCTCGAAGGGCTTGTCGTCTCCGAAGTTGTGCCACAGTCCCAGGGAAATGGCCGGCAGTTTCAGTCCGCTGCGTCCGACGCGGCGGTAGGGCATGGATTCATAGCGGTCTTCCGCGGCTGAATAAGTCATACATACCATCCTGCCACCTGTGACGCGCGCTACAGACCGCAAGGCCCCGGGTTACGCCTCCGGAGCCGGCAGGGAATTGACGACGGCGGCAATCGCCGCGTCGTACTGGGGCGCCTGCAGGTAGTCGCTGTGGCTTACGACGCGGAACTGGTACGTGAAGGGGTCCATCTCCTGCGCGTAGATTTCCGATGTGTCCTGCTCCCGCCACATGATGGGAAACCCCAGATAGTCCGTCCGCCGGTAGAGATTCACCCACCGCTTGTCCCCCGCTCCGAGCACATCGGAGAGATTAAGATAATCCGGTCCGCACGGTCCGTCCACAGGTTGCCTTTCGCTGGCCGGGCCCCTGCCGCGCGTAGTCCGGTACGCGAGACTGCCGTTGTGGCGAGGACTGCCGGCCCGAGCAGTTCCGGGAAGAAGCGCCCAAAGTACGCTCGAAGCTGGGTTCCGTATGTCATCAGCCCGACCTGCCGAAACGGAAAGTCCGGCCGCATGGCCCGCAAATGGAAAAGCGCACTCACGGCTATGACTGCCCCGAGGCTGTGTGCGGAGATCACTACCCGTCCAGGTGCCTGCTTGGCTGCATCGTCGCCATCGACCCAGGCCGCGATCCGTGCGGCAAATTCAGGGACCGCCCGTTCGGCATAGCAGGGTGGCCCGAACGGATGTGCAGCCTTGGGCATGAAGCACATGATGTCCCACAGCAGGGCCAATGGTCTGGCATCCTTCTTCGCGGAGGCCACAGCCAAGATCCCAAGCGCTGCTCCCGCCGCCGTCAGCCCCAGTCCTCCGGCACCTTCGATGACTCCATAAAGCCAGGTGGCTTTCGGCTCCCACCACTCTTTAAACGTCCCGAGTAGGAGGGCTGCGAACATCCCCGCAAACAGGAGTGTGGCCAGCAGCGAAACAGCGGCTTCTGCCCGGTGCATGAGCGAGGCAAAACGACGAGCCGCCACGAGCTTCAACCCGGCCAACTCAGCGTCGGGAAGGGGCGGCAAAGTATTGGAGTCGACAAGGAGGTCGTCAGTAGCCTGACTGGGAGTATTCCACGCGGTCATCAGCTTTTTTGCCCGTAAGACTGCCAGCAGCACAACGCCGGCGGTGACGATGATGACCACAAACAGCAGTCCGCTGAACTGTTCAAAAACCGAAGGCAACATCAGTGCATCGTGGGCAAAGGGCCAAACCTCCACATGCCGTCATCGGTGGCGGTCCGCCGCACTAGTGTTCCCTGCAGTAAGGCAGACGTACCACCGACGATTGCGCAGCTGAGGATGGTGGCACTGCCCAGCGCCAACGTTGAGAAGACGGCCACACCACGGCCTCCCCAGCCGAGAGCTGTCGTGGTGTAGCCCTGGCGTTTTGGCCGGAACGACGCGACGATGAGGAGCAGCATGGCAAACATAAGTCCCGCGGGTGCTGTGCCCAGACCCAAGAACCGCCCTTCCACGCCGAAGTTGCAGCTGTACCCCTCCGGACATGGGAGGGCGGATGCCACCAGTGCACCGGCCAGAGCTGCCAAAGCCAGGACACACGCGGGAACAATCCAGTTTGCGTGCGGTGTGGACAATATCTCCGGGTTGTCGGAACTGGACCTGACTGTCTCAACGACGGCTGCCAGGATTGCGAGTACTGCGGCTACCCAAACTGCCATCAACCCAAACGCCGCTGGATCCAGGCGCGTGGCGGGAAGCTGCGGCAGGCACCCGGCGAAAAATGAGCCCAAGTTACCGCACGCCTTCGCGTTGACCCGGGTCCAGACACCATCCCACGAGATAACCGCTGCGATGGTCGCGATGGCGGCCCACACGTGAATCCAGCCGTTGTGGCGAATATCGTCGCGGGCTTTCCAAAGGGTCCGGATCATGAGGACGGGAAGTTTGGGGACGGCAGTTGCCCGCTCCTGTTGCAAAACACCCGCACCGGCCGTGCCAAGCTGTGGCCGGGAATGGAAACCCGTCCGGCCCAGATGGGCCACCACAGCCAGGAATCCCAAGCCGAGCAGCGGGCCGAGCGCAAACACCGCGATCCGCTGGCCTCTGGTCCAATCCGCCAAGCCGTCGAGAGCGCCCGGCAACGTAGAACACACCCGGTCCGGATAGGCCCGCTTGTCAGGCGGGAAGCACTGCACCGCGATGAGATCCAGGGTCACCACTGCCAGTGTGACAACAAAAAACAGCGTCAGCAGGAGCGCAAACAGGCGGATTCGGCCCGCCCCGTTCCATCGTTGAATGTTCGACGGGACTGCATCGTCATACTCAAGAATGACGTGCGGGATCTCGGCTGGCGGGGTTGGCTCATCCGCCCCCTGAGACTCCGGCTGGGACTCAGGCTGAGGCTGCCTCAGTCTGAGAACTGGCATTGGGCGGCTCCAGTAGGCGGCGTTGGTCAGTCCGAACGGCATCAGCAGGAACCACGCTGTCCGGACCGCAGCGTCGGCCACCTTGCCAGCCATTCCTACGCCGGTGAAGCGCGCCAGCCGGCCCCAGGAATACGCCTCAACCACCCGGGGGCTGCCGCCGTTGGCCGCGGGCACCGCAGCCCTTGTCCGCGGCACGGGCCTCGCCCGGTAAAACCCGGCGAGTTCATCGCCCATGGTCTGTTCCACATCGTCGGGCTTGAGTGACCGGTTCCCCGATCGGAGGAGCTCGTGGGGCGGTGTGTTGCGGATGCCATGGATCCGCAATTCAAGCATGGGCGGAACCTTCGACGCGCTATTCCCTGGGTCACCCATGACGGCCTCCATCGCCCGCACGCCACCGAGCCGCCCATCACGGCTGGTCAGTACGCGCATGGTACGCCCAGGTACCACCAGTGTCTACGTTAGACTCGAGGCGATTTCTGCCCCAGCGGTCAGAACCGCCCCACTGTGTGCCGGAAGCAGGAATGCGTCCCGTCCAGCGAAGTGTCCTGGTGGGTTGATACCAGCACCGTGCCCCGTACCCCGTCCAGGCGCACAGGCGACGCCGAGAAGTTCAGCAGCACCTCCACGGACCCGCGCCGGAAGCGCAACCAGCCGGCGTCGTCGTCGAACGTCACGTTCGTTTCCGCGAATCCGAGGCCGGCCAGTTCGGGGTAAGCGCGCCGCAGTGCCGTCAGCGAGCGGTAGAGCGAGAGGAGGCGCGCATGGTCACCGTCAGCAGCCTCCGCCCAGTTGAGCTTGGAGCGCCGGAACGTTTCGGGATCCTGCGGATCGGGGACGACGGCGGGATCCCACCCCATGCGCTCGAACTCGCGGATCCTGCCCTCCGCCGTCGCCTTGCCCAGCTCCGGCTCGGGGTGCGACGTGAAAAACTGCCAGGGCGTGGAGGCACCGAATTCCTCACCCATAAACAGCATGGGCGTAAACGGCGAGGTCAGCGTCAGCACCGCGGCCACAGCCAGCGGACCGTACGGCAGGGACTGGGACAGCCTGTCCCCGATGGCACGGTTGCCGATCTGGTCGTGGTTCTGGCTGCACACCACCAGGGCAGCGGGGTGGACCAGCGAGCTATTGATGGGCCGGCCGTGATGGCGGCCGCGGAAGCTGGAGTAGCTGCCGTCGTGCAGGAAACCGTCCTTAAGGACCTTGGCCAGGACGCCGAGCGATGCGAAGTCGCCGTAATACCCAGCGGTCTCGCCGCTGACGTTGACGTGCACCGCGTGGTGGAAGTCGTCGCTCCACTGCCCAGCGAGGCCGTAGCCGTTGGCGTCGCGGGGGTAGACCAGCCGCGGATTGTTCAGGTCCGATTCCGCGATGAGGGTCTTGGGAAGTCCGGTCTCCGCCGAGATCGCATCGCCCAGCGCGCCGAACTCTTCCAGGAGGTGCACGGCCCGCTCGTCGCGCAGTGCGTGGACGGCATCCAGGCGCAGGCCGTCCACGTGATAGTCGCGAAGCCACAGCGCGGCGTTGTCCAGGATGTATTCACGCACGACGTCGGACCCCGGGCCGTCGAGGTTGACCGAATCGCCCAGGTGTTGGCGTCGCCCTGCTTGAGGTACGGGCCGAATCTGGGCAGGTAGTTGCCGCTGGGTCCCAGGTGGTTGTACACCACATCCTGGATAACGCCCAGACCGGCGGCGTGGGCGGCGTCCACAAAACGCTGGTAGGCCGAGGGTCCGCCGTAGCCTTCGTGGACCGCGAACCACTGAACGCCGTCGTAGCCCAGTTATGGGTGCCGTTGAACCCGTTGACCGGGAGCAGCTCCACAAAATCGATGCCGAGGTCCGCAAGGTAGCCGAGTTTGTCCGCGGCTGCATCGAGTGTTCCCGCGGGCGTGAAGGTTCCCACATGGAGTTCGTAGATGACCGAGCCGCGCAGTTCCTTCCCCTGCCAGCTGGCGTCCTGCCAGGCGTAGGAGGCGGGATCGTACGTGCGGGACAGTGCGTGGACGCCGTTCGGGAGGCGGCGGGACCGGGGGTCGGGCAACGGGTGGGCGTCGTCGTCGAGCAGGTAGCCGTAATCCACATCTGCGTCAGCCGGCGCTTCCGGCGCGGACCACCAGCCATCTGCGCCGGGACTCCCGCCACCTGCTGCATGGGGTACTGGTGCCCGTTGGCGAGCAGCGAAACGGCCGAGGCGTCCGGGCCCAGACATCGAACCGGCCGGAATCGTGGTGCGTCAGGCTCATGCGTTGTCTCCGTTCACGGGCGCGAGCAGCGCCACAGGGTATTGCTCCAGGATGCCGGCCACCGGCACCGGGCCGGGGCCGTGCGTCCGTCCCGTTAGTTCGTCCCGCATGGCAGTGGGAAGTTCGACGGCGGTATCCCGCCACCCGCCAGCGCGTTCCAGTCCGACGGGAAGCCGCGTCGCAAGGGTCAACGCACCGGGCGCGCCGCCAGCGCTGTCCGCCCCGCGGTCGAAGGCCACCAGGTGGTCCGCCGCAGCGTGGGAAGCCAGAACGGGCCGGTAGCCCTGGAAGAGGTCGGGCCGGTCCCGGCGGAGGCGCAGCGCCCGGGAGGTCACCAGCAGTTTGGTGGCCTCGTCCCGGAAGTTTCCCGGAACCGTGCCGGCATCCAGGGCGGCCAGGGCAGTTTCGCGGCGCTTGAAGTCGACGGCCCGCCTGTTGTCCGGGTCGGCCAGCGAGCGGTCCCGGAATTCGGTGCCCTGGTAGACGTCCGGCACTCCCGGCATGGTCAGCTGGAGCAGCTTCAGGGACAGCGAGTTGGAAGCGGCAAAGGCATCCGTCCTGGCGACGAAGTCTTCGATCGCCGTGGTGACCCGGGCGTCGTCGAACGCTGCATCCAGCGCTGCCCTAACCCGTGCTTCGAACTTTTCGTCCGGATCCGTCCAGGTGGTGGAATTGGCGGCTTCCCGGGCAGCCTTTTCCGCGTAGGCCTGCAGCCGTTCCCGCGACGCCGGCCACGCACCGATGACCGCCTGCCACAGCAGGTTCTCGAACGGGCCGTCGGGCACCGGGCGATCCCGCGAAGCGTGTCCAGGGTTGCGGCCCACTCATCCGGCAGCTCAGCGAGCACGGAAATCCGTGCCCGGGTGTCCTCGCTGCGCTTGGTGTCGTGCGTGGTCAAGGTGGTCATGGACAGCGGCAGGGACTCCTGGCGCCCGGCCATCCGCCGGTGGAACGCTTCCGGGTCGAGGGAGAAATGGGAGGGGTCCGCTCCCACTTCCGTCAGTGTCCCCAGCCGGGTGTACCGGTAGAAGGCCGTGTCCTCAACACCCTTGGCCATCACCATGCCGGACGTCTGCTGGAACCGCTGGCCCAGTTCGGTCTCGGGCTTCAAGAGCAGGGCAGCAGAACGTCCAACGCACCGGCCAGGTCAGGGCGCTGGCGGGCCGCGGCCGCGCAGGCCTCGCGCAGCACATTCTCACCCGTGGGCAGGTAGGTCCGGTACACAGGGAAGGCCGCGATTACCTGCGCCAGGGCATCCGCCGCAACGTCCCCGGAGAGATTCGCGGAAGCGGGAACAAGACGTGCCAACCGCAGGATCTCGGACCGCAGCATGCCGTCCGCCACGGCACGCTTGGTCCCCAGGATCATGGCCGCATAGTCCGCAGGCTCCCCGGAGCGAAGCCGTGTATCCAACGCGTCCAACGCAGCCTTGCCGGCCGGGTCCACCAGCAGACGGTCCAGGTCGGCCAGGGCGTCGTAACCGGTCGTTCCCTCGCAGGCGAATTCCGCCGGCAGCTCCTCCCCCGGCTCCAGGATCTTCTCCACCAGGACGTAGGCCCCGCCGCTGAGGTCCTTGAGCCAGCGAAGGTACCCGGCAGGATCCGCCAGGCCGTCCGGGTGGTCCACGCGCAGCCCGTCAACCAGGCCGGCGTCGAACCAGCGCTTCACCTCGGCGTGGGCCTGGTCAAAAACCCAAGGATCCTCCACCCGGATGCCCGCCAGGGTGTTGACCGCGAAGAACCGCCGGTAGTTCAGCTCGCTGTCCGCCCGGCGCCAGGAGACGAGTTCATAATGCTGCCGGTCATGCACAGCCCGCGGAGAGTCGCCGTCGGAGTATGAACCTGCGGCCAACGGAAAGCGGTGGCCGTAATAGTGGAGCTCGCCATCGGCAACCACCAGAAGTCCGAGGTCGTCATCGCTGCCCAGGACGGGGATCCGGATCCGGCCTGCACCAAAGTCCCAGTCGACGTCGAACGCTTCCGCGTACGGCGAGCCGCGCCCTTCCTGCAGCAGCGACCACCACCACGGGTTCTGCGCCGGCGAGGCCACGCCCACATGGTTGGGGACGATGTCCACGAGCACGCCCATACCCTGTTCCCGCGCGGCTGAGGAGAGTGCCAGCAGGCCTTCCGGGCCACCCCGCTCCGGGTCCACCGACGACGGGTCCGTCACGTCATAGCCGTGATCGGAACCCTTTTCCGCCGTCAGGATCGGAGACAGGTAAACCCAGTCCACGCCCAGTGATTTCAGGTACGGAACGGTCGCAGCCGCATCAAAGAGCGTGAAGCTACTGCGGATCTGGAGCCGGTAGGTGGACGCCGGAGTCTTCACTTGGTGCCGCCCTTCCGGTCCCCCACTTTCGTGGTCTTCCCGGCTCGGCCACCAAGGGTGTGCTGAGGGACTCGGTCTCGCTGGTGGCGGTCTGCGACAGTGCGGCAAGCGATGCGGCGACGGAATGGTCCGGTTCAACATCGGGAACGGTGTGCGCCCGGAGGACCACCAGCGACTTTGCGTCCACCGGCAGGGCGTCACCGGCCTGGACCGGTGCGGTGTCCGCATTATGCCCGGCGGTGTCGATGATGATGTCCCACGCCGGTGCATATTCGTCGTTTGGAAGGGTGAAGTTCACCATGTCGTCGTGTGCGTTGAAGTACAGCACGAAGTTCACGTCGGTAATCCGACGGCCTCGGGCGTCCTTCCCCTGGATGCCGTCGCCGTTAAGGAATACACCCACCGAGCGGCCGAAACCGCTGTCCCAGTCCTCCGGCTTCATGGTGTCGCCTTCGAGGTCCAGCCATACGATGTCCGGCAGCCGCTCGCCTTCGCCTCTGCGGACGGGGCGGCCGTCGAAGAACCTGCTCCGGCGGAACGTGGGGTGCTTGGCGCGAAGCGCGTTGACGGCGGCGGTGAATTCGACGAGCGGCTGGTCGATGTTCTCCCAGTTGATCCAGGTCAGTTCCGAATCCTGGCAGTAGCCGTTGTTGTTGCCCTGCTGTGTGCGGCCCAGTTCGTCACCGTGCAGCAGCATGGGCACACCCTGGGAAAGCAACAGCGAGGCGATAAAGTTCCGCTGCTGGCGGGCGCGAAGCCCCAGGACAGCAGGATCATCGGTGGGGCCTTCCGCCCCGCAGTTCCAGGACCGGTTGTGGGATTCGCCGTCGTTGTTGTCCTCGCCGTTGGCGTCGTTGCGCTTCTCGTTGTAGGACACCAGGTCCGCCAGCGTAAAGCCGTCGTGGGCGGTGACAAAGTTGATGGAGGCCACGGGCCGGCGCCCCGAGTGCTCGTACAAGTCGGCGGAGCCGGTGAGGCGGGACGCGAATTCGCCCAGTGTGGCCGGTTCACCGCGCCAGAAGTCGCGGACTGTGTCGCGATACTGGCCGTTCCACTCCGTCCACTGCGGCGGGAAGTTGCCCACCTGGTAGCCGCCCGGGCCCACATCCCACGGCTCGGCGATGAGCTTGACCTGGGAGACTACGGGGTCCTGCTGGATGAGTTCGAAGAAGGTGGAGAGTTTGTCCACATCGTAGAACTCGCGGGCAAGGGCGGAGGCGAGGTCGAAGCGGAACCCGTCGACGTGCATTTCGGTGACCCAGTACCGCAATGAATCCATGAGCAGTTGCAGGGAGTGGGGCTGGCGGACGTTGAGCGAGTTGCCCGTGCCCGTGTAGTCCATGTAGTGCTTCTCGTCGCCCTCCATGAGCCGGTAGTAGGAGGCGTTGTCGATGCCCTTGAAGGACAGGGTGGGGCCCAGGTGGTTGCCTTCGGCCGTGTGGTTGTATACCACGTCCAGGATCACTTCGATGCCTGCGCGGTGCAGGGTGCGGACCATGGCTTTGAAGTCCTGGACCTGCTGGCCGGTGTCGCCGGTGGAACTGTAGGTGTTCTGCGGCGCGAAGAAGCCGATGGTGTTGTAGCCCCAGTAGTTGTTCAGGCCCTTGTCCTTCAGGGTCCCCTCGTTGACGAACTGGTGCACGGCATCAGCTCGATGGCGGTGATGCCCAGTTTCTGCAGGTGCGCGATGACGGACGGGTGCGCCACGCCGGCGTAGGTGCCGCGCTGCTCCTCGGGGATCTCGGGGTGGAGCTGGGTGAGGCCCTTGACGTGGCCTCGTAAATGACCGACTTGTGGTACGGGACACGGGGCAGGTGGTCGCCGTCCCAGTCGAAGAACGGGTTGATCACCACTCCCATCATCATGTGCGGCGCCGAGTCCTCATTGTTGATGGAGTCGGGCTCGCCCAGGTTGTAGGAGAAGAGCGCAGGCTCCCAGTCCATCTGCCCGTGCACGGCCTTGGCATAGGGGTCCAGGAGCAGCTTGTTGGGGTTGAAGCGGTTGCCGGAGTCCGGGTCGTAGGGCCCGTGGACGCGGTAGCCGTATTTCTGGCCGGGCTGGACATGGGGGATGTAGCCGTGCCATACGTAGCCGTCCACTTCATCGAGCGTGAACCGCGTCTCAACACCGTCGTCATCGAAGAGGCAGAGCTCGATCTTTTCGGCCCGTTCGCTGAACAAAGCGAAGTTCGTGCCGGTCCCGTCAAAAGTGGCGCCAAGCGGATAAGCCGTTCCGGGCCAGATTTCCATGCGTACTCCTCATCGTTGTTCGACAGCGGGTGTGTGGACACAAGACCGCCCCTGCCGTTACAAAACCTATGCCTACGGTAGCGGGTGGGTATGACTATTACGTTTCCGGCCCGCCGGTTTACTAAGCAGGCTGATTTTATGCCACACCTCTGGTACGGCGTCCGCGATCCGGCCGGCCGTCAGCGGTCCCCCGCCGGACGCGGCGGCCCGGCAAGGCCGTGAAGGCTGGCCCCAGGGCGGCAATCGCCGCCCAGCGCTCGTCCGGATCGATGCCCGCGTCACGGAAGCGCCCGACGTCGGGCCCCAGTTGGGCGAGCAGCGCACCGATGATCCCGGCCAGGACGTCGCCGCTTCCGGCGGTGGCGAGCCACGCCGTGCCGTCCGCCTGGCTGTAGAAATCCTGGAAGGGCGAGGCCACCAAGGTGGTGGCACCCTTCAGCAGCACAGTGGCCTCGGTGAGCACGGCGGCATGCCGGGCCGCGCCAAGGGTGGAGGACTCGACGGCGGTACGGCTCGGGCGGGATCAAAGTCCGGACTGTCCGGGGACGAGGCGAGCCGCTGGAGGAGGGCCGCCAACTCGCCGGCGTGCGGTGTAAGAATCACCTGCGGCGCCAGGACCGCGGGCAGTGTGGGAAGCGCCCCGGCGTCGGCGATCACGGGCAGGCCGGATTCCACGGCGTCGCGGGCGCGCTGGAGCTGTTCGGTATCGCCGGGTCCCATGCCTGAACCCACCAGCCACGCCTGGACGTGCGTCTCCGGCACGGTGCCCGTGCTGCACACCACCTCCGGGCACGACTGCCGCACCAGGTCGGCCACCTCGGGCGGGCCCAGGTAGCGGACCATCCCCGCGCCGGCAGCCAGGGCACCCCGGCAGGCCAGCACGGCGGCGCCCGGATAGTCGGCCGAGCCAGCCACGACGCCCAGTACGCCGCGGGAATACTTGTGCGAGCGCCTCCCCGGCTCGGGCAGGAGCCGGGCCAGGTCCACCGGCTCAAACCTGCGCAGCGCCGGCCAGGGCAGTTCATCTTCGATGCCGATAGGGACCACGTGGAAGCGTCCGGCGTAATCGGCGCCCGGGTCCGCCAGCAGTCCCACTTTGGCGGCGGCGAACGTGACGGTCAGATCCGCGAACAGCACGGGCGCATAAGCTTCCCCGGTGTCGGCGTCAACCCCGCTGGGGATATCGCAGGCGACCACAATCCCCTGTGCCATAGACGCCAGCCGCAAATCCGAAAGGCCGCTCACGAGATCGGCTGTTGCTCCGCGAAGGCCGCCGCGGGCGCCCGTCCCCAGGATTGCGTCAATTACGACGTCGGCACCCGCCACGTGTGCGGCCAGCTGGCTGGCGTTCGATTCGGTGAGGAGGTGTACGCGCCCCCGGCCCGCTCAAAGGCAGCCAGCGCCTCGGCGTGGCCGTTCCGGCGGTGAGTACCGCCGTCGTACGCATCCCCCTGGCGGCCAGGAACGAGGCGGCGAAGAGGCCATCTCCCCCGTTGTTGCCCTTGCCTGCGAGGACGGCCACACTGGCGCCGTAAAGCCTCCGGCTGCGTGCCTGAAGCTCGCGGACCACCGCGTTGGCGAGCCCGTGGGAGGCCCGCTGCATCAGAACATCGCCCATCCCTGCAGCCAGGAACGGCTGTTCTGCCGCCCTGATCTGGGTTCCGGTATAGGCGCCGATCATGGTGTCAGGTCCGTCGTTGGGCGGAGCAGTGAGTGGCTCAGCCTTCGGCCAGGACCGTGGCGGTGGCGATTCCGCCGTCGTGGCTCATGGAGACGTGCCAGCGTTTGACGCCCTTGGACTCGGCAACGGCCAGCACAGTTCCTTTGACCTGGATGGTGGGGCCGTGCTGGTCCAGGCCGATCCAGCAGTCCTGCCAGTTCATGCCGGCCGGCGCGCCGAGGACCTTGGCCACCGCCTCCTTGGCAGCGAACCGCGCAGCCAGGGAGCGGGTGTTCAGCTCACGTTCCGCGGGGACGAACAGCCGGTCCCGGAGCCCGGGGTGCGCTCAAGCTGGCGGCCGAACCGCTCGATGTCTACAACGTCTACGCCAATGCCAACAATCATGGCGCCATTCTACGGGACACTCACGGACTGCCGTGCACACAGGGCCCGCCATTACGTCTTCGTAATCACGCTGATATGATTACGAAAAGGTAATCGATCCTCACCTATTACGAATAGCTCATCAAGGAGGCCGTGTGCACGGCGTCATGAAGTCAGTGGCCGATCTGGGCCTGATGGTCTACGGCGTCCGCCAGCGCAGCGGGCTCTCCCAGCGCGAGCTCGCCAGCCGGCTCGGCGTCAGCCAGCGGTACCTCTCCGAACTGGAGACCGGCAAGCCGAAGGTGCTCAACGACCAGTTCTTCGCCCTCATGGAAAAACTCGGAATCGAACTGACCTTCAGGGAGGGCCCCGACCGTGGCTGAAGCGCAGGAGGTCCACCTCTACGGCACTGTCATCGGGCGCATGGTCCGCCACGGCGCCGCCACCGTGACGTTCGAATCCTCCGACGCCGGGATGGCCCGGTTCGGGATCGGCTCGCGGATCCTGTCCTCCAACCTGCCACTTGGACCCCGCCCCTCGACCCCGGAGGCGGCCACTGCGTTCTTCGGTGGACTGCTGCCGTAAGGATCTGGCAGATCGAACCTTGCCAAACAGGCGCAGTCCCTCCGAAGCCCCGCCGGTGCCGTCAGGCTGGCGCCGCTCTACGACGTGTCAATGCACGCCCTGGCGCCCAACGGCCAGCTGAAAATGTCCCTCCAGATCAACTCCCGCGCCTTTCAGCCGTCGTTGACGGTGGAAGACCTTGTCGCTGAGGGCATCTCCTGGGGACTCGACGGACGGCATGCACGGCACGCCGTCACCGAACGCTCAAGGATCTGGCCCAAGCCCTCGAACAGGCCGACGCATCCGCCGTCGGGGAAAATGTGGCGCGGTACATCGGCCACGGGACAAGGAATCTACTGGACGGCAAGGCCGCCCGGATCGGTAGCGCACACCCGTCATTGGTCACACTCGGTCCAGTTCCGGCCATGCCACCGCGCCGTTCTTCTGGGGTGCGTTAGGCAGAGGGACGCCAGGATTCCATCAGCAAACCAGTTGACACAACGGTGCATTCCTCACTGACGACTCGAGGGCAGGCCGTTGACGGAGTCCGCCGGCCGCTACCCGAGCCGACGGTATTCATCGATCAGCGACGAAGGCACCGGCGAGACACCGGGAACGTCCTTACCTGGGCCAGAACTCGGCCTGAAACGGCGGAGCAGGGCTGCGCCATCAAGTGCCCATCGGAATCCGGGGCTGGATAAAGCAGCCCGGTAGGCGGCGTCAACCGTGTCCGGGTATTTCGCCGCGAGGTCCTCCAGGACGTAACCGGGAACCGTCTTGTCCTCCACATAGCCACGCAGGAGTTCCGCAGCCGGGTCCTCCGCATCGGCCGGCGGCGTACGGTGGGCTGCCTCGACCTGTCCGTAGCAGACGAGGAAGGACACACCCATCAGCGGATGATGGTAGAGCGCTACGTCGTCGGACCCTGCCAGCTCCGGCGGGAAGGAATCATCCGGTGCGATCTGTTCAGCTGCGGTCACCAGTGCGGAAGCCTTGGGATTTGCAGCGACGGACGCCTCGCTGCAGGCATTCAGGAAACTGCGGTACGCCGCGATGATGTCACCCCCGGTACCGCTCACAATATGCGCCCCAAAGAGGTCCAGGAACGTGGTGTGGTGCTCTCCGACGATCCTGTGTCCCTGCTCGAGGTTCGCCGGATTATTGAATACCAAGGTGGGAAAGCGCCTGAGCAGAGACGCCGCAAGTGTCTGGACGCCGGGAGGTCCCGCGGACCGAACAGGCGTTTGGTCCCGCTGATGGTCCAGATGTCCCCGATGGGCACCAGGCGCGTCATGACATAGCCGCCTCGCTGAACGACGCTGATCGCTTCCGCCCCGGCTGTGGCGTAGGCCGGGTAGTCCATCTCATCGATGAGGTTGTGCAGGTTAAGCCGGGCACCCTTACGGGCATCGACGCGGAAGACGCCGAGTACATTGCGTTCGCGCCACCCCTCGTAGACGAGTCGCTCCTCCGGCGCAATGGTCTTATTGGTGCGCAGATAACGGTCCAGCAGCGGCTCACGTCCGTCCTGGTCTGGATCATAGAGCAGCGACTCGACGGCTTCCGCCCATTGATCATGCGCCGCACTCCCGAGCCCGGAGAAGTCTGACAACGCCTGCGAAAGACGCCGGGCGAACCCCGGTGAGCATGCGTAGTCGACCAGCGCTTTCTTGAGGTTCCCTGCCCGGTCCAACAATTCGTCGATGCCCATCAGTCCGCGGCTACTCTACGGTGACGCTCTTGGCGAGGTTGCGGGGCTGGTCCACGTCGTAGCCCTTGGCCGAGGCGAGGGCCAGTGCGAAGATCTGCAGCGGGACGGTGCTGAGCAGCGGGGCCAGCAGCACGGGGGTTTCCGGGATGTAGAAGACGTGCTCGGCGTAGGCCTTCACTGCTTCGTCGCCCTCTTCGGCGATCACAATGGTCTTGGCGCCGCGCGCCCGGACTTCCTGGATGTTGGAGACAACCTTGGCGTGCAGCGAGTCGCGGCCGCGCGGGGAGGGGACCACCACAAACACCGGCTGGCCTTCCTCGATCAGCGCGATCGGGCCGTGCTTGAGCTCACCGGCGGCGAAGCCCTCGGCGTGGATGTAGGCGAGCTCCTTGAGCTTCAGCGCACCTTCCATGGCCACCGGGAAGCCGACGTGGCGGCCCAGGAACAGCACGGACTTCGCATCCGCCATGGACACGCCGAGTTCCTTGATCTGGGCCTCGTTATCCAGGATCCGCTGGATCTTGGCCGGGATCTTGTTCAGGTCCGCCAGAATGTCCTTGATCTCGCCCTGGAACTTGTTCCCGCGCAGCTGCGCCAGGTACAGGCCCAGCAGGTACGCCGCCGTGATCTGCGCCAGGAACGCCTTGGTGGAAGCCACGGCGATTTCGGGGCCGGCGTGCGTGTACAGCACGGCGTCGGATTCACGCGGGATCGTGGAGCCGTTGGTGTTGCAGATCGAGACCGTCTTGGCGCCCTGTTCCTTGGCGTACCGGACAGCCATCAGGGTATCCATGGTCTCGCCGGACTGGGAGATGGAGACGATCAGGGTGTTCTCGTCCACGATCGGGTCCCGGTACCGGAACTCGTGGGAGAGCTCCACCTCGGTGGCAATCCGGCACCAGTGCTCGATGGCGTACTTGGCCACCTGCCCGGCATACGCGGACGTGCCGCAGGCAAGCACAATGATCTTGTCGACGTTCTTCAGCAGTTGCGGGTCAATCCGGAGCTCATCAAGGGTCAGTTTGCCGTTGACGTCCGAGCGGCCCAGCAGGGTCTGCAGCACGGCGTCGGGCTGGTCATGGATTTCCTTCTCCATGAAGGACGGGAACCCGCCCTTTTCCGCCGATTCCGGGTCCCAGTCCACGTGGTATTCCTTGCCCTCGGCCGGGGCGCCATAGAAGTCGGTGATCTCCACCGTGTCCGCGGTGATGGTGACAATCTGGTCCTGGCCCAGCTCCACCGCACGGCGGGTGTAATCGATGAACCCGGACACGTCCGAGCCCAGGAAATTCTCGCCCTCGCCCAGGCCCACCACCAAAGGTGAGTTACGGCGGGCGGCAACCACAACATCGGGCTGGTCCGCGTGGACCGCCAGCAGCGTGAAAGCACCCTCAAGGCGCTGGCAGGCGAACTGCATCGCCAGCGTCAGACCGCCGTCGGACGCCACACCACCGAGCTTGTTGCGGAAAATATCACCCAGCAGCACGGCCGCGACCTCGGTGTCCGTCTCGGACTCGAACTCGTAACCCTTGCCCACCAGCTCACGTTTGAGCTCGGCGAAGTTCTCGATGATGCCGTTGTGGATCAGAGCCAGCTTGCCGCCGTCGGACAGGTGCGGGTGCGCGTTCTGGTCCGTGGGCCCGCCGTGCGTGGCCACCGGGTGTGCCCGATACCGGTGAACGTCTCCGGCAACGGACGCTCCTCCAGCTCGGCCAGGAGGTTGCTCAGCTTGCCGGACTTCTTCCGGGACTCGATGGCACCTTGCGAGACCACCGCCACCCCTGCAGAGTCATAACCCCGGTACTCCAGACGGCGCAATCCCTCAAGGACCACATCCAACGCACTGTGACCGGCATTCACACGGCCAGCAGAATGGCCCACATATCCCACGATTCCACACATAGGCTCCAGCTTATCGGCAGCGGCGTTGAGATCTCTAAACTTAGGATGCTCCATTTCGCTCTCAGCCGCGCGAGGGCAGAATCTCTAAAGTGACTTTGCAACGCAATGAAGCGAACGGTGAGGGTGTCTCCCCGTTCGTTGAGCTGGACCGCCAGACCTGGTCCCGGCTCGCCGCCCAGATGGAGCAGCCCCTTAACGAAGAGGACATTGTCCGTCTGCGTGGCCTAGGCGATCCCCTGGACATGAAGGAGATCCGCGAGGTCTACCTGCCCCTGTCCCGGCTGCTGCACCTTTACGTGGAGGCGGCGGGCCAGCTTCATTCGGCCACCACCACGTTCCTGGGTGAGCAGACCCAGCGCACCCCGTTTGTCATTGGCGTTGCCGGCTCGGTGGCCGTGGGCAAGTCCACCATCGCCCGCGTGCTCCGAGAGATGCTGCGGCGCTGGCCCGGCACACCGAACGTTGAGCTGGTCACCACGGACGGCTTCCTCTATCCCCTGGCCGAGCTCAAACGCCGCCAGCTGCTGGAGCGTAAGGGATTCCCCGAATCCTACGACCGCCGCGCGCTGCTGCGCTTTGTGAGTGAGGTCAAAGGCGGCGCGGAGGAAGTCCGGGCGCCCTGGTACTCCCACGTTACGTACGACATCGTCCCGGAAAAGGAAGTGGTGGTCCGCCGCCCGGACGTGCTGATTGTGGAGGGCCTGAACGTGCTGGCCCCGGCCCGCCCGCGCCACGACGGCAAGCAGGGCCTGGCAGTGAGTGACTTCTTCGACTTCTCCATCTATGTGGACGCCAAGACCTCCTACATCGAGGAATGGTATGTGGAGCGGTTCCGCAGGCTCCAGAGCACCGCGTTCGCGCAGCCGGAGTCTTACTTCCACCGGTATGCCACACTGTCCCCTGCCGAGGCCGAGCGCACCGCCAGGGACATCTGGAAGCGCATCAACGAGCCAAACCTGGAGGAAAACGTCCTTCCCACCCGGGCCGCGCCCAACTGGTTCTGACCAAGGACTCGGACCACTCCATCCGCCGCATGCTCCTGCGGAAGGTTTAACACACATGTGCCACGACTGCGTGGCAGGCGGCCACTCGGGGCCAGCCGCCGCTCCTTCGCCCGCTTCCTTGCCGCCGGAGCCGGGCTGACGGTCCTGGCAGCTTGCACGCCGGAGGCACCCGCCACGGTGACGCCGTCGTCCTCCTCCCCTGCATCTGGGGTGACCTCCGCATCCCCGTCCGCCGTTGCGGGCCCTTCAGTGGAAAGCACGACGGCGGCAGCTGAGCCGCCGCCGCAGGCTCCAGTACCGCCGTCGGCAGCGCTGCCCCGTCAGTTCTCGCTGACGGATCCGGCCAGCCCTTGGCTGGTGGTCAACAAACACCGTCCGCTGGCGCCGGCGGACTACGTTCCGGCGGATCTTGTCCAGCCCAACGTCCGGCTGGCCGTTTCCGGCGAGGCGGCACTGCTGAACAACACGACGGCGGCTGCTGCCGAAGCGATGTTCGCCGCCGCAGCACAGGACGGCGTGGTCATGACGCTGGCAAGCGGTTACCGTTCCTACGGCACGCAGGTGGCCACGTACAACGGCTATGTGGCAACGCGCGGACAGGCCGATGCCGACACCGCAAGCGCCCGCCCGGATACTCGGAGCACCAGACCGGCTGGTCCTTCGACATCGGCGACGGCGTCGGGGCGTGCGGCTTCCAGCCCTGCTTCGCCGATCAGCCCGCTGCGGTGTGGGCGAAGACGAACGGCCACCGCTTCGGATTTGTGGTGCGGTATCCGTGGATGTTCCACCCGGTCACCGGCTACTACTACGAGCCGTGGCACCTTCGGTACATCGGCGTGGAGGCTGCCACAAACATGGCGACCCGGGGCATCAGCACCGTGGAGGAGTACTTCGGCGTGGACGCGGCGCCGGGGTATCTGTAAACGAACCGCGCCTGCCGACCCGGCCGTCCCGCAGGGGCGTCGTCCTGTAGTCTCGCCTTCCATGACGGGGAAACCGATAACGCAGGTCTTGAATAGTTTGTCGGGCGCCGGACAGCAGTCCCTGCTGCGCTTCAGCCTGGGTTTGGATCGGCTCATCACGCCAGATCGCCTGCGTAACTATCCATTGATCTTGATCATCGCAGGCTCACTAGGATTATTGGCTGCCACAATCATCCGCATCACGGATCCAGCGGCCCATGGGGCGTACTTGCCCGACTACCTTGCCCATTGGACCGGGGGGCGGCTGCTGTGGGACGATTCCCAAAACCTCTATGACCCGCGCACGCAGAGCCAGGTCCAACGTGAAGCCATAGGAACATCAGTAGGCCTGTCCTGGTTCGTTTCGCCGCCCATAGTGGCCTTCTTCTATGCGCCACTGGCCCTTGTACCCTACAACGTCAGCGGACTCGTCTGGCTGGTCTTGAGTTCAGCGCTTCTGGTTTGGTGCATCCTTAGCCTAGCTAAACTTGCGCCGAAGCTCATGAATCACAAGCGCAAACTCGTCATTCTTGCTGTCCTTGCAGCACCTCCAACGTTCGAGCTCCTCGGCAGCGGGCAGGATTCCGCTGTCGTCCTTCTCCTGTGGCTGATCGGGATCCGCCTCTTCCAAACCAGCCATCCGCTCTGGGCTGGCGCGGTGCTCGGCCTTGGATTCGCGAAGCCCCAGTTGGTACTCGTGATACCTCTGGTACTGCTGGCCACACGGAACTACAAGGCACTGGCCGCCTTCTCGGCAGTGATCGCTGCCGTCAGCGGTCTCTCGCTTGGCCTGGTGGGCCTGGAGGCCTCGGTCAATGGACAGGCGCCCTATCTAGCCCCCTTTATATGACCGAAGTGCAACAAGGCCAGGCATGGAAGATGGTGGGGCTTCCATCATTTGTTCAAGCGTTACTCCCCCGGCGTGGGGCGCCGGCATAGCGCCGCTCCTGACTGCAGCTTCCCTACCCATGGGCGCGGCGGTCCTCCTGTTGTCCATCCTGCGACTCCGGAACACAGGCATGGACAGTCAAGCGGTTTGGATAGCGACCTTGGCGACGACGGTCACCTTCTCTCCGCATCTGGCAACGTACGATGCCGTACTATTCATTCCAGTTGTGATCTTCCTTCTGGAGCGGCGCTCCACGCGATTCCTGCGCGTGGCAACAGTGCTGGCATTCGCGCTGATGTGGATGGTCGCTTTCCTCCACATGGCCGCCCTGTCGCAGCCTTGGCCCATCTCCATTCTTGATGCTCCGTGGTCAGCTTTGCCACTGGCCGCCATCTGGCTTGAGTCAATGCGCGCTCTCAGGCCTGGCAGTTTGCGAGTGCTGTCGCAGGAGGCTGACAGGTCCAACCCGTCCGAGAGAACATCATTGACGGACGTTCCACCGGTCAAGTCCGACAGACAGCAAGCCAGCGAGTAGCTCCGCACACGTTGGAAACACGGGTCTCGTGCTCACGGCGTTGACATGCACGGTTAACCATAATGCGTTAGTTTGGAATATATGTTGACAGGATTCAAGAATTTCATTATGAAGGGCAATGTCGTTGACCTTGCCGTAGCCGTTGTGATGGGTGCCGCATTCAGCTCCGTCGTGACCTCTATCGTCCAGGGCCTGCTGACGCCTCTGATCGGACGTCTGTTCAGTGCCAAGGGCGTTGAAGAGATGCAGTGGGAGGGATTCATGTATGGGTCCGTCATCTCCTCCATCATTTCTTTCCTGCTGGTGGCCGCCTCCATCTACTTCGTGGTGGTGCTTCCCATGAACCACATGATCGGGCTCCGTAACCGCAAGCTGGGAATCAACAAGGATGTCAAGGAAGAGGCTGCAGAGGATCCGCAGATCGCCCTGCTGACCGAAATCCGCGACTCGCTGCAGAACCGGGCGCTGTAAGTTCACCGCAAACAAATGTGGCCCGCTTCGTGATGGAAGCGGGCCACGCTTGTTTGTGGCTTGGATCAGTCCGTGACCAGCTCAAGCGCGAGCTCGGCGCGGACGACCTGGGCCAGTTGTTCAGCGATGGAGTGGGCGGTTGCCTCATCCCCTGCTTCCACCATGACCCGCACTACGGGCTCAGTACCTGAGGGGCGGAGCAGGACACGTCCGGTATCGCCCAGCTCGGCTTCGGCCAGGGCCACGGCCTGCGCCAGCGCGTCGGAACTACCCACGCGCGTGCGGTCAACGCCCTTGACGTTGATGAGTACCTGCGGGAGCTTGGTCATCACCGTGGCGAGCTCCTTGAGCGGCCGGCCGGTCAGGGCGACCTGTGCGGCCAGCTGGAGTCCGGTGAGGACGCCGTCGCCGGTGGTGGCGTGGTCAGCGAAGATCACGTGGCCGGACTGTTCGCCGCCGAGGTTGAATCCGCCGTCGCGCATCTCCTCCAGGACGTAGCGGTCCCCGACACCTGTTTCGCGGATCGTGATGCCTGCTTCGCGCAGTGCGATCTTGAGACCGAGGTTGCTCATGACGGTTGCCACCAGGACGTCGTCGATGAGCTTGCCTGAGGCTTTGAGGGCGACGGCCAGGATTGCCATGATCTGGTCACCGTCCACCTCTGTGCCCTCGTGGTCTACGGCGAGGCAGCGGTCGGCGTCACCGTCGTGGGCGATGCCGAGGTCGGCTCCGTGCTTCAGCACCGCGGCTTTAAGCGGACCGAGATGGGTGGAGCCCACGCCGTCGTTGATGTTGTGGCCGTCCGGCTCCGCGCCAATGACTATGACGTCAGCGCCGGCGTCCTTGAAGACCTGGGGTGAGCAGCCGCTGGCGGCCCCGTGCGCGCAGTCCAGCACTACCTTCAGGCCGTCGAGTCGGTGCGGGAGCGTCTGCAGGAGGTGGACGATGTAACGGTCCTCGGCGTCGGAGAAGCGCTGGATCCGTCCAACGTCGCTGCCGACGGGCCGGTGCGGCTCCTTGCCCATCTGCTCCTCGATGGCGTTCTCCACGTCATCAGGAAGCTTCTGGCCACCGCGGGCGAAGAACTTGATCCCGTTATCAGGGGCAGGATTGTGGGAGGCCGAAATCATGACGCCGAAGTCGGCGTCGAGGTCTGCCACGAGGTAGGCCGCGGCCGGCGTCGGGAGAACGCCGGCGTCGTAGACATCAATACCGGAACTGGACAGCCCGGCCTCGACGGCGGCGGCGATGAATTCCCCGCTGGCGCGGGGTCACGTGCCAGCACGGCGCGCGGCCGGGTGCCGTTGGTATTGCGGTCATGACCAAGCACGACGGCGGCCGCCTGGGCCAGGTTCATCGCCAGCTCGGCAGTCAACAGGCCGTTAGCCAGGCCCCGGACACCATCTGTTCCAAATAATCTAGACATCGTGGACAAGTCTAGACGAGTCGGCCCGTTTGTCCTCTGCGTAGCTCTCTGCCATGTCGACCCATCGGCCGTCGCGGGCCACCGTCTGGCTTTTCTGTTGTATCTTCACGTTAGAAGACATCGGTGTCCGCGTGGTGCAAAAATTTGAAGGCAAGTTTATGAATCGTCGAGAAATGGCGTGGTTTTCCGGGTTGTTAGTGCTGGCGGCCACGATGTACCTCTGGAATCTGTCCATCAACGGATGGGCTAATGCCTACTACGCAGCGGCCGCCCAGGCCGGCGCCTTTGATTGGAAGGCGTTTTTCTTTGGCTCCTCGGATTCCGGTAACAGCATCACTATCGACAAACTTCCTGGCAGCATTTGGGTAAGCTCACTGTCGGTGAGGCTCTTCGGTCTCAGCTCATGGAGTCTCTTGGCGCCCCAAGCACTAATGGGTGTGGGCACCGTAGCTCTCACCTACCTGACTGTGCGCCGCCATTTCCGCATGACTGCAGCAATCCTTGCCGGCGTGGTCACACTTCTCACACCTGCCGGTGCGATCATGTTCAGATACAACAATCCAGATGCATTGTTGACCCTACTGCTCGCCATTTCTGTATATCTGATGGTTCGAGCTGTCGAAGACGGCCGATGGCGCTGGCTCATTGGTGCGGGGATTGCGGTCGGGTTGGGCTTCCTGTCCAAGTCTGCACAGGCGCTTGTCATACTTCCGGTTTTGGGTCTCGTCTATCTTTTTACCGGCCCGTCAAGCATCGGACGCAGGGCATGGCAACTATTTGCTGCCCTGGGAACAGTGGCTGTTGCAGCCGGGTCTTGGATTGCGGTCGCCGAAAACTCGAACGCGAGCGACAGACCCTACGCGGGTGGTTCGTTCACTAATAGTTTTGTTGAGGTACTTCTTAGGCAAAATGGCTTGGGCCGTCTCGTTGGAGCCGCGGCCGGCGGTTCTTCACAGATAGATGACATCAAGTCCGGTCCTTTGAAACTGCTGACGTATCCAGCATTCGGTACACAGGGGTCATGGCTGCTCGTTATGGCGATGATGTTGCTGATCACCTCGCAGGTGCTTTTGAGACGACGCCCCATGGGGGATCCGAAGCGAGCTGTATTGCTCTTGGCTGGCGGCTGGCTGATTGCCTACGCCAGTGTTTTCAGTTTCATGTCTGGCGTTATCAATCCCTACTATCTGGTGGCGCTGGCTCCTCCGCTGGGGATCGTCATCGGCGCAGGCGCCCAACTTTCATGGGCAGCAAGGCGCTGGTTGCCCTTCCGCTTCGTGCATGCGGTGACACTCCTCGTTACCGCACTGCTCGCTGCCGGATATCTGGCGAATAGCGGCGGAATTGGCGCCCCGTTGGCGCTCGTCGTATTGGTTCCTGCCGTAATCCTTGCCGAACTGCTGACCTTCAGAATTCGCAAACGAATTGTGGTCCGGACGACGGCCGTGGCCGCGACCGCGGTGTGCCTTATTGGTCCATCGTTATTCACTTTTTCAGCAGTACTCTCACCACATGTGGGGATCTTTCCGGCAGCAAGCCTGCCGACGCCTGTCACTGCCTTCGACTCGCCGGCCCCGAGGCCTGGCCGGCGCTCATTCCTTGGGCATTTAGGGTACAGCCATCGGTCACAGTCCGGAAAAGGCGGTGCTAGATCTTTTGGCAGCGGACGCCGATAAATCGCGTTGGACTGCCGCCACGCCTGGAGCATTAAACGCAGCGCGCTACCAGTTGGAATCCGGAGCTTCTGTCATGCCTGTTGGCGGCTTCAACGGCAGCGTCCCTTTTCCAACGGTCACCCAGTTCAATGACTACGCGCGGACAGGCCAGATCCGGTACTACATAACCCGGAGTGACTCCCAAGACATTTCGGCCGAGGCAGGCTTTGCCGATGACGTTACGGCATGGGTCAAGGCAAATTTCACTCCACGCATCATTGGAGAAGTCGAGCTCTACGATTTACAAAGTCGCTAGATACCACCACCAGCAAGGAGCGCCGCTAATGCCGGATGCTTCAATCTTCAATGACGAAAAGCCCGCCCCACCAATGGCGGGACGGGCTTCTGTGCATGCGGGATTAGCGCTTGGAGTACTGCTGAGCCTTACGGGCCTTCTTGAGACCGGCCTTCTTACGCTCGATGACGCGTGCGTCACGGCGCAGGTAACCGGCCTTCTTCAGGGTGGCGCGGTTGTTTTCCGTGTCGATCTCGTTCAGTGAACGGGCGATGCCGAGGCGCAGGGCGCCGGCCTGGCCGGAGATGCCGCCACCGTGAATGCGGGCGATGACGTCGTAGGCGCCGTCAAGATCAAGGATCTTGAAGGGCTCGTTGACGTCCTGCTGGTGCAGCTTGTTCGGGAAGTAGTTGTCCAGCGCGCGGCCATTGATGGTCCACTTGCCGGTGCCAGGGACGATGCGCACGCGGGCAACAGCTTCCTTGCGGCGACCAACTGCGGCGCCGGCAACGGTCAGTGCCGGGCGTTCCTTCTTCGGCGCTTCTGCTTCCGCAGGACCGCTCTCCGAGGTGTAGCTGGTCGGGTTTTCCTCAGCCACAACGGCCTCGGTGGTCTCTTCGTTCTGAGCCACGATTCTCCTTGTATAGATAAGTTGTTTGGTGGCCAGGACTACTGGGCGACCTGGGAAATTTCGAACGTCTTGGGCTGCTGGGCGGCATGCGGGTGCTCTGCACCGCGGTACACCTTCAGCTTGCCCAGCTGCTGTGCAGCGAGGGAGTTCTTGGGGAGCATGCCCTTGATGGCCTTCTCAACGGCACGGACCGGGTTGGATTCCAGGAGTTCCGCGTAGTTGACGGAGGTCAGGCCGCCCGGGTAACCGGAGTGGCGGTATGCGCGCTTCTGCTCCAGCTTGGCGCCGGTCAGGGCAACCTTCTCAGCGTTGATGATGATGACGAAGTCGCCCATGTCCATGTGGGACGCAAAGGTGGCCTTGTGCTTGCCGCGCAGCAGGATTGCGGTCTGGCTCGCGAGACGACCAAGGACAACGTCTGTGGCGTCAATGACGTGCCACTGGCGGTTGATATCGCCGGGCTTCGGGGTGTACGTACGCACGGTTTTTGCCTCGTTCTTGTTCTGGCGTTCTTGTTTAGGTGTCACTCAAGCGTGTGCACCTACTATCTATGCGCTACCGGAACAGAGGTGAGGGCTCTATGTAACCAGTGATCCTGAAGTCCCGAATGTGCTCGTTGAGTAGTTATCCTGCAACCGGATTCTCAAGCGGGCACGCATCATCGAGAAAGGACACGCACAACGACTACCAATGTTAGCTTGAATCGGCCCTCAGGGTCAAAATGGGGTAGCCGGCCGCTCATCCATCAATCTGCCGGCCCGACGTAAGTAGGGGATGCAGTGACTTCTTGGGGCGACGCCAGCTCAGCCGGACCGCTGTTCGTGGCCATAATCAGCCTCCTAGGACTCATTCTCTCACCGTTGGCTGAGCTGCTTATTGCCAGGTTGCTCCCCCGCGTCGGCCCGATGCCCCGCCTGCGAGCAAGGATCACGACGGCGGCGATCACTGCCCTCCTCTGTGGCGCCTTCGCATTCCGGTTCGGCCTTGAGCCAGAATTGCTAGCATTCCTGCTCCTCGCTGTTCTTGGCGTGCAGCTGGCCAGAATTGACGTCTCGCTACATTTGCTGCCCAACCCTGTGGTTCTTTCCCTATTAGTAGGGGCCTTTTGTTCCTTTTAGGGGCCACGTTTGGCGGGGACAGTGGTCCAGCCTCGTTCGCGCGCTGGCAGGCGCCGCAACTCTCTTTGCCATCTACGTGATCCTGGCGTTAATTTCGCCGGCGGGCCTGGGAATGGGCGACGTTAAGCTCGCCGCTCCGGTCGGTCTCTACTTGGGGTACTTAGGTTGGACACAGCTTCTTTACGGCGGTCTTCTGGGCTTCGTCCTGAACGGCATTGTCACCGTGTTTGTGGTAACGGGAAACCGCACGAAACATGCGGCGGAAGTCGCTCATGGGCCCTCCATGCTCGCCGCTGCGGTTGTCGCCACCCTCGTCACCCTGCAGCGCTAGACCTTTACCGGGCCCCTCCTACCGGGAGAGCGAATCAGGTAGCGACTTGCGGAATTCCGCGCTCCTTGCGAGTACTCCTGCACCGCTACCGAGTACGCGCCCTAAAGTGGCCTGAATAAATTCGAGTACCGCTACGCATTGTTGCCCTGAAGGGGCAGTGCCAATCTTTTCTTAGCGAAGTCCAGCCGCTAGGAAATTATGGGGGCAGCTGGAAATTCGTTGAAAGAAATAGTCAATCAATTTCATCGAATTAAGGAAATCTAAAATGACTTCACTCATGGTCTCAATGACCGCATTCATTGCCGGCATCAAGGAGCGTCTCGCCTCCGAAAAGGGTGCCACCGCAGTTGAGTATGGCCTGATGGTCGCACTCATCGCGGTCTTCATCATCACCGCCGTCGCGCTTGTCGGCACCAACCTGGATGCGATCTTCAACCAAGTCGCCGGTGAGCTCACAGTCGTTGCTCCATAAGAGCCAACGTGGTCCAAAGAGCGGGGCGCTCTAGTTCGAGCATCGGCTCCACTAAAACCGCCCCCGCTTTTGGGTTTCCACCAGATCCTAGGAGGGGTTGTGCAAGGCTTCCGTTTCACCGCGAAAACCAACGCAGCACGATTGCCCGTCGGCTTTCGTTCTCGCCACTACGTGCTAGCCGGTTTGTAATGCGTGTCAAAGATAGAAGGGCATTCCTTTCGGGATCCCCCAGCGAAAAAGGTGCAGTCGCCGTCGAATTCGCCTTGGTTATCCCGATTTTCCTAATGCTCGTTTTCGGGATCATCGAATTCGGCAGGGCTTTCAACATTCAGGTTTCGCTGTCCGAGGCAGCACGTGAAACCGCCAGGTATACGGCGATTCACGCCAATGACGCAGATTTCTCTTTCGATGAGGCGCGTGCGGTGGGCATCAGCGCCGCCCCTTCGGTGGATCTGGAACCTTCCAACATTGGGATCGCATACTCGGACGGGTCTACGTGCGACGCCGGCGATAGCGTCGTCGTCACCCTCCAAGTGGTGACTCCTTACATGACCGCTCTCCCAGGACTCATCCCTGGACTGCCAGCAAACCTCGACATCTCAAGCAAAGGCGTAATGCGATGTGGCGGATAAAAAATGACGATCCAGAGCGCGGAGTCATTGCACCACTGACCGCGATTCTCTTGGTAGCCCTGCTCGGAATGGCAGCGTTTGCCGTCGACGTGGCAACCATGTATTCAGAACATGCCCAGCTCCAGAACGGCGCGGACTCAGCCGCCCTGTCAATTGCGCAGGCATGTGCCGCCACTCCGCCAACCGCGGCCTCAATTGCTGCCTGCGCAGCACCCAAAGACGACGGGGCTCCACTTGCCAAGGGCAACACCTTGGATGGTTCGAGCCATGTGCTGGAGGCTACAGTGGACGGCGGCACCGTGGATGTGACCACACAATCTGAGGACGCGGCCGGCAACAAGCATTTCTCACTTGTATTTGCCCGGATCCTTGGCATTGATACAGCGGACATTCGTGCCGCAGCGCAGGCACAGTTCGGTGGGTACTCAGCGGCGGATATTGTGCCGCTGACGTTCTCCCAATGCGAGGCCGATCCCACGTTTGTCGAGGGCGTCCAATTTTTCCCGACCCATGGCTCCAAGATCTCGGACCAAGCGCCCTACAACTGCCCGCATCAGTCATCTTCCGGGCACGAACTTCCTGGAGGCTTCGGCTGGCTCCTGGACCCCGACGCTGACTGCAACTTGAGGGTCGACGTCAACAACCCCTGGGTGGAGGCTAAGCCTGGAAACAGCCCCGACGGATCCTGCTCGGACATGCTCACCGCGTGGGGGCGCGTCTTAGCAGTGGAAACACGGTGGAGATCCTCATACCTATCTTCGACACGGCATGTCCGGACAAGGGTGGTACTGGGGCCGACCCTTGCACTGACTCGCCATATGGAAAGTCATTCCATATCGAGGCCTTTGCGCAGATTTCTCTTCGCGGATGGAACCTGTCAGGCAGTAACACCCTGCCGTGGTACTACATGACGCCCGATGCCAAAGCCATCGAGAAGGATCTCAAGCTCGGAGGCAGCGATCGGGGCATCTTCGGCGAGTTTATCCAGAAGGTCACCCTGGCCGAGGCAGCCGTCCTAGGCGGCCCCACCACGTATGGCGCCACCGGCGTCCACCTGACCAAATGACAGATTTCGCCGGACCCGGTCGCCGGCTCATCACGAGAACCGCTCAAGCAGGAAACCAAAAGGAGAAATGAAGTGAAAACTCGCCTACTGGGAGGCATCGTCGCACTCGTGCTGGCAATAGTCGGCACGCTGCTACTGGTCTCATATGTTCAGGGATCCGAGGCTAGAGCCCAAGAGGACCTTAAGCCCGTCGAAGTACTCGTAATCCAGGAACAGGTCCCGCAGGGCTCTGATCTTGAAAAAATCAAAGCGGCAGTCAAACTCACGTCCCTACCTTCAGCCTCGGTCCCCAACGGGGCCCTGAAAAGCCTTGAGGGGCTTAATGGCAAGGTAGCTTCCGTGGAGCTCATGCCCGGCGAGCCGCTGCTGGGTGTCCGTCTCGTCGATCCGGAAAGCCTCTCCGCGCCTGGTTCGGTTCCTGTCCCAGCGGGAATGCAGGAAATATCCGTTCAGCTGGAAGCCGAGCGGGTGGTTGGGGGCCGCATCGCCGCCGGCGATACCGTCGGCATCGTCGTCCTCTTTGACAAGGGCGCAGTGAAGGAGACACCGGACCTGGAGTCTGGCCAACAGGTCTTTCACAAGGTCCTGGTGACGAGTGTCCAGCGGTCCCTGCCTAAGGCGTCTGCGAAAGCGCCCACGGGGACCGACCCTGCCGAACAAGCCAACACCCAGTTGCCAACCGGACAGATAATGGTGACGTTCGCCCGCAACGACGCTGACTCCGCGAAAATCGCTTTTGGGGCCCACTTTGGCAGCTTGTGGCTCACCAAGGAACCTTCAACCGCCACAGAAGGCGCCCCGGTGATCGTCAAGAAGCCGGAGCTGTACCGATGAGCCGGTACGTCCTGATCACGTCAGATCAGGACTTCGAAAAGCGCGCGAGGCAGGCGGCCTCCGGATTGCACGGCACCTTCCACGCAATCGCAGCCGATTATCTTCCGCCTGGTCCCGACAATCTGCTCCAAGTCCTCAGCGGCGACCCCGTCGAAGTTATCTTGCTTGGGCCCGGCCTGCCAATCGATGACTCCATCCGGCTGGCCAGTCTCTTCGACCTCGAGTATCCGGAAATCAGCGTAGTGCTGGTGACCGATAGTGAAGAGGAGGTTGCGCTTCCCGCCATGCGGGCCGGCATCAGGGATTTGCTGCACCCCGGTTCGAATACTGACTCCATCCGAAAGCTGCTGGAGCGGGCAAGCCTGGCAGCCGCTGGCCGGCGCCGTGGACTGGGCAACTCCGTCGAAGGCCAGCCAAGGAGCGGCCGGATTATCGCCGTCATGTCTCCCAAAGGCGGCGTGGGCAAGACAACCATTACAACGAACCTTGCCGTCGGGCTAGGCAAGGAAGCTCCTATGGGCGTTGTGGTGGTTGACCTCGATCTACAGTTCGGCGACGTTGCTTCCGGCTTGATGCTGGATCCCGAGCGGACCTTGGCTGATGCGGTGGTTGGGGCGGCGGTCCAGGACAGTGTGGTGCTGAAGTCCTATCTGACGTTGCACCCCTCGGGCATCTATGCGCTATGTGCCCCATTACGGCCTACTGATGCTGATCAGATTTCCGGCGAACAGGTCGGAAGGTTGCTGAGCCAGCTCGCCAACGAATTCCAGTACGTCGTAGTTGATTCAGCACCGGGACTAGGCGAACACGTCCTGGCCACACTGGAACTGGCCACGGATGCAGTGTGGGTTTGTGGCATGGATATTCCGAGCATCCGGGGCTTCGTACCGGATTTGGCATCCTCACTGAACTGGACCTTGTGCCTGCGAATCGGCACGTCGTCCTCAACTTCGCGGACCGGCGCACTGGGCTGACGCTGCAGGACGTCGAGGCCACCATCGGCTGTCCGGTGGATGTTGTCCTCCCGAGATCCCGGGCTGTGCCGTTTTCGACAAACAAAGGCGTTCCGCTGCTGCAGGATAGCACCCGGGACGCGGCGACCAAGGGGTTGCGCCAGCTTGTCGAACGGTTCAGCGCCAACTGGGAGTCGCGCCCCCACAAGAAACTTCACAGAAGGGTAGTAGTCCAATGAACCTCACCAAGCGTTTGGAATCGATCCGGGGCGTCGACACGAGTGCTGCCATGCCGACCTCAGCTAAGAGTGGCCCTTGGGCCGGTGGAGCAGTTTCGTCAGTTGAGCCACCGACAGTCGCAGCCGAACCGAGAAGCCGCGGCGCGGATGCCAATGAGGCATTGAACGCGATCAAAGATCGCGCAAGCGCCGCCCTCTACGAGCGGATGGGCAGTCGGATCACTGATCCGTCCCTGGACGAGGCAGAGCTCCAGACATACGTCAAGGATGAGCTTCGGGCCATCATCGACGAAGACGAAATTCCACTCTCGGCACCGGAACGGCACCGTCTCGTTCAGGAAATCATCGACGATGTATTGGGGCTGGGTCCGCTTCAAAAATTCCTGAACGACGCCGCGGTTTCTGAAGTCATGGTGAATGGACCCGACAAGGTGTACGTGGAGCGAGGGGGCAGGCTATTCCTCACCGATGCACGCTTCAGCTCCGAGGAACACCTGCGCCGGATCATCGAGCGCATAGTCACCAAAGTTGGACGGCGCATCGACGAATCCTCGCCGATGGTGGACGCTCGGCTCGCAGATGGCTCACGCGTGAACGCGATCATCGCGCCCCTTGCTGTCAGCGGATCATCGCTGACAATCCGAAAGTTCGGACAAGTGCCGTTGACGGTGGGCAACCTGATTTCGTTTGGGACCCTGACAGCGGAGATGGCCGAGCTCTTGAACGCTTGCGTCCACGCACGGCTGAACATTATCGTCTCCGGCGGTACGGGCACAGGAAAGACCACCCTGCTGAATGTTCTGTCATCGTTCTTACCTGCCGATGAACGCATCGTCACCATCGAGGACGCCGTGGAACTCCAGCTGCAGCAGGAGCACGTGGTTCGACTTGAAAGCCGGCCACGCAACATTGAGGGCAAGGGCGAGATCTCCATCAGAGACCTGGTCCGGAACTCCCTTCGCATGCGACCCGACCGGATCGTCATCGGCGAAGTGCGCGGCGGCGAATCACTGGACATGTTGCAGGCGATGAACACAGGCCATGATGGTTCAATATCCACGGTGCACGCCAATTCGCCCCGGGACGCCATTGCGCGGCTTGAAACCTTGGTGCTCATGGCCGGTATGGACTTGCCGCTGAGGGCCATCCGCGAACAAATTGCCTCTGCGGTCAACTTGATCGTCCACATCTCCCGGCTTAGGGATGGAACGCGCCGCGTTACCCACGTGACAGAGGTTCAGGGGATGGAAGGGGACATCGTCACCCTTCAGGATGCATTCACTTTCGACTACAGTGCGGGCGTTGACGCCAACGGCAGGTTCCTGGGCCGCCCCGTACCAACTGGCGTCAGGCCTCGCTTTGTTGACCATTTTGCCGAATTGGGTATCCCCCTGTCACCGGCCGTATTCGGAAGCATGCCCACGGGAGGTGGCTACAGGTGAACACAACTGACCCCATCTTTTTCACTTTCGGCGTTACCTTGTGCTTTGTGTCCCTCACGATCCTGCTTCTATCCACGCTCGGCATGGGAAAGTCTGGCATCGCACTGTCCCGGCGACGTCCGGGCGTCGTCAATGAGACGTCCCTTCTGACTCGTGCGGCGGAGTCTGCCGTCTCCTTCGTGGATCGAAATGTCAGCAAGAACGCCCGTTTCGGTACCCGGGAGTCACTTGAGCAGGCAGGTTTGCGTCTGCGGCAGGCGGATTTCATCCTGCTAGTGTCCTGCGTGGGTGTCACGATGGGCATTATCGGGTTCATCTTGGCAGGCGTCCTCGTCGGGTGTCTCTTTGCTGTACTCACACCGTTCAGCGCGATGCTCTTCCTTAGGATCATGGCAAGCCGCCGTCGTGCAAAGTTTGACGCGCAACTTGGCGACACCTTGCAAATGCTGGCAGGCGGATTGCGGGCCGGACATAGCCTGCTGCGATCGGTTGATGCCGTTTCCCAAGAGGCAGATTCACCCACGTCGGAGGAATTTGCCAGGCTGGTCAATGAGACGCGCTTGGGGCGCGACCTAAAGGACTCGATGCTGGACGCTGCCCGACGGCTGAAGAGCGAGGATTTCGACTGGATAAGCCAGGCCATCGAAATCCACCGAGAGGTGGGCGGCAACTTGGCAGAAGTGCTCGATCAAGTAGGCGAAACTATCCGGGAGCGCTCCGAGATCAAAGGACAAGTTAAGTCACTGAGCGCCGAAGGCAAGCTGTCCGCCTACATCCTGGTTGCCCTTCCCGTGGGGATATTCGTATACCTGAGTATTGGAAATCCCGGATACATGGGGGCGTTCTACACCAGTGTCCTTGGCTGGGTCATGATGGGTTCTCCGTGGCACTGTTGGCGTTCGGCTCCTTTTGGCTCAGCCGCGTCGTTAAGATCAAGTTCTAGGGGGTATCGCAATGACTGCAATGGCGTGGCTGATTGTGGGACTAATAGTCGTTCCGTCTTCCGTGATGGTCTGGTCGCTCATTTCCATCGACCGAATTGGTCTGGCTGCCGTTAAAAACAACTTGGGGCGCGGCGCCCGGCTCAAGGACGAAGGGCCCACAGCGGCTGATACCAGAAGTTTGGTCGGGCTTGGTCTGCGAATGACTCCGAAGGGATATACGGGGTGGCTGGACAAACTCCTGTCGAAGGCTGGCAGGCCAGCAAGCATGCCCCTCGAGCGCCTCCTGATAGCTAAGCCCGCGTTGGCACTCGTAGCAGCTGTCATCGGCGTCGTCCTGCTGGTGAAGTCTCCGACGGGACCGATCCTTTTGCTGGCGATTGCTTTGACGTCCCTGGCGTACTTCATTCCAGATGTTCTGATCCACGGACGCGGGGCCAAACGCCATAAGGCCATTGAGCTGGAACTGCCCAACACCCTTGACCAGATGCTGATCTCGGTCGAGGCGGGGCTGGGATTCGAAACGGCTATGGCACGAGCAGGCCAGAACGGCAAGGGGCCACTTGCCGAAGAGCTTGTTCGCACTCTTCAGGATATGCAGGTCGGTCGAAGTCGTAAGGATGCCTATCTGGCAATGTCTCAAAGAACTGATGTTCCTGATTTACGGAGTTTCGTCCGCTCCGTGGTGCAGGCAGATGCCTATGGCATAGCACTGGCGAGTGTCCTTCGCATCCAGGCGAAACAGATGCGCGTCAGGCGGCGCCAACGCGCAGAAGAAAAGGCCATGAAGCTGCCCGTCAAGGTTCTGTTCCCGTTGATTTTCTGCATTCTGCCTGTGCTGTTCACAGCCATCCTCGGCCCAGCTGTCATCACCATCGTTGCAATGTTCTCTGAGGGGATCTAGGCCGTTATCCCGGGCCATCCTCATCGGACAACCGCAACCCAAAGACCGGACCCCCTCGGCACCCAGAACCGAGGGGGTCCGTTTGCGCGTCCGGGAACTCCGGATTTTTTAGTCTCAAACGCAGGATCGGTGAAGCAAAGGCGCAGGAAATGCGCAGGTGCGAAAGCCTTTACGCAGGATGCTCCAAGATCCGGCCGGACGCTCCATATTGCTTGCTAACTTCATATCAGAGCTGGTGACGGACCAGCCCCCCCACTCGCTCAGGAGTACAAAATGCTTTCTCTTATCGCCACACTCCAAACCCTCGGCTTCACCATGAAGGACCGCCTCCGCAACGAAAAGGGCGCCACCGCCGTTGAGTACGGGATCATGGTTGGCCTCATCGCCGTCGTCATCATCATCGCCGTAACCGCCTTGGGAACCACCCTGACCAATCTGTTCACCGATGTCTCGGGCAAGATCCCCGCTCCCTAGTAGCTCATAGCGTTTGTCACATAAGTTGGGTGGTGGAGCCAAAGGCCCACCACCCAACTGTGTCAACAACCACTTTCGAAAGGGTGGCGGCAGATGCCGGAACGATCAGAGCGCGGGGCAGCCGCCGTCGAGTTCGCGCTCCTGCTACCTGTGCTCCTGATGCTGGTGCTAGGAACCATTGAATTCGGCCGAGTCTACAACGCCCAGATCACCCTCACGAATGCCGCCCGCGACGGCGTCCGCGTCATGGCTATTGCTAATGACCCCGCCGGCGCCAAAACCGCGGCAAAGAACGCGGCTGCAAGTGTCAGCACTACCATCCCGGACTCCGACATCACGTTAAGCACCCAGGTGTGCAGCACCGGCGCCCAGGTGACACTCACCATCAGTTACAACCTGTCCAGCATCACCGGTATCGCCGGCCCGTTTCCCATGACAGGAAAAGGAGTCATGTTGTGCGGCGGCTGAGCGGAGACGAGCAAACCCAGGATCGCGGCAGCATCACGGTCATCGTGGCAATCCTCATGGTGACTCTCCTCGGCTTCGTGGCGATCGCGGTCGATGTCGGCGTCATTTACTCAGAACGCGCGCAACTGCAAAACGGCGCGGACGCCTCCGCCATTGCACTAGCCCAGAAATGCGCCCGCGAGGCCGCGGATCCTCTCTGTTCAACGACGTCGTCACTCGCCGCGAGCCTCGCCAACCAGAACGCCTTGGACGGCATGAGTAAGGTGCATTCCATAGATTTGGACAAGACTGCCCGGACGGTATCGGTAACGACGTCCGCGAAGGAAACCGGCGGGGTGGATAACTCGGTGTCCCTCTTCTTCGCGGACATACTCGGCGTCCCCACCAAAGAGGTCGGGGCACGGTCCTCAGCAGTCTGGGCAGTCCCCGGGCCGGACGCACAGCCTTCCCCCTGGCCTTCTCCATCTGCCAGGTGAAGGGCCACATCGACGGTTCGCTGCAACTTCTCCAGGATTACGGCAACAATACCAACCCGGACTGCAACTACGGCCCCTCCGGTGCAGCCGTAGCAGGCGGCTTCGGCTGGCTGTCCCCTGACACCGGCATGTGCGGCGGCACCATCGATCTCGCCCTCAGTGAAGGCGGCAGTGATACGGGTAACAACGCCCCGGGAAACTGCTCCGCGGAACTCAACCGCTGGGCCAGTGAGATTACTGCCGGACGAGAGATCATCGTCCTGCTGCCCGTTTTCAACAGCGTTGTCGGCACTGGGACAGGCGCCGTGTACGGCTTGGTATCTTTCGCCGCCTTCAAAGTCACTGGCTGGAAGTTCACCGGCAACGCGGGGCTCCCCTACGAATTCCGCAGCGGAATATCATCAACCACAGGAGTCACGTCGTTGACCGAATGCAAGGGGGATTGTCGTGGGATCATTGGCAGCTTCGTCAAATACGTTTCCCTCGCCGACGGCTACACGCTGGGACCCGTGGACGAGTACGGGGCCACCATCGCGCGTATGACCCTATAGTCCATTCGCACCCGCTAACCCCGAACCAGGAGTAAAAAGTGAAGTCTCGCCTGCTGGCAGGAACGGCTGCGATTGCATTGGCGATTGTGGGCGCCCTTCTTATCATCTTCTACGCCCAGGGCGCGGACCAGCGTGCCATGGCGACGATGGAGCCCGTGAATGTCCTCGTGGTCAAGGCGGCAATTCCCGCCGGCACCCCCGTTAACGAGATGGCAGCGTCCCTTGCCCTTGAGCAGGTCCCCGCCGCCGGCGTCGCCGACACCGCGCTGAGCACCCTGGACAACTCCGCAGGCAACGTCAGCGCCGTGGACCTCGTGCCGGGTGAGCAACTCCTCGCCGAGCGGCTCGTCGCTCCGGAGGAGGTCAAGGCCCAGGGCGCCGCGGAAGTCCCGGCCGGTTTCCAGGAGGTGTCGTTCGAATTGGAGCCCAAAAGAGTAGTCGGCGGACGCATCGAGGTCGGAAACCATGTGGGCTTCTTTCTCTCGTTCGACAACGGCGCAGTCAAAGACAAACCCGACAACGCGTCCAGCCAGCTGACTGTCCGCAAGGCCTTGGTGACGGCGGTCCAACGCGCACCGCAGGCCGCGCCGGCCGAGAAACCGGTGGCAGGACAACCCGACCCGAAGGAGACCACCCTTCCTGAGGGCTCGCTGATGCTCACTGTCGCGGTCAACGACGTCGACGCCGGCAAGATCGTCTTCGCCTCCGAGTTCGGCCGCATCTGGCTCACCAAGGAACCCCTCGACGCCCAAGACAACGGACCCCGCATTGAGCGCAAGGACGTGGTCTACAAGTGAGCCGCTTCGTCCTGCTCTCCCCCAACGCCGATTTTGACCACAAACTTCGCCACGCCGTAACGAACGGAATCCGGGGTTCGGTGCAGACCATCGCCTCCGACGTTCTTCCTGCGGGTCCGCAGGAACTGTTCGCCCTCCTCGACCAGGAGCAGCCCGAGGTCCTCATCATCGGGCCGGACGTTTCCATTGACGAGGCGCTGCGTTTTGCAAAGGTCTTCGACGTCCAGCTACCGGGCCTCAGCATTGTCCTCGTCAGCGATGCCGATCCATCGGTCCTTCTTCACGCCATGCGGGCAGGGATCAGGGATATCTTGAGCCCCGTCGCCGATGCCGCGGAGATCCGCGTCCTCCTGGAACACGCCTGCCAGTCCTTCGCCACCCGGAACCGTACCTTCGACGCACCGCCTGCCGAAAATGCCGGCAAAGGCCTCGTCGTGGGCGTCTTCTCCCCCAAGGGCGGCGTGGGCAAGACCACCCTCGCCACGAACATCGCCATCGGGCTTGGCCGGATCGCGCCCATGAGCGTTGTCATCGTTGACCTGGACCTCCAGTTCGGCGACGTCGCCTCCGGCCTTTACCTCAATCCCGAGCACACCGTCACGGATGCCGTGTCACCGGCCGCAGCACAGGACTCCCTGGTCCTCAAGGCCTTCCTTACCGTCCATCCGGCCGGTATTTACGCCCTCTGCGCGCCGCCAACCCCGGTGGACGCAGACCACATCACGCCCGAACAGATCACGCACTTGCTGGAGCAACTGGCACGGGAGTTCCAGTACGTGGTCCTGGACACCGCGCCCGGACTCCCCGAGATCGGGATGGCGGCCATGGAACAGTGCACGGATGTGGTATGGGTCAGCGGCATGGACATCCCCAGCCTCCGCGGCCTGCGGTCCGGCCTGGAAGTTCTCCGGCAACTGGAGATCACACCGGAGTCACGGCATGTAGTCCTGAACATGGCCGATGCCAAGGCGGGCCTGACAGTCCAGGACGTCGAGGCCACCATCGGCGCTCCCGTGGACATCAGCATCCCGCGTTCCCGTGCCGTTGCACTGTCCACCAACCGGGAATCCCGGTTCTGCAGGAATCCAAGAGGGATCCTGCAGTCAAGAGCCTCAAGCAGTTGGTGGAACGCTTCAACCCCGCCTGGCGGACCCAGGCCCAGCGCAAGCTTCACCGAAGGGTGGTCATCTAATGAAACTCTCCGACCGGATCAACGCAGTCCAGGACAGAAAACAGGCGCCCCAGCCGGCGGTAGCCCTTCAAGCGGCTGTCAAGGGCCCGACGCCGCTCCGGAGCACGGCACCACCGCCGTCGGCGAGAGCGGCACGAGTGGAGGAACCCGCTGGTACCCAGCCAGCCGTCGTCGTGCCTTCACCCTCCAGTTCCCTGGTATCCAGCGCTCAAGCACCGAAGGCCCAACCGGTGGATGTCTTTGCTGCGATGAAACTGCGTGCTGCGAACGCCCTCTTTGAACGGATGGGTACGCGGTTCAACGATGCGTCAGTGACAGAACATGAGCTCCGGAGCACTGCGAAGGAAGAGCTCACCAAGATCATTGACGCGGAGCAGGTTCCACTGTCCGCTGAGGAACGCATCCGGCTGGTCCGCGATGTCGCCGACGACGTCCTCGGTTATGGCCCGCTACAGCGTTTGCTAGACGATCCCGCGGTCACGGAAATCATGGTCAACCGGATGGACCAGATCTACGTTGAGCGAAAAGGCAAACTCATCCTCACCGAATCCCGCTTCAGCTCGGAAGAGCACCTGCGCAAAGTCATCGAGCGGATCGTGTCCAAAGTGGGACGCCGGATTGATGAATCCTCGCCTCTGGTGGACGCTCGGCTCGAAGACGGCTCACGCGTCAACGCCGTCATCCCGCCCCTGGCCGTTGGCGGATCATCGCTGACCATTCGAAAGTTCAGCAAGGTACCCCTGACGGTCCGCAACCTGATTGACTTCGGCACCCTGACCCCGGAGATGGCTGAACTGCTGGACGCCTGTGTGAAGGCCAAACTGAATATCATCGTGTCCGGCGGCACCGGAACCGGCAAGACGACCCTACTTAATGTCCTGTCCTCGTTCCTTCCGGGAGACGAACGGATCGTGACCATCGAGGACGCCGTGGAGCTGCAGATCCAACAGCAGCATGTGGTCCGGCTTGAAAGCCGTCCGCCGAACACGGAAGGCAAGGGCGAAGTGACCATCCGCGAACTGCTGCGCAATTCCCTGCGTATGCGGCCGGACCGCATCGTGGTGGGTGAGGTCCGCGGTGGCGAATCCCTTGACATGCTGCAGGCTATGAACACCGGCCACGATGGCTCTCTTTCCACGGTGCACTCCAACTCGCCCCGCGACGCCGTCGCCCGTCTGGAAACGCTGGTGCTTATGGCCGGCATGGACCTGCCGTTGCGGGCCATCCGTGAACAGATCGCGTCCGCTGTGAACCTTATTGTCCAGATCTCGCGCCTGCGGGACGGATCCCGCCGCATCACTCATGTGACTGAGGTCCAGGGCATGGAAGGGGACATCGTCACCCTCCAGGATGCGTTCGTTTTCGATTACTCGGCCGGGGTGGACGCCCATGGCCGGTTCCTTGGCAAACCCGTTGCCACCGGCATCCGGCCACGGTTCATTGACCGGTTCGAAGATCTCGGTATCCACGTCTCACCGGCGGTGTTTGCCGGTTCTCTCTCCCCGGTCGCTAAATGACCGCCGTGACACTTTACGTGGGGATCGTCGTACTGTTGGCGGCGATCAGCCTCCTCGGCATCGCGGTATTGGCCCCCGGCACCCCCGAGGTGTCGATGGACCGCCGTCGTCCGTTCGAATCCAACCCGCCGACGACGTTGACGCGCTTTGCGGCCTCCGCAGTGGCCTCCTTCGAGCGGATGCTGGGAAGACGTAATGTCCAGGTTTTTTCCCGCGCCCAGCTTGAAATCGCTGGACTCCGGCTGAGCCAGGCGGAATTTTTCATACTTGTGGCCGCCGGCGCTTGTGTGGGATTCCTCGTGGGCATCGTGACCGTCGGGCCCCTCATCGGGTTACTTCTGGCAATGCTGTCGCCCTTCGTAGGGCATCTCGTCCTGAATTATCTGGCCGGGAAGCGACGGGCGAAGTTTGACTCCCAGCTCGGCGACACGCTTCAGCTCCTCTCAGGCGGACTCCGCGCTGGCCACAGCATCCTTCGGGCGATCGACGCGGCCGCGGCGGAATCGCAGAAGCCGACCTCGGAGGAGATGCGGCGGGTGATCACGGAGACCAGTCTGGGCCGGGACATGCTGGCAACACTCAACGACACTGCCCTCCGGATGAAGAATGAGGACTTCGTCTGGGTTTCCCAGGCCATCCAGATCAACCGTGAAGTGGGCGGCAACCTCGCCGAAGTCATGGACCAGGTGAACGAGACCATCCGCGAGCGCAGTGAGATCAAGGGCCACATCAAGGCGCTTGCCGCCGAAGGCAAGTTCTCCGCCTACATCCTCATTGCCATGCCGTTCGGCATCGTGGCCATGCTGCTTTCGGTCAGCCCGAATTACATGAACCCGATGTTTACCCATCCCCTGGGATGGGGCATGATCGGCGCATCGTTTGTCCTCATGACCATCGGCGCACTGTGGATGCGCAAGATCATCGACCTGAAGTTCTGAGACATGATGAACGCCCTGATTCCCCTCTCCGTTGTCCTGGTCTGCGTTCCCGTGGCCGCGATGGCCTGGTCAGTCCTGACAGCCGATCAAAAGGGCCGGGTAGTAACAGCCGAGCTCCTCAGCCGTGGCGCCTCTGTCTCAAGCTCAGTACCCGAACCCAAGGCAGGTCTGCTCGAATCCATTGGGCGGCGGCTGACGCCACCCACGTACGTCGCATTCCTGGACAGGCTCCTTTCGCTCGCCGGCCGGCCAGTTTCCACGCCCCTGGGAAAGGTCCTCGGTTCCAAGCTGGCCCTCGGGGTTGCGGGTGCGTCCCTCGGGATCTACCTGAGCGCGCTCGGAAGCACAACCATGATGAAACTGGCGGGCCTTTTCGTACTCTTCCTCGGCTATTTCATCCCGGACCTCCTGCTCTACAGCAAGGGCATGGAGCGCCAGAAGGCCATGCAGCTGGAGCTGGCCAACACCCTGGACCAGATGCTGATCTCGGTGGAGGCCGGCCTTGGCTTCGAAGGGGCGATGGCCCGCGCCGGCGAAAACGGCAAGGGCCCGCTGGCCGAAGAGCTGGTGCGTACGCTGCAGGACATGCAGGTGGGCCGGAGCCGCCGCGAGTCGTACCAAGCGCTGGCAGAGCGGACCAGCATTCCTGAACTTCGGAGCTTCGTCCAAGCCGTAATCCAGGCCGATACCTACGGCATCGCCATCAGCCGGGTGCTGCGGATCCAGGCAAAGGTCATGCGGGTAAAACGCCGCCAGCGTGCCGAGGAAAAGGCCATGAAACTGCCCGTGATGATCCTCTTTCCCCTGCTGTTCTTTATCTTTCCCGTGCTCTTCATTGCCATTCTGGGGCCGGCGGTTATCAACACGGTTGTCACATTCAGCGGGCAATGACCCCGAAAAATCATCATGCAAGGATGACTCAAGGTTTCCACAGGTTCTACTCAAGACGGACTCCGAAGTAACTACAGGAAGTAGCCTTGAAGCATGGATAATCCACCACTCACCTCCAGCAGCGGGGGTGCCCCTGCCGAGCCGTCGGCTGCAGGGTCTGTTGTGGACATGCGGTCCGGACACCCGCTGACGGGAGAAGAGGCCATGCGCTGGGTCGAACCGGACATCCTGGCGGAGCTGGAAGAAGAACTGGACGGCCCCGAACTTGCGCTCGGCTTCGCCCGCGATTACGCCGCCCTGTGGGACCAGCGCTTCAGCCGCTTGGCTGGCGCCGTCCACACCGAGGACCGCCCCATTGCTTTGGACGCCGTCATCAGCCTGCGGATCACTTCAGCCATGGTGGGCGGGATCCGTTTGTCATTCCTGGCTCAAGCACTGGAGGATGCCATCCGCGGCAGCGACTTCGTCCAAAGCCAGGCACTGCTGGCAACCCTGGCAGAGCACGGCGTTCGTACAGTCTCTGAACTCCAGGCTAACTACATCCTCAAGAATGACTAGTGACCAGCCCCCGGCCAGCCCTGGAGGTCGGTTCTTGTTGGTGCGAGCCGGTAGCCCACTCCGCGCACAGTCTGAAGCCAGCGCGGTGACAGCGGATCCTCCCGAAGCTTGCGGCGCAGGTTCCCGACGTGGACTTCCACGGCCCGCTCGTCAGCCTCACTGATATAGGCATCCGGCTCATAAAGGTCACCACGGACCGCTCGCACCAGATCGGACCGAGTACACACCGCACCCTCGCCGCGGAGCAAAGTATGCAGGAGGTCGAACTCGCTGCGCGTGAGGCCCAGGTTGACCTCACCAATCACCACCGTTCGGGTCCGGTAGTTCAGGATGAGCCCGTTGTGCTGGAAAACTCCAGTGTGGGTGAATGTCGCCGGCGCGGCCGGAGGCTCGGCCCATGTAGCCATCTGGGATGGACCGCTTACTTCATGGCGCGGCCTGCGCATCATGGCCGCCACCCTGGCCCTGAGTTCACGCGGCCTGAAGGGCTTCGCAATGTAGTCGTCCGCACCGGCGTTCAGTGCCGAGAGCAGATCCGGCTCATCGGTCCGGCCGGTCAGCATCACAACGTAGGCATCACTGAAATTCCGGATGCGCCGCAGGACCTCAAACCCGTCGATGTCCGGAAGGCCGATGTCCAGCGTGACCACCTGGGCCTTGTTATGTCGCACCACCTCAACGCCCTCCCGCCCCTCGGCGGCGGTATGGACCTCGAAACCCGCCTGGGTCAAGACCCCCTCCAGGAGGTTCCTCACATCCACGTCGTCCTCGATTACTACTGCTACCCCAAGATCATCCATCGCTACCCCAACGCCAGGTGTATTTGGCCCCTCATCAGCCCAGCGCCGATGCCAAATCCACTCCAACTCTCTCTACGGTACAAGTATGAACGGCAGATGACACTCCTCTTCACATTTCGTTCTGAAAAGTCAATTACCATAACAGCACATACACACTAGGATTCGGAAGGTGTAGTGCTGCGACCAATGATCATTTGGGCGCATAAACTGGTTGGGGACGGAATTGGGGCCGTCAAGAAAGTTGGAGAGCCGGTATGGCCGTACGTCCATCACCTCGGGGAATGGCCCTTAAATTCAAGAATCTGGGTCCACGCACCCAGGTCGCCTTGTGCCAGCTTCCGCTGGCCCTCATTGTCATCGTCATCGCCGTGATGACGCCCTATGCATGGCCTTCGCTGGTGGGCAGTCCCTCTATCTGGCTGGAATCGCCATGCATGTCATTCTCTTCCTGGCATGTTTCCTTACTCCTTGGGAGCGTCTGCGTCGTAACGCCTACCTGGTGATTCCGATTCTTGACCTTCTCGCCATCGGGATCCTGCGAAACGGCGCCGCACCGCTCCTCTCAGGATTGGCGATCCTGGTCATATTTCCCGTTATTTGGCTCGCCGCTTCCGGCATGCTGATCCGGACCAGCCTGGTGCTCAGCGCTGTGGGGCCGCTGTTTATCATGCTCCCGTCGCTGGCCGGAAGATTCCCAAATCTCACGGCAGCGGACATCACATCTCTTTTCCTCTTCCCGCTCATGATGCTCGCCGTTGCTTTTGCAATCCGGTTCGCAAGCGTCAATATGCGGGTACAGCAGCGGCAGTTGCAGACCATGGGAGAGGAACTCCGGGAGCTGCTCGCCGCGAGCCGGGAACGCGAGAAACTGCTGCTGACCATCCTGGACGCTACCGACGTCGGCATTGTTGCCGTCGATTCGAACGGTGACCAGCTGCTGGCCAACAACATGATGCGGCGTTGGCAGCACACCGCCGCACCGGCCGGCGTCGTGCCTGCCGACCACAGCGAACAAGAGGTCTTCGCCCGGGACAAAGTGACTCCACTACCGTCGGACAAACGCCCCTCCGGCGCGCCATCGAGGGTGAATCGTTCGCCGACTATCTCGTCTGGATCGGTGATGTCCCGCAGCAGCGGGCGGTGTCCACCGCCGCGAGGCCGTTAATGGACGACGGCGGCCGCCTCACCGGAGCGGTGGTCGTCTACAGCGACGTGACGGGGCTGGTTGAAGCCGTGGCCGCGAACGAGGAACTGGTATCGAACGTGTCCCACGAATTCCGGTCGCCGCTGAATTCCATCCTGGGCAACATCGACCTGGTGCTCGAGGACAGCGACGGGCTCTCCGCCCTCACGGTCCAACGCCTTGGCGTGGTACAGCGCAACTCCGAACGGCTGCTTGCCCTGGTCTCGGACCTGACGCTCGAGGCCTCCGCCGCCCTGAAGGTCCACCCGAAGCGGACCGACATTTCCGGACTGGTGGAGACCAGCATCGGCTCCGCCCAGGCACAGGCGGAACGGTCAGCAGTAGCCCTGGTGGCCGACGTGCCCTCACCGCTCTGGGCCTTCGCCGACCCGCTGCGGATCGGGCAGGCACTGGACAATCTGGTGTCGAACGCCATCAAGTACTCCCCCGACGGCGGCACTGTGACCATCAGCGCAGCCGGCACCGAGAACTGGGTCAAGCTTGTTGTCCGGGACACCGGCATGGGCATGGCACCGGAGGATGCGGCCAAGGTTTTCAGCCGGTTCTTCCGCGCCGAATCGGCCCGGGACGCAGCCATCCCGGGAGCCGGGCTGGGCCTGTCCATCACCAAGACCATCCTGGAACGCCACGGCGGGGCCATCGCTTGCTCCAGCGATTTAGGTGGCGGCAGCACCTTCACCATGACCCTGCCTGTCGAATCCGCTGGTTGAACTTGTCGAAACCGAGCCCGGTGGTTGAGCCACCGGAACGGGCTCAGTGCTTGCGGACTGCCCTTGTCAGTTCGGCGCGGGCCAGCATCTCGTCGTCGGACGGATAGGCCACTTCCTCAAGGACCAGCGGGTGCGGGCGGCCAGGACGGACTTGGCGTCCCGCTTCTTCGCCAGCAGGCGATCATGCAGCCACCCCGGCTCCTCGATGCCCTCCCCCACGAACAAGGCCGAGCCAACCAGGGAGCGCACCATGTTGTGGCAAAAGGCGTCGGCTTGGACGGTGGCCACAATAACGCCGTCCTCACCGCGGGCAAACTCAAAGCGCTGCAGCTCACGGATGGTGGTGGCGCCCTCGCGCGGCTTGCAGTAGGACAGGAAATTCTGCAGCCCCAGCAGCTGCATGGCACCGGCGTTCAACAGGTCCACGTCCAGGGGGTTTGGGTGCCAGAGCGTGAAGTACCGTTCAAGAGGATCCCACAAGGCGGGTCCGTCCGCGATGCGGTAGCTGTACCGCCTCCACAGCGCAGAGAACCTGGCATCAAACCCCACAGGCGCCAGGGACACCAGATGGACCTCGATAGCCCCGGTCAGGTCGCCCAGCCCCGGCTGAGGGCGCCACGAATCCGCCGCAAAAGCGCGACGGCGGGATCCAGTTCGTGTCCGCGCGGCAGCTTCAGCCACTCCGCCCCGGTCAGGTCCAGGTGGACTACCTGGCCGCGGGCGTGCACGCCAGCGTCGGTGCGTCCCGCCACGGTGACCCGAATGGGCCTGCGGATCAGCAGCGCTAAAGCTTCTTCCAGGATGCCCTGGACGGTGCGCAAGCCCGGCTGCACTGCCCACCCATTGAAGGGGCCGCCGTCGTACGATAAATCAAGCCGGACACGCAAAAACCCGCCGCCCCCAAAACGGGGGCAGCGGGTTTTTGGTCGTTCATAGACATAAGTCTACTGGAGCGTCAGCGCCTGATTACTCAGCTTCGACGGCCTGTGCAGCTTCGCCACCGGCAGGCACGAAGCCTGCGGCTGCGGCGGACTCTGCAGAGTCGAACCAGACTTCAGCAGTCGTGGCGTCGTACCAGCGTGAGCCGGGAACGTGGTACTTCATGGAGTCCTCGTTGCCCTTGACCTCGAAGCCCTCAGGGGCGACGTTGTCAGCCGTAGCAGGCTTGGAGCCGGCGTACTTGGCTTCAGCAGCTTCGGTCTCGGCAGCTTCAACCGGAGCTTCTTCAGCAACCGGAGCAGCCTTAGCGGCAGCCTGGGTAGCCTCGGCCACAACGGCCTGCTTGGCGGAAACCGGCTCGAGAACCAGTTCGATGACAGCCATGGGAGCGTTGTCGCCCTTGCGGTTGCCGATCTTGGTGATGCGGGTGTAGCCGCCGTCGCGGTTCTCCACTGCCTGTGCAATGTCGGTGAACAGCTCGTGGACGATGCCCTTGTTGCTGATCAGGCCGAGTACACGGCGGCGGGAAGCCAGGTCGCCACGCTTGGCGAAAGTCACCAGACGCTCGGCGTACGGCTTCAGTCGCTTGGCCTTGGTCACCGTGGTGGTGATCCGCTTGTGCTCGAAGAGTGCGGCGGACAGGTTCGCGAGCATAAGACGCTCGTGAGCCGCTCCGCCTCCGAGGCGCGGACCCTTAGCGGGGGTAGGCATAATAGTTTCTCCTCATATGGAAGCCAGTGGGCTGCGCACACCGTGGTGCATCCAGCCAGCCGGCCAAGATCTGTTTGTTAGAGTTCGTCGTCGCCGAAAGCGGCGTCGTCCTCTTCAATTGCTGCGGCGCGTGCTGCGAGGTCAAAACCGGGAGGCGAGTCCTTGAGGGACAGGCCCAGTTCAACCAGCTTTGCCTTGACCTCGTCAATGGACTTCGCACCGAAGTTACGGATGTCCATGAGGTCAGCCTCGGAGCGTGCAACGAGTTCACCCACGGTGTGGATGCCCTCACGCTTGAGGCAGTTGTAGGAACGGACGGTGAGGTCCAGATCCTCGATCGGCAGTGCCATGTCTGCTGCCAGGGCAGCATCCGTCGGCGACGGGCCAATCTCGATACCTTCAGCTGCGGTGTTCAGCTCGCGGGCCAGACCGAAGAGTTCCACCAGGGTGGTACCAGCGGAAGCAACAGCATCGCGCGGGGCGATGGCCTGCTTGGTCTCGACGTCGACAATGAGCTTGTCGAAGTCGGTGCGCTGCTCAACACGGGTTGCTTCCACGCGGAAAGTAACCTTCAGGACCGGCGAGTAGATCGAGTCGACCGGGATACGGCCGATCTCGGAGTCGCCGGACTTGTTCTGAGCTGCCGAAACGTAGCCGCGGCCGCGCTCGATGGTCAGTTCGAGTTCGAACTTGCCCTTCGAGTTCAGCGTGGCAATGTGCAGATCCGGGTTGTGGAATTCGACGCCGGCCGGCGGAGCGATGTCCGCGGCGGTGACGACTCCCGGGCCCTGCTTGCGCAGGTAAGCCACAACCGGCTCATCGTGCTCCGAGGAAACCGACAGGCTCTTGATGTTCAGGATGATCTCAGTGACATCTTCCTTGACACCCGGAACCGTGGTGAACTCGTGCAGCACGCCATCGATCCGGATGCTGGTTACAGCGGCACCGGGGATGGAGGAAAGCAGGGTACGGCGGAGGGAGTTTCCGAGGGTGTAGCCGAAGCCCGGTTCCAGCGGTTCAATGATGAAACGCGAGCGGTTATCGGAGACTACCTCTTCGGAGAGGGTGGGGCGCTGTGCAATGAGCACTTAGGTTTCCTTTCGGCGAGCATCCGCTATATGACGCAACACAGGTGGTGGAAATTCGGTCTGAAGACTTAACGCGGCGGGGCTTGCCCGGACCATTGACGGTCCGGGCAAGCTCAAGCTGCTGGAAAAGCCTTAGACGCGGCGGCGCTTCGGCGGACGGCAACCGTTATGCGCTGCGGGGGTGACGTCCTGGATGGAGCCAACCTCCAGGCCAGCAGCCTGCAGCGAGCGGATTGCGGTTTCGCGGCCTGAACCCGGTCCCTTGACGAAAACGTCAACCTTGCGCATGCCGTGCTCCTGCGCACGCTTGGCAGCAGCTTCGGCAGCCATCTGGGCTGCGAACGGGGTGGACTTGCGTGAGCCCTTGAAGCCAACCTCACCTGAGGAAGCCCAAGAGATAACAGCTCCGTTCGGGTCCGTGATGGACACGATGGTGTTGTTAAAAGTGCTCTTGATGTGCGCCTGGCCAAGCGCGATATTCTTTTTGTCCTTCTTACGCGGCTTGCGAACCGCGCCACGAGTCTTCGGGGCATTTTTTCTCCTACAGAAAGTTATTGGGGGAAGACGAGTCAATCCCGAGGGATTTAACGAGCCTTCTTCTTGCCTGCAACGGTGCGCTTCGGACCCTTACGGGTACGTGCGTTCGTCTTTGTACGCTGTCCGCGCACTGGCAGGCCCTTGCGGTGGCGAATACCTTCGTAGCTGCCGATTTCAACCTTGCGGCGGATATCAGCTGCTACTTCGCGGCGAAGGTCACCCTCAACCTTGTAGTTGCCTTCAATGTAGTCACGAAGTTCTACCAGCTGGGCATCGGTGAGGTCCTTAACGCGGACGTCAGCGCTGATGCCAGTGGCAGCCAGGGTTTCGTGTGCACGGGTCTTGCCCACGCCGTAGATGTAAGTAAGCGCAATTTCCAACCGCTTTTCGCGGGGAATGTCTACGCCAGCGAGACGAGCCATAGAGGCAGTGCTCCTTGAATAAACCGGAGGTCGTAGGCAGTACACCCGCACGTTCTGTGCGGCCCCAGCCTCCGACCGGGGGTTAGCTGTCCGGGCTCATACGTCCCAGTTCAGCTTGTGCTGCCTTTTATTTACTTACGTGGGTTAGCAACCCAGGATTTCCCTCAGGAGGGAAATTAGCCCTGGCGCTGCTTGTGGCGCGGGTTCTCGCAGATCACCATGACCCGGCCATTACGGCGGATCACTTTGCACTTTTCGCAGATCTGCTTGACGCTCGGCTTGACCTTCATGGCATTCCTTTGCGTGTGGCAGTTGGTCAACTGGAGCAGCCGTCAGCTCATGCTGAGGCCACCCAGAATTTACTTGTAGCGGTAGACGATACGACCCCGAGTGAGGTCATAAGGGCTCAGTTCCACCACTACCCGGTCCTCAGGGAGAATCCTGATGTAGTGCTGGCGCATCTTGCCTGAGATGTGCGCGAGTACGATGTGCTTGTTGGTCAGCTCAACGCGAAACATCGCGTTAGGCAGCGCCTCAGTCACAACGCCTTCGATCTCAATGACCCCGTCCTTCTTGGCCATACCCTCCGCTAACTGTTGTTGCCGCAGCCCTGCCGGATTGCACCGGACATGACCACGAACGTTTTTGTTGGATCGGTCATCACCTCCGGCCCCAAACAGGGCACAGCTGGGCAGACAACCAACACAACACTCTACTGTAATTTACTACCTATATCAAACCGAATATCAAAGTAGTAACCTATAGGGCTACTCGGTAATTGAGCCTGCCGAAATCCCGTCAAGGATCGCCAAGCGTACGACGTCGGCTGCCGCACTCTGCAGGGTAATGAAACTCACCTGCCGGGCAGTTTCAGTACTCCGGTCCAAAGCCGCCTCACCAGTGGCAAGGCAAAAGACAGTATCCCCATCAGCCAACGTGTGCGAAGGGTTCAGCGCCCGAGCCAAGCCGGCATGCGCAGCAGAAGCAGTCCGCTTGCACTCGGCCGGGTCCAAGACAGCGTTCGTCGCCACAACTACAAGTGTCGTGTTGAGCGGCGGTGGGCCGCCATCACGGTCCGCAGGTTCCGGAGCCTGGAAGCGCGCGTCTAAGGTGGGCCACGCGAGCCGGGTTCCCTGGCCGAGCTTGCGAGGTTAGGGGGCTCGTGGGGAGGCAAGACCGAGCGCGCGGCGGGCTGCGGCTCCTGCCGTCCGTCCACAACCGGAAACCCCAGAGCGTTCACCACGGCCAGCGCCCCCACAACCACGCCGGTCTCAAGCGTGACCGAGGCCGTACCCACCCCGCCCTTGAACTGTCCCCGCCCAATAAGAGCTCCGGTGCCGGCGCCCACGCTGCCGCGTCCGACGTCGTGCCCGTCCGTTTCGGCAGCAGCGGCAACGGTGGCCACGTACCCCATGTCCGCCGTCGGGCGCGCTGAGAAGTCTCCTCCCCGGCCCAGATCGAAGATGGCGGCGGCGGGAACAATCGGCACCACTCCCCGGTGACGGCGAAGCCCGGCCGTTCTCCTCGCACCAGCGCTGTGCACCGTGGGCCGAGACGAGCCCGTAGGCGCTGCCGCCGGTGAGGACCACGGCGTCCACCGTGGACACCAGCGTGGTGGGATCCAGCGCGTCAGTCTCATGCGTGCCCGGGCCACCGCCACGGACGTCCACCGACCCGACAGTGCCCCGCGGCGGCAGCACCACGGTGACCCCGGTCAGCCAGCCGTCCCGGTCTTCTGCTCGTGGCCAACCCTGATTCCAGGCACATCCGTAATTGCTCCCATGGGTCCATTCTGCCGTGCGCCCCATTACCAGTCATCCGCCTCACGAGGCAGGGAATTCCCTCCGACACGCAAAATCCCTGGCGCTACCGGTATTTCGGTAGCGCCAGGGATTTTGCGTGTCGGCAGCGAAGTTGCGCGTCGATGGATCTCGCTTCCCTCCGACACGGCTCGGGCAGCGGGACCTCAGCCCGGAGTGTGGGCTCCATCACCGGCGAAGCCAAACGTTCCGTGAACGGGTTCCTAAGACTGGGACAACAATTGGCTGGGTGGCCGCTTCTGGTCCGGTCCGGCTCTCACGATGTGATGGAGTGATCTCAACTCCGTTCCATAGCACTGCCATCGCAGGCCTCTCGATTGAGATCCATGACACCACAGCTCACCGCCAAGACGGGCAGATCCCCGGCGCAGACGACCTTCAGCGGACCAAAGGACCGGGCCGACGCCCTGCCCCCGACGCGCAATCGCTGGTCGCGCCGGCAACGCCAGGACTTCTTCATCTTCCTCGCGCTGGCCCTGCCGAACCTGGCGCTCATCGCGGTTTTCACCTACGTCCCGCTGTTCAACAACCTCTACTACTCCACGCTGAACTGGACGCTCGGCTCTGCGTCGGCCACCGTCGTCGGACTGGATAACTACGTCACGTTCTTCACCGGCGCGGACGCCGGCCGCGTCCTTGGCACCACCGCCGTGTTCACGGCCGCAACCGTGGGCGGCTCCATGGTGCTGGGCCTGCTGCTGGCGCTTGCGTTGAACTCGAAGGTCCGCGGCACCACGTTTGCCCGGTCTGCCGTCTTCGCACCGTATGTGCTGTCCGGGGTTGGCGTGGGCCTGGTGTGGCTGTTCATCTTTGATCCCGGCTACGGTGTGCTGGCCTGGATCCTTCGGGGCCTTGGGCAGCAGAGTCCGCAGTGGATCAACGATCCGGAGCTCTCCCTGGTGATGGTCATCATCGTGTACGTCTGGAAGAACCTGGGCTACTGCGCGGTGGTGTTCCTGGCCGGGCTGCAGTCCCTGCCGCAGGACGTGATGGAGGCGGCGTCGCTGGATGGGGCCAGCAGTTTCCGGCGCTTCGTCAGCATGTCGCTGCCGCTGCTCTCCCCCACTACCTTCTTCCTGCTGATCACCACCATGCTCAGCTCCCTCCAGGCCTTCGACCTCATCCGGATCATGACGCCCCTGGGCAGCGGCACCAGCACCCTCATCTACGAGGCGTACCTCCAAGCCTTCGGCGCCTACAACCGCGCCGGCTATTCCGCCGCCATCTCGGTGGTCCTGTTTGTCATCCTGCTGGTCATCACGGTGCTGCAGCTGCGGTTCGTCGAAAGGAAGGTGCACTACTCGTGAGCGCTCCCGCCGCCGTCCTTCCGGACCCTTCAACGCCCGACGCCGTCCCGCCCCTCGAGCGGCCGTTCTCCCGCACCAACCTGGTCAGGACAGTCGCTGCCGGGTACGCGCCGCTCGCCGTCGCCGTCCTGGTGGTCTTCATGCCGCTGCTGTGGATGGTGCTGAGCTCGTTCAAGCAGCCCGGCGAAATCGTCACCCTGGATCTGCAGGTGCTCCCGGCGGCACTGGACCCGGAGAACTATCGGGTGGCCATTACCACGGTCCCGTTCGGTCAGTTCTTCCTCAACAGCACCATCGTCACCGTGGTGGGCGGCGGCATCAAAGTGATCCTTGCCCTGCTGACCGCCTATGCCCTGGTGTTTGTGCGCTTTCCCTTCAAGAACCTGATCTTCGTCCTGATCCTGGTGGCCCTGATGGTTCCCGCGCAGGTGTCCATCCTGCCGAACTACATCCTGATCGCCGGAATGGGTGGCAAGAACACCCTGTGGGGCATCATCCTGCCCGGCCTGGGCACTGCCTTCGGCACGTTCCTGCTGCGCCAGCACTTCCTCACCCTGCCCGGGTCGATCCTGGAATCCGCCGAAATCGACGGCGCCGGCCACTGGCGTCGGCTGTGGCAGATCGTGGTTCCGGTGTCCGTTCCGTCGATCGCCACGGTTGCCCTGGTCACCGTGGTGAGCGAATGGAACGAGTACATCTGGCCGCTCATCATCACGGACAAACCCGAAAGCATGACGCTTCCAGTGGGCCTGACCCTGCTGCAGAACTCCGAGAGCAACGGCGCAGGCTGGGGAATCATGATGGCTGGCGCCGTCCTCGTGATCGTCCCCATCCTGGTCATCTTCGCCATGCTCCAGCGCTACATCGTCGCCGGTCTGACCCAGGGCAGCGTGACGGGCTAACCTCCGGCGAGCACCGCCGTCGAGCGTTGGCGTAGGGCTTTGCCATAGGGCTTAGCCGTAGGGCATCCAAACCATCCATCCACCGCATCCCGCACTACCGAGGCACACAACGAAAGGCAGCACCATGTCCTTTACCCTTGATCGACGGTTCTTTCTCACCCTGGCCGGCGCCGGGCAGGCGCCGCAGCTCTCTCCGCCTGCGGCGGCCCGTCAACAACACCCGGAGCCGCGGCGACAACCGATGCCAGCATCGACTTCAGCGGCGTCAAGCCGGCCGCGTCCATCGACTTCTGGTCCAACCACCCGGGCAAGTCACAGGACGTGGAAAAGAGCATCGTCGAGAAGTTCCACGCCAAGTACCCGGACATCAACGTGAACCTTGTGACGGCTGGCGCCAACTACGAGGAAATCGCCCAGAAGTTCCAGACAGCCCAGGCCGCCAAGTCAGGCCTGCCGTCCCTGGTGGTCCTCTCCGACGTTTGGTGGTTCCGCTACTACCTGAACGAGAGCATCATCCCGCTCGATTCCCTCGTCAAGCAGCTGGACGTCAAACTGGACGACTTCCGCACCTCGCTGGTGGACGACTACAAGTACGACGGCAAGCAGTGGGCACTCCCCTACGGCCGGTCCACGCCCCTGTTCTACTACAACAAGGACCACTTCGCGGCAGCCGGCCTGCCGGACCGCGCCCCCGCCACCTGGCAGGAATTCGCCGGCTGGGCCCCCAAGCTCAAGGCAGCTTCCGGCGCACAGTACGCGTTCATGCACCCCGCCCTGGCCGGGTACGCAGGCTGGACCCTGCAGAACAACCTATGGGGCGAAGGCGGCGGCTGGTCCAAGGAATGGGACATCACCTGTGATTCAGACGAGTCCGTGGCGGCACTGCAGGCGGCCCAGGATTCCGTGTATAAGGACGCCTGGGCTGGGGTCTCCTCCAAAGAATCCGCCGACGACTTTGCCGCGGGCCTCGCCTCGGCCACGTTGTCTTCGACGGGGTCGCTGATCGGCATCCTGAAGTCCGCCAAGTTCAACGTGGGCGTCGGCTTCCTGCCGGGCGGCTCCAAGGTTACGTCAGGTGTGTGCCCTACCGGCGGCGCCGGCTTGGGCATCCCCAGCGGTGTCACCAAGGAAGAGCAGCTGGCAGCAGCCATGTTCCTCCAGTTCATGACCGAGCCGGAGAACACTGCAGCTTTCTCGGCCGCGACCGGCTACATGCCCACGCGCACGTCCGCTGACATGACCGCCGTGCTGGCCAAGACCCCGCAGATCAAGATCGCCATGGACCAGCTGGCCGTGACCAAGGTCCAGGACAACGCCCGCGCGTTCCTGCCGGGAGCCGACCAGGAGATGGCCAAGGCTGCCGCCAAGATCCTGACGCAGCAGGGCGACGTAAAGGCCACCATGACCGAGCTGAAGGCGACCCTCGAGGGAATCTACACCAAGGACGTCAAGCCGAAGCTCAAGGCCTGACGCTTCCCACCAACTGCGACACGCAAAATCCCTGCCGCTACCGGTATTCAGGTAGCGACAGGGATTTTGCGCGTCGGCAGCGCCATAGCGTGTCGAAAGCTACGGGATCGGGACGGGTACGACGCCGAGCGGCACCAGGTGCTCCGCTCCGCCGTCGGGGGCTGAGAGTACCCAGATCCCCTTTTCGTGGACGGCAACAGAGTGCTCCCACTGGCAGGAGCGCTTGCCGTCGGTGGTCACTACTGTCCAGTCGTCCTCCAGCACGGCGGTGTCGATGCTGCCGCGGACCAGCATGGGCTCGATGGCCAGGCACAGCCCGGGCTTAATTTTGGGGCCGCGGTGGCTGGTGCGGTAGTTGAGGACGTCCGGGGCCATGTGCATTTCGGAGCCGATTCCGTGGCCCACGTAGTCCTCCAGGATGCCCAGCGGCTTGCCCGGCACGGAGGAGACGTAGTCGTCGATGGCGGCGCCGATGTCGCCCACATGGCTTCCGGTGGCCAAGGCGACGATGCCGCGCCACATGGCTGCCTGGGTGACGTCGGAAAGCCGCTGGTCCTCGGGGTCGGCCTGGCCCACGATGACGGTCCGTGCAGAGTCGGAATGCCAGCCGTCGACAATCGCGCCGCCGTCGATCGAGATGATGTCGCCGTCGTTGAGGACTTTGCCGCCGGGGATGCCGTGCACCACTTCCTCGTTCACGGACGTGCAGATGGTGGCGGGGAAGCCGTGGTATCCAAGGAAGTTCGACTTGGCGCCCGCCTCGTTCAGCACTGCGGCGAAGACGTCGTCCAGCTGCTTGGTGGTGACGCCGGGAGCTGCAGCTGCCACCGCTGCGTCCAGCGCACGGTTCAGCACCAGCCCGGCGTCGCGCATGACGCGCATCTGGGCGTTGGTCTTGTATTCGATACGGGGCTGGCCGAAGGCCATGGTGTGTCCTCTCAATGGCTGAGGCTCCTCCCGGATGCCGGGAGGAGCCTCGAAAAGCTGGTGTGCCTGGCTTACGCGGCCTGGGCTGCCTTGATGGCCTGCATCACGCGGTCGGTGACCTCGTCGATGCCGCCGATGCCGTCAACCTGGGTCAGGATGCCGCGGTCGGCATACTTGGCCACAACGGCCTCGGTCTGCTCGTGGTACAGGTCAAGTCGGTGGCGGATCACGGATTCGTTATCGTCGCTCCGGCCGGTTTCCTTGGCGCGGCCCAGCAAGCGGGAGACGAGTTCCTCATCGTCGGCCGTGAGCTGCAGGACGACGTCGAGCTTTTCTTCGCTGTTCGCGAGGATCCCGTCAAGGTAGTCCACCTGCGCCGTGGTGCGCGGGTAGCCGTCCAGGAGAAAGCCGTTTTCTACGTCGGACTCGCTGAGGCGGTCGCGCACCATCTTGTTGGTGACGCTGTCCGGAACGAAGTCCCCGGCGTCCATGTACTTCTTGGCCTCGATGCCAAGAGGAGTTTCGCCCTTCACGTTGGCGCGGAAGATATCACCGGTGGAAATCGCCACGACGCCGAGGCGCCCGGAAATGCGTTCCGCTTGCGTTCCTTTTCCGGAACCGGGGGGTCCAATAATCAACATTTTCGTCATCGCAAAAGCCCTTCGTAGTGACGTTGCTGTAGCTGCGCATCTATTTGCTTGACGGTTTCAAGGCCAACGCCCACCATGATCAGGATCGAGGTGCCACCGAACGGGAAGTTCTGGTTCGCGTTGATCAGTACCAGCGCCACCAGCGGAATCAGTGCCACGAAGCCCAAGTACAGAGCGCCGGGCAGGGTGATCCGGGAGAGCACGTACTGCAGGTAGTCCGCGGTCGGTTTTCCGGCACGGATACCCGGGATGAAACCGCCGTACTTCTTCATGTTGTCCGAGACCTCTTCAGGGTTGAAGGTGATCGCGACATAGAAGTAGGTGAAGAACACGATCATGGCGAAGTACAGCGCCATGTAGATCGGGTGGTCTCCTCGGGTCAGGTTGTTGTTGATCCACTCAACCCACGGCGCGAGCGACTCGCCCGCTTTTGGCTGGTTGAACTGTGAGATCAGTCCCGGCAGGTAGAGCATGGAGGATGCGAAGATCACGGGGATCACGCCTGCCATGTTCACCTTGATGGGGATGTAGGTGCTGGTGCCGCCGACGGTCCGGCGCCCGACCATCCGCTTGGCGTACTGCACCGGGACGCGGCGCTGGGATTGCTCCACGAAGACCACCAGGGCAACCGTCACCAGGCCGATCACCAGGACCATAAAGAACGTGCCCGGGCCCTGAGAGCTCCAGATGGCACCCAGGGACGTGGGGAAGGTCGCCGCGATGGAGGTGAAGATGAGCAGCGACATGCCGTTGCCCACACCCTTTTCGGTGACGAGTTCGCCCATCCACATGATGAGCCCGGTACCGGCGGTCAGCGTGATGATCAGCAGGATGGTGGTGATGATGCTGTCGTCAGGAATGATCGGCAGCGCACAGCCCGGAAGCAACTGGCCTGAACGCGCCAGCGACACCAGCGTCGTGGCGTTCAGCAGGCCCAGGGCAATGGTGAGGTATCGCGTGTACTGGGTGAGTTTGGACTGCCCGGAGGCGCCCTCTTCATACAGCTCCTGGAACCGGGGAATGACCACCCGGAGCAGCTGCACGATGATGCTGGCCGTGATGTACGGCATGATGCCCAGCGCGAAGATGGACACCTGAAGCAAGGCACCGCCGCTGAACAGGTTGACGAGCTGATAGAGCCCCCCTGCGGTCTGACCGTTCTGCAAGCATTGCTGGACATTCTGGTAGTTCACACCAGGCGAGGGGATGAATGCACCCAAGCGGAAGATTGTGATGATTGCCAGCGTGAACAACAACTTGCGTCGCAGATCAGGCGTGCGAAAGGCCCGGCCAAATGCGCTAAGCAAGCGTCCTCCTGTGTTGTTTATGAGCGTGGTGTGATGGGGGACAATAATCCCAACAACCGAGTCTAACGGGTGGATTGGCCATGCGAACAATCCAAGAAGCCGCGCTTGCGGCGAACGCGCGGAAATGGTCGGCCACCGGATGTGAAAAAACTCCCGGTGTGCAGGGCCCTAGGGCCTTGCTCACCGGGAGTTCACAACGGGCGTTCGCCCACCGTCTGCTAGAGAGCGGTGGTGCTTCCGCCTGCTGCTGCAATCTTTTCTGCGGCGCTGGCCGAGAATGCGTTGGCGGTGACGTCAACCTTGACGGTGATGTCGCCGGTGCCAAGCACCTTGACGGGCTGGTTCTTGCGAACGGCACCCTTTTCGACCAGGTTCTCCACGGTGACTGTGCCACCTTCCGGGAACAGCTCGTTGAGCTTGTCCAGGTTTACAACCTGGAACTCAACCCGGAACGGGTTCTTGAAGCCGCGCAGCTTCGGCAGGCGCATGTGCAGCGGCAACTGGCCGCCGGCAAAGCCAGCCTTGATCTGGTAGCGGGCCTTCGTACCCTTGGTACCGCGACCAGCGGTCTTACCCTTGGAACCTTCACCACGACCAACGCGGGTCTTGGCGGTCTTGGCACCCGGGGCGGGACGCAGGTGGTGAACCTTCAGTGTGTTCTGCTTCTCAGCAGTCTCTGCGGCGATCTTTTTCTCTGCCATTTACTTCGCCTCCTCTACCTTTACCAGGTGCGGAACCGTGTTGAGCATTCCAACAGTCACGGCGTCGGCGGTGCGGACAACGGTGTGTCCGATCCGCTTCAGGCCGAGTGACCGAAGGGTGTCGCGCTGGTTCTGCTTGCCGCCAATGGCGGACTTGATCTGAGTGATCTCCAACTGAAGGTCGGAGGGAATCAGGTTCTTAGCCATCGCTCAGACACCCGCCTTCTGGTTCAGGATTGCCTTCACCATTGCCGGCGGAGCAACCTCGTCCAGCGGCAGGCCGCGGCGTGCTGCCACTGCTGCCGGCTCTTCGAGCTGCTTCAGCGCAGCAACAGTCGCGTGAACGATGTTGATGGCGTTGGAGGAACCCAGCGACTTGGAGAGGATGTCGTGGATGCCCACGCACTCCAAAATGGCGCGGACCGGGCCACCGGCAATAACACCGGTACCGGCGGAAGCCGGACGCAGCATTACGACGCCGGCAGCGGCCTCACCCTGAACGCGGTGCGGGATGGTGTTCCCAATGCGGGGAACGCGGAAGAAGGACTTCTTGGCCTCTTCAACGCCCTTCGCGATTGCGGCGGGAACTTCCTTAGCCTTGCCGTAGCCCACGCCGACCATGCCGTTACCGTCGCCAACGACGACCAGAGCGGTGAAGCTGAAGCGACGACCACCCTTGACCACCTTGGAAACGCGGTTGATGGTGACAACGCGTTCAATGAACTGGCTCTTCTCGGCTTCGCGGCCGCCGTCGCGGCCACCACGGCCGCCACGTCCGCCGTCGCGACCGCCCTGAGCACGGTCGCCACGCTCGCCGCCACGACGAGCGCCACCACGGCGGTCATCGGCAGCAGCTGCGGGCGCAGTGGTCTCAGTGGCCGGAGCAGCTACGGCAACAGTTGCCTTCTGATCTGCAGACACAGTGTCCTTTTCCTTGTTTGCTTCCGTCACAGTGACAGCCCACCTTCACGTGCACCGTCAGCGACGGCGGCGATCCGGCCGTGGTACTTGTTACCACCGCGGTCGAAGACAACAGCTTCGATACCGGCAGCCTTGGCACGAGCGGCAACGAGCTCGCCAACGCGCTTGGCCTTGGCAGTCTTGTCGCCTTCGAATTCACGAAGGTCGGCTTCCAGTGTGGAGGCGCTTGCTACGGTCAGGCCCTTGGTGTCATCGACAACCTGGACGAATACGTGGCGTGCGGAGCGGTTGACGACCAGACGAGGACGTACAGCCGTGCCGGAGATGCGCTTGCGGATACGAAGCTGGCGGCGGCTGCGCGAAGCAGACTTGCTCTTGTTCGTACGCTTCTTGTTAATTGAGATGGCCATGGTTACTTACCAGCCTTTCCGACCTTGCGGCGGATGACTTCGCCTGCGTAGCGAATGCCCTTGCCCTTGTAGGGGTCCGGCTTCCGCAGCTTGCGAATGTTGGCAGCAACCTCGCCGACCTGCTGCTTGTTGATACCTGAAACAGAGAGCTTGGTCGGGGTCTCAACTGCAAAGGTGATGCCGTCCGGTGCGGTGACATTTACCGGGTGGCTGTAGCCGAGAGCGAACTCAAGGTCAGATCCCTTGGCCTGAACGCGGTAACCAGTACCAACGATTTCAAGCTTCTTCTCGTAGCCCTTGGTAACGCCCTCGATCATGTTGGAGATCAGGGTGCGGGTCAGGCCGTGGAGTGAACGGGAGGCGCGCTCGTCGTTCGGGCGGGCGACAGTCAGGGTCTCTGCTTCCAGGGAAACCTCGATCGGGCTGGCCACAGTGTGGTTCAGCTCGCCTTTGGCACCCTTGACGCTGACGACAGAGCCGTCAACCTTGACCTCAACGCCGGCAGGAACGGTGATGGGGAGACGTCCAATACGTGACATTATTCTCTTCCTTTCCCGTTACCAGACGTAGGCGAGGACTTCGCCGCCCACGCCCTTCTTGCCGGCTTGCTTATCAGTCAAGAGGCCGGAAGAGGTGGACAGGATTGCGACACCCAGGCCACCGAGCACGTGCGGGAGGTTGGTGGACTTTGCGTACACACGCAGGCCCGGCTTGGAAATACGGCGAACGCCAGCGATTGAACGCTCGCGGTTCGGTCCGAACTTAAGGTCGAGGGTCAGCTTCTTGCCAACCTCTGCGTCTTCTTCTTTCCAGGAGGCGATGTAACCTTCAGCCTTCAGGATGTCGGCAACGCGTGCCTTGAGCTTGCTGTACGGCATGGACACGGAATCGTGGTACGCCGAGTTTGCATTGCGCAGACGCGTAAGCATGTCTGCGACCGGATCAGTCATTGTCATTTGGGCTCTTGCCCTTCCTCATAACGGTTTCCTCGCTGCTGCATGAAGCCTCAGCGAAGGACCTGTTACGTAGTTAGATTAGTCTTCGGCCTTGAACGGGAAACCAAGCGCCTTGAGCAGCGCGCGGCCTTCGTCATCGGTCTTGGCGGTGGTTACAACCGTGATGTCCATGCCGCGAACGCGGTCAATGGAATCCTGGTCGATTTCGTGGAACATAACCTGCTCGGTCAGACCGAAGGTGTAGTTGCCGTTGCCGTCGAACTGCTTGCCACTGAGGCCGCGGAAGTCGCGGATACGGGGCAGAGCCAGCGTGACCAGACGATCCAGGAATTCCCACATGCGGTCTCCACGCAGAGTTGCGTGTGCGCCGATGGGCATGCCTTCGCGCAGCTTGAACTGTGCGATCGACTTGCGGGCCTTGGTTACCTGCGGCTTCTGGCCGGTGATCAGGGTCAGATCGCGGACAGCGCCGTCGATCAGCTTGGAGTCCTTAGCGGCATCTCCAACACCCATGTTCACAACGACCTTCACCAGGCGGGGAACCTGGTTAACGTTGCTGTACTTGAATTCCTCAACGAGCGTGCTCTTGATGGAATCGGCGTACTTGGTCTTCAGACGAGGAACGATCTTCGCTGCCGGAGTCTCGAGAGTCTCAGTCATTAGATGTCCTTCCCGGAGCTCTTGGCCACGCGGACACGCACGTCGCGCTTCACGCCATTGCGCTCCACGGTCTCGGTGCGGAAACCAACGCGGGTGGGCTTCTTGGTGGACGGGTCAACCAGAGCCACGTTGGAGATGTGGATCGAAGCTTCTACGACCTCGATGCCACCAGTCTTGGTGCCGCGCTGCGACTGACCGGCCTTCGTGTGCTTGGTTACGCGGTTAATGCCTTCGACCAACACGCGGTTGGTCTCCGGGAATACGCGCAGAACCTTGCCCTGCTTGCCTTTGTCGCCGCCGCGCTCAGCCTTGGCGCCAGTGATGACCTGAACGAGGTCACCCTTTTTGATCTTAGCCATGGACTAGAGCACCTCCGGAGCCAGAGAAACGATCTTCATGAACTTCTTGTCACGAAGTTCACGACCAACCGGCCCGAAGATACGGGTACCGCGGGGGTCACCGTCAGCCTTCAGGATCACAGCTGCGTTCTCGTCAAACTTGATATAGGAACCATCCGCACGGCGGCGTTCCTTCTTGGTACGGACGATGACTGCCTTAACAACATCGCCCTTCTTTACGTTGCCGCCCGGAATTGCATCCTTGACGGTAGCGACGATGACGTCGCCAATGCCTGCGTAGCGACGGCCAGATCCACCGAGAACGCGAATGGTAAGGATTTCCTTAGCACCCGTGTTGTCGGCGACCTTGAGTCGCGACTCCTGCTGAATCACTATTTACTCCTTGCGTCGCGCCGGTTCTCAGACCGAAAATCTTCCTACGGAATGAGCCTTGCGGAACGGTTGATCGGGGTGTCTCTTGACCTGCCTGGATTTTGCCAGACCAGGCCTAAACGCCCGTGCCAAAAACATTTGCTTCCCAGGCGGATCCGGACAGGTCCGAAGCACGAGGGGCACTATGCCGTGGCACGATTGTTTACGAGGTTGATGACGGCGCACAGAGGGCGCCATACAAACTCAATATCCTAGCACAGTTAGGGCCATCTCCCATATCACACAGCGGCAGCCGGAGCACAACCGCTGGACACCAGTAAGCGCCGCAGAGCCGGCAACGCACGACGGCGTCACGCACGGCACGCTTTCCGCCCACCGGCGGTGCCACTTCCCCCGGAAACCCGGCCTCCCGCCGTCGGACGCACTCTCACTTAGTGCGCCTTTTCGGCGGACGCTCTCTCACTTGATGCAGATTTTTGAACGACGCTCTCTCACTTTCCTAAGAAGAGTGAGAGAGCGTCCGGGGATGTCCCGCATTAAGTGAGAGAGCGTCCGCATGCAACGCGGACGACTGCGTCACGCAGGGCACGCTTGCGGCCACCGGCGGTGCCACTCCCCGGCAACCCGGCCGCCCGCCGTCGGCCGTCCCCAGAAACCTGCTCCGCGTGACACACCCAGCCAGCCCACCCGCCGGGAAATGCGGAAAACCCCCGCTCCCAAAAGGGAACGGGGGTTTCCAGTGCAGTACCTGCAAGCAGGCTGCGGGGTGTTACTTGGCCTTTTCGAGGATCTCGACCAGACGCCACCGCTTGGTAGCGGACAGCGGGCGGGTCTCGGCGAGGAGAACGAGGTCGCCGATGCCGGCGCTGTTCTCTTCGTCGTGAGCCTTGATCTTCGTGTTGCGGCGGATGACTTTGCCGTACAAAGCGTGCTTTACGCGGTCTTCTACCTGGACAACGATGGTCTTTTCCATCTTGTCCGAGACTACGTAGCCACGCTTCGTCTTACGGTCACCGCGTTCGCCAGCCGTAGCTGCTGCGGAAACAGTTTCCGTCACGTTCTCGTCCTTTTCACTCACTTGGCATCCTCCTCGGCCTCAACCGTTTCAGCCGTTTCGGCCTTCTTGGTTGCAGCCTTCTTGGACTTCTTCTCTTCCTTGGCTTCCACAACCGGTGCGGCAACCTCGGCACGAATGCCCAGCTCGCGCTCACGGAGAACGGTGTAGATGCGTGCGATGTCCTTCTTTACCGCGCGCAGACGACCGTGGTTCTCCAGCTGACCGGTGGCGGACTGGAAACGCAGGTTGAACAGCTCTTCCTTAGCCTTCCGGAGTTCTTCAACGAGGCGCTCGTTGTCGAACGTGTCCAGCTGTGCGGAGACAAGTTCCTTGGATCCTACTGCCATTTCTATTCACCACCTTCGCGACGCAAAATGCGTGCCTTCAACGGGAGCTTGTGGATTGCCAGGCGCAGGGCCTCGCGAGCTACCGATTCCTCGACGCCGGAGATCTCAAAGAGAACCCGACCCGGCTTGACGTTTGAGACCCACCATTCCGGCGAACCCTTACCGGAACCCATGCGGGTTTCGGCTGGCTTCTTGGTGATCGGACGGTCCGGGTAAATGTTGATCCAGACCTTACCGCCACGCTTGATGTGGCGGGTCATCGCGATACGGGCAGACTCGATCTGACGGTTGGTGACGTATGCCGGGCTCAGAGCCTGGATACCCCACTCACCGAAGGAGACCTTGGTGCCGCCCGTAGCAGCGCCGGAACGACCCGGGTGGTGCTGCTTACGGTGCTTGACTCGACGTGGGATAAGCATTTAAGCCTGTCCTCCTTCTACTGCAGCAGGTGCAGCCTCAACTGCCGGAGCCTCGGCAGCCGGAGCTGCCTCCGCTGCCGGACGGTCGGTACGACGACGGCGGTCACCACGGTCAGCGCCGCCGGCGCCACCCGGGCGGCCCGGACGGTCGCTGGGACCGCGGCCACGGGACGGAGCAGCAGCTGCCTGCTGAGCCAGTTCCTTCGCGGTGACGTCACCCTTGTAGATCCAGACCTTCACGCCGATGCGGCCGAAGGTGGTCTTGGCCTCGTAGAAGCCGTAGTCGATGTTCGCACGGAGGGTGTGCAGGGGCACACGGCCTTCGCGGTAGAACTCCGAGCGGGACATTTCTGCGCCACCCAGTCGACCGGAGCAGGCGATACGGATGCCCTTGGCACCTGCACGCTGAGCGGACTGCATGGCCTTCTTCATCGCACGGCGGAATGCCACGCGGGAAGTCAGCTGCTCAGCAACGCCCTGGGCAACAAGCTGTGCTTCCATCTCGGGGTTCTTGACCTCGAGGATGTTCAGCTGGACCTGCTTGCCCGTCAGCTTCTCAAGCTCGCCGCGGATGCGGTCTGCTTCAGCGCCGCGGCGGCCGATAACGATACCGGGACGTGCCGTGTGGATATCCACGCGGACACGGTCACGGGTGCGCTCGATCTCAACCTTGGCGATACCGGCGCGCTCCATGCCAACTGACATGAGCTGGCGGATACGGATGTCTTCGCGAACGAAGTCCTTGTACCGCTGTCCGGGCTTGGTGCTGTCAGCGAACCAGTGCGATACGTGATCGGTGGTGATGCCGAGTCGGAACCCGTGCGGGTTAACTTTCTGTCCCACTTAGCGAGCCTCCTCTTTCTCAGGTGTAGCGACTACCACAGTGATGTGGCTGGTGCGCTTCTTGATCTGAAATGCACGACCCTGAGCACGCGGCTGGAACCGCTTCATGGTCGGGCCTTCATCAACGAACATTTCGCTGATGATGAGGTCGCTTTCGTCAAACGAAACACCGTCGCGGTCCGCGAGGGACCGGGCGTTTGCGATTGCCGACTGTACTACCTTGAATACCGGCTCCGAAGCTGCCTGTGGGGCAAACTTCAGAATTGCCAGAGCCTCATTCGCTTGCTTACCACGAACAAGGTTGACGACGCGCCGGCCTTCATAGGCGTTACGCGGATGTGACGCGCAATTGCCTTGGCTTCCATTGCTTTCCTTCTCTCGTCTTTGACGTAAGTGCAGGCGCCTAGCGGCGCTTGCCCTTACGGTCGTCCTTGACATGGCCGCGGAATGTCCGCGTGGGAGCGAATTCGCCGAGCTTGTGCCCGACCATCGACTCAGTGACAAACACCGGAATGTGCTTGCGTCCGTCGTGTACGGCGATCGTGTGCCCAAGCATGTTGGGGATGATCATCGAACGGCGGGACCAGGTCTTGATGACGTTCTTGGTGCCCTTTTCGTTTTCCCTGTCCACCTTTACAAAGAGGTGCTGGTCAACGAAAGGACCTTTTTTCAGGCTGCGTGGCATGTGTCCAGGCTCCTATCGCTTGTTCTTGCCAGTACGACGGCGACGAACAATAAGCTTGTCGCTCTCTTTGTTGGGACGCCGGGTGCGGCCTTCCCGCTTACCGTTCGGGTTGACGGGGTGACGTCCACCGGACGTCTTACCCTCGCCACCACCGTGCGGGTGGTCAACCGGGTTCATCGCGACACCACGGACGGTCGGGCGAACGCCCTTCCAGCGCATGCGGCCGGCCTTACCCCAGTTGATGTTCGACTGCTCGGCGTTGCCGACCTCGCCGACGGTTGCGCGGCAGCGCACGTCAACGTTGCGGATTTCGCCGGAAGGCAGACGCAGCTGGGCGAAGCGGCCTTCCTTGGCTACAAGCTGGATCGATGCGCCGGCGGAGCGGCCCATCTTGGCGCCGCCACCCGGACGCAGTTCAACTGCGTGGATTACGGTACCAACCGGGATGTTGAGCAGCGGCAGGTTGTTACCGGGCTTGATGTCAGCACCGGAACCTGCCTCAACGACGTCACCCTGGGAGAGCTTGTTCGGGGCGATGATGTAACGCTTGGTGCCATCAACGTAGTGCAGGAGGGCGATGCGAGCCGTACGGTTCGGATCGTACTCGATTTCGGCAACGCGGGCGTTGACGCCGTCTTTGTCGTGGCGACGGAAGTCGATCAGACGGTACTGGCGCTTGTGGCCACCACCCTTGTGACGGGTCGTGATCTTACCGGAGTTGTTACGGCCGCCCTTTTTGGGCAGCGGACGTACCAACGACTTTTCCGGCGTCGACCGCGTGATTTCGGTGAAGTCCGCTACGCTCGAGCCACGACGGCCCGGGGTAGTCGGCTTGTATTTACGGATTCCCATAATTTATTTCCTCGTTAAAGTGGTCTCCGCTACGAGAGCGGACCGCCGAAGATGTCGATGGTGCCTTCTTTGAGGCTCACAATTGCACGCTTGGTGTTCTTGCGGGTACCCCATCCGAATTTGGTGCGCTTGCGCTTACCGGCACGGTTGATGGTGTTGATCGATTCGACCTTGACGGAGAAAATCTTCTCCACGGCCAGCTTGATCTCGGTCTTGTTCGAGCGGGGGTCCACCAGGAAGGTGTACTTGCCCTCATCGATCAGGCCGTAGCTTTTTTCCGATACGACGGGTGCAAGCACGACGTCGCGCGGGTCTTTGATGGTGGCTGCACTCACTTGGCATCCTCCTCGTTCTTTGCTACTGCCCGGTCAGCAACGAATGCTTCGTAGGCAGCCTTGGTGAAGACAACGTCGTCAGAGACGAGTACGTCGTAGGTGTTCAGCTGGTCTGCGTACAGAACGTGAACACCGGCGAGGTTGCGCACAGAAAGTGCTGCAACATCGTTGGCGCGCTCGATGACAACCAGCAGGTTCTTGCGCTCGGAAACTCCGCGCAGCGTTGCCAGTGCGTTCTTGACGGACGGCTTCGTGCCCTCCACCAGTTCAGCAACAACATGGATGCGTCCGTTGCGTGCCCGGTCAGAGAGTGCGCCGCGCAGTGCAGCAGCAATCATCTTCTTGGGGGTGCGCTGGCTGTAGTCACGCGGTGTGGGACCGTGGACTACGCCACCACCGGTCATGTGAGGAGCACGGATTGAACCCTGACGGGCGCGGCCGGTGCCCTTCTGCTTGAACGGCTTGCGACCTGCACCGGAAACCTCGGCGCGGGTCTTGGTTTTGTGGGTACCCTGGCGAGCAGCAGCGAGCTGGGCTACGACGACCTGGTGCAGCAGCGGCACGTTGGTCTGAACGTCGAAGATCTCTGCAGGCAGGTCAACCTTGACAGTGCTAGTCATTGAACTAGGCTCCCTTCACGGCGGTGCGTACGAGTACGACCTGGCCGCGGGCGCCGGGAACGGCACCCTTGATGAGGAGCAGCGACTTCTCGACGTCAACTGCGTGAACCGTGAGGTTCAGCGTGGTGTGACGAACGGCGCCCATGCGGCCGGCCATTTTCATGCCCTTGAAGACGCGGCTCGGGGTGGATGCGCCACCGATTGAACCGGGCTTACGGTGGTTCTTGTGAGCACCGTGTGAGGCGGGAGCACCGTGGAAGCCGTGACGCTTCATAACACCGGCGAAGCCCTTACCCTTGGTGGTGCCAATAACGTCGATCTTCTGGCCGGCTTCGAAGAGCTCAACAGAAAGCTCCTGGCCCAGCTCGTAAGTGTCAGCATCTGCAGTGCGCAGTTCGACGACGTGGCGGCGAGGCGTGACGCCTGCCTTTTCAAAGTGACCAGCCAGCGGCTTGGTGACCTTGCGGGGATCGATCTGGCCGTAGCCGATCTGAACAGCTACGTAGCCATCAGTGTCTGCGTTGCGCAGCTGGGTGATGACGTTCGAATCTGCCTGGACCACAGTGACGGGGATGAGCTTGTTGTTCTCGTCCCAGACCTGGGTCATGCCGAGCTTCGTGCCCAGCAGGCCCTTTACGTTACGGGTTGCGGTCATAGTCTCTCAGCACCTCCCTACAGCTTGATTTCGATGTTCACGTCGGCCGGCAGGTCGAGACGCATAAGCGAATCAACAGCCTTCGGCGTGGGATCGATGATGTCGATAAGACGCTTGTGCGTGCGCATTTCAAAGTGCTCGCGGCTGTCCTTGTACTTGTGCGGAGAGCGAATAACACAGTAAATGTTCTTCTCCGTCGGCAGCGGCACGGGGCCAACTACCGTTGCGCCTGCGCGCGTGACCGTCTCAACGATCTTCCGTGCTGAAACGTCAATGACCTCGTGGTCATATGACTTCAGCCGGATGCGGATTTTTTGTCCCGCCATGTCGCCTGACTCTCTTTCAGTTAGTGCTGCTCCCGGTGAGGGCTGCTCTGTTCACTTTCTTGTTGCATGTGGCTGCCGAAGCATTTGAAGTCTGAACTACCACCCGCCGCACAAGCTGAATCCGGATGAATCCGGGTTCCTCAACCTGCCGACGTAACCGACCCCCGCGGTCGGGCGTGTCGCGCTTAGCACGCATACAAATCCGCAGTTCCATGGGGAGTGGGTTATGTTTGGGCTTCCACTTGGACCCTGACATCCGGCATTATCCGGATCGGGACACGAAGAAGCGCTTGAACAACTCATCTAGTATGCCGGATATTATGCCCAGAAGCGAATCTGCAGGCTGACGCCTCCCCGTACAGCAGATGTGCCAGCACAGTGCGCATTCGGACCCTGCGCGACCTGGGGTCATTGCCTTCGGCAACATCCGAATGGATGATGGGGAATGACCGTCGAAAATGACGTTTCCGTCCAGGATCTGGCCGACCGACTGCCCAGCTCGTTCACCCTCGGTGTTGCCGCGGCCGCCTTCCAGATCGAAGGCTCCCTCTCCGCTGACGGACGGGGTCCCTCCGGCTGGGACGCCTTCTCTGAGAAACCCGGCGCCATCGTTGATGGACACTCCCCGGCAGTGGCTTGCGACCACTACAACCGCTCGCCCGAAGATGTGGCTCTGATGCGGGACCTCGGCGTGGATTCCTACCGCTTTTCCATCTCCTGGCCGCGGATCCAACCGGACGGCCGCGGCGCGTTCAACAAACAGGGCCTGGACTTCTACGACCGCCTGATCGACCAGCTGCTCGAAGCCGGCATCTCCCCCATGGCCACCCTCTACCACTGGGATACACCACTGCCCTTGGAGCACCGTGGCGGCTGGATGAACAGGGCCACCGCCGAACGCTTCGCTGAGTACGCAGGCGAGGCCGGCCGGCGTTTCGGTGACCGCGTAGACCAGTGGGTAACCCTCAACGAACCTGCCTCGGTAGTCCTCAACGGCTATGCGCTGGGCGTCCATGCCCCCGGACGGGATCTCCTCTTTGATGCCTTTCCTGCTGTCCACAACCAACTGCTTGCCCATGGCATGGCCGTCCAGGCGCTGCGGGCGGCAGGGGTCCGCGGCGGAATCGGCGTGACCAACCTCCACTCCCCGTCCGGCCGGCCACGCGAAAAATCACGGACAAATACATCGCGCTGGTTTTCGACCTGATGCTCAACCGCATCTATGCCGATCCCGTGCTCCTGGGCCGATACCCCGCCCGCCGCTCATCGCCAAGCCCTGGTTCCGGTCGTTCGGAAGAATCCCCGACGCCGACCTCCGCACCATCCACCAGCCCCTGGACTTCTACGGCGTGAACTATTACTACCCCACGAAGGTGGCAGCCGGACGGGGTCCGGCCGAAAGCCCCACGGGTCCTGCCGAGGCGATGGTGCGGGTGCCGTTCCATCAGGAGCCGTTCCCCGAATACGGCACCACGGGTTTCGGCTGGCCGGTAGCGCCGGAGCATCTGGGCATCCTGCTGCGCGAACTAAAGGACCGCTATAAAGGGGAGCTGCCCCCGCTGTACATCACCGAAAGCGGCGCCAGCTTCCCGGAGCCCGACCACGTCAGCGGCCCCATCCAGGACCTGGGGCGGATCAATTACATCGCGGACCACCTGCGGCACGCACTGGAGGCGACGGCACCGGGCGGAATCGCCCACGACGTGGACCTCCGCGGCTACTATGTCTGGACGCTGATGGACAACTTCGAATGGGCCGCGGGGTACTCCCAGCGCTTCGGCCTGGTGCACGTGGATTTCGACACCCTGGAGCGCACACCCAAGGAATCGTTCTACTGGTACCGGGCGCTCAGTCAGGCCCGAAAATCACTGGCCGGCGAAGGCCAGCCCGGCTGAACACCGGCGAACAACCCGGCCGTCGGAGTCCCGGTGGCCTCGCTACTTGTCCTTGTTGGCCCGGTTGATGCGCTTGGCGCGGTCAATCTCGGTGCGGAAATGCTTCTTGGCCCAGAAAACTCCGGCGACCACGGCGACCACGATGATCAGAAAAATCAGCCATTCCATGATGTACTCCTCTCGCTGTCTGCAACAGTATCAGTGCCCGCGGGACGGTTCCTGCGGTCGCGGGACGGCGGGCTGGACTCAGGCCCGGGTCACCTCTGGTCCCGCCTCCGGCGCCTGACCGGCCGTTCCACGGTTCAGCCGCCAGACGGCAAAGACGATCAGCCCCACAGCGATGAACGCCAACAGCAGGAACGTGTACTGCCGCATGGCCCACAGAATGCAGGCGGCCACCCCGCCGCGCCCCACCAGACGAAGAGCCGTTCCCCAGTCCAAGGCCTGCCGTGAGCAGCAGGGCGAAGAGCACCAGGACCCATAGCTGCTGCCCAGCGTTCCCGCCGAACACAATGCCCAGGCCGCTCAGCGAGAGCAACACAGAGGCCGCGCCCACCAGGAACCGGCCGGCAGCTTGGTTGCCGGCGAAGTAGCGCAAGCCACCAAGGACCGCGGCCAGGACCACGTACCACTGGACAACCCAGAAGGGACTGGGAAGGTCGGTCAACAGCCGGCCTGTGCGATCTTCAGGCGCGTCCAGTTCGAAGATGGCAGCACGCTGGATAGCTACGGTGAGGAGCAACGCACCCACTTCGAGGGCGATCCGTCGCGCCCTTGCGGGTGCCTCCCTATAGGACACCCCGACGGCGGCGGCCAGCCCGGCGGCCGCCGTCCAGGACGTTGCATCGTGCCGGATTCCGACGAAGGCCACCAGCACGAGGCCGAGGAACGCCGCACCGGCAAGCGACCAACGTCGCACCGGATCGGCCTGCAACGGGCCGCTGCGCATGAGCCGCACAGTGTAGAGGGCGGCCGAAGCCATGCCCGCGCCGGTCAGCCATGGCAGGAATCCGTCCCAGACGCCGGGGACATCCTGATACGCCTCCGCCGCCAATGCGACAGACCCGCCGAGCGCGGCCACGACTGCCGGCGGATACAGGACCGGCAGCTCCTCGATATGCGACGCTGTAAAGCACACGGCCGACAGGACCAGGACAGCCGCTCCCGTCACCCAGTCGGCCGCCAACGCCGAGATCAGCAGCCCAACACCGGCAAACGAGCCGGCGGTAACCAGCCAGAGCCAATGCTCGACGTCCGCCTTGCCAGCGGTCTGTTGGTGACCATTCTGCTCGTGCCCGTTCTGAGTGAGCCCGTTCTGCCGGCCAGCATTCTGCCGGCCCGCGTTCTGCCGGTCCCGCAGGATGCCGGCAGCGGTTGCGAGCAGCGCACCACCCAGCAGAGTCACGGCAGTGCCGGTGTGGCTCAGGACCGCGGTCACAAGGAACGTCCCGCCGAACGTGAACAGCGGCCCAGGGCGAGCACGCCGAACAGCGCAGCATACACAGCGAAGTAACGGGCTCCGTTGGCACTGAAGAGTCTCCGGGCCACCACGGCAGAGACCAGCAGCAACAGCAGTTCCAGCAACACCACCCAGCGGCCGCCGTCGTCGTCCTGCGCCAGCAGCGCGACGCCACCCTGCCTGGTCACGTAGACCAGCGGCAGCAGTGCCTGCCCGGACAGGGTGATCCAGACTGCAGCCTGCTGGAAGGGGATGTCAGCCAGCCGTGAGCGCATCACCCAGCGGACGGCATGTTGGGCCACGAGCACCAGGGCGAAGGTCACCGAAACCACTGTGGGCGAGGCGGTGATGTCGTAGCTGAGGACCACCGCGAGGCCTGCGGTCAGCGCGCGGGCCGCCACAAAGTACCAGCCCTTCCCGGCCCGCTGTTGCTCGGCCACCACCATCAGCGTGGAGTAGACCGCGAAGATGCCCAGGACCAGTTCCACCCGAAGCAGGTCGCCATCGCTGAGAACCAGCAGCGATACAAATGCAAACGGGGCCAGCCAGACGGCGCCCGCCTCCCGACGGAGGAAGTACCCCGAGGCGGCGGCGCCGAGGGCCACAAGTCCTGCAGCGGAGGTCCCCTGCCAGTCTGCCGGACCTGACTGCATGAGGCTGGCAATGCCGGCCAACTGGAGAAGGAGCACTGCGCCCGCGTCAGCAAGAATCCCGCGGGGAGCACGACGGCGGACGGCAGCCACCAGCGGAAAGCACAGCTGGAGTGCCAGCACGGTCACCAGGACCGTCGCCGGTTGGACCACTTCGTCCGCGATGACCACCGGGCCGCCGTCCCGCCGCAGCTGGTGAAAAGCTGTCAGGGCAAGTACGGTGGCTGCCGCCCGGGCGAACCACCAGTAGGCCCACCGCTGTTGGCGCAGGGGCAGACGAACTGCGGTAATGATCAGATACGCCACGACCAGAAGCAGCGCCACGTTTCCCGCGCCTTGCGAAACTGCCTGGAACGCGACCGTCGCGGCGACCACGGACATACCCAGCGGCAAGGCCTCCCACACCGTTGCAACCCAGTCCGGTTCCGTAGCCGGCCGTGGCACCACCAGGGCTCCGATGACAAAAGCGGCAGCAAGCTGGATGGTCACACAGACGGCTGTCAGGCCGTGGTCCGGAGAGGTCTCAATGAACGGCATCCCGACCAGAACCAGTGCACCCCCGGCACCGAAGACGACCAAGGTTGCCTCGGGCGCCAACGTCCGCACGCCCGCACGTTCCAGGAGCGCCGTCAGGAGTTGCTGGCACACAAGTGCCAGCAACAACGCGAACACGGACGTCCCGGCCCGCCCGGGGCTGTCATCCATCACGGCCGCGACAGTTACGGGGACCGCACAGGTGAGTCCCAACCGGGACCCCAGAACCAACCGGCCGCGGAAATCACCTGCCGCGAAAACCCACGGATCGCCCAGAAGCCGGCCGCGGCGAGCAGCATTCCGGCGAGCGGCCAAGCGCCCATCGAAGGCGAAACTATGCCGGCCAAGACCAGTGCGGCCACTGGCGCCCATTCGGCCCGGCCCGCCCCCTTGACTGCCAGCACCATGCCCGTGGCCAACGATAGTGCCACTGGCACCCACAGCGGCACCGTGGTACCCGCTGCGACAGAACCGTAGCCGTCCATAGCGCGGAAGAAGCCGACAGCGGTCTCCTGAACGCTGAACGCCGTGGTGGCCGCGAGTTGCAGAACAAACGTCGCCCGGGCATCAACCTGCCAGCGTTCTCCGGCGGCGTCTTGACTGTTGCCGGCGGCCGACGGGTCTGCCGGCTGCTGCGGAAACCAGCCCGTCAGCCTGGCCGACAGGAACGCCAGCCCCGCTGCCTGGGCGGCGAACAGTACGCCAGCGGCGAGCAGGGCATCAGTCCCCGGCCGGTCAGGTGCCAGATCTCGACGGCGGCAGCTACAGTCAGGGCCGCCCGCGCCGCATAGAAGTTGATCAACCGGAACCGCCCCGGAACAGCGGACATAAGGGCAAAATAGACTCCGCACATCCCAATGACCAGCGCGTACTCAGCTTTGTCCAAGTACAACGGCACGCAGGTCGCGGCGACGGCAACGGCCGGAACCACCAACGGGTGCAGGACCATCAGCGGCCTGGCATACACCGGCGGCAGCCAACGCGGACGGGCACGGGCAATGCCAGTTAGCAGCACGGCGACGGCTATGAGCGCAGCGAAATACCAGACGAGCGCGCCGCCCAGGATTGAAACGCCGGAGAACGCCGTGGACGCCACAAACGTGAAGGAAAGGTACACGAGAACCCTGCTCTCCAGCCGGACCGCCGCCGCAACATAAGCCGCGGTACCGATCAGCGACGTGATCAGCCAGGCAGACGGGCCGTGATGCAATGCGAAGTTGTACAAAGCCAGCCCGGTCACAGGAACCAGGGCAAGCCCCGTGCCGGTGAACGCCACGGCAGCAGGCTTCAGCCGCGGGACCCGGGTGTGCAGTACAAAGCCCGCGCCATAGAAAAGCGCTGTGACTGCGCAGACGCCGGCAAAGCGCAACATGGGCGGAAGGCTGGTGCCGATGAAGAGTGCTGCGGCAGCCACCAGCAGCAGGCTGGCCACGTACAGCGTGATGTTGATGTTCTGCCGGTCCCGCTTTTCACGGCGGCCTGGCGCTCAGCCGGTGTCTCCGTAAATGTCTGGAACGAGGCGGCCGGAGACTGCGGCGGAATCCTCTGTGGCACCGACGCGGTGGGCGACGGCGACGATAAGGGCGCCGAAGGCGACGCCGGCACCAGGGAGATGCTGACGTCGGCGGGCACCGGCGTGGCCGGCGTGGGCACGCTGCTGGCTGCCGCCGTCGTACGCTGCCCCGGGGGCGGGCCTCCCCCAGCCGTGAGTCGGTGTCCGCTGAACTTGGCGATTGCGTGGCCCCCGAACTTGGCTGGCCGGACGCCCGAAGCTTGGCCACGGCGTCAAGCCACCCCTGAAGGTGACCGTCGCGGTACCCGCTTCATATGATTCGTCCCTCACGGCGGTCCCTTTCCAAAGGGCAGGCCTGCCTGCACAATTAATCCAGTGATTGGATTAATTGTAGCAAAGAACAGCCCCGCTGCACTAGCAGCGGGGCTGTTCCGAACTTCGCGTCAGGCCGTCAGACGGCGATCAGCTCCGTAATCAACAAGTAAATTACTTGATGATCTTGGTAACGCGTCCTGAACCAACGGTGCGGCCGCCTTCGCGGATAGCGAAGCCGAGGCCCTCTTCCATGGCGATGGGCTGGATGAGCGCAACGGTCATCTCAGTGTTGTCGCCAGGCATAACCATTTCCGTGCCTTCCGGCAGGGTGATAACGCCGGTTACGTCCGTGGTACGGAAGTAGAACTGCGGGCGGTAGTTCGAGTAGAACGGGTTGTGACGTCCGCCTTCGTCCTTGGAGAGGATGTAGACGTTGGCCTCGAAGTCGGTGTGCGGGGTGATGGAACCCGGCTTGACGACAACCTGGCCACGCTCTACGTCATCGCGCTTCAGACCGCGGAGCAGGAGGCCACAGTTCTCGCCGGCCCATGCTTCGTCGAGCTGCTTGTGGAACATCTCGATACCGGTAACCGTGGTCTTCTGGACCGGGCGGATGCCGACGATCTCGACCTCGGAGTTGATGGCAAGAGTTCCACGCTCGGCGCGGCCCGTTACAACGGTGCCACGGCCGGTGATCGTGAAGACATCTTCGATCGGCATCAGGAACGGCTTGTCACGGTCACGTACGGGGTCCGGAACGGACTCGTCGACAGCTGCCATGAGGTCCTCGACGGACTTGACCCAAACCGGGTCGCCTTCGAGAGCCTTCAGACCGGAAACGCGAACAACCGGAGCTTCATCGCCATCGAAGCCCTGAGCCGAAAGCAGCTCACGAACTTCCATTTCAACGAGGTCCAGCAGCTCTTCGTCGTCGACCATGTCCGACTTGTTCAGCGCAACCAGCAGGTAGGGAACGCCAACCTGGCGGGCAAGCAGAACGTGCTCGCGGGTCTGAGCCATCGGGCCGTCAGTGGCGGCAACCACGAGGATTGCACCGTCCATCTGTGCAGCACCGGTGATCATGTTCTTGATGTAGTCAGCGTGACCCGGAGCGTCTACGTGTGCGTAGTGGCGCTTCTCGGTCTGGTACTCAACGTGGGAAATGTTGATCGTGATGCCACGCTGGCGCTCTTCCGGAGCAGAGTCAATCGACGCGAAGTCGCGCTGCTCGTTGAGAGTCGGGTACTTGTCGTACAGCACCTTGGAAATGGCGGCAGTCAGCGTCGTCTTACCGTGGTCAACGTGACCAATGGTGCCGATGTTGACGTGCGGCTTAGTCCGCTCGAACTTTGCCTTTGCCACAGGTTCCTCCTAGAACGTTTTCAAATGACTTACCCTTCAACCGCGCTTATCGCGGCAGAAACTCAGGCAAGTCTACTTGGGGGCTTTGGATTGGTGAAATTGCAGATTCAGGAACTAATACTAGTCCCTCGAGCCTGTTCGTGCAGATGGCCGGGCCCGGCTTGACCGGACCCGGCCACCTGCACCAGGTGAGCTTCCGTGAACCGGAAACGCACCCGAGTTTTTTGCTGCGAAAGTCCGAAGACTACTCGCCGCGGTTCTTCTGGATGATCTCGTCGGCAAATGCCTTCGGGACCTCGGCGTAGCTGTGGAAAGTCATGGAGTACACAGCGCGGCCCTGGGTCTTCGAGCGCAGGTCACCGATGTAGCCGAACATGCCGGACAGCGGGACGTGCGCACGGATGACCTTGACACCCTGTGCATCTTCCATGGACTGCATCTGGCCACGGCGGGAGTTGAGGTCACCGATTACTTCACCCATGTATTCCTCAGGGGTGCGGACCTCTACATCCATCAGCGGTTCGAGCAAAATGGGGTTCGCCTTGCGCGCGGCTTCCTTGAAAGCCATACGCCCGGCGATCTTGAACGCCATTTCCGAAGAGTCAACATCGTGGTAGGCGCCGTCAATCAGCGTCGCCTTGATGCCAACAACCGGGTATCCGGCCAGGACGCCGTCGTTCAGTGCATCCTGGATACCGGCGTCAACCGACGGGATGTATTCGCGCGGAATCCGGCCACCGGTGACCTTGTTCTCGAACTCGTAGAGCTCGCCTTCGGAAGTGTCCAGCGGCCCAATGGCAATCTGGATCTTTGCGAACTGACCCGAACCACCGGTCTGCTTCTTGTGCGTGTAGTCGTGACGCGCAACAACATTCTTGATGGTTTCGCGGTATGCGACCTGCGGTTTGCCGACGTTTGCCTCGACCTTGAATTCGCGGCGCATGCGGTCCACCAGAATATCCAGGTGGAGTTCGCCCATGCCGGCGATGATGGTCTGACCGGTGTCTTCGTTGAGGGAGACCTGGAAGGTCGGGTCCTCAGCGGAGAGCTTCTGGATAGCCAGTGAGAGCTTCTCCTGGTCACCCTTGGTGTTCGGTTCGATGGCAACCGAGATCACGGGCTCCGGGAAGCTCATGGACTCGAGGACGATCTGGTTAGCGGAGTCACACAGGGTGTCGCCCGTGGTGGTGTCCTTCAGCCCGATCGCTGCGTAGATGTGGCCGGCGGTAGCGCCCTCAACAGGCATTTCCTTGTTGGCGTGCATCTGGAACAGCTTGCCGATACGCTCCTTCTTGCCCTTGGTGGAGTTGACCACCTGGGCACCCGCTTCGACGTGACCGGAGTACACGCGGATGAAGGTGAGCTGGCCGAAGAAGGGGTGCGCGGCAATCTTGAACGCCAGAGCCGAGAACGGCTCCTCGGAGGAAGGCGCGCGCGTGAGTTCCTTCTCTTCGTCGCGAGGATCGTGGCCGATCATCGGGGAACGTCGAGCGGGTTCGGCAGGTAGTCAACCACGGCGTCAAGCATCGGCTGAACGCCGCGGTTCTTGAACGCGGAGCCACAGAAGACCGGGTAGAGCTCAGAGTTGATCGTCATCTTGCGGATGCCGGCCTTGAGCTCCTCGACGGTGAGTTCTTCACCCTCGAGGTACTTCTCCATGAGCTCTTCGGTAGCGTCAGCGACCGTCTCAACGAGGGCAGCCCGGTATTCCTTGGCCTTCTCCAGCAGATCCGCGGGGATCTCCTGGACCTCGTACTTGGCACCCATGGTGACGTCACCCTTGGAGTCGCCCGGCCAGACCAGCGCGCGCATTTCCAGGATGTCGACAACGCCGGTGAAGTCGTTCTCGGCACCGATCGGCAGCTGCATAACGAGCGGCTTGGCACCGAGGCGGCTGATGATGGTATCTACCGTGTAGTAGAAATCAGCACCGAGCTTGTCCATCTTGTTGACGAAGCAGATACGCGGAACGTTGTACTTGTCAGCCTGGCGCCAAACGGTCTCAGACTGGGGCTCCACACCTTCTTTACCATCGAACACGGCGACGGCGCCGTCGAGGACGCGCAGTGAGCGCTCAACCTCGACGGTGAAGTCAACGTGGCCGGGGGTGTCAATGATGTTGATCTGGTTGTTGTCCCAGAAGCAGGTCACGGCGGCAGACGTGATGGTGATGCCGCGTTCCTTTTCCTGTTCCATCCAGTCAGTCGTCGAAGCGCCGTCGTGCGTTTCGCCGATCTTGTGGTTCACACCTGTGTAGAACAGAATGCGCTCGGTGGTGGTGGTCTTGCCAGCATCGATGTGAGCCATGATGCCGATGTTGCGGACCTTACTAAGGTCTGTAAGCACGTCCTGTGCCACGGTGTCTCCCTTTCGGATGGACTACGCGTTCGCCGCCGGCTCAATCGAGCCGGCGGCGTCCGGGAAGTATTACCAGCGGTAGTGTGCGAAGGCCTTGTTGGACTCGGCCATCTTGTGGGTGTCTTCGCGACGCTTCACAGCGGCACCGAGACCGTTGGAGGCATCCAGGATTTCGTTCTGGAGGCGCTCGGTCATGGTCTTTTCACGGCGGGCCTTGGAGTAGCCAACCAGCCAACGCAGGGCGAGGGCGGTGGAGCGGCCCGGCTTGACCTCAACCGGAACCTGGTACGTGGCGCCACCAACGCGGCGTGAGCGGACCTCGAGGGAAGGCTTGACGTTCTCCATGGCCTTCTTGAGGGCTGCTACGGGTCGCCGCCGGACTTGGCGCGGGCGCCTTCGAGGGCACCGTAAACAATGCGCTCTGCGGTGGACTTCTTACCGTCAACCAGCACCTTGTTGATCAGCTGGGTAACCAGCGGGGAGCCGTAAACGGGATCTAGTACGAGCGGCCGCTTGGGGGCCGGACCCTTGCGAGGCATATTACTTCTTCTCCATCTTTGCGCCGTAGCGGCTGCGTGCCTGCTTACGGTTCTTCACACCCTGGGTATCGAGGGCGCCACGGACGATCTTGTAGCGAACGCCGGGGAGGTCCTTCACGCGACCGCCGCGAACGAGCACAATGGAGTGCTCCTGCAGGTTGTGGCCTACACCGGGGATGTAAGCGGTAACTTCAACGCCACCGTTGAGGCGCACACGTGCAACCTTACGAAGAGCCGAGTTCGGCTTCTTGGGGGTGGTGGTGTAAACGCGGGTGCAAACACCGCGGCGCATCGGGCTGCCGTTAAGCGCGGGAGCCTTGGTCTTTTTGACCTTAGGCGTGCGGCCCTTGCGGACCAGCTGGTTAATCGTAGGCACTCTCGTGTTCTCCGTTGGTTTGATCTCTACCTTCACGCTCAGGCGCCAGCCTGAACACGATGGTTTTGGCGTTGCTCCTTGCAGAGGCCTGCCGGAAACTTGCGTAGGCGTGCAAAAGCGTGGCATTCGTTGCGCACCTTACCCGCAACCCGGAAACAAGCTCCACCCAGCATCATGAGAACAAAACCAAAATGATGCTGCGGCGGCCTTCATCCACTGCCACACAGAACAATTACCAAAATTCTAGCACGGCTTGATCCCGCGCCTTAATCGGGTGTATAGCGAACGACGGCGGACCTCGGGCCCGCCGTCGTCCTCCACTCAAAGGCGTTCAACACTTAAACAGCAACGCGGGGTCACTTTGAGCCCAATCCGAGGTGCGGATTGGGCCGTAAGTGACCCCGCGTTGCTTTAGGCGTTAGCGGAAATCGTTGCCGAGATCGTAGTCATCCAACGGGATGGCGTGGAACTCAGGAGCTCCGTCGCCGCCCAGGGAGTCGTACGAGAAGTCACTGAATGCGCTGGGGCCGGTGAACAGGTTGGCCTTTGCTTCTTCAGTGGGCTCCACGGTGACCTCGGTGTAGCGCGGGAGACCCGTGCCGGCCGGGATCAGCTTACCGATGATGACGTTCTCCTTGAGGCCGAGCAGCGGGTCGCTCTTGCCCTCCATGGCCGCCTGCGTCAGGACGCGGGTGGTCTCCTGGAAGGAAGCTGCCGACAGCCAGGACTCGGTGGCCAGGGACGCCTTGGTGATGCCCATGAGCTCAGGACGTCCGGAAGCCGGAGTCTTGCCCTCGGACACAACGCGGCGGTTGGCCTCCTCGAAGCGGCTGCGCTCGGCGAGCTCGCCGGGGAGCAGATCCGATTCGCCGGACTCGATGACCGTGACGCGGCGCAGCATCTGGCGGACGATAACCTCGACGTGCTTGTCGTGGATACCGATGCCCTGGCTGCGGTACACGCCCTGGACCTCGTCCACCAGGAACTTCTGCGCGGCACGGGGACCCATGATGCGCAGAACCTGCTTCGGATCCACCGGACCGTTGATGAGCTTCTGGCCCACTGTGACGTGCTCGCCATCCTCAATGAGGAGGCGTGAACGGCGCAGTACCGGGTAGGCGATCTCTTCAGAGCCGTCATCCGGAGTGATGACCAGGCGCATCTGGCGCTCGGACTCTTCGATGGCGATGCGGCCGGCTGCTTCAGCAATCGGTGCGACACCCTTCGGAGTACGGGCTTCGAAGAGCTCCTGAATACGGGGCAGACCCTGGGTGATGTCGTCGCCACCGCTGGCCGAAACAGCACCACCGGTGTGGAACGTACGCATGGTCAGCTGGGTACCGGGCTCACCGATGGACTGTGCGGCGATGATGCCGACAGCCTCGCCGATGTCCACGGTCTTGCCGGTGGCCAGTGAACGGCCGTAGCACAAGGCGCAGGTGCCGACGCTGGACTCACAGGTGAGTACGGAGCGGACCTTGACCTCGGTGATGCCGGCTGCGAACAGCTCAGCGATAACGACGTCGCCGCAGTCGGTGCCGCCGGCCGCAAGGACATTGCCCTTGGAGTCCACAACATCAACAGCGAGCGTACGGGCGTAGGCGCTGTTCTCGACGTTCTCGTCCAGGACCAGCTCGCCGTTGGCGTCCGGCACGGCGATTGCCGTGACCAGGCCGCGCTCGGTGCCGCAGTCCTCTTCGCGGACGATGACGTCCTGCGACACGTCCACCAGACGACGGGTCAGGTAACCCGAGTTGGCGGTACGCAGCGCGGTGTCAGCCAGACCCTTACGGGCACCGTGCGTGGCGATGAAGTATTCCAGCACCGACAGGCCCTCGCGGTAGGAGGACTTGATGGGACGCGGGATGATTTCACCCTTAGGGTTGGCCACCAGGCCACGGATACCCGCGATCTGACGGACCTGCATCCAGTTACCACGTGCACCGGAGGACACCATGCGGTTGATGGTGTTCATCGGCGACAGGTTGTCACGCATCACCTGGGCGATCTCGTTGGTTGCCTTGTTCCAGATCTCGATCAGTTCCTGGCGACGCTCGTCGTCGTCGATCAGGCCTTGTCGTACTGGCCCTGGATCTTGGCAGCCATGGTTTCGTAGCCGGCGAGGATCCGCGGCTTGTCCTTGGGTACCTCGATATCCGAGATGGCGACGGTAACGCCTGAGCGGGTGGCCCAGTAGAAACCGGCGTCCTTCAGGTTGTCCAGCGTTGCCGCCGTGACCACCTTCGGGTAGCGCTCGGCGAGATCGTTGACGATCGTGGACAGTTCGCCCTTGTCCGCAACGTTCTCAACCCACGGGTAATCCGCCGGCAGCGTCTGGTTGAAGATGACCTGTCCCAGGGAGGTCTGGACGAGCACCGGCCGGCCGGCTTCATAGCCTTCCGGAGCTTCCCAGCCCGCGTACGGAACGAAGCCTTCGAGACGGATCCGGACCTGCGAGTTCAAGTGCAGTTCGCGGAGGTCGTAGGCCATGATGGCCTCGGCAACCGAGGAGAAGACGCGTCCTTCGCCAGCTGAACCGACACGCTTGGTGGTCAGGTGGTAAAGGCCGATGATCATATCCTGCGAAGGCAGGGTGACCGGACGGCCGTCGGACGGCTTCAGGATGTTGTTCGAGGACAGCATCAGGATGCGTGCCTCAGCCTGGGCTTCCGGGCTCAGCGGCAGGTGGACTGCCATCTGGTCGCCGTCGAAGTCAGCGTTGAAGGCGCCACAAACCAGCGGGTGGAGCTGGATTGCCTTACCTTCAACAAGCTGCGGTTCGAACGCCTGGATGCCAAGGCGGTGCAGGGTGGGTGCACGGTTGAGCAGCACCGGGTGTTCGGTGATGATCTCTTCCAGCACGTCCCAAACCTGCGGACGGTAACGCTCGACCATGCGCTTGGCCGACTTGATGTTCTGGGCGTGGTTGAGGTCAACCAGTCGCTTCATCACGAACGGCTTGAAGAGCTCCAGTGCCATCTGCTTGGGCAGACCACACTGGTGCAGCTTCAGCTGCGGGCCGACGACGATGACCGAACGGCCGGAGTAGTCAACGCGCTTGCCGAGGAGGTTCTGGCGGAAACGACCCTGCTTGCCCTTGAGCATGTCGCTCAGGGACTTCAGCGGACGGTTGCCAGGACCGGTGACCGGACGGCCGCGACGGCCGTTGTCGAAGAGGCTGTCAACAGCTTCCTGAAGCATGCGCTTCTCGTTGTTGACGATGATCTCCGGGGCACCGAGGTCAAGCAGGCGCTTGAGGCGGTTGTTGCGGTTGATCACACGACGGTAGAGGTCGTTGAGGTCGGAGGTCGCGAAGCGGCCACCGTCCAGCTGGACCATCGGGCGCAGTTCCGGCGGGATCACCGGGACAGCGTCCAGCACCATGCCGAGCGGGCTGTTGTTGGTGGTCAGGAACGCGTTGACCACCTTCAGTCGCTTCAGGGCGCGGGTCTTGCGCTGGCCCTTGCCGTTGGCAATGATGTCGCGGAGCAGGTCAGACTCGGCCTGCATGTCGAAGTTCTCAAGACGCTTCTTGATCGCTTCGGCACCCATGGAGCCTTCGAAGTACATGCCGTAGCGGTCGCGCAGCTCGCGGTAGAGTCCTTCGTCGCCTTCGAGGTCTGCGACCTTCAGGTTCTTGAAACGGTCCCAGACCTGCTCGAGCCGCTCGATCTCGGCGTCGGCACGCTTACGCACGTTGGCCATCTGACGGTCCGCGGAGTCGCGGGCCTTCTTCTTGTCGGCAGCCTTGGCACCTTCACCTTCGAGGCGCGCGATCTCGTTTTCGAGGTCACGGGCGATCGTGGCGATGTCGGAGTCGCGGTTGTCGATCAGCTGCTTCTTCTCGATGTCGTGCTCAACCTGCAGGTTGGGCAGTTCCTCGTGGCGGCTGTCGGCGTCGACGCTGGTGATCATGTAGGCAGCGAAGTAGATGACCTTTTCGAGGTCCTTCGGTGCCAGGTCAAGGAGGTAGCCCAGGCGGGACGGAACACCCTTGAAGTACCAGATGTGCGTGACCGGGGCGGCCAGCTCGATGTGGCCCATGCGCTCACGGCGGACCTTCGCACGGGTGACTTCAACGCCACACCGCTCGCAGATGATGCCCTTGAAGCGCACGCGCTTGTACTTACCGCAGTAGCATTCCCAGTCGCGGGAAGGGCCGAAGATCTTCTCGCAGAAGAGGCCGTCCTTCTCGGGCTTGAGCGTGCGGTAGTTGATGGTTTCCGGCTTCTTAACCTCGCCGTAAGACCAGCCACGGATGTCATCCGCGGTGGCGAGGCCGATCTGCATGAGGCCGAAGGAGGATTCGCTGGACATATGGTCCCTGTTCTCTCTTGTTCTCTAAATTCTGAAGTCTTGGTTACGGGAAGAGGGAGGTGACTTACCGGGAAAAGTCAGCGCGGCGGGGCCGCGTGCTTTTCCCGGTAAGTCCCTGCTAAACCTCTTCTACGGAACTGGGCTCTGCACGAGACAGATCGATGCCCAGTTCTTCCGCAGCCGTGAAGACTGCGTCATCAGAGTCACGCATTTCAATTGTGGTTCCGTCCGTGGAGAGTACTTCCACGTTCAGGCACAGCGACTGCATTTCCTTGATCAAGACCTTGAAGGACTCAGGAACGCCCGGCTCGGGGATGTTCTCGCCCTTGACGATTGCTTCGTAGACCTTGACACGACCGTGGATATCATCCGACTTGATGGTGAGGAGTTCCTGGAGCGTGTACGCGGCGCCATAAGCTTCCAGCGCCCACACTTCCATCTCACCGAAGCGCTGGCCACCGAACTGTGCCTTACCACCCAGCGGCTGCTGCGTGATCATGGAGTACGGGCCAGTGGAACGGGCGTGGATCTTGTCGTCCACCAGGTGGTGGAGCTTCAGGATGTACATGTAGCCGACCGAGATCGGATCCGGGAACGGCTCGCCGGAGCGGCCGTCGAAGAGGCGGGTCTTGCCTGAGGAGTTGATCAGGCGGTCGCCGTCGCGGGTGACGTTGGTGGAGTCCAGCAGACCCGTGATTTCCTCTTCACGGGCGCCATCGAACACCGGCGTTGCAACAGTGGTGGAGCCACTCTCGCGCGGCAGGTTCGGCAGCTGCTTCATCCACTCGGGCTCGCCTTCGATCTTCCAACCGGTCTTGGCAACCCAGCCGAGGTGCGTTTCCAGCACCTGGCCGACGTTCATACGGCCCGGAACACCCAGCGGGTTCAGGACAATATCAACGGGGGTACCGTCGGCAAGGAAGGGCATGTCCTCGATCGGGAGGATCTTGGAGATGACGCCCTTGTTGCCGTGGCGGCCGGCGAGCTTGTCGCCGTCAGTGATCTTGCGCTTGGCGGCGACGTAGACGCGCACCAGCTGGTTCACGCCCGGGGGCAGTTCGTCGTCGTTGTCGCGGTCGAAGACGCGGACGCCGATGACGGTGCCGGACTCGCCGTGCGGAACCTTCAGGGAGGTGTCGCGCACTTCGCGGGACTTCTCACCGAAGATGGCGCGCAGCAGGCGTTCTTCCGGAGTCAGTTCGGTTTCACCCTTCGGGGTGACCTTTCCAACCAGGATGTCGCCGGCTTCAACTTCGGCACCGATGTGGATGATGCCGCGCTCGTCCAGGCCTGCCAGGACTTCCTCGGACACGTTGGGGATGTCACGGGTGATTTCCTCGGCACCAAGCTTGGTGTCGCGGGCATCGATCTCGTGCTCCTCGATGTGGATGGAGGAAAGAACGTCCTCGGCAACAATGCGCTGCGAGAGGATGATGGCGTCCTCGAAGTTGTGGCCTTCCCATGACATGAATGCCACGAGCAGGTTCTTACCGAGGGCGAGTTCGCCCTGGTCCGTTGCCGGACCGTCGGCGATGATGCCGCCGACCTCGAGGCGCTGGCCTTCGTTTACCAGGACACGGTTGTTGTAGCAGTTGCCCTGGTTGGAGCGTGCGAACTTGTTGATGCGGTAGTTGGTTTCCGTACCGTCGTCGTTGAGCATGATGACCAGCTCAGCGGAGACCTCGGTAACCACACCGGCCTTCTTCGCGATGGTGACATCACCGGCGTCGACGGCTGCGGCGCGCTCCATGCCGGTACCCACGAACGGGCCTCGGAACGGACCAGCGGCACGGCCTGGCGCTGCATGTTGGCACCCATGAGTGCGCGGTTAGCATCGTCATGCTCGAGGAACGGGATCAGGGCCGTAGCCACAGACACCATCTGGCGCGGGGAAACGTCCATGAACTCGACCTCGCCGGCGGGAACGAGAACAGGCTCGCCTCCACCACCACGGGCGCGGACCAGGACGGTCTCTTCGGCGAACTTCTTGTTCTCATCCAGCGGAGCGTTGGCCTGTGCGATCAGGACCTCTGCCTCGTCGTCGGCCGTGAGGTACTGGACCTCATCGGAGACAACGCCTTCAGCGACGAGACGGTAAGGAGTCTCAATGAAGCCGAACGGGTTGATGCGGCCGTAGGATGCCAGCGAACCGATCAGACCAATGTTCGGGCCTTCAGGGGTTTCGATGGGGCACATACGTCCGTAGTGGGACGGGTGAACGTCTCGAACTTCCATGCCTGCGCGGTCACGGACAGACCACCCGGGCCAAGCGCGGACAGACGGCGCTTGTGGGTCAGACCCGACAGAGGGTTGTTCTGGTCCATGAACTGCGACAGCTGGGAAGTTCCGAAGAACTCCTTGATGGCTGCAACGACAGGGCGGATGTTGATCAGTGTCTGCGGCGTGATGGCCTCGACGTCCTGGGTGGTCATCCGCTCGCGGACAACGCGCTCCATACGGGACAGGCCGGTGCGGACCTGGTTCTCGATGAGCTCGCCGACGGCGCGGATACGACGGTTGCCGAAGTGGTCGATATCATCGATCTCAACGCGCAGCTCGTGGTCCTGGCCGTCGCGCTTGCCCGTGAGGGTCTTCTCGCCGGCGTGCAGGGCAACCAGGAACTTGATCATGGCCACGATGTCTTCAACGTGCAGGACCGAAGCTTCCTTGTCGCCAAGGGAGCGGTCGATGCCAAGCTTGCGGTTGATCTTGTAACGGCCAACCTTGGCCAGATCGTAGCGCTTGGAGTTGAAGTACAGGTTGTCCAGGAGGGACTGGGCAGCCTCGACTGTGGGCGGCTCGCCCGGTCGCAGCTTCCGGTAGATGTCCAGCAACGCGTCTTCGCGGGTCTCGGTGGCGTCCTTCTCCAGCGTTGCGCGCATGGAGTCGTACTGGCCGAACTCTTCGAGGATCTGGCCTTCGGTCCAGCCGAGGGCCTTCAGCAGAACCGTGACGGACTGCTTGCGCTTGCGGTCGAGGCGAACGCCGACCTGGTCGCGCTTGTCGATCTCGAGTTCAAACCATGCACCGCGGGACGGGATGATCTTGGCAGTGAAGATGTCCTTGTCACTGGTCTTGTCGGCGGTGCGCTCAAAGTAGGCGCCCGGTGAACGGACCAGCTGGGAGACGACCACACGCTCGGTGCCGTTGACGACGAAGGTGCCCTTCTCCGTCATGAGGGGGAAATCGCCCATGAACACGGTCTGCTGCTTGATTTCGCCCGTGTTGTTGTTCATGAACTCGGCCTTGACGTACAGCGGCGCCGAGTACGTTGCGTCCCGGTCCTTGCACTCGGCCATGGTGTACTTCGGGTCAGCGAACTCCGGATCGGAGAAGCTCAGGGACATGGTGCCCTGGAAGTCCTCGATCGGGGAGATCTCTTCAAAGATGTCCGACAGTCCGGACGAGGTGGCGACGCTGAGATCGTTTTCTTCGACGGCCTTCGCTACGCGCGCCTGCCAGCGTTCGTTTCCGACCAGCCAGTCGAAGCTGTCCGTCTGCAGGGCAAGGAGATTCGGAACGTCCAGCGGTTCGTGAATCTTTGCGAATGAGAGCCGGCGAGTGGCACCATCAGTGCTGTCGGCGGTGTTAGCGGTTTCGTTATTAGAGGTGCTCGAGGCGACCAAGAGGGATCCTTCCACAGACCTTCAGGCGTTTTCAGATCTCCCCCGCTGTGCACCCTGCGGAATGACTCCGCAGTGCTACCATCCGGTTCCGCTATATGACCCGGGCCGGGGCTTTCCATACAATGACGTTGTTGACGGCACGTTGATGGTCAGCTGCCAGGCAAAGCCCACCGCTATATGAAGGCTGAAGGTAAACAGGGAAGACGCAAGTATCTACGATACGGCAAAACCAATTACGTGTCTACCCCACAACCGGACTTATTGCAAGCACTGATTTTTTGGCTTCCGGCCCGCGTTTAGAGGCGGAGCGTGACGTCCGCTGCGGTGCACTCGTCCGCGTTTGCGAAGACAGCATCCCGCACACCATTCTTGGAAGCCTGTTCCGGCTCGCCGCCCTTTTTCGCGGCCGTGGAATGGTCAAGCGCGAGGACGCTGAGCGAGGTAAACAGTCCCACCAGGTTCCCCGACACTGTGTCCTTAGCGCCCTGCGCGGCAAAGTAGATATCCTCGTAGGCGTTGGGATCGTCCTGGATGGCCTTGTAGTCGGCGTAGAGCGAGTTGAACGTCTCGCAGGCTACCTTAACACCGCCGGCCTGTGGCGCTGCTGACGGACTGGAAGAGCTCGACGGCGACGCGGTGTACGGTGCGGACGTGGACGCAGTGGGGGCTGCTGTGGATGAAGTGCTGTCCGGCGCAGGAGTGGCAACGCTGCAGGCGGTGAGTCCGGCGAGGCTGGCCATGGCTGCCGCGGCGAGGATTTTCTTCAAGATGCTGCTGCTCCCTGTTTTGCGTTGCTCTGTTCCTTTGGTCTTCGCATCCACCCTACGCACCGCCGCGACCACGCGCACAACCGGCGGATGGGTAGTTCTCCCCCGGTGGCCGCGGCCGGCACGATTGGAATCATCGGCACCCCTGCGGCGTTTGGATAAACAGGTGACATGCCTCACGGTAGCCTTGGAAGTACATCGATTCAGAGCGGAAGAGATCACAATGGGCAACTCCAACGACAACACTGACGTGGTCATCCTGGCCGGTGCGCGCACCCCGCAGGGCCGGCTCAACGGGCAACTGGCGAGCTTCACCGCCGTCGAACTGGGAGCGCACGCGATCAGGTCCGCGATCGCCGCGAGCGGCGTGGACGCCGGCCAGGTGGACGCCGTCATCATGGGCCAGGTACTGCAGGCCGGCGCCGGGCAGAACCCCGCACGCCAGAGCGCCATCGGAGCGGGAATCGGCTGGAACGTTCCCACGGTCACCATCAACAAGGTGTGTCTGTCCGGGCTTACCGCGGTGATCGACGCCGCCAGGATGATCCGCAGCGGCGACGCCACCGTGGTGGTGGCCGGCGGCCAGGAATCCATGACCCGTGCGCCCCACCTGCTGCCGGGTTCGCGCCAGGGCTGGACCTATGGCGCCATCCAGGCGCTGGATGTTGCGGCGCACGACGGCCTCACGGACGCGTTCGACGGCCAGTCCATGGGCCTGTCCACCGAGACCAAGAACCTGGCTCTCGGCATTGACCGGACCTCGCAGGACAACGTGGCCGCCCACTCGCACCAGCGTGCGGCGGTGGCGGCGAAGAACGGCGTCTTCGACGACGAGATCGCGCCCATCAGCGTCAAGCAGCGCAAGGGAGATCCCATCGTTGTCACCACCGATGAAGGCGTACGGCCCAACACGTCCATCGAGTCCTTGGCCGGGCTCCGGGCGGCTTTTGTCAGCGACGGAACTATCACCGCCGGCAACTCTTCTCCCCTGTCCGACGGCGCCTCCGCACTGGTGCTGGCATCGCGCCGGTTCGCGGAGGAGAACGGCCTGGAATACCTGGCTGTGGTGGGGAAGCCCGGACAGGTTGCCGGTCCGGACAATTCCCTGCATTCGCAACCGTCCCACGCCATCATGAACGCACTGCAGCGGGCGGAATGGACCATCGCCGACCTGGACTTCATCGAAATTAACGAGGCGTTCGGTTCGGTCGCGGTGCAGTCGCTGAAGGACCTGGACTACCCGCTGGAGAAGTGCAACATCCACGGCGGCGCCATTGCCCTGGGCCACCCGATCGGGGCGTCCGGTGCGCGGTTGGCGCTGCACGCGGCCCATGAACTCAGACGGCGGGGCAGCGGCAAGGCCGCGGTTTCGCTGTGCGGCGGCGGCGGTCAGGGCGAAGCGCTCCTGCTGTACCGGGACTGATGGCGGGCAGGGACTGATGGCGGGGCAGGTCAACAACCCGAGCGCCGCCGTCGGACGTCAGCGTTTCCTTGCTGACGCCGCCGCGCGCGGGCTGGACGTGCAGCTGGTGGAGCGGCTGGCCGCGCGGAGCCTTGAGGAGGCTGCCGGGATCCTGGGGATCACGCCCGCGGACATCGTGAAGTCCCTGGTGGTCAAGCACAAAGACGGGACGTTCCTGTTCGCGCTGATCCCGGGCGACCGGCAGATCTCCTGGCCAAAACTGCGGACCCTGGTGGGCGTCAACAAACTCTCGTTGCCGCCCGCGGACGTGGCGCTTGGTGCGACCGGCTACGAACGGGGCACCATCACCCCGCTCGGCAGCACCACCGCCTGGCCGGTGTACGCGGACGCCACCATTGCCGGCCGCCGGATCTCCATGGGCGCCGGCGAACACGGCTACAGCGCGTTTGTGGAAGCCGACGCGCTCACCGCAGCACTGGACGCCGTCGTCGCCGATATCTCCGAACCGAACTAGCAACGCGGGGTCACGTTCGGCCCAATAATGGGCATTTCATGGGCCATATGTGACCCCGCGTTGGGTCAGTCGTTGGGTTAAATGCAGGAAAACCCCGCCCACCGAAGTGGACGGGGTTTTCCCTGAAGCGGCGTGAGTTACTTGAGGGTAACGGTTGCGCCGGCAGCCTGGAGCTGCTCCACTGCCTTCTCGGCAGCTTCCTTGGTGACGCCTTCGAGGACAGCCTTGGGGGCGCTGTCAACAACGTCCTTAGCTTCCTTCAGACCCAGGGAAGTGATTGCGCGAACTTCCTTGATCACTGCGATCTTCTTTTCGCCAGCTGATTCGAGGATAACGTCGAATTCAGTCTGCTCTTCAGCTTCTTCAGCTGCGCCGCCACCGGCGGGCCGGCGACAGCAACTGCGGCTGCAGTAACTTCGAAGGTCTCTTCGAAGAGCTTGACGAACTCGGAGAGCTCGATGATGGTCAGTTCCTTGAAAGCTTCAATGAGCTCTTCGTTGGTGAGCTTCGCCATGGTGTGGCGTCCTTCCTATAGGTGGTGCTTGGCGGCCTGGGCCATTGCCTTCACACCGGAGTCTGGTGGGTGAAGAGAAACTAGTTCTCTTCGGCAGCGGGTGCTTCGGCGGGAGCCTCTGCAGCTGCTTCGGGGCTTCGTCTGCGGCCGGAGCTTCTTCCGCGGCGGGAGCCTCGGCTGCTGCCGGTGAACCGTTCGCTTCTTCGAGCTTGAGGCGCAGTGCGTCAATGGTGCGTGCAGCGGCGGCAGCAGGAGCCTTGAGGATGCCTGCAACCTTTGCGAGCTGCAGCTCGCGGGACTCGAGTGCTGCCAGGGCAGCGACTTCGCTCGCGTTCAGTGCCTTGCCCTCGAAGTAACCGGTCTTGATAACCAGCTGCTTGTTGGCCTTGGCAAAATCCGTCAGGCTCTTGGCAGCGGCAACTGCGTCACCCTTGATGAACGCGATTGCAGTGGGGCCGGAGAGCTGGTCGTTGAATGCTTCGACACCAGCTTCCTTGGCTGCAATTGCGGTCAGGGTGTTCTTGACGACCGAGAACTTGGTGTCCTGGCCGAGAGAAACACGCAGCTGCTTAAGCTGTGCAACGGTGAGCCCACGGTATTCGGTCAGGACAGCGGCGTTCGATTCCTTGAAATCGTTAGTGATCTCAGCTACTGCTGAAACCTTTGTAGGCGTTGCCATAACCCTCCTTCCGGGGATAGTGCCGGTATGCGACGGTCCCCGCTCAGATGAGCTAAAACTAAAAAACGCCCCGCGCAGATGCACGGGGCTTGGCTCAACACGGCTTTCACTGTGGAGCGTTGCTTCGTTCACCTGCGCCGGCCGCCCTAAGTTCAGGGTCCTTCGTCCAGAAATACATTTGGCCTCCCGCACGCAACTGCAGAGTTGAGCTGCGTTCAGGAGAATGGATTTCCAACAACCGACGGTCTTTGGTAGTTCAAGCTTACGGGACGGGCCGCCGGACCGCCAAATCGCTTAGCTCTTGCTGGTCCCCAGGTACGGGAGCTCCTTCTGCCAGATGCCGGTCACCCCGGCGGTGGTGAAGCCGAGCTGCTGGTTGACAGTCAGCAAGTACCTGTTCTCGGGGGCGTTCCAGGTGTAGATGACCCGGGCATCGGGGAACTGCTCAGTGAGCCGCTCCATGTTGGCCACCTTGATCAGCAGCCCCAGCTTGTTCCCCGGTGCTCCTGCAGGACCAGGGTGTCGTCCTGGAACACCACATCGGGCCGGTGCGCAAGGACGCTGATGGTGGTCAGGCCCACCAGTGCCCCGGTGGCCAGATGCTCAACGGCGGTGACCACCGTCCGCCTCCCCTGCGCGATGGTGACCTCTTCCGCCTCGCGGAGGATGCCGCCGTCGAACACCATGTCCTGCTCAACGGGAGTCTCAAGGGAAGGGTCGACGTCGGCGCCCGCCTGGTTCTCGAGCACGGCCACGGCTTCCAGCCACTCATCCGGGCAGCGGTCGGTCCAGTGATGGAGCCGGTACCGCCCGTTGTTGGCTTCATCCGCCTCGGCCTGCAGACCGGCCACGAGCTTGGTGTCCAGCGGCAGGGCACAGGAGCTGAACTGCTCGATGTGCTGAAGCGTGTAGCCGGTCCGGCGCGCGAATTCGACTTCCCGGCTGTCCAGCGGCACAAAGCCCTGGCCTGAACCCGGCACCAGCTGGCCGGTCTCAAACTCGTGCAGGGACGCGCCGGGATGGTTGGTGTCAACGAGGATCAGCGTGCGGCCCTCGCTGCGCGCCAGGTGTTCAGCCGCGAGGAGCAGCTTGCGGCCCACTCCCTGGCGCTGGAATTCCGGCAGGATGTCCAGGGTGAACTCCGCCATGTCCAAGTTGTCGGTCAGCGGCAGGGCAATATCCACCGTGCCGATGATCTGTTCTCCGGCCTTGGCAACCAGGATGACCTGGCGCTCATAGGGATCCGCCAGCTCCAGCAGCTTCTCCAGCGGCGTGTACGCCAGGTCATCGCTGCCCCAGGTCTGCATCCGTACCTTGCGGCCCACCTCCACGGCAGCCAGGAAATCCACCGCGTCAGGTGCGTCCAGGGTGTCCGGGATCCACAGCTGCTCGATCCGTACGTCTTCTGCCATCAGGTGCGTCATCCCAGCCGTTTCTGCCATTCGCCCTCATAACCAGCAGGTTTGAATCCAAGCAAACTATTTATCGCCAGCATATGCCGGTTTTCCACGGCGTTCCATGTCAGCACCGACCGCGCCGCCGGCGATCGATGCTGGGCGGCCCGGAGGTTCGCTGCCTTGATCAGCAGTCCCAGCCTCTTCCCGCGGTGCCCGGAAGAGACCAGGGTGTCCTGCTGGGCAATGCTGGCAGGAATGCCCGGCCGCCAGTTCAGGACCGTGTAGGCGACGAGCTTGCCGGTGGGCCTGTGCAGCGCTGCCGCGACCTAGCTCTGCACTCCCCGGCGGCTGTTCGATTGCTCCTCACGCCGGACCCTGGCAGGGTCCCAGTCCTCAGCTTCCCAGTCCAGTCCAGCAATAGGGACATCCGTGCTCATCCGGTTCTTGAAGATAGCGTATTCAGCCACGAGTTCGTCAGGACACTGATCAGACCACCCAACCAGGGTGTAGCCGTTGCGCGTGACGAAGCCTCCGTCTCCAGGGCGTCGAGTTGACTCGCCGGTACCGGCAGCGCGAGCCGGCTGGCCCTCTCCACCTGCTCGAGTTCGTAGTCTGCACGGGCAGCAAAGGCGACGGCGGGATCATCGGCTGGGAGCCCCCCCGCCCGCCCCGATTTGGCGGGGATCAGCCTGGCCGCGTTCTCCACCGGCCCGGCGGGCAGCTCACAGTAGGCGTCCAAGGAAGTGCGGCCGCTTTCCGCGGCCATAGCCTCTGCATGCTCCAGCAGGCGGCGGCCCAGCCCCGCCGCCGGAAGGCTGCCGCCACGTCCACCATGGTCCCTGCCGTGTACGTGTTCTCACGGAGGGGAGGGTGACGGAGCAGGTTCCCACGGTTTCCTGGCACAGCCGAGCTAAAAAGAGCCGGCGTTCCTGATACTCATTGCCGCGCCAGTATTCCAGGCTTTCCATGGCCATGGGGCAGCGGTCCAGGTCGCCCCATTTCTCCAGCTCATGCTTCTCGCGCAGGGCGTGGCACTCGTAGAAGTCCATCCCACGCCGGTGCCGCCGGCACCGTGGCCTGTCCCGGCGTCGAGCGTTGCAGGAATGGCCACTGCGGTAATCTTCAGCTGCTGGCCGGTCATCCCCCATCCTAACCATCCATGCTGTTTGGTTGAGGGAGCAGGGGCCGCATGGTGCAGGGCTGTTGGGGTTAAACCAATGGACCGCCCGGCGCAGTGCCGGACGGTCCATTGGTGTGCCGGGATAAACCGGCCGAAGTGCTGCTGAGGACTAGACCTCGGTCAGGACCTTCGTGACGTTGGGGTCGACAGAGATGCCGGGACCGAACGTGGTGGCCACGGTGGCCTTCTGGATGTAGCGGCCCTTGGAAGCGGACGGCTTCAAACGAAGCACCTCTTCCAGTGCTGCTGCGTAGTTCTCGGCCAGCTTGATGGCGTCGAAGGAAACCTTGCCGATGATGAAGTGCAGGTTCGAGTGCTTGTCGACGCGGAAGTCGATCTTGCCACCCTTGATGTCGTTGACAGCCTTGGCGACGTCTGCGGTCACGGTGCCGGTTTTCGGGTTCGGCATCAGGTTACGGGGACCCAGCACCTTACCAAGACGGCCAACCTTGCCCATGAGGTCAGGGGTGGCGACGGCTGCATCGAAGTCGGTCCAGCCGGCGGCGATCTTTTCGATCAGGTCATCGGAACCAACGAAGTCGGCGCCGGCTGCGATTGCTGCCTCAGCCTTGTCGCCCGTTGCGAAGACCAGGACGCGGGAGACCTTACCGGTGCCGTGGGGCAGGATAACGGTGCCGCGGACCATCTGGTCAGCCTTGCGGGGGTCAACGCCCAGGCGGAAGGCAACCTCAACGGTGGCGTCGAACTTGGACGGGTTGGTGTCCTTGGCGAGCGTTACTGCCTCGAACGGCGCGTAGAAGTTCTCCGCGTCGATCTTGGCGGCTGCTGCCTCATATGCTTTGCTGCGCTTTGCCATGCTGCTTATTTCTCCTTGTGCAGTTGTGGTCTGCGGACCGCGCTGGGCCCTGCCACAGCCGAGGATCCCGGAAGGATCCTGCGGCATTTCGGTTTGTGCCGGTTGTCCGGCAGTGGTGCCGGTTTCCCGACGGTGAAGGCTATTAGCCTTCTACGGTGATACCCATGGAGCGGGCGGTACCGGCGATGATCTTCGCTGCGCCTTCGAGGCTGGTGGCGTTGAGATCTTCCATCTTGGTGGTGGCGATCTCGTTGACCTGGGCCTGAGTCAGCTTGGCAACCTTGACGGTGTGCGGGGTGGGTGAACCCTTGGCTACGCCTGCAGCCTTCTTGATGAGCTCTGCAGCCGGCGGGGTCTTGGTGATGAACGTGAAGGAACGGTCTTCGTAGACCGTGATTTCCACGGGGATAACGTTTCCGCGCTGGGCTTCTGTGGCAGCGTTGTACGCCTTGCAGAATTCCATGATGTTGACACCGTGCTGGCCAAGCGCAGGACCGATCGGCGGGCCGGGTTAGCGGCGCCTGCCTGGATCTGCAGCTTGATGAGGCCGGTGACCTTCTTCTTGGGAGCCAATGTAAGGTCCTTCTCTCAATATCTTCCTGGGACACAGGAGTGTGCCTCAGGTTGTTGGCCGCCATGGCGAGGCGACCGGCCGTTCCGGGGCTGCTAAGCGGGCAGTCCGGAACGAATTCTGTGCGGGTAACTAGATCTTGCTGACCTGGTTGAATGCCAGCGTGACCGGGGTTTCGCGTTCGAAGATCGATACGAGCACCACGAGGGTCTGGGATTCCACCTTGATCTCGGAGATCGTGGCGGGGAGGGTCTCGAACGGACCTTCCTTGACGATGACCGATTCGCCGACCTCGAAGTCGACATCAATCTGGGCGGCAGCATGCTTGATGGGCTTGCCCTTTTCGGCCTGCTCCTCTTCGAAGACCGGCGCCAGCATGGAGAAGACTTCGTCGAGGCGCAGCGGCACCGGGTTGTGGGCGTTGCCCACGAAGCCGGTAACACCGGGAGTGTGGCGGACGGCGCCCCAGGAGGCATCCGTCAGGTCCATGCGGACCAGGACGTAGCCGGGGATCCGGACGCGGTTGATGACCTTGCGCTGAGCGTTTTTGATCTCAACGACCTCTTCCATGGGCACCTGGATTTCGAAGATGTAATCTTCCATGTCCAGGGTCTGGATGCGGGTCTCAAGGTTGGCCTTGACGCGGTTTTCGTAGCCGGCGTAGGAGTGGATGACGTACCAGTCACCCTCCTGGCGGCGCAGCCTGGCCTTGAATTCGTCGGCGGGGTCAACCTCGGCCTTGGCGGCCGCGGCTGCCAGGGCGTCAGCATCAGCGTCGTCAGCATCAGCATCGTCGCCCTCCGAGTCGCCTTCAGCAGGTTCGCCTTCTACGGCGTCATCCTCTGAATCGTCGGAATCGGCGTCGGCGGATTCGGGCGCAGCGGACTCAACCTCGGACTGTTCACCGGCTTCAGCCGTGGGGGCCGCCGTGTTGTCCGTGGACTCTTCCAGCTCAGTCTCGGTTACCTCGAGCTCCTGCTCAGACACTTGGTCTCCTGCTTCCTCATTGCCTAACATGCCTATTTAAATGGCTCAATTCCGCACACCGCGTGGATTCTTCCGGTTTTACCCGGACAAGGCCACGCGGCCTGCGGACGATTCGCCCTAGCGGTCCCCGGGAGCGATCCCGCCGAAGACCCAGCTGACAGCGGTTCCAAAACCGATGTCCAGCAGGCTGACGATCACCATCATGATGGCCACGAACACCAGCACCACGAGCGTGTAATTGATCAGTTCCTTGCGGGTTGGTGCAACAACCTTCTTCAGTTCGCCGATGACCTGGCGAATGAAGAGTGCAATACGAGCGAAGAAGTTTGCCTTGGCGTCCTTCTTAGCTGGGCGGCCCTTGGAGCTGCTGGCAGCTGTTTCGGTCACCTGGTCCTCGCTCATCTTTGCAATGTTGGATTACCCGGTTCTGATCAGAACCATGGTTGCTGCGCTTGCTCCGGCATTCCGCCGGAACAGCTTGCGCAGGGCAGACAGGACTCGAACCTGCAACCTGCGGTTTTGGAGACCGCTGCGCTACCAATTGCGCCACTACCCTATGGATCGAAAACAGCATCCTGACAAACTTCCGCAGTTTGCACTGGGGCGCACGTCATCATCCGTGTTTTCAACACCGGAGAACCAGTCTACGCAACAACTTCGTCTACGTCGAACCAGCCTCATTCCGGACCGTCCAATCCGCCCTTGTGGGTGAGTTGACCTGCAGTCACATCCACTCCGGCAGCCCGAACGATCCGCTGAACAGCATAGAGTAGATCACGTCGAATTCCACCATTCAGCCTCCTGGCTGCAAGCGAAGAACGGACCCTGCCATGTCTGCCGCCCGCGTTTCCCAGCGCATTTCCGCAATTGCCGAATCCGCAACCCTGGCTGTTGATGCCAAGGCCAAGGCGCTGAAGGCAGCTGGCCGGCCGGTGATTGGCTTCGGGGCAGGGGAACCGGATTTCCCCACTCCGGACTACATCGTCAAGGCATCCATTGAGGCCGCCAGCCAGCCCAAGTACCACCGCTACTCCCCGCCGCAGGCCTGCCGGAGCTCAAGAAGGCCATCGCCGAGAAGACCCTGCGCGACTCCGGCTACGCCGTGGATCCATCCCAGGTCCTGGTGACGAACGGAGGCAAACAGGCCGTGTACAACACCTTCGCGACGCTGGTGGATCCGGGCGACGAAGTGATTGTTCCTACGCCGTTCTGGACCACCTACCCGGAGGCCATCAGGCTCGCCGGCGGTGTCCCGGTTGAGGTGTTCGCCGGTCCTGAGCAGGACTACCTGGTCACTGTTGAGCAGCTTGAGGCCGCTGTGACGGACAAGAGCAAGATCCTGCTGTTTGTCTCGCCGTCCAACCCCACGGGCTCGGTGTACAGCCCCGAGCAGGTGGCCGAGATCGGCAAATGGGCTGCCTCGAAGGGCCTTTGGGTGGTCACCGACGAGATCTACGAGCACCTGACGTACGACGGCGTCCCGTTCACCTCCATCGCCACGGCAGCCCCGGAACTCGGCGACAAAGTGGTCATCCTCAACGGCGTCGCCAAGACCTATGCCATGACCGGCTGGCGCGTGGGCTGGATGATCGGCCCGGCCGACGTCATCAAGGCCGCCACCAATCTGCAGTCACACGCCACCTCCAACGTTTCGAACATCATGCAGATTGCAGCCCTCGCCGCCGTCTCCGGACCGCTGACCGCCGTCGACGAAATGAAGGTGGCGTTTGACCGCCGCCGCAAGGCGATCGTTGCCGGCCTGAACGCGATCGACGGTGTTGAATGCCCGACGCCGAAGGGTGCGTTCTACGTCTACGCGGACGTCCGTGCGTTGCTGGGGAAGGAATTCCCGACGGCGGCAGGCACCGCAACGCCGTCCACCTCCGCCGAACTGGCTGCTTTGATCCTGGATGAGGTCGAGGTGGCCGTGGTGCCGGGCGAGGCGTTCGGCCCTTCAGGCTACCTGCGGCTCTCCTACGCCCTGGGCGACGAGGACCTGGCCACCGGCGTCGCCCGGCTCCAAGACTTCCTGGGCAAGGCCAAGTAGGCACGCTCTCTCACTCAATGCAGGAAAAGCCAAACGCTCTATCACTATCCTCAAGATAGTGAGAGAGCGTTTGCGCTTAAGCCGCTTCAAGTGAGAGAGCGTTGGGGGAAAAGGCACATTATGTGAGAGAGCGTCCGGGGTGGGCTAGAGCAGGCGGCGTTCGGCGGCCCACTTGGTCAGCTCGTGCCGGCTGGAGAGCTGGAGCTTGCGCAGCACCGCCGACACGTGGGTTTCCACGGTTTTGATGCTGATGAAAAGCTCCTTGGCCACCTCCTTGTAGCTGTAGCCGCGGGCGATCAGCCGCATCACTTCGAGCTCGCGGGCGGAAAGCCGGTCCAGCTCGTCGCCGGCAATATCGGCCGGAGCGGTGCCGAAGGCGTCCAGTACGAAGCCGGCCAGCCGGGGCGAGAACACAGCGTCTCCGCCGGCGACTCGGAACACGGCGTCGGTGATCTCGGCCCGGAAATCGTCTTGGTGACATACCCCCGGGCGCCGGCGCGGATGACCGACACCACGTCCTCGGCGGCGTCGGAGACACTCAGGGCCAGGAACTTGGTGGTGGCCAGGAGCGACGCGGAACCCGCGATGACTTCCCGGCCGCCGCCACCCAGGCCACCGGGCAGGTGCACGTCCAGGAGCACCACTTCCGGACGCTCCTGCGCGATCACGGCGATGGCCTGCTCAACCGTTGCCGCTTCACCCACTACCTGGATGCTCTCCGAGAGGTCGGCTTTGAGTCCCGAGCGGAAGATGGCATGGTCGTCCACGATGACCACCCTGACCGGCGTTGCGGGGCGAATGGGCCCGGTCCCCTGGATGCCGGCCCCTGTACGTTGTTCATGATTTCCCTTCCGCGTTTTCCGGTTGGAGTGCCGGCATTCCCAACCGCACCTCAGTGCCGTTGGGCGTGCTGGTGATGGAGGCGGACCCGCCGTGGCGTTTCATGCGTCCGATGATCGATTCGCGGACACCAAGACGGTCTTCGGGCACCTCCTGCAGGTCGAAGCCCGGCCCCCTGTCCTTGATGAAGATTTCCGTCCGACCATCGGAAACTTCGAGGTAGACAGAGACGGTCCCGCCGCCGTGCCGGGAGGCATTGAGCATCGCCTCACGGCTGGCCTGAACCAGGGCTTCGTGGGATTCAGTCATGGCCGTGTCCCCGACGCTCACCACCTCCACGGCGTTGCCGAGCGAGTCTTCCACCTCGGCACCCACTGCCTTGATGCGGTCCGAAAGCTGGCCCGCCTCCTTACCCGGGTCCTGGAACAGCCAGCTCCTGAGCTCACGTTCCTGGGCCCGGGCGAGCCGGAGGACGTCGTGCTCGTTTCCGGCCCGCCGCTGGATGAGGGCGAGGGTCTGGAGGACGGAATCGTGCAGGTGGGCGGCGATCTCGGCCCGCTCCGTTTCACGGATACGGCCCGCCCGCTCAGTTTCCAGGTCCCGCCAGAATTTGAGGGCCCACGGAAGAAGTACCAGCACCACGCCGCCCAGCACCGCCACCGATGCCAGCAGCGCCAGCCAGGTCTGTTCCCAGGATCCGGAACCGGACACCATCACCAGCACGCCGGCAACCACCAGCGCCAATCCGGCGGCCAGGCGCGCCCAGCCGCCTGCCTGATCGGCCTTGGTTTTGTCCACGAGCCCGCGCGGCGGGTTTCGTCGAGCTGCATCCAGGCGATGGCTGCACCGCCCAGCACGGCAGCCGCGGGGATAAGGGTCTCCAGGGGCACGTCCATGCCCAGGATGCGGGCAATCATGATGCCCGCCACGAGGAGGAGTCCGGCGCCCAGCAGAATCTCCTTGCCATAGCGCATGCTGCGGACCCGGAACCACGGCGGCCGCACGGCGGCCGTAGCTCGACCCGTAGCCGGCAGCGGGCAGGCCGGGGGAAACCCCGGGGCGTTAGCACCGGCGTCGGGATTTCCCCACCAGGGAGCGGCCGCGGGCGGGCCCTGCGACGGCGCCGCCGAGGGCGGCCGGCGCTGAATGCCGGGTCAAGGCTGACGGCGGGGGCAATGGGCGACGCCGGACGCCTGGCATTGCGCCGGGCACTTTCGTCAGCGGTGGGGACCATGATCCACAGCCACGCGTAGAAGGCCAACCCGGCGCCGCCGGCGAGGGCTGCGAGCGCCATTCCGATCCGCACGTTTTTCACCGGCCAGCCCAGATGCGCCGCGAGGCCGGCACATACGCCCGCGATGACGCGGTCGCTGCTGCGGACAAGCGGTGGGCGGGTGAGGGCGGTGGTCATGTGTCAATCCAAGCACGGATCAGGGTTCCCCGGACCCGATTCCGGACGGAACCGGGGTAACTCAGGGGCGGGTCAGGGTGTTCCCCAGTAGAGCTGCGCCGCCCCGGACGGCAGGATCGAAGTATGAACTCGCAGACCCCCACCCCCGATGACGGCCAGCCCACGGAACCGCTCCCCCACGCGACCCGGACCAGCCAACCGAACCCCTGCTGCCGCCCCGGCTGCTTCGCAGGACACACCCCGGCCGCCGGTCCCTACGCCGGCCCTACGCAAGCCAGTATTCCGGCCCGTCCGCCGGCCCCTACTCCAGCGCCAAAGCACCGGGCAGTCCGGTGACTTCTTCACCTGGGTCCGGAGCCACGGCATCCAGCGCGGACGCGACCGATGGATCGGCGGTGTCTCCAGCGGCATCGCGCACCGGATGGGCATCGATCCGCTGATTGTCCGCGGCATCTTCATTGTCCTCACCCTCTTCGCCGGAATCGGCGTCCTGCTCTACGGCCTGGCCTGGGCATTCCTTCCCGAACCCGACGGCGCATCCACGTCCAGGAAGCCGGCGCCGGCCGCTGGTCCAGCGGCATGACAGGCGCGCTGATCACCACCGTGGTGGGACTCACCGGGCTGGGCGGCGGATTCTGGGGCTGGAGCCGCAACGGCTTCGGCGGATTCCTCTGGACCGTCTTCTGGGTGGGCGGCGCCATCTACTTCATCTACTACCTGACCCAACGCAGCAAGGCCCGGAATGGAGCTCCCATGAACGCGACACCGCAGCCGGCCGGCGGAGACTCCGGCTACTCGGCCTCCTATCCCACCACCCCCTATGCCGCGCCGTTTGCGGCCACGGACTCTGCTTCGACCCGCACGTCCGGCACGTCCGGCAGCGCACCCCACCTTCCGGTCCCGCCGTCGAGCGTCAACCCGCCTTACGGCGGCGGCAGCTACGGCGGGGGCGGCAGCGACGGTGGTGCCTACGGCGGTTACCAGCCACCGCAGGGCCCGGCCCGGCACCCAAGGTCCGCCCTTCCGGCCCGGTGCCCGGCAGTAGCCATCACAGCCGGAACAGCGCTCCTGGTGGGTGGCGGGCTCAAAGCCCTGGACGCCGGCAACGTCATCAACCTCGGTGACGCCCCAACGCGATCGTCTGGGCCAGCGGCGCAGCCGTCCTGGGCCTGGGCATCCTCATCGCGGGCCTTCGCGGCCGGACGTCCGGAATCCTCGGTTTCTTCGCCGTTGTTGCCTTGGTGATCGGCGGCATCTTCAACGTGGTGGGCAACGGCGACAGGGTCCGCTTCAGCCAGGTCGACTGGGCACCGACGAGCCAGCAGCAGGCGGCCGATGGCTTCAGCGTCACCGGCGGCCGGGGAACCGTTGACCTCACCCAATTGGCCGCTCAGGCCCCGCTGGACTCAGACGTCGTGGTTCCCCTGGACATCACGGCCAGCAACCTCACCGTGCTCCTCCCCAGCAACATTCCCGTGGACGTGAGGGCAGACATGACGCTGGGGAACCTCAACGAAGGCACCAACCACCGGGGCGGCATTACCTCCCGGGAATCCAGCTACAACACCGACAAGCCCGGCGGCCACCTGATCATCCGGATCGACGGCACCGTCAGCAACGTCACCATCCAGGAAGGAAACTGACATGAGCAGCTTCGATCCGGCACCGGATTCATCTGCCCCGCAAACCCCGACGACGGCGGGCCAGCCCGGTGCCGACGCACCCCAGCAGCCATCCGCCCGCGTGGGCACCATAGTCTGGGGCCTCATCGTGATGGCGCTGGCCGCCCTGATCATCATCGCCCAGCTGGGCGTGGTGACCCTGAACGGCACCTACGTACTGATCGGCCTCATGATCGGCGCCGGCGCCGCGCTGGTGATCGGCGGGCTGCTCTCGGCCCGGAAACGTGACAACGAACCCGCAACAGGGAAGTCTTGAACCATGGACAAGTTCTTCAGCATCGTCAGGGGCTTCGGCCTGAAACGTGGACCCCAACGCTGGCTGGGAGGTGTGTGCGGCGGCATTGCAGCAAAGCTCAACGTGGATGTGGCATTCGTCCGGATCGCTTTCCTGGTCTTCTGCCTCCTCCCCGGCCCCGCCGTCGTCCTCTACATCGCAGCGTGGCTGGTCCTTCCCGACCAGCAGAACTCCATCCCTCTGCAGAAATTCCTGGACCGCCGCTCCATCAGCTGACCCCAGGTCAGAACCGCAAGGCCCCACTCCCCGGAGAATTCCAGGAGCGGGGGCCTTTCTGCTGTCGTTGTCCACATCTGAGCAATCCCGAGGTGGCCACCGCGCTCCATATCGCCGAGGCGACGGCCAAGACGCACCTGCTGCGGATCTTCAACAAGCTGGACGTGGACGACAGGACCCGGGCCGTGGTCCTTGCCATGGAGCGGGGCCCTTTGTAACCGGTTTGTGTCGTAACGCACACTGCCGACTACAATCTAGGTGAGCTCAGCGTGGCGCTCTGCCTGTAAACCTTCACACCAGGATTTGAGCCGAGACATGAAAATTGGAATTCTTACCAGCGGTGGCGACTGCCCCGGGCTGAACGCTGTCATCCGCGGAGCCGTCCTCAAGGGCATCGCCATCCACGGCCACGAATTCGTAGGGTTCCTGGACGGCTGGCGCGGCGTCGTTGAGGGCGACATCATCGATATTCCCCGCACTTTGGTCCGGGTATTGCGAAGCAGGGCGGAACCATCCTTGGCACCTCCCGCACCAACCCCTTTGAAAACGGCGGCGGGCCGGAGGTCATCAAAGCCCACATGGACCGGCTCGGCATCGACGCCATCATCGCCATCGGCGGCGAAGGGACGCTCGCGGCCGCAAAGCGCCTTACGGACGTCGGTCTCAAGATCGTGGGTGTCCCCAAGACCGTGGACAACGACCTCGACGCCACCGACTACACTTTCGGTTTTGATACGGCCGTCCAGATCGCCACCGAGGCCATCGACCGGCTCCGGACCACGGGCGAGTCCCACCACCGCTGCATGATCGCCGAGGTCATGGGCCGCCATGTGGGCTGGATTGCCCTGCACGCCGGCATGGCCGCCGGCGCCCACGCCATCCTGATCCCCGAGCAGAAGGTCAGCATCGAGCAGATCACCGAATGGGTCCAGGAAGCCCATGACCGTGGCCGCGCCCCGCTGATTGTTGTTGCCGAGGGCTTTGTTCCGGACCATATGGCATCCCCGCACTCCGAGCGCGGCCTGGACACGTTCGGCCGGCCCGTCTGGGCGGCATCGCGGACCAGCTCGCCCCCGAGATCGAAGCCCGCACCGGCATCGAGACCCGTGCCACGATCCTGGGGCACATCCAGCGCGGCGGCGTCCCGTCCGCCTTCGACCGCGTGCTCGCCACCCGCCTTGGCATGGCGGCCATCGACTCCGTGGTGGAGGGCTACTGGGGCACCATGGTGGCGCTCAAGGGCACCGACATTGAACACGTGAGCTTCGACAAGGCCCTGGGCCAGCTGAAGACCGTCCCGCAGAACCGCTACGACGAGGCCGCGGTCCTGTTCGGCTAAGCCCTTTGGCGCGAACGGACACTTGAGGCCCACCGACTGGCGCTTCCCTGCGCTGGGTAGGCTGGGGACATGACTCTTGACCCCGGTTCCGCCGCCATCATCCAGCTCGCTTGGGCCCGGCATTTGGGGCTCGACGACGGCGCTTTCGCTGCGTCGCTGAGTTCCGGCGAGCGGATCGTCAGGGCCGACGACGCCGCAGAGACCGTGGAGTTCGTCAGGCTGTTCGGCAGCTCGGCGCTGGTGGGCCCCAACGGGTCATTGACGCGGCCGCCGGAATTCCGGACGAGGAGATGGCGCATCATGTGACCCTCCTGACCCTGACCCGGTCCCACGGGGCCACGGCCTGGGCTCGGCGGCGTTGTTCTTCGCCGACGACCTGCCCCTGCGCCAGCCTTCCGAAGAGCTGACCGTGTCCCACGGAAACCCGGAGGCCATCGAGCTCGAAGGCCTGTGCCCGCCGGACGACGTCAACGAAGTGCACCTGTCAGACCTCGAGAACCGGTACACCATCCTCCACGAGGTGGACGGGCGGCGTGTTCCGGTGGCGTGCGGCGCCTACGGGGAGTGGGAAGGACTTCTCGCGCAGATGGGAGTCCTGGTGGATCCCGAGTGGCGGCGCCGTGGCTGGGGTCCGTGGCCGCATCCATCGCCGCCCACGAGGCCCTCGCGGCAGGCCTCACCGTCCAGTGGCGCGCCGAGGTCAGCAACACCGGGGCGGTGGCCCTTGCACGGCAGCTGGGCCTGTCCGCCGGCGGCATCCAGACCAGCGTGCACCTGGGCTGACGCAGCCCAGGAGTGCTACCTAGGACGCCCGGGTGGCATCCGCTACGGCCGAAGCCACCGGCCGACCGCCCCAGCCCGCCACCGCCTTGGGCTTGGGCTTGGCAAAGAAAAGTGCCAACGCCGCGCTACATTTTCCAAGCCTCAGTTGCCCAGCAGATCGAGGATGTCCGTGCGGGCGAACATCTGCGCGGCCGCCCGGGCGGAGGGGTTGCCGGCGTCGGGATCTGCACCGGCGTCCAGCAACACCCGGGACACGTCCGTATACCCCTTGAACGCTGCGCCTGCCAAGGGGGTCTGGCCGCGGTCGTTGGCCGTGTTGGCCTCTCCGCCGTGCTCCAGGATCAGCTGTACCGTCTCCGCGTGGCCGTGGTAGGCGGCCAGCATCAGCAGGGAATCGCCGGCCGCGTTGGTCATGGTGGCCGGGGCGCCGGCGTCCAAATAGCCGCGCAGGAGTACGGTGTCACCCTCCCGGGCAGCCTGGAAGAGCCGGTGCGCCAACGCCACGGCCTCGTCGCCGGGCGCTGCGGCGTTAGGTGCGGTGTTCTCGGTCATCGGTGGGTCCCCTCAGGAATCCAGTCTGGCGTCCCACTACCTGGCCGGCGTCGGGAGCAACAATTACTTCCTGGGCAGCGATATAAGGCTCCTCGCCGTCCAGCACGGTCAGCATTTCGTCCGGCGCGACGGACCGTTTGATAACGGCCAGCGCCACCGGGCCCATTTCGTAGTGCTGCGCAACGGAGGTCACTGTTCCGACCTTCCGCTCGCCCAGCATGACCTGGCTGCCGGGCGCCGGCATGGTGTGCTGCGACCCGTCCAGCTGCAGGAACACCAGGCGCCGCGGCGGATGGCCCAGGTTGTGGACGCGGGCGATGGTCTCCTGGCCTTTGTAGCAGCCCTTGGACAGGTGCACGGCGGTGCGGAGGAGGTCCAGCTCGTGCGGAATGGTCTTGTCGTCGGTTTCGGCGCCCAGCCTGGGGCGCCAGGCGGCGATGCGGAGGGCCTCGGCCGCCATTACGCCCGCGAGCGGGCGGTCCGCCAAAGCTTCCTCGAGTTCAGCGGCCGGCACGAGGTACTCGATCCAGGGCCGCTCCAGTCCCGGGTGCCCTTCCTCCGGAACCACAGCGTAGGAGTAGCCGCCGGCGCCGACGTGCGGCCAGGGGTCCCGCCAGGCCAGCAGTGCGGACCATTCCTCCACAGTCTTGGTGGACCCGAAAACTGCCCAGTCGGCGGAGACGTCAGTGACCTCCACGCGCAGCATGAACTTCATTTTGTTCAGCCACTCAGCCAGCGGCGCAGCCTCGGCGGCCTCAACAATCAGCCAGGTGGTCCCGCCGTCGTCCACTACACGGGCGTCAAACTCGATCCGGCCCTGGACACTCAACAGCAGCAACTCGCTCGATTCCCCCGGCTGCAGGCCAGTGACCAGCTGGGAAGACAGGGTGTTCAGCCAGGTCAACCGGTCCGGACCACTGACCGTCACCACGCCGCGGTGGGAGAGGTCGACGACGGCGGTACCGGCCGCGAGGGCGCGCTGCTCACGCAGCGGCTCACCGTAGTGGGATGCGACGCCGGTGTCCGCGCCGGTGGCCTCGACGGCGCCGGGGCGCGACAGTAGGGGCTGGGAGTAGTCATACTGGGGGGAACGTCCTTAGGTCGGCGGGTATTCCGGTCAGCGGTATTCCGGGTTTTCGAAGTCGTAGCGTGTTCCGGCTTTCCATTCTTCAGGAAGATTGCCGTAGGCGGGAATCCCGCCGGTGTCCTTAAGCATCCGGGCGAAATGCAGCAGGTTCCATGTCATGAACGTGGTATTGCGGTTGGTGAAGTCGGATTCGGGGCCGCCGGAGCCTTCGTCAAGATAGCTCGGCCCGGGCCCACCGGGCCGATCCAGCCGGCGTCGGCCTGGGGAGGGATGGTGAAGCCGATGTGCTGCAGGCTGTACAGCACGTTCATGGAACAGTGCTTGATGCCGTCCTCGTTGCCGGTGATCAGGCAGCCGCCCACTTTGGGGTAGAACACCCATTGGCCCTTGTGGTTGAGTTCTCCCGAATGCGCGTACAGCCGTTCGATCAGCTTCTTGGTCTGGGAGGAGTTGTCGCCCAGCCAGATGGGACCAGCCACCACCACAATGTCGGCCTCTTCAACAGCAGGGTACAGTTCCGGCCACTCATCGGACGGCCAGCCGTGCTCGGTCATATCCGGGTAAACACCGCTGGCGATGTTGTGATCGACAGTCCTGATCACGCGGGTGCTCACGCCCTGCTTCTCCATGATGAGGCGGCTGACATTGATCAGGCCCTCGGTGTTGCTGGTCTCCGGCGACCGTTTCAGAGTGCCGTTAAAGAACACAGCCTTCAGGTCGCTGTAATCCGTGGAGTTCTGCGGTGCAGCCATGACGCTCCCTTGATTCACTCGCCGGTGTTTCCCAGGATGCCAAGTCTACTGAGAATCGGCGGCGCAGGAGGGTCTCAGGAAACCTTTTTCAGGAAGGCAGAGGCGTGCGCTTCAAGGCCCTTTCCGGGCTGCGATGTTCCGCCGGTGGCCACGTCCCAGCGCCAGAGCAGGTTGCCGTCCACCAATCCGAAGATCCGGGTGGCCGCGCTGTAGTCCTTGGAATGGCTGCCGCGCATCACCATGTCGGTGGTCAGCTGGATCTGCGGGCCCTTGATCTGCCCGTAGTAGAGCTCGGAGATCCCGCCGGGATGGCCGATGGACACCGAGATATCGAACCCGCCGTCTTTATTGCGGAGCGCTTCGACTTCATCGGCGCTCTTGAGTGCGGGAACAATATCGGCCGGAATCAGGCCCGGTCCGCCGTCGGCATCAAGCTGTTTGCGCTCCAACGCCCAAAAACCGGTCTCAACTGTCAGCGGCCGCAGGCGCGTGCCGTCGTCGTCGGTTAACCAGCTCTCCGCGCGGTACTGAAGATACGGCAGGCCGTTGTGCGTGAAGGAGACATGCTGGAGGAAGTGCTCCGAGTCCTCGTCCCCGCTGCCGAGACGGCCGCTGCCTTCCCACTCACCAATGAGCCAGGAAAGCGGAACAAGTTCCGGTGTCAGGTCTGTAGGGATTTCTATCGGCACGGCAATTACCTCAGGAAAATGCTAGCTCGTTGAACGGGTTTACTTCTGGCCTTTGAAGAGGCGATAAACCACAAAGCCGGCGAACCAGGCCATGGACAGGCTGGCGATGCCGAGCAGGACGAGGAAGAAGATTTCAAATGCAAGTACGGACATGATGCCATCCTAACCGGTTAGTAGATGAGTAGTTTGTCTATGAAGTAAGCCAGGGAGCCCACGGCCGAAACCGGCGCAAGGCCCATGCTAACCGCAGCCAAAAGATTCAGCGGACCGCCTCGGAGTGTTACGAGTCGGCGGAAGCTGACCAGCACAGCGCCCACCACAACACCGAAGATCGCCGCCGGCAGAACAGCAATATCGGAGAAGACCAGGCCGGCGAGCGGCCCGGCAAGTCCTGCCATCACGATGCCGAGGGGGGCCACGATGCTGTCCGGCCAGCGGATCAGGCCGGCCAGCAGAGCCACGGCAGCGCTGATGGCTGCCACCAGGAGCATCTCCCGCACGCCGTTGAAGCGTGCGCCCGCTATCCAGCCCGCCCCCAGGCAGGAGAGGAGCACCCCGGCGCAGCAGCCCAGGGTGGACTCAAGCCGTTGGCCTGGCCCGTGCCTCGGATGAGCTGCACCACAAACACAGCCATCATTCCCAACGCCATGAACGCCGGCGTCCAGTCCAGGAAACCCGGGGCGGGGACAAACCCGGCAGCGAGCGCCGATCCGACGCCGGGCAGTGCAATGACGGCTGCAAGGGTCTTTTTCGCGGGAATGCGCAGGAAATGGGGCCAGCCGATGCCTACTGCCACAGCAATCACCGCGGCGACGCCGATGAGCACCTCGCGTGAGATGTAGACGCCGGCGATGATCGCAACGAGTCCCGCCACTCCGAGAACACCGATGACCCACGAGCCCAGTGACTTCGCCGGAGCCTGCACCTCGGCGGTCATCGGGAACCCGGCCGGCCGGTTCGCTTCGGCTTCGACTCTGCACTCAATTCGTGGCATCCCATTCTGGCTGTGGACCCGGCGGCTCTGCCTTCGGTGTCAGGGCGTTCTGCCCGACGGTTCAATCCTGCCTTATGTGACCCGGATATGTCGCAAAACGAAGGTTTGAGGGGCGGAATCCGTGCTGTCATGCAGGCCGGTGGGTATACTCAGAGTTCAGCTACTCTTCCTGCTACGGATGCCGGCCGGATAGATTCCTGGTCGGCCAAGTCCGCTGCAGTGAGATAGTACCGGCCGGTGAAAACCCGGTTCAGTCGCCCGAAGATGCGCGGACGCCCCTTGGAGGAACAATGTCGCACATCCTGCTATTGACGAACAGCACCGGTTCTTCGGTAGACATTCTGCCTGCCCTGGAATTGCTGAACCACCGCGTGCACATCCTCGCCGCGGAACCCACAGCCCTGCTGGAGACCGATCCCTGCGATATTGTGCTTCTCGATGCCCGCAAGGACCTGGTGGGCGCCCGCTCCCTCACCCAACTGCTCAAGGCCACGGGTCTGAGCGCCCCCTGGTCCTGATCCTGACCGAGGGCGGCATGGCCGCAGTTTCTTCAGCCTGGGCCGTGGATGACATCGTGCTCGATTCAGCCGGTCCCGCCGAAGTGGAAGCCCGCATCAGGCTCTCCGTGGCGCGGGCAGTGCCGGATAAGGATGACGCCCCCACGGAGATCCGGGCGGCAGGCGTGGTCATCGATGAAGCGAGCTACACCGCCCGCGTCAACGGCGCCCCGCTGAACCTGACGTTCAAGGAATTCGAACTCCTCAAATACCTGGCCCAGCACCCCGGCCGCGTCTTCACCCGCCAGCAACTGCTCACCGAGGTGTGGGGCTATGACTACTACGGCGGCACGCGCACCGTGGATGTCCACGTCCGGCGGCTGCGGGCCAAACTCGGTGCGGACCACGAAAACCTGATCAGCACGGTCCGGAACGTCGGCTACCGCCTGACCCTGGTGCGGCAGCAAGAAGACGAACTGACGGAAGCCTGACACCGTTCAGACACAGAACAGCCCGGACCGCTGGTCCGGGGCTGTTCCTGTATTAATGATGCTGTATTTGTGGAGGACATACGGGTCGAACGTATCGAGGCCACCCCACTGGTGGATCCCCCTCGTTTCCCACCGTTACCGGCGGGTGAGGTATCGACTATACGTGCCCGCCCCGGGGCCATCAAATCGGAGCGCCTTCCGGCCGGGCGTATAGCCTAGCCTCATGAGTCCTGCGCACCCCGAAAAATGGCCCGTCCTTATCGTCCACGGCGGTCTGGAAGAACAGCTGCTGAAGGACTGCGTGGCGCTCCTCGCAGCTGCCGAGGAGTCTGACGGCAACCCCTCACTTTCCGAGCAAACGGTGGTGACGCTCCGCGCCGGTGACTCCGCAGAGCATTCCCTCCTGACCCTGGCGCTCTACGCGCCGGACGAGGACTCCGATCCCTCGTCCGGCCAGGACCTGGCCGGTTTGCCGTTGTTGTGGAGGAGCCGGACGGCAGCGGAGTGCTGGAAATTGCCGTCCACCCCAGCTACCGCAACCAGGGCGTGGCGGACCGGCTTGTCAGCGCACTCCAGTTCGGGCGCGGTCTGGATGGACTGAAGGCGTGGTCCCATGGCAACCACGAGGCAGCCGCGGACCTCGCCGCCCGCTACGGCTACGGTCCGGTGCGCGAACTCTGGAAGATGAGGCTGACCACCGCCACGGCAGAACTGCCCGACGTCGGCCTGCCGAATGGCGTCACGCTCCGCCCCTTTGTGCCGGGCATGGACGAGGACCGCTGGCTGGCTGCGAACCGCGCCGCATTTGCCCACCACCCCGAGCAGGGCTCGATGTCCCGCGCGGACCTGGATGCCCGCATGGCCGAGGACTGGTTTGATCCCGCCGGCTTCCTGTTGGCCGTAGACGCCGAGGACCGGTTGCTGGGATTCCACTGGACCAAGGTGCATCCGCGCCACGGCGCCCACCCGGCGATTGGCGAGGTCTACGCGGTGGGCGTCACACCGGCCGCGCAGGGAATGGGCCTGGGCAAAGCCCTCACGGTGGCTGGCATCAGGCATCTGCAGGGCCTGGGGCTTCACGCCGTGATGCTCTACACGGATGCCGACAACACCGCTGCCGTTTCCCTTTACCGGGGCTTGGGCTTCACACGCTGGGATATGGACGTGATGTACGGCCCGCTGGCGTCCGTCTAGTGGCGCCCGGGTGAGTTCTCCCACTCGTGTGACTATCGACTTCGGTGGCCCGAAATCTAGGCCTTGTGGACGCTGAATGATTGTAAGGTTGGTAAAGAACCGCGCCGGCCACGGGCCAGCATCAAGCGCCAGGTAAGAGGAGAGACCATGAAACCGGAACCCGCCGGAACAGTCACGTCCGAGGGCGCTTCAGCGCCGGTGCGCGCGCGCTTCGGCTCATCCGAAGTCCCTGCCTCGCGCGCAACGCAGGACCGGATCGACATCCCCGAGTTTGCACCCAACCTTGTGCCCGAAGGGGACATCCGGCCGGACCGTTTTCTGGACCGCGAGCTCAGCTGGCTGGCGTTCAACTCCCGCGTCCTGGAACTCGCCGAAGATCCTACGCTCCACCTCCTGGAACGCGTGGCCTTCCTGTCCATCTTTGCGTCCAACCTGGACGAGTTCTTTATGGTCCGGGTGGCGGGCCTGAAGCGGCGCATCGCCACCAACCTCGCCGTGCCCTCCCCTGCCGGCCTTAGCCCTGTCGAGGTGCTGGAAAAGATCGGGGACGAAGCCCACCGCCTCCAGCAGCGCCATGCCCAGGTCTACGCCGAACAGATCCGCCCCGCCCTGGCCTACGAGCACATCCACCTGATGCACTGGGACGAACTGGATGACACCGCCAAGCAGCAGCTCAGTGCCATGTTCGCCGAAAAGGTCTTCCCGATCCTGACGCCGCTGGCCGTGGACCCGGCACACCCGTTCCCCTACATTTCTGGCCTCTCCCTCAACCTGGCCGTGGTGGTCCGCAACCCCGTGAGTGACAAGGAACTTTTCGCCCGCCTCAAGGTTCCGGACCAGCTTCCCCGCCTGATCTCCATCGACGGTCCGCGGGCCGGGCCGTGGCGGGACGCGTGGCGCGTTTCATCGCGCTTGAGGAAGTCATCGCCGTCCACCTGGACAAGCTCTTCGCCGGCATGGAAGTCCTGGAACACCACATCTTCCGCGTCACCCGCAACGAGGACCTCGAAGTGGAAGAGGACGACGCCGAGAACCTCCTGCAGGCGCTGGAGAAGGAACTGCTGCGCCGCCGGTTCGGCCCGCCCGTCCGCCTCGAGGTCACCCACGACATCAACCCGAACATCCGGGCCCTACTCATCCGTGAGCTCGGAGTGGACGAGTCCGAGGTGTACTCGCTCCCGGCTCCGTTGGACCTCCGCGGCCTGTCCGTCATTGCCGGAATTGACCGTGCCGACCTTCACTACCCCAAGCACATGCCGCACACGTCCCGGTTCCTCAACGAGTCCGAGACATCCAAGGCCGCCAACGTTTTCTCGGCCATGCGCCGCCGTGACATCCTGCTCCACCACCCGTACGACTCCTTCTCTACCTCCGTGCAGGCGTTCCTGGAACAGGCGGCCGCGGACCCCAAGGTCCAGGCCATCAAGCAGACCCTGTACCGGACCTCGGGCGACTCCCCCATCGTTGACGCCCTGATCGACGCCGCCGAGGCCGGCAAGCAGGTGCTGGCCCTCGTGGAGATCAAGGCCAGGTTCGATGAGCAGGCCAATATCTCCTGGGCCCGAAAGCTGGAACAGGCGGGCGTCCACGTGGTCTACGGCATCGTGGGCCTGAAAACCCACTGCAAGTTGTCGCTGGTGGTCCGCCAGGAATTGGACGGGCTGCGCCGCTACTGTCACATCGGCACCGGCAACTACCATCCCCGCACGGCCCGCTACTATGAGGACCTTGGCCTGCTGACCGCGAATGACCAAGTGGGCGAGGATCTTTCCAAACTGTTCAACCAGCTCTCCGGCTATGCCCCGAAGTCCACGTTCAAGCGGCTACTGGTTGCTCCGCGTTCCGTCCGCTCCGGGCTGATCGACCGCATCGAAACCGAGATCCGCAACGCCAGGGCCGGGCTGGCCGCCAGGGTGCAGATCAAGGTCAACTCCATGGTGGATGAAGCCATCATCGACTCCCTTTACCGCGCGTCCCAGGCCGGCGTGATGGTGGACGTCATTGTGCGCGGCATCTGCTCGCTGCGTCCCGGCGTTCCGGGCCTCAGCGACAACATCACCGTGCGCTCCGTGCTGGGCCGATTTCTGGAACACTCCCGGGTGTTCGCCTTTGCCAACGGTGGCGAACCTGTGGTTTACATCGGCTCGGCTGACATGATGCACCGGAACCTGGACCGCAGGGTCGAGGCCCTGGTCCAGCTCGCGAATCCCGATGACATCCGCTACGTCCTTGACCTGATGCGGCGCTACATGGATCCGGAGACGGCCAGCTGGCATCTGGATAACCAAGGCCTGTGGAACCGGCACCACATTGCCGACGACGGCAGCCACCTTGACGACATCCAGTCCTGGCTGCTGGCGTCGCGCACCCGCCAGCGCAGCCTGAGCCGGCGGTAGGGCTACGGCGTTGGCGAGCGACATCCTCGTAGCAGACCAAACAGACCATCCCGGCGAGGCAGTCGCCGTCGTGGCAGCCGGGGCGCTACCGTGGCGTATCAACTCCGAAGGTCTCGAAGTCCTGCTGATCCACCGTCCGCGGTATGACGACTGGTCCTGGCCCAAGGGCAAGATCGACGCAGGCGAGACCCTTCCCGAATGCGCGGCCCGTGAGGTGCAGGAGGAGATTGGACTTGATGCACCCCTGGGCATTCCGCTGCCGCCGATCCACTACCGGGTGGCGACGGGACTGAAGGTGGTCCACTATTGGGCGGTCCACGTCAACGGAGCCCGCCTCGTTCCCGACGGCAAGGAGGTGGACCGCGTGGTGTGGTGTGCCCCGGAAACGGCCGCGGGACTGCTGTCCAATCCGACCGACGTCGTTCCGTTGGAGTATCTGCGGGCAGCCCATGGCCGGGGTGACCTCAACACGTGGCCGCTGATTGTGGTGCGGCATGCAAAGGCCAAGCCCCGCTCGTCCTGGTCCAAAGCCGAGGGTGAACGGCCCCTGGCCGCGACGGGAATCAGGCAGGCGCAGGCCGTCAGCCGGCTGCTGCAGGCATGGAAGCCGCCGCGCGTGGTGACGAGTCCCTGGCAGCGCTGCGTGTCAACCGTGGCCCCATACCTGAGGGCAACAGGGGCCAAGGTCAAACTGGTGGAAGCGCTGACGGAACACCGGCACGCACGGACGCCCAAAAAAACCGCTGCCGCCATTGAGTCGCTCCTGGAGAAGGCACGGCCCGTCGCCGTCTGCACGCACCGCCCGCCCTCCCCACCATCCTGGGCCAGCTGGCCAAGCACATGCCAGGCCGCGTGCGCGCGCTCCTGCCGGACGCCGACCCGTACCTGTCCCCTGGTGAGCTGGTGGTGTGCCACGTGGCCATCGACAACAGGCGCCGCATCGTGGCCGTGGAGCAGTTCAAGCCCTTCGACGACTGAGTTTTTCGGCACGCCCGGCCGCGACGCCCGGCTCACCGATGAACTGCTGCTCAATCCGGTCCGCGGCAGGCTGAGGAAGGGCTGATCCGATGCGCGGCCGGCGGCCAACACCGGGCCGGCCGCGGGACCATTGCGGAGCCGGCAGGGCTTGGCCCGGTAGACTTTAGCCGTGAGCATCCCGACGCCTTATGAAGACCTCCTGCGCGATGTCCTGGCCCATGGCACGCACAAATCCGACCGCACGGGCACCGGAACCACCAGCGTTTTCGGCCGTCAACTGCGCTTTGACCTTGGCCGGAGCTTCCCCCTGATCACCACCAAACGCGTGCATTTCAAGTCCGTGGCAGTGGAGTTGCTGTGGTTCCTGCGCGGTGAATCGAACGTCAAATGGATGCAGGGCCAGGGCGTCAGCATCTGGAACGAGTGGGCCGACGCGGACGGCGAACTCGGCCCCGTCTACGGCGTCCAGTGGCGCAGCTGGCCCACCCCTGACGGCGGCCATGTTGACCAGATCGCCGAGCTGGTGGAAAACCTCAAAACCAACCCGGACTCGCGCCGGCACATCGTGTCTGCCTGGAACGTCTCCGAGCTCAAGGACATGGCACTGCCCCCGTGCCACGCGTTCTTCCAGTTCTACGTGGCCGACGGCAAACTGTCCTGCCAGCTGTACCAACGTTCGGCGGACATGTTCCTGGGCGTGCCCTTCAACATCGCCTCCTACGCCCTGCTCACGTGCATGATTGCGCAGCAGGTGGGGCTGGAGCCTGGCGAGTTTGTGTGGACAGGCGGCGACGTCCATATCTACGAGAACCACATGGACCAGGTCCTGAAGCAGCTGGACCGGGAGCCGTATGAATACCCGCAGCTGAAGATCACCCGGAAGCCGGCGTCGATCTTCGACTACACGCTCGAGGACTTCGAAGTGGTGGGCTACCAGCACCACCCCACAATCAAGGCCCCGATCGCAGTATGAGCACCGAGAACGCAGCCGACCCCCACGATTTCACGCAGGAACTCGCCGGTTCCGTGACCGGCGTCGGCCTTGTGTGGGCGCAGACGTCCGGCGGTGTGATCGGCAAAGACGGCGATATGCCCTGGCACCTCCCTGAGGACCTGAAGCACTTCAACCGGCTCACCATGGGCACCCCGTGATCATGGGCCGCAAGACGTGGCTGTCCTTCCCGGACAAGTACCGTCCCCTGCCCGGCCGGACGAACATTGTGATCACGCGGCAGAAAAACTGGGGCGATTCGCCTGAGGCGGTGGGCGCCGTCGTGGTCCCGTCCCTGGATGATGCGCTCCTTGAGTCGCAGTTCGTCGACGGCGGCGAGACAGTGTGGATCCTGGGCGGCGGGGAAGTCTTCCGCCAGTCCACCGAACTGGCCAACGTTGCGGTGGTCACCACCATCGATGTGGAGGCCGACGGCGACACATTCGCCCCGGAGCTCGACGAAACCTGGGAGGCGGCCGCGTCCGTCCCGCCAGACGGATGGCTGAGGGCAGCCAACGGAACGCGCTACAGATTTACCAAATGGATTAGGACGCAGGGCTGAGATGCTGAAGAAACCGGAAACACTGTTCGTACTGGGCTACATGCTGCTGCCGCTGCTCGCACTGCTGTCTGCGATCGTTGGCCTGACCATGATCCTGGGCGGCAACAAGATCGCCGGCGCCATCGTGCTGGTGGTGGTGACACAGGTGTTCGCCTTCGGCGCCTTCTACGCGTTGCGACTCCGCAAAGCCGCCGTGCTGGAGGAAACCAACCGCAGCTGACGCCTGTTTCCGGCCGCACGCCGTCGTACGCATCCCCGCGCGAGTGACGTAACCGACTGCGACCTGCGCGATCCGGCGTCTAAACTGGACGAATGACTACAGCAGCTACCCCCTCCGTCGGCCTGGTCGGATGGCGCGGCATGGTCGGCTCCGTCCTGATGCAGCGCATGCAGGACGAGGGCGACTTCGCCAACATCAACCCGGTGTTCTTCTCCACGTCAAACGCGGGAGGTGCCGCCCCGTCGATTGCCGGTGCTGCCGCTGGCGCCGCCGGCAAGCTTGAGGACGCGTTCGACGTCGACACGCTGGCTAAGCTGCCTATTATTGTCACCGCCCAGGGCGGGGACTACACCAAGCGCGTGCACACCGAGCTGCGGGGCCGCGGCTGGGACGGCCTCTGGATCGACGCCGCCTCCACGCTGCGCATGAACGACGACTCGATCATCGTGTTGGACCCGATCAACCGCGACGTCATCGACAAGGGCCTGGTCAACGGCACCAGGGACTTCATAGGCGGGAACTGCACCGTGTCCTGCATGCTGATGGGCCTCGGCGGGCTGTTCAAGAACGGCCTCGTTGAATGGGGCACGTCCATGACCTACCAGGCCGCGTCCGGCGGCGGCGCCCGGCACATGCGCGAACTGCTCAGCCAGTTCGGCACGCTGAATGCCGAGGTCAGCTCGGAACTGGACGACCCGGCGTCGGCCATCCTGGAAATCGACCGCAAGGTCCTGGCCCACCAGCGCACCGACATCGACGCCACCCAGTTCGGCGTGCCGCTGGCCGGTTCCCTCATCCCGTGGATCGACGCGGACCTCGGCAACGGACAGTCCAAGGAAGAGTGGAAGGCCGGGGTTGAAACCAACAAGATCCTGGGCACCTCGGACGAAAACCGGATCATCATGGACGGCCTGTGCATCCGGATCGGGGCCATGCGCTCCCACTCGCAGGCCCTGACGCTGAAGCTCCGCGAGGACCTCTCTGTGGCCGAGATCGAGAAGCTCCTCGCCGAGGACAACGAGTGGGCCAAGGTCATCCCGAACACCAAGGAAGACTCCATGGCAGGCCTGACCCCCGTGGCCGCGTCCGGCACCCTGGACATCCCCGTGGGCCGCATCCGCAAGATGGAAATGGGCCCGGAGTACATCAGCGCCTTCACCGTGGGCGACCAGCTGCTCTGGGGCGCCGCCGAGCCGCTGCGCCGCATGCTCAACATCGCCACAGGGAACCTGTAACCTCCCGCGGCTCCCGCCACTCGAACGGCCCTGCCCCGCAGGAACGGTGCTGCCCCGCGCCGCTCGTGCGGGGCAGAGCCGTCTTTGCGTTCAGCACGCCAAGCCTGACGCACGCAAGATCCTGGACCGGTCCATCATGGCCAACAGCCGGCGCCGCACGTCTGCGGGATACGCCAGGTGCTTCCACTCAAGTCGAAGGACCAGCCAGCCTTCTTCGATCAGCGCGTTCTCCCCGGCGACGCTCGGCGAGCAGCACCTCCTCCGTTGGTCTGTAGTCGGTGTATTTTCCGCTGCCATCAAACTCGATCACGATGCGGGTTATCGGATCCGCGAAGTCTGCCCTGAATTGACCACGTGGCGTCTGAATCTCGAACTGCGGAAGGAACATGTTCAGACCGAATGATCGCAGCAGCAGCCTGGTCCGGGTCTCCCCCACCGATTCCGACCGCCCATCCAGGGCCGCCAGCAGATCCAGCGCTCGCCGGTTCCCGCGTTTGACCGGTCCCACGTCCAGAAGTTGCCGCATGCTGTCGATTCCGGCTCCCTTGCGCAGCGCGTGGTCGCCGATCACGGCGGCCTGCTCCAGTGGCAGGATACGGGCGCAGTCCAGGACGGTCCGTTCAATGCCGGTAGTCAGAATCTCTTTGCCGTCCATGCTCCACAGCATTGTCACATCTACGGGTTGCAGGTCCATCCGGTGGGTGCGGACGTCCGTGCCGGCACTTTTCGTCGAGTTGGCATAGGCCGTGGTGACGTGGACCATGGGCCCGGCATCCCAGACGTGACACTCATGCAGTCTCGCAGCACTGATATGGCTGTAGCGGCAGGCCCCGCCGGTGGACAGGAAGTGCGCCTGGATCCGCAGGGCATCCCTGGTCCACGGCTCCGCTCCCTTCCAGTCAGCGCTCCGGACGTAGGCTCCGCGTCGAAGGCGCAGGAGGATTCCGGAGCGGGCTGCCGCCGTCAGGACCCGCTCGTCCAGCCCGGCCGCGTCCAACTGTTGCGTGGAGGCAACGGGGAAGGCCGGCCAGCGCCCATCCAGGAGCCCACGGACTTTGTCGCCATTCATGGTCCAAGGGTCTCGGACCACCGCTGGCTCCGGTAGATCGCGGCCACATTATGTGGACAACCCCGGCAGAAATACACGCATCCGCTTTTCCGGCATCATTCGCTGCCCTGCCCCGCAGGAACGGTGCTGCCCGCACCGCTTTTGAGGGGCAGGGCCGCACGTGTTCGGCAGGGCGGCGAATGGGCCTGGCTTAGCTGTCCAGGAATGCGAGGTACTGCCCGGCGGCCTTCTTGAACGCCGCCTGCGCAGCCGGTCCGCGCAGCCTGGAGTCGTCAAACAGTTCAGGCACGACGGCGGCGCTGCGGCTGGTTCCGGCCCGCGCCCACGTGCCGATCACCTCGCCCCGGCCACGACGGTCTTCTTGAACACTCCGTTGCCGCCCGGGACGATCTTGTTGGCGTGCTCAGTGGCCAGCACCAGGCTGCGGTCCTGGTAGCCCAGCAGGAACTCGTCGAAGCCCGGCAAGAGGAGGACGGACCGCTGCCCGGCACGCCGTCGTCGAGCATTGATGCAGTCTCCGGTGACATCCAGTACTGGACGCCCCCGAATTCCAGCTCCACCAACTGCCCGCTGACCAGCTCAAACGCCGCCCGCACGTCGGCCAGGGGAATCTGCGTCCACCAGGCGAAGTCGCGGACGGTGGCAGGGCCGTGGCTGCGGAAATAGCGCAGCATAAACTCGGCGATCGCTTCCTGCCGCTCAAGCCCGCGCGACAGGGGGATCCAGTCATCGAACGCCACCAGCAGCTGCTGGTTCCCGGCCAATGGCCCTTGAACCAGCCAGGCATGCCGGCACAGCGTCCCCAGGATATGGATCCCCCGCTGGCCGGTGGTGGGCTGCCCGGCTGCCTCAAACACCTCGAAGAGTTCGGTCCGGCTCACGGGACCGCCGGCCGCAATCCGCTCCAGGGCAATGTCGCGGCACTTCTCGATGTCCGCCCAGGTGATGTCCAGTTCCCGGTGCCGGCCAGCCATGATGCGGCTAAGACGCTCGGTGGTGAGGTCCAGCATCCAGCGCAGATCCTCCGGAGCCACCAGGTGCAGGGTGCCGCGCATCGGCCAGGACCGGACCACCCTTCCGTTGTCCAGCGCGGCGCGCACGTCAGTCAACCCTGCGCCCGGAACGCGGATGCCGATGGCCCAGAGCGCGGCCTGCAGGTCCTGCGCCTGCGTGGCCGTCATCCAGCGGACCGCGCCCTCTACGGAGCCTGGTCCGGGACCGAGTAGTCCTTGAGAGGCCAGGCGTAACCTGCCCATCACCTTGGGGCTTACGCGGTCCACTGCCATGCCCTCATCGTAGGACCTGGCCCGATAGGGTGTAAGCATAACTTTGGGGAGTTTGCGGCAATTGTTTGCGCGTGGAACACAGGCCATCGGGCTGGCCCCGGCCATTGGTTTCCAGCCCCTGGGATTCCCAGGAGGCGGTGGCGAGGCATCCCTGGAACCCTTGTTGCCCTCCCTGTTCCTGTCGGTGGGCGGAGCTTGCGCCGTTCTTATTCCCGGTATCCGGGTGGGCCACGGCAAGGTCCGCATGGTCCGTGACTGGAAGCTCCATCCCGTCAGCGGCCGGCTGCTCTGGATCCTCGCCCATGCCACCGCCGTGATCGGTTTGGTGGTTTGCATTCTTGCAGCCGCGACCCACCCGGCGGTTCCGGGACTTATGGTCTGGCTGTTTATGGGGCCATATCTGGCGCTGACCGGTTGGGCCGGCGCCCTGCTGGGCATGGCCACGAACGTCCGGCTGATCGGCGCCGATGACGGGCGCCTGGCGCCGGTCACGCAAGCAGGCTGATGCCTTCGACGAGCTGAACGCTAGAGCGTCAGGCCGATGAGCAACGGTTCCGGGTGGAGTTCAATGCCAAAGCGTTCGACGACGCCGGCGCGCACCTCGCGCGCGATGGCCAGCATATCCTTGGCGCTGGCCGAGCCGCGGTTGGTGATGGCCAGCGTGTGCTTCGTGGACAGTGACGCCCGCCCGCCGGAGGCGCTGCCTTCCTCCAGGCCATAGCCCTTGCCGAACCCCGCCTGGTCGATCAGCCAGGCGGCGGACAGCTTCACCAGCCCGTCCGCCCCGGCCGGATACTGCGGCGCAGACTCCGGCAGCGTTGCCGCCACGTCCACGGGGACTATGGGGTTGGTGAAGAAGGAGCCGGTGGAATAGGTGTCCCGGTCCGCGGGATCCAGGACCATGCCTTTGGATGCCCGCAACCTCAGGACCTCCCGGCGGACATCGTTGGAGTACGCACGCTTGCCTGCCTCCACGCCCAGTGAGCGGGCCAGCTCGGCGTAGCGGATGGGTGCGCTCATCCGGCCCAACGGGAGCTGGAATTCCACGGTCAGCACCACGTAGCGGGGTGAGCCCTCGACGGTGGTCTGTTTCAGGATGGAATCGCGGTAGCCGAACTTCAGCTCGGAATTGGTGAACGTCTGGACCGCGTTCCGGGTCCGGTCCCAGGTGCGGACCGCCGCGATGGTCTGGGAGACGTCAGAGCCGTAGGCCCGACGTTCTGCACGGGTGTGGCGCCGGTGGCGCCCGGGATGCCGGAGAGTGCTTCAATGCCGGACCAGGCATGCAGCACGGCGTGCTCCACCAGGGCATCCCAGTTGTGGCCGGCCTGGACCACCAACGCCACGCCGCCGCAGGAGTCCTCGGCGTTGACGGTGAACCCTTCCGAGGCGATCCTGATCACGGTGCCGGGGAACCCGTCGTCGGAAATCAGGAGGTTGGAGCCCCCGCCGATGATGAGGACCTGCTCCCTGGCAGCGTCAGCCGTGCGGACGGCGTCGATGATCTCCGCCTCGGTGCTGGCCTCAATGTACTTGCCGGCGGGTCCTCCGACGGCGGCGGTGGTCAGGGCAGAAAGCAGGGTGGAAGTCACCAACTCAGACTAACTAACTTCCGTCAACACTACGCAACCCTCCGGGCCACCGGCGACAGGAAGAAGGTGGCCACCAGCATCACCATCACGGCCAGCAGCGAGTGCAGGATGCCCACGTGTTCGGCCAGCAGTCCCAACAGCGGCGGCCCGCACAGGAACGCGCCGTAGCCGATGGTGGAGACCACGGAGACGCGGGCCGCGGCCTTGGCGGGATCGTCCGCCGCGGCGGACATGCCTACCGGGAAACCCAGCGATGCGCCGAGTCCCCAGATGGCCAGTGCCACAAAGGCGAGCCAAGGAACGGGGAAAACACAAAGAGCCCGAGCCCGAACACTGCCAACGCGGCGCACCAGCGCATCACCGGGACGCGGCCGAAGCGGTCCAGGACCACGGTGCCGGCGAAGCGTCCGATGGTCATGAACGTCACGAAGAGCCCGTAGCCCGCGGCGCCGGCAGCGTCGGTCTGGCCGTGCCCGTCGGCCATGGCCAAGGCCACCCAGTCCCCCGCTGCGCCTTCGGCCAAGGCAAGCCCCAGGACCATAACACCGAGCAGCAAGGTACGCCGGTCGCGCCAGGCCTCCGCGATCTTGCGTTTGTTGTCCAGCGGGGCCCCGGAATCGTCAGCCGGCGCGCCGGCGGTGACAATGGGGATCGGGCCGGTGAACGGGTCCTCGAAGTTGTCCGGACGTACTTCCGTTCCCCAGCGACCGGGGTGACATCCGCACGGAACCAGGCTGCCGACGTCGTCACCGAAACGGCAACCACGACGCCGGCCGCCGCCAGGTGCCAGAACACCGGGACGGAAGCGGCTGCAGCCCACGCCCCAAGGCCTGCGCCTGCCACGGTGCCGAGGCTGAACGCGCCGTGGAGCCGGGGCATGATGTGCCGGCCCACCGCGCGTTCCACCGAGGCGCCCTCGACGTTGGCTGCCGTACTCCAGCTGGCGGAGCCCAGCCCGATGACGGCAAGACCCACGGCCACCGCGACCGGCGTGGCCAGGACCGACGTTCCGAATCCGGTGATGGCCATGCCGCAGGCCACCATGATGGCGCCGGTGCGGATGGTCCGTTTGGAGCCCAGGCGGAGCACAATCAGCCCCGACGCCGACACCGAGATGAACGACCCCAGGGTCATGCACAGCAATAGCAAGCCGACCGTGCCGGGGTCAGGTCCAGCCCGTCACGGATGGCCGGGAGCCGGGAAACCCAGGACGCGAAGGCCAGGCCGCTGCCGGCGTAGGCAACCACCACGGCATTGCGCCAGGCTGTGACTTCGGCGGAGGCAGTTGTGTTGACGGTCAAAGGATCATGAAAGCCTGACGACGGCCTGGGCCTTCATCAGCACTTTCTGGCCGGCGGCGACCACGGTGAGGTCAACGCGGGCGGTGCCGGCATCGGCGTCGAGCTTTCCAATGGCGCCGCTGACCTCGATGGTGGCCCCGGCGTCCGTGGTTCCCGTGGTGTCCGTGACCAGGACCGGCTTGGTGAAGCGGGTCTGGAAGTCGACGACGGCGGCGGGGTCGCCTGCCCAGTCGGTCACCAGCTGCACGGCGGCACCCATGGTGAACATGCCGTGGGCAATGACGCCGGGCAGTTCCACGCCGGTGGCGAAGGCTTCGTTCCAGTGGATGGGGTTGAAGTCGCCGGAGGCGCCGGCGTACTTGACCAGGTCGGTGCGGGTGACCTCGATGGTGCGGCTGCCGATGTCCTGGCCGGCGCTGAGTTCGTGGAAGCTGGGGCTCATGGTTACTGTCCCTCTCCTCGGACGAGGATGGATGAGGTGGTGGTGGCGACTGCCTCGCGCGGCCCGTTGCCGCCGTCGGTCAGGGCAAAAATTTCCTGGCGGGTGGTGATCATGGCCCCGCCGCCCATGGCACGGACACCGTCAACGTGCAGTTCGGCAATCAGTCGGTCGCCGGCAAAGATGGGGCGGTGGTGGATGAAGCGCTGGTCGGCGTGGACCACGCGGGAGAAGTCGATGCCAGCGTCCGGATCCTCGATCAGCTGGGCATCGGCGCGCTGGGCGATGATGATGGCGAACGTGGGTGGTGCCACCACATCCCTGTGCCCGAGGGCCTTGGCGGCCTCGACGTCGAAGTGGGCTGGGTGCGTGGCCTTGACTGCGCGGGCGAACTCGCGGATCTTCTCGCGGCCGACGTCGTAAACCTCTGCGGCAGGGTAGCTGCGGCCCTGCAGGTCCGGATTGATAGTCATGGCCTCAAGCTTATCGTTGCCAGGCGTCCGGGAGGGCCTTGCAGGGTCTTGATATGATGAATTAATCATTCCATCAAGTCACGGCCGTTGTTTAGCGGTGCTTGCCTGGACCGCTATCCCGCACAGGAGCGCCGCCCATGTTGTCTCCCGCCCAGGCTCCGCTCTATGAGATCAAGGCCAACCTGTTCAAGGCCCTTGCCCACCCGGCACGGATTCGGATCCTGGAACTGTTGGCCGCCGCTCCGGAGAACACGGCTGCCGTGAGCTACCTCCTCGCCGAAACCGGGCTCGAGGCCTCCCATCTCTCCCAGCACCTGGCCACGCTGCGCAAGCACAAGGTGGTGACGTCGGTGCGGTCCGCCAACTCCGTGACTTACCGCCTGGCACACCCGGGAGTTTCAGAACTTCTCGCCATCGCGCGGACATTCCTGTTGGACAGCCTCACCGACTCCAACGAACAGCTCCGGCTGGCGCAGCAGCTGCCGGCGGAGCCCCTCCCCGAGGGATCCGCCCCGTGAGTTACGACCATCGCCCGGTCTCGCGGGGAATCAGCAGGCTCCTGCCATCCCGGGTCGACTATATGGGCATCCGGCAATCTTGGCGGGTGGATCTGCTTGCCGGCATTACCGTAGGCATCGTGGCGCTGCCGCTGGCCTTGGCGTTCGGCGTCAGCTCCGGGGTGGGCGCGGAGGCCGGTCTCATCACGGCGATCGTGGCCGGGCTGGTGGCGGCCGTGATGGGAGGCTCCCCTGTCCAGGTATCGGGACCCACAGGCGCCATGGTGGTGGTCCTTGCCCGGTGGTGGCAGTCCACGGCACCGGCAGCGTGGCACTGCTGTCCCTCATGGCAGGACTGCTGGTCTGCATCCTGGGAATCAGCGGCCTGGGCCGGGCAGTGGCGTTCATCCCCTGGCCGGTGGTGGAAGGTTTCACGCTGGGCATCGCCGCCATCATCTTCCTCCAGCAGGTTCCCCTCGCTACCGGTACCTCCGGGATCCCGGGGCACAACACCATGCTGGCAGCCGTCGAAGCGGCATCCGGGCAGTGGCGCCCACGGTCCTGCTGACCCTCGCACTCGTGGCGGGGGTCGCCGTCGTGATGGTCCTGGTGCAGCGGCTGTTCCGGGCACTTCCTGCGAGCCTGCTCGCGGTGCTCCTGGCGACCACGGCCGCCGAACTCCTTCAGCTGGACATCCCGCGGATCGGCCCGCTGCCGCACTCCCTGCCATCCCCGCCCTCCCGCCTTCGATCCGGCTTCGCTTGGCAGCCTGGCGATGCCCGCCGTGGCAATTGCGGTCCTGGCCTCGATCGAATCCCTGCTCTCCGCCCGGGTGGCCGCGGGCATGATCGGGCCGGACGGCGCACCAAGCGGGCCTACAGCCCCGACCGGGAGCTCACGGGCCAGGGCCTGGCTTCCATCGCCGCGGGCCTGTTCGGCGGCATGCCGGCCACCGGCGCCATCGCACGGACGGCCGTCAATGTGCGCTCAGGTGCCAAAACCCGGATGGCCGCCGCGGTCCATGCCGTGGTGCTTCTGGGCATTGTCTACTTGGCGTCGGGGTTGGTCAGCCGGATCCCGCTGGCAGCCCTGGGCGGGGTCCTGATGGTCACCGCGGCGCGGATGGTGTCCCGCCGCACCGTTGCCTCGGTCCTCCGCTCAACGCGATCGGACGCCGCGGTTTTTATCCTCACGGCAATCGTCACCGTGGCTTTCGACCTGATCGTCGCGATCCAGATCGGCCTGGCCGCAGCAGCGCTCTTCACCCTGCGCAAATTCGCCTCGCTGAGCAGTGTGCAGCGTGAGGAGATTTCGGAGCCCCGCAGCGAAGGTGATGAGCATATTGCCATCTTCCGGCTGGACGGTGCCATGTTCTTTGGCGCCGCGGAACGGATACTCCAGGAGATCAGCCAGGTGACGGACGTCCAGGTGGCCATTATCAGGCTCTCCCAGCTGCGGATGCTCGACGCCACAGGCGCCCATGCCCTCGTGGAAGTCATTTCCGCCTTGGAGGTGCGCGGCATCACGGTGCTGCTCAAGGGTGTCCGGCCGGACCATCTTGCCCTGGTGACGAACGTTGGAGTGATCCGTTCGCTCCGCCACCACAAGCATCTGTTCGAGGACCTTGCAGGGGCCGTGGAACATGCCCGCAGCCATGTCCGCAGGAACGCTGCAGCTAACGCTTGAGGTTCTTCCGGATGGTCTGGCCGCGCACCACAATCCCGGCGATGTGCATAAGGAGCCCGAGACCGATCAGCGGCAGGGAAGCTGTGGCCAGGCCCTGGTTTCCGGAGATGTTGCCGATCAGGTTCAGGGTGATCCCGACGCCGATGAGGCCCATGGCGCCGAAGACCAGGACTTTGTACGAGGTGGGCGCTGACTCCCAGAATTCTTTGAGCACCGTGACAGTCTACCGAGCAGGTTCAGAACAGGGATTCCTGCACGGCCGGCACCTCCGAGGCGACGTCCCCCAGGACGATGGTCCGGGCAGCCAGCCGGCCAAGGTTCACCACAAAGGCCGCATCCGTTCCGGCCAGGCTGGCGAGGGCGTTGGTCCCGCTCAGCGCGGTGATGCCGAAACCGTGCTTTCCCTGCTCCACCGGATGCGGGTACGCGTGGCGCGGCGTGGTGGCGCAAAGCCCTGCCGCCTGCGCCGGCCGCACCCACAGTTCGTCCACAATGCTGAAACCTTCCGGGCTGAATTCTTCTGCGCTGAAACCGTCGACGGCGGCCTGGCCCAGCAGCGAGCGGCACGCGGCCGCGTGCCGCTCATTGATGCCGTCCAGGGCTGCCGCAGGCAACGGCTCTGCGAGGGCCTCGGCTTTGGCGGCGGAGCGGACCTGCTGGGCGAGGCCTGCCTCGCGCGTCACCATGTCCTCGAGGAGCCGCACCACCCGGCCGTCCTCCGCCCTGGCAACGTACCGCGCCACCACGGCTCCCTGTTCCGCGAGCCGGTTCCATTTCCGCAGGTGGGACGCTGTGCCCACCTTGCTGGCGCCGCCCGCGAAGGTGGCAACGTAGAGCCAGTGATCCTGCAGAAGGTACGTTCGCAGTCCGGCAGGAACGCGGCCGCCCCGGTGGAAATCATGGATGAGGCGGGAATCGTCCAGCACAAAGCAGCGTTCGCACTGCTTGCCCTTCACGGCGGGGGCGCTGGCCGGGCACAGGATGTGGTCGCGGCTCGTGGCTGAGTGGACCTTGCGGTGCCCCAGGCAGAACCTGCCGTGATCGGCCGCCGCAAAACCAAGCCTGGCGCCCGCCGCCAGGCTGACTTCGCGGAGATCCCCTGAAGGTGACTGGAGGCGCAGAACCGGACTGCCGCCGTCGTGCCCTACCGACGGCGCCGCGGCGCCATCCCAAAAGACCCCGTGAACCAGATAGCGGGTATCGGTCACAGGGTCTCCAGTGCTTGGGGTAATCGGGTGGCGCTACAGCGCGGGCTGCACGCCGAACGCTACCGCGAGCTTCATGATCTTTTCGGCGCGGCCCAGGCGGGGCAGGTCCGAGCCGTCACGGATGACGCGGCCGTTGGCCTCGAAGTCGGACATAAAGTCCGTGGCCCAGGCGACGTCCGACGGGGTGGGGCTGATGACCTCGTTGATGACGTTGGTCTGATCGATGGCCAGGCACAGCTTGCCGGTCATGCCCATCATCACGGTGATGCCGGTCTGCTCGCGCAGGATGGGGTGGCTGGTGCCGACGGTGGGCCATCAATGGGGCCCGGCAGGTTGCCGACGCGACTGGCAACCACGAGTTTCGCGCGCGGGTAGGCCATGGCCTCTGCGGTGGCCGCCATGCCGGTGTCGCGGCGGAAGTCGCCGGAACCGAAGGCCAGGCGGAAGGCACCCTGGGCCTTGGCGATGTTGTTTGCTTCCTCGATGCCGAGCGCCGATTCCACGAGCGGGATGACGGGCGTCTTGCCGTCCATCCGGTGGAAGCTTTCGGTCACCTGGTCAGCTGATTCGGTCTTGGCGAGCATCACGCCAAGCAGTCCCGGGGTACCGCGCATCCCTGCAAGGTCATCGGCCCAGAACGGGCTGGTGGCATCGTTGATGCGGACCCAGGCCTGGCCGCCGCCGCTGAGCCAGTCAATCACGTGTCCGCGCGCCTCGTCCTTCTGCGACGGGTCCACGGCGTCCTCGATGTCCAGGATGATCGAGTCCGCGCGCGAAACAGCCGACTGGTCAAACAGGTCGGTTTTCATCGCGTTGACCAGTAGCCACGAACGGGCGATTTCTGCTGGGATGTTGCGCTTGGGGCGTAATGTCTCGGTGGCGGTGGGTGACGTCATGCTACTACCGTATCTGCCCGGGCACTGCCAGCGCTAAGCCATGGCGCCGGACGTGCCGAACAATACAGATACGACCGGGATACGGCAGGCTCAGTTGCCTGTGAGTTCCGCATGGAGCTTTCGGACGCGGGTGTTGATGTCGTCGCGGACGAGGCGCATGCGTTCGGTGCCTTCGATGCCCCGGGTGGAAGGTTCGTCGGTTTCCCAGGTTTCGAAGCGCGTTCCTTCGCGCGGTTCGAGCTTTGCTTCGGTGCCCAGGACTATAACGACGTCGACGGCGTCAAGCACGTCGTCGGTGATGGGCTTAGGGTGTTCCCCGGTGATGTCGATGCCGAGTTCGTTCAGGGATTCCACGGCCTCTTTGTTCAGGCAGCTGCCCGGCTTGGTGCCTGCCGAGTAAACGGTGACGTCATCCCCGGCGAGGTCCCGCATGAGACCGGCCGCCAGTTGGGATTTGCCGCCGTTCTTGCTGCAAACGAACAGGATGCGGGGAGCCCTGGTGCTTTCGGTCATGAGTTGGTGTCTTCTTTCTGTTCTGTGGCCAGGATTGAGCCGACGAGGGTTTTGATGCGCGCCTGGATTTCGTCGCGAATGACTCGGACCGTTTCCAGGGACTGACCGGCGGGGTCGGTGAGGTCCCAGTCTTCATAGCGTTTCCCGGGGTAAATGGGGCATGAGTCACCGCAGCCCATGGTGATGACGACGTCAGATGCCCGCACGACGTCGTCCGTGAGTGGCTTCGGATAGTCCTTGCCCAGGTCCAAGCCCATTTCGGACATTACCGTCACAACGGTTGGATCCAGCTCAGCTGCCGGCATGGAGCCTGCTGACCGGACGCGGATCCTGCCCTTGGCTTCAACATTGAGCAGCGCGGCAGCCATCTGTGACCTCCCGGCGTTCTGCACGCAAACGAACAGGACCTCCGGGACCTCGGAGACCACCGACCCTTTGGATTTGGCCAGGGCGGCCAGCCGGTCGTTGGCGAAATGTTCCGTGGTGGCAGGCAGGTAGGCGCTGATCTTCGCTGTCCGGGCCAAGGCTGTGTAGGACTCGAAGACATAGCGTTCGACCGTCTCGACGGCGAACACCCCAGAGAAACGCTCGGCGAGGCGTTCGCTTATCCGGTGCAGAATTTCAGTATTGTCCTGCAATCCCAGCGTCGTTTTCTGGTGTTCGGTCATGGCAATACTTCCTTGGCGTGCGCTTGGCGTGCGGAACGGTGCGTCGTGGTTGGTTGTGGTCAGTGTTCCCCGGAGCGGCCGTGAGCCAGCCCACTGGGGAATCCAACGAGGACCGGCTCCGGGGCGGCGCAACAGCCGCTCTCCGCCGGTCCGTCAGTGTCTGCTGTTGAAGCCGCGGGCACGTCACAGCTGGTGCCGGCGTCGGTGGAGCATACCCCGGTTTCGGGCAGTTCAAGCTGGACAGTGTCCGCCCCGGCCTGGTCGCCGGAGAGTGCCGCGGCGACAGACCTGACCTGTTCGTAGCCGGTAGCCAGCAGGAAGGTCGGGGCACGGCCATAGGACTTCATGCCCACGATGTAGAAGTCCTTTTCCGGGTGGGCGAGAAGCTTGGCGCCATGCGGCTGGACCGTGCCGCAGGAATGGAATTCGGGGTCGATCAGCGGACCGAGCTCGACCGGGGCCTCGACGGCGGATCAAGGTTGAGCCGGAGCTCGCGCAGGATGTCCAAGTCCGGCCGGAAGCCTGTGCAAGGGATGATGACGTCGGCGTCCAGGGTGCGTCCGTCGACGGCTTCGACAGTGGCCCCGGAATCCCGTGTTTTGAGGGAGGCGATCCCGAAGCCGGTGCGCAGTTCAATGGTTCCCGCCTCAACGAGTCGGCGGAGCCGGACGCCTAGTTGGCCGCGGGCGGGCAGGCCGTCAGCGTCTCCGCCGCCGTAGACCTTTTCAGCGGATCCTCCGCGCACGGCCCACAGGATGGTGGTTCCGGGTTCTTCCTTGGCGAGGTCTGCCAGATTGATCAGTGTGTTCGCGGCCGAGTGCCCGGCTCCCACGACCAGGACGCGGCGGTTCGCAAAGGTGGCACGGTCCCGCCCTGTGAGGTCCGGCAGCGGAGACGAGATCCGGTCGTCGGCCGTGTCTTCGCCGATGGCGGGCAGGCCGGAGGTTCCAAGCGGGTTGCGGGTGGACCAGGTGCCGGAAGCGTCAATGACGGCGGCCACCGTGTGGTCGCGGACCTCGCCGTGCTCGTGTTCGACCCGGACGGTGAAAGGGGTGGTGTCACGGTCCCGGGCGTGGGTCTTGTCCATGCCCTGGCGTGTAACGGCGATGACGCGTGCGCTGGCCTGGAGGCGGGAGGAGATCTCCGGGGTTGCGGCCAGCGGGGCGAGGTAATAATCGATCAGTTCCCCGCCGTAAGGCAGTGCCGTCAGGCGAGGAGCTACCCAGCCGGTGCCTTCCAGTAGACGCACGGCCGCGGCGTCGAGGTTGAAACGCCAAGGTGAGAACAGCCGGATGTGGCGCCACTGTTCGACGGCGGATCCCGCCGTCGGGCCGGCTTCGAAGATCAGCGGTTCGAGGCCGCGTTCGAGCAGGTGCGCGGCGGTGGCGAGTCCGATGGGGCCGGCGCCTATGACGGCGACGGGAAGGGTCTTCACTGGATCCATGGTGGCCTCTGATTCATCCGTTGGTGTGTATTTCGGGCGGGTTGCCTGCCGGAGCCTTGTGGGGCCGGCAGGCCGGGACGGCGCTGTTCAGCAGCAGTCCAGATCGTCCTCGTCGCAGCAGCCCGTGCCGGTGCAGCAATCGGTGTCCATCCAGCTCACCACCTCTCCCTCACCGCGGGTGGTGGTTACTTGGCGGCCGGGATCAGGGATTCGATGAGTCCTTCGATGCGGGTCTTGATTTCGTCGCGGATGGGCCGGACGGCGTCGACGCCCTGACCTGCGGGATCCTCCAGGACCCAGTCCTCGTAGCGCTTGCCGGGGAAGTAGGGGCATTCGTCACCGCAGCCCATGGTGATCACGACGTCGGACTCCTTGACGGCCTCGGTGGTGAGGACCTTCGGGATCTCGGCAGACATGTCGATACCCAGTTCGGCCATGGCCTCGACGGCGGCCGGGTTGACCTTATCTGCGGGCTGCGATCCGGCGGAGCGGACCTCGATGGCCCCGTCCGACAGGGTGGTCAGGAAGGCGGCGGCCATCTGGGAGCGGCCGGCGTTGTGGACGCAGACGAAGAGGACGGAGGGCTTCTTGAGGGTTTCGGTGCTCACGTGGTTTTCTCCTGGAATCAGTTCGGTGTGAATCGGTTTGGTTGAGGTTGTGGCGCCTGCACCGCTCTTGCCAACATCACATTGATGATTATCGATGCATGCAGTATCGAGCGAAAGATTGATGATTGTCAATATTTGGATCCGCCGGAGTATCAGGCAGCGCGCAGGCGGGGCGCGAGGCCGTTGACGCGATCGAAGATTTCCGTAAAGGCGCCCTCAAAGGCCTCCCTGGTGTTCAGTCGCAACGGATCCGGGACAGACCAGTGAATACCCCGAAGGCCGGGGAGTTCCTCATGGGCGTTGTCGCACACAGTCACGACAAAGTCTTGATCGCGCCCCACGTCATCCAGCCGGCGCGGGAAACGTCCGCGAGAGCGACGCCGTGGCGGCGGGCTACATCAATGGCCCCCGGGCAATACTGTCCGCGGGGTGAGTTCCGGCCGAGATCGAGGGAATTCCGCTGATCTGACTCCAGAGCGCAGCGGCCAGTTGCGACCGGGCACTGTTCCGCGTGCACACGAAGAGGACACGACTGGCCCCATACTCAGCCCCCGGCACCAGCCCTTCGAGCGCCCCGGCGGCAAGCCGGAAGTAGCTCCGCCGCCTGTCCGCTTCTGAGCGGTGACGAATCGTCAGCCCGGCACCCTCCAACACGCGCAGGTGGTGGGACAGCAGGTTAGAGGGCATCCCGAGCTCAGCTTGAAGCTCTGTAGGGGCGAGATCCCCCAGCGTCAGCAGGTCCACAATGCGCAGCCGCGCGGGATCTGCCAGGGCGGCATGTTTTGCGACACGCGCCTGAAAGTCCTCAACTGGGTCAGTATTCATTGGTTCAATTTTGACTGAGTTAATTTCTTGCGTCAAGCTGTTGGTATGACTTCACACCAGCCGCCGCTGTGGCGCCGCGCCGTCGCCGAACTCCTCGGCACTTGCCTGCTCGTATCCATCGTCGTCGGCTCCGGGATCGCGGCACAGCAACTCTCTCCGAACGACGTCGGCCTGCAGCTGCTCCAGAACAGCACCGCCACAGTGCTGGGTTTGACCGTATTGATCCTCATACTCGGACCCGTCAGCGGTGCGCATTTCAACCCAGTAATCTCGCTCGTTGACTGGGTCCTGGGCAGGCGCAGCGGAACCGGACTGACCCTGCCGGACCTCGGTACATACGTGGTTGCCCAAACCGTTGGTGCAATAGGCGGCAGCGTGGTCGCGAACGCCATGTTTGAGGTGGGAACCTCCGTCTCGGTCAAGGACCGTGCCACCACTGGGCACCTGCTGGGTGAAGTCGTCGCCACCGCAGGACTCGTCCTGCTGATCTTCGCCCTGGCCGCCACGAAACGGGGCGTCCTCGCGGCCCCGCCGTGGCGCCTACATCGGCGCCGCGTACTGGTTCACGTCCTCGACGTCGTTCGCCAACCCCGCCGTGACGGTCGGCCGCATCTTCAGCGACACCTTCGCCGGGATCGCGCCGGCTTCTGTCCCCGGCTTCGTCGCCGCTCAGCTGATCGGGGCGGCAGTGGGCCTCGGGCTCCTCGTCGTCCTGTTCCCCTCCGCCGCCCGCAGCGCGGACGACGTAGTCCTTGCGCACTATTCAGAAACAACCACCTCCTAACACTTGGCAGGCCACGACGGCCCGGCTGTTGCAGTGCTGCCAGGCCGTCCTCGAACGCAAAGCCCCATACATTGATGACGGTCAATATTCGGGCATAATGGGTACATGAAAACGCTGCCCGTTCTCGATCCGATCACCGCAGAGGCCTGCTGCGCCCCGGCATCGGCGCCTGTACTTGGCGCAGAAGAGGCCAAGCAGAAGGCCCTGCTCTTCAAAGCCCTGGCCGACCCCAACCGGCTGCGGCTGCTGTCCATCGTCAAGGCCGAGTCCACCGGCGAATCCTGCGTATGCGACCTGACCGATCCCCTGGACCTGGGCCAGCCCACAGTCTCCCACCACCTAAAAATCCTGGTGGACGCCGGGCTCCTGCACCGCGAAAAACGCGGGACCTGGGCCTATTACTCCCTGGTTCCCGGTGCACTTGACGACGTAGCCCAGCTTCTGGCAACCCTCTGACCTCCCTCAGGGGAGGGTGCCGCCCCGTGCCGCAATCCACAGCCCGTACCAGTCGGCCCGGGTCATGGCCTCCGCCACGCGGGCCGCGTCCGCGCAGGCCGCGATTCTCGCCGGATTCACGGTGCCGATCACGGGCGCAATGCCGGCCGGATGCTTCATCAGCCACCCCAGGAGGACAGCCTCCCCCGTGGTGCCGTACTGACCGGAAAGCTCCGCAACCATCGCGGCCGCGGCAGTCTCCGCCGCCGTCGGGTTTTCCGGAACTGCCCCCGTGTACAACCCCTGCGCCAGCGCACCGTAAGCCTGCACGGTAACGCCATTGCTGCTGCAATACTCCAGTGTCCCGTGCGGGAAGCTGTAGTCCAGCGACTCCGGATGGTTCACCAGGACCTGGCTCTCCAGCCAGGCCCGCTTCAGCAGGCTCATCTCCAGCTGGTTGGCCACCACGGGCACCTCCAGCCGCTCCTGCAACGCCTCGATCTGCGAGCCGGACATGTTGGACACCCCAAGCGCCCGCACCTTGCCGTCGGCCAGCAGTTGCCCGACGGCGGCCGCCACCTCCGCCAGGTCCGTCAGGGGATCCGGGCGGTGCAGCAGGAGGACGTCCACGTAGTCCGTCTGCAGCCTCTTCAGGCTGCCGTCCACACGTTCCAGGATGGATTCCCGGCTGAGGTCATAGTGTGTGGCCAGCCCGCGTTCGCGGAGCCGGATGCCGCACTTGGTCTGCAGCCGGATCCGGTCACGCAGGCCGGGACTTGCCGCGAGGACCTCGCCGAATACCGCCTCGGACTTGCCGCCGCGGTAGATGTCCGCGTGATCGAACAGCGTGATGCCGGCGTCCAGCGCGGCCTCGATGGCCGCAGCGGCCTCGTCCAGATGCCGCACCTCATACGGTTCGTCGGACCAGCTGCCGCCCAAGCCCATGCAGCCGTAGATGAGTTCCTGCGCGGAGGATGGAACGTTGTGTTGGGTCATTGCTTCACTCTTTCATGAGGGGCAGACGCACAGGTGGCGGGGCCCGGCCGGGTCCCGCCACCTGTTTGATCTTGGGTTATGTCAGCGCAGCCAGGCAGTGCTGTTGGCGCCCAGTTTGCCGTCCACCAGCGGGGCACTGCTGACCAGGACGGTGCCTGCCGGCAGGTCGACGGCGGTGTCCCCGAAGTTGGTAACGGACTGCCAGCTACCGGGCGGCGGAAGTGCAGGACCTCCGGGTTGCCGGTCTCCACCCACTCCAGCTCCTCGCCGGCCTGCAGTTCGCGGCGCAGCTTCAGGGCCGTGCGGTACAGCTCCAGGGTGGAGTTGTCGGTGCCGTCCTGCGCCTCCACCGCGTACTTGCTGAACCAGTCCGGCTGCGGCAGGTGCGCGCCGCCGTCGCCAAAGCCAAAGGAGGTCCCTTCAACCTTCCAGGGCAGGGGCACGCGGCAGCCGTCACGGCCACCTCAACGCCCCTGTTCCGGAAGAACGCTGGGTCCTGGCGCTCGGAGTCCGGAATCTCCGCCACTTCCTGCAGGCCCAGTTCCTCGCCCTGATACAGGTAGGCCGATCCGGGCACAGCGAGCATCAGCAAAGTGGCGGCGCGGGCACGGCGCTCGCCAAGGTCCACGTCGAGTTCCTCCTTGGGGCCGCCGGCCAGCAGCCATCCCTTCCCGTCCTGGCCCTTGGCGTGCTTCTTGCCCTTGGATGCCTTGGGCAAGCCATACCGCGTGGCATGCCGCACGACGTCGTGGTTGGAGAAAACCCAGGTGGAGGACGCGCCGGTCGCGGCGGCTTCGGCGAGGTTACGGGTGATGATTTCGCGGAAATCCTCGGCATCGAAGTCGGCCTGCAGCAGGTCGAAGTTGAAGGCCTGGCCCAGGCCCTCAGGGCTGGCGTAGCGGGCACGGCGGGTGGCGTGCACCCATGCTTCGGCGACGGCGGTGCGGGGCGGGTTGTATTCGTTGAAGACTTCGCGCCATTCGAGGTAGATGTCGTGGACCTCGTCCCGGTCCCAGAAGGGGTGCGAACCGTCGTCGAACCCGTCCGTCCCCGAGTTGGCCTCGGTCAGCTCCAGCTTGGAGAGCAGCGGCTCGGTGAGATCTTTGGTAAGGGCATGGGCCACGTCCACGCGGAAGCCATCCACGCCGCGGTCGGACCAGAAGCGCAGCGTCTTGAGGAAGTCGTCGCGGACCTCCCGGCTGGACCAGTTCAGGTCCGGCTGCTCCTTGGCAAAGATGTGCATGTACCACTGGCCGGGGGTGCCGTCCGGCTCGGTGATGCGTTCCCAGGCCGGTCCGCCGAAGACGGAGTCCCAGTCCGACGGCGGAAATTCGCCGTTGGGTCCTTTGCCGTCACGGAAGATGTAGCGCTCACGCGCGGCGGAACCCTTCGGCGCGGCGAGCGCCTCCTTGAACCATTCGTGACGGTTCGAGGAGTGGTTGGGCACGATGTCGGCGATCAGCTTGATGCCGGCGGAGTGCAGCGCCTTGGCCATCTCGTCGAAGTCCGCCAGCGTGCCCAGCTTGGGGTCCACGTCGCGGTAGTCGTCCACATCGTAGCCGCCGTCGGCCAGGGCCGACGGGTAGAACGGGCTGAGCCATACGGCGTCGATCCCCAGTTCCTTCAGGTACGGGACCTTGGCCGTGATGCCCTTGATGTCACCCATGCCGTCACCGTTTGAATCGGCGAAGCTGCGAGGATAGATCTGGTAGACCGCGGCCTGGCGCCACCAGTTGGGATCGGCCGGACGGTCGGAATCGGACAGGGTTGCCAGCGTGGCAGTGGTGGACAAAGGATGATCCTTTTCTCTTGTTTGCGTTGTTCTTGCTGGGTGGATAAGTCTGGCTATTTAACAGCCCCGCGCATGACTCCGGACAGTACCCAACGTTGGGCCAGGATGTAAACCACCAGTGTGGGTGCCATGGCCATTAGGTAGGACGCGAACGCCAGGCTGTAGTTGGTGTTGAACTCGCCCTGGAACAGCATCTGGACCACGGGGAGGGTCTGCAGGGCCGGGTCGGCGATCATCATCTGCGGCAGCAGGAAGTCGTTCCACGAGCCCAGGAAAGCGAAGATGCCCACCGTGGCGTTCATGGGGGCCAGCAGCGGGAAGATGATCTTGCGGAACACCTGCCACGTGGTGGCGCCGTCAATCCTGGCCGATTCCTCCAGCTCCACCGGGATGGAGCGGACGAACGCGATGTACAGCAGCGCGTTGAACGAGATTCCGCCCAGCACGTGCAGGAAGACGACGCCGGCCGGGTTGTCCAGGCCGAGCAATGCCGTCTGCTTGATCAGCGGAAGGATGATCACCGGGAACGGAATGAACATGGCGGACAGAAGGTACACAAAGGAGCCGCGGAAGAACCGGTGGTTCCAGTTCCGCGCGATGGCGTAGGCCACCAGCGAGCTGCAGGCAAGCGAGCCCAGGACGCTGAAGACGGTGACGAATGCCGTGGACATAAAGGCCCGGGGGAAGTTCGTGGCAACATATGCCTCTGCGAAGTTCTCCCAGTTCAGCGGGTTCGGCCAGGCAAGCCCGGTCCCGGTGCCGATCTGGTCCGGTGTTTTCAGCGCCATTGCCACGGTGAAGTACAGCGGCAGCAGGACAGTCAGCGAGGCCACCAGCATCAGGGCGGTGAGCCACCAGTTGATCTTGAAGCCTTCGCGGCCGGACGGGCGCCTTGTGAGGACGCGGGCGCTGCGCTGTGGAAGTAGTGATGAGGTCATTACAGTGATACCCCCCGGCGCTGGATGAGGCGCAGCTGGATGACGGAGATCAGCAAAGTGATCAGGAAGTAGATGACCGCGTTGGCCATCTGGTAGGAATAGTCGCCACCCGTGAAGCCGGAGAAGATGCGCATGGCCACTGACTGGGTTGCCATGCCGGGCCCGCCGCCCGTGAGGCCCACGATGATCTCGTAGGTTCCCAGGAACCCTTTGAACCCGAGGATCACATTGATCACCAGGTAGCCGAGGATGAGGGGCAGTGTGAGGCTCAGGAACTGGCGGCAGCTGCCGGCACCGTCCAGGTCCGCGGCTTCGTAGACCTCCGCTGGCACGCTCTGGAGACCCGCAAGGTAAATGATGGTCGCCCCGGGCGCGGCCTGCCACACCGTGACCAGGACAATAGCCAGCCAGGCGAGGCTTTCGTTGGCCAGGATGCTGGTGGCAAGCGGCGTTAAGCCGAACCGTTCAGCGAGCACCGGCAGGGTGTTGGAGAACAGATAGTTGAAGACAAACGAAACCACCAGGGCTGAGAGCACCATGGGGATGAAGAACACGGTGCGGATGCCGGTTCGCCACTTGATTTTCGCATTCAGTCCAAGGGCGATCGCCAGGGCCACGATGTTGACCACCACTGTGGTGGTCAGGGCAAAGAAGAACGTGAAGATATAGGACTGCAGGATTGCCGGGTCCTTGAAGATGTTGATGTAGTTGGACAGTCCGATGAACTTCCAGTCACCGTAGCCTGCGTAGTTGGTAAGGCTGAAGTACACACCAACCAGCGCTGGCAGGGTGATGAAGAAGGCGAAAAGTGCCAGGACCGGCACCACCATCCAGTAGTACGTGGGGTCGATCCGGCGCTTGGACCGGACAACGGACTCACGGGCGGGGTCGTTGTGCGCGGCCGGGGTTGTCCCAGCCGGCAGGGCAGTTGCGGTCATGGGGGCTCCTGGAATCGTGGTGGGCATCAGACTGCGGTCCGCTCTGCGACGCGGCGCCATTCGTCGTCGAGCGCGGCGAGGAACTGGTCGCCGTTTTTGCTGTAGACAAAGGACTGGATGTAGTTATGCAGCGGCACCGACGGCGGGAAGTAGGTGCCGGCGCCCTGGTAGTAGCGTGCTTTTCTGACCGATTCGTCCAGTCCGCTGATCTGCGGGTTGGTCACCGGCGGGCGTCCTTGAGCGGCGAGAAGGCGGCGTTCTTTTCGTTGTACGTGTTCACCACTGACGGTTCCAGCAGGTAAGCGACGAAACGCCGGGCCGCAGCCATGTTGGGGGTGTTCCTGGTGATGGACAGTGCCATGTCCACGTTCACCCGTGCCTTGGTTTCCTCCGGGTTGTTCGATACGGGCAGGGGGAATGTACCCACCCTGATGTCCTTGTTGGCGGAAACCAGCTGCGACAGGGCCCAGGGTCCTTGGAGGTACATGGCGGCCTGCCCTTTGGCGAAGGCAGCATTTCCGTCCGCGTAGTTCTTGCTGCTGGCGCCATTCTGGGAATAGGAAACGAGCTGGAGCATCTGGGGCAGCGCGGGCCCGAAGTTGGTGGTGAAGGATTCGGCGGCTCCCGCGCTGATATCGGCACCCTTGGCATTGATCCTGGTGAAAAATTCCGCCGTGTCCAGCGAACCGCCGGAGACGTAGTCGAACATGCCCTGTGCCAGGGTCCAGGAGTCCTTGAACGTTCCGTAAATCGGCGTGATGCCGGCCGCCTTGAAGGTTTCACAGGCTGCCACGAATTCATCCCAGGTGGTGGGGACGGCTACGCCATTGGCGTCGAAGATGTCCCGGTTGTAGATGACGCCGGCCGCAGCCAAGGAGAACGGCAGGGCGCTGACCTCGTTGCCGTTGTACTGGCCCCAAGAGCTGATGAGCTCCTGCATCTCAGGATCAATAGTGGACGCTGCGGGGAGGTCGCTGAGGTCGGCGAAGATGCCCTTCCTCACGAAGTCGGCAGTTGCCTTCGCGAAGCCTCGGGTCACTACGTCAGGCGGATCGTTGCGGACCAGGCCGGGGACGAAGTTGCCCTCGTTGAAGTCCTGGATGACCCGGAGATCCGGGTTCAGGGCTTCGAAGTCCTTGATCACCTGATTGAAGTAGTCCACCACCTCCGGCTTGTTCTGCATAAACCGCAGGGTGGTGACGCCGGAGTGTTGCCCTGTGCCGGCGCCGCAGGCGGTGAGGGGAAGGAAGGCGGCTGCTCCGGCCAGGCCGGCCGCCCGGAACAGCGAGCGCCTGCTGGGCAGTGCTGCGGGGACGGTGCCGTTCACAGGGCGGGCGCCGAAGTACGGCAGCGGATGGGAGAGGACTGCGATGAAGGCGGGCAGTGCTTCGGGATACGGTTCACTGTTGCTCCTTTGCAAAGGCTGACTGAAGGATTTTGGAGAAGGCGGGTGGGTCGGCGGCCGTCCGACCCACCCGGCCAAGAAATGTTTATTTTGAATCTAAATTTAGTTTCTCAAGTATTATGTGGTGCAGAACACAGGGGGTCAACACCATGTCCGAAATTTCCGTCGCAACTCCCCAGCTACTCAGGCGGGTGAGTGCCGGAGCCGTCCTTGACTTCATGCGCGCCTCAGAAGCGGTGACTGTCACCGAGGTCATGGAGGCCACCGGGCTGACCCGGGCCACGGCCATATCCGTGTGCGAGGACCTCATGCAGCGGGGCTGGATCCGGGAGCTGGCGAACCAGCGGGCCTTTGGTGGCTACCAGAAAGGCCGGCCGGCACGTCGGTTCGAGCTCAACGAACGCGCAGGCTACGTTCTGGGCATGGACGTGGGTGTTTCCAAGGCCACCGTGGTGGTGTCCGACCTTCGCGGAAAGGCCCTCGGCAGGTCCAGCCAGCCCTTCGCGGCAGCAGACATCCCGGCCGAGGAACGCATCGCCGTCATTGACCGCACCGCCATGATGGCCCTCCACAGTGTGGGAGCCTCCCCCGATTCCGTTCTGGCCGCCTGCGCCGGCATTGCGGCGCCCGTGGACCGTAACGGCGAGGTACTGGTGACGCAGCACTTCTGGGACTGTTCGACGTCGGCCTGAAGGCTGCCCTGCGGGACCGGCGGGCTGGACGGTGCTGCTGGAAAACGATGCGAACCTGGCCGCCCTGGGCGACCGCTGGCGCGGCGCCGCTGCCGGCGTGGACGACGTGGTGGTCATCCTCGCGAGTGAGCGCTTCGGCTCGGGCGTGATCGACGGCGGACGGCTGCTGCACGGCCGCGGCGGAGGCGCCGGCGAACTCGCCTTCCTCGACATGGTGGAGGGTGTGGGAGATACCTACGGCATCGCCGCATTGGCAAGGACCTGGGCGGCTGACGCCCTTGCCGGCAAGGCCAAAACATCCCTCCGGGATCACGCCGCCAAAGGTGTCGAGGCAGAGCACGTCTTCGCGGCTGCTGCCGACGGAGATGCCGTGGCGCGCGCGATTCTGGAACGCCTGGCCGACAGGATGGCAAGGGTCATCGGGGCCGTCGCCACCATGATCAACCCCGAACTCGTGGTCATTGGCGGGGCCGTAGCGAACTCCGCAGGCGTGCTGCTCGAGCCGATCGCCAGGCACCTGGCCAAGTACACCGCCACTCCCCCGCGGGTGGCGGTCTCGCCCTTGGGCGATTCAATCGTAACCGTGGGAGCCGTGCGGTGCGCCCTCGACTACGTGGAAAAGAACACCCTGGACCTGGAGCTCGCGGTTCCGGACTAAGTGCGTGCTGTGTTATTCCAGCGTTGCGGCCGGCCCCTCGGCTACGGCTGCGGCTCCAGAGCGGCGGCAATGGGCAGGGTCCCATCGCGGAATTCTATGGTTCGACCCGCCGTTTCGGGCAGGTCAAGCACCGCGGCGGCCACACTGGCCGTGTTGCTGCGGGAGGTTGCCCGGCTGCCGTCCGGTCCGGGGTCCACTTCGATGAGCCCTGTCCCCGGCTGGTCCGTCAGCGTCCCGGACCCAGGATGGTCCAGGCCAGTGCGGTGCCTCGCAGGTACTCATCCGCCGCCGCCTTGGCGTCCGCGTAAGCAAAGAAGCTGTTCTCCGCCGCAACGCCATGGTCCGGCCCCGCGCCCAGGTAGGACACCATCACATAGCGCCCGACGCCGGCCTCCGCCGCCGCGTCCATCGACCGGATGGCCGCGTCACGGTCCACCGCATAAGTGCGTTCCGGGCTTCCTCCCCCGGCCCGGCGGACCAGACCACGGCGTCGTGGCCCCTGAGGGCGTCGGCGATTGCCGCCGTCGTCGAATTCTCAACGTCCAGGACCGACGGCGTAGCGCCGGTGGCCGCGACGTCAGCGGCATGGTCCGGGTTGCGGATGATTGAGGTGACGCTGTGACCTTCGGTTGTAAGAAGCGTGGACAGCTGGAGTGCCACTTTGCCGTGGCCGCCGATGATAACGATGCTGGTCATGCCCCATTCTGCCCCCTATGCCCGTGTGCGGTAGCGGAGGTATGCCACGCCGTTTCCAAAGGTGTGCTCTTCGAGGAGTTCCAGCCGCAGGCCCAGCCCGTCCGGAAGGAAGCGCAGGCCTCCTCCCACGGCTACCGGATTGAGGAACACGCGGCATTCATCCACCAGCCCGGCATTGAGCGCCGCAGCGGCCAGCGTGGGGCCACTGATGCTGATGTGCGCGTCCGTGGCGTTCTTGAGGTCCCGGACGGCGTCGGGAACAAAGGTCCGCTCGATCCTGGTCTTGGCCGTGGATGCGGCGGTGAGAGTGGTGGAGTAGACAACCTTGTCTGCCCTCGCCAGATCCGCGCGAAGTCCCAGATGTAGTCCGGCTGATCGGGGGTATCGAAGGTTTCCCACGCAGACATGACGTGGTACATACGGCGGCCATAGAGATAGGTGCCTACGCCGCGTTCGAGATCATTGACGAACGTATGGACTTCCTCGTCCGGCACACTCCAGCTGAAGTTGCCATTGCGGTCCGCGACGTATCCGTCCAGTGACGCGATTGCTGAGTAGATGAGCTGGCCCATGCGGCCCATTGTGCCGCCGTCGCCCACCGTTGGGTAGGCGCACCCCTCATTTGACGGTGAACTGCTGCGCCATGGTCCAGAGGTTGGTGGTGGTCCAGTAGATCAGGACGCCGATCGGGAAGAGGATGCCGCCAACACCGAAGACGAATGGCAGGGCATACAGGATCACCCTCTGCTGGCGCGCGAGGGGATTGTCTGCGGCGTCTTCAGGCATGGTCCTGGCCATGATGCGCCGTTGCGTGATGAACTGCGCGGCCGTCATGGCCAGGATCATCACGATAGTCAGAATTGCGACCGCCACGGGGTCGCCACCGCTGCCGTGCAGCACGGACGCTGACAGCGGGCGCCGAAAATGCTTGATTCGTCGAACTGCACAGCCTGTTCGTGGGTCATCGCTCCGATGCCGCGGGTTTCCTTGGCCGCGGCTGGGATGCCGGAGAGGACCTGGAAAAGCGCGAAGAAGAACGGCACCTGGATGAGCATCGGCAGGCAGGCGGAGAGCGGGTTGGTCCCGTGTTCCTTATAGAGGGCCATCTGTTCCTGGGCCATGGCCTGCCGGGACAGCTGATCTGTCTTGCCCTTGTACTTGTCCTGCAGCCTCTTCAAGTCCGGCTGCAGGAGCCGCATCCGGCGCTGGGCGCTGACCTGCCGCAAGAACACGGGAATCAGGACAGCACGGATGATCAGCACCAGGCCGATGATGGACAGAGTCCACGTCCAGCCGCTTGCCGCAGGCATGCCCATGCTACTCAGTACGTCATGGATTCCGACCATGACGGCGGATACAAGCCAATTAAACGGACCCATGATGGTTCCGAAGAAGTCCACTGCAATCCCCCATCGCCACGTGCAGCAAAGCTACGGCGAAAAGGAGCACTTGTCACGGCCTCGCACCGCCGCAAACACACCGTCATGCGGGGAAACAGAAAAGCCCCGGAATCCGTGGATCCCGGGGCTTAGCCTGTAGCGGTGGGGAGGCTCGATCTCCCGACCTCACGATTATGAGTCGTGCGCTCTAACCAACTGAGCTACACCGCCACGAATGAGAAAAACCTGCGCCAAGCCGGTCAAAAACCGCCTTGACACAGGCCCTCATCCAGAGCCCCCACCGGAATCGATCCGGTGACCTCGTTCTTACCAAGAACGCGCTCTACCACTGAGCTAGGGGGGCAACGAGTAAATACTCTACCGGAAGATTTGGCCACCAACAAATCGGCTCCGGAACGGCGCCCGCGGCGCCAAAATTGCCGGAAATCCGGGCTTTCGGCGCCCTCCGGACGGCCTCAGGACCGGCCCGGGGACGGATCCCTGAGGGGATGTGACCAAGCGAACTTAAGCAGCAACCTTAAAGCAGAACGGGCCGGCAGGAAGCCGGCCCGTTCTCAGTTCACTTTAGGAAGCAGTGGTTACCACTTGTTGCGGGGCTTGAAGCCGCCTTCGGTGCGCGGCTTGCGTGCCGCGTCGGTGCCCACGCTGCGCTCGTTGCGGTCGCTGAAGGAGCGGCCGCCGCGGTCAGCTGAGCTACGCTCGCCGTCGGTCTTGCGGAATTCCTTCTTGAACCCGCCGTTGCCCTTGAAGTTGCCGCCACGCTCGCCGCCACCGGCGCCACCGCCGGAGTAGCCACCACGGTCGCCACCACCGGAGTAACCGCCGCGGTCGCCACCGCCACGGTTGCCCTGGTAGCCGCCACGGTCGCCGCCGCCACGGTTGCCCTGGTAGCCGCCACGCTCGCCGTCACCGGAGGCTTGCGGCCGTTGTCCAGCTCAAGGTGGATCAGCTCGCCGCCGATCCGGGTGCGGGACAGAGCCTTCAGCTGGTCGGCACTGAGATCCGCCGGGAGCTCCACGAGGGAGTGGTCCGCACGGATGTCGATGCCGCCGATCTGGGCCGAGGAGATGCCGCCTTCGTTGGCAATGGCGCCCACGATGGAACCCGGCATAACACGCTGGCGGCGTCCGACGGCGATCCGGTAGGTGGCGTTGCCCTCGGTGAGCGTACGGGTGGGGCCACGTGAGCCGAAGCCGTCCTTGGAGCGCTCGCGCTTCTGGAAATCGGGAGCTGCGGCCAGTTCCTTGACCAGCAGCGGCTGACCGCCCTGGGCCATCACGGCCAGCGCGGCAGCGATCTCCGAGGCCGGCACGTTGTGCTCTTCCTCGTAGGAGGAGATGAGGTCGCGGAACGCGGCAACGTCCTCGGACTCGAGGGTCTCCGTGATGCGCTCGGCGAACTTGCCCAGGCGCAGCGTGTTCACGGTCTCGGCCGTGGGCAGGTGCATCTGCTCCACCGGCTGGCGTGTCGCCTTTTCGATGGAACGCAGCAGGTACTTCTCCCGCGGCGTCATGAACAGGATGGCGTCACCGGAACGGCCTGCACGGCCGGTGCGGCCAATGCGGTGGACGTAGGACTCGGTGTCGTGCGGGATGTCGTAGTTGACCACGTGGCTGATGCGCTCAACGTCAAGGCCGCGGGCCGCGACGTCGGTGGCCACCAGGATATCGATGCGGCCTTCCTTCAGCGCCTCGACAGTGCGTTCGCGCTGCTGCTGCGGGATGTCGCCGTTGATGGCGGCAGCCTGGAAGCCGCGGGACTTCAGCTTGTCAGCCAGGTCCTCGGTAGCCATCTTGGTGCGCACGAAGGCGATAACGCCGTCGAACTCTTCAACCTCGAGGATGCGGGTCAGGGCGTCGAGCTTGTGCGGGCCCATGACCTGCAGGTACCGCTGGCGGGTGTTGGCGCCGGTGGTGGTCTTGGACTTGACCGAGATCTCGGCCGGGTTGTTCAGGTACTGCTTGGACATGCGGCGGATCTGGCTCGGCATGGTGGCCGAGAACAGTGCCACCTGGCGGTCCGACGGGGTCTGCTGGAAGATCTGCTCCACGTCTTCGGCGAAGCCCATGCGCAGCATTTCGTCGGCCTCGTCCAGCACCAGGTACTGGAGCTCGGACAGGTCCAGGGAACCCTTGGAGATGTGGTCGATCACACGGCCGGGAGTACCGACAACAACCTGGGCACCGCGGCGCAGGCCGGCGAGCTGGGGGCCGTAGGCGGAGCCGCCGTAGACGGGGAGGACTGTGAAGTCATCGATGTGCTTGGCGTACGAGGTGAAGGCCTCGGCAACCTGGAGCGCGAGCTCGCGGGTCGGCGCCAGGACCAGGGCCTGGGTCTTGCGGGACGGGCCGTTGAGGTCGTGGAGCTCGGCCAGGCGGGACAGTGCCGGTACTGCGAATGCTGCAGTCTTACCGGTACCGGTCTGGGCGAGGCCCACAACGTCGCGGCCTTCCAGCAGCAGCGGGATGGTTGCTGCCTGGATGGGGGAAGGCTTCTCGTAGCCGACGTCCATCAGGGCGGCGAGGACGCGGGCATCGATGCCGAGATCGGCGAACTTCACGCCCTCGTCTTCGGTTTCCTCAGCCTTGGCGGGTGCTTCTTCAAACTTGGCAGCAGGCGCCTCGGTCTGAGCGGCAGGCGCTTCTTCGACCTTGGCGGGGGCTTCTTCAGCGGGAGCGGCGGGCGCTTCAGCTTCGGTTGCGGCGGGCTCTGCTGCGGGGCAACGGCCTCGGTGAACTCGACAGCGACGGTTTCGGCAGTTACTGCTTCGGCGGTGGTGTCGTTTTGATTTTCGGGCATAGGGAAATTTCCTCATCCATAGGGGGCCAGGCGGCACAACCCGAGGTGAGCGGAGCCGCAGTACATGTGCCGTGGGTGCCGGGCAAACATTGACCGGCCGGTCACTTAGAAGTCCGGCGCTTTCGCAATCCCGTGGCAGGACTTCCCGCTGCATCTCTTGGCTGCTATCCCAGCAGTCTGTACAGCGTTTTCTTTAGCCGGCTCTCCCTATGAAAATGCCCGCATCACAATAGCGGGCCCCAACACTTGCCAGTCCTGCCTCAAAAATTGGGCAGGAATAAGGGATTTCCGGAGTGGGGGATGTTTCAAGTGTAAGGTACAGATCCGCTTTGCGGCTAATTGAACGTACGACGGCGGCGGTGAGCTTGCGCACATGGCCGTCAGTTCCATGTTGTTAAGGCCGTGACGCTACCGCCCCAGCCGCCGCAGCAGCGCCTCAAAGGCGTCGTGGTACTCGGGCTGGAGGCGGATCTCACCGTCGGCGTCGGCATCCCGCAACGCTTCCATGGACTCAAGGTCAGGCTCGCTGAACCACTTTCCGATGGTGATGCCGTGGGCCGGCACGAAAAGCCGGTGGATGTGGTCGCCGGCCTGGACGGTACCGGTGCGGATCACGCGCAGGTAGGTACCAACCCGGCCCGCTTCCGTGAAGCGCTTGGCCCATTGCGGCTCCCCCATCCGGCGCTGGAAGGCGGCGCACGGGACGCGCGGCGAGGTGACTTCAACTTCGACGTCGAGCCCGATCTTCCAGCGTTCCCCGATCACTGCCCGGTGGTTTCGATGCCCGCAACACGGAGGTTCTCGCCGAAGATTCCGGGCGGGACGTCGCGCTGAAGCTCCCTCGTCCAGTAGTCGGCATCATCCTGGGAGTAGGCGTAGATGGCCTGGTCCCCCCGCCATGGTGGACCCGGCTCGCCTGGACGTCACCGTGGAGGCCGAGTTTGTGTACCTTAACGGGACCTTCCACCGGCCGCTTGTCGATGGCGGTGACTCCCACGCTGCCTTCATCGGGAAGGAGCTGGTGGACACGGCAGACGGCTAGCACTGATGCGGTTTCCATGGCTCCAGTGTAGGGTTCCCGGCGTTCCAGCCGCCGTTGGAACCGGAGATGGCAGTTCTCACCCGTTTCGTGCTCGCAGCCGGACCGGGCAGAGACTACGCTGATTTCAGGATTGAGCTTCCGGCGCACGGCTGAGCCCACATTCAGCATGGACTACCAGGGGGACGTCATGGACCCGGAAAAGGACCAAGGCAACGGTCGGGACAAAGACCAGGCCAAGGACAAGGGCACCGGTCAAGGCAAAGACCAGGGGGCGCCGAAACCGCCTCCGTGGCAGGTTCCCAAACCAGAGCTGCGCCCCGAACTCCTGAACGAAACCATTCCCACGGTTGATCCGTTCGCCCGGGACCGCGAGCGCCAAAGCCACGAGGCGGCCGCCCGCAAGAAGCGTTCCCAGCGGCGGACCGTTGTGGTGGGCCTCGGTGTCACCGCCCTCCTCGCCGGAACCATCACCGCCATTGTGGCAAGCAACGAGGATGAGCCCCAGTACGCCCAGGTCTGCTTCAATGACGAAACCGGCGAGCGCGTCGAAGATGCGCAGTGCAACAGTTCCGCCGGACGCAGCGGTGCACTCTACGCGTGGTACTTCTACTCCCGCGGCGCCAGCGTTCCGGGCGTGGGCCAGAACCGGTCCTCGTATCCGAGCTACACCAGCACCATCCCCAGCGGCGCCAAGGCATCCACCGGGTACAGCACCAAGGGCGGAACGGTCAGCAGGGGCGGCTTTGGCAGCAGCTCCAAAGGCGGCGGAAGCACGGGGGGCTAGGCGTGAAGCGGTTGTTATCGGAGCCCAGGCCTGACTGGAAGCAGAAGATCGAAGAGCAGGGCCTGGTCTTCTCCACCACCACCATGCCCGACGGCAAAAAGATCGAATACTGGAACGAGGCCGCCTACTACGAATTCACTATGGACGAGGTGGAGACGCTGGAGGTCACGGCCGAGGACATGCACAAGATGTGCCTGGAGGCGGCCAGGTTCCTGGCCACGGGCGCCATGGGGAACATCGGCATCGGCCCGCAGGCACTGGAGCTCGCGGCCGAGTCGTTGCAGGCCGCGGACATGGATGTCTACGGGCGCTTCGACTTTATCTACGACGGCCAGGGCGGACCGGCCAAGATGCTGGAGTACAACGCCGACACCCCCACCGGCCTGATCGAGGCCGCCGTCGCCCAATGGTTCTGGCTGCAGGATGTGTTCCCGGAGAAGGACCAGTGGAACGGCATCCACGAGGCCCTGATCCGGCAGTGGAAGAAACTGCAGTACCGCACCGGCATGAGCACGCTCCACATAGCCCATTCCGAGGCTGAGGAGTCCGGCGAGGACTGGATGACGGCCGCGTACATGCGGGACGTGGCCAGCCAGGCGGGCTGGACCACCATTGGCATCAATATGTCCGATATCGGCTGGGATCCCAACCTGAACCGCTTTGTGGACCTGGACAACTTCATGATCAGCACCATGTTCAAGCTGTATCCCTGGGAGCTGATGATGAAGGAGCCGTTCGGGCACCGGCTGCTGCAGCGCGCGCATAATCCCCGTTGGGTGGAGCCGGCGTGGAAGATGCTGCTCTCCAACAAGGCCTTGCTGGCTGCGCTGTGGCACCTGTACCCGGACCACCCCAACCTGCTGCCGGCCTACCTCAACGAGCCCGGGCCCCTGAAGGAATGGGTGGCCAAGCCGCTGCACGGGCGCGAAGGCGACAATATCAGGATCCATGCGCCGGGCATCAGCCTGGAGCAGCCCGGCGGGTACGGCCGTGAGGGCTGGTGCTACCAGCAGTTCCATGCGCTGCCCGACTTCGACGGCAACCACCCCGTCCTCGGTCTCTGGGTGGTGGACGGCGAGTCCGTGGGCTGCGGGATCCGCGAATCGGATGGCCCCATCACCGATTACTTCTGCCGTTTTGTGCCCAACACCATCGACGCCCCGGCGCCGCTTTCAGCGCAGGCCCTGTCCAGCACATCCAGCAAATCAAGCAAGGCAGGTATCGCACTATGAGCCCCCTGATATTCCAGAGCCCGGTGACCGTATGAGTGCGGAGACGACGACGGCGGGCGGCGATTCAGGCGGCGGTGCCGGTGGTGCCGTCCCCGACAAGGGGCTCCGTGCGGGGATCCTGGACCTCGGCGACTCGGTCATGCTGGGCCTCGCATCCACAGCGCCCGTGTATTCGCTGGCCGCCACGCTGGGCCTGATCGTGGCCGTCAACGGAAACTACACCCCCCTGATCCTGATCCTCGGGTTCATCCCCGTCCTGTTCATCGCCTACGCCTTCCGGGAGCTGAACAGCGCCATGCCGGACTGCGGCACCACGTTCACCTGGTCCCGCCGGGCGTTCGGTCCCTGGGCGGTTGGCTGGGCGGCTGGGGTGTTGCCCTGGCCGGCATCGTGGTCCTGGCCAATCTCGCGCAGGTGGCAGGCCAGTACCTGTGGCTGCTGATCGGCGACGGCTCACTGGCGGAAAACAAGGTGGTGGTCACCGCCACCGGCGTGCTGTTCATCGTGTTTATGACCCTGGTGAACTACCGGGGCATCCGGCTGGGCGAGCATGTCCAGCGGGTCCTGACGTACGTTCAGTATGTGTCGCTGGGCATCTTCGCGCTGGCCATCATCATCAGGATCGCGGGCGGGGCACCCGGCGGGCCACAACCATCCAGGCGTTCGACGTTGAGTGGTTCAACCCGGCCGGCGCCTTCGCCGATCCCTTTGCCGTGGTGCACGGTTCGCTCCTTGCCCTGTTCATCTACTGGGGCTGGGATACCTGCCTGGCGGTGAACGAGGAGACCGAAAACCCGACCACCACGCCGGGGCGCGGCGCCGTCATTTCAGCCTTTGTCCTGGTGGCCATCTACGTTTCGGTGGCCTTGCTGGTGATGATGTACGCCACGGTTGGCACCGAAGGCATCGGCCTGGGCAACGAAGCGAACCAGTCCGACGTCTTCCTGGCCATGAAGGACGTGGTCCTGGGTCCGTGGGGCTGGCTGATTGTGGTGGCCGTGCTGGCCTCGGTCCTGTCGTCCACGCAGACCACCATCCTGCCGACGGCCCGCGGCACGCTGTCGATGGGCGTGCACGGTGCGCTGCCGCCGAAGTTCGGCGAAGTCCATGCCCGCAACCAAACCCGGGATTCTCCACCCAGGTGATGGGCGCTGCCGCCGTGGTGTATTACGTGGCCATGAGCTTCCTCAGCGAGAACCTCCTTGCCGATTCCATCAGCGCCATCAGCCTGTTCATCGCGTTTTACTATGCGCTGACCGGATTTGCGTGCTTCTGGTATTTCCGGGGGACCTTCCGGGAATCGGCCCGCAACCTCTGGTTCCGCGGCATCCTTCCGCTGCTCGGGGCCCTGATCCTCACGGCGGCGTTCTTCATTTCCGCCGTCCAGATGTGGGATCCGGCCTACGGTGACACCCAGATCTTCGGCGTCGGCGGGGCGTTTGTCAGCGGCGTGGTGCTCCTGGCCCTGGGCGTGGTCCTTGCCGTCGTCTGCCGGTTCCTGCCGTCAACGCGGGAATACTTCACCGGGAAGCCGACGGCGGCGGCCGCCACACCGACGTCGGCCTAAGATACACAGATGAGCGACGCTGGAGTCACCGCCGAACAACCCCTTACACCGGACCCGTCCGACGTCCTGGCCCTTAATGCGCTGCTGAGCGCTGACGAGCGTGCGCTCAGGCAGCGGATCCGCGACTTCACCGACCAGCGGATCAAACCAAACATTGCCCGCTGGTATGACGACGCCGTCTTTCCGCTGGAGCTCGCTCCCGAGCTCGGCGAGCTGGGCGTCCTGGGGATGCACCTGGACGGCTACGGCTGCCCGGCCGCTCCGCCGTCGAATACGGCCTGGCCGCGATGGAACTCGAGGCCGGCGATTCCGGGATCCGGACCTTCGTCTCGGTGCAGGGGTCCCTGGCCATGACGGCCATCCACAAATGGGGCTCGGAGGACCAGAAGCAGGAGTGGCTCCCCCGGATGGCTGCCGGCGAAGTGATCGGCTGCTTCGCTCTGACCGAACCCACGGCAGGCTCCGACCCGTCCTCCATGACCACTTTCGCCCGCCGGGACGGTACCGGGGACAGCGCCGGCTGGGTCCTGGACGGCGCCAAACGCTGGATCGGGCTGGCGTCCGTGGCCGGGTGATGGTGGTGTGGGCCCAAACCGACGACGGCGTCCGCGGCTTCCTGGTGCCGGCCGGCACGCCGGGCATGACCGCAACACCCATCACCCAGAAACTGTCCATGCGCGCTTCCATCCAGTGCGATGTGGTGTTCGACGGCGTCCGGCTGGGACCTGATGCCATGCTGCCGGCTGCGATGGGCCTACGCGGGCCGTTTACGTGCCTGAACGAGGCCCGCTACGGGATCGTCTGGGGTGCCATGGGCGCGGCCCGTGATTCCTACGAGGCCGCGCTGGCCTATTCCCAGGACCGGCTGCAGTTCGGCAAGCCGCTGGCCGGGTACCAGCTGACGCAGGAGAAGCTGGTGAATATGCTGCTGGAGATCCAGAAAGGCACCATGCTGGCCTACTACCTGGGGCGCCTCAAGGACGAAGGGAAACTGCGGCCCGAGCAGATCTCGCTGGGCAAGCTGAACAACGTGCGCGAGGCCATCAAGGTCGCCCGGGAAGCCCGCTCCATCCTCGGCGGCAACGGCATCACGCTGGACTATTCGCCGCTCCGGCACGCTGCCAACCTGGAGTCAGTCCGCACCTACGAGGGCACCGATGAGGTCCACCTGCTCGTCCTGGGTCAGCACATCACGGGCCTCAGCGCGTTCCGGTAACACGTCCGGTCTGCCCCCGCCCCTCCCTCCCAACTAGGTCGCAGTAGGTGTCGTTGTGAGGGCTCATAACGACATCTGCTGCTACCTAGTTGGGATCCTACGGCGGTTATTCAGGGAGGATGACCAGCTCAAGGTAGCCGCGCAGGCACCCTGCCATGTCCACACTGTCAGGCGAGAACAGCCACTGGGTCTGGATGCCGTCCCACAGCGCAATCAATGATGCCGCCGCGGCTTCCGGTTCAACGCCGTCGCGGAGCCGCCCTCGTTGGCCAGTTGGGTGAACCGACGCGCGTAGCTCCGCCGCAGCCGTTCAAATCGTTCCGTGAAGAATTCGCGCCCCGGATGGCGGTCCGTGACGGATTCCGCACACAGGACGGTGTACAGCTCGATGACGCCCGGGATCTCCTCGTTGAAGCGTGCCTGGCGGATCACGGCATCGACCAGCGCTTCCTCCGGATCGGGAGGTGTGGTGCCATCGCCGGTATGCGAGTCGCGCCAGTTGAGCACGGCCAGCAGCAGATCGCTTTTCGACGGGAAGTAATGCAGGAGGCTCGTCTGGCTCATTCCAACGCGGTCGGCAACGTCCTGCAAAGAGCCTCCGCGGTACCCGCGGGCCGCAAACACAGCGTGCGCGGCACCTAGGATCGCGCTCCGGCGCTCCGCCGACTTCGCGTACGGTCCCCGCCGGGAGGGCCTGCTCGCCTCGTTTGTGGTCATGGCAAGCCAGTGTACAGGCGGAAACACGGGACAAAATCATAACTCGAGTGATTACTCGAATTTTGTGCTAGCCTTTCTCGTGTCGGCCCCGGACGTGGCGGACCTCACAGCATTGCCATGGTGGTCCTGCAGCGCTTCTGGCGCGGCGGCTTACAGAAGGAGCAGTCACGCAATGTCCCAGTCCACAGCAACCGCGCGCACCGCCGATGCTTCCTACATCATCGACCGCGGACCGGGTTCGGGCAGGCGGACAGCCGCCCGCTCCTGGCTGCACACCACTGCTCCCACCCAGTCGCTCAACGGCCACTGGCGCTTCCGGCTCCTGCCCGGCGCACCCGGAACCCCGGGGCCGCGGCGTCCTGCCCGCCGGCGAGGCTCCCGAAGGCATCGCCGACGAAGCCTTCGATGACTCGTCATGGGACGAGATCGCCGTCCCCGCCCATTGGGTGCTGGAAGGCGACGGCCGGTACGGGCGGCCCATCTACACGAATGTCCGCTTTCCCTTCCCCACCGATGCGCCCCACGTCCCCGACGAGAATCCCACCGGCGACTACCGGCGCGCCTTCGAACTTCCGGAGGCATGGACCGAAGCCGAACGGATCCTGCTGCGGTTCGACGGCGTCGAATCGCGCTACAAGGTATGGGTCAACGGGATCCAGATCGGTGTCGGCGTCGGGAGCCGACTGGCCCAGGAATTCGACGTAACCGATGTTGTGCGTCCTGGATCGAACGTACTGGCCGTACGCGTGCACCAGTGGTCGGCGTCGAGCTACGTCGAAGACCAGGACCAGTGGTGGCTGCCTGGCATCTTCCGCGACGTAACACTTCAGGCCCGGCCGGCGGGCGGCATCGACGACGTCTGGCTGCGCGCCTCGTTCAGCGGCTCCGGTGGTTCCGGCGCCGGCACCATTGACCCTGAAATCACGGCCACCGGTGACGCCTTCCCGGTGACGCTCTCCGTGCCGGAGCTGGGCGTGGACGTCACGTGGACCTCCGCGGCGGACGTTGCCCGGTGGCGATCGACGCCGTCGAACCCTGGTCTGCCGAGATCCCGCGGCTGTATGACGCAACGGTGAGCAGCGCTGCCGAAACGCTCTCCCTGCGCCTGGGCTTCCGCACGGTGGAAATCGTGGGCGACCGCTTTCTGGTCAACGGCCGGCGCGTAGTGTTCCACGGCATGAACCGTCACGAGACCCACCCCGACCGGGGCCGCGTCTACGACGAAGAATCCGCCCGCGCCGATCTGGCCCTCATGAAGCGGTTCAACGTCAACGCGATCCGCACCAGCCACTATCCCCCGCATCCGAGGCTTCTGAACCTGGCCGATGAAATGGGTTCTGGGTGGTGCTTGAGTGCGACCTCGAAACGCACGGATTCCATGCCCAGCAATGGGCCGGCAACCCCAGCGACGATCCCGCCTGGCGCGAAGCCTTCGTGGACCGCATCGAGCGCACCATCGAGCGCGACAAGAACCACCCCTCCATCGTTATGTGGTCGCTCGGCAACGAGGCCGGCACGGGCGCCAACCTCGCCGCCATGGCCGCGTGGGCCCATGCCGCGACACCGGACGCCCGGTCCACTATGAGGGCGATTACAGCGGTGCGTACACGGACGTCTATTCCCGGATGTACTCCTCCGTCCCCGAGACCGAGGCGATCGGGCGCGACGATTCCGGCTCCCTGCTGCTGGGCTGTTCCGCCGCCGAGTCGGCACGCCAGCGGACCAAACCCTTCATCCTGTGCGAGTACGTTCACGCGATGGGCAACGGCCCCGGCGCCATCGACCAGTATGAGGACCTCGTTGACCGCTACCCCAGGCTGCACGGCGGGTTCGTCTGGGAATGGCGTGACCACGGCATCCGCACACGCACGGAGGACGGAACGGAATTCTTCGCCTATGGCGGCGATTTCAACGAGGTCATCCACGATGGCAACTTCGTGATGGACGGAATGGTCCTCTCCGATTCGACGCCGAGTCCGGGGCTTTTCGAATACAAGCAGATCGTGGCGCCGATCCGTTTGCGCTTCGGCACCGAGGTGACCAATGGAACAGCGTCCGACGGCGGTGCCCGGCGGTTCATCACAGTCGCCAATCTGCGGCACTCGGCGGACGCCTCCGACGTTGTGTTCCAGTGGCGGACCGAAGTGGACGGCGTCCGCAGCGAATCCGGCGAACTGGCAGTGGCCGGCACCTCCGGCATGGCTCTTGCGGCAGGCGAATCAGTGACCCTGGAGTTGCCGGGGTTTGCTGTCCCAGGGAGCGGCGAGCACTGGCTCACCGTTGAAGCCGTGCTGCGCACGGACACCGGCTGGGCTCCGGCCGGGCACGTGATTTCAGCTGCCCAGCTGGATCTTACGGCGCCTGCGGCGCCTGTTCAGGCGCCGCGCCCGCCGGCTTCAGCCGGCAGGATAGGCACCTTGGCGGCCGGGCCTGCGGGTGCCGGTTCCGCTGCGGCAGGTTCCGCTGGGGCCGGAGCGGTAACCCTCGGACCCGCGGTCTTCGAGGACGGCCGGCTCGTGTCGCTGGGCGGTTTGACCGTAGCCGGTCCCCGCCTGGAACTCTGGCGTGCACCGACGGACAACGACGGCGGAGCGGGCCACGGCAGTTACGATCTCGCCGACCCCTGGCTGAACAACGGAAACGGCGTCCCGGCCCCGCCGTCTGCCGAGGTGTGGCGCAAAGCCGGCCTGGACCGTCTGACTGCCCGGGTGGAAAAGGTCGCGGCGAACGAATCAGGTGTGGCGGTCCGGACACGGTACGCGCCGGCCGACAGCGCCGACTCCGCGACGGTCGAAGAGCAGTGGCAGCTCACCAACGGGAGCTGTGGCTGCGCCTGGACATCGTTCCCAGCGCGGGCTGGAACATGATCTGGCCGCGCATCGGGGTCCGGTTCGATCTGCCCGGCTCCGTGGCCGGCGCCTCCTGGTTCGGTGCCGGGCCCGGGAATCGTATCCGGACAGCATGCACGCGGCACTGATCGGGCGGTATTCGGCTGCCATCGAGGACCTCACTGTGCCCTACGCGAAGCCCCAGGAGAGCGGGCACCGCAGTGCCGTGCGTTCCCTCGAGCTGAGCAACGCGGGCGCACCCTGGCTGAAGATCGAGACGGTGGCGGATGCCCGCGGGCGCCGGCCCGGTTTCACCCTGGCCCGCCACACCGCACAGGAGGTCAGTGCCGCGGCCCATCCCCACGAGCTGCCTCGAAGTGAGCACAGCTACCTGTACCTGGACGCCGCCCAGCATGGTCTGGGTTCACGGGCGTGCGGCCCGGACGTCTGGCCGGACTTTGCCCTTCGTCCGGAGGCCCGCACGCTGACGCTGCGCATCGGGACGGCCGGATAGAGCCACCGAGATGGCACTTCGCGGCAGTGTTCCGCGCGGCGACTGCCGCGAAGTGCCATCTCGACGCATCTCGGACCGGGTTACGCAGCTCCGACCGGGACGGGTTCCTTGGCGCCTGCGTCCTTGCGGATGGTCGCGCTGATCACGGCGGCGATGGTGCACATGGCGGCCGCGCCGAACCAGGCGTAGGTGTACTGGCCGGTGGCATCCCGGATGGCGCCGGCGCCGAGGGCAGCGGCGGCCGCGCCCAGCTGGTGGGCTGCGAACACCCAGCCGAACACCACGCTGCCGTCCGCCCCGAACGTTGTCCGGCAGATTGCCGCGGTGGGCGGCACGGTGGCCACCCAGTCCAGGCCGTAGATCACCACAAATACGATCATGCTCGGCTGGACGGTGGCACTCAGGAGCAGCGGCAGCACCAGCAGGCCGATCCCCCGGAACTGGTAGTAGACGGCCAGCAGGATTTTGGGGTTGTAGCGGTCTGTCAGCCAGCCGGACGCTATGGTGCCCAGGATGTCAAAGATCCCGACGACGGCGAGCAGCCCGGCCGCGGTGGTTTCGGGCATGCCGTGGTCATGGGCGGAGGGGATGAAGTGGGTGCCGATCAGGCCGTTCGTGGTGGCCCCGCAGATCGCGAAACCGGCCACGAGCGCCCAGAACGTCCGCACTTTGCTGGCACGCTTGAGCACCTGGAGGGCGCGCACTGCGGCGTTGCTGCTCCGCCCGCTGTCCACAGAGTCCGCTGGCGCAGCCGGGATGCAGCCGCTCCCTCCTCAGGTGCCGTTTCACCGTAAGGCAAGGCGCCGACGTCGGCCGGTGAGTTCTTGAGGAACTTCAGCACCAGCGGCACCACCGCGAGCGCGCCGGCGGCGATCAGCAGCGAGGCCTGCCGCCAGCCCGGATCCTGGGCGAGCATGGCGATGAACGGCAGGAAGACCAGCTGGCCCGCGGCGCTGCCGGCGGTGAGGATGCCGATCACCAGTCCGCGGCTCTTCGAGAACCACGTGTTGGCGATAGTCGCGGCGAAGACGAGGGCCATGGAGCCGGTGCCGAGGCCGATCAGCAGTCCCCAGGTCAAGAGGATCTGCCAGGACTGTGTGACCAGGACCGTGAGCGCGCTGCCGGCGCCGATCATCACCAGGGCGCTGGCGGTGACGGCCCGGATCCCGAACCGTTCCATCAAGGCCGCGGCGAAGGGGGCGGTCAGGCCAAACAGCACCAGGTTGATACTGACAGCTGCAGAGAGGACGGTGGTGGACCAGCCGAACTCCTGCTGCAGGGGCACCATCAGCACACCCGGGCGGCCGGAATCCGGCGGCTCCCACGAGGGCCAGGAAGGCTACGGCGGCGACTATCCAGGCGGGGTGCAGGCGCCGGCGGCGGCTGGTTACGGAGGAACTCATGCGGCGGTGGCCAGTTGCACGGGCGCGTCCGTCCGGGTGAGGCTGTGCCAGCTGGTGTTGGCGGCCGTGAGCCGTTCCCCGCAGCCGGTGCAGGTGTCCGCGGAACTGGTCCGCTGGCCGCAGCCGGAATGGATGACGTACATGTGGGCCTGGTCCGAGGGTGCCGGCAGGTGCTTTTCTGCCCACATAACCACGGCGTTCAGGACAGGGAGGGCGTCTGCACCCTTCGGGGTCAGGACGTACTCCTGGCGGGCGCGGCCGCCGTCGTCGTACGCCTTCTTCTCGAGCAGCCCCGACTCCACCAGGCCCGCCAGGCGCCTGGTGAGCACCGAGTCCGCGACGGCGAGCCGGGACTTCATGGCGTCGAAGCGCCGTTGCCGAAAAAGACCTCGCGGAGCACCAGCATGCTCCAGGGGTCACCCAAAATGTCAAGACCTCGTGCCATGCTGCAGTTGCGCTGGGACCAGTCGGAGCGGAGAACCATAAAGGCACCCTAGCTAACTTTCTTGAAGAAAGCCAGGGTCGGCTGGAACGCGAGATGGCACTTCGCGGCAGTGTTTCGGCTCGGAACTGCCGCGAAGTGCCATCTCGGCGGCGCTACTTGAGGAAGGTGAAGGCCCGCTCCAGGTCCGCGATGAGGTCCTCCACGTCCTCGATGCCGCAGGACAGCCGGATCAGGTTGACCGGAACAGCCAGCTCTGTGCCCTTGACCGATGCGTGGGTCATCTCTGAGGGGTAGTTCATCAGCGATTCGATGCCGCCAAGGGATTCCGCCAGCGTGAACACGGAGGTGTTTTCCGCGACCGTGCGGGCCGCCGCCTCGCCGCCCTTGAACTGGACGGAGACCATGCCACCGAACTTCTTCATCTGCTTCTTCGCCAGCTCATGGCCGGGGTGGGAGGGCAGGCCCGGGTACAGGACGGCCTCCACCTCGGGGCGCTCGAGCAGCCATTCGGCCACGGCCTGGCCGTTGTCGCTGTGCCGGTCCATGCGCACGCCGAGCGTCTTCAGGCCACGGGTGGTGAGGAACGCGTCCATGGGGCCGGACACCGCACCCACCGCGAACTGGACAAAGCCGATCTTCTCCGCGAGGTCCGCGTCGTTGACCACGATGGCGCCGCCCACCACGTCGGAGTGTCCGCCAATGTACTTGGTGGTGGAGTGGACCACGACGTCGGCACCCAGGGCGAGCGGGGTCTGCAGGTAGGGCGACGCGAAGGTGTTGTCCACCACGAGGAGGGCCCCGGCGTCGTGCGCTATTGCGGCGAGCGCCTCGATGTCGGTGATCTTCATCAGCGGGTTGGAGGGGTTTCCACCCAGACGAAGCGGGTCTTGTGCGCGGCCACCGCTTTGCGGACCGCGTCCAGGTCCGCCATGTCCACGGGGGTGTTGCCGATCCCCCAGTCGCCAAGCACGCGGTTGATGAGCCGGTAGGTGCCGCCGTAGGCGTCGTTGCCGAGCACGATGTGGTCGCCCGGCCGGGTCAGCGCCCGGATCAGGGAGTCCTCCGCCGCGAGGCCGGAGCTGAAGGAGTACGCGTGGCTGCCACCTTCGAGCGCCGCGAGCTGCTCCTGCAGGGCGTCGCGCGTGGGGTTGGTACCGCGGCCGTACTCGTAGCCGTCGCGGAGCCCGCCGATACCGTCCTGGGCGTACGTGGAGCTGAAGTGCACCGGCGGAACCACGGCGCCGGTGCGGGGCTCGAAGGCCTGGCCGGCATGGACTGCGCGCGTGTTGAAACCCTGGTTTTCGGAAACAGACATGGAGTTCCTTTAGCTAGTTGCTGAGGTAGGCGAGGAGGTCGTGGCGGGTGAGGATTCCCACCGGGGCACCGACGAACGTCACCATCACGGTGTCCACGTCGGAAAGCAGCTCGCGGGCTGCGGAGATGGTTTCCAGCGAGCCGATGACCGGCAGGCGGGGCCCATGTGCTCGGAGATCTTGTCCGTCAGCTTGGCCTCGCCGCGGAACAGCTTGGAGGTCAGGGTGCGTTCGTCCACGGCGCCGAGGACCTCGCCCATCACCACCGGCGGTTCCTGCGAGAGGACCGGGATGTGGCTGACGCCGAACTCGTTCATGATGTTGATGACGTCGCGCACGGTCTCGTTGGGGTGGATGTGCACCAGGTCCGGCAGCTCGCCGGTCTTGAACTTGATAACCTCGCCCACGGACGCTTCCTCGCCGCCGGAGAGGAAACCGTAGGAACGCATCCACTGGTCGTTAAAGATCTTGGCCAGGTAGCCGCGGCCGGAGTCCGGGAGGATGACCACCACTACGGCGCTTTCGGGGAGGTCGCGGGCGGTCTGCAGCGCAGCCACCACCGCCATGCCGGACGAGCCGCCCACCAGCAGCCCTTCCTCGCGGGCCAGCCGCCGGGTCATGGCGAAGGAATCGGCGTCGGAGACGGCAATGACATCGTCCGGGACGGATTTGTCGTAGTTGGCCGGCCACATGTCCTCGCCCACGCCCTCGACGAAATACGGGCGTCCTGTACCGCCGGAGTAGACCGAACCCTCGGGGTCCGCCCCGATGATCCTGACCCGGCCGCCGTCGGACTCGGCACGGTCCGCCGAGATCTCCTTGAGGAAACGGCCGGTGCCCGTGATGGTGCCGCCGGTGCCGGCGCCGATCACGCAGTGCGTGACCCGGCCGTCCGTGTCCTGCCAGATTTCCGGCCCTGTGGTCTCGTAGTGGCTGCCGGGGCGGCGGGGTTGGAGAACTGGTCGGGCTTGTAGGCGCCCGGAATTTCCGTGACCAGCCGGTCCGAGACGCTGTAGTAGCTCTGCGGGCTGTCCGGGCCACGGACGTGGGCGTGACCACCACTTCGGCGCCGTAAGCCTGAAGCACGGCGCGCTTGTCCTCGCCCACCTTATCCGGCACCACGAAAATGCACTTGTAACCCTTTTGCTGGGCGACGAGCGCCAGGCCCACGCCGGTGTTGCCCGACGTCGGCTCAACGATGGTCCCGCCGGGCAGGAGCTTGCCCGTCCGTTCGGCCTCTTCGATCATTTTCACCGCGATGCGGTCCTTGATGGAGCCGCCGGGATTGATGTATTCCAGCTTGACCAGGACAGTTGCCTTGAGGCCTTCCGTCACGTGGTTGAGCTTGATGAGCGGCGTGTTACCGATGAGGTCCAGGACGGACTGCGCGTACTTCATAGGTACAAAGTTACCGCCTGCCGCCGCAGGTCCTGCCCAGGGCTCAGCTCCCTGCCGAGGAATCTGTCTGCCAGAGGCCCATGGTGTTGCCTTCGGTGTCCTTGAAATAGGCGTAGTAGCCCATTCCCGGAACGGCATCCTTGGCCTGGGCGACAGTACCTCCAGCAGATTCAACCTGCGCCAGCGCGGCGTCCACGTCCTCCACATCGATGGTGATGATGGGGTCTTGAGGTTGTCCGTGCGGGGGAACAGGGCCCGTTGATGGCCCTGGCGCGCTTGGCAGACCTGTCTGTTCGTCCGACGGCGTGGTGATGGCGATCGTATAGTCCATCTCCTGCATGGGGGTCAGGGTCCAGCCAAACGCGCTTTGGTAAAAGGTGTTGGCGCGTTCCTTGTCATCGGAGGGAATCTCGAAATGCACAACTCCAGCCACAGCATGCTCCTTTGAATGCGAGGGGAAGGCGCGGACTCCCGCGCCACACGATGGAGTCTAGTCCTGGCATCTTCGGTCTGTAAGGGGGCTCCGGAAGCTACCTTGTCAGCCCACCGTGGGACCATGAGTACATGACCATCCTTGACGCCCCCGCCCGGCTTGCCGCCTCCGCGGATGCGTCCCTGCGGTGGCATCCGGACGGCCGTACAGCCTGCACCAGACGCTGGGAACGCTCCTGCGGGGTACCGGAGATCCGTCGTTTTCGTTCCGGCCGGACGGGTTATGGACGGCGTTTACGACGCCGGACGGCCCGGTTACGCTGCGCCTCACCGCTGCCGCGGATAGGGCTGTTGACGCCGCCGTTGACGCGCAGGCCTGGGTCCCGGTTCCGCCGCCGGGCTCGCCGGCGTGCCCGGCTCCTGGGCGCCGGGACGACTGGTCGGCGTTTGACGAACCGGACTTCCATGCCACGCTCCCCCGGATGGTCCGGGAGGCCCGACGCCGGAACCTGGCTGTCCGGCTGCCCTCCACCGGGCGGGTGGTTGATTGCCTCGTGCCCACCATCCTCGAGCAGAAGGTCACCGTTATTGAGGCCCGCCGCGGCTACCGGTACCTGATGTACCGGTTCGGCTCGCCGGCTCCGGCGGCCGGAAGCGCGGCGCCGGAGGGGCTCCGCCTCCAGCCCACCCCTGAGCAGTGGCTGCGCATCCCCTCGTGGGAATGGCACCAGGCCGGGGTAGGACCCCAGCGTTCGGCGACCGTTATGCGGGCGCTGCGATCCGCCGTCGCGCTTGAACGGCTGGCCGCCCTTCCGTCCGCGGAGGCGGCAGCAAAGCTCCAGGTGATTCCCGGTATCGGGGTGTGGACCGCGGCCGAAGTGGTGCAGCGGACCCACGGCTGCCCGGACTCCATCGCGGTGGGCGACTACCACCTCGCCGCCTATGTGGGCTCTGCGCTCACCGGGCGCCGGACCGACGACGCCGGCATGCTGGCCTTGCTTGAGCCGTGGACGGGCACCGGCAGCGGGTGGTCCGGATGATCGGGCTGAGCGGCTTCCGCAAACCCACGTTCGGGCCGCGGATGACCATCCAGGACCACCGCCGGCACTGACGGTTCCGCCGTGGACTCGGGCCGCGGATGGGTATAGCGTGGCGCCATGGAGCCCGCACCAGAGCCCCGGAATTGGCGAATTCCCTGGAGTCAGCCATGATCCACACTGACAAGCTGACCAAGACATTCACCGTCAAGAAGGAAACGGTAGAAGCCGTCAAGGGAGTCAACATCGATGTTGCCCCGGGCGAGCTTGTGGCGTTCCTTGGCCCGAACGGTGCGGGTAAATCCACCACCCTGCGCATGCTCACCACGCTGCTCCGGTCCACTTCCGGCATGGCAAGTGTCGCGGGGGTGGACGTCGCAGCGGACCCGGCAGGAGTACGCGCCCGGATCGGCTACATCGGCCAGGGCAACGGCGGCGGCCACAGCTTCCGGGTCATCGACGAACTGATCATGCAAGGCCGCTTCTACGGCATGAATGCCACGGATGCTGCCGCCCGGGCACAGGAACTGCTGAAATCCCTGGACCTGGCCGACCTCGCCAAACGCACCGTGGTCAAGCTGTCCGGCGGGCAGCGGCGGCGGATGGACGTGGCGCTGGGGCTGATTCACTCCCCGCGGCTGCTGTTCCTGGATGAACCGTCCACCGGCATGGACCCGCAGAACCGGGCCAACCTGTGGGAGCACATCTTGCGGATGCGCGCCGAGCACGGCACCACCATTGTCCTGACCACGCACTACATGGACGAGGCCGATTCGATGTCCGAGCGCGTGATTGTGATCGACCACGGCCAGATCATCGCCGATGACACAGCCGCCCGGCTGAAGGCCAACCTCGCCGGTGACCTGCTCGCCGTCGAGGTCGCGGCGGAGTCCGCCGCGGGCGTGCGCGGGCTGCTGGGCGGGCCGCCGCGGGCGGTGAGCTCAGCGAAAACTTGTACGACAGCGTGGTCCGCTTCCGCCTCCGGCTCACCGAAGGCGCACGGCTGGCACCGGCGCTGTTGCAAGAAATGAACGACGCCGGCGCTCCCGCCCAGTCCCTTGAGCTGAAACCGCCCACCCTGGACGACGTGTTCCTGGAACTGACAGGCCGCAACCTGCGGGAAGGAGCAAACCGCTGATGGCTGTGCAAAGCACCGAGGTCCTGGAAAAGCCGGGCCTGGTCCAGATCCTGCATGACACCAGATTCGTCTTCTGGCGTGAGATGCTGCTGCCCCTGCGGGACCCCTTCTCGCTGGTCTTCTCGCTGCTCCAGCCGCTCGTGTTCCTGGGCCTTTTCGGCCCGTTGCTCGGCGCGGCCGTGGGGGCACCGGCATTCGGCGGCCAGTCCACGCTGCAGTGGTTCCTCCCCGGCGTCGTGGTCATGATCGCCCTGTTCGGCACGTCCATGACCGGCTCCAACCTGCAGTACGAGCTGATGACCGGTTCTTATGAGCGGATACTGGCCACGCCGCTCTCACGTTCGTCGCTGATGATCGGGCGGGCGCTGAAGGAGTGGGCGCCGCTGGTGGTGCAGGCCTGCTGATCGCCCTGGTCTGCATCCCGTTCGGCTTTGTCTTCTACCCGCTGCACGTGCTGTTCGGCCTGGTCATCCTTGGGATCTTCGGCATCGGACTCGGCGCGCTGTCCTATGCCCTGGCTCTGGTCTCGCAGAACAAGGAATGGATCTTCTGGGGGGTGCAGCAGACCCTGCTCTTCCCGCTGATGATCCTGTCCGGCATTATGCTGCCAATCGAGGCCGGGCCGGACTGGATGAAGACCGCCAGCTTCTTCAACCCCTGACCTACCTGGTGAACGCCGAACGGGAACTGTTTGCCGGCAGTGTCGGGACCGACACGCTCCTGGGCCTCCTCGCCGCATCGGTGACGGCCGCCGTCGGACTTGTAGTGGGTGTGCGGGCCATCAACCGCAACATCAATTGAAGCCCGCCCGCCTACCCACCAAAGCAACGCGGGTCACTTCTGGCCCGATAACCCTCGATTATCGGGCCAGAAGTGACCCCGCGTTGCTCTAGGCGCGGCGTGCTCGTTTGATCCTGGCGATGAGCTCCTGGAACCCGTCGGCGAGGTCGTCTGCGTTCGGCTTGAAATAGGACCAGCCGGCGCTGATAAAAAATTCGTCGCGGCGGTTATCCCGCGTCTGCTGTTCTCTCGTTCGGTGATGCGCGCCGTCGTACTGCACGGCGATCCGGTGCTTTCGGTAACCAAGGTCGGCTGCGGGCGACCTTGGATTGTCGGGATCAAGACGGAGCTGCAATTCGGGTTCAGGCAGGTGCGCGTCCAGGAGCGCCAGCCTAAGGAACGTTTCGGGGAACGAGTCCGACCCGACCCGCATCTCATCCAGAGCCAGCCGCGCCTTTTCAACGCCTTGCATGTTGGGATGCTGCCGGATCAACAGGCGTAGTCCTTCCTTATGGGCAAACGGCACGCTACGGAACTCCAACTCCGGCCGAGGCATGCGAATCAGTTGGTCTCCCAAGGCCACTAGATATCGCAGCGGTAACTGATGTGCCAGGTCAAGCCACGTCCGAGGCGGCACGCTAACCCTGATCCCATCCATTTCCACGACTTCACCCGGAATCACGTGCACGCGGTGACCGATGACGCCGGACCGCCGGACCCTGGGCAATCCGTGCGGCTTGCTGAAGTGGACGCGCGGTTCTTGGCCCAGCCAGGGCGGAAGGCCCAAATCGAAGAAAATAGCCGCTGTCTCGTGTGACACCCAGGCGTCCGGGGTAGCAGCGCAAAGCACTCGCATCCGATCAACCAGGGAAACGTCCCGACCGGCATGCGCCCGGATCAGCCGCCCTGCACCCACCAAATCCTTCGCGTGCAAGCGCTTGGGTGCGACACCGCGGTCCCGGGCCTGATAGACCGTGAAAGGAACCTTGGCGAGATCCTCGGGGAGCGGCTTCGCAGTAACCATGGCACCCATTGTGCGCCCCGGGAAGGAACAGCGTCCGAAGTTATCCACAGGGCACCCGCACGCCCAGCAACGCGGGGTCACTCCTTGCCCAATGAAGTCGAATTATCGGGCGGAAAGTGACCCCGCGTTGCGGTCAGAGCCCCAGGCGGGCCACGGCTTCCTCGCGCATCTCCACTTTGCGGATCTTCCCGGAAACGGTCATGGGGAAACTTTCGCGGACGTCCACGTAGCGGGGATCTTGTAGTGTGCCAGCTTCCCGCGGCAGAAGTCCTCGATTGAAGCAGCGTCCAGCGGGTCCGCGCCGGGCTTGAGGATGATGCAGGCCATGAGTTCCTCGCCGTACCTGGCATCGGGAACCCCGATCACCTGCACGTCCTGGATGGACGGGTGGCTGTACAGGAACTCCTCGATCTCTCGCGGGTAGATGTTTTCGCCGCCGCGGATCACCAGGTCCTTGATGCGGCCCTCGATCACCACGTAGCCCTCGTCGTCCATCCGGGCGAGGTCGCCGGTGTGCATCCAGCGGTCGGCGTCGATGGCCTCCGCGGTCTTCTCCGGCTGGTCCCAATACCCGGCCATCACGGCGTAACCCCGTGTGCACAACTCACCGATCTCGCCGCGCTCCAGAACGTCGCCGGTGCCGGGGTCCACGATCTGGCTTTCCAGCCTCGGCATGGTGCGGCCCACGGTCTCGGTGCGATGCTGCAGGGTGTCACCGTTCCGGGTCATGGTGGACACCGGGAGGTCTCGGTCATGCCGTAGCAGATGGCCACATCCACCATGTGCATCTCCGAGATTACCCGGTTCATCACGTCGACGGGGCACACCGATCCCGCCATGACGCCCGTGCGGAGCGTGGCCAGGTCGTAGGAGGAAAAGTCCGGCAGCGCCAGCTCGGCGATGAACATCGTGGGTACGCCATACAGCGATGTTCCGCCGAAGTCCTGCACGGCCTCCAGCGCGGCCGCCGGCGTGAAGCCGCGGCCGGGGATGATTGTGGCCGCGCCATGGCTGAGGGCAGCCAGGTTGCCGATCACCATCCCGAAGCAGTGGTAGAACGGCACCGGAATCACCACCCGGTCGTGCTCGGTGTAGCCCAGCAGTTCACCGATGGAGTAGCCGTTGTTCAGGATGTTGTGGTGCGTCAGGGTGGCCCCCTTGGGGAAGCCGGTGGTCCCCGAGGTGTACTGCAGGTTGATGGGATCGTGCGGGTCCAGTTCCGCCATGCGGGCCTTAAGGCCGGAATGGCCGACGGCGTCTGCCCGCTTGAGCAGCTCGGCGTACGTCTGCTCCCCATCACTTTGGGGATCACCGGCGTCGAGCCCGTCCATGCCGTAATCCGGCAGGAACACGAGCTCCCGCAGGTCCGGGCAGCCAGCGAGCGCCTGGCGCGCCATTCCCACATAGTCGCTGTTCCGGTCCGACGGTGCCGCCACCAGCAACGCATGCGGTTCTGCTTCACCACAAACTCCAGCTCGTGGCTCCGGTAGGCCGGGTTCACGTTGACCAGGATGGCACCGGCCTTGGCCGTGGCGTACTGCAGCAGCGTCCACTCGGCGCAGTTCGGGCTCCAGATGCCCAACCGGTCCCCTTGGCCACCCCCGAGGCGAGCAGCGCTCGCGCGAGGCGGTCGACGTCGTCGTTCATTTTCGTGTAGCTCCAGCGGCGGCATCAGCGCCCGGCACCGGCGCGGCCTCGATCAGCGCGTCGTGGAAGGGGAACCGGGCCACCACCCGTTCAAAGTTCCGGCCGATGGTTTCCTCGAGGAGCGGGACGTCAGTGTCCCGGCTGTGTAAGCGCGCATGCTGGCACGCTACCAACAGGAGCCGGGCAAGAGAAGCGCAACAGGAGGGTGTCCGCGCGTAAACAGGGCGGGCCTGCGTCCCGAGTCCCGGTATTGTGAAATCCATGAGTGCACCCATCGACCTGCAGGCAACGTTCATCCCCAACGACGGCGAGTTCTTCCGTGTGAAGCTTGCCCTGGAAATCGCCATCGACGAGGTGGTGAACGAACCCGGCTGCATCCGCTACGAGCTGACCGAAGCCACCGAGGAAAAGCTCGTCCTCACGGAACAGTGGGAATCCGAGGAACTGCTGGCGAAGCACTCCAAGGGCACTGCCGTCCAGGACCTGAACGAATCCCTGAGCGCGCTGCTGGCCGAACCCGTGCAGCTGGCCCGCCTCTAACCCTCCGCAAACCAAAACGCGGGGTCACATTTCGCCCAAAGAACCGAAGTTATTGGGCGAAATGTGACCCGCGTTGCCTTAAGAAGGGATCACGCCTCGGGATCTGTGAGCCGTCCTGCGGGCCGGCGCTCCTGGTGACGCCCGGGGTGCTTTCCGCGGCGGCTGCGGCTTCTGCTTGCGAGCGCGCCACATGGGCATGGACTTCTTCCATGTCCAGGGCCTTGACCGCGTCAACAACCTGCTCCAACTGCTGGGCGTTCAGGGCACCCGGCTGGGAGAAGACGAGTACTTTTTCGCGGAACGCCATCAGGGTGGGGATGGACGTGATGCCGGCCTCGGCGGCTAGCTGTTGCTGGGCTTCGGTGTCCACCTTCGTGAACAGGACGTCGGAGTGCTTCTCCGACATGGCGCTGTACGTGGGCCCGAACTGCTTGCAGGGACCGCACCATTCAGCCCAGAAGTCCACCAGGACAATGTCGTTGCCTTCGATGGTCGATGCGAACTGTTCACCTGTGATATCTACGGTAGCCATGCTTTCAACGGTACGCGAGGCGCAGGCGGATGTCGCAGCCGGGTGCGCCCTGTTCGCTCCCGCGTCATCGGGAATATCCCTGGTGGCACCGTGTACACCGGGCACGGCCAGGCCTACCCTTGGGGTCATCAGCCGCTGACTGCCGCATACAGGAGGGTTCATGGCCCAGGCTATCTCCACCCGGTCCCTCGCCAAGAAATTCGGCCGGCGCGAGGTGCTCCACGGGGTGGATTTCAGCGTTGAAAAGGGCTCCGTGTTCGGCGTGATCGGCCCCAACGGCGCGGGCAAGACCACCACCATGCGCTGCCTGCTGGACATCATTCGCCCCACCTCCGGCGAAGTCCGGGTCCTCGGCAAGGATCCCCGCCTGGGAGGTCCGGAGCTCCGGCGCCGGATCGGTTACCTTCCCGGCGAGCTGTTCCTCGAGGGCCGTGTGACGGGGCGGAAGCTCCTGGCCCACTACCAGGCCATCAGCGGCCCGGTGGCGCCGGGCAGGGTCGACGCGCTGGCCGAACGGCTGGGCCTGGACCTGGACAGCCACACCCGCAAGCTGTCCAAGGGCAACAAGCAGAAGCTGGGCCTGGTCCAGGCTTTCATGCACGATCCTGAGCTCCTGGTCCTCGATGAGCCCACCAGCGGCCTGGACCCCCTGGTGCAGCAGGAATTCCACGCCATGATGCGGGAAGCGCAGCACAAAGGCCAGACCATTTTCCTCAGCTCCCATGTCCTCAGCGAGGTCCAGCAGACCGCGGACACCGTGGCCATCCTCCGGGACGGCCGGATCATCGCGGTGGAGTCGGTGAGCGGGCTCCGGGAAGGTGCGGTGCGCCGGGTCCGGTTCACCGCGAACGGAGTAACAGCGCACGACGCCGGCGCGCTGCTGGGCGGGGTGCCCGGCGTCGGACACGTGGAGGTACTCGAGTCCGGCAGCACCGTTACGCTGACGGCCACGCTGGAAGGGGAGATTCATCCGCTGGTCCAGGCGCTTTCGTCCCTGACGCTCACCGATCTTGTCGTGGAGGAGCCCGATCTTGAGGAGTCGGTACTGAAGATGTACTCAACTCCCGCAGCCACGGACTCGGCATTGCCCCGCACGGCGGAGGCCGAGCGATGACCACAACCCTGCCGCTGTTCCGCCGGGCCTTTTTTGATTCCTGGCGCTCCACGGCGGCGTGGGCCGCGGGCCTGGCCGCCGCCACGTTCCTGTATCTGCCGCTGTACCCGTCCCTCGGCGGGAGCGCGCAGATGCAGGACATGATCAATGCGCTGCCGGCCGAAATGACCAAAGCGCTGAACTACGACCAGATTGCCACCGGCCCGGCTACACCCAGGCCACGCTGTTCGGGCTGATCGGGTTCCTGCTGATGACCATCGCGTCGGTTGGGTGGGGTGCCGCGGCCGTGGGCGGCGACGAGGAATCCGGCCAGTTGGAGCTGACCCTCGCCCACGGGGTGACCCGCATCCAGGTGGTGCTGGAACGAGCGCTGTCCCTGTTCCTGCGGGTAGTGCTGCTCGCGGTGATGGTTTTCGTGCTGGTCAGGCTGCTCAACGATTCGGCCCAACTCGACATCCGGCCCGGGAACCTGTTCGGCGCGGCGGTGTTGTTCGCCGGCCTGGCACTCCTGAGCGGAACCGCCGCGTTATGCGCCGGGCAGTGTCCGGAAGGCGGACGTACGGCTGGCCGCGGCGCCGCCGTCGGCGTTCTTGGTTACGTCTTCAACGCCGTCGGCCGGCAGAGCGAGGACGTGGCGTGGCTGCTGGACCTGAGCCCCTACCACTGGCTTACGGGAATTCCCCGGTGGCCAACGGCGCGGACTGGGCCGCGGCAGGGTGGCTCTGGGAGTTTCGGCGGCGCTGGTGGCCGTGGCCGCGTTCGCGGTGAACAGACGCGACGTCGGCACGTAGCTTCGGGTGACCGGAGCTCAGGCCTTGGGTTGCCGGGTAAGGCGGTCCCATAGGTGGGGAGCCGGAGTCCGGCTGCCGGGCAGGGCGTTGGTATCACGCCATTCGTGGATCCGTTCGGGCAGCACCAGGTCCGCCGGGGCTGGCCAAACTCGCGCAGGATCTCGTCCTGGCTGACCGGCCTGCCCTTGTTGACCAGGCGGGTGGCGATGTAGGCACGCGCGTAAATCTCGCCGTCGGACACCATGCGCTGCTCGAAGTAGATGGCCTTGGCATCCAGTCCGATGATCTTTGTTTCGATGGTGTACTGCTGCCACAGCTGCAGCGACTTCCGGAAGGCGATGGTCTCCCCCGCCGCAACCGGGCTCCAGCCCCGCTGGCGCATGGTCTTCCAGACACCGCTGCGGACCATCAGGTCGAACCGGCCCAGGTCCATGAGGGAAAAGTACATGCCGTTGTTGACGTGCATGGCGATGTCGATGTCGGTGGGCAGGACGCGCAGCGGCAGGGACGAGCTGTCCCAGATGGTCAGGGCGGAGCGGCGGGCGGACGTGAACAGCATCAGGAGGGTTCGCAGAAGCAGGTGCATGCTCCAATGTTACCCACCAGTAACTTACTGGCAAGTCCGTAGGTCCTGCCCGCCACGTAGGATGTGGCGCATGACGCAACAACGCTACCGGGACCTCGCCGAGTGGCCCCTGATGGGGACTGCACTGGTTTTCCTGGCGGCGTATGCGTGGCAGGTGATTGGCCGCGTCGAAGGCAGCGGCGCGGAATGGCTTGAGACGGTGATGTGGCTGACGTGGGGTATTTTCGCCCTTGATTACGCCGCCAACCTGTGGCTGGCCACGGACCGCCGCCGCTGGTTCCTCTGGAACCTGCACGAACTCCTGATCGTGGCCCTTCCGTTCCTCCGGCCGCTGCGCCTGCTCCGGCTGGTCACGCTGCTTTCAGTGCTGCACAGGACCATCGGCGAGACCCTCAGGGGCCGGGTGGTCACGTATGTGGCGGGATCGGCGGCGCTCCTGGTATTTGTGGGCGCGCTGGCTGTGCTGGACGTTGAACAGTCGGCCCCGGACGCCAAGATCCTGACGTTCGGCGACGCGCTCTGGTGGGCCATCACCACCATCACTACGGTGGGTTACGGCGACATGTACCCCGTGACGCCGATCGGCCGGCTGGTGGCCTCGGCGCTGATGATGACCGGCATTGCCGTGCTGGGTGTGGTCACCGCGTCCATCGCCTCCTGGCTTGTCCAGCGTGTCGAGGAGTCCACGGAAGCCGCCGCGGAGTCCGCGGAGGAACCCTTGCGGGCAGAGCTCGCCGGCCTGTCCACGGAGATCGCCGCGCTGCGGCGCGAAGTGGCCGAACTCAAGGACCGCCCCTCGTTGTAGGGATGTCCCGGTAGAAATGTCCAGCGGGCAGGCGGCTGGACACCGAGTAGTCGCCGCCGCCGCGGGCCAAGTACTCAGCGGAAAAATTCAGGTATCGCCTACTCGTGCAGTGCCTGGCGCAGCTTCCTAGACTCGAAATTCCTAGGGCCAAACAAAGTTGCCGGCGCATCCTCCGAGCTGGGGTGGATGATGCCGCTTCATAGCGGGGCATCCGTATCTTCTGGGTATGCGGGCGCTCCCATCATGCGCTTTCCGTGCGCGGTTCCGTCATAGACGGGCACCGCGCAGCGCATCACTCCTCGATCCGTCCGACACTGGAACTCGCGGCACCACCGCCGCCCTATTGCCGGGCCGACCTGCGATGGGCCACCCATGTTCCAGTTGACCGCACCTGTTCCCGAACCACCCCGCCGAAATTTCGAAACCGATGTCCCGCGGGCCGATCTCCTGGCACCGGTACACCGGCCGGTCAGCAACAAGCTGTGGGCCGGCATGGCCACCGCCGCCGTGATTTCCGCCTTCGGAGTCGGTGCGTTGGCCGGCCCGTCCCCACGGCAGAGATATCCGCGCCACCGGAGGCCATCACGACGGCGGCGTCTCCAGTTGTGCGCGTGACCCGGCCTTTGGCTGCCGTGCCCTGGATACGCCCTATGTTGGGGGCGTTGAGTTTGGCAGTGCGGGAGCTGGCGCTGCGCAGCCGGAAGTCGCAGAAGCTGCGGTGCCTGCCGAGGCTCCCCACCACCGCCAGCGCCCGAACCTGCTCCGGCACCCGCGGGCGACCCCAACCTCTACACGGTTGTCCCCGGCGATACGGTGGGTGGGATCGCCGGCCGGTACGGCGTTGACATGAACGCGATGCTCGCCGCCAATGGGCTGGGCCTTTACAGCATCATCGTCCCGGGCCAGACGCTGAAGCTGACGGGGCCCGCCGTCGAGGTTTCCGCCCGGCGCCGGCTGTTGCTACTTCACCTGCCTATGTCCTCGCCCCGGCTCCGATCCAGGCCGCGCCCGCCGTACGCACCATTTACGTGGCGGGCGCTGGCGGACAGGCCATGGTGGACGCCTGCATCGGGCCCATCCACTACACACCCAACGACGGCTACTCGCTGTTCATCACGGAGCACGACTTCTGCGGCGGGTGGGCGCGTTTCTCCGGCATCGGCGTGGGCGAGACTGTCAGCATTCCGGGCTACGGGACATACACGGCGACAGCCCGGGCCAGGTCCCCAACCCGGGAACCACCAACGATGTCATCGCGGTGTTCGGCGGCTTCCCCGGGCCATCCTGCAGACGTGCATCCCGGGGACCAACCAGATGCTCCTGATCGCCCTGAACTAGGCTCTGGTCCGGCCGGGTTTCGCGGTCCAGGGTCTCCAAAGCTTGTTCGCGGTTCCGAACCTTCAAGGCAAGGAGCCGCGAACAAGGCCGTGCGGGAATTAGTCAGACTATGCAGACATCGGGTGGCGTTCCGAAATGTGCTCCACCAGTTCGCCCACGCGCTCCTCGGTGTAGTTGCGCGCAATGTCACCCTGGCTGATGATGCCGACCATCTTGTGGTCGACGATGACCGGGAGGCGCCGGACCTGGTGCCTCTCCATGATTTCGATGGCTGCGTCAACGCTGGCATCGGCGTCCACCCAGTAGGGCTTGCCGGTGGCTAGCTCGCTGGCCAACATCTCGCGGGGATCACGATCGGCAGCAACGCACCTGAGCACGATGTCGCGGTCGGTGATCATGCCCTTCAACTTGCCGTCATCGCCGCAGATCGGCAGCGATCCACAATCCAGATCCAACATCATCCGAGCGGCATCTGCGAGGGACTGATGCTCCTTAATACACTGTGCATCCGTGGTCATAAATTCACGTACAACGCTCATGGTTCTCCTTCATCGATTGATGTATCGACGCAGGGCATCGGGGTCACATGCGCCGATGCTGCCAGCCTACGCCGGGCCAACGCTGCTGTCGACGACGGTTTCTCCCCTATTTCGGGCACAAAAAAACCTCCGGAACCTGGTGGTTCCGGAGGCTTTTCCTTGGGTGGCAGATGAGGGATTCGAACCCCCGTAGGCGTTGCCAGCTGATTTACAGTGATTTCACCCCTGTATTCGGCTGGCTTCGCCGGTTCAGTAGCTTCTTTCAACTACTGGCTACTTCGCTTATTTCGCGGGGTTCCGGGGGTCCCGATCACTGCCCTTACCCGCCCGTATTGTGTGGTGCGTGCTCACACCGTGCTCACAAACTGTGCTCACCCCGGGGAGCCCTCTGCCCAAATGTGGCCTGCGCGCCCCCCTCACGCCGGTAGCGAACGGAACAAGGAAAGGTATCGCCATCTCCCGTGAACTGGGTTACTTTGAGCGAGTTCGTACACCGTCAATTGGGGGACCAAGTGCCAGAATCTGCTATTCACTATCGACCCGTTTTGCTTGCAAGGACCGGAGAGCGCCAAGCGCTCCAGGACCTCACCGACGAAGACCACCAGCGCTTCACACCGATTTTCGTGGCTCCGCCGAGAGCCTGGAACTTCCAGACGGAGACCTTTGACAAGACTCTCGCTCAGCATCTTGAAAAACTCCCAGCTGAGTTGGCCAAGGCCCGGGGCGGGCGAACTGCCTTCATCGACTTGCTCTTCCTGGCAGATGACCTGAGCCAGGTAGAAGGCCTCCACCCCCTTCAGTGGCTGTATGAGCACTCCCAGGAGGAAGGGGTCGATCTGATCCCTGTGGTTTCTTCCAGCAGTCCAAGCGACTTGATCATAGCGGCGCGGGATCTGCATGCCACCGCAGGGACCGGCATCGCACTTCGCCTGCTACCAGCAGACTGGCCCTCCGGGGATCCCAAGGGATTCAAGGAACTTCTCGACGAGCTTGAACTCGGCCCGTCGGAGGTTGATCTGATTCTTGACCTTGGCGAGGACACAGCCTCCCACCTAACGCTTCGAGCACTTGTGCCCGAAATCGAGTGGGCCAACGCCAACGGTGCCTGGCGGTCGTTGACTATCGCGGGTGCAGGGTTTCCCGCGCCGAAGGATCTGCCCGGGAAAGGGATAAATGTCGTCGAGCGGACCGATTGGGCGACATACGGCCAAGTGAGCACGTTGGTCGTCGCGGCCGGCCTGGATGCGCCAGATTATTCCGACTACGGAGTGGCTACTTACGACCCAGTCGTTGAGGTTGACCCCCGGATGCTGAACATCAGTGCCACGTTCAGGTACACCACGAACGACGTATGGCTTTTCGGACGAGGTGAGGTGTACTACTGATGTGAGACACAGTTTGAAAGGATTGTGCCCATGTCTGCTCGACCTACCTATTCCGATGAGTTCAAGGCTGATGCCGTGTCGTTGGTGATTTCCTCGGGACGTTCGCCGGCCTCTGTTGCGCCGGAACTGGGGATTTCCGTGACTGCCCTGAAGCGGTGGGTGCGGCTGCATAACGAGAGCCAATCGGAGGGCGGGGGCAAACCGGATGATCCGGTGGATCCGGCGAAATACAAGGCTTTGGAAGCTCGGCTGCGTGAAGTCGAGAGGGAAAATGACTTCCTAAAAAAAGTTTCGGCGTTCTTCGCCAGAGAACAACGGTAGAGGATCTTTACCGCTTTGTTCAGGTGAAGAACGCGCAATTCCCTGTCCAGTGGATGTGCCGGCAGCTGGGTATTCCCAGGGCCTCGTACTACCGGTGGCTGGCCGCTGTCGAGTCTCCGACGGCGACCCGGCATCGGGAGCTGACAGAGCATGTGAAGATCATGTTCGATTCTTCGGACGGAATTTTCGGGCACCGCATGGTCCATTCGAAACTTGCCGCCGCCGGCATCGAGGTATCGGTGGGGACCGTGGCGGTCATCATGGCGGAGAACGGCTGGGCCGCGAAACGGATGCGGGCGTTCAAGCGGACGACGATTCCCTCGGATCCGGACAAGGTCTTCGCGGACCTCATCGGCCGGGACTTCACCTCCGACACCCCGGGAACCCGTCTGGTCGGAGACATCACGTACCTGCGCACCGGTGAGGGCTGGCTCTACTTGGCCACCGTCATTGATCTGTGCACGCGCATGGTCGTCGGTTGGGCGATGGCTGACCACATGCGCGCCTCGCTCACTACCGGCGCGCTGAAGATGGCCAGGGACCGCGGTTATCTGCACCCTGGAGCAATTTTCCACAGCGACAGAGGAACGCAGTACACCTCCCGGGAAATGAGCGCCTGGTGCACGGGTAACGGCATCCGACAGTCCATGGGAGCCACCGGAGTGTGCTGGGACAATGCAGTGGCCGAATCGGCGTTCTCATCCCTGAAAAATGAGTTCTACCACCACCACAGCTTCACCACCCGCCAGGAGGCCCGGCGCGGAGTGATGAAGTACATCGAAGTGTTCTACAACCGCTGGCGACCCCACAGCAACAATGACGGCCTGCCGCCAGCCACCGCAATGGCGAACTTCAGGCCCACCAGGCAGCCGCTTCCCGCGGCTGCCTAACCAAAAAGAAACTACGCGACTGTCTCACATCCTTGACACACCTCAAGGCGACCTTTTCAAGGGGAACGGCGGTCGAGGTCTGGGAGGCGCCGCGGTAGCCCGATGCTCTCCAAGCTAAGGGAGCACCCTCTCTACTCTGAAACCGAACGTGATCTTGCCAATGAATGGATCGACTCGGTCGTAGACCGGGGAGCTTCCGGAGGTCAGGCGACGGTTTGGCGCAGGTGGGCAACTTACCACCACATCAAGACCGTGCTGAATCAACTCTCCATGTAGATCGGCCCTTCAGTCGACGCCGGACGATGGACCTAACATCGTCCAAGGGAACCGAACTGGAGAACCTGTCCCAAAGCACCTGCCTGGGTTTCGACCTTATACCCTTGTCGAGACCCAGGCAGGTTAGTTCCTCAAGAATCTCGTCCCGCCAGAGCAACCGGGACAAGTAGCCTGCATCAATTCCAGGATTAAATTCTGCGCGCCGTGCTTCTTCCAGCACGACGCCGGCGCCATCAACGTCCAAGGCCATCGTGACTCCCACCAGTCAGGCAGAATCTTCATTGCGGCTTCGCGATGGTTTTCGGCTACGACCAGTACGGCGTAGTCCAGCATCTTCGAGTAAAGCTCGATTTGCTTAGGCAGTCGACGCAGGGTGTCTTTCGCGCTCTTGAGCTCATAGCCGGAGAGGCTGCCATTAATTACAGCTACGTCGACGCGGACCTCACCGCAAAGATCCAATTCATCCACAAACCGGGTGTTGGCCAGATCGTGCTCATGTAGGCCTAAGAGATCCTTGTGGAGCGCCTGTCTCACATCAATATCTCTCACACCGTCAGCCTAACACTCGGAATTTTGTGACTGCTTCGCAGTGACCAGTCCGTCTGAGACGGCGACCATCTTGTCCTCGTCGGAGTCCCACAGGTGCGCGTACACCTCAAGGGTTTGCGTAGCGTCCTTGTGTCCCAGCCTGTGGGCAACGGCGACAGGAGACAGGCCGGCGGCTATCAACAGCGAGGCGTGGTGGTGGCGCAGCTGATGCCAGCCTGTCCCGATGGCAGGGACCAGCTCACGCGCTGCCTGCCAGGCCATCGACCGGGTGTTCCGGTAACAGGGGCCGGCGGTGTTCTGGAAGACCAGCCCGCCGCCGTCCTGCTCGCCCTGGCGGTTGAGCATCAGGATGGTCGCGGGCCCGATCTTCACCGACCGGTAGGACGCCTCAGTCTTCAACGGTCCCAGCACCGGAGCCCCGTCCGCGCCGCGCGCGAGGAGCTGCTGATCCACGGTAACCATTCCCTTGTCCAGGTCGACGCGGTCCCAAGTCAGGCCGAACAGCTCGGACGGGCGGAGGCCTGTGGCTGCCGCGAAGATGACGGCGTCCTGGTAGGTCGGTGAGATGACGTTCACGAGGTGCTGCACGGTGGCCACGCTCAGGGGGCGGACGCGCCGGCGTTCCACCCTAGGGAGGTTCACGCCCTCTGTCGGCATCGTCTTGATGTGCTTGTCCATGACCGCGGCCTTGAGCATCCCCGCGAGGTAGACGTATGTCGTCTTCACGGTGGACGGGGCGAGGCTCTCGGACCACACGGCGACGGCGGCCTGGATGTGTGCCCTGGTCAGGTCACGGAGGCGGATGTGTCCCAGCTCGGGGATGATGTTGCGGTCCATGCGCCGGCGGATGGTTTCCCGTGAGCCGTCGCGCTGGTGGACCTGGGCCGCGAACCACACCTCCGCCCAGTCGGCGAGGGTGATCCTGCCCGCGCTGAGCGGGTGGTACTCGCCGGCGTTGATCTTCGCCTGGACGTCGACCATGAACGCGGCGGCGGCTTCCTTGGTGCGGAACGACTTCTTACGCTGGCTCCCGTCAGGCTCGAACCACACGGCCCGCCACCGCATCCCGACGCCGTACTCCGCGCTCCGCGTCTTGCGGTCACGCTTGAGCCACCGGTCTTCTACCCTTGCCATGCTGCTTCCCTTCAGAAAGTGGTGCCGGGACAAGCCGTTGATGGCTTGCCCGGCCGCTATGTGAACTGATTCGATATCAAACAGCGGCGCTGTAGCCCTTGCGAACACTGGGAACTTCCGCCCCGTGAGCACAGGTGAGCACAGCGCCGCGTCTCACTGCACTGCTTCCGCGCCGTCCGGGTGGATCGGCGCCCATTCATTCGGCAACTCTGGGTGAGGCCACTCCTCCGGCCATCCAAGCCTGAGCCACCGCATCGCTTCCGCTCCCAGGACGAGGTCGCCACCTAAGACATGGCGGTCCTGCAATATCATCAGCGCGTACTCCCGATCGACAAGGAACGTGCACCGGGCCGCGCCGCCGATCTGGACGGCGCTCAGTACCCCCATGCCGGCCTTGTCGGCTGGCATGTCGACGGCCTCAGGGTTGTTGAGGAAGTCGACGCTGAAAATGAGCCAGCCCGTCATCAATGGCCTCCCTGGGCACTCACTCACCGCCGCATCCCTCCCACCTGCCTGGACACGTCGTCCAGCTCGTTGCGGGTAACGCCGGCCACGTAGGCGGTGAACTGATGCCCGTCAACCATGAGGATCACCTGGGACGGGAATCCCTGCTGGGGCAGCCGGCCGGACCGGTTCGCCTCGAGGAGGTTCGCCGCGCCGATGGAGTCGACCGAGGATTTTTTGATGACGATTTCCCCGGGGGTGAGCATGGCCGGGACGGTGTCCGTGCCTGAGGGTTTGAACATCGGGGAGCCGCCCGACGCGAGGTAGTTCACGATGCCACCGCCGGCATGCAGTGCAGGGTTAAGTGCCACCATCGAAGGGTCGTCCCCACTCGCGCCGTCCCCAACCACCCCGCTGCCTCTGACCTGGGTGGTGATGGCCGTGATCTGCGCCGTCCGCTGACGGGCCAGGTACGCCAGGTCCGCCTCCGCCTTTGCCGTGTCCACCTGGATCTTGGTGGGCGGACACTGGCGGGGATCTGCAGAACCTTGTCGATGTACTGCGTCACGGCGTCGCGGTTCATGCCGTTGGCCACAGCGTTATCGATGATGGTTTGCCGCTGCTGGATGAGCTTCTGCCGGGCCTGTTCGGAGGAACCGGTCATGGTGCCGAACGCCTCCGCGCTGAGCTGCGCCGAGTCCACCAGCTGCAGGAGGTTCCCGCGGTTGGCCACTGCCGCCGCACTGTTCCCTCCAAGACCACGGCGTTGGCGGCCATGGAGTTGCCGTTGGCGTCCACGGCTGCCTTGGCGTTGTTCATGGACGTCGTGCTGGACTGCAGCTGCTTCTCAAACGAGTTCTGCGCCTGCTCGAAGCTCAGTGACTTCCGGCGAGGAGGTCCAGCTGCATCTTCAGCAGGTCGCCGGCCGCGTTCTGCAGCTGCATCTGCACGGTGGTGTTGGCCAGCTGCGTGGCCGCGTCCCGCTCCGCCGTCGTCGCCCCGCTCAGGGCCGCCACGTTGGTGCCGTACATCCCCGCCAGCAAGGACAGCTCCGTGGACTTGCCCCGCGCCCCGGCGCTTGATCCCTCCATTGCTTCCTGGAAGCGTTTCTGGTGCTCCACGGACGCGTTCAGGGAACTGTTCTGGTTGGTCAGCTCCTCCCGCACTGACTTCACTGAGGCCTGCACGTCCATGTTGGACTTCGTCAGGTCCACGTTCGCGCCGCCCATCTCGTTGGTCAGGCCGGTGGAGCTCTTCGCTTTCGCGTCCAACCGGTCCAGTTCAGCGGCCAGTTGCGCCTGGGCGTCCTTGTTCCCGATGGCCGCGTCCGTGAGGAGCCCAAGGTTGATGCCGAGCTTGCGGGCCGACTCTGCGGCCGCTGACTTGGCGATTTCCTGGGCGGCATGGGCGCGGACGTTGTCCCCGATGGCACCGGTGTCCCGCTCGAGGGCGGAGGTGTAGCCCACGGTCGCGCCGGTCGCCTTGTTGGCGGAGGCGGCGGCCCGATCATCATTCCGACCAGGGCACCGACGCCGGCACCACAAGCCCGATAGGGCCCAGTGAGACGTTCAGCATGATCCCGAAGGACCTGATAATGGGAATCAACAAAGTCCACGCTGCGAACGCCGCATAGGTGCCGAGAGCGCCGGCGATGAGGACGGTGAGGACGTCGGTGGGCATCCCTGCAAGGGTGTCCCAATGCCCTTCAACACGGCCATTGCCACGGCGCCCAGCGGTGCCAGTGCCTGGAGGAGTGCGGACACTCCGGCCATCAGCGATTCGAGGGTCGAGATGACCATCGGCATGGTCGCCAGGGCGTAGTCCCCAAACCTTCGCAGCCCATCGGAGGCGCCAATACCGGCCAGGCCCTGGGTGAGCCCGTGCAGGTAGGTCGTGAACGCCTGAAACACGGGGTTTAGGGTACGGAACATCCCCAGCATCCCGGCGAGGGTGTTGGAGCTCATATTGCCCAGCAGCAGTGAGTATTGGGCGGTCTGCTGGTTTAGGGACGGCATGTTGGCGTCGAGGATCGCGACGGACTGGTTGAAGCCGGCGAGCATGCCCGTCGCGGAGGTTTGCGCGAGCCCTGAGAACTGGGTTTTCAGGGCGGCGATGCTTTCGCCGTACTGGTTGGCGAGGGCCCGCCGTGCTTCAACTGGTCAGAGATGCCCTTGACCGCGAGGATACCGGAGGCGCCGAGCATGATGAGGGCACCGGCACCAGCGGCGGCGAACCCTGCCAGGGGCACGATGGCAGGGGCGAGCATCGCCAAGGAGGAGTAGAGGAGGTGGATGGGGCGGGTGGCGCGCCGGTGGGAGTTCCCTACCCGGTCGGTCGCGGTGGCATTGCGGTCCTTCGCTCCCGTGTTCGTGTCCGTCGCCTCTGTGGAGCGTTGGGTCCACTCAGTGAAGGACATGACCGGTTGTACGGCTTCGCGTTCGGTGACGGCCTGGGCGATCGTGACCGTGCGGCCCTTCTCCCTCATCCGGGCCAGGGCTGCCGAGGAGTCGGAGACTTTCTTCTCCGCCGTCTCAACAGCGGAGAGTTCCGCCACAGCCTTGGCCGTGCCGGTCGTCTCAACCTTGATCTTCGGGTTGGCCCGGCCCAGCTGGTTCGCCTTGGCCTCAGCGGCGGCCAGTTCCGTGTGCCACTCGGATGAGTCGATCTTGAGTTTGCCGGTGATCGACCCTACGTTCGTTGCGTTCCCGTCCATCTCAGATGCCACCGCCCGCAGAGAGAAGTGCCGCGGCCTGCTGCCCGGCCATCTTGGCCTCTACTGCGACCGTCCAGTCGTCGGCGGCCGTCGCGACGCCGTTGAGTTTGCTGTTGAAGTGATCTGCGGTGGGCAGGAACTGAGCCGCGGCGACTTCAGCCTCCCTGCTTGCGGCGAGGCGTTCCGGCGCGTCCCCGCCAAGGACCTGGCCCCAGCGCTGCTGGATGGAGCGCTCCAGCGGCCCTGCATCGGGGACGCTCACGTCGGCCCAGCCGTCTTTTCGCCCTTGTAGGCTTCGGCCTCGAGGTACGTGGGTCCCCATTCGGTGAGCGCGTGGAGCATGGCCGGGTCGGCGTTCGCCACGAGGTGCTGGAGCGACTGCCCAGCGTCCAGGAGCATCTTCGCCCGTCCCCACGCCTGGGAAGTATCTGCCGGCGCGGCGGGGATCTCTTTCAGGCCTGCTTCCTTGGCTACGGCCGCGTCCCGGTTGAAGCTCCGCGTCAGGTCCTCCAGCTTCGCCTTGTGTTCCGCGACTGCCTTGGCCGCGAGCTCGTCGCGCTTCTTAGCCAGGCCCTCCGGGGACAGGTCCGGGTTGGCGTAGGTTTTGGCCTCCGAAGTGGCGATTTCGAAGCTGCGCTTCAGGTCGGTGAGTTCGGCGTTGTAGTTTTTCATTGGGTGCCTCCAAGGCGGTGGTTGTGGTGCTGATGTGTCGGGTTCGAATGGTTAGTCATTGGTGCTGCAGTGCCGGCGGCGGATACTACCGGCACTGCAGCGGTCACTGTCCGGCGATCGAGTCGGGGTGCGGGGAGTAGAGCGAGCACTGCAGCGAGTGCTGCCATGGCCTGCCTGTGGTGATGGTCCGCCCGCACTGCCCGCAGTTGGCGCCGGCGGCGTCCTGCAGGGGCGCCAGCGTGATGTGGTGCCCGCCGCCCGGGCGTGGGTGTGGTTGTATTCCGCCGCGAGGCGAACGTTACGGGCGTCGGCGGTCTCGTTCTGGGTTGGTGCTGGGATGTTGAAGGCGTTTGCCATTTTGGTGCTCCTGGTTGGTTGTGTCGTGCTCACGTGTGTTCACAGCAGATAACTTCGTTGAATTGGCGGGGATTATCGGGCGGTCAGTTGATGGTCAATCAGCTCGCATGACATCACCGGCCTTGGCTTCGGGCGGCTTCCTTGCCAGGTACGCCTCAAGGTTCGCCATCGACCTGGGCAGCTTGTACTCGCCGAAGCTTCCCGACGTCGGGACAGGCTCAGCGAGTTCCGGCAGTTCAGGGAGCATCCGGGCTTTGAGGGTCGCGATGGTGGCCGGCATGGAGGCGATGCATTGCTGCAGGTGGGCAGGGATTGGTTTGCCGCGTTCCGCCAGCGTCGCGGCGAGCTGCTGCATCTTGACCAGGTCACGGTCGCACTCGATCAGCGCGTTGCGGGCGGCGTAGTTTTCTTTGAGGTACCGCCGGCGTTCCGCCCCGCCCGGGCACTGTCACCGGCGAGCGTCAAGAGCTTGCCCATCACCAGCCGCTCGGCACCTTCCGGCGCGAGGGTCCGGGCGAGGGCGCCCAGGGCGTGGATTGTGGGGCGGAGTACTCCGCGTTCGAACCGCTTCACCGTACTGACGTCCATGCCGCTTAGGGCGGCGACGCGTGCCTGTGTGAGGCCGGCCTTGGCTCGGAGCTTCCGCAGCTCGGCACCGAGGCCGGCAGCGAGCGCTTCACGTTCGGCCGACGGTACGATCCCGCGCGTGTCTCTGGTGGCCGGCGAGTGCGCAGACCGTGCCGTGCCCTGGGGCTCGGACTCCTCGGCAGTCACCTGGCACCACCGCCGTTCGTGGCGCAACGTACATGCGTGCGACCCGGTTCGAATGTTCGCGTCCGCGCGGCTGCGGCCGGTACGTGACCGGGGACGTGGGGCGTAATGCATGTGCATGGCTGCTCGTTTGACTGGTCACGCGGCGCTGTCACGCGTTCGGGAAGGTGGGCGCAATGCACATATGCGGCGGCCGGTGCGACCGGGCGCGTGCTGTGGCGCGTGTCGCGTGGTTCATGGTTGGCCTTTGGGATGGGTGGTGGCGGGATTCGTAGGCGTGGATTGTTGGGTTGTAGGTGTCCCAGGTCATGGGAGTCCTGCGGCGGCCGCGGCGACGGCGAAGGCTCCGTTGGGTATGTAGTGGCGGGTGTGGGCTTGGTAGATGTGCTTCCAGTAGTAGGTGGAGCCGTCTTTGTTGGCTCGGGGTGGGGCTGGTGAAAGGTGTTTCTCGCACCACGCGGTCGCGCGGTTGATTTCGGCGAGGATTCTGGGGCTGGTCAGTTCTGCCCTTGCTGCGTCGATGTCGACGTCGGGGAGTGCGAGGGATTTGCGTGGGGTGCCGTTTCCCCAGACTTGGAGGTCGGGGTGGTTGTCGATGATGGCTTGAACCGGGCTGTGGGTGTCATTGGTTCTCCTGTTTCGAAGTAGTGAACAAGTAACCCCTGTATAAAGAGGGGGTTACCTTGGTTCAGCAAGCGCGGCTAGCATCGGTTGGCCTCGGTTGGCCTCGGTTAGGAAGTGGGACCAGCCGCCGCCGCGTCCGACGCGTGGTCTTCGCTCCACCAGACCCTGGGTAACGGCGAGTTCGACGGCCTTCGCGGTCTGTTTGTCGTTGCCGGGGATCACTGCCTTGATGCCCGTCAGCGACGTGCCTGGGCTCTTCTCGATGAAGTCCAGGACGACGTCGAGCTTGGACGCTGCCTGGTGGTCCTTGCGTGATCCGCCGCCGATGGTCAGGTGCCGGGTGGCGGCGTCGAAACTGAGCTGGGCTTCCGCGACGTCGACGTCTCTGCCGAACGCTGAGAAGAACCGTGCACTGTTGGGGTCGTCGATATCTTCGCGGATCAGCTTCCACGTCGCGTCGGGCCAGTCCTGGATGCGTGAGTCGCCGCGGGACCGTTCGCCGCTGTGGCCCATGTGGTGGACGAGGACAGCTTCCTCGGCGCCAGCCTCGGCGAGGTAGGCGTCAAAGGCGACGAGGAAGCGGCCGGCCTCCCGTGACTCGTCCAAGCCCAGGGCATCCAGGACGGGGCGGAGACAATCGAAAATAACGACGTCGGCACCACCACAGGCGCGGCCCATTCAGCGCGCTTGGCGGGGTCCAGGAGGTCGAAGGAGCCGACGCGGCCGCGGAGTGATAGGACGTCGACGCGGTCGGTGTGGACGATGCCCTGGTCTCGGAGCCAACGTTTGAGGTGGCGGACGTCGAGCTCGTTGTCGATGAGCAGCACCCGCTCCGCTGGGTAGACCGAGTACCTGCCGAGGAACGGTTCGTCATCGACCAGGGAGCGGATGAGGTTGCCGACGAGCGTGGACTTTCCTGCCTTGTAGGGGGCGGAGAGGACGACGCGGGAGCCGGTGGGCAGTAGACCCTCCACACGGTACTCGGGATCTTCGTCTTCCTCCTCGAGGAGCTCTTCGAGGCCCATGGGCGGCACGGCGGGCTGGGTGTCGCTGGCCCGCCGGTGAATGAGCGCTGCGTTGTCGCGCACCTGCAGCTTTTTGACGGCTGCGGTCGTCTCGTAGTGGTCGACGGCTTCTTGGTAGGTGACCGGGTCGGGCAGCTCGACGCCTGTTTCGATGCGGGTGAGGATCCAGTCCTGGACTTGCTCCTGCACGTCCTTGCTGGGCTCCCCCGCCGCAGCAGTCAGCCGCTGGAGGCTGGACATCATGGTCTTATAGCTGTCGCCGTACAGGGCGCGTTGGTCGGGGGTGAGCGCGTCCCTGCGGGCGGTGAGGAGCAGAGCGCGAGCGCTGGCGTACTTGATCAAGAGCACCACCTGCAAGGTTCGGTCATTATCGGTCCAATTCCAATGCGTTGTCGGGAGCCCCGCGGAGTACGTAGTCGTCCGTGCCGTCGACGCTGGCGAGGACTGTCCAGGTGCCCTGGCTGTCGCGGGTGGCGCGGACTGGTGTGCCGGCGGGGAGCGAGGCGGGCCTGGCGTGCGCGCCACCTGGGTGGCCGGGATGGGGTCAAACTTGGCCCGCTTGGTCAGCTTGGTTTCGATGTAGTAGGTGGCCATTAGTGGCCTTCCAGAAGGTCGGTTGGGATGAGGAAGTTAGCGGAGTAGTCGACGTGCTCGGCGTCGTCCCGGCCGTCGTAGTCGGCGGGATGGATCAAGGCGTGTTGGGTCTGCTGCTTGCAGGTGGCGCACTTGAGGCGCGCGAGCATCCGCTTATATTGCTCGAAGTCGGCGGGCAGCGTGCCCGCCTCTTGACGCTCATCGATGTCGAGGGACGTCACGCCGGTGCACTCGCTGATGAATCCGGGCGGCTGGTAGTTGGTTGGTCCGCCGCGCTTGGCTGTCCGCACGGTGCCGCAGTCGCAGCAGAGTGCCTGGAGGATCTGGGCGGCGCTCATGCTGCTGCCGCTTCCAGGGAGGTTGCGCCGATTCCCAGCGTCCGCGACCTCTTGTGGGGAAATTCAGAAATTGAGACCATCATTTGAATCGTGTTCTTCCTTGGGTGGTGGACTGGTTAGGCGGTTCGGGAGTCGAGGCCCGAGCCGCTTTTTGTGCCCTCACGCGGTTTCCTGCGAGGGCCCTTCGAGCATCTCGTGCAGGCGACCCAGCGGAACCAGGATGCGTCTGCCGACGCGCAGCGAGGGAATGCTTCCCTCGCGGATTCCTGCGTAAGCCTGGCTGCGTCCGATCCCGAGAATGCGGGCTGTTTCCTCGACCGTGCAGGTCTTGCGCTCTGTCTCTGTGGCCATTTCGCCATCTCCCTTCGAAAGAAATTTCTTTACGTCAAGCCAACACCTCAAACACTAATTCATGCTTCCCACTGTTCGCAAGTGCTTTCTTTGTGGCAAGATATTTCTTGCATGCACACTTCTACACGAGGGAGCCACAATGACCTGGGATATGCCGAAAGTGATCGGCCACAACGCAAGACTGAGACGTGAGGAGCTTGGCCTGAGTGCCAACGACTTCGCGTCACAGATGGAGGCAATCCTCAAAAAGCCCTGGCAGCGTCAAACGATTTCCGCCCTGGACAACGGGGGGCGGGCCATGATCGCCGGGGACGTCGTCGCGCTGGCCCACGTACTCCGGACAACCCCGGCGGCGCTGTTCACTCCGCCGGCGGAAGCGACCGACATCCAAGTCGGCACCCTCACACTGCCCAGAGAGTCCACGGTGTTTGCCGGCGACAGCCATAGCGACGACGACGAGAGCCCAGCAGAGTCCGCGCTCGGATCCTTGCGGGCAGTACAGCGGGCGCATCACGAGCTGCTCAAGATCGCGGCGGAACAACGCTGGCTGATCTACGAGACGCAAAACAAGCTCATGAATCTGCCCTCCCCGCGCGCGACAGGGCCGGAGGCGAAGATACTGGCCGACGCGGGGCGTTGGCACTACTCCACCGACCTGGACGACATGTTCGGAACCCACGACGAGCTGGACGCTCCCCGGATCGCGTCCAAACAGGCGGAAACACAGGAGGAAGAAGATCATGGCTGATGTGAGCCGGCGCTGCGGATGCCGGGACGAGAACGGCAAGCAGTACGGGAAAGCGTGCCCGAAGATGAAGAATCCCCGCCACGGCACATGGGGATACCGGCTATCCGCCGGCAACGACCCCGTCACCGGCAAACGCCGGTACGTGACCAGCTTCAAATACACCAGCGCGGAAGCAGCCAGGACCGCCCGGAACGCGGACGAGAAAAAGCTCATGTCGAAGAACTTCAAGTTCGACAGAATCAAGGTGGGCGAGTACTTGACCAAGTGGTTGGACCGGCACGAGCAGCACGGGAGCCTCAAACCGTCGACCGTCCGCATGTACCGCCGGTACATCAACAACGACATCAGCCCGGTGCTGGGACACCTGCAGCTCACCACGCTCCGGAAGTTCCAGGTGTCCGCGCTGGTGCAGCAGCTGCAGGACGACGGCCGCGGCGCCGTGACCATCAAGCGGATCCACGCGACATTGTCCTCTGCCCTGGGTGACGCGTTGCAGGAGGACCTGATCGAGGACAACCCAGCGGCCCAGGTGCGCCTGCCCAAGGCCAAGAAGAAGCGGGTGAAGGTGTGGGAGCCCGAGCAGGCCGGCGCGTTCCTGGACTACATCGCGGACTATGAGAACGTCGATTCCCACAGCAGACCCAACGGCAAGATCGGGCACCGCCTCGCGGGCCTGTTCGAGGTCGCGATCCTGACGGGGATGCGCCGCGGGGAACTGTGCGGGCTCCGCTGGCAGGATGTGGACCTGCCGGGCCGTGCGCTGCATGTGCGGGTGCAGCTGGTGCAGGTGGGTTCGAAGGTGGTGGAGGTGAGTGCAAAGACTGACGCGGGCCAGGACAGGCGCGTGGCCCTGAATGACCGAGCCGTGGGCGCGTTGATTGCCTGGCAGATCCAACAGACGGCGGAACGTGGAGAGTGGGGCGAGGCGTATCAGGACAGCGGCCGTGTGTTCACCTACGAGGACGGCCGGCAGCTTCGCCCGGGCTACCCGTCCAAGCTGTTCTCTACCCTGGTCACGAGTGCGGGTCTGCCGATGATGCGCTTCCACGACATGCGGCACCTGACGGCGTCCCTGGCGATCAAGGACGGCACCGACGTGGCCATCGTTTCGAAGATGCTGGGACACTCAAACTCTCAGATCACCCGGGACTTGTACGGGCACATGTTCGACGCGACGGCGAAGGCTGCGGCGGAGGGGATTTCGGCGATGCTCCCGGCCCGGAAACCGCGTTCACGCAGCGGTGTGCTCACAACTGTGATCACCAGCCCGTAAAAGGGCAAAAGAAAGACCCGCCCGGACCTCCGAAGAGATCCGAACGGGTCTAAATTCCCGGAAATCCGGGACTGTGGCAGATGAGGGATTCGAACCCCCGTAGGCGTTGCCAGCTGATTTACAGTCAGCCCCCTTTGGCCGCTCGGGTAATCTGCCGAACTTCAAAAGAAGATCACCCCCGGCTGCAGTGGTCAGAACGTCCGTTTCCAGGCCGTTCCGCTTCCAGTAACCGCGGGCAAGACAACTTTACAGAACTTCTGCCGAAACATCGAATCGAGGCTACAGACCCCTGGAAATGCCGCCAGAAGCCCGCAATTCCGCGGAAAAACCGGCGCCTCAGGCGTCGCCGAGAATCCGCCCGGCCAGCCGCGCCTCAAACTTCACGGCCTGCTCCGCGGTGATCTGGTTCAGCTGGACCGCCCGCAGCAGGTCCTCGCTCACACCCTCCATGCGGGCCGAAGCATCCGGGACCGGGCTGAAGATGATGGAGCCTGCCAGGGCTGCGGCGGCGACTGATGTGGCGGCGGTGGCAACGGCGCCGGCGGCTGCGGCGGTGGTTCGGGTGACATAACGGACGGCTTTGTGTTGCATGGCTTTCCCTTCGGCCTGTTTCCAACTCGTTCAACTCTCGCCTGCCCGGCTTCGTTCCCGCAGTGCGTTCGCTATGAAGGAACTGTGAATCAGGAACAGCGCCGAATCCACGCCAGCGCCGCACGCGCACCAGCGCCACAGGCGGGCGATCCGTATTAGGCTGGAATGCAGAGATCCACGCCCTGCAGAGCCAATGTCAGGGCAACCACCGGCACAAGGAGAATCATGGCAGGCGAGTCAACGTTCGACGTCGTAAGCAAAGTGGACAAGCAGGAAGTGGCCAACGCGCTGAACCAGGCCCAGAAGGAACTGGTCCAGCGCTACGACTTCAAGGGCGTCGGCGCCGAGGTCGAGTTCAGCGGCGAGAAGATCCTGATGAAGGCGAACTCGGAGGAACGTGTCCTGGCCGTGCTGGATGTCCTGCAGTCCAAGCTGATCCGCCGCGGCATCTCCCTGAAGTCCCTGGACACCGGCGAGCCGTACCCCTCTGGCAAGGAATTCCGCCTCGAAGCCTCCATCAAGGAAGGCATCGAGCAGGACCTGGCCAAGAAGATCAACAAGCTGATCCGTGACGAGGGCCCCAAGGGGGTCAAATCCCAGATCCAGGGCGACGAACTCCGCGTCTCCTCCAAGTCCCGCGATGACCTGCAGTCCGTCATGGCGCTGCTGAAGGACTTTGACGAGGCGGACCTGCAGTTCGTCAACTTCCGCAGCTAGCGGACCAAGCCCTCGTTTTCGAGGCGCAAGAACTAGATCGACACGCAGAAAGGCTGGCGCGCCCGAAATATCGGGTGCGTCAGCCATTTTGCGCGTCGAGGGTTATTCTGCGCGTCGCGGGGGAATGTACGACGGCGGCACCCGGGTCGGCCTGTCAGCCTCAGTTCAGCGGCCGGCCGGCAATCCGTTCCAGCCGGGCAATCCGTTCCTTCATCGGCGGGTGCGTGGCGAACAGCTTCGTCATCGCCCCGCCGCGGAACGGGTTGGCGATCATCAGGTGCGAGGTGTTGACCAGCTTCTGTTCCTGCGGCAGCGGCGCGATCCGCACCCCCTGCTCAATCTTGCGCAGGGCTGAGGCGAGCGCCAGCGGATCGCCAGTGAGCTGCGAACCGTCCTCGTCGGCGTCGTACTCCCTGGTCCGGGAAATGGCCAGCTGGATGAGCGAGGCGGCAAACGGTGCCAAAAGGGCCATCGCCAGCATGGCCAACGGGTTGGAGTTGCGCCGGTCGCCGCCGAAGAACAGCAGCATCTGGCCCACGGACGTGATGACGCCGGCCACCGCGGCCGCCACCGAGGACGTGAGGATGTCCCGGTTGTATACGTGCATCAGCTCGTGCCCCAGGACCCCGCGCAGTTCGCGGGCATCGAGCAGCTGCAGGATTCCTTCGGTGCAGCACACGGCGGCGTTTTGGGGATTCCGTCCGGTGGCGAACGCGTTCGGGTTCATGGTGGGTGAGAGGTAGATGCGGGGCATCGGCTGGTTGGCCCGGACGGAGAGCTCCCGGACAATCTGGAAGAGCTGTGGGGCCTGGGCCTCCGTGACGGGGTAGGCCTGCATGGAACGGATGGCGATCTTGTCGCTGTTCCAGTAGCCGTACGCGGTGGTGGCCACGCCGATCAGGGCCATGATCCAGATGGGCGCTGAACTCCGGGTATTGATCCCGATCAGTCCGCCCAGGCCCAGGAGCACCGCCCACAGGACGCCGAAGAGCGCCGCAGTTTTCAGGCCGTTGTAATGCTTGTGCACGTCCACTCCTCCACGTCGCCCTGACACAGTTGCCCCGACAGGTTGCCTCGACAAGTTGCCCAACAAGGCCTGGCCCTAAGGCACCGGGTTGTGGGCATCGTACCTCCGGAAGCCCGGCTGCAGCTGTGCCGCCAGCCAGGCCACCGCGATGCACAAAACCCCGCCCAGAAGCAGGACCCAGCCCTCACTGAGAATCTTAGTCCCGCCGCCTGCCAGCAGGTCACCCACGCGCGGCCCACCGGCCACCACCACAATGAAGACCCCTGCAGCCGGCCGCGCAGGTGGTCCGGCGCAGCGGCCTGCAGGAGGGTGTTACGGAAGACGGCACTGATGGAGTCGGCGATTCCGGCCAGGGCGCAGCACAATGCCGCCGGGACCAGCCAAACTGTGGCCCCGCCGTCGCCCGTCCGTCCGTCCTGCCAGGAGCACCACCACACCGAAGCCCGCAATCGAGGCGCCCCAGCCCATCACCGACCACACCACGGCGCTCCCCTGCCACCGGACACGGCCGAGCGGCCCGAAAACAGGCCGGCCAGGAACGCCCCCACCGCGCTGGAGGCCAGCAGGATGCCCACCGTGGTTTCGCCGCCGCCGATCATCAGGGCACCGATGGCGGGCATCAGCGCACGCGGCTGGGCAAGGATCATGGCCACGAGGTCGATGATGAAGGTCATCCGGAGGTTGGGCCGGGTGCCCAGGAACCGGAACCCCTCGATGACAGACCGGATCCCGGCCCGCCCGGCGCTTCCCGCAGGCGGCATGGAGGGGAGCCTGAAGACCGCCCAGAGCACAAACGCGAAGCTGATGAAGTCGATGGTGTACGTCCAGCCGAAGCCCACCCACGCCACCAGCACCCCCGCCAGCAGGGGTCCCACCGTCAACGCCAGCCCGAACGACATCATGCTGAGGGCGTTGGCCGCCGGAAGCAGTTCCTTGCGGATAAGCGTGGGGATAATGGCACTGCGGGCCGGCTGGTTGATGGCCTGGGCGCCGCTTTGCAGCGCCACCAGGAGGTAGAGGACCCAGACGTTTCCCAGCTGCAGCCAGGACTGCAGCGCGATCAGGCCGGTGGTCAGCCACAGGACGGACGTTGCCAGGAGCGCCACCGTGCGGCGGTTGTGGGAGTCGGCGATGGAGCCGCCCAGCAGGCCGCCGAACACCAGCGGCACCAGAGCAAACACACCCAGCAGTCCCACATAGAAACTGTCCTGCGTGAGCCGGTACACCTCCAGGCTCACGGCCACCAGCGTGAGCTGGCTCCCCACGGCCGAGACGGCGGAACCCAGCCAGAGCCGGCGGAAGGCCGGGCTCTCCCGGAGCGGTGTAATATCGGCCAGCAGTTTCCCCACCCTGCAACCCTAATGGCGCAGCAGTGTCCTGTTCTGTCACACGCTTGGTATCCTCAGGCGGGGAAAGGAGTCGGTTTATGCATGTATCCAGGCGGCTGCTTTTTGCCTCGGCTTTCTGGGAGATCGCCCGGCCCGGACCGCCCTGAACGCCGGCCATCTCCTGATCAGGCTCACGAATCCGGCCATGGCGTTCGGTCTCCGCTCCGCCACCGACTGGCTCCACTGCCACAACACCGCCAGGCAGGCCCTTGCCGAAGTTCTGGGTGCCGGCCGCTGTACCGTAATGTTTGCGCACCAGTGGCACCCCATCGGAGCGGCCATCGGCGAACCGGAAGCGGAATCCTCCACACCCACGTTCCACGTCTTCGGGCGCTGGGACGCCGAGCCGGTGACACCCGGCGAACAGCTGCGCCTTCCCGTTCAGCGCCGCGTGCCGGCCGCAGCGGAAGAGCTCAAGGAGTACGACAGCGGCGTCCGCACCGCCCTGCACCGGCTGGGTGTTGCGCGCCCGGCGGACGCGAGATGGCAGTTCGCGGCAATGCCGACCAGCGAGACTGCCGCGAAATGCCATGTCGCGGATCCGGTGCCGCCGGTGGAGGGCACCCTCCCGGAACTCACCGCCACGACGCCGAATTTCAAGGCCGGCGCGCACCACACCGTGCTCGCGCCGGCGTTACCGCCGGCGGCGGGCGGTCCCGGCCTGACACCCGGCCACCTGCTGGCGCTGGCCGCCGCCGTCGAGGGCCTGGCAGCCCGCCCCGGCGTGACCGGGCTGAGCTGCGTGGTGCCGGAACCCGGACCCGGCGGCCTGGAGGTCCATGCCATGGGCCGCTCGGCAGGCGAATCCCGCAACCCCATGCAGGAATTCCTGGACCTGCCGAAGGTAAGCCAAGCCTTATTGTGATCCACTCATAATAAGTGCTTCAATAGAGGCATGACGGAACACTTTGGCGGCCACGATGCATGGGCTGCCGCCCTGCGCGCCCACGGCCGCCGGGTGACCAAACAGCGGCTCGCCGTGCTGACCGCCGTCGAACATCATCCGCACTCCCCTGCGGAGAGCATCCTGGCCGCCGCGCGCACCGAACTTCCCGAGCTGACCGCGCAATCGGTATACGTGGTGCTCGGCGACCTGACCGATCTGCACATGCTGCGCCGCTTCGAGCCACCGCATTCCCCCGCCCTGTACGAGACCCGCGTCGGTGACAACCACCACCACGCCATCTGCATCAGCTGCGGCCGCGTGGAGGACGTCGAATGCGCCGTCGGGCATGCGCCCTGCCTCACCCCGCACTGGGATGAGAACTCCAAGCCGATGACCATCCAGATCGCCGATGTGATGTACCAGGGCATCTGCCAGGACTGCCAGGCGGCCCAGAAACTTCCTTCTAGTACGTCCCAAGTAATCGAGAAATAGGAGAAAAATGACTGCGAATATCTCTACAACCCAGTCCGGCGCGCCCGTCACCTCTGACGCGCACGCACAGTCCGTCGGCGCCGACGGCGCCATCATCCTCACGGACCATTACCTGATCGAAAAGCTCGCCCAGTTCAACCGCGAGCGCGTGCCGGAGCGCGTAGTGCACGCCAAGGGCGGCGGCGCGTTCGGTACGTTCAAGGCCACCTCGGACATCTCCAAGTACACCAAGGCCGCGTTCCTGCAGCCGGGCGTTGAGACCGAGATGCTGATCCGCTTCTCCTCCGTGGCCGGCGAGGCCGGCTCCCCGGACACCTGGCGCGACCCCGCGGTTTCGCCGTCAAGTTCTACACCTCCGAGGGCAACTACGACCTCGTGGGCAACAACACTCCCGTCTTCTTCATCCGCGACGGCATCAAGTTCCCGGACTTCATCCACTCCCAGAAGCGCCTTCCCGGCACCCACCTGCGCGACGCCGACATGCAGTGGGACTTCTGGACCCTGTCCCCCGAGTCCGCGCACCAGGTCACCTGGCTCATGGGCGACCGCGGCCTGCCGGCCTCCTGGCGTGAAATGCAGGGCTACGGCTCGCACACCTACCAGTGGATCAATGCCGAGGGCGAGCGCTTCTGGGTCAAGTACCACTTCAAGTCCAACCAGGGCGTCAAGACCATGTCCGGTGACCAGGCTGAAGAGCTGGCCGGCTCGGACGCGGACTTCTACATCCGCGACCTGCAGGACAACATCGCCGAGGGCAACTTCCCGTCCTGGGAACTGCACGTCCAGGTCATGCCGTACGAAGACGCCAAGGGCTACCGCTTCAACCCGTTCGACCTCACCAAGGTGTGGCCGCACTCGGACTACCCTCTGATCCACGTGGGCACCATGGAGCTGAACAAGAACCCGGAGAACTACTTCGCGCAGATCGAGCAAGCCACCTTCGCGCCCTCGAACTTCGTGCCGGGCATCGCCGCTTCCCCGGACAAGATGCTGCAGGCCCGCATCTTCTCCTACGCCGACGCACACCGCTACCGCGTGGGCACCAACCACGCGCAGATCCCGGTGAACCAGCCGAAGAACCAGGTCAACAACTACAGCCAGGACGGCGCCGGGCGTTACCACTTCAACGCCCCGTCCGTACCGGTTTACGCCCCAACTCCTTCAACGGCCCTGCAGCCGTTGAGCCGGCTTCCCCGGCCAGCGGCTGGGAGAACGACGGCGAGCTCACGCTCTCCGCACACTCCCTGCACGCCGAGGACGGCGACTTCGGCCAGGCCGGCACCCTGTACCGCGAGGTGTTCGACGACGGCGCCAAGGCCCGCCTGCTGGACACCATCACCGGTGCGGTGGGCGGCGTAAAGAATGCCGAAATCAAGGAACGCGCCATCCAGTACTGGACCAGCGTGGACGCCGAACTCGGCGCCAAGCTGCGGGCCAACCTGGGCACCGGCTCCACGGACTCCGACGCCGAGGCTGCCAACAAGATCGGCTAGTTCCTCCGCCCGCTGTGGTGCAACGTCCGCCCCGTCACGGTTTCCGTGGCGGGGCGGGCCTGTTTCCACATAGCTGCCTGCCGCACTGGCCGGAGCACAAGGACAGCTACAACACCCTGGTCCGGGATCCGGTCACCGCCCTGCTGGCCGAACTGGAGCCGCGGTTCGGGCCGGGCAAGGTCTTCCGGCCCAACCGGGACATCAGGTTCTCCCAGGACAAATCGCCCTACAAGACTGACCAGGGAGCGTACGCGTCGTCCCAGGAAGGCGTGGGGTATTACGTCCAGGTGAGCGACGAGGGGCTGCTGGTGGCGGCGGCTGCCACGGCGACCCGGCGGGCAAGCTCCAGGGAGTCGTCGGACTTTCCCACCGCGATGGCGGCTTCGTCGTCCCGGCGAACACGATGTCCGCCCGGGCAATGAAGTTCCGGAAGACGTCAGCGGCGTCGTCGGTGGACCACAGCGCGGCGCGGTAGATGAGGTCGAACGAGACTAGGACGCCTGCCTCACGTGCAACGTCCAGCGCATGTTGCGCCGCCCGGGCTGCCTCCGACGACAGCGCGGGAGTGATGCCCGTGAGGTGCAGCAGACGGGCGTTGGAAATCCGCTCGGCCGGGATGTCCTCCCGGGACAGCCGGGAGCCCGCGCTGCCGGCCCGGTAGTACCAGACCTTGAGCTGGTCCATGGTGCGCCGCACTTTGATCATGAGGCCGGTGGGTGCTCTCTGAGCCGCCCATGCCCAGGCTGAGCGGCAGAGGCACCCGGCCACCAAAGGGGTGGGGTGCCTCTGTCTTGTTTGCAGCGTTGGCAGCTGCGGGGGTACGGGCCTACGCGCGGGTTAGTGCCTCGTCGCCGGCTGGGGCGTCACTGCCGGCAAGGCGGGCGTCCGCACTAGCGTCCGCGCCGGACTCCGCGCCGTCCACGGCGGACTTGGCTTCCGCGAACTTCTCGTTCAGGCGGGAGTGACGCTGGCCGTAGGCGAAGTAGATCACGACGCCGATGACCAGCCAGCCGGCGAAGAAGATCCACGTCTCCACGGCGAGGTTCGTCATCAGGTACAGGCACAGGACAGCGGAAACCACCGGGAGGACCTTGCCGAACGGGACACGGAAGGACGGCTTTAGGTCCGGGCGCTTCTTGCGCAGCACCAGGATGCCCAGGCTCACCACCACAAACGCGGACAGCGTGCCGATGTTGATCATTTCCTCCAGCAGGTCCACGTTGGTCAGGCCGGCCACCAGGGCTACTGCGGCGCCGCAGATGATCTGGAGGCGGACCGGCGTCGAACGCTTTTCGCTGGTCTTGGACAGTGAGCGGGGCAGCAGCCCGTCGCGGCTCATGGCCAACACCACGCGGGACAGTCCCATCAGCAGCACCATGATGACCGTGGTGAGGCCGATCAGTGAGCCGAAGGCGATGACCTTGGCCGCGGTGGTGTTGCCGACGGCCTCGAACGCGGTGGTGAGGGTGGGCGTTTCTGCTGCCGCGAGGTCCGTGTAGGACACCATGCCGGTGAGCGCGAGGGACACCAGGATGTAGAGCAGCGTCACCACTGCCAGGCCGCCGAAGATGCCGCGCGGCAGGGTCTTCTGCGGGTTCTTGACTTCCTCCGCGGACGTGGCCACGACGTCAAAGCCGATGAAGGCGAAGAACACGAGGGCGGCACCGGCGAAGATACCAAGGGTGCCGTACTGGGCGGGCGCGGCGCCCGTGAGGAAGCCGAAGAATGACTGCTTCATGATGTCCGCGGCGCCGCCGGCCGTGGGTTCCGCGGCAGGCACGAACGGGGTGTAGTTCTCGAACTTCACGTAGGTGAAGCCCACCACGATCACAAACAGCACCACGGCGATCTTGATCAACGTGAAGACGCTGCCCACGCGGGCGGAGAGCTTGGTGCCCAGCACCAGGAGCACGGTGAAGATGGCCACGATCAGGAAGGCGCCCCAGTAGAGGTCAACGCCGCCGAGCGACAGCGCGGGCGGCACGTCGGCCCCATCAGCGCGAACACCTTGCTGAGGTAGATGCCCCAGTACTTGGCGATCACTGCCGCGGCGGTGAAAAGTTCCAGGATCAGGTTCCAGCCGATGATCCACGCGAGCAGCTCGCCCATGGTGGCGTACGTAAAGACGTAGGCCGACCCGGCGACCGGAATGGCGGTGGCGAACTCGGCGTAGCACATGATGGCCAGGGCACACGTCACGGCGGCAATGGCGAAGGACAGCGTCACGGCAGGGCCGGAGAAGTTGGCCGCAGCCTTGGCTCCCACCGAGAAAATGCCGGCGCCGACAGCGACGGCGACGCCCATGATCATCAGGTCCAGCTGCTGAGTGACCGTTGGAGCTTGCGTCCGGGTTCATCGGCGTCGGCGATGGACTGCTCGATGGATTTGGTCCGGAGAAGGTTCATAAGGAGATCCACAATCCTGATAGGGGATGGAAACAGACTTATCAACTTTACCGTCCATCCTCTGGACGGTCACAATTGTCCCGAATGGTGAGACGTCGCCATGGCCGAACTTAATTGCGGGAATCGAGTAGGTGGGTCGGGTTTCCCGACCCACCTCTCACACCACCGTACGTGCGGCCTCGCATACGGCGGTTCGCTAGGTCGTTTGAAGACGATCCCACGCAGCGCGAAAGAAAATGAGGCCGTTCCCTGCCCAATACTCGGCCGGCAGGGCCCTGTGGAGAATGGGTGACTTCGCGACCCGCCAGTAGGCTCGGCTGCTGTTGCCCCATTGATAGGCCAGGTCCGGCCTGATCCCAAGGCGTCGCAGATTTGCCACCCGTGTTCGCGGGAGTTTCCATTCCTTCCACCGGATTTGGCGCATCCTGCGCCTGAACCACTTATCGAGGGAGGCGAACTTCTTCGGTGTCTGTGACAGCCGGAAATAGCCCATCCAGCCGCGAACGTAGCGGTTCAGTTGTTGGATGCGGTCAGCCATGGAGATACTCCGTTTGCGCGAGGTCAGTTCCCTGATGCGGTCCTTCATGCGCTTGAGCGCCTTCGGAGCGATCCGGATCTTCACCCCGCCTCTGACGAAGTAGAACCCGAAACCCAGCAATGTAGCTACGTTTGCCGGGTTGATCGCGGATTTCTGCCGGTTGACCCTCAGTTTCAGGTTCTTTTCCAGCACTTTCGTGCTCTGTTCCAGTACCCGTTCCGCGGCCCTCTTGGACTTCACAAAGACCCTGATGTCATCGGCATACCGCACGAAGCGGTGCCCCCGGCCCCAGAATTCCTGATCAAAATCGTCCAGCATGATGTTCGACAGCAACGGCGACAAAGGTGACCCCTGCGGGTTCCCTCCTGCGTTGGTTGCCGCACACCATCAGCCATGATTCCCGCTTCGAGATAGCGCCGAATCAACTTCAAGAGCCGCTTGTCTTTCACTTTCCGCGCAACCCTGGCCATCAGCGCGTCGTGGTTCACCCGGTCAAAGAACGCATCCAGGTCAACCTCGACCACCCACCGATACCCTTGACCGATCACCATTCTGGCGACCTTCACCGCATCGTGGGCGCTTTTGCCCGGCCGGAACCCATACGAGACCGGCACGAAACCCGGATCAAAGACCGGGGACAGGACTTGCGCGACTGCCTGTTGGATCAGCCGATCCAGCACGGACGGTACTCCCAGCTTCCGTTCCCCGCCGTCAGGTTTGGGAATCATCACCTGACGAACCGGCAGCGGAACATAAGTACCCGCGTCCAACGCCTCCCGCGTTTCTGTCCAGTGTCCTAAGCACCACGAACGGAGTTCCTCCGTGCGCAGCCCGTCAGCACCGGCAGCACCCCGGTTACGCTCAACACGCTTCAACGCGATCATCAGATTCTGCCGGGAGAAGACTTCCTCCCACAGACCCTGACCATCCCTGATGTTCTCCCCGATACCGCCGGTTCATCACTACGCACAGAAAGGGGCCATCCCGGATTCACCGGTACCTCCTAACACTCTCTGTCCCACCACTCCCGTGGGTTGGCTGCGATTCCTATGTGAACACGAGAAATACCGCTTCAAACCATCAATTCCCAGCGTTCAGCCCTTCCCGGCAAATCACGAATGATCCCCACCGGTACTATGGCCTCGGCTGACTTCTGCCCATCAGCACGACCCTTAAGGCCGCGCCGCTCCACCCAACAAACAGGTGACGCACTGGGACAGATCTCCCCAGATAAGAACATTTACTTTCCCCTGCCGCCGCCGCATTTACACACTGGCCGTTTCGGTGGAACGGGCTTCACCATCCGTTGCTGGCTTACCCCAACCAGCATGCCTTCTATGCGGTTCGTGTCCCTCGGTGCAGGGATTTGCCTCCGGCTTCCTTCCCACCCCACCTCACGATGACGCAGTTGCCATTGGCTAGAAGTTAAACCACCTTCTCCTTCAGAGGACTCACACCTCCAAGCAAATGCCCATGCTGGGCGTACAACGCCTTTGGACCCTCTCTGTGGAGGGCCCAAAGGGTGGTTGGATCGAAGTGCCTAGACGGGCCAGTCCATCAGCTTTGACCGGATCAGGAACCGCTTGCCTTCCGGCGACTCAACCGAGAACCCGCTCCCCCGGCCCTGGACCACGTCCACGGTCAGGTGGGTGTGGCTCCAGTAGTTGAACTGCTCCTTGGACATCCAGAACTCGAGGGGCTGCGGCTCCAGGCCGTCGGCGATGTCGAATAGCCCCAGGAGGACGTCCGCTTCCGCGGTGATGAACTCCCCGGCCGGATAACACATAGGCGAGGACCCGTCGCAGCAGCCGCCGGACTGGTGGAACATCAGGGGCCCGTGCTGCCCCCACAACTTCCTGAGCAGTCCCAGGGCCTCGGCGGTGAGGGCTACGCGGGAGATTTCCTCCCCGGGCAGCGTCACCGCCGCGTCAAGCCTCGCCTCCATCATCAGTACCTGATGACGATGCGGCCGTCGATCTTGGCGTGCTTCATCTCGTCAAGAACGGCGTTGACCTCGGAAAGCTCCCGGGTGGAGACCGTGGGATGGATCTTGCCCTCCGCGTAGAACTCGAGGGCTTCCTCCAGGTCCTGCCGGGTCCCCACGATCGAACCGCGGACGGTCAGGCCCTTGAGCACAATCTCGAAGATCGGTGCCGGAAAGTCGCCCGGCGGCAGGCCGTTGAACACAATCGTCCCGCCCCGGCGGGCCATGCCGATCGCCTGGCCAAAAGCAGACGGGTGTACTGCGGTGACCAGGACTCCATGGCAACCTCCGGTTTCACGTTGGATGACTTCGACGGGATCTTCGTGCAGCGCGTTGACGGTGAGCTCGGCGCCGTGCTTCTTGGCCAGGGCGAGTTTGTCGTCCGCGATGTCCACGGCAGCAACCCGCAGTCCCATGGCAACCGCGTACTGGACGGCAATGTGCCCAAGTCCGCCGATGCCGGAAATCGTGACCCACTGTCCGGGCTTGGCCTCGGTCATTTTCAGGCCCTTGTAGACCGTGACGCCGGCGCAAAGCACCGGTGCGACTTCAACGGGGTCCGAGCCCGCCGGGATGCGGGCGGCAAAGCGCGTGTCCACGAGCATGTACTCCCCGAAGGAACCGTCCACGCTGTAGCCGGCGTTCTTCTGCACCTCGCAGAGTGTCTCCCAGCCGGTGCGGCAGTACTGGCAGTCGCCGCAGGCGGACCAGAGCCAGGCGTTGCCGACGAGGTCGCCGATGGCGAGGTCGGTGACACCTTCGCCCAGGGCAACCACTTCGCCAACGCCTTCGTGGCCGGGGATGAACGGCGGTGTCGGCTTGACCGGCCAGTCGCCCTCAGCCGCGTGGAGGTCTGTGTGGCAGACGCCGGTGGTGATGACCTTGACCAGCGCCTCACCCGGCCCGGGGCGGGAACGGGGAGGGCCTGGATCTGAAGATCCTTGCCGAATTCGGTTACTACTGCTGCTTGCATTGTCGTCGTCATTGGCGCAATCCTTGCGTAGTTTGGAATGGTGATGTGGGGGCGGCCCGGAGGCCGCCCCAGCCCGGCCTAGAAGAATCCGAGCTTGTTCTCGTTGTAGCTGACCAGGAGGTTCTTGGTCTGCTGGTAGTGGTCCAGCATCATGGAGTGGTTTTCACGCCCGATGCCCGAGGACTTGTAGCCGCCAAAGGCAGCGCCAGCGGGGTAGGCGTGGTAGTTGTTGACCCAGACTCGACCGGCCTGGATTTCACGGCCTGCGCGGTAGGCAACGTTGCCGTTGCGGGACCAGACGCCGGCGCCGAGGCCGTAGAGGGTGTCGTTGGCGATTTCCATCGCGTCGTCGTAGTCGCTGAACCGGGAGACGGAGACCACCGGGCCGAAGATCTCCTCCTGGAAGATCCGCATCTTGTTGTGGCCTTCGAAGACGGTGGGCTGGACGTAGTAGCCGCCGGCCAGGTCGCCGGGGAGCTCGGCGCGGGCGCCGCCGATCAGAACCTTGGCGCCCTCCTGCTTGCCGATGTCGATGTAGGACAGGATCTTCTCGAGCTGGTCGTTGGAGGCCTGGGCGCCCACCTGAGTTTCGGTGTCCAGCGGGTTGCCCTGGATCATTTTCTCCACCCGGGCCACGGCGTCGGCCATGAAGGAATCGTAGATATCTTCCTGGACCAGGGCACGGGACGGGCAGGTGCAGACTTCACCCTGGTTGAAGGCGAACAGCGCGAAGCCTTCCTGGGCCTTGTCATAGAACGCGTCGTTGGTGTCCGCGACGTCGTTAAAGAAGATGTTCGGGCTCTTGCCGCCCAGCTCCAGGGTGACCGGAATCAGGTTCTGGCTGGCGTACTGGCTGATCAGGCGTCCCGTGGAGGTTTCGCCGGTGAAGGCAATCTTGCGGATCCGCGGGCTGGAGGCGAGCGGCTTGCCGGCCTCGACGCCAAAGCCGTTGACCACGTTGAGGACACCTGCCGGCAGGATGTCGCCGATAAGCTCCATCAACACAAGGATGGACGACGGCGTCTGCTCGGCAGGCTTGAGGACCACGGCGTTCCCGGCGGCGAGGGCGGGAGCGAGCTTCCAGACGGCCATCAGGATGGGGAAGTTCCAGGGGATGATCTGGCCGACCACGCCGAGCGGCTCGTGATAGTGGTAGGCGGTGGTGTCGTCGTCGAGCTGCGACAGCCGGCCCTCCTGGGCGCGTACGGCCGAGGCGAAGTAGCGGAAGTGGTCCGCGGCGAGCGGAATATCCGCGTTCAGGGTTTCGCGGATGGGCTTGCCGTTGTCCCAGGATTCGGCGACGGCCAGCATTTCAAGGTTCTCGTCGATGCGGTCCGCGATCTTGTTCAGGATGGCGGCACGTTCGGCGACCGAGGTCTTGCCCCAGGAGGGGCAACCTTGTGGGCGGCGTCCAGGGCCAGCTCGATGTCTTCGGCAGTGCCGCGGGCCACTTCGCAGAAAACCTTGCCGGTGACGGGTGTGATGTTCTCGAAGTACTGGCCCTTGACGGGGCAACCCACTCGCCGCCGATCCAGTTCTCGTAGCGGTCCTTGAATGTGATCTTCGAACCCTCGGTACCGGGCTGTGCGTAAACAGTCATTGCTAGCTCCTTTGCTGTGCCTGAAAGGGTGGCGCCTGATGATGGCGTCCGCCGTTGGTTTCAGCGTAGGAGGGTGAAGGTTGCAGTCAGGTTGCACCGGCGTGAGCCAGCTCACAGCAAAGGTTGCATGGGCGGTCAGGCGCTCAGTTCGGCTTCCAACCGCTCAAGATCAGCCACGACGGCGGCCCGCTTGGGCGAGCGCGGCGGCAGTAGCTTCAGGGCGACGGTCCGGACGTCGACGTCGTCCCTCGCCTCCGGGAGGGCCGCGTACTTGAGCAGAGTCTCGGCGCTGCCGTCCGCCAGGACCGCCTCGCGCATGAGCGAGGAGACCCTGTCGCGGAGGTTGATGATGCCCGGCGCTTCGGAGCGCGGCAGCACCGCGCCGCGGTAGATTTCCAGCGCAATGCGGTGGGCGCCGCGCTGCAGGCAGTTCAGCACCTGCCCGCTGTCCGGGACCAGGTCCATGGTGAGTTTGTACGGCCTGGATTCGGGCACGGCGGCCGGGCTGAGCTGCTGCAGGATCTTGCGCAGCCGGACCATTTCTGCGCGGAGCGTCATGGTGGGGCCGTCGCCCGGGTAGAGCAGGACACTGAGCCCCTCGGCGCTCAGCCCGTCCGGGTACGTGCTGAGCAGGGCGAGGATTTCACTGTGCCGGGCGGACAGCGCCACCGTTTTGCCTTCGATGCTGAGCAACGCCTGGTCGCGGCCCAGAAGCTGGAGGCTGTTGCGGTACAGGCTGCCTTCCTTCGCGCCGCCCGCTCCCCGGCCCGCGCCGAATCCGGCCTGGCCGCCGAACTGGCGTTCCGCCGTCGGGCCGGCCGGCTGGCAAGGGTGGCCGCCAGCTGCAGCCGCTCAACACGGAGCTGCGCCTGGGCGGCAGCGACGGTCGCCTCGACGAGCGACAGCGTGTGGGCGCCACCGCGCTGGCCTTGCCCGTGATGTCCACAACGCCCAGCAGCGCACCGGAATCCGGGTCGTGGAACGGGACGGCGGTGCAGCTCCACGCGTGCACGGACCGCTGGTAATGCTCGGCCCCGGAAATCTGGATGCCGCGGCCCAATGCCAGGGCAGTGCCGGGAGCGCTGGTGCCCACGGTTGCCTCTGACCAGTCGGCGCCCGGCACAAACATCATGCCTTCGGCCCGGCGCTGCAGGGCCGGATCGCCTTCCACCCAGAGCAGCCGGCCCACTTCATCACCCACGGCAACGAGCAGGCCGCTGTCGTGGCTGGGCTGGACCAGGAGTTTGTGGATCACGGGCATGATGCTCGCCAGGGGGTGCTGCCGGCGGTATTCCTCGAGCTCGTCAGTGTCCAGGGCAAGGGCGCTTCGGGGTTGTCAGGGTTGGCTTTCAACCGGGCGGACCGTTGCCAGGATTCCCGGATCAGCCGCCGCAGGCCGGGGATTTCCGGTGCGTCCGGAAACGGATGGGCGTCGAGCTGCTCATGGGCGGCCAGGGCATGCCGCTGTGACAGCGCAGTCGCTTGGCCGCCGGACGTCGGCGGCAGGATCAGGTTCCTCATCGAACTCCCCTCGGTCCTGCAAGTCTACTGGCCGCCGTCGAGAAGCCTCTATGGGCAGACCTCTTGCGTCAGGCGCGGGAGATGCTGATCATTTCCTCGCGCGGGACTACTTTGATCCGTTCACGCACGACGGCGGCGCTCCCGTCCGCGCCTGCCTCGCCTTCTGTCCACGCGGCGCCGAGAGCCGCTTCGTGCGCGTCCAGCTTGATCCAGCCTTCCCACGTGGTGTACTCGATGCCGCGCTCCTCCAGCAGGTGGATGATCGCCTGCGGGTCCGGGTTCTGGGCGGGTGGCAGGGTGAGCCGGTCCTCCAGCAGGAAGCCGATGGTCTCCAGGGCATCGCCCTTGGTGTGGCCGATCAGACCCACCGGTCCGCGCTTAATCCATCCGGTGGCGTAGATTCCGGGGACGGGGTTGCCGTCGGCGTCGAGCACGCGGCCGCCCTCGTTGGGGATTACTCCGCGTTTGGCGTTGTATTCCAGCTCGTCCAGGGGCGAACCGTGGTAGCCGATGGCGCGGTACACGGCCTGGACGGGGTAGTCCACGAACTCGCCCGTGCCTTTGACGTTGCCGGTGCCATCCAGCTCCATCCGCTCAAACTTGATGCCGGCCACCCGGCCGGACCCGCCGTCGTCGGGGTCCTGGTAGATCTCCACCGGGCTGTGCAGGAAGTGCAGATGCAGGCGGCGGGAGGACGGCTCTTCCGCTTCGGCGTGCTCCTCCACAAGCCAGTTGGTCAGCGTGTTCACCATGGTCTTGATCTGGTTGTTGCTGCGGATGGCATCATCGGAGGCTTCGTCGAACTCGAAGTCCTCCGGGTACAGGACAATGTCCACGTCCTTCATGTGGCTCAGCTCGCGCAGCTCCAGCGGCGTGAACTTGACCTGGGCCGGGCCGCGGCGGCCAAAGACGTGGACGTCGGTGACCGGGGAGTTCTTCAGGCCCTGGTAGACGTTGTCCGGGATCTCGGTGGTGAGGAGTTCATCGGGGTGCTTGACCAGCATCCGGGCCACGTCCAGCGCCACGTTGCCATTGCCTATCACGGCGATTTCCTTCGCATCCAGCGGCCAGTCGCGGGGCACGTCCGGGTGTCCGTCGTACCACGACACAAAGTCCGCGCCGCCGAACGATCCGGCCAGGTCAATGCCAGGAATGGCCAGGTCCGCGTCCTTGATGGCGCCCGTGGAGAAGATCACGGCGTCGTAGAAGGCCCGGAAGTCATGGAGGGTGAGATCGCGGCCGTACGTGACGTTACCCAGGAAGCGGATGTCGCCCCGGTCCAGGACCTTGTGCAGCGCGTTCACGATCCCCTTGATGCGCGGGTGGTCAGGGCCACGCCGTAGCGGATCAGGCCGTACGGGGCGGGGTAGGCCTCAAAAAGGTCGATACTGACCTCAAAATCGCCGTCCTTGACGCCGTTGGACTTGGTCAGGATATCCGCCGCGTAAACACCTGCCGGTCCCGCACCCACAATCGCAACGCGGAGTGGACGTTTGGAGGTGGTTTCGCCTGGGTTGGACACCGAGAGCCCTTCTGGAAGGAGGATTTCGCGCCGGAGGCGCTGAGTGCAGTGCACGGTGCAGTTGCGCACAATGTCCCATTCTAAATGTGTTGCAGCGGCACCACGTCGCCTTCCCGGTACAGCAGGGCCGGAGCTCGGCCTCCGCGGAGTCCAGGCGTTTGGGGTCGATGGTCTCCCCGCGGCAAAGTGGTCCAGCAGCCGGGGATCAACATAGCTTTTCCGGGCGATCGACGGCGTGTTCCCCAGCACCGCGGCAGCCTCCAGCATGGCCACGCTGATGGCGCCCTTCCGCGCGGCAACGGTCGGTTGCGGCCGCTGCGCGCCAGGCTGACGGCGGCGGCCACCGTCCCGTGCAGCGTGCGGAAGTCCTTGGCGGTGAAGTCCAGGCCCGTCCGCTCCTTGACGTAGGCATTGATGTCCGCGCCGGTGACCGGCCGCCATGTCCGGCCCTCCTTAAAGGCCAGGAGCCTGGCATTTCCACCGCGGCGCTTAAGCGTCCGCACCAGGGCGGCCAGGTCGGCGTCGTAAATTTCCGACTCCCAGTCCTTGCCGCTCTTGGCCGGGAATTTCAGCTCCAGGCACTCCTTCCGGACGTGGACATGCGCGCACAGGAGCGTGGCCAGGCCGCGGCTGCCGTTCTCGTTGGTGTAGCGCTCGGACCCCACGCGCAAGGACCCGCTGTCCAGCATCCGGAAGGCCGCCGCCAGTACGCGTTCACGGCTGGGACCGTGGCTGCGCAGGTCCAGGGTGACCAGCCGGCGGGCGGGGGCAGCGACTCGGCCAGCTGCAGGGCGCGGCTGAACTTCACGCGGTCTTTCCGTTCGCGCCAAGCGGGATGGTAGATGTACTGCCGCCGGCCCGCCGCATCGAGGCCTGTCGCCTGGATGTGCCCGTTGTCGAACGGCGCAATCCAGACGTCGGTCCAGGCCGGCGGGATGCCGATGCTTTCCAACCGGTCCCTGACAGGCCCGGCGGCAGTGTGGAGCCGTCCAGGTCCCGGTAGCTGAAGCCCGTCCCGGCAGGCACGCGACGGTAACCGCGGCCGTTTGCGTTGCTGCGGCGGAGCCTCACGGGACGGCAACCTGCGCGGTCTTCGGTTCCATGAAGGACAGCGTACTGACTCTTGGCTGGAATACGGGTCCAACAACTGGTGTTATTGGTTAGGTGCCTACTCCCCCTGGAACCACCTCCTTACCCACCACAGCCGTTACTGCGCCAGCGGGCCTCAAGGCTGTAGACAAGGAGACGAAGGCGGGAGTTCTGTTCGGTTTCGGCGCCTACGGGTTGTGGGGGCTGCTCCCCCTGTACTTCTTCGTGCTGATGCCCGCCGGTGCGGTGGAGATCGTGGCCAACCGTGTGGTGTGGTCGCTGCTCTTCTGCGTCCTCCTGATCACGGTCACCCGGTCCTGGCGTGCGCTGGCCGCAGCGTTCCGCGACCGTTCCGTGTTCGGCACCCTCGCCATCGCCGCGGCCCTCATTGCCGTGAACTGGCTGACCTATAGCTACGGCGTGACCACCGGCCAAGCCGTCGAAGCGGCCCTGGGCTACTTCATCAACCCCCTGGTCTCGGTCCTCCTGGGTGTGTTCGTCCTGAAGGAAAGGCTGCGCCCCCTCCAGTGGGCCGCCGTCGGGATCGGTTTTGTGGCAGTGGGCGTGCTCACGGTGAGCTACGGCAAACTACCCTGGATCGCCCTGACCCTGGCCTTCAGCTTCGGGCTGTACGGGTTCGTGAAAAAGCGCGTTGGCCCGAAGGTGGACGCGGTGACCAGCCTCAGCGTGGAAACCATCGTGCTGGCCCCGTCGCGGCGGCCACCATGGTGTTCCTCGGCGTCAGCGGCGCAGCCACCCTGGCCAGCCAGGGCCCGGACACTTCTGGCTCCTGGTGGCCTCCGGCGTGATCACCGCGGTGCCGCTGCTGTTCTTCGGCGCGTCGGCCCGCCGGCTGCCCATGACCACCATCGGGCTGCTGCAGTATGTGGCCCCGCTCCTGCAGTTCATCGTGGCCTTGGTGGTGTTCCAGGAGGCCATGACGGCCAGCCGCTGGATCGGCTTCGGTGTGGTGTGGCTGGCCCTGCTGGTGCTGACCGTCGATATGCTCCGCGCCACCCGCAAGAACTCGAGGGCAAGGAAACGGGCCCGCGCCTCATAGGACAGCACCTTAAAAACAAAGCGCGAACTGGCAGCTAATGACGTCAAATCCGGGATTTGAGGTCATTAGCTGCCAGTTCGCGCTGTGCTGTGTGGCGACGTCCTACGCGTTGGCCTTGATTGCCGCGGCCAGGACATCCAGGCCGTCGTTCAGCAGGTCGTCGGTGATGACCAGCGGGGGCAGCAGGCGGATGACGTTGCCGTACGTGCCGCAGGTGAGGATGATGACACCCTCCTTGAGGCAGGCAGCCGCAACGGCCTTGGTCAGCTCCGGGTTGGGTTCCTTGGAACCGGCCTGGACCAGTTCGATGGCCAGCATGGCGCCGCGTCCGCGGATGTCGCCGATCACGGACTTTCCGGCGCCGGCCAGTTCCGTCTGCAGTTCCAGCAGGCGGCCGGTGGCGAGCGCTTCGATGTGGCGGGCGCGGCCGGCGAGGTTGTATTCCTCCATGGAGCCGATCGCGGCCAGTGCGGCAGCGCACGCAACCGGGTTGCCGCCGTAGGTCCCGCCCAGGCCGCCCGGGTGGACGGCGTCGAGCAGGTCCGCGCGGCCGGTGATCGCGGACAGCGGCATGCCGCCCGCGATGCCCTTGGCCATGGTGATGATGTCCGGGACAACGTCCTCGTGGTTGACCGCGAACCATTCTCCGGTGCGGCAGAAGCCGGACTGGACCTCGTCGGCGATGAACACCACGCCGTTGGCCTTGGCCCAGGCGGCCAGCGCGGGGAGGAAGCCCTCGGCGGGGACAATGAAGCCGCCCTCGCCCTGGATGGGTTCGATGATGATCGCGGCAACCTGGTCGCCGCCGATCTGCTTCTCGATCATGGTGATGGCGCGCTTGGCGGCCTCGGCACCGGTGATCGAGGGGTTCTCCTCCCGGTACGGATAGCTCATGGGCATGCGGTAGACCTCGGGCGCGAACGGGCCGAAGTTGGTCTTATACGGCATGGCCTTGGCGGTCAGCGCCATGGTCAGGTTGGTGCGGCCGTGGTAGGCGTGGTCAAAGGCGACGACGGCGTCACGCCCGGTGGCGAGGCGGGCCACCTTGACGGCGTTCTCCACTGCCTCGGCGCCGGAGTTGAACAGCACGGTCCGCTTCTCGTGGCTACCCGGAGTCAGACGGTTCAGCTGCTCGGCGAGTGCCACGTAGCTTTCGTACGGGGTGACCATAAAACAGGTGTGCGTGAAGTGCTCCACGGCTTCCTTCACGGCCCCGACGACGGCGGGATCGGACGCGCCGACGCTGGTCACCGCGATGCCCGAGCCGAGGTCGATGAAGGAGTTGCCGTCGACGTCGTGAATGATGCCGCCGTCGGCGTCCGCAACGTAGACCGGAACAGCGGAGGCGACACCGGCGGCGACCACTGCCTTGCGGCGCTCGGTCAGGGCGATGGACTTGGGGCCCGGGAAGTCGGCCTGGACACGGCGCTTCTGTTCCAGGCGGAAGGTGATTTCACTTGCTGTGGTGCTCATGGGGTTTCCTTTCAGGGCCCAGTGATTGAGCTTGTCGAAATCTGGTTTCGACAAGCTCAATCACCGACAGGAGGGTAATTAAGCGTCGAGTGCGCTCATGACGTGCTTGATGCGGGTGTAGTCCTCGACGCCGTACATGGAGAGGTCCTTGCCGTAGCCGGACTGCTTGAAGCCGCCGTGCGGCATTTCGGCGGTGAGGAGGATGTGGGTGTTGATCCAGACCGCACCGAAGTCCAGGTCGCGGCTCATCCGCATGGCCGTGCCGTGATCAGACGTCCAGACGCTGGAGGCGAGAGCGTATTCGACGTCGTTCGCCAGCTCGAGTGCCTCCGCTTCAGAGGAGAACTTCTGCACCGTGATGACCGGGCCGAACGTTTCCTGCTGGACGATGTCGTCCGTCTGCTTGGCGCCGGTAACGATGGTGGGTTCGAAGAAGAAGCCTTTGTCCCCGGCGCGGTGCCCGCCCGTAACAACCTTGCAGTTTTCCGGGAGGTGCTCCACCACGGAGGTGACGGCGTTGAAGTGGTTCACGTTGTTCAGCGGGCCGAAGTAGTTCTCTTCGTCGTTCTGCGAGCCGGTGTGTAGGGTCTTGGTGTGCTCCACCATGGCGGCCACCACGTCGTCGTGGACTGAGTCCTCCACCAGCACGCGCGTGATGGCGGTGCAGTCCTGGCCAGCGTTGAAGAAGGCGAACTCGGCGATGGCCGCCGCGCTCTTCTTGATGTCCGCGTCCTTGAAGACGATGGCCGGGGCCTTGCCGCCAAGTTCCAGGTGGGCGCGCTTGAGGCCTTTGCGGCTCCGGAGGCCACGGCGATGCCGGCCCGGACGGAACCCGTGATGGAAACCAGGCCGGGGACCCGGTGTTCCACCATCATGGCGCCGGTTGCGCCGGTTCCGAGGACTACGTTCAGCACACCGGCGGGCAGGATGTCGCCGGCCAGGCGGGCCAGGACGAGCGTGGATTCGGGTGTGGTGTCGGACGGCTTGAGGACCACGGTGTTGCCGGCGGCGAGGGCCGGGCCGATCTTCCAGATGGCCATCAGGAACGGGTAGTTCCACGGCGCAACCTGGGCCACCACGCCGATGGGTTCGCGGCGCACGTAGGAGGTGTGGCCTTCGAAGTACTCGCCCGCGGACTTGCCTTCGAGGATGCGTGCGGCACCGGCGAAGAAGCGGAGCTGGTCTGCGCCGGCGGCAATTTCCTCGGAGGCGATCAGGCTGCGCACCTGCCCGGTGTTGCGGTGCTGGGCCTCCACAAGTTCATCGCTGTTGGCCTCAACGGCGTCCGCTAGCTTGAGCAGCATCAGCTGGCGCTGCCCGGGGGTGACGTGCTTCCAGCTCTTGAAGGCGTCCTTGGCCGCGGTCATGGCAGCGTCGACGTCGGCCTGGATGGAAACGGGAGACTGCGCCACGACTTCGCCGTTGGTGGGGTTGACGATGTCCAGCAGGTCGGTGCCCGCGGGCGTGACGAACTCACCATTGATGAAGTTCTGCAAGGTTTGAACCACGGTGTACAACCTCTTTCATTAGGGAACATCAGCTGCGAAGCGGATGGTTGCGACTGTCTTGAGCCTATGCCAGCACCTTCCCCCGGGGAATAGCCACCTGCACACCCTTGGCCGCAATGTTTAGTGCGGTTGCCCAGCGTCCGTCTATCCTTGAGCCATGGCCATTTCCCTCGCCACCCTGCTCGGCGTGCACTCCCTCCATCTGTCCAATGCGGGCCTTGCCGAGACCACCTGGCACGAGGACATCAACTGGGTTGCCGTCACGGAGCTCGAGGACCCGCAGCGTTTCCTCAGCGGCGGCGAACTGGTGCTCACCACCGGCATGCGCCTGCGGTCCGCGCCCGAGCAGCGGCGCTTCGTGCGGCAGGTCCAGCGCGCCGGAGCCGTAGGCATCGGCTTCGGGACAGGACTGACGCACGACGCCGTCCCGCCGGCCCTGATCGCCGAAGCCAACCGCTGGGGCTGCCGATCGTCCAGGTGCCTTACGAGACTCCGTTCATTGCCATCGGCAAACTGGTGGCGGAAGCGCAGGCCGCCGACCACGTCGCCAAGCTGGAGCGCCTGATCGCGGGCCACCAGATCCTGGCCCGCGCCCTCCTCACCGGCGGCGGCCTCACCCAGCTCCTGAAGCACCTGGGCGGGATGCTGCGGACGGAGATTGCCCTCACCCAGTTCACCGCCCACCTGTACAACAGCGGCACCGAGCTCCCCTCCGCTGACACGTGGGCGTCCTACCCCATCCCCACCGGCCGCCGCGATGCCTGCACGCTGTGGGTCCGCCAGCCGTTCGAGGATTCGGGCATCATCGGCTACGCCCAGAACCTGATCAGCGTGGAGCTGAACAACATGGTCAAGCAGCGCCAGGCCAAGCGCGCCCTGTGCGGCCAGGTGCTGGAGGACGTCATCCACGGGGCCCTGGAGACCAGCGAGGCCCAGCGCCGGCTCGCCGGCGTGGGCCTGAACAGCACACGCAAAAACGTGGTGCTGCTGGCGGTGTCCGCCGCCCATCACAAGGCCCTGGTGAGCACCTCGGTGCCGCAGCCGCTGGAGAACGCGGTGGCCGCCGTCGTCGGGAAGGACCTGGTGGTGGTGATTAACGACGACGGCGGCGCGGCACCTGCGCTGGCCAGGCGCCTCAGCGACCACCTGGCTGAGGCCGGGATCCACGCGACGATCGGCATCGGCGGCGCGTACACCAAACCGAACGGCCTGCGCTGGAGCTACTTCGAGGCCCGCGATGCGGCCAGCCACGGGCTGCCGGTGAACGAGCCGGAACGGCTGAGCCTGACCTCCCTGCTGCTGGCCAGCGAAGACGTTCCCTTGGCTGACATGGCCCACGAGTCGCTGAACCCGCTGCGCGCGTTTGACGCCGCCCACGGCGCGGAACTGGTCACCACGCTGGAAAGCTACCTGAACAACAACGGTTCCGTGGCCGCCGTCGCCGAAGCCCTGACCCTGCACCGGAACACCGTGCGGTACCGGCTGGCGCAGATCACCGAGCTGACCGGCTACGATCCTTCGGTCACGGCGGACCGTGTGCAGCTGTGGCTGGCTCTCGCCGTGTCGCGGCTCGGAGCGCGGCACTCCTGAGGACCGCAACGCGGGTCACATCGCGCCCCTGATGCGGCCCCGAACGGGCATTAAATGACCCCGCGTCGGAGGACCTTGCGGGACTTCTTGCGTTCCTTCAGGTACTCAGCTTCGGCGCCGGCCGCGAGCTGAACCTGCCGGGTATGGAGCTTGACATAGGCCGACGCGACGGCCTCGGGCAGGTCCGGCGCCGCCGCCAGCTTGGCCAGCACGTCCCGGGCCACCACGCTGTCGTGGAAATCTCCGAGGATCTGCTGCTGGCTGCGCGCGGCCTTGGCGATTTTCGTGGCGTGCTTGCCGCGGACCGGCTCCACGGACTCCGCCACGTGCCGCAGCCGCTTGGCGTCCTTGCGCACCTGATGCAGCGCCGTCTCGTGCTCGGCCCCCTGCCTGTCCGCTTGGCTGTCCTGGCTGCGCGCTCCAGCCGCTTGGCTGCCTTGGCCACCAGCTTGGCCGCCGCCTTGCGGGCCGGTGCTGCGGCGCCCGGGCGGACCGGCGGGTTGTCAAGGAAGGCCTCGAGGTCGTCCAGGAGTTGGAAATAGCGCGCGGAAACCATCGCCATCTGGAGCTTCCGGTGGGCTGCGTCCCGGCTCGCTCCCAGGTCATCCTCCAGTCGGTCCTTCACCGCCGAAGCCAGTACCGGAGGCAGCCCCGCCATATGCCCGCGCAGGCGGTCCAGCATGACTTCAGCGTCCCGCGGCACGCCCAGCACGCGGCCAAGCCATTTGAGCTCGGTACCGAGATGCCGCACGGCCAGGGAATTGTAGAACTGCCGGTAGGCTTGCAGCGCCGAACGGGCCCGGCGGGTGGCGGACCTCAGGTCGTGCACAGCCTCGGGTTCCTCCAGGCGGACGCCGGGATCGTGCGCCAGGATCTCGCTGATCTGCCCAGCCAGGTAGGCGGCTAGGAGGTCCGACACCGGCCCCTTTTTGCCAGGACTTTTTGGGCCAGGACTTTTTGGGCCGGCAGCGGCACCGGGCCCCTTGGCAGGCAATGCCAGGACTTTTGCCAGCTTGGAGCCGTGCTTGGCCGGGAGCGCCCCTGCGGCCGCCAGGATTTCCTCAGCGGCCGGGAAAAGTTCAGGACTCCCGTGCACCAGCTCGAGCTCCCATTCACGCCACTGCCGCGTCCGGGCCTCCCCCTCGGGCGCTGCCGTGTCCCCCGCCGCGGCGTCACCCGCGCCGCCCGCAGCGCCGAGCAGCTCTGCGCTCACTCGGTCATCCGCCAGGTCCGCCAGATGGACACCGTCCTCGCCATATAACGCATAGGTGGTCCGCCGGGTTTTCAGCCGGACCACCGGGGCTGCATCCTCGCCGCGGAGGTAGGCCAGCACGTGCGCCAACAGGCTGTCAGGAACGACGCCGGGCTGGCCCAGCGGTGCGTGCAGCTCCCGGCGCCGCCGGGTTCCGAGCCGGAGCCGCCGGCTGCCTCGCCGGAGTCCTCGTCAGACTCCTCGCCGGACTCATCGTCGGATCCGGGGCCCTCCGCGGCCAGCTTCAGGTGCCAGCCGGCGTCGACTCCGCCGGTGCGGCGGCGAAGCGTGATGTCACGGGAGGCGAGCGTGTGGGTTTGCGTGTCGAAGTACACCGCTTCCAGGGTGTCCACGTGGGGCTCCCCCACCCGGGTGACCCGGGGATCTCCGCGAGCGCCGGCACCTCGGCGTCCTGACCGACGTCGTACTTCTTTTCGACCTCAACTGCCTGCGAAGCCATGACCGGCCGTCCTTCCACGTTGATGGGCGCCAGATCCTGCCGGGCGAGTTCCCTTGAACCCGGGGCTGAACTCTGGTGGCCCGAGTCTATGCCCGCAACATTAACGGCCGGGAGAGGTTCGCCACAGAACCCTAGACATCAAACGTCTAACGTCTAACCTTAAGACATGACTGCTGCCCCTTCAGATGCCCCGACGCTGTCCGACGCGGCGCCCAAACCGCGCTCGGCCGTCGTCTTCGGAGTCATTGCGCTGGTGCTGATCGGGCTGAACCTGCGGGCGGGGATCGCGGGCGCGTCTGCCCTCCTCCATGATTTTCAGCAGGTCCTGGGCTACGGACCGCTGGTGGCGGCGATCATTCCGTCCATCCCGACGCTCTGTTTTGCGGTGGCGGGCGCGGCGACGTCGTGGCTGACCGGACGGCTCGGCGTCGAGAAGGCCATCCTGCTGGCACTTGGATTCCTGGCCGGCGGGCTGCTGCTCCGCGGGATCCCGGCAACGGGCATGCTGGTGGCGGGCACCGTGGTGGGGATGTCCGGCCTGGCGGTCTGCAACGTGGCCATGCCGTCATTCATCCGCGAGCATTTTGCCCACCGGACGTCGGCAATGACGGCGCTGTACACCGTCACCATGACCACCGGCGCCACCGTCACCGCGGTCGCCGTGGTCCCGCTGGCCCTGACGCTCGGCTCGCCGTCCGCCGCGGTGGGCGCGATCGGATTCCTGGCAGTGGCTGCTTTCCTGGGCTTCCTGCCGGTTGTTCTGCATGCGCACCGCAACAGCGTCCGGAGCACGGCACCCCGTATCTCCCCGTGGCCACTGCTGCGTACCCGGAAGGGCCAGTTGCTTACCGCCATTTTTGCCCTCCAGGCGCTGCTCGCCTACTCGCTGATCAGCTGGTTCCCGTCCATGCTGATCGGCATGGGCCTCAGCTCAGCGGACAGCGGCCTGATGTACGGGCTGATGCAGCTGGTTTCCGTGCCTGCCGGCATGGTGTTGCTCGCCATCGGCTCGCGGCCCCGGATGCTCCGGCCCGCGCTGTATCTGGTCAGCATCACCATGGTGGCCGGCCTGGTGTCACTGCTGGTGGTTCCGGCGGGCCTGGCCTTCATTCCCACCGTCCTGCTCGGCTTCGGCCTGGGCATTTTCCCGCTGGTGATGGTGATGATCAGCCGGAGCGGGACGAGCACCGCCGAGACCACGGCCCTGTCCACCCTGGCGCAGTCCACCGGCTACTTGCTGGCCACGGCGGGCCCTTCGGCGCCGGCCTGCTGTTCAGCGGCACCGGCGGCTGGTCGCTTCCCGTGGCACTCCTGCTGGGCCTTGCTGTGGCCCAAGTGGCGGTGGCCCACCTGATCTCACGTGCCCCCTTGTCCGGCCTGAAGAAGTAGGACGCCATGACCCTGAGCACCTCACACCGCCAGCCCCTCGCCGACGAGGTCACCGCCAAACTCCGGCAGATGATCCACTCCGGCGAATGGCCCCTTGACCAGCGCATCCCCGCCGAGCCGGAACTGATGCAGGGCCTGGGCGTCTCGCGCGGCACACTGCGCGAGGCCATCAGGGCCCTGGCCCACAGCGGGATGCTGGAGGTCCGCCGGGGCGACGGCACCTACGTCCGCGCCACCAGCGAGATGTCCGGCGCCGCCCGGCGCATGTATCAGGACCACTCGGACGAACACATCCTCGAGGTCCGGCTTGGCCTGGACACCCAGGCCGCGCGCCTGGCTGCCCGGAACGCAACGGCCGACGACGTCGCCGCCCTGCGTGCCGTGCTAGCCACCCGGGAGGTGGCCTGGAACGCCGCGGACTTCGAGGGTTGGGCCCGGGCTGATTGGGACTTCCACGCGCGCGTGGCCCAGGCCACCGGGAACCCGCTGCTGCACGAACTGTACGTCAGCTTCGGTGACGTGTTCCATCAGGACCTGCTCAAGCAGCAGCGCAAGGGCCGGCTGGACGGCCTCACGTATGAGGGCCACGGCGCCCTGGTGGACGCGATCGAGGCCCACGACGCCGACGCCGCGGTGGCCAGCGTCAACCAGAACCTGAACACCTGCGCGGAGTGGCTGCGGGCGTAGGTAAGTCTTGACCGTTCCGACGTCGACGCGCATAGCCATTTTCGAAGCGCAAATTGGCTGGCGCACGTGAAATATCGGGTGCGCCAGCTCTTCTGCGCGTCGCAAGCGGCTTTGCGCGTCGCAACAACAGCGCCCGACGGCGGTCCAGCACCTGGGTGCCGGACCGCCGTCGGGCGTTACTGCGTCTTAGTACTGCCGCTGCCGGGGTTACCGGGTTAGGGGCGGAGACCCTGGAACACGTTCTTGGGCCTCTGCATCTCGCCGTGCTTCGCGCCGAGGATAATCACGGCCGCGGCGAAGGCTGGAATGGCCCACTGCAGCACCTTGAGCTGCTCCTGCGCTGACTTCAACTCGTCCGAGGCTCCCGGCCTGGGTTCGGTGGCGCCCTCGCTGCCCTGGTCCGCGAGCTTCTCCACCTTCTTGCCAAGGATGCCGGCGTAGAGCGTCACGGCGGCACCGGCAACTGTCACCGCCGTCTTGATGGCGGTGTCGCGCGCCACTCCGTCCTGTTTGGCGATGCGTCCCTTGTTCTCCCATGCGATGGCGAGGTCAGCCACCAGATGGGAGGCGAATGCCGCCGTCTGGATCGGAGCCCACTTCATCCAGCCCGCACTCGAAAGTCGGGTGCGTTCCGTCGGGTCCTTGGCCTCTGCCGTCGCCCCGTTCAACCCGATGGCGCCCATCAGCGCGCCGCCGAACCATGCCGCAGCGCTCAGATCGTGAATGGACCGGGCAAAAAGATTTCCTGCCATGTTGTGGCTTCCTAACGTCGGAGTTGCTCTAGGACATGCCATGGTAAGCACACTTACCAATATTGCGAAACCCTCAGCCGGCTGGAATTCATGGCAGCCGGTGCGGGGGGTAGCTAGGCCCGGACGTTAAAGCAACGCGGGGTCACTTCCCACCCAATAACCCGTGATTATTGGGTGGGAAGTGACCCCGCGTTGGTTGTGTGGGGCGCCGGTTAGACCTGCGCAGTCACGCCGTCGCGGGAGATGGCCACCATGTCCTCGCGCGGCACCACCTTGATACGCTCGCGCTTGACCTCAACACCGTGCGATCCGCCGGCCTCCGTGGCCGCGGCACCGAGCGCGAGTTCGTGGGCGTCCAGCGCCAGCCAGCCTTCCCAGCTGGTGAACTTCACGCCGCGGGCGTCGAGGAGTTCGACGACGGCGTCCGCCTCGGGAACGGCGGCGACCGGAAGGTTGTCGCGGTCTTCCAGGAGGTACGTCACGGTCTCGAGGGCGTCGCCCTTGGTGTGGCCGATGAGGCCCACCGGTCCGCGCTTGATCCAGCCGGTGGCGTAGATGCCCGGCACGTGGGTACCGGCGGCATCCAGGACGCGGCCGCCGTCGTTCGGGACTACGCCCTTCTTGTGGTCGAACTCGATCTCCGGCAGCGCCGAGCCGAAGTAGCCGATCGAGCGGTAGACGGCCTGGACCGGGTAGTCCACGAACTCGCCGGTGCCGCGGGCGTTGCCCGTGCCGTCCAGCTCGGTGCGCTCGAACTTCATCCCGGCAACCTTGCCCGGCGTCGCGGCGTCGTCGTAAATTTCCACCGGGCTGTGCAGGAAGTGCAGGTGCAGGCGGCGGGAGGCGGTCAGCTCGGAGAGGTCCTCGGGCTGCTCGGCGATCCAGTTGGTGAGGGTGCCCACCATGGTCTTGGTCTGGTTGTTGCTCTGGATCTGGCGGTCCGATTCCTCGTCGAACTCGAAGTCTTCGGCGTAGAGGATGATGTCCACGTCTTTGGAGTGGGACAGCTCGCGGAGCTCCAGCGGGGTGAACTTCACCTGGGCCGGGCCGCGGCGGCCGAAGACGTGCACGTCGGTGACGGGCGAGTTCTTCAGGCCGGCGTAGACGTTGTCCGGGATTTCAGAGACGAGGAGGTCGTCTGCGTGCTTGGACAGGACGCGGGCCACGTCCAGGGCCACGTTGCCGTTGCCGATCACGGCGATTTCCTTGGCGTCCAGCGGCCATTCGCGGGCTACGTCGGGGTGGCCGTCGTACCAGGAGACAAAGTCCGCGCCGCCGTAGGAGCCGTCCAGCTCGATGCCCGGGATGTTCAGGTCCGCGTCCTTGATGGCGCCGGTGGCGAAGATGACGGCGTCGTAGTGCGTGCGGAGGTCCTCGATGGAGATGTCCGTGCCATAGTCCACGTTGCCGAAGAAGCGGATGTCGCCGCGGTCCAGGACCTTGTGCAGGGCGTTGACGATGCCCTTGATGCGCGGGTGGTCCGGGCCACTCCGTAGCGGATCAGGCCGTAGGGTGCCGGGTACCGGTCAAATAGGTCGATGCTCACGGTCAGCTCGCCGCTCTTGACGGCTTCGCTCTTGGTGAGGATGTCCGCGGCGTAGACGCCGGCCGGGCCGGAGCCCACAACGGCAACGCGCAGCGGACGCTCGGCAGATCCTACGGAGGTGCTTGATGACACGGCTGTGTTCCTTTTCTTCTCTCCGGCCCAACTAGGTAGCAGCAGATGTCGTTATGAGGGCTCAAAGCGACATCTGCTGCTACCTAGTTGGGTGGGTGGCTAGGTGGTGAGGGCTCTTGCGGTGATACGGGGGCTGTTCGGGGTGGTGGTGCTGTAGTTCGCTGTCCTGAAGTGCGACGGCGCGAACGGGCTGACGCGGACAACGTCGCCGATCACAATCACGGCAGGATTTGCGATGCCGGTGGCTTCCGCCTGGTCGGCGATGGAACCGAGGGTGCCGATCGTCACGCGCTGATTCGGCAGGTAGCCGTTCTCAACGATGCCAACTGGAGTGTCCAGAGGCAAACCGGCAGCGGCCAGGGCGGCGGCCGAATCCCGAAGTGCGGCCACGCCCATCAGCAGGACGATGGTGTGATCTGCCCGGGCTGGAACCTCGGACAGCTCCTCGTGGCCGGTGACAACACTGAAGCCCTTGGCCAGGCCGCGGTGCGTCACGGGGATGCCGGCGGCGGCCGGGACAGAGATCGCGGACGTGACACCGGAGACCACTTCAACCTCGACGCCGTGCTGCCGGCAGTATTCGGCTTCCTCGCCGCCGCGGCCCAGGACGTACGGGTCGCCGCCCTTGAGCCGGACCACACGGTGCCCCTTCAGGGCTTCATCCACGAGGATGCGGTTGATCTCGGCCTGCGGCACGGGATGGTGGCCGGGGTCTTGCCCGCCTCGATGACGCGGACGTCCGGTGCCAGCTCGTTGAGCAGTTCGCGCGGGCCGAGGCGGTCTGCCACCACGACGTCGGCCTGGCCGAGGAGCCGGCGGCCGCGGACGGTGATGAGGCCGGTATCGCCGGGCCCGCCGCCCACCAGGGCCACGGAGCCAGCAGACGCACGGCGGCGGCGCAGCGGGAGGTCGCCGGTTTCCAGTGCGGTGGCGACGGCGTCGCGCAGTGCCATGGCGCGGCGCGGGTCGCCCCGGCGTTCACGGCGATCTGCACGTCATCAACCACGGCGACGGCGGGCGTCCACGCGGCTGAGGCTTCATGGTCGGAGGCGTTGACGCACCAGATGCGCTGCGCCTCGGCGTCGGCCGATACCCGGGTGTCCACGGCGGGATCGCCGGTGGCGGTCTGGACGAACCAGGCGCCGTCGACGTCGGACGGAAGGTAAGTGCGCGGCTCCCAGGTGAGGAGGCCGGCGTCGGCCAGTTCGCGGAGCGCGGCGGAGGCAACCGGAGCCACGACGGTGACCCGGGCACCGGCGTCCAGCAGCCCCTTGGCGCGGCGGGCCGCCACGGGCCGCCGCCCACCACCAGCACCGGGCGGCCGAGCAGCCGCAGTGCTGTGGGGTAAATATCCTGAATTGCCATGAATCAACGGTAGGGCCGCGCCGTTTTACCAACAACGGCAGCGGAAACACCAGTTCACGTGAGGTAACCCGGCGTCACATACAGGGCAGTCCCGGACCGGACTATTTCACGGCAATGAGCTCAACGAGCCGGATGTCAGGGTCCTTGGCCAGGAGGCTGGGACCGTGTTCGCCGAGCGCTGCAGGGATGGCACCGTTGAGATGGTCCTGCCGGGCTTCCTCGGTCTCGAAGCTGTCGAAGATGCCGAAAGTCCTTTCGTCGACGCGGAAGGCGTACCAGGTCTTGGTGCCCGGCTCGTTGGCCACAATGTCGCGGCCTCCGCTGAGGAAGTCCCAGACGTCCTGCTCCTTCCCTGGCTTGGCCTCGACCAGTGCCAGTACTCCAAAGTTAAGCGCCATTGCCGTCTCCTCACGTCAGCGGAACCGGCCCTCTGCCAGCCTATTCTAGAGTCTAGGAAGCTGCACGGCCCAGAACAAGGGTCTGCCGGAACTGTGGGATTCCGGTGACGGCGTCGCCGTTCGAGTCCTGGCTACTGCCCGTAAAGACCGGTGCTGAGATAGCGAAAGCCGGAGTCGACCATGACTGTGACAACGGTTGCGCCTGGACCGAGCTGTTCGGCCACGCGGAGCGCGGCAACCACATTTCCTCCGGAGGAGGTCCCGGCGAAGATACCTTCCTCGCGGGCCAGCCGCCGGCTCATCGCCATCGCTTCGTCGGAAGAGACCCGTTCAATCGCATCCACCTCCGCTGGCTCCCAGAGCGGGGGAATAAAGCCGATGCCGGTCCCCTCGATCCGGTGGGAGCCGGTCGGGCCCCGGAGAGTACGGCAGACTCGGCGGGCTCGACGGCGACGACCCGTAGCCCGGGAAGGTGCGCACGAAGGGCACGCGCCGTGCCGTGGATGGAGTGGGCGGTTCCGACGAACTGGACGAAAGCGTCGACGCGGCCGTACGACTGTTGCCAGATTTCCTGGCCCATTGAAAGGTAGCCGGTGATGCCGTCATGGTTCTTGAGCTGATCACACGCCCAGTGTCCCGGCTGCGCGCTGAGTTCACCGGCACGGGCGATCATGGCTTTTATCAGCCGCTCCGTGATTTTTCCGTGGTCGCTTGGCACGTTCTCAACCGTTGCCCCAGCGCCTCCATGGTGCGGCGTTTCTCGTTACTGAACGCGTCCGAGAAAACCACATGAAGCTTGTAGCCCTTGGCCGCGCAGACCAGGGCGAGCGAGATGCCTGTTGTGCCGGCGGTGTATTCGACGACGGTGTCGCCAGGGCTGAGATCGCCGCGGGCTTCTGCGGCCCTGATCGCAGCCACCGCCATCCGGTCCTTCATGCTCCCGGTGGGGTTCGCGAACTCAAGCTTGGCGAGCACCCTGGCCGATCCTGCCGGCACCACTTTGCCCAGCTCGATCAGCGGCGTAGAGCCGATCCCCGCCAGTACGCCCTCACCTGCCCCCACTGCACGTTCCATGGTCTTCCTCACATCGCGCAACGCCTGCCCTGATGACTCCGGATAAGTCCCAAGGTATACCCTCAGGACTGGGAGTCGCGTCATATTCCGGTGCACCGGTCCGGACGTGTCAGCCGCGTTCCGGGGGTCCGTCCAGCAGCGCCTGCTTCAGGAGCGCACCGGCAGTCCACCTCATAGAAGCGACCGCCTCCTCCCGGCTGAGGCCGCCGACGTCTGTCAGCCAGACCAGGGATTCAATGCCTGTGGCGCTGCGGATCGCCAGGACCAGCCGTTGAATGTCCTGGCCGGCCCATTGCCCCTGGAGCGGGGCAAGCGCCTCCGAGATCCAGGCGATCGCACGCCCCTGCCTCAGGGGCAGGCTCCGGGGCCCGTCCCCTAACTGCTCCAGGGAAAGCCTCAACATGGTCCGCTGCTGCGCCTCGGTTTCGACGATCATCCTGGTGAACTCCTCCACCACGGCGTCCAGCCGCCCGGCCACATCCTCCGGCGGAACGTCCGGAAGCAGTGACGTGCGGGCAGTTTCCGGATGGGCCGCAGCGAGCAGCTCCCGTTGCCCCGGGAAATACCGGTAGGCCGTACTCCTGGCTACGCCTGCGGCGAGCGCGGCGTCGTCCACGGTGGGCGAGGTGCCGGACGCCACGAGCTGGCGCGCCGCTGCAACCAGGGCGTCACGGGTGCGGCGCTTCTGGCCCGTTCGTCCGACGTCTGCGTAAGGTCTTGGCATGTACTTCATGGTACTCGAGTCTTGTTATGGGACATCAGTCCCATAAGTCTTTCGACCAGTATCGAGGCGACCATCATGGAGACAAAGAACTCAGCATCCGCAATTGTCCGGCAACCCGGCGAAGGGGCCAGACGCTGGTTCTTCGGCGGAGGCGTGCAGACCTGGAAGGCCACGGAGGAAGACACCGCGGGGGCCTTCCTGCTCCTCGAAGTCGAGATGGCCCCTGAACAAGGTCACCCCCATGCACACCCACCCGGACTCCGACGAAACGCTGTACATCCTGGCCGGCGAGATCCTCATGAACATGGACGGCACGGAACATCGGGTTGCTGCGGGTGGGGTGACGATTGCACCCAGGGGTGTCCCGCACGCTTTCAAAGTCCTGCAGGAGGGGACCCGCGTGCTGTGCCTGCACACCCCCGGCGGCGCGCAGGCGTTCTACTTCGGCGCGAGCGAGCCGCTTGCGGACGGTAAAGGAACAGGACCCGTCGATTTTGACCGCATCCGGGAATCAGGGCGGCTGAACGGCGGCATCGAACTCCTGGGGCCGCCGCCGTTCCCGGAAAACTAAGCAGTTTTGGCCGGACTGGCGACCATAATGCGTCACTTTCAAGCGGGCCGAGCTGCGGGCGCCGAAGCCCGGATTCCGCGGAGCTCAAAGACGTGCCCTGCCAGACGCCCTCTGCTGTCGTGGGGCACATTGGCCGGGGTGGAGGCCCAAAATGGCCCAAACGGCGGCGTGTCCGTGTAAATGTGCCCCCGGTTCGGCGGGTGGGGGCAGCAACAGCAGAGCCCGACGGTGGGACTCGCCGTCGGGCTCTCGCGTGCCTGTGCAGGGAGAAGGCGGCGCTAGCGGGTGCTGCCGGCGAGGAGGCCGCGGCTGCGCAGGAGGCGCTTCTCGATCGGGGCGAACACCAGCAGTTCGATCAGGATGCCCACGCCGAGGATCAGCAGGATGGCCGCCATCACTACGGTCATGTCGGACAGGACGCGGCCCTGGTCCAGCAGCGAGCCGAGGCCGAAGCCGATGGTGCCGCCCACGGCGATGATTTCCGCGGCCATCAGCGACCGCCAGGAGAATGCCCAGCCCTGTTTGAGCCCGCCCAGGTATCCGGGAAGTGCGGCAGGCAGGACAATCTGCACGGCCATCTGGAAACGGTTGGCACCCAGGACCGTGCCGACGCGGCGGTACTGCGGCGGGATCTGGTCCACGCCGGAGATCAGCCCGTTGATGATCGAGGGGATGGCACCCATAAAAACCACGAAGTAGACGGTGGCGTCCGTGAGGCCGAACCAGATGATGGCAGCGGGCACCCAGGCAACGGACGGCAGCACCTGCAGTCCTGAAATCAGCGGCCCGAAGGCGCGGCGCAGCGGCGCAACCTGGGCCAGCAGCAGCCCCACGGGGGTGGCGATGGCAACGCTGATCAGGAACCCGACCAGCCCGCGCTGCAGCGAGGTCCACACCGCTTCCTGCAGCTTGGCCTCGCCCCAAAGCACGCCGATCTGGCCCAGGACGTCCAGCGGACCGGGAACCAGGTCGCGGCGCTTGAGCCCGAGGGACACGTAGAACTGCCAGACCAGGACCAGGACCACCAGGGCGGCCACCGGCAACAGGATGCGGCTCCAGTCGATCCGGTGCTTGCGCGCGGCGTCGGACTGGAGCGAATCCAGCCCGGCCTCGAGCTCTCGCAGGTCCTCATGCCCGGTGGAAGTTCGGGTCAGGGCGGCGTGGACTTTGCGGGTTTCCGGCCTGGTCTCGAGAGGCTCTACCACCGGTTCAGTCTCGGCGAGGGGCGTGGGGTTATTTGGCATGGCGGCGAATCTCCTCCCGCAGCCGGGCGGTGATGACCCCGGTCAGCTGTCCGGCCAGGCCGGCGTCGGTTCGGTGTTCCTCAGTGACGGCCCACTCCTGGACCACGCGGCCGGGCCGGGAGGACAGCAGCAGCACACGCTGGCCCAGCCGTACGGCCTCGCGGACGTTGTGGGTCACAAAAACGATGGTGCGCCCGGTTTCCTTCCAAATGCGTTCCAGCTCGTCGTGCAGGAGGTCGCGGGTGATGGCGTCCAGGGCGGCAAACGGCTCATCCATCAGCAGCAGCTGCCGGTCCTGAGACAGGGCACGGGCCAGTGCCACGCGCTGGCGCATGCCGCCGGACAGCTCATGCGGGCGCTTGTCCCCCGCCTCGCCGAGGTGCACCAGCTCGAGCAGCTCGTTGGCCTTGACCCGGCGTTCAGCCTTCCCCACACCGCGCAGTTTCAGGGCCAGCTCGATGTTCTCGCGCGCCGTCAGCCAGGGGAAGAGGGCGGCGTCCTGGAACATAAAGGCTGCCCCGTCGCTGGGTACTTCAAGGGCGCCCGACGTCGGGACCTCCAGTCCCGCCATGATGTTCAGCAGGGTGGATTTGCCGCAGCCGGACGCACCGAGGAGGGCTACGAATTCGCCCGCGCCGATGTTGGCGTTGACGTCGTCCAGCACCGGAGCGCCGTCCCCGAAGCGCTTGCCCAGGTTTTCCAGTACGACTGGCATGGTCCCGTCCTTAAGTAGTTGGTGCGGAGTTTGGCGGTCAGTCCTGGCCGAGGCCGGCGGCGGAGACCCGGCCGGCGGTCCCGGTGACTTCGTTCAGGGCACGGAGGTCGAACAGTCCGGTGATGTCCGCCTGCTTGGTGGTGCCGGCCTTCACCCCGTCTTCGAGGAGCTTGGGGTAGGTTCCCGCGAGCGGATCCACCATGAACACCAGGTTCTGCAGGGCCCGGTCAAGGACGTCGGCGGGAAGCGCCGCGCCTGCCGATTCCTGCAGGGCGGCGTTGATGATGCTCGTTTTCTCTGCGGCAGGCGTGTCATTCAGCCAAGCCACGGATTCGGCGTGGCCGCGCAGCAGGGCCTTGACGGTGTCCGGGTGCGCGGCGGCAAACTTCTTGTTCACAATCAGGATGGTGGTGGGGAACTCGCCGGCCTTCCCGGAGAGCGAGCCGTCCCAGAGGTCCTTTTCGTCCACCAGGACCGTGGCTCCGGCCTGGAGCACCAAGCGGGAGGCCCACGGCTCAGGCAGCCACGCGCCGTCGAGCTTTCCGTCCTGGAAAAGTTTCAGCGTCTGGGCGTTCTCCGTGGGGTTGATGGCAACATCGCCGCTGCCGTCCACGTTGGTCCTGTAGCCCTGCCAGCCGAGCCACGCGCGAAGCGCCACATCCTGCGTGCCGCCCAGCTGAGGCGAGGCGAGCGTCTTGCCCTTCAAGTCCGCCGCCGAGGTGATCCCCGGACGCACAACCAACTGCGCCCCACCCGCTGCGGCGCCCGCGATGACGCTGACGGACTCGCCCTGGCTCTTGACAAACGAGTTGATCGCGGGATTTGGGCCGATGTAGGCCGCGTCGATGGCGCCGGCGTTCAGGGCCTCGATCGCGGCTGGCCCGGCGTTGAAAGTTTCGGTGCTGAGCTTGGTGTTGCCCAGGTTCCGGGCGAGGATCCCCTGCTTCACGCCCACCAGAGCGGGGGCATGGGTCAGGTTTCCGAAGTAGCCCAGCTTCAGTTCGGCGGCCGGAGTGGGCGCGGGGATGGATGCCTCTGCCGCCGTATTACGGGAAATGGACGACGCCACCACGGCACCGGCGGCGATCAGGAACACGAGCCCGATGGCCAGGGCAGCTTCGATGGCACGCTTGCGCTTGGGTTCTGCGCTTTCGCCTGCCACGATGCGGGTCATCCCGGGCTTGGAACTAGTCATTGTTTCACCATAGGGAGTGACATAAACCCATTCAATGAAGCAGAAACGGGGGTCACGCGGGTTCATGCAACGTCACATTCCGGGCCCGGTTCAGTCCCCCTTGACGTTGATCAGCTGCCGCAATTTGTGCCGCACCCTGACAAGGTCGGCAGCGTCCCGCATCACCACATCGATGGGCTTGTACGCCGCAGGAATCTCGTCGATGAACGCCTCGGTGGGGCGGAACTCGATGCCCTCCATGGCCGTCTTCAGCTCGGCCAGCGAGAACGTTTTGCGTGCCGCCGTCCGGGAGTACTCGCGCCCGGCCCCGTGCGGGGATGAGTTCAGCGAGACGGGATTCCCCAGCCCCTCCACCACGTACGACGCCGTCCCCATGGACCCGGGGATAAGTCCCGGATCGCCGCGCTCGGCTCTGATCGCCCCCTTCCGCGATACCCACACGGACTTGCCGTAATGGGTCTCCTGCTGGGTGAAGTTGTGATGGCAGTTGATCCGTTCGCGCTCCTTGACATGGCCGCCCACCCAGTGCCCGAACTGAGTAATGACGCGGTCCATCATTTCCTCGCGGTTCAGGAGGGCGAAATGTTGCGCCCAGCGTAGCTCTTTGATGTAGCGGGCGAACTCGCTGGTACCCTCCTCCAGGTAGGCGAGGTCCGGGTCGGGCAGCCTGGTCCCGCGTTTGCGGGTCACCTGCTGGGCGACGCCGATGTGGTGCTGGGCGATCTTGTTGCCCACGCCCCGCGAGCCGGAGTGCAGGAACAGCCAGACGGCGTCGGTTTCGTCGGCGGAGACCTCGATGAAGTGGTTGCCTGATCCCAGCGAGCCCAGCTGAAGTTCCCACTTGGCCAGATACTGGGCCGGGTTGAAGCCAGCCTGCGCCGCCAGCTTCCGGAGCTCGGCAAGGCGCGGTTCGGCCGTGTGCTGGACGCTCCTGTTGTTATGCCCGGCGGACAACGGAATGGCCCGTTCGATGTCCTCGCGCAGCCGTTTGCGGTCCCTGGGCAGGTCCTTGACCGAGTACTGGGTCCGCACGGCGATCATGCCGCAGCCAATATCGACGCCCACTGCGGCCGGGATGATCGCACGCAGGGTGGGAATCACCGAGCCCACGGTGGCGCCCTTGCCCAGGTGCGCGTCCGGCATCAGTGCCAGGTGCGGGTAGATGAACGGCAGCGTGGACGTGCCCAGCGCCTGCTCGCGGGTCTTGGCGTCCAGGATCGAGGCCCAGCTGATGAGCTTGGGGTTAATGGTCTCCATGCCGCCGCCTCCCATTGTTAAGGATACGAAAACGACGAAACCGCGGCTTGTTCGCAATCCGGCCCGTGAAGGCCAGGATCTGCGAACGAGCCGCGGTTTCGACTGAGGCTTAGATGGAGTAGCGCTCGTCCTCGTGGTCGCCCGGGTGGTCCTTGACCAGGCCCGCGGCCAGCGTGTTGCCGTCCAGCGGGTCGATGACGAGGAACGCGCCAGTGCGGCGGTGGTGCAGGTAGTTCTCGAGCGGCAGCGGCGCGGCGAGCCGAAGCTGTGCGTGGCCGATGTCGTTGAGTTCCAGGCTGGACGCGCCCTCGAGCTTGAACGTCGCCAGGTCCAGCTTGCCGCTGACGCTGCGGACCAGCGCCTGGACGGTGCGGGTGCCGTGCTTGACCAGCACCTTGGCGCCTTCACGCAGCGGCTTCGGAGACAGCCAGCACAGTGCTGCGTAGAGGTCGGCGGTGGATTCCGGGAAGGTCCCGGCGGCGGCAATGGTGTCACCGCGGGCGACGTCGAATTCCTCCGCCAGGCGGATCGCCACGGACTGCGGGGCGAACGCTTCCTGCAGGGACTCACCGGCGAAATCGATGCCGGTCACCGTGGTGGTGCGGGCAGCCTGGCCGGGGGTCAGCACTGATACGGAGTCCCCCACCTTCACGGAACCCTCGGTGATCTGGCCGGCGTAGGCGCGGTAGTCGCGGTAGGCCTCCACGTCCAGGCCACCGGCAACGACGTCGGGAGCCAGCGCACCCTGCGGCCGGATGACCAGCTGCACGGGGAAGCGGAAGCTCTCCAGCTGCGTGTCGATCTCGTCCGCGGCCGGCAGCGTCTCGAGGACCTCCAGCAGGGCCGGGCCGTCGTACCAGGGAGTGCGCTCGGAACGGTCCACCACGTTGTCGCCGTCGAGGGCGGACACCGGGATCACCAGCAGGTCATCGATGTGGTCCGCGCTGCCCAGCTCAGCGGAGCCGATGCCCAGTTCGCGGGCCACCTGCTGCACGTCGGCCTGGATTTCACGGAACACGGACTCGCTGAAGTCCACCAGGTCAATCTTGTTCACGGCCACAATCACGTGCGCCACCCGCAGCAGCTGCAGCACGGACAGGTGCCGGCGCGTCTGCTCCAGGACACCCTTGCGTGCGTCAATGAGTACGACGACGGCATCCGCCGTGGACGCGCCCGTCACCGTGTTCTTGGTGTACTGGACGTGCCCGGGGCAGTCGGCCAGGATGAAGCTGCGCTGGTCCGTGGCGAAGTAGCGGTAGGCCACGTCGATGGTGATGCCCTGCTCCCGCTCGGCGCGCAGGCCGTCCGTCAGGAGGGCCAGGTCGATGCCGCCTGCTGCGCCGCCAAAGCCACGATCGGAGGACGTGCGGGCAACGGCGTCCAGCGTGTCAGCAAGAATCGCCTTGGAATCGTGAAGGAGGCGGCCCACCAGAGTGGACTTCCCGTCGTCGACCGATCCTGCGGTGGCGAAGCGGAACAGGGTGGTGGGCAGGGCTGTTTCCAGCTCGGCGGCCAATGTGTCGGTGCTCATTTAGAAGTAACCATCCTTCTTGCGGTCTTCCATGGCGGCCTCGGAGATGCGGTCATCTGCACGGGTGGCGCCACGTTCGGTGATGGTGGAGGCGGCAACTTCGATCACAACGTCGCTCACGGTGGCTGCGTCCGACTCAACCGCACCGGTGCAGGACATGTCGCCCACGGTGCGGTAGCGGACGGTTTTGACGATGACTTCCTCGTGCGGCAGCGGCTGCGAAACCTCGCCGACTGCGCGCCACATGCCGTCGCGGGCAAACACTTCGCGGTCATGGGCGTAGTAAAGGCCCGGCAGCTCGATGTTCTCGCGTTCGATGTAGCGCCAGATGTCCAGCTCGGTCCAGTTGCTGATGGGGAACGCGCGGACGTGCTGGCCCACGGTGTGGCGGCCGTTGTAGAGGTTCCACAGCTCGGGGCGCTGGTTGCGCGGGTCCCACTGGCCGAATTCGTCGCGCAGGCTCAGGATGCGCTCCTTGGCGCGGGCCTTGTCCTCGTCGCGGCGGCCGCCGCCGAACACGGCGTCGAACTTGTTCCGGGAGATGGCGTCCAGCAGCGGGACGGTCTGCAGCGGGTTGCGGGTGCCGTCGGCACGCTCGGCGAGCTCGCCGCGGTCGATGAACTCCTGGACGCTCCCGACGACGAGCTTGAGTCCCAGCCGCTCCACCGTCCGGTCGCGGAAGTCGATGACCTCGGGGAAGTTGTGGCCGGTGTCCACGTGCAGCACGGGGAACGGGACCTTGCCCGGCCAGAACGCCTTGGTGGCCAGGTGCAGCATCACCACGGAGTCCTTGCCGCCGGAGAACAGCAGCGCAGGCTTCTCGAACTCGGCCACAACTTCGCGGATGATGTGGATCGCTTCGGACTCGAGGGCGTCCAGGCTGGAGAGGCGCGTGGATACGGCGGCTTCAGTCACCTGGGTGGTCTCCTCAGTTAGGAAAGTGCTCATACGTGTAGCCCGCATTCTGTCTTGTCGGTGCCTGCCCAGCGGCCGGCGCGGGGGTCGTCTCCGGGCGCCACCTTGCGCGTGCAGGGCTGGCAGCCAATGGAGGGGTAACCCTGGGAAAGCAGCGGGTTGACGGGCAGGAGGTTGTCGTCGGAGTACTGGACCAGCTGGTCGAACGTCCATGCCGCCACCGGGTTGACCTTGACCAGGCCGTTGACCTCGTCCCAGGTCACCAGGGGGGTGTTCGTCCTCGTGGGGGCTTCGTCGCGGCGGACGCCGGTGAACCAGAGTTCGTAGCCGGCCAGGGTGCGGCGCAGAGGGGCCACCTTGCGGAGGGCACAGCACTGGGCGGCGTCGCGGGCAAAAAGATCCTTGCCCAGGAGCCGGTCCTGCTGCTCCACAGTGCTCTCGGGAAGCACGTCCACCACGTTGACGCGGAGGTTCGCGGCCACCTCGTCCCGCGTGGCATAGGTTTCCGGGAAGTGGTAGCCGGTCTCCAGGAAGAGGACGTCGACGCCGGGCATCTGGTCCGCGACCAGCGCAGGCAGGACAGCATCGGCCATGGAGCAAGCGACCGCCACCGCGGACAGGTCGAAGTTGCGCTCCACCCAGGCGATTACGTCGCGGGCGGGGCGTCCCAGCCGAGCTCGGCGGCGCCGGACTCGGCGATGGCCTTGAGCTCGTCGTGGGTGCGGAGCTTGGCGGCAGGCGCTGCCACCGGCTGAGTGTCAGTCACTGGAGGGCCTCCTCGTCCGCTGCGTGGGCCCACTCGGCAAAGGTCTGGCCTTCGGCACGCTGGGCCACGAACGTGCGGACGACGCGTTCCACGTAGTCCGGCAGATCCTCGACGTACACCTTTAGCCCGCGGACGGTGCGTCCCAGCCCGGCCTCTTCGCGGCTGTTGGAAGCCAGCCCGCCGCCCAGGTGGACCTGGAAACCCGGGGAGGGGTCGCCGTCGGGCGTTGGCAGCATCATGCCCTTCAGGCCGATGTCCGCGGTCTGGATGCGGGCGCAGGAGTTGGGGCAGCCGTTGATGTGCAGGGACAGCGCGTGCGGCAGTTCACCGGACTCCGCGAGGTCCGCCAGCCGGCGTTCCAGGTCAGCTACGGCGGTGGCGGCCGTGACCTTGGTTTCCACGATGGCCAGCTTGCAGTATTCGATGCCGGTGCAGGCGATGGTGCCGCGGCGGAACACGGACGGGCGTGCCGAGAGGCCCAGGGCATCCAGCTCGGCAACCAGCGGTTCCACGTGGTCCTTGGCAACGTCCAGGACTACGAGCTTCTGGTGCGGGGTGGTGCGCAGGCGGTAGGAGCCGCGGGCCTCGAGGGTGTCCGCGAGCTTGATCAGCTGGGCGCCGGACAGTCGGCCGGCCAGCGGGGTGGCGCCGATGAAGAACTTGCCGTCCTTCTGCTCGTGCACGCCGATGTGGTCGCCCGGCGTGGTGGGCTTGGGCGCGGCCGGACCGTCGGCAAGCTTGTAGCCCAGGTACTCGTCCTCGAGGATCCGGCGGAACTTCTCCGGACCCCAGTCGGCCATCAGGAACTTCAGGCGGGCCTTGGTGCGCATGCGCCGGTAGCCGTAGTCGCGGAAGATGCTGGTGACGCCGAGCCAGACTTCGGCGGCCTCTTCGGGCGCACGAAGGCACCGAGGCGCTTGCCCAGCATCGGGTTGGTGGACAGCGCGCCGCCTGCCCAGAGGTCGTAGCCGACGCCGAGTTCGGGGTGGCGGACACCCACCAGCGCGAAGTCGTTGATCTCGTGGACCACGTCCTGGCTGGGGTGGCCGGTGATGGCGGTCTTGTACTTGCGCGGCAGGTTGGACAGCAGCGGGTTGCCGATGAAACGCTCGCCCAGCTCCGCGATCAGCGGCGTGGGGTCGATGATCTCGTCCTTGGCGATGCCGGCCACGGGCGAGCCCAGGATGACGCGGGGCACGTCGCCGCAGGCTTCGGTGGTGGACAGGCCAACACCCTCAAGCCGGTTCCAGATCTCGGGGATGTCCTCCACCCGGATCCAGTGCAGCTGGATGTTCTGGCGGTCCGTGAGGTCGGCGGAATCCCGGCCGAAATCAACGGAAATCTGACCGATGACGCGCAGCTGCTCGGTGGTCAGCGCACCGCCGTCGATCCTGACCCGGAGCATGAAGTACTTGTCTTCGAGCTCGTGCGGTTCGAGCGTGGCGGTCTTGCCGCCGTCGATCCCGGGCTTGCGCTGGGTGTACAGGCCCCACCAGCGGAAGCGGCCGTGGAGGTCCTGGCTGGGGATGGCGTCGAAGCCGTCCTTGGAGTAGATGGTCTCGATACGCTCGCGCACGTTGAGGCCATCGTCTTCCTGTTTCCAGGTTTCATTGGCGTTCAGCGGGTTTTGCCGTCCACTTTCCACTGCCCGTGCGGCTTTGCAGCGGGGCGGGAGGCACGCGCGGGGCGCTTGGCGGCGGCGGGGTCCACGGACGCTCCGGCTAGAGCTGTATCAGTCATGCATCGACTGTAGGTGCCCGCCGAAGCGCGTCACAAAGGTCCGGAAACGGGAGGTCACCTAGGGAAACAATTCGTCACGAACCGCCGGAGAGCCTTGAAGAAGGCCGCCCGCTGTGCTTGGTTGCGGTTTCCCGGGCGGGGCTTCTATTGACCGTGTACGACGGCGGCGTCGAACCGTTCCAGCGCGATCTCGGCGAGCACCGGCGACGGCAGCAGTGGTTCCGTCACGAGATCGGCACCGGCTTTGGCCAGCTGGTCGTGGAAGAACCCCGGCGCGAGGAGGTAGGAGGCAATCACCACGCGGCCGCCGTCGTCCACGGCACCGGCGGACTCCCCCGCCCCGCACCTCCGGCCAGCTCCTGGCGGAGCATGGCGACGGCGTCGGGCACCGACGGCTGGGCGGAGGCACCGTAGGCGGGCAGAATCCGGTTGCGGCGCAGCGCCCTGAGCTGGTCGGCGAGCTCTTCCACGCTGACGGCGGCGTTGGGATTGGAGGACCCGGCGGCGGCGAGGACGATCGCGTCGCGGTCCGTCACCCCGGCTTCCCGGAGGCGCTGGTCCAGCAGGGCGGCGAGCCTCCGGTCAGGGCCGAGTGGTGCTGCGGCGAGGCTGCCCGGACGGCTCTTCACAGCCCGGGCGATGTCCACCCTGACGTGATATCCCACGCTCAGGAGCAGCGGCACGACGACGGCACTTGAGTCTTCGGGGAGGCCCGCCACCACGTCCACGAGGTCCGGCTGCTGGACGTCCACGTAGGCCTCGCGAACGTCCAGGCCCGGGCGCAGGGCGGCGATGTCTGCGCGGAGCGCGTTGACCTCCGCGGCGCCCTGTGTGCTGGATGTCCCATGGGCGCAGGCGATCATGATCGGGTTGTTCATAGGGGCTAGCGTAACGTTGGAGCCGCCCTGTCCGCCCACCAACAATCCGCCGGGACGCCACATGACATCGCCGTTCGACACTTTGCCGTTCGACATCGACCTTGTATGGCTTGACCTGGCCGGAGTCTTCTTTTTCGCCGTCTCCGGGTCGCTGTTGGCGGCACGGAAGCAGTTCGATCTGGTGGGATCGCTGCTGCTGGCATCCCTGGTCTCCCTCGGCGGCGGTGTAATCCGCGACATCATCCTCAACACCACGCCGGCAGCCTTTACCAACCCCGCGTATCTGGTTCCCCGGTCCTGGCTACTGTCCTGGTGTATTTCCTGTACTCCAGCGTGCAGCGGTACACCTCGCTGCTGGTGCTGTTCGACGCCGGCGGGCTGGCCCTGTTCTGCATCACCGGAACGCTGAAGGCCCTGGCGCTAGGGATGAATCCGGTGGCTGCCGTGCTGCTCGGCGTGACCACGGCGGTGGGCGGTGGCCTGCTGCGAGACATCACCGCGAACGAGGTGCCCCAGCTTTTCAACCCCGGTGACCTTTACGCGCTGCCGGCCTTCACCGGGGCGGCCCTAACCGCGCTGCTCTGGGTGACGGGGGCCTTCAACGCGCTGACGGCGTGCGTGGTGGCCGCCGTGGTGTTCGCATTCCGGGTGGTTGCCTGGCGCCGGTCCTGGTATGTTCCGCTCGCCGTACATGGCTGGCACCGGCGGGGCTCCGGCGGGAGTGGGGCTGATGGGGCTGGCAGCGGCTCGGGAGCACGCCGTAGTTAGCTAGGATATGAGCATGACTGACATGTTCCTCGAGAAGTTCCGCGCGCTTGTTCCGACGTATCTCGAGGACGAATGGCAGGAAGAAGACGGCCTGCCCGCGGACGAGCTGGACGCGGCCCTCGCCGAGCACCAGTTCCAGGTTCCCCTGGTCCTCCGCGAGTTTTACCTGGCGGTGGGCGGCTGCGAGGACATCATGGAGGCGTACCACTACTTCTGGGATCCCGAAGAATTGGAAGTGGATGACGAAGGCTTCCTGATGTTCCTCGAGGATGAGGAAGAACAGTTCACTTGGGGCTTCCGAGTCGGCGACCTCGGCATCCCCGACCCCATCGTGTACCGCCGCAACAACGCCCGCGGGCAGTGGAAGAGCGAAGAAGGCACCTTCTCCGAGTTCGTCTTCGACATGTTCGAGTGGGCCTTCAACGACGAGGAAGAAAACTAGGCTTCCTGCCGTTCCCGGCCACCTTTCGACACCTGTCCGCCGCTAGAATTCCCCAGGTTTGGCTGGTCCGCCCGGCGAGCCTCCTCGATCTGCCGGAGTGTCGGCGGGTTCTCGAAGCGAAGCAGGGGAATCTCAGCGCACCACGCGGCCGCGTAGGACCTGCCACACGTCGTCCACGACCTTCTGCGGGTTGTAGACCACCTGCGCGTAGCCGTATCTGAGCACAGCGTAGCCATCCAGGGTGCTCGCGTTGTTCCGTAGCCGGTCCTTCTTGACCTGTCTGGGCTGGAGATGCGCTTCGCCGTCGAGTTCCACAATCAGGAATCCCTCCAGCAGGAAGTCCACGATTCCGATCCCTGGAAGATCCACCTGGGTCTGGACGAACATGCCCTCACTCCGGAAGAGGAGCCGGGCCACCACCTCGATGGGTGAACCGGCGGTGCCATCCACCAGGTCCAAGACCCTGCGGGCGGCCCCGTTTCGATTTCCCGGCAGGTGTCCGCGCAGGTAATCCAGTGTGGTCCTGCCTTGCAGCAGCGCGCTCTCCACCATGACGGCGGCCTCGACTTCAGGCAAACACCGCAGGCCATGAAGCAGCACATCGGTCAGGCCGGCAACCGGCCAGGGCACATCCTGGGGCACCACACTCTCGCGATGGACCACAGCTCCCTTGGCGGCTCCGTGCCGGCAGAGCAGGTGAAGCACCGCAGGTTGGTGCAGGCGCCACAGCCGGTGGTGTGGCGTGGCCGAGCCGCAGCTGAGCAGACCATTGGCCAGGACTGCACTCACCAGATCGGGAGCGGCTCCCGGCAGTGCCACCACGCCATGCCGGAGCCGCCGAATCTGGCCGGAGCCAACGGCCAGGCGGATGTTCCGATCCGAGAACCCGGCCTGGCGCAATGTCGCTGTCCTGGCGACGGAGCCTGCGTATTTGAGATAAGAACTGACGTCCATGCTTCCAGCAGAGCCGACCATTGCTCCCGCCGGCAGTGTCGAAATCGCCTATGTGGACAACCTGGCCGCTGGGTCTCCCCTGGTTTGGGCGCCCCTGCCGGCGTGGCGGCAAGACTCACGGGCTGCCAGCGGCATCTCCAGGCAAACCTGGGGAATTCCAGCGGGGTCGCACGCCCAAAAGCCTGTGACACGCGCAGTAACAGCAAGTTTGCATCCTGTGACAAATCTGTCATATACTGTTCACGGATCCGCTAAACGCCTCCGGCGGATCTGATGCGAACGGAGATATAGCCCCGGTTCGACGCAACGTTTGATTCGTTTCGTTGCTGAGAACCGGGGCTGTTGCATTTAATGAACTCCCCAAGCAAACAGCGAGGGCCCCGGCCAGGTTCACCCCGCCGAGGCCCCGCTGCACAAAAGAGAATCAGCTGGCGCGGTCCACCACAGCCAGGGCGAAGTTGGACAGCGAGGACTTCACAACACCCTCGGGCAGTGGCGCCAGTGCGGCAATGGCTTCGTCGGCCCAGCGGCGGGCAACCACCCAGGACTCGGCGGTGACGGGGTGCTCGCGCAGTCCGGCCACGGCGGAGGCCAAGGCGGCGTCGGAGGTCAGATCCCCATCAATGAGCTTCAAGAGTTCGACGGCGGACTGGTCACCGGCCGCGGCATCGCGCCGCAGGAACAGAACGGGCAGCGTGGGCACACCCTCGCGGAGATCCGTGCCCGGTGACTTGCCGGACTTCACCTTGACGCCGGTGACATCAATGACGTCGTCGGCGAGCTGGAAGGCCACGCCCACCTTCTCGCCGTACTCCACCAGCAGGTCCTCGTAGGCCTCGTCGGCACCGGCGAAGATGGCCCCGAGCTGGCCGGAGGCGGCAACCAGGGATCCGGTCTTGTCCGCGATGACGGACAGGTAGTGCTCCACCGGATCCTCGTCCGGGCGCGGGCCCACAGTCTCGTGCAGCTGGCCCAGGCACAGCCGCTCGAAAGTCCGGGCCTGGATGCCCAAGGCGCGCGAGCCCAGCTCGGACACCAGGATGGAGGCGCGGGCAAAGATGAGGTCGCCCGTGAGGACGGCCACGGAGTTTCCCCAGACCTCGTGGGCCGTGGGGGCGCCGCGGCGGAACGGGCCGAGTCCATCACGTCGTCGTGGTACAGCGTTGCCAGGTGCGTCAGCTCCACCACAACGGCGGCCTGCACCACGGCGGGAAGGGAGGCGTCGCCGAGGTGGGCGCACAGCAGGGTCAGCAGCGGCCGGATGCGCTTGCCGCCGGCTTCCACGAGGTGACGCGACGTTGCGTCAGCCAGGGGGTCCGAGTTGGCAATGGCTTCTCGAAGCTTCTTTTCCACCCGCGCCAGGTTGTTCGTGATGGCGGGCCCAGCTCGGAGTCCTCCGCGATCGCCGCGAAGCCTGCGGGCAGCTGAAGTCCCGTTGCAATGGCGGTGGTGTTGAGGCTGGGTTCGGAGTCCGGCAGGCCGTGCCCGGCGTGCGTCCAGCTGTGGTCTGCGGAGTTAGTCACTGGTTAACCCTAACTTTTTGTTGCGGATACCGCTGGTTCGATGCCGGTGGGGTGTTGGATGTGGCCGGAACCAGCGACTCCAGGACGCGGATCACCCGGTCCTCGAAGCCCTTCGCGGCCGGGTCCGTCAGATTTGCGAGCAGCCGCACCACAAAGCGCATCAGCACGGGAATGGGCATCCCGGTCCGCAGCGCGAGCTTCATGACGGCGGGCTTTCCGATCAGCGCGGCAAATGCCCGTCCGAGTGTGAAATGCGATCCCCACTGGCCCGCACATAGTCCGCGTACCCCGCGAGGTGCGCATCGGCGTCGTACATTCCGCCCGCGGCATAAGAACGCGAGGAGGCGTCAATGATGAACTCGGCCGCGAACCGTGCCGACTCCATCGCGTAGGAGATGCCCTCCCCGTTGAACGGGGAGACCATGCCGCCGGCGTCACCCAGGAGCAGAAGGCCGGGCGAGTAGTGCGGGGTGCGGTTGAAGCCCATGGGCAGCGCGGCGCCGCGAATTTCGCCCACCTGGTGGTCCGGGGTGAAGCCCATTCGGCGGGCATTGCGGCGGTCCAGTCGCGCAGGACCTGCTTGTAGTCGAGCTTGCCGAAATCCTTGGACGAGTTCAGGATGCCCAGGCCCACGTTGGAGGTGCCGTCGCCCACGCCGAACACCCAGCCGTAGCCGGGGAGCAGTTTTCCGTCGCGGCCGGGGAGCTCCAGCCAGCCTTCCATCCAGTCGTCATCGTGCCGGGGAGACGTGAAGTAAGTACGGACGGCGACGCCGAGGGGGCGGTCGTCGCGCTTGTGGATCCCCAGCGACACTGCGGTTCGCGTCGAGTTGCCGTCCGCGGCGAGTACGACGTCGGCGCTGAAGTCACGTGACTCCCCGTCTTGCGTCCGGACTCGTCCAGGAGCGCTGCGCGGACACCGGTCACGCGGCCGTCTTCCGACCGCAGGGCTTCGGTGACGCTGTGCCGCTCGAGGATTTCGGCGCCGGCGCCCTGGGCGTGGCGGGCCAGTTCCTCGTCGAAGCCCAGGCGCGTGCGGATGAGGCCGTACTGCGGAAAGTCGGAGACCTCGGGCCAAGGCAGCTCAATAGTGCGGCCGCCCGCGATCAGGCGCAGGCCCTTGTTGCGGCGCCAGCCGTCCGCTTCAGGGTGCGGCAGGCCGAGCTTCTGGATTTCGCGGACTGCCCTTGGGGTGAGGCCGTCGCCGCAGACCTTCTCGCGCGGGAAGCTGGTTTTCTCAAGGACGGTCACGCTGATGCCGGCCTTGGCAAGGTAGTAGGCGGCAGTGGAGCCGGCTGGCCCCGCGCCGACAATCAGGACATTCACGCCGTTCAGCGGACGATGTTGCGGCGAAGCTTGGCCACGGGACCCTTGTGCGCGGCGATGGCCTCCGCTGCGCCCTCCGGCGTGGATTCCAGCGGCTTGGTGGCACGGTGCACGGCCACGATCCCGCCGGTCAGGTTGCGGTAGGTGACCTTTTCCCAGCCGGATTCCTGCAGCCATGCGGCCAGGTGGTCCTGGTCCGGCCAGGCGCGGATGGACTCGGCGAGGTAGACGTAGGCGTCCGGGTTGGAGGCCACCTTCACGGCGATGGCCGGGAGCGCACGCATGAGGTATTCCGTATACATGGTGCGCCACAGCGGAACCACGGGCTGGGAGAACTCGGCGATGACCAACTTGCCACCGGGCTTGGTGACTCGGAGCATCTCAGCCAGCGCCTTCTTGGGCTCGTTGACATTGCGCAGCCCGAACGAAATCGTGCTGGCGTCAAAGCTGTTGTCCGCGAAAGGCAGGTTGGTGGCATCGCCGGCAACGAAGTTGATGTCCGGGCGGCGGCGCTTGCCCACCTTGAGCATGCCGAGGGAGAAGTCGCAGGCGATGACGTCTATGCCTGCATCGGCATATGGCTCGCTGGACGTGCCGGTTCCCGCGGCAAGGTCCAACACCCGCTGGCCCCGTTTCATGTCCATGGCGTCCACCACGATCCTGCGCCAGCGGCGTGTTTGCCCCATGGAGAGGACATCGTTGACGACGTCGTACTTAGGTGCGACGTCGTCAAACATCGTGGCTACTTCGTCCGGACGCTTTTCCAAGGATGCTCGGTTCACCATGCAATTGTCTCAGACAAACTTGAGAAGGACTTTCGACGAGCCCGTGCCCGGGTCCGAAGCCACGGCAAACGCCTCGGCCACGTCACCTGCGTCGAACGTGTGCCTCAGCAGCGGCTCCACGTCCAGCCCGTCCGCCAGGTACGCGAGGGCGTCATCCAGCTCGTCCGCGAAACGGACGGTCCCGCGGTAGTCAATCTCCCGGAAAACGAGTGCGTCGAGCTCGGCCGTCACGGGCCCGGCCGGCAGGTTGCCCACCTGGACCACGACGACGCCGCGGCGCACGGCGGCGAAACAGCCTGGGCCACCGTTTCCAACGCCAAGGGCCACCTGGACCGCACCCGCTACCTGGGGCTCAGCGGCTACCGCGGCATCACGGAGTACGCGGCCGACCACCGAGGCGTGCTGGACGCGATCCTCGCCGGCGAGCTGTCCGCCGCGGAAGACGGGCTGCGCAGCCACCTGCGCTTCATCCTGAACGACGTCGCGAGCATGTGCGCCGCACGGCCGGACCTGTTCTCCACCCCTGCCGCGCCCGAGCGACGCACAGGGCGTCCGGCCCGGGTCTGACACACCCGGGAGTAGTGTTGTCTCATCATGACGAGCACGTTCCGCACCCTCACAGTCCCCCTGGATGGCACCACGTCCGCCGGCGGGCTGCCGCAGTTTCTGGTCCGGGACGACGTCCTCTGCTGGACCCGCCGCGAAGCCGGCCTGGTGGGCTTCGGCGAGATCGCCCGCTTCACGGCCACCGGCCCTGAGCGCTTCCTTGAGGCCGACATCTGGTGGCGCCACCTGGTCCTCGAAGCGGACATCACCGACTCCGTGGAGCTGCCCGGCACCGGTCCCGTGGCTTTCGGCTCCTTCGCGTTTTCCAAGAAGTCCACCCACGTATCGCGGCTGATTGTGCCGGAGATCGTGGTGGGCGTCCGCGACGGCCGGTACTGGCTCACCCAGTTGACGGTCGACGACGGCGAGCTCACCGAAGCGGGCGCCCTCGCCGCCCTGGCCGGCTGGCTGAGCGGTGGCAGCACCCCCGGCGACGTCCCGCCGGTGGTGAGGCCGGCGCCGTCGTTCATCCTTTGCCGTCCGCCGACGGAGCCACCCTGCACACCGGCTCGCTCAGCGAGCAAGACTGGCTGGCCGCCGTGGCCGCCGGCGTGGCGGAGATCCGGACCGGAGCGCTGGAGAAACTGGTGCTGGCACGGGACATCGTGGCCACGGTGCCGTCGGGCGTGAACGCCGCGCAGGTGTTGCGCGAGCTGGCCGTGCGGTACCGCGAATGCTGGACGTATGGCGTGGACGGGCTGGTGGGGCCACCCCGGAGATGCTGATCCAGGTGGAAGGCCGCACCGCCCAGGCGCGAGTGCTGGCCGGGACGCTGGACCGCCGCGACGCGCACGGCGAGGCCGGCATTCCCATGGACTATGCCGAGCGGGTGCTGGCCGGGTCGGAGAAGCAGCGGCATGAGCACGAGATCGCGATCCAGTCGCTGACGTCGCAGCTGGCACCGTTTTCCGAGGCCATGAACGCGCACGATGAGCCCTTTATTTTGGAGCTGCCGAACGTGTGGCACCTGGCGTCAGACGTCAAGGCGGAGCTCGCCGAGGTGGAGGGCCATGTGCCCACGTGCCTGGCGCTGATCAATGCGCTGCATCCCACGGCTGCGGTCTGCGGCACGCCCACGCTGGTGGCCGGCGCCCTGATCCGCAAGCTTGAACACCTGGACCGCGGCCCGTACGCGGGACCGGTGGGCTGGCTCGACGCTGCCGGCAACGGCGAATGGGGCATCGCCCTGCGCGGCGCCGTGATCGAGGATCCGCATACGGTGCGGTTATATGCCGGTTGCGGCATAGTGGATGGTTCCCAGCCGGAGGCGGAGCTTGCGGAGACGTGGGCGAAGTTCCGGCCGATGCTGGAGTCGCTGGGATTTCCAACTAGATAGCACCATCCCCCACCCGCCTGACTGGCACCTAAACGTCATGAAACCGTGTCGTGAAACCGCGTTTTCACCACGTTAAATGGGAGCCAGATTGGAGGCGTGTCCGGAATTACAGACACGGGCGGCCTCCCGGGTCTTGATTTAGGCTGTGATTTAGTTATCCAATAGTGAAACTAAGTTTCCTGTGATGCACATCTCTTGTTCGGCGCTACACTATGAACCGATTTAGTACCGCATACCCCTGCAACAAAAGGTAAGAATTATGCAGCTCAAGTCCCTGTCCACGGCCAAAATGACCGCCAAGGCAGTAGCAATCCTCGCCGCCGGCGCCCTCACCCTCACGGCCTGCGGCGGCAGCTCCACCCCCGCAGCGTCCGAAGGCGGCATCCAGCTCATCAACGCCGGCAAACTCACGGTCTGCTCCGACGTCCCCTACGAGCCCTTCGAATTCCAGAAGGACGGCAAGACAGTCGGTTTCGACATGGACATCGCCGCGGAGGTCGCCAAGGACCTCAAAGCCGAACTGAGCGTTGTGGACAGCTCCTTCGAAGCGATCGAGACCGGCACCGCGCTCACCCAGTGCGACGTCTCCATCTCCTCGATCTCCATCACGGACACCCGCAAGTCCGTCATGGACTTCTCTACCCCGTACCTGGACGACGACCTGGCCCTCGTGGCCAGCGCGGACTCCGGCATCAAGAGCCTGGACGACGCCAAGGGCAAGAAGGTGGGCGTCCAGCAGGCCACCACAGGCGCCGACTATGCAGCAGAGAAGGGCCTCGACGCCCAGCAGTTCGAGGACACCGGCCTCCTGGTCCAGGCCCTGCAGGCAGGCACCATCGACGCAGCATTGGGCAACCAGTCCGTCCTGGGCTACGCCATCAAGGATGCCCCAAGTTCAAGGCTGTTGAGAAGTTCGCTACCGGTGAGCAGCTGGGCATCTCCATCAAAAAGGGCAACACCGCCATGGCCGAAAAAGTCAACGGAACGCTCAAGCGCCTGACCGACGACGGAACCCTCAAGAAGTTCGAGACCACCTGGTTCGGCGAGGTCGCCAAGTAGCCTGCGCTCCGGCCCCGGGCAACTGAGGCCTTCGCCGCCCTGAGAACCACGCCGCCGGGCCCCGGACACGCTGTACCGCAGTAGGTCCGGGCCTCAGCCACGCACTACGAATGTGAGCACCCCATGGCAATGACCGCACGTCAACGGGCCAGAGTGAGCCTGTACGTCCAGATTGGCATCTTCATTGTGGCCATGGCCGCACTGGTCCTGGCCACGGACTGGAAGACCATCGGCAACAGCGTCTTCAACTTCGGCAAGATCGGCCCGATGTTCCCGGACATCTTCCTGGTGGGCCTGAAAAACACCCTGATCTACACGTTCCTGGGCTTCGTCGTTGGGCTGTCCGGCGGTCTGCTGCTGGCCCTGATGAAGCTCTCCACGTTCCCGCTGTACCGCTGGATCGCCACGGGCTACATCGAGTTCTTCCGCGGCATCCCGGCACTGCTCGTGTTCATCGCCTTCGGATACGGCGTCCCCTGGCCTTCGGAGTGTCCTGGAACGTAACCATCGTGGTGATGGTTTCGCTGGGTATGGTCGCCTCGGCATATATCGCTGAAACCCTCCGCGCCGGCCTGCAGGCTGTGCCCAAGGGACAGCTGGAAGCCGCACGGTCGCTGGGCATGCCGCAGTGGCGGGCAATGGTCTCCATCGTCATTCCGCAGGCGTTCAAGATCGTGCTGCCACCGCTGACCAACGAGGTCATCCTGCTCACCAAGGACTCCTCGCTGATCTACGTCCTGGGCCTCACGGCGTCGCAGTACGAGCTCACCAAGTTCGGGCGCGACGGCATCTCCAGCCTGGGCGCAGGCCTGACGCCGCTCCTCGTAGCCGGCGCCTTCTACCTGGTCATCACCATCCCGCTGAGCCTCCTGGCCCGGAAGTTCGAAAGCCGCTCCGCGCGGACCAAGCGATAGGCAGGGAAGCCATGAACGACGTCGTAAATTCCTCCGCCGGCAACACCGGCACCATCAACGCGGCAGGAGTGTCCATCAAGGACCTGCGCAAGTCCTACGGCAGCAACGAGGTCCTCAAGGGCATCAGCCTGGACGTTGCCCCGGCGAAGTGGTCTGCCTGATCGGCCCGTCCGGCTCCGGCAAGTCCACCCTCCTGCGCTGCGTCAACCTCCTCGAGCAGCCCAACGAGGGCGCCATCCACGTGGGCGGTTTCGAAGCCACAGACCCCGACGTGGACATCGACAAAATGCGCCGCAAGGTGGGCATGGTGTTCCAGCAGTTCAACCTGTTCCCGCACCTGGACGCCAAACGGAACTGCACCATCGCGCAGACCAAGGTCCTGAAGCGGTCCCAGGAAGAGGCCGACAAGGTGGCCCAGCACAACCTGGACCGCGTGGGTCTGGGGCACCTGTCCGACCGTTTCCCGGACCAGCTTTCCGGCGGCCAGCAGCAGCGCGTTGCGATCGCCCGGGCGCTGAGCATGAACCCCGAACTGATGCTCTTTGACGAGCCCACCTCCGCACTGGACCCCGAGACCGTGGGCGATGTCCTCTCGGTCATGCGGAACCTCGCCAAGGAAGGCATGACCATGCTGGTGGTGACCCACGAGATGGGCTTCGCCCGCGAAGTGGCCGACCGTGTGGTGTTCATGGACGGCGGTGTGGTGGTGGAGGAAGGCGTGGCCGAGCGCGTCATCTCCGCGCCCACCCAGGCCCGCACCAAGGAGTTCCTGCGGCGGGTCCTGGACCCGACGCACATCGAGATCGAAGAGTAGCCGCTTTCGACGCGGCGCCTGCCTGTCGACGCGCATATGCCCTGTCGCCACCGAAATACCGGTAGCGACAGGGCATTTGCGCGTCATAGGGTGTTCCGCGCGTCAGGGAGGCCCGAGCGCGATCCTACGCTCCGACGGCGGACACCGCGGCGGCCACGGCGGCCTTGATGCGGGCGTGCAGGGCGCGGAGGCCAACACGGTCCGTCCGGACTTCGATGATGCTGCGCCCCGTCAACGGTGCGGCGAGCGCCTCGGCAAGTCCCGCCGTCGTACTTACCGAGCAGTGCCCGACGCCGTACGCTGCGGCGAGTGCCGCGATGTCCACGGTGTGGGGGGTGCCGAAGAGCCGCTCGACGGCGTCCGGGTAGCGTCCGGATTCGCGCACAGCCCCGTGCTCCAGCAGATCAAAGATGGCCCGCCGGCGTCGTTCAGCACCACGATCCGCAGCCCGGGTTCGGGTTCGCCGGAGCCCAGGAGCAGGCCGCCGGCGTCATGCAGGAAAGTAACGTCGCCCAGCAGCAGCGTGGTGTCCTGGCGGCCGCCGAGGGCGATTCCGGTGGCGGTGGAGATGGTGCCGTCGATCCCGGCGAGGCCACGGTTGGCGTACACCGTGGCCGCCGGCTCGGCGGCGGGGAGGCCGGCCAGGTCAACATCGCGGATGCCGTTGGAGGATCCCAGCATCAGCTGACCGCGGGCGTGACGCCACACAAGGGCGCCCACGGACGGTCCGGTGGCGGCCGGCTCGGCGGCCAGGACAACGTCGAGGGCGTGCTGTGCGGCGGCACCCGCCAGCAGCCAGGCATCGAGCCAGTCGGACGGACCGCGGCCGGCGAAATCGGCGAGGTCGGCCAGGTTCTCCAGCGGAAGTTCCGTGCGCCGGCCCGGCTGGTACCAGGCCACGGGAACCGGCTGGTACAGCGCGGACGGCACGTCGGCACGCTCAAGCAACGCAGCAACCGGGCGGGACAGCGTGGGCCGGCCGAACATCACCACCCGTTCGATCGGCTGCGCAGAGTCCGCTCCGAAGTGTTCCAGCAGCAGCCGGTACGGGCCCACGGCGTTGGGGCCGAAACGGGCGTTCGACGACGGCTCAGCCAGCAGCGGAAGGCCGTGGGCGCGGGCGAAGGCTTCGGCGACGGGCCCGGCGTCGTGCCCTGCCAGCACCACGGTGCGCCTATCCTCCAGCGAGGCAGGGGCGGGCGGCAGGTTCATGGTGAGCGGGTCGGTGCCGATCCGGAACCGGGGATGCCCGGCCGCCGTCGGAAGCCCCTCCCCCGGGGCGGGAACCAGCGGGTCGCGGAACGCCAGGTTCAGCTGGACGGGCCCGGTGCGAGATCGGAAAACGCTCCGGTGGCCGCGGCCAGCGCCGTTTCCACCGCGCGCAGCGGGTTGCTGCCGGCCGGGACGTCGGCGGCGAAGCGCACGTGTTCGCCGAACAGGTCCAGCTGGATGGTGGTCTGGTTGGCGCCGGTCCCTTGCAGCTCTTCGGCCGGTCGGCTGACATCACCACCAGCGGAACGGCGGCGTGGTTGGCCTCCATCACGGCGGGCATAAGATTCCCGACGGCGGTGCCTGAGGTAGTGAGGACGGCCGCCGGGGAGCCGGTGGACAGGGCCAGGCCAAGTGCCGTGAAGCCGGCGGAACGTTCGTCGATGCGGACCAGCAGGTCCACGCGGCCGGCCGCTTCGGCCTCGGCCAGGGCGTAGGCCATGGGGCGGAACGCGATCCGGGCGAGACCACCACGTACTGGACGCCGCCGTCGATCAGGGCGTCGACGGCGATCCGCGCGGCGGCGAGGGAGTTCAGGGAAGTCACCGAACCAGTTTGCCATCCTGCGGACGCCTGCCTGTCCCGGCACTCCCGCGCGCAGGTACTAAGCGCATAGACTCGGACCAGAAGGAGAATCACATGGCAAAGGGCCCCACTGTTTACCACGTCGCCGAGCGCGCCGGCGTCTCCATCGCAACCGTCTCGTTTACCTTCCGGCAGCCGGAGAAGGTCAAGGCGTCTACGCGCGAGCTGGTGCTCGCGGCTGCCGACGAACTGGGCTACGTGCCCAGTGCCAGCGCCCGCGGACTCGCGCGAGGCAGGACCGGCGCCTTGGGCCTGTTCGCCTACGACTACCTGTTGGATCCGTCGGGAGGCCCCGGCGTGCAGGGTGACCTGTCGCACGACGTGGACGCACCGGGTGACCGCGAGGAGGGGAACCTCCGGCTGTTCCCCTTGTATGTGGACGAGGTGCAGCGCGGTGTCGAACTGGAGTGCTGGCGCCGGGGACAGGCGCTGCTGGTTGGCGGCGGCAATCCCGCAAACAACGAAGCGGTGCTGTCTGACATTGCCGGCAGGGTTGACGGGCTGGCCGTGTTCCCGCGCTCGGTTCCTGTCGAGGCCCTGGCCCGTATAGCCCGCCGCATTCCCGTAGTGGAGGTCTCGGAGAGCCTGCGTAACCGGGGTATGGATCACGTGAGCGTGGACAACGCTTCCGGAGTGCGCGCGCTCACCGAGCACCTGATCAATGTGCATGGACTGACCGGGTTGATGTTCATCGGCGGCATGCCGTCATCCGACAACGACGAACGGCTCGATGCATTCCGGGGCGCCCTCGCCGATTCGGGGATGATAATGCGGCACGAGCCCCGGTATCCCGCGGGCGGCGAGTTCGCCGTCGCGGAAACTGTCCGGACCATCTGCCAGCAGGGCTCCCTGCCCCAGGCGTTTGTCTGCGCCACCGACCAGGATGCGCTGGTCGTTATGGATGTGCTGGCTGCGTGCGGCGTTAAAGTGCCCAAACACGTTGCCGTGACCGGCTTCGACGGCATCGCCGCGGGGCGGGTCATCCGGCCCTCCCTGACCACAGTGCGGCAGCCGATGGAACGGATGGGCCGCACCATGGTGGAACTGCTCCTGGACAGGCTCGACCACCCGGACAAGCCTCCGGTGGATCTGAAACTTCCCGTGCGCGTGGTGCTGCGCGAAAGCTGCGGCTGCCGGCCGGTCTAGACCTGCGAGCCAGCACCGCCACAAGCACACGCGGGGCCTTAAGTGTCAGCTCTGGCGAAGGGCCTTAAGTGTCCGTTCGCGCCCGGTCGTTCAAAAAACTTAGCGCCAGCTGTTGCCAAGATCACATTCAATGCGCTTAGATTGACCTATCCCAATAAATCAAAGCGCTTAGATATTTCTTCGCGGGATGGCTCCACCCCTCCTGCTCCGTCCGCGCCGTGCCACCTGCCGGCCCGCGGAACCACGAAAGGAACAATGATGATCCATCCGAATGCCAAGAAGGCAGCAGCCGTCGGCATTGCAGCCGCACTGCTCCTGACCGCCTGCGGCAGGGACTCCGCCGGCCCGCCGCATCGTCTCCGGCCGAAGCCATTGCCTCCGGGCCGGCGTCGGGCACCATCACGCTGTGGGCCCAGGGCAGCGAAGGCGAGGCACTGCCCGCCCTGCTGAAGGAATTCGAGGCCGAGAATCCCGGCGTCAAGGTTAACGTCACGGCCATCCCCTGGGACGCCGCCCTGAGCAAGTACCAGACCGCCATCGCAGGCGGCACCACACCGGACGTCGCCCAGATGGGCACCACCTGGATGGGTGACTTCGCCGACTCCTTCGACGCCACACCCAAGGAGATCGACGCCAGCGACTTCTTCCCCGGCTCGGTGAAGTCAACCGAAGTCGAAGGGACCACCTACGGTGTGCCTTGGTATGTCGACACCCGCGTGGTCTATTACCGCAGCGACCTCGCGGAAAAGGCCGGCATCACCAAAGCGCCCGAAACCTGGGATGACTTCAAGGCCCTTGCCACGGCACTCAAGGAGAAGGCCGGGGCAAAATACGGAGTCCAACTGCCCGCCGGCGTCGCCGGCTCCTACCTGGACACCCTCCCCTTCCAGTGGTCCAACGGCGCCAAGCTGATGAACGACGACGGCACCAAGTGGACCCTCGACACCCCGGAAGCGGCAGAAGCGCTGAAGTACTACGCCAGCTTCTTCGCAGACGGGCTCGCCTCCAAGGCCGTGTCCACCGGAACCACTGCCGAAGCATCCTTCGTGGACGGTTCCGCCCCCATGATGATGAGCGGCCCGTGGCACGTCGGCCTGCTCAACAAGGCTGGCGGCCCAGGCTTTGAGGACAAGTACAAGGTTGCCCTGATGCCCAAGGAGAAGACCTCAACGTCCTTCGTGGGCGGGTCGAACATGGTTGTCTTCAAGAAGTCCAAGAACCGCGACGCATCCTGGAAGCTCCTCCAGTGGCTGTCCAAGCCCGAGGTTCAGCTCAAGTGGTACAAGGCCACCGGTGACCTGCCCTCGCAGCAGAGCGCCTGGAAGGATCCGTCGCTTGCCGACGACAGCAAGCTCTCCGTCTTTGGAGACCAGCTCAAGTCCACCAACAACCCGCCGGCCGTTTCCACCTGGACCCAGGTCGCGGCAGCTGCGGACACCGAAATCGAACAGATCGTCAAGGCAGGCAAAGATCCCGCCGAAGCCCTGAAGTCGCTGCAGCAGGCCGCAGATTCGATCGGCACCGGGAAGTAACAGTGGCTGCAACCACCGACGCGATGCCTGCCGGCACCTCACGGGGTGCCGGCAGGCCTCCGGCCAGCGCAAAGGCCAGGCCCGGGGGCTCGCGCCGGCGCCGCAACGCCATCACCGCGTGGCTGTTCGCTGCGCCGTTCGTCCTGATCTTCGGTGTATTCATGCTGGGCCCGCTCGTGTCCTCGTTCCTGATGTCCTTCACGGATTTCACCAGCCGCGACATCGACAACCCGCTGGCTGTTGGATTCGTAGGGCTTGACCAGTACGCGGCACTGTTCCGGAATCCACAGTTCCTGCACTCGATCCTGAACACTGCCTACTTCGTGCTGGCCGGTATCCCCTCACCACCGTCCTGGCCCTGGCCCTCGCGGTCGCCCTGAACAACGGCATCACCCGCTTCCGCACGGCCTTCCGCGTGGGCTTCTACACCCCGTGGTCACCAGCATTGTGGCCGTGGCCGTGGTGTGGCGCTTCATTCTCCAGCCGGACGGCCTGCTGAACCTCATCCTCAGCTGGGTGGGCATCGCGGGCCCGGACTGGCTCAACAGCACCACCTGGTCCATGCCTGCCCTGATCATGCTGGCCGTGTGGCGCAACCTGGGCACCCTGATGATCATTTTCCTGGCCGGACTCCAGACCGTCCCCGCGGACATCCTGGAGGCCGCCGAAGTGGACGGCGCCAGTCCCTGGCAGCGGTTCATGAAGATCACGCTGCCCATGCTCCGCCCCACCCTGCTCCTGGGAACGGTCCTGCTCTCGGTGGGCTTCCTCCAGTTCTTCGAGGAGCCGTTCGTGATGACCAAGGGCGGCCCGCTGGATTCCACCCTGTCGGTCAGCTACTTCACGTTCAACCAGTTCGGGTTCGGCAAATACGGGCTCGCCTCGGCCGCCAGCTACGTGCTTTTTGTGGCCATCGCGCTGTTGAGCCTCATTCAATTCCGTGCCCTGCGATCCAAGGACTGAGGACATGACCATCCCGGAAACCGCACCAACCATCCCACGCGGACACGCGGAACGCACGACGGCGGGAGGCACCCAGGTGCCAGCGTCGCCGCCCGCCCCGGCCCGCCGCCGTCGTACTGGCCGCCGGCTGTCCGCCCGCCGGGCCCTGATCTACACCATCCTGATCGTCGCCGTCGCCGCGACGCTGCTGCCGTTTGTCTGGATGCTTCTCGGCGCATTCAAGACCGAGGCGAGCTGCTCCGCCGGCCCATCACCTGGTGGCCGGAACAGCCCACCCTGGATAACTTTGTGGTCTGGTTTACCGAACTGCACATTGGCACGTTTTTTCTGAACAGCGTTGTGGTGGCGGTGTTCACGGTGCTCGGCAACCTGCTGTTCTGCTCGATGGTGGGCTATGCGCTGGCGAAGATGGACTTCCCTGGCAAACGCTTCCTGTTCCTGCTGGTCATGGTCATGCTGATGGTCCCCGGCGTGGTGACGTTTGTTCCGCTGTTCGTCCTGATCAGCAAACTGGGAATGGTCAGCACCTACCCTGCGCTGATCCTGCCGTTCCTCGCGGCGCCCATGGGCGTGTTCCTGATGCGGCAGTTCATCGCGGGGATCCCGGATTCGCTCATCGAAGCCGCCCGGATCGACGGGGCCGGCGAACTGCGCACCTTCCTGCGGATTGTGATGCCGCTGTGCGGGCCGCCGCTGGCCACGCTCGGTATCCTGACCTTCCTCGGTTCCTGGAACAACTTCCTGTGGCCGCTGGTGGTGGCGCAGAGCGAAGAAATGTACACGCTTCCGGTGGCATTGTCCCTATATTCCACGGGCCAGAATGCCACGGAATATGGCCTGCTCCTTGCCGGTTCCGTGCTGGTGATCGCGCCGATCCTCCTGCTCTTCATTGTCCTCCAGCGGTACATCATCCAGGGCGTGGCGGCCACCGGCATCAAGTAGCCACGGCCCCTCCCCTGCCCAACCTCCCCAAGAGAGCCCCATGACAGCACAAACCCAGAATCACGCACGCCCCGGGACATCCGTCGCCGACGGAATAGCCTTCCGGGACCTCAACGGAAACGGGATCATGGATCCCTTCGAGAACCCGGACCTCAGCCCGCAGGAGCGTGCTGCAGACCTGGTGACCCGCCTCAGCCTCGAGGAAAAGGCAGGGCTGATGTTCCACACGGTCATCGAGACCGGCCCGGACGGCACCCTGCTTGAGACCCCGGGCAACATCAGCAAATCGCCCACCAGCACGGTGATCCTGGGCAAGTTCATGAACCACTTCAATGTCCATGCGCTCGGCAGTGCCCGCGAAGCCGCCCGCTGGAGCAACGCCCTGCAGGAGCTTGCCGCGCAGGCCCCGCACGGGATTCCCGTGACCATCTCCACGGACCCGCGCCACGCGTTCATCGAAAACTCCGGCGTATCGTTCACGGCCGCCCATTTCTCGCAGTGGCCCGAGCCGATCGGCCTCGCGGCGGTGGGCAGCGCGGACCTGATCCGCCGCTTCGCCGAGATCGCGCGGCAGGAGTACACCGCCGTCGGGATCCGCGCGGCGCTGCACCCCACCGTTGACCTGGCCACAGAACCGCGCTGGTGCCGGCAGGCGGGAACCTTCGGGCAGGACTCGGAGCTCAGCTCGAAGTACGTGGTGGAGTATCTTCAGGGCTTCCAGGGCGACGAGCTGGGTCCGGACAGCGTTGCCTGCACCACCAAGCACTTCCCCGGCGGCGGTCCGCAGCGCGACGGCGAGGACGCCCACTTCCCGTACGGGCGCGAACAGGTCTACCCCGGCGGCCGGTTCGACGAGCACCTGGCCCGTTCCGGGCCGCGATCGCCGAGAAGACCAGCGCCATCATGCCCTATTACGGCATGCCGGTGGGCGTCGAGCTCGACGGCGAACCGGTCGAGGAGGTTGGCTTCGGCTACAACAAACAGATCATCACCAACCTGCTCCGGGACAAGCTCGGCTATGACGGCGTGGTGCTCAGCGACTGGGAACTGGTCAACGACAACATCGTGGGCAGCCAGGTGCTGCCGGCCCGGGCGTGGGGTGTTGAACAGCTCACCGCGCCGAACGCATGCTGAAGATCCTCAACGCGGGCGTGGACCAGTTCGGCGGCGAGGAATGCACCGACCTGCTCATCGGGCTGGTCCGGGACGGCCTGGTCAGCGAGTCGAGGTTGGATGAATCCGCCCGCCGGCTGCTCCTGGTCAAGTTCCAGCTGGGCCTGTTCGACGACCCGTTCGTGGATGAGGACGCCGCGGCCGCCATCGTGGGGAACGCCGAATTCCGGCGCGAAGGACACCGCGCCCAGTCCCGTTCCGTCACGGTCCTCACCAACGGAACGTCCGACGTCGGGCCCAGCCTTCCGCTGTCCGGCTCACCGGCCGTTTATCTCGAGGGCGTGGACTCACTGAGCCTCAATGGATTCGGCACTGTAGTGCAGGACCCTTCAGCCGCCGATGTTGCGATTATCCGGCTGCACTCGCCCTGGGACCACCGGGACGATCTGTTCCTGGAACAGCATTTCCATGCGGGGAGCCTGGATTTCCCGCCCGGGCTGGTCTCCCGGCTCCGCACCCTGGCCGAAAAGGTTCCGCTGGTCATTGACGTGCGGCTGGACCGCCCGGCGATCCTCACACCCCTGACCGGCTTTGCCTCGGCCGTGGTCGGCACGTTCGGCGTTTCGGACACGGCGCTCCTGGACGCCCTTTTCGGACGCATCGTTCCCGAAGGGCGCCTGCCGTTCGAAGTCCCGCGGTCCATGGATGCCGTCCGGACATCCCGGCCAGATGTCCCCGGCGATACCGCCGATCCCTTTTCCCGTTCGGGCACGGCCTGCGCCTGCCGGAGCCGGCAACGGCCGCGTCTGCCACCTCTGCAACGGCCACCTCCAGTACGGACACGTTAGGACAGACCCCATGAACCAGCACGTTGAGCCGAACCCCAGAATCTCCAGCGCCACCCGCCGCCAGCTCCTGGCCGGTGCGGCAGCGTTCGCCGTCTCGGGCCTCGCTGCGGCCACCGCGGCACCGGGCTACGCCGCCCAGCTTGCGGCGTCCGCTGCGACCACGGCATCCGGCGGGGCATCGCCTCTCTCGCGCCCGCGGAACCAGGAGGGCATCGACCGGAAGATCATCAACCGCTGGGCGCACGACACCTGGCAGTCCCTGGTTGCGATGACCGATCCCGCAACCGGCCTGCCCAGTGACTACATCGGCGAGTCCATCACCGCACCCAAGCGGAGCGGCTTCACGTCGCCCACCAACATCGGCGGCTACATGTGGAGCACCGTGGTGGCACGCGAGCTGAACATCATCAGCGCCAGCGAGTGCCGCGAGCGGTTGACCCGCACCCTCACCACTTTGGTCGGTCTGAAGCACCACGAGCCCAGCGGCATGCTTTACAACTGGTACGACGAAGCCACCGGCGAGGTCATCACCGTCTGGCCCGAGAACGGGAACCCGTGGCGCCGTTTATGTCCAGCGTGGACAACGGCTGGTTCGCCGCGGCCCTCATGGTGGTCCGCAACGCCGAGCCGAAGCTCGCCGGGCTGGCCAACACCATCCTCGGCAGGATGGACTTCGGGATCTTCTACAACAAGGACGCCCGGCCGGGCGTGGCCGCCGGCCTGCTCCGCGGCGGGTTCTACGACGTCAAACCGCCGGTGGAAACGGTCCAGGGCAACTACCTCGGCAAGGGTCCCGACGTTTTCTACACGATGAACCACTATGACGTCACCAACTCCGAGCCGCGCATCGCCAGCTACATCGGCATCGCCCTGGGCCAGCTTCCGCCCGCGCACTACTTCGCCACCATGCGGGTCTTCCCGGACACGTGCGACTGGTCCTGGCAGGAGCAGAAGCCGGTCGGCGAGCACCGGACCTACATGGGCATCGACGTCTTTGAAGGCGCCTACACCTATCGCGGCATGCGGATCGTGCCGAGCTGGGGCGGGGACATGTTCGAGTCGCTGATGCCCGATCTCTTCGTTCCCGAATCCGACTGGGCGCCAAAGGCCTGGGGCGTCAACCACCCTTTGACCGTCCGGGCGCAGCGCGAGTTCGGGCTGGACGACGCCAAGTACGGCTACTGGGGCTTCTCCCCGGCCAGCCACCCCAACGGCGGATATTCCGAGTGGGGTATGGACATCCTGGGCATGAGCAGCGACGGCTACCCGTCCGACGTCGAACGCACCAGCGTGGACATCGGCTTCGAGGGCTGCCGTCCGGCCACCAACCCGACGCCCGCCTGGGGCGACGGCGTGGTGACCCCGCACGCGGCGTTCCTCGCCATGGAGTACGAACCGCGTCAGGCGTACGACAACCTGGTCAAGATCGAGAAAGACCTCGGCGCCTATGGCCAAGGCGGATTCTTCGACGCCGTGGCCGTGAAGTCCGGGACCGTCGCCCGGCGCTACCTCTCGCTGGATCAGGCCATGGTGCTGGGCGCCATCGGCAACGTGTTCGGCAACAACGTGATCCGCCGCAACTTCGTCCAGGGCGAGGTGGAAGCGGTCATCAAGCCGCTCATCGCCGAAGAGGAATTCGGCGCGGGCCTGATCGGCTATGACGCTCTCTCACTAAACGTGGCTTAAAGCCAAACGCTCTCTCACTTTCCTGAAAAAAGTGAGAGAGCGTTGGCCGAAAACCCGCAGGAAGTGAGAGAGCGTCCTGGTACGTGGGTGAGGCTAGGCGTCCGTGCGGAACACCTGGATCACGGACGGGCGGGGTGCGCGCACCTGGCCGGGAGCCGGCGTCGTGCCTTCCGTGACGTAGTCCGGGAAGAAGGAAACCTGCTTCTCGAACGTGCCGTCCTCGCCCGGGTGCTGCACGGCGACGAACACGGTGCGCTCCTCATCGTGGATGATGGGGCCGCAGGTCTCGGCATCGCGCGGAACAGCCAGGAACTGCTCCACCTTGCCGCGCTCCGCGCCTTCCAAAGTGACCTTGAAAAGCCCGTCCGCACGGCCGATGCCGGAGGGGGCGCCGTCGGTGGAGATCCAGAGGTTGCCCACGGAGTCGAACGCGAGGTTGTCCGGGCAGGAGATGGGCGAGACCTGGTCCACCGGGAAGCCGGAGAAGTAGGTGACGTCGCCCTGCTTGGGATCGCCGCAGACCATGAGCAGGTTCCAGGTGAAGGTGGTGGAGGTCTGGTCCCCGGTCTCGGTGATTTCCACGATGTGGCCGTCGCGGTTCTGGTTGCGCGGGTTGACCTCGGTGGCGCCTTCGTTCGTTCCGGTGCCGCGGTTGGAGTTGTTGGTGCACGCCACGTAGACCTTGCCCGTGTGGAGGCTGGGCTGCACGTCTTCGCAGCGGTCCATCTTGGTGGGGCCAACCTTGTCGGCCGCGAGGCGGGTGTAGACCAGGACCTCTTCGACGGTCATGCCCGCAACAGCGGACTTACCGTCCACCACCAGGGCAGCCACTGGCCGACGCCGTCGAACGCTCCATCGGCGGGGACGGCCCCGGTGCCGGTGATTTCAGCGGCCGGTGAGTTGCCCGTGAACTTGGCGACGTACAGGTTACCGGCGGAGAGCAGCGTCATGTTGTGCTTGCGGTCGGCAGCCGTTGTACCTGGACGGTATTTGTCCTTGGAAACGAACTTGTACAGGTAGTCGAACCGCTCGTCGTCGCCGGAGTAGGCCACCACGTGGCCGGACTCGGCGATGATGACGTTGGCGCCCTCGTGCTTGAAGCGGCCCAGGGCGGAGTGCTTCTTCGGGGTGGAGGTGGGGTCGAACGGGTCGACTTCCACGATCCAGCCGAAGCGGTTGGCCTCGTTCTCGTAGCCGGGCTTGCGGGTGTCCCAGCGGTCCTCGTCCAGTTCCCACTGGCGGGCGGTTGGCTTGCTGGTGATGCCGTAGCGCTTGTCTCCGGCGGAAGTGCCGTTGCCCACGAAGTAGCCCTGGAAGTTTTCCTCGCCGGAGAGGATGGTGCCCCAAGGGGTGGTTCCGCCGGCGCAGTTGCCCAGGGTGCCCTTGATGGAGCGGCCATCCTTGTCCTCGACGGTCTTGACCAGCGCAGATCCTGCAGCGGGGCCGGTCAGTTCGTAGACCGTGCTGTTCAGGTAGCGGCGGTTCAGTTCCGCGCCCTTGACGTAGGTCCACGGCTGGTTCTTGTTGTGGCGCTCCAGCTCCACAACGGACAGCCCATGTGCGGCTGCTCCCACTTTGCGCTGCTGCTCGGCCGGCATGGCGGCAGGGAACATGATGGCGTCGTTGGTGTACTCGTGGTTGGAGAACAGAACGGCGCGGCGGCCCTTGCTGCCCGGAACCTCAAGGATGTCCGTGTAGTCGTTGTTGTAGCCGAACTGCCTTTCCTGGGCTGCAACCGTCTGGTTGTTCAGGTCCAGCTCCGGCGCGTCGTTGAAGATGGGATCGCCCCAGCGGATGACCGGCTTCCAGGTGAAGCCTTCCGGCACGGTGACAGCGTCCACCATTGCATCAATCGAGGGAATGGCGGTGAACTGAAGCTTGGACTTGCCGAAGCCTTCCTTCGCGGCCTTGGAGAGGCCGGCGGCATGTGCGGAATCCGGCGAGGTGACGGCGCTGCCGAGGACGACGGCGAGGGCACCGGCGGCGCCGAAGCCCAGGGCGGCACGGCGGGACATGGTGGCGGAGGCGATGTCGCGGAAGTAGCTGTTGGAGCTGGTGTTGCAGACGTCGCCTGCGCAGGCGTTGTCGCACTTCAGGGCACAGGTGACGGCGCTGCGCTTGCCCTTGGTGTGGCCGAGCATCGGCAGCAGGGTGAACTTGCGGGCAGTTTCAGACATGGTTGCCTTCCAAAAAATCGATGCGGTGCCCTCACCCTTTCAGCCGGTTCCAACGGGCAGCCGTCAGCGAGGTGAACCGGAGGTAAACCCGCCGGTAACCTCCGATGACCTGCGCATATGCGAGAGCGCTGGCGGAAAAGGGGCATCAAGTGAGAGAGCGCTGCCCAAAAACCCGCGTTATGTGAGAGAGCGTCCGAGGGCCAGGAGGGCGTGGACGCGGCCCAGGCGCGCCAGCCACCAGTCCCGCCGTTCCGCGGAAGCCGCAAACTGCTCCAGCAGCCCGGCGTCGGCGGCGACGTCGCGGAGGCGGATGGCGCCGTCGTCGGCCACCAACGGATCCAGCGTGATGTCCGAGGTGAACAGCGACACCGTCCCCAGCCCGCACGCGTACGGCAGCTCGGGCAGGGCAGCGGCCAGAGCCAGCCCGGCGCGGATGCCAACGGAGGTGTCCAGCGCGGAACTGACGACGGCGGGAAGCCCGGCGTGCGCCACAATGTCCAGCGCGCGCCGCACTCCCCGAGCGGCGCGACCTTAACAACCAGCAGGTCCGCCGCGCCGGCCCGTGCCACCTTAAGCGGATCAGATTCCTTGCGTACGCTTTCGTCGGCCGCGATCAGCACCGGCGTCCCGGCGGCGCGCAACTGCCGCCGCACCTCGGCGAGCCCCTCGATGGTGGGCACCGGCTGCTCGGCATATTCAAGTCCGACGGCGGCGAGCCGGGTGAGGGCCCACACTGCAGTGGGAACGTCCCACCCGCCGTTGGCGTCGACCCGGATGGCGGCGTCCGGCAATGCGGAACGGACGGCGGCGACCCGGGCGGCGTCGTCGTCGAGCGTCTGCCCGTGCTCGGCCACCTTGATCTTGACGGCGTCCACGCGGCCGAACCGGGCCAGGACCTCCGGCACCCGGTCCGCGGAAACGGCAGGCACGGTGGCGTTGACGGGGATCACCGAACGGACGGGCGAAGGGAAACCGTGCCAGCTGGCCTCGATGGCGGCGGCGAGCCAGCGGGAGGCTTCGGCGTCAGCGTATTCGGGGAACGGGCAGAACTCGCCCCAGCCGAGCGGGCCGCGCAGCAGCAGCGTTTCGCGTTCCATGATGCCGCGGAACTTCACCCGCATGGGCAGGCTCACCACATGCGCGGAAGCGAGCAGTTCGTCCAGGGAAGGAAAGGCGGCGGGCATGGATTCACTGTACAAGCAGCGCTAAGCCCGGCCTCACCCGGCGTGCACGTACTTCTGCAGGATGTTAGTGGTCTGCCGGGCGCAGCGAACGATCTGGCGCAGGCGGTCCGCTGCCAGCCGAGGCAGGACCCGGGCGGGCTCAGAATCGAGGGTCTCGTGGTGCAGGGCCCGTTCCAGCTCCATGGCAAGTCCGGCCAGGCGCTCCGCGCCCACCATCTGGCTGGAGGTCTTGAGGCTGAGGACCGCGTCCATCGCACCGGCCAGGTCGCCGGTGGTCAGGGTCAGACGCAGCTTTTCAGTCCTGTGGGGCAGGTTGTCGATGAAGTTCTGCACGAAGACTTTCCACACGCCGTCATCGTCCTCGAGCTCTGTCCGCAGCCTGTCCAGGACGTCCGGATCCAGGAGGGGAAGGGCATTACCGTCGTCCGGCGCCATTGCTGTCCTTCCTGCCCCCAGAAGCGGTGTACCGATGGACGTCTCGCAGGTCCCCCCTACGACGCTATGCGGCCGGGGATACCGAAAGCATCAGTAGTAGGTACTCGACTTTTCAGCTCATCGCACTGCATGGCAGATGCGCTGCCCGTCCCTTCCAATACATATCTATATGGGTATACAATTGCGGTATGGCACGGGCAGCAACAACGGCAGATACGTTCAATGCGGTGGCTGAGCCCCGCCGTCGGGAAATCCTGGACGCCCTCACTCAAGGCGAGCGCCCGGTCAACGAGCTGGTGACCCTTTTGGGCCTGGCGCAGCCGCACGTGTCACGGCACTTGCGGGTACTGCGCGAGGTGGGCGCCGTCGTCGTGCGTGACGAAGGCCGGCAGCGGCTCTACCGGCTCAATCCGCTAGCCCTCAAGCCCATCCACGACTGGGTGGCCGGCTACCAGCATCTCTGGGAGGAGCGCTTCGATCTCCTCGAGGACGTGCTGGAGGATCTCAAAGAAGAGCACTGAAAAGGAGCAGGACAATGGCACAGGCAAGGAGCAGCACCATGGATGTGACGTTCCCCAGCGACACGGAAATCCTGATCACGCGGACCCTCAACGCGCCCCCGCACCTCGTTTACCGGGCCTGGACCACGCCGGAGCTCGTCAGGAAATGGTGGCCGGGCCGGCGCGGGGAGATGACTGTCGCGGACATGGACTTCCGGGTGGGCGGTGCGTGGCGGTACGTCATGGTGGCGCACGGCGAATTCGAGGTTGCCTTCCACGGCATATACCGCGAGATTGTGCCCAACGAGCGGATCGTCCACACGGAGGTCATGGAGATGCCGGGCACCGCGCCGGACAGCGACGAGGGTGCCGTGCTCAATACGGTCACCTTTGACGAGGCCGACGGCGGCGCCACCACCGTGCGGATCCGCACCGATGCGGGAGCAAGGAAGTCCGGGACATGATTGCGCAGTCCGGCATGGAAGGCGGCGTGCGCGAGCAGTTCGAGATCCTCGAGGAGCTGGCGGCGTCCCTCACCTAACGCCTCCCCTCTTTATAACGCAACGCGGGGTCACGTCCGGCCCGATAAACGAAGATCATTGGGCCCGAAGTGACCCCGCGTTGCAGTGGGAGGACCTTGTTACACTCCACGGTGTGACAACTCCAACCCCCTCGCCACGCGCCCCGCTTCAAGCCCCCTGTACGCGGCCGGGTTCGTCACCGCGTTCGGCGCCCACAGCATCGCCGCCGGCATGGGCGCGCAGAGCGAGAACATCGGCCTGACGCTTCTCAATCTGGGCATCCTGCTGGCCTCTATGACGTTTCCGAGGTCTTCCTCAAGCCGGTTTTCGGCGCCCTGAGCGACCGGATCGGAACCAAGCCCGTCATCGTCGGCGGCCTCCTGGCCTTCGCGGTACTGTCGCTGATCGGCCTCTGGGCGGCGGATCCGCTGATGCTTGGACTCGCGCGGCTGGGGCAGGGCGCGGCGGCTTCGGCGTTCTCGCCGGCGTCGTCCGCGATGGTTGCGCGGCTGGCGGGAGGCAAGAAGGCCGGGACCTACTTCGGCCGGTACGGTTCGTGGAAGAGCCTGGGGTACGTCATCGGTCCGCTGCTGGGGCGGGCCTGATTCTCGCCGGCGGGTTTGCCCTGCTGTTCGGGGCCCTCTCGGTGCTGGCGGCGGCCACGGCCGTGTGGGTGCTGGTGTCCGTTCCGCACCTGGCGCCGCTCCCCCGGCAGCGCTACACCGTGCTGGACCTCGCCCGTCAGGTCACCGAGCGGCGTTTCCTGGTGCCCACGCTGGTGCTGGCGGCCTCCACCGGCGCGCTCGGCGCGGCGATCGGATTCATTCCCGCCCTCGCCACCCGGCACGGCCTTGGCCGGTTGCCGGCACGGCCGCGGTCAGTGTCCTGGCCATCACGTCGGTGCTTATCCAGCCCTGGATCGGCAGGCTGCGGGACGAGCACCGGATCAGCGATAAGAAGGGGACGACGGCGGGACTCCTCCTTACCGCCGCGGCGTCGCACTCATCGCCCTCACCCCGGGTCCGGTCACCCTGTTCCTTGCCGCGGCAGCCATTGGCGCGGGCGTCGGCCTGGCCACGCCGCTCGGCTTCGCGCATCTGGCCGACACCACGCCGCCGGAGCGGATGGGCCGGACCATGGGTTCGGCGGAACTCGGCCGGGAACTCGGCGACGCCGGCGGGCCGCTGCTGGTGGGCGGCATCGCCACCCTCACAGCCCTGCCGTTCGGCCTCGGGGCGCTGGCATTGCTGGTCGCGGCGGCCAGCCTCCCGCGCCTGCCTGAAGCGCACCTCACAAGCAACGCGAGGTCACTTCCTGCCCGATAAACGAAGGATATTGGGCAGGAAGTGACCCCGCGTTGCATTGATCAGTTGGGGAAGGCGCGCACGCCCCTCCAGGTCCGGGCGCGCCTCACACGCGTTAGGTAGACTGCAGGAAATACCGCACGCGGGAGGAAACCCAGCATGAACCGCAAAGCCACAGCACTCGACGTCGCCAAGCTCGCCGGAGTGTCCCGCAGTGCGGTGTCGCTGGTGCTGAACGGCCGCGGCGACGGGAATGTGGCCAAGGAGAGCCAGATCCGGATCCGTGAAGCGGCGGCCACCCTGAACTACACGCCCAACGCCATCGCCGTGAGCCTGCGGAACCGCCGGTCGCGGATCATCGGGATCGTCTCGGACCAGGTGGTCACCAGCCCGTTCGACGGCAACATCATCGCCGGGCTGACGCCGTGGCAAGGTCGCGGGGTTTTGTCACAGTGGTGATGGATACGGAGCTCGACGAGACCCGTGACGAAAGTGCGGTGGCCACGCTGCTGGACCGCCAGGTGGATGGTCTGATGTATGTCACCGTGGGCCTGCGCCCGCTGCACGTCCCGCTCAACATGCTGCGGGTGCCGTCGGTGCTGGCCAACTGCTTCGATGACCGACCCGAGGCAGGCGTTCCCGCCGTCATTCCGGATGAGGTCCGCGGCGGCCGGGAGGCGGCAATGCACCTCCTGGAGCTTGGCCACCGGGACATCGCGTTCCTTGCCGGTGACGGCCTCACACCCGCCGCGCCGCGCCGGATCCAGGGCCATCGGGATGCCTTTGAGGCCGCCGGGTTGCCGGTGCGGCCGGGCCGGATCCTCGAAGCTGGCTGGGACATCGATGCCGGGTTCCACAGTGCCATGAAGCTCCTGGACGGCGTGGCTGCGCCGGACCGGCCCACCGCGATCGTGTGCGCGAACGACCGCCTGGCCATCGGCGTGGTGCTCGCGGCCAACCGGCTGGGCCTGGCCATCCCGCAGGACCTCTCGATCATGGGGTACGACGACGAATTCCGCATCGCCTCCACCATGGTCCCGGCGCTCACCACCATGGCACTGCCGCTGCGGGAGATGGGAGCCGCTGCCATGAACGGGCTCCTCCGGGAACTGTCGGAGGAACCGGAGGAGAACGACAACAACGGCGGCGCACCGGCCGGACACGACGTGCCAGCCCAGACGCTGGTCCCGTGCCGGCTCGTGGTCCGCGAGTCAACCGGCCCGGTCCCGCCGGCCGGGCCTGACCCCGGCCCCCTGACAGCAGGACAACGCGGGGTCACATAATGCCCTTCCGAGGCGGTTAATCGGGCATTATGTGACCCCGCGTTGCAAGTTATTCGGGCTGTTCCAGCCGCCAGACGTCCGCGGCTGCGCCCTCGGGAAGCCGCAGCACCCACCGCTCCCCGGGCGCCGGATAGGCGCGCAGCGTGATGGCCACCGAACCGCTCCGGTACACCTCCACCAGCGACGCGTCCACAAACACCCGCAGCTCCTCCCCCGCCGCCAGCGGCCCGCTGAACACCACCTGCCCCGCGCCCGCCGAAGAAGCGGCGACCACCAGGGAAAGTTCGACGACGGCGTCCGCGGCCAGCGCTGCCGGCCCACCGGAGCGGGCGGTCACCACAGCTTCGGCATACTCCGGCAGCTCAACGCTCCCGGCAGCCTGCGCAGCCAGCTGCGCGCCACGGTAGGCATCCACCTCCGGCGCGGGTGCCACGGCCAGGGCGCCGTCCACCACCGCGAGAAGGCGTGGGTGCGTGAGCACGCCGGCCCAGCCCGCGGCGTCGATCTCGGCCTGGCTGCGGCCCGGCGGCCGCCCCGTCCCGGTCCTTCATTGGCCCAGCCCCACAGCAGGGCCTTGGGCTCCGCGAGGGCAGCAAGGGCAGAGGAAGAGGCAGGAGCACCGGGAGCGCCAGCGCCGGCACCGTCCTGCAGCTGCACGATCTGCGGCGCGTAGAAGTCGCGGCCCAGGTCGGACTTTCCGCCGGTCTCCGGGGAGAACACCGGCAGCCCGGTGGCGGGTCCTCGGTCAGCGTGCCGATGAGGTGGCCTACCCCGTTGGCGTGCTCGTGGTCGTCGCCGGAGAGCCACAGGGAGAACATCATGACCCACGAGTCACCGTCATCCCCGGACGGCACCCGCACCAGCTGCGGGCACTCCCAGATCTCGGCCGGCGTGAAAGCAGCAGCGACCGGGTTCTCGGATGTGAGCCAGATGCCCTGGTACTTCCAGTCGGACATGTCCTCCACCGTGTAGAGCAGGAGCGCGGCATGGCCGGAGGCCAGGCCGGCGCCCTGCATGGCGTAGCGCTTGCCGTTGAAGCGGAAGATGAAGGGGTCGCGGACCGCCGTGACCATGGGGTCGGCCGGCATGGACGCCGCGACGTGCCCGTCCTGGGTCCAGGAAACAAGGTCCGCCGAACCGCGGGAAATGACCACCTGGGAGTGGCCGCCGTCGCCGCGGACACCGGAGTACGCGGCGGTGGGACGCCGCCGTCGTCCGTCACCACACCGGTCCAGCAGCCGTACTCGTCCGGCCCGCCGGCCTTCGGGCGCAGCGCCACGGGGTGTTCCTCCCAGCGGACCAGGTCCGCTGAGCTGATGTGGCCCCACGCGATCTTGTGGTGGCGGGCGGACGCGGGGTTGTACTGGAAGAAGACGTGGTACCGGCCGTTGAGGTGGCTGATGCCGTTGGGATCGTTGATCCAGCCCCGGGCGGGGCGGGGGTGGAAGTGCGGGAACGCGGGTCGGGGTGCGCGGCGGCCAGGCTGGCGAAGGCGGTGGCGGCGAGGTCCGGAGATGACATGGAAGTAAGCCTCTCAGAAGTTTGGGGTTATTTGCCGCTGCCGGCGGTGAGGCCGTCCTGCAGCGCGCGCTGGCCGAAGAAGAAGACCACCAGGGCGGGGATCATTGACAGGACCACGCCGGCCAGCACCACGGAGATGCTGCCCGTGCCCAGGTTGCCCTGCAGGGACACGAGGCCCAGCGGCAGGGTGAAGTTCTGTTCCGAGATGGTCATGATGAGCGGCCGGAAAAACTCGTTCCAGTGGAAATTGAAGGCGAGGATGCCCACGATCGCCATCCCCGGAACGGCCAGCGGGGCGTAGACCGAGCGGAAGGTCCGCCAGGGTGTGGCGCCGTCGATCGACGCCGCTTCAGCGAGGTCAGTGGGCAGCCCCATGAAGTACTGCCGCATCAGGAAGGTGCCGAACGCCGTCGGGATGGCCGGCAGGATCAGTGCCAGCAGGGTGTCCGAGAGCCCCATGCCGCGGATCAGCATAAACACGGGCACGATGGTCACCTGCACCGGCACCATCATGGTGGCCAGCACGATGGAGAACAGGGCCCCGCGGCCGCGGAACTTCAGGTTGGCGAAGGCGTAGCCGGCCATTGCGGCGGTGACCATCTGTCCCACCGCGATGAGCCCGGTGACCAGGGCGCTGTTCAGCACCAGGAGCACGATGTCCAGCTGCTGGAAGACCTGCGAGTAGGACGTGAAGTCCGGATTCCAGGGGAAGAACGACGGCGGCAGCTTGAACGATTCCGACGGCGACCGCAGCGAGGTGGACAGGGTCCACATCACCGGGCCCAGGGTCAGGACGGCCGCGGTCATCAGCAGGACAATCCGGAGGACCAGGTTCCAGTTCGGCTTCCGCCGGGACCGGGCAGGCACCGCAGGGGTGCGGGTGGAGACACGCTCTGTAGTGGTAGTCATGGCTGGCCTTACTGGTAGAAGACGAATCGTTTGCTGAGCCGGAACTGCGCGGCGGTGATGGCCATGATGATCAGGGTCAGGATCACGCCTATGGCCGAGGCCTCACCGAATTCCAGGCGCTGGAACGCGGATTCGAAGATCACCATCACGGCCGTGCGGGTGGAGTCCCCGGGCCCGCCGCGGGTCAGGACGTACGGCTGGTCGAACACCTGCAGGGCGCTGATGATGGCCATCACGGACGCCAGCAGCGTGGTGGGGCTGAGCAGCGGCAGGGTGACGTAGATGTGTTTGCGCCAGCCGGTGGCGCCGTCCAGCGAGGCCGCCTCATAGGTTTCCACCGGGATCGATGCCAGCCCGCCGATGAACAGCAGGAAGGAGAACCCGAAGTTCTGCCACACATAAACCAGGATCACGACGGCGGCGGACCCGCCGGGGGTGGTCAGCCACGGCACCGCGCGGATGCCGGCCAGTGAGAGGAACCAGTTGACCACGCCGAACTGCTCGTTGAAGAGGTACCGCATAAAGATGGACACCGAGGCGGCGGAGAGGATCAGGGGGAAGAAGAACGCCGAGCGGAAGAAGGTCCGCAGCCAGGCCGGCATCTTCTCCTGCACCATCACGGCGAGCGCCAGGGCCAGGCCAAGCTGGAAGGCCACCGCCACAATCACAAACACGATGGTGTTCAGGAAGGACACCCGGACCGTGGGGTCCTGGACCACTTCGGCGAAGTTGTCGAAGCCCACAAACGTCGGGGCGGAGATGATGTCCCAGCGGAAGAACGCCAGGACCACCGACGCCGCGATGGGCACCAGGGTGAACAGGCCCATGCCCAGGATGGTGGGGCCAGGAAGATCCAGGCGAGCCAGCGCTGGCTGTGCCGGCCGGACGCGGTCTGCGACGTGGCGGGCTTAGCGGCCGTGGCGGCCTGCTTTGGCCGCTGGTTGGCTCGGTCCCGGCGAGGGATGGTGGTGCTCATGACTGCCTCCTCAGGGCCAGTTCAAGATCGCGCTGCATGGACTCGAGGGCCTGTTTGAGCTGGCGCTCGTCGCCGCTGACGGCCAGCGAGACGTTCTTCATCAGGGCCGTTTCGACGGCGGCCTGCTGGGGCGGCGCCGGGATGGGGCCGGTGGTGGGGTACTTGTCCAGCGTGTCGTAGAAGACCTTCCAGTGCGCCGGGCCCTTGCCGGCGTAGAGGGCCTCGTTGACCATGGAGCGGCGGGCCGGGGTGGTGACCGGGTTGGGGAAAATCAGTTCCATGGCCTCGCGGCTGGCACTGAACTTGATCCATTCCCAGGCCGCGTCCTTGTCCTTGGCGGTTTTCATGATGGCGTAGCCGGCTGTGCCGAACTGGTGCCGCTGGCTCCGCCACTTGGGGAAGAACGCCACGTCGTAGTCGTTCTCCTTCATGCCGGCCTCGTGCAGGCCCTGGACCCAGTAGCCGCCGGCCGGGGTGGTGCCGATCCGGTTGGAGGCGAAGAGCCCCACCAGGGAGCTGCCGCCGCCTTCTTCGGGCCGGACGCCGAGGCCGTCCTTGACCAGGCCGCGCAGGTAGTCGAAGGTCTCGAACACGCGGGGGTCGTCGGCGTTGGGCTCCAGCCACTGGTAGCCGCCCGAGCGCAGGCTGCGGGAGGGATCCTTGGCATAGAAGGAGTCCCAGAGCCAGTCCCCGCCGGTGGAGCGGGTTTCCTTCAGGAAGCTGGTGTCGTTGGCGTAGAGCCAGGGCACCACGCCGCCGAAGAGCCGGTTGGTCCAGTAGTACGGGGTGAAGTCGGTGGGCCGGGCCTTGCGCATCGCAGCGAGGCTGTTGCGGAAGTCCACGTTGGTCCAGTCGTCCGCCGGGCGCTCCAGCCCTGCCTGCGCGAAGGCAGTGGTGTTGTAGTACATGTTGGCCGCGTTCCAGTCCATGGGGAGCTGGAAGAGGCTGCCCTTGTACATAAAGGCCTCCACCAGGCTGGGGTGGACGTCGTCGAAGAACTCGGCCATGTCCGCGGCGTCGCGGCGCAGGTATTCGTCCAGCGGGTGGGCCAGCTTGTCCGCGAAGAGCTGCGCGCCCTCGGTGGCAACGTAGACCACGTCGGGCGGGGTGCCGGCGGCCACCATCGTGAGGATTTTGGTGAAGAAGTCTTTCCAGTCCACTGCCTGGATGGCCTGGACCTTGACCCGGATGTCCGGGTGGAGGCGGGTGAACGCGTCGATGGCGCGCTGGCGCGCGGCGGCATCGGCGGCGGTCCCCATGATGGCAATGCTGAGGCTGTTGTCGCCCCGCCCGGGAATGTCGGTTCCGGAGAGCCGGGGCCACGACGCCACCGTCGCTCCCACAATTCCTGCTCCCAGGGCACCCAGGGCGGTCCGGCGCGAGAATTCACGCAGACGGCCGTTTGTGGCACCGGTCATATCAATTTCCTTCCTAACACGTGTCAGGTAGCTTATGGCGCGACCTAACACGTGTCAAGTGTCACATTCAGGTTGACGCGACCCCGCCCAACTAGGTAGCAGCAGGTGTCGTTCTGAGCTTCCATAACGACACCTGCTGCTACCCAGTTGACTGAAAGCGCCTCCCAGTTTTCTGTGACACCCTTAACCGATGACCATTCCACGCCAGGCACCACCGCGGACCCGTGCCCGCCCCACCCCGGGCTCCGGCTTCATGTTCGCGTTCGCCTGGCTCGCCTGCGTCGTCGGCCTGATTGCCACCTACTACTACTTCGTCCAGACCACCACGGGCCAGTTCATCGATGAATCCGCGCTGGTTGAAGCCGTGGACATCCACGGGCCCGCGGGCAAAGCAGCCACCGAATTCCTGGACTGGCTGCCCACCATTTCACTGGTGGTGGCCGCCGTCGTGGTTCTGTTTGTCACGGTGATCCGACGGCGGTGGTCAGCTGCCGGGATTGCAGTCACCGCGTGCATCGGTGCGAATATCGCCACGCAGGTCCTCAAGGACGTGCTGCCCGTGCGTCCGGACAAGGGTGTGGCGACGCTGGAGCTGAACTCGCTGCCGTCCGGTCACACCACGCTGGCCGCGTCGGCTGCGGCGGCGGTGTTCCTGATGGCCTCGCCGCGGTGGCGTCCGCTGGCCGGTTTTGTGGGCGGCACGTTCGCCATCGCCTCCGGGGTTTCCACCCTGATCAACCAGTGGCACCGCCCGGCCGACGTCGTCGCGGCCTTCCTCCTGGTGGGCGCGTTCATGATCCCCGCCGGCTGGCTGATCATCCGGAACAGCGCGGCGTGGAACGCGTGGGACGGCTTCGGCAGGCACGTGGGCTCGGCGAAAATCTGGCTCACGGTGCCGGTGGTGATCGGGCTGGCTTCCGCGGGGGTGGCCGTGTATTCGCTGGCCAGGATCGCCCCGGGGCCGCTCCAGGATGGCAGCACCACCAACTACTTCTGGGCCGGGATCTCGCTCATCGTGATCGCCGGGTACCTGGCCACCGTGGCCACCACGTCACTGTTCGCCTATGCCGCACGACGGCGGGACGCACCAACGCGCTGAGCGCACCCGCCGCCGTCGGCGGCGGATCGGGCCCCTTGCCCGCAGCGGGCTCCATCATGGCAATCGCCAAAGGAAAACAAACCCGCCGAAGTAAGACGGAAAGGCGACGGCGACCGCCGTCGAACCCGAAATGACAGAAGCCTGTCGTGCGCAACTGACAGACGATCCATTGAATACCCGGGCCTCTTCGGCGTTTCATTTGGGAAGCAGACGTAGCATTGGGCATGGCTCGTTTTGGGATGAAGATGGCATGCACGTTCCTGGCACTTTTTGGACTAGTGGTCGCAGGAGTGGCTCCGGTGGCAGCGGCTCCGCCACCTCAAAATACAGACCTGGTGGGCAACGATGTTTCCTGGCCCCAGTGCGGTAAGACCCTTCCCAACGGGCAAGCATTCGCGATTGTGGGCGTGACCGGCGGACTGGCCAACAACACCAACCCTTGCCTCTCCGAGCAACTTACTTGGGCCGCTCGCTCTACGGGGGGAACTGCGCAGCCCAAGGTTGCTTTGTACGTGAACACTGCCAATCCGGGACATGCGGGCTCCTGGTGGCCGTCGTCCAACATCTACCCTGATGTGGAGGTTGCCAATCCCTATGGGACATGCCAGGGCGCAGTCGACCTCGCCTGCTCATACATGTACGGCTACGCGAAGGCTTATGACGACGCTACTGGCCGGGGCGTGGCGAGCCCCGGCACGTATTTCTGGTGGCTGGATGTGGAGACGGGCAATAGCTGGCAGACCGGCACAGGCGGCACAGCCCTGAACCGGCGGACCTTGAAGGGATGGTCGCCTACTTCAAGAGCATCACTGCCGGAGTTGCGGGTGCCGGTGTCGGGATCTACTCGACGGGCTATCAGTGGGGAACCATCGCCGGGACCGTGCCATCCAGCAGCTCCCTCACGGGCCTGCCAAGCTGGCTTGCAGGTGCCAAGACCCTGCGGGGAGCGAAGTCGAATTGTTCTTTGCCTGGCCTGACGCCCGGGAGCCCGGTAACAGTGACGCAGTACGTGTCGGCGGGACTCGACTACGACTACTCCTGCCGATAGATGTCTTGATTCAGTACAGCTAACTAACCCGACGTTTTCATGAGGGTGGCGCCCGCAGGGTGTGTTAAAGCGACGAAAGGTGCTTCTGAGCTGGGAAGATAGTGTTGTTGACGCACTTTTCTACCGGCTGAAAGAAGCACCTTTCTGATGTCCAAGATTACCGGAGTTTTTCCGTCCCTTCCCGTTGCCACGACGGACCAGTCGCTGGTCTCCCACGCCGGACTGAACGTGGTGACCTCGTTCGTTGACGCGCTCGGGTTCCGGGACTTATGCGAGGACCGTTTGGGCCAGTTCGTCCCCGCCGGGGCCCGGCACCGGCCGGCACGATCCTGGGCTCGTTGGCGGTCATGCTCGCCGGCGGCGGGAGCACGTGTCCGATCTGGACATCCTGCGGACCGGCGCCGGAGTCTTCGGAAACGTTGCTTCGAACGCGACGGTCTCGAGGTTCTTTGAACGGACCGTGACCAACCCGGATCTCTTCAGCTACGGCTTCGCCACGCTGACACGGGAGCTGCGTTCACGGGCATGGGAAGCGGCCGGGGACCGGAACCCGGGCCTGAAGGCCACAGCTCTGGATCCGCTCATCCTGGACCTGGACGCCACCCTCGTGACCTCGCACTCCGACAAGGAACAGGCCGTCGGCACGTACAAGGGCGGGTACGGGTTCGCTCCCTTCATCGCCAGCGTTGACTACGGGACGGGCTACGGGACCGGGGAGGTCCTGGCCGTGCTCCTGCGTCCTGGTAATGCCGGGGCCAACAGCGCGGATGACCACATCAAGGTCTTCACCCAGGCCATCGCCCAGCTCCCCGAGGACTTCTACGATCAGCACGGACAACTCATGGGGGAGAAGATCCTGGTGCGCACTGACAGCGCCGGAGCGTCCCGGAAATTCCTGCACTACCTCGCCTCGTTAGGTGTGCAGTTCAGTGTCTCCTACCCGGTCCCGGTGATGAAGGCCCGCATGGTCGCGTGGATCAACGACAAACAGTACTGGCAACCCGCCCACGACCAGGACGGGAACGAACGCACGGACGCGTGGGTCGTTAACGCCACCGACGTCCTCGGACTCACCGACTACCCGGCAGGGACAAACCTGTACCTGCGTGCCGAGCCCCTGCATGCCGGAGCGCAGCCGACCCTGCTGGATCCGGACGGGCACCGGGTGACAGCGTTCTTGACGAACGCCGCGTCCTGGCACGGGCCTACCCTTGATGCCCGGCACCGCGCCCGCGGACGGTGTGAGAACCGGATCAAAACCCTGAAGAACACCGGGCTCGGTAAGCTGCCGTTCTTTGACTTCTACGCCAACCAGGCTTGGGCGAACATCGCCGCCCTGGCCATGAACCTGGTCTCCTGGCTGCAACTTACCGCGTTACCAACCGGCCACACAGCCCGGGGATGGGACATGAAACGGTGGCGCTACCGGCTCTTCGCCACCGCCGGGAAACTCATCACCAGGGCCCGGCGGACGCGGCTACTGATCCCGGACAAAGCCCCGGAAGCCGGCACAATCACGACGATCCTGACAGCGATCACCGAGCTGAAAAACCGCCTCCGAAAACGCGTCCCACTTCTGGCCTGAGAACAACCCGGCCAGCCCCAACAACGACCAGCACGACCCATCGGAGACGTGGAACCCGACGCCCAACCAGCGACCAACGGTCCCGCCAGCGCGCCCGAAACCAAAGAATCAACCCAGACCAGGAACAAGCAGCGACCGGGCGGCCAACCTCACTCTGATGAAAAATTCGGGCTAACTCGAAAATGAGCCCGGAACGGGCGTCCCGCAAGGGACATATTGGCTAGGTGCCCTACTGGCCCTCATCCGCGCTGGTCGCGGGAATGACCCGCGGCCTACTTGAGGTGTGTCAAGGATGTGAGACAGTCGCGTAGTTTCTTTTTGGTTAGGCAGCCGCGGGAAGCGGCTGCCTGGTGGGCCTGAAGTTCGCCATTGCGGTGGCTGGCGGCAGGCCGTCATTGTTGCTGTGGGGTCGCCAGCGGTTGTAGAACACTTCGATGTACTTCATCACTCCGCGCCGGGCCTCCTGGCGGGTGGTGAAGCTGTGGTGGTGGTAGAACTCATTTTTCAGGGATGAGAACGCCGATTCGGCCACTGCATTGTCCCAGCACACTCCGGTGGCTCCCATGGACTGTCGGATGCCGTTACCCGTGCACCAGGCGCTCATTTCCCGGGAGGTGTACTGCGTTCCTCTGTCGCTGTGGAAAATTGCTCCAGGGTGCAGATAACCGCGGTCCCTGGCCATCTTCAGCGCGCCGGTAGTGAGCGAGGCGCGCATGTGGTCAGCCATCGCCCAACCGACGACCATGCGCGTGCACAGATCAATGACGGTGGCCAAGTAGAGCCAGCCCTCACCGGTGCGCAGGTACGTGATGTCTCCGACCAGACGGGTTCCCGGGGTGTCGGAGGTGAAGTCCCGGCCGATGAGGTCCGCGAAGACCTTGTCCGGATCCGAGGGAATCGTCGTCCGCTTGAACGCCCGCATCCGTTTCGCGGCCCAGCCGTTCTCCGCCATGATGACCGCCACGGTCCCCACCGATACCTCGATGCCGGCGGCGGCAAGTTTCGAATGGACCATGCGGTGCCCGAAAATTCCGTCCGAAGAATCGAACATGATCTTCACATGCTCTGTCAGCTCCCGATGCCGGGTCGCCGTCGGAGACTCGACAGCGGCCAGCCACCGGTAGTACGAGGCCCTGGAATACCCAGCTGCCGGCACATCCACTGGACAGGGAATTGCGCGTTCTTCACCTGAACAAAGCGGTAAAGATCCTCTACCGTTGTTCTCTGGCGAAGAACGCCGAAACTTTTTTTAGGAAGTCATTTTCCCTCTCGACTTCACGCAGCCGAGCTTCCAAAGCCTTGTATTTCGCCGGATCCACCGGATCATCCGGTTTGCCCCCGCCCTCCGATTGGCTCTCGTTATGCAGCCGCACCCACCGCTTCAGGGCAGTCACGGAAATCCCCAGTTCCGGCGCAACAGAGGCCGGCGAACGTCCCGAGGAAATCACCAACGACACGGCATCAGCCTTGAACTCATCGGAATAGGTAGGTCGAGCAGACATGGGCACAATCCTTTCAAACTGTGTCTCACATCAGTAGTACACCTCAACTGGACCGCGGCTAAGGACCGGGCTCTGCTGCCCGGTCAGTTGCGGGCGCGTCTGAGCAGTGCGTCGGAGGTAGTGCTGAGGCCTGCGAATATCGTCCCGGGCCGGACGGCGACAACCTGCCAGCCTTCCTTGGCCAGTTTCTTCGGCTCCCTGATCTGTTTCCGTGGGCGATTGTCCACCGGGACGGTTTTGTATTCGTCTTCGGGATGGCTTTCCATGGCGGAACTCTCTCTCATCGCTCCAACATGGGCGTCCGATGCGTTGTGGATGTACGTGGTTCATCAATCCCCATGTCCGCGGGCGGCGGCTGCCCTTTCGGTGGGCTCTAGTTTCGGGGGCCCGACGGCGGGGACGTGGCTGCCGGGCGATTCTGCGTATTCTGGTGCGCGAGGGGCGCCTGCTCCTTCCCTGTCCCGATGCCCGGTGGGTTGGCCGGTGGTGTGCCGGGGTGGTTGCCAGGTATCCTGGCCTGCCCTGTGCCGGTGTCGGCAGGTCGGGAACGTGGGCGGGGGCTGCGGGGAGCCGTGGCTGCGAGCCGGTGCGGGTGCGGATCGTCCGGAATGCCCGTGAGTGACGGCCTCGACCACGGTAATGAAGACCTGTTGCGCATTTTCGCGGAAGCCGGGGTCGGTTGCGGCCACGGCTGCGGTGCCGATCCCCATGGACGCCGCAATGGCCAGTGCCGCTTTCAGGTCCTGGGCTTCTTCGCTGTTTGTTTCCAGAAGCAGATGATCGATGATCTGCTCGTCGTGAAGGGCATCCCTAGCGGTCATCTCGGGGCCCCTTCCTGTACCTTGAGCTGCTTCCGGAGGCTTGCCAGCGCCCTGTGCTGGAGCTGCGTGATGGCTCCCGGCGATTTCTGCATGATGATTGCGGCCTCAGTCACGGACAGTTCGGCGATGATGCGCAGCCGGAGAACCTCGCGGTGGTCCTCGCTCAGACCCAGCAAAGGCCTCAGCTACAGCACCGTCGAATCCTCCAATCTCCGCCTCGACGGCGAATCCATCGGGCTGGGCGGAACATTGAGGGCCACAATCACACTCACCAACACAGGGAATCGTCCAGCAACCGAAACGGTCCAGGCCTACATCAGTGACAACGTCACCAGCGTCATGGGCTGACCGGGAGCTCAAGGCCTTCGTGCAGGCAACCGTTGCGCCAGGTGAGTCTGCTGAGGTGGACATCTCCCTGCCGGCCTCCGAATGTTCCTTGGTCGATGCCAGTGGCCGACACATCGTGGAGGAAGGGACCTTCGAGTTGTTGGTCGGGAGCAGCTCACGTGACCGAGACCTGATCCGAACGACTTTCACTATTACCGGTGCAATGCCGGCCCAGCACTGAATCGTTAGTGAGGAGCATAGAGCTAACACCAAGGGACGGACACACAATGAACCAGCGCAGCAGGCGTTAAGGATGCGTTAAGATCCCGGGTTTTCCGCCAAAGGGCCCTTGGCCCGGTGCTAGGCTCCGTTGGTTATTCACCCCAGTCCCGCCTGCGCGGGATACAGAAAGTAACCCGTTGACTGCATCCACCCGCTTTTCCATTCCCGCCAGTGTTCCCAACCCGGAACGCGACGGGGACCGGAAATGGGCTCACCCGGTGGCTGCTGGAACACACTGTCCACCAGCCGGTGGGCCGGAAACTTCCGAGGACCAAGCCCAGACGCAGAGCTGGTGGAAGGTCATGTGCCTCACCGGCGTGGACTACTTTTCCACCCTTTCCTACCTGCCCGGCATCGCCGCACTCGCCGCCGGGCGCTCTCCCCGCTGGCCACCCTGCTGATCGTCGGCCTCACCCTGCTGGGCATGCTGCCGATGTACCGACGGGTGGCCCAGGAAAGCCCCACGGACAGGGTTCGGTGGCGATGCTGGAAAAGCTCCTGCCGTTCTGGCGCGGGAAAATCTTTGTGCTCATCCTGCTCGGCTTTGTCGCCACCTCCTGGATCATCACCATCACTCTCTCGGCGGCCGACGCCACCGTCCACATGCTTGAGAACCCCTACCTGCCGCCCTTCCTGGACGGCCAGGCAGTGCCCATCACCGTGGTCCTCCTGCTCATTCTGGGCGGGGTGTTCCTGCTCGGATTCTCCGAGGCGGTGGCCGTCGCCATCCCCCTGGTGGCCGTCTTCCTCGTGTTCAACGCCGTCATCATCGGGGCGGGAATGTACGACGCCGTCACCCAGCCGGTGCCATGGCTGACTGGACGGCGGCGCTCACCTCCTCCGGGGCCGGCTTCGGCGATATCGCCGGACCCGCCCTCCTTGCCTTCCCGCTGCTGGTCCTGGGCCTGTCAGGTTTCGAGACCGGCGTCAGCATGATGCCGCTGGTCGCGGCCGAGGGCGCAACTGCCGAGGAACGCCTGGCCGCCCGCGTCCGCAACACCCGGAAACTCCTCACCACCGCCGCCCTGATCATGAGCGTGTACCTCCTGGGCAGCAGTTTCGTGACGACGGTGCTGATCCCCGCCGAGGCCTTCCAGGCAGGCGGCGAGGCCAACGGCCGCGCCCTGGCCTACCTGGCCCACGAGCTGCTCGGCAACGGCTTCGGCTCCGTCTACGACGTGAGCAGCATCCTGATCCTGTGGTTCGCAGGCGCCTCCGCCATGGCCGGGCTGATCAACATCGTTCCCCGCTACCTGCCGTCCTACGGCATGGCCCGGACTGGTCCCGCGCCGTCCGGCCGGTGGTCCTGGTGTACACAGCCATCAGCATCCTGATCACCATCGGTTTCAACGCCGACGTCAACGCCCAGGCCGGCGCGTACGCCACCGGCATCCTGGCCATGATGGTCTCCGGCGCCGTTGCGGTCAGCATCTCGGCCGCCCGCAGCAAGAGGCGGCGCGCCGCCGTCGGCTTCACCATCCTGACCCTGATCCTGCTCTACGCGCTGGGGCCAATGTGATCGCCAAGCCGGACGGCCTCGCAATCTCCGGCTTCTTCATCCTGGGCATCATCGTGGTCTCCCTCGTTTCCCGGGTCAGCCGCACCACCGAACTCCGGGTCCACAACATCGAATTCGACGACGAAGCCCGCCGCTTCATCACCGACACGCTGGACTTTGACGGGCGGATCAACTTGATCGCGAACCGCCCGCAGGCCCGCGATGCCGCAGAATACCGTGAGAAGGAAGCCGAGCAGAGGGAGAATAATCCCGTTCCCGGCACCGCCGACGTGATCTTCCTGGAAATCGATGTCACCGACCCCTCGGGCTTCAGCGACGTCCTTGAGGTACGCGGAATCGAAGTGGACGGACACCGCGTGCTCCGCGCCGAAAGCCCTGCCGCACCCAACGCCATCGCCGCCGTCCTGCTGGCCCTCCGCGACGCCACCGGTGTCAGGCCCACGCCTACTTTGAGTGGGCAGAAGGCAACCCCTTGGCGCACCTGATGCGCTACCTGCTGCTGGGACGGGGCGACACCGCCCCCGTGGTCCGCGAAATCATCAGGGAAAACGAACCCGATCCCACCTGCCGCCCCGGCATCCACGTGGGCTGACGGGCAGTCCGATGACAGCACGGGGCGACACTGCCGGGCGAAGGGTCCAAGGCCTGGACTGTGGACGGGCAAGGCAGGCCAGGCAGCCAAAACGGCCAGGGCCCGCAAGGAGAGCGCCATCCGGCGGGCCCTCTCACACCCGGTCCGGTCGGTGCCCTTGGCATTCCTGGCCGTCATCCTCCTGGGAGCAGCCCTGCTGATGCTGCCCGTTGCCCGGACCGGCAGCGACCCGGAGCCGACCCCCTGATGGCTGCCCTGTTCACCTCCGTGTCGGCGGTCTGCGTTACCGGTCTGATCACCGTTGATACGGCCACGTACTGGACCCCTTCGGGCAGACCGTGATTCTGGGACTGATCCAGGTGGGCGGGTTCGGCATCATGACGCTGGCGACGCTACTGGCCCTGCTGGTCCGTAAAAGCATCGGCCTCCGCGGCCAGCTCGTGGCGCAGTCCGAAACGCACACGCTCAACCTGGGCGACGTCAGCGCCGTGCTGCTCCGCGTGGCCAGGCTCATGGTGGGCATCGAAGCAGCCACCGCCGCGGTGCTGACCGGACGCTTCTGGCTGGCCTACGACCAGAACCCCGCCACGGCGCTGTGGCACGGCGTGTTCCATGCCGTCTCGTCGTTCAACAACGCCGGCTTCGCGCTCTACAGCGACAACCTCATCGGCTTCGCGCAGGACCCCTGGATCATCGTCCCCATCTGCCTGTCGATCATCGCCGGCGGCCTCGGATTCCCGGTGATCATCCAGCTGCTCCGGGGAAACATCAGAGCCCGGAACTGGAGCGTCCACCTCCGCCTGACCATCTACGGCACGCTGGTGCTCCTGGTGCTTGGCATCACGCTTTTCGCCGCGTTCGAATGGAACAGGGACGAAACACTCGGCGGGCTGTCGCTGACCGGGAAGCTGCTGGGTTCCCTGGCCGGCGGCGTCTTCCCCCGCACTGCCGGCTTCAACAGCATCGACTACGGCGCGGCATCACCGGAAACCCTCATGGTCACCAACATCCTGATGTTCATCGGCGGCGGCAGCGCCGGCACCGCAGGCGGCATCAAGGTCACCACGTTCCTGGTCCTCGGCTTCTCCATCTGGAACGAGGTCCGCGGCCGGGACCAGGTGACCATTGCCCACCGCTCCATCAGCGGCTCGTCCCAGCGCCAGGCCCTGTCCGTCGCACTGCTCGGAGTGGCGGCGGTGGTGGCCGGCACGTTGGCGCTGCTGATGGTGACCGACTACAGCCTGGAGAAGGTCCTGTTCGAATCCATCTCCGCGTTCGCCACCGTAGGGATGAGCACCGGCATCACCTACAACCTCCCGCCGTCGGCGGAATGGGTGCTTATGGCCCTGATGTTCCTCGGCAGAATCGGCACCGTGACGGTCGCGTCCGCGCTGGCTTTGTCCTCCCGGCCCGGCTTTACAGCCTGCCGGAGGAACGCCCCATCATCGGCTAGTGCCGCCGTCGTCGGACGTTTCTGGAAAGTACGACGGCGGGACTCGCCGGGGCGCTGAACGCGCCCAACCGCCGTCGGGCACGGCCGGAGATTCCTCTTGCCCGGCGTTTGTCACCGGGCCACAATGGGCAGATCACCGCCTTGCGAGCCTGACCTGAGGACCCATGATCCTGAAGACCACTCCGGAATCGGAAGCAGCGGGACTAGCTCAGCCGGGACGCGACGGCCATGACCGAGGCCGACACCTTGGAACTGCGAAGCCACGGCTTCACGGACCGCGAAATCATGGACATCACCCTGGCGGCGAGCGCGCGGAACTTCCTGAGCCGCACGCTCCTTGCCTTGGCCGTGGACGTCGATGTTCCGCCAACCCTCAGCCCGGAACTTCAGGACGCTCTCCTGGCGCCGCTGGCTTCCCGCCGCCCCATGTAGCTCGCATTAATGTCATGCCATTAATCCATCAACTGGATGGCAGTATGCCCTGACCTGCGGAAACGTCCGAAAACCTTGACTAAATCTTGATGAATTACCCATGTGTAAGTTGCGTCTGTTCGGGAAAGGTAGTCCTTGCCAGCCCACGTGAGTCTGGCATTCACAGTCGGCCCGCTGGGGGCGACTGGCCCACCTGACGTGGGCAACGTCGCAAAGGACTAATCTCATGGGCATCAGCATAAAAACCACTTCAGGCAAGATTCTGGCTTCCGTCGCATTGGTAGGCAGCGCCGCCGCAGTCGCAGGCATGGGCACCTACGGCGCATTCACGGGAACCACAACACGGGTCGATGAGCAGGTCACTGCCGGCACCGTCGATATTGACCTTACCGATCCAGGGACCCTCAGTGTCGCCGTCACCGGCCTGCTGCCCGGTGACTCCGTCGAAAAATTCGCCACACTGAAGAATACTGGCAACTCCAACCTGAACACCGTGACGCTCACCACAGCGCCCACTGTCGCCTCAAAGCTCACCACCGAGACAACTGACGGCCTGCAGTTGACCATCGAGTCCTGCACCGTCGCCTGGACAGTCGTGGCTGCCGCGGAAGACACTTGCTCAGGGACCAAGTCCACCATTTTTGCTAAGAGCGCGATCATCGGCTCGGGCACGGCGCTTACCGGCCTGTCATCCATTACGTCTGGTGCTGAGGACAAGCTCAAGATCACTACCTCCCTGCCTTCTACGGCAGACGACACCTTCCAAGGCCTGACCAGCACCATCGGCTTCACGTTCGACGCGACGCAGCGCACTGGCCAGGTCAACTAGGCGTCAGTCCTGAGCGTTGGGGCAGTCACGAACCCGGCGCCCCAACCAATAGCCAGAAGCACCAACAGACCGTCCTCAAGGCTGGATAGCGATGAGCGCAGTAACTGAAATTCCGACCGCGGCACGCAGCGCCGCCCAGGTAACTGAGCTGTCCCAGCGCCCCCGCACCCCCGCGGCGGCGCTGGGACCTTCATCTCCGCACGGGCTGCGTCGCGCGTCAAAAACGGCTTTCGCCGCGGGGCCAACGTCCTCACAACGACGATGTTCGTCGTGGCATTGTCTGCGTTCCTTTTCCTCGCTGTTGGTCCCCGGGCCCTGGGTTATCAGACGTCCACGATGCTCACCGGCTCGATGTCCCCGCTAATCCACGCGGGCGACGTTGTGGTCACGGTCCCCACCGCCGTCGGTGAAATCGTAGTGGGCGACGTCATCACTTATCTCATTCCCGTCGAGAACCACCGGGTGGAAACCCACCGGGTCACGCAGATACTCACAAATGCGGACGGGACGACGGCTGTGCGGACCAAAGGTGACGCCAACAACGGCGTAGATCCATGGACCGCAACGCTCAACGGAGCGACCGTTGACCGGCACGTCCTCACGGTCCCCTACGTGGGTCAAGTCATTCGCACTTTGCGCCAGCCGGTTGTCCTGAACACCCTCATGTACGGCGCACCGGCCGTGCTGGTGATTGGATTGCTGGCATCCATCTGGCGCAAGGACCCGGAACCAGCAGCCAGTGGGTAGCCGCACTTCGGCTGCCGCAAGGGTGGCCCGGGCCACCGGCGTTACGCTCGTCGTCGTTCTGGGCTTGATTCTCGCCCCCGCAGCAAGCGCCTCCTTCACGTCTGCCAGCCAAGCGTCAACAAGCTTTTCTACGGCCACCCTAAACACGCCGACGACTTCCACGATTTCGCTGAATGCCAGCTGCAGCCAGAACAAGAGGACGCTCACTGTCACCTTGGCCGCCACGGGCTCGCTGCCGTACGCGAACGCACTACGGATCACGGCGGACGCCGGCGGAACCGTGTCCTCGACGGATCAAGCGCTGACGTACAACGGAAATCAAATATTTACGGCAAACTCGGGCGGTCAGACAGTCTTGTTCAAGCTCGAAATTCGAGCAATATACAAAGTAGATGCCACGCACGCCTGGACCAGTCCGCCGCTGCTTCGCACCTACACCTGCAGCTGATCAAACCCGCCCCTCAACTTGGATTCGACAACCAGGGGTCGCTCCTCGACGGCGGCCGGCGGCTCGACTCCCCAGAAGTGGTGCGCTGCGAAAAGGTGGGGCGCGGACCCTCAGTAATTCCGCCGGTGCCTCAGCCTCGGAAGCACAACGGCAAACACACCAGCCGCCGCGAACCCCAGCAGGCCCGTAGCTGAAACACCCGCGCCGAGGGTGGCCAGCGCCGTCACACCGGAGAGCAGCACGGGCCCGCCGGTGGATCCCGCGTCGGCGATAAACCGCCACAGCCCCAGGAACTGGCCGCGTCCGCGGTTGGGCGAATAGTCGGCACCGAGCGTCATGATCAGGCCTGAGCTGATGCCGTTGCCGAAGCCGATAAGCAGCGACGCCAGCAGCAGCCCGGAAAACGAAGCAGTCAGCGGGATCAGCAGCATGGCGATGCCCATGATGATGGTTGACGGGATGGCCACGAACAGCCTGCCGCGGCGGTCCATCACCTTGCCTGCCGGGTAAAACACCAGCATGTCGATCGCCCCGGACAGCCCATAAATCACGGAAGCCTGGGCCGCATCCATACCCAGATGGTCCGCCCACAGCGGGATGACCACCTGGCGGGACGCGCGCAGCGCGCTCAGCAGCAGGACCCCCACACCCAGCGTCAGGAATACGCGGGCATGCGAAGCCGCAACGTTCCGCAGCGTGGGCTCCGGACCTTTGTGGCCGCCGTCGGGCGCTGGCGGGACCACGAGGTCCGGGATGGTGACCGCCAAAACGGCGGCGGCCGCCATGCCCACAACCCCCACCCAGTACGCTCCGGCAATCCCGGCGAACTGCATCACGCCGGCGCCCAGGAACGGCCCAATGAAGATGCCGATCCGGCTGACCCCGCCCAGCGTCGACAGCGCCCGCGCCCGGAACTGGACGGGCACGGCCTCGGTCAGGTACTTCTGCCGCGCAAGGCTGAAGACACTGGCGGCCATCCCGACGACGGCCATCGCCACCGCGAGCAGCCACAGTCCGTTGGGAATCATGGAAGATATGGCGGCAGCCGCAAGCGCCAGGGCACCCACGGCCGCGGCGCCGACGATGGACCAGCGTTCGCCGAATTTAAGCGTGATGAGGGAGGCTGGCAGGTTGAAAAACCATGAGCCCAGGCCGATCAGCGTGACGATCAGCGCGGAGACGGCCACCGAGGCGCCGAGATCACGGGCGGAGAGGACCACCACCGGGAGGACCGCGCCTTCGCCGATGCAGAACAGCAGCGCCGGCCCGAACGCGGGTATGGCGATGCTTCGGAAGTTGAACGGCTGCGGGTTTCCTGGCGAAGTCATCAGATTTATCCTATGCCGCCGGAAATTCGCCAGCCTTCAGGGGGTCACAAGCGGCCCTGCGAGGACTAACGTTTGCCTTGTGGGGCGCTTCAGCCTGCCCCTCTCAGCCAAGGAGGTCTCATGGGTGAAGTGTGGATCCGCACCATCAACAACGGTTTGGTCCGGGCCGACAAAGTCACGGAAATCGCATCCACCCGGGGGTCCCTTCATGAGGACCAGGGTTTTGCGTTGAAGGTCATTGTGGACGGCAAGGCCCATTTCGTCATTGATGACGGAGGTCTTCCGGGCACGCTTCCCGAACGGCTGGAGCACGCAAGACATCTGGAGGATGCCCTGCTGTTCGCCCTCGACGAGGCCCGCGAAGCCGACGCATCCATGGTGGTCTTCTTCGATCCGGACAGCGACCGCTGGGCACTCGCTGCGGCGGCGGAGCTGGCCGGAGGGATTCCCGCCGTCGGATAGCGACGTGGGGCAACGCCCGACGGCGGCCCTCCACCAAAGCGCGAACGGACAGTTAAGCCCCTTCGCCAAGCGCGAACAGGCAGCTAATGACGCCAAACCTGAGGTTTAAGGTCATTAGCTGCCGGTTCGCGCTAAAGGGTTTGGGGGTCAGGCTGCGGCGTGGCTGAACTCGGCGGCTTTGGTGGTGACGCGGCGGGGCGCGAGGATGCTCAGCGTGCAGTGGGTCTGCTGCGGGTCAATCCTGGCGGGCAGGTGATGGGTCTCGGAACAGACCTGAAGCTGCCGGAGGGCTTCGGGATCCACGCGGGCGTTCCGCACGTCCAGTTCCAGGTCGAGGTTGTGCTTCAAGGCGTTGGCGCGTTTCACCACCACGTAGAGGGCCTGGATGCTGTGGACGGTGACGTGGCCCTTGGCGAGAACCTGGGCCTTGGCGTGGTCGAGATCTACACGGACAAGAATGCTGAGCTTTTCGGACAAGATGATCATGCCTTCCTTGCTTGGCTGCGACGCTGCAGCCGGGGAGGCCGCGACGCCGCAGCCAATGGCCGCGCCTCTGCAGCCTCATTCAGCGTAGGCAACGAATGTGATGTGCGCAACATTTGAGCCCAGATATGTCGCGGACACTCCTGCGCCCACCAGGCCATGATTTTCCCCGGCCTTTCACCGGCGCACTCAGGACTACCTGGACCGGTACACGTCGGCTCGGCTGGCCACCGAAACGGGGACGGCCAAAAGGCCGCGCTCGTGGAGGGACGGCCGTAGGATCTAGCATGCATATTGCCGTTGCAGGAGGTACCGGAACCGTTGGCCAACATGTCGTCTCCATTGCCCGGGACCGCGGGCACCTGGTGGCAAGCCTGGCCCGATCAGAAGCCTGTCCGTCGGCCGCCGGCTGCACGAAGCCCTGCAGGGCGTGGACACTGTCATTGATGTCTCCGGAATCCGGACGCTTTCAACCAAAAAGGCCGTGCACTTTTTCACCGCCGACACCCGGCCAGCGCCGCCTTGGTGACGTGGTCCCGGTGGCGGCGCCGCCGTCGGACGCGAGACGTTCCATGAGTGGCTGGCGGCCAGGCCTCCAGCCGACTAGTGGCGCTGCCTGTGGCGCATGACCGCCGCCGCGAGCCCCATGGTGCCCATCAGGGATCCGAGAATGATTGCCAGGCCTGTGAGGTATTCAAGAATGGTCATCGTTGACGCACCTTTCATATGGCTGATGCGTTGACGCTAAATATTGATGCTCAGGATCAGCCAAAGATGGCAGGGTGCGTTCCCGCAAGATTGGCGCCCACCCAAAAGTGACTCGCATTTAACGTCGTGAAAACCGCGAATGACGACGTTAAATGCCAGTTAGCGGTTCAGCGCCGCCGGCGCTCCGTGGGCGGGGAAAGTTGTTCTCGTCCACGTTCGGTCTCTGGCGGGCCGGTCGTGGCTGGCGGATCATGGAGGTGTCTGCCACGGTCGACGCCGACCCAACTTGGTGCCTTGAGTCCGTTAGTTAGCGTGGCGCGGAGGACTTCCACGGGAACCGTGGATTGTTGCCGTTGAGCACGAGTGTTAGATTCCTGAATATTTTCCCTGTCCTCCCCGTAGCAGACGCCACCATTTTGAAGGTTCAAGGTGTCAGGAGGATATGTCATGGATATTGTTCACGAGCGGGCCGCCGGTTTGGATATTTCCAAACGCGACGCGAAGCTCTGTCTGCGGGTCCCGGGTCCACGCGCCGGGACGTACACCTCGACGGTGACCACCTGGGGTGCGACCACGGCGCAGATTCTTGAGCTGCGGGAGTTCCTGGAACGCGAGCATGTGACCACCGTGGTGATGGAAGCGACCAGCGATTACTGGAAGCCGTTCTTCTACGTGTTCGAAGAGACGCTGCCGGTGATGCTGGTCAACGCCAAGTCGGCCAGGAACATCCCGGGACGCAAAACAGACGTTTCCGACGCTGCCTGGCTCGCTCAACTCGGTGCGCACGGACTGCTGCGGGCCTCGTTCGTCCCGCCCGAACCGATCCGCGACCTGCGGGACCTCACCCGGGCGCGGGCAACCGCCACCCGTGACCGGGTCCGTGAAATCCAACGCCTGGAGAAGTTCCTGGAAGGATCCGGGATCAAACTCTCCTCGGTGGTCTCAGACCTGACCGGGGTCTCGTCCCGGGCGATGCTCGACGCCCTCATCCAGGGTGAACGCGACCCGGAAGTCCTCGCCGCGCTGGCCAAGGGAAGGCTGCGCTCCAAAATCCCCGCCCTCGTCGACGCACTCACCGGCAGGTTCAAACCCCACCACGCCTTCATGACCCGGCTGCATCTGGACCAGATCGATGCCCAGACCCGCATCATCGACTCACTCACCGCACGGATCGAGGAGGCGATGGAACCCTTTCGTGACGCCAGGGAAGCCCTGGCCACCATCCCCGGAGTCTCTCTCAACGTCGCCGACGTCATCATCGCCGAAACCGGCGCGGACATGAGCGTCTTCGAAACACCCGGCCGGCTCGCGTCCTGGGCCGGCGTCTGTCCCGGCGCCAACGAATCAGCCGGACGGATCAAATCCGCCCACATCCTGCCCGGCAACAAATACCTCAAAGCAGCCCTCGGCATAGCGGCCATGTCCGCCGCACGGACCAACGACACCTACCTGGCCGCCAAATACCAGCGCACCGCGGCCAGACGCGGCCGACCGAAGGCGCTCGTCGCCCTCGAACACAACATCCTGAACGCCGTCTGGCACATGCTCGCCAACGGCGAGTGCTATACAGACCCCGGCGCGGACCACTACACGCGGATCAACCCGATCAAGGCCAAAAACAACGCCATCAACAAACTCATCAGCCTCGGCTACGACGTCACCATCACGCCCGCCACCGCAGCCTGACCCGCCATACTTTCGTGTTAGTTGGGGGAGGCGGGGCAGGGAAAGCCCTACCGGTACCCGTCCACGATCGACGCCGCGATTTCCTTGTACGCCCGCCGCGTCTCCGGCTTCAGCACGTCCAGGGTGACCAGGTCGCCGTCGGCCACGCCGCGGTCGTGCGGGACGGCGATCAGCTGGCGGCAGATCCCGGCGAGGTGTTCCTCGATGGCGTCCTTGTCCACGCGGGAGGAGACCTCGTCCTTATCCGTAATCACCACGATGGCGTTCCGGGCCAGGTCCTCGTACCCGTGGCTCGCCAGCCAGTGCAGGGTGCTGCGGGCACGCTTGGCCCCGCTCACCGCATACCCGGCGGCGATGATGATGTTGTCCGCCGACTGCAGGATCCCGCTCATCGCATTGTGCGTCACGCCGGTGCCGCAGTCGGTCAGGGCCACGGAGTAGTAGTTGGAGATGAGCTTGCGGATCCGCAGGTACTCAGCGGCCGTCAGCGAGTCGGAGACCTCCGGGTCCTGCTCCCCCGCGATCAGGTGCAGCCGGCCGGCGTGGTGCATGTACCGGGCCAGCGCGGTGAGCGAGTCAACGCCCTCGATGTTCGCCAGCAGGTCCGTGATGGTGCGCGGGCTGGCCTGCTGGTAGATGCCCTCGCCAAGGGCGCGCTCCACGAGGTCGCCGGAGTCCGGGTTGGCGTCGATGGCGCAGGGCGGGTCGCCGCGGAATTCGGCCAGCGTCAGGCCCACGCCCACCGTGGTGGAGGTCTTGCCGATGCCGCCCTTGAGGCTCAGCACCGCCGTGTTGTAGCTGCCCTGCAGCTGGCGGGAGATGCGGCGGCCCAGCTCGTCCTCATCGCGTTGCTTGGCGCTGGGGCCCATGTTCCAGGCCCCGCCCGTGAGCGAGTAGAGGGCGCCGCGGACGCCGCCCACCGGCCGGGGCTTCTGCTCCTTGACGAACAGGCCCGGGGAGCTGATGAAGTCGGGCATGGGGCTGTCGGCGATGATGTCCGCGGTGGTGGGGCGGATGCGCCGGAACGCCGGCGCCGGTGCTTCCTCGGGAAGGTACGACGACGGCGGAGCGGCTTCATCGCCGTCGTACGCCACTGCGGGGGTGCCAAAGTCCTGCTCGGCCGGCTGCCCGTCCTGCGGTGTTGCCTGCGGCAGCGCGGTCACCGGCGGCCTGGCGGGCCGGCGGGTGGGCGCCGGGACAGAGGTGATGGGGCAGAGGGTGCGGGACTGGCTTGGTCGGCGGCGGCCGCGGCCTCCGCCCAGGAACTGCGGCGCGGTACCGGGGTGCCGGCGTCGGGGGTGCTTGAAAGATCTGGCGTTACGGCTGGCATGGTTCCTGTCTGGGCATCCGAAAGCGCGCCGTCGGCGCGACGGAGGTCACGGCGTCGCCGGGGCGGTTGCGGTAGCCCTGCATCTTCTGCGATGGGGCGTGCGTTCTGATCCGCCGGATCGGTCATGTCTGTCTCCCCAGGACTTTCGGCACAAGGTTCTGCGGCACTTTACGGACTGATTCAATCTGTAAGTCTAGGCGCTGGGTCAGAATTGCGACGTCAGCCTCGGGTGAGCGCGGCGATCACGACGGCGGCGGTGAGGACCAGAAGCACGGCCAGAATGGCGTACGCCTGCCATTTGGGACGGCCCTTATGCGGGTTGATATCGATGTAGGGCATGGCTAGCTGCGTTTGCTCCTCGTGGCGGTCACTCGGACTGCGCATCGCTTCCGGCGCAGCACGTGGTACATCGCACAAAAGGGAATCAGCAGCGTGCCCAACAGTGCACACAGCGCCAGGACATAGTCAATGAGCGCCACAACGGTCTCCGAAACGTTAGCAGTGATCCCCCAAGCGATCAGAGGTCACGCTATCGGTCCGTCACGGGATTGACAAATAAAGTCAACGGCGCGGCGCGCTGGGCATGCTTCCGGTCACCAGATGGAACCCTCCAGCTGACACGCAGCGGTCCCTGGCTACAGAGCGCGGCCCGGTCCGTTCCGCTTCAGCGGCTGGGTTTCGCGGCGGTTTCCGGTACGTCGCCGGAGCGGAGCTCTTTGATGCGCTGCGTGGCGTGCTTTTCGGCGGCCGCAAGCTCTTGCGGCGGTACGGGGCGTGTGAAGAAATAGCCTTGGAGTGAGTCGCAGCCGAGGCGGACCAGGTGGCGGGCCTGCTCAGTGGTTTCGACTCCCTCTGCGGTGATCTTGAGTCCGAGGTTGTGGGCCATGGCCGTCATGGAGTCCAGGATCGGCAGCTCCTCTTCTCCAGTGATTATGACGGAGACGAAGGATTGATCGATTTTGAGAATGTCCACCGGCAGATCCTGCAGGCGCCCGAGGGAAGAGTAGCCGGTGCCGAAGTCATCCAGTGCAACCTTGATACCCTGGCCGCGCAGCAGCCCCAGCTGGGCGCTGATATGCTGCACCGGATCCAGGAAGACGCTTTCGGTGACTTCCAGGATCAGCTGGTCGCCTCTTATTCCGAGGGCGGCCAGGGTATCCAGGACGGTCCGGGCGTAGCCGGGCGCGCGGAGCTGCACGGCCGAGACATTCACTGCCACACGGCGGTTCTGGTCTCCTGTCAGCCAGGACCGTAGCTGCGTGCAGGCCTGGGTCAGGACTTCCTGGCCGATCGCGTTGATCAACCCGGTGCTTTCCGCGGCCGGGATAAACTCCGAGGGCGAAATGATCCTGTCCGGACGTTGCCAGCGGACCAGGGCTTCGATCTGGGTGACGGTGGCCTCCGGGGCGTTGACGACAGGCTGGTAGTGCACAGTGATCTCTCCGCGCTCCACCGCGGTGCGGAGGCCGGCTTCCAGATCGGTGCGGGCCAACAGCGCGGCCATCATGTCCGGGTGGAAGCGGACATAGCAGTTCTTTCCCGCCGCCTTGGCCGCGTACATGGCAATGTCGGCCCGCCGCAGCAGGTCGGTAGCGTGCAGCCGGGTGTCAGCACTGGTCAGACCCAGGCTGATGCTGGGGTGAATTTCACGGCCATACAATGCGAAGGGCGCATTCAACGCGCCCACAACACGGGCCGCCACCGCGTCGGGGTCCAGCGTGGACGTGAGGAGGATGACGAATTCGTCCCCGCCGAGCCGGGCCACGGTGTCAGCCGGGCCCACGCAGCGCCCAAGGCGCCGTCCGGCCTCGATGAGCATTTCATCCCCGGCTTGGTGGCCCAGGACGTCATTGACTTCCTTGAAGTCATCCAGGTCCAACAACAGCACGTGGATGCGCGAACGGTCCCCGGCGTTCAAGGCTTGGTCAAGGCGGTCGCGGAACAAGGACCGGTTGGCCAATCCCGTGAGGTGGTCCTGAAAGGCAAGAAGTTTAAGCTCGTCGGCCTGCCGGGCAAGATCGGATATGGCAGTTCGGGCCTGGTCCTGGGCCTGCATGCGGGCGGTGATGTCCCGGAAGCTCCAGACCCGCCCGACGACGGCCTCGGCCACCCGCTGCGGCCGCGAATACCGCTCGAAGGTCCGGCCGTCACTGAAGTGGAGCAGGTCCAGGCTCTCAGCCGAAGGTTCGGCGTAGAGCTCCTGGACCTTCGCGAGAAAGGCGTCCGGGTCGGTGAGCTGGTCCAGGACGAAGCCCATGACTTTCCCGTCATCGTGTGAGTCCAGGAGATCCGCCGGGATGCCCACATGGTCGCGAACCGTTCGTTTGCCCCGGCGATCCTCCCCTCTGCGGTCACGACCAGGATGCCGTCCGCCGTGGACTCCAGCGTCGCATTGACCAGCGAGAGCGCCTCGCGCAGGGCCGTGTCGCTGCGTTTGCGTTCTGTCACGTCCCGGATCGACGCCACGACCCCCAAGCGCCCGGTACCGGTCAGCGGTGCAAGATTGACCTCCATGGGGAATTCGGTGCCGTCGCGGCGCAGGCCGAAAAGATCCCGATCCGTACCGAGCTGCCGCATCCGCGGATCCGTGGCGAACGCTTCTCTGATGCCTTCGTTGTGTCCCTGGAACCGGCCCGGAATGATTATCCCGTAGTGCTGGCCCAGCAGCCGCTCCCTCTGGTGTCCGAACAGGGTTTCGGCCGCGGCATTGAGGTAGGTGATGGCCCTTCCTGGCCGATGATCAGCAGGGCATCCGGGGCGTATTCCGCCACATCGGGCCCGGACGCAACTTTCAGGTCCGCAATCGGGGCCACGGAGGTTCCGTCCTTGGCCGTAATTCCCGCCGGGGAGCCGGCATCCTCGGCGCCACGCCGTGGACCGAGATCGGTGAACAGGGCTGTAGCGGCGCATTCACGCGCGTCGCGGATCGCGGCCACCGCCGCGGGCCTGTCCGTGAAGCCCCGCGATACTGCGATGACGGTTCCATCAGGCGCCGACAACCGGAATCTGTACCGTGATTCCACATCCAAAAAAAGCTCGAACATCCCGGCCATATACATCCCCCGTCGGGACTCCCGTCCTTGTGTACGCCGTTCCGGCGGCCGCCGGAGGACAACGTGCTCCATTCGCGCGAGGACCGGCACCCCGGATCCTTGGAACTGCCGGTGTTCTCCCCGAATGCTCACCCGTGCATCATGAAGCATTCTGTCGATGCGGGCAAGCGACTCAGCCAAGAGCCGGACGTAATTTCTGCATCAGCCGCTCATCGGTTGAGCGCGAGCACCACCACTGCTGCCAGGGCGGCCAGCACAACGTAGGAAACCGTCTGAAGTCGGCGACGGCGCAGCTCACTCCGTGTGCCGCGCGCGTACTGTGGACCCCCATACCTACCCATGCCGCATGGGTTATGGACACAGGCTCAAGGTTGGAATCCCGCGGGTCTGCCGATCTCACCACAAAGGACTTAATGCACGACGACGGGACGGTCGCCGAGGTGCGTCCCGCCGGTCCTGCGGACCTTGAGGCGATCGCCACGATCGAGCAAAACAGCGGCGCGGTCCTGGCCTGATCGTGATGGCCATCCGGATGTCGGAACCGTCCAAGCCGTAGCCGGACGGAAGCCCTCAGGCCTTCAGGACAACAACAGGCTCGTAGTGCTCCACGGTCGGGAACGGCGAGTAGAAATGGTGCAGGAGCGCCCGCCATTCCTGGTACTCCGCGGATCCACGGAAACCCTCGGTATGGTCCTCCAACCGCGCCCACTCCACCAGCAGCAGGTACGTGGATGAATTCTCAATGCAGCGGGATAGCGTGAGGCCCTGGAATCCCGGCATTGAGCCAATGATCGACTTCGCCTTGTTGAAAGCAGTCTCGAATTCCTCCTCCATGCCGGGCCGGACGGAGAGCAGTGCATGTTCGGTGATCACCCAACAATCATGGCTCATCTTCGGCGTCCGCCCCACCGGCTCAAGACTGAACTGGGAGTCACCAACACTCGAATTGTCTCGAAACGGGCCAACAGCCTGTTGGGCGTGATCCCCTTGGGATACGCGGAAGAAACCTTCCCGCTGGCAAACACCGCTGGTGTCGGTGTGGAGATCAAGTTCTCCTTGGGCCGGGCCATCTTCGGCTTCATCCTGCTCATTGTTGGGCTCTCCAACCTCAATGCGTTCTTCGGCTGGCTGGCCCTGCTGCTTGCCATTTCCCTCATCCTGAACGCAATGAGCGCCGTGATGAAGATCAAGAACAACGGCGGTGGGGAAACCAGGCTTCAGGTTCCGATTCTGGAGAAAGCCAAGCTTGAGCAGTTCCGCAACGAAGTCAACACTCGGCTCTTCGCCGATCAGCAGGGGCTCCGCCACCAGGAGACCATGGGCATGCACAGCATGAACCTCCTGAACCAGCAGGCCCAGATCAACCTGCAGGAGCAACTGAACCGTAACCTGACGGACAAGTAGCCTTTCTGCAGAGCGATCTGCAAGGGGCGCGGACGGCTGGCCGTCCGCGCCCTATTTTTTTGGATCAAAACCTAGTGCAGCGGCCGCGTCTCCTGCAGGCGCTTGATGAACCAGCGTGACTGCTCCGGGCCGTAGGGCAGCACCGGGATGGCCTTGGTGGCGTCGGTGGGGTTTCGCGGATGGACTGCTGGGCCTGGCGCACCGCGGTGGTCATGGTGTTGGCCATGGTCTTGACGAACTGGTCGCTGCAGGGCTGGCCGTGGCCGGGATCAGGAACTCGTAGCGGTGGCGCAGCGCGGAGATGTGGCGCAGGGAGTCGGCCCATTCCTCCGGGTAGGAGTCTTCGAAGGACGGGTGCGCGCCCTGCTCCACGAGGTCGCCCACAAAGAGGGTGGTGGGGGTGCCCACCAGGAGGTCGCCGTCGGTGTGGCCGCGGCCCAGGTAGAAAAGGGTCACGGTGATCCCGCCGAGGTCCACCAGCACGGGCTGGTCCTTGACGATGGCGTTGGGCACCACCAGTTCCACGTTCTCGCCCTCGCCTGTGGACATCTCCGGCTCCAGCGTTCCCACGAACCGGCGCTGCAGGTCCCCATGGTCGTCGATCTCCCGGGCGCAGTTTTCGTGGGCCCAGAACTCGGTGGCGCCGTCGGACGCGAAGACAGCGTTGCCGAAGAAGTGGTCGTAGTGCGCGTGCGTGTTGACCACCACCAGGGGCAAAGAGGTCTTCTCACGTACCGCATCCAGGATCTCGCGCCCCTGCCGCGGCCCGCAGCCGGCATCCACCACCATGGCCCGCTCGGAGCCCACAATCAGGCCGGTGTTCAGCAGTGATCCTTCGGTGACCAGCACGTAGTTGTCCGCGCCGACGTCGAGCCATTCTGACATTGTTTCTCCGTACCTCCGGAAAGCGACTGCGTTCTTCTTGGCCCCGATTCTACCCGCGGGCCCTTGGAGTTTCCGGGATGCGGGACACGGTCCGGGCCGCATGTGGAGATCCACATTCCTGGCCGGGATTTCGCCTTAAATCCATCGAACTGCGTAGCATCTCGCTATGCAGACTAAACAACACGCGTGCTTCTGTGATCTCTGCGGCAGGATCACGAACCACGTGACCCACTATGTAAAGGCCGACGGCGGTGGCCAGCTGATCGCGACGGTGCGGTGCGCTGAGCACGCAGAGGAAGCCGTCTGACGGTGAGGGGTGAGCCTGCCATTAAGGCGCGGGAAAGTCACCAGCGGCGAGAGGGAACGGTTGGGTTCGAGACGCTACTCGAAAGGTACTCGAAAGTCTGAAGCGTCGTATTACCGGCTCGCCGCCCAAGAAGCTCGCGGATCGCGCTGGCTGTTTCCGGACCACAAAACCAGACCTTGCTCTTGCAGTGCTCGCAACTGACGGAGGGTGGTAGGTCGTGATTGCTGGAGCGCGTCCGCGATTTCTCCAGTACCAAGCCCTTGCTCCGCTTGCTCTAAGAACTGGAGAGTCTCAAGGGACCTCTTCGGCAAGCGGGCAACTACTTCGCTTGGGATCCGCGCAACAGCTCTCAATATGAGCTCCACTGATTCGCTGCGCTGGCGGTACTGCGGCTCTGCAAGCCCAGCGGCCGCCATCTCTGCAAAGATGCGACGGATTCCAAAATCTGCGAACCCGAGACGCTCATCCAGGCCCTTCCATGCCTGTTGGACAAGGTCCCGGTCCTCCGGGTGTGTCAGCTCAAGCATCAGGTTCCGGGAGGCCTCCTGCCCCGCCACCAGGCCGAAGATCCGGGCAAACTCCTCCGGATGCCAGGCATCGCCCGTGACCAGTGTGTGCTCCATACTCCCGACGTGGGCCATCTCCTGAGCTGCCAGGAGCTTCTCGCGTTCACCCGCGGCTGCCGCCCGGAGCCGCTGAATCTCGGTAATGTCACGGGCGATGGCCGACGCGCCCACCTGGTCGCCGTCCGGACCGTAAACCGGAGATACGGTCAGCTCTACGTCAATCACCGATCCGTTTTTGCACCCCCAACGCGCCTCCACACCAGTGACGAATCTTCCGCTCCCAATGCTGGCTCTGACCTCGGCGTCGAAGCCTGCTCCCTCACGGGTGGTCAGCAGCCGATAGTTCTGGCCCACAGCTTCCCGGGGGCTCCAGCCGAACATCCTGGCCGCCCCCGCGTTCCAGCTGGTAATCGTCCCTGACATGTCGGCACTGATGATTGCGTCGCCGGAGGATTCCACCATCGCCGAGAACCTGCGCAGGATGGCGTCACTGTGCTTTCTGTCCGTGATGTCGTTCGAAATCGCCACAACAACCACCGGCACCGTGTGCCGTCCCCGGATGGGACTGACCGTGGCATGAACTGGAAACTCCTTTCCGGCCCGGTGGCGCGTCCAAAGCTCCCCGGCCCAGTCCCCGTCGCTGGCGAGCGTTCGTTTTATTTCGCGGCCGGCACTCTCCCGGTGGGCGTCGTCACCGCCGATGATGCCCAGCTCCGAGATCCTCCTACCCAAAACTTCAGCGGAACTGAGCCCGTACAGCCGCTCGAAAGCCCTGTTCCAGTACGTGACCTGCCAGGGCTATCTGCTGGGCCGGCCAACCGTCAAACCAGAAGAGTGGAGACTCTGGGGCCCGACGGCGGACGAGTCCTGGTCCAGCCAATCACCGGGAAAGCCATCGTGGCGCGAATAACCCTGACAGTTGCGGGATTACCGCCGCCCATCGGACATACTGGTCAGATGAGCGCCGTCGTCACCACCTGGCCTGAACGCATCCGCACCTGGCTCCCCTCAGGGGAAGGACTGTCCGATGTGTTGTGGGCACGCCGCCACCGGGCGATGCTGTGGGCATTATGGCTGCACATCCCGGTACTGGCCGTCATCGGCATCCTCGCCGGCACCACCCCGTCGCACATTGTGATTGAAGTCGGCCTGCTGGCCGTCGGAGCGGCTTTGTCGAGCTTCCCCACGCTGAGCCGGCGCACGCGCATGATCCTGTCCGTGCTGACACTCATGAGCTGCAGCGCCGTGTTGATTCACTTCACGGACGGGCTGATTGAGAGCCACTTCCACTTCTTCGCCGCGGTAGCGTTCATCACGCTCTACCAGGAATGGCTGCCTTTCGTCCTCACCCTGTCCTACGTGGTGTTCCACCACGGGGTGGTCGGCCTGCTGTTCCCGCACGCTGTCTACAACCACGCCGCCGCAGGAAATGCACCTGTCCTCTGGGGTCTGGTGCACGGCGGCTTTATTATCCTCGCCAGCCTGTTGAGCCTGATTTCGTGGCGGCTGGCCGAAACGGAGCGGGCCAACCTCCGGCTGGCCGAAATCGCCCGCAACCAGCTGGCCTCCATCGTTGAGGCGAGCCCGGACCTTGCCTTGGTGGGACACACGGACGGCAGCGTCATGTGGATGAACCCGGGCGGCCGGAAAATGCTGGGCCTGAACGAGTCATTGCCGGCGACGGAGCTGAAGATCAGCTCCATCTTCGCTCCTGCGGAGTTGAAACGGATCTACGCGGAGGACATGCCGGCGCTGGAGCGCGACGGCACCTGGCAGGGCGAGCGGCAGCTGCAGGCGATGGACGGCACTCCGATTCCCGTTCAGGTCACCTCCCATCTGCACCAGGCTCAGACCGTCGGCGACTCGTACGTCACGGAGGTCATGCGGGACCTGCGGCCCCAATTGAAGCAGGAACGGACCCTGCGGCTCAGCGAAAACCGCCTCTCCACCGCCGAAGGTGTGGCCCGGCTGGGCAGCTGGGAGTGGGATCTCGGGACCAATAAGATCTCGTGGACCAGGGGTATGTACCTCCTGCATGGCATGGCCCCCGGAGACGGAAACGAAGATGTGGACGCCTGGCTGGCTACGGTACGGCCGGAGGACCGGGAACGGGCGCTCGCGTCGGCGATGCGCACCCTGGACGAAGTGAACGGCATCGATTTCGTCTACAAGGGCCACCGGGCGGACGGAAGCGAAATGGTGGTGCACAGCCGCGGCGAACTGGTCATCGACGAGGGCGGCCGACGCTCCACGGTGGTGGGAACGCTACTGGACATCACGGACCAGCATGCCTCCCTCGAAGCTGTCCAGCGCAGCGAGGAACTGGGCCGGCGGATTCTTGAATCGGCCGGAGAGGCCTACCTCCAGTTCCGCGGGGACGGGGTGGTCACAGAGTGGAACGTGCAGGCTGAGAACACCTTCGGCTGGTCGCGCCAGGAGGCTTTGGGACAGTCGGTCGGGTCCCTGGTAGCCTCGCCTGAGCACCGTGAAACCGTGGAGCGGCTGTTCAGGCTTCGCAGCGAGGGCAGCGCAGACCAGGCACCCGCAGAACATTTTGAGCACCTCCTCAGGCGCCGCGACGGCAGCGACTTCCCTGCCGAGGTGTCCGCATGGACCACCAACGACGGCGCCCGCCTCGTCTACAGCTCCGTCGTCCGGGATGTCAGCGAACGGTACGCCGCCGAACGGGCCAAGGACGAGTTTGTCTCCGTGGTGGGCCACGAATTGCGCACGCCGCTGACGTCCATCCACGGCGCTCTGGGGCTGCTCCGGGCCGGACTGCTGGGATCCCTGAACGAGCGCGGACGCCAGATGGTGGAGATCGCCGCCCACAACACCGACCGCCTGGTCCGCCTGATCAACGACATCCTGGACATCGAACGGCTCAACTCCGGCAAGGTGGCACTGGAACTGCGGGAATGCGATATTGCGGTCCTGGCCGAACGGACCCGGGAGGTTATGCGCGCCATGGCTGAGACCGCCGGGGTGTTCCTGGTGCTCGACGTCGAATCCGCCGAGGTGTGGGCGGACCCGGACCGGATCGAACAGACCCTGACCAACCTGGTGAGCAACGCCATCAAGTTCTCGCCCGCCGGCGCTCAGGTGCGCCTGATGATCCGCGGCGACCGCCACGGGGTTACCATCCAGGTTCGCGACCAGGGCCGCGGCATCCCGCCGGAGGACCTCGAGCGGATCTTCGAACGGTTCCAGCAGGTCGACGCCACCGACTCGCGGGACAAGGGCGGCACCGGCCTGGGTCTGGCCATCTGCCGCACCATCGCCGAACAGCACGGCGGCCGGATCTGGGCCGAGAACGCGCCCGGCGGCGGCGCCGTGTTCACCGTGACGCTGCCGGGAGCGCCCGCCTCGGCGGCCTGCGAGGAACCTGCCGGCCCCAAGGTCCTCATCTTCGGCGAACACTCGTCCGTGCGCGGCACCATCCGGGACATGCTTCTGCCGCACGGCTACTGCCCCATCGAGGTGACAGAGAGCACCCAGTTGTCCCGGGCCGCCGTCGAACACCGGCCTTCGGTCATCCTGATCGAACAGCAGCGGCCGGACGTTTCCGGCTGGGACGCCGTCATAGCCCTACAGGACAACCCGGAAACGAAGGACATTCCGGTGGTATTCCTCAGCTTCGACGGTGACAAAATCGTCGCCGAATCCGAAGGTCTCGTCCTTGACGAGCCGTTGGACCTGGACGGGCTGCTGGTCGCCGTCGAGGAGGCCATCGGCCGCAGCGACGCCGGGCCGAAGCTGCTGCTGGTGGAGGATGACGAGGGGCTGGCCGCCGTGTTGACCGAACGTTTCCGGCAGCTTGGCATTGAGGTGCACCACGCGCCGACGGCCCGTCAAGCGCTGGCATTGTGCGCGCATATTGTTCCCGACCTGGTGGTCCTTGACCTGCAGCTGCCGGACCAGGACGGCTACGCGGTGGTCGCCCAGCTACGCCGTGATGCCCGGCTGCGAGGCGTGCCGCTGGCCGTCTACAGCGCGCGGGACCTGACCGAAGCGGACCGCAAGCGCCTGCGCCTGGGCAAGACCGGATTCTTTACCAAGGGCCGGGTCACACCGGACGAATTTGAACGCCACGTGGTGAACCTGCTCGGCCGGCTCACCCAGACTGCGGAGGAACCCAGCCATGACTAACCCCCGGCGCATCCTGCTTGTGGACGACGACGACGGCATCCGCGCAGTGGCGCGGACAGTCTTGGAAATGGTGGGCGGCTATGACGTCGAGACGGCCTCATCCGGCCTCGAAGGCCTGGAAAAGGCGCGGACCAGCCCGCCGGACGCGATCGTGCTCGACGTCATGATGCCCGGCTTGGACGGTCCCGGCACCTTCGCCCGGTTGCAGGCGCACGAAGAGACGCGTTCGGTGCCGGTCATCCTCCTGACGGCCAAAACGCAGGAGGCAGACCGGGCGAGGTTCGCTTCCTTGGGCGTAGCCGGGATGCTGGCCAAACCCTTCGATCCCATGGCGCTGAGTGAACAGATTGCGGGGATTCTGGGCTGGGCGCCTTGAACGCGCGGGACCCTGGCGCGGTCATCCGTGCCATCTGGAACAGCAACCGCGACGAGGCCCTGGGGCGGGTTGGCCTGATCGAGGACGCGGTGGCGGCCCTGATCGAGGGCCGGCTGGGGGCTGAGGAGCGCCGGGACGCCGAACGCGCCGCCCACCAGCTCGCAGGCTCCTCCGGAACGTTCGGTTTCCATCAGGCATCCGAAGCCGCTCGCCGGCTGGAGCGCATCCTCGAGGGCGCCCGGCCGATCACCCTGGATCGGATCCTCGCGGCCGCGGACGGGGTGGTGGCGCTCCGGGCTGAACTCAGCCGTGACCCGGGCACTCCCGCGCCCGCGGCGTCGGCTGCAGCGCGGCCAGCTTCAGCCGACGCCGCCGAGCCCGCCGGGGCTGACCCTGCCGGGTCTGGTTCTGCCTGGCGTCCGGTCGTCGTCTCCATGACCGATGCCGCCCGTCGCGAACAGCTGATCGCGGCCGCCGCTACGCGGACGTTCCAGGCGGTGGTCCTGGGCGCCCACGCCTGGCTGCCGGAAGGGGGCCGCCCCCGGTGGCGGCCCTGGTCGAAATCGGCGCTGGCGACGTCGGACTTGACCTCATCAGCCGGCTGCGCGCGCTGGACCCGCCGGTGCCCACCCTGGCGCTCACGCCGTCAAACGCGTTTTCCGACCGGGTGGCTGCCGCGCGCGCCGGCGCCCTGGGGTTCATCGGCGCCGATTCGTCCCGGATGACCTGGTCTCCGCTCTGCAGGGACTGCTCTCGCGCACCCGTCCGGCGGGCAGCACTGTGCTCGCCGTCGACGACGATCCCGCCATCCTCTCCGCGGTCGATGCCGTGCTGTCGGCCGAGGGCCTGCGCACCGTCGGACTGGGCGACCCCCTGCGGTTTTGGGAGGTACTCGAGGAGGTCCAGCCGGACCTTGTGGTGCTCGACCTGGACATGCCCGGCATACGCGGCGACGAACTCTGCCGGGTTCTGCGCAGCGACGCCGCCTGGGCGGGCCTTCCCGTGCTCTTCCTGACCGGACGAAGCGATCCGGAGAGCGTGGCGAAGATTTTCGACGTCGGCGCGGACGACTTTGTGGCCAAACCCTTCAGCGGCCCCGAACTGGTGGCCCGCATCCGCAACCGTCTCGAGCGGAACCGTCTGCTGCGCGAGATCATGGAGACCGACTCACTGACTGGCCTGTCCAATCGCCGGCATTCCGAAAGCGAGCTCCAGCGTATGCTGGCGCAGGCCGAGCGGCACGGCCAGCCGCTCTCCCTCGTCCTGCTGGACCTGGACCGCTTCAAGGACGTCAACGACTCCCACGGGCACACCACCGGCGACGCTGTGCTGCGCCGCTTTGGCAGGCTGCTGCGGGAGTCCGCGCACAGCGACACCGTCGCCGCGCGCTGGGGCGGCGAGGAATTTCTGCTGGGCATGTTCGGGATGGCCCGCGACGATGCCGTCGACCAGGTGGCCTCCGTGCTGGAACTGCTTGGCCGGGAAACGTTTATGACCCGGACGGCCCGCCCATCACTGTCAGCTTCAGCGCCGGCGTTGCCTCCTACCCGCAGGACGCCCTCAACCTGGAGGACCTGTTCCGGGCAGCGGACCGCGCCATGTACCGGGCCAAGGGGGAAGGCCGGGACCGGGTGCTCGCCGTCGAATCCGCCTCCGCCGGATACGACGTCGACGTAGCGGTGGTCGAAGACGATCCGCTGCTGGCGGAACTGCTCGGCCACGCACTGACCACCCGCGGTTACCGGCATCGGCACTTTGCCGACGGCCGGGCGGCAGCGGACCAGCTGGCCGGCAGTCCGGCCGCGCTGCGGGCGCGGGTGCTACTGCTCGACGTCGACCTGCCCATCCTCAACGGCCTGGGGGTGCTGCGCGAGATGGCGTCCACCGGCAGCCTGGCGGATACGCGCGTCATCATGCTGACCGCCCGCTCCAGCGAGCAGGAAATTGTGGACGCACTCGAACAAGGCGCATTTGACCACGTTGCGAAACCGTTCAGCGTGCCGGTGCTGATGCAGCGGCTGCGCAGGGCGCTGGGCAGTTAAGGTGGGCCTTTACGACATACTGTTCACGGTCCTGCTCACCGAATCGGGGATCCTCGGCGCTGGCCTGAGCCTGATGTTCGGGCACGCCGCGTTCCGGCAGCTGCGCGCCGCCCGGCTGCATGCAGCCGTAGCGGTCAGCCGTGACATCCTAGCCAGGGTCCTCGCCGGGGCCCGCGACGTGCCAGCTTTGCCGAAACTGCCACTGGACAAGACGGTGGAGTCCATGGCTGAGGCCGCCCGCAGCATCGACTCGGACGGGCGCGCCCGGCTCGCCGAACTGCCGGCCTACGGGCTGCTCCTGCAACGCGCCACGCGCTGGTGCCGCAGCCGAAGCTGGTCGCGGCGGTTAAAAGCGGTGCGGATGCTCATCATTCTGGGCGCCGGCGAGGACCTCGTGCCGCGGCTGCTGGAGGACCCCCGGCCGGAGGTGCGTGCCGCCGCCGCGGCGTGGACGGCCAGCCATCCCGGCACGGACGTTGTGCTGCGGCTTGTACAGATGCTCAGCGACGACGCCCTGTCCTGCCGGCTGACGGCCCAGTCCACCCTGATACGCCTCGGCCGGCACAGCGTCCCGGCGATAATTGCAGATTTAGCCGGCTCGGATCCGCAGGCCCCTGCGACCACGCTGAACGTCGGCGCCCGCCTGAACGACCCCGAGCTGCTTGGGCCCGCCCTGGCGTACCGGTGCCACGCCGACCCGGAGGTGCGTGCCGCCGTCGCACGCGTCATCGCCTCCAGCGGCGGAGCAGGCGCTGTCCGGACCCTTGAATCCTTCCTGGCGGACCCAGCGCCCGAGGTACGGGCGAGGGCCGCGACCGGGCTCGCCGGACTGGGCCACTGGCCGAGCGTGCCGCTGCTGGCCGCGAAGTTGGTGGACCCGGCGTGGGAGGTCCGGCGTGCGGCCGGGATTGCCCTGGACAGGCTCGGCGGGCCCGGTCGGCTCTATTTGCAGCGGGCGCTGACCAGCACGGACCAGTTCGCCCGGGACATGGCCCGACAGGTGCTCGACCTCCCCGGCCCGGCGCGATGATCGCCATCGTCGTAACCAACGTCCTGGTGTTCTTCGCCTGGGCGGTCTTCGCCTACTTCATTGTGGTCAACGGCTTCCAGACAGCGCTGCTGGTCAGCGCAGTAACGGCGATGCGCCGCCACCGGCGGCAGGTGTGGGAAGAGGACCGCGTCGGCCTACTGGGCTCCGAGGTTTCACCCACGATCAGCGCCCTGGCCCCGGCCTACAACGAGGAAGCCAACGTCGCCGAGAGCGTCCAGGCGCTGCTGATGCTGCAGTACCCGGCGCTGGAGGTGGTGCTCATCAATGACGGCTCTTCCGACTCCACCATGGAGGTGCTGATCCGCACCTTCGACCTGCATCCCATCCATCCGATCTTCCGCAACCAGGTGCACTCGCAGCCGATCAGGGGGCTGTATCGGTCACGGCTGCACCCGCAACTGCTGGTAGTGGACAAGGAAAACGGCGGGAAGGCCGATGCGCTCAACGCCGGCCTGAACTGCGCCACCGGGGAGCTGGTCTGCGCCATCGACGCCGATACGCTCATTGAGTCCGACGCCCTGCTGCGCATTGTCCGGCCTTTCCTGACCGACGATCGGGTGGTGGCCGCCGGCGGCACCATCCGCGTGGCGAACGGTTCCCGGGTCGCCAACGGGCGTGTGCTGGACGCGCGGGTTCCGCGCGGGCTGCTGGCGGGGTGCCAGGCTGTGGAATACCTGCGTTCCTTCCTATTCGGGCGCCTCGGCTGGAACGATCTCGGCGGCAATCTGATTATCTCCGGGGCGTTCGGGCTGTTCCGCCGCCAGTCCGTGCTCGACGTTGGCGGGTACGTTCACGACACCGTGGGGGAGGACATGGAACTGATCGCCGACCTGCGCCGTCGCGGCCGGGACGACGGTACGGCCAGCCGGGTGGACTTTGTGCCGGATCCGGTGGCATGGACCGAAGTGCCCGAATCCCTGCGCGTGCTCGGTCGGCAGCGCGACCGCTGGCACCGCGGGCTGGCCGATGTCCTGCGCAGGCACCGGGCCATGGTCTTCAACCCGCGCTACGGGTCGCTGGGCCTGGTGGTATATCCGTACTACGTCATCGTAGAACTGCTGGGGCCGGTGGTGGAGGCGCTCGGGGTGGTGGCTGTTCCGCTGGGTCTGCTGATGGGGCGGTCGACGTCACGTTCGCCCTGCTGTTCCTGGCGGTGGCCTACGGCTGGGGCGTGCTGCTGAACGTGGCGGTCATGGTGTTGGAGGAGTTCTCCTACCGGCGCTACCAGCGGTGGTCGGACCTGTTGCTGCTGCTGTTCTGGAGCATCGTCGAGGGCATCGGCTACCGCCAGCTCACCGTGGTCTGGCGGCTGCGCGGGCTGTGGCGCTACTGGCGGGGCAAGACCGACTGGGGGACTATGAGCCGGAAAGGCTTCGGCAAACCGCCAGGGTCATAACGCGCTGAGGGATCCGAGAACGCCGCAGGATCAAGGAAGAATCACCGGCGTGTTCGGTCACGATTCGGTAGCCATCCCGATGCGGAATCCCTACACGTACCCGTCCACGATGGCAGCAGCGATTTCCCTGTAGGCCCGGCGCGTCTCGGGCTTGAGCACGTCCAGGGTGACGAGGTCGCCGTCGGCCACGCCGCGGTCGTGCGGGACGGCGATCAGCTGGCGGCAGATGCCGGAGAGGTGCTCCTCGATGGCGTCCTTGTCCACGCGGGAGGAGACCTCGTCCTTATCCGTAATCACCACGATGGCGTTCCGGGCCAGGTCCTCGTAGCCGAGGCTGGCCAGCCAGTGCAGGGTGCTGCGGGCACGTTTGGCCCCGCTTACGGCGTAGCCGGCGGCGATGATGATGTTGTCCGCCGACTGCAGGATCCCGTTACCTTCACAGTCTCCAAAGGCGGTTCCGGCGTTGCCTGGCCGTTGCTGCGCCGGATGACAACCTCCCGGCAGGTCTGCGCGTCCGGCCTGGCTGCCACCACGGCTTCTTTGTCATACTATTCCCGGCTGATCGGCACAGCCAGCCGCCTTGAACGCCTGCATGTCCCGGGCACAATTCCGGGACACCCAGCGCCGGACGCCTAGAGTTCAGCGAGAAGGCCCTGCGGGTTCTCGCTCGCATCGGCCACGAACCGCAGGAACCCGGCCGCTGTGCCGCCGTCGCACACGCGGTGATCGAAGGTGAGCGTCAGCTCGGTGACCTTGCGGACAGCCAGTTCGCCGTCCACCACCCACGGCTTGTCCATGATGCGTCCCACCCCGAGGATCGCCACCTCGGGGTAGTTGATGATGGCCGCCGAACCGTCCACGCCGAAAACGCCGTAGTTGTTCAGAGTGAAAGTGCCGCTGCCCAGTTCCTCGGGCGTCGCCTTGCCCTCGCGGACGACGGCGGTGAGCCGGCGGATCTCCGCGTCCAGTTCGCGGGCACTGAGTTTGTCCGCGTTGCGGATCGAGGGGACCATCAGTCCGCGGTCCGTCTGGGCCGCGAAGCCAACGCTACGGGCACAATCTGCCACTTATGGCCCTGCCTCTCAGGCCGCTGATCCAGTCCTGAAGGCAGCTTTCGGGCCGGTCCCTCAGGGCATGGACTTCGTTGACGGAGCATCCCATCCACTCACTCGCCGGGTCACCGCTCCACTTGGCTCAACGACGACAACCAACGCAGCATCGGCTCTGGACTGGTGCCAGCGCACACTCATGATGCTCCCCGTCCCGGTCACCCGCTGGCGTATCAAGATCGCCAACTGGAACATCCTCACCAACACCGCGCTGACGACCCTCGTGAGCGGAACTGGCATCTACTACGGCGCCCCCGCAGCGGTGCCCGCAACCGGCACCACGAACCGCTGGAACGGCGACTTTGCTGGCGCACCTGCGCAGGCTGTCGGCGCGTTCACCGTTCCTACCGATGGCACCGACTATGTGAGCCCATGGATCAACGCGCCACTCGCAGCGAAGACCCCGCTCGTACTCTCATGGGGCTTCACCACACCGGCATCCGGGACGGGCGTAGCTGTCGGATCGGGCTGCCAGGTTGCGGGTATCGCGACGGCTGGGGCATCGCATGCAGGCGACACCACCATCAGCGGCGTTGCCGGGTACTTCGGACCCAAGGGCGGCGCCTACTTTGATGTCCGCGTCGAATATGAATTCGTCGGGACAACACCAATCGGGGTGTTCGTGGGCGACTCCATCACAGAGGGCACCAGTGATGGGGACTTTGGCGGCACGCAAAAGGCCTGCCTCATGCACGAGGCATGGCCCGGCGCAGCAGGGATGCAGGGAAACTATGCCACTATCAACCTGGGCACCGCATCAGCCAACCTCGCCGCGTTCGACTCGTCAGCTAAGCGTCCATGGTCAAGGGTCGACCTTGCCACCACCATCCCGGACTTCGCAGTCATTGCGCTCGGCACCAACAACACGGGCGGACCATACACCGGCAACATTGCCGCCTACGTGGCACTGTTCCAACTCATCAAATCAATGGGCATCAAGCGCATATTCGTCTCCACACTGATCCCCCGCACGGACGCAGCCGCGCTGGCGGGAACACTCACGGCGGACATTGCGGTGGGTGTCACGTCCATCAGCTCGACAGTCTCCGTCCCATCAGGAACTCAGCTACAGATGGGCTGGGGGCGCACCTTGGAACGACTCACCACGACCGGCGCGCCAACCGGCTCCGGGCCGTACACGATTCCACTGCCCGCAACCGCTATCGCGCACAAGGCTGGAGATCAGGTCATCTACGGGATGGAAACCAGCCGGCAGGGCATCAACGACTGGCTCAGGCAAGTACCCGGTGACGTGCTCGGCTGCCTGGACTTCGACCTTGCCATGGCGTTCGGCATCGGGTCGTCCAAGCCAGACCCGCGCACCATGTCAGGCGACGGCGTCCACCCGTTGCGGTCCGGCTACCAGCGCATGGGAACGCTCGCCGCGCCGCTCGGCGTGACGCTGTGAGCAACGTATATTTTGAAAGGCGGAAAAGGTAGTGGCATCAGACCTGAGAAACATCGAGTTCCTGGGGAAAGTCTCAGCACGTTTCATCCCCAAGAAAACTGACAACCTAGTGCCAGAAGTGGAATGCTTCATCGGTCAAGAGTTCGTGTGGCAGAACATCGGTGAGTGCGACGGGGCGACCCAGTGGTCTCCAGTCGGGCCTGATCGGAACGCTCTTCCGCCCTTCGTGTGGGTTCCTACCGAAGACCTCGTGCAGGTCTAGATGAACCAGGGGGCGCCGCTCTTGGCGGCGCTCCAGTCGTACGTCAGGTCGCGGTTGCGCTCCCCAATAACCTTGGCCGGGATGCCCCGACGATTGTGTACGGGGCAACGTCCTTGGTTACGACGGAGCCAGCCGCGACCACCGCGCCTTCACCAATGGTCACACCGGGCAGAATAGTGGAGCGGAAGCTCAGCCACGCACGGTCACCGACCACGACGGGTGCGCCGACGTTACCGAACTCAGGGTCACGGTGGTCGTGCTGCAAAGTCCAGATGGCAACCTCGCTGGAGATGTTCACATGGTCACCGATGGTGATCCCGCGCCGGCCGTCCAGAGAAGACCAGAGGCCAACGATTGTGTTCTCACCAATGGTGATATTCCTGCCTGCCCGAATTTCACGCCACCGGTACAGCTGCGCTGACTCCGACAGGTTGAGGCCAAGCGCCTTCTTAGCCAGGGCGTTCCGCACTGCCCGAATCGGGAAGCTGCCGAGGGCGTCGGAGAAAAGAAACTGTGCGCCGGATACAGCCTGCCGCAGCTTCGGCGCGTAAGGGGAAGCTTTGACCGCTTCTTTCAGGCTCACAGGCCCAAGCTCGCGGCGGTACGGCTACCTGCCGCCTGGGCAACGTGAAGGTAGGCGGACTTCTCGTCGGGCTGGGTAGCTGCCTGCTCGGCAAGCACCCATGCTTCCTCGATGGTGGAGCCAAGGGAAAGGGCAACGGCGGCAAGTGCGGTCTTATTCATGCCGTCAGTTTAGGGGATGATCCTTTACGGCGGCGCGGCTTGCTTCTCGAAATCCAGAAGCATGTGCCGAATACAACCCAGTTCACGGCCACGATGGAAATTACGAACCAGAACCCTTCGCCTACCCCGGCGTTGTAGACGGTCAAGATTACGAACAGAGTCGTCGCAGCGGCGAAAGTTGCCAGAGCGGCATATGCCCACCATGGGACGCGATCAGAGTCCGCGAGTTTGCTCATGTGCCGGGCGGCGACGTCAGTACTCATTGCGCAATCATACGGTCCCCCACTTGGGGTCAATAAGACCGGTTAAGTTCACAATCAAACGGTGCCGTGGCAACCCCTGCCACGGCACCGTTCTTATGCGCCTCAGAAAGGCATCATCATGTTGACCAAGTTCTAGTGTCCCGGCTGCGAGGACCTGCATGTTGTCTCGGAAGCATGGCAGGTGACCGGCTCCGGTGAGACGCTGACAATCTCGCCGTCCGTCCTGGTCTATGAGCGCCAGAAGCTCATCAACGAGGATCTGGAATGGGGGCGCTCACTGCCCCGGAGAACGTCACTACCGCCCCCCGCTGCCACTCGTTCGTCCGCAATGGGCACATCGAGTTTCTCAGTGACTCCACGCACGAGCTGGCCGGCCAAACCATGGCACTCCCGCCGCTGCCCGAGTGGCTCAAATCGGAACCGTAGCACTCACTGCCACGGCTCCGGTCGATAGTATCCGTGCATGCCGCAGACCAGGGGAATCGTGCCGGAGCCAGACGTCCAGCGCATCAAGGCGGCGCTGGTCCTTCGGGACGCAGCGCAGCAGCAGGTAGAGCTGGCTGTCGCTGACGCCCTGAAGGCCGGCGGCTCGGTCCGTGAGGTGGCCGCCTCAACCGGGATCGCCACCAGTACGGTGCAGAAGTATGGCCGTGCCCACGGCTGGCCAACCAGTGAGCAGCGGGCAGGTTGGGCAGCGGAGCGGGAACGGCAGGACGAGTTTACCGCCCGCATCGAAGCAGCGTCCGCCATCCTGGCACACCTCGGCGTGAACGAAGACGGGCAACCGGACCTGTAACTCCAAATCCAAATGCTGGGTTGGAGCAAATTTGGAGCAAGCCCGTGACGATCCTCGCCACGCCTGCATGGCCGGATCCGCAGCGGCACTAAACACCACTGCTAGACCGGTTAAGTTCCCCGCGGGCGAGCAAGCCCTATCACAGCTCGGCCAGCACCGATCCCGGGGTTTCGATCGCATCGGCAACGAACCGCAGGAACCCGGCCGCCGTGGCGCCGTCGCACACGCGGTGATCGAAGGTGAGCGTCAGCTCGGTGACTTTGCGGACCGCGAGTTCCCCGTCCACCACCCACGGCTTGTCAATGATGCGTCCCACCCCGAGGATCGCCACCTCGGGGTAGTTGATGATGGCCGCCGAACCGTCCACGCCGAAAACGCCGTAGTTGTTCAGCGTGAAAGTGCCGCTGCCCAGCTGCTCCGGCGTCGCTTTGCCCTCGCGGACGACGGCGGTGAGCCGGCGGATCTCCCCGTCCAGTTCGCGGGCGCTGAGTTTGTCCGCGTTGCGGATCGAGGGGACCATCAGTCCGCGGTCCGTCTGGGCCGCGAAGCCCAGGTTGATGCCGGCGAAGCCAACGATCTCCTGGGCGCCGTCGGCAGCGGTTTCGATGCGGGTGTTCAGCTCGGGGAATCGTTTTAACCCGGCCGTGACAAAACGGGCGATGAAGGCGAGGAGCCCCGGGGTCTTGTGCGGATCGGACTTCTTGAGGCCGGCCCGGAGTTCCACCAGCGCCGTGGCATCCACGTCCACCCAGACTGTGGCCTCCGGGATTTCCGCACGGCTGCGTGACATGTTGGCGGCAACGGCTTTGCGGACACCCTTCACCGGTGTCCGGGCGGAAATGTCCAGGCCTGTCCGCGCGTCGACAACCCCGTGGGTTTCGACAGGCTCAACCACCGGGCGTTCGGTGGTTGAGCTTGTCGAAACCTCAGCCGCAGGAGCGCTGATGACGGCTTCAACATCCCGGCGCATAATCAGCCCGCTGTCCCCGGACCCGTGAATGTTGCCCAGGTCCACGCCGTGTTCCCGTGCCATGCGCCGGACGAGCGGCGAAATAACGGCGCCGAGCTTGCCCGGCACGCGCGTGCGGAGGAGCGAGATGTCCACATCCGGGATTTCGACAGGCTCAATCACCGAAGCAACGGCCCGGGGAGCCCTGGTTCGCCGGGCAGCGCCACTGCCGCCGGGAGTCCCGTAGCCGATCAGCACGTTTCCCGAACCAGCCTTTTCCTCTTCGCGGTAGGCCTCAGCAGCGCCGGTTTCGGCAGGCTTGGCTTCGACAGGCTCAACCACCGGGGCAGGCTCGACTACCGAGCCCACGGGAAGCACCGAGATCAGCGGCTTGCCCACATCGAGGGTCTGGCCGGGCTCGCCGTGGAGCACCGTCACAGTGCCCGCGTAGGGGGACGGGACTTCCACCATGGACTTGGCCGTCTCCACTTCCGCGATCGGCTGGTCCACGCGGATCTCATCGCCCACGGACACGAGCCAGTTGACCAGCTCGGCTTCGGTCAGGCCTTCGCCGAGGTCGGGCAGCAGGAATACTTTCGGTTCACTCATGGTCAGTTCTCCCACTGGAGGTCGTCTACGGCGTCGAGGATGCGGTCCACGCCGGGCAGGTAGTAATGCTCGAGCTTCGGTGCGGGTACGGGACGTCAAATCCCGTCACCCGGCGGATGGGCGCGGCGAGGTAGTGGAAGCAGCGTTCCTGGACCCGCGCCACGATCTCGGAGGACACGGACGCGAACCCGTGCGCCTCGGCAATCACCACGGCCCGGCCGGTCTTCCGGACGGAGGCGCACACGGTCTCGTCGTCGAAGGGCACGATGGAACGGACATCGATGACTTCCAGCGAGCGCCCCTCCTCCGCAGCGGCGGCGGCAGCCGCCAGCGCCGTGGGCACGGACGGTCCGTAGGCAATGAGCGTGGCGTCGGTTCCGGAACGGGCGACGGCGGCCCGGCCTTCCGAGGACGTGCCGGCTTCCATGTTCAAAACGTGCTGTGCCCGGAGATCCTCAAGGTCCACCAGGTCTTTGGACCAGTAGAGCTTCTTGGGTTCCATGAACATGACGGGGTCGTCCGAATCGATGGCCTCGCGCAGCATCCGGTACGAGTCGGCCACGGTGGCGGGCGTGAACACCTTCAGGCCCGCGGTGTGGGCGTAGTAGGACTCGGAGGAGTCGCAGTGGTGCTCCACTCCCCCGATGCCGCCGGCGTACGGAACCCGGATCACCATGGGCAGCTTCACGGTGCCCCGGGTGCGGTTGTGCATCTTGGCCACGTGGCTGACGATCTGCTGGAACGCCGGATACGCGAACGCGTCGAACTGCATCTCCACCACCGGCCGCATCCCGTTCATGGCCATACCCACGGCCATGCCCACAATGCCGGACTCTGCCAGCGGGGTGTCGAAGCAGCGCTGCTCCCCGAAGGTCTTGGTGAGGCCGTCCGTGATGCGGAAGACCCCGCCCAGCAGGCCCACGTCCTCGCCGAAGACCAGGACGGACGGGTCCGCGTGCATGGCATCGGCCAAAGCCGTGTTGAGGGCTTTGGCCATGGTGACGGCCTGCGGCCCGGAAGCTTCAGCCACAGAAGCGGCGGACGCCGCCGCCCGGGCAGTGGCTGCGCTGACGTTGCCGTTCGCCTCGGACGATGTGGTGATGGTCGGACTCATTTCGGCGACTCCTCAGACGACGCTTCGCGGGCAAGTTCGTCGGCCAGCATGGCTGACTGTTCCTTCAGCTGTGGTGTGGGCACCGAGAACACGTGCCGGAAGAGTTCCTGGGGGTCCACCGGGACGTCCTCGCCCAGGCCGTCCCGGAGCTGGGTGGCCACGTCCTCGGCGTGAGCAGCGATCCGCGCGGCGCCGTCGTCGTCCAGCAGTCCGCGCCCGGTGAGGTACGTCTTCATCCGGCTGATGGGATCCTTGGCCAGCCACTCGACCACCTCGCTGTCCTGCCGGTAGCGGGTGGCATCGTCGGCGTTGGTGTGTGCCTGCATCCGGTAGGTGTGTGCCTCCACGAGGAGCGGCCGGAACCTTCCCGGGCGAGCTTCACTGCCCGGTCCAGCACGGCGAGGAGGGCCACCACGTCGTTGCCGTCCACCCGTTCGCCGGCCATCCCGTAGCCCACGGCCTTGTGGGCGAGCGACGGCGCCACGGACTGGTGCGCCAGCGGCACCGAGATGGCGTACTTGTTGTTCTGGACGAAGAAGACCACCGGCAGGTGGAAGACAGCGGCGAAGTTCAGGGCCTCGTGGAAGTCACCTTCGCTGGTGGCGCCGTCCCCGCACATCGCCAGGACAACGGTGTCTTCACCGCGGAGCTTGGCCGCGTGCGCAACACCCACGCCATGGAGCAGCTGGGTGGTGAGCGGCGTGCACTGTATGCCCACCTTGTGCCTGGCCGGATCGTAGCCGCTGTGCCAGTCGCCCCGGAAGATGGTCATGGTCTCCACGGGATCAACCCCCGGGCCATGACCGCCACGGCGTCCCGGTAAGTGGGGAACAGCCAGTCGCCGTCGGAGAGGCAGAGCGCGGCTGCCACCTGGCAGGCTTCCTGGCCGTGGCTGGACGGATACACCGCCATGCGGCCCTGGCGGACCAGCGCTGAGTTCTGGTCGTTGACGCGGCGTCCGACGACGAGCTGCTCGTAGGCAGCCAGCAGCTCCTCATCGGAGGGCAGGGGGTACTCGTGGCCGGGTTCTGTGCCCTGCTCACTTTCCGCTTTGAGCCGTCCCTCCGGGTCCACCATCTGGATCTGGTGCCGGGCGGGGAGCATGTAGTCCTCCACCGTGATGCCGAACTTCCGCACCGCTTCGGATACTGCATCTTCTGCCGGCAAACGCTGGGCCTGGTCCGGCGCAGGGTGGTCCGCGGAGATCGTCATTGGTCCGTCCTTCTGTAGCCACTAGTCGGTTCCAGTATGGCCCTCGGGGAAGTTTCGTATCCAGTAGTTCGCCAAATCGTGGAAGGTTCCGCCGGATGGACCTACTCTGGAAGACGAATTGAAATGTGATCCGGATAACGGGCGGGAGCGGTGGACGAATTGGCACGACTTGAAGGAGATTCCGGGGAGGTGCCGCTGGACGACGTCGACCGCCGGATCATCGCCGAGCTCACCCGGGACGGGAGGATGTCCGTGACGCAGGTGGCCGAGAATGTCCACATCTCCCGGGCGCACGCGTACACGCGCATTGCCAGGCTGACCGGCGAAGGTGTGCTGACGAAATTCACGGCCCTGGTGGACCCCATCAAGGCCGGACTGAAGTCCTCCGCCTACGTGACGCTGAAGGTGAGCCAGCATTCATGGCGTGAGCTGCGCGAGCAGCTGCGCGCGATCCCGGAGGTCCACCACATCGCCCTCGTGGGAGGCGATTTTGACGTGATCCTGCTGGTGCGCGCCATCGACAACACCGATCTGCGGCGGGTCATTTTCGACCAGCTCCAGGCGATGCCGGGCGTCCAGGACACGCAGACTTTCCTGGTGTTCGAGGATGTGGATACGCGTTAGGAGGTGGTGTCCACGAGGCATCGCCGCGTCCGCAAGGCGGCTCACTGAATCAGCGTGGCCCAGGACTCCAGGAACTTCTCAGCAAGATGCGCGTGGCCGGCGGTGTTCGGGTGCGCACCGTCAAAGTCGAACCCCGGGCTGTTGGCACCCGTGAACCAGCCGGCCTCGTAGGCGTCGATGAACGGAGCACCGGCGGCTGCGGCCCCGGCGCGGACGGCGCTGTTCGCACCCTGCAGTTCCTCCGCTAACGGCTGGGGGCCGAGGGCCCAAGAACAATTACCTGGACGCCGGCCACAATGTGCGGGCCGCCTCGATGGTCTGCGCCGTGGCGGTTTGGATTTCATCAGGGCTGGTGGCCAGGGAGTCGTTCTGGCCGCCTTGCAGTATGAGGACGTTGGGGACGAAGCGCGGATCCTCAGCGGCTTCCCGCAACCGGACTTCGTACTCACGGGCCGCGCTGTCCTGCGGACCACCGCCCCACGCGAAGCCGGTTCCGCCCTCACCGTCGATGTTGGTGGGGTATCCGAGTGCGTTGGCAACAAGGTACGCCACCCCTGGTCTGGCTGATCCGCACCGTCACCGGCAGTGTACGAATCTCCGAGAATCAGGAGGACGGGCTGGGCGGGAAGCTGGATTTTCTGCTGTTGGGCCGTTGCGGTGGCTGTGGGTGCCGGGTCGCCGTAGCAGTCGGCGTGGCGGCCGGAGAGCTTGCCGTCACAGGGCTGACTGCTTCGCCCGGGGCGCGAGGATTCGTCAGGGCGATGCCTGCTACCCCGAACGCCGCTACCGCCAGCAGAAAGAGTGCACCGTACTTGATCCACTCCTGCTTGGTCACGCTGTGTCTCCGCTGTTTCTCGTCACCCGGCACATCTTACCGGCGTCGTCGCGGAGAAACTCAGCCTGTTCAGGCCCGTCCGGCCAGCTCCAATTCCCGAGCGGGCTCCGGTACTGGCTCCGGGGAGGGACGGACGAGGGCGGGTTCCAGCCTTCTGGAGGCCCAGCGGCGGATGGGTGTTTCCACAAATCGGAATGACCCGTAAGCCATCAGCACGGTCAGGGCTGCCGTCAGCGGTACGCGGACGGCCAGTGACGGGACCAGGGGAATCAGGAGGAGATAGACGGGCATGTGCCAGAGGTACATCCCATAGGACAGGTCCCGGCCCGGGCGGGAAAGCCAGCGGTGGCCCAAGATCTTTGAGACGAGGCCTTCCGGCTGAAGAACAAGCCACCCGATGGCCAAGCCTGCCAGTATTGCCAAGGCAGTCGGGCCCACGCTCCAGAAGATATCGAACCAGGCACCGGGTTCGGTGGGCTCTTTGAGCAGGAACACGGCCAGCACCAGGGCAAACCCCGCGAACGGGCCGCTGCGGCGTACACCGGTCTGCAGGGAAACATGGAGCCGCGAGCCCGGGCTGATGGCCGACAACACCAGAGCCACGGCGCACCCAGCAGCAACTCGTCAGCCCTAGTATCCGGCCCGTTGTAAATCCGGGCCAGCGATGCCCCGCCGGAAACCAGGAAGAACCGTGAAACCAGGAACCCGCCGCCAGGACGGCCGTGATCCAGGCGACCGTGCGGACCTTCCAGAAGCGCAGCATCAGCAGGAGCAGCACCGGCCAGACCAGGTAGAACTGCTCCTCGACGGCGAGCGTCCAGGTGGGGCTCAGCGCGCCGCCGCCGGTCGAGGAACCGAAGGCTCCGAAGTTGGACAGGTTCATCAGGTAGCCAGCCGCCGGAATGGCATCCGCTTCCTGGCCGCCCCACCCCGACAACGGAAAGATCAGGCCGACCGTAACGACAACAGCACACAGCACCAGCAGCGCCGGCCAGAGCCGGGCGAGCCGTTTGGCGTAGAACACCCCAACGCGCAGCCGGCCCGTGGAGCGGTACTCCTTCATGATCAGCAGGGTGATGACAAAGCCACTGAGCGTGAAGAAAACGTCCACGCCGATGGATCCACCGGGGCGAACCCCGTGACGGTGTGGAAGAGAAAAACGCCCGCTACCGCGACGGTGCGCAGCCCATCGAGTGCGTGCTGCCGCCCGGACACCAGCCCGAGTTCGGGCGGCGCCGGGCGTTCGCTCATGTTCAGGATTCCGCTACTTGACCAAAAATTCACTCATCAAGCATATATAACGTTTCCATAACCCCGCTGAGTGAGGGCTGGGCGCCGGCTGGGTGCGTAAGCATGAGCCACGCCGACATTGCGGAAGCTAGCTCTTTAGGTCAGCATGGCCCAGGACTCCAGGAACTTCTCAGCAATCTGGGCGTGGCTGGCAGCATTCACGAATGTGCTGTGAGAATAAAGCTCTGGACTGTTATCAACTGTGAGTCCCCAGCACGGGCTGCGCTGTATGCACTTCCGCCACGAGCGGCTGTGGGGCGGATGGGCCAAGCACTAGTACCTGAACGGCGAGGCAGAACCTGCGGGCCGACTCGATGACCTGCGCCGTGGCGGTTCGGATTTCATCAGGCTTGTTGATGAGAGAGTTGTTCTGTCGGCCTTTCAGAATGAGGACGTTGGGGTCGAAAGCGGGGTCGAAAGCGATTGCCTGCAACCGGGCTTCGTAGACGCTCTCCGAAGACTTCAGCTGCATCCAAGACGCTTCGGTTTGCTACACGTTCTGGCTGCTCTCCGGAGTGGACCCGGAAACGTGCCAGGCTGCGTCGGCATCCCAGCGAATAGTGGGAAACGACTTGCCCTCTTCGCGCCGGTTATGGACACAACGCTGTCGGGCATGGTCCGTTGCACGTTGCGGCGCTGGCATGGCGGGGCAAGACGGGCGGATTCCCGCCAGGTCATGAACACGCGCGTGTGCATGCTCGCGAGGCGCAACTTATACCGGTCTGACGCGTCCGTCCGCTCTGATATGGCTACGGGGGCGAAACAAAACACAACCTTCTGCCCGTCCTGAGGCAAGACGCCCAACCACGTGACGCGTTATCAAACGGGCGACGATGGCCGTTCGCTAATTGCGGCGGTCCGATGCTCCGAGTACGCCCAGGCGCCACGTAGAGCACTGTGGCACCTCCAACCGGGGAGCACTGTGGCACCTCCAACCGGGCGCCCAACCTCACTCGGATGAAAAATTCGGGCTAATGTCTCGATACCATTATTCATAGCGTATCGAGTACCTGCATCTCGCTAGGTTGGCTAGAATTCCGGCCCGTTTACGCCTCCTCGACACCTGAACGGCTCAAGGCACGCGGCTAGCGGCGTTCGTCGCTGAATGGCGTACGCAATTCAGGGACTCGCTGGCCACTAAAGCCGTAGCGACGAGGCTCGGGCATTGTCGCCCCAAATGTGCTGACCCAGGCTTCGAAGCGAATGCCCCGAATCAGAAGTGGTTACGGATGTGACCGACGTCCGCGTGGGCGACCAGAAGCTCTACCTCACACCGGTCATGGATCTCGTCAACCGGCAGGTCATTTCCTGCTCGATCGGCGCGTCACCGAATCTGAACCTCACCAACGCTTCGATGCGCGAGGCTCTCGACTGCCTCGAGCTTGGTCAGCAACTGCTCGCTGCATTCGGGCCACAGTTCCGGTGGTGGAACCAAGGGACGGCAACGGCGGCGAGTGTGGTCTCATTCAGGTCGTCAGTTTGGGGATCCTTTACGTCGGCGCGGCTTGCTTCTCGAAATCCAGAAGCAGGTGCCGAACACAGCCCAGTTCAGGGCCAAAATGGACATGACTAACCAGAACCCCTCCCCGACTCCGGCGTGGTAGGCGGTGAATATGACAAACAGCGTGGTGGCAACGGCGAGGCTAGCCAGCGAGAGATAGGCCCACCACGGGACGCGTCGAGAGCCGATCAGCTTGGCAGTGCGGCGACCCACGACATCGATGCTCATTGCGCAATCATACGGCCAGCTCTGGGCCAATGAGACCGGATTCTTTAACTTCAGCCTTGGGTGGGGCACGAGCTTGAAAAACCTAGGCAGGCACTACTGCGACGTCGCGCGCACAGCCTTGGGATGTCAGCCCGGGTTTTCATGAGGGTGGCGCCCACTGGGTGTGGCAAAGCGACGAAAGGTGCTTCTGAGCTGGGAAAATAGTTTTGTTGACGGACTATTCTACCGGCTGGAAGGAGCACCTTTCTGATGTCCAAGAATACCGGATTTTTCCCGTCCCTTCCTGTCGCCACGACGGGGCAACAACTGGTCTCCCACGCCGGACTGAACGTGCTGACGTCCCTTGTTGACGCCTTGGGTTCCGGGGCTTGTGGAGGACCGGTTGGGCCAGTTTGTCCCGTCCGGGCCCGGCATCGGCCGGGCCCCATCCTGGGCTCGTTGGCGGTCATGCTCGCCGGCGGCGGAGAGCACGTCTCCGATCTGGACATCCTGGGACCGGGGCCGGTGTCTTCGGGAACGTTGCTTCGAACGCCAAGATCTCGTGGTTCTTCGAGCGGACCGTGACCAACCCGGATCTCTTCAGTTACGGGTTCAGAACGTTGACGCGGGAGTTACGTTTGCGGGCGACTTGTACGGCCGACCATCGTCGGAAGTCGTGGGACTCGACGCGGCGGGACTCAGAACAAAATGAGTCATCTGCGCCGTCCGGCAGCGGGATACGGCATCACGAGGACTGTCCAAGGGAGAGCCTCACGGCGACACCGACACGATCAAGAAAGATTTCTAATGCCTGAAGTGCGAGCGTCGAGTTGGACCGACTGAGGCCCCAACCTTTCGCCCGCCGGCTACATGTTGGCCGCTACCGACCCAGGTTTTGGATAGCGTCAGCGACGAATGTCAAGAATCCTCCGGCAGTCGAACCATCACAATCCGAGTGATCATACGTCGGTGTCACTATCGCGACCCTGCAAATCGCTAGACAACCATCCACCAGCGAATGTCGGTGCTCCAGCCCATGCCACGTATGACCTTCTGGAGTGGTTGATGAACACAGCCGCATCATCCACTCCGAAGAATCCATAATTGTCGAACCGGCGCGCGTCGGTGCTTGTGGTCACATGCGGCGAGTACAATTGGCAAGACCGCACGAATATAGCCGTTCTGGGGGCGTGCCACTGGCGGCCTCTTGCAATCGACCCAGGGGGACCCCGATTTGGACCTAAGCGACTACTTGCGCATCCTACGCCGCAATTGGATTCTTATCGTCGCCTCAACGCTGCTGGGGATCTTGCTCGGAGGAGCAGCATCGGTATTATCGAAACCCATATACACCTCCGATACTCAGCTTTTTGTCGCTATTCAAGGCTCCGGGTCGGTTCAGGAGTTGCAGCAAGGCAATACGTTCAGCCAGGCAAGGGTTCAGTCGTACGTTAAGACCGTCGAAACCCCCGTGGTCCTGCAACCAGCGATAGATGCTTTGGGCCTGCCGGTTACCGCCGACGAACTATCGCAAAGAGTCCAAGCCACGTCGGACCTCAATACAGTCCTTATTAATATTAGCGTTCAAGACAGTTCCCCTGTTCGGTCGGCGGCCATCGCCCAAGAGGTTGCGAGAAGTCTGATCCGAGCTGTGGAAGACTTGGAGACTCCGAAAAGCGGTGGGTCATCCCCAGTCAGCCTCTCTATCATCAAACCTGCAATTGCTCCGGCGAGCCCATCAGCTCCAAACACCCGACTTAACCTACTTTTGGGTGTAATTGCGGGCCTCGCCATGGGCGCCGCAGCGACTGCGCTAAGGACCATGTTGGACAGCCGGATAAGGGGTGAAGCCGATCTCAGGCATATTACGGACTCGCCTTTGCTGGGTGGCATTTCGTTTGACCCGGACGCAACGAAGAAACCCCTTCTCACGCAAGCAGCCCCGCAGAGCCCAAGAGCCGAATCATTTCGCCAGCTGAGAACGAACCTCCAGTTTGCAAACGTGTCTGGAGAAGCTAGAACTGTTCTTATAACCTCGTCAGTCCCGGGCGAAGGAAAAAGTACGACTGCCACGAATCTTGCAATCGCGCTTGCCCAAGCTGGCCAGACTGTTTGTCTTGTAGATGCAGATCTGCGTCGGCCAATGATAAACGAGTACCTTGGCCTCGATCGGAATGCGGGATTGACGACAGTCCTGGTAGGCGCGGCGGATGTCAACGACGTCCTGCAGCCTTGGGGCGACGACAAACTGTTTGTACTCGCGTCTGGACAGATCCCACCTAATCCGAGTGAGCTGTTAGGGTCCGGCGAGATGAAGCAATTGATACTGCGACTAGAAAGCGCGTTCGATAGCGTAATCATTGATGCGCCACCGCTCTTGCCGGTGACAGATGCCGCAGTACTCTCACAGCACGTGGGGGGAGTTGTGGTCGTTGTAGGATCTCAAAGGATCAAGCAAAAAGACTTGCAAAAATCACTAAATGCGCTGGACATGGTCAAGTCAAATGTATTGGGCATAATATTGAACAGAATGCCCAATAGCGGCCCTGACGCTTATGCCTACAGTTATTACAGCCACGATATTGAACACGAGTCCGCCACCAAACGAAACTCTAAGAGGAATCGTCCGGGGACGGGTGGCGGGGACATATTGACTTCTCGTGAGATCTCGTCTGCCTACGATCCCGAAGCGATGGGCTCCGCGGAGCGGGATCCAAGTGTATTCCAATCCAGTCGATTCGACCGCATTTGATCCGGTCAACCGAAAACTAGTAAAGCGCCACAGCCGCATCTAGCCATGTTTTGGAGAATTTAACTTACCGTGATCCCAGTGGACAGCTCTGATTGGTCCCCAAGACTTTCCCCTATCTATCTTAGGCTCAGCACTTAGCAACGGATGCCAATAAATCCTGAATGAGGTCCAAAATTGCCCGGAAATCTTATGATGCAGTGGCATGTAGCGCAGGTGCTGAATACTGAGGTTGTTGCGGCCCCGGCCCGGTGGTACCGATTTGGTTTTCGATCATAGTCGGGATAGCCGCGCTTATCTTAGGGTATCTGTTCTGCCGAGGGTCCATCTCGAGAGTTGCAGTACTATCGCTGTTCTCAGTCGCTCTCATTCCGCTGCTGCCAGGATTCACAGAGCAGCGCCAGCCGCAGATCATAGCACTCATCCTGGTCACCGGATCGCTGCTCTGCAGTGCTTTTGTGACCGCCAAAGAACGACATGTAAGCCCGAAGCTGGCATTCGTTTGGCTTACCACTATAAGTACGCTTTCTTTCTTGACCGTTGGCATGATTGAGACTGACATTTTCAGGCTACTGGTCGGGCTACTCACGGCGACGGTAATGGCTCTCGCTATTATGATAGGCAGCGCCGCTTCTCCGCGTGAGCTGGCAACTATTCGTACAATGCTGTCATTCCTAGCGTGCGTTGCCGCCATCATCGCTATAGCAGAGTTCGTCACTAAGAGGCCATTCTATTTATATACCGAGTTCCAAGTACCCGGGACTACCTACGGAGTATTTCGTGCGTCAGCCTTCCTAGGCCACCCTCTAGTTCTCTGCGTTCTACTAACCTGCGTTGCGGTCTTGAATCTTTCTGGTCCGGCGCACGGCTCCAGAGGCGGAAAGATCTTTCAAGTCCTAAGCATTGCTCTTCCATTGGCGGGTGCCAGTGCATCGGTGTCAAGGAGCATCTACATGTTCGTGGCAGCTGGCCTTCTCGGAATATTGCTAGCTCGGGCGGACAGCGACCGTTCAAAGATTTTAGCCTTCGCACTTGCGGCAGCAGGCGCCGTTGGCAGCATTGCTATGTACTTCGGTGAAGGCTTTGGACAGCGTTTTGGTGAGCTTTCCGCTCAGGATCAAAGAATTCGCTTAGGCGGTTTTGATACGGTTATGCAGATTACGACAGGTCACGAAATAGTGCTTGGAGCGGGACCGAAGGCTGTGGCCAAAGCGTTCTCAAACAACGTCGAAGGCGTAATCTACGGCACCGTCGACAACCAGTTTTTCACTATGTATGCGGAGTTCGGCCTGATCGGCCTCGCACTAATGGTGGGAATGTTCCTAGCGCTGATCCAGGGAATAAGATCGCCGACTTTAGGCTCTTGGCACCGGTCCTTCGTATTGGGTGCCATTCCTTGTGCAGTCGGGTTCTTCCTCATGGAACCCGTCGCGTGGCCGCTTCTTTCGATGGTATTTGGCATCGGAGTGGGCGCAGCCCGCACTTCCCATAAGATTGCCGACACCCGGTTGGGGACGCCATGGCCTAAGGAAGCCCCGCGGAATCATGTCCAGATGCACGCGTAGCCTCCTTCTTGGAATCATCCGGACAGTTCGCGTGGCGTCCTTCGGTTTGCCGCTTTCGGCTGGTCGAGAGCATCAGTAACTCGGCCGTGAGTGCCTGGATCTGTCGCTGTATGGCCCCGGGTACAGTGATTGGTCAGCACGACTCCTGTGCCCCGAACCGGTTCGGTGTATCCAGTTCACCGCAAGTATCGTAACGGTGGTAACCGGCTTCTATCTATTGATGGTTCATGTGAGGTGTACTACTGATGTGAGACACAGTTTGAAAGGATTGTGCTCATGTCTGCTCGACCTACCTATTCCGATGAGTTCAAGGCTGATGCCGTTGAGCTTGTGGTTTCATCTGGCCGTTCGCCTGCCTCTGTCGCTCCGGAGCTCGGCATTTCCGTCACGGCGTTAAAGCGCTGGGTGCGGGTGTCTCGTGAAGGGCAACCGGAGGGCGGCGGCAAACCGGATGATCCGGTGGATCCTGCGAAATACAAGGCTTTGGAGGCGCGGCTGCGGGAGCTGGAGAGGGAGAACGATTTCCTGAAAAAAGTTTCGGCGTTCTTCGCCAAAGAACAACGGTAGAGGACTTGTACCGAGTTGTTCAGGAGAAGAACGCCGATTTCCCGGTGGCCTGGATGTGCCGTCAGCTTGATCTCCCACGGGCCACGTATTACCGGTGGCTGGACGCCTGCGGAAACCCCGACGGCGCTCCGCCGCCGGGAGCTGACCGATCAGGTGAAGACCGTCTTCGATTCTTCCGATGGGATCTTCGGTCACCGTATGGTGCACACCAAGCTGGCCGCCGCCGGCATCGAGGTTTCGGTGGGCACCGTGGCGGGGATTATGGCCGAGAACGGGTGGGCCGCAAAGCGGATGCGCGCCTTCAAGCGCACCACGATCCCCTCGGATCCGGATAAGGTTTTTGCGGACCTCATTGGCCGGGACTTCACCGCACAGATCCCTGGAACGCGCCTGGTCGGAGACATCACCTACCTGCGCACCGGCGAGGGCTGGCTCTACTTGGCCACCGTCATTGACCTGTGCACGCGCATGGTCGTCGGCTGGTCGATGGCTGAGCACATGCGTGCTTCCCTGGTCACCGGGGCCCTGAGGATGGCAAGGGACTGGACCGCGGCCATCTGAGCCCCAACGCGATTTTCCACAGCGATCATGGAACGCAGTACACGTCCCGCGAAATGGGCGCCTGGTGCACGGGTAACGGCATCCGACAGTCCATGGGAGCCGGTCCCCTTCCTGGTTTGAATGATTAGACACACTCATCCCAGCAGGGCCACGGGCCCTTCTGTCATCTACGACACGAGATCGGTTCCCCACGAACCACGAAGAGCCGGCAACGTCTCACCCAGCAGGTCCACGGCCGGCGGGGACGGTCCATCGACCCACAGCCGCCAACCGCCGTCTGCTCCTGCGCGCCGGCGCAACACTCATCCCAGCAGGGCCACGGACTCTTCTGTAATCTACGACACGGAATCAATCCCCACCAACCCCGAAGCCACAAATGGCACGCGCCGATCCAGGCCTGATAAGTGCCAGAAGGAACGACTAATCGGTCCGTGCGACGTTAAGAAGCCGCCTAGCTTGAGCCGGAGTGACGACAATATAACGCCAGAGAGAAGCCTTGGAAAGATACATCCGAGACAAAATGAGTAGTGCAATGAGACTCAAACAGTTGCCGACCAAATTCGAAATTGCAGCGGCCATGATGCCAAATAGCGGAAAAAATATCAAAATTGAAACTGTTGTTGTGGTCAAAGCAATAGCCTCACCAACAATTGGGGCGGCAGGACGACCAAGACCAACCAAACTGAATGTCAGCACGACAACTCCAGATAGTGGAACTTGAGCAAGGGCAAGTATCCACACAATGGGAATGATCGACTCAAATTCGGCTCCAAGAACCAACGGAACCAACCACCCAAGATTAAGGCAAAGAATCAGACCGGCACTCAGCGTCAGCCACAGCACGAGTGCAACGGTCGCTGCGGTATGCTCGGTTTCTCCTCTTGCCACCCTATTACGAGCCGGAATTCCAACGGCCGTAGATAGGGCGTTTAATACTGAAGCGACAGTCGTGGCCACCGCATAGTATCCGAGGTCCGCCCTAGACGCCATGACGGTAAGAATAAGCAGGTCGATGCGCTGGTTGAGAAGACCCAAGGCACCTGTAGTCCATCCACGCAGGCCAAAGGACAATGCCTCGCCTACACTCGACAACGGAATATGACCTCTGGGCCTCACCGCCTTCCCCAATAGTGGCAATAGCATTCCTATTAGCGAAGTGGATATCAGCAGGAATCCAACACTTAGGGCGTCAGCCCAACGAAGAACATGACAATCAAGCCAGCAACAGAGACTATTTGCGGCAGAACCTTCGATAGCGCAACGTAATACCACTGTGAAAGCCCCATTGAAATGGCCACCAAGCAATAGCCGAAGATGAAGACAGGCGTCAGGCACGCGTAGAGCACCAAGAGCCACCAAGCGTGGCTTTCTGGCCGGGCTACGAGGCCGACGAGAAGAACATAGGGCCAAATTGCAAAGCAGCCGATCCCGCTGCTTAGAACCAGAGCTAGCTTTCCAGCGCGTCTGCCGCTACCATCCTTGGCTGCTCGCCTGGCGAAATAGTCTGGCAGTCCGAGGCACAACAGCATAGCCATGACGGTCCCTGGCACAATGGCCGTAGCGAGTTCCCCTCTTCCTTCGGGACCCAAGATGCGGGCTTGGATGGCGGCAGAGATCACACCAAGACCCATTGCGAGCATGTTCGCAACAGTCAAAACGCTACTAGGACGGCGTAACAGTGAGAACACTAAGCGGAGCTCCAATACGTTATGCCCGTGGGTAGGAGCCGATCACGAGACGAATATCGTGTTACGCGACCAGTCTCTAGCATCAGGAAGCCGGGCGTGATTCTAATCTCGGATTACGACTATGGCGTGCCACGAAAGCCCCTAAATCGGATCCCGAAAGCTCCGCCACCGAATCTTCGACAGTCAAGTCGTCCCATTCCCACCATTTGATCTCGAGCATTGGACCTATGAACTCCTCCGGGATTCTGGATCCGACAGGCTTAGCGGGCTGTCCTACGCAGATCGAGTATGGAGGAATATCACGGCTGACCAAGCTACCGGCACCAACTACTGCGCCATCGCCAATCGTTACACCGGACAAAACAGTGGTGCGCGCACCAATCCAGACGTCCGAACCGACTACTATGTCGCCGCGAGAGCTAGGATACCCATCCTCTCCTGCGCCGTCTAAACCCAAGCGGATACGCAGCGGAAATGTGGTAATTCGGTCAGTGGGATGGTTTCCCCCCAGTAAGAATTGAACATCATGAGCAATAGACGTGTACGAGCCTACTGTTAAATGCGTTTGATCATGCTCAAAAACTCGAATCGACGGATTCCCATAAGAGTGTTTACCCACAGTAATTCGGCCAGCCTTGGCAAGCCTAATAAAATCTGATTCAGTCCGTCGAAATAGCCGGGCTATTTTTTGTCGCATAATATCACCTAACTTAGTGGATAGAGCAAAACGAAATACTCCAGACAGACAGGGAGACAAACGAAAACAGAAAATACTTGGATGCTAATGGGATCGGCTACATTTTGATCCTCAGCCGTGCCAGCAGTGCCTCGGCGAGAAGAATAGGGAGGACCGATAGAGCTTGAAGAATTCTCGGAATGAAACGTAGGGGATCCTGAATAGTTCTCTGAAGCCATTCAAGGTGCAGGGCCTGAAGGTACCCCGACGGTGTTTTCCGCAGGCCCACTACTGTTTCAATTGATCCACCGATACCAACGACCGTAACCTCGGCCAGGTCTGCGATTTCTCGTCCCCATCGCTCCTGCTTGGGGCTGCCAAGAGCAACGAAGACCAGTGAAGAACCATGACGACGGATTTCGCCGACAATTTCGGCCATACGTGCATCAAGGAACGACTCCTCAAATTTTCCACCGATACAGAGCCACTCGGGTCTGGCCACAGAAAGCCGGGCAAGTGACTCATCAGATGATCCGACAACCGAAATTCGCTGGGATCCTTGTCCGCTGTAATGCCATTCCACCAAAGAACGACCAGTTAGCAACCGGTATCGGTGGCCCGCTACATTCAGGCACGCTTGGAGCCAACGTCCGTCAATCGTTACCGCATCAGCGTTCTGCACAGCCGCTGCAAATTCAGGATTTCTTGATGCCATCCAGAGTTGCCAGGGTGCCAGGGTGATTACATGCCGTCTTCCAGGGGCAACCGAGGACGTCAGTGATTCATCCTCTACAACATCATGCACCAACGATAGGAGTGACTGCCTCGGTTTCACTAGACGACCCTTTCGTACATTGCTGATATCCGGTTACTCGTCGCTTGCCATGAATATTTACTGACCGCATGTTCATGCGCCACGATCTTGAGATCCTCGAGGTCTTGTGATGCCACGAGAGCCTCTAATCTCTGAGTCAATTCCCCAACGTCACCCCACTGAAATGGCTGCGTTATTCCTCCAGCTATCTCAGGAAGTGCTCCAGAACTTGAAACTAGGGGGACGCAGTAGTTTGCCATTCCCTCGACCAAAGCCCTCGAAAATTGCTCGCTCCACCCATTCAGCTCATGTGAGGGAACACAGACTATGTCGGCCCGGCGCATAATCTCTGCCGCTTCGTCAATGCTAACTGCCCCTTGAAATCCACGTCGCCTCCCGCGTGCTGGCGCCCCTCGACAATACTGCGCAATTGGTTCTCCATCGGCCCGGAACCAACGATGGTCAAGTTGATGGCTAATTGCGAACCCACTACCGCTTCCACCAGGTCTTGAACACCCTTGCGCTCGATCAGCCGGCCGACGCATACAACTTCAAGTCTTGTAGATCTACTGGAAGCAATAGGTGGCGTTGTCGGCGCCAATACTCCATTCCCAACGACGGAAACTCTTCCCGTGAATTTTTTCTGTTGAAGCACGCGGCGCGCTTGCTCGGACGGAACATAAGCTTCTGTACTGGTCTTGAACATCATCCACTGAATGAATGAGAAAGGAAAAGGATAGGATTTAAATTCGTTTTGACTGGAACGAAATACAATTTCACATTTTACGCATGATATAAATCGCGCCAGCAGAATCGAGGCGGCAGCTAAGCTGTAAGGTTCCTCGTGGACATCTATTACTTGAGGCTTGAATGTCCTGCATATGTACGCGACACGAAAGGGGTTGTAGAAGAAGAACGGATTTCGCCTTAGTCCGTACAATCCAATAGGTGTTACGCGTATGGAGTCATTCCGCACCTGAGCGATCGTGAGTGTCGGAAGTTCGCGAAAGGCTTTCGGTACCAAGAGATGCACCTCATGCCCAAGTCTAGAGATCTCTTCGTCGCGGCGCTGATACGCACGGACACCTCCACCATGGAAAATTCTAAGCACTCTCAATGTTTCTCCCTTAAACCATTAAAAAACTGATTGAAGCTGGCCGACGACTTCGAAACTTCGACTGAAAAGCAATTTTGAAGAGGTTGTATGCAATGGCAACAAAACCCTCTACACGAGAGAAGTGTTTAAAAACGTAGCGTGTATGACCGACCATCCGTTCAACGGAACGCCATCGATCTGATACTCCAAGGGAACTTGCTCCGCCTGGTGTTCGGACGACTACTTCGCGGGCGATTGCGACACGGCCGTCAGAATCTCCCAACCTCCGGTGTAGATCCATCTCCTCACAAAACATGAAAAACGCACTGTCGAATCCGCCAAGTCTCCTAAAGGCATCGGCAGAAATAGCCATGCAACAACCGCTGATGGTTTCGGCGAAAATAAGAGATCCACTTTCGGTATATCCATCGTTCCGCCGCCGCCAAGGTGGTGTAATCGTTCTTCCCCAGGATCTAGTGGGTTGCCCATCCATACTGGCAACCCGGGGACCAATGCATTGCACACCGTTGAGACGCGCTATGCCGATCAAATCACGCAGTTGCCGACTAGTGACCGAGACGTCGGGATTGACAAAAACCAGCCATTCTCCCGAAGCATCTGCAGCTCCGATGTTCGAGCCTGTTCCATATCCAACATTGAGTTCGTTGCGAACAACACGAGCCCCGGCAGCTTGACCGATCGCTTCGCTTCGCGCTGCATCATCCGAGCCCGAATCAACAATAATTAACTCGAAGTCTTCTTCCTTTGACAGTTCTAGTGTTTCGATGAAGTCAGTCAAAATGTGACTTGAGTTGTAAGTCACCGTAATAATGGATACGCTCATTGATTCATTCCCTCTACAGCTTCGCTCGCCACTGATTTCCAGTCAGTTACAGATACGTTTGCCAGATTCCAGGACATCGTCTTCTCGCGAAATGGGACGTCATGCAAAATTGTATTGATGGCTTGCGTCATCTCACTAACGGAGAATGGATCAAATGAGTCTGAGGAACCGCTCTTTGCATAAAAATGACCGAGATTTCCAAGCCGACTGACAACCGTTGGAGCTCCTGCCGCAGCCAGATCAAGAGCGGGAATGCATAGCCCCTCATCGAAGGATGGTTGAATATATGCCGAGCATCCGGAAAGTAGCGACGCATAAGAGTCATCGTCGAGGCCGGAAAGAACTTGGACCGAATCCTGTAGTGACAACGATTCGATAGTTTCATGCAATTCGCGACTGGCCACACCTGGTCTCCCGCAAATTACCAAACGCCAAGAACCAATATCGGCCTCATTCCAAGCCTTGACCAGCCCGACTAAATTCTTGTGTGGTTCCTGTGCGGCGACGCATAGCAGGTAGGGATCGGCTAGTTTTGGAGACCAGACGATTGGGTGAATCGCCTGAATCGGCAGCGCGCGGACCGCCTTCGAGAGCCCCTCCTGAGCAAGCTCATTGGACGTATATTCTGATATCGCCAACGAGTACCGGGAACGTGCCGCCATTTTTGTCGTCAGGTCACGAATCCAATGTCGCGAGTACATTTCGGGAATTCTCAGAAAGCCAATGTCCATGAAGACGGGCACCGCCCGCACGGGCGAAAGTACTGGAACAGTCTGGCGAGGGACTATTATTCGATCCGCTTTGAAGCGGAGCGCCGCCAAAGGCAGCCCAACATGCATATATCCCGAGGGGGGCAGCACTAAATCGAACGCTGCGTCGGGCCTATCTCCAGCCACAGCGAGCTCGAGCCGACCTTCAGCCTCTAACGCCCTGAAGCCGCTGATAAGACCGAGCGATATATCTCGAACGCCGGACGGCGTAGATGTGACCAGTCTTCCGTCGAATAGGAGCTTCATGGCATTTGCCCCTTCATTGCATTCTTCAAACCAGCTAGCCTCTCCAGGAATTCCGCCACTAACGCCGCAGCTAGACCCCAAGATCCGAGCCATTTCTTGGCATATAGTCGTCGACTGCTCCTGCTGAAATTTTGGAGGACAGTTGAAGGTTCTTTTCCATGTCCCTGGTCATGGATGGCTTTCGCATTTGCCACCGTCGCTACCTTCATCCCAGCTCGCCAGGCTTTCCGACAGATATCCACATCTTCGTAGTAGAGAAAGTACTCGGGCGAGAAACCGCCAACTTGCTCGAAAGCCTGCCTTCTCCATAGCATGGCCGCACCACACACCCAGCCAACATGCAAAATGGGTTCGTCAACAGGGGCCTGTTCAACCACTCGTCGTGTTGCCATATTCCACCGCGTAGGCAATGCGCGGGCCGACGACACGGCACGTCCGTCGGTAGTTTCCAGTCGCGGCCCAACGCACGCCAGACTCTTATCGCTAGTCAGAGCAGACAACATGGCGGATACTGTTTGCGATTCAAGCTGCACATCCGGATTGACAAGTAGTACAAATTCATTCACATCTTCCAGAAATCCCACGCCCTGGTTCATGGCTGCCCCAAAGCCGACATTGTGATGGTTTTGGATCAGTTGAAGACGTCCGCCCCAGTCCAACTTCCGGGCGACATCTATCGAATTATCCGTCGACGCATTATCAACTACGACTACCGACCCAACGGCATCGGACTTTTGCAGACTCGAAGCTAACCGTGGCAGATAGCGACTGGAATTGTAAGACACAATAATGACATCAACGCCCATTTTTAATTCTTCCAATCGGATCGACTCCGCGTCATTCAATAAGGGGAACATTCAAACTTGCTTGAGACTGAAGAAGGAAGGCTCAGTGCACAGCCGATTTCTCACTGAGAACCCATGCCTTCATCTCACGGGCAAAGACGCTTCTGTCAAATTTCCATGCTTGGGCTTGGCATGATGGACCAGCAAGAGATATCGCCGAATGAACAGCGTCTCCGAGGCTTGCTGACTCAAAGCTCTCGAGTAGATACCCTGTCTTGCCATGGATCACCGTTTCTGCGGCCCCCCCGATACTGCTTGCGAGGACTGGGGTACCGGTCGCCATGGCCTCAACCGGCATTATTCCAAAGTCCTCGACGGGCGGAAATACGTACAGTGCGCACCGACGGTACAGCTCTCTCAGCATTTGAAGTGATGGAGCGTCGACGAAAGTCACAGTTCCTGGATATTCTGCCGCACACTGTTTTAGGTAGCCTAAACTTGGGCCGCTACCGGCCAACACGACGGGTAATCCGGCCGCCGCTCCTGCCTTTATCACGAGGTCCAGACGCTTGTATGGTATAAAACGGGAGGCGCCCAGTATGAATTCGGCAGGAAGACGCTCAAGCATCTCTTCCTCTAAGGAGGAGAAAATAGCTTCCTCGGAGACGAAGTCACTAACATTAACCGGCGGATAGATCACTCTTGCCTCGCGCTCCCAGGAGCGCTCAATTCGTTCCCGAACAAACTGGCTAATGCCCGCAATGGACGATGGTTCTTGCGCGCGCCGACGGTCCAGAGCGCGAAAGGGCCTGGCGATTGCCCTGGCTGCTATGGAATTGCCTCGCTGGTCGAGTTCAGGAGTCCAAATATAACGAGCGGGTGTATACGCGTAAATGAATTTGGTTGCGTTCCGTGCTGGACCAGAAAAGCGCGCGTGGTGAGCGAACAAATGTGAACTGCACAATATCCAATCGGAATCCTGAAACCCTAAGTGTCGCCAGGTGGCCGGCATGAAAGGTAATGCAAATTTCTTGCTCTTACGAAGGGGGTCTTTGCCAGCCATGTTTCCCTGACTCTCCCACTCTCAAACCGGGATGGCGCGTCATCCCACAAGGAACGAATGGAGGCATTGGGAAAAACGCTTGCCATTTCCTCCATAACCTTTTCCGCTCCACCGTGCGGTTCAAGCCATTCGTGAACAATTACCCCGCTCATTTCCCACCTCTGCTTGAAGTATGTGGGGTTTCAAGTCGCTTTGCCTCGACGACAAGGTCATTCTGAACCATTTGACTAACCATTTCACCAAAATCAACAGTAGGTTTCCAGTCCAAAAGCCTCTGAGCTTTGCTCGCATCGCCCCTCATCTCGCTTGCATCTATTGGCCGAATAAAACGAGGGTCAACGCGCACGTGCTTTTCCCAGTGGCTAATACCTGCAGATTCAAAGGCGCGCCGGACGAAATCTCTCACCGTATGAGAAATCCCTGTGGCAATGACGAAATCATCGGGGTCCTTATATGTGGCCATTCGAACCAGGGAATCTACATAGTCCGGCGCCCATCCCCAATCACGCGTTGCATCAAGATTGCCAAGATCGAGGGTTTCTAAATGCCCGAGTGCGATACGAGCGACTTGCGATGTGATCTTCCGTGTAACGAATTTCGCAGGCCGCCTGGGAGATTCGTGATTATAAAGAATTGCCGATGAAACAAACATTCCACGACGCCTGTAAACACCCACCAAGTGGTGCGCTAGCGCCTTTGATGCTCCGTAGGGTGAGACTGGACAAATGCGTGACAATTCGTTTTGTGGAACATCGGTTGAAGAACCAAAGATCTCGGCGCTGGACGCCTGTACGAAGCGAATTTCTTTCCCGGCATCTTGCTGGAGTTTCCATGTAGACTCCATGAGGGCCGCAACGCTCGTGGCGTTTACTGAAATTGTTGCTGCGGGGTCTTCCCACGATTCTGCAACTGAGCTACTTCCGGCCAAGTTGAATACGACGTCTGGCTGAATCGTTTGCAGTACGCGCTTCAAGTTGTTGTGGTCGGACAGATCACCAAGATGTAGGCTAAACGCACGGTCACCAACAACTGTGCCCTTCGCGGGTGCAGTTCTCACTAGCGCATGGACGCTCCAGCCCTGGCCGGCCAGCTGGTCCGCAAGATAGCTTCCATCCTGACCAGTGGCGCCAGTAATAAAGGCAGTACGCACGTTAGCGGACGAGGGCAGATTGCTCATCAAGGTCATTCTCTACCATCATTTGAATTAGCTCAGAAAATGCGACTTGGGGCTTCCAGCCCAATACGGCTTTCGCCTTCGACGGGTCGCCAATCAGTAAGTCCACCTCAGCTGGACGCATAAACCTGGGGTCTTGCCGAACGTAGGGAGCCCAGTCGACAATGCCGACCGTTTCGAAAGCTACGTCCAAGAGCTCTCGAATGGAGTGAGTCTCCCCAGTGGCAATGACGTAGTCGTCGGCCTCAGGCTGCTGAAGCATGCGCCACATGGCATCAACGTAGTCGCCGGCAAACCCCCAGTCCCGCTTCGCATCCAGATTCCCAAGAACAAGCTCGGACTGCAGGCCGAGCTTGATCCTTGCCACAGCCTGTGTGACTTTCCTCGTGACGAATTCCGGTCCACGGCGGGGCGACTCATGGTTGAAGAGGATTCCGCTGGAAGCATGCATTCCGTAGGATTCGCGATAATTGATCGTCATGTAGTGACCAAATACTTTTGCCACGCCGTATGGAGACCGCGGCCACAAGAGAGTCGACTCTGACTGTGGGACTTCCTGGACTTTCCCGAACATTTCAGACGATGAGGCCTGGTAGAACTTCACGCTGGCCGGCTCGTCGCCTGCATACAAGCGTGTAGCCTCAAGCATATGGAGGACGCCTTTGCCTGTTATGTCGGTAGTTAGCGAAGCATTTTCCCACGAATACGCCACATACGAGATGGCTCCGAGATTATATACTTCATCGGGCTCAGCGGCTCGCAAGACCCTTGTCAACCCACTGACATCAGACAAGTCTCCAGCAATCAATTCGACTTCCGGGACAGCGTTGCGGACGAGATCCATCTTCGGGTTGTTTTGACCTCGGATCATACCGAATACGTCATACCCCTTGGCGACCAGTAGCTCGGCAAGATATAGCCCGTCTTGTCCTGTAATCCCCGTGATGAGTGCTCTGGGCATGCTTCCCCCTTGTGTCCGTGTTGGTTGAGTGCTCGGATGTGAATACCCGGCACCAGCAGAAAATCGGTGAGGCTGCTCCGGCTCACTTCCTCAAGCAACGGACTGTAAGAAATCACAGCCCAGTAACCACGACTTCGCCTGCCTCAAGGCTTCAGCTCAGCTATGGTCGTCCCGCTCGGCTCTAGCCTAACCGGTATCTTGGCTCAAGTTAGAATCTTCGAGGGCAAAGTGAAGAGCCAAATCTTCACGAAACGAAAAACGAGATCATGCGTTCCACGGCTTCGGGCGGCGTTCCCGGCAGTTTTTCACGATCGAATGATCGGAAGTCGGTGATGCGCGGGCCGCAGCAGGCAAGACCCCGATTCTCACGCCATTTTTCCATGGACGAGAATCGGATCGTCATGTGCGAACTCGGAGCCAGAAGTTCGTTATCATCACATGATGGGCAGGCTGCCCAAGGATCCGGCACAGGACGGAATTTGCAGTGGGGGACACCAGGAACTGGCGAGGGAGCTATTCGCGCCGCCTAGCGATTACTGACGCATTTGTCATAATATGGGCGGTCGCAGGGCCTACATCATCCGCTTTGGAATTGACAAGGAATCACAGACCTTCGAGCACGACTATACCTATGGGCTTGTTTCCGTGGGACTCATCGTCGGCTGGTGGTGCATGCTAAGCGCGTGGAGCAGTCGAGAGAGCCGAATTCTCGGGGCGGGCGCGGACGAATACAAACGCGTGGCAGCGGCATCTCTCTGGCTATTTGGGTTGGTTGCAACCTTCTCCTATGTTTTCCGCTTGGACACGGCGCGTGGATACGTAGGAGTAGCACTGCCTGCCGGTCTTGTTGGCCTTCTGGCAGCTCGTTGGCTGCTTCGGCAACATATCAATGCGGATAGGCAAAAAGGCAAGAGCATGTCACGTCTGCTACTGCTTGGAGGCGAAAGCGCTGTTGCTCACTTGGCTTCCTCTCTAGGCCGAGCCAAGTACGCCGGATATCTGCCGGTGGCAGCCTACACTCCCGGTGCGCACGATGGACCCGATTTTGAGGCATCCTCGGGTTTGCCAATACTCGGACACCGGCCAGACACCGTCTCCATACTTTTGGCGATTGATCACTGCCAGGCTGATGCGGTTGCGGTTTCAGCGGGTGTGCAACTGCATCCTCAAACATTGAGGCACCTAGGGTGGGAACTGGCATCACGCAATGTGGGTTTGATCATGGCCCCCGCACTCACCGACATTGCGGGGCCTCGCATCCACACGCAGCAGGTAGCAGGTCTCCCACTAATCCATGTGACAACACCGACCTTAGAAGGTGGCCAACGCGTAGCGAAGCGCCTCTTCGATGTGGCAGGATCCGCTGTTCTTATAGTAATTGCCTCTCCTGTGATGGCGGCCGTCGCACTTTTGGTCAAACTAGATGGCAGGGGCCCGATCTTCTTCAGGCAGGAACGCGTGGGCATCGAAGGGAAACACTTCAGGATGCTCAAATTTCGATCGATGGTCGTGGACGCGGAAGAGCAGCTCGCAGAACTGACTCATCAAAACGAAGGCAGTGGCGTACTGTTCAAAATCAAGAATGATCCCCGAATCACCAAAGTAGGGGGGAGGCTACGACGTTACAGCCTGGATGAACTGCCTCAGCTCTTCAATGTACTCAGCGGATCAATGAGCCTAGTAGGGCCACGTCCGCCGCTACCCCGTGAAGTAGAAGCATACGAGCAAGATGTACGAAGAAGGCTTCTGGTCAAGCCTGGACTGACTGGCCTTTGGCAAGTCAGCGGCAGATCAAGTCTTTCATGGCAAGATTCGGTCAGATTGGACCTTTACTACGTTGAGAATTGGTCGATGGCGGGGGACTTCATCATCCTTCTCCGTACCGTCCGGGCCGTCTTTCACAAAACGGGCGCCTACTAGCCACTAAGGCCCGAGCGTCACAACTGCCCTCTGGGGAAGGAACATAAGCATGCGCATTACAGTAATTGGCTGTGGATACCTAGGCGCTGTTCATGCAGCCTGCATGGCAAAACTTGGACATACAGTTGTCGGCATCGACGTGGACGAGCAAAAGGTTGCGCAACTCTCCAATGCCAGGGCGCCGTTTTATGAGCCCGAACTAGACCAGCTGCTCCGAGAGGTACAAGAAACGGGTCGACTGTCTTTCAGTACAGACATGGCCGCGGCTCACGGAAGCGACGTCCATTTTATTTGTGTAGGCACCCCTCAGAAAAAGGGTGAAAACGGGGCTGATCTCACGTTTGTCGATGCTGCAACGGAAGGCCTTCTCCCATTTCTCTCGCCTGGCGACGTGGTGGTCGGGAAATCTACAGTGCCAGTGGGGACGGCCTCGCGGCTGGCCGGGCTAGTGCAGACAAACGAACCAGACGCTCATTTGGTGTGGAATCCTGAGTTCCTCCGCGAAGGCCATGCCATTGCGGACACACTCCACCCTGACCGGCTTGTATACGGAGTCAGCGACGGTTCCGAGGACCATCCCGCAGTTGCCGTCCTGGACGAGGTTTACGCGGCTCCGCTGGCCTCGGGCACACCCCGGCTCGTCACCGACCGCCCCACTGCCGAACTCGTGAAGGCTGCGGCGAATTCGTTCTTGGCCACCAAAATTTCTTTCATCAACGCCATGGCCGAAGTGTGCGAAGCTGCGGGAGCAGACGTTACTCAGCTCGCTGACGCTATCGGCATGGATGATCGGATAGGCCGAAAATTCCTCCATGCGGGCATTGGCTTTGGCGGAGGCTGCCTACCCAAGGACATCCGTGCCTTCATGGCGCGAGCCGGAGAGCTTGGAGCCGATCAGGCACTGACCTTCCTACGTGAGGTCGATGCCATCAACATGCGTCGCAGAACCCGTGTGGTTGAGCTGGCGCGCGACTTGTGCGAAGGGTCCTTGCTTGGCAAACGAGTCACAGTGCTAGGCGCCGCATTTAAGCCTGACAGCGACGACGTTCGCGATTCGCCTGCCCTCAGCATTGCGGCACAGTTGCAGTTGCAAGGTGCTGTAGTTACCGTGACGGATCCAAAGGCTCTTGCAAATGCCGCGCGGAGATTCCCGGATCTCCACTATGAAGCCGACACTTCAACTGCAGTCCAGAAGGCGGATGCTTTGCTGTTACTTACCGAGTGGCAGGAGTACCGTGATCTGGACCCCTACGAGTTGGCGACGTCAGTTTCTTCACTTCGGGTCCTTGATGGCCGCAACGTTTTGGACGCTGCCAAGTGGCGGGCTGCTGGCTGGCAGTACCGCGGCCTAGGCCGGCCCTGACAATGGCTGCAACTCACGACACCTCGGCCGTTAGCGCCCGGACTAGGGCAAAGCGCCCCTGGAAGTATCGCCGGCGGCTCCTGATCACTCTGGCCTCGCTTGGGGCGTAGTTCTCATTACCGGGGCCGGGGCAGTCTGGCTGGGAAGCAAAGCGTCGGAGATAAACTCCGAACTCTCCTCGGCGTCCGACCTGATTCCCTCCCTCAAAGAGGAAATAACTACGAACAACGCTGGTGGGGCTGCGGCCACCGTTGATGAACTTCGCAACCACACGGCCGCCGCGAAACATGCAGCTGACGATCCGCTCTGGACCTTGGCGTCGACCCTTCCCGGATTTGGGACAAACTTCAGCGCCGTCGCGGAGGTGGCACGCTCAGCCGACGATGTAGCCAACCTCGGTCTCACACCGCTCGTTGAGGTCTACAGCTCCCTAAACTGGGAATCGCTCCTTCCCAGCAGCTCAGGAACTGATCTTGAACCTCTTGAAGCTGCCTCTCCGAGCATTTCTGCTGCAGCGCAGACTATACGGCTGTCAGCCGACAGGCTTGGTCAGATCGACACCTCAAACTTGGTACCTCAAGTGGCTGACCCATTGAGAAGTGCTAGAGACCAACTGCGGGGCCTCTCCGGGGCTCTCGACGCCGCCACCGACGCCTCAAACCTTGCGCCCGGAATGCTCGGCGCACAGACACCACGCAGCTACCTCCTTATGATTCAAAATAACGCCGAGACACGGGCGTCGGGCGGCATACCTGGGGCCCTTGCCGTCCTCAGCCTTGACAAGGGCAAACTTACGTTGGCCTCTCAGAGCAGCGCCGGAGCCGTCGGTGTCATGTCGCCCATCGTGCCGTCGGACCCTGAGCAACAACAGATCTATTCTGGGCGCATGGGAAAGTTCATGCAGGATGTGAACCTAACGCCCGACTTTCCAACGGCGGCCAGCACCGCTCAAGCCATGTGGGAGCGGAAGACCGGACAGCGTGTTAACGGCGTTATCTCCATTGACCCAGTGGCCTTGAGCTACATTCTCGATGCCACCGGCCCCGTCAAAATCACGGACCCTGAGCTCGTAGCACTCGCCAGCGCGGGCTTGCCGACTGAACTTACCGGTAGGAACGTCGTCCAAACCTTGCTCTCTGATGTCTATGCAAGAATCCAGCAACCCATCCTGCAGGACGCCTACTTCGCCGGAGTCGCTCAAGAGATATTTGCAGCGTTGTCCGACGGCGAGGGCAACGCGAAGGGCCTCATCGAAGGACTGACGCGGGTGCTGATGAGAGCCGTCTTCTGGTCTGGTCGGGTTTGCCAGCAGAACAGTCCGTTCTGGCAAAGTACGCACTTAGCGGTTCCATTGCTGGTCCCAGCATTTCCCCTGCCCAGTTCGGTGTCTACTTCAACGACGGCACAGGCGCGAAGATGGACTATTACGTAAAACGGACGGTCCAGCTGGTGAAGGAATGTTCTAAGGATGGCTACGAGCAGACAACGGTCCGCGTCACCAGCACAAACACTGCCCCGTCGGATGCAGCGACGACTCTGCCGGCTTATGTGACGGGTGGCGGCGCCTTCGGGGTGCCCCCTGGGTCCGTGCAAACAAACATTGTGGCCTACGGGCCCGTTCAAGCCAATGCAGAGTCAGCCAAGTTGGACGGCCAAAGAACCGATTTCGCTACCTACATCCATAGCAACAGACCCGTTGGCGTCATGGCGATCAGGCTCGCACCAGGTGAAAGCCGCACCGTGGAGTTTACTTTCGGGAAGATCGTGCAACACACTGAACCTAACGTAGTCGTCACGCCCACTGTCCAAGCTGTCAAAGATGTGATACTGCCCACAGAAATTCCCTCATGTGGGTAGTTGTTATAGACAATGCGTTAACACTATGTAAACCGACTGGATAGAGATTGCTAGCTGCTCTACGCGGATGGTAATGTCGTTATGGGATATATATCCGGGATTTCTGCACAGGTCTCGTGCGGAGAGGAACCTCCTCAATTCGGGTACACAAAGAAAAAAACTTAAACGTCTCCGGGGGACAAAAATGAAAAAAACGCTCGCAGCACTCGCACTGGCTGGATCCATCGCCCTTATTGGCTCGGCTCCCGCCGTTGCTGGAACCTACCCGCCCCTTCCGCCACAGGCAGCCGTTTCTGACGGCACTGTTGGCCCGGGCGAAACGTTCGTCTTCCGCGGCCAGGGCTTCCTTGCCGGCGAAACGCTGACTATCACCGTCACACCGGGCAACCCGCCGCAGCTTCCGGCGCCAACATCGCCGGTGGCACCTCCTTCTCCGCCAAGATCCCTGTCTTCCTGGCGCCGCAGACGTTCAGCGCAACCGCTGACGCCCAGGGTGCGGTCGCCTTCCCGATCACCATCAGCACGGCCGGTACCTACTCCATCACTGCTACGGGTAACACCTCCGGCGTCACTGTCGGCCCGTCACGGTCGTTGTCGACCCGACCTTCGCTAGCTCAGGCGCTCCGCTCGCCACCACCGGTGGCGGCGCTGGTCTAGCCAACACCGGGGCTGACTCGGGCCTGATCCTGTGGACCCTGGTGGGGCAGGCGCGCTGGCTGCAGGCGCAGCCTCAGTGGTTGTTGTCCGCCGCCGCGCAAAGAACGAGGTTGTTGCCTAACCGCAGCGCTCACTAGTACCAACGAAGGTGGGTGGCTCTCCGGGAAACCGGAGAACCACCCACCTCTGCGTTTAAGGTTTCGGCAGGCTCAACCACCGAGCTGACAGGCTCAATCACTGAACTGTGGTATTTATTTGATCTATGGGGAGACATTGGCGCAGAACACCGTCGCAGTTCGACTTCTCCGTCCCCGTCCTCCAACCTCACGTGCTCCCCTACATACTCCTGGGAGTGCTGACCGTAGCCGCACTTGGAACTGCCGCCCTGGCCCTGCTGAGAACCACCTGAGGGTGTCTTGAGAGGCTCCGGTAACCCGAGGTTCTGGCGCGTTGTTCTGATGACCATGCTGGTGCCACTGGCCTTGGTGGCATTTTGGCCAAGCCCTGTCGATGAGCCTGTGCAGGGCGAGCTAGCCAGCGTCCTGAGATTCCTTCACGTCCACGGAATTCCTGCCTGGTTCAACTACCAATTCGTCGAAGCATCTGCCAATGTAGCGCTCTTTATTCCGCTCGGCGCGGTGACAGCTCTGGCCTATCCGAAAAAGTACTGGTGGCACATCGCAATTTTCGGGTTGATGGTCTCGGTCTGCATCGAACTGGGCCAGCTGCTGTTTCTTCACAATCGGTTCGCGAGTCTACTTGATCTTGTCACAAACGCAGGAGGTGCTGTAATAGGCGCCGTGCTGGCCGCTGCGGCCCTTGAACGCCTGCGGGCCCGCCGCTGGACAGCGGCCGGCTTGTAGGTGTCACACAGGCATCAGGAGCCAGTTAACCGACGAAGGCCTTCAACCAGGTCTTCAAGTCCTCGCCGAACTCCACGCGCTCGGAAGCGAGGGTGATAACGGCCTTGAGGTAGCTGAGCTTGTCTCCTGTGTCGTAGCGGCGGCCCTTGAACACCACGCCGTACACGCCCGAGCCTTCACCCTCGCCGGCGGCCAGGGTCTGCAGGGCATCCGTCAGCTGGATCTCTCCCCCGCGGCCAGGCTCGGTCTTCTCCAGCACGCCGAACACCGACGGGTGGAGGACGTAGCGGCCGATGACGGCCAGGTTGGACGGCGCCTCACCGACGGCCGGCTTCTCCACCAGGCTGTTGACGCGGACAAAGTCTTCGCCCTCGATGGCCGTGATGTCAGCGCAGCCGTAGGCACTGATCTGGGACGGATCCACTTCGATCAGTGCGATCACGGAACCACCGGTCTTCTGCTGCACCTCGATCATGGTGGTGAGCAGCGTGTCGGCTTCGTCGATCAGGTCATCGCCCAGCAGGACTGCGAAAGGCTCATCCCCACGTGCTGGCTCGCGCACAGCACCGCGTGGCCGAGGCCCTTGGCTTCGCCCTGGCGGACGTAGTGGATGGGGCCCAGCTGGGATGCGTACTGCACGGACTCCAGACGCTCTTTGTCGCCCTTTTTCTCCAGTGCGGCCTCCAGGCCCGGCTCGCGGTCGAAGTGGTCTTCCAGGGCCCGCTTGTTGCGGCCCGTGATCATCAAAAGGTCGGTGAGGCCGGCGTTAACAGCCTCCTCCACCACGTACTGAATAGCCGGGCGGTCAACCACCGGCAGCATTTCCTTCGGCATCGCCTTGGTGGCGGGCAGGAAGCGAGTCCCAGTCCGGCAGCAGGGATCACGGCCTTGGTAACAGATTTCCCCATTGTCATAGGTGAACCCTACAAATCAGGGAGCACACATAGCAATCTCTACCCAGTAAAATTTGGCTCACGCTTCTCCTGGAAAGCCCGGAAGCCTTCCGCGTAGTCCGCCGTCTTGCAAAGCCGGGCCTGCTCGGCGTTTTCCTCGGCCATGGCGTCCCACAGGCCCAGGCGCTGGTCCCGGATGTGCGCCACCAGCTCCTTGCTCGCCGTGAACGCGCCCGTGGCCCGGCGGCAACCTTGGAGACAATCGCCCGGGTGTTATCCAGGAGTTCGGCCGCAGGCATGGCCGGCTGAACATCCCCTGCGCCACGGCCTCCGTCCCGGACATCAGCTCGGCGGTGTAGATCAGGTCAAGCGTCCGGTGCATTCCCAGCCGCTCCGTGAAGTACCAGTGCCCGCCCGAATCCAGCGTGGCACCCAGCTTGGCAAACGGCGAGCCGAACTTCGCGTTCTCCGCCACGTACACCACGTCCGTCGCCAGCAGCAGGCCCAGCCCCACCCCCAGGCACGCACCATGCGCCGCGGCGAACGTCGGAGCCGGGAACGCGCTCATCTTCTTCAGCAGCGGCTGCACCAGCCCGCCCAGGTACGCTTCGGCGTCGTCCGTCTCCGGCGTCACGCCCGAAATGTCCCTGCCCGCGCAGAAGGCGCGGCCCTCTCCCCTGAGCAGCAGCGCCCGCACCTCACCGCGTGAGGCGGCGGCAGCGGCGTCGTCGTACGCCTGTGTTAAATCAGCGAGCGCCTGCTCGTCGAGGGAGTTCAGCTTGTGCGGGCGTCCAGGACCACTTCGGCCACGTTGTTGGCGATGGAGAGGGAGATCATGGGTTCCTTAAACGTCGAAGTCGACCGTTACTTCTTTGCTGGTGGGGTGGCTCTGGCAGGTCAGGACGTACCCCTTGTCCAGTTCATCCTGCTCCAGCGCGTAGTTTTCGTCCATGGTCACGGTGCCGGTGACCAGTTTGGCGCGGCACGTGCCGCACACTCCCCGGCGCACGCGAACGGCACATCCGCGCGGACCCGCAGCGCGGCGTTCAGGATGGATTCGCGGGCATGCGTGGGCTGGCCACGTCGCCCTGCAGGCCGTCCAGCTTGAACGTGATCTTGTACGTCTCTTGCGACTCGTCCACCACCACGGGACGGCCGGCGTGGCCCTCCGGGCGGTCCGGCTTGCCGCTCGTGAACAGTTCGAACCGCACGTGCTCCGGCTTCACGCCGCGCTCGGCCAGGGTGTCCGGCACAGCTGCACCAGCTCGAACGGCCCGCACAGGAACCACTCGTCCACATCGTCGGCGTGGATGGCGGTGCCCAGCAGCTGCTGGAGCTTTTCGGCGTCGATCCGTCCGCTGAGCAGCGGCGCGATCCGCTGCTCGCGGGACAGCACGTGGTGGATGGCCACCCGCTGCGGGTACTTGTCCTTCAGGTCCGCCAGCTCCTCCAGGAACATCACGTCCATGGCGGCCTTGTTGGCGTAGATCAGGTCAAAGCGCGTCTCCCGGTTGGCCGCCAGCAGCGTGCGGGCGATCGCGATCACCGGAGTGATGCCGCTCCCCGCCGCGATGGCCACAAAGGTGCCAGCCCCCTGGGAGGCCGCCTCCCCCGCCAGCTCCTCCGGATGGTTCATGGAGTTCATGACGTTCTGCTCCACGGCCTTGCCGTCCCGGCCGTGCTTGGACACAAACGCGCCCATGGGGCTCATGACATCCAGGGTGTCCCCCGCCTTCAGCTCCGCGTTGGCCCACGTGGAGAACAGCCCGCCCAGGTCCTGCTTCACGGCCACCCGGATCTCGCTGCTGCCGTCCGGGAACGTGCGCGGCTCCGCGCAGATGGAGTAGCTGCGGCGGATCTCGTGCGGCTCGCCGCTCTCATCCGGCAGCGTGGTGCGCAGGGCCACGTACTGGCCGGGCAGGTAGTCGAACTGGCCGACGAGCTCTTTGGGTACGTCGAAGGTCACCTCGATGGCATCCTCGGTCAGCCTTCTTACCTCGCTGACGGTGAGCGTGTGGAAGGACGGACGACGGCGGCCGCTGGCTAGCGCCGATTCGGCGGCGGTCTGGCGCACAACAGGCATGGGGCTTCCTTACAGGACTTTGAAGTAGTCGAACGGTTCCAGGCAGTCCTTGCAGACGTACAGCGCCTTGCACGACGTGGAGCCGAACCGGGTGAGCTCCTTGGTGTTCAGGCTGGAGCACTGCGGGCATTTCACGGCCATTTGCAGGCGGATGGGGCCGGCGTGGCGGGCGGCGGCTGCCATGCCCGACGGCGGCGCGATGCCGTACTCCCGCAGCTTCGCCTTCCCGGCGTCCGTCATCCAGTCCGTGGTCCAGGCCGGGGCGAGCACGAGGTCCACCTCTGCTTTGTAGCCCTCCGTGGCGAAGGCTTTTTTCAGGTCGTCGCGGATGGCGTCCATGGCCGGGCAGCCCGAGTAGGTGGGCGTGATGGTGACACGCACGCTTTGTTCCCCGGTTACGTGCACGTCGCGGAGGATCCCCAGGTCCTCAATGGTGAGCACAGGGATTTCCGGATCGCAGACCGTGGCGGCGATGTCCCACGCCTGCTGCTGTTGTGTCTTTGTGCGCCCAGGCGCAGCGGTGGCCACGGCGGTCACCAGCTTGCTCCGGGTACTCGCGCGCCAGCACCTGCATCTCCGCGAGGAGGTAGCCCAGGTGCTCGGAGTGCCGGCCATGCCGGCCGCCACCCGGGGCAGCCGGGACCGCCGGCACCTCCAGCTCCGCTTCATTGAGGACCTCGCTCGTGAGGCGGTCAAAGTCCGCGCGCAGGCTGGAAGGCTCGACGGCGGCGCCCGCTTCAGCCAGGCGCGTGGTCAGCTCGTCGTCCTGGAAGAGCTCGGCAACGTAGGGCCACATCTGCTTCAGGCCCTGGACCATCCGGGTGCGGGATTCCTCGGTGCCGCCGGCCAGGCGCAGGACCCACTGGGCGCTGTGGTCCCGGTGGTAGTCCACTTCCTTCACGGCCTTGGCGGCGATGGCGGCCAGTGTGGCGTCTGTGGATTGCGTGAGGCGGCGGTAGAGCTCGAACTGGTAGTAGCTCACGATGAACTGCCGGGCGATGGTGGCCGCGAAGTCGCCGTTGGGCTGCTCAAAGATCGCGGCCGACCGGAACTCGTGCTCGCGCCGGAAGTACGCCAGATCGTCCTCGGTCTTGTCCCAGGCGCCGCCGGCGTAGGTGAGGAAGCTCCGGGCGTGGCCCAGCTGGTCCAGGGCGATGTTGCCCAGGGCCACATCCTCCTCCAGCTCGGGGCCGCGGGAGATCCAGTGGCCCAGCCGCTGCGCGAGGATCAGGCCGTCGTCTCCGAGCCGCAGCGCGTACTCGGCCACGTCCTCGGTGGGCCTGGCCAGGCCGGTGCGGACCTCCAGGGCGATGTCCTCCGGGCGCAGGGCGTTTCCCGGGGTGATGCGGGTGGCGGATTCCCCGCCCATAGGTGCAGAGTTCACAGGTGCTTCACCCCTTCGCTCTTGGTGTAGTACGTGGCGTGCCGGTAGTCCTTGCCCTGCGGGGACTCGAAGAACGAACCCTTGGCGTCCGGATCGCTGGCGGCGATGGCGTCCGCCGGGACCACCCAGATGGACACGCCCTCGTTGCGGCGGGTGTAGAGGTCGCGGGCGTTACGCAGGGCCATAGCGGCATCCGGCGCGTGCAGGGACCCGGCATGGACGTGGCTCAGGCCGCGGCTGGACCGGACGAAGACCTCCCACAGGCCCCAGGCGTTACGGTCGGTGGTTGCCTCCGGGCCTTGTGACTCGCTCATGCTGCGTATTCCTTTGTCTTCAGTGACTGTTTTGCTGCATACGCCGCGGCTGCCTCGCGGACCCAGGCGCCGTCGTCGTGCGCTTCCCTCCGTCGCTCCAGGCGCTGGGCGTTGCAGGGGCCGCGGCCGGCGAGAACTTCGTGGAACTCGTTCCAGTCCAGCGGGCCGTGCTCCCACTTCTTAGTGTCCTCGTTGAAGCGGATCTCGCTGTCCGGGAGGGTGAGGCCCAGCACGCGGACCTGCTCCACCATCATTCCCACGAAGCGGCTGCGGAGTTCGTCGTTGCTGAAGCGCTTGATGTTCCAGGCCATGGACTGGCGGGAGTTGGGCGAATCGTCGTCCGGCGGACCGAACATCATCAGCGCCGGGGCGTACCAGCGGTTCACGGCGTCCTGGGCCATCTGCTTCTGCTCCGGGGTGCCGTGGGCGAGTTCCAGCAGGATCTCGAAGCCCTGGCGCTGGTGGAAGCTCTCTTCCTTGCAGACGCGCACCATGGCGCGGCCGTAGGGGCCGTAGGAGGCACGGCACAGCGGCACCTGGTTGCAGATGGCGGCGCCGTCCACCAGCCAGCCGATGGCGCCCATGTCCGCCCAGGTCAGGGCCGGGTAGTTGAAGATGGACGAGTAGCGGGCCTTGCCGGCGATGAGGTCAGCCATCATCTTGTCTCGTGTCTGGCCGAGCGTCTCGGCGGCGGAGTACAGGTAGAGCCCGTGGCCGGCCTCGTCCTGGACCTTGGCCATGAGGATGGCCTTGCGCTTCAGGCTCGGGGCGCGGGAAATCCAGTTGGCCTCCGGCTGCATCCCGATGATCTCCGAGTGGGCGTGCTGGGAGATCTGGCGCAGGAGGGTCTTGCGGTAGGCGTCCGGCATCCAGTCTTTTGGTTCAATGCGGGAGTCCTCTTTGATGACCCGGTCAAAGTTGGCCTGACCGTCCGCGTCTTGGCGGTCCCTGGCCTGGCTGTCCTTGGCCTGGCTGTCCGCGTCGCGCTGGGCGTTGGCTTCCATGGTTGCTCCTATGCACCTGCCTGGATTGGTTCGATTTATTTACCGACCGTTCGTTCAGGATATGCGCGGAGTGCGGAGGGCGTCAAGGAGCGTGAAACTCAATCCCTTCCGCGTACGTTGAACCAGAAGCGCTGACCGGCCGGACCGGACCGGACGGTAGCCTTGAAGACGGGACAGACCAGCACGGAAGGAGGAACGCCATGACCGCAGTGCTCCGCGGCCCGCCACGGCGCTCCTGCTCCGCGCCGGCATCATCACCGCCGTGCTGGCCATCCTCGCCGGAATTTTCGGCATGCACGTCATGGCCGGCAATCACTCCATGCACTCCCCGCCGCCGGGCAAACACCGGCCCGGCCGCGAGTGCCGGGGACATGAACAACCACAAAACCACGGCACCCTACGCGGAACCGGTTGCCTTAACAACAGCGGCGGCCGCGGGACACCGGGGCCCTGAGGCTGTTGCCGCAGGCCCGGCGCGGTGCATGTGCTCTGCTGACTGCGCCAGCATCCAGGCGATGAGCGCCGCATGCACCCCCTCAGCCCAGACAGGGACGCTGGCTGCCCCTGAACCCGCGCAGGGCACCCGCATCCTGGATGGCCATGGCGGGCTGCCGGACCCTGCCGGTTCTTCCTACGCCTATGTGCCCGGCGGTCCTTCCCGGGTGAGCTGTCCATCAGCCGGACGTAGAACGGGGCACACCGCCGCCCCCACGGCACAGCCCCGTCATGAAGCGAGCCCAACAGACGCTTCCCGGCATCTGCAAGGATGCTCACCCGTTCACCGGCCCCTTGCGGTCGAGATTTGAAGGACCTGATTTCCCATGAATAAGAAACTATTGACCCTTTCAACAACGGCCATTGCGGCTGCCATTGCCTTGGCCGGATGCTCATCCGGTTCCGGATCCGGGAGCACGCCCGGCATGAACCACGGCAGCTCCAGCAACGCACCGGCACCGTCAGCGGGACACAACTCCGCTGACGTGATGTTCGCCCAGATGATGATCCCCCACCACGCCCAGGCGGTGGAGATGGCAGAAATGATCCTCGCGAAAAAGGACATCCCCGCCCCGGTCACCGCGCTCGCCACCAGAATCAAGGCAGCGCAGGGCCCGGAGATCCGGACCATGACCGGCTGGCTTGATGACTGGAACGAGCCAACGGAAATGGCCTCCGGCTACGCCGGGCACTCCATGGACGGCATGCTGGACGAGGCCTCGCTGCAGGAACTCGACGCCGCACAGGGCACCGCGGCCGCCAAACTGTTCCTGAAGCAGATGATCGCACACCACGAAGGCGCCATCATGATGGCCAACACTGAAAAGACCGGCGGCAAAGACCCCAAGGCCGTGGATCTGGGCAACCAAATCGTGTCTGCGCAGGAAGCGGAAATCAAGGAAATGCAGGGCCTCCTGGCCACGCTCTGACGAGTCGATCACGTTGGCGCCGGCCTGACCGGGCCGGCGCCACATTGTCCCTGATTTCCCTTCACCCTTTGGAGTTAGCCATGTTTTTCCTCTCCCGCACCATCAGGCGCGGCGCAGTCCTGGCCGGCGCCGCGGCCACCCTTCTCGCCATTGCCGGCTGCGCACCGGCGACGAACCAGGCCACGCCGCACACGACGGCAGCCGGGAGCCCACTTCCCAGCGCACACGTCCACGGACTCACCGTCAGCGGCGACACCGGCCAGGTACTGCTCGCCACCCACGACGGCCTCTTCGACGTCACCACCAGCCCGGCGACAAAAATCGGTGGCACCAACGACCTGATGGGATTCACCGCCGGCCCAGCCAGCGGGGTCTTCTACGCTTCAGGCCATCCGGGGCCCGGCTCTGACCTGCCCAACCCCATGGGCTTGCTCAAATCCTCCGACGGCGGCACTACGTGGGAGCAGCTCTCGCGTCAGGGTGAATCCGACTTCCATGCCATGACCACCACCCAAGCGGGGATCGTGGCCTTCGACGGGACACTGCGGACCAGCGCCGACGGCAAGACTTGGAACACTATCCCCGCTGACTTCGCCCCGCCGTGCTCGCCGGTCATCCGGACAGCAGAACCCTCCTGGCGACCACGCCCGCCGGGATCCAGCGTTCCACCGACGCAGGCACCACGTGGGAGCCTGTGAAAGACGGCCCGGTAGTTCAATTCGCCGCGTTCGCGCACCCAGCCGAGGCTGTGGGCGTTGAGCCCGACGGTACGGTGCACTACTCTGCCGATGCCGGAGAGACCTGGACAAAAATGGGCCGCATCGACGCCCAGGTCATGGCAATCGCCGCAGTCAAGGGCGCCGACGGCAGACCATGGATCTGGGCCGCTACCGCCGACGGGATCCTTGTCTCCACGGACGGAGGATCGACATTCCGGCCCGCGGACGCGGGATAGCCCCACCCTCCGCCGTTCAGCGAGGACTCAACGTCCGGGAGGGCAGCCGGCGGGGCGGGCTGCCTGGGCGACTGCCGCCGTCGGACGTTCCTCCCCACTTCCTTCGTCCGGGACACGCAAATGCACGGCGTGTCCCGGGCTTGCGGTGGTCTTTTGGTAGGCAACCGGGCGGGAGCGTCACGATTTCGACAGGCTCAGTCTCCAGGTTCTGGCGCGGGCGAGGGCCGTCGGCGCCAGGCTGCAGAGCGCCCAGTACGCGGAGCCTGCAGCCAGTGAGGCCACGACGGCGAGCGCGGGGCTGAGCTCAACCAGCAGCGGGTAGACCAGCCAATGCACCAGATAGATGTGCAGGGACGCGCTGGCCAGCAGAACGGTGAGGCGCCGGAGCCCGGCCGGGACGGGAAGACTGGGCAGCCACAGGAGCAGGAGTATCCCGGCCAGGACAGTCAGTTCACGGGCGGGGTCATCGAAGAACCCCGGGATGGTCAAAGCGGCAACGACACTGACGGCGCCTCGCTGAAGGATATGGCGGGCCCGGGCAACCGCCCATCCCAGCGCGAAAAGCCAGAATATGGGCGTTGTGTGCGGAATTCCCGGCTCAAGAATCTCATAGCGGGTGAGTAGCCCGGCGGCGAGCAGCACCAGCGGAAAGAGGAACGGGAAGCCCTTTTCGGCACGGCTGGCCCAGGGCAGTGCGAGCAGGACCGTCATGCTGACCAGCACGTAGACGAGCACCTCGATGAACCAGAAATGCGACCGGGTGGTCACCTCTTCGGGCCCGATAATGGCGTGGAGGAGGACGATATTCGCCGGGCTGTATCTGTCGGTGATCAGGTAGGCGAAGCCGATGAAGGCCATGCTGGGATGATGACCCGGGCCAGGCTGGCTGCTTGCTTCCGCAGCCGCGGCATCCGTTCCCCGGACAACTGGAACCGGGCGAAGTTGAACCCGCCACAGCCATGAGCACGTGGCGGCACCCTGCCAGTGCAGGAATCCGATGTGGGTGCTGACAATCAGGAAAATGGAGACCGCCCGCAGCACGATGCTGGTTTCAAGCCGGGCGAACAGGCGGCGCCGCGGTTGCGGCTGTTCACGGCGGGCCCCAGCACCCCCACCGGGGTGATGTGCCAGTCCGGAGGCAAATGCCCAATGCCTGCTCCAGCCGCACGGAAGCTGCCACATACGAAAGGGAGTCCCCGCCGAGCGAAACGAAAGTGTCGTCGTCGGAAATGTCCGCCAGCTCCAGCGTGTCTTCAAAAATCCGCACCACACTGTCCTGCGGCTTAACTCCGGCGTTCGCGCTGGACGGCGTGTCCTGAACTGCGGGTTTGGCGAGCGCCAGGACGGCCGGGTAGTCCAGCTTGCCGGACGCCAGGCGCGGAAGCTCCCGGACGGCATGGACTTCCAGGGCAGCGCGCGGCAGGCCGATGCCCTGGGCGAGGAGCTTGCCCAGCAGCGCCGGGTCGTGTTCACCCTCGACGGCGACGACGAGTCCCTGGTCCGTGCCGGCGCTCGCGGCCTGGATACCTAGGTCGGCAAGGATCCGTTCCACTTGTCCAAGGTCGACGCGCAGGCCCACGATCTTGACGAACCGGCTGCGCCGTCCCACTACCTCGTACAGTCCGTCAGCGTTCTGGCGCGCCAGGTCTCCGGTGCGGAGTTCATCCACCGTCCGTCCGAGGCCGAGGTCCTCCGGCGCCTGGGCGTATCCCAGCATCACGTTAGGCCCGGAATAGACCAGCTCCCCATGCTCCAGTCCAGGGACCGGGTCTATCCGGAAGGCGCCACCAGGGACAGGGATTCCGATGGCCCCGGGCGCTGTACCCGCCAGCCGCGGAGGGAGGTAGGCCATGCGTGCGGTGGCCTCCGTCTGGCCGTACATCACAAAGAGATCCCAGCCGTTCCTTGCGCCCAGTCCTGCGTAACGCCGGACCAGGTCCGGGCCGAGCCTGCCGCCAGCCTGGGTCACATACCTGAGTGTGGGCAGGTTCATCGCGGCGAACCCACCCGCTCGAGCAACTCGAAGGTGTAGGGAACGGCCGCGAACGATGTGGCACGCTCGCTGCGGAACAGATCCCAGAAGCAGGGGTCCACGACGGACAGATCCGTCAGGACCAGGCTGGCACCATGCAGCAGGTGGCTGTTGATCACTGACAGGCCATAGCAGTAGGACATGGGCAGCGTGGTCATAGCCCGGTCGTACTCCGTGATGCCGAGGTATTCCGCGATGGACTCTGCGTTCGCCTGGAGGTTGTCATAGGACAGCCGCACAAGCTTGGGTGAACCGGTGGAACCCGAGGTGCTCAGCAGAAGGGCCAGGTCCGGGTGCAGGGTGTGTCCGGTGCCAGGCCGTCGCTCCTCCAGTACCGTCCGGCCGTTCGCGGAACTCAGGACAACGTCCGGATCGTAGGCCGCCACCAGGGAGTCCAGGGCGGCAGGCTTGTCCGCGGGCAGGAGGATCAGCGGATGACCGGCCGCCATGGCCGCCAGGTACCCACCAGGGAGTCAACATCGTTACCGGCCGTCAGGGCCACCAGGCGACGTTCGCTACCGAGGCGCCGGCCCAGCTCCTCAACACGGCCGGCCAGTTCCCGATACGTCAAAACACCGTTGCTGGTGGCAACGGCAGTCCTGTCACCGTTGCTCGCGAGGTTCGCGGCAAACGACAGGCGTTGAAGGTCAAGTTGGGTGCTCATAGCGTGTGGTCCATAGGTGTCTTCGTCGATTTAGGGAAGCCTAACCTTGGAAGAGTACACCGAGCGCGGGCGAATTAAGAAAACAAAATGTACCCTATTTCTCCACCTTCTGGTCTAATGCCGAGGCAGGGGTCGACTAAGAACGGCGTTCGACGTCGGCTCGCATGTGGATAAGCTGATTCCCTTGGTTCGGGCAGACTGAGCATCGCAGGGTACTGCTCACGAACAGGCTTCGGAGTCCGATCCGCGGCAGCGTTCAGGGCGTACAGCCCCAGATTGACCGGCGTCTAGCAGGCAAACTCCCTGATCCATGCGTTGATTTCAGAGATCGCCTCGTCGAGGGCGACCGCAATGCCAAGATCATCAGCAAGTGCCCCGTAGTCCGTCCCCAATCCAGATGCCGTTCAACCTCAACCGGCCAAGAGGCTGCCACAACGCCGACCGCAGCCGCCGTTTTTGCCCGGCTTTCAAATACGTCCTTGCAGGCATCGTGCAGACCGGCCGTACCTCGCACCTGATCAAACACGTTCTGTTTTAGGAGGTGGATGTCCAGCACATCCCGTTCTCGAGTTGCTCGCCCTGGTCCGGTGCAGGCGTGCAGCTTCTGCGCAACCTGGTACTCGGGTGCGATGCTGGCAAATTGATCAATAGGTGTTTCGACGCCAAAGGGCTCGAGTCGCGGGGCCGGGACCGAACCGACGACGGTCGCCACGGCGCCCTCGGCGAAAGACACCTCGAGCTTGATCTTGCGCAGCAGCGAGTTCGCAAAGAAGACCTGGACTTCGTACTGGCGAGGGTTTACTGCCGCCAAGTCGACCTGCATCTCGCGGTCACCCGGCTTTACGTTGAACGTAAACAGCCCGAGCGATTCGGCCAGCGATTCGCCTAAGAAGACGTGCAGTTTGTCGGCGGTTTCGGTGTAGAAGGTATCGATATCCTGCGTAGATCTTGAGTTCGGATGCATGGACCATTCCAGATATGCCCGCCCTTCAACCGGATCATCGGCTGTCCGTCTACCCCTTTTCGGCGTTGAAGGGCCGCCACCAATACACTTCCGCACACAGTCCAGGTGGTGATCTGCTCCGGTTCTCCCGTATCCGCGTTGCGAATTCCCGCTTTCAGCGATGTCGCAGTTCGGGAGGGTTTCTTCTTCGGTTCCAGATCTTGGTATTTCATCGCCGCCCTATGTTTTGTAATTCAGTGCGCAGTTTTTGTGCTTGGCTTTCCACCAGAAGTTCCCTACGCACGGCCGTGTCGACGGCTTGCCGGGCGAGATCAAGGCGCATCCCATTCTCGGCAGCCCGCCTAATAGCCTGCGGGATGGTCACAATGGGAAGGCCCGGTGGTAATCAACCTCGACCCGCCCTTTATGAAGCCGGAACACCGGCCGGCCCTGGCGGCGGACGCGGACGCCAGGAGAAACGACGACGTGAATGGCTCGCGGATTGACGTCGCACAGGTCCAACATCGCCAGAACAGTTTCCCCGTCCAGGGCAGCTCCCCGCCCAGCCCAGAGCAGGGCCAACCGGAGCTCGGTAGTGTCATCCGTGGGAAGATCCGGGAACCGGTAGACGCCATGCAACTCGTGCACGAGCCGGCCTTTGTATGCCATTTGAGGTAGCTCCTTTGGGTCCATCCCAACGGCCGCGGCGTCATCGGGAACGACAAACCCGCCCTTGTCCATCGCAATCTCTCGCAGCTCACTGACCATGGTCATGCCAAAAGTATAGCCGATTGGCTATACTTTTGGCAGTTCTGGTTCCAGAGCTTCTGTCGGAAACCCCGGGAGTCTCATGCCAACAGTCCTGGGCGCCGTCTCCCTCCATGGCAAACCGGAGAGCGGGAGAGTTTCCAGAAATTGGTGGAAGCGAGCTCGGCGACGATGACCCGGGCGGACAGGCTCGACCACCGGGGGCGCTACTAGACTTGCCTCATGACACCGCAGGAGCTGGCAAACTTGGCCCACTTGCGCCGGGCCCGTGACCTGATCGACCGCGAGTACGCCCGGCCGCTGGATGTGCCCACCATGGCCGCCGGCGCACTCATGTCAGCCGCGCACTTCTCCCGCCAGTTCAAGGCCGCCTACGGTGAGACGCCCTACAACTACCTCATGACCCGGCGGATCGAACGCGCCATGGCGCTGCTGCGCGCCGGTGCCAGCGTGACCGACGCGTGCATGGAAGTGGGCTCCACGTCCCTGGGTTCCTTCAGCTCGCGGTTCACCGAGATCGTCGGCATAACGCCCAGCGCCTACCGGGCCCGCGAACACCACGCCGTGAAAGCAATGCCAACGTGCATCGCCCGGCAGCACACCCGGCCCTCGCGCAGACCGAGCAGGATTGAAGAAGCCTCGCCGCTGCCACTCCCCTAGCGTGGGAGACATGAACATCTCATTGAAGTACGCACACGTCACCGTCAACGATCTCGATGAGTCCCTCGCCTTCTACCGCGACGCCCTTGGCCTGGAAGTCCGGAACGACGTCGGCTCGGACGGACAGCGCTGGGTCACCCTTGGCAGCGCAGCCCAGCCCGACCTTGAGATCGTCCTCTCCCCTCCCCACGCCGGCCGCTCCCAGGCCGACGGGGACGCCATCCAGGAGCTGGTCACCAAGGGCGTGATGCCCATGCTCGTGTTCAACACGGACGATCTCGACGCCACCTTCGAAACCCTCCGGGCGTCAGGCGCCGAGGTGCTCCAGGAACCCATCCTCCAGCCATGGGGCCCACGCGACTGCGCCTTCCGGGACCCGTCCGGCAACATGATCCGCATCAACCAGGGCTGATTTTCGACGCGCAAGTTCGTTTTCGACGCGGATATTCCACGACGCAGTCCGTATTCCGGGTGCGCCAGAGTACGTGTGGGTCGGTAACGGACAAGCGTGTCGCCAGGACTTCTCCACATAGCGGCACCTACCCCTCGCGCCGAGGGCGCGCAGCTGGCATCTTCGCTACATGACGGATCTTCCAGCGCTTGTCTTGGCCGCGACCGCGCCATTTACGGGCTGACCCCGAATGACCTTGCCAAGCGCGTAAAGGCCGGTTCCCTGGTCCGCGTCCGGCACGGCGTCTACACGGACGGGCAGGTCTGGAAGGGGCTGAAGCCGTGGGAGCGGTACCGCCTCCGGGTTCAGGCGGCTGCGGAAACGTTCGAGAAACCCACAGTCTTCGCCAGGCACTCCGCCGCCAGCGTGTGGGGAATACCCACCATCGGCCTGAACCACCCGGTCCAGGCCCTCACCATGAAGAACGACGGCGGCCGGTCACGTGCCGGAGTCCGCCGCCACTTTGCTGCGCCGGCGGGTCTGATGGTGGTCCGGCGGGAGGGCCTGCTCGTTACCGGCCGCGTCCGCACTGTCCTGGACCTGGCGGCGTTCACGCCTTTCACCGAAGCTGCTGCGCCCCTGGACCATGTGCTTCGACCCGACCGGACCATGCGGCTGCCTGCCGTGACCAAGGCTGACCTGGAGGCAGGCATCGGATCCATATATTCGGCTGCCGCGCGGCGAAGAATGCTGACCGCACTGGCTTTCGCAGACCCTTTGTCCGGTTCCGCTGGGGAGTCCTACAGCCGCGCCCTGATCCACGTGGCCGGCTTCGAGGCCCCGGTCCTCCAGCAAGCCATCCACGACGAGGCCGGTCTGGTGGGCTACACGGACTTCTATTGGAAGCAGGCCAAGGTGGTTGGCGAATTCGATGGTGTGGAGAAGTACGTCAAACCCGAGTACCTCAAGGGCCGGACGCCGGTGCAGGTGGTCGTGGAGGAAAAGAATCGCGAGAATCGAATCCGGGCCAGCGGGTTCAACGTGGTGAGGTGGGACTGGGCCGATCTGATGGAACCCGGGAAGCTGGAACGCAAGCTGGCAGCGGCCGGCGTGCCCCGCCGTCGTACGCGTTCCGCGGTTCTCGACGCGCAAACCCGACCGTGACCCGCATATTCCGTGCCGCCACCGATATTTAGGTGTCGACAAGGAATCTGCGCAGCGTGAACGAATCTGCGTAGCGAAAGGGAAGCTGCGTAGCGCCAGGAACGGACGACGTCGGCACCCAACCCGGGTGCCGACGTCGTCCGTTCAGTTCGCGCTAGTTAGCCGATCTAAACAGGCTCAATCACCGCGGCACCGGCGAGCCGGAGCCAGGTGTCCACCACGGTGTCGGGGTTCAGGGAGACAGAATCGATGCCTTCCCCGACCAGCCACTCGGCGAAGTCTGCGTGGTCGCTGGGACCCTGGCCGCAGATGCCCACGTACTTGCCGCGCGCCTTGCAGGCCTTGATGGCCATGCTCAGGAGCTTCTTGACGGCAGGATCGCGTTCATCGAAGCCGCCCGAGACAATCGCGGAATCCCGGTCCAGGCCCAGGGCCAGCTGGGTCATGTCGTTCGAGCCGATGGAGAAGCCGTCGAAGTGGTCCAGGAACTCGTCGGCCAGCAGGGCGTTGGACGGGATCTCGCACATCATGATCACCTCGAGGCCGTTCTCGCCACGGACCAGGCCGTTCTCCGCCAGCAGCTCGATGACGCCGCGGCCTCGTCCAGGGTCCGCACGAACGGGATCATGAGCTTGACGTTGGTCAGCCCCATCTCGTTCCGGACGAAGGACAGGGCCTCGCACTCTAGGTCGAAGCAGTCCCGGAAGGACGGCTCGAGGTACCGGGAGGCGCCGCGGAAGCCGAGCATCGGGTTCTCCTCGTGCGGCTCGTAGGCCGGCCCGCCAATGAGGTTGGCGTACTCGTTGGACTTGAAGTCGGACATGCGCACAATCACCGGGTGCGGCGCGAAGGCCGCCGCGATGGTGGACACCCCTTCGGCCAGGCGCTTGATGTAGTAGTCGCGCGGGCTGCTGTAGGCGGCGATCCGTTCCCGGATTTCCGCGGCCACGTCCGCCGGCTGGCTGTCCAGGTTCAGGAGCGCCTTGGGGTGGATGCCGATCTGGCGGTTGATGATGAATTCCAGCCGGGCAAGGCCCACGCCGTGGTTGGGCAGCTGGGCGAAGGTGAACGCCTGCTCCGGGTTCCGACATTCATCATGACCTTGACCGGGCCTCCGGCAGCTCGGTGATGGCGGTTTCCTCGACGCTGAAGTCCAGGAGCCCTTCGTAGATGGTGCCGGTCTCGCCGTCGGCGCAGGAGACCGTCACCTCGAGGCCGTCGGTGAGGGCGTCCGTAGCGCTTCCGGTGCCGACGACGGCGGGGATCCCGAGTTCGCGGGCGATGATGGCCGCGTGGCAGGTGCGTCCGCCGCGGTTGGTGACGATGGCGGAGGCGCGCTTCATGATCGGTTCCCAGTCCGGGTCCGTCATGTCCGCGACCAGGACATCGCCGGTCTTGAAGGCGGCCATCTGGTCGATCGAGGTGAGGATGCGGACGCTGCCGGCACCGATGCGCTGGCCGATGGCACGGCCCTCCACCAGCTTCCGGCCGGTCCCGTTGAGGCGGAAACGGCTGAGGCTGCCGGCGGCCGGCGGGACTGCACCGTCTCCGGGCGTGCCTGCAGGATATACAGGCCGCCGTCGGTCCCGTCCTTGCCCCATTCGATGTCCATGGGACGGCCGTAGTGGTTCTCGATGGCGACGGCGTGCCGGGCGAGCTGCTCGACGTCGGCGTCGCTGAGGCTGAAGCGGCTCCGCAGGGAGGCCTCCACCGGCACGAAGTCGATGGTCCGGCCGATCTCCTGGCTGTCCGTGTAGGTCATCTGGAGGGCCTTCTCGCCCAGGCCGCGCTTGAGGATGGCGGGGCGGCCGGCCTGCAGCGCTGGCTTGTAGACGTAGAACTCATCAGGGTTCACGGCACCCTGGACCACTGCTTCGCCCAGGCCGTAGGAGGACGTGACGAACACGGCGTCCTGGAACCCGGACTCGGTGTCCATGGTGAACATCACGCCGGAGGCCCCGACGTCGGAGCGCACCATCCGCTGGATGCCCGCCGAGAGTGCCACCTCGGCGTGTTCAAACTTGTGGTGCACGCGGTACGCGATGGCCCGGTCGTTGTAGAGGGACGCGAACACGTCCTTGATGGCGATCAGGATGTTCTCGATGCCGCGGACGTTCAGGAAGGTTTCCTGCTGCCCGGCGAAGGAGGCATCAGGAAGGTCCTCTGCCGTGGCGCTGGAACGGACGGCCCAGGAGAGGTCCTCGGAGCCCGCGTGCTTGTCCACCAGCTGCTGGTAGGCGTTCCGGATCTGTGCCTCGAAGTCCGGCAGGAATGGCGTCTCGCGCATCAGTGCCCGGATTTCCTTGCCCGCAGCCGCGAGGGCGGTCACGTCATCAGTGTCCAGGCCCACCAGCCGGTCCGCGATCTTCTGGTCCAGGCCAGAATCAGCCAGGAAGCTTCGGTAGGCGTCGGCCGTCGTGGCAAAGCCGTCCGGGACCTGGACGCCGGCGGAGGTGAGGTTCTGCACCATCTCGCCGAGGGAGGCGTTCTTGCCGCCTACCCGGTCCAGGTCCTTGAGTCCGAGTTCTGAGAACCACAGGATGTCTGTTGTCATATTTGCTGCTCCTTTGCAGGGATGATGGCATGCCGGCGCGCTGCCCGCTCGCGGCTGTGGCCGGTTGGTGGGCGCGGATCCTGTCTACAGTGACAGGTCCACAGCACTCATACCAACATGATGTGCGCCACACCGCGCTTGTGAAATTTTTCCCTAATGTTTGAGGTTCATCCGCTGCAGGATGGTGGCGGCCATTTCCTCCACGGACACGGTGGCCGAATTCAAGTAGGGGATCCGGTGGGAGACGTACAGCTGCTCGGCGCTGCGAAGCTCGAAGCCGCACTGACGCAGCGACGCGTAGGGTGAGCCGCGGCGCCGCTCGGTGCGGATCTGGCTAAGCCGCAGGGGGTTGGAGGACAGCCCGAAACACTTCTCAACAAAAGGCCGCAGCGGCTTGGGCAGCCCTTCCCGCTGGAAATCCTCGTCCACCAGCGGGAAGTTCGCGGCGAAGATGCCGTGCTGGAGCGCCAGGTACATGGTGGTGGGCGTTTTTCCGCAGCGGGACGGTGCCACCAGGATGACCTGCGCCTTTTCCAGCGCCCGCAGGCTCTGGCCGTCGTCGTGTTCCATGGCGTACTCGACGGCCGCCATCCGGGACTGGTACCGCTCCGCGTTGCCGAGGCCGTGCGCCCTGCCGGGTTCAGCGCTGGCCGGTGAACCGAGCGCTTCCTCCAGCTGTCCCACATGCGTCCCGATCAGATCCACGATGATCCCCTGGCACGTTGCAATGGCCTGTCTGATGTCGCTGCTGACGGCCGTGGAAAAAACGATGGGCCGCGGGCCGGTGGCGACCAGTTTGTCGATGGTGCCCACCACGGTCCTGGCCTGTTCGGCGGTGGTGATGAACGGGATCGTAATGCGGTCAAAGTTGTTCGCGGGGAACTGCGTCAACAGGGTGTTGCCGAGCGTTTCCGCTGTGATGCCGGTGCTGTCCGAAAGGAAGTAGACAGGCCGAATCTCGTCATTGGTCATGAAGGCATTCTCCACGGACGAGCTGACACGGAAAAATCACGCGGCAGAAACACTGCGGCAACCTGGCCGGGGCATGCTGGGCACACGGGACAACCAGCAGGAGGCACAACATGATCACTGACAAGGTGCAGACGGTAAGAATCCAACTCGGCGACCACATCGAGGCGTGGCACAACGGCAAGCTCTTCCACAAAGGCCGGGTGACCGACGTCGTACATTCCCTGGACCTGATCTGGATCAGGGACGCGCGGACCGGCACGCGGAAGCTGCTGGATCCTGACGCCCTGGAGATCATCAAAGTGGCGGCCCCGCAGACGGCCGGATAGGTTGTGAGCGCCCGCCGTTCGGCCTAGATTTGGGCATGACCAATTCGCCCGAACATGAGCTGCTCCTGGAGCTGCAGGACCTGATTATCGGCACTGGATCGGTGGCTGACTTCCTGGGCGGGCTCTCCATCAGCGCCGCGGCCGCCCTGAGCCGCTCCGCCGGCGCAACGGTCGAGTGCGGGTCACCCTCAAGCACGCCAGGAAAACCACAACGGTAGGCGGCAGCACCGAGCGCGCCATCCACCTGGACCGCATTGAACAGGCCGTGGGCGACGGGCCCTGCCTCGCAGCGTTGAAGGCGGCGGCCCCTGTGCTGCTGGCCGATGTCCGCACCGACCCGCGCTGGCCGCCCTACCAGGAGCGCCTGATCGAGGAGGGCATCCACAGCGTCCTGGGCGTCCCCTGGAACTTGGCGAAAACGCGGCCGCGGTCCTGAATTTCTTCGCGCCGGCCACTGGCGTATTCACCGAGGAGACCATCAGCGAGGCGGCCAGTTTCGCCGACGTCGCCGGCAGTGCCGTCCGCCTCGCCGTCAGGGTGGGAACCGCCGAGAGCACCGCAGATGACCTGAGCGCGGCGATGATGAGCCGCACGGCCATCAACATTGCCTGCGGGATCATCATGGCCCAGAACCGCTGCAGCCAGACCGAGGCGATGTCCATCCTGATGAAGGTCTCCAGCCACCGGAACCAGAAGCTCCGCGACGTTGCCGACGAGATCGTCCGGAAGCTCTCAGGCGAGGAAGCCGCCACCTACTTCGACAGGTAGGGCCCGGTCAGGGTTCGGCCTGAAGCTCAGCCAGGCAGACGTCACCTCTTGTAGACCTCGCGTCGGTGCGCGACCCGCACAACGAGGACGGTCAAGACGTCGTCATGGATTTCGTAGAGAACGCGATAGTCAGCAATGCGGACTCGCCAGGCGGTCTCTTCGCCGGCAAGCTTCTTGCATCCAGCCGGTCGAGGATCGTTTGCCAGCCCCGCGACAGTCGCCAGGATTCGCTTGCGCGTACCAGTCTCCAGCTTGCGGATTTCCTTGGCTGCTCCGGCGGTGAATTCGACCGCGTAGCCGGCCACGTTTAGAGTTCGGCCTGAAGTTCAGTCAGGCTCACTCTCCGGCCATCGTCGTCGGCTTTGGCGGCCCGGTATTCGGCGAGATCCACGGCGTCTTCGAGTTCCTCCAGGCGCGCGAAGTCCTCTACGCCGATGAGGAAAGCCACCGGCTTACCGTGGCGCGTGATCTGAACTCGCTCATGCCCGTAGTTCGCCCTATTGACGACGTCGGGCAGATGCTCACGCAGAGCTCCGACGGTGACGGAGCTGGTTTCAGTTTCCATAGTCATAGTCTAGTGCCTGTTTTGTATAGAAGTATAAGAACGTACGAAACGCCAGAAACGCAAATCTTCAGCGGCCCGCAAAAAGCGAGTACTCACTACTCGTGTGCCATCCCGTCAGGGCCTTTTACTATGAGGGCGTATCAACACATGGGGACTGGGCATGATGATCGATCAACTGGTGGACTGGCACGTCTCGGGGTCCTGCTGGATATCCGCGGACACTCGGAAGCGGCATCGGTATGCGCGCTGGCCCGGATTGCGGCGTCCGCCGTGAGCGAGATTGCCGGCCACCCCGTGGCGATCACGGTGACGCTGGTGCGGCCGGACGGGACGCCCTTCACAGCGGCAACCACCGACGCCGCCGGCGGCCTTTCCCGGTGGGACCAGCTCGCCGGACGGGGTCCCACCTCGCGGGCACTGGGCGGCCGCCTCACCATCATTCTCAATGATCACTGCCTGGACAAGCGCTGGGACGAGTACCCGGCAAGTTTCAGGTCAGCCGGCTTCCGCTCCGCTGTCGCCGTGCCATTGCCGCTGGAACGCGGCTACCAGGCCGCACTGACGTTGTATTCGGCGGAAACAAACGTGTTCACCCCGGTGGTCGCCAGCCAGGCGCTGGCGTTCTCCGACGTGGCGGCCAAGAGCCTGGTCCTGGCACTGCAGGTCCGGGCTGGCCTGGCCCAATCCGCGGATCTCCGCGCAGCCATGGCAAGCCGCACCGCGGTCAACGTGGCCTGCGGCGTGATCATGGGCCAGAACAGGTGCTCCTACGACGCGGCGTTGCAGATGCTCACGCACGTATCGAGGCATCGGAACCTGACCATCCGCGACGCTGCCGAAGGGATGCTGCGCACGCTCCCGGGTGGGTTCCGCCCACACACTTCCAGCAGCGCGCCTGAAGCAGCGCCCCGCCGTCGAGCACTGCACGGCCCGCAGCCCGGATGCGGACCCACCCAACTCCCCACTCCCCCGAATGTAGGTCGCATTTAACGTCGCCATGAGAGCTCATGACGACGTTAAATGCGACTCAGTTGGGTGGGGACGCGCGGGACGGTCAGCGCAGAACGACTGTGCGCCCGCCGTCGAGCATGACCCGGCCTTCACAGTGCCACCGGACCGCGTTGCTCAGCGCCTTGCACTCGGCGTCGCGGCCCACGCGCACCAGGTCGTCCGCCGTGTACGTGTGGTCCACGTCGATGACCTGCTGGGCGATGATCGGTCCCTCATCCAGCTCCGCGTTGACGTAGTGCGCCGTGGCGCCCACGGTCTTGACGCCGCGGTCGTAGGCCTGGTGGTACGGCTTGGCGCCCTTGAAGCTGGGCAGGAACGAGTGGTGGATGTTGATGGTCCGGCCCGTCAGCTGGGCCGACAGCTCATCGCTGAGGACCTGCATGTAGCGGGCCAGGACCACCAGCTCCACATCGTATTCATCCACGAGCTCCAGCAGGCGCGCTTCCTGCGCCGGCTTGGTCTCCTGGGTGACCGGGAGGTGGAAGAACGGGATGCCGTGCCACTTCACCAGGTCCTCGTGGTCCGTGTGGTTGGAGACCACGGCCACGATTTCCACCGGCAGGTCTCCCGTGCGGGCCCGGAACAACAGGTCGTTGAGGCAGTGCCCGAACCTGGACACCATCACCAGGACCCGGCGCTTGCGGCCGTGCGGCTCCAGCTGCCAGTTCATGGCCCACTCAGCGGCCAAGGGCTCGAAGTCCCGGCGCAGGTCCTCCGTGGTCAGCGGCTGCTTGCCGGATTCGAAATGCACCCGCATAAAGAACTGCCGGGCCTGGCGGTCACCGAAGTGCTGGGTGTCGATGATGTCGCAGTCGTGATCCAGCAGGTACCCGGTGATCGCGTGGACGATCCCCGGCGACTCGGCGCAGTTGACGGTCAGAACATGTTCGGTTGCCACTTAGTTCTCCCGCGATGCCTTCGCGTCGGCCAGCTCAGCGTCGGAGAGCCCAGCGTCGGCGAGCCCAGCGTCGGCGGCGGCCTTCTCCTCGGCCACTTCCTTCTCGCCGGCGAGGTCCTTCTGGAACTCCGCGTAGCGGGCCAGGTGGGACGGGCGCTTGCGCAGGATGACCCAGGCGACGCCCAGCAGGACGAACCAGATGGGGGTGACCAGCAGCGCCACCAGCGTGTCCGGCTGAGTGGTCAGCGCCCACAGGACGAAGGCGAAGAACGCGAACACCACCCAGACCATGGGGATGCCGCCTGGCATCTTGTACTTGGATGACTCGTGCAGGTGCGGACGGCGTGACCGGAACTTCAGGTAGCTGGCAAGGATGATGGACCAGACAAAGACGAAGCAGACGGCGGACACGGTGGTGACCATGTCGAAGGCCTTGCCGATGTCCGAGCCCGCGTACATCAGGATGACGCCGGAGAGCAGCAGGATGCAGGAGAGGAACAGGGCGTTCTGCGGGACCTTGCGGGCGGACAGGCGGCTGAACAGGGTGGGGGCATCGCCCTCCTGGGCGAGGCCGTAGACCATGCGGGAGGTGGAGTAGATGCCGGAGTTGGCCGAGGACATGGCCGAGCTGAGCACCACCAGGTTCACCACGGTGGCTGCGGCGCCGAGGCCGGCCAGGGAAAACATGGCGATGAACGGGCTGTGGCCGGCCTGGAACTGGGTCCACGGGGTAACCGACATGAGGATGATGAGGGCGCCCACGTAGAAGAGCAGGACGCGGATGGGGATGGAGTTGATGGCCTTGGGCAGGTTCTTCTCGGGGTCCTTGGCCTCGGCGGCGGTGGTGCCCACGAGTTCAATACCCACAAACGCGAACACGGCGATCTGGAAGCCTGCAACGAAGCCCATGAATTCGTTCGGGAACATGCCGCCGTGGCTCCACAGGTTCGTGAAGGTGGCCGGGCCGGCGTCGGACTGGAAACCGCTGAAGATCATGAACAGGCCCACAATGATGAGCGCGGCGATGGCGATGATCTTGATCAGCGCGAACCAGAACTCGGTCTCACCGAACGCCCGCACCGTTGCGAGGTTCAGCAGCAGGAGGATGGCCACGGTGGCCAGGCCCGGGATCCACAGCGGCAGCGAGGGCCAGAGTTCCTTCGAGTAGCCGGCGATGGCGATCACGTCCGCGATCCCGGTGATCACCCAGCAGAACCAGTAGGTCCAGCCGGTGAAGAAGCCGGCCCACGGGCCAAGGAGGTCCGCGGCGAAGTCGCTGAAGGACTTGTAGTTCAGGTTGGACAGCAGCAGTTCGCCCATGGCCCGCATGACAAAGAACAGCATGAAGCCGATGATCATGTAGACGAAAATGACGGACGGGCCGGCGGCCGAGATGGTTTTGCCGGAGCCCATGAACAGGCCCGTGCCGATGGCGCCGCCAATGGCGATCAGCTGGATGTGCCTGTTGCTGAGCTGGCGCTCAAGGTGGGGCGTGTTGCCCGGGGTGGTGACGGTTTTACTGCTCACGTGCTGCTCCTCGAATCGATGCTGGCTGGAGTGCCGGTGGGGATGACGCGGGGCCCGCTTCGTTGGGGCCGCATCGAGGTTGTTGAAGCTGTACAGGTGGATCCCTGCGATGCCGGGCTGGCTTTCGAGCCCGGCAACCAGGGTGTGGGGTGAGTAGCGGTCGCCGCTGAGCAGCTTCCGCGCCAAAGTTCCTTTGCTGCTGAGGAACTTCAGCGAACTTCCGACGCCGATCTGCGTGGCGAGTGCCAGCAGCTTGGTCCGCGGGACGGACCCCGCCACGCCCACCCAGACGGGCAGGTTCACGCCTTCGCGGCGCAGGAGCGCCGCGTAGGCGAGGATTTTGGGGCGTCGAAGCACATCTGGGTGACCACGTGCGTGGCCAGGTGCTGCTTGTCCTGCAGGGCATCGAGCAGGTCCAGGGCGGCCACGGTGGGGTGGCCTTCCGGGTAGCCGGCCACGCCTGCGCGCATCCGGCCGCCGGTGTACTGGGCGATGTCCTCGAGCAGCGGGAGGGCTGAGCCGTACGGCCCGGCCGGCTGCTTCCGGTCGCCACCGACCACAAACACCTCGCCGATCCCGGCACCGTCGCACTCCCGCATGATCCGGGTCAGTTCGGCCTGGTCATGGATGCTGCGCGCGGCCAGGTGCGGGATGACGGTGTAGCCGAGCGTGCTCAGCTCTACCGAGGTGCGCATGGTCCGCTCTATGCCGTGGTGCGGCAGGCATGTCATGGTCAGTGTGGTGGTCAGTGGAACCAGGGCCTGGACCTTGTCCACAATCCCGGTTGAGGGGATGATTTCGATTCTTGTCGGGAACATCTTCGGTCCTTTCTGGGTCTCGGCCGTGAACACAGGGAAGTGTCAGCTGGCGCGGGCGGCGAGCAGTGAGCTGGCTTCCTGGCGGGTGCTGCCGGAGGACTCGATGTGGGCGAGCTGGGCGGGGATTTCCCAGCCCTTCTTGCGCATCGCGGTGGCCCAGAGCCGGCCGGCCCGGTACGAGGAACGGACCAGCGGGCCGGACATGACGCCGAGGAAGCCGATCTCGTTGGCCTCGTCCTGGAGGTCCACGAACTCCTGCGGCTTGACCCAGCGGTCCACCGGCAGGTGCCGCTCACTCGGGCGCAGGTACTGGGTGATGGTGATCAGGTCACACCCTGCCTCGTGCAGGTCCCGCAGCGCCTCGGAGATCTCCTCGCGGGTCTCACCCATGCCCAGGATCAGGTTGGACTTGGTCACCATCCCCAGCTTCCGGCCCTGGGTGATGACATCCAGGGACCGGTCATACCGGAACGCCGGCCGGATGCGCTTGAAAATCCGGGGCACGGTCTCGACGTTGTGCGCGAAGACCTCCGGCTTCGAATCACAGATCGCCGCGATGTGCTCGGGCTTGCCGGAGAAGTCAGGGATCAGCAGTTCGACGCCGGTGCCCGGGTTCAGCTCGTGGATCTTCCGGACCGTCTCGGCATACAGCCACACACCCTCATCGGCCAGGTCATCCCGGGCCACCCCGGTCACCGTGGCGTAGCGCAGCTGCATGGCCAGGACCGACCGGGCCACCTTCGTGGGCTCGAACATGTCCACCGGGGAGGGCTTGCCCGTGTCGATCTGGCAGAAATCACAGCGCCGGGTGCATTCGGACCCGCCGATCAGGAACGTGGCTTCCTTGTCTTCCCAGCACTCAAAAATGTTCGGGCAGCCGGCCTCCTCACACACCGTGTGCAGGCCTTCCTTCTTGACCAGGTTCTTGAGCTGGACATACTCCGGACCCATCTGGACCTTCGCCTTGATCCACTCCGGCTTCCGCTCCACAGGTACTGCAGAGTTGCGCTGCTCAACGCGCAGCAGCTTCCGGCCTTCTGGTGCCAGTGTCATCGGTTCTCTTCCCTTAGCATTCCACTACGTTGACGGCGAGGCCGCCCATGGCTGTTTCCTTGTACTTGGAGCTCATGTCCCTGCCGGTCTCGCGCATGGTCACGATCACCTCATCCAGGGACACCCGGTGTGTGCCGTCCCCCACAGGGCCATCTTCGCGGCGTTGATGGCCTTGGCGGCCGCGATCGCGTTCCGCTCGATGCAGGGAACCTGCACCAGCCCGCCGATCGGATCGCACGTCAGGCCCAGGTTGTGTTCCATCGCGATCTCCGCGGCGTTCTCCACTTGCTGGGGTGTGCCGCCCAGGACCTCGGCGAGGGCGCCGGCCGCCATGGACGACGCCGATCCCACCTCGCCCTGGCAGCCCACCTCGGCACCCGAAATGGATGCCTGTTCCTTGTACAGCACCCCGATGGCACCGGCCGTGAGCAGGAACTTGACCACAACGTCGTCGCGGTCTTCCTGCGTGGCCTTGTCCATGCCGGGTGCGAAATGCAGTGCATAATACAGGACCGCCGGGATGATCCCGGCAGCGCCGTTGGTGGGTGCCGTGACAACCCGGCCGCCGGACGCGTTCTCCTCGTTCACTGCCAGGGCGATGAGGTTCACCCATTCCTGCCAGTATTTCGGGTCCCGGTCCTTGTCCTCCTTTTCGAGGCGCTCGTGCCAGTCCGGAGCACGACGGCGGACCTTCAGTCCGCCGGGCAGCAGCCCTCGCGCTTGAGGCTGGTTGCCACACACTCCTCCATGACGGAGTAGATGTGCAGCAGGCCTTCGCGGATTTCCACTTCGGTGCGGGAAGCTCGCTCGTTGACGAACATGATGTCGCCGATGGACAGGCCCTTGGACTGGCACCGGCCCAGCAGCTCCGCCGCGGTGCGGAACGGCAGCGGCAGTTCCTTCTTGGACTCGTCCAGTTCCTTCAGGGCCGCGTCCTCTTCGCCTTCGCGGACAATGAAGCCGCCGCCCACGGAGAAGAATGTTGCCTTGTGCAGGACTTCGCCCGCCTCGTCAGTGACCGTGAAGGTCATGCCGTTGGTGTGCCGCGGCAGGACAGTGAGCGGACGCAGGACCATGTCCTTGACCCCGTACGGCAGGGGTACGGAACCGGCGAGCTGGAGGGTGCCGGTTTCGGCGATCGCGGCGAGCCGCTCCTCCACCTCGTCCGGCAGGATCTTTTCCGGGTGGAAACCCTCCAGGCCCAGCAGGATGGCTGTCATGGTGCCGTGGCCGTGGCCCGTGGCCGCCAGCGACCCGTACAGGTCCACCCGCAGCCCGGCCACCTTGTCCAGGCTGCCGGAGCCCTTGAGCTCCTCGGCAAACACCGCGGCAGCCCGCATCGGCCCCACAGTGTGAGAGCTCGAGGGCCCGATCCCGACGGAGAACAAATCAAAGACTCCAACGGCCATGTGCGTTTCCTAACTAATTAATTCTTCAGAGATGTGCGCCCGCCGAACACGGTGCTGCACGAGGTGCCGGCCGGAGCCGGACTTTTCGAAAGCGTGCGTCAAAGCGAGGAACGAGCAGCACGCGTGAAAAGTCCGGTCCGCCGGCACCGGAGGTGACTACAGCCCCGGGTACAGCGGGTGCGCGGCGGCGAGTGCCTCGACCCGGTGACGCAGATCCGAAAGGTCCGCGTCGGCGTCGGCAATCAATGCCTCGGCGATGATGTCCGCAACTTCACGGAAGGCTGCCTCGCCGAAACCGCGGGTGGCCAGCGCGGGGTGCCGATCCGGAGGCCGGAGGTGACCATCGGAGGGCGCGGGTCGAACGGCACGGCGTTGCGGTTGACGGTGATGTCAATCGCGGCGAGGCGGTCCTCGGCCTGCTGGCCGTCCAGCTCGCAGTTGCGCAGGTCAACCAGGACCAGGTGGACGTCGGTGCCGCCGGAGATCACGTTGATGCCCTTGGCGGTGACATCCGGCTGGACCAGGCGGTCGGCCAGGATGCTGGCGCCGGCGAGGACGCGCTGCTGGCGTTCCTTGAACTCCGGCGTTGCTGCGATCTTGAAGGCCACGGCCTTGCCGGCGATGACGTGCTCCAGCGGGCCGCCCTGCTGTCCGGGGAAGACAGCCGAGTTGATCTTCTTGGCGATCGCGGCGTCGTTGGAGAGGATGATGCCGCCGCGCGGACCGGCGAGGGTCTTGTGCGTGGTGGAGGTGGTGACGTGGGCGTGCGGCACCGGGCTGGGGTGAAGCCCTGCGGCCACCAGGCCGGCGAAGTGCGCCATGTCCACCATGAGGAAGGCACCCACCAGATCGGCGATCCGGCGGAACTCGGCGAAGTCCAGCTGGCGGGCGTAGGCCGACCAGCCGGCAACGATCAGCTGCGGCTTGTGCTCCAGCGCCAGTCGCTCCACCTCGGCCATGTCAATGGTGTGGGTGTCTTCGCGGACCTGGTACGGGACCACGTTGTACAGCTTGCCGGAGAAGTTGATCTTCATGCCGTGGGTCAGGTGGCCGCCGTGGGCCAGGTTCAGGCCCATGATGGTATCGCCCGGCTTGATCAGCGCGTGCATGACGGAAGCGTTGGCCTGGGCGCCGGAGTGCGGCTGCACGTTGGCGAACTCGGCACCGAACAGGGCCTTGACGCGGTCGATGGCGAGCTGCTCGATGACGTCCACGTGCTCGCAGCCACCGTAATAGCGCTTGCCCGGGTAGCCTTCGGCGTACTTGTTGGTCAGGACCGAGCCCTGCGCCTGCATCACGGCAACGGCCGTGTGGTTCTCGGAGGCGATCATTTCCAGGCCATTGCGCTGGCGGCCCAGTTCGTCGTCGATCTTGACGGCGATCTCCGGGTCCAGCACCGACAGGTCGGTGTCCAGGGTCGCGGAAACTACCTGCTCAAAGACTGCGGTTTCAGCGGCAGTGCTCACAGTTCGCCACCGTTTACTTCGGCGTATTCCTGCGCGGAAAGGAGCGGACCCTCTTCGGTAACGGTGACCTTGAACAGCCAGCCGGCACCGTAGGGATCGGAGTTGATCAGTGCGGGATCGCCGACGGCGTCTTCGTTGATTTCCGTGACCTCGCCCGTCACCGGGGAGTACAGGTCGGAGACGGACTTGGTGGACTCGATCTCGCCGCAGGTCTCCCCCGCGGTCACGGTGGAGCCAACCTCGGGCAGGTCCACGTAGACAATGTCGCCCAGCGCCTCAGCGGCAACAGCGGACACGCCAACAACGGACGGACCAGAGCCATCAAAGGCAATCCACTCGTGCTCGGCGGAGTACTTCAGTTCAGCGGCAACCTTGGCCATGTTGTCTAATCCTTAAGTTTAGGGTTCAAAAGTGAGAGAGCGTTCGCCCAAACACCGCAAAAGGTGAGAGAGCGTCGGCCCAAAACGTGCGAAAGGTGAGAGAGGGTCTGGGTTACTTCTGGCGCTTGTAGAACGGCAGGGCGACAACCTCGAAAGGCTCTGCCTTACCGCGCAGGTCGATGTCCAGGGCGGTGCCGATCCCGGCGTGCTCGACGTCGACATAGGCCATCGCCACCGGGTAGCCGAGGGTGGGGCTGGGCTGGCCGGAGGTGACTTCGCCAACCACGGCGCCGTCCTTGAGCACCGGGTAGTGCCCGCGGCCGGCGCGACGTCCGAGTCCCTTCAATCCAACCAGCCTACGCTTTGACCCGGCCTCCTTGGCTGCCTCCAGGGCGGAGCGGCCCACGAAGTCGCCTTCCTTGCTCTTGAGCGCCACAACGCCACCTAGGCCGGCGTCGAACGGTGACCGTTCGAGGGAGAGTTCGTTGCCGTAGAGCGGCATGCCGGCTTCCAGGCGGAGCGAATCGCGGGAGGCGAGGCCGCACGGAACAACGCCGAACTCAGCCCCTGCTTCGGCGACGGACGCCCACAGGGAGGCGGCGCCGTCGTTCGGTACGAAGAGCTCGAAGCCGTCCTCGCCGGTGTAGCCGGTGCGCGCCAGGATGACGTTGTGGCCGGCCACGGTGAGCTCGTTGAACGCGTAGTACAACAGGCCCGTGACCAGTGCGTGCTGGGCCTCAGCGGTCAGCTTGAGCAGGATGGCCTCGGCCTTGGGCCCTGGACTGCGATCAGCGAGGTGATGGCGGAGGCGTCCTCGACCTTCACGTTGAACGCCGTGGCGCGTTCGGCCAGGGCGACGGCGACGGTGGGGGCGTTGCCGGCGTTGGGGACCACGAGGTACTTCTCGCCGCTGAAGCGGTAGACGATGAGGTCATCGATGATGCCGCCGTCGGGGTTGCAGATGAGCGAGTACTTGGCCTTGCCGTCCGCGATGGCGGAGAGCTTGCCCACCAGCGCGTAGTCCAGGAACGCGCCGGCATCCGGGCCGGAGACCCAGACTTCGCCCATGTGGGAGAGGTCGAACAGGCCGGCGGCCTTGCGCACCGCGTGGTGCTCGGCCAGTTCAGAGCTGTACTTCAAAGGCATCTGCCAGCCACCGAAATCGGTGAAGGAAGCGCCGAGTTTCTTGTGCTCTTCGTAGAGAGCGGTGTAGTTCTCAGTCATTGTGAAAGCCTTTCACACGAAACTAGTTCGCGAATTCCTCGATGGGCGGGCAGGAGCAGATCAGGTTGCGGTCCCCGCCTGCGCCGTCGATGCGGCCGACGGGCGGGAAATACTTGTCCTGCTTGAGGTGGTGGACCGGGAAGGCGGCCTGCTCACGCGGGTACTGACGGGTCCAGTCGGAAGATACGACGGCGGACGCGGTGTGGGGTGCGTGGCGCAGCGGGCTGTTCTCGACGGCGAAGTCGCCGTTGGCGACCTGGTCGATTTCCTTACGGATGGTGATCATCGCGTCGATGAACCGGTCGATCTCGGCCAGGTCCTCGGACTCGGTGGGTTCCACCATCAGCGTGCCGGCCACCGGGAACGCGAGGGTGGGGGCGTGGAAGCCGTAGTCGATGAGGCGCTTGGCCACATCCTCGGCGGTGACGCCGGTCCTGGCCGTCAGCCCGCGGAGGTCCAGGATGCACTCGTGCGCCACCAGGCCGCCCTCTCCCGTGTAGAGGACCGGGAAGTACTCGTTCAGGCGGGCCGCGACATAGTTCGCCGCAAGCAGCGCAGACTTCGTCGCTTCGGTGAGGCCTTCGGCGCCCATCAGCTTCACGTAGGCCCAGGAGATCGGCAGGACACCGGCAGACCCGAACCGTGAGGCTGAGATCGGGACGTCATTACCTTCGGTCCAGGTGGCCGCGTTGCCCGGCATAAACGGTGCCAGGTGGGCCTTGGCCGCGACCGGGCCAACGCCGGGGCCGCCGCCGCCGTGCGGGATGCAGAAGGTCTTGTGCAGGTTCAGGTGCGAGACGTCGCCGCCGAACTTGCCCGGCTGCGCGAGACCCACGAGGGCGTTCAGGTTGGCGCCGTCCACGTAAACCTGGCCGCCCGCGGCGTGCACGGCGTCGCACACCTCACGGACATCGGCGTCGTACACACCGTGGGTGGAGGGGTAGGTGATCATGATTGCCGAGAGCGCGTCCTTGTGGGCCTCGATCTTGGCATTCAGATCCGCGTGGTCGATGCTGCCGTCAGGAGCCGTCGCGACAACAACCACCTTCATACCGGCCAGGACAGCGGAGGCGGCGTTGGTGCCGTGGGCCGAGGCCGGGATCAGGCAGACCGTGCGCTGGTCATCGCCCCGGGACAGGTGGTAGCCGCGGATGGCCAGCAGGCCGCGAGCTCGCCCTGGGAGCCGGCGTTCGGCTGCAGGGAGACCTGGTCGTAGCCGGTAATCTCGGTCAGCTGGTCTTCGAGGTCGGTGATGAGTTCGCGCCAGCCCACGGTCTGGGAGTCCGGGCGAACGGGTGGATGGAGGCGAACTCCGGCCAGGAAATGGCTTCCATCTCGGCCGTGGCGTTCAGCTTCATGGTGCAGGAACCCAGCGGGATCATGGTGCGGTCCAGTGCGAGGTCCCGGTCGCTGAGCCTGCGGATGTAGCGCAGCAGCTGGGTCTCGGAACGGTGCGTGTTGAACACCGGGTGCTGCAGGTAATCGGTGGTGCGGAGCACCGATTCGGGCAGTTCAAAGCCCTTCGCGTCCACAACCGGACCGGCGCCAAAGGCGACGGCGATGGCGGAGAGGACATCCGTCGTCGTGGTTTCATCAGCGGAGACGCCGACGGTGTCCTCGTCGATGTGGCGCAGGTTGATGCCGCGTGCTTCGGCGGCGGCGATGACCTTGGCGGCCTTGCCCGGGACGCGGACGGTGACGGTGTCGAAGAAGGTCTCAGTGACCAGTTCGCGGCCGGCGACCTTCAGCGTGGTTGCCAGGCTGCGGGCGTTGTTGTGGACGCGCTCGGCGATTGCCTTGAGGCCGTCGGGCCGTGGTAAACGGCGTAGAAGGAGGAGACGATCGCCAGCAGTGCCTGCGCGGTGCAGATGTTGGACGTGGCCTTCTCACGGCGGATGTGCTGCTCACGGGTCTGCAGCGCCAGACGGTACGCGGGGACACCGGCGTCGTCCTTGGAGACCCCACCAGGCGGCCCGGCATGGACCGCTCCAGCCCCTTCGCCACCGCCATGTACGCCGCGTGCGGGCCGCCGAAGAACAGCGGCACCCCAAAACGCTGCGTGGAGCCGACGGCAATGTCCGCCCCCTGCTCCCCCGGCGGGGTAATCAGGGTCAGCGCCAGCAGGTCCGCGGCGACCGTGACCAGGGCGCCGCGCTCCTTGGCGGCCGCGATCACCTCGGCGTGGTTGAAGACCCGGCCGGACACACCCGGCTGCTGCAGGACAACACCGTTGATAACGCCGTCGGGCAGGCCCTGGGAAAGGTCGGCGACCTCGACCTCGAACCCGAGGGCTTCGGCGCGGCCTTCACGATCGCGATGGTCTGCGGCAGGCAGTCCGCATCCAGGACCGTCTTGCCGTCCCGGGCCGCGGCGTTTTGTCCTACGGACTTATTTGCCCTGCGCATCATCAGCACGGCCTCAGCCACGGCGGTGGCTTCATCCAGCAGCGACGCATTCGCGATCGGCAGGCCCACGAGGTCCTGGACCATGGTCTGGAAGTTCAGCAAAGCCTCCAGCCGGCCCTGGGAAATCTCGGGCTGGTACGGGGTGTACGCGGTGTACCAGGCCGGAGCCTCCAGGATGTTCCGGCGGATCACGGCCGGGTCACGGTGTCGTAGTAGCCCTGCCCGATCATCTGCACAGCCGTCTTGTTCTTGGCCGCGAGCTTCCGCAGCTCCGCAAGGACCTCGACCTCACTGAGGGCGTCCTTGAGGGCCAGCGGCCTGGCCTGGCGGATGGAGTCGGGGACGGCAACGTCCACGAGGCCGTCAACGCTGTCATAGCCAACGGCCTTGAGCATGGAGTCGATATCGGCCTGGCGGCGGGCACCAATATGCCGATCGGCAAAGGTGGAAGGGGACGACTGGATGGTCATGAAGGAACTCCATAATTCAGGTGGCGCGCTGGGTACGCCACATTGATTCGGGTTCCTCCCCGCTCTGTATTGGACCTGAGAGTTTCCGCACCCACCTGCTTGCTGCAGGGAGGCGCTTGCACCGTCGGTGAGCCCGTTGCCGGACTGCTTTCCAGAGTTGCCTAACCGCGGCGGTACGTGGGCCTGAGAGATTCCTGGGGAGGATTTGCTCCTACGGCGCCTGCTGAACGTACCGGCAGGACTCTCCCGCCGCAGATCAAAAGCATGTGCCAGTTTGTCCGTGACACGTCTCACAGGTTAGCCGGATTTCAGGCCGCGTGCAAGATTTCCGGCGGCGACGGCGGCAGGGACAGTGGATCCCAGCGCCACGTGGATGACGTTGTGCAGCCCACAGCCGACCGTAACTGTGCGGCACGTGGATCACGTCAGACTTCGCACGGTCGTTTCTGAACCAGTCGCACTTTTCCGGGTGAGTCACGCCTCAGGCTGAACGAGTACCGGGTAGACGGAGTCGTGGCAGGTTCCGGTAAGTCGGGTACTGGGTACTCGTTCTTTCGCTCGGGGCCGTCCGTAGACTCCGGCTACCGGACGCCGCGATCCGCGCCCCGGTCCGAGCAAAATCTGAAGGGGCATTGAGCTCACATGAGAACAACTTCTCTTAGAGTGGCAGCCGCGTCGGCGGCGTTGGCAGAGGCGGGACCATCGCTGCTGCCCCGCCCGTCGTTGCCCGTTCAGGAACCTTGGGCGGCCGCGCGGCGGGAGTTCCTCACGTCCCTTGATCAAGTCTTTCGGATTTTGCGTGCAATCTGCGTCATATTCCCGTAAGTCGGGCGATTACTTAGATATGGACCTGACGTCCATCAGCATTTTTCAGGGTATTCACATTGGAGGACTTCATGTCGTTCTTTACCGCATTGGTGACGAGTAAAATCGCGGCCGGGATTCTGGCCGGAGGAACTCTCGCCGCCGGAGGCGCGGCCACCGCAGCCTACACGGGGACACTTCCCGCGCCGCCCCAGCAGGCCAGCCATGAGGTCATCGGCGCCCCGGCACCAGCAGCCGCTTCCACGGCCGCTGAGCATAGGCACGCCGCAGGCCGGCACGGGAAAGCATCGAAGGCCGCCGATTCGCCGGCGCCGCGGCCGGACGCAACACCTGCGGGCCCGGACGCTACCGGTCCGGCAGCCTTCGGACTGTGCACGGCGTTCACCAACGGCGGCCTGGACCCAGCCTCAACCGCCTTTAAATCGTTGGCGACGGCAGCGAATGGCAGCGCGGATATCGCAGCGTACTGCAAATCCGTGCCAGTGCCCGGCCAGGCGGCTGACCATCGGCAGGAGAATCCGGGTAACTCGGGCACGTCCGCATCACCGGGCAAGGGAACGCCGCCGGCGCAGGCTGACAAGGGCGTGTCGCACAAGCCTGCCACCGCAGGGAAACCCTGACCCAGGCCGAACGGGGATGTCTGGAAGGCGGGGGATGGACACGATCACTGACGACCTGGTGGCAGCGGGCCACGGGGACTGCGCATCGTTGTTCTCCACCGTCTACCGGTCATTCTCACCGGCAGTCGCTGGCTATCTGCGGGCCGGCGGAGTGGACGATCCCGAGGGGGTCACCCACGATGTGTTCCTGGCCGTATACCCCAGATTGACAGCGGTCAGCGGCGGAGCGAAAGGCCTCCGGGTACTGATCTTCTCCATCGCCCACGCCCGCCTCGTAGATCACCACCGCCGCCGCAGCAGAACACCCGTCCCGATGGAATACGATCCCGGCAGGGACGACCGCCTGAGCGCATCGGCCGAGGACACGGTCCTGGACGGCAACGCCGAAGCCAACGCCCTGGCGATGCTTGAGGGCCTCAGCGAGGATCATCGGGAAGTCCTCCGGCTGCGCATCATCGCCGAATTGTCCGTGAACGACGTCGCCTCCATCATGCAGAAGTCGCCAGGTGCCATAACGCAGCTCCAGCACCGGGCCCTGGCCAGCCTACGGAAGCTGCTCAAGGTTGAGACAAGGGTGCCCACATGATCACCAGGCACACACTTCGCGACGAACAGGTAGTCGATGAACTTCTCCTGGAAACCGGCAGCGAAGATGCCCCTGACCTGAGAGCCGCACTGCTGGACCTGCGCTGTTTTGTGGCCAGTCCAGCTGTGCTTCCTTCCGCTGAACTTGCAGCACTCATGGCCATCGGACCGGCCAGCCTGGACGCCCGCCGCCGGCGCAACCACCGCCGAAGCGCCTTCACGGCCGTGGCCATTGCAGCGGCCATGGGAGTTGGCACAGCGGCCATGGCCGCGGCCGATCCCGGATTCCGCGAAAATGCGCAACAGGCCATCACCACCGTGATCGACGCTGTCACGCACGGCCACTCGGGAAGGCCAACACCCGCCCCAGCCCCGGTTCCACGAAGGCGCCCGCCCACGTTCCCGGTCTTCCAGCACCTGCCCAAGGCAACCCGGCGCGTTCCGGCACGAACCCCGCATCATCGCCGGTGATCCCGCCAAACAACGGAACGGCGAACGTGCCTGCACCCGCCGTCCCCCAGAAGCCAGGGACCCGGCCTGCACCCGCATCTCCGTCTTTCAAGGCCCACAGTTAGCCTGGACGTGGGCAGCAAGCTACCGCCGGCGGCCAACCGTGTCCCAATTTCAGCGACGGCAGGTCGTCCCATCGCGATGTGCCCTTCATACGCTGGCTGGGCGCGGGGCATCGCGAGGGCAAGGTCCACGAGATCCTCGAAACGGCCTTCCCTGAACGCAGCCTCGCGCTCGGGTGATGCATGGAGCCAAACAGCGACCGGTCGATCAAGTTCCTGGCGCAGGTCCACCAGAGGCGCGCGGCGCCCATTGTCCGGGGAACCTGGGTGACCACTGCAAAGTTCGACCCGCCGCTAGTGGCGGCGCCACCCGACCCCGCTACTTGGCGGCGTCGTCGAGCAGCTGCCGGAACTGGGCTTCGGTGTTGAGGGTGAGTTTTTCGCCGTTGAGGAAGAACGTGGGGGTGCCTGTGACGCCGAGCGATTTGCCGTCCGCGATGTCCCGGCGGATCCGTTCCTTGGCGTCCTCGGCCGCAACGTCCTGATCGAACTTTGCCATGTCGATGCCGAGGCCTTCCGCGTAGGTCCGGAACAGGGCGGCCTGGGAGTCCTGCTTTCCACCCCATTCCGGCTGGGTTGCGAACAGCTTCGTGACCATCGGTTCGTAATGCCCCTGGCGCGCGGCGGCTTCGACGGCGAGCGCTGCGGTGCCGGAGTTCAGGTGTCCGGGCAGGGGAAGTAGCGGTGGACGAAGGTGATCCGGTCCCCGTAGTCCTTCTTCAGTTGGCTCACCAAGGGCTCGGCAGCGTGGCAGGCCTCGCATTCAAAGTCCAGGAACTCGACCAGCTGGGCTTTCTCGGCCGCCGGGGCTGTGAGCCGGTGGCTGTCTTCCCGGACAACCGCGGGATCAGCAGACGCCTGTGGCAAGGGCGCCGCGGGTTTGCTCGCGGTAAACAAGGCGAACCAGATCACGCCGCCAACCACAATGACCGCCAGAACGGTCCAGATTGCTACTCGAACGTTGCGCGCAACAGTGACGGCACTCATTGGTTGGTGTCCCCTCAGATCAGAAACCAGGTAGCCCGATCATAGCCAGAGCTGGCCGCCACACTGGGACGCTGCCCATCGCCCAGGCACCCGGCCGGACGGCGCGCGAATCCCGGCTGGCGTCCCTGGTGCGCAACCTCCAGCACCCTACAATAGGTGCATAAGTACGCACATATTGTTTAGATTGAGGGATCCGCATGATCGAAGTTCTTGCCGTCCGCCCCTTTCGGAAGCTCTTCTCCGCCCAGATTGTGGCGTTGCTGGGACCGGTTTGCTGACCGTGGCCCTCGGACTGCTGGCGTTCGACCTTGCCGGAGTACAGGCCGGGGCCGTGCTCGGCACTGCGCTGACCATAAAGATGCTGGCCTACGTCTTCGTCGCTCCGGTCATGGCGGCGCTGGTGGAGCGGCTGCCAAAAAAGCCGGTCCTGGTGGGTGCGGACCTGGTCCGCGGAGGGATCGCCCTGATGCTGCCGGCGGTGGATCAGGCCTGGCAAATCTACGTGCTGGTCTTTGTGCTCCAGAGCGCCTCGGCGACGTTCACGCCCGCCTTCCAGTCCCTGATCCCGGCGGTGCTGCCGGACGAACGGCAGTACACGCGGGCCCTGTCACTCTCCCGCCTCGCGTATGACCTGGAATCACTGATCAGCCCGGCGCTGGCCGCCGCGCTCCTGTCCGTACTTACCTTCCACGAACTTTTCCTCGGCACCGTGGTGGGCTTTATTTTCTCCGCGGCGCTGGTGGTGACCACCAGCCTGCCTGCAGCACCGGCGGCCCGTCACGCAGGATCACTCTGGCGGCGAACCACACTCGGGGCACGGATCTTTGCGCAGACGCCGGAACTGCGGGGCCTCCTTGCCTTGAATCTGGCCGTCGCCGCCGTAACAGCCCTGGTGCTGGTCAACACGGTGGTCTATGCCCGGGACCTGTTCGGGGGATCCAACGCCGACGTCGCCGTCGCCCTGGCCTGTTTCGGCGCAGGCTCGATGGCTGCAGCACTCGGCGCACCCAAGGCGCTGGACCGAATAGCCGACCGTTCACTGATGATGGCCGGAGCCGCGATTCTTGCCCTCGGCCTCTCCGGCACGTTTGTGCTGCTGGCGGCTGCCGGGCCGTGGCTCATGCTGCTGGTGCTCTGGGCTGCCCTGGGGCCGGAACCTCGATGGTCAGCACCCCGTCGGCCCGGCTGCTGCGCCGCTCCGCGACGGAAAGCACCCGGACCTACATCTTCACCGCCCAGTTCTCCCTCTCCCACGCGTGCTTCATCATCACCTACCCGGTAGCCGGCTGGGTGGGTGCGTCCGCCGGCCAGCCTGCGGCCGCCGGGGTCCTGGCGGTGGTGGCTATGATCAGTACAGCAGCGGCCCTGAAATTCTGGCCGGCTGCCTCGAGGACCGGCGCAGAACCGGCCAGCAGGAAAAGGTGATCCGGTGCAAGAGGCCCAACGCGTCAACACACCGAGCCTTCACCACCCCAGGCTCCCCGATGCCCGCCGGCTGGATGCCGCGACCGCCACATTCCGGATGCTCTCCGACCCCACCCGGCTGCACGTGCTCTGGCTCCTGACCCAGGAACCTGCCGACGTCACCACCCTGGTGGAACGCACTGGGGCCTCGCGGACCTCAGTCAGCCAGCACCTGGCCAAGCTCCGCTTCAGCGGCCTCGTCAGCACACAAAAAGTCAGCCGCAGGGTGGTCTACAGCATCGCGGACGGCCACCTGGCCCGGCTCGTCCTGGAAGGCCTGAACCACGCCGACCACACCGTCACGGGGGAACCCAGCCACGGCTGACCGTCCTGGCGGTAAGGGAAGCGCGCGGCCGCACGCTCCCCCAAAGCCGTGGGCATCGGCACATTGCAAAAATACCCCATAGGGCACTGAAGCGGCCCAGTTGGCCAAAGGCATTGTGACCGCCCAGGAAACCAAAATCCAGGGGATGAAGGGCCTGCTGGCCACCCTTTACTAGCAGCAGGTGGGCCGGCCCGCACTCCGCGGACCGGCCCTACCTGTAGCCGTTCATTGCCGCCTTCAAGCCAAGCACGGCACTGGGGTTTCAGCCTTGCTGGCCCTAAAGGCGGGGAAGCGCTCCCTTAGCGCAGGAGGCCGCAGGCGGCGGGGTCGGTGGCCTCTGCCGGCAGGTTCGGGTCAAGCTCGCTAGCGCCTTCCGGATCGCTGAAGTTGTAGGTTCCGTTGGCGTCATAGTCCTGCCCATGAATCACCAGCACGCCCTCGCCGTCGCGGATGGCGTCAGCGATCTGCTTGGCGGTACCGATCCCGCCGGCACCGGGGTAGCCGGTCCCTGCCACATCCGTAAATTCGATGTTGTCCCGGCTGTAGTCATAGCTGCCGTCATGGGAGACGGGAACCGGGAAACGTCCAGGAAACTGGCCGGCGTGGTGTCGCCGGTGGTGTTGAGCGAGACCACAACAGGGCCGTAGGCCGGAACACCCTCGACAGTATTCAGCCGTCCGTCACCGTTGCTGTCCAGCGCCAGCGTGGGGCATTCGTTCATGGCCTGCTCGCCGTAATGGATGTGCTGGGCGTGCGGGCATCGGGCGTCAACCCGGTGGCGTGGACCTCGATGTGCTGGATCTTCTGATTGCGGACAACAGCAGTGGCCGTGCCCGAAGCCCCGGAGCCATTAAGCTCCGTGAGGTTGGCTCTCAGCGTGACTGTCTTCTCCTCCGACTTTGGACTCTGAGCCATCACCGGTAGGGCACCGAGCGTCGCAGCCGCCAGCACTGCCACTCCGGCACCACCAAAAACCAACTTTGTATTCCGTTTCACGATTCACTCCTTGGTCAGCGCCCACGGGGGACTCCCGGTGGTCGAGTGTGATTCGTACCACCACGCCTTCACGGATGGGTCGTCACCCGAAAAAGCACGACGGCGGCATCCGGTGCTCGGCGGCGGCGGCACCCGCGCGTGTTAAGTTGAAAGGTACGACGGGCCGCACCGGGTCCGGCGCATCGGCTGGAAAGAGAAGTTCCGTGGAATCCCCCGCATCTGCCCCCGCACCCGTGAGGATCCTGACGGTCTGCACCGGCAACATCTGCCGTTCCCCCGTGGCCGAACGGCTGCTGCAGGCCGGGCTGGACCAGGTGATGCCGGGCGGATTTGAGGTCACCAGCGCCGGAACGCGGGCCATGGTGGGCGATCCGATGCAGCCGCTGTCCGGCGACATTGTGCGAACTTTTGGCGGGAACCCGGACGGTTTCGTCTCGCGGCAGCTGACCAGCAAGATCCTGCGCGGCGTGGACCTGGTCCTCACCATGACCTCCGGCCACCGCGGCGAAGTGCTCCAGCTGGACGCCTCCCTGCTCAAGCGCACGTTCACCATCCGCGAGTTCGCCCGGATGCTCGACGTCCTGGACGAGCGTGCGGACAGCGCCGCAAACGTTCCGGTAGCGGACGACGGCGGCAGTCCACTCAGTGCCAACACCGCCTTCTGGCGGGGCTGCCCGCGCGCGCCGCGTCCGTCCGGCACCTGTCGCTGCCGGCGGATTCGTCGGAGAACGACATCATCGACCCTACCGGCGCAGCCCCGAGATCTACCGCCAGATGGAGGACGAACTGGCCCCTGCCATCGTTTCCATTCTGCGGCACGCGCGCCTGAACGCTCCCGCCTGAACCGGCGAGCCGCCGTCGTACGTTACGGCTCGGAAACGACACGCTCCGCGTTGTAGCCGGAACCGGGTCCGAGGGCGGACACTAAGTCATGGCGAGCACCCCAAGCGGTCCTGATCCGATCGGCCCGGCCCTTCCGGCCCCGAGCCTGCTGCGTCTGCCGCGCTGAAACGGCGCCGAATGATCGCGGCGGCGCTGTCGCTGGTACTGGTTGCCGTCGTCGCCGTGTCCGCCCTGCTGTTCACCAAGCCTGCCGCGGAAGTTGCCGCCCCGGTGCCCACCATCACTGACACCGCCACCCCACTCCTTCGGAGACGACACCGCCACCGCCCCGGCACCGGCACCTCCCCCGCCGCCCGAACCCATCGCGGAACTCCCGCGGCGCCCATGAACATCCTGGTGATCGGCAGTGACAGCCGCGCGAACGCCCGGGAGCAGGCAGCCCACACCGCAGCCACGGGCGAATCGCAGGACCACCGCGCCGACACGCTCATGCTGGTCCACATCCCGGCCGACCGCCGCAGCGTGCACGTGGTGTCCCTCATGCGCGACCTGTACGTAAGCATCCCCGACTACGGCTTCTCCAAGATCAATGACAGCTTGCAGGTGGGCGGCATCCCGCTGGCCACGCGGACGGTGGAGTTCCTGATGGGGACCCACATCGACCACACCGTCATGCTGGACTTCCACGGTTTCAAGACGCTCACTGACGGGCTGGGCGGAATCGACGTGAACGTCACCGTGCCGTTCCAGTCCACTCACGAAACGCAGCACGTCTTCACAGCTGGGGTGAACCACCTCGACGGCCAGGCGGCACTGGAATTCGTCCGCGAGCGCTACGCCTTCGCTGACGGCGACTTCCAGCGGGTCAGGAACCAGCAGACGTTCCTCCGCGCCATCCTTGCCCGGCTGACCAGCGACGGCGCCCTGCACGACGTGACTGCGGTGCGGGCCCTGGTGAATTTCGCATCCGGCTACCTTACGGTGGACCAGGGCTTCGATCCTGTGGGCGTCGCGATCCTGGCCTACGGCATGCGCGGCATCGACCCCAACGCCGTTGTTTCGCTCACGCTGCCGACAGCCGGGTTGGGCACGGCACCAGGAGGGGCGTCGGTGGTGTTCCCGGACTACGGCGGGATCGCCCAGGTGGCCGCGGCAATGCGCGAAGGCCGGCTGCCCGAGTACGCGGGCGGGTAGTACGCCGGGGGTGATTGCCTGTCACCAGCGGGCGGGCAGCAAGTGAAACGGCCCCGGCCTGAGCCGGGAGCCATCTGTGTGTCAGCTACGCGTCGGGTCCGGACGCAACGGTGCCGGCCCGGATCCGGGACGGGCAGCGGGCCGGCGGTTCCGGCGTTGGGATGGGGCTGGCCTGTCCGGTCCGGGTGGCCGGGATGGGTGGGCTCGGGATTGAAGGGATCCGGGCCTGGTTCCGGCGGGAACGGCTCTGGTTCGTGCACTGGCGGGATGGTCATGGAACTTCCCCTCTCACGCTGGGCGGGTACGCATTGCGTGATCAGGATACTCCCGCCCGCCCCACCAACGCTCTCTCACATCCTGGGCGAATTTCCCGAACGCTCTCTCACATCCTGGGCGAATTTCCCGAACCCTCTCTCACCCCGGCTGTGAGTGCGTTCTGGTCCGACCTGCTTCTAGGCCGGACGGCGCAGTCGGACCGGGCGGGAAACGGGCACCTTGGGTGCTTCGCCGGCTTCCCGCATCAGCGGGACGGCGAAGCTCACCACCAGGCGGGCGTTGGCGTCGTCCGTGGATCTGATGGTCAGGCTTCTGGTGCCGGGCGGCAGGGACGGAGTGAATACCTGCAGATTGCGGGAGCCGAGGCTGGCCGAGTCACGGAACGTGTATTGCGTGCCCCAGTGGTCTTCGATGGCAATTTCCGGGACGGCTCTCCCGGCGGCGGATTCCACGTGGATGTTGACCACCAGGCACGTGCTCCAGACTTCGACGGAGAGCACCGTGAACTCTGCGCCGGGTGTCAGGTGTAGGCCGTACGTGGGCGGCAGGAGCATCTTCCGGAGGATGCCTTTCGGAATCAGGTTTCGCATCTTCGCCCCCAATATTACTAAAGAGTGCTTCCAATTAGCCCGCGATTATGACGCCCTGTCAAGGTCCCTACTCAGCCTTCTGCGGCAACCCGCACCAGCATGGCCAGGGACGCAAAGAAGTGGTCCCCGGCCGGGGCCGGGGACCACCGTATCGGAAGGGTCGCCCGCAGACTGCCGATGCGCTGTCTGGCGCTGTGGCGTGCCGAAACGGCTAACCGCCCTATGAAGGCAGATGAAAAAGAACGCGTCCGGATCCTCCCGGTAATGCCGTTTTAGCACCCGGGGGAGGGCGGTTCAAGGGGTTCCGGCCGGTAACTTAGCGGCTTTCCCCAAACCCTCTCTCACTTTTGGCGGGTTTTCGAGCGACGCTCTCTCCCTCCCGTTCCGCAGCGGCGCGGGAAGTGAGAGAGCGTTGGGAAATTTGGCATCAAAAGTGATAGAGCGTCCGGGCCGGGCTACCCCGGTAGCGAACGGCCCCCGGTTGTCCGCCCGGCTCTATATATTGAAGGAATGACCCAGACTCCGCTGCAGGATTCCGCAATTTCGTCCGCCGCTTCCTCCCCCACGCCACCGGTGGCCAAGAAGGTCCCGCACGAGCGGACGCACCATGGCGACACTTTCGTGGACAACTACGAGTGGCTGCGCGAGAAGGAATCCGCCGAGGTGGTTGAGCACCTGAAGGCCGAGAACGCCTACCAGGAGGCCGTCACCGCCCACCAGGAGCCGTTGCGCGAGGCCATCTTCCAGGAAATCAAGGGCCGTACGCAGGAGACAGACCTGTCTGTCCCAAACCGCAAGGACGGCTGGTGGTACTTCAGCCGCTCGGTTGAGGGCAAGGAGTACGGCATCCAGTGCCGCGTCCGTGCCCAGGACTCCGGCAACCCCGTGGCCGACTGGACTCCCCCCGCAGTGGAGGCCGGCGTCGACATTCCGGGCGAGGAAGTTCTGCTGGACGGCAACATTGAAGCCGAAGGCAAGCCGTTCTTCTCGGTGGGCGGCTCGGCCGTCACGGTGGACGGGACCCTCTACGCCTACGCCGTGGACAACTCCGGCGACGAACGTTTCACCCTCCGCATCAAGGACCTCCGCACGGGTGAACTCCTGCCGGACGTGATTGAGAACATCTTCTACGGCGTCAGTTTCTCCCCCGACGGCACCCGCATTTTCTACACCGTGGTGGATGATTCGTGGCGACCGTACCAGGTCAAGTCCCACGTCCTGGGCACGCCGGTCACCGACGATGAGGTGATCTACCAGGAGGACGACGTCGCCATGTGGCTAGGCTTTGAGCTCTCCTCCGACAGGCGCCACCTCGTGCTGGGCATCGGCTGCTCCGAGTACAGCGAGACCCGCCTGCTGCGTTTCGATGACCCGACGGCGGCCCTCACCACCGTGATTTCGCGGGACGAACGCGTCCTCTATGAGGCCGAGCCCTTCCTGCTCACCGGTCCTGACGGCGAAAAATCAGAACGCATTCTGCTCACCCACAACCGCGGTGCCATCAACTCCATGGTCTCCCTGGTGGACCCCGCCGAGCTCGCCAGGCCGCTGGCGGAGCAGCACTGGAGTACCGTCGTCGAGCATTCCGACGACGTCCGCGTCAACGGTGCCGGCGTCACCTCCTCCCACCTGATTGTGTCCGTCCGCAAAGACACCATCGAACGCGTCCAGGTGATGGGACTGGCCGGCCTGGGTACGCCCGCTCAGGAAGCTCCGGTGGAACCGGCGTTCGACGAGGAGTTGTACACGGCTGGCGTCGGCGGTTCGGACTACGAGGCACCGGTCATCCGGCTGGGCTACACGTCCTACTTCACGCCGTCGCGCGTGTACGATTTTGTGCTGCCCACCCCGGCGCAGCCCGCCGGCGAACTGCTGCTCCGCAAGGAAAGCCCGGTGCTGGGCGGCTACGACGGCAGCGACTACGCGGCTACCCGCGAATGGGCCGACGCCGCGGACGGCACCAAAATCCCGCTGTCCGTGCTGCGGCATAAAGCCGTAAAGCAGGACTCGACGGCGGCGGCCTGGTCTACGGGTACGGCTCCTATGAGATGAGCATGGATCCGGGTTTCGGCATCGCGCGGCTGTCGCTGTTGGACCGCGGTGTGGTGTTTGTGATCGCGCACATCCGCGGCGGCGGCGAGCTGGGCCGGCACTGGTATGAGGACGGCAAGAAGCTCGCCAAGAAGAACACCTTCACCGACTTCGTGGACGCCACGGACTGGCTGGCAAAATCCGGCTGGGTGGATCCGTCCCGGATTGCGGCGCTGGGCGGCTCTGCGGGCGGTCTGCTGATGGGCGTGGTGGCCAACCTGGCACCGGAGAAGTACGCCGCAGTGGTGGCGCAGGTGCCGTTCGTGGACGCCCTCACCACCATCCTGGACCCCGAGCTTCCGCTGTCCGCCCTGGAATGGGAGGAATGGGGCAACCCCATCACGGATCCCGAGGTGTACGCCTACATGAAGTCGTATTCGCCGTATGAGAACGTGCATTCAGTGGCTTACCCCAAGGTGGCTGCGGTGACCTCGTTCAACGACACGCGTGTGCTCTACGTGGAGCCGGCCAAGTGGGTCCAGGAACTGCGGAACAAGACCACCGGCACAGAGCCCGTGGTGATGAAGATCGAAATGGACGGCGGCCACGGCGGCGCGTCAGGACGATACGTCCAGTGGCGCGAGCGGGCGTGGGACTACGCGTTCATCGCCGACTCCCTGGGCGCCACGGACCTGCTGCCCGGGGCCGGCATCAAGTAACCCCCTCGGACCCCCGGATCTCGCCGCTCAGCCGTCATCCCTGCCGTATTCGGGGTGCTCGGCCAGCAGTTCGGCGAGGGTCTCAAGATTGGCGCGGACAGTCCGGGCCTGGGCTTGTTCCACGAACCGGTCGGCGAGTTTACCGAACACCCCGCCCAGGCCAGATGCCGCATCGATCCGGAAGTTCAGGCGGGTCCCGTCACCTTCAGGTTCCAGGACGTTGGTGACGGTGAATTCCAGCTTTCCTTCCACCGAGCGGGACACAAAGCGGGTTGGAGGCTGGAATTCGATGACCTCCGTTGTCCAGTCGAATTTCCTGCCCACCACTTTGCTGGCGCCCTTGACCCGGGTACCGACTGCAACAGGCTCGGTCCCGACCGTTTCGGCATGGACGGCCGAGGAGTCCCAGACTGGTATGTTTTCGCCCTTTTACAGGAAATTGAAGACTTCCTGTGGCGGGCGGGCAATGTAGACGTTTTCTTCCACGGTGGGCATCGGACCCTCCATGGACACGCCTGTTGCCAGCGCGGCATGGCCGGCAGCTAGGCACAACGCCAGTTTGGCCTTGGCCCAGCAGGCAGTTAATGGCCTGCGGAGCGGGCGCGCCATTCGTCCTCGAGGATCGAGTAGACCAGCTCGGTGGCCCACTGGCCCTTGTAATGCCATTTGTCCACCAGCCGGGCCTCCAACCGCATGCCCAGCCGTTCGCACAGAGCGGCGGAGGCGGTGTTCAGGGCATCGAGCTTTGCCTCGATCCGGTGCATCCCCAGTTCCTTGAACCCCAGCTTCAGCACCGCATCCGCGGCCTCGGCCGCGTAGCCCTTGCCCCTCGCGCCCGGCGCAAGGGACCATCCCACTTCGCCCTGCCCGGTGCCCGGAAGCCACTTCAGCACCACTTCGCCGAGGAGTCGCGGGCCGTCCACGGCCTCGAGGGCCAGGCATATCCAGTCGCCCTCCTTCTCGAAGACGAAGTTGGCGTACTTTCCCACGGACTCCATGCACTTGGTGTAGGTCTTGGCCTCCCCTGGCAGGAACCGGGCGGTGTCGGGCAGCGAATGGTAGGCATGGAAGGCGTCCAGGTCCGTAGCTTCGAACCTGCGCAGGACCAAACGCTCGGTGCGGATGGGCAGAGTGATCTCAGGCATGGACTGAGGCTACGCCATGTTCCCGGAGTGGACGACGGCGGCAGTTGCCTCTGCGATGGCGCGCTCCTCGTCGGTGGGCACCACCAAAACGGGAATGACAGACGCAGCCGAGGAAATCACCCGCGGTTCCTTGGACCGCTGACTGTTCAGGCCGGCGTCGAGCTCTATGCCCAGCGCATGCAGCCTGTCAGTGACGAGGGCGCGGAACTGGTGCGAGTTTTCGCCGATCCCCGCCGTGAACACAAGTGCCTTGGCGCCCCCGACGGCCACGTGGTAGCCGCCGATGTACTTGGCCAGCCGGTAGGACGTGACCGCGAGCGCCATCGAAGCCTTAGCGTCGCCGGCCTCTGACGCCTCCACCACCGAGCGCATGTCATTGTTCCCGGCGAGCCCCTTCAGCCCCGATTCGCGGTTGAGCATGGTGTCGATGTCCTCCGGCGTCCACCCGATCCGGCCGAGGAATACCAGGATGGAGGGGTCGAGGTCCCCTGAGCGGGTGCCCATCACCAGGCCCTCCAGCGGGGTGAAGCCCATGGACGTGTCCACCGAATGGCCGCGGCGGATGGCCGTGACGGAGGCGCCGTTCCCCAGGTGGGCGATCACGCCGTCGAACTCGTCCACGGGAATATCCAGCAGCGCGGCGGCGCGGTGCGTGACGTATTCGTGCGAGGTGCCGTGGAAGCCGTAGCGGCGGATGCCATGGTTCGTGTACAGCTCGTCGGGGACGGCGTAGCGCCACGCGTGCTCGGGCAGGGTCCGGTGGAAGGCTGTGTCGAACACGGCCACCTGCGGCAGGTCCGGCCACTTTTTGGTGATGGCGCGGATGCCCAGGACGTTGGCGGGGTTGTGCAGCGGCGCCAGCGGGTTGAGCCGCTCGATGGCGCGGGTGATCTCGTTGTCGATCAGCACCGGCTCGGCGAACCGTTCGCCGCCGTGCACCACACGGTGGCCCACCGCAGCCAAGTCGAGGTCCCCGAGCTCAGTATGGATCGCGGCATCCACCTGTTCCAGCGCCTCCGCATGGTCCCGGGGGCCCTCGATTTCGCCGTCGCCATCACCGCCGTTGCCCATGCCGATCTTCTCGATCAGCCCTTCGGTCAGCACAATCCCGGCGGCCACGTCCCGGACCTGGTACTTGAGCGAGGACGAACCGGAATTGATGACGAGCACTAGCATGGGGCCTCCTGAAGCCTTGGTGCCGCGGGCTGACGAGGGGTGTGCCGGAGCCTGACGCAGCGCTCCCTGGGATCCACTCTATAAGTTGCCCTCCTGGGTATGCTGACTTGTAAATAATAATGATTCTCATGAGAGTGATCGGCGTGCATATCACTCTCATCAGCTCCCTGGACGCCCTGTGCCGCCAGCAAGCCTGCCAAGACGCGGCCGCGGCCAATCCCGGCACCGTGGTGGTCCTGCACGACCTGTTGGAGAACGGCGTGGTCATCCGCAGGATCTCCAGCCAGTCCGGACTGGTGGAGCGCGCCGAGACGCAGCTGGAACACGGGAGACCCAGGCCATCATCGGGCTCCCTCCGGCCGTGTCCGCGGAGGCCGCGATCGGCGCCCTGCGGCGTGGCCTTTCCCACCCGTTGACGATTGATTCCGCTGTCCTTGCCTGCGCCCCTGACACCCTGGAGGATCACATTTGGGACCATCACACCCTGTTTGAGTCCGGGTTCACGCCGGTCCCGGAGGACCAGCGCACTGCGGGTGAATTCCTCATAGGCGAGCTGCAATTCAATGACACCGTCCTGCTGGCGGAGGTGGACCTGTTTCCGGCCGGCCCCGCCCCGTACTGAAGGCCCCCTCCGCGCCCTGAAGAAGGTTCCCGGCGCCCAGATCGTCCGACGCCGGGCCGCACCTTTGTGATCAACAAGAAGAATCCCCGGATGAAGGCGCGCCAGGGCTGAGGCTGCGGGCCGGCTCACCTAAGCGCCTGCCGTTGCGTCAGCCGCGGCAGGCGCCTAGAGTCGGCGGACACGTTGCACTATGCAGAGAGGGACTTCCATGCCGAACGACACCACTCAGCCCGACAACACCGAGCCGGGACCGCAGAACCCGCCTCCGGCACCAAGGACCCCACCGGCGTCGAGGGTTCCAACCCGGCCCTGGACGACACCGGAAACCCCAAAGCCGACGAAGTGGGCGAGGCTGCGGAGCAGCCCAAAGATCCGCAGAACCTGGACCTCACGCCCGAAGGACTCTCCGACGAGCCGGCCAAGGAAGAGGACCCGGACAGCCTGGCCAAGCCGGAAAACAGCTAACCTCAACGCGGGGTCACTCAATGCCCAATATTCCCTCCGGAAGGGGCATTTAGTGACCCCGCGTTGCTGTCCTCCCTCGCCGTTACTACGGGGCCGGCAGGGACGGCACCTGCGCCTGGATGGCCGTGATGGCCACCGTGTTCACGATGTCCTCCACGGTGCAGCCGCGGGAGAGGTCGTTAACCGGCTTGCGGAGACCCTGGAGGACGGGCCCGACGGCGACGGCCCCGGAGCTCTGCTGCACCGCCTTGTACGTGTTGTTGCCGGTGTTGAGGTCCGGGAAGATGAACACGGTCGCCTGTCCTGCCACCGACGAGCCGGGCATTTTGGAGGCCGCGATGGAGGCGTCCACGGCGGCGTCGTACTGGATGGGGCCCTCGACGGCGAGATCCGGGCGGCGTTCACGCACCAGTTCGGTGGCCTGCCGGACTTCGTCCACCGCCTCGCCGGAACCTGAGCCGCCGGTGGAGTAGGACAGCATGGCCACCCGCGGCTCCACCCCGAACTGCACCGCCGTTTCGGCCGAGGCGAGGGCGATGTCCGCGAGCTGCTCCACGTTGGGATCGGGGTTCACGGCGCAGTCGCCATAGACCAGCACGCGGTCCGGCATGAGCATCAGGAACACCGAGGACACGATCTTCACGCCGTCGCGCGTTTTGACGAACTCCAGCGCCGGGCGGATGGTGTGCGCGGTGGTGTGGGCGGCACCGGACACCATGCCGTCCACCACCCCCAGCTGGACCATCATGGTGCCGAAGTAGCTGCCGTCCTGCATGATTTCCAAGGCCTTAGCCAGGTCCACGCCCTTGTGCGCGCGCAGCTCGGCGTACTTCTCCGCGAACCCCTGCCGCAGTTCCGAGGTGGCCGGGTCCACGATGTTGATCCCGGCGAGGTCTACGCCGTTGGCCGCTGCCAGCTCGCGGACGTCGCTTTCCCGGCCCAGCAGGGTCAGGCCGCAGACGTCGCGCCGGTACAGGATTTCGGCGGCCTGCAGGATCCGCACGTCCGTTCCTTCCGGCAGCACCACGTGCCGGCGCTGCCCCCTGGCCCGTTCGATGAGGTCGTGCAGGAACCGCAGCGGAGTCATCCGCTCCAGGCGCGGCAGGTGGAGGCGTTCCACAAGTTCGGCCTCGTCCACCCGTTTTGACCACAAGCCCAGGGCGGAGGCCACCTTGCGGCGGTGCCCGGACCAGATCTCACTGCGGACCTCGGAGACCCGCTTGGCCGTGGTGTAGGTGTCCTGGCTGGCGGCGAACACGGGGAAGGGCGCCTGCGCCAGGAGCGGGTAAATGTTGGCATCCGGGGCCAGTCCGCCGGTCAGGATCAGCGCCGACGGCACCGGGAATTCCGGCGAGAACGACGACGCCAGGCAGGCCACCATCACGTCCGCACGGTCCCCCGGAACGATCACCAGGGCCCCCTCGTCCAGCACGTTCAGGAAGTTGCCCACGTTCATGGCCGCCACCTTGATGTCCCGGACGTCGCGTTCCATGTCCGCGAGGCCGGCGATCTGGCGCACACCCAGCGCCGCGGCAACCTCGCCGGTGGTGGGCCGGGCGATCTCCTCCAGCTCCGGCAGGACGTACACGGGCCGGTTGGACGCACCCGGCTTGATGGCGGCCACGATTCCCTCCACCAGGTCCGGGTCCGCGCGGTTCACCATGATGGCCAGCAGCGTGCACTTTTCCGCCACCAGTTCCTTGCGAGCAACCTCGACGGCGGCCGCGGCCTCCGCGACGCTGAGCCCTTGGCGCCCACCACGGCAACCACCGGCGCGGCCAGGTTGTTGGCCAGCCGGGCGTTAAGGTCAAACTCGACGGCGGCGTCCTGGCCGGTGAGGTCCGTCCCCTCCACGATCACCACGTCGCAATGCTTGGCAATCTCGGCGAAGATCTCCACGCAGCGCGCATCGATGTCGGCGCGTTTTCCGTCTGCCAGGAGGGCACGCACTTCAGTGGACGTCAGGCCGCCACGGCAACGGTCGTCGTCGAGCGCGAAGCGTGATTTCATCAGCGCCACCATGGGGTCGCTGGCGGCGTCCGGGCCGTGGACCACCGGTTTGAAGAAGCCGATCCGGTCCGCGTGCCGGTGGAGCGTGTCCGCGAGGCCCAGGGCCACGAGCGATTTGCCCGACCCCGGGGTGGTCGCGCTGACGTAGATGCCTTTGGCCATGGTCCGCCCTTTGCTGTGCGTGGTGCCGGTCCCTCCATCCTTGCACTTCCGTGCCGGGGTCCCACCGGCCAGGGGCACCCACAGACCGGTCTGCCCTTGACACCGGACCCGCATCTGGGATTACCTAATGAACATTCGGTAAATAAAGCTGGAGGCAATGACGCATGGCTGAAGCAGCACTCTCCGGGCCACCCACCCCATCCTGGAAAACGACTACGCCTCCGAATGGATGGGCATCGAAGTCCTCGCCGTCAGCGACGGGCACGCCACCATCCGCATGACGCTCCGGCAGGAAATGCTCAACGGGTTCGGTATGGCGCACGGCGGAATGATCTTCGCCTTCGCCGACTCCGCCTTCGCCTTGGCCTGCAATCCGGTCAACCCAACCCCCGAAGAGATCAACAGCATCACCGTTGCCGCCGGCGTCGACATCAACTTCCTCAAGCCGGCCTACCGCGGCCAGGTGATCACCGCTGTCGCGGACCGCCGGTCCAGCTCAGGGCGCAGCGGGCTCTACGACATCCAGATTTTCGCCGCGGACGCCGACGCGCAGCACGGTGCCAAGCCCGATTCGATTCCCAGTTCCGGCAACCCGGGGGAACTCATCGCCGAGTTCCGCGGACGCAGCCGCACCATCCCCAAGAAGTAGGAAACCATGACCCTCCACGCCCCCGAAACGCCCATGCCGCAGTCCACGTCCCAGGGCACAGATCCCATCCTGGACCGCGAAGAGACCATCTCCCGCGACGAACTCGAGGCCCTCCAGCTCACCCGTCTGCAGCACACCGTGGCGTACGCCTACGACCGCGTGCCGCTCTACAAGCGCAAGTTCGACGACGCCGGCATCCACCCCACGGACCTCCGCGAACTGGCTGACCTCGGCAACTTCCCCTTCACCACCAAGGAAGACCTGCGCGCCGAGTACCCGTTCGGCATGTTCGCGGTGCCGCAGAGCGAAGTAGCCCGCGTGCACGCGAGTTCGGGCACCACCGGCCGGCCCACCGTCGTCGGGTACACCAAGCAGGACCTGGCCGATTGGGCCAAACTGGTGGCGCGCTGCCTCCGCGCGTCCGGCGTCCGGCCCGGCATGAAGGTCCACAACGCCTACGGTTACGGCCTGTTCACCGGCGGTTTGGGCGCGCACGCCGGCGCCGAAGCACTGGGCTGCACCGTCATCCCGATGTCCGGCGGGCAGACCGAACGCCAGATCCAGCTCATCCAGGACTTCCAGCCGGACGCCATCCTGGCCACGCCCACGTACCTGCTCACCATCGCCGACGCCATGGCCCACATGGGCATCGACCCGACGTCGACCTCGCTCAAGTACGCAGTCCTCGGCGCCGAGCCGTGGACGCAGGAGATGCGGCACGAACTCGAAGTCACCATGAACATCAAGGCCTGCGACATCTACGGCCTGTCCGAAGTGATGGGCCGGGCGTCGCCGGCGAGGCCGTGGAAACCCAGGACGGCAGCCACATCTGGGAGGATCACTTCCGCCCGGAAATCATCGACGCCTTCAACCCCGTAGTGGGCAAGGAAAACGTCCTGCGCGACGGCGAACACGGCGAACTCGTTTTCACCTCGCTCACCAAGGAAGCCCTGCCGATCATCCGCTACCGCACCAAGGACCTCACCCGCCTCCTGCCCGGCACCGCCCGCCCGCGCACCGCCGGATGGGCCGCATCACCGGCCGCAGCGACGACATGATCATCCTCCGCGGCGTAAACCTGTTCCCATCCCAGATCGAGGAAATCGCGCTACGCATCCCCGAACTCAGCCCCCACTTCCAGCTCGAACTCACCCGCCCCGAGGGCCAGCGGATGGACCAGCTGACGGTCAAGATCGAGCGCCGGGACGCGGTGACAGTCGAGCAGGGTACGACGGCGGCGCGCACCCTGCAGGAGCAGATCAAGATCCACGTGGGTTCTTCGTGCGCCGTTGACGTGGTGGAGCCGGGTTCGCTGGAGCGGTCAAACGGCAAGCTGCGCCGGATCTACGACCTGCGCCCAAGGCGTAGGGTCCAGTAGCGTCGTGGGCGAACGTGTTGGGCTGCGCCGCTACAAGGATTACCGAACGTTCGTGGGAAAATAGCCGGTATGCCCACTACAGCAGTCCCCAGCAAGCGCGGCCGTCCCGGTTACGACCAGCAGTCGGTGCTGCTCATCGCCGTCGACGTCTTCAACCGGCACGGCTATGACGCCACGTCCATGGGCATCCTGGCCGAGAACCTGGGGATCTCGAAATCGGCCATCTACCACCACGTGCCGTCCAAGGGCGACCTCCTGAAGCTCGCCCTGGACCATGCGCTCGGTGGCCTGGAATCAATCCTCGAACAGCCCGGGGCCCAAAGCGGCGCGGCGGACGCCCGGCTGGAATTTGTCCTGCGCCAGACCGTGGCCGTTCTGGTGGAGCGGCTGCCGTTTGTCACGCTGCTCCTGCGGTTGCGGGGCAACACTGACATTGAGCGCGACGCCCTGGAACGCCGTCGCGCGTTTGATCACGAGGTGGCCGCCCTGATTTCCGCAGCCCGCGACGAAGGCTCGCTGCGCCAGGACATCGATCCGCGCACCGTCACGCGCCTGCTGTTCGGCACCATCAACTCAATCGTGGAATGGTACAAACCGGGCGGCTCCCTCACGCCGGAAAAACTGGCCGACGACGTCATCACCATCGCGTTCGACGGGCTCCACGCGCAGCACTAGGGAATGCTGCGCGTGCTGAGCGCGACCTGCTGAGTCGGTCAGAGCTGGTATTCGGCCTGCATGCCCAACGTCTCGTGAACGCAGAGGATGTTGTGCTCCGTGTCCATGAACCAGGCGCATTTCTCCGAGTCCGTAGTGCAGATGTGGTTCTCGGTCTTCAGGTTGGGCAGGTCGTAATCCTGGAAACGGACGCCCTTGGCCTCCATGTCCTGCACGATCCGCTCAATGTTGCGCACCTCAAAACTGAGGGCGGTGTGCTCGGAGTGCTTCCCGTCCGAGACCGGCAACAACTGCAGCATCGGGCCGCCGTCGCTACCGAGTAATTCGCTTCCATTGTCTGTCATTCCGCGGTGCGGGAGGCCCAGTTTTTCGGTGTAGAAACTGCGGGCGCGCACTGCGTCATCGACAGGCAGGATGGTTGTGGCTGTGTTCAGGGCTAGGTACATTTGGCCACCTCCTACGGTGGAAATTTTACGCCGCAGCAACCCGGAAAGATCCAAACGCTCTCTCACATAATGCGGGAAAACCCCCGACGCTCTCTCACTTTCCCAAAGAAAGTGAGAGAGCGTCGGCCCAAAAAGGCCCAAAAGTGAGAGAGCGTCCGGGGTGGGGCTACTTTTCGACGAGGGTGAGGACATCGTAGGTGGCCACGATCTCGTCGTTCTGGTTGGTCAGGAGCGCGTCCCAGGCCACCTCGCCGTACTCGTCGGTTTCGCGCGGCGTGATCTTCTTGGCCGTCAGGGTGACCCGGATGGAATCCCCGGCAGCCACAGGTGTGATGAAGCGGAGGTTTTCGAGGCCGTAGTTGGCCAGGACCGGGCCCGGAGCGGGCTCCACGAACAGCCCGGCGGCCCAGCTGAGCAGCAGGTACCCGTGTGCCACGATGCCCGGGAAGAACGGGTTGGCTTCGGCCGCTTCCTGGTTGGTGTGGGCGTAGAACGTGTCCCCGGTGGAGTTGGCGAAGGCCGTGATGTCCTCCAGGGACACCTCACGCAGGCCGGAGCGGACGGCGTCGCCGATTCGCAGCGTCTCCAGCGACTTCCGGAACGGGTGGGCCCCTCGGTCTCGAGGGTGAAATTCCGGTCCGCCCCGGCGTGCCAGAGGCCGGTGACGGCGGTGAGCATGTTGGGCGAGCCCTGGATGGCGGTGCGCTGCATATGGTGCATGACCGAGCGGATACCGCCCAGTTCCTCGCCGCCGCCGGCGCGGCCTGGCCGCCGTGGACCAAGTGCGGGACGGGGGAACCGTGGCCGGTGGAGCTGCGGGCGTCCTCGCGGTTGAGCATCAGGACACGGCCGTGGTGAGCGGCGATCCCTATGACGAGTTCGCGGGCTACGGCAGGATCGTTGGTGCACACCGATGCCACCAGGGAGCCGCCGCCCCGGGCGGCGAGGCGGACGGCGTCGGGCAGGTCCTTGTATCCGATCACGGAGGCTACCGGGCCGAACGCCTCCAGCGAGTGGATCGCGTCAGTCTCCGCGTCGGCCCAGCTCAGCACCACCGGCGACATAAAGGCGCCACCATCCACCACGCCCGTGGCGCCGCCGGCAGCGGTGACCGACGGCGAATCGAGCGTCCCGTACGCCAGCTCACCGCCGGCGTCGAGCATTGACTGCACCGCGGCGCGGACATCGGAGAGCTGCTCGAGCGACGCCAAGGCGCCCATCGTGACGCCGTCGGCGCGGGATCCCCCAGCACCACCCGCTCATCTACGCGCTTCCCGATCGCGGCGATCACCGCGGGCACCAAATCCTGCGGGACGATGGCGCGGCGGATGGACGTGCACTTCTGGCCCGCCTTGACAGTCATTTCGGTGACCACGGATTTGATGAAGGCGTCGAATTCCGGCGTGCCCTCCACGGCGTCCGGACCGAGGATGGCGGCGTTGAGGGAGTCCGTTTCGGACGTGAACCGGACGCCGCCCTGCACTACGTTGGGGTGGGATTTCAGGGACAGCGCGGTGGACGCGGAGCCGGTGAAAGCCACCAGGTCACGGTAGTCCAACACGTCCAGAAGGCCACGGACGGAGCCGGAAATCAGCTGCAGCGAGCCTTTGGGCAGGATGTTGGATTCGATGATGGCCTTCACCACGGCCGCGGCCACATACCCGGTGGGGGTGGCGGGCTTGACGATAGTGGGGACCCCGGCGATGAAGGCCGGCGCGAGTTTCTCCAGCATGCCCCAGACGGGGAAGTTGAACGCGTTGATCTGGACGGCCACGCCCGGGATGCGGGTGTAGATGTGCTCGCCCGCAAACGAGCCGTCCTTGGACAGCACCTCCATAGGGCCGTCCACCACCACCTGCGAGTTGGGCAGCTCGCGCCGGCCCTTGGAGCCGAACGTGAAGAGGACGCCGATGCCGCCGTCGATGTCGATCATCGAGTCGATCCTGGTGGCACCGGTCTGGGCCGAAAACGTGTAGAAGTGCTCGCGCCGGGCGTTCAGGTACTGCGCCAGCTCCTTGAGCTTGAGCGCGCGCTGGTGGAAGGTCAGCTTGCCCAGTTCCGCCTGTCCCGTGGTGCGGCCGTAATCCACGACGGCGGCAAGATCCAGGCCGTCGGTGCTCACCTTGGCCAGGACTTCCCCGGTGCTCGCATCCCGCACGGGACAGCGGACGCTGCCGAACCGGCGTCGGGAGTCCACCAGGAATCCTGTACAAAACTGGGAACGGTCTGGACGGTGTCGACTGTGGTTTCTGCAGTGGTGGTCATCGTTGACGGGTCCTTCCAAGGCGGGGACAAAACGCGGCCAGGGCTTTACTGACCGTCCGTTCGGTAATATGTCTACAGTACATGACTGTGCCGTGCCGCACACTGGAAGTCCAGCCCCGCCAAAGGAGACCTATGAGCGCCCTATCCCCCGACGCCTCCGCGCCGCACGCCGCTGCGCCGGACACCACCCCGGCCGCCACGCCGGGCGCCACCCCGTGGAAGATCGTCCTCGGCGAGCTCGACGAGAAGATGGGCGTGAAAATCCTGGAGGAATCTGTGGAGCGCGTGGTGGCAACGATGCCTGTGGAGGGCAACAGGCAGTCGTTCGGGCTACTGCATGGCGGCGCGTTGCTGGCGGTGGGCGAGGCTGTGGGCTCCTGGGCGGCGGTCATCCACGCCAGCACGTTGGGGAAAACCGCCGTGGGGGTGGACGTCTCCGCGACGCACCACCGCTCCGCGCGCGAGGGCCAGATCACCATCACCGCCACGCCGATCTACCTCGGCGGCACCGTGACCACGCACGAGGTCCTGATCACCAACGACGCTGGCCAGCGCCTCTGCACGCTGCGCATCACCAACCTGCTGATGAAGCCGAAGAAGTAGCCGCCACCCCATGTAGGTGGCATTTAACGTCGTCATTCACGGTTTTGACGACGTTAAATGCCACCTAGTTGGGGTGGGGCGCTGCCGCTTCCGCCGCCGCTTCGCCAACACCAGGAGCACACCGCCGACGGCGAACGCACCAGCCGCCAGCCCGCCGAACAGAATCAGCCCGGAGGCGCCGGTGTTGGCCAGGTTAGCGGCCCGGTTGTCACCGAGCGGACGCACGACGGCGGCGCTGTCACGTTTGGGGGGCAGCGCACCGTTCGCGGCTGGCACCGCAGCCGGGGGCTGAGATTGCGGGGCTGGCTGACTGGGCTGGCTGACCGGCGTGAAATCGAAGGCCACGGCACCGGATGTGCTGAATCCGTTGACCGTTTCGGCCGTGAAACGCAGCGGGCCGGCCACCGCGGGGGCAGTAAAGGACCACGCACCGCCAGCATCCACGGGAACTTCAAAAGGCCCCTGCCCACTCACGGTGATCCTGACCTTCGAACCTGCCGCGACTGCCGACGCCGGAGCCGCGGCCACCATGCCGGTGACTGTCTGGCCGGCGTCGAACGTTGCCCCCGGTGCGGGCGCCGTCACCGTCGGCTTGTTGAGGAAGAGTTCCAGCTGGTAGCCGGGAAGTACTGCCAATGAGTCCTGCAGCGTGGCGGCCACGGCGAAGTTTACCGGCAGCGCTTCGTTTGGTTTGGGTGCCTCTTCTCCTGCCGAGTGGGTGCCGACGGCGTAGTTGCCGCTGACCCAGGGCCCGCCGGAATCGCCGCCGCTGGACTGGACCTCGAAGGACAGGAAACCGTTGAAGGCCCGCAGGTCTGTCGGATCCGTCGGATAGTTGAGCCCGCCTGCCACGTAGATCCCCACTTCGTCGATGGTTCCGCAGGACCACGCTGAGGTTCGGCCGGAGCGACAGACCGGCATGCCGATTACCGGGGCGGCCGTCCCTATGATCTTGACGTCCCTGCCGGCCTGCGAGGGATCGTTCCATGTGCTGGCGGCGGGAAGTGGATCGAGGTCGGCGCGAAGTTGACCAATAACGGCGATGTCCGTGCCGACGTTGCCGGGGTCAGCATCGTTGCCGGGACGCAGGACCGTGGTGTTTCCGGGTCCGCCGAACTGGCTGAACCCGAAGGTCCCCAACAGGTCGCCACGGTTCCATTGCGGAAATTCCACGGTGGCCGTTGCCGCGGCGCCGTCATCCGTGCAATGTCCGGCGGTAAGGACACCAGGCAGGCCTGCCGGGTCAAAAACTGAAAAGCCAGCGGAGCAGATTTCTCCGATGTCGGTGAAGTAACCCTGGCCGCCGGAAAGGTCGGCCTGCGGCGCGAGCGGCGCCCCGGCGTCGAGCTGCACGTTGGCGTAGCGGGCCACAAACTCGGCGGGCGAGATCTTGCCGTCCGAGTTTGGGGTGGTGAGGCTCGAATTTCCGGCGTCGTCGGCCGAACCAGGCGCTGTGGCCTCGGACCCGTTGATTCCGCCGGTACGGACTACGAACCTGCTGCCGGTGTACGCCACGGCCTGCAACCCAGCCGCGCCCACGTCGCGGAGGTATGCCTGGTACAGCTCGTGGGTGCTCCGGGCCAGTTCGGTGCCGGTCGCCTGGGTGCCGGTCGCCTGGGTGCCCGTTGCGGCCGGCGCGTCAGTGTCCTCGGTGGGAGCATCCGACGGCGGCGCGTCGGGTGCGGTTTCAAGGTCGACGGACGGGATGGTCGCACTGAGCCGTGCCACCTCCGCTTCCAGCTCGGCCCCGGTGCCGGCAACCAAAATGCGGCCGTCGTGGATCCGTGTTCCGAGGTAGCCGGAGATATCCTGCAGGGCCGCCACAACGTCCGCGGCCTGCTTGCCCAGCTGGCCCGCAGCCGCGAACTCTTCGGGGTCAGGCCAAGATCGCGGAGGGCAGCTTCCCGAAGGCCGGCGTCGCCGGCGTGCGCGTCGCTGGGCTTCGCGTCGCTGGTCTGCGCGTCACCGCCTCCGGAACCTCCCGCCGTCGGGCGTTCCGCAGCGTCCGCCGACACGACGGCAGGCGAAGCGACGGCAGGCGAAGCAGCCGGCGGCGGCTCAACGGCCGGCTGCTCAACCGCCGGCTGCTCAACCGCCCAGGCCGGCACGGCCCGAGCCCCACGGAAAGTGCCACTCCGGCAGCCGCTGCTGCCGCAAATACGCGTTTCAAACTTTGTGCCGTCGCTTTCGTTCTATTCATCTGGATCGCTCCGCCGTGCCATATTCGCGGCGCCCACCGCGGCCAGGAACAAAACTGCCCCGCCCACCATGAGGAAGATCTGGCCCGGGAACCGGGAATTCATGGCGCCACCCGGCTGCCGAGCAGGCTCAGGACGGCGCCCAGTTCGGCCTCGGACAGGCCGTTCCGCAGCAGGAAGGTGCGCGTGTCCAACTCCCGGACAAACTCCACCACGGCCCGGCCGCGCCGCTCCAGTAAGGGCGTCAGTTCGGCTTCGTCGATGTAGCGTTCGCCAGCATGGGGCGGGCCGTGCGTCCGGAAGCGTTCGTTGATGCCGCGGGCGGCTTTGGCGTAGCCGTCCGCGATGAGCTGATCCGGGTCGCCGGCGAGGCCCTGCAGCATGGCCGCCACCATGCCACTCCGGTCCCGTCCCGCCGCGCAGTGAATGACGACGGCACCGGCCTCGGCTGCCGCTACAGCGCGGAACACCGCCACGAACTTCTTCGGATAGAGCCGGACGTTATGCAGATAATGGGCGGGCTCATTGACGTACGGTCCGCAGACGGCGGTGTACCGCGGATCGTCGGGTTCTTCAGTGGGTGCGGCGACGATCGTGACGCCGGACCAGGCCGCTTCGGTCACGGCAGGGTCGGTGTCCCTCCGCTGCGCTTCGCGGGAGTTACGGAGATCAATCACCGTGCGGACTCCGTCGTCGTACGCCTGCCGCCAACCTGCCTCCGTGAGCCATTCGCGGCGCCCCATCCGGTAAACGCGGCCGGCAACGTGCCAGGCATTCACGGCTCCGTCCCAGCTCACGGCTCCCCCTGTCGTCTCCACCCGGACAGCTAACCACACAGCCGCCACTGCCCGCACGCACGGGGCAGGTACCGGACAGTGCATCGGCGCAGAAAATCGAGTACTCCGAGCCCGTGACCTGCCTTTAAGCGAGGCGTACGGTGGCTGTTACATGCCTGTGTTATTTTTTCAAATGGATAGTCAAAAGGGGAAAATTCAATGGCACGTTCTGGAGTACGACGGCGGCGCTCGGCTTTTGCGGCAGGCCTCGCCACCATGGCAATGGCTTTGAGTTTCGCGGCCATCCCGGCCGAAGCTGCGCCGCAGGCCCAAAACGACTACGTGGCACTGGGTGATTCCTATGCCGCGGGCAAGGCGCCGCACCTTACACGGACCTGACCTGCTTTGTGAGCCGCAAGGGATATCCGGTCCTTGCGGACAATCTGCGGAATGTCCAGCTGAACGCGAACGCAGGGTGCTCCGGGTATACAGCTGGAGCCGTGGCCGGCACCGTGCCGGCCAGCGTCGCCGGCGCCGAGGTCATCACCATTACAGTCGGCGCAAACGACGTCGGCACCACGGGCATACTTCTGGCCTGCCTCCCCGCCCCAACATCACTGGAGTGCGGCGGCGCCCTCGCTGCCGCGCAGGCAAAACTGACGGAAGGTTCGCTGGCCACGTCGCTGCTGACCATGGTCGGCGCCATCCGGTCCCAGGCACCCAACGCCAAGATCGTCCTGACGGGCTATCCGCGCCTCTTCGCCCCTGACCACCCGTTCGCCCTGGTGGCCAACCCCATGGTTGACGGGCTCAACGGCGTCATCGCAGGTGTCGCCGCTGGCACAGAATCCCAATTCGTCGACGTTAGGAGTGCCTTTGCGGGCCACGGCGTGGGTTCGGCGGCGCCATGGATCAACTTCAACGCCGCCAACATCCTGGACCCCGACAATTTCCATCCCACCGGGGAGGGCTACCGCCTGGGCTACCATGCCTCACTGGTCAGCCAACGCGCCTTCGTTCTGGGCTAGCCCCTCCCGCGCTTGGCGAGTCGGTGCTCCAGCCCGTTCCGGACGTGGCGCAACAGCAGCAGCTTGGCTCAAGAATCACGTGCCGGCCGGTCAGGGTGAGGGGTTCAAGGAGGGTCACCCGGAGATCCTACTCAGCCCAGTCGAAGAATCCCTTGCCCGTCTTCCGTCCAAGCTCTCCGCGGGCCACCTTGTCCTTGAGGATCTGCGGCGGTGCGAACCGCTCCCCCAGCGTGGAATGCAGGTATTCGGCGATGCCCAGCCGCACGTCCAGGCCCACGATGTCCGTGGTTCGCAGCGGGCCTTGGGGTGCTTGTAGCCCAGCACCATCGCGGCATCGATGTCCGCCGCGGACGCCACCCCCTCCTCCACCATGCGCATCGCCTCCAGCGCGATGGCCACGCCCAGCCGTGACGAGGCAAAGCCCGGCGCGTCATTGACGACGACGGCGGTCTTGCCGAGTGCCTCGACCCACCGTTTCGCCGCTCCGGCCAGGTCCGGGACGTCTGTTCGCCCAGCACCACCTCGATGAGGGTGGAGGCGGGGACGGGGTTGAAGAAGTGCAGGCCGAGGAAGTTCTGCGGCCGCTTGAGCTCGCGGGCCAGGCCGTTGACCGACAGGGACGAGGTGTTGGAGGCCAGGTAGGCGCCATCGGCCAGGCGCTCCTCGATGCCGCGGAGCGAGGTGACCTTCAGGTCCCAGTCTTCAGGAACGGCCTCCACCACCAGCTGGCGGTCCTTGAAGTCGTCGTAATCGACCGTGACGGCGAGCCGCGACACCATCTCATCCAGGTTGCCGTCGGTGGCTCCACGTTCGATGCTCTTGGCGGCTGCGGATTCCACGCGTTCCCGGCGGCTTCGGCGGACGCTTCGTCGCGTTCCACCACCAGGACGTTGGCGCCGTTGATCAGGAAGGCGTGGGCGATCCCCGCGCCCATGCGGCCGCCGCCGAGGACGCCGACGGTAGGGGGAAGGTTCGGGTTCGTCATGGTTTCTTCTTCTCTGATTTCTTGTCGCCGGTTTTCTTGTCGAGGAAAGCCTGCATGCGGTCAAACTTGGCCTGGGATTCAAAAAGGATCCCCTGTGCCAGCTGGTCAATCAGCGGGTGGGCTTCGGCCGGGCGTGGAACACGGACTTGGTGATCCGCACCGCCAGCGGGTCCTGGCGGCCGATCCGGTCCGCCAGGTTGTGCGCGGCATCCATCAGCTCCGGTGCCTCGTGGATTTCGGTGATGAGGCTCGCAGCCAGGGCCTCCTCGGCGCGGAGAACCAGGCCCGCGAGCAGGATCTGCTTGGCCAGCGGTTCACCGACGAGTTCCTTCAACCGCCAGCTGGCCCCGGCCGCGGCCAGGATGCCCAGGCCGGTTTCCGGGTTGCCGATCCGGACGCTCGGAGTTCCGATCCGGAAATCGGCGGCGTAGGCGAGCTCGGCGCCGCCACCCAGGCAGTACCCATCCAGGGCGGCAATGACCGGCATAGGCAGCTTCGCGATCCGCACGAAAATCGTGGAGTTAATGCCCTGCAGGGCATCATCGCGGCGCCGCTCGCGCAGCTGGGCGATGTCCGCACCCGAGGCAAAGACGCCGTCGACCCCTGCAATGATCAGGACCTTGGGATTCTGCTCCAGCGCAGCGCAGACCACGTGCAGTTCGTCCACCATCTGCTGGTCGATGGCGTTCCGGACCTCCGGGCGGTTGAGGAGGACCACCACACGGTCCTCACGCTCCTCGACCAGGAGAGTGCCGAAGACCAGGGTGCTTAAGTGTCCGTTCGGGCTTTCCGGGCGGGCATCAGACACGCTCCAGCAGCATCGCGGTGCCCTGGCCCACGCCGACGCACATCGTAGCCAGGCCAAGCCTGGCGTCCTCGCGTTCCATCCGGCCCAGCAGGGTAATGGCAATCCGTGATCCGCTGGAACCGAGCGGATGCCCCAGGCTGATGGCGCCGCCGTCGTTATTCACGGTGTCCGGGTCCAGCCCGAGCCGGCGCATGCTCGCGAGCGACTGCGTGGCGAACGCTTCATTCAGCTCGACGGCGCCCAGGTCACCAGCGCTGAGGCCGCTCCGTGCGAGCACTTTCTGCGTCGCCGGGACCGGGCCGATGCCCATGATTTCGGGTTCGCAGCCGGCGGAGGCGCCGTCGATGATCCGGGCACGCGGCGTCAGGCCCAGCCGTGCGATGGCGGCCTCGGAGGCAACGATGATGGCCGAAGCGCCGTCGTTCAGCGTGGACGAGTTCCCGGCCGTGACCACGGACCCGCCCGGAACCACGGGGCGCAGCCCGGCGAGGACTTCCAGGGTGGTGCCGGCCCGCGGTCCTTCGTCATTGTCCACCACCGTTTCGGCCTTGCGGGACTTCACCGTCACCGGGACGATCTCGTCCCTGAAGCGCCCGCGGCAATGGCCGCGAGGGAACGCTCGTGGGAGCGGACCGCGAAGGCGTCGGCGTCCTCGCGGGTGATGCCGTCCACGCGGGCCACTTCCTCCGCGGTTTCCGGCATGGAGTAGGTCATCTTGCCGTCCCGCGCCAACTGGCCCTTCTGGAACAGCGGGTTGACGAAGCGCCAGCCGATGGACGTATCGAAGATCTGCCCCGGCTTCGCGAACGCCGTGGCGGGCTTCTCCTGGGCCCACGGCGCGCGGCTCATGGACTCCACGCCACCGGCGATCACCACGTCCGCGGCGCCGGACTTGATCATGTGGCTGGCCTGGATGATGGCGCTCAGCCCGGACGCGCACAGCCGGTTGACCGTGATTCCCGGGATGTGGAGGGGAAGTCCCGCCAGCAGGACTGCCATCCGGGCCACGTTCCGGTTCTCCTCGCCAGCGCCGTTTGCATTGCCCAGGATGACTTCCTCGATACTGTCCGGGTCCAGGCCCGCACGGGACACGGCCTCCCGGATCACCAGTGCAGCCAGATCATCAGGACGGACCGCCGATAACGCACCGCCATACCTGCCCACGGGAGTGCGGACGCCGCCAACAAGAAAAGCCTCGACCATAAGAACAAATCCTTTACGCCAGGGAGCCGGAATCTTCGGGGCCGTCCAGTGACCGCCCTATTTACCGACCGTTCGTTCTATAAAGACTACACTCACAGGGCAAGTACGCCGAGGTACCCGGCCAGGAGTGGCGCCAGCAGGCTCAGCTGGTAGTCGTCGATCACCACGCCGGCCAGGCTGCCGAGGCCGCTGATGGTCCGGAAATCCGTGCCGCCCAGCTCCAGACCGTCGGCGACCGCCCGGCTGTACCGGACGCCGTCGTATCTTTCACCACGCTGGAAGTCCAGGGCCGGATCATCCGTGACATCCTCCAGGCTGACCGGCGAGAGCCGGGAGCCGTTACCTTGGGGGCCTTTGCCGCCACTAGAGCGATTCCGCTTTGACGGCGATTTCCGCCAGGTCCTTCGCGAGCGCCTTGCGTGTCATGCTCATGCCCAGCTTGCCGAAGAGGGTCATGCTCACCTTGCCGAGCAGGGTGGGCTTGACGACCTCGGCGCCGAAGGTCAGCGTCAGGTCCGTCCCGCCGTCGCGCCCGGCCAGGCTGAAGCGCGAGGTGTAATCGGCGCCGCCATGGAGGCCTTGACCGTGGCGCTGCGGGGAGGATCGGCCTGGGTCACCCACATCTCCACAGTTTCCGAGCGGCCCATCGTGGTCCGCGTTTCCTTCCAGCGCGTTCCCTCGCCGTAAGGCCCGTCGCTGAGCATCTGCACGGCGTCGATGCCGGATAGGGTGGAGGCGGAACCCGGGATGTCCGAGATGACCGCCCAGACCTTTTCCGGCGTGGCATGAATGTGCTGGGTCAGGCTTGTACCGTGTTCCATGCATCGAGCCTAGTGGGGGGCCCTGACGTCCGACAGGCCGCCGAAAATCGGGTTCCCCAAATGGTAAGCATGCTTTGTGTTAGGCTGAAAAAGCATTGTCAGATCAACGGGAACGAAAGGCGGCCAGACTCATGGGCCTCGGAGACAAGATCAGCAACGAAGCAGAGCACCTGGGCGGCAAGGCTAAGGAAGCGGCCGGCAACGCCACGGACAACGACAAACTTAAGGCCGAAGGCCAGGCGGACCAGGTCAAGGCTGACGCCAAGAAGGTCGGCGAAAACGTCAAGGACACCTTCAAGGACTAGTCCTCCCATATTCGAGCGGCGGCGGATTCCCATGGGGGATCCGCCGCCGTTCCCATGTCCGCCGACGAATCGATGAAGCTCGGCGCCTGCCCCATCGTGGCGAACTTCGGCGGCCGCGACATCACTCTCAAGGGCGCGGCCGGCAAGCTTGAGACCGGATTGGACAACCTCGGCATCGAAAACAGCGTCAAGGAATTTCCCGCCGCAGGCCACGCGTTCCTCAACGAAACCGACCTGGGCCCGGCGGTTTTCCGGCCACTGATGCGGGTCATGGGCATCGGCCCCGACCCGGAGTCCTCCCCCGAAGCCTGGCAGCGGATCGAAGACCACTTCGCCCGGCACCTCAAGAGCGTGGACGCCAACCGACCCCCATCGATTGCTCCGTAGGCGCCCTTTTGGGGTCCCATAACGGCGTTTCCGGAGCAGTCGACAGGGTTAACCACCGACGACGGCGGGCCGCCCCGAAAGGGTGACCCGCCGTCGTCGGACTTCTTAGCGTCCGGCTGCTGAGCATCCGGCTGCTGAGGCGAAAAGACCTAGGTGCGTGAGTCGGTAGTGGTTTGACTGTTCCGTAGGTTCGCACCGCGACGGCTCAAGGGCCGGTCTCCTTTTCCGTGAGAAGGGGGCCGGCCTCTTGGCGTTTTCTCGGAAGAAAGTCCTGGAAGGCTCCTGCGGGGCGCGGTTCGGTGGGGCAGGTTCGGTCCTGGGGCCGTCCCCCGGGATGTTCAGGCGGTGGCGGTGCGGTAACTGAAGAGTTTGAGCAGGTTGTGGCAGCCGGCCATCAGCTTCCATTCCCCGGCTGCCTTCTCCAGCCCGCGCAACAGGACGTGTTTGCCTTGCCGGGTGTTGATTTGTCCGAAGACCGGTTCCACGATGGCTTTGCGCCGGGCGTAGACCGCCTTGCCTTTCTTCGTTTTCAGTTTCCGGGCCATCCGCTCGGTCGGGGTCGCATCCGCCGGGATCCTGCCCCGTGGCGCCTCAGGGACCGGACGCCCGTGTTTCATCCGCCGTGTAGAGATGAAGAACTCGGTGCCGCCACCGGCTTCAAGGTCCCTGACGTGCTCCAGGTTGGACGCCGAGCAGTACCCGGCATCGGCGCTCCACTTCGACGGCATGGCGCCCAGGGTGTCCCGGGTGTTCTGGACCATCGGGACCAGTTGCTGCACGTCCACCGCGGTGTTGTTCAGCTCGGTGGCAACGATGACCTGCTGTTCTTCATCAACGACGGCCTGCCCGGTGTAGCAGTAGTGGTAGGAACCGTCCGCGGTCTTCATGATCCTCGCGTCCGGGTCGGTGAAGTTCCGTTGCGCCGTGGGCTTGGGCACGGCCGCGGCCGCGGCCGCGGCCGCTTCGCCCTTCCCGGAAACATCCTCGTCATCATCCCCGCGGGCTCGGGCCTTCTCCTCGGCCTCACGGCGTGCCTTCTGGGCGGCCTCGGCCTCGATGGAGGCCGGGCGGTGGCCATCGCGGCGGCGCGCCGGGACCGGTTGGCCAGCTCGGCGGGCAGTTCATCCCCGCGTTTGCCCGGCCCGAAGCGGGCGTCCTCGGCCGCGTCCACGGTCTTCGCCTCCGCCATCAGGTCGCTGATCTCATCGGCCAACACCTTCTGCTTCTCCGTCAACCGGGCATAACTCATGGCCTTGTGCCGGGAGGCGTTGGCCCGGACCTTCGTCCCGTCCAGTGCGACATGGCCCAACGAGACCATGCCCGCGGCCCGGCAGAGCTCCAGCGCCTGCAGGAACACGTTGGCCAGCGCCGCGAGGTGGCGTTCGCGGAACCGCCCGATCGACCGGAAATCCGGGGCCTGCTGGGCACACAACCAACGGAACGCGACCACATCCATGCACGCTCTTTCCAGTTCCCGCGAGGAACGAACCCCCACGCAGTACCCGTAGAGCAGAATCCGCAGCATCAGCCGCGGATCATACGGCGGCTGGCCCTTCGCCTTGGCATAGGAAGCATAGAACCGGGTCAGATCCAGTTCCCCATCAACGAGTTCGCCAATGAACCGGGCCAAATGGCCCTGCGGCAACCACTCCTCCAGCGACGGCGGGACCAGCATCACCGCATCCGGCTCGAAAGCCTTGAACCGCTTCCTGACCCCGCCATTGGCATCCATCGGCACATCGGCCGGGAGCTCGACCCGCTCCACGAGCGACTCATCGAACAAACCATCCTGCGCGGAAGAACCGGTAACCATGCCACCGATTCTCCCAGCCACCCCCACCAGGACATGGCTATTCCGTCGGCGTTTTAAGAATTAGGGCCTGTCATTTCTGACCCACGCACCTAGCAGAAGAGCTCGCTCTTGGGCTCGTTGTGCTTGACCTTCTGCCATCCCAGCCACAGGACCAGGGCGAAGAACGGGATGGTGGCCAGGGTCCAGAGACCGAGGTGGAATACCTCGCCGGTCTTGCTGGTCATGGTGTCGAAGCCGATGAGTACGGTGATGGCCAGCAGCGCAATCAGTCCGGCCCAGCTGCTCCAGGTTCCGCCGGGCGCGGGCAGGGAGGAGACCTTGCCCTTCTTATGGCGCAGCGCGATCTGGCTGGCGAAGATGGCGCCCCAGGTGAAGATCACGCCGATCGATGCGGAGTTGAGCGCAAGGTCGAAGGCGTGTGAGCCGCCCAGCCAGATGTTCAGCAGGATGCCAACGAGGTAGACGGCGCCGATGGCCAGGATGGCGGCGTACGGCACGTGGCTCTTGGACATCCTGGTCAGCCACACCGGGGCGTGCCCGTTGTTGGCCATGGTCCGGAAGATCCGGCCGATCGAGTACAGGCCCGAGTTGCAGGAGGACAGCGCGGCGGTGATGACGATCATGTTCATAACGTCGCCCATCCAGCCGAGGCCCATCTGGCCGAACACGGTGACGAACGGCGAGGTGCCGGCCACGTACTGGTCCGAGGGAAGCAGCATCGCCAGAAGCGTCACGGAACCGACGTAGAACACCACGATGCGGAAGACGACGGCGCGGATCGCTTTGGGAACTTCCTTGGCGGGGTCCTGCATTTCACCGGCCGTGATGCCGACGAGTTCAATGCCGTTGTAGGCGAAAATCACGGCGTTCAGGACGAGGATCATCACCAGCGCACCCTTGGGGAACATTCCGCCTTCGGCTGCGAAGAGGTTGTTCACCGAGGCGTTGCCGTCGCCCACCTGGGCATTGGTGACCACCATGAAAGTGCCCACTGCCAGGAAGATCATGATGGCGCCGACCTTGAGGCAGGAGGCCCAGAATTCAAACTCGCCGAACGCCTTGACGCTCATGAGGTTGACGGCCACGAGCAGCAGCAGCGCGGCGATGGCGCTGAGTTCGACCGGCACGTTGGGGAAGAAGAACTGGAAGTACAGTCCGATCGCGATGAGTTCAGCGATGCCGGTCATGGCCCAGTTGATGAAGTACATCCAGCCGGAGAGGTACGCGCCCTTCTTGCCGAACATCTCACCGGCGTAGCTGACGAAGGAACCCGACGTCTGGCGGTACATGATCAGCTCGCCCAGGGCCCGCATCAGCAGATAGGCGATAACGCCGGCAATGGCGTAGGAGAAAATGAGCGCAGGGCCAGTGGAGGCCAGGCGTCCGCCTGCACCCATAAAGAGGCCGACGCCGATGGCGCCGCCCATGGCAATCATGGTGACCTGGCGTCCGCTCAGGGATTTTTTGTAGCCCTCGGCGCTGAGGGTGGAGTCGACAACGGCGGATTGCGCAGCCGGCTCACGAGTTCTGTGGGGGTACTTTGAGGCACAACAATTCCTTGTGGGTAGGGGATTGGCCGGCACCTTTGGCAGGGACTTCTCCATCCCGAAAATTCTGTTTCTTGATGTTTCAAGGAATTTTCTGTATGGAAAGTCGCAGAACGTCGAAGTTCGCGCGGCCTGTCTATCCTACAAGACTCAACCCGCAGCACGTGACGCGGGCTACACCCTGCGGCAGTTAAGCCGAACTATTGCCACCCATTAGCGTATTTTGCAGAACAATGTTCTGTTCGGCATTTTCCACAACGCTGTACGTGCGCAATGGTTCGGCGCCGGTGGAGGAGCAGCCCGTTTCCAGGCTGAACGTGTGCTGGTGCAGGGGGCACATCACCACCTCCCGGTCGATGGTGCCGTCCGCAATGGGCCGCCCCGGTGGGGGCAGACCGCCGACAGGGCGCGCAGGGTCCCGTCCCACAGCCGGAAGACCGCCACCTGCTCGCCGTCCACCCCGAAGGCCCTCCCCTCACCGAACGGGATCTGGTCCACCGGGCCCAGGTTGTGGCCGGCGCTCACGGGCCCGGCGCTCATCGGACCGGCACCTGGGGCAAGGCCGTGAGCGGCAGGGAGGTCCGGAACTGCCCCGGAGTCAGGGGGTCGTCGCGTTCGCTCCATGGGTCCACGTAGCTGTCCACGGAGGCCTGCATTGCGGCGTCCAGGGCGGCGGCGATGCCTTCGGAGTCCTCAACAATCACCGCGCGGAGGTGCTCGATGCCTACCCTCGGCACAAAGGAGTACGTCCGCTCCAGCCAGTTGGCGTTCTCACGGTAGTACTGCATGAAGCGGCCGGTCAGCACCTTCACCTCCTCCGGGTCGTCCACGGTGGCGAGCAGGTCCCCCTTGCGGATGTGGGCGCCTGCCGCTCCCCCGACGTAGAGCTCCCACCGTCCGCCTTCAACAGCCACCACGCCCACGTCCTTGACCAGCGATTCCGCGCAGTTCCGCGGACAGCCGGACACTGCCAGCTTCAGCTTGGCCGGCGACTCGATGCCCTGGAACCGGGACTCGATCTCGATGCCCAGCTTCGTGGAATCGCCGGTGCCGTACCTGCAGAAGTCCTTGCCCACGCAGGTCTTCACCGTGCGGAAGCTCTTGCCGTAGGCGTACCCGGAGGGCATGTCCAGGTCCGCCCACACCTGCGGCAGGTCCTCCTTGGGGATCCCCAACAGGTCGATCCGCTGCCCGCCGGTCAGCTTGATCAGGGGCACGTTGTGCTTTTCGGCGACGTCGGCAATGCGGCGCAGCTGCTGCACCGACGTCACGCCGCCCTTCATCTGCGGGACCACCGAGAAGGTGCCGTCGCGCTGGATATTGGCGTGCACGCGGTCATTGATGAAGCGGGCGTCGCGTTCGTCGATGTACCGGTCCGCGAGCATCATCTTCAGCAGCGAGGCCAGGCCCATCTTGGACTTCGCATCCTCGGCGCTCCCCGGAGCCAGGGCCGTGAACACCTGGGACACGGACCGCAGGCCCTGTTTCCGGATGGCGGCCATCAGTGCCGGCTTGTCCAGCGGGATCCCGGGCACGTAGTAGCTGGCGGCCGGGTCCTCCTCCACCGCACCGTCCGCCGCCCACTCCACCACCTGTTTCACCAGCAGTTTGCAGGAACCGCAGCCCTTGCCCGCACGGGTAGCGTCCATGGCGCCGGTAACCGTGGTGCAGCCGCCCCTCACGGCAGCCACGAGCGCCCCCTTCGAAACGCCGTTGCAGTTGCAGACCTGGGCGCCGTCGTCGAGCTCGGCCACGCCCACGTCCTCACCCGGCCCGCCGACGTCGAACATCAGGGCGATCCGTTCCTCCGGCAGCGGCAGCCCGCGGTCGTAGGCCTGGGTCAGGTAGGCCACCTTCCGGCTGTCGCCCAGGAGCGTGGCACCCACCATTTTGTTGTCGCGGACCACGATGGACTTGAAAATGCCGCGGCTGGGCTCCGAGAAAACGATGTGCTCGTCGGTGTCGAGCTCGGGACCGTGCAGTCCCATGGACGCGACGTCGACGCCGGCAACCTTCAGCTTGGTGGCGGTCCGCGAGCCGAAGTAGGCCGCGGAGGTATCGGCGCCGGTGACGTGGTTGGCGAGCACCACGGCCTGTTCCCACAGCGGAGCCACCAGCCCGTAGACCTCGCCACGGTGCTGGACGCACTCCCCCACCGCATAAATATCGTCTTCGTCCTGGACCCGCAGCCGGTCATCCACCACAATGGCCCGCTCCACCGGCAGCCCGCTCAGCACAGCCACGTCCACGTTGGGCCGGGTCCCGGCGGCCACCACCACCATGTCGCAGGCGATGTCGTCCCGGTCCCGGAGGCTGACGCCGCTTACCACGTCCCTCCCGAGGACCGCTGTAGTGCGGCTGGACGTGTGCACCCGGATGCCCAGGGCCTCCACGCTGCGCCGGAGGATGGCACCGCCGTCGGGCCCCATCTGCGCATTCATGAGGTGTCCGCCCGAGTGGACGACTTCCACCTCAATCCCATGGCTTTTCAGGCCGTACGCCGCCTCGAGGCCCAGCAGGCCGCCGCCGATCACCACCGCCCGGCGGTGGTGCTCCTGCTGGGCGTGCTGGACCATCCGTCGGGTGTCATCGATGGTGCGGAACCCGAACACACCGTGCTTCACGGACCCGCCAGGTGTGTACAGCCCGTCCATCGGCGGCATGTGGGAGCGGCTCCCGGTGGCGATGATGAGGGTGTCGTACGGTGTCACTCGGCCGTCGTTGGAGAAGACGTGCTTGGTTGCCTTGTCGATCCGGTCAACACGGACGCCGGCGTGCAGCGTGATGCCGTTCTCGCGGTACCAGGGCAGGGCGTTCAGGAAGATGTCAGCGTCGGATTCTTCGCCGGAGAGGACGTGGCTCAGCATGATCCGGTTGTAATTGCCGTACGGCTCGTCGCCGAACATGGTGATGGTGAACTGCTCGGCGCCGCCCGGGCCAGGATCTCCTCCACCGCCCGGGCGCCCGCCATCCCGTTGCCAATCACCACCAGCCGACGGCGCGGCGTGGCACCTGCGCGCCTGCCCTGCGGCCGGTCCAGCACGCTGGTCATCAGTGCTCCACCATGCCGAGGTCCACCACCACGGATCCCCAACACCATCCGGGGCGGCGAGATAGAGCTCCACCACCGAGCCACCTTCGATGTCCTCCACCACCCGCAGCGGCACATGGACATCGCTCTTGGCGCCGATGGGGAAATAGCGCATGGGCACGCCGTTCCGCATCAGCACCACAGTGATGAGTTCACTGCTGGAATTGCCGCCCCGGAAGTAGAGCGTTTGGTTGATGACGCCGTCCGGGACGTAGTGCGAGAGTTCGCTGTGGATGGGGACGGGTTTTTCCAGCCCCGCGCCTTCAAACGGGAAGATGCCCTGCAGGAAAAGGTTCTTGGTGATCACGGACAGATCCTTTCGGCCGGCGGGAGACTGGCATAGGCCTATCTTCCGCCGCCGATGTTTCCGTTTGCCGGTCCGTGCGTAACTTTTCCTTTGCGGAAATCTCACCGCTTCCGGGCCGCGCCAGTGTGTTGGCGGAATCAGGCCGGGCCAGCACGCCCTTGTCCATCGAGTACCTGATCCAGCGGCCGGCGTTGTCCGTCCGCGAGGTGTCGCTCTTCTTCGCGCACCGGGCAAACCAGTCCCGGAGGGCGCGGTCGTGGCTGACCATGACCAGGGTCCCGGTGAAGCCGGCGAGCGCCTCCTCGAGCTGCTCCACCAGGACCGGCGCCAGGTGGTTGGTGGGTTCGTCCACAATCAGGGTGCCGTAGCCGCCCAGCAGCAGGCGCGCCAGGGCCAGCCTGCGCTGCTGGCCCGCGGACAGGCTGCCCACCGGGACGTGGAACTCGCTGGTGCGGAACAGCCCCAGGCGCAGTAGTGCCTCGGCATGCTCATCAATGTTGCCGCCGAGGCCCGCCGCGAAGGCCGGCAGCAGGCGCAGGGTGGGCCGTTGCGGCAGTTCGAGTTCCTGCTGCAGGTAGCCGATCCGGGCAGGCCTCTGAACCAGCCCTTCGACGGGCTCCAGGGTTCCCGCAAGCACGGAGAGCAGGGTGGATTTTCCGGCGCCGTTCGGGCCGGTGATGAGGATCTTCTCACCGGTGCGGGCCGCGAAATCAGTGACGGCCAGGCGGCCGGGAACCGCGACGCCGCGGGCAACGAGGACCGCCGACGCGGTCAAAAGGGAGTCGTCCCGGATGCGGTGGTCGCCACGGAGGCACCCGAAGGAACCTCCGGTTCCACGGCGAGCTCCGCCGCAAGCCGCAGCGGCACCGGCGGCCGGTCAATGGGGCTCGCTTCCAGCCGCCGGAGCCGTTCCTGCGCGTTGCGTACCTTGCTGCTCGCCGCTTTCTGCCAGGTACCGGCCTTGAAGTCGAAGCCCACCTTGTCATTGTCTCGCTGGCGGGCGTAGCCCATCTTGTCGGTCACGGTGTCCGCCTGCCGCTGTTCCGCCTCCATCGCATCGATCCACTCGCGGTACTGCTGCACCCAGCGCTGGCGTTCGGCGGCCTTCTCGCGGAGGTAGCCGTCGTAGCCGTTGCCGTAGCGGGTCACGGCACGGCGCTCGGCATCAACCTCAATCACGGTACTGGCCACCTTGCGGAGCAGCACGCGGTCGTGGGACACCACCACCACTGTCCCGCGATGGGCGGCCAGCCGGTCCTCCAGCCAGGCGGTGCCGCGGGCATCGAGATGGTTGGTGGGTTCGTCCAGGAGCAGGATGTCCGCCGGATCGGCCAGGACACACGCCAGCGCCACGCGCTCCTGCTCGCCGCCGGAGAGCGATTCCAGCGTCCGCTTCCGGTCAAGGCCACCCAGGCCCAGCCGGTCGAGCGCCGCCTCCACACGGGATTCCGCGGCGTAGCCCTCGCGCAGCTGGTACTCGGTCTGCAGCCGGCCGTAGGTTTCCAGCTCGTCGTCCTCGGCATCGGCGAGGCCGGCCTCCAGCCGGTCAAGTTCGGCTTCGAGGGCGCGCAGCGAGGCCAGGGAAGCGTCGACGGCGGCTCCCACGGTGAAGGATTCGGGCAGTCCGTGCGTCTGGGCAAGGTAGCCCACGCGGCCGTGGCTGGCCGCCGTTCCTTCGTCGGGCGCTTCCAGCCCGGCCAGGATCCGGAGCAGCGTGGATTTGCCGGCACCGTTTTCGCCGACGATGGCAACATGCTCGCCAGCCGTGATGACCAGGCCGATTCCGTCCAGCAACAGCCGATCGCCATAGCCATGGGAGACGCCGGAAAGGTTCAGGTGCTCAGTCAATACAAGTCCTCGCAAGATTCCGCAGTGTGGCCGCCGGAACTGGTGCTCGACGGCGGCCCTGGATTCGGGGGAACAGTCCGGCGTGGCCGGGCTGTTGCTCAGGACTTCATCGCTCCAGCTTCCCCGCCGAAAGGCGCAGCGTCAAGCCGGGATAGCGACGCCACCGCCGGGCCAAGCGAGACGGCACACCAGGTCAGACCAGCAACGCGGGGTCACTTACTGCCTGATTTTCCCCTCGAGTTGGGCAGCAAGTGACCCCGCGTTGCTGTGGACTCCCGGGCCTAGGCGACCAGAAGCGCGGCGGCCTTCCTGCGGCGGGCCTTCGCCAGCCTGGTGCCGATCAGTCCCTGCCGGGGGCTGAACAGGTAGACGGCTGCGAACACCACTCCCTGCGTGAGCACCACCATGGCGCCCGAAGCCGTGTCCAGGTAGTAGCTGAAGTAGATACCGGCGATGGAGCACACGGCTGAAACCACCGGGGCGATCACCAACATCCGGTTGAAGCGGTCCGTGAGCAGGTAGGCCGTGGCGCCGGGATGATGAGCATGGCCACCACCAGCACCACGCCCACGGTCTGCAGCGCCACCACCGACGTCAGCGCCAGCAGCCCCATCAGCAGCGCCCCAGCCGTTTCGGGGAAAGCCCGATCGCGTGGGCGTGCGTGGGATCGAACGCGTAGAGGGTCAGGTCGCGGCGCTTCAGGATCAGGATGACGAAGGCGACGACGCCGAGCACCAGCACCTGGATCAGGTCCGGGATGCTGACACCCAGGAGGTTGCCGAAGATGATGTGGTTCAGGTCAGTCTGACTGGGCGTGACGGAGATCAGCACCAGGCCCAGGGCAAACAGCGAGGTGAACACAATGCCGATGGCGGCATCTTCCTTCACCCGGCTGGTGTTGCGGACGACGCCGATCAGGGTCACCGCGATCAGCGCGAACACCAGGGCACCGAGCGCAAACGGGGCGCCCACAATGTAGGCCAGCACAACGCCGGGCAGCACGGCGTGGGAGACGGCGTCGCCCATGAGGGACCAGCCGATCAGCACCAGCCAGCAGCTGAGGACAGCACAGACGACGGCGGCGAGCGCGGTGGTGACGATGGCGCGGACCATAAAGTCGTAGCTGAGCGGTTCGAGCAGGATGTCGAGGAGTTCCATGGGTCAGCCCCTGCTCTCGGTGGTGGCGGAGGCACCGGCGGCGGGATGGACGACGGCGGCGGGATGGACGACGGCGGCGGGATGGTCAGGTTCCGGGAGGTCGCGGTTCAGCACATCCAGACCGAACGCCATGGCGAGGTTCTCCGGCTGGAGCACCTGTTCAGGGGCGCCGTGCATCAGGACCCGGCGCATGAGGAGCACGGCTTCGTCGCAGAGTCCGGGCAGGGCGTGCAGGTCGTGGGTGGAGATCAGGATGGTGCAGCCGTCGGAGGCGAGCTCGCGCAGCAGCCGGGTGATGGTGGCCTCGGAGCGCTTGTCCACGCCGGCGAACGGTTCGTCCAGGAGCATCATCGTGGCGCCCTGGGCGATGCCGCGGGCCACAAAAGCACGCTTCTTCTGCCCGCCGGACAGCTGCCCGATCTGGCGCTCCGCGTACTCACCCAGTTCCACGCGGTCCAGCGCCTGGTCGACGGCGGAACGGTCCGCCTTGGAGGGGTGCCGCGTGAAGCCCTGGTGCCCGTACCGTCCCATCATCACCACATCGCGGACGGACAGCGGGAACTGCCAGTCCACGTCCTCGCTCTGCGGCACGTAACCGATCCCACCCTCCTTGCGTGCCTTGGTGGGCGACTGTCCGCCGATCAGTACGCGGCCGGCGTCGGGCTTGATCATTCCCATGATCACCTTGAACAGGGTGGATTTCCCGGACCCGTTCATGCCGATCAGGCCGCAGATCCGGGCGGCGTCCACGGTGAGCGAGGCGGAATCGAGCGCCAGGACCTCGCCGTAGTGGACGGTGACGTTTTCAACCAGGATGGCCGGGGTGCTCATTACTTCGCCCCTGTTGAGGCGCCGGTGGACGTGCCCGCCAGCGACTTGGTGATGACATCGGCGTCGTGCCTGATCAGGTCCAGGTAAGTGGGTACGGGCCCGTCGGCTTCGGACAGCGAATCCACGTAAAGCGTGCCGCCGAACTTCGCCCCGGTGGCGCCCACCACTTGCTGCATGGGCGCATCGGACACCGTAGATTCACAGAACACGGCAGGAACCTGGTTCGCCTTGACGTACTCGATGGCGCGGGTGATCTGTTGCGGCGTGGCCTGCTGTTCGGCATTGACCGCCCAGATGTAGACCTCTTTGAGCCCTGCATCGCGGGCAAGGTAGGAGAAGGCGCCTTCGCAGGTCACGAGGGCACGCTGGTTCTCCGGGAGGCCGGCGAGGCTTGCCTTCATCTCGTCCTGCACACCCTGCAGTTCGGCCTTATACGCGTCACCGTTGGCTTGGAAGACCACGGCGTTCTCCGGGTCAAGCTTGCTGAACGCCGTCACCATGTTGTCCACATAGATCTGCACGTTCACGGGCGACATCCACGCATGCGGGTTCGGTTTGCCCTGGTAGGAGTCCTCGCTGATGGACATGACCTCCACACCGTCACTGACCACGGCGTGCGGCACGTCCAGGCCCTCCACAAACTGCCCGAACCAGGCTTCGAGGTTCAGGCCGTTGTCCAGGATGAGGTCCGCCTTGGCTGCCTTGCGGATGTCGCCGGGGGTGGGTTCGTAGCCGTGGATTTCGGCACCCGCCTTGGTGATGGACTCCACCGTGAGCTTGTCCCCCGCAACGTTCCGGGCGACGTCGGCGAGCACCGTAAAGGTGGTCAGGACCACCGGTTTGTCACTGTCGCTGCTGCCTGACGCGGCACCCCCGCACGCGGTCAGGGAGAGGGAAAGGAGGACGACGGCGGCGGCGCCGGCAGCGCGGAACGCCGCCGTTCCCGGGCAAGGGTTCGGGCGGCGACTTTGGCGCGCCGAAACAAAGATTTAGGCATACCGAACATTCTAGGCGACGCCGCTCTGGCTCCGCAATGTGACGCCGGCCGCACCCTCCCCAACTAGCTCGCACTTAACGTTGTCATCCGCGTTTTTCAGAGCGTTAAGTGCGTGTTAGTTGGGGGGAGCTAGGCTGACTGTATGGCCACCACACACAGGAAACCACCCGCTCCGCAGCCCGAGCTTTACCGGTTTTCCGCCCTGGATTTCACCGCCGTCGGTCTCTACATGGCCGCGGCCGGGCTCTTCGCCGTGGCCGGGGAACTGCTGGTCCCTTTCATAAGCCAGCTTGCCCCCAGCCCGGCCGCGGCGTCGTACGCCGTGAACCTCATCTTCTACGGCTCGATCGGGATCCTGGCGCTGGCCGCCGCCCGCCGGGTGGTGGCCCGGGACCTGCGCGTGCTGGCCACGCGTCCGTGGTTCACGCTGCTGATGGTGCCCGCAGCGGTGGTGGCCATGATGATCCTCACGGCCGTGGTGGTGTCGGCCAGCGGCGGAGTGGAGACGTCGGCAAACCAAGCCGGCCTGCAGTCGCTGATGCAACAGGTTCCTGCCTGGCTGATGGTGCCGGTTCTGGTGGTGGTGGGCCCGTTTGTGGAGGAGTACATCTTCAGGCACCTGCTGATCGGCAAGCTCAGCCGCCGGCTCAACATCTGGCTGTGCTGGGCCCTCTCCGTGGTCCTCTTTGCGGGCATCCATATCGCAGGCCAGGAAGCCATTACGCTCAGTGCGTTGCTCCCCTATCTGGCCATGGGCGGCACGCTGGTGTTTGTCTACGTGTGGACCGGGAAGAACCTGATGTTCTCCTACTTTGTGCACGCGGCGAAGAACCTGCTGGCGGTCATCTTCATCTACGCCATCCCGCCCGAGCTCTTCGAGCAGCTGCAACAGGTCCAGCCCTGACCCAACCAACGCGGGGTCACTTAACGCCCTCCGGGCCCGTTTATTGGGCGGGAAGTGACCCCGCGTTGCGGTGAGGGGCTGCGTTGCCTACCCCCGAGGGCAACGGGTTCTGCATCAGCTGACCCGATTACTAGACTTGTCCGGTGAGCAACCAAATTCCCGCCAAGGTGTCCGACGTCTTTGACCCCACCCGCTGGCGCACCGTGTCCGGTTTCGATGACTTCCAGGACATGACGTACCACCGGCACGTTGAGCGCTCAGCAGACGGAACGGAAACCAGGGACCTGCCCACCGTCCGCATCGCCTTCAACCGCCCGGAAGTCCGCAACGCCTTCCGCCCCGGCACCGTGGACGAGCTCTACCGCGCCATGGACCACGCCCGCATGACCCCCGATGTCGCCACGGTCCTACTCACCGGCAACGGCCCCTCCGCCAAGGACGGCGGCCACAGCTTCTGCTCCGGCGGGGACCAGCGCATCCGCGGCCGCGACGGCTACCGCTATGCCGACGGCGATACCCAGGAAACCATCGACCCCGCCCGCGCCGGACGGCTCCACATCCTCGAGGTCCAGCGGCTCATGCGGACCATGCCCAAGGTGGTCATCGCCGTCGTAAACGGCTGGGCTGCCGGCGGCGGGCACTCCCTGCACGTGGTCTCGGACCTCACCATCGCCTCCCGCCAGCACGGCAAGTTCAAGCAGACCGACGCCACCGTGGGAAGTTTCGACGCCGGGTACGGCTCGGCGCTGCTAGCCCGCCAGATCGGCCAGAAGTCCGCCCGCGAGATCTTCTTCCTGGCCCGCGAGTACTCCGCGGACGACATGGTCCGCATGGGCGCCGTGAATGAGGCCGTGGACCACGAGCGCCTCGAAGAGGTGGCCCTGGAATACGCCGCGGACATCGCCCGGCAGTCACCGCAGGCCATCCGGATGCTGAAATTCGCCTTCAACCTTGCCGACGACGGCCTGGCCGGCCAGCAGGTCTTCGCCGGCGAAGCCACCCGTCTGGCCTACATGACGGACGAGGCGGTGGAAGGTAAGGAAGCCTTCCTGGAGAAGCGGGACCCGGACTGGTCCCGCTTCCCGCACTACTTCTAGGCACCACGTCTAGGCACAAACTTTCAGGCCGGCCGGCCCCAGGCCCGGCTGACTTCAAAGGCAGGACGGCACATGAATCTCGGAACCCAGACCATCGGTCCCACGGACATCGACCCGGTGCTCAAAGCCCTGGCAGCCGCCCTCCACGGTGAGGGACCCGCCGTCGAACTTTCAACGGGCCCCAACGGCGAACTGGTGGTGGGACACACCGAGACGCCCGGCTGCGATGACGCCGTGGCGGTGGTCCGCACGTCCGGCTCCACGGGCGCGCCGAAGGCCACCATCCTGACCGTCGAGGCGCTGGCGGCCTCATCCATGGCCACCGCCCTGGCGCTCAAGGGCGAGGGACAGTGGCTCCTGGCCCTCCCCGTGCAGTACGTGGCAGGCGTGCAGGTCCTGGTGCGGTCATTGTTCGCCGGCACCCGCCCGTGGGTGATGGACATGTCCGGCGGTTTCACCCCGGAGGCGTTCACGGCCGGTGCCCTGGAGCTGACCGACAAGTTCCGCTTCACCTCGCTGGTCCCCACACAGCTCCAACGCCTCCTGGAGGCGCCGTCGCCGGAGACCCTGGCCGTCCTGCGGCGGTTCAACGGCATCCTGCTGGGCGGCGCACCGGCGTCGGCCGGGCTGCTGGACGCCGCCCGCGAGGCCGGCCTCAAGGTGGTCACCACGTACGGATCCGCCGAAACCTGCGGCGGCTGCGTGTACGACGGCGTGCCGCTGCAAGGTGTCCAGGTCCGGGTGGCCGAGGACGGCCGTATCCTGCTGGGCGGCGACACCGTGGCCGCCGGGTATGTGGATGCGCCCGAAGCGACGGACACGTTTTTCGAGGAGGACGGCGTCCGCTGGTACCGCACCAATGACCTCGGCACGCTGGACGCGGACGGCCGGCTCACAGTGCTGGGCCGCGCCGACGACGTCATCATCACCGGTGGCGTCAAGGTCTCCGCCGCGCATGTGCAGGAAGAGCTGGAAAAGTCCGACGGCGTCGCGGCGGCTTTTGTGGCCGGTGTCCCGTCCACAGAATGGGGCCAGGCCGTGGCCGCCTTTGTGGCGCTCAACTCAGGTGCGGCGGGCACCCCAGCCGGGGATCACGCCGTCGTACTTAAGCAGGAATGGCACCGGCGGCTGGGACTCGTGGCACCGAAAACCGTGCTGGCCGCCCCGGAACTGCTGATGCTTCCCAACGGCAAGCCGGACCGCCTGGCGATGATCGACCGGCTCAACGCGCTGCATCAGGGAAAGTAGAGTAGAGCTGCACCGGCGGCCCGTTCTCGGCCGCCACCACCGTTTCACCGTTTCCCGACCCAACACGAGGTACTGACCGTGGCCACAGCCGCACAATGGATCCAAGGCGCCCGCCTCCGCACTTTGCCGGCCGCCATCGCCCCGGTACTGATCGGCACCGCCGCGGCCTACGAGCTGGATTCGTTCCGCCCCGTTAACGCCGCGCTGGCCGCCCTCGTTGCGCTGCTGCTGCAGATCGGCGTGAACTACGCCAACGACTACTCCGACGGTGTCCGCGGCACCGACGAGGACCGCGTAGGGCCGCTGCGGCTGGTGGGCTCCGGCGCTGCCGAGCCGCAACACGTGAAATACGCAGCGTTCGGCGCCTTTGCCCTGGCCATGCTGTTCGGCCTCGCACTGGTGGTGATCACCCAGAGCTGGTGGCTGATCCTGGTGGGAGTCGGCTGCGTGATGGCGGCCTGGGGCTACACCGGCGGCAAGAACCCCTACGGCTACATGGGCCTGGGCGACGTTTTTGTGTTTGTCTTCTTCGGCCTGGTGGCAACCCTCGGCACCACCTACACCCAGGCCGGCCAGGTCAACCTGCCGGCCGTTATCGGCGCGATCGGCACCGGCCTGATTGCGTGCGCCCTGCTGATGGCCAACAACGTCCGCGACATCCCCACCGACATCCAGGCCGGCAAAAAGACACTGGCCGTGCGCCTGGGCGACAAGCACGCCCGCGAAAGCTACGTGCTGATGCTGGCCGTGGCCATCCTGCTGGTGGTCATCCTGGCGCCCGGGCGGCCGTGGATGCTGATTGTGCTGCTGCTCATCCCGGCCTGCCTGATGCCCGCCTGGCTGATGATCAACGGCCGCAAGCGCAAAAGCCTCATCCCCGTGCTCAAGCAGACCGGCCTGATCAACCTGGGCTACAGCCTGCTCTTCTCACTTGGACTGGTGCTCAGCCACGGATTCTAGGCCTCGGGTGCCTTCGGGCCGCTGTTCCGGATGGTGATGTCCGGGTTGGCGTCCAGGAGGCTGTCCTCGGCTTCGGCATCGGCCACCTCGCCTTCACTGCGCAGCGGCTTGGCCTTGCCGGAAAGCCGGCCGTGAATGGCGGCAGCGGCGTCGTCGCGCTGTTTCTGGAAGAAAAGGTAGCTGAGCGCAAACGCGATCAGCGCCGCGCAGATGACTGACAGCACCGCCCCCAGCTGCAGGAACATAAAAAGGACAAAGAGCGGCGCAAACAGCGCCAGCCGGATCAGGGAGTATTTCAGAAAAGCCACGGTTCAAGTTTAGCTGCCTGCCTGAACGCCCCCGCCTGCGGACGATAGACTTAATGGCATGCTCTTCCGTGTGGTTCTCGCCGTCGCAATACTCGTCATCTATGTGTATGGCTTGGTGGACGTGATCCGTACTGACCGCCGTCTCACGCGCGGGATCTCCAAGCCGGCCTGGCTCATCGTGGTAGCCGTCCTGCCGGTGATCGGTACCATCCTGTGGCTGCTGATCGGCCGTCCGCGTGACTCAGCACCGGTCCGCCAACCACACAGCCACCCCACCGCGCCGGACGATGATCCCGATTTCCTCCGCAACCTCGAAATGCGCCGCCGTAACCAGGCCGAGGCTGCCCGCCTGAAGAAGCTTAAGGATGACCTTGAGGCTAAGGCCAAGGCCGACGGCGGTCCCGCTCGCACCGGACAGGACAATGCCGGCACGCGGGGCAAGGATGGGATGGGCCACGACGAAGCCGGCGGTGCCAGCACGGGAGACGCGGACACCCACGATACCGGCGACGTAAAGTAGGCAAAACATGGCCCAGCACCCGGACGGAGAATCCCAACAGCCAGTTGCACCCGCCGGGGCTGCTCCGCCCCCTCCGCCGCGGCCCGGGCTGTCCTACGCCCCGCCGGCGCCCATCGTTGTCATACCGCCGGCACCGCGCAGCGTCCGCCTGGCGTGGACGTTCTGGCTGTTCAGCTTCGTGGCAGGCCTGGCCGTGCTTGTCGGTTCATTCCTGACCCGCGATTCACACCTGGAGCGGCTCCGCACCGTGGTGGACCAGGTGGCTCCCGGCGGCGGACCTGACGCCGTGACCACATCCGCGGCCATTGTTTTCTGGGGCAGCCTGGGCGCCCTGCTGCTGGTGATGCTGTTTGAAGCGGTGGCGCTGGCTATTTTCTCGGCGCGCCACGGCTGGTCCCGCTGGCTGATGATCCCGCTGCTGGCCGGGCAGGTAATGGTCATGGTGGTGGCCGCAGCGTTCCTCGTCCCCGAGGGCGACGCCGGCAGCTATGTTGTCCTGCTCTGGGGAGCCCAGCTACTCCTTGCGTTTGCCGGCCTTGTGGCCGTTTTTATGCCGTCGGCGGGCGGGTGGCTCAAGGCGGCGCGGATCCAGTCGGCACAGGTCGCGCCGGCGCGAACGCGGCAATAAGTGCTGACCCCAGGCGGGGCTGACCTCAGGCGGACTGCGGGTGGAGCTGCCGGACCGAGTATTCAGCCACGACGCCCTCACAGCTGCGCATCACCACGCGGCAGGCCTCCACGGCTGAGCGCTCCGTCAGCGGGTTTTCCGATACCGTCCGCCACCGGTTTAGGAAGCGGCGGGCTTCGGCCAGGATTACGTCCGGTCCGGCATCCGTAGCCAGCCCCATCCTCAGGGCGGGCGCGGCACCCCAGCCGCCGACCAGCCTTTCAGCCTCCGCCGCCAATTCATCACTGAGGGGTACCCCCGTGGTTCGGATCGTGGCGAGCAGGCGGAGCTCACGGAACTCATGGGCGTTGGCCTGAAGGCGTTCCAAGGCTGCGGCCAGGCGGCCGGCCCCCTCCCTGGGCGCGGTGCGCAGCAGGCTTTCCACTCCCACCAAGGCAGTGCGGGCTTTGAGAGCATCCCCGCGAGCCTGGAACTGCCGGGCCACAAGTTGCAGCAACGGGTCCAGCCCGCTGCGCCGGGCCAGTTCATGCGCCAGTGGCGTGGGTTCCGTGAAGCCACTCCGAATCAGCACCACGCCAAGCCGTATCCCAAACAGCCCGAACCGCTCAAGGAGGGAGGCGCGGGCTTCGGCTCCCAGGCTTTGCGGGACAGTGGCCCTGATGAACCTGTCCGCAGAGAGCAGCATCCGCTCCCGGGCCGACCGCTCCATGCCGGCCAGGACCTGCAGGGACTCGAAGTCCGACTGGCGCATGCTGCGTGCGCTTTGCGCCAGCAGGCCGGCTACCGGGACCACCCCAACGCCAGCTTCCGCAGGCTGTGGTCCCGGCGGTACCGGTCAGCGATGTCACCAGCGGAGAGCAGCGAATCAATGCGGCCCGCACCGATCTCGTCGGCACGGGACAGCACGGCAAGGGCGTTCACGGTTCCCGACCTACCCGCCTCGGTATCCCTGAAGGATTCAAGGAACCGCAGGTCCGAGGCGTGCATGTGGCGCATGAGGTAAATGATGGCATCAGCCTCGGAGGGCGCGTCCACGGGGATGAGGAAATCGGTGGACCGGGCAGAGACGTCTTCGGACAACGAGGCAATTCCCGGGGTGTCTATCAGGGTGAGCTCACGCAGGGCCGGCGAGGGCCACTCCACCACCAGCCGTTCCGTGTCCTCGGCGCGGGCGTTGCCCAGGACAAAAACCAGGCGGCCGTCCACGCGCTTTAGCGGCAGGATATGCGGTTCCCCGGCAACGGGGTAGGCCGTGATCCGCGGCGTGTGCCCGTAGCGGTACCAGGTGACAATCCTTGTGCATTCCCCGGTGTCGGTCGGGGCGATCTCCTCCCCGATGATGGCGTTCAGCAGCGTGGATTTTCCCGCCTTGACCATGCCTGCCACGGCGAGCCTGAGGGGCTCGGACAGCCGCCTGGCATAAGTCTCCAATGCCGCAGCCGCGGCAGGGTCGTCCGCATACACGAGCAGGGCGTCCTGGATCAGGTCCGCCACTCCCGCGCTGATGGACTCCTTCATCTGCCCGCCGCACCCACCGGCACCGTGCCCACCGACTGGCTGCCCGGCGTCGGACTTCCTGACGCCGGAACTCCCGACGCCGGGTTCCCCGACGCCGTGCCGCGCCCGGCCGGAGACTGCGCGGCCTGCGGCCCGGGGATTGGACCACTTCGGCGGCCACCAGGCCGGCGGCATGGTGCAGGGCGTCCACCTTCTTGAGCTCGGCCTTGATCTCGCGGATGCGCATGTCCTTTTCCAGCGTGTAGGTGGTGGCTACCTTCTGGGCCGCCGCCACCGAATCCGCCAGGGAGCGATGATGTTCGTCCGCGATTTCCGTGAAATGGTCCCGGGTGGAGCGCTGCACCAGCCGGAGCCGGTCCTTGAGCTGCTTGCCCACCTGGAAGGTGACATCGTCCAACTGCCGGCGGACCAGGGCCTTGGCTTCGGCCTGCCGGCGCTTCAGCCGTGCTTCCTTGTCCTCGCGGTACGCCTTGCGGCCCAGCAGCAGGCCCGCGCCCACTGACAGGGGATTGATCAGGGCCATGCCAAAAATCCCGGTCAGGAGCCCGAACATCAGCACGCCGCCGTAGGATCCGCGCATGCCGATCAGGACTTTCTGCAGGGGGTTGACGTGCCCGTCGTCGAGCCCTGGCATGTTGTCCACCGGATCCAACGCGTCGCCGGTGTCCGAGACGTGAAGCACCGGCAGGGCCACTTCGTCCTCTGAAAAATGCTCCCCCACCTGTGCGGCCAGCCACTGCGCGCGTTCGCTGGTCCACACAAACGTGTCCGAGATCGCGGCGGCCGCGCACTCCTCGAGCCACGCGGAAAACTGGGTCCAGGTGGGGCCGGGATCGCCCTGGTCAATAGCGGCCTCGGCTTCGCGCTGGATGCGCCGCAGGCGGTCCCGGAGGTCGTACTCCATGTCCGCGATCAGGTCGCCGATGCCGTCGTTGAGCGTAATCTGCCACCGCGCGGAACGTTTGCGCAGTTCATCGGCCTGTGACTTCGCCTCCTCCAGCCCTGCAATCATCCGCGGCGTCCCGTCAGGATCCTCAAGCGCTCCCAGCTCGGACCGGAGGGACAGGCGCAGGTTCTCAGTCACGGAGAGCAGGTCCTGGCTGACGGAGCGCCGTTGCAGCCGCTCCGCCTTGCCCGCAATTTCATTCCGGAGGTGGCCGATCAGCACGGGGAAACCCGACTCGGCGTTGAGTTCGCTGTCCTGCAGGCGTGCAGCCTCCAGCCGGAGATCCGAGGAAACCGCGAACAGCGGGATGTCCGGCGCCACCTGCGCGAGCTGGGCACGGTCCATTGCCTCCACACGCCGCCAGTCCCGATACAGGTCCGTTTTGGACAGGATGCCCGCAACGCTCGGGGTGATCCGCATGGCCTGGCGCAGGAACCGCATTTCGGGCTCGGTGTATTCCTGCGACGCATCCGAAACCAGCAGCATGGCGTCCGCTGTGGGCAAGGCTGTGAGGGTGGTCAATGTGTGCGAGGAGCCCAGTCCCCCACACCCGGGGTATCGATGACCGTCAGCCCGCCGGCCAGGACCTTGCGGGGCAGGAAAACTTCGGCCGCTACCAGCTTCTTGATGTTTCCGGGGTTGCCCCGCTCGGAAACGTAAGCCCCCAGGTCCGCCAGGTTGATGGGCTGCCGCTCCAGTGCGGCTTCGTCGCCGGGCTCTGTGCCGGCTTTGGGAAGCAGGATGGCGGCGGACGCGGGTTCACCGTGGCGGACCACGGTTGGCACCGAGGTGGCGATGTCGTCGTCGACAGGGCACACCGGGGCGTTCACCAGGGCGTTGATAAGTTTGCTTTTCCCTTGCTTGAATTCCCCCACCACGATCACGCGGATACTCGGATCCTTCAGCCGTCGCAGAGTCTGGTCCAGGCGTTTCCGCAGGTCCGCGCGGTCCCCTGTCCCCACCAGCTCGATGCCCTGCTCCACCAGCGACGCCAGCTGGCCGGCGTTCATCGGCACCGGCACACGTCCAGGGCCTCCCGGTCGTTGCGATTCAGCCATGATCTGTCCTTTACAGCAGGGGTGCGGGTGGGCGGGGATAATCCGCGAAGAGCCCGGCAGGAGGTCGATGGCCTCCTGCCGGGCGCGCCCGGTACTCGGAATTTGATGGTCAGAGGCTGATCTCCGAATCTTCGACCGCGACGTCGGTGTCCACAGCCACGTCAGTGTTAGTCGAGTTGTCCTCGGTGGAGTTGTCCTGGAAGGAGTCCTCAACCGCAACCTCAACCTCAACCGGGTTGAAAGAATCAACCACCTCCACCTCGGTGGTCTCCGCCTGCGAGTTGTCCTGGAAGGAATCCTCAATCGCAACCTCGGTGTTGGTGGTGTTATCCGAGTTGTCCTGGAAGGAATCCTCAACCGCAACCTCGGTGTTGGTGGTGTTATCCGAGTTGTCCTGGAAGGAATCCTCAATCGCAACATCGGCGGTGGAGTTGTCTTCGATGGAGTTGTCCGAGTTGTCATTGACAACGATCGAGTTGTCCTCGGTGGAGTTATCGGAGTTGTCTTGGAAGGAATCCTCAATCTTCACCGAGTTATCCACGGAGTTATCCGAGTTGTCCGAATTATCGGAGTTATCGGAATTGTCCGAGTTGTCGTTGAACGAATCAGCAACATCAAGGTCAACGTCGGTATTGAACGAATCGGCGACATCCAGGTCGCTGTTGCCGATGTTGACGTCGCCGCCGGCGGTGATCGAGTTGTCCGTGGAATTGTCCGTGGTGTTGTCCGTGTTGTAGGAGTCGGTGGTGTTGTAGGAGTCCCGGACGTTGTTGTCGTCGCCCGCGGCCAGGGCCTGATCGCCGGATGCGATGACAGCCTCATTGTCGAACCACTGGTTCACGTCGCCGTCGGCCCAGATGTTCTGGTTGACCGACTGGTCCGTGATCGTGTCCCGGTCATCCACCGTTGAGGTGTAGGAGTAGTTGTTCACCACATGGTGCAGTTGCTGGACGGCGTGGGCGTGGTCGTCATGGTGGTCGCGCCCCTCGGGTGGAGGGGTGTGGCCGGCGCCGCCGTTGCCGCCGGTCCACGAGGTGTTCCCGCCGGTGTTGTACTCCCGGTCGAAGGAAGAAGCGTTGACAGTGATGGGTGCGTAGTCCAGGACAACCGGCATAGCGGCGTCAACATCGGCGGAGCAGACTTCGCCCAGGCCGGCACTCTCGAGGGAATGCTCCGGATCGTTCAGGAATTCCTGGGCAGCGGCGGGGTTGTTGAAAAGGCCCATCAGGAACTGGACGAGCTGGTTTGCGAGTGTAGGCATTGGATGGTCCTCAAATCTTCTCGGAGTTGTGGATCGCCGGGCCTCGGTGCCGGGCTTAAATCAAACCTAAGGTCCTCCGTAGGGCAGGGCATCGGGTTGTGTCCCCGTACCCGGATGCCCCGCATTAGGGGTTTGCCTGTTTCGCGGCTAGGGGCAGCATGGCTCAGTCCGGGCCCGGATGATCTGCCCTTAGCGCCAGCCTCAGGCGCACCAGCAGATCGGAGCGGTTTTCGGCCCCAAGCCTCCGTCGCATCCTGGCAATGTGATGTTCTGCGGTCCGGGGGGAAATGTAGATGGCTTCGCCGATTTCCCGGTAGGTCTTCCCTTCCAGGACCAATCGCGCCACTTCCTTTTCGCGTTCGCTGAGCCCCGAGGCGTCAGGATGCGCGCCATGGTTGTTCTCGGCGGCGCTGCGGCGTACTTCCGGTGACAGCCTGTCGGGTGGCCCGGGGGTTCTGCCCTGCGGTTGGAGGTCCCTGGCACAGGCAAGGAGCCGCGTCATGTCCCTGCGCTCGTCTGCCTGCGCGGCCGCATGTCCTGCCAGCCGGGCCCCCTCCCATGGCATACCCACCACTTTCAGTCCCCGGGCTGCGTTCTCCACATCCGTCGCCTGGAACCGGCCGGCCAGGACGCTGACCCAGGCCTTGCCCGCGGCGGCGAACACAGCGGCCATGTGACTGTAGTCCGCGGCCCGCACCAGCGCTGCCGCGTGCGGGGCAAGGTCGGCCGGGCTCTTGTTCAGCAGGGCAGCCTGGACCGCCGCCCAGTGAAGCGGAACGGCCCACAGGGGTGGCTCCCCCAGCTTGGTCAGCAGAGCCCACGCTTCATCCAGATAATCCGCGACGCGCCGTGTCTCCCGCAACCGGGCGGCCGCAATCATCAGTTCGCCCCATGGCAGAAGGCTGTAGAGGTCGACGGCGGAGTGCAGCATCGCTTCGCGGGCGCGTTCCCAGGCCATCACCAAGTCATGGACGTCACCGCTACGCCTCGCAAGGCCCACTTCCAAGGCCGCGCACAGGAACTCGTCCCTGGGAACCAGCGGCCAGTGGTTGGCTTTGGAGGCTTCGTTGATGGCCAGCCGTGCTTCGCCAGCATCGTCCTGCTGCATGGCCGACCACGCCTGCAAGAGGTGGAGCCGTGGCTTGGCGGCGTCACCGCCCTGCCTCGCGGCGACGGCGGAGCGGATGATGGTGTCCGCTACGTGGGATTCACCGCTGTGGAGTGCCACTAACGCGGCCAACGCTCCAGGGGTGTCCGGAAGGGATAGCGCCGAGCCGGACGCGTTGAGCATATCCGAAGCATGGATCAGCAGGGGAAGGCCCTTGTGTGGATCCCGCTCCATCGACTCCATCACGCCCTTGCCCGTTTGCGAAAGCGCCACCGCCAGTAAGGTGGGCGACACCGGTGCCGACCCTGCGGGAAAGGCCTCTTCCGCGCCAGCCCGGTCGCCGCTGCCGATCATGACCACCGCGGCAAGCGGGGCGGACCGGCCCATGTTCGCCGGACCAAGCCAGGCATAGAGGTCGGCACTGCGGATCAGCAGCCCGCGCTGTGCCCAGACGGAAGCAGCAACATCCACGCCAAGTCTGACATCCGGCGGATCAGAGCTGACCAGGAGCCGGTCAATGATCTGGCCGGCGGCGTCGAGGTCGCCCGTGGCGGCTGCGGCCTGGGCGCGGCGGGCAGCGATGCGCAGTTCGTCCGCCCCTGCCAGCAGCGCTTCGCTGTACAGCTGGGCGGCCAGACCGGGGTTGTGCTGCAGTGCTTTGTCGGCTGCGGCTTCGAGTTCGGCGGCGACCCTCGGGTCCGCCAGTCCGCCCTAGCCAGCTCGCGGGCAAGGTCACCGAAGGGCCGTCCCTCGGCCGAAACAAAACCGACGAGTTCCCGCTGCAATGCATGCACACGGGCCGTGGGCGTGCCGTTCAGGAGCGCGTGTTGCGCAGGGCCGAGGACCGTCCCGTCGGCAAGCAGCAGGCCGAGGCCTCGGCGCGGTCTACCAGGGCGTCCAGGCCCGGACTGTCAGGGCTTTCCAGCTTGTGCGCCAGCTCACGCGGCAGCGGACCGGGCAAGGTGAACCCCACAGACAGCGCCAGCAGGAGTTCACGGACTGCCGCATTCTCACCCCGCAGCTGCTGTGACATGTCAGCGGCTCCGGCGGGAGCCGACGCCCCTGCCTCGTGCAGTTCCCGTTCGGGCTGCGTTTGATCGGCGGCCATGACTCAGACCGCCGGTTCGGTTGTTGGCGCGGGATCCGTGGTGGGGGACGGTTCCGCGAACGGGTCGGGAACTGGCGCAGGGTCCGTCGTCGGATCGGGCTCCGGCGCAGGTGCGGACGACGGCTCGGGAGCCGGGCCGGTGGTCGGATCGGGAGCCGGGTCAGTGGTCGGATCCTGCGCAGGGTCGATGGTCGGATCCGAAACCGGATCAGCGGTCGGATCAGTGGTCGGATCCGAAACCGGATCAGTGGTCGGATCCGAAACCGGATCAGTGGTCGGATCCTGCGCAGGGTCGGTGGTCGGATCCGGAGCCGGATCGCTCGTAGGGCCCGGGCCGGGTCAGTGGTCGGATCCTGTAAAGGATCGACGGGCAGTGGGACCGGGTCCGCCGCCGGATCCGTCGTCGGGTTGGTCACCGGATCCGGGGTGGATCCCCCGGAACCCTGTGCAGGCTCACCAGAAGTGACCGTCCCGGCAGCGGCACCGCCGGCGGCTGGCTGGCCTGCTTCGGTAGGTGCTCTGTGGGTTGACGAGGCAGCAACGTCCAGTCCCGTGGAACTGGGCGGCGCGCTGCTGTCCTGCAACTGGGCGCTGGCTTCAATCCCCTGCACGGGGAGCTGCGCCGCTCCTGCTCCTGCTCCTGCCGCGCCTGCTCCTGCCGCGGGGCCACCAGAGCCAGGTCCGCCGGTTCCGTCAGGAGGAGCAGCGCTTGGTGTGTCCTTCGCCGCATCTGCCGGCGGGGCGAACATCGCCGAGAGGCTGCCGAGTCCGTCCGGGCTCTGGGCTGCAGTCGCCGTCAGCCCGGTAAAGAGCGCCGCTACCGCTGCTACCGCAGTTAGCCGCACTGTCGAACGTGGCCCGTGCGCGCCGCCCTTGCGTCCGGCAGCATGAGCACCGGCAGCATGGGCCCCAGCGGCGAGTGCTGCAGCACTGGCGTCGGCATGCCGGGACCAGCTGGCTCGTCGGCTGGCGGCTCCATGATGCCCGTCAGCCTGCGTGAGTACGACGGCGTCAGCCAGCTGCGCGGTCAAGGCAGCGGGCTGCGGGGCGCCCTCCGGCTGAGCGCGAAGGGCGGCAACCGCCGCGCCAAGGCAGGTGGATGACTTCGGATCGGCGTCCACGGCGATCGGCCGGTCCAGCTGCTCCGAAATCAGCTGTGCCACCAGGGGAATGTGCGATGAGCCGCCGATGAGAAGCACCGCGGACAGGTCGTCCGGGGTGAGCCCCAGGTCCTGCAGGGAACGCTCCAGGGCGTCCACTGTTTCCCGGATGGGCTCACTGATCATCGCCTCGAAGTCGGACCGGACCAGCCGCACCTGCTGCTGGATTCCCGGCAGCAGCACCGAAATGCTCGCCTCACTGTCCGCGGACAGCGCCTCCTTGGCTTCAACACACTCCCGCCGCAGGCGCGACAGGCCGCCCGGGCGCCGGCGCCGACGGTCAAGATTGGCCAGGCCCTGCCCGGCGTGATCGGCAACGTACCGCAGGATGGCTGCATCGAAGTCGGCACCGCCCAGCCCTTCGATCCCTTCGGGCCGGCCCAGCATTTCAAAGTGGCCAGCGTGAGTTTTCTTCAGGACGGCGGTGTCAAAGGTCCCGCCACCGAGGTCGTAGACCGCGATGGTGCTGCCAGCCTCCACTCGCACCTGCGCGGCGTAGTGCAGCGCCGCCGCTTCCGGTTCGCTGATCAGCGTGACGTTGGTCAGGTCTTTTGAGGCCAGGGCAGCAAGGATGAGCTGCGTTCGGTGCCCACCCCAGGAGGCCGGGTGGGAAAGGATAATGTCCGACGGCGGCGCACCCTCGCGTTCTTCAGCCCGGTCTGCGACCCATCGCGCCATAGTGGCGAAGACGTCCTCAGCAGGGAGGGAAAGCGCGCCGACGGCAATGGGGACGTCGTCTCCGACCCGCCTTTTGAATTCCCGCACCACCCGCTCCGGGGAGTCAAGGCCGCGGCGCTCGGCCGCTTCCCCACCAGGACGGGGCCTTCCTCCGGGTAGTAAACCACCGAAGGCACAGCCGTTCCGCGGAGCCCCAGCGGCAGGCTCTCCGGAACACGTGAAGCGTCGTGATTAATTCGAGCTATGGCGGCGGCGGTGAAACTGGTCCCCACGTCAACGGCGAGAACATAGTTCATGGGCACCTCGGCAAAAAACGCAGCTAGCTGTCTGCGAGCTTCATCACTGACAACTCCCACCAAGGTAGCATCACCGTCTGCGGCGCAACACCCTTATTCATACATCGATTGGCGTATCAATCGACCGCTGCCAAGGACAGCCGGAGAAACCCAGTTCAGAGGCCCGAATAGGAATGCAGACCGTTAAAGAACTGGTTGACGATGGTGAAATTGAAGACCACGCAGAGGTAGCCAACGATCGACAGCCACGCGGCGCGGGTGCCGGTCCAGCCACGCGTGGCGCGGGCGTGCAGGTAGCCTGCGTAGACCACCCAGATCACGAAGGTCCAGACTTCCTTGGTGTCCCAGCCCCAGAACCGGCCCCAGGCTTTTTCAGCCCAGATGGCACCGAACATGAGGGTGAAGGTCCAGCCGATGAAGGCGATGGCGTTGATGCGGTAGGACAGGTTTTCCAGGCTCAAAGCCGAGGGAACCAGGCGCATAAAACCAAGCTTGTCGGCACCGCCGGCTGCCACCGTCTTTTGCCGGTGGGACTGCACCAGCTGCAGGGCGGACATGGCGAACGTGAGGGTGAAGAGCGCGGAGGAGAGCACCGCGATGGAGACGTGGATGATCAGCCAGTAGCTCTGCAGCGCCGGGACCAGGTGCCCCACGGGGGTCCAGTATGCAACCGACGCGGCCACCAGCATGATGATGGCCAGGCCCACCACAAACGTGCCCAGGAACCGCAGGTCGCGGCGGATCAGTACCAGCAGGAACACGGCCACGGCCACAAAGGCGCCGGTGGTCAGGAACTCGTACATGTTGCCCCACGGCACCCGTCCTGCACCCACGGCACGCGTGATGACGCCGGCGGCATGGATCAGGACGCCGAGGACGGTGAGGGCAACTGCGATGCGCGCCGGAACGCGCCGTTCCGCCGCATAGCGCATATCGGCGTCGGCGGTCTGCCCTGCCCCGGAAGCGTCGCCGCCCCGCTTGGCCACGGATGACGACGGCCGCTCGGCCCGTCCCAGCGGTCCGGCCAGGTGCGAGTCCACCCTGTCGGCTGCCCCGGCTGAACCAGCGGCAGAACCAGCAGACGCACCGGCGCCGGCCATCGCGGGCACGTTGGTCCCGGCAACAGCCCCTGCAGCCTCCGCTGCCTTGAGGTCAATGGCGCGCAGGGCCTTGCTGCTCTTCGCGAGGTCCCAGGCGAAGGAGATGAAGGCCACGGTGTACGTGCCGGCGGCGAGCAGCATAAACAGCTCGCTGTACTGGCCCATGGTTTCGTTGATGGCGAACGGCATTACTGGTCCTTTTTCGGCCCGGTGGGGCCGCTGGGGTGGTGACGGAGTCTGCGCCATTATCGCCCTGGCGGCTGGGAGTTTGCTGGGTGAGGCTGGAATTGGAACCGTCAGCAGATTCGCCGGAATCGGAATCCGCAAGCTGCCACTCTTCGGACAGCAGCTTCCTTACGGCAACCGCTTCCGCCGCGAGCCGGTGGTCCTCACCGCGGGCAAGCAGGCCATACTCCACCATGGTGCGGCCGTCCTCGTGGGTTCCGGTCCGCACCCAAACGCGGCGCCGGTTCACGTAGAGCGAGACGATCAGGCCGCCCACGGCCAGCAGCGCGAAAATGAGGGCGTAGAGCTGGCCCGGGTTGTGGTGGATGTCCACGCCCACGTAGCGCTTCACGCTGTCAAAGCTGATGCTGCCTTTGCCGTCAGGCAGGGTGTAGGAGCTGCCCGGAGCCATGGTAATGCCGCCGGCGTCCAGGTTGCGGGCGTTCAGCGGCGTCAGGTCACTGACGTCCAGTTCAAAGACGTTCTGCGGCGAGCCAGCGTCCAGGCCAAGGTCCCCGAAGTACGAGTTCAGGGTCAGCTGCGGGTTGAAGAGGTCCGGATCGCCGCTGAAGGACACGCCCTCCTCGGTGATAAACGCCGTGGGCAGGAAGAACCCCACAAAGCCCAGCTGTTCGGGCCGCGCGTCGGGGACCTTGATCACCAGTGACGAGTAGTAGTTGTCACCCTGGAGCTTGGCCACCACGGGACCCTGCATGGCCACGTTGCCGGCGCCGTCACGGATGGTCACCACGGGCGCGTAGCCGTTGCCGGTGAGGTAGATGCTGGTGCCGCCCAGGGTCACGGGATCGTTGACCTTCAGGACTTCCTGCTTGGCGGGCGAGTCCGGGGATTCCCGCGTGGTGACTTCGGCGTTGAAGTCGATGGGCTGGCCGATTTTTCCTGGTGATTCGCGGTCAAACAAGACGTCGAATTTGTCCAGCTGGATGGAGTACGGCTGCAGCTGGCTGGGCTGGAAGTTGGTGCCGGGGGTGAACTGGTCGTAGCCCACCAGCGTGTTCACGAAGGTGTCGCCCTCCACCAGGATGCGCTGGCCGCTGTAGCCGAACAGGCCGCCCACGGCCACCGACACCAGCACGCCGATCAGCGACGTGTGGAACACCAGGTTCCCTACCTCCTTGGCAAAGCCGCGCTCGGCACCCAAAGACGGCCGCGCGCCGTCGTCGTCCCTCACGTCAACGCGGTAGCCGCGCTTCTTCAGCACCGCTGCGGCGCTGCGGATGGCGTCCGACGCCGGGAGGCCGGCGTGGGCGGGAACCACCAGGGTGCCGTACTCGGGGAGGCGGGAGAGACGTTGGGGGGTCCGCGGCGGCTGGGAGCGCATGGCCCTGTAGTGGGCAATGGCGCGCGGGACCACACAGCCGATCAGCGAGATGAACAGCAGGATGTAGATCGCAGAAAACCAGACTGAGGAATAGACGTCGTAGAGCTGCAGGGTGTCCAGCAGCTTCCCGTAGTCCGCGTTGTCCTTGATGTACTGGGTCACGACGGACGGGTTGGCCGGGCGCTGCGGGAACAGCGATCCGGGCACCGCGGCGACGGCCAGGAGCAACAACAGGAACAGCGCCGTGCGCATGCTGGTCAGCTGGGTCCAGGCCCAACGCAGCATCTCCACCGGTCCCAGGACCGGCAGCGCCGCCTCGGTTTTGGCGGCGGCAACGGGTGCCTGGGACTTTTCGTTTGCTTTCACGCGCTCGCTCATCAGATCGGCAACTTCACATCGGTTTGGAACCAGTACTGCAACTCGGTGACCCAGGTGCCCCAGACGCCGCTGGCCATCAGCAGACCCAGCACCACCAGGATCCCGCCGCCGATCCGCTGGATGGCCAGGCGGTGCGTGCGGAAGAAGGACATCACGCCCATGCCGCGCCGCACCGCCAGGGCGATCAGCAGGAACGGGATGCCCAGGCCCAGGCTGTAGACAAATGCCAGCAGGGCACCCTTGGCTGCGGAGGAACCGCCGGACAGGCTCAGCAGCTGGACGGCGGAGTAGGTGGGGCCGATGCACGGCGCCCAGCCCAGGCCGAACGTGAGGCCCAGCAACGGCGCGCCCCACAGGCCGGCCGGCGGCTTGGCATGGATCTTGGCATCACGCTGCAGCCAGCCGAAACCGCCCATGAACACCACGCCCATGAGGATGACCAGGACCCCAGCAGCTGGGTGATCCAGGCATTCTGCGAGCCGGTGATCAGGGTGCCGAGCTGGCCGAACGCGCCGCCCAGAAGCACAAAAATCGCCGAGAACCCCAGCACAAAAAGCCGATGCCCGCCAGCATCCGGCCGCGCTTCTGCTTCTCCAGGTCCACGCCACTCAGGCCCGTGACGTAGCCCAGGTAGCCGGCACCAGGGGCAGCACACACGGCGACAGGAAGGACACCAGGCCGGCGAGCAGCGCCACCGGGATGGCAAGCAGGAGCGAGCCGTTCAGGATGGTTTCGGCGAAGGGGCTGTTCACGGTCCGGGGCCGCCGCTACTCTGCCACGGCGGCGGTGATGAGGGCTTTGAGGGTGCCCCTCTGGATTTCGCCCAGCACGCGCGAGGCCACACGGCCCTGCTTGTCCAGGACCAGGGTGGTGGGGACTGCCCCGGCGGGACCAGCCCGGAGACGGCCAGGAGCACGCCGCCGTTCTTGTCGTCGAAGCTGGGGTAGGTCAGGTTGAAGGTCTTGTCGAAGGCCTCCGCGGTGGCTTTTTCATCGCGGAGGTTGACGCCGAAGAACTGCACACCCTGGTCCTTGAAGTCCTGGTGCAGCTCTTCCAGGATGGGTGCTTCCACCCGGCAGGGTGCGCAGGCGGCGAACCAGAAGTTCAGGACCGTCACCTTGCCCTGGAAGTCCGCCGGGGCTACCTGGGTGCCGTTGAACAGCGTGCCGTTAATGGCGACGGCGGCCTTGCGGTCCGCCGCGGTGAACTCGGTCACCGAGCCGTCCCCGGCCACGTAGTTCTTGTTGTCGCCGGCTTTGGCCTGCTTGGCGAGGGCATCTTCCTGCGCACAGGCGGACAGGCCCAGGGTCAGGGCGGTCAGCGCGGCGCCGCCGGCCGCGAGTACGGCACGGCGGGACGCTGTGCCTGAAATTGCTGGGGATGTTGCGCGAGGGTCAGCCATCTCAGGCTCCGGGGGTGCTGGCGGCACCGGGAAGAAGTACGGCAGCGGGCTCACTGTACTCAACGCGCAGGAGCGAGCCGTCGTCGTCGAACACCAGGGAGGTGATGGACGTCAGAGTGCATTCGCGTTTGCGCGGGTCATGCCACAGCGGCCTGCCTTCGGCGCTGAGGCGGGTGGCCCAGATGGGGAGCTGGTGGCTGACCATGATGGCTTCCGGGCCGCCGGTTCCGTAGTCGCCGGCGGCCAGTTCGATGGCCCGGAGCCGGGCGTCCTCAACAGCTGACATAACGCGCGCGGCCTGCGCCTTGTACGGTTCGCCCCAGGACGGCCGGAACGGGTTGACCAGGTGGGACCAGTGCTTGGGCTTCCGGAGCTCGGCCTTGGTGACCTTCATGCCCTGGAAGTAGTTTTCCGCTTCAATGATGCGGCTGTCCGTGTGGAGTTCCAGGCCAAGCGCCTCTGCCGTCGGGGCCGCTGTTTCCTGCGCCCTGACCAGCGGCGACGCCGCAAGATAGACGATCCTTGCACCGCGCGCGGCACGTTCGGCGAAGTGGTCGGCGAGCATCTGCGCCATTTCCCGGCCCAGCTCGGAAAGGTGAAATTCGGGCAGCCTGCCGTACAGAACGCGGTCAGGATTGTGGACCTCGCCGTGGCGGAGCAGATGGACAGTGGATTGGGGCATGTTTACCAGTTTCTCAAAGATGGCGTGCGATCCGAAATCTTCTACATTCAGTAGAACTCAAATTTTTGGAAAAATGTTCCGGAGCCGGGAACAAAACATGCAAACGCATGTTTATACTGGACGCAGCGGATAGTTGATGATTCAACAGATGAAGCGTCAAGCTATCCGGAACTACCAACCGACAAACCCAAGGAGAAACACCATGACTCTTCCCGCAGACGTCACCACCGGCACCTGGACCCTCGACAACTCGCACAGCGAGATCGCCTTCACCGTCCGGCACGCGGGCATCAGCAAGGTCCGCGGCCAGTTCAAGGATGCCGTGGCAACCCTGGACCTCGCCGACAACGTGGCCGATTCCAAGATCAGCGCCACTATCCAGACCGCCAGCTTCGACTCCGGCGATGTCAACCGCGACGGCCACGTCCGCGGCGAAGACTTCTTCGACGTCGAGGCCTTCCCGGAAATCTCCTTCGTCTCCAACGGCCTCGTGGCCAAGGGCAACAGCTACGAGCTGACCGGGGACCTCACCATCAAGGGCGTCACCCGCCCCGTTGCCCTCGAGACCGAGTTCAACGGCGTGGCCGTGGACCCGTTCGGTATGACCCGCGCCGGCGTCTCCGCCGAAACCACCATCAGCCGCAAGGACTTCGGCCTGACCTGGAACGCCGTGCTGGAAGCCGGCGGCGTGCTGGTCAGCGACAAGGTTGCCATCAACCTGGAACTCGCGTTCATCGCACCCGCAGCCTAATTTTCTTCCTGAAGCACCCCGGCCGCCAGATTCCCGGAATCCGGCGGCCGGGGTACTTTGTTTAATCCCCTAGATACCGGCGGATCCGCGGTCTACAGTGTGACCCATGAGCAACAGTGAAGTACCGCAGCCCCAGCAGCCCCAGCAGCCCGGCGCCCAGCAACCGGGCGCCCAGCAGCCTGCCACTCAGCCGCCTGCCGGCAACGTTCCGCCCGCCGGCTACGAGCCGCCACCCGCCTACCCGCAGCCCGGCCAGACTTATCCCGCGCCGGGCCAGGCCTACCCGCAACCCGGCCAGCCATACAACCAGCCGGGCCAGCCGGGCGGCTTCCAATTTACGATGCCCACCGACGGCCCCGCAACTTCAACGACGTCATGCCCAGGGGCGGTTTCTCCGGTATGTTCAGCGTGACCGGGCTGCCCACCGAGCTCAAGGTCTCGTACTGGATCTGGCTCATCGGCGGCATGCTGGGAGTCCTTGGCGGCCTGTTCGGCGTGTTGGGTTCGCTGGCGTTGTTCGTCGTGGCACCCGGGCTGGCCGTTGTGGTCCTCCTGCTCGTCCTGGTGGCACTGGCCCTGGCGGCGGCCCAGATTGTCCTGGTCCTGAAGATGAAGGAGGGCAAGGAATGGGCAAGACTTGCGCTCACCATCGTGGCCGGCGTTTCGCTGGTGCTCGCCGTGCTTGGCGGCAGCGTGGGCGGCGGCGGCATGGGCCAAGGCATCGGCAACAACTGGCTGGGTTTCCTCATCAGCGCCGCGGCAACGGTGCTCATGTGGCTGCCGAACTCGCAGGCCTGGTTCAACGCCGTCAAGGGCCGCGCGTAGACCGGATCGAGTAGAAACACAGTCTTGCGCGACGCCCGCTGAGTTCTGTGGGAATACCTCTCCGGAATGATCCCCTGTGGCACCCGCCGGGGGTACGGTGGGAAGTAAGCCGTACTGGGGCAGGCCAGTTGGACTGCACCCAGCAGCCGAACTGACATCCGACCTGCAAAGGACCGCTCATGAGCACTCCTGTCCCGCCTCCCGTCCCGAACGAGCCCGAGCCCGGAAACCAGCCGCCAGCGCCCCGATACGGCGAGAACAGCCCGCCGTTCGGGCAGCCCACACCGCCGGCGCCACAGTACGGACAAAACGCCCCGCAGTACGGCCAACAGACTGCCCCGGCACCCCAGTACGGACAAAACGCCCCGCAGTCCGGCCAACAGACTCCCCGGCGCCCCAGTACGGGCAGAACAACCCGCAGTACGGCCAGAACACCCCGCCGCAGTTCGGCCTGCCCACGCCTCCGCCCTACGGCCAGCAGCCGTACGGGCAGTCCCTTACGCGCAGTCCCCCTACGCGCAGTACCCGTCCGAGCAGCCGCAGGCCATGGGATCCAACGGGGTTCCCCAGCTGGTCAATATCTCGTTCTGGCTGCTGATCGGCGCGGGTGTTGTGTATGTCATCAACCTGCTGATGGGCATTGGCATGCTCGATGACCCGGCGATGCGCCGCGTCTTCGAAGACGCCATGCGCAGTGGTGGCGCTACCGGCACGGAGTTTGCCTTCGACGATTTCAAGGGTGTCCTCGCCGGGTCAATCGTGGTCTTCGCCATCATCGGCGCTGGGTTGTACGCGCTGGTGGCGTTCTTCGTCCGTCAGGGCAAGAACTGGGCCCGCATCCTCGGTACGGTTTTCGCGGCACTGTCCGTTTTCGGCCTCGTCGGGCCACCGAGCCTCGGAACCGTGGGGACGCTGGCCGGGATCGCAGCGATCGTGCTGCTCTACCTGCCGGCCGCGGCACCTTACTTCCGCAAGCAGCAGCCGTTCGCTAACCCGTACGGCGCACCGGGCACTACACCTGGCAACCCCTACGGGCAGTAGCACCAACCAGTCGCATCCACACCCTAACGGGCGTCGGCCCCACCAGCCGCCGACGAATTTAGGCGGTCTGGTCCGGGTCTGCGCCCGTTGTGCGTGATAGGCGAGGATCTGAAGTTCGGTAGCCATATCCACCTTGCGGAGATTGACGCCCTCGGGGACCTGCAGCATAACGGGGGCGAAGCTCAGGATGCTGTGGACACCCGCCGCCACCACGCGGTCGCACACGGCCTGAGCCGCATGGGCCGGAAGTGCCAAAACGACCATATTGGCGCCCGTCCGCTGCAACACAGCTTCCATGTCCGCAGCGTCGCTGACGCGCAGCCAGCCCACCTCATTGCCCACCACCATCTGGTCGGCGTCGAAAATTGCCACGACGTCAAACCCTCGGGACTCGAAGCCGCCGTAACGGGCCAGGGCCTTGCCGAGGTTACCCGCGCCAACAATGGCGACCTTCCAGTCGTGTGTCAGCCCCAGGGCCGCGGAGATGTGACGGCTCAGGTACTGCACTTCGTAGCCCACTCCGCGCGTGCCGTAGGAACCCACGTAGGAAAGGTCCTTGCGCAGGGTTGACGAGCTCACTCCTGACGCTTCAGCCAGCGATTCCGAAGATACCCGTTCGACGCCGTCGGACAGCAGCGTGTTAAGGGCGCGCAGGTAGATGGTCAGCCGGGCCACCGCCGCGGGCGGTATTTGCTTGGTGGACTCGGCGCCGTGGACGGGCTGTGTACCGTGCCCGGCCTCTGTACCTTGGACAGCATGGGGAGATGAATCCAGTGATGTCACTATCCCCTCCATCCCATCGCGTCGTGACTCCACTCTAGAGCCCCGCCGCTGGTGCCAACAAAGCCGGTGTCATTCTGCGAGGCCGCTTTCCTATTGGGCCATGGCGCGTTTGAGGACGCGCTCCAGCCGGACTTCGTCGATCTTCCAGAAATCGCGTTGGACTCCATCCACCAGGACTACGGGGATTTCCTCCGCGTACCGCTCACGCAGTTCCGGCAGCTCGTCCACCTGCTGTTCCGTCCACCCGAGTCCCAGCGAGGCAGTAACGCGTCCGACGGCGTCGCGCGCCCCTGCACAGAGGTGACAGTCTGCTTTGGTGATGAGGACTACCTCGGGTTTTGCCATGCATTAACCGTATCGCCCTTCAGGGCGGAGAGCTGGGCAGAGGACAGCGTCCGATTGCGGGGCGTACGGCGCCGCTGGTATCCGGGCGGACACTGGCACTGGCACTGAAATCTTGGCCACCGAGTATTGACTAGACTCGTGGACATGCCCGAGGAGAAGTACGTCGCAGTGGTGACCCAGCCGGATGCGTTGATGCAGACCGGCGAAGCCGCCTTCTTCGACGTCGATAACACCCTCATGAAGGGCGCCAGCCTCTTCCATGTTGCCCGCAAGATGCACCAACGCGGCGCCTTCACCCTGAAGCAGGCTGCGGGGTTCGCGTGGAAGCAGTTCAAATTTGTGGCGCGCGGCGAGAACATGGACGATGTCCACGCTGTCCGCGACTCCGCCCTCACCCTTGCAGAGGGCATCACCGTGGAAGACGTCAAGGCCCTGGGCGAAGAAGTCTACGACGAAATGATCGCGTCCAGGATCTGGCCCGGCGCCAAGGCACTGGCGCAGCAGCACCTGCGCGTGGGCCGGCGGGTCTGGCTGGTTACCGCAACCCCCATCGAAGTTGCCGCGGTCATTTCCACCAGGCTCGGCCTGACCGGAGCCTTGGGCACCGTGGGCGAGATTGCCGACGGCATGTACACCGGCCGGTTGGTGGGAGACATCCTGCATGGTTCCGCCAAGGCAGTGGCCGTGCAGGCCCTGGCCCATGCCGAAGGCCTGGACCTCAAGCGGTGCTGGGCCTACAGCGACTCATATAATGACATCCCGCTGCTGACCCTGGTGGGGCACCCGGTAGCCATCAACCCCGATGCCAGGCTCCGCCGCCACGCGCGGGACAACAACTGGCCGGTCTACGACTTCCGTTCCGGCCGCCGCGCCGCCACGCTGGGCCTCAAGGCAGCAACGGCCGGCGGCGTAATTTACGGACTGTGGAAAGGCTTCGCCCGCATCCGCGGCCCGCGGGCATAAGCGACGGCGAAACGCCGTTGCCGGGCACGCAAAAAAATGCCCGCTGCCGGATAGGCAACGGGCATTTCACGCTTGTCGAAGTATCTCTACTTCTTATTGCGGCGCTGGTGACGGGTCTTACGAAGCAACTTGCGGTGCTTCTTCTTGGCCATACGCTTGCGACGCTTCTTAATAACTGAACCCACGAAAGTTCCTCACAAACTAGATGCAGTACCTGTCTGATGGAGATGGTCCGTGGACAGAGCTACAGACTGAAACAACTGACAGATTCTTACAATGACGTAAAACGTTCCTTAACAGGGTACCGCTTCTTGGCGATGCCCACTGACCGCAGGTAATGCTCAGGCGGTTTCGGAGTGCCCGTCCACCACAGCACCCTTGAGGTACTGCTCGACGGCGCTCTCCGGCACCCGGTACGACCGGCCGAAACGCACTGCGGGCATTTCGCCTGAGTGGACCAACCGATAGACGGTCATCTTGGAGACGCGCATGACCTCGGCCACTTCGGCCACGGTCAGGAACTTCGCGTTCGAGAAGTTCTGTTCTGCGGACATTTCCCTATTCCTTTGCTGATGGATGACGACAGTACCCCAGCTTTGATTCATATGCGGTGTGCCGATGCTGAGCCATCCACCAACCATGTGATAGATACTCTAGAGGTTCATGGGGCTGTAGTGAAAGTCATCCGGGCAATCATTAAGCGGTCCGGCGCTTCCTGGCGGACGCGGCGAGCTGATCGAGGACCGAAACGGAGACGTCCCAATCCATGCACGCGTCCGTGACACTCTGCCCGTAGACCAGTTCCGCCCGGCCCGCCGCATGCTCGGCGACATCCAGGTTCTGGGCACCGCCCACCAGGAAGCTCTCCAGCATGACGCCCGCGATTGCCTTTGCCGCCTCGCCGCCGTCCTCCAGCTGTGCGCCGATTTCCAGTGCCACTTCCGCCTGCCGGTGGTGGCTCTTGCCGCTGTTGGCGTGGCTGGCGTCCACGATCAGCCGGGGTTGAGCCCTTGCCGGCGAGCTTGGCCGAGGCACTTTCGACGTCGACTGCTGAGTAGTTGGGCCCCTTCCGTCCACCGCGGAGGATGACGTGGGTGTCCGGGTTCCCGGCGGTCGCCACCAACGCGGCCCGGCCGTCGCCGTCGATCCCAGGAAGGCCTGGGCGGCAGCGGCTGCGCCGCAGGCGTCGAGCGCGACCTGGAGGTCGCCGTCGGTCCCGTTCTTGAATCCGATGGGCATTGAGAGTCCGGAGGCAAGCTGGCGGTGGATCTGGCTTTCGGTAGTGCGCGCCCCGATGGCTCCCCAGGAGATGAGGTCCGCCATGTACTGGGGCTGATGGGTTCCAGGAATTCGGTGGCGGTGGGCAGTCCCAGCGCGGTGACCTGCTGCAGGAACTCTCTGGCGGTTCGGAGCCCAGTGACCATGTCGTGGCTGCCGTCCAGGCGAGGATCGTTGATCAGGCCCTTCCAGCCCACGGTCGTGCGGGGCTTTTCGAAGTACGTGCGCATCACGATCAGGAGATCGTCACGGTGCTTCTCGGCCTGGCTGACCAGCCGGCGTGCGTATTCCAGGCCAGCCTTGGGATCGTGGATGGAGCAGGGCCCACGATGACCAGCAGCCTGTCGTCCACGCCGTCCATGATGGCCCGGACTTCGTCGCGGCCACGCTCGACGACGTCCGCCCCCGGGCGTCCAGGGCAGCTTGGCGATGAGCTCCTGGGGCGAGGGCAGCGGCGTGAATTCGCTGACGCGCAGATTGGACGTGGATTTTGAGGGAGTGGCTGTCGCGGTGCTCATGTTCGGGTCCTGTTCCAGATAGGAAGCGGGCCAGATCAGAACCCGCCGGAGAAACGGCGAAGGGCAGAGAATGATCTCTGCCCTGTTGGCTCTGAAGGAAGATGGATGCGTGTCAGTTAGACGCGGGCTCCTCCAGAGCCAACGAAAAATACGCATACCAACGGTTTGTCATAGGCAAACCATAACCGCGCGCTGCGACGGCCGCAAAATCACCGCCGTAACGTTGCGCGAACTGGCAGATAACGCCCTCAAATCCGTCTGGACGCGTCGTTATCTGCCAGTTCGCGCGGTGTCAGCCAGGCGATGTCAGCCCAGGAGCTCGCGGAGGTACTGCAGTTGCCTGATCCAGTGGTGCTCCTGGCCGCCCTCGTGGTTGTTGAACCGGTAGACCTCGATGTCCTTTTGTGGAGCGGACTGTGCCGCGGAGTCGCTGCCGTAGGCATTGAAGCTGGCGAACACGGTGGATGGCGGGCAGACATCGTCCATCTGCGCCACCGAGTACAGGGCCGGTACGGTGGCCGCCCGGGCGAGTTTGACGCCGTCGAAATAGTTCAGGACCGCGAGCATCGGCTCGTACCGGTCCCGGTGCCTGCCCAGGAATCCCGCGATTTCCGGATAGGGGCCGCGGGCCGCGATGTCGATGGACCGGGGGAATTTGACGTCATTAGCTGCCTGTTCGCGCTGGGTGGTGGGGTGGCTCTTGGGGGGTACCGGCGGGAGAGCTGCGGCGTGAACGTCTGCAGCTCGTGCGATGACACCACCAGCCGGCGCAATTTCCGCGAGCCCGCCGCTGACGTGCCCGGCAGCACGGGCCTGGACCAGAACATTCCCGACGGCGGTCGCTTCCACGGGGCGCCGCCACGGTGCCGGCGGCAGTGAGTCCCTTCAGCACCTCGGCGAACAGGGCGTCGAAATCCCAGCGGAGGCCGCCGTCGAGGTCCACCACACCGTTCGGAAACCGGTGCACCGTTTCAAGCTCCACACCCGTCCTGTTGACCCGGCCCAGGATGACACGGCCGGAGGAGGCGCCGACGTCGACGGCGGCGAACACCGTACCGCCGTCGGCACTCCCCTGCGCATGGGTTGCGCCGGTGCTCATCGGAGGAAGGCTGCTGCGACGCCGGCGTCCACGGGGATGTGCAGGCCGGTGGTGTGGGACAGTTCCGCGCTGGTGAGGACCGCGGCGGCGTTGGCCACGTGCTCGGGCAGGACTTCGCGCTTGAGCAGCGTGCGCTGAGCGTAGTACTTGCCCAGTTCCTGCTCGTCCACGCCGTAGACCGCGGCGCGTTTGGCGCCCAGCCGCCGGCGAAGATGCCGGAGCCGCGGACCACGCCGTCGGGTTGATGCCGTTGACGCGGATGCCGTATTCGCCCAGTTCGGCCGCGAGCAGGGGGAGCCCGAGCTGCCGCAATTTCCTCTTGCCAGTTCGTCCCAACAGTGGGACTCTGCTGGAAGAGCGAGAGGTCCGTGATTCCAATGACGCAAAACACGGAGATCGACGGCGCTGCTGTCGACGAATTGCAGGCATCGTTTCGGGGCGAAGTCATCCGCGCTGTTGATGCCGGCTATGACGAGCACCGCAAGGTGTGGAACGGGTCGATTGACCGCCGACCCGCCCTCATAGTCCGCTGCACCGGCGTCGCAGATGTGCGCGCTGCCATCCGGTTCGCCCGCTCGCAGAACCTGCGGGTCGCGGTGCGGGAGGCGGCCACAGCTTCCCCGGGCTGTCTGTTTGCGATGACGGAATGCTCATCGATCTCGGGCCCATGAAGGGCATCCGGGTGGACCCCGATGCGAGAACGGCACGTGTCCAGGCCGGCGTACTGCTCGGCGAGCTCGACCGGGAGACGCAGGAGTTCGGTCTCGCTGTCCCGTCTGGGGTCGTGACCCACACCGGAGTGGCGGGCCTGACCCTCGGCGGTGGAATCGGCTGGGTCATGCGCAAGCACGGACTCACCATCGACCAGCTGCTGTCTGTGGACATGGTTACCGCCGACGGCGAGCTGGTCAAGGCAAGCGAGAACGAGAACGCCGACCTCTTCTGGGGCGTGCGGGGTGGCGGGGGAACTTCGGCATTGTCACCGACTTCGAGTTCCGGCTTGTCTCCGTGGGTCCGTACGTGATGGCCGGGCCGGTCTTTTGGCCGATGAAGGACGCCCCGGAGGTGCTGCGGTTCTACAGTGACTGGATCGCAGACTGCCCCGACGAGCTGATGACCATCGCCGTGCAGCGCAGGGCACCGGCGCTGCCGATCGTGCCGCCCGAGCTGGTTGGCAAGCTCGTCCTTGGGGTAACCGCCTGCTACGCGGGCCCGGTTGAGGAGGGCGAACAGGTCCTGCGGCCGCTCAAGGAATTCGGTTCACCCGTGCTCGACTTTTGCCGGCCAAAGCCATTCCTGGAGCATCAAAGCACGTTCGATCCGTCCTTCCCGCACGGCTGGCATTACTACGTCAGATCCTGTGACGTCGCAGCCCTCAGTGACGAGGTCATCGACATCGTGGCCGAGCACGGCAGCCACATCACCTCGCCCGTCACCAGCATCGCCCTGTGGCAGATGGGCGGCGCGGTGGGCGGGATCGACGACGGTGCTACCGCGTTCAACGGCCGCCAGGCCGGGTTCACGTTCAACATCAACGGCAACAGCAAGACCGCCGACGGCTTCGATGCCGAGCGCCAATGGGCCCGCGACTACTGGTCTGCCCTCGCGCCGCACCACACCAGCGTCTACGTGAACTTCCTGATGGAAGAGGGCGAGGAACGCGTCAGGGAGGCCTACGGGGCCGCCAAGTACGACCGGCTCAAAGCACTCAAGCGCAAGTACGACCCCACCAACTTCTTTAGCCTGAACCAGAACATCAGGCCCGACTGATCACTTAGTCATGGATCGGAGAACGTCATGCTCCAAAACCTGTTGTGCAAGATGAACCTGCGCCACGATTGGCACATCCAAAGCACGGAAGACGGCGGCCGCTACCGGCGCTGCCAAAACTGCGGCAAGTACCAGGAGGGTGGCTCCGGCGGCAGGAACGGAAACTGGGCAGCGCCACTGGGCATGTAACCACAATCTGCAAGACACACTGGACTAACACCATGGTTATGCCGCACACTGGATTCGGGAAAGCGCTTACCCAGCCTAGTTTCCTCCGGGGCAGGAACGGAGCCTCATGGCAACACCGCCTTCCGCCGCGTCACAGTCCGGCCATCGCGGACACGCCGGACACTCGCCATCAGCGGCGAGAGTCGCGCTGGTAGGCGTCCACGGCTTCGGGGCCCACCACCTGGGCAACCTTGAACGGCTGCAGGCTGCCGGCGTCGTCGAACTCGTAGCGGTAGCCGATCCCCAGCCGCCCGAACCGGGGTCCGTGCCGGCAGCAGCAGCAGCAGTGTTTCCTGGGCTCACGGAACTTCTGGCGGACACTACGGACCTGGACGTGATCATTGTGGCCACTCCCATCCAGACCCACGCCCCGCTGGGCGTCGCGGTCCACTGGGAGGAAACGTACGAGGGCGTCACCACCTCCCAGCTCAGCTGGCAGTTGGGCTTCGGCCCCCGCACCACCGGCTGGCTGATGCGGCCGGCCGCGAGGGCTTCGCCGTCCTAGCCCACGACGCCTTCGCGTGGGGCAGCCGGCGCTTCGATCTGTCCACCCCGCCGTGGCGGACGGAATCCGCGCTGGTGGCGAGGAAGTCGCAGTGGCGGGAGGCCGGCGTCGTACCTTTGGACGCGGAACTGTACAACGCCGCCGCGGGACTCCATGAGGACACCGTGGCGAAGGCCGCGGGCCTGCTGGGCACCAGCCTGGCGGGGACGGTGGCCCACGATGACCTGGCCGCACTGGAGATCCTTGCCGGCCTGCCCGGGTGGATGTGGAGCGGCTGGGCTGCATCGGGTTCTCCGGTGGCGGCGGCCGGGCACTGGCTTTGGCAGTCCTCAGCCCACGGATCCGGAACTACGTGGTCACGTGCATGATGGCCACATTCCAGTCGCTGCTGCCCGCCTACCTGGATGCCCATTCCTGGCTGCTCCAGACCCCGGCCTCTGGAAGCTGGGCGACTGACCGGAACTGACCGGACGGTCCGGCGCCGACGGACTCCTGGTGCAGTACGCGCTGGCCGATGAGCTGTTCCCGGAAGAAGGGATGCGGGACGCCCACCGGATTCTGGAGTCCCTGCACCCGGCTGGCTCCTGCTCAGTTCATTGCCGGATGCCGACGCTTTTATGTGTGTGCTGGAAGCCATCCGCACCGCCCCTGCTCCCGGGAAATCGACGCCGGCCATGTCAGCTGGGCGGCCACGGCGATGATGCCCACCCGGTGGTCCACGGCATTGCCGCGCTGATCGAACGCGCCACCAAGGCACAGGCCACCTTTGCCGAGCTGGGCGTCCCCTGGGCCGGCAGCCTGCCGCCGGCCGGACCTTCGGCATTGCCGGCCAACCGTGGCGGACTATCAGGACGGCAGCCGCATCCGCGCCGTGTCCTCGCCCCGCCCGTACCTGCACCCCGTCCGAACCCTGGCCGGGACCGTTGTGACGGACCATCAGCCACTGGACCATGTGTGGCATCTGGGCGTGGGGGTGGCGCTCCAGGATGTGGACGGCGTCAACTTCTGGGGCGGGTGAGTCCGCCGTGCACGGGAGCGTTCCGCCGCGGCTCGCCTGGTCGGGCGCGTTCACGGGAACGTTCGACGGCGGGACTCACCAAAGCGGGCCGCGACGCTGGTGTTCATCGCCGCCGCGGATTCAACGGACCCGTGGTTCGTCCGTGTGGACGGATATCCGGGAGTTGGGCAGTCGCTGGCCTGGGACGCGCCCGTCATTGCCGAACCCGGCACCCCGATTAACTGCAGCCTGACCGTGTTCATCGCCGACGGGATTTTGGGTACCGAAGACATCACGACATTAATCAACACCCAGGGGGACAACTCATGAGCCAGACAACCACTGCTGCTACGCCGATGTCGCAGCTGACTGAACCCGCGACTGTTGCGGACCAGGGTCGCCGCACGCCACCCGCCACCATTCCGGACCGTGCCATCAAGCGGGGCCGGGTCCTGGACATTCTGGATGCCAAGGGGCGGGACTCGTTGCTGCTGACCACGCACCCGGCGCTGGCTTGGTACCTGGACGGCAGCCGCGTGCACATCAGCCTGGCCGGCGACCCCATAGCCGCGCTGCTGGTGGGCCGGGACGGCGACCACCTGGTGACGTTCAACAACGAGACCGGGCGGATTGCGGCCGAGGAACTCCCCGCCGGGTCGCCCTCCACACCTTGCCTTGGTACGGGAACCTGCACGAGGCTGCCGCCGCCGTCGGAAAATCTTCCGGCGGCAGCGTCGACGCGCCGTTGGCCAAGGCCTCGGTGGCGACTGAGCTGAGGGCTGCCCGGCAGCACCTGCTGCCCGGCGAGTCCGCCCGCTACGCCCACCTCAGCGCGGAACTGGCCGGCATCATGACCGATGTGCTGTCCACCGCCCGGCCGGACGCCACGGAGTTCGAAATGGTATCCGCCTTGGCCGGCCGAGTGGTTGGAGCCGGCGCGGAGCCGCTGGTGCTCCTTTGCAACGAAAGCTCCCGGAGCGACTTCCGCCACCCGCTGGCCACGCATGCACCCGTCGGACGCCGCGCCATGGCCGTGGTGTGCGCCCGCCGGGACGGTCTGGTCGCGAACATCACCCGCTGGGTTAGGTTCGACGCCGGGACCCCCGAAGAGCGCCACGCAGAGTCCCGGATCGCCGCCGTGGAGGCGGACATCTTCGACGCAACGGTTCCCGGTGCCAGGCTGGACCACGTCTTCGGCGAGATCAAGGCGGCCTACACCCGCCACGGCTTCGGTGCGGAGCAGTGGGAACAGCACCACCAGGGCGGACCGACAGGCTATGCCGGACGGGATCCGCGCGTCACTGCGGCAGCCACCGACACCGTCTTCCTGAACCAGCCGTTCACCTGGAACCCGTCGGGACCGGGAGTGAAGATCGAGGACACCGTCCAGCTCACTGAGTCCGGCATGAAGGTCCTGACGGTAGATGACCGCTGGCCCGCTGCTACCGTGAACGGCCTCAAGCGGCCGGTGACGCTGCAGTTGTAGGTCCTGCCCTTAGACGGCCAAGAAGAAGCCCCGGGACGGTCGTCCCGGGGCTTCTCCAGGGTCGGTGATCGAACGGGGGTCTTGTGGCACAGGCTGTCTTGAGCGAGACTCATTGAGCACGCGATGAACTCATCTTTTGGATTGCAGGACAAAACCAGCGGGAAGGGGACGCAACGGCGCGTCCGTTTCTGCTCCGTGGCAACGACGCCGCGGGGCAGATCCCGCAGACCGGGAGGATTGTTATGGCCGGAATGTTCGAACTTTTCATTGACGCGGAGTCGTATTTCAGGTTTCGTCTGACTGCGCCGGATGGCACTGTGATGGCAGTGTCCAAGGCTTTTGACAACAAGACCGCGGCCGTTGCCGGTATCGCCGACGTTCGTGAGTACGCCGGCATGGGACTGATTGCCGATGTTGTCCCTACGGAGCGGCGGGCCACGCCGCCGGAGGCATGTGACGTCCCTGTCCAGGTTCGTGAAGTCCGGCGCATTCCGGCGGCCGATCTACACGGACGTTCCAGGGAAATGCATCGGGCCACCGGCGAACGTCGATGGGCCGGCGCAGTTTAAGGCTATTGACTCCGACGCCTCCGTGCACTTGATCGTGCGTTCAGCTGTGTTCTTGGCAGCGTCAGGGAATCTACCTGGTCAGTGCGTGCTCCAGCCATCGGGCTGCAAACCATCTATGTCGGTGAATCCATACTCCCTGGCAAGCTGAGCGGAGCTGACCGACTGCTGATTCCATTTCGCACGATCAGGGTCCGCTGCCAGCGCAGCTACGGCCCGGCCGACATAGCGGGGTGACTCCGAGAAAGCGAAACCTGCGGGGGCGTCTGGGTATCCGCCCACCAGGCCGGGTCCAAAGCGTCGCGCCAGTTGGTTTCGGTGACTCCGAAGCTATCGAGCATCATCTCCGACCGTAGCCATCCAGGCGTGATGGCGATCGCCGTGACTCCGTGCGGTTCCAGTTCGTGGCCTTGAGAAAAGGCCAACCGATTGACCGCGACCTTGGCCAGGTCGTAGAACACCGAGATCCTGTACCCTGTGTCCACGTCGTGCTCCCAGATACGGGTGTTCCACTCGGCTGGGCCACCTTTCAGGACCTCAGCACCCCAGATGTCGTTGACCAGCACATCCAGACCGCATATTCGGTTCGGATCCGCCGGGCCAAGCTTCGGACTTCTTCGGAGTCGAGATGATCGACTGGATGGCGACTTCCGGCGCCGCCAAGCTGTATGACCAGATCGGCTGTCTCCTCAATGGTCTCGGGCCGGTCGTAGTCCGACCTACTTGGGGCAATCGTCCCGGAACTTGTTCAGTCGAGTCCCTGCCCGCCACTGGAGCTAATCGGCCCGCCTTGGTAGCTTCAACGCATGGCCATCAAACTTGAGAACGTCGGTATCGCCGTTCGCGACCTCGAAGAAACAATCGCCTTTTTCACCGACCTCGGGCTCACGGTCGTCGGCCGTGACACCGTCAGCGGCGAGTGGGCCGACACTGCCGTCGGCCTTGATGGCAACCACGCAAAAATTGCGATGCTCCAAACCCCGGATGGTCAGGGCCAACTGGAACTCTTCGAATACATCCACCCCGAAGCGATCGAGACGAACCCAACTCGTCCCAACGAAATCGGCATGCACCGCGTGGCGTTCTCGGTCGACGACATCGACAAAGCCCTTGAGATAGCTGCGAAGCACGGCTATACACCGCTACGCGGCGTGGCGACCTACGGTGACGTCTACAAACTCACGTACGTCCGCGGTCCCAGCGGAATCCTCGTAATGCTCGCGGAGAAACTGAAGAAAGACTGACACGCGGATCGGCCCACCCCTGCGGCGCGACCAGCGGTGATCATTTCTCCTCTCGCGGCCGCCGTCCCCACCGCATCCTTTGCAGTGGAACGGATGTTCGAAGGGCCGAGCCGTAGCATTGGGCATATGAAGGTTAGCAAGGTCCACGGATGCTCAGAGCGGAAACTGCAATGACCGGCGACAGGGATCGCGATGCTTCAAGGCGCCCCGGCAGGCCCGGCCACGTGACGCTCTTGGACGGCCGCTGCCGTACGGAAGCGCTGGCGTGGAGCCGGTCTCGGAGGAGCCGCTGCCGCCGGCGGAGACGTTGGTCTCGGCCCGGAGCTTGGTGGAAGCGGGCCGGCCCTTCGCCGCGCATGAGGTACTTGAGGCCCGATGGAAAGCTGGGCCGGCCCAAGAACGCAACCTTTGGCAAGGTCTCGCCCAGATCTGTGTCGGGCTCACCCACGCCGCCCGGGGAACAGCGTTGGCGCGCTCCGGCTCTTCGAGCGCGGTGCGGCCCGACTCGAGGAGTACGGTTCAGGCGAAGGGCCGACCTACGGGCTCGATTTGTCCGCCGTTGTGAGTTGCGCGCGTGATCGGATGGACACCGCCCGCTGAGCTCGCGACCAGCATCGCGGCAGGCGCCGGAGGCACTATCTCCGGGAGACTGCTCAGAGTTTGCTTGACCATTATCTTGTCCCATAAGGGGAACCTTGAGCGGGCGCGTAATTTTGGCTGTCCGACCGATTGAACCCATGAGTCGGATACTCGGAGGTCTGGGCGATTGCAACGAGTCTGCAGCCGATGTCGAGAGCCGTGGAGATCCCGAGCCCCAATGGGCTTTGACTCACGGCCACCAGGCAGGCCCGTCGCGAACAATGGAACAGGATCCGGCGCTAACGTTTCGTGGCTGGACACGGTCGGGCCGGCGCGACAGGGGCGGACGTGCGGCGGGTAGGTCAGTTCGTTGTGCCCGGGCGTTCGTCTCTCACATGGGCCAGGAGCATGTTCTGAGGCCCAGTTCAATATCGGGGGTTGCGAGAACACGGTCGAGCGTGCGTGTTTCAAGGTAGCCAGCCAGTTCCTGAACGGACGTGTTGAGTTGCCGCAACTGGATGAGGTTGCCATCGAGGGTCTCAAGCCCTGTGCGCTGCCGGGCGGTGAGATTGCCCTGTGCCCGCCAGCGCGCCGCGGTGTCCTCGAACAGGTCAATGTCCCCGGGCTGTTCGGTGTAGACCCGGCGAATTCGGTCCACATCACTATCGGTGAGTACATGTGGCTTCTCGCGGGATTCTTCCAGTGATGCCGCGGCCTCGCGAACTTCGATGAGCCAGGAGCTGGTGTACTCGGTGAAGAATCCCAGTTGTGAGATTGGGTGCTGTATCGGCTCACGCATTGATTCTTCCTGAGGTCCACAGCCGAGATGCCTCGGAGCGGGCCACGGGGTGTTGGGTGGTCGTGGTTGCCGTGCCGGCGGATGCTCAATCAGTCGGCACGGCAACCACTACGCTCAAGAGTAACGAAGCCCTAGCGCACGAGCCCGCTAACGCCGGATCCTGTTCCTTGTGTTCGTGACGGGCCGGTTCCTTGCTGGGAGGACCTCTGGTCTTCACGTGGGGGAGCCCGTCGGGGAGTTGGCTTCCGGTCTCAAAACTGATGCAGCCAGCTCCCGTCTTCTTGACTCCGCGGCGGTGCCCTTGGGCAGGATTCGCCCTCGGTGTCAGGCATCATCCGCAGCGGGCGACGAGGATCAGGCGAACGCGACCGTCTTGGCTCCGGCCAGGACCTCCTCGACGACCTTGGCGGCTCCCACGATGGTGGAGCCCTTCTCGAGTTGCTCCTCGATGATGCCTCGGGGCTTGGCGCACGCGCCGCACAGCCAGACCTGGCCGCCATTCTCGATGAACTCGGTGTACAAGTTGCCGAGCTCCGGCAGCCCCGGCTGGGCTACTCCGTCGGTTCCCCCCTTGGTCCCCAGCCACACGGCTTCGATCGTGCATAGCACGATCGCATCCTGGCCCGCTGCCGCGGCGACGTTCGCGGCGACAAACGGGAGCGTGGCGCGCTCGGGTTCTTCCTTTCCATAGGTGCAGTTGAAGATCAGCTTCTGGCTCATCTCATCGTCCCCTTTCCACACTCACCAGCAGACGTCCGTCTCCCGGTGCTTTGATCGAATGAACAACATGGCCCATCAGACGGGCCATGGAAGGCAGATCCTCTTTGGCAGCCGGATCGCGGGTGCTCACCAGGAGCACGTCGCCGATCGGGATGTGCTGGATCTGTTCGCGGAAGTCTCGGGCGAGACCGTCGGCGCACCCGAGGTCTCCCGCGTCGTAGGGGTGCACGTGACCCGGCTCATCGACTGTGCTCGGGCGGAAGCCCGAGCACAGCAGATCAATCGCTTCCACGCGACCGTCGGTGCCGACGTCAAGCATCAGGTGCTGCTCGAGCAGCTGCCATCCCCTCGCGTTGTGGAGCCGGAAGCGGTACGTCACCACCGCACGGCCTTCGATCTCCTGAACGCTGGAGGCCTCCACCTGGAACTGGTCGGCCCCGCAAACCAGCTAGCGAACCGGCGGATGGTGGCGTTCGCACCCTGATCTGTCATGAGCCTGCCCGGGACCAGCATCCTGAACTGGATGCCTTGGGCCAGTAGCGATTGGGCTCCCGTGAACTCGCGGGCGGCCAGGGCGTTCAGAAAAGCGGCCGCGACGTCGCGCGGTCCAGCCGCAGCGGGGACGCCCGGCAGGCTGTTGTGCGTATCTTTGGAGAGCATGGCCCCTCCTCAACTCGGTTCGTTCTGATTCCGCTTCTTTCCACTCACGCTATGGAGGACACCGTTCCGCGAACGTTCCGCTGCGAACGCTATCCGGAGCCATGGCCGTCGGTTACCATCGCTGTAGTGAAGGAAGTTGAATTCCAACTCCTCGGGCGGTTTGCCGTCGCAGTCGATGGCAATCTGATGCCCGGTGACGCTTGGCGAAGTCGTCGGGCAGCAGACGTTCTCAAGCTGCTCGCGCTCTCCCCTGACTTTCGCCTGCACAGGTGGCAGGTCATGGAGGCGCTCTGGCCCGAGAGCGATCCTCAGGCCTCCGGCACAAACCTCCGCAAAGCCCTGTATTTCGCCCGGCGCGCCACAGCAGATGAGCAGACCGTCGTGAGCCACCAGGGGGTGCTCGTGCTCTGGCCCGCCGCCCAGGTCCACACCGACGTCGAACGCTTCGAGGGTGCAGCGCGCCAAGCCCTGGCTGCGAGCGATCCTTCGGCCTGCCGAGCCGCCGCGAATCTTCACCGCGGCGAACTCCTTCCCGACGACCGCTACGAGTCCTGGCTGGCCGAGCCACGCCAGCGTCTGCGCCAGCTGTATCTGGATCTTCTGCGCGTAGGGGAGCTGTGGCAGCGGCTCTCCGACGAAGACCCCACCGATGAGCAGGCAGCCCGCGCACTCATGCGGGCCCATCTGGACGCCGGCGAACGCAGAGAGGCGATCCGGCGGTTCGAGCGGCTGCGCGAGGCACTCCATGACCACCTAGGCGTCGGGCCGGACCGGCCACTATCGCCCTCTACGAAGACGTCCTGACCGTCGAAGGTGCGCTCCAGCCCACCCAGGCCGAACGTGCCCACGCCCTGCTCGCCTGGGCCTTGGTGCATCTGAACCGCAACGACCTCAAGGAGGCGGAGCGTGCAGCGGAGGAGGCACGCTCCATCGCCCTCGACTCCAGATTGGGCCGAGAGCTCGGAGAAGCCGCTGTCATCCTCGCCAAGGTCGCCATGGCGCAAGGCCGCTGGCGCACGCGGTTCGCCGAAGAGCTCGCTGAGTCCATGCGTATGCGGGCCAACATGGAGCCCATCGTCTACGACGCCCACCTCTGCCTCGCCGAGTACCACCTCGCAGGGCCTGAGGGTTACGCCATCGCTGCCGACTTCGCACGCCAGATGATGGGGATCGCCGAGGAGGCCGGCTCCGGGACCGGCGCCGCCCTCGGCCAACTCATGCTTGGCGAGGCCGAGCTACTTGCCGGGCACCTCATCGAGGCCCAGAAAAACCTCGCACAGGCGGCGGAGGCAAATGACCGCGAAGGCTGTCTTTCCGGATCCGCCCTTTCGCGGCAGAGGCTCGCAGAAGTCGCACTCATCGGCGGCCGGAAGTTCGACGCGAACAGGCTGCTCAGTCGGGCGCGCTCATTCGCCATCCGCTCCGAACTTGCCACACACCTGCTGGTGCGTGTCTTCGGCACCATGATCCAGGCGGCTGCCGATTCGAAGAAGGCCCTCGCCGTCGTACGGGTCGCCGAGCGGGAGCTGAGCGGGATGCGTTCCTGCGAGCCCTGCTCGATGGGCTACCTGACCAGTGCTGCGGCGGCGTGCGCCCGAGCGGGCGAACTTGATCGAGCACGCTCCTTCGTCAGCAGAGCCGAAGGAATCGCAGGCATGTGGCAAGGAGGCCTGTGGAGCGGCGCCGTGTGGGAAGCCCGTGGCGTCCTCCGTCAGGCCGAGGGCGCGGACGAACAGTCGCGGGCAATGTTCCGCGAAGCAGCCCAGGAGTACGCGCGCGCCGGCAGCCAGTCCGATGCCGACCGCTGCCTTGGAGCCGCGGCGAGCCCGCGGAGCAGGAGCACCCCTTCCGGGTAGGTGCTCGCGCTCTCACGGCCGGACTCGCGTACTTCATGGCGATGGGTCGGAGGAAAAGAAGATCTCCTCCGACGCCCCTCGTACCGATGCCCTCCTGGTGCGACCGTAGGGGATGTAGTTTCAGCTCCGTCGAAGCGTGGGACGAGTCAAAGGTCGACCGTTTCTGACCTGCCTCCGGCACGCCTCCGAAAAATGTCTGTAAATCGCAGCGATAAGTGGCGGCATTTTCGCGGCGCTACATGTCACCCTGGTGCCCGTAAGCCGATCCCTTACTGGCACCTGGAACTGCGCAGGGATCCTGTGGCGCCGTTTGCGGATATCCGGCCCATCAATGCCAGACTTGATGTGATGGCGCTAACGACGGCGCCCACCAGCTTTGGGGGCAAGAGGCATGGTTAAAGTAGCGGCCGAAGAACTGTCGATTGAGATACGAGACTGCAACAGCATCTCCATGGCGAACATCACGCTCCGCCGAGCGGCGCTGAACATAAAATACGGACCCAACGGCGTCGGGAAGAGCACCATTGCCAATGCGCTCAAGCTGCGAGCTGATGGGGCTGATGCACTCGCAACGCTTCTGCCTTTCAAACACCGTGGGGTTGAGGGAGCACCGTCGCCGACAGTGGTCGGCGCGGACTCCATCGAGAAGATCTTGGTATTCAATGACGAATACGTCTCACAGTTCGTGTTTCGTCCTGACGAGGTACTCAAGGACAGCTTCGAGGTGTTCATCAACACGGAGGAGTACAAGCAAGGTCTGACCCAGATCGAAGCATTGTTCCAGGCGCTCAAGGACACCTTTACGCAACAGGAAGAGTTCGATGCCGCATTAACCGCCTTCACGGCGCTTCGCGATGCATTCGGGGTCACCAAAGGCGGTGCTCTCGCCAAAACGAGTAAGGGTTACAAAGCGATTGGGATGGGCAGCAAGCTGGCAAACATGCCGGAGCCCCTAAAGGGATACAAACAGTTTCTGGACAGCGACAATCCTGCAGAGTGGATCACCTGGCAGTCGAAGGGCAAGCCCTTCCTGGACCTCTCAGAGAACTGTCCGTTCTGCTCAAGCACGGGCGTGAACAAGGAGACTGCAAGACAGGTCTCGGAGGTGTACGAGTCGGCCGCGGTGAAGAACCTCAGCGCGCTCAGACTGGTGATCGACAAACTCGGCGACTACTTCGAAAAGAGTAAGCTTGAACGTCTCCGCGGCCTTCTCACATCCGTCGGCGAACTCTCACCAGAACAGGGTACTTTCCTGGCCAACCTGAGAACACAAGTGGAGACGTTCCTGGGAAAGTTGACAGCACTACGCGCGCTTTCTTTTCATACCCTCCGTGATACGGACACAAACATCGTCGGCGAGGTCTTGCTGGACCTGAGGGTAGACCTCCCTCTTCTCGATGCACTCGCCTCTGAGAAAACCGCGTCCGTTGTGGGGCTAATCAACGGCAAACTAGACGAAGTTGCGAAACGGGTTGATGAGCTGCGCGCTGAGATTGGGAAGCAGAAAGGCCGCGTTGCTGCCCTGATAAAGGACAATCAGAACGCTGTCAACGATTTCCTACGCTCGGCTGGGTACCGGTACTCGGTTAAGATCGAGCAGACGGATACCTCCTACCGGATGATCGTGGAGCACGAGGACTTCGCAGGGCACCTTGAAGCTGCAAACCGCCACTTGAGCTACGGAGAGAAGAACGCTTTCGCGCTCGTGCTCTTCATGCACCACGTCCGCAAGGTTCAGCCCGATCTTGTGGTACTCGACGACCCGGTGTCGAGCTTCGACAAGACGAAGAAGTTCGCCATCCTCCATCAACTGTTCCACGGCTCGAGCAGCATTCGCGAGTTTACGACGTTGCTGCTCACACACGACATCGAGCCCGCGATCGACATCGTTCTTAACCCGACCTCAGGGCAGTTCGACATGATGCAGCCGATCGCGCACTTCCTTAGAGGTAGCGCTGGCAACTTGCAGGAGAAGCAGATCGAACGTCGGCACATCTCGACTTTCTCGCAAGTGTGCAAGAACAACATCGATGCCTCATCCGATGACGTCATCAAGAGCATTTACCTTCGACGATTTTACGAGGTCCACGGTGACCTTGGAGTCGAGTACGACATCCTGTCAAGCCTGTTTCACGTGCGTGACACGGTGAGCTCAAAGAACCAGGATGGGGAGCTGACCCCATTGCTGGAAGATGTTGTTGCTGCTGGCCTAGAAAAGATCCGCGCCTCGATTCCAGGGTTCGATTACGACAGGCTGGTCCAAGACCTGAAGAACCCTGCCGTGGTGAAGGCGAAGTTCGATGCCACTGAGGTCGGATACGAGAAAGTGCAGATCTTCCGCACTCTGCTTGCGGACGCGAGCAAGGCCAAGCTCAATGACGAAGCATTCCAAAAATTCGTCAACGAGTCGTATCACATCGAGAATGAGTACGTGATGCAGCTGAACCCCAGGGAGTTCGACGCGGTTCCCGAGCATGTTGTATTCAAGTGCAAGTCAATCATGGACAAGGCCACGCTATGATTCGCTTTTGATTTCATTCCCAGTGCCGGGATGGACGCTAGTGGAGCGTCCATGTTTGGCCCTTTCCAGCAGCCGGCCGTCCGCCGGATCAGCGGGCCTTCTTGGGGTGATCGATTCCTGGGAGGGCTCTCCGGCGGGGTGGACGACTGGCCCGTTAGCCGGTCGTTCAGCGGCGCAAGCGCCACCCAAAGTTTCCGGATCACGATTCGCCGGGTTTCCGCGGCCCCTCGATTCCCGGAAGACCCGCCCGCAAAAATGCCCGGCGAGGGAACCCTATACGGGACACATGAAGAAGGATGCTCGGGTGATGGCAATGTCCGGTCCCTGAATCGCTGTCCAGAGCATGCTGTGGCTCGGGCTCGGGCTCGGCACTCGTCGCAGGAAGTAACCTAGTCAGCGTCGTAGGGGGCGTCGTACAGAATGACTCCCCATTCCGGGTTCTGCAGGACGATACCGATTTCCCGTTGCACGAACTGGAACAGGTCCTGAAGATACATTGCCATCCGCTCCTGCTCGCGTCGTCCCACGGGAAGCCGTAGGCGCCCACAAAACTTTCCAGCGTTCCCGGATAGGGCGTCATGGATTGGCCGACGAAGGTGACTCTAAGCGCGTTTTAAGCGCACCGCCCCGTTACCGGAGGCTACGTCTGCCCGGACCGTGAACCGGAAGTGAAGGACTGGCACAACGGCCCTGCGTTCGTGAGAGCATCTTTCGGACGTTGTCGTACGCCTTGATGGCCTGCGCAAACAGTTACGGAAGAACCAGCTCACCGTCCACGCGGCGCGGAATGCCCAGCGGGTTGCTTTCGCGCAGTGCCGGGTGCAGGACCGTTTCGGGAGCATCCTGGTAGGCGACAGGGCGCTGGAAGCGGCGGACCGCCGTCGCGCCCACCGAGGTGAACAGGGACGTGGTGGCCGGGTACGGGCCGCCGTGCTGCTGCGCCCAGTTCACCGCGAGGCCGGTGGGCCAGCCGTCGAAGAGGACCCTGCCGGCCAGGCCGGACAGCTGCTCCACCAGGTCCGCACCGTCCTCGCCCGGCTGGGCGTGGACGGTGGCGGTGAGGCTGCCGGGAACCATGGCCAGGACCGCGGAAAGCTCTTCCTGGTCAGAGTATTCGATCAGCATCGTGGTGGGGCCGAAGCACTCCTCCAGCAGCTCGTCCGGACGCTCCAGTACGTTGGCGGCGGAGGTGGAGAACACTACGGGCGCTGCGCCGTTGAGGGTGGCGTCCTGGTCCGCCGAACCGCTGACGATGGTCACGTCAGGCAGCGAAGCCACGTTGCGCAGGCCCTCCGGGTAGGCATCCGAGATCCGGGACGTGAGCATAGCCGCCGTCGGCTTGTCTTTGCTGGCTTCAGCCAACTGTGCGGCGAAGCCGGTCCCCGTCGAGCGGATGGAAACCGGTTTCCGGGAGCGTTGTATGCTGTCCCACGGGCGCCGGTAATCACAGGGACCGGGACTTACGAAAGGCAGGGCCATGGCCAGGAAATCGGCAACCGGCAGGATCGGCATTGCGGACGTTGCCGTGAAGGCAGGGGTTTCGCACGCCACTGTTTCGCGCGTCATGAACGGCAACTTCACCGTGGACCCGGACATCGCGGCACGGGTGCGGGCGGCCGCCGTCGAGCTCAAATACCAGCCCAATCCCGTGGGGCGCAGCCTCGCGCTGGGCAAGACGGACACCATCGGCATTGTGGTGCCGGACCTTGCCGACCCCACGTTCCAGGCGATCCTGCGCGGCCTGAGCCGGGCCGCGGCGGAGGACGGCTACCGCGTCCTGATTGCCGATTCCTTCGAAGTCTCCAGCGAGGAAGCCATCCTGGCCGGCGAGGCCCGCCGGCGCTGCGACGGCCTGGTGCTCTGCGCCCCGCGCATGAGCGACGCCGGGCTGGAGGAAATCGCGCCGTCGCTGCACCCGCTGGTCCTGATCAACCGGACGACGGCGGCTGCCGGGATTCCCAGCCTCGTGGTGGACTACGGGCAGGGAGTCCAGGACCTCGCCGAGCACCTGGTGGGCCTCGGCCATACGCGCCTGGCCTTCCTGGCCGGCCCGGCAGGCAGCGCCTCCAACGGGCTCCGACTCGAGGGCCTGGAGGCGTTCAAAACCCGGCACCCGCAGGCGGATGTCACCATGCTCGACGGCGGCTCGGACTTCGACACCGGCTATGGGGCAGTGGACTCGGTCCTGGCCAGCGGCGCCACCGGAATCCTGGCCTTCAACGACCTCGTGGCCATGGGCCTGATGAGCGGCCTGCACGAACGCGGTGTGGACGTTCCCGGCGACGTCTCCGTCACCGGCTTCGACGACATCCCCTTCGCCCGCTACACCACGCCCACCCTGACCACCGCGGCGGTTCCCATCGCCGAACTCGGCGGCCAGGCCTGGCGTGAGCTGCGGGCACTCATCCGCAAGGAAGACCACGATGCCCCGGGCAGCCGGTACCAGCCGCGACTGGAAATCCGGGCCAGCAGCGGCCCGCCAAGGCGCCACGCGCTGCGGCCCACTGCTGAGTTGCCCGATCCCCTCCGCGAGATGGCAGTTCGCGGCCGTGTTGTTCGCTGACATTGCCGCGAACTGACATGTCGACGCCGGGTCAGCCCTCCGCCGGGCGCCCGACCCCGCCCTCGCGGTAGTACCCCTCGATGTGGGCAGCCACCAGCGTGGCCGCGCGCGCGCCGTCGTCGTTCCTGATGGCGGCCAGAATCTCCCGGTGCTCCGCCTGCAGGCGCGACGCCGTGGCATCCCAGTCCGGGAGATTGGCCGTAAACCGGGCCGTGTAGCCCTGGATGGATTCGCGCAGCGAGCCCATCATGGCGCTGACCACGGCATTGCCGGCGGCGTCCGCGAGGGCCAGATGGAACCGGATATCCAGCGCCAGGAAGTCATCCGCTGTCCAGGCAACGCGTTCGACGGCGTCCATCTCGCCCAGGAGCGTGGCGGCCAGGTCCAGCTCCGGAGCGTCGGGCTTGGCCCGGGCAGCCGCCCAGGTCTCCAGCAGGATGCGCGTTTCCACGATGTCGGACACCGGCAGATGCTGCGTGGCAACGTGGAGCCGCAGCGCGGAGCCGAGCGCCGCCGTCGGATCCGAAATCACCACCGTCCCGCTTCGGGGCCGGAGCCAACCCCGGCGCGGACCACACCCATGGCCTCCAGGATCCGGATGGCCTCGCGCACCGACGTCCTGGAAACCGCCAGCTGCTCGGCGAGTGTCCGTTCGGCGGGCAGGCGTCCGCCTACACTCAGCTGTCCGTCGGAGAGCTGCTTTTCGATCCACGTCAGGACAAGTTGGTGCGTACGCATATCGCTATCCTAGTTGATGTGGTCGGACCACATGGCCTAGAGTGTGGTTAGACCACAGTCCGATCCCCGCGCCAGGCCCACCAACGGAGGCAGCCATGACCCACACCATCCAGCCGAGCAACCCCGAGGTCACCGCGGCCCAGGATGCCACGGACGTCCCGGCCGCCGCCGCGCCCAGCCCCGCCGGCCCTTCCGCTGTGCCGGCTGCGCTGAAGCGCCGCATCCCCAAGTACTCGGACCTGGCCCGCTGATGCAGTTCAAGAAGCCCGAGTTCAGCAAGGAAGCCCGGCTCAAGCGTGCCAGCACCATCTGGGACCTGCGGGACATGGCCAAGCGACGGACCCCGCAGGCCCCGTTCGACTACACGGACGGCGCCGCCGAGGGCGAAATCACCCTGCGCCGGCCCGCGAGGCCTTCCTGGACATCGAGTTCCGGCCCGGCATCCTCCGCAACGTCTCCAGCATCGACCTCAGCACCGACATCCTGGGCAAGCCTTCCCGGCTGCCCGTTGGCATCGCCCCCACCGGATTCACCCGCATGATGCAGTCTGAGGGCGAATACGCCGGCTCGCAGGCAGCCGAAGCCGCCGGCATTCCGTACACCCTTTCCACCATGGGCACCGCGTCCATCGAGGACGTGGCCGCCGCCGCCCCGAACGGCCGCAACTGGTTCCAGCTGTACCTCTGGACGGACCGCGACCGGTCGCTGGAACTGATCGAGCGCGCCGCCAAGGCCGGCAACGACACCCTCATGGTCACCGTGGACACCGCCGTCGCCGGAGCCCGCCTCCGCGACGTCCGCAACGGCATGACCATCCCGCCGGCACTGACCGTCAAGACCGTCCTGGATGCCTCCTACCGCCCGGCCTGGTGGTTCAACTTCCTCACGCACGAGCCGCTGACCTTCGCCTCGCTGTCCCGCTACACCGGCACCGTGGCGGACCTGATCAACTCCATGTTCGACCCCACCCTCACGTTTGAGGACCTGGACTGGCTGCGTGAAACCTGGAAGGGCAAGCTCGTGGTCAAGGGCATCCAGACCGTTGAGGACGCGCGCAAGGTGGTGGACCATGGCGCCGACGGCGTGGTCCTGTCCAACCACGGCGGCCGTCAGCTGGACCGCGCGCCCATCCCGTTCCACCTGCTGCCCGGCGTCAAGGAAGCCTTCACCAAGGACAACTCGGACGCGGCCATCATGCTGGACACCGGCATCATGAGCGGTGCGGACATCATCGCAGCGCTGGCCCTGGGCGCGGACTTCACGCTCATCGGCCGCGCATACCTCTACGGTTTGATGGCCGGCGGCCGCGCCGGCGTGGACCGCACCCTGCAGATCCTCGAGAAAGACATGGCCCGCACCATGGCGCTGCTGGGCGTCAGCAAGATCTCCGAGCTGACCCCGGACCACGTGCACGTGCTCAACAAGTAAGGCGCGCACTTCCGGCCCCAACTAACACGAAAGTATGGCGGGTCAGGCTGCGGTGGCGGGCGTGATGGTGACGTCGTAGCCGAGGCTGATGAGTTTGTTGATGGCGTTGTTTTTGGCCTTGATTGGGTTGATCCGCGTGTAGTGGTCCGCGCCGGGGTCTGTATAGCACTCGCCGTTGGCGAGCATGTGCCAGACGGCGTTCAGGATGTTGTGTTCGAGGGCGACGAGCGCCTTCGGTCGGCCGCGTCTGGCCGCGGTGCGCTGGTATTTGGCGGCCAGGTAGGTGTCGTTGGTCCGTGCGGCGGACATGGCCGCTATGCCGAGGGCTGCTTTGAGGTATTTGTTGCCGGGCAGGATGTGGGCGGATTTGATCCGTCCGGCTGATTCGTTGGCGCCGGGACAGACGCCGGCCCAGGACGCGAGCCGGCCGGGTGTTTCGAAGACGCTCATGTCCGCGCCGGTTTCGGCGATGATGACGTCGGCGACGTTGAGAGAGACTCCGGGGATGGTGGCCAGGGCTTCCCTAACACGAAAGTATGGCGGGTCAGGCTGCGGTGGCGGGCGTGATGGTGACGTCGTAGCCGAGGCTGATGAGTTTGTTGATGGCGTTGTTTTTGGCCTTGATCGGGTTGATCCGCGTGTAGTGGTCCGCGCCGGGGTCTGTATAGCACTCGCCGTTGGCGAGCATGTGCCAGACGGCGTTCAGGATGTTGTGTTCGAGGGCGACGAGCGCCTTCGGTCGGCCGCGTCTGGCCGCGGTGCGCTGGTATTTGGCGGCCAGGTAGGTGTCGTTGGTCCGTGCGGCGGACATGGCCGCTATGCCGAGGGCTGCTTTGAGGTATTTGTTGCCGGGCAGGATGTGGGCGGATTTGATCCGTCCGGCTGATTCGTTGGCGCCGGGACAGACGCCGGCCCAGGACGCGAGCCGGCCGGGTGTTTCGAAGACGCTCATGTCCGCGCCGGTTTCGGCGATGATGACGTCGGCGACGTTGAGAGAGACTCCGGGGATGGTGGCCAGGGCTTCCCTGGCGTCACGAAAGGGTTCCATCGCCTCCTCGATCCGTGCGGTGAGTGAGTCGATGATGCGGGTCTGGGCATCGATCTGGTCCAGATGCAGCCGGGTCATGAAGGCGTGGTGGGGTTTGAACCTGCCGGTGAGTGCGTCGACGAGGGCGGGGATTTTGGAGCGCAGCCTTCCCTTGGCCAGCGCGGCGAGGACTTCCGGGTCGCGTTCACCCTGGATGAGGGCGTCGAGCATCGCCCGGGACGAGACCCCGGTCAGGTCTGAGACCACCGAGGAGAGTTTGATCCCGGATCCTTCCAGGAACTTCTCCAGGCGTTGGATTTCACGGACCCGGTCACGGGTGGCGGTTGCCCGCGCCCGGGTGAGGTCCCGCAGGTCGCGGATCGGTTCGGGCGGGACGAACGAGGCCCGCAGCAGTCCGTGCGCACCGAGTTGGGCGAGCCAGGCAGCGTCGGAAACGTCTGTTTTGCGTCCCGGGATGTTCCTGGCCGACTTGGCGTTGACCAGCATCACCGGCAGCGTCTCTTCGAACACGTAGAAGAACGGCTTCCAGTAATCGCTGGTCGCTTCCATCACCACGGTGGTCACATGCTCGCGTTCCAGGAACTCCCGCAGCTCAAGAATCTGCGCCGTGGTCGCACCCCAGGTGGTCACCGTCGAGGTGTACGTCCCGGCGCGTGGATCCGGGACCCGCAGACAGAGCTTCGCGTCGCGTTTGGAAATATCCAAACCGGCGGCCCGCTCGTGAACAATATCCATGACATATCCTCCTGACACCTTGAATCTTCAAAATGGTGGCGTCTGCTACGGGGAGGACAGGGAAAATATTCAGGAATCTAACACTCGTGCTCAACGGCAACAATCCACGGTTCCCGTGGAAGTCCTCCGCGCCACGCTAACTAACGGACTCAAGGCACCAAGTTGGGTCGGCGTCGACCGTGGCAGACACCTCCATGATCCGCCAGCCACGACCGGCCCGCCAGAGACCGAACGTGGACGAGAACAACTTTCCCCGCCCACGGAGCGCCGGCGGCGCTGAACCGCTAACTCGCAGTTAACGCACCCAAATCGAGTTTTGGCAGCGTTAACTGCGAGTTAGTTGGGGTTAGGGCTACTTTTTGCGGCCGAACTTGGGAGATTCGGGAGGTTGGCCAGCAGGTCCGCGGCCTTCGTTGCCGCGCGGCCCACGGTGCGGCCGATCTGCTGCGGCACGGTGTCGTCACTGAGCGGGGCCACGGTGCCGCCGGGAATCACGACGGCGGGCTCAGCTCGGCGCCCGGGCGTTCGAGGACGGCGGCAACGGCCACGTTGTCCGACAGCGGGTAGCCCCGGGCCGCTCCGTGCCGGCGTCCGCCTCCGCGCGAGGTGACTTGGCGACGGCGGCCGCCGGGCCGACGTCGAACGTCTCCAGCCAGCTGACGATCCCCTCCAGCGGTTTGGGGTTCAGGGCGTAATAGCGCTTCTGGCCCTGCGCCCGCATGCTGACCAGCTGCGCCTCACGGAGGACTTTGAGGTGCTTGGAAATGGTGGGCTGGCTTGCGGAGAGTTCTTCCACCAGCTCGCCCACTGCTTTGTCCCGGCGCGCAGGGATACCAAAATGTCTCGCCGGGTTGCTTCCGCAATGACGGCAAATACGTCGTCTGTCACCATGCCTCCCACCCTAGCGACATATACGCCGCCAGGCATCAACTATTTCTCCCGTGACCGGCCCTCGCGGGGTTGAAGATGGATCAGTCGAACCAGGGATCAAGGCCATGCAGCGGGAAAACGGCTTTCCGGGTGGCCATGACGGTGCGGTCCACGGCGTCGTTGGGGTCGAACCCCACTTCCCAGGACCGCCACCAGAGCTCCACGTCATCGCCCATGAGGCCCGGGGCGTCGATACCGAACTTGTCCGAAACATAGGTGCGCCAATCCTCCGGCACCGGGGTCCCTAGCGGAACGGGACGCCCGGCGGCGATGGCGATCAGGTGGCTCCAGGAGCGCGGCACAACGTCGGTGACGCTGTACCCCCGCCGCCCGTGGCGATCCAGCGGCCCTCGCAGTGCCGGGCTGCGAGATTCCCGACGGCGGTGACCGCCTCGCGCTGGCCGTCCACACTGATGTTCAGGTGGGCCAACGGGTCGAGGCGGTGCGAGTCGCAGCCGTGCTGGCTGACGATGACTTCCGGCTGGAACGCGCCCACGAGCTGCGGCACCACGGCGTGGAAAGCCCGCAGCCAGCCGGCATCCCCGGTGCCCGACGGCAGGGCAACGTTGACGGCGCTGCCCTCAGCCTGCGGACCGCCGATCTCGTTTGCGAAACCCGTCCCGGGAAAAGTGTGAGTCCGCTTTCATGCAGCGAAATGGTCAGGACCCGGGGGTCGTCCCAGAAGATGCTTTCCGTCCCGTCCCCATGGTGCGCATCGACGTCGATGTACGCCACGCGGCTGATGCCGCCGTCGAGCAGTCTCTGGATGGCCAGTGCGGAGTCGTTGTAAATGCAGAAGCCGCTGGCGCGGTCACGGGCGGCGTGGTGCAGGCCCCGCCGAAGTTCACGGCGTGGAGCGCGGATCCGTCCAGGATGGCGGACGCGGCGGCCAGCGATCCGCCGGCGAGCCTTGCGGCGGCGTCGTGCATACCGGCGAAGGCAGGATCGTCGTCGGTGCCCAGTCCGCGGGCTTCATCCGGCGAGGTCGGGTCGTCGCTGACCCGGCGGACCGCAGCCACAAACTCAGGCGAGTGCACGGTTTCCAGTTCGGCATCGGACGCAACCCCGGAGCCTCCACGGACACATGCGCAAGGTCCAACAGGCCGAGGCTGCGGGAAAGCCGGGCCGTCAGGTCCAGCCGTGCCGGAGCCATGGGGTGGCCGAGGCCAAAATTGTAGGCCGTCATGGCCGAATTCCACACCACCATCGTTGGTGGCGCGGGCTGGCTGAGACCGGGCAGGAATGTCATCAATGACAGGCTACCGGAGGACGCCACTGCCCCGGCCCGGCCATTACGAGGGCATTAGTGGTTTACTACTGGAGGAAACAGTTTCAACCGAGGAAAAGCCCCCCCATGACGCAACGCCAGTCGAGGCCCGGATCCCGGCCAGCTGGCACCCCGCCGCACCGGAGCGCGAAGGCCTCTGGATTTTCACGCGCGTGCGCGACTTCGTTGACGATATTGCCAATACGTCGCCCGCCCGGCTTGCCCTGAGCGCGTTCGGGGCGGTCTGCCTTGTCTTCACGTTCATCCTCTCACTGCCCGTCTCCTCCGCCACCGGCACAGCCACTCCGATACACCAGGCAATGTTCACGGCGGTGTCCGCGGTCTGCGTGACCGGCCTGACGGTTGTTTCGACGGCGGTGCACTGGTCCTTCTTTGGCCAGCTGGTCATCCTGGTCGGCATCTTCGTGGGCGGTTTGGGAACGCTGACCCTCGCGTCGCTGCTGGCCCTCATGGTGAGCAAAAAGCTTGGTGTCCGCGGCAAGCTGATCGCGCAGGAAGCCATGAACAACGCCGGCCGGCTCGGTGAAGTGGGTACGCTGCTGCGGATCGTCATCGTGACCTCCGTGGCGATCGAGGGCGTCCTGGCGCTGGCGCTTATCCCCCGGTTCATGACGTTGGGTGAGCCATTCTGGCAGTCGGTGTGGCATGGAGTTTTCTACTCGATCTCTTCGTTCAACAATGCCGGCTTCACCCCGCATTCGGACGGCATTGTGCCCTACGAGACCGATCTCTGGATCCTCATCCCGCTGATGCTCGGTGTGTTCCTGGGCAGCTTGGGTTTTCCCGTGGTCATGGTCCTGCAGCAGAACGGGCTCAACTGGAAAAAGTGGAATCTGCACACCAAGCTCACCATCCAGGTGTCCTTCATCCTGCTGGCCGCCGGCACGGTGCTGTGGGGGCTGATGGAGTGGGACAACATGCGGACCATCGGCCACATGGACCTCGGCGACAAGATCACCCACTCGTTGTTTGCGTCCGTCATGACCCGCTCGGGCGGGTTCAACCTGGTGGACCAGAACCACATGGAATCCACCACCATGCTGCTCACCGACGCCCTCATGTTCGCCGGCGGCGGTTCAGCGTCGACGGCGGGCGGCATCAAGGTGACCACCATCGCCGTGATGTTCCTCGCCATCGTTGCGGAGGCCCGCGGCGACTCCGACGTCAAGGTCTATGGCCGGACCATCCCCCAAGGGACCATGCGGGTAGCCATCTCAGTGATTGTTGCCGGCGCAACCCTGGTCTCCGTCTCGGCGTTCCTGCTGCTGCAGATCAGCGGCGCGTCCCTGGACCGAGTGCTGTTCGAGACAATTTCCGCCTTTGCCACCGTGGGGCTGAGCACCAACCTCAGCGCCGAGCTGCCGCCGTCGGGCGTTTATGTCCTGACTGCCCTAATGTTCGCGGGCCGCGTCGGCACCGTCACCCTTGCCGCTGCGCTGGCACTGCGCCAACGCAGCCAGCTGTTCCACTACCCGGAAGAGAGGCCCATCATTGGCTAATTCCTCAGGCGCCCCCAACCGCCCCGCCCACAACGCGCCGGTGCTGGTGATCGGGCTGGGCCGCTTCGGCTCGTCCACCGCCGAACAGCTCGTGAAACAGGGGCGCGAGGTGCTGGCGATCGAGCGCGACCGGTCCCTGGTCCAGAAGTGGGCGCCGCTCCTCACCCACGTGGTGGAGGCTGACGCCACCAATATCGATGCGCTGCGCCAGCTCGGGGCACAGGAGTTCAGCTCCGCAGTTTGCGGCGTCGGCACCTCGATCGAGTCTTCAGTGCTGATCACCGTGAACCTGGTGGACCTGGGCATAGAGCACCTCTGGGTCAAGGCAATCACGCCGTCGCACGGCAAGATCCTCACCCGGATCGGCGCGAACCACGTGATCTACCCCGAGGCCGACGCCGGCGTCCGCGCCGCGCACCTGGTCTCCGGCCGCATGCTGGACTTCATCGAGTTCGACGACGATTTCGCCATCGTGAAAATGTACCCGCCGCGCGAGACGGTGGGCTTCACCCTGGATGAGTCCAAGGTGCGTTCCAAGTACGGCGTGACCATCGTGGGCGTGAAGTCTCCCGGCGAGGACTTCACCTATGCCCGCCCGGAAACCAAGGTGTCCGCCCGCGACATGCTGATCGTGTCCGGGCACGTGGACCTGCTGGAACGGTTCGCGGCGCGGCCTTAATTGCGGTGGGCCCACGCCCGCCGGGTTCCCTGGCCTGGGCCCACACAGGCGAGGGCCCCTGCCTGAGCTTGCGAAGGCCGGGAGCCGGTGGGGACTTGCGAGGTTAAGGAGCGGGTGGGGACTAGCCGAGCTGCCTGGTGATCTCTGCGGAGCGGTCTGCTGCGGCGCGGGCGCCGGCGGCGATGATGGCCGGAATGCCGCGGTCGTCGAAGGTGGCGATGGCCCGTTCTGTGGTGCCGTTGGGGCTGGTCACTCCCTTGCGCAGGGCCGAGGGATCGGCGCCCGGTTCGGCAAGCATAAAGCCCGCACCTGCGACTGTCTCCCGCGCCAGGAGCAGCGACAACTCGGGATCCAGGCCCAGTTCGACGCCGGCGGCTGCCATGGCCTCGGCCAGGTAGAACGCGTAGGCGGGACCCGAGCCGCTGATGGCCGACAACGCATCCACCTGATCCTCGGGCACCTCCACCACGGTGCCGGTGGCCCGGAGGATGTCCTTGACGGTCTGGAGCTGTTCCGGCGTGCAGTTGGTTCCGGGTGAGACGGAAACGACGCCGCGGCCCAGCTTGGCAGGGGTGTTCGGCATGCTGCGGATCACCGGCTGTCCGGGAGGCAGCGCAGCTTCCAGTTGCGCCAGAGAGACGGCTGCGGCCACGCTGACAACGATGGCCTTCGGGGACAGGGAGCCGCTGATCTCGCGCGCCAGGTCGACGATGCCCACCGGTTTGACGCCAAGGATTACGACGGCGGATCCCTTGGCTGCCTGCTTGTTGTTGTCCGGTTCCTCTTCGCCTGCGATGGCCGTGATGCCGTGATGACGCACGGCCAGTTCCGCAGCGCGTTCAGCACGCCTGACTGTGGCCACGACGTCGGCGGGCTCGGTTCCCCGCCCAGCAGGCCGGACAGGATGGCTTCGTTCATGGATCCACAGCCCAGGAAGGCGATTCGGTTGCTCATGCTTCCATCATTGCAGTTCGGGTGGGCGGCTGCAGAAATGGAAGGAATCGGAAAAAGCGGGAACCCGCCGAAACCGATTCACAGCGGACTCCCATGTTCGCTGCAGCTGGCACACAACATCGCCGCCTAATGTAGTTATTACCTCATTGAGGGTGCGAGTGATGCGGCAAGCATGGGGATGTTTGCCCGAGGCGCCGGTGGTCCGCAGCAGGTTTCCCCCATTTTCCTGCTGCGGACGCCGGCGCTTTCGCGTTAAACCTGTTTTCAGGCGGGCGGGCCTCAGGCGGGTGAAGCCTCGATCGTCTGGCGTGCCGCGGCGGGCTCCATGATGTGCGGGGCCGGATCCAGCGGGCCGGCGAAGACCAGCTGGTCGAGCCGGCGCAGGATCAGCCCTTCACGCAGCGCCCACGGGCAGATCCTGATTTTCTTGAACTTGAACATTTCCAAGGCAGCCTCGGCCACCAGAGCCCCGGCGAGCAGCTGGTGCGCCCGGGCCTCTGACACGCCCGGCAGAAAGATCCGGTCCTCGGACTTCATGGCTGAAATACGCTGCGCCCACACGCCCAGATCCGTGGCGTTGAGTGTGCGCTTCACGTAGGGCCCTGCGGCGCTCGGGCTGCCCCGGCGACCCTGGCGAGCGACCGGAAGGTCTTGGAGGTTCCGGCCACAACGTTGGCGCGGCCCAGGCCGTCGAACTGCCTGACTGCCGGGGCGAGGGTGGCCCGGATGTAGCGGCGCAGCTCTTTGACGCTCTTGGCGGAAGGCGGGTCCTCAGCCAGCCAGTCGCGGGTCAGGCGGCTGGCACCCAGCGGCACCGACGTGGCCACTTCGGGCAGTTCGTCCTGCCCGAAGGCCATTTCGAAGGAGCCGCCGCCGATGTCCAGGTTCAGGATCGGTCCCGCACCCCAGCCGTACCAGCGGCGGACGGCGAAGAAGGTCATGGAGGCTTCTTCGCTGCCGGTCAGTTCCTGCAGGGTGACAGTGGTTTCGTGCTTGACCCGGGCCAGGACTGCCGGGCCGTTAGTGGCTTCACGGATGGCCGACGTACAGAAAGCCAGCAGGTCGTCCGCCTTGTGCCTGGCGGCAAACTCCCAGGCTTCAAGGACGAATTCGGTCAGCTCGTGCTGCCCTTCGTCGGTGATGTTGCCGTCGGTATCCAGGTATTGGACCAGGGATATGGGCCGTTTGTGCGACGCGAAAGGCACCGGACGCGCGCCAGGGTGGGCATCCACCAGGAGAAGGTGGACAGTGTTTGACCCGATATCAAGGACGCCTAGCCGCATCCTGCCATTATTCCCCCGCCCGGGCCCTCACTCACAACCTGTACTCAAGATCTCAGTTTGCGGCGGCGTCCTCGGGTGCGCCGTCGGGAAGCTCATCTGCCCGCTTGAAGTCGTGCTTGATGTTGGCGACGCCCTCAGGGTTGATCTCAAACCCGTACGCAGCGCCGGGGTTGATCACCATGCCCAATTCCTCGCCAATGTTGGCGATGATGGCTGCACCCTGGGTCCCCAGGACGTTCGGGCCGCCTCAAGATACTGCTCGTCAACGCGGCTGGGGTGAGAGAACACCGCAAGGACGGGCTCGCCGTCGGCGTTCGCCAGTACCAGTGGCTCCACCTGGGAATCCTCCCCCTCGATGCCGTCGGTGCTGATGACGTAGACCTCGCTGTTAAGGAAGGACAGGATGACGTCCACCGGGCTGCCCTCGGGCTGGCCGCCCAGGGCGAGCTTCTCTTCGAGGTCGTTGAGCGGCGTGGGATCGGCTGTGCCGGGCTGTTCAGTCATGTATCTACTCGACCACGTTGGAGAGCCCGGCGCAATTCCGGCCGCACTTACTTCTTAGCTGGAGCCTTCCTCTTTGCCGGGGCCTTGCGGGCAGTTGTGGCGCGCTTGACCGGACCCTTGGCCCGCTTCTCGGCGAGGAGTTCAATGGCCTGTTCGCGGGTCAGTTCCTCCAGGGACGTGGACCGCGGGACGGTGATGTTCGTGATGCCGTCGGTGATGTACGGGCCGAAGCGGCCTTCCTTGACCACGATGTTCTTCTCGGAAACGGGGTCCGGTCCGAACTCGGCCAGTGGCACCACCGCGGCCCGGGCGCCGCGCTGCTTGGGCTGCGAGTAGATCTCCAGCGCCTGCTCCAGCGTGATGGTGAAGATTTCATCTTCGGTGCCGATGGAGCGGGAGTCCGTGCCCTTCTTCAGGTACGGACCGAAGCGGCCGTTCTGCACCGTGATGAGGTTGCCTTCGGCGTCCTCACCCAGGGCGCGGGGCAGGCTCATCAGCTGCAGCGCTTCGTCCAGGGTCACGGAATCCACGGTCATGGAGGCGAACAGTGAACCGGTGCGCGGCTTGGCCTTGACGGGCTTCTTCGGCGGCTTCGGCTTGCCGTTCTTGTAGTACTCAACGGGCTGGTTGGCCAGCTGTTCCTCGGTCATCTCCGGGATGACTTCGGTGACGTACGCGCCGTAGCGGCCATTCTTGGCGACAACGCTGTGCCCGGTGTGGGGGTCGTCGCCGAGTACGCGTTCTTCCGGCGCAGCCGTTTCCATCAGTTCGATGGCCTTCGCAGCCGTCAGCTCGTCCGGCGCCAGGTCCTCGGGGACGTTGGCGCGGGAGTTCTCCACGATTTCGCCGGTTTTGGCGTCAACCGTGGCGGTGGAGCTTTCCAGGTACGGGCCGAACTTGCCCACCCGCAGCGTGATCTCATCCGTGATGGGAATGGAGTTGATTTCCCGGGCGTCGATCTCGCCCAGGTTGTTCACGATGCTGAGCAGGCCCGGATCGGAATCTTCACCGTAGTAGAAGTGCTTGAGCCAGGCAGACCCAACGGCCTGGCCGTTGGCGATCTTATCCAGGTCCCTTCCATGTCCGCCGTGAACTCGTAGTCCACATAATCCGTGAAGTGCTGCTCGAGCAGCCGGATCACCGAGAAGGCGATCCAGCTGGGCACCAGTGCGGAACCCTGCTTCCGGACGTAGCCGCGGTCCTGGATAGTGGAAATGGTGGAGGCATAGGTTGACGGACGGCCGATGCCTTCTTTTCCAGCTCGGCGGTCAGCGAAGCTTCGGTGAACCGAGGAGGCGGCGAGGTCTCGTGGCCCACGGCCAGAATGTCCGACGCCGTGAGGGCATCGTCCTTGGCCACGTTCGGCAGCCGCCGGGCTTCGTCGGAGTCGTCGTCCCCGCGGCTTTCGTCCTTGCCTTCTTCATAGGCGGCCAGGAAGCCCGGGAAGGTGATGACGGTACCGGAGGCGGAGAATTCGGCGTCCCGGCCATCAGTGGCCACGGCACCCAGGCGGATGGTCGCCGTCGAGCCCTTGGCGTCACCCATCTGGGAGGCGACGGTGCGCTTCCAGATCAGTTCGTACAGGCGGAACTCGTCGCCGGAGAGCTGCTTGGCCACCTGCGCGGGGGTGCGGAAGGAGTCACCGGCGGGCGGATGGCCTCGTGGGCTTCCTGCGCATTTGCAGCCTTGCTGGTGTACACGCGGGGCGACGCCGGGATGTACTCCGGGCCGTACAGCTCGGAGGCCTGGCGGCGGGCGGCCGTGACGGCTTCGTCGCTCAGCGCCGAGGAGTCGGTACGCATATAGGTGATGTAGCCGTTTTCGTACAGCCGCTGGGCCACCTGCATGGTGCTCTTTGAGGAGAAGCGGAGCTTGCGGCCGGCCTCCTGCTGCAGCGTGGAGGTGGTGAACGGCGCGGCCGGACGGCGTGTGTACGGCTTGGTGTCCACGGACCGGACACGGAAGTCCGCATCCTGGAGACCGGCGGCCAGCGAAGTGGCGAGTTCCTCGTTGAGGTGCGCCGCATTGCGCGAGGTGAGGACGCCGTCGTCGTTAAAGTCCCGGCCCGAAGCCACCTTGGCCCCGTCAACGGAAGCGAGCTTGGCCTTGAACGCACCGGTACCGGCGCCGAACTGGCCCGTGATGTCCCAGTACGAAGCGGCCTTGAAGGCCATGCGTTCGCGTTCACGGTCCACCACCATGCGGGTAACCACGGACTGCACGCGGCCGGCGGACAGGCCGCGGGCCACCTTGCGCCACAGCACGGGGGAAATCTCGTAGCCGTAGAGCCGGTCCAGGACGCGGCGGGTTTCCTGGGCGTCCACCAGGGCCGTATCAACATCGCGCAGGTTGTCCATGGCGCGGTGGATGGCTTCCTTGGTGATTTCGCCGAACGTCATCCGGTACACCGGGACCTTGGGCTTGAGCACTTCCAGCAGGTGCCACGCGATGGCCTCGCCCTCGCGGTCCCATCGGTTGCGAGATAGAGGGCGTCGGCGTCCTTGAGCGCGGCCTTCAGCTCGGTGACCTTTTTCCGCTTGTCCGCGGACACGACGTAATACGGTTTGAAGCCGTTTTCGATGTCGACGGCGAACTTGCCCACCGAGGTTTTCTTCAGTTCTGCGGGAAGCTCAGACGGCTGCGGCAGGTCGCGGATGTGACCGATGGAGGCCTCTACGATGAAGCCCTCGCCGAGGTACTTGGCGATGGTCTTGCTCTTGGCCGGAGACTCCACAATCACGAGTTTCTTGCCTGTTTTGGCCTTGCTTGGCACGGTGCTCCTACAGAAAAAGGTTGCTCGGGCAGATGAGCCCATATTGGCCTAGTTCACCATATTTTGGAAAATAGTGCGCATTCATGTGGAAAACCCGTCGACTCATCAGGCACATCCGGGACCCCGAGTTGGGGTGTTCGGGGGCCCGCCAATCCGCTATTCAGCTGGCTCGGAAGGAACCAGGAAACCGTCGCTGACCAGGTTCGCGACGTCCTCGAGCAGCGTGGTCCGGAGCGCGTCGCCGTCGAACCCGTCCTCTCCGGCGAGGCTCCCGCCGAGCAGCGCGGCAAGGGCTCCGATGATCTGGCCGACGGAGAGGTCACCGTCGCAGGCGGAGACAAATCCGGCGAGTTCGGTGCTGAGCAGATTGGTCCGGCGCAGGCCAGCGCCCTGGCGCAGCAGGATCACGCCGGGTGCTCGGCGCCGGGGCGCTGATGGCGTTCCTCGGTGACGTCGTCCGCGACGAGCAGGTGCGCGTCCGCCAGGCTGTTGGCGGCCAGCCAATCGGCACGCTCGACGGCGGCGCCCAGGTAAGGCCCTATGGGCTGCTCAATGGGGTACGTGATTTCCTCGAAACGGCTAATGGAGGCGGCGGTCCCTCCGGCGGCCGGCGCAGCCAGATCATCCCGAAGCCGATCCCCGCCACGTTCCGGGAAGCGAAGTCCGCCAGGTAGGCGGCGTAAGCGTCCCGGTAATGCTTCCGGTCGCGGGATTCGGACGCGTCCTGCAGCCACGTTTCGGCGTACTGCTCCGGGCCACCTGCTCGCGCTGGATGAACCAGGCATCCGCGTCCGGACCGATCCAGCTCTTGGGCCGCACATACCACTCGGTCCCCGCGGGAATTTCCCAGTTGCCCAGCAGCTGCGCGGTGCCGCCCGGGGCCAGGGCACCGGGCAGCGCCGCCACGAGCGAGGACACAATGTCATCCCCGGGCAGCCCGCCGTCACGGTAGGTGAACTGCCGGGACGCGGCTTCGCCCAGGGTCCGCGGGGTGATGACGAACGGCGGATTGGACACCACCAGTTCGAATTCCTCCCCGGCCACCGGCGCCAGGAGCGACCCCAGCCGAAGGCTGACCCGGTCCTCCAGGTGTTCCGGGTCCAGGTGCAGGGCCTTGGCATTGAGGAGGAGGTTAAACCGGGTGAAGGCCAGCGCCCGCTCCGAAATGTCCGTTGCCGTCACGTGCTCGGCGTGGTGCAGGAGGTGGAAGGACTGGATGCCGCAGCCCGTACCCAGGTCCAGGGCCTTGGCGACGTGGCGTCGGACCGTGGTCTGCACCAGCGTGGTGGACGCCTGCCCGATCCCCAGCACATGGTCGTGGCGCAGCACGCCGGCTTGCTGGTGCGCGGCGAGGTCGCTGGCCACCCAGAGCTCGGCGCCGCCGCTGCCGTCCTCGTTGGAATCCCAGCCGTACGGCCGCAGATCCGCTTTCGCCTGCAGCACGTCCTGCGCCGGCTGATCGGCGGCGGGCAGCTCAGGGCCGGGCCGATCAGGGCCAGGCGCGGGCTCGAGCAGCCCCAGCTCGACCAGGCCGTCCGCCCGTACTCCCGGCAGGGCGGCGTCGAGCGTTTCCCGCGTCTGCGGTTCCGCCAGGAGCCAGAGACGCACGACGGCGGCGAGCGCCGCGGTCGTCTTCTCACCGTGCGCAGCCTCACCCTCTGCCGCATCAACCTGAAGGGCGCTTTCGGTGGCCAGCAGCGCCGGGATGATCTGGTCCCGGTTCAGCGCTCGGTAGGCTGACTCGCCCAGCAACCCCGCCACGCCGTCGAGCGTGTAATCCACCCGGCGCAGGTCCGCGGCGAGCGCCGTCAGCAGCCCGGGGAGGTCGCTGCGCGGAGCATCGGGGGTGTTGCCGGCCAGGAAAAGCGTGGAATCAGTCACCGCCCAAGTCTATTGGCGGGCACGCTTCCTCCTGACGGGCTACAGGCTCTCCGGGGCGTAGATCTTCAGGGCAGCCATTAGACGTGCCGCCTCGCGATGTCCTGGGCCTCCGCGCTGTCCCACTTCGTCCTTGTACTGCGTGTGGTCGAAACCGTTGAACATGTCTTCTGCCATGATTTCGCCATGCTTCAGCCACTCCAGATCCCCGGTGAGCGCCTTCGCGGCGTCCGCTTCGTCGTCGAGCACCTGGCTGATCACCGGCAGGCCAAGCCCCAGCCCGCGCAGGAGCAGGATGCGCTGAGCTGCACGCGCGCGGCCTGGTTGTAGTACCGGTAGCCGTTGTGGCCCGTGCGGCTGGGCTTGAGCAGGCCGATGTCGTCGTAGTGGCGCAGGGTCCTGCTGGTGGTGCCGGCGATCCGGGCTATGTCCCGGATGGACCAGTCCAGGTGGTCCTCCTTCCTGCTCTGTTTGCGGGATGGCCCTGACGTTCTGGTCCGGCTGATGGTCCGACGATAAATGTTGACGTAGCGTCAAGGTCAAGGGCCTGAATCACGGAGCACAGATGGAGCCGGGTAAGTTGGAAGCATGGTTCCGTTTCCTTCCTCCATGCCGCGTGTCCTCTCCACTGTGGCTGCAGCAGCCGTCCTCCTGGGCCTCTCTGCCTGCGCGCAGCAGCTCTCGGTGGAGAACGCCGATGTGCCGGCCTGGAAAGCCACGGCGATGCCGTCGGCCAGCGGCATCGTTGCCGAGGATTCCGGCAAGATTCTCAACGCCCAGCCCATTGACCATACGGAGAACGTGCCGGCAGGCAAGTACACGCTGACACTCGTCTGCGAAGGCGGCGGCAAGGCCTTCCTTGCAGTGCGGTCCGGCGGCAAGGAACTCGCCGACCTCGGGCCGCCTGCTACGGCGCGCGGGAGTCCATCAAGATCACTCTCCCGGACTCCGGGCCGCTGCAGCTAAGCGCCTCCAGCGTCGACGCACCGCTGATCTACGCCTACCAGCTGGTCACCGCGGGCTAGTCCCTTCGAATCCACCGTGCGGCTCACCGCCGGACGGCTGACGGCTACGCTGGCGCCCACCCCCTGACCGGCACACCCCCTCACTTTCCCGAGGCTCTGGATTGGGGTCCCTGCCGGGCATAGAGTCGGAGTATGCCCGCAACGCAGGGGCTCCGCCGCCCCGCAGGGCGGTACTTCATCCGGGCTCCTGCCCGTCCCGGTCAGTCTCCGTGCGCACCCGGGTGAGGGCCGCCGTCGTATTCTGGACGGCGGGCGCACTCGTGGCCGGAACTGCGCTGGCCGGATGTGAATACACGTATGACGAAGGGTGGCGTCCCGCCGAGGCCCCGGCCGCGCCGGAGGTAACCGAGCCGGGCCGCGCGCTGAGCTGTGGCGGAACGATCCCGTCAGCGAGGCTGAAATGGAGGCCTGGCTGACGGAGTCCCAGGTGGGGCCCGGCCTGCAGGTGGCGCACAGGACGTTCGGCCTGTTGCGCGCGGAGGAAGTCCGAACGGACGCCACGGAGCCCCTCACGGCCGGAACCTACGTCCTGGTGCTGGTGTGCCGGAGCCAGCGGCGCGTCGACTTCAAAGTGCGCAATGACGAATTCACCATGGTGGACCTCAGCCTCCGCTGCGGATCACGGCGCGAAAGCGTGATCTACCTGTCCACGGAAACGGTGCTGCATTTCCAGGTCGAAGCGCAGTCCCCCGCCAATTTCGCCTACCGGCTGGCCCGGCTCTGAACTGTTGTGCCTGCCGGCTCTGATCCCGGCCGCACCGTTCAGGCCACGCAACTCAGGCCGCGCAGCCTTCGGGACAGCGCAGCGTCTCCGGGGTGGCGGCACACTCGGCACAATACAAGGTCAGCGTGCGGCAGCTCGGGTTGGAACAGTTCTCGAACTTGCTGGTGGGCGCGGCACAGCGGACGCACTCCCCGATGGTTTTGGCGTCCTCGCTGAATTCCAGGTGCATGCGCTTGTCGAACACGTAGAGCGAGCCTTCCCAGAGGCCCTGGTCCTTGAACGTTTCGCCGTAGCGGACAATGCCGCCGTCGAGCTGGTACACCTGCTTGAAACCGCGGTTCACCATCAGGCTGGAGAGCACCTCGCAGCGGATGCCGCCGGTGCAGTAGGTGACCACCGGTTTGTCCTTGAGGGCGTCGTACTTGCCGGAGTCGAGCTCCTTAATGAAATCGTGGGTGGTGGCCACGTCAGGGACGATCGCGTCCTTGAACTTGCCGATCTGGGCTTCGAAGGCGTTGCGGCCGTCGAAGAACACCACGTCCTCGCCGGCCTGCTTCGTGGCTTCCACCAGTTCGTGGAGTTCTTCGGGCAACAGGTGGGTGCCGCCGCCCACCACGCCGTGCTCGTCCACCTTGAGTTCGCCGGGCGCGCCGAACGAGACGATCTCGTCCCGGACCTTAACGCTCAGCCGCGGGAAGTCCTCCGCGCCGCCGTCGGACCATTTCACGTCGATGCCGTGGAAGCCTTTGTATTCGCGTGTGGTCTTCACGTACTGCTTGACGGCGCGGATCTCGCCGCCCACCGTGGCGTTGATGCCGTCCTTGGAAAGGAGGATGCGTCCGGTCAGCCCGAGTTTTTCGCACAGGGCACGCTGCCAGAGCCGCACCGCGTCCGGATCAGCGATGGGGTAAAGCCGTAAAAGAGCACAATTCGGTTCAAAGCCACGTATTTAAGGGTACTGGGTTGCCGGGCACCGGGCCCGCCCGGTGCCCGGGCTAAGGCCTGCGCCGCTGCGATGGCGGCGTCGCGCCTGTTCAGGGCGGTTTAGGCCGCCCGGTATCCCCGAACGACGGCGGCGAAAGGCACCGCGGTCGCCGTCACGGCAGCCGCGAAAGCATCAGCGCCATTGTTGAGGGCGAGTTTTGCCGCACCGTCACCAACGAGGCACGGCACCACAAACAGGACCAGCGCGGTGAGAAGCCCACCGGCCGCTGCACTCCTGCGGGCTCGGAGCGTGATCCCAGAAAGTCCAGCGGGCGCTGCGAATTCCGGTGCCGCCCACCATGGCCCCCAGCGGGACGAGCCCGCAGGCAAGCCAGGCCAGTAGCCCACGCCTGTGGCGGTCTCCCGATACTTGGCGCCGCCCACCATGGCCACCATTAGGGCGACACAGACCAGCAGGGGCAGCGCAAAAGTGCTCTTGGACGGCTTCTTGGTGGCGGGCACGCCGTCAGTCTTGGCTGGTCACGATTGCATAAGCAAGTCACATCGGGGCAGCCGACCCCTGTTGCTTGTGTCGGGGCTGGAATACCCTCATGACATGAGTCTGGACGCCTTGGTTGAAGACATCACACGCCTTCTTGAAGTCTGGGTAGCTGGCTGGGCCGGCTGCCGCGGTTACCACACCTCAGTTGAGGGCCGCTTCCCGCTGCACTGCGGGCCGACACCACCGGGGAGTGGGAATACTTCGCCCATGACCCCTCCGAGAACGAGTTCGCTGCCCTGGCTGCGAAGACCGCCGAGGCCCCGGCCAGGGTCCTGACCATCCTTACCGATGATGTTGCCCGCTTCAGTGCACTGGCTCAAAAAAACGGGCTGAACGTCACGTCCGCATCGCAGGCCATGATGATTGTGGACATGGCCACGCAGGATACGGAAGATCCGTGGCTCTCCGACGACGAATTGAAGCTGGTCACCTCCCAGCTCGACGGCGTCCACCACGCCGTGGTCCGCTCGGGTGACACGGTAGCGGCGAGCGGCAGGGTTTTTGTGGTGGGCGAGACTGCGGTGTTCGACAAGATTGTGGTCCAACCCGCGTTCCAGCGCCGCGGCCTGGGCAGCTTCATCATGAAGGCCCTTGCGGCGCAGGCCATCGGACCGGATGTGGAGAACGGCCTGCTGCTGGCCTCGATCGACGGCCAGAAGCTGTATTCCCACCTGGGCTGGTCAACTGTTTGCCGCGTACTGATGTTGTCCACGTCCGACGAAGGCGCAGACCTTTCCGTGGGGTGATTTTTCCCCGGGTGAAAGAATGTTTGGGTGAACCCCCATGACTCCCTGATTCCTTTGCTGGGCCGAGGCCCGGACCCGGAGCAGTTGCGTCATGTCCGCACCATCCCGGCCCGGCAGGCAGTCCACGAACCGTGGCCAACGTGGGCACATCCGGATCTCGTGGCCGCTTATGGCTCACTGGGCATCCACGAGCCGTACCGGCACCAGATCCAGGCCGCCAACCTGGCCCACGGCGGAGAGCACGTGGTCATCGCCACCGGCACAGCCTCCGGAAAGTCCCTGGCCTACCAACTGCCGGCGCTTGACGCCATCCACCGCTCCGAACTGCGCGTCCTGTCCGAACCGGGAAAGATCCACGACGACGGCGCCGTGACGCTCTATCTCTCCCCCACGAAGGCACTCGCTGCCGACCAGCTCGCAGCCATCCGTTCCCTGGGTCTGCCCACCGTACGGGCCGAGACGTACGACGGCGATACCGACCCCGCGTCCCGCCGGTGGATCCGGGACCACGCCAACTTCATCCTGGCGAATCCGGACATGCTCCACTTCGGCATCCTTCCCAATCATGCTTGGTGGGCCAGCTTCTTCCGGCGGCTGCGGTACGTGATCGTGGATGAGGCCCACAGCTACCGCGGGGTCTTCGGCTCGCACGTGGCCAACCTGATGCGCCGGCTGCGACGCATCTGCGAATATTACGGCGCCGGGACTGCCCACCCCGGTCCGGTGTTCATCGCCGCGTCTGCCACGGCATCTGAGCCAGGCACATCGTTCGGCCGCCTGATCGGGGCGCCGGTCCGGGCCGTTGCCGAGGACTGCTCGCCGCACGGTTCCACCACCGTGGCTTTCTGGGAACCTGCCCTGACCGAGCTCAAAGGCGAGAACGGCGCCAGGGAACGCCGCACCGCCGTTGCCGAAACGGCCGATCTGCTGGCGAACCTGGTTGCGTCCCGCATCCGTACCATCGCCTTCATCAAGTCCCGCCGCGGAGCGGAGACAATCGCTTCGATCACCAAGCGCCTCCTGGACGAGGTGGACCCCAGCCTGCCCCAACGCGTGGCCGCCTACCGTTCCGGCTACCTTCCGGAAGAACGCCGGGCCCTGGAAAAGGCCCTCCGCTCCGGCGAACTGCTTGGTGTCTCCAGCACATCCGCCCTTGAACTGGGCATCGACATTTCCGGGCTGGATGCCGTCCTGGTGGCGGGCTGGCCAGGCACCAGGGCGTCGCTCTTCCAGCAGATCGGCCGGGCCGGGCGCGCGGGCCAGGATGCAATTGCCGCGTTTGTGGCCAGCGATGATCCGCTCGACACCTACCTGGTGAACCATCCCGAGGCGATTTTCGACGTGTCGGTGGAGGCCACCGTCTTTGATCCCTCCAATCCCTACGTGCTGGGACCCATCTTTGTGCCGCCGCCGCGGAGCTTCCGCTGGGTGTGGCTGAGCTGGGCTTGTTCGGCGGCACGACAGAGAAGCTGTTGGGGCAGCTCGTGGCGCAGGGCTATTTGCGCCGCCGGCCGGCGGGCTGGTTCTGGACGCACTCCCAGAGCGCTGCGGCCATGGTGAACCTTCGTGCCGACGGAGGCGGACCGGTGAGCATCGTTGACGCCGACACCGGGTCCCTGCTCGGGACCATGGATTCGCCCCAGACGCACTACCAGGCGCACACAGGTGCCATCTACGTACACCAGGGCGACAGCTATGTGGTGGAGGACCTGAACGAAGACGACCACTGCGTGGTGGTCCGGCGCGCCAACCCCGACTACTACACAACGGCTCGGGACGTGACCCAGATCGAAGTGCTCGAGACACTTCGGACTGAGCACTGGGGCGATGTTGCCTTGCACTTCGGCGATGTGAAAGTGACAACGCAGGTGGTTTCCTTTCAGCGCAAGGCCCTGATTTCGAACGAAATCCTGGGCGAGGAGCCGCTGGAGCTGGGCGCCCGGGACCTGTTCACGAAGGCCGTCTGGTTTGTGGTTGAGAACCGTTCGCTGACGGGCGCCGGGCTCATCGCGGCGCAGTTCCCGGGGGCCCTGCACGCCGCCGAGCACGCAGCGATCGGCCTCCTGCCCTTGGTGGCCTCCAGCGACCGCTGGGACATCGGCGGTGTGTCCACCGCCATCCACGCTGACACAGGCGTGCCCACCATCTTTGTGTACGACGGCCACCCCGGCGGTGCCGGCTTTGCCGAACGCGGCTTCGACAAGGCAAAGGTGTGGCTCTCGGCGACGCGCGACGCCATCAAGGCCTGCGAATGCGAGTCGGGCTGCCCGTCCTGCGTCCAGTCCCCAAATGTGGGAACAAGAACAATCCGCTGGACAAGGCTGCCGCCGTCACGCTCATCGACGTCCTCCTCAAGGACGCGCGCGAAATGCCTCTCCGCAGTGCGGAATTCCTGGCGAGCACGGAACCGTTCAGCACCACAGCCGCTCACGGCGGCGGTCCGGCCCGCGACTGACCGGTTGCGGCGCCAACCAGTGTGCGTGCATTCAGTTCCGTTCGGACCATGACGGTCTGGCCGACCCCTTCCGTACAGCTGACGAGTGCCGCCTCATGGCGGGCTGCTACCTCGGCGGCCACCGTGCAGGGGTCTCCGGACGTGATCCCGCGCAGGGCATCGGCCGCGGCAAGGGCAGCGAGGTCCGCCGCTGCCGCCGCCCTGCTGGCCATCACCGCGGACTGTGCGAACAACAACATCAGGGCCATCGCCATGATGACCACCAATGCAAGCCCAGCAGCCAGCGCTGTTCCCGAACCGCGCTCCGGATTATCCCGCGATTGCCTGTTCACGACGGCGCCTCCTCCGGGGCCCGGCCGGCTCCAACCCCGGATTGGCCGCGGCAGCTGGCGTTTCGCTCCGCGTGGTGGCCTTGGCCGTGAGCGTCCAGGGCACAGTTGCCCCAGCGGCCCGCCCACAGCGTCGGCCACCGCAACGCTGAGCACTCACCTTCAGTGCCGACGGACGCCGTTGCCGACGTCCCCGCCAAGGTCCTGACGATCCCCTGCACTGCGGCCGCGTCCTCGCCGCGGGCCAGCGCCCTGGCGCCGGCCCGCGCCGCCTCCTCAAGCCTGAGCTGCGTGACGCCCGCGGAGGCTCCCGCCAGGAGCAGTGCGAGGAGCAGCAGGACTGCCGGCAGCGCTACCGCGAACTCTGCGGTCACGGCGCCGTGGGCATTCCCGGCCCGCGGCGCCAGCGACGGAACGCCGCCGCCGGTCCCAGCGCCACACGGCTTTCCACGCCCTGGTTCCGGCAGCGGCCACAGCGGCTGCTCCGGTCATCAGCCCGTGGCAGCGATGCCGGCGGCAGACTCACGGCAAGGCCAGCGCCGTGCGGATGAGGTTCAGCAGGAATCCGCGCACTTCGTCGCTGCGGAGAATGAAGACGAGAAGTCCGGCGAAGCCAACCGCAGCAAGGGTGGCTATGGCATATTCGGCGGTCGCCATTCCGGCCTCTGAAGCTGTGAACCGGGGCCGGCGCTTTTTCGCCGCGCTGGCACCGGGGTAAAGCTCCACGACGTTGCCAGCGGCTTCTGGGGCCTCCTCCCGTTGGCAGGTACACGCGTCCAGTCCTGCATTGGCATGTACTACGGAGTCCCCTGCGGGGTACCCGCCTCTCCCGTGCTGAGCTCCGGCGCAGGGGCGGCGGAAAGGCTGTTTTGGATGATGGTCATGGTGACGGTTTCCCTTCTGTGCTCCGGCCGAGTTGCCGGCTGATTTCGACTCTTCCCGGCTCCGCAGATCTCGGTAAGTGCAAACATTCCGTAAGTGGATAAGCGCCGCTTTGAGCGGATTGTGGAGGACGGGACGGGGTGTGGAGGAATGGACCGTAGCTCAAATCCCGCGGTCAGGACCCGGACGGCACCAGTGCCAGCAGGACCGGGACTACGCCCAGGCAGATGAAGGCCGGGAGCGAACACAGGCCCAGCGGAATGACCAGCTTCACGCCGAGCGAGGCCGCCCGCTTCTCCGCAGCGCGGAATCTTTCCCGGCGCAACCGCGCGGCCTGTGCGTACAGGATGGCCGACGACGGCGCTCCGGTCAGGGCGGCGAATCCCAGTGCGTCACGCAATTCCAGGATTTCAGGAAGACGGACTTCGGAACTGCGCCAGGCTATGTCCCAGTCGGCTCCGATGGCGAGCGCAGACACCACCGGACGCAGCGCCTTGCCGTAGTCCGCGGAGGCCGAGGCCGCGACGAGTTCCAGGGACCGGCCGATGCCCGACCCCGCGTCCAGCATCGCGGCCACCAGCTCAAGCATCATGGCCGTGTCACGCAATCCGTGAAGGCGGCCGCCTTGAGTGAGTGCTTCATCGGCCCCCTGCGGCCCGGCGCCCGCGTCCCCCGGAGTCTGAGCAGTCGCTTTCGGACCCGGCTTGGCTGCGAAAGGGCAAGGCAGGCGGCGGCAGCCAGGACAACGGCCAAGGCAAGCCCCGGCACGAGAATGTCCGTCATGGCACACCGGCCCCGGCGGCAGCACCGACCAGGCGGGCGGACCAGATTCTTCCGGCGATGGTGAGGCCCACACCCGCTGCGAGGGCCGCCAGTCCCAGCGGGGTGCCGATCAGGATGGCCAGGGGATCCACGCCCAACGCTATTCCCAGGCCCAGTCCCATCAGCGGGAGCCACGTCAGGAGGCCGACCGTGGCCTTCGGCCCGGCGAGCGCTGTCTGCCGTGCGGCCTCGGCATCGTCTTCCACTTCCAGTTGGGCCGCAAACCTCGCCAGGACATCCGCCAGGGGACAGCCGCTGGCTTCGGCAATATCAAAGCAGGCGGCAAGCTCGCACCAGATCCTTAACTCCCTGCCGTCGGCGCGCGAAAACTCCGATTGCGCGGCTTTCCTGATCGCCTCAGACACAGGTGCGCCCCGGAACGCTGCTGCTCGGACTGCGCCAAGCATCACCAGGGAGCCTGCGCTGAGGCTCGGACCGCTGCGCCCGGCCGCTGACCGGCGGATTGGTTCCGCGCTTCCCCCAAGCTCCTGCGATTCGCCTGAACCAGCGCCCTTGGTTGCGGAATCTGGCTCCCGACGGCCACCGTGGACCAGCCACAGTTCATCCCATAGCCGTGCCGGAGTGCGGCCGCCCTTCAGCAGCGCAGCAAGCTGCTGCACCACAAGGGTCAGTGACAGGTCATTCCTTTCCGGTCCGGCACGGAGCAACTTGCGCCACGAGCCGCCCACCCTGCTGCCACCGGCCCCGCCGTGAACCCGAGAAGCGAAGCCCGGTTCTGCACTCCCCACGGCCCGCCGGAAACGGCCTGTGGCACCGCCGGGCGGGCTGAAGAGCAGCACGGCCGCCAGCACGAGGACCACGGCCAGCAGAAGGGTCATACGGCGGCACCCGCCTCGAGGGACAGTCCCAGCCTCTTGCTCATCGCCTCCCAGGCTGGACCGGTGCCGACCTGGCCGTGTCTGGCCTCCAACGCCGGAACCACGGTTAGACCGCCGGGCCGTCCTGCACCACGCCCACGCAGGCAACATGCCTCCCGTGGCCGGACCGCTCCACGTGGACCACAACGTCCAAGGCGCTGGCTGCCTGCAGCCGGACCGCGTCCTGGCCCATGCCTGCCAGAGCTCCCAAAGCTGTCAGGCGGGCCGGGACAGCGGTGGCAGCGTTCGCATGGATGGTCCCTCCCCCGCCAGTGTGGCCTGTGTTCATGGCGGTCAGGAGTTCCCGCACCTCGGCCCCACGGCATTCCCCACCACCAGCCGGTCCGGCCGCATCCGCAGTGCCTGCCGGACCAGTTCGCCGAGATCCACTTCGCCGCCGCCTTCGAGGTTTCCGTGACGGGACTCCAGCGACACAATGTGCGGATGGACGGGGTTCAGTTCGGACGCGTCCTCGATCAGGACCAGCCGTTCCGCCGGGGAGCACAGCCCCAGCAGGGTGGACAGCAACGTGGTCTTTCCGGACCCCGTGGCCCCGCTGATCAGGAAACTCAGCCGCTGCTCAACCACCCGTTCAAGGACCTCCTGGACCACGCTGCCGAACATGCCGCCGGCGCGGAGTTCGTCCATGGAGAAGACCCGCTCCCGCCGGATCCGGACGCTCAGCAAGGTGCCGGCGGTGGAAATCGGAGGCAGGACTGCGTGGACGCGGTAGCCGCCTTCAAGCCTGACATCAACGCACGGGGAGCCGTCATCCAGCCGCCTGCCGCCGGCGGCCACCAGCCGCGATGCCAAGGCCCGCACCTGTGCCTCGCCGGAAAACGAAACCCCTGCCGGTTCGAGGCCCGACCCCGGTCGATCCAGACCGAGTCCGGGGCGTTGACGAAGATGTCGGTGACGTGCACGTCCCGCGTCAGTTCCTGGAGCGGGCCGAGCCCGTTCAGCTCGGCGCTGATCCGTTCCACGGCGGCAAGGGAGCCGGCAGTCCCAGCAGCCGGCCGGTAGCCTGGACGGCGGCGGCAACCCGGGACGGGGTGACCGGTCCGGCGTCGGCCATGACTGACTCACGGACCGTTTCCAACAGTGCCGAATCCAGAAAGCGCGGATCCAGGACGCGGGCCTGCCGACGGCGCGCCCCCGTCCGCTGGTCCTGGGGCGACGGGGGCGGGACGGGCCGCTGCGCGCTCACGGCAGGTCTCCGACAGGGAGGTCGCCGTCCAGCAGGTCGAGCACTGAGGCGGCGAAGTGCCTGACACTCCGTCGTTTGCCCACGTCAAGGAGCCTGCCGTTTTCCCCGGCAGCCGTAACGCCGCGCAGCTCCGGAACCCTGCCCTGGACCGGCAGCCCGACGGCGTCCGCAATCAGCCCGGCGTCCAGCGCGGCACCGGCCTTGCCCCGGACCAGGAGGGCCGCCTCGACCGGCGGGAGTTCGTGCAGCAGCCGGGCCGCGGCCACCGCGGCCTTCAGTTGCGCCGGCACAACCACGAGGATGCGGTCGCAGTCCCAGGCAAACATGCGCACGGGTTCGGCGCCCCGGCCGATGTCCACCACCACCAGTTCATAGCCCCGCCGGCAGCATCCAGTACACCACCTGTGGTGGCGGCATCCACCGTTGCCTGGCGGTCGCGGCTGCCGGGCCAGGACAGGAAGGAAAACCCGCCGGCGACCGGCAGCGAGTCGGCCAGCTGCTCGGGATCGATGCTTCCGCTCGCGTCGGACAGGTCAGGCCAGCGCAGACCCGGCGTCTCCTCAGCCGCCAGGGCCAGTTCCAGGCCACCACCCCACGGGTCGCCATCAACCAGCAACACGCGCACACCCAGCCCGGCTGCCGCCTGGCGATCCAGATTGCCGCGGTGGTGGCACCGGCACCGCCGCAGCCCCCTGTTATCCCAAGGACGAGCCCTCCTGCTTCGGGTGACCGCGACCGGCTCAGGTACTCTGCCAGCCAGGCCGCGGCATCCGGAAGCACCGCCACCCGCTCCGCTCCGAGGGCTGTGGCCAGGTGCCAGAGACTGTCCCCCTCCCCGTTCAGGCCCACCAACACGGCAGGGCCCGCCGCCGCGGCGGCAGCTCGCGGACATCGCTTCCCACCAATACCGCGGCCGCGGCGTCCCAGTACTTGGCGGCCTCAGCCACGTCCGCCACCACCCGCAGCTGGCCGCCGGCGGCAGCCACAATCCGCGCCACTTCGCCCTGCAAAAAGTCGTAGCCGGTGACCAGGAGAACCTCGGCACCGGCGGGGTCCGGCAGCCAGGCTCCCGCGGCCTGTGCGGGGGCAGGCGCACGGGATGTGGAACCGCGGAGCTGGGAACCGCCGGATTCAGATCCTTGGGGAGGGGAGGGCCGGGCACGGGACAGCTGGGCGGAAGGCCGCTCGGAAGGGGGTGGCGATAGCTGGTGCCTGCTCATGCGGCAACTCTCCACCGAACTCAGGGGGAGAAACAGGGCCATGCCACCGTATGTGGACAACTCCCCCACCCGGCCGGAAGGCCGGACAAAAAGCCGGCCGAACGACCCTTCCGGTTACTGCTTCCCGTATTTGCGGTGGACGGCCTGCTTGCTGACCCCAAGGCACAGGGCAATGGCTTCCCAAGACAGGCCGGCCTGCCTCGCCTTGCGAACCAGGGCCGCTTCGGCGCGGCCGGCCTCCTTCTGCAGTTCCGCCACCGCGTACAGCGCTTCAGCAGGGCCTTGTCCGTCCATTGATGCGACCAGCATTTTCATCCGCCCTACCTCCATCCGTCAACTTTAGTTGACGAATGGAACAGCGTCAACACATGTTGACGGCATGGGATTGGGGCTTGAATGTCCCCGCCACAGGGCAGAATTGGACCTATGTACCTGCTGCTCGCCGCCCACGCCCACGGCGCAGCCCTCCAGCAGGTCACCCAGGCGGGCTATCCCCACCCCGACCGCCCCGAACCTCGCCTCATCAGCGCAAGCGAGCTGGCCGGCGTCGTACGCAAGCTGGAAAACCGGCCCCGCGAGGCGCCACCCCGCTGGATCTGGAACCGGACCCAGGACTGGTACCCCGCCCTGCTGGCGGCCGGCGTGGAACTGGAGCGCTGCTATGACCTCGGCTTGTGCGGCAATATCCTGGCGTATTCGCAGCTCACCGCCCACACGGAGTATGCGCGGAACGCCGACACGGAGTCGTTGGACAATCCCCAGGAGCCGCCCCGCGCCCTCCAGCCGCCGCCCCCGCCGGCGGATCAGGGCGCCCTCTTTGACGATGTCCGCCACCGCGCCCCACGGCAAGGCCTGGCGGAGCTTCGCGCCGAATACGCCGCCCAGCAGGCAGCCCTTGCCGATGCTGCACCGGAAGAAAACAAGCGGAAACGGCTCCAGCTACTGCTGGCCGCCGAGTCCGCCGGCGCCATGATCGCCGCGGAGATGCAGCACACCGGCGTCCCTTGGCGCGAGGATCTGCACGAGCAAATCCTGGCCGGCCACCTCGGGCCGCGCCCGCCGTCCGGTCACCGCCCCGCGAAGCTGGAGGCCCTGAACACCGAACTGCGGGGGCTGCTCAACTCGCCCGGACTGAACCCGGACTCGCCGCAGGAACTGATGCGCGCCCTGCACCGCAACGGCATCGAGGTTAAAAGCACGCGGCAGTGGGAGCTGATGGAGTCCAGTCACCCCGCCATCGCACCGCTCCTCGCCTACAAGAAACTGTCCCGCCTGCACACCGCCAACGGCTGGGCCTGGCTGGACGCCTGGGTGGCCAAGGGCCGCTTCCAGCCCGAGTATGTTGTGGGCGGTGTGGTGTCCGGCCGCTGGGCCTCGCGGGCGGCGGGGCCCTGCAGATCCCGCGGCAGATCCGCGGCGCGGTCCATGCGGATCCCGGCCACAAGCTCATCGTCGCGGACGCCTCCCAGCTGGAACCCCGAGTGCTGGTGGCGCTGGCGCAGGACTCCAAAATGGCGGAAGCGGCGCGCGACAAGGACCTGTACGCCGGCATCGCCGCCCAGGGTTTCGGCGGCGACCGCGCCAAGGCTAAGGTCGCCCTGCTCGGCGCCATTTATGGCGCCACCACGGGCGAATCGGGGCGCCTGATGCCGCAGCTGGCACGGACCTACCCCCGCGCCGTCGGCTTCGTGGAGCAGGCGGCGCGCGACGGCGAGGCCGGCGGCACCGTGACCACCCGGCTTGGCCGGAGCAGCCCGCCCCGTCGGAAGAGTGGTACCGGAGCCAGCAGTCGGCAACTGCCGAGGAGCAGCGCCGCGCGGAATCCATTGCCCGTTCCCGCGGCCGCTTCACGCGCAACTTTGTGGTGCAGGGATCGGCCGCTGACTGGGCGGCGTGCTGGCTGGCGGAATTACGACGGCGGCTGCGGGCCTTGCGTGCCGACGGTACCGTTCAGGCCGAGCTGGTGTTCTTCCTGCATGACGAAGTGATGGTCCACGCCCCCGAGGCCGGCGTCCCGGCCTGCATCCGGGCCATCGAAGAAGCCGCCGCCGCCGCGAAGGAACTGCTGTTCGGCCCCATCCCGGTGGAATTCCCCGTCAGCGTGGCCGTGGTGGACTCGTACGACAACGCAAAATAGCAAATTCGGTTAGCCGGAAGAAACCTACCCGGGAGTAGCTGGAGGAACCGCTGTGACCATGGTTACATCAGAGCGGGACTGAAGCAGACGGTCCAGCTATTCGTGCAAAGACGCATATCAGGGGAGGTCCGGCATATGGCGGGCAGGTTTGAAATACATCGTGTAAGTGACGAGTGCTATCGGCTCAGGCTCACCGATTCAAACGGAAACATCGTGGCGGTTTCGCCCGACTTCAAGCATCTCGGTGCGTTGAAGGACGGCATCAATGCGCTGCGTGAAAACGCGGCCACCGGGATTGTTGTTGATCTTCGGCAGCAGCCGATCGCCAGCTAATTTGGTGTGCGCCAGCCCAGCCTGCGCACACACGCATGGTGCACGCCCGGCGAGCTCAGTCCCGCCGGCCACACTGACCATACAGGCGTTAGAAGGCCACCTCGTGCAGCCGGGTCCGGTCCCACGGCACGGCCCAGCCCAGCTGCTCAAAGAGGCCATCCAGAATGATCCCGGTGAAGCCCCAGACCAGCACGCCGCTGACGGTAAAGGCGGGCTGCTGAAGGTCCTGCCGTCGCGGCTCACCGTGGCTGTCACCCGGTTGGCCGGGTCCAGCAGGTCCCGGACGGGGATCCGGAAAACCTGGGCGGATTCGGCGTAGTCCACCACGCGCACCGGCGACGGCGACGCCCACCATCCGAGCACCGGCGTCACCAGGAAGTTGCTGCGGGCCAGCCCAAGCTCCTGCAGCACGCCCAGGACTTCCACCCCGGCGGAGTCCAGTCCGGTCTCCTCCTCGGCTTCCCGCAGGGCTGCGGCAATCGGGGTTTCGTCCTCGTCGATGGAACCGCCGGGAAAGGCGACCTGGCCGGGGTGGGAATCCAGGGTGTGTGCGCGTTCCAGCAGCAGGACATCAAGATCCGCCGCGGCCAGGGGTTTGCCGGAAGCCGCCGGAACGTCGTCCAGCACCCCGAAAAGCATCAGGACTGCCGCTTTGCGGGCTATTGTTTCATCCACGGTCAGCGCCGCCCAGGCAGTGTTCGGCGCGGTGACGTCGCCGCTGTCCGATCTGCGCACCAGGTCGATCAGGTCCTGGCGTGCGCTCACGGGAGCCGCCTCTGCGGTTCCATCCGGATTTCAGCGGCGCGGTGCGTCTCGGCCAGCAACCGTTCCAAGAGGCTCTCGCTCCCGGGCGCCAACTCGTACTTAAGGAGTTTGGCAGCTTTGACGGGGTCGGTCTCGCCCAACCCATAGCTGGGGCACCAGTTCGCCACCGGACACGCGCCGCAGGCTGGCTTCCGTGAGTGGCACACCCGCCGCCCATGGAACACCACTCGATGCGAGAGCATGGTCCAGTCCTTGGGCTCAAACAGTTCAGCGACGTCGAATTCGACCTGCACCGGGTCCTCGGACGTAGTCCAGCCGAAGCGCCGTGCGAGCCGGCCGAAGTGGGTGTCCACAGTGATACCGGGGACGCCGAAGGCATTGCCGAGCACCACGTTGGCGGTCTTACGCCCCACTCCCGGCAGCGTCACCAAGTCTTCCAGACGGCCGGGGACCACGCCGTCGTACTCGTCCACCAGGCGGGTGCTCAGGGCCAGCACGCTCTTAGTTTTGGCCCGAAAAAAGCCGGTGGGCTGCAGGATCGCTTCCAGCTCGGCGGGATCGGCCTCTGACATGGCCCGGGCGTCCGGGTACCGCGCGAACAGGATCTTGGTGACCTGGTTGACCAGCACATCGGTGGTCTGGGCCGACAGGACGGTGGCCACGACCAGCTCGAACGGGTTCCGGAAATCCAGCTCCGCGTGGGCATAGGGATATTTCTCCGCCAGGGCCTTGTTGATCCGCCGCGCCCGGCGCTTCAACGCCAGCAAGGACTCCGGGGCTGTTGTGGCCGGGCCGGATCCGGGTCTACGGGACGTGGCCACGGGGCCAGCTAGCCGCGCTCGATGTTGCTGAGGTCGCGCAGCACGCCCAGGCGTCCGTCGGTGTGCTGGACCAGGAATTCGTGGCCCCGGTCTTCCAGTGCCAGCACCCAGCCGCCCGGTTCAATCACAAAGGCGGGGCGCCGGTCTGGGGGTCCACCGCGGTCCGGTGCTGGGCCACGGCAAACCAGAACGCCTCATGCGCCGGCTCGTCGTACGATTCTTCCGGCCTGGATGCCGGATCCACGGTGGCGCCGATGGGCTCCACGCGGCGCACCTGCTGATGCACGGCCGTGGCCGCAGGTTCCGCGGCAGACGGGCGAGCCGAGGCAGCGACGCCTGTGCCGGCGTCGTGGGTTGCCGCTTGAGGGGCAACGGCGGTGGACGCTGTCGCGGCCGGCGCAGCGGCAGCCGCAGCGGCCACCGGGATGTCACCTGCAGAAGTCTCCTCAACGGCTGGCGCCGCGGAGGTGCCCGTCGCTGAAGGGGAAGGCACGACGTCGGCCGCCTGGGTTGCGGGGCTCGGGTCGCCGGCGGTAGCGGTCCACTCGGTGACCTCCGGGGCGGAAGAGACGGCTGCTGACGCAGCCGGAGAGGAGGTGGGCGCGGCGGCGGAAAAGGCCCGGCCGAAGCGGCGGGGGTGGCGGCACGCGCGGAAGTTGCCGCCACTGAAGATGGGGCAACAGGCGCGGAAGCTTCCGGAACGGGTGCGGCCGCAGGCTTGGGTTCCTTGGGCGTGTGCGGCTTGGGCAGCGGGACAGCCGAGTCGCGTGCCATCACGTGGGCCGGGGTTTCGTCGCGCCCCAGGAAGTCGCCGGCGAAGTACGGAATGAAGCGGCTCAGCACGGTGCCCGCGAACAGCAAGACGGAACCCACCAAGCCCACCAGCAGGCTGGGCACAAAAGCCGCGGCCGTGGAAACGAAGAAGAAGGCCAGTGCAAAGGAAGCCACCACAGATCCGAACTGGTCGGTTGACAGCGAGCCGATGCGCACCTTCGTGGCGGGAGCGAGCCGGCGGGCGGCAAAGAGTGCCGTGACAATCGTGGGCAACACAATGCCAAGGCCCAGGAAGAACAGGCTGCCAGCGTTCCAGAGGTTAAACCGGCCGAAGAAGATGGGCAGCAGCGAGGCGACCAGCAGAATGATGGTGGCGGCGAAAACTGTCAGGTCCCGCAGCGTGAACGGACCCAGCACGGCCTGGTTGGTGGTGCCCGGCTTCGCGCCGGCCGGCTTCTGCATCCCCTTTGCTGAGCCGCCTCCCGGCGTGCTGCCAGGCCCTGCCTCGGGTGCGCGGCCAAATTTCTGGCCGAAGCTTTGCTGGTTCATTCTGTACTCCTTAGCGTGGCGGCACCGGGACGGTTCCGTCCCAAAACTGTGCCGTCCGAAACGGCGGCAACGGCCAGGCCCGGCAGTGATACACCGGATCCGACAGCTCCGTAGAAAGTCACAATTCAATCTCAGCCTAGTCAACCGCATGGCCGATCACTAGCTGATCCGCAGCGGCGGGACGCCAGCGAGCGGGGTCCCTTAACCATTCACCGCTAAATAAATGCCGTTCGCGGGCGCCTTTGTGACAGCGAACACATCACCGCCCCGGCCCGTACTAGGCTTGATTCCGGAACAGCTCTTTGCGGAATGTCCGTGATCGGCCGCTGCCCGATGCCGCGCAAAGCGGCGAAGGACGGCCGGGCACCGGCAGCCGCTGTAAAGACCGATGAATGATGAGGTTCACCATGTCTCAGGACACTCCCGGCTCCACGGCCACCGCCCCCGCAGCGTCCGTGCAGAGCGACCAGCAGACCGTCCAACAGGGCGACGCCTTTGAAAACCTGCTGCACGAAAACCGCACCTTCGCCCCAGCCTCGAATTCGCTGCCGACGCCGTTGCCACCGCCGCCGATTACGCAGAGGCCGACGCCGGCCGCCCGGCTTTCTGGGCGAAGCAGGCCCGCGAAATGCTCACCTGGAGCAAAGACTTCGACCAGGCACTGGACTGGTCCAACCCGCCGTTCGCCAAGTGGTTCGTGGGCGGCGAGGTCAATGCCGCGTACAACGCGCTTGACCGCCACGTGGAGAACGGCCTCGGGGACCGGGTGGCCATCTATTTCGAGGGCGAACCCGGCGACACCCGCACCTACACGTACGCCCAGCTCACCGAAGAGGTCAAGAAGGCCGCGAACGCCTTCGAGTCCCTCGGCGTTGGCAAAGGTGACCGCGTGGCCGTCTACTTGCCCATGATCCCCGAAGCCGTCATCACGCTGTTGGCCTGCGCCCGCATCGGTGCCGTGCACTCCGTGGTGTTCGGCGGCTTCTCCGCGGACGCCCTGCGCTCCCGGATCGAGGACGCCGAAGCCAAGCTCGTGGTCACTGCGGACGGCACGTACCGCCGCGGCAAGCCCAGCGCACTGAAGACCGCCGTGGACGACGCCCTCTCCGTCGACGGTCACACGGTCCAGAACGTTTTGGTGGTCAAGCGCAACGGCCAGAACGTGGACTGGCACGAAGGCCGGGACCACTGGTGGGCGGACACCGTGGACCTGGCCTCCGCCGAGCACAAGGCGGTAGGACACGACTCCGAGCACCCGCTGTTCATCCTGTACACCTCCGGCACCACGGGCAAGCCCAAGGGCATCCTGCACACCACCGGCGGCTACCTCACCCAGGGCGCCTACACCCACAAGGCCGTGTTCGACCTGCACCCCGAAACGGATGTCTTCTGGTGCACGGCAGACGTCGGCTGGGTCACCGGCCACACGTACGTCGCCTACGCCCCGCTCATCAACGGCGCCACACAGGTGATGTACGAAGGCACCCCGGATTCCCCGCACCAGGGCCGCTGGTGGGAGATCATCGAGAAGTACAAGGTCTCCATCCTCTACACCGCCCCCACGGCCATCCGGACCTTCATGAAGTGGGGCCGGGAGATCCCGGACAAGTACGATCTGACCTCCCTCCGGGTCCTCGGCTCCGTGGGCGAGTCCATCAACCCGGAAGCCTGGATGTGGTACAGGGACGTCATTGGCGGCAACAAGGCACCGATCGTGGACACATGGTGGCAGACCGAAACCGGCGCCCAGATGATCGCCCCGCTGCCCGGCGTCACCGCAACGAAGCCCGGCTCGGCCCAGACCCGCTCCCCGGCATCGCGGTGGACGTCGTCGATGAGCAGGGCGAATCCGTGCCGGACGGCCACGGTGGCTTCCTGGTGATCCGGGAGCCCTGGCCCGCCATGCTCCGCGGCATCTGGGGCGACCCCGAGCGGTTCAAGGAGACCTACTGGTCCCGCTTCGAAGGCATGTACTTCGCAGGCGACGGCGCCAAAAAGGACGAGGACGGCGACATCTGGCTCCTGGGCCGCGTGGATGACGTGATGAACATCTCCGGGCACCGGCTTTCCACCACCGAGATCGAATCCGCCCTGGTCAGCCACCCCTCTGTGGCCGAAGCCGCCGTTGTGGGCGCCGCGGACGAGACCACCGGCCAGGCCGTCGTCGCGTTCGTGATCCTGCGCGGGGACGCCGTGGACAAGGGCGAGGCCACCATCGCCGAACTCCGCAACCACGTAGGCAAGGAAATCGGGCCCATCGCCAAGCCCAAAACCATCCTCGTGGTCCCGGAACTGCCCAAAACCCGCTCCGGCAAGATCGTCCGCCGCCTGCTCAAGGACATCGCCGAAGGCCGCGAAGTAGGCGACGCCACCACCCTGGCCGACGCCACAGTGATGCAGCAGATCGCGCAGTCGCTCAGAAAGTAACAGCCTGCTCACGCCCGGTCCGGCGCCATCGAGTGGCCCGATTCTCCCGTCCCCACGGGAAAATCGGGGCCGCTCGATGTTTGGGGCGATTTAAAAAAATCAACACCAAGAATGTTATTTGCCGTTCTTCCATGTTCTGTTTTGGACGTTTATAGTCAGATGCAATGTGAGGTGTCTCACATGCGGCTATTTTTCAAGGGAGAGAACATGGCTTCACAGTTTGATGCGTCTGCAACTGCTTTTCCCAGCAGGCGAAGCATCCTCAAGACCGTTGGCATAGGCGCAGCAGGCCTGGCCGGCATTCCCCTGCTCGCAGCCTGCACGGGGGAAGTGCGCCATCCGCCACGGGTTCCGGCTCCTCCGGCCTTACCTTCGGTTCCGGGTCCTCCGATGACGTCCCCAAGCGGGCGTACCAGGCGGTCACCGACGCCTTCACGGCCAAGACCGGCAAGAAGGTCACCACGAACGTGGTGCCCCACAATGATTTCCAGAACAAGATCAACTCCTACCTGCAGGGATCCCCGGACGATACGTTCACCTGGTTCGCCGGATACCGCATGCAGTACTACGCAGGCAAAGGGCTCCTGGCGCCCATCGATGACGTCTGGGAAACCATCGGCGGCAACTACTCCGATGCGCTGAAGAAAGCCTCCACCGGGCCGGACGGCAAGATGTACTTCGTACCCAACTACAACTACCCGTGGGGGTTCTTCTACCGGAAGAGCCTCTGGGCCGAAAAGGGGTACCAGGTGCCGGAGACCTTTGACGCCCTCAAGGCCCTGGCCACGAAGATGAAGGCAGATGGCATCATTCCCATCGGTTTCGCCGACAAGGACGGCTGGCCGGCCATGGGCACGTTCGACTATATGAACATGCGGCTCAACGGCTACCAGTTCCATGTGGACCTGTGCGCGCACAAGGAATCCTGGGACCAGCAAAAGGTCAGCGCGGTCTTTGACACCTGGGCGGCGCTCCTTCCCTTCCAGGATCCGGCAGCCCTCGGCCAGACCTGGCAGGACGCCGCCAAGGCGCTGGAAGCCAAGAAGACCGGCATGTACCTGCTGGGTTCCTTTGTCACCCAGCAATTCACCGACCCAGCGGTGCTGGCGGACATCGATTTCTTCGCCTTTCCGGAAATCGCCATGGAAGGCCGCGACGCCGTCGAAGCCCCCATTGACGGCCTCCTGCTGTCCAAAAAGGGCGGGGACAACAAGGCGGCCCGCGACTTCATGGCGTTCCTCGGCACCGCCGAGGCCCAGGACGCCTACGCCGCCGTGGATGCGTCCAACATCGCCACCGCCAAGGGCACGGACACCTCCAAGTTCAGTCCGCTCAACAAGAAGTGTGCGGACACCATCGCGGACGCGAAGTACATCAGCCAGTTCTTCGACCGCGACGCCCTGCCCGCCATGGCCAACAACGTGATGATCCCGGCCCTGCAGAGCTTCATCAAGGACGGCAAAATAGACGTCAAAAACCTCGAGGCCCAGGCCAAAACGCTCTACGCCGCGCAGTAAATCCAGGGCCGCACTTCCAGCCCGGCCAGCGCCGTTTCCAAGGCGACCAGCCAGGAAGCGAACGACGGCGGCGGCGCGGGCTTCCGCCGTCGTTCCCTTCCTGCGTCCCCACCCAAAGAGGAAGACTTCCATGAGCAGCACCGCACAAGAACTGATACCGCCGGAGGCGCGGAACCCGGCAACGGCCGTATCCGCCGGGCAAAAGGGGGGCGGGTCCGCCGCCTGTCCGGACGGGACAAGCTCGTCCTGTCGCTAATGGTGGGCATCCCCACCCTGATCGAACTGACCCTCGTGTGGCTGCCGACGCTGATGTCCGTAGGGCTCAGCTTCACGCGGTGGAACGGCCTGGACCTGGGCAACATCCGTCCAGCGGGTACGGACAACTACCAGTTCATCTCCCAGGACTACCCGCCGTTCTGGCCGGCAGTGCAGCACAACATGCTCTGGCTCCTGTTCCTGGCACTGATTGCCACACCGCTGGGGCTGTTGCTTGCCGTACTTCTGGACCAGAACATCCGCGGCAGCAGGATCTACCAGAGCATCTTCTTCGCACCCGTGATGCTGTCGCTGGCCCTGATCGGCATCATCTGGCAGCTCTTTTACCAGCGCGACAACGGCCTCCTGAACTTCCTCCTGGGCACAGCGGGGACATCCCAGGCCGTTGACTGGTTCGGGGACTCCTCCGTGAACATCTGGGCCGCCCTGGTCGCAGCGACCTGGCGGCATGCCGGCTACGTGATGCTCCTGTACCTGGCCGGGCTGAAGGGCGTGGACCCGACACTGAAGGAAGCCGCCGCCATCGACGGAGCCAACGCCGTGCAGACCTTCTTCCGCGTGGTGTTCCCGGCCATGCGCCCCATCAACGTCGTCATCGTGGTGATCACCATCATCGAATCGCTGCGTGCCTTTGACGTGGTTTACGTCATCAACCGCGGTACCAACGGCCTGGAAATGCTCAGCGCCCTGGTGATCCAGAACCTCGTGGGCGAAGGCCAGGTGATCGGCGTCGGCTCGGCACTGGCAGTGGTGCTGCTGGTCATCTCCCTTGTTCCCATCGTCTTCTACCTCAGCCGCACCTTCGGCAAGGAGAACAAAGCATGAGCACCACCACAGCCCGCAGCGGCCGTACTCCCGCCGCAGCGGCTCCCGCTCCGGCAGCAGGCCCAAGCGCCACTACGGGACCCACATCTTCCTGGCCGTTATGGCGGTGATGTGGCTGATCCCCCTGGGTTGGTCTCTTTTCACCGCACTCCGCCCGGTGGACTCGACAAACCAGTACGGCTATTTCAGCTTCGCCGGCGACTTCAACTTCGACAACTTCACCCAGGCCTGGACCCAGGGCGGATTTTCCACGTACTTCTGGAACTCGGTCATCATCACCGTCCCGGCCGTGCTGCTGACCCTGTTCCTTGCCTCCCTCATGGCCTTTGCCGTCAGCCGGGTGAACTGGAAGTTCAACATCACGCTGCTCATCATGTTCACCGCCGGCAATCTGCTTCCCCGCAGGTCCTCGCCGCTCCGCTGTTCGAGATGGCAAAGCACTTCGAAGTGCCGTACTCCTTCAGCGATTCCGGAAACATGCTGAACACCTACATCATTGTGATCGCGGTCAATACCGCCTTCCAGATGGGTTTCTGCACCTTTGTGCTGTCCAACTACATGAAGGCCCTTTCTGCGGACCTGACCGAGGCCGCACTGGTGGACGGGGCCGGCATCTGGCGGCAGTACCGGGAGATCATCATGCCGCTCTGCCGGCCGGCGTTCGCCGCCCTCGGCACGCTCCAGGTCATCTTCATCTACAACGACTACTTCTGGCCCCTCATCTTCATCCAGAGCGGCAACCGGCTTCCGATCACCACGGCCATCAACAACCTGCAGGGCGAATTCCTGAACAACTACAACCTCCTGGCCGCCGGCGCAGTCATCACTGTCATTCCCACGCTGGTGATCTACGTGCTCCTGCAGCGGCAGTTTGTTGCGGGGCTGACTCTTGGTTCAAGCAAGGGGTAGACCATCATGGAACCTGACGGGGATATCACACCCGCCTCAGCCCGAAAGGAATTACATGCTCCCCGCAGCACGCCACCAGGCAATCGTGGACGCCGTCCAGCGCGAACGGGTTGTCCGCGTCTCGGACCTCGCCCAGCAACTGGGCGTTTCTCTGATGACTGTCCGCCGGGATATCGAGCTGCTGGAGGAGGGTGGCAAACTGGAGCGTATCCACGGCGGCGCCAAGCTCCCCGGCGATGTCAGTACGCATGAGCCGGGCTTCGAGCTCAAGTCCACTCAGTTGACCGCGGAGAAACGGGCCATCGCGTTGGAGGCTGCGGGTCTGGTGCTTGAGGGCATGGCCGTCGGACTGAGCGCCGGGACCACAACATGGGCGCTCGCCAAGGAGCTGGTGAACGGTCCCCGGATCACGGTGGTCACCAATTCCGTGCGCATCGCTGACCTCTTCCACCACGCCGCGTCCGGCGGCTCGGCCCGGTTCGCCTCAACCGTGATCCTGATCGGCGGCGAGCGGACGCCGTCGGACGCTTTGGTGGGTCCCATCGCAACGGCGGCACTCAAGCAGTTGCACCTGGACGTGTTGTTCCTGGGCGTGCACGGCATGGACGCCGATGCCGGCTTCACCACCCCCAACCTGCTGGAGGCCGAGACGGACCGGGCGTTCGTCTCAGCCGCCCGGAAAACCGTGGTCCTCGCCGATCACACCAAATGGGGGCTGTTGGGCATCAGCACCATCGCCCCGTTGGACGCGGCCGATGAGGTCATCAGCGACGCCGGACTGGGTCCCGAAGCCCAGCGTATCCTCGCCGAACGCGTGGGCAAGATCCGGATCGCCGGCTAGCGGACAACCAGCCCTTGGTTCACGGGCAGCCGCAGGACTGGCGGATGTGCAGCTTGGTGGGGAAGATCCGATGCCGGGGCTTCTCGCCACGGCTGGCTCCCACGAGTGCCGCCACCGCGGCCTCCGCCATCGCGGCCACTGGCTGTTCGACAGTGGTCAGCGGGGCCACGAGTATTCAGACTCGGCGGAACCGTCAAAGGAGGCGACCGCGATATCGCCGGGCACCGACAGACCGGCCTCATGGATCGCCCGCAAAAGACCAATCCCCTGCATGTCAGAGGTCGCAAAGATGGCAGTTGGCCGATTGACTGACGCCAGCAGGCGCTGGCCGGCAATGTAGCCGCCGGGCCGGGTGAATGCGCTGTACACGATCGGCCCCTCCGGCAGGCCCGCCTTCTGTAAGGCCTCCCGCCAACCCACCTCACGGCCGTCGGTGCTGTCGGAAACGTTGGTACCCATGGCCAGGCCGATGTTGGTGTGGCCATGGCTTATCAGGTGTTCGACGGCGATCCGGGCGCCGGCTGCGAGATCCACACCGATGCTGTTAAAGCCGGGGGCATCCCGCTCCTGGTTCAGCAGTACAGACGGGATATCTGCCGTTTCCAGGACCTCCAGGTCGGGTTCAAAGAGGACGCTGGCCAGCAGCACACCGTCCACCTGCCTTGCGGCAAGGTTGCGGATATTTCGCCGCTCCTTGGCCAGGTTCCCGTCCGAGTTGCTCAGCACGAGGGCGTACCCCAGGGCTGCAGCGGCATCCTCGACGGCGTGGGAAAACAGGGAGAAGAAAGGGTTGGAGATATCCGGGACCACAAGCCCCAGTGTCTCGCTGGAGCCCAGCTTGAGGGCCCGCGCCGCAGCGTTCGGGCGGTAGCCCAGGACACGGATGGCGTCCTGGACCTTCGCTTCTGTGGCGGGAGCCACTTTCTTCGGCCCGCCGTTGACCACATAGCTGACGACGGCGGTGCTGACGCCGGCGTAGCGGGCAACATCCTTGCGGGTCACCGGGCTGCGCGGAGCCTGCACTGTGGGAGTCGTCATGGTGTACATGCTAGCTATCAGATCCCCGGGCGTCGCCGAAGTCACGGATGGGCAGCCGCTCGCCGCCGCGGAGGGCGGACTGGTGCGCCACGATGCCGGGCAGCGTGAAGCGGGCGGCAACCCAGGCGTTGACCGGCGGCAGCGTGCCGGTGTTGACCGCTGTCACGAAGTCGTCCACCAGGAAGTGATGGCTTCCCTCGTGCCCGTTCGGTGCGCCGCGGAACTCCTCCGGCAGCCGGTCGGCGTCATGGACAGGCGAGAGTCCGGAGACGAAGGCGTCCCTCAGCTCCGGTGCCACGTTGGCCAGCGACGGGTCATCAAGGGACATGCTGGGCCGGGTTTCGAATTGCTCGGAAATGTCGTGGACATCTTCCTTGTCCTGCCAGACCGAGACGTTTGCGAGCTGTTCAAAGCTGGCCTCCGTCCCGAAAAACCGGAACCGGGACTCCCTGATGTGCGAGGGGTAGCCCACGCGGCGCATCTCGTTGGTGCGCATGACGCCGCCGTCGTTGAGTTCGAAGAGGGCGGTGGCGTTGGAGAAGTCGTTGCCGAACATGCTGACCTCCTTGTCGAAGACGCCGTCGTTGCGGTCATCCTTGACTCCGACGCAGCTGACGCTGACGGCATGGGCCGGGACGGCACCGAGGACTCCGCCCACCGCGTGCGTCGGGTACAGCATCGGCGGGTAGCTGGCGGTTTCCTTCCAGCGGTCACCGCCGCTGTACTGGTATGCGTTGTAGAAGCCCAGGTCCATGTCGTGGACGTAGTCGCCTTCGGTGTAGAAGATCCGGCCGAAGCGGCCGGCCGCATGCTGCTTGCGTGCATAGACGGTGGCCGGATTGTAGTAGCTGGTCTCTCCCATCATGTAGACCAGGCGCGTTTCGCGGACAGCGCCGATAATCCGGTCGATTTCCTCCTCGGAAATGGCCATGGGGACGGCTGAGTAGACGTGCTTGCCGGCGCGGAGTGCCTGCTCCACCAGCGGACCGTGCGTCCAGCGTTGGGTGAAGATGGCCACGGCGTCGACGTCGGAGGCGAGGAGGTCTTCGAAGCTCGCCTCCGACCCCGCCAGGTGGTACCGGTCCACGGCCTCGGCTGCCCGTTCCGGAAGCTCATCCACCACATACACCGAGCTGACGCCGGGGTGGAGATTAAAGAGGTGGGCGAACTGGCCGCCGAACTGGCCAACTCCTACTACGCCGATTGAAAACGTCATCGTCACTCTTTCCGTGGGTGCTGTGAAGGAGCGCCAGGCAGGCGCCGTCCATCAGGATTCCCAGTGTTTCACTCGAATCTACTCGAGTCAATGGACTAGCGACTGGATAAATCCCTTCAAATACAGCATGAAAAATAACACTTGCCACCTCCGATCTACTCGTGTAGATTTCTCATCAGTTGTTATCCACATCACAGTCAGGAAAGGGTCGACGATGACCACCCTTACCAAGCAGCAACGGGACCCGGCAGGCCGGGCGGCACGGTCCTCGGCACGAAAGCACGGAAGTACGCGGAAGACGAGCCTCACGCACCGCATGGGCGATCTGAGGATCGCGATGGTGTTCATCTTCCCGGCGATGATCGGCTTCGTGGCGTTCTTCCTGGTCCCCACGATCCGCGGTGTCTACCTCAGCTTCACCGAGTACAGCATCCTGGGGGATCCCACCTGGATCGGGATCAAGAACTACACCTCGATTTTCGCTGATGAACTGTTCTGGAACGCCATGAGCGTGACCCTGCAGTACGTGGCGCTGAACATCGGTTTCCAGACCGTCATTGCCCTTGGCCTGGCGCTGCTGATGCACCGCGTCGCGAAGTCCACGTTCATCCGGGGGGCGCTGCTGCTGCCGTTCCTGGTGGCCAACGTGATCGTCGCCCTCCTGTGGTTCTGGATGCTGGACTACCAGCTGGGCATCGTCAATGAGGTCATCTCCTGGCTGGGCGGGCCGCGCATCGCGTTCTTCGGCTCCGAGCAGTGGGCCATTCCCACCATCGCGTTCGTCAACGTCTGGCGCCACATGGGCTACACCGCCCTGCTGATCTTCGCCGGACTGCAGTCGATCCCCAGCCACGTCTACGAGGTCGCCTCCCTGGATGGGGCGTCCCCCACCCGGACGTTCTGGTCCATCACCATGCCGCTCCTCCGCCCGGTACTGGTACTCGTCCTGGTGGTCACCGTCATCGGTTCCTTCCAGGTCTTCGACACCGTGGCCGTCACCACCGCCGGCGGCCCCATCAACGCCTCCCGCGTCATCCAGATGTACATCTACCAAAAAGCCTTCACCGAGTCGGACTTCGGGTACGCCTCCGCACTCTCCGTCATTCTCTTCGTCATCCTCGCCCTGGTCGCCTTCGTTCAAATGAAGTTCCTCAAGGGCAACGAATCGGATCTGGACTAAGGACCGCTGCCATGACCACTTCGACTCCGTCCCGCCACGACCCGGCCGCCCCCGCCCGCACCGCCATCATCAAGCCCCGCAAGCCGTTCAACTGGCGCCGCGCGGGGGCCTGGACCCTGGTGGTCATCGCGTTGGTCGTCACCATCGCCCCGTTCCTGTGGATGCTGCGGACCGCACTGTCCAGCAATCATTCCCTCGCCGCGAACGCCGGCAACCTCCTGCCGGCCGACTTCAGCTGGGGCGCCTTCAAACGCGTTCTGGGCCTGCAAACCCCCGAGGAAGCAATCGCCGAAGGCGGATCCGGCGCGGCCATCAACTTCTGGATGTACCTGCGCAGCTCAATCATCGTGTCCACTTTGGTCACCGCCGGACAGGTGTTCTTCAGCTCCATGGCCGCCTACGCCTTCGCAAGGCTGCGCTGGCCCGGCCGGGAGAAAGTGTTCGCCCTCTTCCTGGCCACCATGATGGTCCCACCGATCTTCACCGCCCTGCCCAACTTCCTGATGATCAAAAACCTCGGACTCCTGAACACGTACGCCGGCATCATCCTGCCCTTCCTGTTCATGACCCCGTTCGCGATCTTCTTCCTGCGCCAGTTCTTCCTGAGCATGTCCCGGGAAGTTGAGGAAGCTGCCATGCTCGACGGCGCCGGCAAGTTCCGCATCTTCTTCAAGATCGTGCTGCCCAACGCCGGGGCACCCATGGCCACCCTGGCGCTGCTGACTTTCATCGGCACCTGGAACGAATACTTCTGGCCGCTGCTGGTGGGCCAGGACGAATCCGTCCGCGTCCTCACCGTAGGCCTGGGCGTCTTCAGATCCCAGTCCCCCCAGGGCGCCCCTGACTGGTCCGGCCTGATGGCCGCGACCCTCATCGCCGCCCTGCCCGTCCTGATCCTGTTCATCGCCTTCGGCAAAAAAGTAGTGAACTCCATCGGCTTCTCCGGCATCAAATAACCCCACATATGTTCCAACCGCTCCACAGTTTCCCCGTTCCAACCGCTCCACTGTCCCCTCGTTCCTCCCCTGCAAGAACCGAAAGGTCCACCATGAAGAAAACCCTTGGCGTCGCCGCTGCTGCCGCTGCCATCGCCTTGTCCCTCTCCGCCTGCGGCGCACCCGCCCCGACCTCCACCGAGGCCAAAGGCGAGATCAACTACTGGCTCTGGGACGCCAATCAGCTCCCGGCCTACCAGCAGTGCGCCGACGACTTCACCAAGGCCAACCCGGACATCAAGGTCAAGGTCACCCAGCGCGGCTGGGACGATTACTGGACCACCCTGACCAACGGCTTCGTCGCCGGAACCGCCCCCGATGTCTTCACCGACCACCTGGCCAAATACCCCGAGTTCGCCTCCAAGAAGCAGCTCCTCGCCCTGGACGACGCCGTCAAGAACGACAAGCTCGACCTGGACATCTACAACAAGGGCCTCAGCGATCTATGGGTCACCGAAGATGGCAAACGCTACGGACTGCCCAAGGACTGGGACACGGTCGCGATGTTCTACAACAAGAAGCTTGTCGCTGACGCCGGCTACACGGAAGAGCAGCTCAAGGGCCTCGACTGGAACCCGCAGGACGGCGGCAGCTACGAGAAGGCCATCGCCCACTTGACCGTGGACAAGAACGGTGTCCGCGGCGACGAGGCCGGCTTCGACAAGAACAACGTCGCGGTCTATGGTTTGGGCCTGGAAAACTCCGGCGCCGGCACCGGCCAGACCCAGTGGAGCTTCCTCAGCGCCACGATGGGCTGGACCCACACCGACAAGAATCCGTGGGGCACGGACTTCAACTACAACGACCCCAAGTTCCAGGAAACCATCGCCTGGTGGACCGGACTCGTGGACAAGGGCTACATGCCCAAGCTCGAAACCACCGTGGGTGCCAGCGTGACTGATAACTTCGGTGCCGGCAAGGCCGCCATCAACACCAACGGCTCCTGGATGATCGGCCAGTACACCAGCTACAAGGGAGTGGAAACAGGCATCGCCCCACACCCAAGGGACCGGACGGCAAGCGCGCGTCCATGTTCAACGGCCTGGCCGACTCCATCTGGGCGGGCACCAAGAACCCCGCAGCCTCCATCAAATGGGTCGAATACCTCGCCTCGGCAAAATGCCAGGACGTAGTGGCATCCAAAGCAGTAGTGTTCCCGCCATCACCACCTCCTCCGAACTCGCCGCCAAAGCGTTCGAGGCCAAGGGCGTTGACGTCACGGCTTTCACCACCCACGTCAAGGACGAGACCACGTTCCTCCTCCCGATCGCTGACAAAGCGGCCAAGGTAGAAGGCATCATGAAGCCCGCCATGGACGCAGTCCTGTCCGGCAAGAAGCCTGTCAGCTCTCTCAGTGATGCCAACGAACAGGTCAACGCCCTCTTCAAGTAAGCCACCAGCTCCACTGGCTGTGCGCCGCGGGCGATTTCCCGCGGCGCACAGCCTCATTATTTACGCCCTCACTCCGCAGAAGGACAGCATCTTATGGACCCCCTCCACCTCCGTTCCGCCGGCACCAGCCTGGTGATCAGCTTCAACAGCGGGGAGGCCGAGATTATCCACTGGGGCGCGGATCTTGGCAGCACCCTGCCGGACCTCGCCATCCTGGGCGAACCGATCCCGCACTCCGCCATCGACGCCAACGTGCCCGCCGGCCTCCTGCCGCAGGCATCCTCCAGCTGGCGCGGCCGTCCCGCCCTCCGTGGCCACCGCCTCGCCGACGGCGTCTCCGGCCTTGACTTCTCGGCCCGCCTCCGCACCGTGACAGCGACTGCCGAGGGCAGCTCCGCCGTCGTTATTGTCCAGGCCGATCCCGACGCCGGCCTGACCGTTTCGTCCGCACTGACACTGCACGACGGCGGCCTGCTGGAGCTGCGCCACACACTCACCAACGACGGCGCCACGCCCTACCAGCTCGACGAACTGGCCACCGTCCTCCCGGTGGCGCCGGACGCCGTCGAACTCCTTGACCTGACCGGGCGCTGGTGCCGCGAACGCCACCCGCAGCGCCGCCCCATCCAGCAGGGCACGTGGGTTCGCACCGGCCGGCACGGCCGCACCGGGCACGACTCCTCGCTGCTGTTCGCCGCCGGCACCACCGGCTTCGGCAACCGCCACGGAAAGGTCTGGGCCACGCACTTGGCCTGGAGCGGCAACCACGAACAGTTCGCGGACAGCATCGGCGACGGACGCACCATGATCGGCGGCTCCGAGCTCCTGGGCCCGGCCGAGGTCATCCTTGCACCCGGCGCCAGCTACACCACGCCGGCGCTCTTTGCCGCGTACTCGGACCGCGGCCTGGACGGCATCAGCGAGGCGTTCTACAGCTGGTTCCGGTCCGTCCCCACCACGTGCTCCCCGCAGCCGGCAGCGCCGTATCGGGCAAGCCCCGTCCTGTGGTGCTCAACACCTGGGAAGCGGTCTACTTCGACCACAACCTCTCCACCCTGATCGAGCTGGCTGACTCCGCCGCCGAACTGGGCGTGGAGCGATTTGTGCTCGACGACGGCTGGTTCCGCGGCCGCCGCGACGACCACGCCGGCCTGGGCGACTGGTACGTCGACGAATCACTCTGGCCCGACGGCCTCACGCCGCTGATTGATGCCGTAACCTCGCGCGGGATGGAATTCGGGCTCTGGGTGGAACCGGAAATGGTCAACCTGGACTCCGATATTGTCCGCGCGCACCCTGACTGGATTGTTGGTCCTTCGGCCAGAGCTACAAGGAAGGCGGCCGCCTGCCGCTGGAGTGGCGGAACCAGCACGTGATCGACCTCGTGAACCCTGAGGCATGGCAGTACATTTTCAATCGCGTCGACGCCCTGCTGCGCGAGAACAACATCAGCTACCTCAAATGGGACCAGAACCGGGACCAGCTGGAGCACGGCCACGCCGGCCGCTCCTCGGTCCACGAACAGACCCTGGCCGCCTACCGCCTCTTCGACGAGCTCAAGAGGTCCCATCCCGGCGTCGAGATTGAGAGCTGCTCCTCCGGCGGCGCTCGCGTGGACCTGGGCATCCTGGAACGCACCGACCGGATCTGGGCCTCGGACTGCAACGACGCCCTGGAACGGCAGACCATCCAGCGCTGGACCGGGCTGGTGGTCCCGCCGGAGCTCGTGGGCGGGCACGTCGGTCCCACCACCTCGCACACCACAGCCCGCACGCACGATCTGTCCTTCCGCGCCATCACAGCGCTGTTCGGCCACTTCGGCATGGAGTGGGATGTCCGCGGGGTCCAGGGCGCCGAGCGCGAGGAACTCAAACGCTTCATTGCCCTCTACAAGGAACACCGCGGCCTGATCCACTCCGGACGCATGGTGCGTGCGGACGTCCCCGGCGATTCCCTGATGCTGCACGGCGTGGTTGCCCCCAGCGGCGTCTCGCAGGGCACCGATCTACCGGGCACAACGGCGGCGCTGTTCGCCCTGGTCAGCACCGGCACTGCGTTCGCGGAACAGACCGGACGGATCACCATCCCCGGCCTGGAACCGGAGCGGGACTACCGGGTGGAAGCCATCTTCCCGGCGCCGGGCGACTCCGACTACGCCCACACGTTCACGCAGGTCCAGCCGCCGGCCTGGCTGGCGGACGGGGCGGTGGCCGGTGGCCGCTTCCTGGCCGAAGTGGGCCTGCCGATGCCCATCCTCAACCCCGAGCACGCCCTGGTGCTGAGGTTCACGGCACTCTAACGGCCAACGGCCTGCCGCGCGTCCAGTGTTCGTAAGAATGCGCGGCAGGCCGTCCCAGGCGCTAGATTTGCATCCATGACTGAAGCCACCACCGCTGCCGGGCGCGGCACGATCCTTGTGATCAACGGCCCCAACCTCAACCTGCTGGGCACCCGTGAACCCGAGAAGTACGGCACCTCCACCCTCGCGGACGTGGAACAGCTGGCGGCCACCACGGCGCAGGCCCACGGCTTCGCGGTGGAATGCGTCCAGTCCAACCATGAGGGCGTGCTCCTGGACCTCATCCACGCAGCCCGCGGCACCGCCGTCGGGATCGTGTTGAACGCCGGCGCCTTCACGCACACGTCTGTGGCACTGCGCGACGCCCTGGCGGCGGTGCAGCTTCCCGCCGTCGAGGTCCACATCACCAATGTGCACCAGCGCGAGGAATTCCGGCACCACTCTTTCTTGTCCCCGGTGTGCGCCGCGGTGATCGTGGGCGCCGGGGTGTTCGGCTACAAGCTGGCCATCGACTACCTCGCCGAAACGCTGTAGCCGGGAGCCGGGCGGCTCAGGCTCGTGTGGCTCAGGCCGCCCGGGCTACTTCTGGATGCACTGCCCGGACGAGACCGGAGCGCTGAGGCTTGCGGCCTGGGATGCGACCGGGAACAGGTCATTCATGGTGATCGCGAAACCCATTTCGGTGTCCGAGGTTGCCTTGGCGAAAATGACGCCGGCCACCACGCCCTCCATGGTCAGCAGCGGGCCGCCCGAGTTCCCGGGCTGGACGTTGCCGGCCAGGCGGTAGATCTCTTTCGGGCAGGGTTTTCGCCGTAGATGTCGGGCACCAGAACCGAGGTGATGTCCTGGACCGTGGCGGGGTTGGACTGGAACGGACCGCCGTGAGGGTACCCCGCGAAAGCTGCCGGGCTGCCGTTCGGAAGGTCGGACGTCAGCGTGAGTGGTTCGGAAGGCAACCCGTCAACGGCCAAAACGGCGAGGTCGTGCCTGGTGTCGAAGTACACCACCCGCCCGGGCATCGCGCCGCCGTCGGGAATTTCAACCACCGGCTGCGACACGCCCGCCACAACATGGGCATTGGTGACAACGCGGCCAGGGGAAACCACAAAGCCGGTGCCGGTCTGGTTCTGCCCGCATTGGTAGGCTGTTCCGGCTATTTTCAGGACTGACTGTGCGGCCCGGTTCAGTGCCGGAGTATCGGTGCTGGCATTGGGCACCGCCAATGGCTGCCCTTGGTCCAGACCTTCCAGCAGCGTGGGGATTCCGTTGCCGATCACCGTTGACCGCAGCTGGGCCATGGTGGTTTTCAACGGGACGGGAGTCAGCCCGTCGATGTACCGGATGACTTTGGACTCGGCCAGTTGCTGGGACACAAACGGAACGCCCAGGGCGCTGACGCTGAAGGCAAGCATGGACATGACCAACGCCGAGACCACCACGTTGACGGCCCGCCCACCAGCCGATCCACAGCACGCAGCGGCTTGATCCGCACGGCGCCGCGGATTTTGTGCCCGATCATGGTCCCGAGGCCATGGCCCAGAGCCATCAGGACGACGGCTGCGGCCACAATGGCGGTCAGCCTCCAACCGGAGTCGTCCACGAGGTTGCTGACCAGTGGGACGGCAAAGAAGGCAGCCCGGCGCCCGCGGCAAAGCCGGCGATACCCCCGAGGGTTACCAGGAAGCCGTTGCGCAGGCCATAGGTCAAGTAGGACAGCAGGGCCAGGATCAGCGCCAGGTCCAGAACAGTCAAGCCAAACACTGAGCGCTCCTCTAATACGGTTGAGACCCAATTCTAGTGGCGCAGGCTGACATTATTATGTGGGCGACTGTGCCCGCCCTGTCGGACCAGGTTCGCATTGCGTCCGGTCGTGGAAATCACACACCCGGGCGCCGCCGGGCGACGGATAAGGCACGCAGTACACACTGTCCGCGGCGTTTCCGCTGCCAAGTACGTCACAGAACCTTGAAAATTCTGAAACAATGGCAAAAGCGCCACAGCCGACACTTTTTATTCAGGAGATTTCATGGACATCGAGGTACTGCGCCGAGCACCCCTATTTGCCACGCTCGACGACGAAGCATTCCGCCTGCTGACGGACGAGCTGACCGAGGTGGACCTCTCCCGCGGTGCATCGGTATTCCGCGAGGGCGATCAGGGCGACCAGCTCTACTTCATCGTCTCCGGCAAGGTGAAGCTGGGCCGCACGTCCCCCGATGGCAGGGAGTCCCTGCTCGCCATCCTGGGCCCGGGTGAACTGTTCGGCGAAATGGCACTCTTTGACCCCAGCCCCCGCACAGCCACGGCAACGGCCGTCTCCGAAACCCGTCTGGCGGGCCTGAAGAACGAAAGCCTCAACGCCCTGCTGCGGACACGCCCTGAGGTTTCGGCGCAGCTGCTGCAGGCCCTGGCCGCCGCCTGCGCCGCACCAACGATTCCCTCTCGGACCTGGTGTTCTCCGACGTCCCCGGCCGCGTGGCCAAAGCCCTGCTGGACCTGGCCGACCGATTCGGCCGCCCGGCAACCGACGGTGTCCTGGTAGCCCACGAGCTCACGCAGGAAGAGCTGGCCCAGCTGGTAGGCGCCTCCCGCGAGACGGTCAACAAGGCCCTGGCAGAGTTCGTCCAGCGCGGCTGGCTCCGCCTCGAAGCCCGTGCCGTAGTGATCCTGGACATGCAGCGCCTCCGCCAGCGCTCCCGCTAGTCCCTTCACGATTTAGGCCCTAAGGCTGACATCCTTCGCGTGCTGCGCCCCACCGTCCCCCTAACCTCGCAAGCTCGGCTAGGGAACCCGGACGGTGTGGGCCCACTTCGTCGCTTTGACGCACGCTTCCGGATGCCACCCTTGGGGCCTTTTTGCGTGTTTATGTGAGAGAGCGCTGCCCAAAAACCGGCGATAAGTGAGAGAGCGTTCGAGCCGGGCGGCGGTCTTTCGCGTAGGAGCAGAGGATTTCCGTTTTCGGTCCGCGGACTAGCGTTCGCGCTGGGGTCTCCGGCTACGGTTTTGGCGGCCTCGACTTCGAGCATGAGCGTGCCCTCTTCTTCGACCAGCCGCGCCTGGTACACGTGGGGTTTGCGCTTGTAGCTGAGGTAGGCGATGCAGCCGTTCGCTGCGGCCATCTTCTCCAGCATGATCTCCGACCCCGGCACCAGGAGCTGGCCGAGGGTAAGGCCAACGGTGTTCTCCTGGCCCACTTCATCGCCCAGGGCAGTTGTGCTGCGCGCGGCGATGGCCTTGGTGGCGCACACCCAGCGGCCCCAGACGCCCTTGCTCTCCAGCAGGCTGGGCTGCTGGTTCATGGGAACGGTGGCGGCGAAATAGCGGGTGTCGAAGCGGCGGTGCGCGAAATCGGGGCTGCGCCAGTTGACGAGCGGCTTTAGCAGGTCGGTCCGCAGCGAGAGTCCCCGCTTGGCGAGGAGCTCCGTGAAGGTCTTCTCCTGGTCGGCAACGGCCACGCGGGCCCGCATCCAGTCCTGTGTTGACGTGTTTTCCACGGTGGTGGACATGTCCGGACCGGCAAGGAGCACGCCGGCTTCCTCAAAGAGTTCGCGGATGGCGCCCACCACGTGGCGCCGCGCCAGCCCGACGTCGTCCGTCCCCATCTGCTCGGCCCAATGCTGGGGTGAGGGGCCCAGCCAACCGACGGCGTCGTCGTCGGACGCCTCCAGGGAACCTCCGGGGAACGCGAGGACGCCCAGCGGCGAGGAACCGGGCCGGTACCCCAGCCACGTCTCCAGGCCGGTGGGCGAATCCCGCAGAAGCACCACAGACGATGCGTAGCGGGCGGCACGCGGGGTCCGCTCGCCGTGTTCGAGCCAGCTTTGGGCAGCCCCTTCAAGATCCGGAGGAAGGGCAAACAAGCGTCGGGCGAGCTGAGGCAATTGAGTGAACCGGGTCCTTAGCTGAATTCAGCGATCAGTTCGACCTCTACGGGAGAGTCGAGCGGAAGAACCGACACGCCGACGGCGGAGCGGGCGTGCCGGCCTGCTTCACCAAAGACCTGGCCGAGGAGCTCGGACGCCCCGTTGATGACGCCCGGCTGTCCCGTGAAGGCAGGATCGGAGGACACAAAGCCCACCACCTTGACGATGCGGGTGATGCGGTCCAGATCGCCGATGACGCTCTTGATGGCCGCCAGCGCGTTGATGGCACAGACAGCGGCGTAGGCCTTGGCGTCCTCCGGGGACACAGTGGGCTCGTCGGAGGCGCCCTCGGTGCCGGTGGAGACCTTGCCGGTTGCTTCGAGTTTGCCGTTAATAAACGGCAGCTGGCCGGAGGTGTAAACATGGCTGCCGGTGATGACGGCCGGCACGTAGGCGGCGACGGGAGCGGCCACCTCGGGCAGGGCCAGTCCCAGCTCGGCGAGGCGCTGCTCAACGGCGGAAACCGGCGCTGAAGCGGACGCGTTGTTCGGCGTGGATACAGGGCCGGACGTAGTCTCTGCGGGGGTGCTCATCGCTACTGCTTCTCCCTCTTGAGGTAGGCAACCAGGCCGTTGCCGTCGGGTCCGGTGATTACTTGGACGAGCTCCCAGCCGTCCTCTCCCCACTGGTCCAGAATCTGCTTCGTGGCGTGAATAATGAGCGGAATCGTCGCGTACTCCCATTTGGTCATGAGCTAAAGACTAGTCCTTGCCGGTAAAGTGGAAAACATGGTGACTCGCAAGAACCCCATTTTCGACACGGCCACTACCCTCGGAAAGATATTTGGTTTCCTTGGTGTGAGCGCAATTTGTGGTGTCCTGGTGGCGGGCCTGCTGGTCCCGGCAGCGGCCGTTTCCGGCAGCGCGGCAAGCGGTTCCATCGAGTTCTTCGATACCCTTCCGGCAGAGCTGCAGGTGGACCCGCCTAGCCAGTCCACCCGGATCCTCGCCGCGGACGGCAGCCTGATCGCGAACCTCTACGAGGAAAACCGGACCAAGGTTGCCCTCGACCAGATTTCGCCGTTCATGAAAGAAGCGATCATCGCTGTCGAGGACAGCCGGTTCTACGAGCATGGCGGTGTGGACACCACCGGCATCCTCCGCGCCATGGTCAGCACGGCCCGCGGCAACAAACAGGGTGCCTCCACCATCACCCAGCAATACGTGAACAACGTACTCAACGCCAACCTCGCCGCGGAGGGAAACACTGATGACATCAAGCTCAACGGTGTTAACAAAGGCGTGGGTGACAAGCTTCGCGAAATGAAGCTCGCGATCGCCCTGGAGAAGAAATTCTCCAAGGAGCAGATCCTCGAGGGCTACCTCAACATCGTCTTCTTCAACCGCGATGCTTACGGCATCGAGGCCGCGTCCAAATTCTTCTTCAGCAACACCGCGAAGGATCTGACCCTCCCGCAGGCAGCACTCCTTGCGGGGCTCGTCAACAGCCCGTCGGCGTTTGATCCCATCACCAACCCGGAGAACGCCAAGGAGCGTCGCGACCTCGTCCTGGGCCTGATGCTGCACCAGGGAAAGATCACGCAGGTTGATCACGACGCCGCTGTGGCCACCCCGGTGGAACCGAAGATCACTCAGTCGCGCCAGGGCTGCGCCTACGCCAGCACGGCGCCATACTTCTGCGACTATGTGCTGCACCTGCTGCTGAACAACCCGGCCTACGGCGCCACGCCCAAAGAGCGAGAGCAGATGGTATTCCGCGGCGGCCTGACCATCACCACCACGCTGGACGTCAACGCCCAGAACGTGGCACAGGCCGAGTCGGATGCGGCCGCCGGCGTCAACCCTGACAACTGGGGTGCGTCCATCGTTTCCGTGCAGCCCACCACTGGCAAGATCCTGAACATGGCGCAGAACACTTCGTTCCTGCCCATGGAAGGCAAGTTCAACCAGACGCAGAACTTCAACGTGGACAAGCTGGACAAGGACGGCAACGACCTCAACGGCCTGGGCGGATTCCAGCCCGGTTCCACCATGAAGCCCTTCACGTTCGCCCAGTGGGTGAACGAGGGCAAGTCGATGAACACCAACCTCAACGCCGCCACGCGCAGATACCCGCAGAACTTCCCTGGAGGAACACCTGTGCGGAACCCACCGTCGGTTGGTATGACGCCAGGATTCCCGGCAGCTTCGACCTGCAGAACTCCGACGAGGGCTACTACCGGAACATGACGGTCCTGTACGGCCTGCAGAACTCGATCAATACGGCCACCTTCGCGTCGGCGGCTCAGGTTGACCTCTGCGGCATCCAGAAGATCGTGGACGCCGTCGGTATCCACGGTGGCCTGCCGGTGGGTGACGATCCCAACCCGCCCGTCAAGATGACCACTTTGGCCAACCTGATCGGCTCCACGCAAACCGCCCCGCTGACCATGGCCTCCGCGTTTGCCACGTTCGCCAACGACGGCAAGTACTGCGAGCCCATCGCCATCACCTCTGTCACGGACCAGACCGGCGCACAGCTCCCGGCCCAGTCCTCCAACTGCAAGGAAGCCGTCAAACCGGAGGTCGCCCGGGGCGTTGCGTATGCCTTGCAGAAAGTTCTGGATGAGGGGTCCGGATCCCTCATCCAGCCGCGGCTCTCCACCAAAACCAACTTCCCGGTGGCTGCCAAGACCGGTACCAACGACACCAACGGCTCCACCTGGGTGGTCGGTTTCACCACCGGTGTGGCCACCGCGGCATGGTTCGGCGACCCGCTGGGTGACCAGCTCCGGCCCGGGCGGAACCTGACCATCAACGGGAAACGCTACGAGGCAATCGACGGTTACATGATCGCCGGTCCCATGTTCTCCAAGTACATGGCCCAGGTCGCTCCGGCATATGGCACGAACCCGTTCACGGCCCCGCCCACCAACATGGTGAGCGGAACGCCTGCCCGGACCACGCCGTCAACGCCGGCCACCGCGCCTGCCACGGCTCCGGCTCCGGCTCCGGCCCGCAGCCGTCCACGGACCCTGCACCGGGCAACAGCGACAAGAAGAACTAGCTCCATGGCAGTCAGCCCTGCATTGGCCAGCCGCGTCCGGAACATCGGGCGCGGCTTTGCCGTCACCGCTGGCGCGGGTACCGCAGCGGGCCTCGCCGCCTTCGGATACGGGCTGTGGGAGAAGAACCAGTTTGTCCTGCGTGAGGAGGCCCTGCCCATCCTGCCCGCAGGGCACGCGCCCTTCCGCGTCCTGCACCTGAGCGACATCCACTTCGTCCCGGGCCAGCACACGAAGGCCCGCTGGCTTGAGTCGCTGGCGTCGCTGGAGCCGGACCTGGTGGTCAACACCGGGGACAACCTCAGCCATCTCAAGGCCGTGGAGCCTCTGCTCAAAGCTCTGCGCCCGCTCCTGGAATTCCCCGGCGTTTTCGTCCCGGGTCCAACGACTACTTCGGTCCGAGCTTCAAAAATCCCGCGTCCTACCTGCTGGGCCCGTCCAAGATCAAGCCCAAACCCATCGAACTGGACTGGCCGCGGCTGCGGTCCGGCTTCGGCATGGGCGGCTGGGTGGACCTCACCAACCGGCACCAATCGGTGGTACTGAAGGGCATCCGTTTCGACTTTTCCGGCGTGGACGATCCGCACTTGGGCCGGGAGCGCTATGCGGGCTGGCCCGCGGCACCCGTGACCAAGACCAGAACGCGCACCTTCGGGTTGCGGTCATCCATGCCCCGTACCAGCGGGTCCTGGACCACTTCACGCAGGACAGCGCGGACCTGCTGCTGGCGGGCCACACCCATGGCGGCCAGCTCTGCATCCCCGGCTACGGCGCCCTGGTGTCCAACTGCGACCTCCCCACATGGCGGGCCAAAGGACTCAACAACTGGGAAAGCAACGGACGTACGACGCCGGTCAACGTCTCGGGCGGCATCGGCACCTCCCGGTTCGCTCCCATCCGCATCGCCTGCAAACCCGAGGCCGTCCTGCTGACGCTCACCGCCCCCGAATAGCCCATTGCTCTATCATTTCGAGTCGCCAATGGGCTCGGACAGCAACCGGAAGTAATAGAACAACCAGGGACGGAAGGTGTGAACCTGCTCACGCCATGGCATAGGGTAGTTGCTAAGGGAAACTACATTCGATTTAGAGCTTGAGAAGCAGGAATGGCCAAGCAGACCTCATTTTTCAGATCCATCAGCCGCCTTTACCCTCATGTGAGGCCGATCATCCCCCGGCTGGTGATGGGCTACTCTGCTCACTTCTGGCCAGCATCGTGGCGCTGACAATCCCGCAGGTGCTGCGGGTCCTCGTAAATGAGTCCCTCAAACCCGGAGGCGCGTCGGACGCCGTCTGGACTGCCGCCGTCGTCATCCTGGTCCTGGGCATCGCCGAGGCGGGACTCGTGGCGCTCCGCCGGCAGTTCGTGATCAACCCGGCCACCACCGTGGAAACCCGGATGCGGGTCTCACTCTACGGGCACCTGCAGGACCTGACTGTGTCCTTCCATGACCGCTGGGGCTCCGGCCAGCTGCTGTCGCGTGCAATGACGGACCTGAACTTCCTGCGCCGCTGGATGGCTTTCGGCGCCATCATGCTGGTGGTCACCACGCTCACGGTGGTCATCGGCATAGTAGTCATGTTCTCCATGAGCTGGCAGCTGGCCCTGATCTTCCTGGCCGCCGCGGTGCCCATCATGGCCTACGGGTTCCGGTTCCGGACGCGCTTCAGCAAGGTGGCGCGGCGGAGCCAGGACCAGGCCGGCGACCTCGCCACCACGGTGGAGGAATCCGTCCACGGCATCCGCGTCCTGAAGGCCTTCGGCCGCAGCCGCGAAGCCCTGGAGAACTTCAACGAGCAGGCCGAGGAACTCCGCCAGACCGAGATCGTGAAGGCCAAGCACCAGGCGACGTTCACCATGGTGGTCACCCTGCTGCCGGAACTCGCGCTCGGCGCCGGGCTGGTGGTGGGCGTGATGCTCTGCGCCAGCGGCCAGCTGAGCATCGGCGCCCTGGTGGCCTTCTTCGCCACCGCCGCCGTCATCGCCGCGCCGGTGGAGTTCTCCGGCATGCTGCTGGCCATGGCACTCACAGCCAAGTCAGCCGTCGACCGCCACTTCGAGGTTATGGATTCGGTCAACACCATCACCAGTCCCCCGGCGCCGCGCACCCCCTCGCTGCTGTTGGGCGCGCTCAGCTTCAAGAACGCCACATTCGCGTTCGAGGACGCGCCGGACAAGCCCATCCTCAAAGAGATCAACCTGGACGTCCGGCCGGGCGAGACCATGGCTCTGGTGGGCATCACGGGAAGCGGCAAGAGCGCGCTGATCCAGCTGGTCCCGCGCCTGTTCGACGTCACCGGCGGCTCCATCACCATCGACGGGGTGGACCTGCGCGAGTTCGACGTCGGCGTGCTCCGGCGCGTGGTAGGTGTCGCGTTCGAGGACACCACGCTGTTCTCCAGTTCCGTCCGCGACAACGTGCTCCTCGGGCACCGGACCGGACCGAGGCAGCCCTGGATGAGGCTTTGGATGTGGCGCAGGCGCACTTCGCGTACTCGCTGCCGGATGGCGTGGACACGCTCATCGGCGAGGAGGGACTGAGCCTCTCCGGCGGGCAGCGGCAGCGGATTGCCTTGGCCCGGGCCATCGCGGCGCGGCCCCGGGTCCTCGTGCTGGACGATCCGCTCTCGGCCCTGGACGTGCACACCGAGAAGCTCGTGGAATCCCGGCTCCGCGCGGTCCTGAAGGACACCACCACGCTGATCGTCGCGCACCGCCCGTCCACCGTGGCGCTGGCCGACCGGGTGGCGCTGCTCGAGGAAGGCCGGATCGCTGCCGTCGGAACCCACACGGAACTTCTGGTGCACAACCCCATTACCGCTACGTCATCGCCAGCCTGGACCAGGAACCACGGGACATGGATTCGGAACTGTCGGAGCTTGAGGACGAGTCAGAGGACAGCATCCGATGAGTAACGCAACCTTCGGCACCGCCAACGAGGACAACACCCACCTCAGCAAGTCGGACAGTAAAACCGTACGACGGCGGTCGCTCGCCCTTTTGGCCACCCTGATCCGTCCGGTACGGCTCAGGTTCTGGCTGACCGTCGCCACCGTGGTCCTGTCCCAGGCCGCACGCGTGGCCGGTCCGGCACTGATCGCGTTCGGCATCGACCACGCGCTCCCGTCGTTGCAGGCGGGCGACAACCTCCCTCTGGTGCTTACCGGCGTCGCCTACCTGCTCGCAGCGATCGCGACGGCGGGACTCACCGCCGTCTACGTCACCTCCACCGCGCGGCTCAGCCAGGCGATGCTGCTGGACCTGCGCGTCCGGGTCTTCCGGCACACGCAGCGCCTAAGCCTGGAGTTCCACGAAAAGTACACGTCGGGACGGATCATCGCCCGGCAGACCTCGGACCTGGAAGCGCTGCGGGAACTCCTCGACTCCGGTGTCAGCTCCCTGGCCTCGGGCATGCTGTTTATGGTCTTCACGGCTGTCACGGTGTTCGCCCTGGACTGGCGCAGCGGACTGATCGTGCTGGCCGCCGGCGTCCCCATGTACTTCCTGTCGCGCTGGTACCAGAAGCACTCCCAGATCGCGTTCCGCGAGTCCCGGGTGGTGTCCGCCCGGCTGATTGTGCATTTTGTGGAGACCATGACCGGGATCCGCGCCGTGAAGGTCTTCCGAAAGGAACCTGAGAACGCCGGGACGTATGGCCGGCTGGCTGAGGACTACCGGCTGGTAACAGTCCGCTCTATCAACCTCAACGGCATCTTCCAGCCCGGGCTGGTTCTGATCGGCAACGTCTGCGTGGCCATGGTGCTCCTGTTCGGCGGGTTCCGTGTGTTGGGCGGTGACCTTGCCGTGGGCGTGCTCCTGGCGCTGATCCTGTCCTCCAAACGTTTCTTCCAGCCGGTGGACCAGATGGCCATGTTCTACAACTCCTTCCAGAGCGCCCAGGCTGCCCTGGAGAAGGTGTCCGGCCTGCTGGAGGAGGTTCCCACGGTCCGTCCGCCCAAAAACCCTATTGCGCTCCGCGATGCCAGGGGCGCCGTCGATTTCAAGGGTGTGGAGTTCCGCTACGGCGACGGCCCTGTGGTCATCCCCACCATGGACCTGCACATCCCCGCCGGCCAGACCGTTGCCTTGGTGGGGCAGACCGGCGCCGGGAAATCCACGCTGGCCAAGCTGATCGCCCGCTTCTACGACGTCTCCTCCGGTTCCCTGACCCTGGACGGCGTGGACCTGCGCAGCCTGACCACCACGGACCTGCGCCGGAACATCGTGATGGTCACGCAGGAGGCGTTCCTGTTCAGCGGCTCCGTAGCGGACAACATCGCCCTGGGCCGGCCGGAGGCTTCCCGGGCGGAGATCGAGGACGCTGCCCAGGCCGTGGGCGCCCACGAGTTCATTACCGAACTCCCCGAAGGCTATGACACCGATGTCAACAAGCGCGGCGGCAGGGTGTCCTCCGGGCAACGGCAGCTGATCAGCTTCGCCCGGGCATTCCTGGCCCGGCCGGCGGTGCTGATCCTGGACGAGGCCACCTCCTCGCTGGACGTCCCCTCCGAGCGGCTCGTCCAGAGCGGACTGGCCCGCCTTCTGCGGGCAACGTCCGACGCCGGCAGTCCGGCAGGCGCCCCGGGCTCGTCTGGTGCGGGTCTGCGGCCGAGGGCTCAGCTGCTGCGGGCGGCGGCCGGACGGCGCTGATCATCGCGCACCGCCTCTCAACCGTTGAAACTGCCGACCGCGTCCTGGTGGTGCACGACGGCCGCGTGGTTGAGGATGGCACCCCCGCGGAACTCATAGGCGGCGGCGGACGCTTCGCAGACCTCCACGGCGCCTGGAAGGACTCCCTGGTCTAGGAATCTGGTGGCGTCCCGCAGCTGGGTTTCCCCGGCTTTGAGCAGCGACGCCGGCCTGTTACAGCGGGACACTCGGCACGCCCGGGCAAACCTGGGGCAACCCAGCGGCGGCCGATTTCGCATCCGGGCCCGGCGTCGGCTATCCTTGTAAAGTTGCTTTTGCAGCGGATCGGGATGTGGCGCAGCTTGGTAGCGCGCGTCGTTCGGGACGACGAGGTCGCAGGTTCAAATCCTGTCATCCCGACCAATTCAAAGAGGGCCTCCCCCAGGGGAGGCCCTCTTTTGTATGTCCCCGCCGTCATGTACCCGGGCAGCGAACGGTCAAGTGAACCCGTCAAGGCGGGACAAAGAAATAGCCCCGGGCATGGTAACCATGCCCCGGGGCCGCGCCTCCTAAGAGGATTCCTTACATCGGGTCGGGCCAGTTGCCAACGTACGTAGTGTAGGTCTTGCCGGTCTTGTCCTTGACGGGCTTGGACATGGGATCGGGCCAGTTGCCAACAGCCACGGACACGCCGCTGGTGTCGGCGATGGAACCTGCCGACAGGACAGCCGGGGCCGCCGCAGAAAATGCTAGGGCCGCAGCGAGTACGCCAGCGGCCGCAATCTTCTTCAACATATAAGTTCCTCAATACGAGTCGGATTCGTTACAAAGTCAGCACTGTCCTTGTTGACATACATTGTAAAATGTTTTCCACAGGGACTGTCAAGCATTGAGTACAAAGACTGTCCAGAATTAGGAGGAAATCCCGTGGGCAACGGATTCGGGGAGAAGCTCCGCGCGGAGCGTCTCGAACGTGGGCTGACACAGGCTGAACTGGGCAGGGACCTGTATTCCCCCAGTTACATCTCCCTCCTCGAAACCGGCCGCCGTGAGCCGACGGCCGAAGTGATCGAGGAGCTCGCCCGCAGGCTGGAGCTGGCGCCCAAGGCGCTGGAAGCCTGGAGCCAGCCCATCACGGTCAGTGACGCCGAATACGTCCTGGCGGGCCTCTACGCGCGCCAGGCCTGGGACCTCAGGGACTATCCGCTGGCGGCCACCCACGCAGCCAACGCGGCGCAGATAGCCCTCGAGGGCAAGAACACCAGCGCGTGGTGGAACATGACCTACATGCAGGCCGAATGCCTGATCAAACAGGGCAACTGGCAGGAATGCCAAAAGATCATGCAGCACCTCCTGGAGCACCCCATGGCCACGGAGTCTGCCGGCCTCGCCGTCCGTGCCCGCCAGATGCTCGCCGCCATCTGCCAGGGACAGGGCCAGCTGAGCACGGCCGTGGAGCATGCACTGGCGGCCGTCCAACTTTGCGGCCAGCTGCCCAACGGCTCCACCCTGATCATCGGCGCCTACCGCGCGCTGATTGGGGCACTGGCGGAGAGCGGCCGCCTCGACGAGGCCTGGAAATACTGCCAGGCCATGAATGACCAGATGGACGAGCACTCAATGTCCCAACTCGCCGGTGAGGTCGCCTGGGTGATCGGCAACGTGGCCTTTATGCGGCACGACTACCCCGAGGGCATCAAGTACCACGAGCGCGCCGCCCGGATGCTGTCCCCTGCCAACGACATTGATCTGTGGGCCCGCTTCAACAAGGCCTCGGCCGCCGTGCGGCTGTCCTCCGGAATCGTAGAACCGGAAACACTTTCCAGCATCGAGCGCGCTGAACTGGCACTGTCCATCGTGGGCGGCAACAAGAGTGACCAGCTCGAAGTTGCGTTCATCCGCGCCCGCTGGCTCTATCTCACCGGCGACATCGTGGCAGCCATCAACAAGCTCCGCGAGATCCACGCGGAATCCGACGCGTTGGCCAAGCACACGGCAGGGGAAGTTTCACTCCTGCTGGGCAAGTCACTGAAGGCCGCCGGCGAGTCTGACGAAGCCTTGGTCTACCTCGAAGAAGCGCAGAAGGCCTTCAGCGCCGCGGGAGCCTCGGACCGCGTCCAGCAGGCGCTGGACGCGGTCCTTGAGATCAGGCTTGCCCAGCAACGGGCCGCCGCAGCAGCGAAAGACGTCAAAGCAAGCTAGTGTAGTGTGTCGTTGATTCCTTTTGGTCTGGTTGTTTGTCAGACTTGATCCATGGTTTATCTGGCAAGGGCTTTGGAATTGCGTGACGGGGACCGGGTAGCCCTGGAGGCGCTGACTCGTGGGAAAGCATCCAGTGCGACAGTGGCGTTGCGGGCGCGTACGGTCTTGTTGGCTGCCGACGGGATGCCGAATATCCAGATCGAGAAGATCACCGGGTTTTCGGCACCTACGGTGTTGAAGTGGCGCAACCGCTATGCCGAGGGCGGGATCGGGGCACTGTCCGATGTCCAGCGCCCGGGCCGGGAGCGTGAGATCGATGAGCTTGCCCTGATCGCGGACACTCTGACCAATGACGGGAACCCGCCGGCGGAGCTGGGGATTTCGCACTGGTCCGCCCGCATCATGGCCGAACGCCACGGAATTTCGTTTTCGTCCGTGGCCAGGATCTGGCGGCGGTGGAAAATTCAGCCGCACCGGATCGAGACGTTCAAGTTCTCCACCGACCCTGCACTGGAGTCCAAGCTCCGGGACGTGGTGGGCTTGTACATGTCCCCGCCGGAAAACGCGGTGGTGGTGAGCATTGACGAGAAGACCCAAATCCAGGCACTTTCCCGCACCGGCCCGGACCAGCCGTTGTCCCCGACGCACCCGCTCCAGCAGACCCACGACTACAAGCGCAACGGCACCACCACCTTGTTCGCCGCCCTGGAGGTCCTCACCGGCAAACTCAGCGCGAACGCCTTCTACCCGAAGCACACCAACATCGAGTTCGTCGATTTCCTGGGCCGGGTCGCCGACGCCCACCCCGGGGTTGAACTTCATGTCATCTGCGATAACTACGCGACCCACAAGCACCAGAACGTCAAGGACTGGCTGGCCGACAACCCGCGCGTGAGCCTGCATTTCACCCCGACCAGCTGTTCCTGGCTGAACATGGTGGAGATCTTCTTCGGGATCATCACCCGCCAGTGCCTCAAACGCGGGCCTTCAGCTCCGTGGAGGACCTGGAAGAAACCATGGAACGCTACATCCAGAACTACAACCAGGACGCCAAACCATTCACCTGGACCAAATCAGCGGACTATCTCCTGGGCAAGATGAAACGCAAACAAACCATTAACACGGGACACTGAGGTGTGTCAAGGATGTGAGACAGTCGCGTAGTTTCTTTTTGGTTAGGCAGCCGCGGGAAGCGGCTGCCTGGTGGGCCTGAAGTTCGCCATTGCGGTGGCTGGCGGCAGGCCGTCATTGTTGCTGTGGGGTCGCCAGCGGTTGTAGAACACTTCGATGTACTTCATCACTCCGCGCCGGGCCTCCTGGCGGGTGGTGAAGCTGTGGTGGTGGTAGAACTCATTTTTCAGGGATGAGAACGCCGATTCGGCCACTGCATTGTCCCAGCACACTCCGGTGGCTCCCATGGACTGTCGGATGCCGTTACCCGTGCACCAGGCGCTCATTTCCCGGGAGGTGTACTGCGTTCCTCTGTCGCTGTGGAAAATTGCTCCAGGGTGCAGATAACCGCGGTCCCTGGCCATCTTCAGCGCGCCGGTAGTGAGCGAGGCGCGCATGTGGTCAGCCATCGCCCAACCGACGACCATGCGCGTGCACAGATCAATGACGGTGGCCAAGTAGAGCCAGCCCTCACCGGTGCGCAGGTACGTGATGTCTCCGACCAGACGGGTTCCCGGGGTGTCGGAGGTGAAGTCCCGGCCGATGAGGTCCGCGAAGACCTTGTCCGGATCCGAGGGAATCGTCGTCCGCTTGAACGCCCGCATCCGTTTCGCGGCCCAGCCGTTCTCCGCCATGATGACCGCCACGGTCCCCACCGATACCTCGATGCCGGCGGCGGCAAGTTTCGAATGGACCATGCGGTGCCCGAAAATTCCGTCCGAAGAATCGAACATGATCTTCACATGCTCTGTCAGCTCCCGATGCCGGGTCGCCGTCGGAGACTCGACAGCGGCCAGCCACCGGTAGTACGAGGCCCTGGGAATACCCAGCTGCCGGCACATCCACTGGACAGGGAATTGCGCGTTCTTCACCTGAACAAAGCGGTAAAGATCCTCTACCGTTGTTCTCTGGCGAAGAACGCCGAAACTTTTTTTAGGAAGTCATTTTCCCTCTCGACTTCACGCAGCCGAGCTTCCAAAGCCTTGTATTTCGCCGGATCCACCGGATCATCCGGTTTGCCCCCGCCCTCCGATTGGCTCTCGTTATGCAGCCGCACCCACCGCTTCAGGGCAGTCACGGAAATCCCCAGTTCCGGCGCAACAGAGGCCGGCGAACGTCCCGAGGAAATCACCAACGACACGGCATCAGCCTTGAACTCATCGGAATAGGTCGGTCGAGCAGACATGGGCACAATCCTTTCAAACTGTGTCTCACATCAGTAGTACACCTCACACTAGGACAACCCAAAGCCGGGCCCGTCAAGAACGCTTTTTAGGCGAACGTCCTGCCGGTAATCTTCTCGTACGCCTCGACGTAGCGGCTGCGCGTCCTGGCCACGACGTCCGCCGGCAGGGCGGGCGGCGCCACGTCTGAGTCCTTGTCCCAGCCGGATTCCGCCGACGTGAGCCAGTCGCGCACATACTGCTTGTCATAGGAAGGCTGCGCCTTGCCCGGCTCATACGTGGCCGCATCCCAGAAACGGGAGGAATCCGGCGTCAGGACCTCATCGCCCAGGGTGATGGCCCGGATACGGCGTCGTAGCCGAACTCCACCTTGGTGTCGGCCAGGATGATGCCGCGTTCACGGGCGATCTTCTCGGCGCCGGTGTAGATCTTCAGGGTCAGCTCGCTCAGGCGTGCGGCGATGTCGTCCCCCACCATCGCCACAACATCGTTGTAGGAGATATTCTCGTCATGCTCGCCCACTTCGGCCTTGGCAGACGGTGTGAAGATGGCCCGTTCCAGCCGGGACCCGTCCACCAGGCCCGGCGGCAGCGGAATCTCGCAGACCGTCCCCCGGGCCTTGTACTCCAGCAGTCCGGTGCCTGTGAGGTAGCCGCGGGCGATGCACTCCACGGGGAACATATCCAGCTTCCGGCAGATCATGGCGCGGCCTTCCACAGCCGCGGGAACCCCGTCCTCCACGGTGGATGCCAGCACGTGGTGGACCACGTCAAGCTGGTCGAACCACCACAGGCTCAACTGCGTGAGGATGCGGCCCTTGTCCGGGATTTCGCTGGCCAGCACGTGGTCGAAGGCGCTGATGCGGTCGCTTGCCACCACCAGGACACAGTCCTGGCCCACCTGCTGGCGGATGGCTTCGTCCGCCGGCTCGTAGAGGTCGCGGACCTTGCCGGAGTAAACGTGCGTCCAGCCCGGCAGGTCCAGGGTTTCGGTGCTGAAGCCGCGGGGCGTCTGTGGTGCCTGGGCGGAGTTCTCAGTCATGTTATGCCTTCGCCTTCGTGACGGGTAGCGCTCCGGTGGCGCCGGAAGCAACCTTGATTTCGCCGCGGGCGGCTTTACGGCCGATGTCCGTCCGGAACTGGGAGCCTTCCAGCTGAACCAGCTCCACGCCGTCGTACGCCCGTTCCCGGGCCTCCACCAGGTCGCTGCCGAGGGCAACGACGGCGAGTACCCGGCCGCCGGCGGAGATCACCTTGCCGTCGTCGTCGAACGCGGTGCCTGCGTGGATCACGTGCACGCCGTCGAGCTCATCCACCTTCTTGAGTCCGCGGATGCGGTCACCGGTGCGCGGGGAGTCCGGGTAGTTTTCGGACGCGACGACGACGGCGACGGCGGTCTCCTTGGACCAGCGCAGCTCGTCTGCCTTGTCCAGTTCGCCCTTGGCGGCTGCCAGCAGCAGCGCACCGAGGGGGGTTTTGAGCCGGGCCAGCACGGCCTGCGTCTCGGGGTCGCCGAAGCGGACGTTGAATTCGATGACGCGGGTGCCGCGCGTGGTCAGCGCCAGGCCCACAAACAGCACACCCACGAACGGTGTGCCGCGGTTCGCCATCTCGTTGACCGTGGGCTGGGCCACCCGGTCGATGACCTCCTGGACCAGCCCGGCGGGGCCCATTCCAGCGGCGTGTAGGCACCCATGCCGCCGGTGTTGGGCCTTCGTCGTTGTCGAAGATGCGTTTGAAATCCTGCGCCGGGGACAGTGCCACGGTGTTGCGGCCGTCGCAGAGGACAAAGACGGAAACTTCGGGCCATCGAGGAATTCCTCGATCACCACGGTGCCGCCTGCGTCGAAGCACGTCTGCGCGTGGGCCAGGGCTTCGTCGCGGTTGTTGGTGACCACCACGCCCTTGCCGGCTGCGAGGCCGTCGTCCTTCACCACGTAGGGTGCGCCGAAGGTATCCAGGGCCGCGGCGGCTTCGTCGGCGTTTGTGGCCACCATCGCCATGGCCGTGGGGACTCCTGCTTCGGCCATAACCTCCTTGGCGAAGGCTTTGGAGGCTTCCAGCTGGGCTGCGGCCTTGCTGGGCCGAAGACCGGGATGCCGGCGTCGCGGACGGCATCGGACACACCGGCCGCCAGCGGCGCCTCGGGGCCAACCACCACGAGGTCCACGCCGAGCTTGGTGGCCAGCGCCGCGACGGCGCCGGGATCATTCCCGTCTATCTTGTGGGTGGGACCAGCTTGCTGATGCCGGCGTTGCCGGGAGCCGCATGGACCTCGGAAACGTTGGGGTCGGCGAGCAAGGAGCGGACAATGGCGTGTTCGCGGCCTCCAGGGCCAATGACGAGTACCTTCACAGTCCCCAAGGGTACTTTGTGCACCCTGCCCTTTCCTAAGGGGGATATTCCTAAGCTGTGTCCTCGCCCGGCCATCCCTGCGGCCTGCCGCAACGAATCCAAGGCATGAAGAAGCTTCTGAAGTGGCTCAAGGCCCCGCCGCAATGGCCGCGCTGGCAGGCGTGGCGGCTGCCGCCGTCGTACTATCCGTTGCGGAGTTGATCGGAGCGTTCTTTACCGCCCGGCAACCCCGGTGATCGCGCTGGGGTCCACGTTCATCGACTTCACCCCGCCATGGATGAAGGACTTTGCCATCGCCACGTTCGGCACGAATGACAAAGCCGCGCTGTTTGTGGGGATGGGCCTGACCATTTTCCTGCTGGCCTGCGTGCTGGGTGTGGTGGCCTACCGCAAGTGGGCGCTGGGCGCGGCCGGTGTGCTGCTTATGGGCGCGGTGATCGTGGCCAGCGTGGTGACAAGGGCCAGCGTGAAGCCGCTGGATGCCATCCCCACCGTGCTGGGCACGATTGCCGGGCTGGTAGTGCTGCGGCTGCTGATCGCACCGTTGTGGCGGCTGAAGTCCTGGCCCGAGGCGCCTGCCGACACGGGCGCCGAGGAACCTGACCGCCCCGCCACCAGCCGCCGCCGCTTCTTCGCCGCCGCCGGGATCACCGTGGTCGGCGCCGGGATCGCTGCCACGGGCGGACGCCTGCTCAGTGCCGCGCGCAGCAACATCACCAAGGCCCGCGAGGCCCTGCAGCTGCCCACGCCGCCAAGGCCGCCGCGGCTGTTCCCGCCGGCGTCCAGTCCCCCGCTGCCGGCGTGACACCCTGGATCACCCCCAACGGGGACTTCTACCGGATCGACACCGCCCTCAGCGTCCCCGAAATCAACGCTGATGACTGGGAGCTCCGCGTCCACGGGCTTGTGGAGGAAGAGGTCCGCCTCACCTTCCAGGACCTGCTCGACGCCGACCTCATCGAATCGCACGTGACCCTCACCTGTGTCTCCAATCCCGTGGGCGGCAACCTCGCCGGGAACGCCCGCTGGCTCGGCCTGCCCATCCGCGAGGTCCTGAAGCGGGCACGTCCCAAGGACGGCGCGGACATGGTGCTGTCGACGTCGATCGATGGCTTCAGCGCCTCCACGCCGCTGGAGGTCCTGCAGGATGACCGCGACGCCATGCTGGCGATCGGCATGAACGGCGAGCCCCTGCCGCTGGAGCACGGCTATCCGGTGCGCATGGTGGTGCCCGGGCTGTACGGTTTTGTCTCCGCCACCAAGTGGGTGGTGGACCTGGAGGTCACACGGTTCGCGGACAGCAAGGCCTACTGGACCCAGCGCGGCTGGTCCGAGCGCGGCCCCATCAAGACCATGGCCCGGGTGGAAGTCCCGAAGTCCTTCGCCAAGGTGCCCGCCGGCCGCGTGGCGATCGGCGGCACCGCATGGGCTCAGACCCGCGGCATCACCAAGGTGGAAGTCCAGATCGACAACGACCCCTGGGCCGAGGCCGTCCTGTCCACCGAGGCGTCCCTCATCACGTGGCGCCAGTGGTCCTTCGACTGGGAAGCCACGCCCGGACCGCACTACATCAAGGTCCGCGCCACCGACGGAACAGGCGAGGTCCAGACTGACCAGCGGGCCGATCCGGTGCCCGACGGGGCCTCCGGCTGGCAGTCCGTCATGGTCACCGTGGAGTAGCCCGGCATTCGGCAGGCCTTCCCTCCGAGGGCCCTAGACTGGCAACATGCCGCACAACCCGCATGCCACGTTCACCGTGGACTCCGCCGTCGAACTCGCTGTTATTGAACGAAGCGGTTTTGTGGAGTCCCGGCACATCGGCTCAGCCGTCGTACTGTCCGCCGACGGGTCCGTCGTCACAGAACTCGGCGACATCCGGACGCCCCTGTACGCACGGTCCGCGCTCAAGCCGCTGCAGGCCCTGGCGTCCATGCAGTCCGGGGTCCCGCTGCGCGGCGCGCAGGTGGCGCTGGCCTGCGGCAGCCACGTCGGTTCCCTGGACCACATGGATGTGGTGGAGGGGATGCTCAAGGCCGCCGGCGTCCGGGAGGATGAGCTCCAGTGCCCCGCCGCCTGGCCGCAGGACGAGACGGCCCGCAACTGGCTGATCCGGTCCGAAAAGGGCAAGTCGAAGCTGGCCTTCAACTGCTCAGGAAAGCACGCCGCCTTCCTGTGGGCCTGCACCGAAAACGGCTGGGACACCCACAGCTACCTCGAGCCGAACCATCCCCTGCAGCAGCGCGTCCGCAGCGTGATCGAGGAGTACAGCGGCGAGCGTATCGCCCACCTGGGCATCGACGGCTGCGGCGCCCCGTTGCCGCCATTTCGCTGACCGGCCTGGCCCGCGCCTATTCGATGCTGGCCAAGGCCCCTGGCGACAAGAACTCCAACGCCCGCGCTGCCACCATCACCACGTCCATGCTCGACTACCCGTGGCCGTCCAGGGCCGCGGCGAGGCCAACACCATCGTGATGGACGAGCTGGGCATCATCGCCAAGATCGGCGCCGAGGGAGTCCTGGCCATGGCCACACCACAGGGTGTCTCAGTGGCCATCAAGATGCTGGACGGGAACCTGCGCGCCACCTCGCTGGTGGCCCTGACCCTCCTCGCCGCGGTGGGCGCCGTGGATATCCCCGGCGTCTCCAGCGTCCTCGAAAAAGTGGTGGCACCGGTGATGGGCGGCAGCCACGAGGTGGGCAAGATCCGCCTGGGCCCGGCCGTGTCAGCTCTCCTGGACTGACGTGGCTGTAGCGCGCCGTCGGATCGGCATTGAAGAAGGCACAGCGGCACTGGCCGCATGGCAGGAAGCCGCCGCATCGCCGTCGGATGTTCCGCTCCCCCGCAACGTCACGGCCACGGCTGTGCGGTACACGCTGGAGGAGGTGACCGCGCGGGCACCGGGGAACTCGGTGGAGGTGCGGGTGCCGCCGTTCGGCGTCACCCAGTGTGTGGAGGGCCGCGGCACACCCGCGGAACCCGCCCAACGTGATCGAGTGCGACGCCGCCACCTGGCTTGGCATGGTGACCGGCCAGTTGAGCTGGTCGGACGCTGTCGCGGCGCACAAGGTGTCCGCCTCCGGTCTGCGCGCTGACCTCTCAGGCCTGCTCCCCTCTAACGCGAACCGGCAGCAGATACCCGCAAATCCGGGTTTTGACGTCATGTGCTGCCGGTTCGCGCTGCGGGGTTCGATTCCAGCGTCAGCAGCCTGCCGATCGCGCTTGCCTGCAGGTTGTCCAGGAGGTCCCGGGGCCGTTGTAGACCTCGGCCGCGCCTGCCTCGCGGAGTTCGGCGGCGCTGGTCCCGCCGCAGGTGACGCCGATGGCAGGGACTCCCAGCGCGGCAGCAGCTTGCATGTCCCACACCGCATCCCCCACATAGACTGCTCCGGCCGCGGCCACACCAACAGCTTCAAGCGCGGCCACGAGGATGTCCGGGGCCGGCTTGCTTGCCTTCGCATCGTCCGCGCTGGTGGCGGCATGGATGAACGAGTCCGCTCCGAGGGCTTTGCGGGTGGCCGCCAGATCCTGCGTTCGCGCCGATGATGCCAGGGCGACGGCGAGTCCCCGGCGTGGCACTGCGCAAGCAACTCCTTGGCACCGTCAAACGGACGCAGCGACGGCCAGCTCTGCGCGTAGACTGCCGCATGGCTGGCCAGGATTCCGGCGTCGGCCTCGCGGTCACGGCCAGCAGGAAGAAGCGTGTCCACCAAACGGTCGCCACCCATCCCGATGCACCGGTGAATGGCGGCCATGGGGACGTCATGCTGGTGCTGGCGGAACGCCTGCCACCACGCGAGCGTGTGGATGTAGGCGGAATCCACCAATGTTCCATCCACGTCAAACAGGACGCCGAACCGCCGTCCGCGGACCAAGGCGTGGCTTTGGGTGATCACCCGGCTACAACGCGGGCGGCCCCGGTAATCTTCTTGCCGCGGGCAGCACCATTGTCTTTCGGGGAGGACACCGGGCCAACCCGGTCCCGGATGACGGCTCCGGCACCGTTCCTGCTGAAGTCCCTGATTAGGCCGGTGCCGGCAATCTCGCGGGCCATCGCAATGCCGGCCACCGCTGCGCGCTTCGTTGGGAAAGTCACCGAGATAGCCATCAGGCTTCCTGAACCATCCAACATCCGCACGCGATAGCCGCCGTCAGGCGCATCCACCAGCTCAAAATGTCCGGCCATTACTACCACCCCTCGTTCAGTCACGGCGCTGTGCCTTAATAGGAGCGCTCTGCGAGTCTAGTAAGTATACTTACCTATCCTGCGGAGGTGAAGAGCGGGCGGACCCTCGGGCCCTCATTGCCTTACGCTTTCTGTCTCCGGGGGAAGGGGTGTGTCACTTCGGCGAACCGTATCCTGATGCAGCTCAAGGGCGCTTGTCACAAGCGCGAAGTGGCTGAAGGCCTGGGGCGTATTGCCCAGCTGCCGTCCTGCCCCGACGCTCCATTCCTCACTGAGCAGACCCACATCGTTGCGGAGTTCCAGCAGCCGTTCGAAGAGTTCGGTGGACTCCTCGGTGCGCCCAGCGCCCAGCAGGGCCTCCACCAGCCAGAAGGAGCAGGCCAGGAACACCCCTTCGTCTCCCGGAAGGCCGTCGTCGCTGTCGGCGGGACGGTAGCGCAGCACAAAACCGTCCTCGGTCAGCTCCCGCCGGATCGCGTCGATGGTCCCCAGCACCCGGGGATCATCCGGCGGCAGGAAGCCCACCCGCGGGATCAACAGCAGGCTGGCGTCCAGTTCGGGCCGGCCATACGACTGCACAAAAGTGTTGCGGACGGGGTCGAAGCCGTTGGCCATGACGTCCCGATGGATGGTGTCGCGAAGGGCCTCCCAGCGTTCCACGGGGCCGGGCAAGCCGAAATCGCGGACGCCCTTAACCATCCTGTCTGCGGCCACCCAGGCCATCACCTTGGAGTGCGTGAAATGGCGCCGCGGCCCGCGCATCTCCCAGAGTCCGTTGTCCGGCTGGTCCCAGATGGTCTCCAGGTGCTGCATCAGGGCCACCTGGACGTCCCAGGACTCGTCCGTGTGTTTCAGCAGGGACTTCCTGGTCAGCGCCAGGCAATCCAGGACCTCGCCCCAGACGTCCAGCTGAAGCTGCTCGGCGGCGCCGTTGCCGGTCCGTACAGGTTTTGAATTCTCGTACCCGGCAAGCCACGGCAGTTCCATTTCCGGAAGCCTGCGTTCGCCGTGGATTCCGTACATGATCTGCAGGTCGGCAGGATCGCCCGCCACAGCGCGGAGCAGCCAGTCACGCCAGGCGGCCGCTTCGGTGGTGTAGCCGGCGGCCAGGAGCGCCTGCAGCGTCATAGTGGCGTCCCGCAGCCAGCAGAAGCGGTAATCCCAGTTGCGGGACCGCCCAGCTGTTCCGGCAGGGACGTGGTGACCGCAGCGACGATGCCGCCCGTGGGAGCGTAGGTCAGCGCCTTCAGGGTCACCAGCGAACGGACCACGGCATCCTGGTACTTGCCCCGCACGGTGCACTGGGATGCCCAGCCGCGCCAGAAGGCCAGGGTGGTGCCCAGCACTACCTCGGCGTCCACCGTGTGCGGGCGGGGTACGTGGCTGGGCGCCCACGTCAGGACAAAGGGGATGCGCTCCCCGCCTTGACTGTGAAGTCACTGACGGAGTGCATGTTCTCGCCGTGAAGCGGCGCCTTGGTGACGAAGTAGACGGAGTCCGGGCCGGCGATGGCATGCAGGCCGTGCCTGTCGCGGCGCACCCAGGGAACGATGTGCCCGTAGTCGAACCTCAGGGCCAGTTCACCGCGCATCCTGACGCTTCCGCTCACGCCCTCGACGATCCGCACGATGTCCGCCACCTCGTCACGTGGCGGCATGAAGTCAATAACCCTGACGGTACCCTCCGGGGTTTCCCATTCTGTTTCGAGGATCAGGGTCCCCTCCCGGTAGCCGCGCCTGGCGCAGGTGCCGCCGCTCTCGGGTGCCAGTAGCCAGCGCCCTGCCTCCGGCGTATCGAGGAGCGCGTTGAAACATGCAGGCGAGTCGAAATGCGGCAGGCAAAGCCAGTCGATGGAGCCCTCGGTGCTGACCAGGGCGCCGGTGTGGAGGTCGCCAACAACTGCATAATCTTCAATGCGCGCCATTCCCATACACTGCCACACGGATTGCCGATGGGGTTGGGTGGGCACTCCGCGTTCCTGATGGAGGCTGACGTCACGCACGACGGCGGAACCGCCGCAAGTGCCCGACGCGCGGTTGCGCTGTGGCAGAGTGGAGGCATGGACAGGGCTCCTCAGAATTCACCGCAGAACACTCCGCACCCAGCACCACTGTCCGGCACCCAGGTTTTCCGTCTGGCGCACCGGATTTCCGACGTCGTCAACGGCGTCCGCATCCGGCTGGCCAAGCGCTGGAATTTCACGCCGCAGACCATTGCGTACCAGGGCTACGGTTCGACCGGCTGGGTACGTGTCCTTGGCCGCGTCCTGTTGACCAGGAATCCCACCCCGGGCAGCCGGGCCGAGCACGCAGCCCGCAACGGCACACAAAACGTCCGCGGCTGGCGGGCCTTCACCAGTGTCCCCCTGCAGTTCATTGAGGTGGAAATTACCATCGGCGGCGTCACCGCCCGGGTCCGTGCGGACCGGGGCGGCCTGATCGACACCGTTGTGGACGTGCAGCTCCCGCCGGGCTGGCACACCGCCATCCTGCGGGCTGACGGGACCGAACCCGTGGAGACGCTGATCCAGGTGATCGATGCCGATGCGAAGTTCGGCATCGTGTCCGACATCGACGACACCGTGATGGTCACCGCCCTGCCCAGGCCGTTCCTGGCCCTGTGGAACACGTTTGTCCTCAGCGAACGGGCACGGATGGCGACGCCGGGGATGGCGGTCCTGCTGGAAAGGCTCACCATTGAGCACCCTGACGCGCCCGTCATCTACCTGTCCACGGGTCCGTGGAATGCGGCCCCCACCCTGGCGCGGTTCCTGGGCCGGAACATGTATCCCTCCGGCGCCCTCCTGCTCACGGACTGGGGCCTGACCCAGGACCGCTGGTTCCGCAGCGGGCAGGAGCACAAGCACCGCAACCTGGAGCGCCTCGCCAAGGAATTCCCGGACATGCGGTGGCTCCTGATCGGCGACAACGGCCAGCACGATGAACAGATCTACTCAGGCTTCGCCCAGGAGAACGCCGACAAGGTGGCCGCGATCGCCATCCGGCAGCTCTCCGTCAGCGAGTCCGTCTTCGCCGGCGGGCACTCCGAGGACGGCGACCACACCACCTCGGTGGTGCCCTGGATCTATTCGCCGGACGGCGCGGGGATGGCCAAGCAGCTCAAGGTGCTGGACCTGCTGTAGATGCATGACCACACTCTTTCAAGCGGATAGGCGACACGCATGAGCGACACCGACGGCGATGCGCGGCGGCGGGAACTTGGCGACAACCCAGGCCCGGTTGAGGAGGAGGTGGAGGAATCCTTCGACCGCACGGTTGAGGAAGGCGCGCAACGGCTGAACCGCACCTTTCGGGACGTGCTCATCACCGGCTTGTTCGGCGGGTTTGAAATAGGCGTTGGCGTCATGGCTTACCTCGGCGTTCTCTATGAGACCGGGAACCACCTTCTCGCGGGACTGGCCTTCAGTGCAGGCCTCATCGCCCTGCTGCTGGCCAAGAGCGAACTGTTCACGGAAGGCTTCCTGGTACCCATCGCCGCCGTCGTCGCACGGGAGGCAAGCTACGCCCAGCTCGGGAAGCTTTGGGGCGGCACACTCATTGCCAACCTGGTGGGCGGTTGGCTGTTCATGGCTTTGATCATGACAGCGTTCCCGCAATGGAGCGGGGTCATCACGAAGGAAGCCAACCACTATTTGGACGCCGGGTTTAACTGGAAAACCGTGTGTCTTGCCGTGTTGGCGGGGAGCACCATCACGTTGATGACCCGCATGCAGCACGGCACTGACAGCATCACCGGCAAGATCGCGGCCGCCGTCGTTGGCGCTTTCCTGCTCTATGGGCTGCAGCTCTTCCACTCGATCCTGGACTCGCTGCTGATCTTCGGTGCCATCCACACGGGTGCTGACATCAACTACCTTGAATGGCTCGGCTGGTTTTCCTATGTAGTGGCCTTTAACATGCTTGGCGGGGTCCTGCTGGTGACAGCGCTACGGCTGGTGAGCGCCAGCAAGCTTGTGAAGGAACGGCGCGATGACTCACCCGAGGACCCGGAGGACGCACACCACAACACTTCCCCACGAGGCTAGGCGGTGGCACCCGAGGTGGTCACGCCGTCGTTGGGAGATACCGGCGTTTCGGGATCAGCGGCGGTGTCCGGTTCCTCACTGGCGGCCTGCGCGACGGCGGCACTCGCCCCTGCGGCAAGGTTCCGCTCCTCGATAAGCTCCTGAAGCCAGAAGTAGGACGCCTTCGGCGTTCGCTCCTGGGTCTCGAAATCAACATGGAGCAACCCGAACGGCTGGTTGTAGCCTGCCGACCATTCGAAGTTGTCCAGCAGCGACCACACATAGTAGCCACGCAGGTCAATACCCTCGGCTTCACCGCCGGGAGCCGTGGCCTTCAGCGCGGCCTGGATGTGGTCCGACAGGTACTTCAGCCGCCGCTCGTCCGGGATGAACGTGGTGTTGGTGGACTTGTCCCGGACGATAATGTCCTCAAAACTGGCCCCGCCCTCGGTGATGATCACCGGCGGGAGATGCGGGTACCGCTCCGCCATCTCCTTCAGCGCCACCCCCATGTACTCGGGTTTGACCGGCCAGCCGTAGGAGGTGACGTCCGCCTCCGGCCAGGCCTCGACGTGGAACGGCGTGGCGCCGTTGCCGGCCGCACTCAGGTCACTGCCCATGGCCTCCGCCATGGTCGCCGGCACCGCCCCGTCACCGGGCCGACAGCTACCTTCGTGGGCATGTAGTAGTTCAGGCCGTAGAAATCCAGCGGCTGGGAGATGATCTCCATGTCCTCGTCCGGATGGTCAAAGGAGCCGAAGAACTTCGCGGCTCGGATGATGTCCGGATATTGGCCCGTGAGGACAGGGTCCGCGTACAGCCGGTTCTGTGCGATGTCCATCAGGCCCGCACTCATCCAGTCCAGGGGGTTGATGGAGTTCGGGACCATGGGCGAGTACACGTTGGTCATCCCGATCTCGCCGGGGACCCCGGCCGCCCGCAGTGCCTGCATCGCGAGCCCGTGGCCCAGAAGCTGGTGGTGCACGGTGGGCAAGGCGTTGAGCATGAGCGCTTCGCCCGGTGAGTGCAGGCCCATGGTGTAGCCGTTGGTGCTGACCGTGGCGGGCTCGTTGATGGTGACCCAGCGGGCAACGCGGTCGCCATAAGCAGCAGCGGCGATCGCGGCGAACTCCCCCAGGCGGTGGGCGGTATCGCGATTCAGCCAGCCGCCGGCGTCGTCCAGTGCCAGCGGGGTGTCCCAGTGATAGAGCGTGACCATGGGCGAAATCCCGTTGGCCAGGAGCTCGTCCAGGAGCCGGTCATAGAAGGCCAGCCCGGCCGGGTTCACCGGCCCGCTGCCGTTGGGCTGGATCCGGGGCCAGGACAGTGAGAACCGGTACGAGTCGACGCCCAGCTGCTTCATGAGGGCAACGTCGTAGGGCATCCGGTGATAGTGATCGCAGGCAACGGCGGGGCTGTGGCCGTCGACGATGGCACCTTCCTTGGCCGAAAACACGTCCCAGCCCGCCGGGCCCCTGCCATCTTCGGTGAGCGCGCCTTCGATCTGGAAGGCCGCGGTGGCCACTCCCAGGGTGAAGTCCGCAGGGATGAGGGCGGCTAGGTCCTTGGCGGAAATGTGCATCGAGTCAGCCCTTTAGGAAGGAGGAAGCGTGGAACGCGTACATCCCAGAATGTCACACGACCGGGCTGCTGACGAGCGTCGCTGTGGGCATCGGCGGCGGCGACCAGCAGCGCCAGGCGGTGGCCATTGGGCTCTGGCTCTTCAGCCACGAAGTGCACAAGCTGGCCGTGTTGCAGCACGGCCAGCACCTCAAACGGGCAACCTGCTGTACGGCCGCCCGGGACCGGCAAGACGCACACCGTGCGCCACCTCCTGAGCCAGAGTGAAGGCTCGACGGCGATCCTCCTCTCGGGCGGATCCCTCGCCAGGATCTCCGAGGCGGCCCGCATGGCGGGGCGCTGCAGCCCTCGATCGCCGTGCTGGAGGATTGCGGTCTTATTGCCGAGGACCGGAGTTTCGGGCACGGGCCGCAGCCACTGCTCTTTGAGGTGCTGGACGCCATGGACGGCCTGTACGGCCGCCTGGTGGCGTTCAGCCCGGGCGGCATTGGATACCGGCGCGGAACGGACGGCGGGAACCACGGCCTCCTTGGCCCTGGAACTGGTCCGGCGGGCGGCGGTGGCTGCGGCGGTGGATGATGCTCCGGTGTCCGATTCGCACCTGGCGGCCGCCGTGGAGAACCTGATGGCTGACGCCGAAACCATCACCCGCAGCCTGCTGGGCAGCGGCACGGACGCGGCCGGTCCGCCCGGTTTCCAAGGGCCCGGCGTCCCGGGGCACGGCTTCCCGGGCCTGGTTTCGCTGGATCGACCGACTCATTGTGAGCCGAACAGAAATTCCTTGGCGTGGGCAACAGCCTTCCGGTAGGCATCGTTGCGGAGCGTGACGAGTTGCTCCGTGTCGCCTTCGGCAGGCTCCAGGTAGCCGGTGTATCCGGGCCGGAGCACCCAGATATCGCCGGCGGGCGGAAGGTAGAACACTCCGAAGGATCGCTGCTGTTCGTCATCTGCGGTCCACACGGGCACAACGGCCAGAGCCGCGCCGGTGACGGGGTTGATCCATTGGGCCCGGGCAAAGGCTCTTCGTGGGCTTCAGGGTTCAGGAACGGCGCGGTGCCCTTGCCCCAGCGTTGCTCGAAGCGTTCGTGGAACGCGGGTATCAGGTGGGAATCGTAGCGGCGCCACTCGGTCATTGTTGTCCGCCTCCTCGCGGTTGATGGCTGTCGTCTTTCGGGCCTACGTCCACGGACCGCTTTCCCAGCGCACCGGCGTAATCCTGATGGTGTTGCCGGCCTGCTCGTCCCGGCGCTTGATATTTCTGACGGGGATGACGACCGGACCCGCACCGTGCGCGTTGATGCCGAGGCCGCTCCGGTCATAGGCTGCGCGCCGCACCGGGTCACGCAGAACCGAGAAGGCCTGCATGATCTGCAGCAGCTCGGCGCGCGACAGGTCGCGGCCAGGTGTTGCGCCGCCTGTTGCACCGCCGTCGAGATCCGGATGATGGGTGCGCATGAGCGCCCGATAGGCACGGGAGATCTCCTGCTGGCTGGCGGAGGGCCTCACCCGCAGCACGTCATAGTAGTCCGGCTGGGTGGTCATGGCGGCTTCTCGGAATAATTCTCGTCGGCACGGTGCCTGGGCGCGGGCAACAAGGCTGCCCGCGCCCAGGGAACGGCTAGCCTCCGATCTCGTGCATTTGGCTCTTTGTTTCGATCTCGATCTTGCGCGGCTTGGCCTGCTCCGACACCGGGATCCGTAGTGTCAGGACGCCCTGGTCGTAGCTGGCCTTGATGTGGTCCGTGTCCAGGGTGTCGCCGAGGATCAGTTGGCGGCTGAACACACCGCGTGGGCGTTCGGAGGCCACCAGCTCAACGTTGGGCTGGGTCGGATCAAGGCGCTCCGCCCGGACCGTCAGGACATTGCGCTCGACGTTCAGGTCCACGGAGTCCACCTTGACGCCCGGGAGGTCGAACGCGACCACGAATTCGCCGTCTTCCTGCCAGGCATCCATGGGCATCGCCGCCGGCCGGGCCGCGGTTCCAAAGACCTGCTGGGTGAGCCTGTCCAGCTCACGGAACGGGTCCGTACGCATTAACATCATTTCCCACTCCTTCAGCTTGAAGTTGTTGATTTTGATCGCATACCCACCACCCGCATATCTATGGTGATGGATATAGATTTTTTATAGCACTCGTGGGAAACTGAAGCAAGGCACATTGGAGGAAATTTGGAGCTGACATGACAGGGTCCACGTCAGGGCGTGAACAGCTGCCCACGGCAGGACGGGCACTGTATGCCATCTCCGTGGCGGCCCAGCTAACAGGCACAGGCCAGCAGAACATCCGGCTCTACGAGACACGGGGCCTGCTCACACCCGCCCGAACCTCAGGTGGTACCCGCCAGTACAGTGATGCCGATATCGCCTTACTCCTGCACATCGGGGAACTGCTGGAGCAGGGACTCAACCTGGCCGGCATCGCAAAAGTCCTGGAACTTGAGGCCGCCAACGCCAGGCTGCACCGTGCCCTCAAGCGTGCGCGGTCACTCCCGGGCTCTAGTGTCCTGCGGCTGGTCCGGACCCCAGACCGCCCGCCAGCCGGTAGGAATCCGCCAGCAGTTCTTCGAGTTCGTCGGTGCCGATGCGGGCCAGCCGGACCAGCACCAGCTGCGGCGATCGCTCATGGTGCGGAGTCCAGAAATACGTCTCGGGTTCCGTGCCAGCCAGGGCTTCCCGCTCGGTGGTCTTCACCGTCAGCACACCGTCCTCCCACATGCGTGCCACCAGGGCCTTCGCGAACCACGCGGGCTGGTCCCAGCTGCTGCGTTCGGTGACACCGGGCAGAGCCAGGCACATCCGCCGCACATCGTCCTCGGTTGCCATCGCGGCTAATCCCCCGGCACGTCCGCTCTGGAGAGCTCGCCGGTGATCCGTTCGCCGGGGATCCGGGCGGTCCGCCACGTATCCAGGGCGATGACGGCACCGAGGATCAGCAGCGAGAGGGAGACCGAGGCCATGGCGTCGCTGAGCCAGTGGTAGCCGAGGTACAGGCGGCTCAGGGCAGCCAGGACAATGCCGATGCCCGCGCCAACGAAGCCGGTGACGGCAGTCCTCCGGTTTTTCCGCCGCGAGAACACCAGGAACGTGGTCACCAGCAGGAAGTCGCACGCACCCAGGACATGGCCGGACGGAAACGAGAACGTGTGGTCGGCGCCGAACAGCATCAGGTCTACCGGGGGCCGCGAGCGCTGGATGATCGCCAGGATGATCTGGGATATCACGACGCCGGTGAGCATCGCGGCAGCGAGCACGATCGGCCGCCACGCGTGCCTGGCCGCGAACCCCAGGCCACGGTCACCACCAGCACGATGATTGGCAGGGCAACAGGGCCAAAGACCACCGCGAGGAAGATCATCACGGCCGTGAGGGTCTCTGACCGGATCGAGAGCAGCCAGTTGCGGATGGGTTCGTCGGCACCCCACGGGCCGGTGTTGCTCTGCAGAACGCCCACCAGGGTGGCGATGAACAGCAGGGCTCCCACGCCAATGAGCACCACAGCCGTCCGGTACAGAGCCTTCCGCGCGGCCGGCTCCATAAAGCGCTCCTCCACCACGAACTTGTCATGGAAGGTCCGCCAAAGACTGGTCTTGCCTGCCTGTTCTGCCACTGTGGTTCCGTCCGTGTGCCGTTGAGGAGTGCCTAAGGTGAAGATTATCCCTTCTGCCCGTGGTTGGCCCGTTCCTGCAGGGTTGGCCCTGCCGCCGGGCATGTCAGCCTGCCGGGGTAGCCTGACTGAATGGGCGTGATGAATGAGCTGATCAACCGGCAGGGCGTGGAAACCCTGGCCCGGATCCTGGCTGAGGCCGCTCCCGGACCGGACTGGCCGCACGTCACCGCAGCCGCCGCACAGTTGGACCAGTTGAGCCTGCGCGGCCGGACGGATGCCGTGAGCAGCGCACTGCTGGCAGACGTGCGGCAGCTTCCGGAACCGGGATATCCGACGGCGGCGCGCATCTTCCGGAGCGCACTTACCGGCGTAGGTTTCACGGGTTGGATCCTCTGGCCGGTATCCGAAACGGCCGTCACGCTGGCCCTCGAATCTGGCGCCGCACCTGACTTTGACGACTGTCTGGCCCTCCTGGCCGAACTGACGCCGAGGCTGACCGGCGAGTTCGCCATCCGCCGGCTGCTGGCCGCGGACCTGGAGCATTCCCTCGAGATCATCCAAGGCTGGACCGCGCATCCGGACGAGCATGTCCGGCGGCTAGCCAGCGAGGGGACGCGGCCGTACCTCCCTTGGGCGGTGCGGGTACCCGCCGTTGTGCTTTATTCAGAGGCGTCCCTCCCGATTCTGGACGCCCTGTACCGGGACCCTTCGGAGTACGTGCGGCGCTCGGTGGCGAACCACCTCAACGATGTGGCCGGCACGCGCCCGCCCTGGTGGTGGAAACGGCGGCTCGCTGGCTGGCCGCCCCGGACGCCAACACCTCATGGGTGGTCAGGCATGGCCTGCGGACCCTGATCAAGAAGGCGCACCCCGGTGCGCTCGCATTGCAGGGGTTCACACCGGCGTCGGTGGCTGTCACGGGGCCCACGCTGGACCGGAACTCGGTGGCCATACCGGGTGAACTGGCTTTCGACTTCGCGATCGCCAACACCGGGAACTACGATGCGCGGATCGCCGTGGACTATGTGGTTCATAACGTCAAAGCCAACGGCACGCAATCGGCCAAGGTCTTCAAGATCGCGGCGCTCACCCTCGCCGCCGGTGAGACCCGCACAATGTCGAAACGTCATGCCTTCCGGCAGATGACCACCCGGGTGCACCACCCCGGGGTCCACGCCCTGGAGCTCCAAATCAACGGTATCCGGCACGGACACACGGAGTTTGAGCTGCACGTCTGAGCTGGGAGGCACTGCGGGTACCTGTATCAACAGCCACTCCCACACATCCGGAATGTGCGGTTGGCTATTAAAGGAACACCCGGGCTCCGGCCCCTGACGAAGTGATGAGGAAACGAAAATGCGAGCAACCATGATGTATGGCGCCGGCGACGTGCGCGTGGAGAACGTGCCCGATCCCGTCATCCAGAATCCGACCGACGCCATCGTGCGGATCGTCAATTCCTGTATTTGCGGCTCCGACCTGCACCCCTACCACGGCATGCCCTCGTCGAGGCAGGGCAGCCCCATGGGCCACGAGTTCATCGGCGTCGTCGAGGAAACGGGCAAGGACGTGTCCACCCTGAAGAAGGGGACTTCGTCATCGCCCCGTTCGCCTGGTCCGACGGTACCTGCGTCTTCTGCCGCGAAGGCCTGCAGACCTCCTGCCGCCACGGCGGGTTCTGGGCCTCGAACGGAATCGGCGGCGCCCAGGCCGAGGCCGTCCGCGTCCCGTTCGCCGACGGCACCCTGGTCAAGGTCCCGGTGGGTGGGGACAGCGAGCTGCTGCCGTCGCTGCTGACCCTCTCCGACGTCTACGGCACCGGCTACCACGCCGCCCTCAAGGCAGGCGTCAACGCCCGGACCACTGTCACGGTCATCGGTGACGGCGCCGTCGGGTTGATGGCGGTGCTGTCCGCCAGGCAGCTCGGTGCCGAGCAGATCATCCTGATGGGCCGGCACAAGGCCCGCACCGATCTGGGCCTCGAATACGGTGCCACCGACATCGTCGCCGAGCGCGGCGAGGCCGGCATCGAGAAGGTGCGCGAGCTCAGCGGCGGCGACGGAACGCACACCGTCCTTGAGTGCGTGGGGCACCGGCCGGCGTACGATCAGGCCCTCGGCGTGATCCGCCCGGCGGCGTCATCAGCCGGGTGGGGGTGCCCCAGTACGAGGACGCTCCGATCGGCTTCGGCTCCATGTTCGGCCCGAACATCACACTCACCGGCGGCCCGGCCCTGTGCGCGCCTACATCGAGACGCTGCTGCCCGGCGTCCTGGACGGCACCGTAAACCCCGGCAAGGTCTTCGACCGCACCATCAGCCTGAACGACGTGCCCGACGGCTACCGCGCCATGGATTCCCGCGAAGCCCTGAAAGTCCTCGTCCGCCCGTAACGTCACCCTCGAAAGGAAACAACGATGGCTACCTGGCTCATCACAGGGTGCTCCACCGGGCTCGGCCGCGCACTCGCCCAAACCGTGCTCGCCAACGGCCACAACGCCGTCGTCACCGCCCGCAACGTCACCGCGGTGGAAGGCATCGCGGCCGCCTACCCGGACACGGCCCTAGCCCTTCCGCTCGACGTCACCAACACCGCCGAAATCGGCCCGGTTGTCGAGCACGGCAGGGCGCGCTTCGGCGGCATCGACGTGCTGGTCAACAACGCCGGCTACGGCTACCGCGCCGCGGTTGAAGAAGCGGACGACGCCGACATCCGGCAATTGTTCGACACCAACTTTTTCGGGGTCGTCAGCATGATCAAAGCGGTCCTCCCCGGAATGCGAGCCAGCAGGGCCGGGTTCATCCTGAACATCTCCTCCATCGGGGCGCGCATCTCACCGGCCGGATCCGGATACTACTCCGCGAGCAAGGCAGCCCTGGAGAGCCTGTCCGGCTCCCTCCACAAGGAACTGAAACCACTCGGGATCAACGTCACCGTCATCGAGCCCGGCGCGTTCCGCACCGACTTTGCCGGTCGCTCGCTGACCCAGTCGGCGACGCCGATCAAGGACTACGCGGAGACAGCCGGAAGCGCCGCAAGGAGAACGACACGGTCCACGGCACCCAGCCGGGCGACCCTGCCAAGGCGGCGGAAGCCATCGTGTCGGTCGCCGAAAGCCCGAACCCGCCCGCCCTGATGGTCCTTGGCAACGACGCGTTTGATCTGTTCGCCGCCGTCGCGCAGGCCGAGCGCACCGAACTGGACCAATGGCAGGACCTCAGCCGCAGCACGGACAACAGCGGAGAACAACCATAAGCACGCAGAAGCAACCGAAAACCCCACCGTCAAGGGACCCGAGGACTGGTTTACCGGCGACGTTTACTTCAACGCGTACTACTCCGGCCGGCAACCCTCCCGCGCCCGGCTGAATCTGGTGCGCTTCACCCCGGGCGCGCACACCGCCTGGCACAAGCACGCCGTCGGGCAGACCCTGCATGTCACGGAAAGCATGGGGTACGTGCAGTCGCGGGGGGAAGATCTGATCGAGCTGCAGCCCGGCGATACCGTCTACACGCCCGCGGGTGAGTGGCACTGGCACGGTGCGACGGATGAGAATTTCATGTGCCACCTGGCCCTGTGGGAAGCGCCGCTGGACAGCGACGAGCCCGAAACAGTCTGGGGTGCCAAACTCACGTCCGACGAATACCCCTCGCCGAATTACGAAACGACAGGCCCCCGCAGTATGCCCGCAGCCCGGCGTTACTGCGGGTGCTTGGCAGTTGGTGCTGGTTCGGCGAACTCGTCATCGTGCGTGGCAGCCCAGGAAGCCAAAAGCTGCAAGGCGTCAGCCGTCGGGGAGCCCGCAGGCGCGGTGTATACGTTCAGCACCAGGCCCGGCTCACTCGGCAGATCCATGGACTGGTAGTTCAAGTCGAGGTCACCCACCACCGGGTGATGCAGCCGTTTGAGCCCGCTGCGGTGGAAGACAACGTCCCGGGAAGCCCACCGGTCCCTGAATAGCTCGCTCTGCGTCGACAGCTCGCCAACGAGCCGGATCAGGTCGGGGTCGTGCGGGTGGCGGCCTGCTTCAAGCCGGAGCATCGCCGCGGCATCGTTGGCGATCTGATCGTAATCGCGCCAGAACTCCCGGGCCGCCGGTCAAGGTACGTAAACCGGGTGGTGTTCACGGGCCGGTGCGGGCTTTTGAACACGGGCGCGTAAAGAGCACGCCCATCCGGTTTGCCGCCAGGATGTCATGACGGCCGTTGCGGACCCACGCAGGCGCGTCAGCCATGGCGTCGAGCACCTGCTGAACTTCAGGTCGGACAGTACCGGACGGCTTGCTGCGGTTACTGCGAGCCGGCCCGGCGGCGCGGGCGAGGTCAAAAAGATGCTCCCGTTCGGCTTCGTCCAGCTTCAGCGTGCGTGCGAGGGCATCCAGCACGCTTTCGGACGCCCCGGCGAGGTTGCCGCGTTCCAGGCGCACGTAGTAGTCCACGGACACACCGGCCAGCATCGCCACTTCCTCACGCCGCAGGCCGGCGACCCGCCGGTTCCCGCCGTATGCAGGCAACCCGGCCTCCTCGGGCGAAATCCGCGCCCGCCTGGAACTCAGAAACTCTCTTATGTCCGCGCGCACGTCTCCCATACCGCTACGGTAAGCGCCAGCGGTCCCGGGCGGCAGGCACTGTCAGTACCTGCCTGCTCCGCGGCCGGCGCTACCGATGCGTGGTTCCGCTGGCGGTGGCGCCCAGCATGGCGAGCTCGGCCCGGCTGGGCAAGCCTTCCCAGTCGCCGGCGGTGCTGACGGCGAAGGCTCCCATAGCGGCGCCGCGTTGCAGGCGGCCGGCAACGTCCTCGCCGTCGAGCAGGGCAGAGATGTAGCCGGCGGTGAAGGCGTCCCCCGCGCCCACGGTATCGATGCTTGTCACTGCCACGGCGGGCGCCTCGAACCGTCCGGAGGCGGTGTGGACGCCGGCGCCGGCTGCTCCCGCTTGACCACGACTTCCCAACCCCCTGCTCCAGCAACGAGGCAGCGAGCGCGGTTTCGGCGTCGTCGTTCCCCGCGGAACCGGAACCCATGGCGGTCACGGAAACGGACGCCACGAGGTCCAGTTCGTCGTCCGATGCGATCAGGATGCTGGCGTGCCGGGCGATGGGGCGCAGCGCGGCACGGGCCTCGTCCCGGGTCCAGAGCCGCCATCACGCCCGTGCTGCGGGACGGATCCACGCGGCGCTGCGTCCCGATGCCCTCGGAGCGGAGCTGCCGCAGGATGAATTCGCCGTGCGGATCGGCGCCAACTGCACCGGCCCACGTGACTGTGTGTCCAGCCGCGCGACCCCCACGGCGACGTTCGATTCAGCACCGGCCACGTGGACACTCGCGCCGAATTCCGTGGTGCGGCTGGACGAGCTGGAGACGCAGCACAAGGTATCCCGCTCAGTGGTCCGGGAAGCGGCCCGGGTTCTGTCATCCAAAGGCATGCTGGCATCCCGCAGGCGGTTCGGCACAGTGGTGCAGCCCGAAGAGGCCTGGAACCTTTACGATCCCCAGGTGATCCGCTGGCGGCTGGCCTCGTCCCGGCGGCTGGAGCAGCTGCAGGCCCTCAACGAACTCCGTGGCGCGATCGAACCACAGGCTGCCCGGCTCGCAGCCGAACGGGCCTCCTGGGATGCCGGCAGCGATCTTGTCTCACTGGCTGCGCGGCTGTGGGCCGCGGGCCAGCGTGGAGAGCCGGAGGAGTTCCTCCGGCTGGACGCGGAGTTCCATGCCGCCGTGCTCAACGCATCAGGCAACGCCATGTTTGCCCAGCTCCAGAACCTTGTGGCCGAGGTCCTCACCGGCCGGACCGAACACGGCCTGATGCCGGACCTCCCGCATCACGAAGCGCTGCAGCTGCACGTTGACGTGGCCAGCGCCATCCAGCGCGGTGAGGCCGGCGCCGCCCATGCCGCCATGAGCGGGATCGTGGAACAGTTCGCTGAGGAGGTGGGCCATATCTGGTCCAAGCACCACCAGGGCAAGTCACCGGATGCTTCTCCGCAGCACACAACCCCGCGGCACACAAAAGGGCCGACGGCGCCCCCCAATTGCCGCCGTCGACCTCCCCTTCCCTCGCGGACGGCTAGAACGAACCCGTGGTGAACTGCCACGTCTTCGTGGCCAACTGATTGCCTGCGAGGTCGCGGATGGACGTCCCGCCGCCGGTCACGGTCACCGTGTACTTCGTCTTCGCTGCCAGGGTGTTCTGCGGGTCCAGGATCCACTGATTGGTGGTTCCGTTGCGGAAGACGGCGGCAGTCACCACGGCCCCGGTGGCGGCGTTCTACACCGTGAACGTGGCGGCGCTGACGCCCTGGACCGGCTCACTGAAGGTCACCGAAAGGTTGTTGTTCCGTCTGACCAGAAGGGAATTGCTGCCCGGCGTGAATCCTTTGACCGTAGGCGCCGGTCCGGTGGTGAACGTCCAGCTCGTGCTGGCCAACGGCGTGCCTGTGGTGTCGCGGATGGCCGTGGCGCCGCCACCAGCGTCGCCGTGAAGGTGACATCCGCGGCCAGGTTGGCGGAGGGATCCAGGGTGGCCGTTTTGGTTGTTGCGTTGTAGCTGACCGTTGCCGGGATGGCGGCACCGGCGGCGTTCCGGAGCACAAATGTTCCGACACCAACACCCTGGACCGCCGTGCTGAACGTGGCCGTCACATTGCTGGCCCGGGCACCGCCGTCGACTGTGCTGCGGGTGACTTGGCCGTAACTGTGGGGGCAGGCGCCACGGGAGCCGGTGCAGGTGCCGGAGCCGGAGCCGTCGCGGCGGCGTACAGCAGGCGGTTCGGTGTGCCGGTTCCGATGCCCGTGATGGCGCCGGCAGTGGCGTTCGAGGTCAACGACGCAGCGACCTGGGCCGGTGTAAGCGCCGGGTTCTGGGACAGCAGCAGCGCCGCGGCGCCTGCCGTGTGGGGCGAAGCCATGGACGTGCCGGACATGGAGGCGGTTGCGGTGTTGGAGGTGTACGACGCCGAAACAATGCCGACGCCGGGTGCATACAGATCCACGCAGGAACCGAAGTTGGAGAACGAAGCCTGGCGGTCTGCGGAATCGCTGGCTGCCACCGTGACCGCTGCCGGGAGCCGCGCCGGCGAGCTCCCGCAGGCGTCCGCGGCAGAGTTGCCGGCGGCAACCACTGCCGCAACGCCGTCGTTAATGACACCCTGGAGCGCCGAATCCACCGCCGCGCTGGCCACTCCGCCCAGGCTCATGTTCACCACCGCGGGAGTTCCCGCGGCGTGGTTGGCGGCGATCCAGTCCAGGCCGGCAACGACGTCGGAGTTGAAGCCGGATCCGGTGCAGTCCAGCACCCTGACGGGGACGATCGTCGCCGCCTTTGCCACGCCGTAGGTGGTTCCCGCCACCGTTCCGGCCACATGGGTGCCGTGGCCGTTGCAGTCCCCGGATCCGCGGCCATCGGCCACGGCCGTCCAGCCTGCTGCCACGCGGCCGGCAAATTCTGAGTGGGAGGCGAGCACGCCGGTGTCCACCACGTACGCGTTGACTCCGGCGCCGGCGGCGGTCCACGTGTAGGAACCCGAAAGGGGCAGGGCCGCTGGTCCACGCGGTCCAACCCCCATGGCGCGGGCTGCTGCGTTGCGGAGAGTGTGATGGGGGCATCCACCTCAACCGAGGCGACGCCCGCCGAGCGGGACAATGCCGCAGCCTGCGCCGGCGTCGCCGTGACCACGGCGCCGCGCAGGGCGTGCGAAAAGGAGCGTCCGACGCCGAGGCCCTGGGACTTGAGGCGCGCCGCCTCGGCCGGGACGTCCGTTCCCGCGGTGAAGAGGACCAGATAGCGGACGCTTGCGTCGTTGCCGCCCGGGGCAAGGGGCAGTGCAACGGCGGCGGCGGGCAGGCCAGAAGCGGTTAGTGCCACCGCAGAAATCAGCATGGCGGCAGCGGTCGGCACAAAACGGAAGGTGCGCATGGCGGGGTCCTAGTGTGACGGTCTGGATTGATGCTGGCGGCAACAAATCCCCGCCTATCACCAGATTAGGAGCCCGCCACGCGCCGCGGCCGGGAATTGGGTTGATCCTGCGCCAACCCTTCGGCGTCTGCGGAATTCTTGCGGGACCGCCCTCCCCCCGGCCGACCCTTCCGATCAGTTTTTCAGAGCCTCAGTCCTCCGTTGGCGTGGTCCTGTTGGAGTGGTAGGTCCGCCACGTGTGTTCAGGCTCGTAGCCCAACAGGCGCCGGGCCTTGTCGATGGACAGCAAGGTCTCGTGTTCGCCCAACTCCTTGGTCACGGTGACGTTGGGGAACACCTCCGCGGCGAGGCTGGCGCTGGAACGCGTCATGACAGTGTCCGCGTTCGCGATGATGAAGGCCTGGAACCCGGGCTTGCCGTTTTCCAGCGCACGCGCCACAGCCTGCGCGCCGTCGCGCCCGTCGATGTAGCCCAGAGGTTCCACTTCCGCCCGCTGGCGTCCGAATCAAACGACGGGAACAGTTCGTAGTCCTCAGGATCCATAACGTTGGAGAACCGCAGGCCCGCAATGCTGAGCTCCGGATCCCAGCGCGTCAGCTGGATCGCCATCTGCTCCTCGAGGTGCTTCACGAGTGAGTACGTGCTCTCCGGGCGGGCCGGGTATTCCTCATCCACCGGGATATAGGGAGGGTCGACATCGAACGGCAGCCCCAGCACCGTCTCGCTGGAGGCGTAAACCACCTTCTTGATGCCGGCCCGCCGCGCTGCCTGGAAGACGTTGTAGGTCGAGAGCATGTTGTTCTCGAAGGTGGCGGCATCCGGGATGATGCCGGGGCCGGAATGGCTCCCAGATGGACGATTGCGTCGAAGCCGTCATGCCGGTCGTCGAGACCGAGGAACACGTCAAGGACCTGGCCATAGTTGCGCAGGTCCACGATTGCCAACCCGCGGTGCCGTTCCCCCGCCCGGTCCAGGTTCAGCACCTGGTGGCCGTCGTCGGTCAGCCTGCGGACCACATGCCGTCCCAGTTTTCCGCTGCCGCCGGTCACTGCAATTCTCATGGGACACCCGGGTGGCCAGGAACTTTTCGACGGCGGCAATGGCACGTGTGGTGATGGCACTTGGGTCACCGCTGCCATCCACCGAAACCAATATGCCCCGGCCGGCGTAGACCGCCACGACCTCGTGGGTTTCGCTGTGGTAGAGGTCCAGCCGGTGCCGGAACACATCGATGGTGTCGTCCTTCCGGCCTTGTTCCTTGGCCCGCCGCAGCATCCGTTGCTCCAGTTCGGAATCCGGTGCGCGGAGTTCCACCACGGCGTCGAGGCGGTGGCTCTGGGACGCCAGTATGTTGTCCAGTTCCACGATCTGGGGAGCTGTCCTGGGATATCCGTCCAGCAGGAAACCGGGCTGCAGATCGGCGTCGAGGAGCCGGTCCTTGACCAGGGCGTTGGTGAGATGGTCCGGGACAAAAGCGCCGTCATCGAGATACTTGGCGGCCTCTACGCCCAGCGGCGTCTCGTGGCTGACGTTGATCCGGAAGATTTCGCCCGTGGATACGGTTGGAATGCGGAAGTGCTTGGCGATCTGCACCGCTTGGGTGCCTTTCCCTGAGCCTGGCGGCCCGATGATGAGCAGTCTGGTCATTTTCCTGTCCCTCCACGGCGTGCTTGCCGGCTGGTCTCGGGTCCACTGTCGGCAGCGCCAACGTGTGCTTCATTCTGCCCACAAGTCGCAGCACAACGCCAGCCTGCGGGAAGGGAGCCGGAGGCTGGCGCTGGATTGAGGGGATGTTAGGACCGGGGGTTGCCCCCCAACCGGCGTAGTGGGCACTGGATTGCCCGCGGCATCCGACAGCCATCGGGAACCCCTCCCTGGCCTGGCCGCCTTGTGGCGCTTCCCAAGGCTCTGGCTTGTATATACTTCTGGTTATCGGTTTAGCAGCAGGCCGTTGGACAGTTCGTCGATCCAGCGACCGTCGCCACCTCCTTTTTGCCTCTGCGGCATGGGCCGTGCGGGGGTGCCGGCTCGTTTGACCTGAGCGAATGGCACTAAGAACCGTGGCCAGCGAGTCAACAGCAAAAACAGCGGCATCAATCACCGAGCACCTGCACGAAGAACTCCTCAACAGCTCCGACGTGGAGGAGTTCCTGGATGAACTGGCCCGGGTGTCGGCCCGCAGTCTTTCCGAACCCGGCGACGAAGTGCTGTGCCGCATCACGCTCCTGCGCCAGCGCAAGGCGGCCACTACTGCCAGCAGTGCGCCGCTGCCCGCGCTGTCAGCCAGCTTGAATGTCAGTACGAGCAAAGCCCGGGAAAGCCGCCTCGCTCGAGCAGGTGACGGTCCATGTTCCCGAGGTGAAAGATGAAGAGCGCTGGCCCGAATACTGCGAAGCCCTCCTTGACCAAGGCGTCCGTTCAGTCCTGGCCATCCCGTTCCGGCTGGAGGGGGAAACCAAGGCCACCCTCCTTCTCTATTCCCACCGTGCCTGCCGTTTCGAGGGTCGCGTCCTGACTGCTGCGGAGGACTTCGTCCGCCAGACCTCCCTTGCCCTGCGGCTTGCGGTGCGTTTCGCGCATTACAGCGAGACTGCGGCGCATCTGCGTGCCACCCTCGAATCACGCACGGTGATCGACGTGGCGGTGGGCATCATCATGGCCCAGAACCGGTGCAGCCAGCAGGACGCGTTCGAACTCCTCAAAGCGGCGTCCAGCACCCGCAATTCCAAGCTGCATGTCGTCGCCGCGGCCGTGGTGAATGCGCTGGGCCAAGGGCCAGCCCTGACCCACTACGAAGGCTGAACCGGCCCCACGGCCGGCGGCCGGCTAAGTGACCTCTGCGATGCCCGGCAGGGCGGTTTGCGGAATATGTCATATGACGGCGTCCACCCCACCGGCCCCGTACACTGGTGGCAAAGTTGGCTGAGGGGCTTCCATGGAAACAAAACGCACCTGTCTTGTCATCGAGGACAACGATGACATCCGCGGTCTCATCACAGTGGTCCTTACCCGCGCAGGCTTTTCTGTGTGGTCGGTTGCCAACGGCTCCGAAGGAATTGCCGCGGCCGCTGAACCTTCGATTTCCCTGATCACCCTGGACCTTGGCCTGCCGGACATAGACGGGCACGTCGTTGCCCGGGCAATCCGTGCCTTGAGCACCGCTCCCCTGCTGTTCCTCACGGCCAGGTCCGAGGAGGAGGACATTCTGGCCGGAATGTCCTCCGGCGCTGCCGCCTACCTGACAAAGCCGTTCCACCCCAAGGAACTTCAGGAGCTCGCGCTGCGGCTCTGCCCGGCGGATGCCCCGCCCGCAAAAAGCCGACGCCACAACGGCAGCAGTAGGAGTAGATGGCCTCAGTCCATCCGTTCGCGGCGGTGAGGTCGCGGCCATGGGCGCATAAGTATCCGGCCGCGCTGAGGGCGGCATCGTCGATGTTGAAGGGATCCGTTTCTCCGTCACCGTTCCCGTCCCGTCCCGCAAGCTCCCAGGTGGAGGACGAAGGCCGCGGCTGGGTCCATATCAACGGCGGCACCCTGAACGTCAGCGCCGGGGACGACGGCGTGAACGCCTCGGGCGGGCCTCCACCTCCACTTCCGCGCAAGGTGGAATGGGCGGGGCATGGGCGCGGTGAAACCGTGGGCGACGACACGGTGAACATCACCGGCGAGACCTACGGCTACAAACTCGTCGATGCCGAGATCGCAGACCATGCCGTCGATGCGATTTCCGGGCGGGGGCCGGACCTGTCCTTTGTCTACTTCTGCGACGCCGATGACGAGGGGCATGTCTACGGGCCGCACACACCGGAATACGCGGCAGCCATGGGCCGGGTGGACAACCATCTTGCGCGGATCCGGTCCGCTATCCGGCACAGGGTAGAGGTTCTGGACGAGGACTGGTTCATGGTTCTTACGACTGATCACGGGCACCTGGATGAGGGCGGACACGGCGGTGACAGCCAGGTGGAGCGGACATCCTTTGTAGCAGCCACCCGCTTCGGCGGCTCCCTAGCGGACTGGCCCGCCCAGCTGACACCCAGCCAGCTTGCCCCCTGCTGTTGAGCTGCCTCTCCGCCTAAACTTTCTAGGCGGCGGGCCTCCGATGTCCTGCGGATGACGGACCCATCCATGGACAGGCAGGTCCGCCCAGCCCTTCTTGCCGTCGCTGGGTGCCGTCGGCCGGCCGGTGGCCGGAGACGTCTTCATCGGGGTCGGTGAGAGAGCGTTTGGGTTTTTCCTGCAAGAAGTGAGAGAGCGTCCGGGGTGGGAGGGCGTGGGGGCGCTGTCTGGAATCCGGTTATCGGCGCATACTTGAACGCACAGGCCACGCCATGGGAGGACACCATGAAGTTTCTCGGAGCACTGATTGTCATCTGGCTGATCATCGGAGGAATCGCCGCCTGGCAGCGCGGCTACTTCGGCGGGGCTCCAGGGTCCTGCGCCGCGGCGGGAACGGTGGCCATCACCATCGTCGCGGGTCCGCTGAACTATGTGGGCGTCAACCCGAAGCTGGACTGCGTGCTGCCCCAGCCTTCCCAGTAGCCACATCCTTGGTGCCGCGGCGGGCGCGTCCCTAGAGTAGGGAATGCCGGGCGCTGGCTTTTGCTTGCGCCCGAAACTTATCCCGAAGCTTCGAAAGGACCGCCGAGATGGCTTTCGTCACCGTTGGAACCGAGAACAGCACCGATACCGAGCTCTACTACGAAGACCACGGGAGCGGCCAGCCCATTGTCCTGATCCACGGCTACCCGCTGGACGGATCCTCCTGGGAAAAGCAGACCACCGCCCTCCTGTCCGCCGGATACCGCGTGATCACCTACGACCGCCGCGGCTTCGGCAAGTCCAGCAAGACCACCAGCGGCTACGACTACGACACGTTCGCCGCCGACCTCAAAACCCTCCTGGAATCGCTGGACCTCAGCAACGCGGTGCTGGTGGGCTTCTCCATGGGTACCGGCGAGGTTGCCGCTACCTGAGCACGTATGGCTCCGCCCGGGTGGCCCGCGCAGTGTTCCTCGGATCGCTGGAACCGTTCGTCCTGAAAACCGAGGACAACCCGGAAGGCGTACCGCAGGACGTTTTTGACGGGCTCACCGAAGCCGTCACCGCGGACCGGTACGCGTTCTTCACGGAATTCTTCAAGAACTTCTACAACGCGGACACGTTCCTGGGCACGCCTCTGCTCAGCCAGGAAGTCCTGGACGCCAGCTGGAAAATCGCCGCAGCATCCGGCGCCACCGCATCAGTCGCCGCGCAGCCCACCTGGCTGACCGACTTCCGGGGCGACATCCCCAGGATCGATGTCCCCGCGCTGATTGTCCATGGCACGGAGGACAAAATCCTCCCCATCGACGTCACCGGCCGCCGGTTCGCCAAGGCCCTGCCGTCCGCGGATTATGTGGAGATCGACGGCGCCCCGCACGGGCTGCTGTGGACGCACGCCGCGGAGGTCAACGAAGCCCTGCTCGCCTTCCTGAAGAAGCAGACCGGATAACAAAAAAGAGTGGAGGGGCCAGGCGTTTCGCCTGGCCCCTCCACTCTTTAAGGCTTAGTCAGCTCAAGCCCTGGCAGCCTTGCCCGGCAGCGCCAGCTTGAAGACCTTCGCCCAGGACGATCCCACCTGCTTCAGCAGCGGACCCGTGGTGTACTTCAGGCCGTAACGCTGGCAGATCTCGCGGACCCGCGGAGCAACCTCGGCGTACCGGTTGGACGGCAGGTCCGGGAAGAGGTGGTGCTCGATCTGGTGCGACAGGTTGCCAGTCATCAGGTGCATGAACTTGGAACCGGAGATGTTGGCGGAGCCGATCATCTGGCGGACGTACCAGTCACCGCGGGTTTCGCCTTCCACCATTTCCTCGGTGAAGGTGTCAGTGCCTTCCGGGAAGTGGCCGCAGAAGATCACGGCATGTGCCCACACGTTGCGGACGGCGTTGGCGGTCAGGGTGCCGTAGAGCGCCTGCTTGCCGGAACCGGTCAGCATGGCGACGGCGGGAGTGGCGGCGTAGTCCTTGGTGAACTGGGTGACTACCTTGCGGCCCAAAGCCTTGAGGTCCTTGACGAGCGCTTCCTTGGACTTCTTGCCCGCCTGGTACTCAGCAAGCTCAAGGTCGTAGATGGCGATGCCCCACTCGAAGAGCGGGGAAAGGATGGCGTTGTACAGCGGGTTGCCCAGGTTGTGCGGCTGCCACGGCTGGTTCTCGTCCATGCGCAGGAGGTTGTACCCGACGTCGTTGTCCTTGCCTACAACGTTGGTCCAGCGGTGGTGGAGGTCGTTGTGCGTGTGCTGCCAGGCGCGCGACGGGGTGACGAAGTCCCACTCCCAGGTGGTGGAGTGGATGTCAGGATCCCGCATCCAGTCCCACTGCCCGTGCAGGATGTTGTGGCCGAGTTCCATGTTTTCCAGGATCTTGGCGAAGCTCAGCAGCGTGGTGCCGGTGACCCAGGCTGCCTTGTTCTTGCTGACCAGCAGTGCCGCGCGGCCGGAGATCTCCAGCCCGCGCTGGATCTTGATCATGCGGCGGATGTAGGCGGCGTCGGAGGCGCCGCGCTTGGCCAGGATTTCATCGCGGATCGCGTCGAGTTCGCGGCCCAGCTCAGCCACCTGTTCGTCGGTAAGGTGCGCCGCGGCAGGAGGGCGGACCAGGGGGCTGCCGGACTCGGCCAGCGCTCCGGGCGCGTCTTTGCCGCTCCGGTGGGGGCGGTGTTGCTTTCTGAGACTTTCTTGCTTTCTGAAACTACTGACATGCGGTATTGCTCCTCAGAGTTCGAGGTTGACGGGTCCGGCGGCTGCCGAGACACACGTTTGGATTAGTTGGCCGGGTTCGCCGTGGACCTCGTTGGTGCGGAGGTCACGGACCTGTCCGGCCAGGAGCGGAGTCAGGCAACTGTGGCAGATTCCCATCCGGCAGCCGCTGGGCATCAGCACGCCGGCGTCTTCGCCGACGTCGAGCAGCGGAGTGTCGCCGTCGGCGTCAACTTCCCGGTCCGACGCCTCAAAGGTGACCAGGCCGCCGTCGTGCCCTACACCCCGGCGAAGGTGGTGTTGAACCGTTCGATCATGAGGTTGCCGGGATCGCCGGCGAGCGCAACATCGGAGCCGGGGCACCGGCGGTGAGGGACGCCTGCTTCCACAGGGCCTCGGCGTCGTCCAGGAAACTGTCCGGGCCGCACGCGTAAGCGGCCCGTTCCTTCCAGTCCGGGCAGATCTCATCGAGCTCGGCCGTGTTGGTCAGGTCCATCCGGCCCTGTTCGCCGGTGTACCAGTGGGCCAGCCGGAAGTTGGGGAACTGGTCAGCCAGTTCGGCGAGTTCCTCGCGGAAGAGGCTGTCGCCGGGGGTGCGGGCTGAGTGGACCAGGACGACGTCGGCATCCGGGCGGCGGGGAACAAGGGTGCGGATCATGGACATCACCGGAGTGATGCCGCTGCCGGCGGTGACCATCAGGAGCGGCCTGGGGTGCTCGGGCAGGACGAAATCGCCTGCGGCGGTGCCAGGAAAAGGACGTCGCCCGGTTTCGTGGTCCGGACCAGAGTTCCGGAAACAGCGCCGACGTCGGTGACGGTGATGGCCGGGTCCTTGCCGGCAGGGGCGCTCAGCGAATACGAGCGCCAGTGGCGGACGCCGTCCAGCTCAACGCCGATGCGCGCCCACTGGCCGGCCAGATGGGAATGCCAGCCGCGGCCGGGACGGAAGAAGATGGTTGCCGACTGTGCCGTTTCCTGGACCACACGGGTCACCACTCCACGCAGCTGGCGCGCGGAGAAAACAGGGTTAAAGAGCGCCAGAATATCTTCCGGTGCCAATGGCGTGGTCAGTACGGAAGCCGCCTGTGCCAGCTGACGTAGCCGGATCATGCAGTCAAACCTAAAGCGGCGCGAGCCATATGTCTCTCTCCTGACCGTTCCGCAGTCACGCAGTAAATGTTGGGGCCTTAGCCCCCCAAGCCCGCTACAAGCCTAACGGCTGTGGCTTGCTGATGGTTCCCGGGTCAGCGGCTGTCCCGGTCTTCGAATTCCTCATCGAGGTCGTGGTGCCTGAACTCCGTCTCCGGATTCGGTTCGCCCTCGGCCACGTACTCATAGTCCAGTTGACGCTGCACCTGGCTGTCCAGAACCTGCAGTTCCCGGTCCGGAACCTTGGAAAGATCTTCCGGGAACTCGTCTTCCGGTGTCAGGTGTAGTTTTTCGGACATGGTGAGCCTCTCTAGGCCGTGAGGAATAACCGGGCCTCAATGGCCCGCACCTTCTCAGGATATTACGTTCCGGGCGGATCACCCAGCGGAATCGGCGCCGGATCAGGAACGGGCCGGGGTCCAGCCGACGGCGGGCGCAATGTACCGGGCGATGTTGCCCAGCATTTTGGCGTTGAAGTCGACGCCCAGCTGGTTGGGCACAGTCACCAGCAGCGTGTCCGCGGCCTGGACGGCGGCGTCGGCGGCCAGCTGTTCGGCCAGGACATCCGGGGCCCGGCATAGGTCTTGCCAAAGCGTGCCGTCAGGCCGTCGATGACGCCCACCTGGTCCCGGCTGTCCCGCAGCGCGCTGCCCGCAAAATACCTGCTGTCCTCGTCGTCCACGATTGGCAGGATGCTCCGGCTGACAGAGACCCGCGGCTGGTGGCTGTGTCCTGCCGCGGCCCAGGCCTCCAGGAAGAGCTGGATTTGCTCCGCCTGCAGCTGGTCGAAGGGACGCCGGTGTCCTCGGTGAGCAGGGTGGAGCTCATCAGATTCATGCCCAGGCCGGCCGCCCACACGGCGGTGCTGCGGCTTCCGGCGCCCCACCAGATCCGCTCTGTGAGGCCGGCGACTGCGGCTGGACCGGCAACAGGCCAATGGCTCCGCCGGCGTAGCGCGGGTCCGCCTCGGCCACGCCGGCGCCGCTGATGGCATGCCGGAACTCGGCTGTGTGCCGGCGGGCCATGTCCGCGGCGGTCTCCCGTTCGGCCGGTTGGTGGCCGAAGGCGGCGGCCCCGTTCCGGGCGGGCTCGGGTGAACCACGGCTGATGCCGAGTTGCAGCCTGCCGCCGCTGATCAGATCCGTGGCGGCGGCTTCCTCGGCCATGTACAGCGGATTTTCGTACCGCATGTCGATGACGCCCGTGCCCATCTCTATCCGGCTGGTCCGGGCCGCGATGGCTGCCAGCAACGGGAAGGGCGACGCCTGCTGACGGGCGAAATGGTGCACCCGGAAGAAGGCGCCGTCGATTCCGAGTTCCTCGGCGGCCACCGCCAGCTCAATGCCCTGGCGCAGGGCCTCGCCGGCGGTTCTGGTGCGGGAGCCCTGGCCGGGGCCCCAGTGGCCGAAGGACAGGAATCCGATGCGTTGCATGTAAGGCCCAACCTCCCGCCGGGTGGCCGCATTCCCGGCTGGCATGATGAGCCTGTGAGTATTCCTGCTGAAACCGTCGCGATCGCCAAAACGACTGTGCTGTTCGTCCTGGCCGCTGCTGCCGAGATTGGCGGCGCGTGGCTCGTGTGGCAGTCAGTCCGTGAGGGCAAGGACTGGTGGTGGGCAGGGCTGGGCGTGATTGCCCTGGGCCTCTACGGTTTTGTGGCCACCCTGCAGCCTGATGCCCATTTTGGCCGGATCCTTGCCGCCTACGGCGGCGTGTTTGTGGCTGGTTCGCTGGCGTGGGGAATGATCTTCGACGGTTTCCGCCCGGACCGGTGGGACATCGCCGGCTCCGTCATCTGCCTGGTGGGGTGGCGGTGATCATGTTTGCCCCGCGAAACGCGGGCTGACTCTGGGGACGTGAGAGCGTTCGCAAACGCCCAGCGGAGGTAGCCCGTACCCGCGGTTGGGAGCACAATTGATCCATCCTTTGGATGTGGATGGTGATCAGCGATGGCCACAATAGTTGTGGTGGGTCCGCCCTTTTTCTGCTCCTTGGCCTGCTGGTGGTGGTGCTGTGGGGAGGCCGCAGCATCCGTGAGCCATCCGCCTCACCACCCCACCCCTCCACGGGCACCGGCGGGCAAGAGTTCCGGACTGACGTGAAACTGAGAGCGCTGCGCCGGTTCTTCTGGTGGGCCAACGTCGTGTCCTTTTCCGCACTGGTCTCGGGGTTGCTTGCCGCCTGGCCCGGCGGGCGGCTGGTCATGCGCATTTTGGCGGACACATCCCCCGCTTCCGCACAGGGCCGGCTAACGGAGGCGCAGGCATTCGTGGGAATTCCCAGCGTTGGGGGGACTATGGCCCTGCTGTTCTTCGGTGGCCTGCCGGCCGGCTTCCTTGCCGCGATCCTGTTCCCCCTCGTGCGCCGCTGGCTTCCACGCGGACGTCTCGCCGGACCGCTGTTCGGTTTGCTCCTCCTCGTGTGGGTAGGGTCCTTGATGGATCCCCTGCGCGCGGACAACATCGATTTCAACATCGTTGGACCCGGCTGGCTGTCGGTGGCACTGTATGCCGGACTTGCCCTCCTTCACGGCGCCGTCGTCGCTGCCGCGGCGGGTTGGTGGAGTGAGCGCCTTCCGCTGTGGGGCCCCGAAGCGGCTAAATTCTATATTCCGTTGCTCGCTGGTGCCATCTTGTTTCCACCGTTCGCAGTCCTCGTCGTCATTGGGACCCTCCTCTTGTTCCTCTGGCTGAGCGTCGTTCCGGTTTCCTGGCTGAGATCCGAGCGGCCCGCCGGACAGTGCCGGCTTGGGTGGGTGTCGGGGCGATAGTGCTGATCAGTGCCGCCGCGCTTCCTGTTTTCATCAGCGCCGTGGTTTCCATCTCGTCCGGGACCGGCTGACGCCAACGGCTACGCTGGCCCGTGCCCAGCAACCAGACGCCGCCCAACGACCCCGTGCCGCCGTCGCGCTGCCGCTCATTGTTCCGCTGCTGGCCGGCGCAGGGGCACTGGCTGCCGCCGTCGTCCTGGTCTTTATCCTCTGGCGTTAGCCCGGTGGTCCGCACTAGGCTTCCGGACCCCGGACCGCCCGGGGATCCAGGGCTCCAGCCCGAGCGGACCACGCTGGCGTGGGGCCGGACCATGATGGCGCTGGTGACGGTCAGCGCCATCTTCCTGCGCTGGCTGCCCCACCACGGCTTCCCCATCCTGCTGCTTTTCGCCGTATCCGCGGCCGCAGCGGCGGTCATCTACCTGACTCAGCGCCGGCGGTACGGCGCCAGCGCGCGGGGAATTTCGCGCGAAAGGGTCGACGCCGATACGTCCGCGGTGCTCTGGACCGCCTTTCGGGTGTCGCGCTGGGCGCACTCGGCATCGGCGTGGTGCTGGCCGGCTGATTCAGCCGCGCTACGTCAGAACATCGGCAGCAGGAAGCCCGCGATGAGCGCCACGGCACCGATCCCGGTGAGCACCCGGCCAAGCACGACGGCGGTCCGCCCCGCCGGTTCGGGCGCTGCGGTCTGCCACTGCGTGGGCCGCTTGGGGTGGTAGTAGATCGGCAGTGTATCGCCCACTGCCAGGTCTTTGATGTCGTGGGGTGACATCGGGGCGTGGTGGACCTGGAACTTGCGGTCAAACCAGCGGAAGCCCGTTCCGGTAGCGTCCGCGTAGACCACAGCTTCCGCAACGTTCCAGGGGTGCACAAACCGCCGAAGGATGCCCGAATAGAACAGCAGGGCAAGCCCCGGCGGAAGGCACAGCCAGGTCATCATTTCCAGGATGGGACCTGCCATTTCAAGCGCAGTGGGCATAGCAATGATGCTACCGGGAGTTGCGACCGCCAGGGTGCCCCGCCCGGCGGATTCAGCCGATGGGCTCGGCCATCTGCTCCACCACGTATTGGGCATCCACGGTGGATCCTGTCACGGGGTCTGTCATCTCCACTTTCCAGCTGCGGGCGAACTGGTTCACCCCACTGGTCATCGCCACCGTGCCGGAAATGAGGACCGTCCCCGGCTCATTCAGGCCGCGCTCGGTCAGCACCTCCAGCCAGTAGTCCGGGGTCAGCAGGGCTTCCAGCGAGCTGTCCTGGATCAGCGTGTCCGGAGTGTCCCCTCCCCACCCAGCCCTTCAGCGCGATCTGGTCGAGGTGGTCCCGCACGTCGTCCAGCCGCCACGCCTTGCGGCCCAGGACGTCCGGGCTGGCGTTCTTGCTCCAGGCCACCCCATGGACCTCAAGCTCGCGGTCCGTGTGGTCGCACGCGACCGTCAGCAGCACGCCGTCGTCCGTGATCACCAGCGCCCATTCGGCTTCCCCGGAGGTCCGGGCATGCTGCACGCGGACTTCGGAAACCTGCTGCGCCAGGTACGGCGAGACCGGGTAGAGCGCCGGGGTGGTGGCGGGCCCGGGACGCCCAGTTCTGCCAGCTCGGCAATGTGGGCCTGCACTTCCTCCTGCTCCCGCCCTGAATAACCGGCGTTCAGGAGGTGCTTGACCTGGACTGTGCGGGTGCTGCCGTCGGGAAGTTCGAAGCTCAGAGTCGTCATGTTCTGTCCATCCTTTGCGTGTCCTGCTGGAGAAATTTACAAACTGGAAACCGGAAACGGTGGCCAATGTACATCCAGTATGCGTAATGTATACATTTAACGCCAGCGTGACAGGCGTCACCCGCAAACATCTCGTGGAGGACAACACCTATGGCTAACGTCCTAGTTCCGGCTTCCGGCGCAGCGCCGCGTCCGGACAAGCCGCAGTTCGGCACCTGGATTCCGGTGGCCATCTACGTGGCCGTCGCTGCAGGCGTCACCGCCGTGGGCCTGGCCCTGGGCCGCGATTCCAACACCGTGGAGGACGAGGACTACCGCCTGCTGCTGGAAGGATCCGCACTGGAGCGCCAGGAATCCGCCCACGGTAAAGGCCACTGACGAAGCCAGCTGACCCAACTATCGAATCCAACCAATAGGGCGGCGCTTAGGTGCGCAGCAGGATATCCCGGGTGATAGCCAAGTGATGGTCGATGGCCTCCTGCGCCTTCGCGGCGTCGCCGGACACCAGGGCATCGAGGATGTCCTGGTGTTCGGCGCACACCTGTCCGCGCCGGTCTCTGGTGCGGAACAATGCCGAGACGCCCACCAGGATCTGCCGGACATGGAGCTTGCTGTACGTTCGGGAGATGAGCTCATTGCCGGTGGCGTCGATCAGAAGCTGATGGAAGAGGGTGTCCAGCCGGATGAACTCCTGCGCAGCCTCCGCATTCAGCTGCTCGGGAAGCTGGGCCTGCTGGTCCAGTGTGTCCTGCATCGTTTTCGCAGGAACGCGGTTCTGTTCGATTACCAGGCGGGCGGCATGGCTTTCCAGCACACCCCGGAGTTCCATCAGTTCCGATATTTCACGGCCAGTCACGGGCGGAACATAGGCTCCGCGCTGCGGAATCAGTTCCACCAGGCCGTCGGAGACGAGCAGCAGGAGGGCCTCCCGGACCGGAGTTCGCGAGACGCCGATCTCGGCGGCCAGCTCCTGCTCATTCAGGAACTTCCCCTGCACCTTCGGGTCAACCAGGATGTTTTCGCGCAGGTACGCGTACGCTTTCTCGCGGCCGGACGCCGCCGTCCCCGAACTTTTTCGCATACATTATGTATACAACAGACTGGAGCAATTTCATGCGTTTAGCAGTGGCCCAAATCATCACCGGAGCCGATCTGGCCGCCAACCTGGAGCTCATCCGAGACTACGCCACGCGGCCAAAGCCGCCGGAGCGGAGCTCGTGGTGTTCCCGGAAGCCGCCATGCGCGCCTTCGGCAACAGCCTGAAGGACATTGCCGAGCCGCTGGACGGGCCGTGGGCCGCCGCCGTCCGCAGCATTGCCCAAGGGCTGGACATCACCGTCGTCGCGGGCATGTTCACCCCGGGCGACGGCGGCCGCGTGCGGAACACCCTGCTGGTCACCGGCCCCGGCATCGAGACCTCCTACGACAAGATCCACCTCTTTGATGCCTTCGGATTCGCCGAGTCCCATACCGTGGCCGCCGGAACAGCCCCGTGACCTTCGAGGTGAACGGCACCACCTTCGGCCTGGCCACCTGCTACGACGTGCGCTTCCCTGCACTGTTTACGGCCAATGCCAAAGCCGGCGCCCAGGTCAACATCGTCTGCGCCTCGTGGGGCGCCGGCGAGGGCAAGGCAGATCAGTGGGACCTTCTGGTCCGGGCCCGCGCGCTGGACAGCACCACCTTCGTGGTGGCCTGCGGACAGGGCGATCCGGCAAGCGTCGGCATCGCCTCCGCCGGCAAGGCTCCCACCGGCGTTGGCCACAGCGCCGTCATCTCTCCCCTGGGTGCTGCCCTGGTGGCCCTCGGCGGCGAACCGGAACTCGCCGTCGTCGACATTGACCCGGCCGTCATTGCCGAGGTCCGCCGCCAACTGCCCGTCCTGGCCAACGCCCGGACCTTCTGACCTCGCCGAGCGGCCCTTCCAGCGGGGCCGCCGCGGTGAGCCGCCGTTCACTTTCAGGAAACGTTGCCTTTTCAGCGCCCGACGGCGGCTTCTCACCACGGGCGCGGACCGGCGCCCGCCGTCGCTGGCATCGGAGTCTCGGGGCTTCCCGTCCCGGCGCCGTTCAAGAGGTCCCGTTTACATGCCGGAAACATCACCGTCATGCGATCTTCACGTAAGCCGCCGGGCCGTAACGTATCGGCAACTTAGCGAAGCACAAACGGAAACACGCGGCGACAAATATTGATCGGGGGATTGCGCGGGCCAGGTAGGAAAGGTCCCCGTATTCAGGATCAATGGAAGGGACCCACCGGTGGAGATCACTGCGCAACACGTCTGGATGATGATCGCGGCGGCAATGGTACTGCTTATGACACCCGGGCTTGGTCTCTTCTACGGCGGCATGACGCGCGCCAAGGCAGCACTGAACATGATCATGATGAGCTTCATCTCCGCCGGCATCGTGGGAGTTGTGTGGGTCCTGTGGGGATACTCGATGACCACCGGCGAGGGAATCCTGGGGATTTTCGGCAACCCGTTCGCGAACTTCGGGCTGCAGAACCTCATGGGCTCCCCTGACCTCATCAAGGCAGGCTTCAGCGCCACCTTCGCCATCATCACCGTGGCCCTGATCAGCGGGGCCATCGCGGACCGCGCCAAGTTCAGCGCCTGGGCGGTATTCGTGCCGCTGTGGGTCACGCTGGTTTATTGCCCCTTGGCCTACATGATCTGGGGCGGCGGGCTTATGAGCGCCGGCGGCGCCATCACCGAGGCCTTCGGCCAGGTCATCGACTTCGCCGGCGGCGCAGTGGTGGAAATCAGCTCCGGCACCGCCGCCCTGGTCCTTGCCCTGATCGTGGGCCAGCGGCACGGCTTCGCCAAGGACCCCAACCACCGCCCGCACAATGTCCCCTTCATCATGCTCGGCGCGGCCATCCTTTGGTTCGGCTGGTTCGGGTTCAATGGCGGCGCCGCCACCACCGCGGAGCAGGCAGGCCTGATCTGGATCAACACCCTGGTCACCCCGGCAGCGGCCATGCTCAGCTGGCTGGTCGTCGAAAAGATCCGGCACGGTCACCCCACCTCCCTCGGTGCAGCCTCCGGTGTTGTTGCCGGCCTGGTGGCCATCACACCGTCCTGCGCCAACATCAGCCCGGTGGCCGCCATCGGCCTGGGCCTGGTGGCCGGGCAGCCTGCTGCTGGTTTGTGGACCTGAAATACCGCTTCGGCCTGGATGACTCCCTCGACGTGGTGGGAGTCCATCTGGGCGCCGGGCTCATCGGAACACTCGCCCTGGGCTTCGTCGCCCTCCCCGTGGACGGCCACGGCGGGGCCTCTTTTACGGCGGCGGTCTCCAGCAACTGACGGCGCAGGCCGTGGCGGTATTGGTCACCGTAGTTCTCTCCGGCGGTGTGACCCTGGTGATCGGCCGGGCCATCAACAGGACCATCGGGTTCCGGGTGAGCCACGAGGCCGAGATGGCGGGGGTGGATCTCTCCGAGCATGCCGAGACCGCCTACGCCTTCGGCGGGCTGGGTAGCCACTTCAACCCGCTGGGCCGCGGCGTCACCGCATCTGCTGCCGCTCCCGCAAAGGAAGACACGTTCGCCTGAGGCCACAGGGGTCAAAAGCGCTCAGTCCGCCAGGATCCGGTAGAGCGCGCGGCGGGTTTCGTCGAGCTTTTCCACCGCAGCATTGCGCTGTTCGTCCGTAGCGGCCGTGCGGAACTGATGAATGACCCCCATCAGCTTGCCCACACTCTGGTGCAAGGCGGGTCCGGATCCTTCGGCATCGCTGTTCCACGCGTTCTCCAGTTCCTCCGCATGCTCGGCCACGTAGGCTTTGCCGGCGTCGGTGAGGGTGAAATCGGTCCGCCGGCCCTCACTGAGGGGAGCAATGAGGTCCTCGTCCACCAGCTGCTGGAGTGTGGGGTAGATCGACCCTGGGCTGGGCCGCCATGCGCCGGATGTTTTCTCCGCGATGGTCTTGATCAGGCCATAACCGTTGGACGGGGCCTCGGCCAGCAGTGACAGGATGGCCCACCGGACATCCCCCTGCTTGCCCGCCGGGGACCGGGCCCAAAGCCGGGACCGAACCCTCCACCAGGTCCAAAACCGGGACCAAATCCGCCCCGTGGGCCAAAGCCCGGGCCAAACCCTCCCCCGCGGTGCCCGTGCGGTCCACGGCGGCCCCTGCCGCGCTCAAACCGTCCCCGCCCAAACTGTCCCCGCCCGAACAGCGGTTCCAAAAACTTGTCGTCGTGAATGCCTTTCATGGTGGCATCGTCCCTTCTCTGGCTTTTTGAATGCTTCTTGGCCTTTGTTGAATGGTTATCGGTCAACTACTCACCGACAATTAACGATATATCGGTATGTATCGCGCGGAAAGGCCCGGAGCGGACTTAGGGACGGAAAGTACCGGCTTGGCATCGGTTCGTCCAGCATCTGGATGCTGCAGGTGCAGCGGCGTATCCTGTTCACACGTCGCGAGCTTGGGGCTGAACAATGGCGCAGCAAAAGAAACGCAGGCACCGGTTGGCCGCCGCCCTGGGAGGGGTCATCGGATTCTTTGCTGCGAGCGCCATGTGCGGCGTCCTGGCCGCAAGCCTGGTGGTCCCCGCTGTTGCGACTGTCGGCTACGGAGTCAGCACGTCCATCAGCTACTTTGAAAATCTGCCCTCGGAACTGATCGTCGCGCCGCCGTCGCAATCCACCAAAGTCCTCACCTCCGACGGCCAGCCGATCGCCACGTTCTATACCGAAAACAGGATCAGGATCCCCCTGGACCGGATATCGCCTTTTGTCCGGGACGCCATAGTGGCCATCGAGGACAGCCGCTTCTATGAACACCCGGGCATCGACCCGCAGGGGATCGTCCGGGCTGCGATCTTCAACCTGACGAATGAGGGCAGGCAGGGCGCCTCAACTATTACCCAGCAGTACGTCACCAACGTGATCAACGAGTCCTTCGTGTCCCAGGACAAAACCGACGAGGTGATCCTCAGCGGCCAGAAGAGCATCGGGGACAAGCTCCGGGAGATGAAGCTGGCTATCGCGCTGGAGAAAAAATTCAGCAAGGACCAGATCCTCGAGGGCTACCTGAACATCGTGTTCTTCAACCGCGAGGCCTACGGAATCGAGGCGGCGGCACGCTATTTCTTCAGCACCACGGCCGCGGATCTCACCCTGCCGCAGGCTGCCCTGCTGGCCGGGCTGGTCAACAGCCCCAGCTACTACAACCCCGCGGTCAATCCGGAGCAAGCCACAGGCCGCCGGAACCAGGTTCTTTCCGAGATGCTGGCCACGGCCAAAATCACCCAGGCGGACCACGACACCGCCGCGGCCACGCCCATCGAGCTCAAGCTCAGTCCGGGGAAGCAGGGCTGCGCCCACGCCCAGATGGCACCCTACTTCTGCGACTATATTTCGCATCTGATCCTGAACAACCCGGCCTACGGCACCACCCTGATCGAACGCGAGCGGAAGCTCTACCGGGGCGGGCTCACCATCGTCACCACGCTGGACAGCCGGCTCCAGGCGGCGGCCCAGGCGCAGGTGGACGCCACCGCCGGGGCGAATCCTGACCGCTGGGGCGCCTCCCTCGTGACGGTGCAGCCGGGCACCGGGAAAATCCTGGCCATGGCGCAGAACACGGTGTTCCTGCCGGCAGAGGGCAGGTTCGACACCCAACTGAACTTCAATGTGGACTCCCGCGATCCGCAAGGCAATGACCTTAACGGCGCGGGCGGCTTCCAGCCAGGCTCCACCATGAAGCCCTTCACGTTCGCAGAGTGGCTGAACGAGGGCAAGCCGCTGACCGGGGTGGTGGACGCCTCCCGCCGGGTGTATCCGCTGGGCTTCCCGTGGCGTTCCAGCTGCGGAAGGGTGCTGGGCGCCTACAGCACGGCCCAGAACAACCCTGAGCTGGGCGCCGCCGATGACCTGCAGAATGCCGATCTGGGCTACTACCGCCCCATGCCGGTGAACTACGGGCTGTACAACTCGATCAACACGGCCACCTTCGCCTCGGCCGCCCAGCTCGATTTCTGCGGCATCCAGAAGATGGTGGACAGCGTGGGGCTGCACAGCGGACTAGATGGCGCGCAGATCAACATGCATCAACTGGGCAATCTCCTCGGCGCCATCGGTGTCGCCCCGGTCCACCTGGCCAATGCCTTCGCCACCTTCGCCAACGACGGCCGGTACTGCGCCCCCATTGCCGTGCTTGAGGTGACGGACGTGTCGGGCGGGAAACTCCCGGGCCAGGCCAGCGAGTGCCGCGACGCCGTCAAACCTGAGGTTGCCCGGGGCGTCAACGCAGTGCTCCAGGACGTGCTGAAGGTCGGCTCCGGCGTGTGGATCAACCCCAAAATCCACACGCTGATGCCCGTTGCCGCCAAGACCGGCACGTCCAACAACAACGGCTCCACCTGGGTGGTGGGCTATACGTCGGGGCTGGCTACAGCGTCTTTCTTTGGCGACGCATTGGAGGGCCAAAACCGCCCCGGCCAGAACGTCACCATCAACGGCCAGTTCTACCCCCGTCTTGACGGCTACATGATCGCCGGGCCGCAGTGGGTAAACTACATGCTCCAAGCCGCCCCGCTCTACCCGGCAAACCCGTTCCCGGCCCCGCCTGCATCCATGATTGCTCCGCCGAAACCGACTCCTGCGCCGGCCGCGCCGAGGCCTGCACCTGCCCCGGCACCCACCCCCGCTCCCGCTCCGGCTCCCCCGCCGGCTCCCGCGCCAGAGCCACCTCCTGTTCCCTCGCCCGTCCCGCCGCCCGTGCCAGAGATTCCGGGTATTCCGCCTCAGAACGGCTTCCCGGGCGGAAGGCGCTAGGGGCCTAAGACCCTGACAGCCGACGACGGCGGGAGGCGCCGCCGTCGTCCGTTGCCCCGTCCACGCAGCTACTCTCGCCCGCTCAGCTAGGTGGTGCCGCGCCACAGCCGCTGCCACCAGGAGCGCTGCGGCTCCGGTTCAGGCAGGGCGTCCTGTGGGCGGGCGGCGCGGCGTTCGTGCCAGCGCGCCACCTCGGCGTCGACATCCCGCGTTTTGGTGACGACGGGAGGGCCGCCCTGGAGCTGGCGGCGGGCGTCGATCACCCGGGCATTGAAGTCGGCGAGGATGTCCCGGACCTGCTTTTCGGTGAATTGCGCGTCAAGCCGGCCGTCCAGGTCGGCGTCTTCGGTGCGGAGCAGGATGGCTTTGGGGCCCAGCCCGCTGATGTTCTCGCGCTGGATCAGGCCCTTCACCCACCAGTCAGGATCGTAGGCCTCCCCCAGCCCGGGGATGGGCTTGCCGGCGTATTTGAGGTTGTCGAATTTGCCCTGCGCCATGGCGTCCCGGATCAGGTACTCTGCCCGCCGGGCATCGTCGACCTTCTTGCGCTTGTCCCGTTCCTTGGCCTCGGCGGCCTCGATTTCGGCCTCTTCCTCGGCACTGATGCCGGCCCCGCGGTAGGAGCGCACTTCGGCAGCCCGTTCCAGCCGGCGCCTGAAGGCACTGTCTCCGCCGCCCATAACCCCTTCACCGCCCCCTTGCCCGTCCAACCCTTCAGACTTCCAGTATTCAGACGTGGACTGCAGGTTTCAACGGAGCTGACACCCACGGGGGGCACCACTGCTTATTGGAGCCCCAACGACGGCAGCTCCGTGCCGGAGACCACCACCGCGCCGCTCGCCGTCGAATCCGGGTTCAGCATCCAGCCCACCCGCTTGGCGGTGTTCAGGATCACGACGCTCTCCACGAGTTCGATCTGCGGGATTCGTTGCTGGAGGGCCAACTCGGCGTTCATCACATCGGCCAGCGAATGCAGCCACATGAGGATGACAAAATTTGTGCTCCCTGTAGTGGACGCGCTGAGCCGGACCGTGCGGAGGCCGCGGAGTTCGGCGGCAGCAGCCTCGTGCTGGCCCGCCGGCACGTTGGCGAACCACTGGCAGCTCACCGGATAGCCGGAGAGCTTCTGTGCAATTTCGCAACGGAAGGACAGCAGCCCGCTGGCCAGCACCCTGTTAAGCTGCCGCTGGACTGTCGCCGGGCTCCTGCCCAGGCTCCGGGCGATGTCCGCGGCGCCGCCCGCCCGTCCCGCGCAAGGAACGGGATCAGGTCCAGGTGGCTGGGCGGCAGTGGAGCTCCGGTCATCGGGGCCGCCGAACCGGTGGCCCCGGGGCTGGCCAGGGCATAAAGCGCTTTTTGCTTCGCCTTGTCCAAAATGTTGAGCCGCCACGCATAGCCACCGGAATGCAGGCGGGTGCACAACGAGGTCCGGTACTTCAGCAGTCCGGGGACCTCCTTGAACCGCGGAAGCACCTCCTCCGTGAACCGGGCCAAGGTGGGCGCTATGACGGTCAGCATGAGGTCCCGGTTGCTTGCAGCTTCCTCAACTGTGACCACTTCCGGGATCGCGGCGAGCGCCGCGGTCACGTCGTCCCGCAGCCGCATTTCGCAGTCCACGTCCACCAACGCCAGGCACATCTGCTTGGGATCGCCGATCAGGTGGGCCGTCGTCCAGGCCGCCCCGGACAACCTCAGCCTGTCCCAGCGTGCGGCCAGTGTGGTGGCGTGCACCCCCAGCACCGTGGCCGCATCGGACCAGCTGATCCGCGGTGCAATCTGCAGCGCGTTGATCAGGGCCAGGTCTTCCTCGCTGAGCACCACCTCGCCCCACTCCCCACGCTTCAGTGAATGAATCCTGCCATTTCCATCATACTTTTGATTCTTTCCAGCTATTTCGCAGCTTGTGAACCGCATCACTTCAGAATGGAAGCGGGTCACTGACCAAACGTTCAGAAATTAGGAGAGCAGATGTCGATCACCACCGACGCCAGGGAACTGCAGGGCGAGATCGCCCGGTTCCGCCACGAGCTGCATCAGGAGCCGGAGATCGGACTGAACCTCCCCCGGACCCAGGAAAAAGTCCTCAAGGCCCTCGACGGCCTACCGTTCGAAATCACTCTGGGCAAGAGCACGACGTCGGTCACCGCGGTCTTGCGCGGCTCCGCACCGCACGCATCCGCAACCAAACCAGCGGTCCTCCTGCGTGCCGACATGGACGGCCTCCCTGTCCAGGAGCGGACCGGTGCCCGGTTCTCATCGAAGATCGACGGCGCCATGCACGCCTGCGGCCACGACCTCCACACCGCCATGCTCGCCGGAGCAGCCACGCTTTTGGCGGAGCGCCGGGACCAGCTGGCGGGCGACGTTGTGCTGATGTTCCAGCCGGGCGAGGAAGGCTTTGACGGAGCAGGCCACATGATCCGCGAGGGCGTGCTGGAGGCGCCGGGCGCCGGGTTGATGCCGCCTATGGGATGCACGTCTTTTCCGCCTTGGAGCCGCATGGCCGGTTCTGCACCAAACCAGGGGTGATGCTGAGCGCTTCGGATGCCCTGACTGTCACGGTCCTGGGCGCCGGCGGCCACGGCTCGGCCCCGCACACAGCCAAGGACCCGGTTACGGCGGCCGCAGAAATGGTGACTGCCCTGCAGGTCATGATCACCCGCCAGTTCAACGTGTTCGATCCAGTGGTCCTGACCGTGGGCGTCCTCCAGGCCGGCACAAAACGCAACATCATTCCTGAAACGGCGCGCATGGAAGCCACCATCCGGACCTTCTCGGACGCCGCCAGGGAACGGATGATGATCGCCGTTCCCACGCTGCTGAAGGGCATTGCCGCTGCCCACGGCCTCGAGGTGGACGTAGATTACCGTCACGAGTACCCCCTCACCGTCAACGACGACGACGAGACACGCACCGCGGAGAAGACCATCGAAGACCTCTTTGGAACCTCCCGGCTCACCCGCTGGGCCACCCCGCTCAGTGGCTCTGAAGATTTTTCGAGGGTGCTGGCGGAAGTACCCGGGACGTTTATCGGGCTCAGCGCCGTCGCCCCGGCGCCGACCACACCGGGACCTCCTTCAACCACTCCCCGTACGCAGCCTTTGACGACGGAGTGCTGTCCGACGGAACCGCCCTTTACGCAGAGCTGGCTGTCTCCCGCATCGCGGCCCTGGCCTCGGCCAACTAAACTTCCCTCAATTCATGGAGCACACGATGACCACTACTGCAGGCGTCCCAGCCGACGTACAGGTTCACAAATCCCACCTGCGCACCCTCGTCGGCACCGGCATCGGCAACGCCGTTGAATGGTACGACTGGGCCATCTATGCCACGTTCTCGCCGTTCATCGCGAGCGCACTGTTCAGCAAGGCGGATCCGACGTCGGCCTTCCTCGCCACCCTGGCGATCTTCGCCGTCGGCTTTGTCGCCCGTCCGTTCGGCGGCTTCGTGTTCGGCTGGATAGGTGACCGGATCGGCCGCAAGACGTCCATGACGTTCGCGGTGGGCCTCGCCGCCCTGGGCAGCTTGATCATCGGCGTCGCCCCCACTTTCGAGGCCGTGGGGCCTTCGCCTCGGTCCTGCTGCTGGTGGCTCGGCTTATCCAGGGCCTTGCCCACGGCGGAGAGCTGCCGTCGTCTCAGACCTACCTCTCGGAGATGGCGCCCAAGGAACAGCGCGGCTTCTGGGCAACGCTCATTTATACGTCCGGCACGGTTGGCATCCTGGCCGGAACCATGCTCGGCGCCATCCTGTCCAACGTCTTGAGCACGGCCGACATGAACGCCTGGGGCTGGCGTGTGCCATTCCTTATCGGCGGCGCCATGGGCCTCTACGCCCTGTTGATGCGGGCCCGCATGAAGGAAACGGCGGCGTTCGAAGCAGAATCGCCCAAGGAAAAGCACGAGCCGATGTGGCCACAGATCTACCAGCACCGCAAACAGGCCCTGCAGGTGATTGGCCTGACCGTGGGCCTGACTGTGACCTACTACATCTGGGGCGTCGTGACTCCCAGCTATGCCGCGTCGGTCCTCAAGATGGACCGTGGAGAGGCCCTCTGGGCCAGCGTCATCGCCAACGTGCTGTTCATCGCCGCGCTGCCATTCTGGGGAAAACTCTCGGACCGTATCGGCCGCAAGCCCGTCATGATCATGAGCGCCGCCGGCGCCGCGCTGTTCCACTTCCCCATGACCTGGCTGCTGAAGGACTCTCCGTGGCAGCTCGCGGTCACCATGTCCGTCATGCTGTTCTTCATCGCCGGCAGCGCAGCAATCGTCCCGGCCGTATACGCCGAACTGTTCCCCACCAAGATCCGCACGGTCGGCGTGGGCGTCCCGTATTCCATCTGCGTCGCAGTCTTCGGGGTACCGCACCGTACCTTCAGGCCTGGCTTGGCTCCATCGGACAGGGCAACCTCTTCAACGTTTACGCGGTGGTCCTGCTGGCCATCAGCATCGCGTTTGTGTTCACCATCCCGGAGACGAAGGGCAAGGACCTGACACACGCCTAAGCATCAGCACCCACAACAGAAGGGGGCGTACGACGGCGGGACGTCCCGCCGTCGTACGCCCCCCTTTTTGCGTGAAAACCGTCAGCGCTACTCAGGCTCGGGCGTGTTCGGCGAGCAGCGCGTCGATCTGGCCGGCAGCCTCCTTCATGCCTTCCTCCATGCCCATCTTGACCATTTCTTCCATCTGCTCTTCGGAGTCGAACGTGGACATGATGGTCATCCGGGTGCGGCCACCGAGATCCTCGAGGTCAACAGCGGCATGGGCACTGCCCATGGCATCCACGGGCGCTCGGGTTTCGTCAGCGAAGCCGTCATCAAATTCGAGCTTGCGCGGCGCATCGATGGTTCTGAATTTCCACCAGCCCCGGGGCTTCTCGCCTTCGGGCGTGGTCATGTAATAATCGGCCTTCCCCCGGGCTGGAAGTCGAACCGGTCAAACGTGGCCGGATAGTTGGGCGGACCCCACCAGCGCTCCAGCTGGCGGGGTCTTCCCAGATCTGCCAGACCTGCTCGACGCCGGCGTCGAACTCGGCCACGAGGGTGAAGCTGAGCGCTTCGAGATTCTTGGTGGAACTGATAACAGGCATTGCAAAACTTTCCTATCCTTCAGCCAGAATGTCCGCGATCCGCCCGGCACGCTGCCGCCAGATCACCTCATACTCATCGAGCAGCCGGCGGGCTTTCTGCAGTCCTTCGCGGTTACCCCGCACGATCTGCTCCCTTCCGCGCTTCTCCTTTGTTACCAGGGAAGCCCGCTCCAACACCGCCACGTGCTTCTGGACGGCGGCGAAACTCATGGCGTAGAGGGCGGCGAGGCCGGAGACGGAATATTCCGCCACGGTCACGCGCCGGACAATGTCCCGCCGCGTGGCGTCCGCGAGGGCCTGGAACAGGCGGTCAACGTCCGCATCCCTGAGCTGATCTACAACCATTTGGTTGTACAATATACCCGGGGCGGAAGGGTGTCAAGGCTTAAATGCGGTCCGCGAGATGGCATTTCACGGCAGTTCCGCCGGTCAACATTGCCGCGAAATGCCATCTCGAGGAGACCCTGACGGAAACCTCCGCGGCCTCCGGGTTTGACGCGGGTGCCCGCCATTGCCCACAGTGGGTCAGTGCCTGTCACTATCCCTACCCATACCCCGGATCCGGCTGTCCCGGACGGACCATCAGCATGGCGGCAGTTCGCCGCCCTGATCGGTTTCCTCGCGCTCTCGTGGTCCGTGTCGTTCGTGGGGTCACTCCCGATCCGGGCGGCTGCCGGCGGCTGGTACGCCCAGGCGGACAAAGCCCCCTGGACGCCTCCCGGGCTGATGTTCACGGCGGTCTGGCTGGTCCTGTACGCGGCAATGGCCGTGGCGGCCTGGCTGGTGTGGCGGCAGCGGCGCCTCCCGCGCCGCCGCGCACTCAGGCTCTACGGGCTCCAGCTGGCCCTGAACCTGCTCTGGCCCATGACGTTCTTCGGCCTGTATCCCTTGCTGGGGACCGCGGCACTCTGGCTGGCCCTGGCCGTCCTCGCGGCCCTCATCCTCACAGCGGCCCTGACGGTTCTGCGCTTCGGGCCATCAGCCCAACGGCCGGACTGCTGATGCTGCCGAACGTCTCGTGGCTGGTGTTTTCGGCGTCCCTGAACCTTTACGCCGCCGCCAGTAACTAAGGCCGGTCCGGGCGTGTAATCGCTCACACTTTCGGCTTTTCGGTTGCAAACCGCTGCGGCCACCATGAACCATGAGATCGGGACCTCGTTCCCGCACTACCAAGATCAGCAATCCTCACCGACGAGGATGCGGCCCCCTCAAAGATGACGTGGAGCCGTCAACTGCATGAGCGAAAGTACTGACAATGACGTTTGATAACACTGACTCCATCACGCTGAAAATCTGGGACAGGTCTGCCATTGAACACACCCTCGAGGGCATTGTGCATGACCTCTCAGTCAAGGCGAACACCACCAAATGCCGCATTGCGGTCCAGTGCAGCGGCCCCAACACTTTCACGGTCAGCGTCCGTGGCCAGGAACGCCAGCTCGCCACCGTCTGATCGGTTCACGGCTACGAACGGAAGCGGACGACGGCGGGAGGTTCCCGGCGTCGTCCGCTTCCGTTTTGCTTCCGGCTGACAGCCTTACGCGGTGGCCTGGCGCCTCACCATCTCGTTGATCCAGCTCGGCGCGAACGGCGAGGTGCAGTTCGGGGGCGTGGGGTAGTCCTTGAGGACCTCGAGCCGTTCGCCGATATCGAGCGCCCGGGCTCGGTGCTCGGCGTGCTCGATCCCGATGAAGGCCAGCGTGTGGTTCATCGCCCACTGCAGCCGGTCCGGGCGTCCTTCATCTCGGCTTCGATGGTGTCCAGCAGCCCCGGGAGGTCGAGCCCTGCGGGCTTTTTCGCCACCCGCTCACTGGTCAGGGCCCAGCCGGCGCTGGCGACCACCGGATCCGGGTCCGCAGTCCAGGCCACCCGGAGGTCCTCCGCGTGCGGGCTCTTTTTCACCACGTAGTTCACGAGCCAGTCGTGCACCTTGGGTGCCCGGGCCTCGCGCAGCATGGTGTCCAGCTCGTTGCGTTCGAAGGCCTTGGGCCGGCAGATCAGCAGCGCCACCAGCCTCGCCGCGGTGTCGTCCGTGGCCCAGAGCTCGCGCGCGAATTCCTGCTGGGTCTTCAGCCGCTTTGCCACGGCGCGGAGCTTGGTCAGGTTCACCCCGTGGTCATCGCCGCGTTTCTCGTTCGCTCCGCGCATCTTCGGGTCTTCAAGTACGGCCAGCTCGGCCATCACGTCGCCCAGCAGCCCGGCCGTCATCGTCTCCGGCATTGTCACCCTTTCGGTCACCTACTTGTGGGTTCCAGCCTACGGCCGCTGGCGGGTTTGCAGCAGATTACCGGCCGCCGGTGGAGGCCCAGGAGCCGAGTGGCTGCTCCGCCACTTCCGTGTCGTCTTCTTCGGTCCCGCACGGCACAAACCCGCGGGACTGGTAGTTTGCCAGGGCCGCCGGACCGTCCAAGGTGCAGGTGTGGACCCAGACGCGGGACACCTGCGGGAGGTGGAAGCGCTGGGTCAGCGACCATGCGGCCGTGATGCCGTGTTCCAGCAGCCGGCCGCCGAGACCCCGCCCAATGGCCTGCTCGGAGAGGCCGAAGTACCTGATCTCGACGTGCGTGGCATCCCCTATAACGACCGGCTGAAGGTGGACATAGCCCACGGCACGCCTTCCCCATAGAGGACCCAGAATTCCGTCCCCGGCACCGCGAGCTCCTCCGCCCACTGCCGCCGCGTCCACTCAAGCCGATCCGTCCAGTGCCACGGCCCGCCCACCAGGCCATAGAGGAACCGGGCGAACTCCGGAGTGACCCCAACAGCGCGGTCCAGCCGCGCGTCCTCCGGCAACGGGCGCGCCGTCCAGGCTGGCGGCTGGAGCATCTGGAGCGTGGTGGTGGTGACTTTCATGGACGGCTAAAACCTTTCGATCCCGACAGTCCGTCAATCCTATTTGAGACCGAAAGTACGGCGTCTACTCTTCGCCGGTGTCCCGCGCCTCCAGGTGTTTGGCCATGGCCTCGCAGGCCTGGTTCCAGCGCGCCGTGAGGGCCTGCCGGTTCAACGGTTCGAACATGCTGTTCAGGACTTTCTCCACTGCATCATATGCGGCGTCACGGACCCGTTCCTGCGCCGCTGGGCTGTAATAGTTCATAACAGGGATTCGTCACCGGGGTGCCGGAAGATGGTGTTTCCGGGCTACGAGGTGCGGAGCCGGTCCAGGCAGTAGTTCTTGACGAAGTGCCGGACCGGCCGCGGCAGCCGGGGATAGACCAGGGCAGACCACCGGGTGGCCCTGTCGAACAGGCGCCTGTGGCGGTCGCTCCAGGGCAGCCCTAAGCCGGCGCGCAGGTGGTCCGGCAGCTGCCCGGCGGTGATGAACCGGATCAGCGGCATACTCATCCGCAGCCAGAGTGGCCCGGCTGGCGGGTACAGGAGGTCGCGGCCGACGCCGGCGGTGACGGCGTCCAGCTCCAGTGTCAGCAGGGACGTTTCCCAGTATGTCCTGAAGGCTGCGCGGTCGGCCGGCCACAGGTTCGCCGGCACTTGCAGGACGGTGCCGATTCTTGCGTAATCGCTGTACATGAGGTCTGCTGCTTCGTCGTCGAGCGGGCCGTAGATTTTCTCGTAAATGGTGATGGCGGTGTCGTACAGGGTTGCCACCACCCATAATTGCGCCTGGGCATCGAACGCGCTGTACCCGCGGGAGCCGGCGTCGGGCTTGCGGCGGACCGCGGAGTGGGCCCGGTTAACGCTGCGGCGAACGGCCGCAACCTGGGCCTCGGTTCCGTAAACCACAGCGTAGACGTAGGTGACGGTGGCGCGGAAACGGTCCAGCGGCCGGGCTATGAAGTCGCTGTGTTCGGCGACGCCATGGCCCACTGCAGGGTTCGCGATCTGCAGCAGAATGGCGCGGCCGGCCCCGGCGAGCAATACGCCTTCAGCTCCGATATCGGCCAGGTTCCGCACCATGGACCCACGATACCGGAGAAGGCCACTACTCCCGTGGCCGCTCCCCGGAGATGCCCGGGAACAAAGGGCATCACCCGGGCCGTTGACATACTGCGACCCGCCGCCCGTACAGCCGGCGGCCTCCTACAGAACGGAACCACATGGTCAGGGCTATCTGGAACGGACAAGTCATTGCCGAGTCCACGGACACGGTAGTAGTGGAAGGCAACCACTATTTCCCGCGCGACGCCGTCAATGCGGGCTATCTCAAGGACAGCGACATGTATTCCGTCTGCCCGTGGAAGGGCCAGGCCAGCTACCACACGCTGGAGGTGGACGGGAAGCTGAACGTCGACGCCGCCTGGTTTTACAGCGAGCCCAAGACGCGGGCCAAGCCCATCGAGGACCGGATCGCGTTCTGGCGCGGCGTGACGATCGAGGAGTAGCCCCACTTGTGGAAGCGGACGACGGCGGGGACGGTTTCCTGGGGCGGCCGCGGCGGGAGCGCGGGAGTCGGGTGCCGTCCTCCTGCCGCTGGCCGGTGGCAGTGGCAATGACACCACGCGCCGGCTGGGACTGGGACCTGACCCCGTACAAACTGTTCAAAGCATCCCCAGCTGGTGGTGCGGGACCTCGATCTGGGCGTGGTCAAAGAGCGCCCGTACCTCGGCGTGGCCAACGTCGGATTCGACGGAGTCGCCAATGAACTGGGCAACAGCACAAGACTGAACCTCGGCTCCCTGACCTACCTCTACGGCGGGCTGAAGGCATTCGCCGGCTGGAAGGACGTGACCTTCACAGTCACCGTGGACGGCAAGGGGACTTCCTTCCCCGGCTGGTTTGTTGCGGTGGGCAACGTGGGCCAATACGGCGGAGGGCTGCGCATCTGCCCGGAGGCCAGGGTGGACGACGGCCTCCTGGACGTGGTCACGCTGGGCGGGCCTCCGCCCTCCGTGTCGCGGCCACATTCCTCCGCTCGTTCCGGGGCACGCACCTGAACACCCCGGGCGTCAGCTTCACACGGGGCAGCAGCGTCACCATCAGCGCCAACAAGCCCCTGAACATCTACGCCGACGGCGAGATGATCGGCCTGCTGCCGGCCACCTTGGAGATTGTCCCGGCGGCGGTCAAGGTCCTGGTTCCCCGGAACTCCCCGGCCTTCTCCTAACGTCCGGCGGCCAGTGAACCCACCAGTTCGGGGAGGTCCTTCACGCCGGGAAGGACGCGCAGGTGCGGGTGGCGGCCCAACTCCTCCGCGCCGAGCTTCCCGGTCAGGACCCCGACGCCGTGCCGGCAAACTGCAGCAGACGTTCCACGCCAGCATCCCGCTGGTGGTCCCCCAGTTTGTGGGCCTGCTGCTCTACCGGTTCGACGTGAACGTGCGGTCCTCGCTGGTCCTGGGCCTGGTGGGCGCCGGCGGCGTGGGCCTGCTCATCAAGCAGGCCATCAAGTCGTTCCAATTCGATCAGATGCTCACGCACATCATCGTGGTGCTCGTCCTGATCGTGGTGGTTGACCAGGCGTCGGCTCTGATCCGGCGCAGGCTCGCCTGACATGCATGCCTGTCCTGCGCCCCCTGGAACAGCAACAGCGGGCGACGACGGGTGGGTGCCCGCCGTCGTCCGCGGGGCACACCACAACAACAGCCACGGTGCTCAGGCGGCGAGATACATCATGGTGGCATGTTCGAGTGGGCTGGGAGCGTGGGGTGTGCAGCCAGACGGCCAGTGCGTAGGTTCACGGTCCTGTTGTTCGGGTGGGTAGCGCCGGCCGGTGGGTGAAATCCAGCCAGGTGGTTCATTCTGCGTTGCCTGCGCAGGCGTCCAGGCGGATGCGTGTTTGAGGCGGTGGTGTTTCGGGCAGACCTGTCCGAGGTTACTGATCCCGGTGGCCCCGCCGTCCTGCCAGGCCGTCAGGTGGTCGTTCTCGTTGTCCAGGGACTGGTTGCTGCAGCCGGGGAAGGTGCAGGCACCGTCCCGCATCCTGAGCCACCGCTTCAAGGATTCCGGGAGCCGGTAACTCGTGCGGCCGATCTCCAGTGACGCCCCATCCCGCGGGTCAACCAGGACCCGATAGAACGAGCTGGCACCATCGGCAACGAGCCTGCGCGCGATCGACGCCGGGACCGGCCCGAACCCATCCACCTCCGCGGGTTCCTCAGTGAGCCCGAGGAGGGAAAACACGGGGACGGTCACCAGGACGTCAGCCTGGGGAGAGGCCACCTCACCTGGCTGCTGGCTGGCACTGCCCAGCAGCAGCCCCGCAGCGATGTCAGCCCGGATCTGGGTGAGTGTGCGCAACTCGTCAGCACCCTGCAGCCCACGGCCCAGGGCAGAGGCCTTGTTCCATATTGCGCAGGCCGTGTCACCGGGAAGGTAGAGCGAAATCCAGCCCATGCCGTCCCGGTCCGGGGTATATTCCATTCGACGGTCCGCCACGCTCTTTGCATGGCGCTTCTCCAGCGATTCGGGGTGGTGGCGTTCGCGCCATGCCCGGACTTTCCGCCGGAACCGGGAGGGCACCAATTCACCGGGCGTGGCACAGCGGGCGCCGTCCGGCTCCCCGGGTCGAAGAAATGCGATTCCAAGGCCGAAACGGCCGCCAAGGGCAGGCCAGCGGTTTCGTCGACCATAATCCGGGCGTGCTGCCAGGAAATGGTCCCGGCCTGAAGTGCGTCCAAAGCAGCCGGCAGGGACGTAGTCAGCGCATGGGCCTCCCCCAAAAGGGCGGATGCGACGCGTTCGCCGATGGTGAGTACGCACGCCACTTCTGCCACCAAGGACATCTCCTGCGCCGACGCCTCATATGCACTGGCGGGCGGGCCTCCAGCGCTGCTGCGGCCTCCGCGTAGGCGGCCAGCAGCCGGATCTTCGCCGCCGCCGTCGCCGACTCGACCCGCGCCAGTACGCCCAGCCCTTCCAGGCACGCCTCCGAGAACTCCCGCAACGGATCACCATCAGCGGTGTGGTCCGTGTGGTTTGGCAGGGACGAAGGGCAGGCAACAACCCCCGCAAGCTGACCGACCAGCCCGGCCACCGACACAACAGCAGCCGTCACTGCGACCCTGCCTCCCGCATCGATAACCGCACCGGATTCCATAAGCACAGCCTGGCAGAGGGGTCTGACATTCAAGCCGCGACCCATTCCCGCGAACGTGCGCAGGGGAATCTCGCGGCCTATCTCGGCAAAACCGTCCTCAGCAGTGACAAAACGCAAGACGGACGACGGCGGGACCTCCCGTCGTCGTCCGATTTCTGTTTGGGGCGTGACCCAGGCAGCGTCCCGGCAGTTGACACCCGCCGGTGCGTACGGTTGACTTTTGCATATGCTGAAATAACAGTTCCATGATGCGGAATAAAGTATCCGCATAGCCCTACACCGTGGATGCCAGCATCAAAACACGAGGATCTGTTTTATGCACCTTGAACAGTTCAACACGGCCGGCCGCCCGGAGGCTGCCGATTTCCTGCGTCCCTGCCTGGACATCCAACGCTGGATCGACGAGCTCGCCGACGCGCGGCCCTATTCCAGCCCCGACGCGCTCCTGGCGGCGGGCGGCGGCGCAGCCAACCCCTTCACTCCGGCGGAGATTGAAGCAGCCCTTGCCCACCATCCGCGGATCGGCGAGCGGGCGCAGGGCGACAGCGCGGAAGCGAAGCTGTCCCAGTCGGAACAGGCCGGACTGGGCGTGGCCGACGCGGCCGTCGCCGAGGCCCTGGCGGAAGGCAACCGGGCCTACGAGGAGAAGTTCGGGCAGGTGTTCCTGATCCGCGCCGCCGGCCGCAGCCGCGAGGAGATCCTGGCCGCCCTCAACACCAGGCTCGGCAACACCCCCGAAGCAGAACAAGCAATAATAGGCCAGCAGTTGCGGGAAATCGCAGTGCTCCGACTCGAAGGACTGATCGGCAGATGAGCACCTCCCACGTCACCACCCATGTACTGGACACGGGCTCCGGAAAACCGGCGGCCGAGGTCCCGGTAACCCTCCACGTGCTCGACGGCGAGCGCTGGGTCCCGATCGCAGAGGGCGCCACCGACGCAGACGGACGCATCAAAGAGCTGGGGCCGGAGCGGCTGCCGTCGGGGACCTACCGCCTGGCATTCGACACGGGCAAGTACTTCGCCGCCAGCGGCACCGAAACGTTCTTCCCGGAGGTGACCCTCACGTTTGGCGTGGTGGAGCAGGAGCCGCACTACCACGTGCCGCTTCTGCTGAGCCCGTTCGCGTATTCCACGTACCGGGGCAGCTGAGCCCACCGGCGCTACTGCAACTGCGACAACAGGAAGGGTCCGCGGCAATGCCGCGGACCCTTTCGCGCGCTCGGGATCCACACACCGGCCGCAGTCACAATCGGTGATTTGGCCCGCGTGGGCCATAACGGAACAAATTCCTTGACAGTGGTACGGGTCACTTCTATTCTGAATTTTGGGATCCCAATTTGGGATCCCAAAAGATCGCGAACCGGATCCCAGGCCACAGTTCATGGCCCGGCTTCTCCGGATTTAGGCTCCAGGACGCCCCACCAGCGGCCTCCTGCCCCGCGAACACCCAAGCCTTTCTTCCCGCCTGCAATCTCCCTCTCTGCAAAGGAGAAGTTGTGTCTCTTCAAAATACTGAAACCGCCGTACCGCTCCCCGATGACAAAACCGGCAAAACCGGCAAGGACGGCGTGCAACGTCGCACCAACGTCCGCTGGAAAATGTTCCTGCTCCTGCTGGTCCTCGTCGCCGTCAATTACATCGACAGGGGCTCCATCTCGGTGGCCCTGCCCATCATCCAGAAGGAATTCAATCTCGCCCCCGAGCTCGTGGGCCTCCTGCTCTCCGCCTTCTTCTGGACCTACGCGCTGATGCAGGTCCCGGTAGGCCTCCTGATCGATAAGTTCGGTCCCCGCAAGGTCATGACGGCGTCGTGCGTCGGCTGGGGCGCCGCCACGGCCGCCTCGGGCCTGGCCGGCGGCTTCCTCAGCATGTTCATTGCCCGGCTGGGCATCGGCGTCACGGAAGCCGGCGTCATGCCGGCCGGAGGCAAGCTCAACGCGATCTGGATGCACAAGTCGGAGCGCGGACGCGGCGCCACCATCCTCGACGCCGGCGCGCCTCTTGGCGCCGGCCTGGGCGGCATCATCATTGCCGGCCTGATCGCCTCCACCGGCAGCTGGCGCCTCGCGTTCATCATCGCCGGCGCCGCCACCGTCCTGATGGGTCTGGCGGTCTGGTGGTACGTCCGCGACAATCCCCGCCTGCACCGCGGTGTCAACGACGCCGAGGCCGAATACATTGAAGCCTCCCACGCCGCCGAAGACGCTGCGGCCGAGCTCGACGGCAGCAAGGGCAAGCGCGCCCTTCTGCCGTACCTGAAATTCCGCTCCTTCTGGGCCATGTGCCTCGGCTGGCTGGGCTTCAACGGCGTCTTCTACGGACTGCTGACCTGGGGACCGCTCTACCTGGCCCAGGACAAGGGCTTCGACCTCAAGACCATCGGCTGGTCCACGTTCGTGATCTTCGGCGCCGGCTTTGTCGGCGAAATCCTGGGCGGTGCGATCGCCGACAAGTGGCAGTCCACCGGCGCCTCCGCCAACCGTGTGATGCGCACGCTCCTGGGCACCTCCAGTGTGGTGGTGATCGGCGGCCTGATCGGCGTCACCGTCGTGGCCGACCCCACCACCGCAGTCGTCCTCCTGTCCGTGGTCATGTTCTTCCTCCGCTGGGTGGGCCTGTTCTGGAGCATCCCCTCCATCCTGGGCGGCCGGACCAACGCCGGCGTCCTGGGCGGGGCAATGAACTTCAGCGGCAACATCTCCGGCTTCGTGACCCCGATTGCGGTCGGCCTGATTGTCGGCGCCACCGGCTCCTACACCTGGGCGCTGCTGTACTTCGTGGGATCCGCGATCATCATGGGGTATCCGTCCTGACCCTGAACTACAACAAGCGGCTACCTGTCTAAGCTAGCCACACGCACCTGTTCCTGAAGCCGGGAACGCAACGCCAGACAAGAACCGAAAGTGGAGAAGCATGCACAGCGCAGAAGAAACCCAGGACAAGGAACGCCCCCTTCGGGAGGCTGTCCGGGACACCCTCCGCAACAGGATCTTCGAAGGGCATTACGTTCCCGGCACCAGGCTGGTGGAACGCGACCTCGCCGCAGAATTCAACGTGTCACGGCTTCCCGTCCGCGAAGCGCTCCGCATGCTGCGCCAGGAAGGGCTCATCAGCGACAGGGGCGCCCGCGGAGCCGAGGTCAGCACCCTGAGTCCCAAAGACGTCGAGGACCTCTTCGATGTCAGGCAGTCCCTTGAGGTGCTTGCCTGCCGCCTGGCCGCCTCCCGCGCCACGCCCGAAGACCTCAGCGGCCTCAAAGGCTTGCTGGACGAAGCAGACCGCTGCCTGGCCAAGGGTGCCATCATGGAAGCCCACCGGGCCAACAGCGAATTCCACGATGCCATCACCCGGATCGCCGACAACGGCTTCCTCAAGTCCGCGCTGGAACCGCTCCAGGGCCGCATGCACTGGCTCTTCCGCCACGTCAGCGACCTTCCAGAGCTGATCGAAGAACACCTCGACCTCTACGCCGCCATCGCCAGCGGCGACCCGGAACGGGCAGCCGCCCAATCGGCGTCGCACATCGGCAAATACCGCGAACAGTTTCCGGAGGATTTCAGCCGGACAGAACCCGCCCTTCATCGGAAGAACTTATGAAACTCCTTGTCATCAACCCCAACATCAGCGACGACGTTACCGCCCTGATCGAAGCGGAGGCCCTCCGCTCCGCCTCCTCCGGAACCGAACTTGTGGTCCGGACCGCCGGGTACGGCGTGGAATACATCGAAACCCGCTTTGAATCCCTGGTCGCGGCCGGAGCCGTCGCCGAAATCGTCGCCGAGTACACCCGCGACGGCGCCAGCATCGACGGCGTTGTGGTGGCCGCCTTCGGCGACCCCGGGATGCCGGCCCTGAAGGAACTCACCGACATCCCCGTTATCGGAATCACCGAGGCGGCACTCTGCGCAGCGGCCCTGCAGGGGCACCGGTTCTCCATCATCGCCATCTCGGACCGGATCCGGCCCTGGTACCGGGACTGCGTGGAGCGCTTCGGGCTCGGCGGCCGGCTGGCATCGATCCGCTCCATCAACGAAGCCCTCCACGGCATCGCCTCGGTGCAGCAGGACTTCGAGGCAACCCTGCTGGCACTCAGCCACCAGGCCGTCACGGAGGACGGGGCCGACGTCGTGATCCTCGCCGGAGCACCGCTCGCCGGCCTGGCCCGCGAACTCCGCGGGCAGATCGGCGTGCCCGTGGTGGACGGTATCTCCGCAGGCATCCGCATGGCAGAAGCGGTTGTTGGGCTCGATTCCGGACCGCACCGCGCCGGCGCCTTCGCACCGCCGCCGGCCAAGTCCCGCCGCGGCCTCACCGAGAACCTGGACGCCGCACTCAGCACCGCGCAGAACGCCTCCGCGCCCGCACCGGCCAACTAGCCACTCTCTATTTAGGAGGACACCGATGTCCGACACCCCAGAACTCGTCATTGCCAACGGCACCGTGGTCAACAGCTTCGGCCGCCACCGGGCCCACGTTGTGGTCCGGGAGGGCCGCATCGACCAACTGGTGGACGCCGCCGAGCCTGTCCCCACCGCTACGCGCGTCATCGATGCCGCCGGCCTGCTGGTCATTCCCGGCGGCGTGGACGGACACTGCCACGTGGCCCAGATAACCGGGCGCTTCCGCACCCTCGATGACTACCGGACGACGTCGACGGCCGCCTTGTGGGGCGGCACCACCACCATCATCGACTTCGGCATCCCCGGGATGCCCGGGAAACCCCGCTGGACGCCGTGCTTTCCAAGAAGGCGCTGGCCCGGGAGTCCCGGTGTGACGTCGCGCTGCACGGCTCCGTGGTCAGCTGGGACGAAACGGTGCCCTGGCAGCTGGAGCAGCTCGCCGCCGAGGGCGTCCGGTCCGTCAAGATGTACACCACCAACCGCGGCACCACCATGGCGGACGGGGACACCATCCTCAAGGTCATGCGCGAGATGGTCCGCCTGGACGGCCTCACCTACATCCATGCCGAGCACGACCCCATCATCTCGGACTGCACGCAGCAGCACGCGGACGATGGCCGGATCGGCGTCGAACACCTGCACCGCACCCGCCCCGAACTGGCCGAAGAGGTCTCGGTCAAGGAAACGCTGGCCATGGCCGAATACGCCGGCGCGCCTGTCTACTTTGTGCACCAGTCCACTCCCGGAGCCGTGGATCTGGTCACCGAGGCCCGCGGCCGCGGCCAGGAGGCCTACTCCGAGACCTGTCCCCACTACCTCACCCTCGACGACAGCGTCTACGGATCGGTAATGCCGGAGTGGTACGCCTGCTGCCCGCCCATGCGCAGCCCGCAGACCGTCGCCGCGCTCCGGGAACGGCTTGCCGACGGCGCCATCCACACCGTTGCCTCCGACCACTCCTGCTACGACCTCACGCAAAAACGGGAGCGCCCGGACGACATCCGCGAAATGCCGCACGGACTCCCTGGCGTCGAAACCCGGATGCCCGTCACATTCACCGCCCTGATGGAAGGAGCCCGCGACGCCCGGGTCGAGGACTTCGTCGAAGTCTTCGCCGCCGGCCCCGCCCGCATCAACGCCCTTCCCCGCAAGGGAACCATCGCCCCCGGGTTCGACGCCGACCTGGTCATCTTCGATCCGGTCGAGGAAAGAACCGTCGACGGCGACGCCCTGCACATGGGCACCGACTTCTCCCCGTTCGACGGCCGGACGCTCACGGGCTGGCCGGCCGTCGTCGTCTCCGCCGGACGCGTGGTGGTGGACAGCGACGGGTTCCACGACCCCGGTTCCGTGGGCCGCTTCGTGCCCGCCTCGGCTTCCGCGAGCATCTGGCCGCGACTTCCGTCCGTCCTGCCGCCACCCAGGCCACCCGCTAGGAGCCCCCATGCCTTCCACAACCCGCCCCAAGCGCATCGGCATGATCGTGCCGTCCTCCAACACCTGCCTCGAACCGCAAAGCTACCGGATCCTGGGCGACCGGGACGACGTCACTATCCACTTCGCCCGGATCCCGGTCATCCGGATTGCCCTGGACAAATCCTCGGACAAGCAGTTCGATGCCGCGGTGATGCGTTCGGCCGCCGAACTCCTCGCCACCGCCGATGTGGACGTCATCGCCTGGAACGGCACCTCCGGCTCCTGGCTCGGCGCCGACCATGACCGCCAGCTCGTGGAGGAAATCACGGATGCCACGGGCATCCCGGCCACCACGTCCACCCTGGCGTACATGGAAGCGTTCCGGACCTTCGGCACCGAACGCATCGGGCTCTTCACTCCGTACACCGGGGACGTCAACGAACAGATCGTGGCGTCCTACCAACGGGACGGCATCAAGACCCTCAACCACCGCTTCCTTGGCCTGAGCGACAACGAGTCGTTCGCCCGGGTGACGGATGAGGAGATGCGTCCGGGGTCGCTGGAGCTTGCCGCGTCCAGGCCGGACGCCGTCATCTACCTCTGCACCAACCTCTACGGCGCCAACATCACCGCGGAAATTGAGGCCGAGACTGACGTTCCCGTGCTGGACTCGGTGGCCGTAACGCTGTGGCATTGCCTCAGGATGGCTGGGGCACCGCTGCTGGACCCGCGCTGGGGCAGGCTCCTCACGTCCGCCTGAAAGCAACGCGGGGTCAGATACGGCCGATTCTGGGCGTCTTATTGGGCCATATCCGACCCCGCGTTGCTTGTGGGGCTCCGTTAGCAGCCAAATGTGACCGTCCGCTCGCCTTGACGCGCGGATCGTCACCTAGATAATCTCGAGATGCAATAAAGTTTTCTCACAGAACGAAAACTTGAGCCAACTATTCAACGATGAAAAGAGGCTGGACGTGGCTGCAGGAGAAGATACCTCCCATATCCTCAGCGGGTTGACAAACCAGCTGCCTGATCGTGATCCGGAAGAGACCGCCGAATGGCTGGAGTCCCTGGATGCCCTGATTCAGGAACAGGGCACCGAGCGTGCCCAATACATCATGCGGAGCCTGCTGCAGCGCGCCGGCGCGCAGAGCGTCGGCGTGCCGATGGTGACCACCACGGACTACGTGAATACCATCCCGGTGGACCAGGAAGCTCCGTTCCCCGGCAACGAAGAGTTCGAGCGCCGGTACCGGGCGTACATGCGCTGGAATGCCGCCATCATGGTGCACCGGGCACAGCGGCCGAACATCGGCGTGGGCGGGCACATCTCCACGTACGCCGGGGCCGCCACCTTGTACGAGGTCGGCTTCAACCACTTCTTCCGCGGCAAGGACCACCCGGCGGCGGTGACCAGGTTTTCTTCCAGGGCCACGCCTCCCCCGGCATGTACGCCCGCGCGTTCATGGAAGGCCGGCTCGCCGAGGAGGACCTGGACGGATTCCGGCAGGAAAAGTCCAAGGAAGGCCACGCGCTCTCCTCCTACCCGCACCCGCGCCTCATGCCGGAGTTCTGGGAATTCCCCACGGTCTCGATGGGCATCGGCCCGATGAACGCGATCTACCAGGCCCAGTCCAACCGGTACCTGCACAACCGCGGTCTCAAGGACACCTCGGACCAGCAGGTCTGGGCGTTCCTGGGCGACGGCGAAATGGACGAGCCCGAGTCCCGCGGCCTGCTCCAGCTCGCCGCGAACGAGAACCTCGACAACCTCAACTTCGTGGTCAACTGCAACCTCCAGCGCCTGGACGGCCCCGTCCGCGGCAACGGCAAGATCATGCAGGAACTCGAGGCGTTCTTCCGCGGCGCGGGCTGGAACGTCATCAAGGTCGTCTGGGGCCGGGAGTGGGATGACCTGCTCACCCAGGACTCCGACGGCTCGCTCGTGAAGATCATGAACGAGACCCCGGACGGTGACTACCAGACCTACAAGGCAGAATCCGGCGGGTTCGTCCGCGAGCACTTCTTCGGCAAAACCCCGCAGACCAAGGACATGGTCGCGGACCTCTCCGATGACGGGATCTGGAACCTCAAGCGCGGCGGCCACGACTACCGCAAGGTCTACGCCGCGTACAAGGCTGCCACCGAATTCAAGGGCAAACCCACCGTCATCCTGGCCAAAACGGTCAAGGGCTACGGCCTCGGACCCCACTTCGAGGGCCGCAACGCGACCCACCAGATGAAAAAGCTCACCCTCGATGACCTGAAGAAGTTCCGCGACCACCTGCGCATCCCCATCACGGACGAACAGCTCGACGCGGACCTCTACCGCCCCCGTACTACCACCCCGGCATGGACTCCCCCGAGATCCAGTACCTGATGGAACGCCGCCGCGCCCTGGGCGGTTTCGTCCCCGAACGCCGGCCGGACCACACGCCAGTGGAGCTGCCGGAGGTCAAGACCTACGAGGTAGCCAAGCGCGGTTCCGGGAAGCAGCAGGCGGCCACCACCATGACCTTCGTGCGCCTGCTCAAGGACCTGCTCCGGGATAAGAATTTCGGACACCGCATTGTCCCCATCGTTCCGGATGAGGCCCGCACGTTCGGAATGGACGCGTTCTTCCCCACGGCGAAGATCTACAACCCCAAGGGCCAGAACTACCTGTCCGTGGACCGGGACCTGGTCCTGGCCTACAAGGAATCGGCCCAGGGCCAGCTGATCCACCCCGGCATCAACGAAGCTGGCGCGGTCGCGGCGTTCACCGCCGCCGGCACCGCCTACGCCACCCACGGCGTACCGCTGATCCCGGTGTACGTGTTCTACTCCATGTTCGGGTTCCAGCGCACCGGCGACGCCTTCTGGGCCGCCGGGACCAGATGGCCCGCGGGTTCATCATCGGCGCCACCGCCGGGCGGACCACCCTGACCGGCGAAGGCCTCCAGCACGCCGACGGCCACTCCCCGCTGCTGGCCTCCACGAACCCGGCAGTGGTCACCTATGACCCGGCGTACGGGTACGAAATGGGCCACATCATCCGGGACGGCATCGAGCGCATGTACGGGCCGGCCGCAAGCGGCGATGGAACCGGACCTGCATCCGATAAGAACCTGATGTACTACATCACGGTCTACAACGAGCCGATCTCCCAGCCGGCCGAACCTGAGAACCTCGACGTCACCGGTGTACTGAAGGGCATTTACCGGGTGTCGGCGTCGGGGCTTGAAGGGCCCAAGAGCCAGATCCTGGCCTCGGGAGTCTCGGTTCCCTGGGCCTTGGATGCCCAGCGGATCCTCGCCGAGGACTGGGGCGTCTCCGCCGACGTCTGGTCCGTCACGTCCTGGAACGAACTGCGCCGCGACGGGCTCGCCGCCGAGGAAGAGGCGTTCCTGAACCCGGGCCAGCCGGCCCGCCTACCGTTTGTCACTCAGCAGCTCGCCGATGCGCAGGGGCCCGTGGTGGCGGTGACCGACTACATGAAGGCCGTCCCGGACCAGATCCGCCAGTTCCTCCCGCACCAGTTCGCTTCGCTCGGAGCCGACGGCTTCGGCTTCTCCGACACCCGGGCCGCAGCCCGCCGCTTCTTCAAGAACGACACCCACTCGATTGTGGTGAAGACCCTGCAGCTGCTCGCTTCGCGCGGTGAGGTGGACGGCGGCGTGCCCTCCTACGCGCTGGACCGCTACAAGCTGCTGGACGTCAACGCCGGGACCACCGGAGGCACCGGAGGCGACTCCTGACCCCTTCATACAAACAACAGTTGACGGCAGTGTTCCCGCGGAACACTGCCGTCAACTGTCATGTGGCTGGATAGGCTGGGACGATGGCTGATCTGGACAAACAACGCACGACGGCGGTGCTGCTTGCCGCCGGCGCCGGGACGCGGCTGGGGCTCGGGCCCAAGGCATTGCTCCGGTTCCAGGGCCGTACGCTCGTTGAAGTCCTGGCCGACGTTCTGCTCGCGGGCGGCTGCCGGGAAGTGGTGGCGGTACTCGGCGCGGACGCGGCAACGGTCCGCGCCGCCACCGATCTGAGCGCGCACCGGGTCATCGACAACCCGGACTGGACCGGCGGAATGGGAAGTTCGTTCCGGGCGGGAGTCGCCGCAGCAGCCCCGGAGGACCATGTGCTGATCGCGCTGGTGGACCAGCCCCGCCTGACCGCAGAAACCGTCGCCCGGTTGCTGGCATCCCACCGGTCTGGCCGGGTGACGGCGGCCGCCTATCGTGGCAACGACGGAAAACTCCAGCGGGGACATCCGCTGCTCCTGGATTCCAGCCTCCGCGCTGAGGCCACGGAAATGGCAACGGGCGACGCCGGGGCCCGCTATTTCCTCCAGGCCCATCCCGAACTGATAGATCTCATCGATTGCAGTGACCTCTCCGCCGGTGAAGACCTCGACTCCCCCGGGCAGCTCTACCTGCTCGAAACAACAACGCGGGTCAGATACGGCCCATAAAGCCTAGCAACATGGGCCGTATCTGACCCCGCGTTGGTTTCATCGCGCTTAGCCCCGGCCGATGAACGGCATGCCCGCAGCAGTGATCACCACTGAGCCCACACTGGCCGACGGCGGCATGCCAGCCATCAGGAGCACGGCACGCGCGGCGTCCTGCACCGGGAAGGTGGGCTCCACCCTGCGGCTGCCGTCAGCCTGCAGGGCTCCGGAGTCCACACCGATGGTGGCCATGATGTCCGTGGCTGTGTTTCCGATGTCGATCTGGCCGCAGGTGATGCCGAAGCCCCTGCCATCCAGCTCAATGCTCTTGGTCAAGCCCGTCATGGCGTGCTTGGTGACGGTATAGGCCACTGTCCGCGGCCGCGGCGAATGCGCTGAAATGGACCCGTTGTTGATGATCCGGCCACCCTGCGGGTTCTGGGATTTCATGGCCCGGACCGCCGCGGCGGCGCACAGCATCGCGCCGGTCAGGTTCACCGCCACCACCGCGTCCCAGTCCGCCACAGTGATTTCATCCACGGACGCGGCCGGACCGAACACGCCCGCGTTGTTGAACAGGACGTCAACCCTCCCCCATGTCGCGAGGGCTGCGGCGAAAAGGCGCTCGACGTCGTCGGGCACGGTCACGTCGCAGGGAACCGTCAGCGCCTGGCGGTGGCCGGCCGCGGACTCCAGCAGCGGAGCCTCACGGCGGCCGGCCAACACCACGCGGTACCCGTCGGCCAGCATGAGCCGCGCCACCGCCCTGCCAATCCCGGAGCCTGCACCGGTCACGACGGCGACCGGTGCAGGCCGGTGGGGATGTGCGGGCCGGTGGGTTGCAGTCATGGGTCGCTCCTTGCGTTGATGGCCGGGCCGTTGATGGCCGGGCTAAGGCGCAGCGGGCATGTTCGCTGCCGATATTGGCCAGCCTATGACGTTCTTGGGCCGCGGCGTGGCGTAGGTCCGGACCTTTGAGGTGCTCAGCCGCAGCCGGACCAGCGATTCGGCGATGGTGACCGCAGCCGCCTCGGTGATGTCCACCACCGGAACGTCGAGGAGCTCCTGGAGCCCCTCGCAGGAGTCCTACCGCTTCGTCGGGGCAAGGTCGATGTTGTAGAGGGTGGGGCTGATGGTCCTGCCGGAGGCGGCGCTGGCTACATCGCAAAGCGTGTCGACACCCACGGAGGGGTGGGCTGCTTGGCCCAGGTCAACTGCTGTCTCAGGTGCCGGTTCGACGCCGGTCAACGGGGTTGTCTGCATCGTGATCTCACTTCTTGAAGATGTTTCCATATGTTCCGCAGTGGGATTATGCCGGAATTACCGGCAGAAGCGTCGTCGCTTTTTCCACAATGCGAAAAATAGGTATCGAGTACTGAAATATCGGTATGACCCAGGTCACGCATCAGTCAAGGGGTCGCCGAATCACGGCCGGTCACAAACGGTTGCTTCGCCAGCAACGCGGGGTCAGATACCGCCTAATAAACCCCGTTCCATGGGCCGTATCTGACCCCGCGTTGGTCTTAGTGGGAGGGAACCAGCCCTCCTTCCTTCAAACCCAGGTAGATCTTGTCCCGGCCGATCGGCAGCTCAGCGAACCGGATCCCCGTGGCATTCCGGATGGCATTGGCCAGGGCCGGGGCCACAGGGTTGAACGGGCTCTCGCTCATGGATTTCGCCCCGAGCGGGCCACCTGGTCGTTGGTGGAAGCGAAGTAGACCTCGCTGCGCGGCACGTCCGCGAAGGACGGGATGTGGTACTGCCGAAGTATGTCCGTGGTGACCCGGCCGGCGTCGTCCACCCGGACCTCCTCATACAGCGCGGCGCCCAGCGCCTGCGCGATGCCGCCCTCAATCTGGCCGCGGCACTGCCGCGGGTTGACCACCACGCCGGCGTCGGCCGCCTGCACGCTCTGCAGGATCCGCAGCTCCCCGTCCCGGTGTTGACCGCAACGCGGAAGCCGTGGACGTTGAACGCCACCGATCGAGGCGTCCCGTCCCAGCTGCCTTCGACGGCGAGCTGCATGCCCTGGTCCCGCGCGGCGTCGTGGATGTCCGAGAGCGGAACCCGCCGTCCGGCACAGTCCACACCGCCGTCGTCGAGCACGCATTCGGTCTCCGGCACACCGGTCAACGCCGCGGCGACGGTGACGATCCGGGAGGCCAGCCCGGTAGCCGCCATCAGGGTGGCCTTGCCGGCCACCACCGTCCCGGCCGAACCGAACGCGCCGGTGTCGTGCTCCACGAGATCGGTATCGGACTGCCGCACGGCCACCTTGGCTGCCGTGGTGGACAGCGCCGTCGCGGCCAGCTGCGCGTGCACCGTGGTGGTGCCGTTGCCGAATTCGGCGGTCCCGACGTCGGCCGCGAACGTGCCGTCCGGAAGCAGGCTCACGCGGGTGTGGGCGAAGTGGCCGCGGGCGGGACGGTGTCGATCATGGACAGCGCGGAACCCTCCCCGGTGGCCCAGTCCGGACCGAGGTCGTCGAGCCCGGCGTCGCGGTAGCGCTGCTGGCCGCGGTCCAGGGCATCACGCACCAGGGAGATGCACTGGTCCAGGCCGTAGCTGCCGTAGTGGACGTCCTCCTCGGGCTCGGGGTTGGTGGAGAGCATGTCATCGCCTTCGCGCACCATGTTCCGGCGCCGGAATTCCAGGGGATCCATGCCGATGCCGACAGCCAGCTCATCGATGGCCGACTCGATCGCGAAGATCATCTGGCTCAGCCCGTAGCCGCGGAATGCCCCGGCCGGCACGGTGTTCGTGTAGACGGCATGCGCGTCCACTTTCTTGTTGGCGCACTTGTACACGGCCAGCGATTCCCCGCAGCCGTGGAACATCACACCCGGGGCGTGGTTCCCGTAGGCGCCGGTGTTGGTGACCACGTCCAGCTGCAGCGCGGTGAGGAGACCGTCCTTGCCGGCGCCGCCTTGAGCTTGATGGCGAAGGGGTGCCGCGTGGTGGTGGCGGTGAACTGCTCCGTGCGGGTGAACTCCACCTGGACCGGCCGGCGCAGCGTGAGCGCGGCGAGGGCAACGAGGTCCTCGGTGAGCACTTCCTGCTTGCCGCCGAAGCCGCCGCCCACGCGCCCGGCCACCACGCGGACGCGGTCCTCCGGCAGGTCGAACACCCGGCCCAGCGTGCGCCGGACCAGGAACGGGACCTGGCTGGAGGTCCGGACCACGAGGCGGTCTTCCTCGTCGAGCCAGGCGATGGACGAGTGCGTTTCCAGGGCGACGTGCTGCACGCGCTGGGTCCTGTACGTGTGCTCGTGGATGAAGTCCGCCGCGGCGAAACCGTCCGCCACACTGCCCAGCTCCGAGTGCAGCTCGGCCACGACGTTTTGCCGGGGACGCGAGATCCGGGCCTTCACGGCGTCCTTGTCCCCGTGCAGGGCCGGAGCGCCGGGAAGCATGGCGTCCTGCGGGCTGAAAACGGTGTCCAGCAGCTCGTATTCCACCTGCAGGGCGCGCGCCCCGGCCTCGGCGGCGCTCACGGATTCGGCCACGACGGCGGCAACTCGCTGGCCGATGAACCGCACCACGTCGTCCAGCACGCGGGTGTCGTCGGGATCGTCCGTGTAGAGCTCGTGCTGGGCGGTGGAGAAGTGCTGCGCCGGGGCATCCTCGTGCGTGAAGACCGCGACGACGCCGGGCACCTGGAGCGCGGCAGTCCTGTCGATGGAGACGATCCGCGCGTGCGCGTGGGGTGAGCGCAGCAGTTTCAAGTGGAGCAGACCCGGGAGCTCTTCGGCGGGGACGTCCAGGGTGTAGCCGGCGGTTCCGGTGACGACGGCGAGGCCGCCGGGGCGGGCACGTTGTCGCCGAGCTGCCCGGCCCGGGCTGCCGTGGTGCCGGCGGCGGTTTCGGTGGCAGTGGTGCGGACCGCGGAAGCCGGACGGGCGGCGCCAGCTGCCGCGCCGCCGTCGTCGTAATTGTGCTTGTCGCGGGTCCCGCACACTGCGTCCGCGATGGAACGGTAGCCGGTGCAGCGGCAGAGGTTTCCCTTGAGGCTGCGGGGCAGATTGGCCTTCTGGTCGTCGTCGAAGGTGGCTGCGGTCATCATCATGCCGGCCGTGCAGAAGCCGCACTGGAAGCCCTGTTCGGCCAGGAACTGCTCCTGCACGGGGTGCAGCGCACCGCCCGTCACACCGGACGTCCCGGCGAGTCCTTCGATGGTGGTGACGGCCTTGCCGTCGGCGCGGACGGCCGGGTAGATGCAGCTGTGCACGGGGGTGCCGTCCACGTGCACGGTGCAGGCACCGCAGTCGCCGCCGTCGCAGCCTTTTTTCACGCCAAAATTGCCTTGTTCGCGCAGAAAGGTCCGCAGGCACTGGCCGGGGCGGGGCGTGGCCGGGGTGGCGGTGCCGTTGATTTCGATTGCCATGCTCAGGCCTCCTTCTGCTGCTTGTTCTTTGCTGTGTCGGGTTGCGCGGTTGTTTCGGGTTGCGCGCTCGGCTGCGGCGACAAGGCGTGCGGCCGGCCGGCCCAGAAATCGCCCGACACGGTGAGCCGTTCCTCCAGCAGTTCCGCACGGATCTCCTCCGCGAGCCGGAGGGTCATGTCCCGGCGCCACTCGGGCAGCCCGTGGATGTCGTCGTGGTACAGCTCCGCGGGAATGGCCTTCCCGACGGCGGCCGCCAGGGCCGCGGGGCCAGCCATCTTGGCAGCGGTGAACCGCAGCTGCACGGGCGTTTGGTGGCGGCGGTGACGGTGAGGACCAGGCCGCCGTCGGCGTCGCGCCGTCCGATCAGCAGGACTCCGGACCGGCCGAGGTTGCTGAGCGAGAGCCGCCGGAAGGCCACCTTCGAAGACAGTGCCGACGCCGGCAGGTGGATGCTGCGCAGGAGTTCCCCGGGTGCCAGGCTGTTTTGCCCGTCTCCGGTGATGAACGTGGCCACCGGGACGGTGCGGCTGCCGCCGCCGGGCCGAGGATGATGGCGGTGGCGTCCAGTCCTGCGCAGAGCGAGATCATGGGCCCGGCCGGGAGCGAGGTGCACAGGTTGCCGCCCACGGTGGACATGTTCCAGACCTTGAAGGACGCCACGAAGGAGTCGCAGCACGGACGGAACAGGTCCAGGCCCGGCCACTCCCTGCCGGCGACTTCGTCCGAACCCGGGAGTGCGTAGAGCTCCGCGACGGTGCAAGTGGCGGCCAGTTCAATCCCTGCACCGCTCACGGTCACGGCGGGCCAACCCGCTTGGCCAAGGTCCAGCAGCCGCTTCAGGACGGTACTCCCGTAGGAGAACAGCACCGTGCCGCCGGCCAGCCAGGCATCGCCGTCGCGCCATTCGGCGGGGTCCGTCGTGGGCACGACGGCCTCGATGGTGTTCATGTCCATGGGTTCTCCTGGCGGGCTTCGTGGGTGGAGCGGGGTTCTGATGTGGGGTGGATGGGCCGCTGCCGTCCTTGAGCGAGGATGCCCTGAGCGAGAATGCCTTCAGCGGCGCCGGCGTGGTGCTGCCCCGTCCGGCCGGCCACGGGAGGCGATGATCTCGGCCGTAATGGACACCGCGACCTCGGCAGGCGTGACGGCGCCCAGGTCGAGTCCGATGGGCGAATGGAGCCGCTCCAGCGCTTCGGCGGGCGTGCCGTCCGCGAGCAGCGCGTCGATGCGCTGCCGGTGGCTGCGCCGTGAGCCCATGGCGCCCACGTAGGCGAGGCCCAGGCCGAGCGCAGTTTCCAGCAGCGGGATATCGAACTTGGGGTCGTGGGTCAGCACGCAGACCACGGTGCGGCCGTCCACGCGTCCTGCCGCTTCTTCTGCGGCAAGGTAGCGGTGCGGCCAGTCAGTGACCACCTGGTCGGCGGCGAGGAAGCGGCCCTGGTTCGAAAAAGCCGGCCGGGCATCACACAAGGTAACGTCATAGCCCAGCAGTTTCCCGGCCGGGAGCAGCGCGGCGCCGAAGTCGTTGGCGCCGAAGATCAGCATGCGGGCCGCGGGGAGCCGGCTTTCCACGAACAGCGTGATGGGTTCGGGGTGGGTCTGGTCCGAGCCGCCGGTGCAGCCGGCTGGAGGTGCAAGCCGGATAAGGCCCGCGCGGCCACCTTGGAGCAGTGGTTCGAGCTGGGCGGCTGCCGCGTAAACAGTGGCGGGATGGTCACCCACCAGCCGGGCAAGTTCCGGGGACTCCATGGCGCGGAACCGCACAGGATCCTGCACAACGACGGCTCCCCCACCGGCGTCGAGCCTGCGGATCAGTGCCAGGGCATCGGTGGAGTGGCGGCCCGCCAGGCTGTCCAGCATGGCGAAATCCATGGCTTCCAGCGAGGATCCGAGCGGCTGGATGTGGACTTCCAGCTCTCCTCCACAGGAGAGTCCGACGGCGAACGCGTCCTCGGCACTGTAGCCGAACGACTCAAGGCGGCTGCCGCCGTCGCGCATTACCGCAAGGGCGGCGTCAACCACGGCGCCCTCCACGCATCCGCCGGAGAGGCTGCCCAGGACGTCCCCGTGTTCCGACACAAGCATGGACGTGCCGAGCGGCCGGGCACGGAGCCGCCCGCGGCCACGATGGTGGCCACGGCGCACCGCTGGCCGGAGACCGCGGGCCGCCAGCCGCCCAGGGAAGGTATTAGGTCCAGCATGGCAACACGTCCTTTACCACTGGGATTCCGGACGGGAAGCCTGTCCGGAACAGAGCGCGGTCTTGCCTCATAATCTCATTCCTTGCTGGTGTAGAGGGAAAGTCAGGGGAGTTGTTTTGGGGGACCGGGGCGGGGCCTCTAATCCCGCCCCGGTCCGTGACGGCGCAGCCGCACCCCACCGCCGCCCGCCGTTGTGGGTTCCGGTGCTGCGAACCACGGCGGCGGACGCCTACTCGATGCGGTGGGTGCGGATGGACCGCCGTTTGAGGCGCCCGAAGGGGCGGTTACGCCGGGCCTACACGCCCAGCAGGGCGTTGATCGGCCCGCGGGCGAAGTAGATGATGAAGCCCGCGGTGACCACCCACATGAGCGGATGGACCTTCCTGGCCCGGCCGGACGCCGCGCTGATGACCGCGAAGGAGATGAATCCGACGCCGATGCCGTTGGCGATCGAGTAGGTCAGCGGCATGGTGATGATGGTCAGGAAAGCCGGCAGTGCGATCGAGAACTTGCTGAACTTGATCTCGCGGATCTGTGCCATCATCATGGCGCCCACCACCACCAGGGCGGCTGCAGCCACTTCGAGCGGCACCACCGAGGTCAGCGGAGTAAAGAACATCGAGCCCAGGAACAGCACGCCGGTAACCACGGAGGCCAGGCCGGTGCGTGCACCTTCGCCGATGCCTGCCGCGGAATCGATGTAGACGGTGTTGGACGAGCCGGACGTTCCGCCGCCCACCACTGCGCCCATGCCTTCGACGATGAAGGCCGACTTCAGCCGGGGGAACGTGCCGTCCTTGTGCGCCACTCCGGCGCTCTTGGCGAGCCCGGTCATGGTGCCCATGGCGTCGAAGAAGTTGGTGAACACCAGGGTGAAGACCAGCATGGTGGCGGCCAGGCCGCCGATCCGTGAGAACGAGCCGAAGAGATCGAACTGGCCCACCAGGCTGAAGTCCGGGGCGGAGACCAGCTGGCCGGCGAGCACGGGCACGTTGAGGTGCCAGCCGCCGGGGTTGTCGGCGCTGCCGGGACCGATATGCATGGTGGCCTCGACGACGGCGGCGAGGGCTGTGGTGGCGACGATTCCGATCAGGAGGCCGCCCTGGATCCTGCGGGCCACGAGGATTCCCATGACCAGCAGGCCGACGATGAAGACGAGGGTGGGGATGGAGGTGATGGAGCCGTCGTTGCCGAGCTGGACCGGCGGGCCGCCTTTGGTGGGGCGGACGAAGCCGGAATCCACAAAGCCGATGAAGGCGATGAACAGGCCGATGCCGACGGTGATGGCGGCCTTGAGTTCCTTGGGGACTGCCTTGAAGATCGCCGTCCGGGCACCCGTGGCGCCGAAGAGGACAATCAGGACACCGTTGATAACCACCAGGCCCATGGCTTCGGGCCAGGTCACGTCCTGGATGACGGCCACTGCCAGGAACGAGTTGATGCCCAGGCCCGCTGCGAGCCCGAACGGCAGGTTGGCAACGAGGCCGAACACGATGGTCATAACGCCGGCGGTGAGCCCGGTAACTGCCCCACCTGCGCCGCCGAGAGCCAGCCTCCGGCGACGTCCGTGGGGGCGTTCTCGGCCGAGAAACCGCCCAGGATCAGCGGGTTGAGGATCACGATGTAGGCCATCGTGAAGAACGTGACAATGCCGCCGCGGAATTCGCGGGCCAGCGTGGAGCCACGCTTGGTGATCTGGAAGAAACTATCCAGGAAGGATTTCGACGCCGGGGGCCGGGGTGCCGCCGTGTGCTCTGCGCCTTCGGGCGCAGCCTGCTTTTCAGCTGCGGTTCGCATTTCTGCGGGGTCCAGGATTGTCATGTCAGCCACCGGATCCTAGTAGTCAATCCTGGAATCGTGCGTGTTCCAGGTGTTGAACGGTTCCAGGATGGCGGGAGCCTGGGGGTCGCCCAGTTCCAGCTTGGCGACCGGCATCAATGCATCCCGGTCCTCGTTCTCGAAGTACTCGTAGAAGACCGCGTCGTCGAAGCCGACGGAGGCTGCGTCGTGCCGGTCAGCGGCGAAAACCACGTTGCCGATCCGGGCCCACAGGGCCGAGGCCAGGCACATGGGGCAGGGCTCGCAGCTGGTGAAGAGGGTGGCTCCGCTGAGATCGAACGTGCCGAGTTCGCGGCAGGCATTGCGGATGGCGGTGACCTCGGCATGGGCCGTGGGGTCGTTCGTGGCGGTGACCCGGTTGACGCCTTCGAAGGCGCGGCCATCCGCGGTGACAACGACGGCGCCGAACGGGCCGCCGCTGTTCAGGACGTTGGCTGTTGCCAGTTTTATGGATGTGGCCAGAAAATGCTCGGCCGTGACGGTTGTACTCATTTTTGCGACTTCCTTAGTGGCAAGGAAGCCCAGTAACCCGACGGGGACGCGCCAGTGATACGGCTACCAGGCTTCAGCATGTGCTTTTGAAGGTTCGCCTGGTAGATAGCTTCCGGAGTCCGGGTGCCCGCCTTTGGCAAGATCGAGATTAGCACCGGACCTGTGATCAGCGCCATAGTTTCTGGAAACTTAATTTCGTGATGTGAAATTCCATAGCAACGCGGGGTCATATCTTGCCCATCCGGAGGCGCCGAACGGGCCATATGTGACCCGCGTTGCATTGACTTCCGTCGCGGCAGCACCCTAGGCTGGCGCCACCTGGATCAGCAGACAGGGCCTAACTGAGCTGGAACGCATTTGTTGCCGACCAGACAAGGAGCCATCCATGGCCCACCCGCATACCCCGTCCCCCGTCTCACCTCCCGCCCGTCCCCGTCCAGGCTCTGGATCAAGAACCCGCTCGCCGCTTTCACCGCCAACGGGCTCGACGCAGGTGGCGGCATCGTGGTCAGCGGCGGCATCATCACCGAGCTGGTTCCGGCCGGCGGGCAGCCGTCCGCTCCCTGTTCCGCCGTCTTCGATGCTTCCGCGCACGTCCTGCTGCCGGGCCTGATCAACACGCACCACCACTTCTACCAAACGCTCACGCGCGCCTGGGGTCCGGTGGCCAACGCCCCACTGTTCCCGTGGCTGCAGAACCTCTATCCGGTCTGGGCGCGCCTGACTCCGGTCAGCCTGGAAGTCGCGGTGAAAGTGGCCCTGGCCGAGCTGCTGCTCTCCGGCTGCACCACGGCAGCCGACCACCACTACCTGTTCCCCGCGGGACTGGAGGACGCGATCGACGTGGAGGTCGGCGTCGTACGCGAACTGGGCATGCGGGCCACCCTCACACGCGGCTCCATGACGCTGGGAACGGACGACGGCGGCCTGCCGCCGCAGTCCACCGTGCAGCGGCCGGAGGTCATCCTTGCGGACAGCGAGCGGCTGATCCGCGAGTACCACGAGCGCGGCGACGGCGCCGTCATCCAGATTGCGCTGGCCCCTTGCTCGCCGTTCTCGGTGACCAAGGAAATCATGGCCGAGAGCGCAGCCATGGCAGAGCGGCTGGACGTCCGGCTGCACACGCACCTCGCCGAGACCATCGACGAGGAGGACTTCTGCCAGTCGATGTTTGGCCTGCGCACCGTGGACTACCTGGACAGCGTCGGCTGGCTGGGCAACCGCACCTGGCTGGGCCACGGCATCCACTTCGACGACGACGAGATCGCCCGGCTGGGGGCCGCGGGCACCGCCGTCGCGCACTGCCCGACGTCGAACATGCGGCTCGCGTCAGGCACCGCACGCGTGCTGGAACTCGAGGCCGCCGGCGTGCCGGTGGGGCTGGGCGTGGACGGATCGGCTTCGAACGACGCTTCCAACATGATCCTCGAGGCCCGGCAAGCGCTGTACCTGCAGCGGCTGCGCTACGGCGCTTCCGTGCCGGTGGAGCGCGCGCTCGGCTGGGCGACGCGGGGCTCGGCAGCCGTGCTGGGGCGCTCCGATATTGGTCAACTGGCGCCGGGGATGCAGGCCGACCTGGCACTCTTCCGCCTCGACGACCTGCGCTTCTCCGGGAGCCACGACCCGGTGGCTGCGCTGCTGCTGTGCGGCGCGGACCGCGCGGACCGGGTGATGGTTAGCGGGCAATGGCGCGTGGTGGATGGGCAGATTCCGGGCCTGGATGTCGCCGGGCTCATCGCAGAGCACTCGGCTGCGGCGCGGAAGCTCGTGAACGGCTAGGCCCGGGCAGGCTGCGGGCTCCGTCCGTTCCCGACGACGCGGAAAATGGCTGGCGACGCGCACATGCCCTGTCGCTACCGATATATCGGTAGCGACAGGGCATATGCGCATCATGGGGCCTTTCGCGCGTTCCACGGCGCACAGCCAGGCCCACACCCGCAGGGTTCGCTGTCCGAGCTTGCGAGGAGAGGGGGCTGCTGGGGATGGAGCTGTCAGGGACGCTGCCGGCCGAATACCGGGAGCGCGCGCATCCAGCGGGAGAACCCGCCTGCACGGTCACAGTCGGCCGGAATGTAGAAGTCGGGATCCGTGGCGCCGAACGGCAGGTACAGCTCCTGGCCGGGGCCGGGAAATCCACGACGTTGTTCTTATCCTTCGAGTCCATCTGTTCCTCCTCGTTCTTGCTGCTTAGCTTTTCCGCACTTCGGAAAACTTTTATTGTTATGTGGAAATTCTATGAGCGTCGGGGGTCTGCGTCAAGACCCCGGACGCGGGGACGCATCACCGGCCGGTCACAATCGGAAAGTACATAACAATTCCCGGGAGGTGATGTACACCACTGGCCAGAGTGGGCTACGCTTTTTTCACTTCGTGGCGCAGGTCACGTAACCTGGGAGCAGCAGGCAGGGTCGTAATGAGCTGGCATCAATGGATGCCGGCTCTTTTTTGTTGGGTCGGCTCCACCAGAACCGCGTTGGAAATACGCGCTTAATTTCGTTGGTGGACCTTGAAGGTTCCACCTCGCAGAAGTTGGGATATGACCATGAGCAACAAAATCGTCCTCGGCGACAACCAGTACGGCAAGGCAGAAGTCCGCGTCGTCAAAGTCACCCGCGACACCGACCGCCACCAGATCGAAGACCTGAACGTCACCTCGCAGCTGCGTGGTGATTTCGAGGCTGCGCACCTTCAGGGCGACAACGCCCACGTCGTCGCCACGGACACGCAGAAGAACACCATCTACGCCTTCGCCAGGGCGGGCGTTGGCTCCCCGAAGCCTTCCTTCTTCGCCTCAGCGAGCACTTCACGTCAGGCTTCGACTGGGTTACGGGCGGCCGCTGGGAAGCCGAGTCCTACACCTGGGACCGCATCCAGTCGCACGGCTCCGAACACGACCACAGCTTTGTCCGGAACGGGCAGGAAGTCCGTACCGCCGTCGTGGTCCGGGACGGCAACACCACGCACCTGATCTCCGGCTCAAGGACCTGACAGTCCTGAAGACCACCCAGTCCGGCTTTGTGGGCTACCCGCGAGACAAGTACACCACCCTGCCCGAGACCACCGACCGCATCCTGGCCACGGATGTTTCCGCCCGCTGGCGCTACAGCACTGGCCTGGACCACGCGGCCACGGACTTCAACAAGAGCTATGAGGACATCAAAGCCTGCTGCTCGAGGGCTTCACGGAGAACTACTCCCACGCCCTGCAGCAGACCCTGTTCGACATGGGCAAGAAGGTCCTGGAAGCACACGGCGAAGTGGACGAGATCAAATTCTCGATGCCCAACAAGCACCACTTCCTGGTTGACCTCAGCCCGTTCGGGCTCGACAACCCAACGAGGTCTTCTTCGCCGCGGACCGCCCCTACGGCCTGATCGAGGCCACGGTCCAGCGTGAAAACTCAGGTACTGCCCCCGCCGCCTGGAACGGCATCGCCGGCTTCTGCTGATCCACCACGCTGGTGGAGCCCGTCGTGCCCCTGGGTTTCGACGGGTTCAACCACCGGACCACCCCCGGCGATTGAGCCGGGCCCGCCCGCCCCAAAGCTCCAAATTGTTAGCCAGACATTGTTAGCCAGACGAAGGCGTCTGCCATGAACCAAGAAAGTCTGCCATGAACAGCAAGAAGAATTCCCGGCCCGCGTCGACCAGTTCCGCGGCCGCCCCGAGGACAAGCGCCTCTCCATCGGAAGCACGTTCGCGTACGGCTTCCAGCACGTTTTGACCATGTATGGCGGCATCATCGCCCCGCCGCTCATCATCGGAGCCGCGGCCGGCATGTCCGCCACGGACATCGGCCTGCTCATCGCGGCCTGCCTGTTTGTGGGCGGCCTCGCCACGATCCTGCAGACCGTGGGCATCCCGTTCTTCGGATCGCAACTGCCGCTGGTCCAGGGCGTCTCGTTCGCCGGCGTCTCCACTATGGTGGCGATCGTACAGGGCGGCGGCGGCATCCAGGCCGTTTTCGGCTCGGTGATGGTGGCGTCCCTGATCGGCCTGGCCATCACGCCGCTCTTCTCCAAAATCATCAAGTTCTTCCCGCCCGTGGTCACCGGTACTGTCATCACTACGATCGGCCTGACCCTCATGCCGGTCGCCGCGAACTGGGCCATGGGCGGCAACGCCAAGGCCGAGAACTACGGGAGCGTGGCCAACATCGGCCTCGCCGCGGCCACCATGGGCATCGTCCTTCTGCTGAGCAAGGTGGGCAACGCAGCCATCTCCCGGCTGTCCATCCTGCTGGCCATGGTGATCGGCACCGTGATCGCCCTGTTCACGGGCATGGCGGACTTCTCCAAAGTGGGCCAGGGCGACGCTGTTGCCTTCCCCACGCCGTTCGCTTTTGGCCTGCCGACTTTTGAGATTGCGGCGATCATTTCGATGCTGATTGTCATCCTGGTGACGCTCACCGAGACCTCGGCGGACATCATCGCTGTCGGGGAGATCGTGGACACCAAGGTGGACTCGCGCCGCATCGGCGACGGCCTGCGGGCGGACATGCTCTCAAGCGCCATCTCGCCCCTGTTCAACTCCTTCACCCAGAGCGCCTTCGCCCAGAATGTGGGCCTGGTGGCCATCACCGGCATTAAGAGCCGCTTCGTGGTGAGCGCCGGCGGGCTCATCCTGGTGATCCTGGGCCTGCTGCCCATCCTTGGCCGGGTGGTCGCAGCGGTTCCGACACCCGTCCTGGGCGGCGCCGGCGTCGTACTCTTTGGAACGGTGGCCGCCAGCGGCATCCGCACGCTCGCCAAGGTGGAGTACAAGAACAACATGAACCTGGTCATCGTGGCCGCATCCGTCGGCTTTGGCATGATCCCGATTGCGGCCCCGAAGTTCTACGACCAGTTCCCCTCCTGGTTCTCCACGATCTTCCACTCGGGCATCAGCTCGGCCGCCGTTATGGCTATCCTGCTGAACCTGCTTTTCAACCACCTCAAGGCCGGCAACTCGGACAACCAGTCAGTGTTTGTGGCCGGCACCGCCCGGGTGGTCACCGAAGCCGACTTGAAGATCTTGGCCGACGGCGACCGTTACGAGGGCGGCAAGCTCATCGACGCCGAGGGTAAGGAAGTCCCGGTGGAGTCGTCGTCGAAGTCTGACCACTAATCCCCACCACCACCAAGCACCCAAACCAAAGCGCGAACTGGCAGCAAATCCCCTCAAATGTGGAATTTGAGGGTATTACCTGCCAGTTCGCGCTCTTGTGGTTGGGGGCGTCAGTTCTGGTTGAGCTCCGCCGAGATCGCCATCGCGGCCTGGCGCAGCAGCGGCACGGCACGGTCGGCGAAACTCTGGTCAACGCGGCTGATCGGCCCGGAGACCGAGATGGCGGCCGGGGTGGGCGCGTTGGGCACGGCCATCGCGAAGCAGCGCACGCCGAGCTCCTGCTCTTCCTCGTCGATGGAATAGCCGCGTTCACGGATCAGCTTGAGATCGGCCAGGAGGGAATCGATGTCGCCGATGCTCTTGGCCGTGGGGGTGGGCATGCCGGTGCGGGCCACTATTCCGCGCACCACCTCGTCGTCCAGCTGGGCCAGGATCGCCTTGCCCACGCCGGTGTCGTGCGTGTGGGCGCGGCGTCCCACCTCCGTGAACATGCGCATGGAGTGCATGGACGGCACCTGGGCCACGTAGATGACCATGTCCGAGTCCAGCACGGCCATGTTGGAGGTTTCGCCGAGGCGCTCCACGAGGTTCTTCAGCTGCGGGCGGGCCACGGCTCCGAGCTGCTTGCTGGCGCCTTCGCCAAGCCGGATCAGCCGGGGACCCAGTGCGTAGCGGCGGTTGGGCAGCTGGCGGATGTAGCCAAGCGAGACCAGCGTGCGCAGCAGGCGGTGGATGGTGGGCAGGGGCAGATCCGTGGTGGAGGAGAGCTCGCTGAGCGTCACGTCTCCGCCCGCGTCTGTGATGAGTTCCAGCAGTTCGAAGACGCGCTCGACGGACTGCACGCCTCCGGAGGCTTTTTCAGCCATTCCGTTGCCTCCTTGGGCTCAGATTCTGACAACTCTTATCCACATCGTGAAAAGACTTGCTTAGAACACTCAACATACAGCACCGCCGGGCCGGACGCGATGCCCCCAAACATGACCGCCAGAGGGTTGCATTTCCACTTGGCAGATAATAATATCCATAATACGAAAACATTAGGTTGCATAAGCGGTCCGGAAACGGACCCCACGAGGAGGAAATCCAATGGCGAACCCGAGCCCCGGAAATTCGATCACCCTGCGCGTCGCGGCGCCGTCCAGCTTCACCGCCACGAGTGAACTTGCTGCCGCCGTCGGCGCGGCCGGCGCAGCCATCACGGCGCTTGACGTCACCGAATCCCACCACGACACCCTGGTTGTGGACGTCACCTGCAACACCACCGACGACGACCACGCCGCCCGCGTCAAGGACGCCCTGAACGCGCTCGACGGCGTCACGGTCCAGCACGTCTCGGACCGCACCTTCCTCATGCACCTCGGCGGCAAACTCGAGGTGGTCCCCAAGGTAGCCCTGCGCAACCGCGACGACCTCTCCCGCGCCTACACTCCCGGCGTCGCCCGTGTCTGCCTCGCGATCGCCGAAGACCCGGCAGCGGCCCGCAACCTGACCGTCAAGCGCAACACCATCGCCGTCCTCACCGACGGTTCGGCCGTCCTGGGCCTGGGCAACATAGGCCCCGCCGCGGCACTGCCCGTCATGGAGGGCAAAGCCGCCCTGTTCAAGCAGTTCGCCAACGTTGACGCCTGGCCGGTCTGCCTGGACACCCAGGACACCGAGGAGATCATCATGATCGCCAAGGCCATGGCCCCCGTCTACGGCGGCATCAACCTTGAGGACATCGCGGCGCCGCGCTGCTTTGAAATTGAGAGGCGCCTGCGCGACGAACTCGACATCCCCGTCTTCCACGACGACCAGCACGGCACCGCCATCGTCACCCTGGCCGCCCTCCACAACGCCCTGCGCGTGGTGGACAAGAAGCTCCCCGAGGTCCGCATTGTTGTCTCGGGCGTCGGCGCCGCCGGCTCGGCCATCATCCAGCTCCTCAAGGCCCAGGGCGCCCAGCACATCGTTGCCGCGGGCCGCTCCGGCGCCATCCACTCGGGCGAGCAGTACGACGACGAGCACCGCGCCTGGATTGCCGCGAACACCAACGAGGAAGGCTTCTCCGGAACCCTGCACGAAGCCATGGCCGGTGCCGACGTCTTCATCGGCGTCAGCGCCCCGCACGTGATCGGCGAAGAGCAGGTCGCCGCCATGGCCGAGAATGCGATCGTCTTCGCCATGGCCAACCCAACCCCGGAGATCGACCCTGTCATTGCGTCCAAGCACGCCGCCGTGGTGGCCACGGGCCGCAGCGATTTCCCCAACCAGATCAACAACGTGCTGGCCTTCCCGGGCTTCTTCCGCGGCCTGCTCGACGCCGGCGCGAGCGACATCACGCCGGAGATGCTGGTGGCCGCCGCAGACGCCATTGCCAACCGGGTAGCTGACGACGAGCTCAACGCGAGCTACATTATCCCCAGCGTCTTCGATCCTCATGTAGCCGCCGATGTGGCTGCCGCAGTGGCAGGCGCCGCTCACGCCGCCCGCGCTCTCTAGAAAAGGACTTACGAATATGGCTATCACTGTTACTGACCGCCAGCCGGTCGCCCGCGCCGAAGAGATCCTCACCCCGAAAGCCCTGGCCTTCGTCGAGGAGCTGCACCGGCGCTTCGCCGGCACGCGCAACGAGCTGCTCGAGGCCCGCCAGGCCAAGCGCGACGGCGTTGCCCGCACCAGCCGCCTGGATTTCCTCCCGGAGACGCAGGAAATCCGCGACGGCGACTGGAAGGTCGCCGAGGCGCCCGCCGCGCTGCAGGACCGCCGCGTCGAGATGACCGGCCCGGCCACCCCGGCCAAGATGGCCATCAACGCCCTGAACTCCGGCGCCAAGGTGTGGCTGGCGGACCTCGAGGACGCCAGCACGCCCACGTGGCCCAACGTCATCGATTCCATCCTGAACCTGCGCGACGCCGCAACCGGCACCCTGGCCTACACCTCGCCCGATGGCAAGGAATACACGCTCCGCACCGACGCGCCGCTGGCTGTTGTGGTGGCCCGCCCCCGCGGCTGGCACATGCCGGAAAGGCACCTGCTGATCGACGGCGAACCCGCCGTGGGTGCGCTGGTGGACTTCGGCCTGCACTTCTTCCACACAGCCAAGCAGCTGCTGCTCAACGGCCACGGCCCGTACTACTACCTGCCCAAGATGGAAAGCCACCTTGAGGCCCGACTCTGGAATGATGTGTTCGTCTTCGCCCAGGACTTCCTCGGCATCCCGCAGGGCAGCGTCCGCGCGACCATGCTGATCGAAACCATCCCGGCCGCCTTCGAAATGGACGAGTTCCTCTACGAGCTCCGGGACCACGCCTCGGGCCTTAACGCCGGCCGCTGGGACTACCTGTTCAGCATCATCAAGTACTTCCGCGACGCCGGCGAGGAGTTTGTGCTCCCGGACCGCGCCTCGGTGGTCATGACGGCTCCGTTCATGCGGGCCTACACCGAGCTGCTGGTGAAGACCTGCCACAAGCGCGGCGCCTTCGCCATGGGCGGCATGGCCGCCGTCATCCCCAACCGCCGGCACCCCGAGGTCACCGAAGCAGCCTTCGCCAAGGTCCGTGCGGACAAGACCCGCGAGGCCAACGACGGGTTCGACGGCTCCTGGGTGGCCCACCCGGACCTGGTCCCCACCTGCCGAGAGGTGTTCGACGCCGTCCTGGGCGAGCGCCCCAACCAGCTGGACAAGCAGCGCCCCGAGGTTTCGGTTACCGCTGACCAGCTGATCGACATCGCCTCGGCTGACGGCCAGGTCACCGAAGGCGGGCTGCGCCTGAACCTGTATGTCGCCGTCGCCTATACCGCCGTCTGGCTCTCCGGCAACGGCGCCGTGGCCATCCACAACCTCATGGAGGACGCCGCCACCGCCGAGATCTCCCGCTCGCAGGTCTGGCAGCAGATCCGCAACAAGTCCGTCCTCGCCGACACCGGAAACACCGTCACCCGCGAACTGGTCGAAAAGATCCTGGGCGAGGAAACGGAACGGCTCCGGACCGAATTCGGCGACGAGGCCTTCCGTCTGTACTACCAGCCGGCCAGCAAGCTGATCGCCGAGATCTGCCTGTCCGAGGACTACACGGACTTCCTCACCACTCCGGCCTACGAACTGGTGGGCTGAGTCATGGCGGTCTCCCCCACGCCGTCGCTCTCCGCGGCGGACCTTGCCGCCATCGACGCACAGCTGGCCGCCACCGACCAGCTGCTGGAACGCAATTACCCGGGCGACGACGGCACCCGCCAGCCCGTGCACACCGTGTACGTGCCGGCGGACCGTTTCACGCCGTCGTTCGCTGCCGACTGGGGCGCCCAGGCGCTTACGACGGCGGAGGCGCACGGCGGGCTCGAGAAGCTCGGCGCGCTGATGGGCCAGGAGCCGGAGCTGGCTGCCGCCGTCGCCGCACGGGTTGCGGCAAAGCTGCGGACGGAACCGATCGAGGACCTACGCCTGGATTTCGAGGATGGCTACGGCGACCGCGGCGATGAGGCAGAGGACGTGGCAGCGGTTGCCGCGGCCAACGCTGTGGCCACCGCCGTTGCGGCCGGCACCGCGCCGCCGTTCATCGGCATCCGCTTCAAGTGCTTCGAGGCGCCCACCCGGGCCCGCGGCCTGAAGACGCTGGACCTGTTCGTCTCCACGCTCGCGCAGGCCGGCGAACTTCCGGCCGGGCTCATCCTGACCCTGCCCAAGGTCACCACCGTGGCCCAGGTCCAGGCGATGGACTTAGCGGTGTCCCGGCTGGAGGAAGTCCACGGGCTTCGCGCCGGCCGGCTCCGCTTCGAGGTCCAGGTGGAAACGCCGCAGCTGATCCTCGGGCCGGAAGGCACCTCCCCGGTGGCGCAGCTGCCGCACGTGGTTCCGGGACGCATCAGCGCCCTGCACTACGGCACCTACGACTACTCCGCGTCGCTGCAGATCTCGGCCGAATACCAGTCCATGGAGCACCCCGTGGCGGACTACGCCAAGGAAGTCATGCAGCTGGCCGTCGCCGGCACGGGCATCCGACTCTCCGACGGTTCCACCAACATCATCCCGGTGGGCGACGCGGTCGAGGATGCCTGGAAGCTGCACGGACGCCTCGTACGCCGTTCGCTGGAGCGGGGCTACTACCAGGGCTGGGACCTGCACGCCGCCCAGCTGCCCAGCCGTTTCGCCGCCACCTACGCCTTCTACCGGCAAGGGCTTCCGGCCGCAGCGGCACGCCTGCGCACCTACGTGGAACGAGACAACGCAGACGGCACCGAAGGCGGGGTCATGGACGAACCCGCCACCGCCCGGGCCCTGGCCGCCTTCGTCCTGCGCGGCGTCCAGTGCGGCGCGGTGGGGACCGAAGAGGTCCAGGCGCTCGCCGGCGTCGAACTTTCCCAGCTGACCGCACTGGCGCACCCGCGGCTGGCACACTCCACCTCAAAGTAAGGATCCAATGATGGGCAAGTACTACTACCCCCAGGGCGGCCTGCCGCCGCAGACGCACCTCACCACGGAGCGGGCCATCGTCACGGAGGCCTACACGGTCATCCCCAAGGGCGTCATGACCGACATCGTGACCAGCACCCTGCCGGGTTTCTCCAACACCCGCTCCTGGATCCTGGCCCGCCCGATCTCCGGGTTTGCCACCACGTTCTCGCAGCTGATCGTGGAGATCGGCCCCGGCGGCGGCGCTCCGAAGGCCGAGTTTGAGCCCGGCGTTGAGGGCGTCGTCTTTGTCACCAAGGGCAAGGTCAACCTGACGCTCGACGGCGAACTGCACCAACTGGAGGAAGGCGGCTACGCCTACCTGGCCGCCGGTGCCACCTGGGGCCTTGAGAACGTCTCGGATGACATTGTCTCCTTCCAATGGATCCGCAAGGCCTACGAGCGGCTCGAAGGTTACGAGGCCAAGTCCTTCGTCACCAGCGATGCCGAGGTGGAACCCACCGCGATGCCGGATACCAACGGCGCCTGGAAGACCACCCGCTTCACGGATTCGTCCGACCTGGCCCACGACATGCAGGTGAACATCGTGACGTTCCAGCCCGGCGGGGTCATCCCGTTCCCGGAGACCCACGTCATGGAGCACGGCCTGTACGTCCTGGAGGGCAAGGCCATGTACCTGCTCAACAGCGACTGGGTCGAGGTGGAGGCCGGCGACTTCATATGGCTGCGCGCCTTCTGCCCGCAGGCCTGCTACGCGGGCGGCCCGGGCGAGTTCCGCTACCTGCTTTACAAGGACATGAACCGCCAGATCAAGCTGACCTAGGCCGCCTTACGCCGGCCGCCTCTTACAGGCTGGCTCCTACCGGCTGGCCGCCGAAATCGCCGGAACACTGTTCCGGCGATTTCGCGTTAACACCCATTCCCACCCCACGGAAAATAAATTCCCGCTCCATGGGAACATTTTGAGGCCATGAACGATTCCAGCCACTAACGTCGGTGCTATGCAGACAGATCCGAACCATTCCGGGACTGCGGACGGCAGCGCCTCGCGGTCCGTCGGCATCCTGCTCGAATTCGCGCGGCACCGGACCCTGACTGCAGCCCAGATCAGCGAGGCAACGGGCATCCCCGCCAGCGCCGTGTACCGGCACCTGACACTGCTGGTGCAGTCCGGGCTGGTGGCGCAGACCAGGCGCCGCGGGCAGTACAGTGCCGGCCCGGAAACCCTGCGCCTCGCCGCCAACTTCCACCAGGAAGCCATGGTCAAGGGCCGCATCTCGGAGCAGCTACAGCTGCTCTCGGATGAAACCCAGGAGCTGGCCGCCTACCTGGTGGTCCGCGGTGCGGAGGCACTGTGCGTGGATGCCATCGAAGGCTCCCAGATGCTGCGCTGCAGTTATTCGCCGGGCCGCTCGCTTCCCCTGCTGAAGGGCGCCAGCGCCATGGCCCTGCTGGCGCACCTGGACCCCCAGGAGCAGAGCAGGATCGTGGCCGGCCTCGGGCTCAGCTCCGAGGAGGCAGACAACCTGAACCACGAGCTCCAGCTCGTCCTGGGCCGCGGCTTCGGCCTCAGCTACGGGGCGGTGGATGCGGGCGTCTGGGGCGTCAGTTTCCCCGTGTTCGACGACGGCGGCCGGCTTTTGGGTGCCGTCAGCACCATGGCTCCGGCGGACCGGGCGGTCCGGCGCGAAAAGCAACTCATAGCAAGCACCCGTGACGCCGCATTGGCGCTCGGACACGGAGAAGGATCCCGATGACCAACCCCACCACCCAGCACACATGGACAGGCCGCGACGACGGCCCTGGCCCAGAGCACCGGCGCTGGCACCACGCAGTGAACACGGCCCAGGCCGGCACTGTCCAGAAAGGCGCTGCCGGGATCGCCGTCCTTGGGTTCCGCAGCGATGAAGGCGTCCGCCGGAACAAAGGCCGGGTAGGCGCCGTCGACGGTCCCTCAAGCATCCGTTCCGCCCTGGCACCCATGGCGGCGCCCGCGGAACTCCTGGTCCACGACCTCGGCGACACCAGCGTGGTGGACGCCGACCTCGAGGACGGCCAGGAGCGGCTCGGTGCGGCCGTCCGCCAGGCCCTGGACGCGGGCCACCTGCCCGTCGTTCTGGGCGGCGGCCACGAAACCGCCTTCGGCACGTACACGGGCCTCCGCGCCAGCCAGGTCGCCGACGGACGCCGGATCGGCATCATCAACCTGGACGCGCATTTCGACCTCCGCGCGGAGGCCACCCCGTCCTCTGGCACGCCGTTCCGGCAGGTCGCCGAAGCCGAGCGTGCCCTCGGCCACCAATTCAGCTACACGGTGGTGGGCATCAGCCAGCCCGGCAACACCGGGGCCCTGTTCCAGACAGCCCGGGAGCTCGGCGTCACGTACCTCCTGGACGAGGAATGCACCGAGTCCAGGACCGAGCAGGTCCGGCAGTTCACGCAGGACTTCATCGACTCCGTGGACGTCGTCTACCTGACGATCGACCTCGACGTCCTCCCCGCGTACGTCGCCCCCGGTGTCAGCGCACCGGCGTCGTACGGGGTTCCGCTCTCAGTAGTGCTGGAAGTGTGCCGCCAGCTGGGCCGCTCTCCCAAGCTCGCCGTCGTCGACGTCGTCGAACTGAACCCCAGGTTCGACATCGACTCCCGCACCGCCCGAACGGCCGCACGCCTCATCCACACGATCGCCACAGAGCGATCGGGGCACCGGCATACCTAGCCGGAAGCCCGCCTCCCCTCCCCAGAAACTCACGGTCAGGGCTCGGTAGCCGTCCGCGGTTCAGGTTCAATTGCCCACGCGGCTTCGTGCAGGAGACTGGCCAGCCGCCGCTGGAGGCGGGCCAGCCTCCTGCGTGCGCGCCCGGCCTGTCGTGGTGCCACAACGGGTGCATCCGGCAAGGCGCTGCGGCTGTCGTTGTTTATGACGTGGACGACTGCCCAAGCCATCATCAGCGAATTATCCATGGTTCTTTTCTTGTTCGGTGGGCTCTGGCTTTCGGGTTTGCACTTCCCGGTGCGGATTGGCTACATTTGGCTGTGTGCGGCGACGGCGGGATCCCCGCCGGTGCGCGCGCCGGACTCCAGTGCCGTGATTTCGGCTTCCTCCGCTGGCGTCAGCGACACGGCGGCAGCGCCCAGGTTTTCCCGCATGCGTGCGGCCTGGACCGACTTCGGGATGACGATGGTGCCCTGGCTCAGATGCCACGCCAGCACAACCTGGGCAGGTGTGGCACCGTGCTTCGCGGCCAGGGCCTTCACGGTGGCCGCTGCCAGATCGGCGCCCTGCCCAACGGGCTGTACGCCTCCACCGCAATGCCCAGGGAGCGGTTCTTGGCCGCCAGTTCCTGCTACTGGAAGGCGGGGTGGATTTCGATCTGGTTGACGGCCGGGACAATATCCGCCGCCGCCAGGAGCGTGTCCAGATGGTCAGCCAGGAAGTTCGAAACTCCGATGGCGCGGATCTGGTTGTTTGCGTACAGCTGTTCCATGGCCTTCCAAGCCTCCGTGAAGAGTCCCTGTGCGGGCACGGGCCAATGGATCAGGTAGAGGTCCAGGTAGTCCAGGCCCAGGGCTTGGCGGCTGTTCTGGAAGGCTTGGTGGCCATTCCTTGTTCACCGTTGCGCAGCTTGGTGGTGATGAAGAGTTCCCCGCGGGTATGCCCGAAGCGGCAATGGCTGCCCCGACGCCGGCCTCGTTCCGGTACGCCGCGGCAGTGTCGATGTGGCGGTAGCCGGCTTCGAGGGCGTCCTCGACGATGCGCTGCGTTTCTTCCGGCGGGACCTGGAATACGCCGAAGCCCAGTTGCGGGATCTGGACGCCGTTGTTGAGGGTCACGGTGGGGATGGTAATTTCCTGTGGCTGGGACATCATCAGTTCTTCCGGTGGTGGTGTTTGCTCGAAGAGCCCTGCACGGGCGGGTTATGCATTCAACCCTAGGCACGCCGGCAGGCCGTGTCAGCAGGTATGCCATTCCCTCCTTTTCCTAGGACTGGCAGTCCTACCTTCGTCACTGGAATGCGGGGACGCCGGCTTGGACAATGGAAGGCATGGGTCAGAGCGCGGAGTTTGGAAAGTTCCTGAAGGCAATGCGGTCGCGACTGACGCCGGAGCAGGCCGGGATAGCCGCGACCACCGGCGGCAGGCGCGTCCCCGGGCTGCGACGCGAGGAAATCGCGCGCCTTGCGGATGTGAGCACCGACTACTACACCCGGCTCGAACAAGGCCGGAACATCCACCCGTCCCGGGCGGTGATGAATTCAGTGGCGAGGGCCCTGCGCCTGGATCCTGGCGAGCAGGCGCACATGTTCGACCTTCTGGGGAACTGCGCGAAGTCCCAGCATTCACCCATTCCGGAACAGGTTGTCCGGCCGGCTCTCCGCCAACTCCTGGACGCCGTGGGCAACGTTCCCGCCCTGGTCCTGGGCCGCCGCACAGATGTTCTGGCCGGCAACCGCCTGGCGTTCCTTCTGCTTGCGGAATTCCCGGCCATGCCGGCGGCGGAGCGGAACCTCACCCGCTGGATCTTCCTCGATCCGCGCTCCCACGATCTCTTCCGGGACTGGGAGACCGTGGCGGCCGAAGCCGTCGGGACCCTGCGCGCGGATATCGGCCGGCACCCCAACGACCCCCAGGCCAATCAACTCGTCGGCGAACTCGCAGTGCACAGCGAACGCTTCCGCCAATGGTGGGCCGGACACCGGCTGGCCACGGGGTCCGCAGGCAGCGTCCGGCTGCACCATCCCGTCGTCGGGGACCTGGAACTGAACTTCGAAGACCTGGCGATTCCCGACGATCCGGACCAGGTGCTGCGGGTGTATTCAGCGAAGCCGGACTCGCCGTCGGCCGATTCCCTGACCCTGCTCGGCAGCTTCGGCGCCGAAGTGCTGGCCGCCGCGGCAGCCCCTAGGGCCACCGAAGACACGGACGCGTCCGGCGCCGGCAAGGCGCCCTGACTTCCGGGAAGGACAGCGGGTCACATCCTGCGGTGGGCGTCTGTGACAAGACCTGTCACCGGCCCCGTGGTAGTCGTCGTAGGTCACGCACGGGCTCTCCGGTGCGGACCTACACGACCCGAAGGATGGAAATGCGCAGCGCCAAAGTAATGACCAGGAAGTCTTTGATCGTTGGATCCGGGCTGGGGCTGCTGGCACTTGTCACCGGCTGCAGCAGGTCCGCCGCCGGGCCACGGCACCCTCGCCGTCCGCCTCCGCAGTTCCCCGCACCTGGTCCTACGAAGGCGCCGAGGGTCCCGAACATTGGGGCGCCTTGAGCTCCGGCTTCGGCTCGTGCTCGTCCGGCACCGCCCAGTCTCCCATCGACGTCGGCGGCGGTTCTGGCCTTTCGCCGGCGCCGCTCGCCCTGGCCTACTCCCTTTCGGAAGGCGAGATGACGGACAACGGCCACACCACCGAACTGCGTGCCCTCACGGCCCAGGGCATCACGGTTGGCGGCAAGGAGTACGCGTTCAAGCAGATGCACTTCCATGCCCCGTCCGAGCACACGTTGGGCGGCGCCCGCTACGATGCCGAGTTCCACTTCGTCCACCAGACCGACGACGGCGGGCTGGCCGTCGTCGGGATCCTCGCCACGGTGGGGGCTACCAATGCGCCGTGGGCGCCGTTCACGGACGGCGTGCCCGCCGCAGCCGGTGGGCAGAAGGTGCCGGCCGGCGTCGTGGACTTCCCGGCACTGTTCCCGGCGTCGCTGGATCATTTCGCGTACGACGGCAGCCTGACCACTCCGCCCTGCTCGGAAGGCGTGCGCTGGCTGCTCCTCGAGACGCCCATCGAGCTGGGAGCCGGACAGCTTGCCACACTGCGCGCGGCGCACGCGGGCAACAGCCGGCCGGTCCAGCCGCTCAACGGGAGGGACGTCGTCGCGGTGGACCGATAGCACCTCAGACGGTGGCGGGGTCCGTGTTGGCGCCGCAGAGGATCACCGCCACGCGTTCCCCGTCCACCGGGACGTAGGCGCCGGAAAGCAGAGCGGCGAAGGCCGTGGCCGCGCCGTGCTCCACGATGATGCGGTACTGATCCCACAGCAGGGAGCGGGCGGCCACGATGTCCTCGTCGGAGACCAGCACGGCGCGGACGCCGGTACGGATGGCCACTTCGAAGCCGATCCGGCCAAGCTGCCGGGCCCCCAGGGAGTCGGCGGCGATCCCGGAGACGGCCACGTCCACGGGGGTTCCAGCGGCGAGCGCGGCATGCAGGGTGGGCGTGGATTCGGACTCGACGCCCACCACTTTGGCCCGGCCCTCCACGGCGGCCGCGACCCCCGCCATAAGCCCCCGCCGCCCACGGCCACCACCACGGTGTCCACGTCGCCCAGCTGCTCCAGCAGCTCCGTTCCGATGGTGCCGGCCCCGGCCGCGATCTCGGGCTGGTCGTAGGCATGGCAGTAGACCGCGCCCGTCTCGGCGGCGTAGGCCATCGCGGCGTCGAACGCCTCGGAGTATTCGGCCCCGCGCTGGACCACGTTGGCGCCGATGTCCCAGAGCTTCTTGACCTTCACGGCCGGGGCGGACTCGGGCACGAACACTGTGGCAGGGACCCCCACTTGCGTGGCCGCGTAGGCGTTGGCTAGGCCGGCGTTGCCGCCGGAGGCCACCACAATGCCGACGTCGTCCTTCAGCTCGCCGCGCTCCCGGCAGGCCAGGACCCGGTTGAACGCGCCCCGGGCCTTGAACGTGCCGGTGTGCTGCATGAACTCGCACTTGAGCCACACCTCGCCGGGGAACTGGCCGCGGTCAGCCGCCAGCACGGGCGTGACGCGGATCCTCCCCGCAATCCGGGCAGCGGCTTCGTCGACGTCGGTGCGTGTGATCATGGGGAAATCCTCGATCCGGGGTAGGGCTTGGTTCAACGTTCAGGCTATCGCCCGCATAGACTTTCGCCGGCCATCCGGCGATAGAATCCCCCAAACACGAGGCAAGGTCCAGGGTGATCCGTGGCACGTGCTGCAGGGCCTCCAGCGGTGGCCGCAACAAGGGAAGTCAAGCCGGCCGGAGTATGGCGGCGGCTGCTCGCCTTGCTGCTCGACAACGTCGTTATCCTCGCGTGGATGGCTTTCCTGGGGCTTCTCTCGTTCCTGACCTATGTCGTTACGGGATCTCTGCCGGACACCTTGGAACCCTTGGACCGCTCGGCAGCCAGGTGCTGTACTTCTTTCTGCTGACCTTCGTTGTTGGTGTCTATCTGTACCTCTGCGAGTCGGGTCCGCACCATGCAACGTGGGGCAAGCGCCGGCTGGCGGTGGCGGGCATCGACGGCGCGGCGCCATCCCGCAGACGGATCCTGGTCCGCACCGTGGTGAAGCTGCTGCCGTGGGAGGCGGCCCATTTCTTCGTGTGGCAGATGATGTGGACGTTCTACCAGCCCGGCTATGATGCCGCGCCGCCCGCGTGGGTTTCTGGGGCTGCAGGCTTCAGCTGCCGCGGCATTGGTTTACATCGCCATGGTGGTGTTCACGGGCCGCGGACCGCACGATCGCGCGGCCTGGACGGTGGTGGTCTGACGGCACCCAGCAGGAACTTGATCAGCGAGCAGTGGGATGCGATGTCAGGTATTCGCGGAGACCTGGGATGGCGAAGTCCACGAGCCCGTGCCCGGCGGGTTCGATGAGTCCCGCATCCATGAGGCGGGTGCGGTAATTGCCTACCGCGTTTGGCCGCATTCCGGTGCGTTTGCCGATGTCCGTGGTCGACGACGCCCGGCGGTCTTCGGCCATAGCCTGCAGAAAATCCCGGTCCCTGCCGGACGTGGTTGAAAGTGCCGCTTCGATGACCACACGTTCGTTCCGGCGTCGGGCGGCGGCCACGGCCCGAGCCACGGCTTCGGCATCCAGATCATCAGAAGCCTTTTCCGACTCCTGCCACAAGTGGTAGCCGACAAGCTGGATCAGAAACGGATACCCGCCGGTCGCCTCTGCCGCTTCCCTGGCTAGGTTGGCGCTCAACGGGATCCGGGCCTCAGCGAAGGTTTCAGAGAACGAGCGCTCCACTTCGGTGATGGAAGCCGCGTGGAGATCGATCCGATCAGCACGCCGGAGGAAGGTAGCCACGCCTTCGTTGAGCAAGTCCGACACCGCAGCGGGCAACCCGGCGAAGATGAGGCCAATGGGAAGGCCTTCACGGATGAAGTGCTGCACATCTGCGGCGAGCCGGGACAACTCTGCCCGATCTGCTGCATGGATTTCGTCGACGGTAATGACCAGTCCGGTCCCGCGTTGAGCCAGCAGACGCAGAAGCGCTGCCCGCGGCGCGCCAGTCGACTTGCTCTTCGGGCGCGAGCTGGGTCGTGACGGAGAATCCGGCAACGGACAACGCCGTGACCCGGCGGCCTGTAGGCCCATCCCCAGATCGTTCGTGAGCAGGCGCATCGACTCTCCGATCCGCCTCACAAATCCCCCTGTGGCCGTTTCGGAAACTACTGCCCAGCCGTTGTTCAGTGCCAAGTCTTCTGCCGCACCCAGCATCACGGTCTTGCCGATGCCCCTGGCACCGGTAAAGATTGTCAGAAGACCTGGCGCCCTGATCCGATGCGCAGCCCGTAGGCAAACTCGTCGAGCACTCCCCCGCGGCCGATGAGGTCAGGCGGATTCGCTCCCGCGGTCGGCCGAAAAGGGTTCTCCATCAGGGCTCCTGTGAATGTCTGTGTATCTTGTGAATCTTGTGAATTTCACACTACCCGACTCGTCCTCGGCTCACGCTGGCTCGGACACCTCAAGGTGAATGTGAACCTGACCGCCCACACTAATGCTGACCGTGGTCCTGATGGCCTTTTTGGCGGGCAGCACGTAGGAGCCGCTCTTACTGTCCGGGAAGAGCGACGTGGACCAGCCGGCCCCGGAGATGACTGCTCTGGAAGCGTGAGGAAGTACCACCCTGCTTCTCCGGGATAGAGCCACAGCCTGGCCGTGAACGAATACTCCAGCGCCACGTTTTGAGTATGGCATGCGACCCTTGGGGCGAAATATCCCCACGAGCGCCGGCGTTGCCCCGGATATGAGAACCATCGGAATCATCGGAGCAGGACACATTGGCAGCAAGGTTGCCCGCAGAGCGGTGGAACTCGGCTACGACGTGGTGATCCGACGCCGGCGAAACCACATCTTCCGCGCTGGTGCAGGAACACCTGCCCGCATCCAAGGTGGCGAAGGGCTTCAACCACATCCGGTACAGCGAGATCACCACGGACGGCACGCCTCCCGGCACCCCGAACCGCCGGGCCCTGGCCACCGCAAGCGACTACGCCGAGGCCAGCGAGCTCGTGACAAAGCTGTATGACGAGTTCGGCTTCGATACGGTGGACCTCGGCCGCTCTCCGAGAGCTGGCGCGCGGAGCCGGGCCGTCCGGCGAATGTGGTGCGGCAGAACGCTGCTGAACTCAGCGAGACCCTGGCCAAGGCGCCGCGGACCGTCTGACGTTTAGGGGGTGGTTCCGGCGTTGTTCATCTCCGTCAATTACGTCCTGGGCACACGATTGCCGGAGCGGGACCCGCAGGAATTGGCAGGCGCGGCCCTCGGGGAGTTCGTCCGCCGGCGTCGGCGTCGCTGAAGGCCCGGACTCAGCCGCGGGATCCGTGCCAGAACTAGCTCGGTCCCCCGCATTCGCGCAGATCTTTTGGGCTGTCCACAGGTCCATGGAGGTCATTCCTTTCTACAATTTAAGTGGCGGCATAGGCGGCAATCAGCCGAACCGGCCGCACCACAAGGAGGACCGCAATGGGTTTGGGTGACAGGATCCACAACGCCGCGGAGAGGCTTCACGGCAAGGGAAAAAAGGCCGCCGGTGAGGTCAGCGGAAACGACCGCATGAGGGCAGAAGGCAAGGCCCGCGCAGTCCGGGCCGACCTCAAGCAAGCCGGCGAAAAGATCAGGCACGCCTTCAAGCGGCACTAAGTATCGTCAATCGAACGGGCGGCTCTGCCAGGAGTCGCCCGTTCTTTATGCCCGGTCGGAAGGAGATTACTGCCCCACCCTCCCAACCCACACACCCCTTGACTCGCGCGCCCACCTTCCCTAAACTTTTCATAAAGCAGAATCTAAATTCCACAAAGCGGAAACTCGAGAAGAGCCAGGCGAGCGGAAAATGGATCAAAGCCCTCCTCGGAAGGACCTACGATGACGTACACAGTGAACTGCTCCATCCTCTTGACGGAACTCCCCTGCTCGAGCGCCCCGCAGCCGCAAAGGCGGCCGGCTTTGACGCCGTCGAGTTCTGGTGGCCATTCGAGACCTCCGTCCCCACGGACGCCCAGATCACCGGGTTTGAGAACGCCATCAAGGATGCCGGCGTCCAGCTCACGGGCCTGAACTTCAACGCCGGCAACATGCCGGGCGGCGACCGCGGCCTGGTCTCCTGGCCCGCGCGTTCCACCGAATTCCTGGACAACATCGACGTCGTCGCCGGCATCGGCGAGCGCCTCGGCTGCAAGGCCTTCAACGCCCTCTACGGCAACCGCGTCGACGGCGAATCGGCCGAGAAGCAGGACGCCATCGGCGCCGAAAACCTCGCCGCGGCAGCTGCCGGCGTCGCAGGCATCGGCGGCACCGTCCTCCTCGAACCCGTCAGCGGCGCCGCCAAGTACCCGCTCCTCACGGCAGCGGACGCCCTCAAGGTGATCGCCCGCGTCAAGGCTGAATCCGGCGCGGAGAACATCAAGCTCCTCGCGGACTTCTACCACCTGGCAGTCAACGGGGACGACGTCGCAGCCGTCATCGAAAACCACGCCAAGGACTTCGGCCACATCCAGATTGCCGACAACCCCGGCCGCGGGGCTCCCGGAACCGGTGAGCTTCCCCTCGGCGAATGGATCGCCCGCAGCCGCGAACTCGGCTACGACGGGTACATCGGCCTCGAATACAAGGAACCGGCGGAAACCGCGTTCAGCTGGGCCATCCGCCAGCGCGTCGCCCGCTAATCCCCACTAGCCCAACTGAGTAGCAGCAGATGCTGTTTAGAGCCCTCAAAACGACATCTACTGCGACCTAGTTGGGTCCGGCTTCCGGATTCACCACCACAGACTTTCAGTAAAGGAACCACAATGAGCAACGTTGCAGTCATCGGACTCGGAATCATGGGCCTGCCCATGGCCATCAACCTCGTCAAGGCCGGCCACACCGTCACCGGCTTCAACCGCAGCCAGGACAAGATCGACAAGCTCGTCTCCGAGGGCGGCCAGGGTGCCACGAGCATCGCGGACGCCGTCAAGGACGCCGACGTCGTCATCACCATGGTGCCGGACTCCCCCGACGTTGAGGGGGTAGTCAGCGGCCCCGACGGCGTCTTCGCCAACGCGAAGAAGGGCACCCTGTGGATCGACGCGTCCAGCATCCGCCCGGACGTCGCCAAGCGCCTCTCCGACGATGCCAAAGAAGCCGGCATCCGCCCCCTCGATGCCCCGGTCTCCGGCGGCGAACAAGGCGCCATCAACGCAGTTCTCTCCATCATGGTAGGCGGCGAGGCAGCCGACTTCGAGGCAGCACAGGATGTCCTGAACGCCGTCGGCAAAACCATCGTCCATGTGGGCCCCGCCGGCTCCGGCCAGACCGTCAAGGCGGCCAACCAGCTGATCGTGGCCGTCAACATCCAGGTCCTCGGCGAAGCAATCGCATTCCTTGAGGCCTACGGCGTGGACACCGACGCCGCCCTCAAGGTCCTCGGCGGCGGCCTGGCCGGCTCCAAGGTCCTCGACCAGAAGGGCCAGAAGATGCTGGACCGCAACTTCGACCCCGGCTTCCGCCTCGCCCTCCACCACAAGGACCTCGGCATCGTCACCTCCGCCGCCCGCGAAGCCAACGTCGCCGTACCGCTGGGCGCCGTCGTCGCGCAGCTCGTCGCCGCAACCGTCAACCAGGGCGACGGCGGCCTCGACCACTCCGGCCTCTTCAAGCAGGTCCTGCAGCTCAGCGGCCGCAAGTAGAAGCAGCCCCGTAATGGGGCACTTCGACACGGACACGCCGGCCGCCGTCGTAATTTACGACGCCGACTCCCCCAAAGTGCCCCGCGACGGTTCGCCGGGCCTCCCCTCAGCACACCCAAAAACAGACTTTCAAGGAGTACACCATGGCTAAGATGCGCACCGTTGACGCTGCCGTCGCGATCCTGGTAAAGGAAGGCGCCATCGAGGCGTTCGGCCTGCCAGGGGCGGCAATCAACCCGTTCTACTCGGCAATGCGGAAGAACGGCGGCGTCCGCCACACCCTGGCCCGCCACGTTGAAGGCGCCAGCCACATGGCGGACGGCTACTCCCGGGCCAAGGACGGCCACATCGGCATCTGTATCGGCACCTCGGGCCCTGCCGGGACGGACATGATCACCGGCCTGTACGCGGCCTGGGCGGACTCCATCCCCATGCTCTGTATCACCGGCCAGGCCCCCGTGGCCAAGCTGCACAAGGAAGACTTCCAGGCCGTGGACATCCAGACCATCGCCGCCCCGGTCACCAAGATGGCCATGACCATCATGGAGCCCGGCCAGGTTCCGGGCGCCTTCCAGAAGGCCTTCCAGCTGATGCGCTCCGGCCGTCCGGGCCCGGTCCTGCTGGACCTGCCGTTCGACGTGCAGATGGCCGAGATCGATTTCGATATCGACGCCTACGAGCCCATCGTTGTCCAGAAGCCTACGGCCAGCCGCAAGCAGTTGGAAAAGGCGCTGGACATGCTGACCGTAGCCGAGCGACCGCTGATTGTGGCCGGCGGCGGCATCATCAACGCCGGCGCCTCCGCGCAGCTGGTGGAGCTGGCCGAACTGCTGAACGTTCCGGTCATCCCCACGCTGATGGGCTGGGGTTCCATCCCGGACGACCACGTGCTGATGGCCGGCATGGTGGGCCTGCAGACCAGCCACCGCTACGGCAACGAGACCATGCTGGCCTCCGACTTCGTCATCGGCATCGGCAACCGCTGGCCAACCGCCACACCGGCGGCCTGGACACCTACACGGTCGGCCGCAAGTTCGTGCACATCGACATCGAGCCCACCCAGATCGGCCGTGTGTTCTCGCCGGACCTGGGCATCGCGTCCGACGCCGGTGCGGCGCTGGACGGGCTGATTGAGCTGGCACGCGAGCGCCAGGCGGCTAAGTCCCTGCCGGACTACGCCGGCTGGGTTGCCGAGTGCACTGCACGCAAGGGCTCCCTGCAGCGCAAGACGCACTTCGAGAACGTGCCGATCAAGCCGCAGCGTGTGTACGAGGAGATGAACAAGGCGTTCGGCAAGGACACCACCTACGTGTCCACCATCGGCCTGTCGCAGATCGCCGGCGCGCAGCTGCTGCACGTTTTCGGCCCGCGCAAGTGGATCAACGCCGGCCAGGCAGGCCCCTGGGCTGGACCGCCCGGCCGCCCTGGGCGTGGTCCGCGGCAAGCCGGACGAGACCGTGGTTGCCCTTTCCGGTGACTACGACTTCCAGTTCATGATCGAAGAGCTGGCCGTGGGCGCGCAGTTCAACCTGCCGTACATCCACGTGGTGGTGAACAACTCCTACCTGGGCCTGATACGCCAGTCGCAGCGCGGCTTCGAGATGGAACAGAACGTGTCCCTGGCGTTCGAGAACATCAACTCCACTTATCTCTCAGCGACCGCAGCGGGCTACGGTGTGGACCACGTCAAGGTGGCCGAGGGCCTGGGCTGCAAGGCCATCCGCGTGGAAAACCCGGCAGACCTGCCGGCCGCGTTCGACAAGGCCAAGGCCCTGATGGGCGAGTTCAAGGTTCCCGTGGTGGTTGAGGTGATCCTGGAAAAGATCACCAACATCTCCATGGGCGTTGAAATCAACGCCGTGAACGAGTTCGAGGACCTGGCCGAAACCGCTGCGGACGCCCCCACGTCCATCCTGGCCCTGCAGGCCTAACATGCGGATCGTGATCGCACCGGACAAGTTCAAGGGATCCCTGTCCGCCCCGGAGGTGTGCGAGTATCTGGAAAGGGGCCTGCAGCAGGCGGCCGACGGTCACCTGGACATCCTCCGGATTCCCGTGGCCGACGGCGGCGAGGGCACCCTCGATGCCGCCGTCGGCTCCGGCTTCACCCGCCGGAGCGCCACGGTCACCGGCCCCACCGGCGAACCCGTCCAGGCGGACTTTGCCGTCCGCGGCCACGAGGCCGTCATCGAGATGGCGGCGGCCTCGGGCCTGGCCCTCCTCCCGCAGGTGCGCGGCGGCGGCCAGCCGGATTCGGCCACCGCCACCACGGCCACAAGCCTGGGCACCGGCCAGCTGATCCGTGCGGCCCTGGATGCCGGCTGCCGGCGGATCGTGCTGGGCGTCGGGGGCAGCGCGAATACCGACGGCGGCGCTGGCGTCCTCCAAGGCCTCGGCGCCAGGCTCCTCGATGCTGAAGGCCGCGAGCTTCCGGCCGGCGGCGCCGCCCTTGCCCTGCTGGACCGGATCGACTTCAGCGGGTTCGAACCCCGGCTGAAGGACACACGCTTTGTGCTGGCGTCCGACGTCGACAATCCCCTCCTGGGCCTGCAAGGCGCCGCGGCGATTTTCGGACCGCAGAAAGGAGCCACTCAACTGGACGTCAATGCCCTCGATGCCGCCCTGGCCAGGTTCGTTGATGTCCTGGCCGGGGAAATCGGGCACCGCGCCCTCACCGCTGCGGAAGCCCCAGGCTCGGGAGCAGCCGGCGGAGTAGGTTACGCCGCCATCGCGGTACTGGCAGCGGCGCGCCGTCCCGGCATCGACGTCGTTCTCGAATTCACGGGACTGGCGGAACGTCTGGCCGGTGCGGACCTGGTGATCACAGGAGAAGGCAGTCTGGATGAGCAAAGCCTGCTAGGCAAGGCACCCCTGGGCGTCGCCCGTTCAGCCGCCGACCAGGGTGTTCCGGTAATCGCCGTCTGCGGCCGGAACACGCTGTCCCCGGACCAGGCAAGCGCCGCAGGCTTCGAGGCCGTCTACGCCTTGACCGAGCTTGAAAGCAATCTAAACAGGTGCATGGCGGAGGCGCAGCAGCTCCTGGAAGAGTTGGGCGCTCAGATCAGCGGGAGGTTGGCAGCCCACCGGCTGACACGTACGAGGCTGATCACTGATCGAACCTTTGCCGGTGGGGCATCCGGACGGGTGGTGGGGGACCATCTCCGGACCGATCAGGGTGCCGATATGAACGGGCTTTCCTTGTTACCACAGCATTGACAGGCGCCGCTGGGCTCGTTAGGTTCTTATATATTGAAATAATCTTTCCGCTTTACGGAATAATTGGAATGGATAGGGAACATGTCGAACCGAATGGAAACCAACGGCCTCAACGTTGCCGAAGGGCTCTATGCCTTCGTCCGGGATGAGGCGCTGCCGGGCACTGGGATCGAGGAGGAGACATTTTGGAGCGGCGCCGCGGCGCTGATCGGGCAGTTCTCACCCCAGGTGCGCGACCTGCTGAGCGTCCGTGACCGTATGCAGCAGCAGATCGACGAGTTTCACCGCTCAGCCGGGCATCTAGCGATGGACCCCGAGGCCTACGAGTCCTTCCTGCGCGAGATCGGCTACCTCCTGGACGAGCCGGCTGACTTCAGCATCACGACCGAGGGCGCCGACCCAGAGATTGCGACCGTTTCGGGTCCGCAGCTCGTCGTACCGCTGCTAAACGCCCGCTTCGCAGCCAACGCGGCCAACGCCCGCTGGGGCTCCCTCTATGACGCGCTCTACGGCACCGACGTCATCGACGAGGAGGAGGGCCGCGAACGCACGGGTGGCTACAACCCCACCCGCGGTGCCGCCGTCGTCGCCCGCGGCCGGCAGTTCCTCGACGAGAACACCCCCCTCGCCAGCGGCTCCCATGCCGACGTCACTGCCTACCGGGTGGTCGACGGCGCCCTCGTCGCCGAGACCGCCGAGGGCGCGTTGCGCCTGGCGGAGCCTCCCAGTTCGCCGGCTACCGAGGCGCACCATCCGAGCCCGAATCCCTGCTGCTCGTGCACCACGGGCTGCACGTCGAGATCCAGATCGACCGCACGAACCTGATCGGAGGGGGCACCGCTGCCGGCGTCAAGGACATCGTGCTCGAGTCCGCCCTGACCACGATCATGGACCTCGAGGACTCCGTCGCGGCCGTAGACGCCGCGGACAAGGTGGCGGGCTACCGCAACTGGCTCCGACTCATGCAGCGCACGCTGACCACCGAGGTCGAGAAGGGCGGCCGTACCCACACCCGCCGGCTCAACCCCGACCGCGTATACACGGCGCCTGACGGCGCGGGGCTGACTCTGCCCGGCCGCTCGCTGTTGCTCATCCGCCAGGTGGGACACCTCATGACGAGCGACGCCGTTCTCGACGCATCAGGGGATCCGGTTCCGGAGGAGATCCTCGACGCACTCTTCACGGGCCTCGGCTCGGTGCACGACCTGCGCGGGCCTTACGCCGGCGGCAACTCGCGGACCGGTTCCGCGTACATCGTCAAGCCGAAGATGCACGGGCCGCAGGAAGTCGCTGTCGCCTGCGCCCTGCTCGCCGGCGCAGAAACCGTACTCGGCCTCGCCCCGCTCACCCTCAAGATCGGCATCATGGACGAGGAGCGCCGCACCTCTGCGAACCTCAAAGCGTGCATCTTCGAGGCCCGCGAGCGGGTGGTGTTCATCAACACCGGCTTCCTGGACCGCACGGGCGACGAGATCCATACCTCGATGCTCGCCGGACCCATGGTACGCAAGGCCGATATGCGCTCGGCCAGCTGGATCAAGGCATACGAAGACGCCAACGTCGACATCGGACTCGAGTGCGGATTCCGCGGCCGGGCGCAGATCGGCAAGGGCATGTGGGCGGCGCCGGACAACCTTGCGGACATGCTCGTCCAGAAGGTTGCCCACCCGCGTGCGGGCGCCGACTGCGCATGGGTTCCGTCGCCGACTGCGGCGACCCTGCACGCAATCCACTACCACGAGGTCGACGTCGACGCGCAGCAGGCAAAGCTCGGTCGGGAGCGCCGTTCAATCCTGTCGGAGCTCCTCACCATCCCGCTCGGCAACCCGGCCGGGTGGGACGCCGAAGCACGGCGCACCGAACTGGACAACAACATCCAGAGCACACTGGGTTACGTCGTCCGCTGGGTCAACGCCGGCGTCGGCTGTTCCAAGGTTCCGGACATTCACGGTACCGCCCTCATGGAGGACCGGGCCACTTGCAGGATTAGCTCGCAGCATGTCGCCAACTGGCTCCTGCACGGCGTCATCACCAAGGACGAGGTGGAGGAGTCGCTGCGCCGCATGGCCGCGGTGGTTGACCAGCAGAACGCATCCGACCCGGACTACCTGCCGATGTCCCAGGGCTTCGACACCGAGGCCTTTCTGGCGGCCCGCGAGCTCGTACTTGAGGGCGCCGCGCAGCCGTCCGGATACACCGAACCGGTTCTGCACCGGCGACGCGCCACGCAGAAAAACATCGACAACCTCGCCAGGAGCACCTCATGAGCATTGACCTAGTGACTGCCCAGTCCATCATCGCCAAGGCCCTCGCGACGGGTCAGCAGCACGGCTTCAAGCCGCTGACCGTCGTCGTGCTTGACGCAGGGGGGCACGTCACCGCCGTCGCCCGCCAGGACGGCGCTTCGAATAACCGCTTTGAAATTGCCCAAGGCAAGGCGTACGGCGCCCTCGCTCTCGGGATGGGCTCCCGGGCCCTCATGGAGCGGGCCGAGCAGCAAGCGTACTTCATCGCCGCTGCGACAGCCGCTCTCGGAGGCCGCCTGATCCCGGTGCCTGGTGGAGTCCTCATACGCGATGCAGAAGGTGCGATCAAGGGTGCCGTGGGCATCAGCGGGGACAGTTCAGACAACGACGAGACCGCGGCGGCAACGGCGATCGAGGCGGCCGGCCTCACGGCGCAGACGGCCTGACCACCAGCCAGGTTACGTGATTTACCGGTCCCGCGCGGGATATACCAGACCGCGCGGGCCCGGCGCTTCGCTGGGCGCTGATACGTAACCTTTGGCCGTCTCGTCATCCGACTCAGGAAGCCTTTCTGCGGGATGAGCGTCGAAAACTTGCTCGTAAAGACCATTGACTAACGGTCAGACCAATACGTAAGGTGAATCACAAAGCAGAATTATACTCTCGCATTGTGGAAATAGGGCACTGATATGCATTTTGCGGCTTATGTCCTAAGGCCATCCGAGGACCTGCCGGCGAAGTTGCCGCGTTCTACTCTGTGCGCAAGCTAGACCGTATCCGCTCCAAATACAAAGGAGTTTTTTGTGAGCACTTACCAGCAAGTAGTGGACCCCCTCTGGGGTTCACTGGGCCTGTCCGCCCTCTGCGCGGCGTTCCCGTTGATCCTCTTGTTTGTCCTGTTGGGAGTCTTCCGTGTGAAGGCCGCAAAAGCTGCCTTGGTTAGCCTGCTGCTGTCCATTGTGTTGGCCATCGTTGTGTGGCAGATGCCCCTGGACCAAGCTCTCAGCGCTAGTGCCGCCGGTGCCTTCTACGGGCTCTTTCCCATCCTTTGGATCCTGGTGAATGCCCTCTGGGTGTACAAACTCACCGTCGCCACTCCGTGGTTCGATGCCCTTGGCAGAACCATCAGGTCGATTTCAAATGACCTGCGGATCCTCGCCATCCTGATCGCTTTTTGCTTCGGCGCGCTGCTGGAATCATTGGCCGGCTTTGGCGCGCCGGTGGCCATTACCGCGGCGATGCTGATGGCTGCTGGTATGAAACCGCTCAAGTCCGCCGTCGTTTCACTCCTTGCCAACACCGCACCGGTGGCGTTCGGCGCAATGGCTGCTCCGATCATCGCCCTGAACGGTGTCACCGGCCTGCCGCTGCACGACCTGTCTTCGATGGCCGGGCGCCAGACCCCCTTCATCGCGCTGGTCGTCCCGCTGCTGCTCGTTTTTATTGTGGACGGCAGGCGCGGAGTCAAGCAGACCTGGCCCGTGGCGCTCGTGGCCGGTGCGGTATTCGGCACCTTCCAGTTCATTACGTCAAACTACTTCGCTGTGGAACTGACCGACGTTGTGGCCGCTGTGGCCACGGTGGTTGCTGTGCTGGTGATGCTCCGTTTCTGGCACCCGCGCGAGATTATCGACATGTCCGGGGAGGTCCGTGACGCAGAGGAGCCGGAAGGAGGGACGTCAGGGCCCGCTAAGTCGGGCGGCTCCGCCGTCGGACGGGTTCCGGCTTCCGCCTCCGTAACCGAGGCTGTTTCCGCTGCTGCGACGACCAAGGTCCTGATCCCGGCTGGCTCCACTGTGCAGCGGCCGGGTGCGCGGGAAATATGGATGGCTGTGGCCCCATACCTGATTATCATGACCATCTTTTCCATCGCGCAGATCCCGGTTGTCAAGAGCTGGCTGAGCGCTGTGGGAAGCGTGACCTTCGCTTGGCCAGGGCTGGACGTTGTGGACGCGAACGGCAAGGCTGTTGCCGCCCAAAAGTTCAAGTTCGACCACCTCAAGGCGACGGGCACGCTGCTGCTGATATCTGGCATCATCACCATGGTCCTGTACCGCGTTTCGGCTGCCAGTGGCGTGAAAATCTTCTGGGAGACCCTGAAGCAGCTGCGCTGGACCATCGTCACCGTGACCGCCGTCCTCGCGCTTTCGTTCGTGATGAACCTTTCCGGCCAGACGACCTCCTTGGGCATGGCCCTGGCCTCGGCTGGCGGATTCTTCGCTGTCCTCTCGCCGGTGATCGGTTGGCTGGGAGTCGCGCTGACTGGATCTGACACGTCATCAAACTCACTGTTCGGCCAGTTGCAGGTTGCCGCCGCCGAGCAGACGGGCTTGTCGCCGGTACTTATGGCAGCAACCAATTCCTCCGCTGGCGTCATGGGAAAGATGCTGTCGCTGCAAAACCTGGCCGTAGCTTCGGCTGCTGTTGGCTTGAGGGAGCTGAGAGTACGCTGTTCCGAAAGCTCCTGGGCTGGAGCCTGGCCCTCCTAGCCGTCATGATCGTCCTGGTCGTTCTGCAGTCGACCCCGATCCTTGGCTGGATGGTCCCCTAGGCTCCTCCTGACCACCTGCCTATCCGGCGCCGGGGGAGCCGTTCCGCCAGGCGCTATCCAAGCAAGAAACAAAGAGGTTTCCTTACATGAGCACAACAACAGCACTCACAGCATCGGCAGCTCTTTTGAACGCCAGTGCGAACTCGTCTACTGACCTGGACGAACGTGTCCGGGTCAGCACGGACCGGTCCGGTTACATTCCGCCCAGCCTCCCGGACGGCGTCGTGTACGCCACCAGCACGGAGGAAGTAGTTGCCACCATGAAACTTGCGGCGGCGCACAACGTTCCGGTGGTTCCGCGTGGCGCCGGAACCGGTTTGGCGGCGGGAGCTTCGGCCCACGCCGGCGAAGTGGTCCTTGACCTGGCCCGGATGAACAAGATCCTCCACATCGACCCGGTGGAGCAACTGGCGGTGGTCGAACCCGGCGTACTCAACGCTGAAGTGAACGCCGCGGCTGGGGCCCATGGTCTTTTCTACGCACCGGATCCCGCAAGTACGGCAATTTGTTCCATTGGTGGCAACATCGCCACGAACGCCGGCGGGATGTGGTGCGCAAAGTACGGCGTGACACGGGAATCTGTCCTGGCGCTCCGCGTGGTGTTGCCGGACGGCCGGATCCTGAAAACCGGGCGGCAAACCATTAAGGGCGTCACGGGCTATGACCTGAATGCCCTGATGATCGGTTCTGAAGGAACGCTGGGAGTTGTGGTGGAGGCTACGCTGCGCCTGCGCCCACGGCCCATCCAGACTGCCACAGTGGCCGCCTATTTCCCGGACGTCGCCGCCGCCGCCCTGGCGGCATCCGCCATCATCGCCGCCCGGCTGCAGCCCTCGGTGCTGGAACTCATGGACGGCCCCACGCTGGAGGCCGTGGACGCGGCTCACGGCACCAACCATCGCTCCAAGGGCGGCGCCTTCCTGTTGGCCCAGACCGACGGGTACGGCGCGTTCCTGGAGCAGGATGTTCTGCTCCAGGCCATAGAACCATTCGCCAGTTACATCGAGAAGGCCGTTGATACTGCAGCTGCTGACGCGCTTGTGTCCACACGCCGCGAGGCGATCCCGTCGCTTGAGCGGCTTGGTCGTGTCTCAATTTGCGACATCGGCGTGCCACGGAACCGTTTGGCAGATGTCTTCGCAGGACTGGAAGACATTTCCCGCAAGACCGGAGTACGAATTTTCAACATTGCCACGCAGCCGATGGAAACCTTCACCCCATGATCGTGGTCGGCGCCGACGAATCCATTACGGAGGGGCCGGCCAAGGCCGCACTCGGCGAAATGTTCTACTTGGCAAAGCGCCTTGGCGGGACGCTCACGGGCGAGCACGGCGTCGGTCTGCTCAAGCGTGACTGGCTTGAGGACGAGCTGGGCAGCTTGTCGCTGGAACTTCAGCGGTCCATCCGCAGTGTGTTCGATCCCCAGGGAATTCTAAACCCTGGCAAAGCCATCTGACTGGACTACACAGCGGCTATGCAGCTTCTGGGTAAGGGGAAAGGGATGGCGGCTGCCTGACAGTTTCCGTTGTCCCTTTCCTTGCCTAACCCTCTCGGACAAGACCGTAACTGATAATGACACCCGGTAGGGCAGGATTGAAGTATGACCGATTTAGCGGCCCCCTCACCGAAGCGGACTTATGATGCACTCCTCCAAGATGTTGAGGAAGGCCTACGCTCCGGGCGCTTCAAAACGGGGGACCAACTCCCCGGGGAGCGCATCCTGGCGGAAAAATACGGTATTTCCCGGGCATCAGTGCGAGAGGCAATGCGCATCCTGGATGTCGTAGGTGTCATCCGCAGCCCGAGCGGGGCGGGCCCCAAATCCGGTGCAGTCATCGTCTCTGAACCTTCGGCAGGACTGTCGTCCACTCTTCGCCTTCATATTGCCAGCAGCCGGCTTGCCGTCAAAGACATCGTCGAAACGCGGATTCTCCTCGAAACATGGGCCGCCCAGGCGGGAGCTCAACATGACAATCCACAAGGTATCCAGCGAGCACGGGAGCACCTCGTGGCCATGGATGACCCCGACATCGATTACGAAACATTCCACAAAATGGACGCACAGTTCCATCTCGCCCTCAGCGCACTTGCCGGCAACACGGTCATTGATACGGTCATGGACTCTCTCAGCGGCTCAATCCGTGGCTACATCAAGGATGCCCTGGTGTCCCTGGGAGAACGGCATATCGTTCTCGCCAAGCTCAGGGCCCAGCACCACGCAATCTTTGACGCCGTTGAAGCCAAGAACGGGAGCCTCGCAGCTGACTTGCTCCGGAACCATATCGTGTGGCTGTATGAGCAAACCGCAAACGCACACTCCTAAGCGCCCTCGCTGCCCACGGCGGGCGTCTCAAAGATCGACGACAGCGAAATCTTATCTGTGCGCTGCGGCACGCGCCGGAATCCCCGTGCTGGCCGTCTGCGGCCGCAGTACGCTGAGCCCGGAACAGCTTAGGGAAGCCGGGTTCAAGGCCGTTCACGCCCTGACCGATTTTGAGTCCAATGTAGAGAAATGTATGGCCGAAGCAGGCCCGCTGCTTGAAGAATTAGGTAAGCACATCGGCGTGCACCTGCCTGCGAGTGCAGCGCGTACCGACACCAAGGAGAACGTCCATGTCTGAAGAAACCACCCCGGCGGCCGGCGCGTTTGACCTGGTCATCCGCGGCCAGCGCATCCTCACCACTGCCGGCATCACCGCCCGCGAAGTGGGCATCCGCGGCGGCGTGATCATCGCCATCGAGCCGTTCGGCAACGGCCTCACCGGCACGCAGGTCATTGACCTGGCCGACGACGAAACCCTCATCCCCGGCCTCGTGGACACGCACGTCCACGTCAACGAGCCCGGCCGCACCGAGTGGGAGGGCTTCGCGTCCGCCACCCGCGCAGCGGCCGCCGGCGGTGTCACCACCATCATCGACATGCCGCTGAACTCCATCCCGCCCACCACCACAGTGGAGAACCTCAAGCTCAAGCGCGAGGTCGCCGAGGACCAGGCATTTGTGGACGTCGGATTCTGGGGCGGCGCCGTGCCGGGCAACAAGAAGGACCTTCGCGGCCTGCATGACGAGGGCGTCTTCGGGTTCAAGTGCTTCCTGCTGCACTCCGGCGTGGACGAGTTCCCGCACCTCGAAGCGGACGAGATGGAGGAGGACATGGCAGAGCTCAAGTCCTTCGACTCGCTCATGCTCGTCCACGCCGAGGACTCCCACGCAATCGACCGCGCCCCGCACCCCGGCGGCGACCACTACGAAACGTTCCTGGCCTCCCGCCCCCGCGGCGCCGAGAACAAGGCCATCGCCGAGGTCATCGAGCGGGCCCGCTGGACCGGCGCCCGCGCCCACATCCTGCACCTCTCGTCCTCCGATGCGCTGCCCATGATCGCGAGCGCAAAGCGCGACGGCGTCCACCTCACCGTGGAGACGTGCCCGCACTACCTCACCCTGATGGCCGAGGAAATCCCGACGGCGCCACCGCGTACAAGTGCTGCCCGCCGATCCGTGAGGCCTCCAACCGCGAGCTGCTCTGGAAGGGCCTGCAGGACGGCACCATCGACTGCATCGTCTCGGACCACTCCCCGTCCACCCTGGACCTGAAGGACCTGGAAAACGGCGACTTCGCCGTGGCCTGGGGCGGCGTCTCCTCGCTGCAGCTGGGGCTGTCCCTGATCTGGACCGAGGCCGGCATCGCGGCATCGCGCTGGAACAGGTGGTGTCCTGGATGGCGGAGAAGCCCGCCGCCCTGGCCCGCCTGCACAACAAGGGCCAGCTGGCCCTCGGCTACGACGCGGACTTCTCCATCTTCGCGCCGGACGACGCGTTCGTGGTCGACGTCACCAAGCTCAAGCACAAGAACCCCATCACGCCCTACGACGGCAAGGCGCTCTCCGGCGTCGTCCGCAAAACGTTCCTTCGCGGCAACGAGATCGACGGCCGCACGCCCAGCGGCAAGCTGATCCGCCGCGGCGGCGTCTGAGGCGCAGCGCGATGGCCGTCAACGTCCATGCACCATACCCGCCGCAGCACGCCGGCTCCCGTGTTGGCGTTATTCCGGGCGCCCGTCCCGGCCTCCAGCCAGGGCTTCAGCCGCACGGGCTGGCAGTGTGGCTCCAGCCTTGTGAAGGCCAGGACATCGACCCGGCGGTCTGGGCCCAGGCCGCCCAAGCGGTCCTGGCGCGTGCCCGCCAGCTCGCTCCGGAAGCCGGAGTCCACCTGCGGACCGCGGCCGGAACCGGAACGTCCGGTTTCGAGGGTTCAGACGGTCCCGGCGTTTCCGACGGCGGCGCTACTGTTCCGGAAACGGCGTCCGACGCCGGAAACGGCACCGCCGCCGTCGTCGCCCCGCCAGTCTCCCTGGCCGGGCGGCGCAGCATCGTGGCAGTGGATCTGGCCGCGGACACCATCCTTCTGGATGGTGTCCGGTCAGCTTCACCCACATGGAATTCAGCCTCCTGAGGTACCTCGTGGAAAACCAGTCGCGGACGATTCAACGTGAAGAACTGCAACGCGTCCTCGAGTCCCTGGACTGCCCCGGCGCGGCCTTCCGCTCCATCGACGTGTATGTTGGACGCGTCCGGCGCAAGCTGGGCTCGGCCCGCCACGCCATCGCCACGGTGCGCGGCGGCGGCTACCAGTTTGTGCCCGGACCGGGCAGCACGGTCCGCGGACCCGCGGAATACTGCATCTAGGCAGCCCGTTGCACCCATTGATTGATCGCCGGCCACGGCGGTTGCCCCACAAGTCGTTGCCCACAAGTTAAGGATCGAAACATGACCCAGAAACTCCTTGCCGGAACCCAGGCCCCCGATTTCGCGCTGCTCAACGCCTCCGGCCACAAGGTCGCCCTCTCCGATTACCGCGGACGCAACGTCATTGTGTACTTCTACCCGGAGGCCGCCACCCCAGGTTGCACCACCGAGGCCTGCGACTTCCGCGACAACCTCGCCAGCCTGCAGTCCTCCGGCTACGAGGTCCTGGGCATCTCCCCGGACGCGCCGGAGAAGCTGGCGGCCTTCACCGGCGACTTCGCCCTGACGTTCCCGCTGCTCTCCGACGAAGACCACGCCGTGGCGCTGGCCTACGGCGCCTGGGGCGAGAATCTGGTGAACGGCGAAGTGGTTGACGGCCTGGTCCGTTCCACCGTGGTGCTGGACGGCGAAGGCAAAGTCACGCTCACGCAGTACCAGATCAAGGCCCAGGGCCACGTCGCAGCGCTCAGGGCAGAGCTCGGCCTCTAGGGAAACCAGCGCGAACGAGCACTTGCGGCCCCAGCCGAACGGACGCACGACGGCGGGACCTCCCGCCGTCGTAGCTGCTTCTTGGGGACTATTTGTTGCGTCCGCGTGCAGCCACGTGCCAGCGGTCCACGATTTCGCCGCCGCTGACCACGGTGACGTTGTCGACGAGGTTCATGGCGATGCAGACGTGATTGGGGACCACACGCAGCCGGTCTCCGAGAGCCGGCAGCGTTGCCTCCGCGGGCCAGACGACGGTGGCGTGGTGTTCTGACAGTGCGCTAATTCGGGCTTCCGGATGGTCCAGGAGCCGCCCGAAGCCGGTGGCCCAGCCGGGCCGGTCCCCGCCGAGGATTTTGCTGCCGGAGTCCAGGATGACCCTTCGCGGTATGACGTCGGTGCCTTCATGCCGGCTGACGACTGTCGCCGCGATGGTCAGTGCGATGTCTTCGGCCGCGCAGCGATCCAGTTCCAGCTGTTGGGCATCCCCGAAGACGTACACGCCGGGCCTGACTTCCGTGGCTCCGGAGCCGCCCGTGAGCGTGGCGGTGGGCGTGGACCCGCCGCTGACGTGGGTGATGGGGAACCCTGCCGCGGTGAGCAGCTCGGCGGTCTTGCCGAGGGCCAACCGTTCCTCGTCCGCGGCCTTCAGCGGCATGCCGGGGGCATAGCTGTGCCCCGGAAACGTGAAAATTCCCGTGACCCGCAGGCCGGCCCACGCTGCGGCCTGGGCAACGTCGAGCGCGGCGTCGGGTGATATCCCGCTGCGGTGATGGCCGCTGTCGATCTCCAGCAGCACTTCAATCTCCCCCACGGCAGCGCCGAGCGACGCGGCCATGATTTCGGCTGCTTCCCGCGAGTCCAGACCTACTGCGATCCTGGCTTTTGCTGCAAGGCGCCGGAGCCGTTCAGCCTGCCGCGGACCGACCCAGAGCGGATACGCGATGAAGATGTCCTTGGCCCCGTGCTCCGCAAAGACTTCGGCCTCTCCGAGGGTGGCCACAGTCAGCCCGATGGCTCCGGCTGCCAGCTGCATTTCAGCGATTTCGGGCACTTTGTGCGTCTTGACATGCGGCCGAAGGTGCAGGCCCTTGGCCCGGACTGCCGTTGCCATGCGGTCGATATTCCGCTGGAGCACGTCCCTGTCGATGATGATCTCAGGTGTGTCGATTTCCTCTGGGATGGTCATCTTTTACACTCTACGTGGAATGCGTCATCGCATACTCTGTGTATACAATACTGACCTCGGTGAGGACTGAAGGAGATGCAATGCGCAAACCAGAGCTGGAGTTCCACGAACCGCTCGCCGGCTGGCAGAAGACAAACGGCGACGCCGAACACGGCATCTGGGCGCAGATCCTCGCTGCGGATCCGCTGAGCGGAGATTCGACCCTGCTTCAACGCTATGAGCCCGGCGCCGACACCACGGCCAGCGGCGTGATCGTCCACGACTACTGGGAAGAGGTCATGCTTCTCTCGGGCGAACTCACCGATGTGACCCTCGGGAAGACTTTTACAGCCGGGATGTACGCGTGCCCTCCGCCCGGCATGCCCCACGGGCCTTACCTCAGCGGCGCCGGCTGCAGCATGCTCGTTGTTGTTCGGCCTTCCCCGGAACCTGGCGCGAACGGACACTTGGGGCCCTAGCCGAGCGGACACTTGAGGCCCTGGCCCGGCGGACGTTCGACGGCGGGGGCCTCCCGCCGTCGTCCCCTTTTCGTTAATGCCCTAACCCGGTCCGCAACGGAACGGACATCTGCCCGAGTGCGGGTCCGGGTACATGATGACGTCCACCAGCGATTCGCCGATGACGGTGATAATGGTCAACGGCCCGGGTAGACGACGGCTTTGAGCTGGCCGGGCTGCTTGCCCGCTTTCAGGGCCTGTTCGGACTCGGCAAGGGTGAACCTTCCGGTCACGAGGATGTCCAGGTCCACGTTTCCGTCGGCGATCAGTTGGATCGCCAGCGGCCAGGTGTTGGTGTAGCGGAACACGCCGGAGAGCCAGATTTCCCGGTTCTGGATGTACGAAACAGGGAGTTCGACGTCGTCCGCCCCGAGCCCCACCAGGATGACCCTGCCGGCCGGTCCTACGGCCTTGATCCCGGAACGGACCGCCTGCGGTGCGCCGGAAGCGTCGATGAACGCATCGACGTCGAGCCCTTCCACACTGTCCGTCTTGGCGTTCAGCGCGTGCGTTGCCCCGTGTTCGAGCGCGAACTCGAGCCGGTCCGCGGCGATGTCCGTGATGTAGATTTCGGACGCGCCGAAGGCGCGTGCGGCCTGGGCGGCGATGATGCCGATCGGGCCGGCGCCGGCGATCAGGACGCGGCTGCCGGGCTTGATCCCTGCACGCTCGCAGGCCCAGAGCCCGACGGAGAGGGGTTCGATGAGGGCGGCCGCCTCGTCGCTGACGCTGTCCGGGATGTCGTAGGCGAAGTCGGACTGGATGCTGACGTATTCGGCGAAGGCGCCGTCGATCGGAGGGGTGGCGTAGAACTCGATGTCCGGGCACAGGTTGTAGCGGCCGGCCTTGCACTGCTTGCAGGTGCGGCAGGGGCGCTGGGGTTCGACGGCGACGCGGTTGCCGATGCGGGCCGGGTCAACGGCGCTTCCGACGGCGGCGATCCGGCCGGAGAGTTCGTGGCCCAGGATCAGCGGGTGGTCCACCACGTAGTCGCCGATCCGGCCGTGCTCGTAGTAGTGGACGTCACTGCCGCAGACACCGACGGCGGCCACCTGCACCAGGACCTGGTCGGCGTCGAGGCGCGGAACGGGAAGGGTTTCCATGGCCATGTGGCCCTGGCGCTTCAGGACGGAGGCCCGCATGGTGGCCGGCAGTTCGGGGTGTGCGTGATGGCGGGACTGGGTGGGTGTGGTCATCAGAAGATTCCTTAGTACGAGGGAGGCGGCCGGCTGCGGTGCCGGGGCTACTTCACGGCGCCGAGTGAGAGGCCCTGGACGAGCTTGTCCTGAGCGGCGAAGCCGGCAAACAGCACGGGAAGGGAGATCACGACGGCGGCGGCGCAGACCTTGGCGAGGAAGAGGCCCTGGCTGGAGACAAACCCGGTGAGGAAGACCGGCGCGGTTCCGGCCATTACGCCGGTGAGGACACGGGCCAGCAGCAGTTCGTTCCAGCTGAAGATGAAGCAGATTAGTGCCGTCGCGGCGATGCCGGGCATGGCGACGGGAGCGATGATCTTGCGGAGGGTGAGGAGCAGGCCGGCGCCGTCGATCTGGGCGGCTTCCAGCATTTCCACCGGCACTTCGGCGAGGAAGGAGCGCATCATCCAGACCGCAATGGGCAGGTTCATTGACGTGTACATCAGGATCAGGAACCAGATGTTGTCCAGTGCGCCCACCGTCTTGGCGAACAGGAACAGCGGCAGTATCGCCGCGACCACCGGCATCATTTTCGTGGAGAGGAAGAAGAACATCACGTCGGTCCACTTCTTGACCGGCCTGATGGACAGTGCGTACGCCGCGGGGATGGCCAGGGCCAGGACAACGACCGTGGACAGGATGGATGCAGTTGCCGAGTTGATCAGCGGCGGCCAGGGGCTCACCCCGGAGCTTGCGCCAAAGAACTCCGCGTAGGCGTCCAGGGTCAGGTTCGCCGCGACAGACGGCGGGTTCGTGGCGGCGTCCGTTTCGGAGTGGAACGACGTCAGGATCATCCACAGGACCGGGGCGGCGAACAGCAGGGCGAGCAGCCAGGCGGCGAGGCCGGCGGCGGTGTTGTTGCGGGTGGGGTCCATGCGGGACTTGCCGCGCCGCCGGGCCCGACGTTCATTGCGGTGGGGCCAGCGGGCGTGTTGCGGGGTGCGGCAGGGGTGAGGGTGCTCATCGTGCTGCCTCCTTCTTGAAGAGCGAAAAGACGGTGCGGAGGGCGAAGGTCGCCACGATGATGGTGCCGATGACCACCACGACACCGGCGGCTGAGGCCAGGCCGTATTCGTTGGCGAAGTAGAAGGTCTGGTAGATGGCGTAGGGCAGGTTGGCGGTGCCCAGGCCGCCAGACGTAAGCGTGAACACTGCATCGAAGTTCTGCACGATGTAGATGGCTCCGAGCAGGCCGCCGAGTTCCAGGTACTGGCGCAGGTGCGGCAGCGTGAGGTGGCGGAAGATCGCCCAGGGCGTGGCGCCGTCCATCTGGGCGGCTTCCATGGTGTCCATGGGCCGGGACTGAAGGCCCGCGAGCAGGATGAGCATCATGAACGGCGTCCACTGCCAGACCAGTGAGACGATCACAGCCATCAAGGGCGTTTGCGAGAGCAGGTCCGGCTGCGGCGGTGTGTCGCTGCCGAACAGTGACCAGATCCAGGTCAGGGTGCCGTTGATCAGGCCGTACGTGGGGTTGAGCAGGGCGTGCTTCCAGATGAGGGCCGCGGCTACGGGAACCACCAGGAACGGTGCAATCAGCAACGTGCGGGCGAGACCGCGCCCAATGAACTTCTTGTCCAGCAGCAGTGCCAGCCCTAGCCCGATGAGCAGACTGGCCAGGACGACGGAGACGGTCAGCACGATGGTTGTGAAGATGGCCTGGCGCAGGTCCGCGTTAGTGAGGACCTGGATGTAGTTGTCGAGCCCGGCGAACCCGGTCTGGTCCGGACGCAGGCTGTTCCAGTTGAGGAAGGAAATGATCAGGGTCACCACGAACGGCAGCTGGGTGACGATGATGAGGAAAATCAGGGCCGGCAGCAGCGGCGCACGCCGAGCCCAGGCCAGGGCGCGTTCACGGGACCTGGCGTTCTTGGAAGGTTTCGTTGCGCTGTGCCCGGTGCGGGCGGTGCGCGCTGTTGCGGTAGTCATGGTGTTCTCCTGCGGTTCTGTGGCCCGCCTCCAGGCGGGCCACAGATCCGGTTGTGGGGGGTTACTTCTTGTACTTGTCGCCGATTTTCTGGGCAGCTTCCTGGCCCTTGGCCAGTGCGTCAGCCACGGTGCCCTGGCCGGCGATGGCCGAGCTCACACCCTGGGAGACAGTGGTGCCCAGGTCGGCGAACTCGGGGATGCCGACGAACTGGATGCCAACCACGGGGCGTTCCTGAACGCCTGGATTCTTCGGGTCGGCGTTTTCAATGGCGGAGCGTTCTGCCTCGAAGAACGGGGCGGCCTTTTGGAAGTCGGCGTTCTCGTAGGTGGAGATGCGCTTGCCGGACGGAACCTTGGCCCAGCCCAGTTTTGACGCCACCAGTTCCTCGTACTCCTTCGAGCTTGCCCAGGCAATGAACTTGCCTGCTGCGTCCTGCTTCTTGGACGCAGCCTGGACGCCCCATGACCATGTCCACAGCCAGCCGGAGGAGTCAGTCTTCTTCACGGGAGCCTGGGCGTAACCGATCTTGCCCTTCACCGGAGAAGCATCTGCTTCCAGGGCGCCGGCGGCTGACGTGGCGTCATACCACATGGCCACTTTGCTCTGGCTCATGTTGTTCAGGCACTCGGTGAATCCGGCCTGGGCAGCGCCTGCTTCACCGTGCTCGCGCACCAGTTTGGTATAGAACTCTGTGGCCTCGGTGAATTCGGGGAGTTGACCTTGGCGTTCCAGTCCTTGTCGAACCAGGTGCCGCCGAAGGTGTTCACCACCGTGGTCAGCGGTGCGAAGACCTGGCCCCAGCCCGGCTGGCCACGGAGGCAGATGCCCTTCATTCCCGGGGCTGCGCCGTCGGCCTGCGCCGCTATCTCAGCCACCTCATCCCACGTGGGCTTCTCTGGCATCGTCAGGCCCTTGGCCTCCAGGATGTCCTTCCGGTACATCAGGAAGGAGGATTCGCCGTAGAACGGTTCGCCATAGAGCTTGCCGTCCGTGCCGGTGAGGGAGGCTGTGTAGGCCGGCAGGATGTCGTCCTGGTCGAACTCCGCGTCGTTGGCCACGCTGTCAAGCGGCGCGAGCCACTTGTTCGCGGAGTAGAACGGGATCTCGTAGTTGGACAGGGATGCGACATCGTACTGGCCCGCCTGGCTGGAAAACTCCTGGCTGATCTTGGCCCGGACATCGTTCTCCGGCAGGATCGTGTAATTGACCTTGATGCCGGTGTCCTTGGTGAAGTTGTCAGCGGTGAGCTTCTGCAGGTCCTCCATTTGGGGGTTGTTCACCATCAGGACGTTGATGCTGTTTTGGTCCCCGGCGGTGGTCCCACCGCCGGCTCCGGAGCAGGCGGACGCAGACAGTGCAAGACACAGGGCACCGGCGGCCAGCGAGGCAGCGCGCATTTTTGAGCGCATTAAGGACTCCTTTGTTCTTCATGGGGGTGCACAGTCACCTTGTTCCGGCTGCTTTGCCGAGGTAGGGACTGAAGCGGGCACTGGATCTACAAGTTGGTGTCCCGCTGATGTTCCTCAACATTAGGCCTGTGGGATAGGGCACAACTAGCGTCCTGGTTGCCAATTTCTGATACTTATTTTCCGGTCCATTTCGAGGCAGTAGGCGTTAGTCTGGGGAAAGATTGCCTAAAGCTGTCCATAATTCATAAGACCCAGTACGGAGATTCCCCATGACTGCCGCGGACACCGCCGACGGAGCAACGGCCAGGCTGGCCGAACGGCTGCTGGGAATGCGGGCCAGCCGGGAGGTCATCCCGGCGGACCCGCACCATTCGGTCCGGTGGCACGAGCATGACTACCCCACCGCGGCGGCCCGCTGGAATTACCACCCCGAGTACGAGATCCACCTGATCAGGAAAGGGACGGGCAAGTTCATTGTCGGGACCACATCGGCACGTTCGAGGCCGGGCATGTGTCCCTGGTGGGATCAGGACTGCCCCACGACTGGGTCAGCGACCTCGAACCCGGCGAGGTCATTGCCGGCCGGGACGCCCTGATCCAGTTCGACGGGAAGTGGGTGGAACAGACCGCCGAGCTGGTTCCGGAACTGGCCGAAATCAAGCCTCTGCTGGAACAATCAGCACGCGGGATCGAGTTCCTCGGGAGCACGGCCCGGGCTGCGGCTGCATCCATCGAAGCGATGGGCGCCTCCACCGGGCTGGGGCGGCTCCAGTACCTGCTGGAACTGTTTGCCATTCTTGCGCGCTCGCCGCAGGACGACCGGCGCTACCTCGCTGACGAATGGTTCAGGCCGCAGCTGGACGGCCAGGCCGCGGCCGTGGTGGACATCGTCCTGGAGTACGTGTTCGGCAATCACGCCGGCAGCGTCAAGATGTCCGAAGCGGCAGTGCTGGTGGGAATGCCCGAGCCGACGTTCTCGAAATACTTCAAGCGCGCCACCGGCCAGAATTTCAGCGATCTGGTCCGGAAACTCCGCCTGGCCCATGCCCGGCGCCTGCTCGAGCACAGCGACAAACCCATCTCGGACATTTGCTATGAAGTCGGGTTTTCCAACCTGTCCAACTTCAACCGGCATTTCCTGAACGACGCCAGCGAAACGCCCCGGAGCTACCGCCAACGGATGCGGGGCTGACCAACATCCGACGTGCCCAAAGCGACCGGCGGACTACAGTGGAATCCAACTTTTCGAGGAGGCTGTGCATGGAGAACGAACCAACGTCGCCGCAGGCCAGCGATCCCGGGCCCTTCTATCACGGCACCAAAGCCGATCTGAGGCCTGGGGACCTGCTGAAACCCGGCAACACGTCGAATTACGGGGAGCGGAAGACTGCGAACTATGTCTATCTGACTGCCACGTTGGATGCGGCTACCTGGGGAGCCGAACTCGGCCTAGGCGAGGGACCGGGCAGGATCTACCGCGTGGAACCCACGGGCTCCTTTGAGGATGACCCCAATCTGACGGACAAGAAGTTCCCGGGCAACCCCACCAGGTCCTACCGAACCCGAGAGCCCTCAGGGTAATTGACGAGATCTTGGATTGGCAGCCCCATTCCCCGAGGTGCTTCAGGACATGCGGAACCACCTTGAAGAACTCAAACGGCTGGGCATCGAGGCTATCAACTGAACTCCTGCGGAGCGCACGACGGCGGGACCTCCCGCCGTCGTCCGCTCTCCGTTTCAGAGGGCTGCTTGGCGGCGATGAACTGCCGGATCCACGGGATGGTTTCCGGACGGTCCAGGTGGAGGCCGTGGCCGCCGCCGGGGACCTTGACCAGCGTGGAGCGGCGGATGTGCCGGTGCAGCTGGAGGGCGTTGGGCATGGGCGTCAGGGCGTCGTCGGTGCCGTGGAGGATGAGGGTGGGAGATTCGATGGAGCCGAGCCGGCTCCACGCATCGTGGTCCCGGCTGGCGCGGAAGTGGCGTGCCTTGGCCCAAGCGGAGGCCCGTGAGTTGAAGAAAGTTAGGACCGCCTCGGGGTGGTCGGCGGCCCATTCCGGCGCGAAGAACAGCGGTTCGAGGCGCGCGGTATCGCCGCTGACCAGCGCCTCCATGGTGTCCTTGGTGGGCTCGGCCCGGCCAGTGCGCCTCCGCTCGTCGCAGCAAGCATCAGCGCGCGAACACGCTGCGGGTGGTCGATGGCGAGCCACTGGGCCACCCGCCCGCCCATGGAGTGGCCGTACACGTGCGCACTGTCCACGTTCGCCGCTTTGAGGACTGCAGCCGCATCGGCAGCGAGGAGCCGCGTTGTGTAGCGGCCGGCGTCGCCATTGCTGCTCCCGCCGATCCCGCGGTGGTCGAAGCGGATGACGCGGAAATGCTCAGCGAGTGCCTTGGCCGTTGGTCCCCAGCCGTCCATGGCTGTTGCCTGGCCGGCGATCAGGAGCAGGGGTTCGCCCTGCCCTTCTTCGACCCACGCCAGTTCGGCGCCGTCGGGTGCCAGGGCAATCTTCACCGTGACACTCTATCTTTCCAGCGGTCGGGCCGCTGTGGTGCAGGGCACTGCGGACATAGACGGGCCAGCCCGGCAAGTTTTCCGGAGAGCCCTTAGTTTGCCACTACCCAGATGGCTTCTGCCGCGGAGAGGCCCAGGTCAACGTCACGGTCCCCGACCCGAATCGTGGTCACATCCGCATACGGGCGGTGTGCCAATACTTGGAGCCGGGTGTCCGGTCCCAGCCCGAGCTGGGTGAAGTACCGGAGCATGTCCGCGTCCGCGTCCGAGATTCTTGTGATGGTGACCGTCCGTTCCGGCTCCACGGAGGTCAGGGATCCCCTGCGGGCGATGCGGTAGCCCATTTCCCGAGGGGATCGGGTCTCCGTGCGGATCCCTGGTGGGGAAACCGAGCTTCTCGTCAATGCGTTGGATCATGGTGTCGGAAACGGCGTGCTCGAGGATCTCGGCCTCGTCGTGCACTTCGTCCCAGCCGTATCCCAGAACCTGCACGAGGAATGTTTCCAGGAGGCGGTGCCTGCGCACCATTTCGACGGCGTGTGCCCGGCCGGCGGGCGTCAGTTCGATGCTGCCATAGGGGGCATGCGTGACCAGGCCCTGCTTGGCCAGCCGACGGATGCCGTCCGAAACGGTTGACGGTTTCACCGCCATCCGCTCGGCCATGGCGCCAACGGTGATGGGAGCCTCGGCCCATTCCGTTGAGGACCAGATCATCTTCAGGTAGTCCTGCGCGGAAGCTGTCAGCTCGGAGACGGTCATATCCCCATATTACCCGCCGAACATGAATGTTAGACTGGGCTAACAAAACTGTTTGACTTACGGAGACGAAATGGACGGCATGCCGAAACCAGCGGAAAAGACGCTGCCGACCCGGCGTGCCATGCTCACGGGAGCCGCGGCGTTCGCCGCCGCGCCTGCGCTTGCCGGCTGGGTGCCGTTGGATTCCAAGGATCCCGGACATCACGCCGGACACGGCACGGTGTCAGGTCAGGCAGCGAAGACTTCCACCGACGGTTCCTCAGCGGTAGGCGCTGGTTCGCCCCGCACGGACGCTGGCCACGTGGCGAACCACGCCGGTCACGCAGGCTTCGCCGGCGGTTCGGTCCCGCCGGAGCGCGCCGGGATGGACCCCACCGCCATCCTGCACGATTTCGACCGGGGCAAAACCAGCACGCTTCCGGACGGCCGCACCCTCCGGGAATGGGAAATCGTCGCGGTGGATAAAGATTTCGAGATCGCGCCCGGGGTGACGTTCACGGGCTGGAGCTACAACGGCCGGATCCCCGGTCCGACGCTCTGGGCGCAGGAAGGCGACGCCCTCCGGATCCACTTCACCAACGCCGGTGCGCACCCCCACACCATCCACTTCCACGGGATCCACCGGCCGAGATGGACGGCACCCCGGGATCGGCGCCGGGTCCATCACTCCGGGCCAAAGCTTCACCTACGAATTTGATGCCACCCCCTTCGGCACGCACCTCTACCACTGCCACCAGTCACCGCTGGCCCCGCACATCGCCAAGGGCCTCTACGGCGGCTTCATCATCGAGCCCAAAGTAGGCCGGCCGAAAGCCGACAACGAAATGGTCATGGTGATGAACGGCTACAACACCGACGGCGGCGACGACAACGAGTTCTACTCCGTCAACGGCCTGCCGTTCCACTTCATGGACTTCCCCGTCCAGGTCAAGCAAAACGAGCTCGTCCGGATCCACCTGATCAACGTCCTCGAATACGACCCCATCAATTCCTTCCACGTGCACGGGAACTTCTTCCACTACTACCCCACCGGGACCATGCTGACGCCCAGTGAATATACGGACACCGTCTCCCAGGTGCAGGGCCAGCGCGGCATTGTGGAGCTCCGCTTCCCGTACCCCGGCAAGTACATGTTCCATGCCCACAAGACCGAGTTCGCGGAACTGGGCTGGATGGGCTTCTTCGAGGTGAGCGCATCATGAGCCTTGATGAAAAGTCAGCCGCCGCCCTGGCAGCCGCACCCACCGCCGGCCGCCGGTCCCAAGGTGGCTGCTCGGCATTGGACCGCTGGTCCTGATCGCAATCCTGCTGGGCCTGTTTACACTGCTCAACGCACCCGGTCTCAACAAACTCTCCGAGGGTGTTCCGCCGAAGGAGGAGGTCGCCGTCGAAGACGTCCGCCTGACCGCGGCCAGATCGCCATCACCGTCCGGAACGAGGGACCGGACCCGGTAACGGTCGCCCAGGTGAACGTCTCGGATTACTACGCCTTGTTCACGCAGACCCGGGAAACCATGGCGCCGCTGGAGTCCACCACCCTCACCATCTTCTACAACTGGGTGGAGGGGGATCCCTACGAGGTGGCGCTGGTGACCTCGAACGGCGGCAAGATCCCGGCGGTTATTGACGCGGCCGCCCTGAGTCCGGAGCGCGGCAGCTCCTTCTTCGGACTCATGTTGCTCATGGGGATCTATGTGGGCGTGATACCCGTGGCCCTGGGAATGTTGTGGATGCCGTTCGTGCGCCGTTCGTCTGCGTCCTGGGTCCGCGTCCTCCTGGGAGTCACCGTCGGGCTGCTGGCCTTCCTGGCCATCGACGCGACCCTCGAAGCCGTGGGACTCGTGGCCGGCAGCGGCGCGTTCGGCGGCCCCATGGTTGTCTTCCTCGGCGCCGTGACCGCCTATCTCATCCTCGAGGGAACGGATGCGTGGATGCGCCGGCACCAGAACTCGACTACCGCGGGCCAACTTTCAGCCCTGCCGCCCCAGCACCTGGCGCTGCTGATCGCCATCGGCATCGGCATGCATAACTTCGGCGAAGGCCTGGCCATAGGATCCGCCTACGCGGTGGGCTCACTCGCCCTGGGCGCCTCCCTGATCGTCGGTTTCGCCGTCCACAACACCACCGAGGGCCTGGCTATCGTCACCCCGCTCGCCAAACAAGCCCCTGGCCTGGGCCGCCTGGTGATCCTGGGACTGATCGCAGGAGCCCCCGCGGCCGCCGGAGCCCTCATCGGGCGACCGTTTACCAGCCGGCCCTCGCGGCCTTCCTGCTCGGCATCGGAGCCGGAGCCGTCGCCCAGGTGGCCGTTAAACTCCTGCCAATGCTCAAGGACACCGCGGGCAAGACCTTCACCCCGCTCACCGGCGCAGGCATCGTCCTGGGAATGGGACTGATGTTCGCCACCGGCCTGCTGGTCCAGGCCTAGGATTGGAGACGTACGACGGCGGGACGTCCCGCCGTCGTCCGCTGGCGTATAGTCAGGCTCCCCCGATTTTTTCGGCCCACCTATTGCCCGGGACCATCGCTTCAGGCACACTGGCTACAGATCCGCAGGAACAAACGCTTCCGCCGATCCAGCCCGCCGGACAATTCGGCCGGCCACCGCCCCATCAGAGATGCCGGGCAACCCTCTGGAACCACCGCTTTCCGCCTCCCCGGGTACGCCCGGCCCGGAAGCCTGTGCCTCGCCAGAGTCCCGGGATCCCGCCGAGAAAGAGACCACCATGATCAAGCGCCACTCTGACCTCGTCCTGGCAATCACAGCCCACGATCCTGACACGGTCGAAAACGACCTCAACACCGCCGTGGAAATGGCCGCGAACACGCAATGGCGGAAAGCCGCCACGGCATCGTGGTCACACAGCATAGCTACACCGACTACACGGTCGCCGTCAGCCGCGATGTCCCGTACGGGCAGACACACGAAAGGCGCGATCTCCGCGCATAGCAGTAACGCAAACGGACGACGCCGGAACCGCCTGCCGTCGTCCGTTTGCGTTTGGGGCCGTTCCCCACTGCGCGAACGGACACTTAAGCCCCCGCGCGGCGGAGTACTTTTGTGTCATGACGGAAACCTATCGGTACGACGTGGAGGTCCTGCATCTCGTGGTGTCGCCGGTGCACGCCTACTTCGGACGGGCCCGCGAGGGTGCCGCGGATGTTCCCACCACGGATGCCGGGCGGGTGGAGCTCGTTGCGGGCAAGGGCATCGTCGGTGACCGGTTCTTCGGCAAGGCCGCGCACATGGACGCGGCCGTCACGCTGTTCGCCATCGAGTCACTCGAGGCCATCGCTGCGGAGCTGGGAACCGCACAGCTGGACCCCCTCCTGACCCGGCGCAATGTTGTGCTCCGAGGCGCCCACCTGGCTCCGCTCCTGGGGCACGACTTTGCCCTGGAATCCCAGGGAGACCTGGTGCGGCTCACGGCCGGGCGGCCCGCCCACCCGTGCGTCTGGATGGATGAGATGCTCGCCCCAGGGGCGCACAAAGCGATGCGCGGGCGTGGCGGCGTGCGGTGCCGGGTGCTTTCCGACGGCGTTCTGCACCGCGGGCCGGCGGTGCTGGTCAGCCCCGTACCGCTGGAGCCGGAGCGCGCCGGCGAGGCAACACTGCTGCGGGCGTCGCGGCTGCCCTAGCGCGCCGTTGCCCTAATCAGACGTGCTGATCCACCAGCACCGGATTGCCGTCCGGGTCGACAACAATGAAGCTCCCCGACCCGGTGGTCGCCTCGTCTGCCTCGGAAACGAATTCCGCGCCCGCGGCTTTGAGTTCCCGCTGGAGGTCGCGCACATCGGTGAAGGCATCCAGCGCTTCCGCGTTCTGGCTCCAGCCCGGGTTGAACGTCAGCATGTTCTTCTCAAACATCCCCTGGAAGAGGCCAATAACGGTCTCGCCGTTCTTGGGATCAGCCAGTTCTGGATGATGTCGCCGCCGAAACTGATGAAGCCCAGTTTCTCGTAGAACGCAGCCGACGCCGCAATGTCCTTGACCGTGAGACTGATGGAAAAGGCGCCGAGCTGCATGCATAACTCCACTCTCAGAGGGACCGGTGTTCCGATGATACCCACGGACGCAAGCGGACGACGGCGGGACGTCCCGCCGTCGTCCGCTCCCGGTCATCCCCGCTCGAGTCGGGCGGCCGTGGGGCTGTAGTCCCGTTGGTGCAGCCGTTCGATGCCGTCGAGGAGGAGGTCCAGTGCGAACTCGAACTCGAACTGGTCGTCGCAGCCGCTGCCGACTACCGAGCCGTCATCGTGGCTGGCAGCAGTCGCCACTTGCAGGACGTTCGGGTAGCTGGCGGACATTTCCTGGTACATGGCGGCCTGGACTTCCGGTGCCGCCGCAACGGGAGCGTCGCCCTCTGAAGTGGCCGTGGCGTCAAACAGTTCCTGCGTGAAGCCCCACATCCGGCTTCCGATGGCATGCATCACGTGATGCGTCAGATCCACGGAAAAGCCCCGGCGAAGAACATGCCGATGAACGAGTCCATGTAGCCCAGGACGGCGGGAGTCGGGTTGGTGCGAGTTTCCAGGACGCGCCTGGCCCACTGGTGGCGCTGGAGCCCCGCCTCGCAGAGAGCACCCGCAGCCGCACCATGTTCTTCCAGTCAGCACCGGCAACGGGAGGGTCAATCTCGCCGATGATTACGTCCACCATGCCGTCGAGGAGCTCCTCCTTGTTGGCCACGTGTTTGTACAGCGCCATGGGCACCACGTCCAGTTCCTGGGCGAGGCGGCGCATGCTCAGCGGGCCGATCCCCACCTCGTCGGCGAGTGCAACGGCCGCCTGCAACACCCGCGCCCGGTTCAACCGCGGCCGGCGTTCGGCGGCAATCTGCTGATTCACTGTTCCCTGCTTCCGATGGCTGCACACCCTTCCATTGACAAGTGTACTAAGTACACCTAATGTCAGTCCCATCAGATAGGTGTACGCCGTACGCCTCATGGGAAATCGAGGAGCCAAACCATGAACCCAAGCCAGCCGGCGGCCGCTACAGCCGCTGGAGCAAGGACCATGAAAGCCGCGATCTACCGCCGGTTCGGCGGGCCGGACGTGGTTCGCATTGAGGAGATCGCACAGCCCGCTCCGCGCGCCGGAGAGGTGTTCATCAGAGTCATGGCCAGCACGGTCAGCGTCGCCGACCACCGCGTCCGCAGCCGCAATGTCCCCAAGGGACTCGTGGCACTCACGGCCCTGACCCTTGGCGTCTTCGGCGGACTCACGGCGAAAGCGTTCCTGGGAATGGCGGCCATCAAGAGCGGCGACACGGTTCTTATCAACGGCGCCTCCGGAGCGGTGGGAACGGCCGCCATCCAGCTGGCCAAGCACCTCGGCGCCCACGTCACCGCAGTGAGCAGCGGGGCCAACAGGGAACTGGTGGAGTCCCTCGGCGCGGACAGCTTCATCGACTACACCGCAGCGGATTTCACCGCAGTCGGCACAACGTACGACGTCGTCATGGACTGCGTAGGGAACGCCCCGTTCGCGAGGGTGCAAGGGAGCATCGCACCGGGAGGTGCCCTGCTCCTGGTCATCGCCGATCTCAGAGGCATGCTCGGCGCGCGGGGACAGAGCCGCCGAAGCGGCAAGCTGGTCACTTTTGGCGGCCTCAAGCTCACGTACACCGCCGGCGACGTCGCCTACCTTGTGGGCCTCGCGGAGGAAGGCAAGTACCGGGCAGTCATCGACAGGACCTACAACCTGGCCGACGTCGTCGAGGCCCACCGCTTCGTGGACACCGGACGCAAGCGGGGCAACGTGGTCCTGCGCTTCCCCTAAGCAGCGCGCCCCGGATCATTCCTCCGCTGGCGATCCTTCTGGGGATCCTTCTCGGGTCCTTCGCCCTCGCTGTCCCCGGCCCCGCCCTTCGGACGCAGACACCGCATGGTAGTGCGCATCGTCTTTGTGGCGGGCTTCCTGGAGGTGGTGCTCCAATTTCTCCTCCGCCTCCCGGCGGCGTTGACCCACGGTCCGCATCTGTTGCGTTGTCGGAGCGGCGTGGGCGTGCTGGTGCGGGCCATGATCCTGCGGGCCGTCGGCGATCTTCTCGCTCATACTGAAATAATCCCACCGCGCGTCGGTGTCGGGAAGGCACCGCTTCCTGTGGAACGAACGACGGCGGGAGGTCCCGCCGTCGCCCGACTGTCGCCGATGCGCAACGGATTTCCGGGCTCCGGGACGGCGATCACCGCGTCGGAAACCCGGAGGCAGGCTGAGGCCAGCACTGCGCAGGGAGCAGGCGCACGCTGCTCTTGGGCGCGCATCAACCGGTGGAGTGGAGGAACCGTTCCACGCCGTTCTCTCCAAGAGACAGCCCGATGTGAACAAAATCCGGATCGCCGCGACCTTCACGCGGCGTGGGGAGCCAGTGCCCGTTCCGGCGCGCTTCCGGTTTTGGTTCTTTTGGCCAGTGTGGGGTTCCCAGTCCTGGTGTTCGCTCTTGTAGTGCCGGCCCGTGGGCGATATCCAGCCGGGTGGTTCGTTCTTGCTCGCCGCTGTGGGTTTCCAGGTGCTGGTGTGTCTCAAGCGGTGATGTTTGGGGCAGGGTTGACCCAAATTCGATACACCGGTGGTTCCGCCTTTATGCCAGGCGAGGATGTGGTCTGCTTCGTTGTCCAGGGAGTGGTTAGAACAGCCCGGGAAGGGGCATTTCCCGTCGCGCATCCGGAGCCAGTTCCGCATGGCCGTGGTGAGACGGTAGTTGGTGCGGCCGATCTCCAGGGCCGCCCGTCCCGCGGGTCAACGAGGACGCGGTAGAACGAATCGGCCCCGTTCGACACGAGATCCCGTGCCATCGACGCAGGGATCGGACCGTAGCCGTCAAGCATCGCAGGCTCCTCGGTAGCGGCGAGCAAGGAAAACACAGGGACCGTAACCAACACCTGTGCCCTCGGTGGCGGAACCTGCCCGGGACCATATTCTGCCGGATTCCCGCTACTGAGGAGGGCTGCGGCGAGAACGTCGGCCCGGAGTTGCGTGAGCGTCAAGGGCTCGTCAGGTCCCTGCAAACCCCGGGCGATCGCGGTGGTCCGGTTCCAGATTGCTGCGGCCTGGTCCGCGGGGAGGTATGCAGAGAGCCAGGCCATCCCGTCCCGATCCGGGGCGTACTCCACCCGGCGGTCCAGGACACCCTTTGCGTGGCGCTTCTCGATACTCTCGGTGTGGTGGCGTTCGCGCCACGTGCGGGCCCTGTGACGGAACCGGAACGCCGGCATTTCTCCTGCGGGACAACCACCGGCCGCGTTCGGCGCATCCGGGTCCAAGAAGTGGGCTTCCAGAGCTGCGGCACCGGCGGGGTCAAGGGTTGCGGCTTCATCCACCATGGCCCGCGCGTGCTGCCACGAAATGGTGCCCGACTGCAGGGCGGACAGGGTCAGCGGCAAAGCAGTCGTGAGCAGTTGTGACTGGTTCAGCAACGCCCCCGCAGCCCGGTCACCGATTGTCAGTACGCAGGCGACCTCCGCGGTCACCGCCATCTCCTGTGCCCGAACGGGTGCATCGGGCGAAGCGAGGGCCTGGGCGGCCTCCGAATATTTCACTGCAGCCCGGCTTTCAGTCCCGCCACCCGCGCCTCCACTCCCGCGGCGCCGGAGAGGATGTCCAGGCACGTATCACCCGTGCCATGCAAAGGATCAGCCTCCGATGACGCTTCAGAACCAGACACGTCATCCCCGTCCAGTGCTGAATTCAGCACATCAATGGCGGCAAAGATGTCCTCATATGCGTTCGCCACCGCTGCGTTTCCCATAACTCCATCTTCTAGTGGGGGTCTGACATTTAACGGAGAAGGATGTCGCCTAGGTGGCCAAACAGGATGGTGTCCTTGGCGAGACCGTTGAAACCACCCGGATCATTTCCCGGCTGGGGTGGCCATCCTCCCCCCGCGGTCCGCGGGACCCGGCCTCCTTGGACGGAGACACCGTGTCGTATCGGGATGGCGCCACGGACGACGGCGGGACGTCCCGCCGTCGTCCGCTTACGCCTAATGCCGCTGATCTACGACGCCGACCAGCCGCCGTCGCGGGCACGTGAAAGTATTCAGGTATGAATATCGATAATGATGATGCCAACCTTCCGGCGCTACCGGACTCACAGGGCACCGACGCCACGACTGAAGTCAGCCGCGGCTGGGACCACATCGGAGCCATCATTGTCGATGCCACACTGCAGCGCCGCCAGAACTACAACGAAACCGTCAAGCCACGCGTCGAAGCCCTCGTCGCGGAATGGCCGGATGCCGCCACAACCAGTGGATTCCGCCAGCACCTCGATACGGGGAAGCTCTCGGAAGTCATCGACTGGCCGTCGCCCGGCCGCCTGGCCCAGGTAGAGGACATCACGCAAGTATTCGAGCGTGAGGGCATCGAAACTGTAGCGGAACTCCGGGGCACGCTCGAGGACCACACCAAGGGTGCCGATCTCCGGGCAGCCCTTGCGCTCGTGCGGCACGTCAGTCCCAAAACGCTGGATTACATTGGCACACTGACCGGGATCTCAACAGGTGCGGCCGCCCGCCGGGCTGCCGGCGTGGAGGACCTGACCTAACCGCACATCGATTTTAGTCGCAAAGTCAGCCAATGCGTTCTGGGTTGTCTGGCCGAAGCCGGAGGGCAACCCATAAACCGCAGCGCCGGCAAATGTAGGCGGGTTCAGCGCCGAGGGCATGAAGCTTCGTGCGACTCATCGTCCTGCCGCAGCAGGAGCATCTGCGGGTGGCTTCAGAGTCCACTGTTTTTGAGCGCTTCAGTTATTTGGTTGATGGTTGGCTGGCCAGCCAGCCCGCTTGGAGTCGCGTATATCCGGCAGGCCAGGTCGCCTGCAGGTGCACCGGTCGGGAAAATGTCGGACCCATTGACAGTGATCGTGGGGGAACCCGCGAATCCCGTCCCGCAGTATCGGCCGCGGACTCCAGGAGCCGCATCGTCACTGGAATGTCGCTGTGTCCCAAGGCAGCCAGGGCTGATTCCAGACGCTCCCTTGTCTTGGCAAGGTTGGGGCACTCGTCGATGTAGAGCAGTTCGATCTTCATAGAATCATTTTCCACCCCCTAACGTCAGCCCGCGGAACTCGCCCGCCGTGGCTCTTGCCACTAGCTAGCTGAGCGAAATTTACGACAACCAAAGATACATTTTGTTGTTTCATCAACTTCGCTCGTCGCTGCGCTACGACCCTCTTGCCTGCAATATTGTGCCCAGACGGGCGCCCTCCTCTTGCTTGAGCGAGCGATCAGGCGGGGACGCTGCCCTCGGCTGCCCACCCGCCGTCACCTGGCAGCAGGTACTGCACAAACCAATCCCTGGCCAGAATCGCCGCCTCCCCCAGTGTCCCAGGTTCTTCGAACAGGTGGGAGGCTCCCTGGACAGGCTCCAGCCGGTTGGGGGCAGTGCAGCAGGGCTTTCGCCCGGCGGTTGAGTTCGAGGACCCTGTGATTCGCACTGCCGACAATCAGGAGCGTCGGGGCGCGGACAAGGGCCAGCCTCTCGCCGGCCAGGTCCGGACGGCCTCCCCTTGAGACGACTGCACCGATCCGTGCGCCCTGTTCGTCCGCAGCCCACAAGGCTGCCCCGGCCCCGGTACTCGCGCCGAAGAATCCCACGCTGCATGACGCCGTGTCCGGCCTGCTGCCAAGCCAGTCCGTTGCCGAGGTCAGCCGGAGCGCAAGCAGTTCGATGTTGAACACGTTCGCGCGGTCGAGTTCTTCCCGGGCCGAGCAGGTCAAGCAGCAAGGTGCCCAGCCCTGCCCCATGGAGCGTCGAGGCGACGAATCGGTTTCGCGGACTGTGGCGGCCGCTGCCGCTGCCGTGGGCGAACACCACCACTCCGGCAGCCGGCACGGGAAGGTGGATGTGTCCTTGGAGCCGCACCCCATCCGCTTGGATCTGCACGTCTTCATCGAGGCCAGGGTTTTCCGCCGCCGAAGGCGCACGTTCTTGACGCTCGGCAGCCGCGTCGAGCAGCCACACCACTCCGTCGTCGCTCGTCGGCGAGAAGCTGCGGTAGTAGTAGCCGACAGCTGTGAGTTGCCGGGCGTGGCAAGGCACACCACCTCGTCCGGCTCCGTCAGGGCGGCAGGGGCGGCAGGGCAACAGGAACGGCCAGGATCACTTGCGCAGCCCCAGCTTTCGCGCGATGCTGCGTGCCACCCGGGCATCGAGCAGAGCCCGTTCCTGTCTTTATCAGCTGCGTCCGCGGCATCCCGATCCTGGTCATCATCTTCTTCATCTTCTTCGGGATCCCCCTGCTGTTCCCGGCCTGGCACTGGACAAGTTCACCTCGGCCGTCATCGCACTGACCTGCTTCGCCGCCGCCTATGTGGCAGAAATTGTGCGTGGCAGCATCGAAGCGGTGCCCCGGGGACAAAGTGAAGCTGCAGAGGCCCTCGGCCTCAACTACTGGGCGAAGCTCCGGTGTGTGGTCTTGCCGCAGGCCAGGAAGATCATGGTTCCCCCGGCGTCGGCTTCATCATCGGCCTGGTGAAGGATTCCTCCCTGGTGACTGTGACCGGGCTCGTTGAGCTGACGCACGCGGGCAACATCGTCACCAACCTCACCGGCGACCCCATCATGACGTTCCTCACCGTCGCCGCCATGTACTTCGTCATTTGCTACAGCGTCTCCCTGCTGGGGCGCCTGCACGAGAAACGGACCGGCATCCAGGTGGACCCCTCAAACTTCCCAAGCCCGCGAGCGTTTAGATCGGAATATGACTGTGATTCTTGTTGAGAATTTGAATAAGAAATTCGGTCCGAACCATGTCCTCAAAGGCGTTGACTGCCGCATCCGTGAGCGTGAGTTGGTGTGCGTCATCGGCCCCTCGGGTTCAGGCAAGAGCACGTTCCTGAGGTGCATGAACGGCCTGGAATCGATCACCCCGCGCCAAAGCCGAAATGCTGCTGGCAAAAGTGGGCCTGGCCGAAAAGATGGAGGCCTTCCCCGGGAGCCTGTCCGGCGGTCAGATGCAGCGTGTGGCCATAGCCCGCGCGCTGGCCATGGATCCAAAGATCATGCTCTTTGACGAGCCCACCTCGGCCCTGGACCCGGAAATTGTCGGCGAGGTGCTGACCGTCATGAAGGACCTGGCCAACGAGGGCATGACCATGGTGGTGGTTACCCACGAGATGGGCTTCGCCCGGGAAGCGGCCGACCGGGTGCTTTTTATGGACCAGGGACTGATTGTCGAGGAAGGCTCCCCCGATGAGATCTTCTCCTCGCCGCGGAACGCCAGGACTCAGGGATTCCTCAGGAAGGTTCTGTAACCGGGGCAGGCAGTGAGCGGACGACGGCGGGAGGTTCCGCCGTCGTCCCGCCCTTGACCAGGCTCGTGAAGCTACACCGCCGTCCAGCGTGTCGGAGCCAGACCGGTCGCCAGTTGGCGCCGATACTGCCAAACTGAGCCAATGAATGAGGCCCTCCCACCTTCCCGCAGGCCAGGCATCCGCGCTGCGATGTTTGTTGATTTCGACAATGTTTTCACCGGCTTGCAGGCACTGGATCCTCTTGCGGCGAAGCGCTTTGCCGAAGACCCGAAGCACTGGGCCGACGCGTTGTCAGCAGGCGGTTCCGGCGAGGACGCCCGCCGGTTCCTGATCCGCAACTGCTACCTGAACCCGGTGGTGTACTCGAAGTACAGGACCTACTGGACCCGCGCCGGCTTCCGTGTGATCGACTGCCCGTCGCTGACGCAGCGCGGCAAGAGCAGCACGGACATCAATCTGGTGCTTGATGCCATGGACGCGCTGTCCGGCAATGTTGGCATCGAAGAGTTCTTCATCGCCTCGGCCGACGCCGACTTCACGTCCCTGATCCAGCGGTTCCGGGCCGCTGACCGGATGACCACGGTCATCGCGGCCGGCGCCGTGGCCTTCGCGTACCGGGAGATGGCGGACCATGTGGTGGAATCCCACGACTTCGTCGCCATCCTTAACGGCTCAACGGTGGAACCGGTCCATGCGGTGGCGTCCGGGAAGCAGCAGACTGTCCCCGCCGCAGCGAAGGCGAAGGCCAAGTCCGCCTCGCCCGCCATCCGTGAGGTCCTCGAGTTTGTCCGCGCCGCTCCCGGACCGGTAAACGGCGCGATGGTGGCCCACCGGGCGCTCACGGCAGAGCCATCCCTGAAGACAGACTGGGGCGGCTGGGGAAAGTTTGGGACCTGGGTGTCCCAGATCGGCCAGGGCGTCGAATACTCCCCGGCACAAGGTGGCTGGGTGTGGGACGCGAAGCGGTTCTCGAGCGAGGACCTTCCTGCGCCCGCGGACCTGCAGCCGGGCATCGAGGAACAGGTCACCAGGGTGACGGACGTGCCGGCCCTTTCCGCAGCCCAGTTCCGCCAGATGTTCCAGTCCATGGCAGCCAGGCTTCGTGAGCATCCGCTCAACCGCACCGAACTGTCCCGGCAGGTGAGGGACGACTGCGTCAACGCGGACCAGCCGGTCTCCCGCAACGCCGTGAGTTTTGTCCTTCAGGGCCTGGCCTACGTCAATTTCCCGCTCACCGACGAGGCGACGGCCGAAGGCCTCGCGGCAGCCTGGACCGCAAACGTCGAGGAACTCTGCCGCGTGGCTCTGCTGGAGTTCGACGCCGCCGAGAAGCTCGCCGTACGGCGCTGGGCCAGCGGAGGACTGCTGGACAACTGAACAACTGGACACCTGAACAACGGGAGAAGCGGACGACGGCGGGACCTCCCGCCGTCGTCCGCTTGCGTTGGTGCCGCTTTATGCGCAGCCGACCAGCCGCCTACTTGTCGATCAGCGTGATGTCGAATGAGTACAGGTCCGGGCGGTAGGAGTGGCGGCCGATGTCGACAGCCTTCCCGAGGCTGTCATAGACCCGGCGGTTGACGGTTAGGACGGGATCTCCGGGAGGCATTTTAAGGAGCCGTTCCTCGTCTGGCTCGGCTGTGCGGGCGCCGATGTTCTGCTTGGCCACCCGCATGGTTGCGCCGCGGGCTCGCATCAGCCGGTAGAGACTGCCTTGTTCCAGCTGTCCGTGCGACAAGGCGGCGAACCTTTCCGGCAGGAAGTTCTCGAGGATGGCGAACGGGACGCCGTCTGCGAGGCGTATCCTGCGCAGGTGCAGGACCCTGGCGCCAGGTCCGGTGCCGAGGGCTTCGGCAACTTGCGGAGGGGCTGTTATGAGCTCGTGCGTCAGAACCCTGGAACTCGGGCGCTTGCCAATCCTGGACAGGTCTTCAAAGAGGCTGGACAGTGCCACATCCCGGGTGAGCTGGCCGTGGACAACCTGGGTGCCGATTCCCCGGCTTTTCACCAGGAGTCCTTTGTCGACGAGCTCTTGGATCGCGTGGCGGATGGTTGGCCGGGAGAGGCCCAGCCGTCGCCCCAGAACCATCTCGTTCTCCAGGCGTGCACCGGCGGGCAGGTGGCCGGTAAGAATTGCTTGTTCAATGCAGGACGAGACCTGGAAGTAGAGGGGAACGGGCCCTGCGCGGTCGACATCCACGAAAAGGTCCTCGGGCAAGACGATGTGATCCTGCAGCATTATGGTCCTCCGGAATGACGTTGCGAACGGGTAGTGGCAGGAGTCCTGCTCGACTCGACGGCCCTGCCGCCCCATGGGCAGGGCCGTCGCCGAGCCGGCTCGTCGTGTCAGGCCGCGGTGGCGTTCTCACGGTATCGGCGGATGCCGAGTTCACCTTCGACGACGGCGGCTGTCAGTTCCTCGACGCTCGTGTCCTCGCGGCGAACGTCGAGGATCTTGCGCCCGTGGTTCATAACGATGTGTCGATCGCAGACTTCGAAGGCGTGGTGGAGGTTGTGCGTGACCAGCACGGAGCTGATTCCGTCGGCCTTCAATGCCCGCAGGTAGTCCAGCAACGCTTCCGTGGCACGCACCGCGAGCGCGGAGGTGGGCTCGTCAAGGATCAGCAGACTCCGCTTGAAGTGGACGGCCCGGGCAATGGCCACCGCTTGCGCCTGACCTCCGGACAGCGACGAGACAAGCTGCTTGGAGCTCTTGATGCCTTCAATGGTCACCACTGAGTCCAGGATTTCGGAGGTGATGGCATCCATCTCCTTGATCTTCATCAGACCCAGGCGGTTCGTGATCTCACGGCCCATGAAGATGTTGCGGCTAATGGACATCTGCGGGACCAGTGCCGAGTCCTGGAAGATCGTTTCGATGCCCAGGCTCTCGGTCAGGGCCCTGTTCACGTGCGGGTGCTTGGTGCCGTCCCAGGAGAAGTCGCCTGCGGTGGCTGCGACCACGCCTGACATGATCTTGACCAGGGTCGACTTACCGGCACCGTTGTCGCCAAGGAGGCCCACAACCTCGCCTTTTCCGATGTCGAAGGACACGTCGTCCAGGACGGTGTTGACGCCGTACTTCTTGGTGATGCCCTCAATCCGGAGCAGGTAGTCCTCGTTGATGGTCATGATGCTTTGCCTTCCATGAGCTTGTTGAAGATAGCGGCGACCACGATGATCAGGCCGACGAATAGCTGGATGTAGAAGCCGGGCGCCTTGCCCAGGATCAGGCCGTTTTCGATGATGCGGATCAGGGCTGCGCCGACGATCATGCCGATGATGGTGCCCCGTCCTCCGAGGAGAGAGGTCCCGCCCACCACGGCAGCGGCTATCGCCATCAGGGTGTAGTCCTCCGTGGAACCGGGCTGCATGGAGGAGGTCCGGACCGAGATCAGGATGCTGGCCAGGCCCACCATTGCCCCGAACAGGGCGTAAGAGAGGAGCTTGACCTTGAGCGGGTTGATGGAGATGGCCCTAGCGGCCGATGCGTTGCCGCCGACGGCGAAGATGTGGTTGCCGAGCTTGTGGCGGTGCAGGAAGAACCAGGCCACGACTCCCACCACTATCATCCAGACCAGCTGCGAGCGGAAGAAACCGAAATCGCCGGCGAAGAGGGTGACGAGTGCTTCGTCTTTGCCCTTGCGCAGCAGCGCCGGTGCGGTGCCGTTGATGAAGATGCTGGCGCCGGTCCAGAAGAACGCCATGCCAAGAGTTGCGATGAAGGACGGGATGCCGGTGATGACCACGATCAGTCCGTTGATCAGGGCAATACCGGTGGCCGCGGCGATTGCGGCCAGGACCCCCAGCCCCAGCCGAACGAGTTGGAGACGTGAATGAACGTGATGGAAGAGAACCCGATACTCGCGCCCAGGGAGAGGTCGAATTCTCCGGCGATCATCAGGATCCCGACTCCGATGGCAAGGATGGCCAATACCGGAATGCTCTGCGAGATAACGCCGGAGAGGTTGTTGGCCGAAAGGAAGGGGAAGGCGGGGCTGGCGATGCTGGCGATGACGAAGCCGATGATGACGACCGCCAGGATCGCGCCGATTTCGAGGGCTCCGCGGCCACGGGTGTAGCGGATGTAGTCCTTGAATTTCTCGGCTGTTGTAACGGGTTGGTTATCGGCAAGGCGGCGGACTTTGGTGATGGCCCCTGTTTCCAACGGCGCCGTGAGGACGTGTTGGCCGGTGCCTGTCTCTTGTGGTGACATGACCTGATCTTTCGATGGCAGCGGCGTCAATGCCGCGGAATGGGAGAGGTGGGCGCTGGGGCCCGGAAGGGGATGGGGCGGAGGCGTGGCCGCCGCCCCATCCCCCTGTGACGCAGTTACCAGCGGACGCCCTGGAGGTCCGGCGCTTCGAGGTTTTCGACGTTGGTCTTGTCGATGAGGGAGACGCCGCCGGAGTTGATGTTCGCCGGTGCCAGGCCGAAGTCGATGGCAAGGGCGCTCTGCATGAGCGACTGGAATCCCTGGACGAAGCCCTGCTGGTCAGCCGTGGCAATGATGTCCCCGGCCTTGATGCCGTCGATGACCTGCGGGGAGGTGTCAAAGCCGACGATAGGAACCTTCACGCCGGCTGCCTCCATGGCAGCCAGGATGTTGCGGTGCGGGGTGCCTCCCAGGGGCGCTACTGCCTTGACGTCCTTGTTGGCGATGAGCCACGAGGTGAGGGAGTTCAGTGCTTCCTCATCAGAAGCGGAGGTCCGGAGGTACTCGCCCTTCGCACCCACCTTGTCGAGCGCTTTCTGCACGCCGCCGCCCCGCTGGATGGCGTAGTTCTGCTCGGGCTCTTCGGCCGGGAAGAGGACCTTGTCGCCGGCGCCCAGCTTGGCCTCCGCAGCGAGGCGCTCGCCAACGAGCGTGCCGACCTCGAAGAAGTCCTGGCCGACGAAACCGCTGACGCAGTCGGCGGCACTCTCGGGCGCCGGCACGTTGTAGGCGACAACCTTGATGCCTGCCTTGGAGGCATCACACGCCACCTTGACCCACTTCTCGCCTTCGTTGAACGGCATCACGATGACGGCGGGCTTGGACGCCGTGGCTGTTGCCACGAGGTCCACCATCTTGTCCGGATCGGCGTCGGCGGTCTGGTGCGTAAGCTGCAGGCCACCGAGGGTCGAGGCGTCTTCCGCTCCCTTGAGGATCTGGGCCCAGAATGCGTCGCCAGCCGGGTTGTAGTACGTCAGGAAGTAGACGCTACGGTTTTCGGCGCGGCTGCCGAACTTGTCGGCCAGGCCGGTGGTTGATGATGCATTGGACGTTGCGGTGCAGCCTGCCAGCGCCAGGGTGGCCACGCCCGCCATGGCAATTACGCCGAGTCCTCGCTTGAAGGTAGAAATAGGTTTCACTTCGTCGTGTCCCTCTCATAGGTTCCGAAGCCTGCCTCCACCCAGAACTGATGCTCCCGGGGAGTGCCGATCTTCGACTTATTGTCAGGACATTCTTACGCGCAACAACTGGCACGTGCAAGACCTTTCGAGAAAAAACCTGTCTCGTGCCAGTTTTGTGACGCAGGGCACGTGGCGGGAATTGGTGGCTGCGGGCATACACCACCCGCGAAAGACGCTGCGCCTTGGACGTCGGCGTCAGCGCAGGCTCATCTGGGGTGCAGCTGCGCCTCTGACCGGGGCCGGCCTGCACTTCCCCGGATGACCAGCGTGGGAACGATCATGCGCTCCTGGGGCGCCGACTCCTGGTCTGACATCATCTGCACTGCGGCCTCGACGGCCGCCGTGCTCATTTCCTCGGGATCCTGGCGGACGCTCGTCAGGTCAACGAACGACAACCTGGCAATGCGGCTGTCGTCGTAGCCCGTGACCGAAACGTCCTCGGGCACCCGCAAGCCGGCACGCAGGAGCCTATTGATGAGGCCCATGGCAGCATGGTCATTCGAGCAGACCACCGCGGTGGGCATGACTGGCTCGGCAAGAAGCGACTCGGCGGCACTGGCGCCGGATTCCTCGGTGAAGTCCCCGCCAATCTCCCGGACCCGCGGCGGCAGTCCATGCCCGTCCATGGCCGTCAAGTATCCCTGGTGGCGGGCAGCGAATTCAGGAAGTGACCGCGTCAGGACGTAGGCAATATCCCGGTGCCCGAGTTCCACCAAATGGTCCACGGCCGCCGCAATCCCCCGTTGCCCGTCTGACCGGACAGTACTGCAGACACCCTGCGGCAGCGGCCTGCCGATGCTGATCACCGGCAGTCTCTTGGCCAGTTTCCGCAGCTCGTTTACAGGCGTTTCGGGGGAAATCAGAATGACGGACTCAGTGCGGAACCCGAGCAGTTCCGTGATGGCATCCCGCTCGTCCCGCGTTGCCGTCAAAGCACCGAGAATCAGGTTGTAGCCACGCTCGTGGGCCGCCGCATAGAGGGCTTCGACAATGTCGTCCGCAGATGAGTGGGCGGGGTTGAAGAGCACGCCGATGTAGTTGCTGCTCCGCCGGCGAAGTGACCGCGCTGCGATGTCAGGGCTGTATCCGAGCTCGGACGCCGCCTCAAAGATGCGTTCCCGCGTGGAGGAACTGACGCCCGCTTCATTGCGGAAGGCGAGCCCCACAAGCTGCCGTGAAACGCCGACGCGAGTGGCGACGTCCATCATGGTCGGCCGTTTAGAGATCACTTGGACATCCTATACGCGGAGGGTTGACGGCCCTCCGCGGGGTTTGTCAGGACATCCCTTGACGAAAAACTAGCACGTGCTAGTCTTTAGGAAATTCCGCTCAGATCCCCGTTCCTCACACGGCTGAGGTCTCATTCCCTGATCCACGCAAACCCCCGAAAGCAGGGCCTACCAATGTCGCTAGCCACTGATCCGAACACCGCCAACATCCAGCAATGCCCGTTCAGCGGCGCCGCACCCGCCGGCGAAGAAGCACCTATGCCGGACCCTGTCGCGGCACCCGGGATGGCCCCGAAGCCCGCTCTGGCGACAGATCCCGGCGTCTTCTACGACCCACTCTCCTACGCCGCATATGACCATCCCTACGAGCTGTACAAAATCCTGCGGGACAAAGCGCCGGTCTACTACAACGAGCGCCGCGACCTCTACGTCGTCTCGCGTTACACCGATGTCCAGGAAGGCCTGCGAAACCACGGGCAGCTTTCCAGCGCACTGGGCAACGACATGGACGGCACCCATGCGTCCTACGGGGCGGGCAACCTGATCATGGTGGACGCTCCCCGGCACACGTCGCTGCGATCGGCCGTCCGCCGGGTCTTTGTCGGACGCGAGATCCTGTCCAAGGAAGACGGCATCAGGGAACTGGCCCGCCACCTGATCACGGAACTCCGCGCGAACGGCGGCGGAGATTTTGCCGCTGAGGTGGCGCTTCCGTTGGCGATCGGTGCGGCCACGAAAATGATTGGCATGGCCGTCGAGGACAGCGGAATGCTGCAGGAACATCTGCTGCGCTCCATGGTGCGGACGGTGGGCGAGTTCGGCGTGCCGGACGATGCCGCCGTCTCCAATCAGGAAGCCGAAGAGCACCTCGCGGACGTTTTCGGAAAGCGGAGCGAAGAGGTCGAAGCCGGCGGCACCGCCACAGGGTCGGATGCCATCACCCAGATCATCCTCGGCATGCACGCCGGGAAGGTGGAGCCGGATGAACAGGTGGGCCTCGCCCATCTGATTCTGTCGGCAGCCATCGACGCCCCGCCGCCCTCCTCACCAACCTCGTGGCAACCCTCGACAAGTTCCCGGCGTTCCAGCGCTGCCTTGCGGAGGACCCGGCCGCCATCCCGGCCTTTGTGGAGGAGACACTCCGCTTCGACACCCCGGCCAGAACCTCTGCCGGCAGACCACCGCAGAGATCACCATCGCCGGCGTGACCATACCGGCAGACTCCCGGGTGATGTTCCTGCTGGGCTCCGCCAACCGGGACGAAAGGGTCTTCCAGAACCCGGACTTCTTTGATATCAGCCGCGAGTTGACGCCGGAGAACCGCATCATGACTTTCGGCGACGGTATCCACGCCTGCCTGGGCGCACCCCTGGCCCGGCTTGCCGGGCGCGTCCTTGTGGAGACTCTCCTTGAAGGCCCTGAGATCCGCGTGGTCGGGCTGCCTGAGCGCTGGGCCAAGCAAATGGTCCGCGGCTTCGCCAACCTTCCGGTGAAGTTCGTTGACTGAGGTCACCGGCTGGGAGGACCTCTCCGGCCTCCTGCCGGAGTCACGCGGCTGGATGCACTCCGGCGTCGCCGTGCTCGGCGACGGCAGAGTCCTCTGCGCCCACCCGGAAGGCCGCGACCTGTTGGTCATCGACCCTTCAGGTCGCGCCGAAACCATACCAACGTCCCTGACCGAGATGCACAGCATTTTCACCTGCGAACGCGACGGCGAGGAAGTCATCGCCGTGGCCGACCCGGGCACCGCTTCGTCGAGGATCCCGCCGACCCGTCGGCCTACGCCGATCACTTCTCGCCCGGGCGCGCAGTGATCCTGAACAGGGACGGAAGCGTCCTCCTCGAACTGGAATGCCCGCCACTGCCGGACTATGCACTCGAGTCATGGCGCCCGACGTCGATCGTCGTCGACGACTCCCGGTACACCGGTAGCGGTGACATCTGGGTAGCCGACGGGTACGGCGCTAGCCTGGTGCACCGTTTCGACGCCTCGGGCCACTACCTCGGAACGCGGGATGGGGCAGAAACGGGCACCGCCTTCGGCTGCCCTCACGGGATAATGCTCCGGACCCACCACGGGCGCCTCGAAATCTACGTGGCGGACCGCACCAACCGCCGGATCGTGGGCATGGACCGGAACGGAATGCAGTCGCGGATCCTGGGCGAAGGAGTCCTGGACAGCCCGTCCTCGCTCGTTCTCGTCGGAGAGCGGATCTACGTTACCGAGCTCTTCGGCGGAGTCGCGAGGTTTGATGGCGATGCGTTCACCCGCGTCCTGGAACAGACGCGGCCCCGGTCGAACGAGGACGATGCCTGGCCCAACCGCCGCACCCCCGGGGGCCTGGACGGACCGGTTGTGGACCCGGGCTTCTTCAACAGCCCCCTGAGGTGTGTCAAGGATGTGAGACAGTCGCGTAGTTTCTTTTTGGTTAGGCAGCCGCGGGAAGCGGCTGCCTGGTGGGCCTGAAGTTCGCCATTGCGGTGGCTGGCGGCAGGCCGTCATTGTTGCTGTGGGGTCGCCAGCGGTTGTAGAACACTTCGATGTACTTCATCACTCCGCGCCGGGCCTCCTGGCGGGTGGTGAAGCTGTGGTGGTGGTAGAACTCATTTTTCAGGGATGAGAACGCCGATTCGGCCACTGCATTGTCCCAGCACACTCCGGTGGCTCCCATGGACTGTCGGATGCCGTTACCCGTGCACCAGGCGCTCATTTCCCGGGAGGTGTACTGCGTTCCTCTGTCGCTGTGGAAAATTGCTCCAGGGTGCAGATAACCGCGGTCCCTGGCCATCTTCAGCGCGCCGGTAGTGAGCGAGGCGCGCATGTGGTCAGCCATCGCCCAACCGACGACCATGCGCGTGCACAGATCAATGACGGTGGCCAAGTAGAGCCAGCCCTCACCGGTGCGCAGGTACGTGATGTCTCCGACCAGACGGGTTCCCGGGGTGTCGGAGGTGAAGTCCCGGCCGATGAGGTCCGCGAAGACCTTGTCCGGATCCGAGGGAATCGTCGTCCGCTTGAACGCCCGCATCCGTTTCGCGGCCCAGCCGTTCTCCGCCATGATGACCGCCACGGTCCCCACCGATACCTCGATGCCGGCGGCGGCAAGTTTCGAATGGACCATGCGGTGCCCGAAAATTCCGTCCGAAGAATCGAACATGATCTTCACATGCTCTGTCAGCTCCCGATGCCGGGTCGCCGTCGGAGACTCGACAGCGGCCAGCCACCGGTAGTACGAGGCCCTGGGAATACCCAGCTGCCGGCACATCCACTGGACAGGGAATTGCGCGTTCTTCACCTGAACAAAGCGGTAAAGATCCTCTACCGTTGTTCTCTGGCGAAGAACGCCGAAACTTTTTTTAGGAAGTCATTTTCCCTCTCGACTTCACGCAGCCGAGCTTCCAAAGCCTTGTATTTCGCCGGATCCACCGGATCATCCGGTTTGCCCCCGCCCTCCGATTGGCTCTCGTTATGCAGCCGCACCCACCGCTTCAGGGCAGTCACGGAAATCCCCAGTTCCGGCGCAACAGAGGCCGGCGAACGTCCCGAGGAAATCACCAACGACACGGCATCAGCCTTGAACTCATCGGAATAGGTAGGTCGAGCAGACATGGGCACAATCCTTTCAAACTGTGTCTCACATCAGTAGTACACCTCACCCACGGAATCGCTGCCGACGGTCACTGGCTCTACGTCACCGAGTGGTTCATCGGCGGGCGGCTCAGCCGCCTGTCACTCACGCAGTACTAGAACACACTTCCCCTCACCGCATCCCACGCGACGACTTTCAGATTGAGAGCAGGACCATGAGCACAACAGAGACCATTTCCGGGCCGATTTCGGACCTCACCCTCGAAGAGGCCCATTTCGTTGCCCGCGTCGCAGCGAAAACACACGCTGCCGACGACGTCGTACTCCTCACCCTCCAGCACCAGGACGGCGAAGACCTTCCGCCGTGGCGTCCCGGCGCCCACATCGACCTGGTACTTTCCAACGGCCTGACGCGGCAGTACTCCCTCTGCGGCGATCCGGCAGATCGGGGCAGCTACGTTGTGGGTGTCCTCAATGCGCCCAACAGCCGCGGCGGCTCACAGTTCGTTCACGAGTCGCTGGCTGCCGGCGATTCGGTGACTGTCCGCGGTCCGCGGAACCATTTCCGGCTGGTCGATGCCCCAACTACCTGTTCGTCGCCGGAGGTATCGGCATCACACCCATCGCCGCGATGATCCGTGAAGTACAGGAGCAGGGAAAGCCCTGGACCCTCGTCTACGGCGGCCGGACACTTTCCTCCATGGCCTTCAGGGATGAGCTGACAGCCCACGGCACCCGAACCACGCTGTGGCCCCAGGACCAGAAGGGGATCATCGATCTGCCCACGGCCCTGGGCTCCCCGGACAGCCACACAGCCGTCTACACCTGCGGTCCGGAACCGCTCCTGGCCGCCGTCGAGGCAATCTGTGCCGAGAAATGGCCCTCCGGGTCCCTGCACCTGGAACGGTTCACGGCAAAGAAGGTGGACACCGCGGACGATGTGGCGTTCGAAATCGAACTGGCAACGAGCGGCGTACGGCTGACCGTCCCGGCGGATAAATCGGTCCTGCGTGTTCTCGAAGAAGCCGGCACACTCATCCTTTCCTCCTGCGGCGAAGGTACCTGCGGTACCTGCGAAACCACGGTCATCGAGGGAACCATCGACCACCGCGACTCGGTCCTCACCCACGAAGAAAAAACCGAAAACAGCTGCATGATGGTTTGCGTCTCCCGCGCCACCTGCCCCGTCCTGGTGCTGGACCTCTAACCTTCCCGCCGCCCAGTTAAGCGGACGACGGCGGGACCTCCCGCCGTCGTCCTCTTCCGTTTGGTGCCTCACCAGGCAGCTGTGCTCTGCACATCCGGTCCGGTAACGCCGCGGCTCCGAATCCTTGGTAGAGATCAACAGTGCTAGTGATCAACAGCAGTAGAGATCACCAGAGGAAGGCGGGTATGAGCGTTCGGCAGGAATCCGCCACGAGGGCGGGCACGCTGCGGCGGCACGTAGTTCCAACCGGGCTGGGCCCGTGCACGGTGCGTGTCCAGCAGGGCACAGGGTTTCCAGCGTCCGGCACAGCGGAGGTGTACCTTCACGGCGCCGCGGGATCCTGGACCACTTTCCAGCCGTTGCTTTCGGAGGCAGCGCCCACGATCGTGTCCTGATTGATCTGCCGGGGTGGGGCGAATCCACCACGGGCGCCCGGCTGGACCACTTCAGCATCGAGGCGATGGCACGCGCCGTCGCTGAGGTGCTGGCCTTGCTCGGCTACCCGCGATGGCACCTCGTGGGCCACTCCATGGGAGGCTTCCTGGGCTTGCATATTGCCGCGGCCTGGCCGGAGCGGACCGCGAGCGTTGCCGCCATTTCGGCCACAACATTCGGCGTGTCCGAGGCCGCCCGCGAGCCGCTGCGCAGCCTGTCCCGGTTCCCGGCGTTTGTCGGCATGAGGCTGCTGATGCGCGCACTGGCGGCTTTGGGTCCGGTAGGCTGGCCCTGGTCCGTGCAGTCGGCGCCACCCCCGTGATGGGACCGTTGACGTCACCGCTGTTCGCCGATCCCTCAGGCATATCCGCAGGGGTGGTCCGCGGGCTCGGCCGCGACGCCCGTCCGGCCAGCTTCTCCGCGGCCGCCCGGGCAGTGGCGCACTACGACTTTGACCAGTGGCGCGGCGTCCGCTGCCCCGTGCTGGCGACCCGCGGGGACACTGACGTGTTCACGTCTCTGTCCGACCTGGACCGGCTGGACGCCACAATTCCAGACGTCCGGACCGTGACGATCCCCCGCTGCGGCCACTTCGCCAACGTCGAGCAGCCGGAACACGTGCAGCAACTGCTCAAGGACCTGTGGTCATTGTGAAGGCGTTAGATCACAAGTTTGCGGCTTCCTGCTCCGCCAGCCTGATCATACGAAGTTCGTCCTCCACCGCGCGGGACGGCCAATAGTCCTTCGACAGCTCAGTTGCCCGGGTCAGATCTGCCGCCGGGAAGAGCTTGCCGAGCATTCCGGCCGCCTGAAGCAGGGCGATCAGCACTATGGTCCGGGCATCCGGCTCCTTCGAATCAGGCTTGGCACCAGTCGCCCCGGCACCAGCCTTCGTGGCCTCGGACACCCCCGCATCGGACGCGGCATCGGTCGCCGTGGTATCCGGCGCCTCGAGATGGGACGGCGGGCCGCTGAGTGCGGCCTGGATCTTTTCCAGGAGCACCGCCTCCGGAGCATGGTCCTTCTCCGGGTACCGCACGGCCCGGAACCGGCCCAGGTGCTTTTCGCCGACATGTTCCACGATGCCCAGTGACACCATGCCCTCGTAGACACGCTGCACGACGGCGCGGCCCTCCAGCATGCCCACCCACCCCTTGGGACTGTGGGGCCGGGATTTGCCACGGATGACTTCCAGCTCGCGCTGCAAATCCGTTTGCGGGGCGTCTCCGGTGGCCCTGACGCGCTTCCCCTGCAGCTCGATCGCACCGATCAAATCCAGCTCGGCCAATATTGCCCCTGCCACAGTGGCCCTGAGTGCGAACACCGGCACTTCAGGCTTGCCGTTCATGTCGTTCGTTGCCAGAAGGAGGAAGGCCTGGGGAAGGTTCAGCTCCGCCGCCTTCGGTGTTTCAGCGTCCATACGAACATGGTGGCCCTGTTGGGCGCCCACCACAATGAGGATTTACAAGCGTCGACGCCGGGACCTCCCGCCGTCGGACGCAAGGATGGCCCTGTTGATGTTGGTGATGGTGGGGCCGGGGTCCACTGCATTGAAGCGCAGGCCCTTGGGCCCGTACATCACGGCCGAGTTCCTGGTCAGGCCAAGGCCGGGCAGGTGGCCGCCTGTAGACGTGTGCTCAGCGCTGGACCAGCGCATGTATGCGCCGGGAGATTTCTTCGCCTGCCAGGATGCCGCGGGCATCGGTGACGCGCAGGTGATCCCTGCGGAAGTCGACGTCGGCGAGTTCTCCGTGGGAGGGACGGAAGGCGACGTCAGCTTCGGCCAGCATCGGCCCGTCCAGCAGCGAATCCCCGGCGGCGATTACCCGGGAGGCCCAGTCCGCCGGGCGACTTCTGCGACGGCGCTGTTCTTCGTCACCGCGTGCGGCACACAGTAGAGCTTGCGGCCCTGGACGGACACCGTCCAGCCGAGCGAGGCACACCATGCGTCCAGCTCCCGCACGAATTCCGCGGGCATGAGCTCCCGGTCCACGATGGCGTAGAGGAAGAGCTCTTCGGCCTGGCGCAGCCGGAGAATCCAGGACCGGTAGGCCCCCGGGACAAAAATTCCTCGATGACGGCCAGCGGCGCCGAGCCCTCCGAGACCCGTTGCCCGACTGTGGTCTGCCACTCGATGTCCGGCTCGCCGTTCTTGAGCAGGACACCGCCGTTGGTGGTGACCGCGTATTCAGGCACGGCACCGGGCAGCCGGACCCGCCGGTACTGGGCCTCGGTCCGGGTGGTCACTGGGACGAAGATGGTTGTCCGGGTCAGTTCGAGCAGCAGCCGCTCGGCGGTGCGGGTCATAAACGAGATCGGCACCCCCTCGTGGAGTTCCGCAACCACCATGTCTGGTGCCAGGTGGTCGGGGACGTCCAGAAAGAAGGCCCTCGCGGAGTAGATGAGGGTCCGGTCAAGGTCCGAGGCCACCAGGATGGAATTCACAGGGCGGCCGCCGCAGTGACTCCATCGGCGCCGGATACCCCGCTGAACGTCGGATCGATGAGCCCCACGCAGCTGAAGGACAGGTGCGGCACCTCCAGCACCGGTACACCGCGCTGCTGAGCCAGCAGCAGGATGTGGGCTATCTCGGGCGCGGCATCAGGACGCACCAGGATCTTCCACGGCACCCTGCGCAGCAGCACGCGTGTTGTCTCGCCGACTCCGGGTTTGATGAGGTTCAGGTCGTCGATCCCGTGTTCCCGGCCGAGGCTTTCCACGGCGAGCCTTCCGGCCCAGGTGGGCGTCCGGTCCGCGGCCATCAGCGTCCCGGCTTCTGCCCGGGCGAACGATTCGACGGTTGGGAAATGGCCAGAGACGGCGGCCAAGAACTCCCGCGAGACGTCGTCACCGCGCAGCTGGTGGTAAAATTTGGCCCCGTGGAAGTCGTCAGGGCCGATGAACTCCGTGTTGAAGACCGTGCGGGACACGAGCCCGGACACCGTCGAGTTCAGGCAGGCGGAGGGTATTAGGTAGTCCTCGCGCGTGCCGTACATGGCGGCGCAGTGCCCGGGATCGGCGAGCACGGCGAGGTCCTTGGGAAGGCAACACCGTCGGTTTCGGCGAAACGGTCGAGGCCGGCCGAGAGCTCGCGGGTGATCGCGCCCTTTCCGGTCCAGCCGTCCACAAAGAGGATCTGCTCCGGGTCATGGTGGGCGGCCAGGTATCGCAGGGCCGTCTGGTCCGGGCCGACGCCGCGCACGATGCTCATCGTGTAGTGGGGAAGGTCGATGCCGTGGACCTGCTGGGCCCACCGGCGCATCAGGATGCCGACCGGTGTGCCGGCCCTGGCCAGGGAAACCAACACAGGCCGGTTCCGGCGCGCGGCCAGCGCCATCTCGGTCACGGTGCCCACGGCCAGCGCGACGCGCGCGGCCGAGCGATTCAAGGCGTCCCTGTACAGCTGCTGGTACTCCTGCGAGGGCGAATATTCGATCGGCAGGGACTCTGCATAGCTCGCCCTGCCCGATTGCATCGCGGCTTCACGATCGGCCGCGGGCGCTTCCAGCGCGGCATCACCGATGTCCTTGAGCAACCAGGTGACTTCCTCCGGTGCGTAGGAACCGAACGCCGGTCCGGCCAGCGGCGCCGGGAGGACGGGTGAGGCGGGCAGGAGGACGACCACGACCGCGCTGCACACGGCGACAAGCGCCTCCGTCACGCTGCCGGGACCCGAGAGGACCTCCGCGGGGGTCCCGGGTTCGGGCATCAGGACGATCGTGCCGAATCTGCGGCCGACGGAGGAAACATTGTGGGCGAAGCGCACACCGGGGCCGTCCACGGTGACGTCATGGCTGGCGAACCGCACCGTGCCCGTGATGGCGTAATCCGGGCGGTCCAGGGCGACGATCGGGGATCGCGTGGTAGTGGAGAACCGGACGCCGCGGTCCGGATTCAGCCGGTCCAGTGCATCGGCCACGGCCAGGGGCACGTGGATGAACTCCTCGCTGCCCAGGACAAGCACGGACTCCGCGCCAGCCGCCTGCGGAAGGGCCCGGTGGATCGACTCCCCGACGTCGGCCAGCGTAGCCGCGCCGGGGGAGCCGCCGTTGCCGAACCGGTCGCTGCGGACAGCTGCGCCGACCGTCCCGGGCCTGAGGAAGGTCACCGTTCCGGGTGCCCAATCCGGTGTTGCCGGCGCCTGCGGCAGTGCGGCCACCACCTCCCCGGCACGCTGGAGAATGTCCGCGCCCAGGGTGATCTGCCCCGTGCCCAGAGCCACCACCCGGATTCGGGTCCCGAGCCGCTCCGCGAGTTCGTCGAACCGGGCCCGGTCCCCCGGTGTCCGCAGGTCCACGAGCGCAGCCACCGTGTAGCTGGGATGGGGAGCCAAGGCGTGGAGTTCGGTGATGGTGTTGATGATCGTGGCCCGGTGCTGAGTTCGTCGTCGACCAACACCACCGGTTTAAGGGCGTTCAGGCGCCGCGGATCCGTGGGAAGCAGCCGGTGTGAGGTGGCGTGCGAATGTGATTCCTCGAAGGACCCGTAGGCGGCGGCGCCGCCGGGGCGTGCCGGGATGAATGGATGTAATACGAGCCGATCGTGTCAGCCACAAGCCGTCCCAGGCCGGTGGCCGTCTCCGCGTAGCCGATGGTAATGATCTGCGGGTTGCGGGTCTTCAACCCGGCGAGCTGCAGACGGAGGCTCTGCAACGCGGCCCGCCGGCCGCCGTCGTGCGTTTCCCCGCGCAGGAGCGCGGCGAGCCCGGCCGCAATGGTCGGAGTGACGGATACGGATTCCGGAGTATCGGACAGAGCCTCGCCGACGAGCACTCCGAGCAACTCACCGGCGGCTATGACCAGCCCGGGTTCAGAGGGGACGTGTTTGCCGAGCACCCGGGACACCAGGAGGTGGGCCCGCTTGGGGTTGCGACGCAGTGCCAGTCCCACGAGATCCTCGACCGGCAACAGGCTCGCGGAGTGGTCCGTCGTGATGCCGACGCCGAGGGCGTCCCGCACAAAACCGCCGGTCCAGATGTCCTGGCTCAATTCATGCTCGCTTCCAGAAGGTCAACGTAAGTGATGTTCTCGGCGGCAACACCAAAAGCTGCTGCACGCAGCAGCGTCTGGCCGGCCCAGGCCTGATGGGGCTTCATCTCATTCATCTTGTTGCCGTACGGCGAGGCCGAGGCGCCGCCGCCGTTCCTGCCGGCGATCTCCAGCGCGTCCACGTATTCCTCGTGGCTGACGACGCACATGGCATGGACCAGCGGGACATGGGTGGGGTGGATGACCGTCTTGCCCAGCAGCCCGTTGGCCAGGTCCAGTTCGATTTCGCGGATCAGCCCGTCGAGGTTGGCCGTCAGAATCCGATCGCGCAGGGGCATCTCATTTGCGTCGGCGAAGGGTGTGCGCCGCAGCAGGGCCGCAGCACGCGCTCGCTGTTGCTGTAGTGCTCCCAGACCGGGCCGGAGATCACGAATCCGTTGTCCGGCCGGCCCAGCATATTCACGATGTCCCCGATCACGGAGGCGACCACCTTGACGTCATAAATGGTCAGGTCCCGGGAGCGGCGCAGTCCGAAAGCACTGGACATGTCCGTGGCGCCCACGCGGACGGCCAGAACATCGTCCCGGTTGGCTTGCAGCACATCGCGGATACCGGATAAGGTACTGGCCCGGGTCTCGCAGTGGATCATGACCGGCGATTCCATGATGGGCATGATCCGCAGCCTGCGGCCGCCCCCGCGGGAAGCGTTGATGGTATGCAGGGCATCCAGGAACCGCTGCGCCTGGCCGGTCTCATTCTCAAACTTCGGAATGACAAAGCCCACCAGCAGGTCCAGGGCCTTGCCGCAGCGGCGGGCCAGGCTCAGCATCTGCTCCGGGGTACGGACCCGGAGAAACAGCAACGGCCCCTCGTCGGAGTGGAAGGCGCCGACAGCGTCGCTGCCGCTGTCGCCACTCCTGTCCTCGTCGCTGCCGATGCCGCTCCCGCGGCGCGGCCCGGCGGAACCGGCCTGCAGCCGGGTCAGCGTGTTCACGACGTTGGTCTCTGCAGAGTCCACCGCCTCATCGGCGATGGAATCCTCGAGGCAGATCACCATGCTCAGGCAGCCGCGGGCCGCCTGTTTGCGGATATCCTGCGCCAGGTTCGGGCGGTCCGCCGGGGTGTAGAGCGTGGCGCCCAGGGCCACGGCCAGCACCGCGGGCGCCGAGCCCAGGCTCAGCTCCTGCGGAGCGATGTGGAAAAGGCGCGAGGCATTCTCGTCGCTAAGAAAACTGAAATGGCGCATGCCGTCCCGTCAGTGTCCCTGCCGACGGGCGGCAGCGTTGGTGGTCATGGAAAAGCCGAATTCCTGCCAGAGCTCGTCGGTGTCGGCGCGGGCCGGCACCGGTTCGGCGCGCAGCTCGATGACTCCATCGATCGCGGTCAGGGACAGGATGTATCTGAGCTCCCCGCTGGCCGCGGGCAGCGTCACGGTGCCGCCGTCGAAGATCTCCACGGTCAGCGGGGCCGAAGGCTGTCCGATAAAAAGCGCCCGGCGCAGCTCGCGGATATGCCGAAGTGCCACGACGGCGGTCCCTTCCACGTAGCCGACCAGCGGGCGGTTTCCCGAGCACTTAATGGGAGTGCCGGAGACCGCGCCGTCAACGGTCATGGCCCGGTCACGCGCTCTGAGCTTTCCCATACCGCCGAGGATGCGCCCGTCACCAGCAGGCTGCCAATCGCCGACTGGCGCGGGTCAAGGCGGATCATCGGCGTTTGGGCGTCGAGCCGCCTTGTGTCGCCGATTCCGGGAGCCGGAAAGAGCCTGGTGGGCCGGGCCGCTGCTGCCGGCCGGGCTCCGGTCCATGGGGACGCAGCTGACGTGGCTGGTGCTGGCGATGTGGGCGCGGACGATCGACTTAGGGACAGCGACGTCACGGCTGCCGGGGCCGCAGGGGACACCGGAGACGACGGCGGCGCTGTCGCCGGGCGGGCGCCGGGGCGGATGTTTCAGCGCGGGCGGCCGGCTTGACGCGCCGACTGAGGTAGGCGATGTCCGTGCGGATGGTGGACCTGTTCAGTGCCATCGCTTAGACATCGAACCGGAAGTCGGCCGCCACGCCGCGCAGCCCGGTGGTGTAGCCCTGGCCCAGGGCCCGGAACTTCCAGTCCTCGCGGTGGCGGTACAGTTCGCCGAACATCATAGCGGTGATGTTGTCCTGCGGGGACTGGGGAATATCGAAGCGCACCAGCTCCTGATTCTGTGCGGTGGCCACCCTGATGTACTGGCTGCGGATGGCGGAGAAGGTGCCGGGGCCGCGGAGATCGGGGTCGACGTAGACAATGAACGTAATCTTGGCGACGCTGTCCGGTACCAAGGAGAGGTCGACGTCGATCTGCTCCTGGTCGTCGGTGCCGGCGAAGGCCACTGCGCCCCCCGGGCTGGCGATCTGGTTGAAAAATACCAGGTGATCGTTCGAGATGGCCCGGCCGCCGGCGTCGCACATGATCGCCAGGGGAACCAGCTCGGACTGGGGACCCGGCTGGGGATGGACTGCCAGCCCAAGCCGACCAGAATTTTGCTCAGTCCGGGGTTCTCGGCCGTCAGCGCGGCGTTGGCCCCGGCCACAAGATTACCCATCAGCGGCCTTCCAGACGAAGCGTAGACGGCGCGAACTTGTCCTCGAGGAAGCGGCCGTGGGTGGACAGCTCGGCAATGGCGCCGATCCGGACCTGGTTGGCCAGGTCCCGGGCGATCTCCTCGAGCGTGGCAAACTGCTCCGCCAGCAGCCCCGTCGGCCCGGATTCCTCAGTCCTGGCACTGTCCGGGAGCGCCAGATACGTGCGCAGGGGATCCGGGATGTAGCTGCAGACGATGGAATTCAGCAGCACCTGTTGTTCCATCGAGGCCCCCTGTTCGACCATATGGCTGATCAGCGGGCGCAGCACGTCGTCGATCTGGCGCAACTGCGAGGAGACCGACGTCGGCAGTTCAGCGCCTGCGCGCCGGATAGCGCTGCGCAGGTTCTCCAGTGATGCGGCGGCCTGCGCCAACTCGGCGTCGGCCGTTGGCTCGGGTGCCTGCTCAGCGATGCCCGGCACGGAGGCCGCGCCGAACAGGGAGCCGATGAACTTACCAATCACTGCGGTACCGCCAGTTGCTTTCCGCCGTCACTTAGTCCGTCTGGCCCTGCCGTGCGCGTTCCAGGTATGGTCTGGCCTTCTGCACGCTGGCTTCGAGGGCGCCGACGGTGCTCTCCATGTTCTTGGCAGCTTCCGACCGGAAGGTATCGATGGCGTCCATCGTGGCGAACACGTTGTCGAAGGCCTTCTGGAGCGTCTCCACACTGACCCCGGAACTGGAAGCCTGCTGGTGGATTCGGGAAGTCTGGTCCTTGAGCATTTCGCTGGTGCTCAGGATCATGTTGTTGGTGGTGGTATTGACGGCGTCGATCTGGTCCAGGACCATCTTCTGGTTGGCCAGGGCCTGGGCCACGATCACCGCCGTGCGCAGGGCCGAGATTGTGGTGGTCCGCGCCCGTTCCACACCCTTGATCAGTTCAACGTTGTTCTTACGGATCAGGTCCATCGCCAGGTACCCCTGCACCGAGACAGCAAGCTGGGTCAGGATGTCCTGGTGGCGCTGACGCACGGGGAACAGGACGTCCGCCTCCATCTTCTGCGCCTCGGTAATCTGCCCGGCGGCGCGGGTGGAGTCGATCTTCTCCACGCAGGCGGCATCCAGCGCCTTGGCGAAGACAGCATATTCGCTTAACGCCTGCATCGTTTCCCAGAGCTGGACTTTTTCGTTGGCCAGGCTGGCATTGTCCTTGAGCAGCTCGTCCTGGCCCGTCATCAGGGCCTTGATGATCTGGTTCAGCTGGGTCTGCGCCGACTCGTACTTCTGGAAGTACTTGGCCAGCTTGTTGCCGCCGGGGATGAAGCCCAGGATCTTCTTGCCAACGCTCATGTTGGCCTGGTTGGGAGTGAGCTCCTCCACCGTGCTCCGCAGCTCACCCAGGGTGTTGGCGACCGCCACCTGAGCGCTGTTCCCGGACTTCTTGGCGCCGGCAACGGACGTCGAGGAACGCTCCAGCAGCCTGCTGGAGGAGTTGCTGGACGCTGTGATCTCGTCGCTGCCGATCTTATTGATGCCATCGACCTGCGCGGAGAACTCCGGGCTGCGCGCGTCCAGTTGGGCCAGGCCGGCTACGAACTCCCTGGCCTGCCTATTGATCTCGGCCCGTCGTTCGTCGGGGACCGGCACCATGCCGGGAGCGTCTTCGGGCTGAACTATGGCAGGGGCGTCCGGAGCCTGAAGCACCAATGAAGCCTCTGCGGCGTCGGGGGAGTCAACGGAGAATTCATGATGCTGCCTTTTCAAGAGGTCGGTGGTGTCCCGGTTTCGATTGGCCGGGACACCACCTCAGGTGGAAACGATGCGGAGCCGAAGTAGTCAGTCCGGACTCTAATCAGTCCGGGACACTAATCAGCTAAGGTCGACGCCGAAGTCCTTGGCGATGCCGGCGAGTCCCGTGGCGTATCCCTGTCCGACGGCCTTGAACTTCCAGTCCCCGTTGTTGCGGTAGACCTCGGCGAAAATCATCGACGTTTCGGGCGCCGCGTCCTCGCTCAGGTCGTAGCGGACGATTTCCTTCTCATCGATCTGGTTGACCACCCGGCAGTAGGCGCTGCGCACCTGGCCGAAGTTCTGGCCGCGCGTTTCACCCTGGTCGATGGAGACCACGATGACAACACGCTCGACGTCGGCAGCAACCAGGGAGAGATCGATCAGAATCTGTTCGTCGTCGCCGGCGCCTTCGCCGGACCGGTTATCCCCCAGGTGGCTGACGGAGCCGTCCGCGGCAGCGGGCTGGTTGTAGAAAATGAAGTCCGCGGAGGACCGGACCTTGCCGTCAGCCGCCACCAGGAGGGCGGAGGCGTCGAGGTCGAAAGGTTCTCCCGTCGTCGTACGCGGGTCCCAGCCCAGCCCGACCACAGCCTTCGTCAGGCCTGGTGCGCTCTTCGTCAGGGACAGATTGCTGCCTTTGGTAAGGGTTAGTCCTGCCATGTTTGTACCATTCCTTCGTGTTGAATCGATCTTGCGAACTAGTCCAGCGAAATGCCGAAATCGGTGGCGATGCCGTGGAGGCCCGTGGCATAGCCTTGGCCAACCGCCCGGAACTTCCATTCGGCACGGTTGCGGTAAATCTCGGCGCAAATCATCGACGTTTCAGGTGCCGCGTCCTCGCTCAAATCGTAGCGGACCACTTCCTGATCCGTGTCCTGGTTCAGCACACGGCAGAAGGGATCCTTCGAACGACTAGAGGACGGCGGCAGCTGGTGCGATCAGATCCGCGACCGAGCGGCCCTGGGCCCGCTCCCCGATGGCCTTAAAGGTCCAGCCCGCGCCGTCACGGGATACTTTGGACATGATCATGGCCGAATGGGTCCCCGAGTCGGTCAGCTGGTACTTGGCAATTTCCGGGCTTCCTGGCGTGGAGTCGTCCACCAGCCGGCAGAAGGCATTCTGCACCTGGTCGAAGGTCTGGCCGGTGTAGCTGCTGATGACGAAGACGATGTGTGCCACGGCCGGGGAGACGAGCTCCAAATTGACCAGGATGGTCTCGTCATCGCCGTCGCCGTCGCCCGTCAGGTTGTCCCCGGTATGACGCGTGGAGCCGTCTTTGCTCTGCAGCTGGTTGTACCAGACCTGATCCAGCGACTTGCCAGCTGCGTCGAAGAAAATGGCCGACGCATCGAGGTCGACCTCCACGGTTTTGGCCTTTCCGAAAAAGCCCTTCTTGACCGGGGCCGCCGAGTCCCAGCCCAGCCCCATCTTGGTCTTAGAGAGCGAACCGCCGTCTTTTTTGGTCAGCGACAGCGACTGGCCCTTCTGCAAGCTCAATCCCATAATTTCTCAACCTCCAGCTAGTTTGAAAATACTCGCGTCCTCAGGTCCCAACGACCCCGGCCATGCGCTAGTTCCGTGCGTACATGTGAAGTTAGAGGGGTTGAAGACGCAGACCATGCCGAGCAGGCCGGGTTCGAGAGCGATCCTAGCCGGAATAGAGGTGATGGCGAAGTCGTGGCGCGGGCGGAGCCGGACAAGGCCGCCGTGTATGGTCTCGTCTAATTGGCGAATCTCAAAAGCAGGACGGCCCTTGCTGGAAGGCATTCACACGAAGTCAATTTCCAGTAGGGATTGAATTCAAATGGGGGGAAAATGACAGACATCAAGTATCAGGCGCGCCTGCAAGTGCTGTCTCAGTGGGCGACTGAGGCAGCCGGGCAGGGTCACCTTGTTCCGCGCATCGCCGATCTGGAGGCCATCTCCGCGGCGAGGACCGTCGATGCCCCGGGTGTGAGCAGGGAGGCCGTCCAGCCATGGTTGCCGACAATCCAGTGGCTGTTGAAACAGGCGGCTTTTGGTGTTGTGGACCCGCATGTCCAGCTCCCCGACGAATTGTCGCGGCCCGTGCGTGCAGCCCATGCTCTCCAAGTCGTCCCACCCGACGAAAATTCAGCCGACGCGCCAGCGCCGCCGGCGATGGAAGTAAGCCTCGTGGCGGTCGTTCCCCCGAACACGGAACACGGAAACAGCCACGCCGCCGAAGCCGTCACAGTCATCGCGGAGATCAAACCCGCTCCCCCCATTGCCAAGGGACCGAAGTGGGAGTCCGAGGCCCATGAGCAGGTTAAAGGCGCCGTTCAGCGATTCACCAAACCACTCCACGATCTCCTCACCCGTGATGCCAATGAGGGCGACACCCGCCTTTTGATTACGGACATGCTCTGCGAGGGCTTGGGCTATGACAAATTCCGCGACCTGACCACCGAATACATGGTCAGGCAGGATTTCGCGGACTACGGCGTCAGAATTGACAAGCAGCTGATTGCCTTCATAGAGGTCAAACGGGTGAGCCAGAAACTAAATGAGCGCCACCTTCGCCAGGTCCAAATGTATGCGGTCAACGAGGGTGTGGAATGGATGATCCTCACCAACGGCCAGGTCTGGCAGGCCTACCACCTGACCGGCGGGCTCCCCGTGATTTTGAATCTCGCCTTCGAAGTTGACCTCCTCGGCCCTGAATCGCTGGAGGCAAAAGCAGACAAAATGTTCTTCCTCCACCGAGAGGCGCTCAAGCGCCGTCGGATCGATGAGCTGTGGAAGCACCGCGCGGCAACATCGCCGGATGCGCTGCTCGACGTCATCCTGTCCGACTCGGTGCTGGACATCATCCGCAAGGAAATCAAGCGGAATACCGGGATCACCACAACGGTCCAGACCTTGGCGGCAGTGATCCGGACAGAGATCGTTGACCCTAAGCTTCGCAACAGGTAGAACAGACGACGGCGGGATCTCTCGCCATCGTCCGTTCGCGGGGGGGTGCCACTGCCCTACAGCGCCGACCAGCCGCCGTCGGACGCGAGGATGGCGCCGTTGACGTTGGTGCCGGTACGGAGGATCTCCGCACGTTCCTGTTCCTCAGTCCTGCGTCAACCTTAAGGGGATCGGGCTTTGGGAGGGGCTCCGGGCCCATGCGGACGTCCTCCGCGATACTGTTAGGAGTTTCAGCGGGAAAGCCGTGTCAACTCAACGCTGTGGTGCAGTCTCTTGCGGGGAAACCTCAGGCTGGGAATGTCCGAGGAATCCATGTAGCAGCGACGCTGTTCCCTGCAAATGATCTTGCGCCGCCTTGAAGGCTGCCTCATCGTCGCCCCGGAGTATGGCGTCCACGATTTCCTGGTGCTGCCGGTTCGAATGTTCCAGGTTGGGCTGGATAAGGGGTATCCGGTCCAGCAGGTCATTTATCTTCGAACGGACATCCGCCACCGCCAGCGCAAGGCTTGGCGATCCTGCCACTTCTGCGATCGCCACATGGAATCTTGCGTCCTTGGGCCGGTACAGATTCGCAGGTGCACTGGCCACCTCGGCCAAAGTCCTTAACAGGTGACCACGCTGGGCAGGTGATAACGTCGCCCTGGCCGCCAAGGATGCGGCCGCTGGCTCGAGTACGCCGCGAAAGGTTAGGACGTCGTCTACCTCGGCCGGATCTAGTTCCGGGTAAGACCCCGAACCCGCAGGGGCCGGCTGCACACATATGTTCCTCCATAGCGGCCGCGCTGAACTTCCACGTATCCGGCCTTCTGCAGCTCGGCCAGGGCATCCCGCAGGGTGGCGCGCGATACGCCCAGCATCTCGGCAAGTTCCCGCTCAGCTGGCAGCTTGGTCCCTACACCGAACAGACCGAGTTTGATGTTCTGGAGCAAGCGTTCGATGGTCTCCTCGAAGGCGTTGCCGTGCCGGACCGGGCGGAGAATCGGGGCGGGGCTTTCGAGCAGTTCCTCTTCCATACGCTAATCCTAATCGGTCCAAAAACAGGCCTATGGCAGGGGCCCTGTGAAGCGGGAAAACCGGCCGGACCGGCCGGAAGCACGGTTGAACCGAGGAAAAAGTTCATTGAGATCAAGGAACCCCTTGACCGCGCTCGTGATCTGGCACACACTGTAACGAGCTTATGGTCTTATTTCATACCAATACCCTTGGACGATGGGAACTACAGTGGCATCCTTTGATTCAGCCCAGCTTACCGACGACAAGCGATATCTCCAGCACCGGCAACTGAAACGCGGGGCCGCGGGGTGGGTCCTGCTGGCCGGCCTCGGAGTTGCCTATGTCATTTCCGGCGACTTTGCAGGCTGGAACCTCGGCCTCGCCCAAGGCGGCTGGGGCGGCCTCCTCATTGCAACCGTTCTCATGGGCATTATGTATACGTGCATGGCCTTCGGCCTCGCCGAACTGTCCTCGGCACTTCCTGCCACAGGCGCGGGATATGGATTCGCCCGCCGGGCTCTGGGCCCCTTGGGCGGATTCGCTACCGGAATGGCCGTGCTCATTGAATACGCCGTTGCACCCGCTGCGATAGCCATTTTCATTGGCGGCTACGTTGAAGCGCTGGGACTTTTTGGCCTGACCAACTCCTGGCCTGTCTATTTGGTGACCTATGCCATCTTCGTTGGAATCCATCTCCGCGGAGTCGGCGAAGCCCTGAAAATGATCTTCGGGATCACCGCAGTCGCTGTCGTGGCCCTGGTGGCGGTCGTGGTGGGGCTGGCCCCGCATTTCAACGTCCAGAACCTCTTTGACATAGTCCCGGACGGCTCACCCAGCTCAAGCGCTTTCCTGCCCATGGGAATCAGCGGCGCCGTCGGTGCACTGGTGTATGGCATCTGGTTCTTCCTTGCGGTCGAAGGAGTTCCCCTGGCCGCTGAAGAGACCGCCGACCCGAAGAAGGACATGCCGCGGGGCATCATGGTCGCGGTGGTGGTACTGGTCGTCTTCGCGGCCCTGATGCTGGTGCTCGTTCCGGGGGCCGCAGGGTCAGCGGCAATGAGTGGGTCCGATAATCCCCTCCCGGAAGCCCTGCGTCTGGCGTACGGCGGCAACACTTTCCTGGCCGATTTCGTCAACTATGCTGGCCTCGCCGGGCTCATAGCCAGCTTCTTCTCCATCATCTACGCCTATTCCCGCCAACTGTTCGCCCTTTCCCGGGCAGGGTATCTTCCCAAGTGGCTGTCCCTGACCGGCAAGCGGCGAACCCCCTATTGGGCACTTATCGTCCCCGGAACGATCGGCTTCATCCTGGCGGCAGTAACCGGTGACGGCGCACTCCTGATCAACATCGCCGTCTTTGGTGCAACAGTCTCCTATGTCCTGCTGAACCTCTCGCACATTGTGCTGAGGAGGAAGGAACCGGATCTGCCCGCGGTTACCGGACACCCGGAGGGGTCGTGACCACCTCCATCGCGCTGGTGCTGGCGGCAGTCGCGGTTGTTGCAACATTTGTGGTCGATGTCAACGCGGCATCCATAACTGCTGGAATTTTCGGCGCAGCGCTCCTCTACTACTGGTTCTACAGCCGTCACCGCATTGTTGCAGGCGCTCCCGAAGAGGAATTCGCGCAGCTGGCCGCGGCCGAGGCCGAACTCAAGAGCTGACACGCGTCCCGTCACGGGCCAAAAATCTCTCTCATAAATACGATCAAAGTTACGGAAATCAAATGACGAATCAAACAACCGGCACGTCCGCGCAAGCCCAGCTCAGCGTCGATGAGCTGCGGGACCTGGTCGCTTCCGGTGACATTGACACCGTTGTCGTTGCCATCACGGACTCGATGGGACGCCTGCAGGGCAAACGATGCGGGGCAAGGTCTTTCCTTGAGGACGTGCTGGGGCACGGCGCCGAAGGCTGCAACTATCTCCTGAGCGTGGATGTGGAGATGAACACCATTGACGGGTACGCCATGTCCTCCTGGGCGAACGGCTATGGAGACATGGTGATGCGGCCGACGTCTCGACCCTCCGCCGGGTGCCGTGGCTGGAAGGCACCGCCATGATCCAGTGCGACATTCTCTGGCTCGACGGCCGCCCCGTCTCCCAGTCCCCGCGCCAGATCCTGCGCGCACAGATCGAACGCCTGGAGGCGCTGGGATACCGCGCCCATATCGGCACCGAGCTCGAATTCATCATGTTTGACGACACCTACGAAGAAGCCTGGGAAAAGAAGTACGAGGGCCTCACTCCCTCAACCCGCTACAACGTGGACTACTCACTTCTGGCCACGGCAAAGCTGGAACCGGTCATCCGAAGCATTCGCACGGGTATGGAAAAGGCGGGCCTGGTGGTCGAATCGTCCAAGGGCGAGTGCAACCTGGGCCAGCAGGAAATCACGTTCCGATATGCCGAGGCGCTTGCTGCCTGCGACAACCATGTCTTTTACAAGAACGGAGCCAAGGAAATCGCCGCCCAGCAGGGCAAGAGCATCACATTCATGGCGAAGTACAACGAGCGTGAAGGCAGCTCCTGCCACATCCACTTCAGCCTGACCGACCTCGACGGCAACCCGGTCCTGGCCGGCGATGGTGAGCATGGCTTCAGTCCCGTCATGGAGCATTTCATCGCAGGCCAACTCGCCGGGCTGAAGGAGCTGGCCTACTTCCTCGCTCCGAACATCAACTCCTACAAACGCTTCGTGGAAGGCAGCTTCGCGCCAACAGCCATCGCCTGGGGGCTGGACAACCGCAGCTGCGCGCTCCGCATCGTCGGGCGCGGTCCCGGCCTTCGGGTGGAAAACCGCGTGGGGGCGGGACGTGAACCCTTACCTCGCCGCCGCCGCATTGATCGCCGCAGCCATCCACGGTATCGAGAACGAACTCCCGCTCGAGCCTGTTTTGACCGGCAATGCCTACCAGTCCGACGCCGACCGCATACCCACCAACCTGCGGGACTCGCGCGCGCTGCTGGCCAACAGCGAGATTGCCCGCAAAGCATTCGGCGATGAAGTTGTGGACCACTATATCGTCGCAGCCGATGTCGAACTGAAGGCTTTTGACAGCGCCGTGACGGACTGGGAGCGCAAGCGTGTCTTTGAACGTCTCTGATAGCTACCGCCCACGGATCGGCCTGACAACGTACTTTCAGCAGGCTTCCTGGGGCGTTTGGACAGCGGATGCGGCAGTTCTGCCGGGAACCTACGTCCAGGCGGTCGTCGCTGCCGGCGGCACCCCGTTCTGTTGCCCCCGTCGGCACCGACACCTCGATCGTGGAAGTACTGGACGGTCTTATCATCTCCGGAGGCAGCGATGTGGGCCCGGAACAGTACGGGGCGCAGCCCCACCGGCTCACCCGCGCCCAGCCGGCCCGGGACGTGCACGACATCGCCCTGACCAAGGCGGCCCTGGACGCCGAAGTTCCACTCTTCGCCATCTGCCGGGGGGCCCAGATCCTCAATGTCGCCATGGGCGGGTCACTGATCCAGCACATCCCCGACGTGAACCCGGAGGCGGACTACCAACCGGCGTCGGGTGTATTCGGTAACGTGGAGTTCACGACGGCGCCCGGCAGCATCAGCCGGGCCTGCTGGGACCATCGGCCAGCGCACCCTGTTATCACCATCAGGCCATGGACCGGATCGCGGACGGCCTAACCGTCACGGCCGCGGCTGCCGACGGCACAGTGGAAGCCCTGGAGACAACAACGGGCGGATGGGCGCTGGGGGTCCAGTTCCACCCGGAACAGAATCCGAACGATCTCCGGCTTTTCCAGGGGTTCATTGAGGCTGCAACCAACTACCGCACAAACCGAACGGAGAGCTCCGGCAATGTCCACCAGCACGTTTGAGTCCACCAGTACGTTTGACGTACTGAATCCGGCAACGGAAGAGGTCATCGAGACCATAAGCCTTGCAACACTTGCGGACACGGACAGGGCGATCGGGAAGGCCGTCAAGGCCTTCGAGACCTGGCGCCATGTTGCCCCTGCAGACCGGGCCCTCCTGCTGCGCAGGTTTGCCGCGGCAGTAGACGCCGACCTGGAAAACCTGGCGCAACTGGAGGTCCGCAACGCCGGGCACACCATCGGCAATGCCCGATGGGAAGCAGGGAATGTCCGCGACGTCCTCACGTACTACTCAGCAGCCCCCGAGCGGCACCTTGGCCAGCAGATTCCGGTAGCCGGCGGCGTCAACATCACCTTCAACGAACCCCTCGGGGTCGTGGGAGTGATCGTGCCGTGGAATTTCCCCATGCCCATCGCGGCCTGGGGTTTCGCCCCGGCGCTGGCCGCCGGCAACACCGTTGTCCTTAAACCGGCGGAACTGACTCCCATGACTGCCATCCGGCTCGGACAACTGGCAAGGGAGGCAGGCCTCCCTGAAGGAGTCCTGCAGATCATCCCGGGCAAGGGCTCGGTTGTCGGGGAACGGTTCGTCACCCACCCTGCAGTGCGGAAGGTCGTCTTCACCGGTTCAACGGGCGTCGGCAAGCGGATCATGGCCGGCTGCGCTGAACAGGTCAAGCCCGTGACCCTGGAGCTGGGCGGCAAGAGCGCCAACATCATCTTCGCCGACGCGGACCTCGAAGCCGCTGTCGCGGCAGCACCCGGCGGCGCTTTTGATAACGCCGGGCAGGACTGCTGCTCCCGCTCCAGAATCTTGGTCCAAAACAGCGTCTATGAAAAATTCCTTGAACTCCTGGAACCGGTAGTGAAGGCCCTAAAGGTCGGGGACCCTGGCGACGAGGCGTCCTTCATGGGCCCGCTGATTTCCGCAGCCCAGCACCGGACCGTCTCCGGCTTCGTCCCGGAGGGCTCATCTGTCGCTTTCCAGGGATCCGCGCCGGGTGGCAAGGGGTTCTGGTTTCCGCCCACCGTTCTTACGCCGTCCCGCGAGGACCGGGTCATGCACGAGGAGATCTTCGGCCCCGTCGTGGCAGTCGTTCCCTTCACGGACGAAGCCGACGCACTCCGCCTGGCAAACGACTCGATCTACGGACTGTCCGGATCCATCTGGACACGGGACATCGGTCAGGCGCTGCGGATGGCCCGGGGACTCGAGTCGGGAAATCTTTCGGTGAACTCCCACTCCTCCGTTCGCTACTCCACGCCCTTTGGCGGCTTCAAGCAGTCAGGACTCGGGCGGGAGCTCGGCCCGGACGCCCTGAACGCGTTCACCGAAACAAAAAACGTCTTCATCTCCACCAGCCCATAAACGTCCCCACCACAAAAGGAAGAAAAAATGATTGAAGTAATTTCCAACCGCCTCAAGGGACGCAGCGCTGTCATCACCGGCGGCGCCAGCGGGATCGGGCTCGCCACAGCTCGCCGCTTCGCCGCAGAAGGGGCCCATGTGGTGATCGCTGATCTGGACCCAACCGCTGGGCAGCGGGCTGCCGACGAGGTCGGCGGCCTCTATGTGAAGGTGGATGTCACCAGCGAAGAGGAAGTAAAGAACCTCTACGCCCTCACCAATGAAACGTACGGAAGCGTGGACATCAGCTTCAACAACGCCGGAATTTCGCCGGCAGACGATGCCTCGATCATCGATACAGGGATCGATGCGTGGCGCAGGGTCCAGGAAGTGAACCTGACCTCCGTTTTCTACTGCTGCAAGTACGCGCTCCCCTACATGCAGGCTCAGGGCAAGGGCTCCATCATCAACACGGCGTCGTTCGTTGCGGTCATGGGTGCTGCCACCTCCCAGATCTCCTACAGCGCTTCCAAGGGCGGGGTGCTGGCCATGAGCCGGGAACTCGGCGTCGAATTCGCCCGGCAGGGAATCCGGATCAACGCACTCTGTCCGGGACCCGTCAACACACCCCTGCTGAAGGAACTCTTCGCCAAGGATCCCGAGAAGGCAGCCCGCCGCCTCGTTCATGTTCCCTTGGGCCGGTTCGCCGAACCGGAAGAACTGGCAGCCGCAGTCGCCTTCCTCGCCAGCGACGATTCATCCTTCATCACCGCCTCGACCTTCCTGGTTGACGGCGGCATCTCAGGCGCCTACGTAACACCCGAGTGAGGGCCAGGTCTGCCGCGTGGACCCTATCCCCAAGGCACATGCGCGGCAGATCGGGGGCGTCGCAGATTACTTAGCGGACGACGGCGGGAGGCACCCGCCGTCGTTCGCTTGCGTTGGGTGCAACTCCCCTACAGCGCCGACCAGCCGCCGTCGGACGCGAGGATGGTGCCGTTGACGTGTTAGGTATAGGGGTTTTCCCACATTCCTTGGACATAGGTATAGGGGATTTATTGCTCATTCTTTCGCTTCTGGTCTACGCTTTGGCATATCTGGCATTTACATTTAGCCGTCGTTGTTTCTGGGTCGACGCTTGCTTAACTAAATCGTATACTTTAATTTAAATCCCCTGTAGAAACAGCCATGAATATGAAAGCTACGTCCGCTGACTTAGTAATGCCCTGGTCCTCGCCACAAGCGTCCATACAATTCCGCCCGGTAATTAATAGGGGGCGGGCTGATGTTCTGGCGTAAATGCGTAGCGGTTGCATCATCCATTCTGGTTGGGTTCGCAATCATTACTCCGACAACGGCAAGCGCCGCAACGACGATCTCGCCGACCGTAGACGCCTACGTACAGGCGGACAAGGCAAGTACCAACTTTGGGGCTAGCGTCCGTTTGTCCACAGAGGGCCGTGCGAACATCTGGCGGAACACACTCCTACGGTTCAATGTTCCAGTTCCAGCTGGCAAACATGTTGTTTCGGCTAAACTGCGGGCATATTCGGAGGCATCCGCAACTTCCACTGAGTTCGTGGATGTTTTCACTACGTCTGGCGGCTGGACCGAGAGGGGAGTTACCTGGAATAACGCACCGGCGCGCGGGACGTGGCTGGGGAAGGCTGGCGGGTTCGCTACCGGCTCTTGGGTTGAATGGGATGTTACTAAGGGCGTTAGCGCAAAGGGTGGCGAGCAGAACTTCAAGCTGGAAAGCAACGCGCAGAAGTGGATCGGGTTCAAGTCGAAGGAATCTTCTTCCGCCCTGCGTCCAAGGCTGGTCGTGACGACCGCGCCTGACACGGTAACACCTACCGAGGCGGCCGTAGTACATGGTTGGGGCACGCGTGTAACAGGCGACGAGTTCAATTACACAGGTGCGCCGGATGCCAAGAAGTGGATTGTTTACAACAGCGCCGGGCACGCGGGCAACGGTGTCCGGAGTCCACAGCAGGTTAATGTGGACGGTTCCAAAATGGTCATGACTGGAACTCCGGACGGCACGACCGCTGGAATGGGAGCGAAGTTCGCAAACCAGAAGTACGGGCGGTGGGAAGTCCGTGCGGCCGGGTCCGGTGACAATGAGTACCATATGGTGTCCATCCTGTGGCCGGATAGTGAGAATTGGCCCTGTGACGGCGAAGTTGACTACGCGGAGACGACTGGTGACTGGAACCTCATCACGTTCTTCCACCACTATGGATGTTCGAACTCGCAGACGTCGGCGTCCAGGGCTCTGGACGTTACTCAGTTCCACAACTACGCGGTTGACTGGTCTCCGAATGGGATCGTCGGCTACGTCGATGGCGTGAAGTGGTTTGAGGACAACGACCCCGCGCACCAGCCTCCAGGTTCGATGCACCAGACGCTACAACTGGACTGGTTCCCAGACAGTACCGCTAACGGCGCTGGCGAGATGCGAGTGGATTGGGTTCGCGTGTATGCGGCGGCTGGAACGGCCTAGACCTACACAGAGTTCCCGGGAGGAGTGCATGGACAGCAGCGGCACGCCTACGTCCACGGGGCGCCCGGTGACTATTGATCCCGATGCCGTGGCCGCAGGGGTGCTGCGCCCGCCGTAGCACCCCGATTAAACGCAGGCGGACGACGGCGGGACCTCCCGCCGTCGTCCGCCTGCGTTTGCGGCAATTACTGTCTGTGGTGGTCGGCAGTGGCCAACCGGCTTTGCCCGAATCGGCCTTGCTTGCCGGGAGGCCTGCGTACGTCCAGACGCAGGGCCGGCCGGAATCGCTTGGAATGAGCTGGCCCTCGTAGAGCTGAATGCTCGCTCCGGCGGGGCTCCGACAGACGCCGGTCAGCTCGCAGTGTGTGCCGGTGGCCTGCTGGCGTGGCACCGACAGGTTGATGACGCGGCGGGCCCGCTTCTCGGTCACGGGAAGTCTCCGCTTCACGATGGCTCTCCCGCCGGTTCCCGGTAGGTGCTTTCCGGAACATCGGTGATGAACATGTGCCCGGGAGCGTGGTTGATGTCGGCAATGCCCAGGTCCTCCGGTGACCCGACATGGACAGGGCTGCCGTGGACTTTCGGCACTTCCGGCGTGACCCTGATTGCCGTTTCAACCAGCTCGGGCAGCATCGGGCGCATGGAGACCACCATGGGCCGTGGATCCGACCGGCAGGGGTGCACTCGACGTTCGTGCGGTACATGGGCGCCACCGGGGCTTTGCGTCAACGGGGCCATTGCTTGGGGAGAGGCCATGTTAACCCTCTATAAAGAGAGTCGATGTCATCCGTGTCCGGGATGGATGGTGCTGGTGCCTGTTTCTGTCCCCGCCTGCGGCGTTGCAGGGTGGGACATTTGGGCGGCTTGCCGTCAGGGTGGCTGCGGAAGTCGGAATTGCGCCGATCGTTGGATTGTTGAACAATCCTCTTGCTGTACAAGCTACGCGACGCAGATCACACCGTCAAGGGGTTCATGGGTTAAACGCCAGCGGACGACGGCGGGAGGCTCCCGCCGTCGTCCGCTACCGTTTGGTGCCTACTGGCTGAAGGGGACCTTCTCCCAGCTCAGGACATCATCGCCGTCGCTGCTGTTGCCGGCAACCGTGAATCTGACGTACTTGGTGGCGTTGGCCGATCCGTCCACGGTGATGCGCTGCAGGTCATCCGCGGCGGGCTGGCCGTACACCTCCAGCCATGGTGAGCCTTCCGCCAGCGGCTGGTTCTCGGCAAATACGTGGCTGTCGCCGTTGATGAGATAGACCGGGCCGTCAAAGCGGTTGGTCTCTTCAATGATGGCCGCAACGATCTCCCGGAACCCGGAGACCGTTTCCGGGTTGGCGGTAGCCTCGGCGAGCAGGGATGGGTCGAACATGTCGGCCTGGGTCATGAGGACAACCGCGCGGTCGTTGCGCCGCGCCGCGCCGCTGAACGTCTCGCGGATCTGGTCCAATACGGCATCCGTCCGGTGCTCAACCTCAGCCAGTTGCTCGGGCGTGGGTGCGGTCTCGCCGAGGCCGCTCCACGGTAGCAGCGAGTTATTGCTGCCCTGGACGTTCACCACTGAGAAGGCCACGCGGTTCTGGGTGAAGCGGACATTTTCCGGAAGTCCCAGGTTCTCCTGGGTCTTGACCGGCATGGTGACGCCCAGGGTCTTGCCGGGCTCGTCGAAGAAGACCTCCCGCAGCTTGTCCAGCCGTTCCAGCGGGTTGTAGGCGCCGTTGTTGGTGCGGTGGCAGTCCACCCACTCGTTGTCGCCCGGGGTGAAGACCAGCGGGTGCTCGAAAGTGTCGAACTGGGAGCGGATGTTGGCGAAGTACTCGTCGGAGCACACCGAGGAGCCGTTCTTGATGTCGCCCACATGGGTGACGAACTTCAGTGCGCTGTCGGCGTTGATGTCCTGGATGCGGGACGGGAATTTGGCGATTTCGGCGGCGCCGTAGGGGATGTCGCCGATGACGCCAAAGGTGAACGCTTCATTGCTGGAGGCGCTGTCAGAGGTGTTATTGGCTGCGATGGCGGGCTGGGACGCAAGGAAGCCGAGCGCCAGGACGGCTGCCGCCGTCGTTGTCTTCAGGGTCTTTGAAGGCATGGATGTATTCCTGTGTCTGCTGGGGTGGGCGGCTTAGAGCGTGCGGGCGGTGAGGAACTGTTCCAGTGCCTCGAGGTCGTCGGTGTTGATGTGGTCCACGCCAGCGTCGAAGAGTTCGTTCCAGACAGCTTCGCGTGCGGCGCCGGGCTGGTCAGGGGTGGCCCAGAAGCGGACCCGGTAGCCCTTGGCGTGGGCGTCAGTCACGTATGCCTGGAGCTTGGTGCGTTCGGCCTCGGGCATGGGGCCCACGCCTTGCCAGGTGAAGAGTTTGGTCCAGTTGTTGCTGACCAGCGGCATCAGCCCGGCAGGCATGCCGGAGGTGAGGTCGGCGGAGCGTCCGTCATAGAAGCCGAACCTCTTGTCCTGTGCCTGCATGGTGGCCAAGGGACGGTTTCCGCTGATGACGGCGGTGACGGGCCCGGCTTTGGTGGTGCCGTTGGTGTAGCGGCTCATGATGTCCCGGTGCTCGGCCAGTTCCTGCTCGATGGCGGCGTAGGTGGCCTCGCCTTCACTCTTGATGTCGATCAGGAGCTGCAGGCTGCCGTCCCAGTGGGGTAAACGCTGTGGCCCTGGTTCCGCACCAGCTCGTCCAGGGGATCGAGGTAGAGGCTCTCGAGCGTTACTCCGGGTTTGGCGTCCTCAAGGTCGTGGGCCACCAGAAGTTCGCCGTCCACCAGCCACACGTCGGCTTCGACGCTGGTGAAGCCGTGCTCCAGGGCGTCGAACAGGGGACGGTCATGCTCATAGTCGTTGTGGGCATGGGCTGCAGCCAGCGGCTGCCCGAGGACCACGGACGACGGCGCGTTGGCGGGATTTGCGGCCGGCGGGGCGGCGATTCCGGTCAGGGACGCCAGGACGGCGAGGGCGGCAATGGTGCTTTTCACGAACACGGAGTACTCCTACGCATACAGGGGATTCTCCGCCCGGCCGGTTGGTGGCCGGGCAAAAGAGGGTGTGAAAAGACTGCCGGTCGCGGAAAAACGGCGAAGGACCTCCCGGTTGCCGGACGGTGAACTGGGAGGGACCAATGCCCGTGCCGTGCCAGCACGGCCAGCCTGCGTTAGGGCGCCCCCAGGTAAACGCTGACGGTGGTCCCGCCGCTGGGGCTGGGAGAGATCTCCAGCCGTCCCCGTGGGCGGTTGCGATCCTGGCACACGTGGCCAGGCCCAGCCCCGTGCCGGCAGGATCGCCTTCCCGGCGCAGGCGGACCAGCGGCTCAACCACCCGGCGCCGGTCCCCCGCGCCGATTCCCTTGCCATTGTCCTCCACCCGCACCACGACGCCGGCTCCGGCTTCCTGCCCAGTGACGCTGATGACCGGGGGAACGTCCGGACGGCGGTAGGCCACCGCGTTCTGGATCAGGTTCTGCAGCGCCACCCGCATCTGGCTTTCGTCAGCGTCGAAATCGAAGTCCTCACACTGCACCACCGCTCCGGCTTCCCGCAGGCCCAGGCTGAGGTCATCGGCGACTTCCTTCACCAGGGCTGCCAGCGACAGCCGGGACCTGGACAGCGAACCGCCGATGGACGCGAACGCAAGCAGTTCCTCCACCATGGACAGCATCCTCCGCGCACTGCTGCCCACGATTTCCAGGTATTCGGTGGCCTCACCTGTCTGGCCTGATTCCGCATCCGTGGCACCCAGCTCGACGTAACCCAGGATGGAGGTCAGCGGATTGCGGAGGTCATGGCTGACCCGGCCGGTGAATTCAGCAAGCCGTTCATTGCTGCCCTTGGCTTCATCCAGGGCGTCGGCCAGGGCACCGTGGAGTGCCGTGACCCGCCGGGCTGCCAGCAGGCGGGCGTGCAGGACGAAGGGGTCCAACGGCTTGGTCACGTAGTCGTCCGCCCCGGCGCGCATGCCTTCCAGCACGTCCTCTTGGGCGCCGTGCGAGGTCAGCAGTACAACGTACGTATAGGCGCTTGTCTCGGCGGCCCGGATCGCCCGGCACAGGTCAAACCCGTCGAGCCCGGGCATCATCAGGTCGCTGACCACCACCTGGGGACGCCGCTCCAGGTAAAGCTGCCACGCCGTGTCGCCGTCCGCGGCCACAATGCACTTATGCCCGGATTTCTCGACGGCGGCTTTCGCCACGAGCAGGGACCCTTCGTCGTCGTCGACAACCAGCACCGTCATGGCGGCCCCGGAGTTGCCCAGCAGTCCGGAAATCTTCGCGGCGTCCACGTCGGGGCCGCCCGGCCCGCCCGGCGCACTCCTCTTCGAATCAACAGTCATGAGGCCCCGGCCATTTATCGTCACGAAGCCAGCCCACAATCGGTCCGCTGGACCTAATCGTCCCACGGACCACGCTGGCGGTGATCGAACCACCAGCGTCCGTCGGACGCGAGGATGGCGCTCCAATTCCGGGCGTCCGCACGGATCAGCAGGCATAAGCTGGTAGCACCACGTCTCTTCCATTATCGGGGAGGTCATCACGGACACTGAATCCGCCGATGTTATCGGTCATGATGTCACCACCATCGTCTGCGTGTGCGGCAACACCGTCAGCAAGGACGGGTTGATCCAGGCCAACTCCGAAGGCGTCCCGGTCTTCAGCGGAGATAGCACCCCGGTCCCCGCGGAGCTGGCGGAATGGCCGGCGGATGGGGAGCTCTACACCCTCTGCCCCTCATGCGGCCGTGTGTACAGTGACTCGGTCATCGAGGAGACCGGGACCGCGCCCGTCGCCTTCCGGGTCGATGTCAGCGCCGCCCCAATGGCCGAGGCCATCCGGGTCCACTGGAGCCTCAGCACGTGAGGCGGCGTCCTTAGGGGCCATTCCTGGCGGAGCGGCAGACCTTCCGAACCTTTCATTGGACGGGGAGGGGCCGCATGATAGCTTGCCAAGAGCGTTCCGTTGGCCCGGCTCAAAGCCTTCCACCAATCCGGAATGGGCGCTGCCCCCGTCTGGCACGTCTTCACCATCGACGGCGGGATAGCGTCCACGGACAGCATCACCCCCGTTGGCGATATGCGCCTCAAGATCGATATCGCGGGACTCCGTGTCCTCCAAGGCGGCCGTGCATGGGCACCGGGCAGCCTTTTCGAACAAGACGGGGCCGCGTCCCCAGCCTGTGCCCGCGGCCTTCTGGCCGGTATCGAGGGCAGCCTCGACGAGGCCGGATACCAGGCACTCGTGGGCCACGAACTTGAATTCTTCCTCGTCGCCCCGGACGGTTCAGCGCTGGAAAACACACCCTGGGTTCCGTACGGGGCAACCGGCCTTCTGGACCGATCGGAATTTCTCGATGACCTGCTATCAGCGCTGAACCATGCCGGCGTTCCGGTGGAGCAGATCCACGCCGAGTACGGCAGGAACCAGTTCGAGTTTTCGCTTCCCCCTGCTTCGCCGGTCCAGGCAGCGGACACCGTGGTCCTTGCCAAAATCATCGTTGGCATCGTTGCCCGGGCCCGCAGCATGCAGGCCTCGTTCTCCCGCTGCCCTTTCCCGGCACCGTCGGAGACGGCGCCCACCAGCACTTTTCGCTCCACAAGAACGGTCAGCCCCTGTTCTCCGGCGGCGGCGGACCGCACGGCATTTGCCCCGAGGGAGGCGCGGCCATTGGCGGAATCATCGCAGGACTCCCCGGTATCCAGGGTTTCCTCACGGGATCAGTTTTGTCCGGAAGCCGCTTGGCACCCGGCACGTGGTCGGGCGCCTACTTACCCGTTCGAGCGCGAAGCCGGCTATTTGGCCCACGCCTTTGAAAACGTCTACATGGATGTGGGCCGTGCCGTGAACTTCACCGGGTCACGGAGCCGGGCTCTGGTGGCCCGCTCATTCGAGCTGGCTCCCTTCACGAAAATCCTGTACTCCTCCGACGCGTTGGACCCGGCCGGACTTCACTACCTCGGTGCGAGGCTGTGGCGGACCGCGATCACCAAGGTAGTGGGCGGATGGATCGACGAGGACGGCTGTTCCGAGGCGGACGCCCGCAAGATCGTGCAACTCGTCGCACAAGACAACGTCCGCCGCGTGTACGCCGCCCCCTGAGCCCCAGAACCTGGCGCAGCGGACGACGGCGGGACCTCCCGCCGTCGTCCGCTTGAGTCAGTGCCGCACAGCTAGTAAGTCTCTGCCGTTAGCACTTCACCGCGGCGCTACTGTGGATTGCTGAATCCGCTGCCCGCCCGTCGCGCAGGCTGGACTGGCACTCAGCCGCGCGTGCGGCGACGTCGCCATGAACGGCGAAAGTAATTGCCTCGACAACAGCGATTTGGCCGGTTGTGTCAGGGACACCGGGAAATTGCACCTGCGGCGCCTCAACTGCGGCCACCGGCGACTCTTGCGTGGACCGCATGCGAAGAATAGCGATGGCGGAAATAAGGCACCAGGCAACGTTCGTGACCACCGAGGGCCAGGCTTCATGCACCGCACCGTTGATGATGAAGGCGCAGGCACCGATGAGGTTGGCCACCTGGAAGCGCTTGCCGGCCTTCAACCAGCCCATGGAGACGGACAGGTATGCCGACAGGATCAGGCCTGCCCCTGACCAACCTGCAATTTCCCACAGCAGTTCCATGATGTCCTTTCAGAGGTGTTGCCCGGCCGCCGTTGGGCCCGGATGTCCCCCCAGGCCTCTGCTTTAAGAGCAATTATGAACAAGACCCCCTTTAGGGCAATTGCATTCCTCTGAAGATATGGTTTAGAACTACTTAACATGGACATCGATCCGCGCAGGCTGCGCGTGCTTCTTGCAATTGCCCGCACAGGCGGGGTGCTGGCTGCGGCTGACGAACTGGGAATCAGCCCCTCGGCCGTCTCCCAGCAGCTCTCCAAATTGGAGGACGAAACCGGGCATACATTGGTGGTGCGCACGCCCAAAGGCTCGGTTTTGACACCCGCCGGCCTGGCAGTGGCGGAAGCCGGCGAGGAGATTGAACGTGCCCTCAGCGTTGCCCGCGCCCGGATCGAAGGCGGGCCACGGTGGCTGGTGTGGTGCGCGTGGGCGGATTCACCAGCTTTGTCCGGACGGTGGTGATCCCGCGCCTGCCCGAGTGGCGCACGCAGTACCCGCAATTGCAGATCCGGATCGTCGAGGATGACCTTCCGGACCTGATGCGGCTGCTCCGCCAGCGCCAGCTCGACGCCGTGGTGGTGGAGCTCGATTCGACCACGGCCGAGCAGCGTTCGCTCTCCGCCGGAATGACCGAGGAGCCCTTGCTGGACGAGCCGTGGAAGCTGGTGGTCCCCTCGGGCGCCCTGCTCGCCACCGAAAACATCGACCTGGCCCGGCTGCCCCTTCCGTGGCTCGGCGTCGACCCAACAGCGGCGAACGCTGCGGTGCTCGGCCGGCTCCGTCAGTCGACGGGCGCCCAGATGGAGAGTGCGCACCAGTACCAGGAAACACTGACCGCACTCGCACTCGTCGCCGCCGGCGAAGGAATTGCAATCGTGCCCACCCTGGCATTAAGCGGCATCGCCCACGACGGAGTGGACGTCCTGGACGTCCCAGGACTCGGAACCCGTCGCATCGTTCTGCGACGGTTCGACCGGCGGCGGTCACCCAGCACGCCGGTGGACACCGTGGCACGCCTGCTGCGGGAATCGGCTGCGGCGTTCGCCACGCGGTCCGCATCCTGAACCGCCGCATGCCGGAAACTGGCAGAGCGGACGACGGCGGGACCTCCCGCCGTCGTCCGCTCAGCACTGGTGCGGCAAGAGTCAGCTCTTGACGACCTCCAGCTCAATGACAGCCCAGGACAGCGCCGGCAGCGTGAGCCGGAGCTCGGAGCCGCTCGCCTTCGCGCCTTCCAGCGGCTTGAGCCCCACCTGGTCCTGACTGGTTTGGGCGTTGGCCGTGAAACGGTCCCCGCCTTCCGGAATTTCCAGGACCTCGGCACGGATAACGCGGCGGGCGTCGAACCCGCGCAGGGCCACCTCGACGTCGGCAGCTTCCTCCAGGCCGCGGTTCGCGAAGAACAGTGCCACGCGGCCCGATTCCTCGTTCCACGTTGCGCTGACGTCCACCAGGTCGGTGCCGCCGAAGCGGGCATTTTCGTACGTGTCCGAGTCCACGGACAGGCGCAGAATCTGGCCCTTCGCGAGCTCTGCCACGCGGGCGAACGGGTGGAAGATGGTCTGCTTCCAAGCCGGCCCGTTCTCCTCCGAAAGGATCGGCGCAATGACGTTCACCAGCTGCGCCTGGTTGGCGATCTTGACGCGGTCGCCGTGGCGGAACCCTCTGCCTCAACTTCTTTGAGACGGGACACATGGAGATTCTGACATCTTCGCAGGCGTGTTAGCGACCGAGGGCGATCAGCCCCAGGGATGCGAACATACCAACGAGCACAAACAGATAAAAGAGCAGATAGCTGGCATCGGCCGGGGAGGAAAGGGCACGGCCGGTGGACCCAGATAAAGGTGAGGACACTTAAGCATCAGGGGTCAAGAACGCCGAGGCCGGGGTGAAACAACCGCCCGCCCACCCTTTCGGACGCTCCCACCCGGTCCAGGTAAGGGGTGATGCCGCCCAGATGCAGGGGCCAGCCGGCGCCGGTGAGCATGCACAGATCGACGTCCTGAGCGGTTGCGACCACGCCTTCATCGAGCAGCAGGCGGATTTCTTCGGCCAGTGCGTCCTGGACCCGGACGAGCACTTCCTCGGAGGTGCTCGGGGTATCCCCGAATTCCAGCAAGTCCAAGGTCGCCGAGGGAACGGATTGACTGCCGTCGGTGTTTACCGTCCACAGGGATGTGTTGCCGTTATCTACGAGTATCTGCTGGTTCCCTGAGATGGGGAACCGGTCACCGAAGGCGGTGTGCAGGGACCGCGTCACGTGCAGGGAAACGGGCAGGCCGATCATGGCCAGCAGGGTAAACGGTGTCATGGGCAGGCCCATCGGCTTGAGTGCGTTGTCAGCAACCTGAGCGGGGGTGCCTTCGTCGAAGGCGGCGGCGACTTCGCCCATGAGCCGTAACAGCACTCGGTTGACGACAAAGGCAGGGCGTCCCGGACCAGGACTGTGGTCTTATTCAGGGCCTTGCCGAGAACGAAAGCGGTGGCAAGGACCTCGTCGCTGGTTTCAGAGGCTTGGACGATTTCCAGCAGCGGCATGGCGGCCACGGGGTTGAAGAAATGGACGCCGACCACACGTTCCGGATGAGCCAGATCGGCTGCCATTTCCGTCACGGAGAGCGAGGAGGTGTTGGTGGCGAGGATGCAGTCGGGACGGACCACGGCTTCAACCTCTGCGAAGACCTGCTTTTTGACGGCGAGTTCCTCGAAGACGGCCTCGATGACCAGGTCCGCGTCGGCGAAGGCTTCCTTGGAGACCGAGCCGGTGACCAATGCCGTGATGTGGGCAGCGTCGCCGGGCGTCAGGCGCTGCTTGGCCAACAGTTTGTCCACCTCAGCGTGAACATACTTTACCCCTTTGTCCACGCGGCCCTGGTCGATGTCCGTCAGCACCACGGGAATCTGCAGTTGCCGGGCGAAGAGCAACGCCAGCTGCCCTGCCATCAGACCGGCACCGACGACGCCGACCTTGGTGACGGGCCGGGCCAGGTCAGGGTGGGGGCACCGGCCGGGTTCTTGGCACGCCGCTGGAGCAGATCCAGAAACGCATACACGGAAGCCTTGAAGTGCGGCGTCTGGATCAGGCTGGCCAGGGCCTCGGTTTCCAGACCGGCGGATTCGGCCCGGCTCAGATGATGGCCGCTTTCGAGCAAATCCAGCACACGTGCCGGCGCCGGCGCGGCCTCGGAGGTCTTGGCCTCGACCACTGTGCGTCCTCTGGCGACGGCAGCGTCCAGTCGGCATCGGCGTAATTTGCTTTTTCTTTGCGCCGGACCGCCAATGGGTTGCACACCTCAGGGATTCCAGTGATGACGGCGGCCGCCCAGGCCAGGGACTGTTCCAGGAAGTCTTCGGGGGCGACTAGGGTGTCTGCGACGCCGAGCTCGAATGCGGCCGTACCGTCGAGGACCTTGTTGTTGGCCAGCGCGTTTTCGATCATCACTTTCACGGCGTTGCCTGGGCCGATGAGCCGCGGGAGCCGATACACGCCGCCCCATCCTGGAACCAGGCCGAGGAACGCCTCGGGCAGTGCGATCCCCTTCGCACCGGCCGATACGGTCCGATAGTCGGCGGCAAGGGCTATTTCCAGCCCGCCACCAATGGCCGCACCGTTGATGAAGGCGAAGGTCGGCACGTCCATGTCGGCCAGGGAGTCGAAAACGTCGTTGCCCAGCCCGGCCATCGCGCGGGCGGACTCCGGGTCATTGAGCCCCTTCATGGCGACGAGGTCCGCGCCGGCGACGAAAATGCTCTTTTGCCCGGTGACGCCTACGCCGACAAGCTCCCCGGCGGATGCCCTCTTCCTGACTACTTCCAGCAGCGTACCCAGTTCCAGTAATGACCCCGGGCTAAAGGTGGCGGGTTTCCGGTCATTGTCGTCCGCGAGGGTGATCAGGGCGAAGGCTCCGGCGCCGGGCAGCTGGATCTCCCTCAGGTTGGCATGGGTGGTGTGCTCACCGCGCGCGGGATCAGCCCATGCTTTGAGTGGTGCCGAACTCATTTGGCGGACTTGAGAATCAGGGCGTCGCCCTGTCCGCCACCGCCGCACAGGGCAACCACGCCGGTCCCGCCTCCTGCGCGTTGCAACGCCAACGCCTGATGCAGCACGAGCCGGGCGCCTGAAGCTCCGATGGGGTGGCCCAAGGCGATTGCGCCACCGTCGGTGTTGATCCGGTCCGTTTCGATGCCCAGGTCCTTGGCTGACTGGATGACCACCGAGGCGAAAGCCTCGTTGATTTCGATCTGGTCCAGGTCTTCGACGGTCAAGCCTTCTCGTTTGAGTGCGGCCTCGATGGCACGCGAGGGCTGCGAATGCAGGAACCCGTCTGGTCCCGCTGTCTGGCCGTGCGCGCCGATCTCGGCAATCCATTCCAACCCTGCCGCTTCGGCCGCAGCCTTACTGGCGATGACCAGGGCGCAGGCTCCGTCCGAAAGCGGGGACGCAGAGCCTGCTGTGACTGTCGCGTTCTGATCTGTAGAGAAGGCAGGCCTCAGCGCGGACAGGCTCTGGGCAGTGGTTTCCGGACGGATGCCCTCGTCGGAATTTACCGTCAAGGCGGGCCCCTGCGTTGCGGGATTTCCAGGGGTGCGATCTCCGCATTGAAGATGCCGGCGGTACGGGCGGCGTCCGCACGCTGGTGCGACCGTGCTGCGACCTGGTCCTGTTCTTCGCGGATGATGCCACGGGCGGCGTTCCCGGCGTCGGTCGCGGCGCCCATGAGGTCACCGCTGAACGGATCCTGTAGACCGTCATGGTTCAGCGAGTCGACCATGGGTGTGTCGCCGATGATGACCCCAGCGCGCAGCCCTTTGACGAGGTGCGGGCGTTTGTCATGGACTCCTGACCGGCGGCAACAACAAAGTCGGCCTCCCCGGCCCGGATCATTCGGCCCGCATCGATAACCGCGGTCAGGCCGGAGAGGCAGAGCTTGTTCACTGTCACCGTGGGTACGTCCCAGCCGATTCCAGCGCCCAGGCTGGCCTGCCGTGCCGGGCCCTGGCCCGCTCCAGCTTGAATGACCTGACCAACGATGACGAATTCGATCTGCGCGGCGGACACGCCGGCACGCTGCAAAGCGGCGCGGATCGCGTGGGCACCGAGATCGCTGGCCGACAGTGGGGACAGGGCACCGCGGAAGCGGCCGAACGGCGTGCGCGCCCCGCTGAGAATGACGGGGATTCTGCTATCTGAGCTCATGGGGTTGCCTTTCGAGGCGTAACGGGAGAATAAGCAAAACAGGCAGGCATGACGGCCGCCTCAGGACTAGATGTGGAGAGATGACCGTTCTAGTTGAAAGCGGAGATGCCGGTGATGGAGCGGCCGATAATCAGGGCCTGGACGGTTTCGGTACCCTCGTAGGTGTGCAGGGCCTCGACGTCTGTCATGTGGCGGGCGACGCGGTTCGCAAGCAGGATGCCGTTACCCGCGAGCAGGTCCCTCGCGTTCGACGCAATGGCTCGCGCGGTCCGCGTGCAGGTGAACTTAGCCAGCGAAGCCTGCACCGGGCTGAGAGCCCCGCCTCGTCCAGGCGGGTCATCTGTACCACCATCAGTTGCATCGTCGCCAGTTCGGAGAGCATCCGGGCTAGTCGTTCCTGAACGATTTGGGAGGCGGCCAGGGGCCTGCCGAACTGCTGGCGCTGCGCCGCGTACTGCACGGCCGTCTCGTAGCAGGCAGTGGCATGACCCACAGCGGACCACGCAACCCTAACCGGGTGGCCAGCAACACCCGGGAGGTATCCTTGAACGAGTTTGCGCCCGGCAGGACATTTTCGGCGGGAACGAAGACATTTTCCAACCGGATGTGAGCCTGCCAGATGGCCCTCAGAGAGACTTTGCCTTCAATAACGGTAGCGGTGTAGCCCGCCGAGTCCTGCGGAACCAGATACCCATGGACCTGCCCGTCCTCCGCCCGGGCCCACACCACCGTGACGCCGCCGACAGAGCCGTTGCCAATCCATTTCTTCTCACCATTCAGCAGCACACCGCCCGCCGTGGGCGTGGCAGTGGTTTCCAGTGCCACGGAGTCGGACCCATGAGTCGGCTCGGTCAAGGCGAACGCGCCGTACTCCTCACCCTTGGCCAATGCCGGCAGCCACTTCCTCTTCTGTTCTTCAGAACCGCACAGCGCGATGGAACGCATGGCCAGGCCGCCCTGCACCGCGATGATGGTGCCAATGGACCCGTCGCCGCGACTGATCTCCATATTCACAAGACCCGCGGCCATCTTGGACATCGGTGCAAAACCCTCCAAAGCCAGTCCGTCACGGAGCAGATCCGCCTCGCCCAAGCGCCGAACCAGATGCAGAGGATAGTCCCCTCGGTCCCAGTAGCCGTCGATGACCGGCAGCACCTCGTCCTGGACAAACGCACGCGCCCGGTGCCGGTATGCCCGGTCCTCGCCGCTGAGGTCCTTGAATACGCCGGCCGGGTCCGGGTCCAGAGCCTTTGTCAGGACGTAGTCGGTTCCATCGTGCCGGCGGGAAAGCCTTCCTGCACGGCGATACTGGCTGTTGGGGCGGGCCCGAGATTGTCATCAGGGAATCCTTAAAGATTTTCCAAAGGGTCCCGCCGGGCGGGAACTCGTGGCAGATCCACGTGAATCAAGAATGCCTGACACTGAGTCTCACGTCAAGAAACTAAGTGTCAGATATTTGATCTGTGTATGTAAAAATCGGCCCGGACGTGTTGGGGCGATCGGGCCCCGGGTCGCAATCCGGCCCGGGAGGCGTTCGAGGGTGCCCAGCCAGCCCTGGGATGCGAGCTATGATCGCTCGGCCTTGTGACTGGCGTCTGTAGAGTCGCCGGTCGCGTGCACGTCAACATCAAGCGTGTCCCCACGTCCTTTGTCAGCAGTCAAAAATCACCAGAACAGAGGTGGCGAGAGAATCTTCCTTTCCCACGGTGGAGCGAAGCGCACCTCAGCAACTAGGCCAAAGCCTGCCGTACGGCCTCAAGGATGTGCTCGGTACCCGCACCCGGTTCCAGAACAGTAACGACGACGGCAGGGCGGGCGGGTTCCACACCCGCCGGGGGTACAAGACGGCCGAAAGATGTTCACCAGAGACCGCAGCTCGCGGCCGAGCCGGGTAGCCATTATGTGGTCCAGCCGATGATCGGAGCCCTTTTCGGCGTCGTGCAGCCAGTGGCGCAGGACCCTGTTGTGGACAGCCACCACGGCCGCCGCGAAGGCCACGGCGCCATACTCCCCGTCAGCTTGGGGAAGGGCGGACTGCAGGTGCCGGCGGAACGATCGCTCGTAGCGGTGGGTGGTCACCAGCTCGCGGTCGCGCAGGGTCTGGACTTGGTGCAGAAGCTGGTTCCGGAGCAGGGAAGTCTTCCGGTTGCGGACATGCTGATCGAAGACCATGAGCGCAGCCTCTGTCACCGCAGCGAGTGGATCCCCCGTCGCATCGGCAAGGTCAGCCTCGGCCCGGGCCAAAAGCCGCTCATGATCGGCAAAAACCACGTCCTCCTTGGAACCGAATTTACGGAAGAACGTGCTTCGGCTGATGCCGGTCACATCCGCCAATTCTTCCACCGGGGTGGAGTTGTAGCCCTGCCGGATCAACAGTTCAAGGGCGGCGGCAAGAGCCGGGCCGGGGTCCTGGGTTGCGGGGTTCTTGACCATGGGCGTGAATCTAACACGGAGAACAGGTTTAGCCTTCACTGGGAATCATGGACGCCCGCGCGCATGCCAATTAACTACGCCGGCTGGTTGATTGCCCTTATCTGCGGACCCTCTCCTGCTGCAGTCCCGCTGGTCGTACCCATGCTGAGTCCTGGACGCTGATGCGAGGCCATGCGGAGAAAGCCGCCCGGCACTGCGTGTCCGGGCCCTGGGCACAGTATGGAAACAAACCCGCTATGCAGCATGGTTGTGACGGCTTGGAGACATCCGTAGCTGCGCAGTCACGGCTGCATGTCTCCCGTCGAAGCGTAAATGTGCTCCGTGACAGTGTGTCTCCAGTGCTCCCCTGGCGACGGCGTCGTCGCTCATTCTCCTGTGTGCGTCCAGCGGCAAGATTCTCGGTGGACCGCGGGGGAAATTCGTCAAACGTTCCGGAAATTGATGCGTGGTGGACTCCGCATAATCTAGCCTGTTGTTTAACCGATTGGCCGCTGAGGCGCCGCGTTTAGAAAACGAAAAGGTGCTCTGACGAGGGGAAATAGTGGTAGCTAAGCCATTAGCTCTTGTCGTGAAGGAGCACCTTTTCGATGCTTATGCCGATGTCGGCACAACGCTGCCACTTTATCCCCGTTTTCCGTCTGTTCCCTTTACTTTCAGCAGCCACTCGCTGATCTCCCACGCCGGGTCGAGGTCTTCACGGTTTCATTGGCGCTCTGGGATTTGGCAGGTTGTGCGAGGACAGGCTCGGACAGTTCGTTCCCCGGTGTGCTGCACCGTTCCCGGAATCTCGGCGGTTCCCTCGCGGATGAACGCGGCAGACTCCATGTTCGCCCGGGAATGATCCCACACCACTAAAAGGTCGTGGAAACGAGCGAGATGATGCCCGGATAAATGACATCCCTGAGGAGCTAACTGGCCTGGCTACCAGGACCGGAGCGGCCCAGAGGCCGGCGACGGCGACGGCGACGGCGACGATGACAGGCTGGCTCAAAGCTGGCCGTTACGGGCGCCAGCCGCACACGGGCGGTATGAGGGGTGAGGACAACCGGAAGCCGCTCGAGTCCGCGGTCGCCGACCACCATGGCGCCGTACTGACAGCAGACACCGAAATTACCGGGGCAGGTCCAGCTTAGCGAAGTCTCCGGCCGAGGATACTTAGCAGCGGGCTTCCCCAGTGGGGTCGCCGAACGCGAGGCCTTCACGGGCGGCGATGCGGCTTCAGGCCGCGAGATTCCCCGGGCTCCACCACCTTCACCTGGTGGCCCAATGGTGGCGACACGAAGAAGCCATCAGCCGCCTCACCGGCTCTGAAGGGCATGGGAAAATCTGCGCACCGACCCCACCAGTGGGTGGCAGTGTGGTGACGCGACTACGCCGACCCCACCATGCGGGTGCTTTTCGATGAAAAAGGCCCTTCCACGGGTGTACAACCGGCCTCACACGTCCATAATGAAGGGCCTGAATCCTTCGGCTCGTCGCTTCAGCCGTGTCGGGCCCGAGGGCAGGGCGTCCCGGCGAAGGCAGTGCGCAGGATCGCCGAAGCGGCAAGCACGCGCGGAATGGTCGCCGCAAAGGGCTCGATGACGGCGCGCGTGGCGCTGTCTTGCACCCGGTGTACGGGCAGGGGCCATTCGTCAGCCATCTTCGTGAGTGTTGTGCGCATCTGGTCGTAGGTCGTGTCCAGGAGACCGGCGGTGCTCGCTGCGCGCAGTGTCGTCTCGACGGCGGCCAGCAACGAGTCGTCTGCAGCCAGATGGCGGAATACGCTCGGAATGATGGTGCCGCCGGGTTCCACCAGCCGTGCCAGGCGCACGACGCTTTCCCGGACAGACCCGGGCATTGCCTCGAGCTCGAGCATGGGTGGGATCGCGGGTGGATTCTGCGGTGGTCCTGGATGGGGGTGCGGACCAGCGGAGATTCAGGGGTGCCTTTTGCGCCGTTCAGCAGGAGGTGGACGAGCACTGCGTTGCATGAGTTGCCAGCATCGTAGACGTCGAGGACGTCAAGCAGCAGGCGACGCCCTCCCTCGTGGGGGAGGGTGCGATCGTTCCCCACAGGGGTGCGGCCTGCCTCGGCCAGCCGTTGTCTAAGGACGGGCGCACCCACGAGGTGCAGACCGGGTCTCACCAGGTCCCAGCACGTTTCGAGCTGCCCGGGTTGCTCGGCCAGGCAGCGGTACAGGAGGTTCGGGAAGGGCATGGTGGTCATCCGGCTGATTTCGGCAAACAGCTGGGTTTGGTCCCGGTGCTGCCAAGCGTGATCAGCGCTTGACACGGTGGGATCCTAAGCGGTGCGGGCGCCGAGCGCGTGGTGCGCGGATGATGGCCTCAGCCCATTCGCCGTCCTTGGCTCCGGCGGCGATGACAAGTTCGGCATGATGGAGCATGCTTCCGTCGAGCGCGTCGGGACTGTAGTTCCTAAACGTGTCCGCCACCACGCCCGGACGCATTAGGGTTTGCAGTGGTCCTTGGGGTCATGGCGTGTCGGTTTTCTCCGCTTGACGCCGCATCGAGATCCAGGCTGACTGGACATGGGCGCGCATTATTGACTCAGCCCAGGCAGGGTCGTTGGCCCGGAGGGCGTCAACCAGTTCATGGTGATGGGCCAGGCTGCGGCGCAGTTCTGCGGGGCTGTAGCGGGAGAATGTCCGCCAGACCAAGGGAACTTCCACCACCGAACTGACCAGAGCCTGCACCCGTCGGCTACCTGATGCCGCCAGGATCGTACCGTGAAAGCGGTTGTTGAGGTCCGTAAGCGCTTCAAAGTCCGGGCTCGGGCCCTCGGCAGCAGCGTCCATCTTCTCCGCAAGATCCTGAAGCAAGGTAAGGTCAGCCTTTCCGCGGACCGCCGCCAGGGCACACCCCCAGGGCTCGAGCAGGGAACGAAGTCCAAACACTTCCTTGAGGTCTTCCGTGGTCCATCTATGGACTTGGACGCCGCGGTTCGGTTCGTGCGTAACCAGACCCTCTGCAGCGAGTCTCCTCAGCGCCTCTCTTACCGGCGTCCTGCTGACACCGATGTGGGCGGCCAGTTCATCCTCGCGCAGCCATTCGCCGCCGGGCCGCTCTCCGGAGAGGATTTGGATCCGGATTGACTGGTATGCGATGTCCACGGCTCGGCCGCCATCAGCACTGGCTCGCTGGATGGTACTCATTGGATCTCCGTAATAGGGCACAGGGGCTGTTGCATGTTCATCTCCAAATTGTATGCAACCTTCCCGTTTTCAGTCCGCGCTGCGGGGCACTACTGCTAAACACCGGGGCCTGGGCTGGCGGCCGTTAGGCATAGAAGTAGACAACTGCTGCGCCGCCGATAAGGAAGATGATGGCGCGGTAGACGGCGGGCGGGATTTTCTGGCCTGCGCTGGCGCCGATATGGCCACCAAGAAGTGCTCCGGCCGCGATCATTGCCGCCGCCGGCCATGCCACGGGCGTGGTGGAGACGAAGACGACGGCAGCAGAAAGATTCGCTGTTGCGCCCAGCACGTTCTTGAAGGCGTTCGCCCTATGAATCGTTCCAGCCAGTCCTGTAGACAGGAGAGAAAGCAGAATGATCCCCTGGGCAGCGCCGAAATAACCACCGTAGACTGCGGTGGCCAACGAGCCCGGCCCAACGGCGTATATGTGGTCCCGGGGCACACTTGAGGGCATCCTTCTCCGGTCTAGCCTCTTCTTTATCCATGGGCTGGCCACAACCAGGAGGCACGCAAAAATTATCAGCACGGGCACTACGGCATCGAAGGTCTTGGCCGGTAGGTTCAGCAAGAGGACCGCGCCCAGCGCCCCGCCCGCCGCGGCGCAACCTACAAGGACCACCAGGAGTCTGCCCTGCCCGAGAAAATGGCGCCGGTAAACCCAAGAGCCGCTGAGAGAACCCGGGAGCACCCCAATGTTGTTGGTTACATTCGCCAGAACAGGGGGGTACCCCATGGCCAGCAGCACCGGAAACGTGATGAGGGACCCCGAACCCACCACCGCGTTGATTCCCCCGGCAGCAAACCCGGCCAACGCCAGAAAGATTGCTTCCAATACCGTCATCCGATGATCCCTCTTGCTGTTGGTTGGCATCTGCGGGCACCAGCGGCTGAGTCGCGGCTGCCTTCCCGGCATGGGCTAAGGTGCCCTAGGTTCGTGTCGGGAGGGTCTTGGGTTTGAAGGAAGGCCGGGTCGCTTCGTAAGCGGTGATGTCTTCCACGTGCTGGAGTGTCAGGCCGATGTCGTCCAGGCCCTCCAGGAGGCGCCATCGCGTGTAATCGTCGATTTCAAAAGGCGCCACGATGGTGCCGCAGGTGACAGTCTTGGAGACCAGATCAACGGTGACTTCGGTGCCGGGGGCGTTCTCGAGTTCCTTCCAGATCAGCTCGATGTCGTCCTGGGCCAGCTGGGCTGCCAGCAGTCCCTGCTTGCCGGAGTTGCCGCGGAAAATATCACCGAAACGGGAGGACAGCACGGTTTTGAAGCCGTAGTCCTTCAGCGCCCAGACGGCGTGTTCACGGGACGAACCGGTGCCGAAGTCCGGGCCTGCCACCAGGACGGAGCCTGCGCTGAACGGCGCCTGGTTCAGGATGAAGGCCGGGTCCTTGCGCCAGGCGGAGAACAGTGCGTCCTCGAAGCCGGTGCGGGTGATCCGCTTGAGGTAGACCGCGGGGATGATCTGGTCCGTGTCAACGTTGCTCTGGCGCAGCGGAACCCCGATGCCGGTGTGGGTGGTGAACTTTTCCATGGCGGCCTCCTAGGCTGCGTCGGTGCGGATGGCGGCGGATTCGGGAGCCGGATCGAGGTCCGACGGCGAACTCAGGGTGCCACGGACGGCCGTGGCCGCTGCCACCACCGGCGATACCAAGTGAGTGCGGCCGCCCTTGCCCTGACGGCCTTCGAAGTTTCGGTTGGACGTCGAGGCGCAACGCTCCCCACCTCCAGCTGGTCCGGGTTCATGCCCAGGCACATCGAGCAGCCGGCGAAGCGCCACTCGGCGCCGAAGTCCTTGAAAACCTTGTCCAGGCCTTCAGCCTCTGCTTCCAGCCGCACTCGGGCCGAACCGGGCACCACCAGCATCCGGATGTTGGGGTCCTTCCGGCGCCCGCGGATGATGTCCGCCGCAGCCCGGAGGTCCTCCATGCGCGAGTTGGTGCAGGAGCCCAGGAAGACCGTGTCCACCCGGATGTCCTTCATCGGCGTACCGGCGGCCAGGCCCATGTACTGCAGGGCGCGCTCCGCGGCAGCCTTGGCATTCTCGTCACCGAAATCCTCCGGAGACGGCACCTTGGCAGAAAGCGAAACACCCTGCCCCGGGTTTGTGCCCCAGGTGACGAACGGCTCCAGCGTGTCGGCATCCAGAGCCACCTCGACGTCGAACGTGGCGTCGTCGTCGGTCCTCAGCGTGTTCCAGTACTCGACGGCGGCATCCCAGTCAGCACCCTGCGGGGCGTGCGGACGGCCAAACATGTAGTCGTAGGTGACCTGGTCCGGGCCACCAAGCCGGCGCGGGCGCCGGCCTCGATCGACATGTTGCAGACGGTCATCCGGGCTTCCATTGACAACGCGCGGATGGCGGAACCGCGGTATTCCAGGACGTAGCCCTGGCCGCCGCCGGTGCCGATCTTGGCAATCACAGCCAGGATGATGTCCTTGGCCGTCACCCCCGGACGCAGCGTGCCCTCGACGTTGATGGCCATCGTCTTGAACGGCTTCAGGGACAGCGTCTGCGTGGCCATCACGTGCTCCACCTCGGACGTCCCGATGCCCATGGCCAGGGCACCGAACGCGCCATGGGTGGACGTGTGCGAGTCTCCGCAGACCACTGTCATGCCAGGCTGCGTGAGGCCAAGCTGCGGCCAACCACGTGCACAATGCCCTGTTCCGCGTCGCCGAGCGAGTGCAGGCGAACGCCGAACTCCGCACAGTTGTTGCGCAGCGTCTGAATCTGCGTGCGGCTGGTCAGATCGGCAATCGGCTTGTCGATGTCCAGCGTGGGAGTGTTATGGTCCTCCGTCGCAATCGTCAGGTCCAGGCGCCGCAGCCCCCGCCCGGCCAGGCGCAGGCCCTCGAAGGCCTGCGGAGAAGTCACCTCATGCAAAAGGTGAAGGTCAATGAAGAGAAGATCCGGCTGGGCATTGGCTCCCTCACCCTCACCCTTGCGCACCACGTGCGCGTCCCAGACCTTCTCGGCCAATGTCTTTGCCATATCGGTTCCTTAGCTGCTTGGTACTGCTTGTCTGCTGAAGAAGGGGCTACACCCCTCTCCTTTTTATTGTCTGGCGTTTAGCCGCCGCTTAAGCCACCTCGCACCTGCTGATGCAGCGTCAGATTCGCCCGGCCGGTATCTTCGCCAGGCAGCAATGCCCTTGGGAAGACTCAGTCATTTCCCGGCCATCGTGCAGCCGCGAGATCCGACCGTGTTCCGCCGCGGGAAACGAAAGATGTCGAGGGGCGGCCGGTGAGCTCCGAAATGCGGTCTGAAACCCGCATGTATTTCGCCAGGTCAATCCCGGTCTCTATGCCTAGCCCCTGGCACAGATGGATCAGGTCTTCCAGCGGGGCGTTGCCGAGGACGGTGGGATCTCCGGGGAACCACATGTCTCCGCCGAGTCCACCAAATGAGCCCTCCAGCCACGTGGCTCCGGCCATCATGGAGGCCAACGCGTTGGCCGGGGCGAAACCATTGCGGTTGTGCAGGTGCACTCCCAGGTCCAGGCCCGGGTACAGCTGGCGAACCTCGGCAACGCCGTCGAACATCTCTGCCGGCTCCTCCTCCCCGGACGTTGCCGCCAGGTAGATTCCGGCAGCGCCCGCTTCTCCCGCGGCCTCGACAACCCGCAACCGCTCCTCCCGCGTGACAGGTCCGCGAGCAGGTGCAAAGAACGCACATGCTACCGCTACCACGAGCCGCACCCCGGACTTCCCGGTCAGTTCCCCGATCTTCGCCAGGTCAGCCAGGATTTCATCCACTGAGAGGCCTTGGTTCCGGCGGCTGACCTCCTCATCAGCCGAGACCACGACCACTAGTTCATCCAGGCCGCAGTCTGCCGCTCGCTGGGCCCCGCGAAGGTTCGGCGCGAGGCCCTGTAGACCACGCCTGGCAGGCGGGGGACCCGCGCCATCACTTCCGCCGCGTCTGCCAGTTGCGGCAGCACCTTGGGGTGCGCGAAGGACACGGCCTCGATCTCCCTCACACCGGCGTCGATGAGCATGTGGATCAGCTCGATCTTGTCCTCGGTGGGAACAGCTTCCTGGACGGACTGCAGCCCATCACGCAGGCCAACCTCTACCAGCCTGATGGACGACGGCAGGTTGGGAATGCTCATGCCAGTCCCTTTTCCCGCAGCGTTGACAGTTCCTGGTCGGTAATGCCGATTCCCGCGAGGACTTCCTCGGTGTGTTGGCCCAGTTCCGGGCCGGGCCAGCGGACGGTTCCAGTGGTTCGGCTCAACTTCGGGAAGACGTTCTGCATGGATACAGGGCCCAGTACCGGGTGGTCCACGGAGATGATGGATTCGCGGGCACGGAACTGGGGGTCGGCCAGCATGTCCACCGGCCGGTAGATTTTTCCTGCAGGAACTCCGTGCTTCTCCAGCGCGGCTTCGAGATCCTCAGCTGTTTGGCTGGAGGTGTATTCGGCGATGATCTCATCCAGCTCCGCCTGGTGGGCGCCGCGGGCCCCGTGCGTGGCGTACCGAGGGTCGGAGGCGAGCTCAGGCTGGCCGATGACATTGGCCAGTCGCCCGAAGACTGTGTCCTGGTTCGCCGCAATCAGGACCCACTTCGCATCGCGGGTGGGATAGACGTTGCTCGGCGCAACGTTGGGCAGAATTGCCCCGGTCCGTTCACGCTGGTATCCCGATACCTGCCATTCGGGTACGAGTGATTCCATGACACCGAGGACGGCTTCATAGATCGAAGAGTCCACGACCTGCCCTCGTCCACTGATGCCACGTTCGTGGAGGGCAGCCAGTGACCCGATGGTAGCGAAAAGTGCTGCCAGCGTGTCGCCGATGGAGATTCCAACGCGCGACGGCGGCGTGGACGGATCTCCGACGACGTACCTGAGCCCGCCCATGGCCTCTCCAATAGCGCCGTAGCCGGCCCGCTGGGAGTAGGGTCCATCCTGTCCGAAGCCGGAGACACGCACCATGATGAGCCCGGGATTAAGTTGCTGCAGCGCTTCATATCCGAGGCCCCACCGTTCCAGGGTGCCCGGCCGGAAGTTTTCGATGAGGATGTCCGCCGTAGACAAAATCTTCCGGGCAATTTCCTGGGCCTCCGGCTCGCGCAGGTTCAGCGTCACCGAACGCTTGTTGCGCCCGACGATCGACCACCACAAGGACTGGCCCTCCGGAAGTTCGCGCCCCCACTGGCGCAACGGGTCGCCCTTTGCGGGGTCCTCAATCTTGACGACGTCGGCGCCCATATCGCCAAGCATCTGGCCGCAGAACGGTCCAGCCAACAGTTGCCCCATCTCGACGACCCGCAGACCAGCCAATGGTCCGGAAGAGGTTTGGGTGTTTCTTGCAGTAGTCATGGTGGGCCTCCTGGGGGTGCCACTTGAAGCTGGATGAAATGGCCCATCGAGAATGGGCGTTCAGAATCTGTATACAATTTCACACGTTAGCGTGAATAAGTCAACGGATTTCCACGACAACGCCCACAGATTGTATGCACATTGTCGGAGTGCGGGTACGACGGTGCCGGCCCTGCCCAAAGGGGTCTTGGACAAGATCCCGGGAGGTCAGCCCTTGTAGCGCCGGGTAACCCGGCTCTCCAGCCAGCGCAGGGCAAACCCTGGCACCACTGCGATGACAGTGATGAACAGTACTTGACCCGCGATACGGTCGACACGCACGTTGGCGATGTTCGAGACCAGTTCCCGTCCCAGTCCGCTCTCCGCAGAGAACATTTCCGCTAGGATCAGCCCCAGTAGCGTGAGGCCGAACGCCATGCGCAGTGCCGTCACAATGGACGGCAGCAGGGCCGGCAAGAGAATGAAGCGAAGCCGCTCGAACCAGGACATCACCAGGACATCGGCGAGTTTGAGCAGCTTTCGGTCCATGGCTTGCGTAGCCGCCATAACCATCAGCGCTATCGGAAATACGCCATGGAAGAAGGCGAACGTCAGCCTGCTTGCATCCCCGATTCCGAGAAACAGCAGGAAGACGGGATAAATCGTAACTTTGGGATGCTGTACAGGGCGAAAAGTGGCGTCGAGAACACCTCGGACCAGAAGCTCGACAATCCCAAGGCGAAACCGACCAACGTGCCGACAACGACGGCGAGCAGCCAACCGGCCACGAGTAGCCGGATAGTCGCCCAGATGCTCGCCTGGTATCCCGGGCGGGCAAGATCCTCAGTGAGGCTGGCCAGTGACTCCAGTGGTCCCGGGAAGACAACGCTGTTGACGGCGGCAGCCGTTACGGCCAGCCGACGGCCAGCACCAGGGGCAGGACCAGCACCCAGCCAACGGTGGACACCGCGTCCCGCTTCCGCGCCGCAGTAGGTGTGAGGGTAGTCATGAGATAGCTCCATGTGAACTGCGCCGAAGAAAGGCAGCGAATGCCGAATTGACGCTAAGGGCCAGGGTGAACACAATCAGGACACCGGCATACATGTCCGCGATGGCGAAGTCGTTGTACGCGTTCGAGATGAAGTGGCCGACTCCCCGGGTGGAGAGGACGAATTCACTCGCCAGGACCATAATCAGGCTGTAGGAAAGGGCCAGTCTTAGTCCCACGCTGATCTGGGGTAGCGCGGCAGGAATCAGTATCTTGAACAGCCGGTCCGCGCTCCCCATCCTCAGCACTGTTGTCAGGCGGATGATCGATCCGGGAATTGCATCAAGCCCATCGACTGTTGCGCTGATCATGGCTACGACTGCGAAGAGGGTGCCCAGCAAGACAATGGGCAGCAGCCCGACACCGAGCAAAACAACGAGCAGCGGGTAGAGCGCGAACGTCGGTATCGCATAATAGGTGGCGAGCCAGGGGTCCAGGATCTTCCGCGCCCACGGGAACGTCCACACGGCCAGCCCTATGAGGATGCCGAGGGTTCCCGCGAGCACAAAAGACAATCCGATCGCCAAAAGCGAAGGCAACAGGTTGTGCGTAAGGAAGACCGGATCCACGAGCAGCCCCCGGCAGTGATGGCCATCTCGCTGATGGGCACCATCGAATAGGAGTCCACCCAACCAGCCCGGGGGCTGCTTCAAGTAACGATATTGTGGTGAGTGCACCGGCCCAGGCCCAGCCTCGGGCTGTCAGGCCGGCCCGGCGTTCCGGCGACGGGCGTTCGCCGATGGCCGGCTTCGCCGCCGGCGAAGGGGAGCCCCGGCGGCCCGCTCTGGACGCGTCGTGCAACACCGCAGGCTGGTGGGTGCTCTTCATCGCTTGGCACCCTGCTCCACAAGGGCACGCTCCGCCTCGCTGCGAAGCTGAGCCCAGATCTTCTCGATCAGTCCCGTCGCAACGGGCGAGCCAACCATGGCCGGGTCCCGGTCCGCCGGCAGATCTACGGGGAGATCGAGCAGAATTTTTCCGGGCCGCGCGCTCATGACGAGCACCCTGTCCGAGAGGAGAACCGCTTCTTGGATGCTGTGGGTGACAAACAGGACGGTCGCGTTCGTCTGCCGTACAACGCGAAGGAGCTCCAGGCCGAGGACCACCCTTGTCTGTTCGTCCAGGGCACCGAACGGTTCATCCGCCAGAATCAGGTCAGGATTGGTGCTCAGGACCCTGGCGATAGCGACCCGTTGCCTCATGCCTCCTGAAAGCTGGTGCGGGTAGTGACCGGCGAAGTCGGAAAGCCCGACCCTCCGGAGCACGTTTTCGGCAATCTCGCGGCGCTCCCCGACCGGGACTTTCTGCGTTTCCAGGGCGAACGCGGCATTGTCCAAGACTGTCCGCCAGGGAAGGACCGCCGCTTCCTGGAAAATGACTCCCGTTTCGCGGCGCGGGCCCTTGTGTTCCTTCCCGTCCACGAGAACCCGTCCCTGGTAGCCGGTGTTCAGCCCTGCCAGGATGTCCAGGAGGGTGGACTTTCCGCAGCCACTGGGTCCCACCAGCGCCGTGAAGGTTCCCGGTTCCAAGGTCTGGAACGTGGGGCTAAGGGCCTTGACCTGCCCATAATTGCGTTCCACACCGTCTAGCTTTACTGCCACTCCCATGGGAGCTCCTTAATTGTTGTTTACTGCCTGGTCCAGCCGGGACCTAAGGGATAGTGCCTTTTTTGCCCTCAGGCAGGTATTCGTCGGTCAGCAGAGCCTTCCAGTCCACCTGCTCCATGCCCTTGGTGTACTTGAGACCCTTAGCTGCTGCTTCGAGTGCCTCGGGGTTATAGGCAACGCCCCAGTGGTCGGCTGCCAGCGCCGCGTCCAGGATCTTTCCAGCATCCTCCACGCCCAGGCCGGCCTTGTTGGCCCAGAACTCGGCCGCCTCCTTCGGGTTGTCGTTTATCCACTCCACAGCCTCCGCGTAACCGGCCAGGACACCCCGGGCGGTCTCCGGGTTCTTCTGCGCATAGTCGCGGCTGCTCACGATAAGTGTTTGCTGGTAAGACTTCACATAGTCCGCGCTGCTGCCGACCACTTTGAGCTTGGCCGCATTTTCCAGGGCTACCCGCGGTGAAGCGAAGGCGATGTCGACGTCTCCGGCCTCCAGCAGTGCGATTCCGGCTCCTGTTCCACCGGTGGATGTGCGCTTGACGCTCTGGGGATCCAAGCCCGCACCCTCAGGGGTCAGGAAACTCATGGCTTCGGTTACTGATCCCGGGTTGGTGAATCCCCAACGGGAAGCACCGCCATCCTTCAGGTCATTAAGGGGTGAGTCCTTCAGTGCAACCCAGCTGACGTCCGCGACTGACTGGATGCCACCCCCGATCACGCGGATGGGTGCTCCTTCGGTAAAACCGGCCACGATGGCACCGGTAGCCACTTCACCAAAAGGCAGGCGCCCGGAGACGACATTCTGCAGTGTGGTGCCGCCGCCCTCCGAGGGGATGATCTGCTCAATCTCGACGCCGGCCTCCTTGAAGAAGCCTTTTTCCCGCCCGACTTCCCACGGCAGGCCGTACAGGTCTTCGGGGTGGGTCACCGATACGGTGACTTTTTTCAGTTCCCGGCCGCGGGTTTGGATGCAGGCGAGCCTCCGCAGGCTGCCAGCAGGACTGAGAGTGAGGCCGCAGCCACGATCTTGGATACCAAATGATGCCTCATAAAATTCCTCCATATACAACACGCCTTTGTGTGACGTATACAACCTAGCCTTCACCCCGGCGGCGAAGTCAAGGGTTTTCGCGAAAAACATCCCAGGGCAGCCCGCTATTGTATGCAATTGCCTGAAATGAAGTGAAGAGCGGCTCTTCAGGGGCCAAAGAGTTCCTGGCGGGAGCCGCCGGTGGCGCATAGCGTTTGCAACCGCTTGAATGCCGACCGAGGAGTAGGTACGGACCCGCAGGGAAACACAGGCCAGCCATGAGCGAAGAATGTAATTTGTATACAAACATGGCTTCATTTACCCGTGGTTGCGACTCTGGGAAAATCTCTGGATTAGATTGTATGCAACTTGGTTGACAGTCGGTCCGGATGGCTTTAACCTTAAGCTCAGTAGATGTGAGGTGTATTACATCGGTCTGAGGTTCGGGAAGACCGCTCGCTCAGGGTTCCCCCGAACCGAACGCGGTACGCACGGACGGTTCCGGCGGTCGCATTGCATTTACCCGTCCCGTCTCGATTGCGCGGAAGCGCACTGTTGTTGAGCGGTTAAATTATTTCGAGGAGAACTGATGGCGTTTCGACTTGGTGTGGATGTCGGCGGCACGTTTACGGACATTCTGCTGATCAATGAAGAAACCGGGGAAACCCATAGGTATAAGACATCGTCCACGCCTGAGGATCAGTCCATTGGCGTGCTGCACGGGATCGAACAGGCCTGCAAGGCTGCAGGCATTCCGCTGTCGGAAGTGGGCGAGGTCCTGCATGGAACCACGGTGGCCACAAACGCCATCCTGGAACAGAAGGGGCCCGGGTCGGGCTGGTAACCACAAAGGGTTTCCGCCAGGTGCTGCAGATTGCCCGTTCCTTCGTTCCTGGTGGCCTGGCCGGCTGGATTATCTGGCCCAAGCCCGAACCGCTGGCAGACCTGGAAGACACGGTTGAAGTCATTGGCCGCATCTCCACCAGCGGCGCCGTTATTACGGAGCTGGATGAGGACGATGTCCGCCTCCAGCTGCGTAAGCTGAAGAAGAACGGCATCGAAGCCCTCAGCATCAGCCTGATCAACTCCTATGCAAATGGCTCTCACGAAGAGCGCATCGCCGAGATCGCGGCCGAAGAACTGCCCGGCGTTCCCGTTTCACGCTCTTCGGTGGTACTGCCTGAACTCCGTGAATACGAGCGGACCATCACAACCGTGGCGAACGCATACGTGCAGGGCCAGGTTGCCCGCTACGTGGGCAACCTGGAGAGCAAGCTCGATGCAGCGGGCGTGGAAGCCCAGCTTTCCATCCTGCGGAGCGACGGCGGGCTGGTTTCCGGACGTGTAGCCTCAGGAAACCCCGTATCACTCCTGCTTTCAGGACCGGCAGGCGGCGTTACCGGCGCTGTCTGGGCTGCCGAGCAGGCAGGTTTTTCGGATCTGCTGACCTTCGACATGGGCGGCACCTCCACCGACGTTGCGCTGGTCGAGAACCTGACTCCGCGCATCGGCCGCGAAACAACCGTTGGTGACCTCACAGTGCGCGCCACCTCCGTGGACGTCCGCACTGTCGGCGCCGGCGGCGGCTCGATCGCACACGTTCCGCAGCTCACCCAGGCCCTTCGCGTGGGTCCCCAGTCGGCAGGAGCCTCCCCCGGGCCGGCATCCTACGGCAGAGGCGGAACCGAGCCCACGGTTACCGACGCAAACGTCGTCCTTGGCTACCTTCCGTCCCAGCTAGCGGGCGGTGAAATCGGCCTCGACGTAGAAGCGGCCACCAGCGCTGTGAAAACCATTGCAGAGGGTATTGGCCTGAATGGCGTGGAAGCCGCCGCCGAAGGCATCATCGACATCGTCAATGAAAACATCTACGGTGCCCTGAAGCTCGTTTCCACCCAGCAGGGCTTTGACCCCGCGATTTCGCCCTGGTTGCCTTTGGCGGTGCGGGCCCGCTGCACGCCAACGCCCTGGGCAAGCTGACCGGCGCCTGGCCGGTCATCATCCCACCCTCCCCCGGCGTACTCTGCGCTTATGGTGACGCGACTACGAGCCTGCGGGATGAATCTTCCCGCACGCTGCTGCGCCGTTTCAGCGAACTCAGCGACGACCAGGTCCGCGGCGTGCTGCTGGAGCTGGAAGCCACAGCGCGTGAATCGCTGCTGGTCGCGGGCCTCAAAGAAGAGGACCTCACGGTCACCTACTCAGCTGACCTGCGCTACCACGGGCAGGGGTTTGAAATTCCCATCACCGTTGATATTGGCACCTTCAGCCAGGGCAGCGGGCTCAGCTCGCTGCGCTCCCGGTTCGACGCCGAACACGAACGACTCTTTGCTTTCCTTCTGGACAATGAGCACGAACTCGTTACCGCACGTGCCACCGTCAGCGGGCCGCGGCCCAAGGTCGCCGCTGTCACCTTGGAGGAGGGCGGAACCGATCCTTCACCGGCAGAAGTCAGCAAACACACGATCTTCGTTGACGGAAAGAACATGGAAGCCGTCATTTATGACCGGGACCGGCTCATGGCCGGCAACGTGGTAACCGGTCCGGCGGTCATCACCGAAATGGACTCCACAACGCTGATCCTCCCCGAGCACTCGGCCACCGTCCACCCGCACGGCAGCCTGCTCATTCGACCCACTGCAGACACCGCCACCACAAAGGACTGACCCATGGCAAAGATAGTAGAAACCGCCACGCGCCCCCTCAATGCAGTGGACGTGGATGTTGTGACCCTCGACCTCATCGAGAATGCGCTGCGGAGTGCACGCTACGAGATGGACGAGACGTTGTTCCGCACGGCCCTGAGCCCGGGCATCCGGGAGCAGCACGACGAATTTCCGCTGATCGCCGATCCATCGGGAAAAATGATCGTTGGCCAGTTCGGCCTGTCCATCCCGGACTTCCTGGAGAACTTCAGCGGCACCATTGAGGAAGGCGACGTACTGATGACGTCGGACCCGTACTCCTGCGGTGCCGCTATCAGCCACGCGAACGACTGGCTTGTGGTCATGCCCATCTTCTTCGAGGGACGCATTGTAGGCTGGGCGTCCCAGTTCGGGCACATGACCGACGTCGGCGGCAAGACACCGGCTTCCATGCCAACGGACGCGCGCACCATCTTTGAAGAAGGCGTCATCATTCCCCCTTCAAGCTGTATAAGAAAGGGGAACGCGACGACACCGCGCTGGGGATCATCCTCAACCAGGTCCGCAAACCGGACTGGAACCGTGCGGACCTCAACGGCATCGTGGCAGCATGCAGCACAGCTGCCCGCCGGGTCCAGGAGATGTGCACGCGTTTCGGCGTGGATACCTACACCTCGGCCCTGAACGCACTGCTGGACCGCAACTACCGCGCCATGAAGGTGCTGCTGGCCTTGGTCTTCGAGGAGGGAAAGCCGCTTTCCTTCACTGACTACATTGACGACGACGGCCGCGGTTACGGTCCGTACAAACTTACGATGACCATCACCCGCACGGGCGATAAGGTCCTGATTGACCTCACGGGGAGCAGTCCCCAGGCGCAGGGGCCGATCAACTACTACATCAACGAGAACCTAATCCGCATGTTCTTCGGGATCTATATGATTACCGTGGCGGACCCGCAGATTCTTTGGAATGACGGTTTCTACCCGCTGGTGGATGTGGAAATCCCGGAGAACTCCTTCTGGAAGCCGCAGTACCCTGCAGCGTTGAACGGGCGGAACCACGGCATCGGCCGGCTCTTTGACCTCTTCGGCGGATTGCTGGGGCAGGCCAACCCGGATCTGCTGAATGCCGCAGGGTTCTCGTCCTCCCCGCACTTCATGTATTCCGGGAACTACAGCGAAGGGGAGCGAAAGGGCGAATGGTTCCAGCTCTACTCCATAGGATTCGGCGGCATCCCGGGCCGCCCCGTTGGCGACGGCCCCGACGGCCACTCGCTGTGGCCCTCCTTCGTCAACATTCCCTGTGAATACCTGGAGTCCTACTACCCCCTGATCATCGACTGCTGGGAAACCATTGCTGACTCCGGCGGAGCCGGACTCCACAGGGGCGGCAACGGGGTGGACGTGGCGTACCGATTCCTGGAACCGGGCACCATCGCCATCCACGACGACCGATGGCTGACCTACCCCTGGGGTGTCAAGGGCGGCGAGCCGGGTGCCCGGGCCGGAAGTGGGTCGAAAGGGCGGACGGGACCACGGAGGTCCTGCCCAGCAAGGTGCACGACGTCGCCGTCGGAAAGGACGATGTCCTTCACTTTGTAACCTGGGGTGGCGGCGGATGGGGAGACGCCCTGGCCCGCGACCCCGAGCTGGTATGCAAGGAGGTTCGCCGTGGCTTGGTGACCGCCCAGGGCGCCCGCCGTTACGGCGTGGTGTGCAGCGAGGAGGGAGCGCTTGACGGCGCTGCTACCGAAGAACTGCGGTCTGAACTGCGCTCAACCCGTGAGGAGCCCCTGCCCCTGTTCAACCGTGGCGGCGAGATGGAAGAACTCTTGGCGAACAGCCTAGCTGAAACGGGACTGCCTGCACCGACGCCTCCGTTGGCAGTGTGAGCGAAGCTGTGAACGGATTCGACGACGGGTTCAACGGATCCCTTGTGCCTGGCGCGCGGCCGGCGGTCTTGTCGATCGATCTGATGCGGGCTTATTTCGACCCGGAAAGTCCCCTGTGCCTGCCATCGGGAAGCTGCCTGGGCGTGGCGGCCGCTGTAATCGCGGCCGCCCGCCAGGGTTCGGCGCCTGTGGTCCACACCCAGGTCCGCTATGGCGCCGAGGGCCGGGACGGGGGTGCTTTCATCCGTAAAGTTCCCGCGCTCAGAGCGCTGATCGGTGATTCGCCGGAAGGCCGGATCATGCCTGAAGTTGCACCACTGCCGAATGAAACTGTGATCCTGAAGCAGTACGCCAGCGCATTCTTCGGCACCAGCCTTAGTTCGCTGCTTCAAGCACAGGGTGTGGACACGGTCGTCATCATCGGAACCAGTACCAGTGGTTGTGTCCGCGCTACAGCGGTGGATGCAATCCAGCACGGCTTCATCCCCATTGTCGTCAGTGACGGCGTGGGAGACCGGACTGAGGACGTGCACCAGGCGTCGCTCTACGATCTCCAGGCGAAGTACGCCGAAGTGATGGACAGCCAGTCAGTGATCAGTTACCTGCAGGGCAGCTAGCCACCCAACTGCAGCGTCGAGCCGGCGTCGCCCCCCGCAAGGGTGGGCGGCGCCGGATTTGCTTAAGCCTCGTCCAGCTTTTCCTGCAGGCGGAGGGCAACTTCGGCCATGGGGGTCGAACGTGGGAAGACAGCCACCACCAAGTCATCACCGGCCGGTTTGGATGCCGGACCGTCCAGCAGGACCCGGAATATGCGCCGTACTTCCAACAGTTCGTTCTGCAACTTCAGGATGGTTCCAAGGGAAAGCCCCAGTACCATTTCGCGCAGGATGTAATTTTGGGTGGCGGTAACAGCTGTGGCAAACCTGAACACGTCGAGGGCAGCGATGCCCGGCAGGGCTTGGCGCAGGTAGTCCGAGAACGTTCATAGCGTGAGACCATGATCGTCTCCCGTTCGCGGAGCGCCGGGACTGCCTGCACAATGATGTACCGCTGGTGCCCCAACTCCCGGCGGTCGTCGAACCTGCGGAAGACCAGCGCCGCGACCTCGCAGACGGCCGCCCACGGGTCCGGGTGGATTTCGGACAGGTAGGCGTGCAGTTCCCCAAACAAGGCCTCGTGGTCGGCGAAGATTACGTCCTCCTTGGCGCGAAACTGCCGGAAGAACGTGCTGCCGGAGATTCGCTCCAGGGTTTCGTACTGCAGGGACAGGCAGCCGGCCACCGGGTGGTGAAAGCGCTTGGTTCCCGTGGTGTGGATCCGCACGTCGCGCCCGGCCCGGAGCGCGGCGAACAGGCCGCTGCCTGTGGTGAGCACGCCGACCAGTTCGTTCAGCGCCCGGTCGTGGGGAGTCCGGCCGGATTCCAGGCGCAGCATCGCGACCATGATGGCCGCGATTGCATTGCGTCCCAGTCGGGGTAGAAGCCAGCTGCCCGGGGATCGAGGAAGATGTAGCGGGCCTGGTTCGGCAGCCGGCCCGGAGTGTCCCGACCAAATGACACAGCTGAGTTAAATACCTCGGAGTACAGGGCCCGTCCCAGCATGTTGCCGGCGAGGACGTCGCCACGGCCGTTCTGCACCATGCCGGCCACTCCGGTCATCCCTTCCAGGAGACGCATCACCCCGGGACGGACCCGTTGCTGCGCCGGACGGCGGGGCGTCCGGCCCGACGGGGCGTTGGCCGTCCGTGCCAGGTCTAACAGGTGTGCCCGTTCGGCCTCGTCCAGCTGAAGGGCGGAGGCCACTGCCTCGAGCACCGAGTCGGAAACGCCCCGGATGCTGCCGCGTTCCAGCCGCGTGTAATAGTCCGTGCTCACCCCGGCGAGCTGCGCCACTTCCTCACGGCGCAGGCCCGGATCTCTTCTTTTCTGTCCACGAGTTCCACGGTACGCAGCGCGACGATGCGGTGGCAGTGTCCATCAGACACCCCCAGCCGGCCGGAGACAGAAGCAGTCAGGAAGGAAAGGAAGCGCACGACGGCGGGTGGACGCCCGCCGTCGTCCGCCCGCGCCGGGAACCCTGAGCGCATCTACCTTGACGGGCACCGAGGACTGCTCCGCTTATCCCGGCAGGAGAGTTGGCGGGCACACCACAACAACAGCCACGGTTCTCAGGCGGCGAGATACAAAATGGTGGCATGTTCGAGTGGGCTGGGAGCGTGGGGTATGCAGCCAGGTGGCCAGTGCGTAGGTTCACGGTCCTGTTGTTCGGGTGGGTAGTGCCGGCCGGTGGGTGAAATCCAGCCAGGTGGTTCATTCTGCGTTGCCTGCGCAGGCGTCCAGGCGGATGCGTGTTTGAGGCGGTGGTGTTTCGGGCAGACCTGTCCGAGGTTACTGATCCCGGTGGCCCCGCCGTCCTGCCAGGCCGTCAGGTGGTCGTTCTCGTTGTCCAGGGACTGGTTGCTGCAGCCGGGGAAGGTGCAGGCACCGTCCCGCATCCTGAGCCACCGCTTCAAGGATTCCGGGAGCCGGTAACTCGTGCGGCCGATCTCCAGTGACGCCCCATCCCGCGGGTCAACCAGGACCCGATAGAACGAGCCGGCACCACCGGCAACGAGCCTGCGCGCGATCGACGCCGGGACCGGCCCGAACCCATCCACCTCCGCGGGTTCCTCAGTGAGCCCGAGGAGGGAAAACACGGGGACGGTCACCAGGACGTCAGCCTGGGGAGAGGGCACCTCACCCGGCTGCTGGCTGGCACTGCCCAGCAGCAGCCCCGCAGCGATGTCAGCCCGGATCTGGGTGAGTGTGCGCGACCCGTCAGCACCCTGCAGCCCACGGCCCAGGGCAGAGGCCTTGTTCCATATTGCGCAGGCCGTGTCACCGGGAAGGTACAGCGAAATCCAGCCCATGCCGTCCCGGTCCGGGGTATATTCCATTCGACGGTCCGCCACGCTCTTTGCATGGCGCTTCTCCAGCGATTCGGGGTGGTGGCGTTCGCGCCAGGCCCGGACTTTCCGCCGGAACCGGGAGGGCACCAATTCGCCGGGCGTGGCACAGCGGGCGCCGTCCGGCGCCCCCGGGTCGAAGAAATGCGATTCCAAGGCCGAAACGGCCGCCAAGGGTAGGCCAGCGGTTTCGTCTACCACAATCCGGGCGTGCTGCCAGGAAATGGACCCGGCCTGAAGCGCGTCCAAAGCAGCCGGCAGGGACGTAGTCAGCGCATGGGCCTCCCCCAAAAGGGCGGATGCGACGCGTTCGCCGATGGTGAGTACGCACGCCACTTCCGCCACCAAGGACATCTCCCGCGCCGACGCCTCATATGCACTGGCGGGCGGGCCTCCAGCGCCGCTGCAGCCTCCGCGTAGGCGGCCAGCAGCCGGATCTTCGCCGCCGCCGTCGCCGACTCGACCCGCGCCAGTACGCCCAGCCCTTCCAGGCACGCCTCCGAGAACTCCCGCAACGGATCACCATCACCAGTGTGGTCCGCGTGGCTTGGCAGGGACGAAGGGCAGGCAACAACCCCCGCAAGCTGACCTACCAGCCCGGCCACCGACACAACAGCAGCCGTCACTGCGACCCTGCCTCCCGCATCGATAACCGCACCGGACTCCATAAGCACAGCATGGCAAAGGGGTCTGACATTCAAGCCGCGACCCATTCCCGCGAACGTGCGCACGAGAATCCGCCGGGCCGTCCTCGGCAAAATTCGAAAAAACTTGGAAGACTCACACCCAGCCGCACCCAACTCATCTGTGACGGTCCGTCCGCTTTGCGTTTTAGTGAGGTGCTTTGGCGTCACACAACGCGCCGGCATCCCGCTCCGGGCAGGCAACGTCCTACCCTTGACAGGTGACTTTGACTAAGATCCGCACCGCCGCCGCGAGCTCACTCGCCGCCGCCGGTCTCCTGTTTACCCTCGCCGCCTGTTCCGCGCCGGCCACCACCACGCCCACCACCTCCGCCCCGGTGTCGACCGCAGCGGCTTCATCCAGCGCCGCCTCCGGGCCCTGCGCCGGCGTGAAGGTCATCGTCGACTCCGGCTCCCTGAAGCAGGCTGCCGCCGATAAGTCCGTGTGCGTGCCCGTGGACGCGCCCACCGCCGCTTCCAAGGTGCTCGAAGAAGCCGACGTGAAGACCGTGGGCACCACGCAGTACCCCAACGAGCTGGTGTGCCGGGTTAATGGTGTACCCGCCGCGGACTTCGACATCACCCACAAGGCCGGCACGTACAAGGAAGAATGCAAGGGCATGCCCGCCGCCTTTGCGTACTGGTCCCTCTGGGTCAAGCCCGACGCCGGAGCCTGGGAATACGCCCAGGAAGGCCTCGCCACCCTGCAGGTGAGCCCGGGCCAGAGCCTGGAACTGCTCTTCACGGTCGACGGCGAACCGGCCGCCCCCGCGGCATGACCTTCCGACCCGCGCCGTTACGCGCGGCGGCAGTTCTCGCCGTCGTGTTCATCGCGGCGCGGGTCGTCTACCGCGTCCTTTTCAACGGGGCGGGCATCGGCGAACCGCTGCTGCTCAACCTGCCGGCGGTCCGGCTGCCTGCCCCGTACGCGCATGTGGTCTTCCTCGGTCCGGTAAGCGGACCTGGCCTGTGGGCCGCGGTGGTGTCCGCCCTGCCGATTGCCGGGATGTTCCTCGCGTTCGGCCTGCTCAACGCCTGGGTCGACGTGGCCCGCGGCTTCGTGCACCTGGCCGCCGCGGCCCCATGCAGGGCCTGGCCCGGACGCTCGTGGTGGCGTGGGCGGCGCTCCCGGCACTCGCTGACGCCGTGACCTCCGTCCGCCTGGCGTTCCGGCTGCGGGGCGAACGGTTCGGTCCCCGCGCCCTGGTGCCCGTGCTCGAGCGCACCCTTGAGCACGCGAGCCGGGTGGCCGCGGCCCTGGAGCTGCGCGGCTTCGGGAGCAGGGCAACACACAAACCAGGCCAAAGTGCCGAGCCACCTGTTCTCATCCGCGATGCCCAGTTCCGCATCGGTGACGCGGAAATACGCGTCGCCGGATTTACGCCGCCGAGCGGGTCCATCACTGTTATTACCGGGCCCACGGGCTCCGGCAAATCCACCATCCAGCGGGCATCGCCGGCCTCCTCTCCCACGTTGACGGCGGAGAAATTTCCGGCACCGTGCGCGTCGCCGGGACGGACCGCCCCGCCACGGCGCCGCGCGATACCGCCCGGTTCATCGGCGTCGTCCTGCAGAATCCCCGTGCCGCCTTCGCCAGTACCTTGGTCCGGGACGAAATCTCCCTCGCCCTTGAGCTGCGCGGCGTGGCATCGGGGACGGCCAAGGCCCGGGTGCTGGAGCTCGCGGAGCGCATCGGGGTGTCGGCAGTGCTGGACCGGAATCTCAGCACCCTCTCGGCGGGTGAGGCAACGCTCGTGGCCATCGCCGCCGCGGTGGTGGAGCAGCCTCCCCTGCTCCTGGTGGACGAGCCGCTGGCCGACCTTGATGCCACAGCCCGCGGACGCGTTATCGCCGTGCTCAATGCCCTTGCCGGCGACGGCGTATGCGTCATCGTGGCGGAGCACCGGGCGGCACAGTTCGCCCCCGTTGCCGACTTCTGGTGGACCATTGATGACGGCGCCCTGGTACCGGGTGCGGCGCCGTCGGCGCCTTCGCCCACTGTCGAGGTCCGTCCCTCACCGGTGGAGCCAACAGACCTCATGCCTGTGCTGACTGCCGCAAACCTCGCAGTGCACCGCAAAGGCACCCCGCTGGTGCGCGACGCATCCGTCACCCTGCACCGCGGTGAGGTGGTGGCCCTGGTGGGCCGAACGGGGCAGGAAAATCGTCCCTGCTGGTGGCGCTTGCCCTGGGTGAGGGCATCGGCGACGGAACGGGGAGCCTGAAAACGTTCGACGGCGGCCGGGTCGCCCTGGTGCCGGACGCCTCGGACGACCTCTTCACCAGGGATACAGTCGAGGGAGAACTTCGCGCGGCCGAGCGGCGCCTTGCGCGCCGAAAGAACGGCCGACAGCCCGAGCCCGGCTTCGCGGCGTCACGCCTGGCCCGTTTGCGGGGAGACGCCAGCATTCCCATTGGCCATGAGCATCCCCGGGACTTGTCCGCTGGAGAGCGCAGGATCCTGGCCATTGCGCTGCAGACCATGGACAGTCCCCAGGTGCTCCTGATTGACGAGCCCACCCGCGGGCTTGATCCTGCGGCGCGGGCAGCAGTCTCGGCCGCGCTGCGGTCTGCAGCGGAGGCTGGCACAGCGGTCCTCATCGCCACGCACGACCACGACTTTGCCCACGGCCTCGGCGCCCGGATCCTCCCGATGCGGGACGGCGTCGCACCTTCCTCGCCGGTGACTGACGCGCCGGAACCGCTTGCTCTGCTTCCCCGGCAGGCGGGCGCCCGGCCAAAGCCGGGAATCATTAAACCGGACACCCTTGGCCAAGCGACAAAGCCTCGCATCCGGATGCCGCGTGGCGTGGAACTCGCCGTCCTCGCGGCCGCAAATCTCGTGGCCCTCGCCGCGTTCTGCTGGCCGCTGCTCGCCGCTGCCCTCCCGCAGGATGCCGCCGCGGCCCTCCCCTACGCGGCGCTGGCCATCGCGCCGCTCGCTGCCGTTGCCGTCGTCGTGTCCCTCGACGGGTCGGTGCGCTCCGCCCACACGGTGGCACTGCTCGGTGTCCTGGCAGCTGTGGGTTCCGCGGTGCGGGTGGCGAGCACCGGCGTCGGGGGCGTTGAAGCAGTTTTTATCCTGCTCATCCTCGCCGGCCGGGCATTCGGTGCGCGTTTCGGCATGCTTCTCGGCGCGGCCACGATCGCGCTCTCCAGCGCTTTGTGGGGCGGGATCGGGCCGTGGACACCGTTCCAGATCTTCGCCTGTGCGTGGGTGGGTGCGGGGGCCGGCCTGCTTCCCCGGCGGGTGCGGGGCAAGGCCGAACTGTGGATGCTGTCCGGCTACGGCATCGTGGCGTCTTACCTGTTCGGCCTGCTGACCAACCTGTGGTTCTGGCCCTTCGCGGTGGGCGCCGGCACCGGCATCTCCTATGTGCCCGGCGCTCCGCTGGGAACCAATCTCGCCAGCTTCCTGCTGTACTCGCTGGTGACGTCGACGGCGGGCTGGGACACCCTGCGTGCCGTCACCACGGTGATCGGAATCGCCGTGGTGGGGCGGGCGATCCTCGCCGCGCTCCGGCGGGTGAAGCCGGTATCCAGCCTGGGCGGGCAAGCAGGCCAGGCTTCGTCCGCCCAGGCCAGGGACCGGCAACAAATCGAGGTTTGAGGACACCCGACACCGTGGCCCCTGTCAGAGGAATCGAGTAAGCCGCGCCAGTATGTAAATGGGCTGAATCAACGTCGCTTTGAAGGTCCATAGTGGGAGGATCCCTAGGATTCGCTATTTCCCGTGGATAGTCTGGGACAGGACGCCACACAATGGAGGGTCAGTGAGAACGTGATCGAAGCAGTTGCTGCGGTAATCGACCGGAACAACGTCACCATATCCGGGCGGGATGATGCGCCTGTGATGATGTTTGCTCACGGTTTTGGCTGCGATCAGGCGATGTGGCGGAAGCTGCTGCCCTATTTCGTTGATGATTACCGGCTGGTGCTTTTTGATCATGTTGGTGCAGGACACTCCGACATCAGCGCCTATGACTGGGAGAAGTACGGGTCCCTAAATGGGTACGCTTCGGACCTGCTGGAGATTTGCGCCGCCCTTGAGCTTGAGGACGTCATCCTAGTGGGCCACAGTGTCAGCACGATGATCGCCGTGATCGCCGCCGTGCAGGAGCCCAACCGTTTCTCCCACCTGATCCTGCTTGCTCCTTCGCCCCGTCATACGGATGACCCGTACGACGGCTACGTGGGCGGGTTTTCGCGGGAAGACATCGAGGGCCTGCTGGCATCTCTGGACAGCAACTATTTCGCCTGGGCCGCGGCCTTGGCGCCCATGGTCATGGGCAACCCGCAGGAGCCGGAATTAGCGGAGGACCTGCATGCCAGCTTCTGCCGGACAAATCCGACCATCGCACGGCACTTCGCCGGGGTAACCTTTTTCTCCGACACCCGCCCTGAACTGAAAAAGTTGCGCACCAGCTGCCTGATTCTGCAGTGCTCCGACGATCGGCTTGCCCCGCCGGAAGTGGGCGCCTACCTGCACAAGAATCTGGAACACAGCACCCTGGTGCAGCTTCAGGCCACCGGGCACTGCCCCCACGTCAGCGCTCCAGGGGAGACGGCCCAAGAGATTCTGCACTACCTCGTCACCCGCTCCTGACAGGAGGCGCCGGTAGGCATCTCCTACGTGCCCGGGGCTCCGGTGGGCACCAACCTCAGCAGCTTCCTGCTCTACTCGCTGGTGACGTCGACGGCCGGGCGGGCCATCCTCGCCGCGCTCCGGCGGGTGAAGCCGGTGTACAACAACGGCGGGCAGGGCACCAAGGCCCTACCCGCCGTCGTACCTGATCGGGAACAGATCAGGCGTTAGTTTTCCGTTTGAGCCAGCCCCACACACCCGTGGCTACGAAAAGGATCAGGCCGATGAATGCCAGCCACAGCAGGCCCTTCACCACGAAGCCGAGGATCGAAAGGACAAGCCAGATAATAAGCAGTGTGATGATAATTCCCATAGGGGAAAGCTTAGGCCCTCAACTCACACCTTGAAGTACTTCGCCTCCGGGTGGTGGAACACAAACGCGTCAGTGGACTGCTCGGGATGCAGCATCAGCTCGTCGCTCAGGATCACACCCATCCGTTCGGGCTTCAGTAGCTCCGTCACCTTCCGGCGGTCCTCCATGTCCGGGCACGCAGGGTAGCCGAGCGAGAACCGCGCACCGCGGTAGTCCAGCTTGAACAGCCCGGCCTTGTCTTTGGGCTCCTCGGCCGCGAACCCCAGCTCGGAGCGGATCCGGGCGTGCCAGAACTCTGCCAGCGCCTCGGTGAGCTGCATGACCAGGCCGTTGAGCTCGTAGTAGTCGCGGTACTGGTTGGCGGCGAACATCTTGGAGGTGAACTCTTCGATCTTCGAACCGGCGGTCACCAGCTGCACCGGCAGCACGTCGATCTGGCCGGATTCGCGCGACTTCACAAAGTCCGCCAGGCACAGGTGCCGGTCGCGGCGCTGGCGCGGGAAATCGAAACGCAGCCGTTCGGTGCCGATCGGGGCACCTGTTCCACCATCCGGGGCGAGCAGGCCGCGGCGCCCAGGACGCCGTCGGAATCCTCGCCGTGGTGCAGCACCACCACCTGCTCCCCCTCGGAAACCACCGGGAAGTAGCCGTAGGCCACGGACGCGTCGAGCATGCCCTCGCCGAGGATGCGGTCCAGCCAGTAGCGCAGGCGGGCCTGCCCTCGCGTTCCACCAGCTCCTCGTAGGATGCGCCGTCCTCGCCTCGGCCCGGCTTGAGGCCCCACTGCCCCATGAAGGTGGCGCGTTCGTCGAGGAACGCCGAGTAGTCGTGGAGCGAGACGCCGCGGACGATGCGGGTGCCCCAGAACGGCGGCGCGGGCACGTGGTTGTCTGTGGCGACGTCGGACCGGCCGGGCATGGCCTCCGGCTCGGTGACCGTGAACTTTGGGCCGCCCTTGTGGATGCGCTTCTTCAGCGGCGGCAGGCCGACGTCGTCCGGCGACTCGCCGCGGGCCACGCGGACCAGCGGCTCCATGAGGGCCAGGCCCTCGAAGGCGTCCTTGGCGTACCGGACCACGCCGTCGAACTGCTCCGCCAGGTCCTGCTCCACGTAGGCGCGGGTCAGGGCTGCGCCGCCGAGGATCACCGGCCACTTCTTCGCCAGGCCGCGGGACTGCAGCTCGGCGAGGTTTTCCTTCATCACCACAGTGGACTTCACCAGCAGGCCGGACATGCCGATCACGTCGGCGTTGTGCTGCTCGGCTGCGGCGATGATCTCGGCGATGCCCTGCTTGATGCCGATGTTGACCACTTTGTAGCCGTTGTTGGTGAGGATGATGTCCACCAGGTTCTTGCCGATGTCGTGCACGTCGCCGCGGACGGTGGCGATCACCATGGTGCCCTTGCCGGAGGAATCGGACTTCTCCATGTGCGGCTCGAGCAGGGCGACGGCGTTCTTCATCACCTCGGCGGACTGCAGCACGAACGGCAGCTGCATCTCGCCGGCGCCGAAGCGCTCGCCCACCACCTTCATGCCCTCGAGCAGGTGGTCGTTGATGATGCCGAGCGGGGTCATGCCCTCGCTGCGGGCCAGGTCCAGGTCCTCTTCGAGGCCCTTGCCTTCGCCGTCGATGATGCGCCGCTCCAGGCGCGCGCCCGTGGGCAGCGCGGCAAGTTCGGCGGCGCGCTGGTCCTTGAGCGCTGCGGTGTCGACGCCGGCGAACATGTCCAGCATGATGGCCAGGGGGTCGTACGTGGTGTTGCCCTCGGCGTCGTATTCGCGCTTGTCCCAGACGAGGTCCAGGGCCACCTTGCGCTGTTCCTCCGGCAGGGAGGCAAGCGGCACGATCTTGGCGGCGTCGATGATGCCGCTGGTCAGGCCCGCCTGCACGGCCTCGTGCAGGAACACGGAGTTCAGGACGACGCGCGCTGCGGGGTTCAGTCCGAAGGACACGTTGGAGACGCCGAGCGTAGTGTTGATGCCCGGGTACTTGGCGGTGATCTGGCGGATGGCCTCGATGGTTTCGATGCCGTCCCGGCGGTTTCCTCCTGGCCGGTGGCGACGGGGAAGGTCAGGGCGTCCACGATGATGTCCTCGACGCGCATCCCCCATTCGCCCACCAGGGCGTCGACGAGGCGTGAGGCGATGGCCACCTTGCCCTCGGTGGTGCGGGCCTGGCCCTGTTCGTCGATAGTCAGGGCGATCACGGCGGTGCCGTGTTCCTTCACGAGGGGCATGATGCGCGCAAAGCGGCTGTCCGGGCCGTCGCCGTCCTCGTAGTTGACGGAGTTGACCACCGGGCGGCCGCCGATGTGTTCGAGCCCGGCCTGCAGTACGGCGGGTTCGGTGGAGTCCATGACCAGCGGGAGCGTGGAGGCCGACGCGAAACGCGAGACGATCTCCTTCATGTCGGCCACGCCGTCACGCCCCACGTAGTCGATACAGACGTCCAGCAGGTGCGCGCCCACGCGGATCTGCTCGCGGGCGATGTCCACGCAGTCGTCCCAGCGCTCTTCGAGCATGGCCTGGCGGAACGCCTTCGAACCGTTGGCGTTGGTGCGTTCGCCGATGGCAAGGTAGGCGGATTCCTGGTCGAAATTCACGTGGTGGTAGAGGGAAGCGATGCCTGCTTCACGTTCGGTGGGAACGCGGCTGCCGTCGGCGCCCGGCCGCCGCTGGTGACGGCGTGGGAGGTGCGGAAGGGCGCAAGACGTTCGACGACGGCGGCCATGTGCTCCGGCGTCGTACCGCAACAGCCGCCCACCAGGCCCAGGCCGAATTCGCGCACGAACTGCTCGTGCGCGGTGGCGAGTTCGGTGGGTGAGAGCGGATAGTGCGCACCGTTGGGGCCAAGCACCGGGAGGCCGGCGTTGGGCATGCAGGCGATGGCCACGGAGGACTGCTTGGAGAGGTGGCGGAGGTGCTCGCTCATCTCGTCCGGCCCGGTGGCGCAGTTCAGGCCGATGGCGTCGACGCCGAGCGGCTCGAGGGCGGTAAGCGCGGCGCCGATTTCGGAGCCCATCAACATGGTGCCGGTGGTTTCGACCGTCACCTCAACGAAGATGGGGAGGCGGATGCCGCGGGTGACGATGGCCTGCTTGCAGCCGTTGACCGCGGCTTTGGTTTGCAGGAGGTCCTGGCTGGTTTCGATGAGGAAGGCGTCCGCGCCGCCGTCGATGAGGCCCTCGGCCTGCAGAGCGAAGGTCTGCTTCAGGTAGTCGTAGCTGGTGTGGCCGAGGCTGGGGAGCTTGGTGCCCGGCCCCATGGAGCCTAGGACCCAGCGCATGCGTCCGTCTGTTTTTTCTGCCGCTTCGGCGCGGTCGCGGGCGATTTCGGCGCCCTTGCGGGCGAGCTCTTCGATCCGGTCGTCGATGCCGTAGTCGGAGAGGTTGGACCAGTTGGCGCCGAAGGTGTTGGTTTCGACGGCGTCGATTCCTGTGGCGAAGTAGGCGTCGTGGATGTCCGCGAGGACGTCCGGCCGCGTGTGGTTGAGGATCTCGTTGCAGCCTTCCAGACCCAGGAAATCGTCCTCGAGCGACAGCTCCCGGCCCTGCAGCATGGTGCCCATCGCCCCATCGGCAATGACGACCCGGTGGTTCACCGCATCCAGCAGCTCCTGGGCGCGGGCGGGACGGGGCACGGACTCAATATCAAGCGCGAAACGAGGCATCTAAACAGGTTACGTGTGGGGGCCGGAACGTTGCGCTGTATGTCCGTGTACTACGACGGCGGGTGGACTCCCGGGTGTGGTTGGGCCGGACTGCGGCGTCGTTGCCGTGGGCCGCAGACGCCCCGAGGTCCGGTCCGGTAACGCCGCGGCTCCGAATCCGTAGTAGTAATCAGCAACGGAAGGCGGACATTGGGCGTTCGGCAGGAGACCGCGGCGTGGGCGAGCACGCTGCGACGGCACACCATACCAACAGAGCTGGGTCTGTGTACCGTGCGTGTACAACAGGGCTTCGGAAACGGGTCTCCAGCGGCCGGCGCGCCGGAGGTGTACCTGCACGGCGCCGCGGGATCCTGGACCACCTTCCGGCCGCTGCTTTCCGAAGCATCGCCCCGCGACCGTGTCCTGATTGATCTGCCGGGCTGGGGCGAGTCCACCAGGGATGCCCGGCTGGAACACCTCAACATCGAGACGATGGCGCGGGCAGTAACCGACGTCCTGAACTCGCTCAACTACCGTCGTTGGAACCTCGTGGGCCACTCCATGGGAGGCTTCCTGGCTTTGCATATTGCCGCGGCGTGGCCGGAGCAGGCTGCCAGCGTCGCGGCCATTTCGCCCACGACATTCGGCGTGTCTGAGGCCGCCCGCGAGCCACTGCGCAGCCTCCCCCGATTCCCGGCTTTTGTGGGCATGATGCTGATCATGCGCTCACTGGCGGCCGTTGGTCCAACAGGGCCGGCACTGGTTCGTGTACTCGGTGCCACGCCCCTGATGGCACTGTTAATGGCGCCCTTCTTCGCAGATCCCCGCGCCATCTCCGCCGGGTGATCCGCATGCTCGGCCGTGACGTCCGTCCGGGCTGCTTCTCCGCCGCTGCCAGGGCAGTGGCGCACTACGACTTTGACCAATGGCGCGCCATCCGCTGCGCCGTGCTGGCGACGCGAGGAGAAAGCGACGTGTTCACGCCACCGTCCGACTTGGACCGGCTGGCCGCCACCGTTCTGCGCCTCCATACTGTGACGATCTCCCGTTGCGGCCACTTCGCCAACCTCGAGCAACCGGAAAAGGTGCTCCGGCTGCTCGAGGACCTGTGGTCACAGTGATCGGGCAGATGACTGCTCCGGGAAGCTGCTAGCGACAAAAACTCCTAGATGCTTAAGTCCTATTGGATTTAGTGGTCGTAGGCGATCAGGGAGCGTTTGCGGGGCGCGCCGGTGAGCCAGTTGTGCCAGATGCCGGCTGCGAGGGCGAGGAGCCGTGCGGCGACGCGGGCTTTGACGCCTTCAAGGGTGCGTCCGCCGTGCTCTTCGAGGGTGAGTTGGCCTTTGAGGGTGTCGAAGACTGACTCGATCCATTGCCGGATGCCGCCGAGTTTGCCGAAGCGTGGCTTCTCGTCCTTGCGGTCGGGTCTGATGAGGTGGGCGCCGAGGTCTTCGGTGATGAACCGTTCGAAGTCTTTACCGGCGAAGCCTTTGTCGCCCAGGATGACCTGCCCGGCGCGGACGAGGTGATGGTCCTTTTCCAGCAGGGCCTGGGTGACTTCGCGTTCCCCGATTTTCGGGTTCGCCAGGCCCCAGATGACCGGCATTCCTTCAGGGGTGCTGATCAGGTAGAGGCGGAAGCCCCAGAAGTAAAGCGAGTGGGACGCGCAGTAGCCGTAGCCGGCGTGCCCGGTCAGGTCGGACCGTTTGACAGTCTCCCGCGATTGGCCGCAGGGCAGGGGGTGGAGTCGACCAGCCGGAGCACGTCGTGCCAGGACGGGGTGTCCTTGGCCAGAGCCGTGATCGTCGCGGAAATCAGCGTCCCGGCGGCCCGGACGCGTTTGTTGTAGCCGGACTGCTGCGGGATGCCGGGGAACATCCCGGTCAGGTGCGTCCGGGCGTAACGGATCCAACGCGTTTCGGAGGAGTATCCGAGCAGTTGCTGCGCCACCACCAGGCAGAGCAGCTCGGCATCGGAGAGCCCGGGCTTGCGCCCGGGCCGCCGGTCACGTGACACGCCAAGATCAGGCAGGACGCGGTCGGTGAGAAGGACATAGAGTGTGGTCAGGAGAGTGTCTAGTTCGGGGTTCACATACCGGGTTTAACACTCTCCGCCTTACTTTAAAAGGCTTCCCGCCGTCCTACGCAATAGGAATTACTCATCTAGGAGGCGGGTCTACGGTGCTTACTCGACGATAGTGACTCCGCGCCAAAAGGCGACGTGGTCTTTAATGGCGAGTGCCCGCGGCTTGGGTTCTGCGTAGAACCAGGCCGCGTCGACGTTCCGTAGGCCATTGACTTCCAGCGTGTGGTAGCTGGCCCACCTTTCCACGGACAGACCGAGTACATTTCGCTGTCCGTGAGGTATTGGCTCTTCACACTTTGCCTCGGGAAGTAGTGGTTGCCTTCCACCACGACCGTGTTGTCCGATTCGGCGATGACCGTGTCATTCCAGACTGCTTTTACCATTTCGTTGTCCTTCGAGAGATAGTTTTCCGGGGGAGGTTATAAAGTCGTGCTTCAGTGCCGTGTAAACAGGCTGCGCGGTGGAACACCGGTCACCGGCGCAGGTCTGTGTTTCCCAGCTGCCGTGGTTTCTGGCCGCGGAGGGACAGCTGCGAAGGCGCCGAATACAGGGCAGGTCGCTTCCCGGCGGTCCTCTCTTCAGTCCCGCGAAGCACGTCTGCTGGGCAGCTGTTTGCAGTTCACCTGCCGACGTGGTCCAGGATGGCCTGGGAGACGGCTGCGGGTGAGTCTTCGGTGGGGATGTGTTTGCCGTTGACTTCAACGAGGTCCGATCCCTGGATTTCCCGGACGTAGCGGTGTGCGAAGCTGATTTTTTGGAAGTCGTCCTCCCGGCCCCAGACCAGCCGGGTAGGTATGCGGGCTTCTTGCAGCAGCGGGACCAGGTCTAATGTGTATCGGGCGTCGGCGGCTGCGGCCATGGCCATCCACGACCTGTGACGGGCCGGTTCGGTCCAGGGCGATAAGTAATCGTTGAGTTCCTCGGGGGTGAGCGTGCGTTTCACGGCCCGCTGCGTGGATACCGCACGGGAATTGAGGAGATCCGGGTTGTTGTGGCCGCCCGGACTTCCGGGTCGCGGAACCGTTCCACCGCAGGCACCGGCCACGAATCGAACATGACTGAGTTCATCAGCACGAGTCTGTTCACCCGCCCGCTTGTTGCCGCGATGTGTTGGGCTATTCTTCCGCCGATGTCATGCCCGGCCAGATCAAAACTGTCCAGGCCGAGGGCCTCGGCGGCCGCCAGAACTGTTCCTGCGAGGGCCGGGACTGTGGCGTCGCTGATGTCGAGTTCGCCGCCGCTTAGCCCGAAACCGGGTAGATCCAGGGCAATGCAGCGCCGGGCGGTTCCCAGTGCGGGCAGGACCGGCAGCCACACGCGGCTCCAGAAAGTGCCGTGCAGCAACACCAGCGGCGGTGCGTGTTCATCGCCGCTGGCCAGATACGAGAGGGGCGTCCCGGCGACCTCGACTTGGTCACGCCGGACCGGGGACAAGGGTGTGTTCATCGTCTTTATTGCCTCTCCGTTCGAAAGGTCCGTTGTGCAGTCCGGCGGGACCGGTCAATCCCTCTCGGGCGGCCGGATTCCCCTGACGTGATGTCTTAGGCGGCGCCCCGGGCCGGGTAGTCACGGTCCTGGGCGTAGCGGACCCCGGCGATGACGTCATCCAGGGACGGTCGGCCGAAGGGCATGGTCGCGGTGCTCGACCAGAACAGGGTCCCGTCCTCGTCCAGGATGAAGATGCCGGGTTCGTTGAACAGGTCCGGCTCGCCGTCCTTGATCGCGTGCGAGAGGTTCAGGCCCCAGGATCGGGCGGCTTCCTCACTCAGGTCATAGGCCACGGGGAGGTTGGCCAGGTGCCACTGATCCACGATTCGGGTGCTTCGGTCTTCTGTTTCCATGCTGATCGCGACGGTCCGGCCGATACCGGCTTCCTTGAGGTCCTCGATCCGCTTGTCGATTTCGGCCAGCTGTTTGCGGCAGATCGGGCAGTGGAGTCCGCGGTAGAAAACCACCAGGCTGAAACGGCCGACGGCTCCGGTACCCAGCTTCAGATCATCGGTGGTTCCCCCGCCAACCAGGGCCAGGGAGAGGTCAGGTGCTGTCTGTGTAGGAAGAAGTGTCATGGCGGAGATAACAAGGCCGGGTGCCCTCTAATTCCCCCCGCCCAGGTCCATACCCGCGCATCCACCGTCCCGGACGAAGCGTGGGAGCCATGCACGGGGCGTTTAGCAGCGTGTTGACCGGATCCCGTGTTGGGCGAAGACTGGCCAGATGGCACTTGAAGCGTGCTTGGAGACCACCAAGTTTCTGCCGTTCCCGGGCGCTTCCACGCCCGGAAACTTGCGGTGCGCGGTGGTGGATTCGGACAGGACGGGGGAGGCCTCCCGGCGGGGCGCGACAGCCGACCCGGCCGCATGGGACCCCGATCATAATCTGCCACGGGCCCCTGGTCCGGGCGAACCGGACGAGCGGGCGAAGGTCAGCCGGGTCACCGATCAACGCGATCAACTCGGCGAGGAACCAGAGTCCGGGCAGTCCGCTGCCAGCGGACAGACGCACCCTTCGCCCTCCTGCACTTGACCTTCCCCCATAGGGGAAGGTGCAGACTGGGTCCAGATCAATGGGCAGGACCGCAGGACGGGCCTCGGTCCGCGACGGTGGGCCGGGTCCGTTTCGGATAATTTGGAGGTTTCATGACTGAGGCAGCGGTATTTGATTATGACCTGGCGGTGATCGGGTCCGGCGGCGGGGCTTTTGCCGCCGCAATTCGTGCCACGACCCTGGGCAAGAAGGTGCTGATGGTCGAACGGGGAACCGTCGGCGGGACGTGTGTGAATACAGGCTGCGTGCCGTCCAAGGCCCTCCTTGCCGCGGCCGACGCCCGTCACGTTGCGCTGGACGCGTCAGGCCGGTTTCCCGGCATTGAAACCTCCGCAGGGCCGGTGCACATGCCGGGACTGATCGAAGGGAAACGGTCCCTGGTGGATGGGATGCGCTCGGAGAAATATGTGGATCTGATCGCCGATTATGGCTGGGACATGCGTCAGGGGGAGGCCGTGTTCGCCGGGACCCCGGGGACCCGGTTCTGGACATCGTTTCCCCCGGGGGTGACCGGAAGTCTGTCCGCGCGGCCCACTACCTTGTTGCGACCGGATCTGCCCCGTGGGTACCGGAGGTGCCGGGCCTGGAGGAGACCGGCTATCTGACGTCGACCACGGCGATGGAGGTAGAAGCCGTTCCGGAGTCGCTGCTGGTGATCGGCGGCGGATATGTAGCGCTCGAACAGGCGCAGCTGTTCGCACGGCTCGGCTCCAAGGTGACGATGCTGGTCAGGTCCCGGCTGGCCTCGGCGGAGGAACCGGAAGCCTCGCTGGCGCTGATGGGTGTTTTCGCCGACGAAGGAATCAAGGTGGTGCGCCGCGCCACGCTTTCCGGAGTGCGCACCGACCCTAAAACCGGCCAGGTGGTGGCGACCGCCGCGGTCGCCGGCGGGGAGGAGGAGTTCCGGGCGGCCCGGCTGCTGATGGCCACCGGACGGCGCCCGTCACCAACGCCCTGCACCTGGAAACCGTCGGCGTCAGGACCGGGGACAGGGGCGAAATCCTCGTACACAACACCCTGGCTACCTCAAATCCGAGGATCTGGGCTGCCGGAGACGTCACCGGGCACCGCGAATTCGTCTACGTCGCCTCGGCCCACGGGCCCTGGCAGTTGAGAACGCGTTCACAGGCGCCGGGCGTGAAGTCGACTACCGCCACCTTCCCCGGGTCGTGTTCACCAGCCCGGCGCTGGGCGCCGTCGGAATGACAGATCAACAAGCCAACGGCGACGGAATCCGCTGTGAATGTCGGGTCCTTCCGCTGGAATTCGTGCCCCGGGCGTTGGTGAACCGGGACACCCGGGGCTTCATCAAGCTCGTCGCCGATAACGAAACAGGACGAATTCTCGGCATCACGGCCGTGGGGAAAGACGCAGGAGAAATCGCCGCCGCCGGTGTGTACATCCTCGAGGCCGGCATGACTGTCGATCAGGTCGCGAACTTGTGGGCCCCGTACCTGACCATGGCCGAAGGAATCAGAATCGCTGCGCAGTCCTACAGCACGGACGTATCGCGGCTCTCCTGCTGCGCCTCCTGAGACCAATCATCTCCGACCCCGGCAGTCCCGGGCGCGGAAGTATGCTTGCCGGATGATCCTGAGGTGTGTCAAGGATGTGAGACAGTCGCGTAGTTTCTTTTTGGTTAGGCAGCCGCGGGAAGCGGCTGCCTGGTGGGCCTGAAGTTCGCCATTGCGGTGGCTGGCGGCAGGCCGTCATTGTTGCTGTGGGGTCGCCAGCGGTTGTAGAACACTTCGATGTACTTCATCACTCCGCGCCGGGCCTCCTGGCGGGTGGTGAAGCTGTGGTGGTGGTAGAACTCATTTTTCAGGGATGAGAACGCCGATTCGGCCACTGCATTGTCCCAGCACACTCCGGTGGCTCCCATGGACTGTCGGATGCCGTTACCCGTGCACCAGGCGCTCATTTCCCGGGAGGTGTACTGCGTTCCTCTGTCGCTGTGGAAAATTGCTCCAGGGTGCAGATAACCGCGGTCCCTGGCCATCTTCAGCGCGCCGGTAGTGAGCGAGGCGCGCATGTGGTCAGCCATCGCCCAACCGACGACCATGCGCGTGCACAGATCAATGACGGTGGCCAAGTAGAGCCAGCCCTCACCGGTGCGCAGGTACGTGATGTCTCCGACCAGACGGGTTCCCGGGGTGTCGGAGGTGAAGTCCCGGCCGATGAGGTCCGCGAAGACCTTGTCCGGATCCGAGGGAATCGTCGTCCGCTTGAACGCCCGCATCCGTTTCGCGGCCCAGCCGTTCTCCGCCATGATGACCGCCACGGTCCCCACCGATACCTCGATGCCGGCGGCGGCAAGTTTCGAATGGACCATGCGGTGCCCGAAAATTCCGTCCGAAGAATCGAACATGATCTTCACATGCTCTGTCAGCTCCCGATGCCGGGTCGCCGTCGGAGACTCGACAGCGGCCAGCCACCGGTAGTACGAGGCCCTGGGAATACCCAGCTGCCGGCACATCCACTGGACAGGGAATTGCGCGTTCTTCACCTGAACAAAGCGGTAAAGATCCTCTACCGTTGTTCTCTGGCGAAGAACGCCGAAACTTTTTTTAGGAAGTCATTTTCCCTCTCGACTTCACGCAGCCGAGCTTCCAAAGCCTTGTATTTCGCCGGATCCACCGGATCATCCGGTTTGCCCCCGCCCTCCGATTGGCTCTCGTTATGCAGCCGCACCCACCGCTTCAGGGCAGTCACGGAAATCCCCAGTTCCGGCGCAACAGAGGCCGGCGAACGTCCCGAGGAAATCACCAACGACACGGCATCAGCCTTGAACTCATCGGAATAGGTAGGTCGAGCAGACATGGGCACAATCCTTTCAAACTGTGTCTCACATCAGTAGTACACCTCAATCCCCAGGCCGGCAGAGACAGTGCGGACAGCACCGCTTGAAACCAAGGTTTGATGCTGCACCAAAATGACCACTACCAACCCAGTAAGGACACAGAACCATGACGACAAAGAACGTCACGGACGCCTCATTCGCTGAAGACGTCCTCCAGTCGGACAAAGCAGTTATCGTTGATTTCTGGGCTGACTGGTGCGGCCCCTGCCAGAAGGTCTCCCCCGTGCTGGACCAGATCGCCGCCGAGTACGCTGAAAAAGTGCAGGTCGTGAAGGTCAATATCGACGAAAACCCTGCGGTGGCCGCGAGCCTGGGAATCACGTCGATTCCCGCGATCTACCTTTTCAAGGACGGCGAAAACAAAGCGTCCGTTATCGGCGCGCGGCCCAAGCAGTTCCTCGAAAAGGAATTCGCGGAGTACCTGCACTAAAACCCCGCCCCGGCCGTGCCGGAGGGCCCGACACTTCCCGGAACGCCCATTTCCCGCCTCCCGGGAGCGAGGCAGACTTTGAACGCACGGCCCCACTGCCTGCAGACTACGACAAGGAGAACCTATGCCTACCCCCACCACGTCAGTCATTGTCTTTGATGTGAATGAAACCCTCTCGGACATGTCCCCATGGGGACGCGTTTCAGCGAGGTAGGAGCGCCTGCTGCCATGGCCAAGCTCTGGTTCGCGACTCTTCTCCGGGACGGCTTCGCACTGGCCGCCAGCGCAGACAACGGGTCGTTCGCCGCGATCGGGGCCAACGTACTTCGTGAGCTGCTCGGCGGGGTGGAGCTTAACCATGATCTGGACGGGGCGGTCGATCACATCATGAATGGCATGGCCGGACTCGAACTGCATCCGGACGTCCCGACGGAGTCAGGGCACTCTCCGCTGCCGGTTTCCGACTCGTCACCCTAAGTAACGGCTCGGCCCAGCTCGCGGAGAAACTCTTCGGCGGCGCCGGGATCCGGGAGGAGTTCGAGGCGCTCCTCTCGGTCCAGGACGCTCCCGCCTGGAAGCCGGCCCGCACCTCGTACGACTTCGCGGCTGCCGCCTGCGGGACTGATCCGGCCGAAATGCTGCTGGTGGCCGTCCACCCGTGGGACATCCACGGCGCGGCCCGCGCCGGGATGCGCACGGCATGGCTGAACCGGAGCGGGGGAAGCTACCCGGAACACTTCCAGGACCCGGACTTCACCGTGACCACCCTGACCGGGCTTCCTACGGCCCTCGCCGCGGGAGACTGACGGGGGCTGTGACCGTGCCCGGCGGCGCGGCGCAGCGGGCTACCCGCTGCGCCACGCCGCCGCCCGGTCCACTGATTCCCCTACCCGAGGAATCCTTTGTCTTTGAGCCAGGCCGCGGCCGCGTCCCGGGGATTTATTTTGCGGTCACCGGAGACATCCTGGTTCAGGCTCAGCAGATCGCCGGTGCTCAGGGCTTGTGAGACTTTGTTCAACACCTGCGTGCTTTTGGCGTCCAGGCGGTCTTTGAGGGCCAGCGGCAGTACCTGCTGGGCGGCGAAGTTGTTCAGCGGATCCTCCAGAGCGACGAGCTTGTTCTGAACGATCAGCGGTGAGGTGCTGAACACGTCGGCGGCCTGGATTTTGTCATCCAGCAGTGCCTTGACGGTAACGGGACCGCCGCCGTCGCTGAACGGAACGAACTCTTTGGGGACACACCCGTACGTGGTTTTGAGCCCGGGAAGACCCTGGGGCCGTTCTGTCGCTTCCGGCGGCATGCCAAGCGCGATCTGATCGCAGACCTTGCCCAGATCGGCGAGGCTTTTGAGTCCGTACTTCGCCGCCGTCGCCCCGGTCACCACGATGGAGTCTTTGTCTTCGGCCTTGGCCGGTTCGAGCACCGTGAGCTCTGCAGGGAGTTTGCCGGGGAGCGCTTTCATGACGTCCTCGGCGCTGGTCGCGGTGGCCGTTTTATCGACGTAGCGCAAAAGGTTACCGCTGTAGTCGGGGACAAGGTCGATGGACCTGTCCTGCAACGCCCTGACGTAGACTTCGCGGGATCCGATCCCGGGCTTGGTCGACGCCGGGACGCCGGCCGCGTTCAGCGCCCCCGCGTAGATCTCGGCCAGCGTCTCGCTCTCGGGGAAGTTGGCCGAGCCGATGACCAGGGGGCCTCCGGAACTGGCCTGGCCCGAGGGTTGTGCGTTCGTCAGCGGGTCCGCGCCGGCGCCGCAGGCCGCCAGCCCGAGCGTAAGAAGGGCCCCGCTGCCAAGGCAGCGGTCCGTGTCAGGGGATGTCTCATGTTCATGTTCCTTACTTTTAGCCCGACAGATCCCGGGCAGGATGGGTGGAGACGTCGCTACCGGCCGGGGCTGGCAGACACTTTCATACCCTGTCCCTCGCGGGGACGGCCGGAGCCTTGTCAACATTAGCGGGTGCGGCGGAAACCCGCCGCCGGTGACAACAGCACGGGCGGACACAGGGATGGAGAGCCCGATGTGGTCACTGATGCCAAGCACCCGGCCCAGGGCACCTCAGCCTGCAGTGTAGTGCCAGAGGCTTCCACCGTGACCAGCCGTCGGGGTCCCGGCACCCGGATGCCCGTCACGATGGCGGTCACGACGTGCCCCGCGCGGCCACGGGAATTGGGGTGTTGGTAACGGTGCTGTCACCAGCCGCAACGAGGACGAAGATGTCTGAGGAGCGGCGGGTATGATTGCCGCTCATGGATGCGATCCCGGGTGATGTGGACGAGCTGGTTGAGTTCTGGACGTTACTTGATGAGGATCGTGCGCTTCTGAGTGGCAAACGCGGTGCTACTGGGTTGGGTTTCGCTCTGCTGTTGAAGCACTACAGCCGATATGGCCGGTTCCCGCGGGGGCGTTCGAACGTGCCGGACGCTGTGGTGAGGTTCGTCGGCCGCCAGCTCGGCGTGGATAGTTCAGAGCTGAATCTTTACGAGTGGTCTGGAAGGACGATCGAGTATCACCGCGCTCAGATCCGCACTCATCTGGGGTTCCGGGTCGCAACGGTCGATGATCAGGAAAAGCTCACGTCCTGGCTGGCGGCCAATGTGGCCCATGACGAGCGCCGGCTTGAACTTGTCCGTGAGGAGTTACTGGCCCGGTTCAGGACTGAACGAATCGAGCCTCCTACTTCCGGCCGTTTGTTGCGGATGGTTCGTTCGGCGTTGCGCACGGCTGCGCATAACTGGGCGCAACGGATCTCAGAGCGGCTGGACGAACCGACGTCGGGTCGGCTGCTGAATCTGATCGTCGTCGAGGAGGGCGGGCCGGAGACCGATGGCAGCGAGGGGGCGAACGAACCCGATACCGTTCTGGGGTTGATCAAGTTGAGGTGTACTACTGATGTGAGACACAGTTTGAAAGGATTGTGCCCATGTCTGCTCGACCTACCTATTCCGATGAGTTCAAGGCTGATGCCGTGTCGTTGGTGATTTCCTCGGGACGTTCGCCGGCCTCTGTTGCGCCGGAACTGGGATTTCCGTGACTGCCCTGAAGCGGTGGGTGCGGCTGCATAACGAGAGCCAATCGGAGGGCGGGGGCAAACCGGATGATCCGGTGGATCCGGCGAAATACAAGGCTTTGGAAGCTCGGCTGCGTGAAGTCGAGAGGGAAAATGACTTCCTAAAAAAAGTTTCGGCGTTCTTCGCCAGAGAACAACGGTAGAGGATCTTTACCGCTTTGTTCAGGTGAAGAACGCGCAATTCCCTGTCCAGTGGATGTGCCGGCAGCTGGGTATTCCCAGGGCCTCGTACTACCGGTGGCTGGCCGCTGTCGAGTCTCCGACGGCGACCCGGCATCGGGAGCTGACAGAGCATGTGAAGATCATGTTCGATTCTTCGGACGGAATTTTCGGGCACCGCATGGTCCATTCGAAACTTGCCGCCGCCGGCATCGAGGTATCGGTGGGGACCGTGGCGGTCATCATGGCGGAGAACGGCTGGGCCGCGAAACGGATGCGGGCGTTCAAGCGGACGACGATTCCCTCGGATCCGGACAAGGTCTTCGCGGACCTCATCGGCCGGGACTTCACCTCCGACACCCCGGGAACCCGTCTGGTCGGAGACATCACGTACCTGCGCACCGGTGAGGGCTGGCTCTACTTGGCCACCGTCATTGATCTGTGCACGCGCATGGTCGTCGGTTGGGCGATGGCTGACCACATGCGCGCCTCGCTCACTACCGGCGCGCTGAAGATGGCCAGGGACCGCGGTTATCTGCACCCTGGAGCAATTTTCCACAGCGACAGAGGAACGCAGTACACCTCCCGGGAAATGAGCGCCTGGTGCACGGGTAACGGCATCCGACAGTCCATGGGAGCCACCGGAGTGTGCTGGGACAATGCAGTGGCCGAATCGGCGTTCTCATCCCTGAAAAATGAGTTCTACCACCACCACAGCTTCACCACCCGCCAGGAGGCCCGGCGCGGAGTGATGAAGTACATCGAAGTGTTCTACAACCGCTGGCGACCCCACAGCAACAATGACGGCCTGCCGCCAGCCACCGCAATGGCGAACTTCAGGCCCACCAGGCAGCCGCTTCCCGCGGCTGCCTAACCAAAAAGAAACTACGCGACTGTCTCACATCCTTGACACACCTCAAGTCGATGCCAGGAAATGTGAGCCTGGCATCGATGATGACGGAGATCGGCAAACTTCAAGCGGTCCGGGCTGTAGGTCTGCCCGCCGGGTTGTTCACTGACGTGGCACCGAAAGTTTTGGACGAATGGCGAGCCAGGGCTTCCGTCGAGGCACCATCACATCTACGACGGCATGCCAAACCACTGATGCTTACTTTACTGGCTGCGTTAGTGCACCAACGTGAGCGGGAGATCACCGACACACTGGTGGAATTGCTCATTGCTACGGTCCACCGCATCGGCGCCCGTGCTGAGCGGAAAGTGACTGCCGAGTTGATCAATGCCGTTAAACGGGTCTCGGGCAAAGAGAGCATTCTCTTCTCGATCGCAAAAGCGGCACTCGAGAAGCCTGACGATGCGGTGCGGTCCGTGGTTTTCCCGGCTGTTACTGGCGGTGAGCAGACGTTGCGGGAGCTGGTTCACGAGTTCAAAACGAAGGGCCCGGTGTATCGGCGCACGGTGCAGACCACGTTGAGATCGTCCTACACCGGCCACTATCGGCGCGGACTGATGGCTCTGCTGGAGGTCCTCGAGTTCAGGAGCAATAACACAGCACACCGCCCGGTAATCGATGCGTTGGCATTGATCGGACGGCACGCCAACACCAGAAACCTCACATACTTTCCAGTTGGGGAGAGCGTGCCTGCCCACCGCGGCGCCGCCGGTGACTGGGCTGACCTGGTTTACAAGACAGACACCCGCGGCAGGCACCGCGTGGCCCGGCTGGTGTATGAGGTAGTCACATTCCAGGCGTTGCGGGAACAACTGCGCTGCAGGGAAATTTGGGTCGTCGGTGCCTGTTCCTGGCGCAACCCCGATGATGACCTGCCCCATGATTTCGACGCCCGCCGGACTGAAAACTATCGGGAGCTGCGCAAGCCGCTGGATCCCACCGCATTCATTGAGGATCTGCGAAATGAGATGAGCGCCGCGCTGGATGATCTCAACGAGGCGGTTCCAACGCTGGATTGGTTGGAAATCACGGACCGTGCCTCGGGGGCAATCAAGCTCACCAAGCACGAGGCGGCACCCGAACCACGGACCCTGCGGCGTGTCAAGGCTGAGGTGCAGCGGCGCTGGGGAACGGTCGCCCTGATTGACATCCTCAAGGAAGCTGTCCTGCGCACCGGATGTCTAAACGAGATCAGCGCAGTCGCAGGCGGCGGCACCCTGCCCGTCGAGGTCCTGGCCGAGCGGTTGATGCTGGCCATTTACGCCTACGGCACCAACACCGGCATCCGTGCAGTTGCCGCCGGCGGCGGCCACGGACACACCGAGAATGAAATCCGCTATGTTCGTCGCCGCTACCTCACCACTGACACCGCCCAGGCTGTCGCGATCGGAATCGCCAACGCCACGTTTGCGGCAAGACAACGGACGCTGTGGGGCGAAGGCTCGACGGCGGTCGCCTCGGACTCGACTCATTTCCGGTCCTACGATCAGAACATTTTCACCGAGTGGCATTCCCGCTACGGTGGGCGTGGCATCCTGATCTACTGGCATGTCGAACGAGGGTCAATGGTCGTGCACTCCCAAACGCTGCGTGCCTCCGCCTCCGAAGTGCACGCGATGGTCGAGGGTGCCATCCGGCACGGGACGACGATGAAGGTCGAAGGAAATTACGTCGACACCCATGGCCAGTCCGAGATCGGCTTCGGCATCACCCGCCTGCTTGGCTTCGACCTGCTACCGAGAATCAAACAAGTCAACAGGATCAAGCTCTACCGACCGGCAACCGGCCAGCCTGACGCCTACCCGTTGCTGACACCGGCTCTCACACGGCCGATCCGCTGGGATCTGGTCGAACAGAACTACGACCAGATGATCAAGTACGCGACGGCGATCAAGCACGGCACTGCCTCGACTGAGGCGATCCTGCGCCGGTTCACTCGATCGGCGTCCCACCCCACTTATCAGGCGATGCTTGAAGTCGGACGCGCGCAGCGCACGATCTTCGTCGCCAAATATCTGCGCCGGCGTGAACTCCAGCGCGAGATCACCGAAGGATTGAATGTTGTGGAAGCGTTCAACGGCGCCAACTCGGTGATCTACTACGGCAAGGGCGGGAAATAGCGTCCAACCACACGGAAGAGCAGGAAATGTCCGTGCTGGGCCTGCGGATCCTGCAGGCCGCATTGGTCTACGTGAACACGCTCATGCTTCAAGACGTCCTCGCCGAAAGCAAATGGGCAGGCACGCTCACCCCCGAAGACCGCCGCGGCCTCACGCCCCTGTTCTGGCAGCACGTGCTGCCCTACGGCGAAGTGAAACTCGATATGACGGCCCGCCTCAGTATCCGAACCACCACCACACCCGACAAACCGACAACCCATCCCGGCGACGGCAAGTAAGAGGACGAAGTAGTGTGCTGGTGACATCACCGTTACCAGCACCCCAGGTCCGATCTCGATCCTTCCGCCGGCTGCTGCAGCGATGCGTGAACAAGTTGCCAGACCGAGCCCGGATCCTGGCGGGTCGCCCTCGCGGTGGAGGCGCACGAGGGGATCCAGGATGCGCTCACGGTCAGCTATGGCGATGTCTTTTCCGTTGTCGATCACGCGGAGGACTGCGCCGTCCTCGCCGCGGCGACCGGTGATGTGGATGACCGGCGGGACGCCCGGGCGCCTGTAGGCCATGGCGTTGTGGATCAGATTCTGAAGCAGTACCCGCGTCTGGACGGGGTCCGCGGTGAATGTCAGGTCGCCGCAGTCGACAGACGCTCCGGAACCATCCAGGGTAACTGCCAAATCCTCCATCACGTCCTTGACCAGCTCGGCGAGGAAGACCCGCTTCGTGTGGAGGCCTCCGCCGGTTGTTGCGAAGGCGAGGACCTCCTCGACCATGGACAGCATTCTTCGTCCCGTGTTGCCGACAATCCTCAAGTACTCCGAGGTCGGTCCGCCGAGGCCTGCTTCGATGTCCATTTCGCATAGTTCCGCGTATCCCAGAATGGAGGTCAGCGGGTTGCGCAGGTCGTGGCTGATTCGGCCTGCGAACTCCGCGAGAAGGCGGTTGCTGCGCTCGGACTCGGCCAGGGCTTTGCCAGTTGCCGGGAACGGTGTTCGAGGTGCAGGACGTCAACGACCTGGGTCGCCAGGATTTCCAAACCCCGGAGCTGTTCATCACTGAGCCGCCCCGTTTCACGGGCGCCAGCGCATAATGTGCCCAGGACAAATCCGTCCTCGGTCACAAGGGGTATGGACGCGTAAAACCTGATGCTGCTCCTGCGGCCGTCAACATAGGGGTTGGTGTTGTACCGAGGATCGAGCGAGGCATCTTCGAGAACTGTCGGGGCGCCGCTGAGGAAGCCGACGGCGCACATCGAGTCTTCGCGGGCGCACATGTGCGGTTCCATGCCGGCTGCTGCCACCTGGTACTGCAGGTCCTCGGTAATGATGTTGATCGCTGTCACCGGCTGCCCACAAACCTGGCGGGCCAGTGTTCATTTTCGTTGCGGCAGGGGCGTACCTTCGAGCCGGTCAGGTAGATGCAGACGGCCCGACCGAGTCGCTCAATTGGCGAAGCTCCGGTCAAATAGCGGTTGACCGGAGCTTCGGACCATTATGCGTCCTGAAACCTCGGAATTGGCTGGGAATCGACGGCCGGATGGTGGCTGTGTCCCGGAGTTCCTGGGCCCAAGCTTCTACCGGGCCGATAGCCGGCGCCGTGTATGGCCAGGGGCCTCTCCGCTCAACTCGACGAGGCGTAGGCACTGTCGCCGACCGACTTCCTCAATCCAACGGCGTACTGGCGGAGGAATGCCTTAGCCTTCGCACTCGATGCAGTATGAGTGGCCGTTGGCTTCCCGGGCGAGTTGGGACCGGTGCCGGACGAGGAAACAGGAGTAGCAGGTGAACTCGTCCGCGGCCTGGGGAATGACCTGAACGATGAGCTCCTCGGCGATGATCTCTCCCCCGGGGGTGAGGCCTTCATCGAGTGCGTCGGCTTGGTCCAGTTCATTGACGACGCTGCGGGCGTCCGGGGCATTGGCTGTCTGTAATGCCTCCAGGGAACGGTCCTGGGATTCCTTGACGTCGGAACGGACTTCGTCGTAATCGGTTGCCACTTTAGGTGATTCTCATTTCTGACGTTTCCTGCGATGTTCTTTCTGACGAGACTGCAACGTACACCAATACGCCGTTGTTCCCAGTCAAAGGCCGGAGGACGTCAAGGCCGCGCGGACCCCCGCCCGCGTCGGTGCATCCCCGCGTCGCCCAAAGCAGGAGCAAAATGCCGCTGCCCAGATAGTGCATACCCCCAACCGGCGACACCTGGCGGTAGTTTCTGGCAGCGTCCCCGTACTGCCGACCTGCACGGATCAGGGACCGTCTATGCGCTTGCTGCCAAAGGGGAGCGCATTTAGCACAGCATTGCGTATCGTGATGCCCGACCGCGTCTTGGGTACAAGAAGGTGCGATGTGATGCCGGCGCCACGTTGTAGCGATCGCACGTGTTTGCGGTGCCTGTGTTCATAGCCGGCGAAAGCGGCGGTGTGGTCATCCGGATGGGCGACAATCGCGTCGGCGAGGGTCTTGGCTCCCACGATCGCGCTGCTGGATCCTTCACCGAACAGCGAGATGCAACTCGCCGCGTCACCGAGCAGAACCACGCGGTCTGCAGTCCACCGCGGTACTTCTACGCGGGTGACTGCGTCGAAGTACCTTTCGTCGGACGCGCCCCATTCCTCGAGCGCGAGCGAGGTGAGCCATCCGCCGCCGGCGTAGGTGGACTCGACGAGGCGTCTGCCTTGTTCCATGTCGCGGTAGTCGAAATCCTGCTGACCCCGGAAGATGAGTGCGAACCCCGGCTTCCCACCTGCCGGATGGATGGTCAAGGAGGTTCCCGGTTCGTTGTACAGCAGCACGGTACGCGGATCCTGGATCGGCGCAGGGCCGCGCACGGTGCCCACGAACATGCCGAATGGGCGGGCAAAACGCTCTTCGGGCCGAACGCCAAGCGCCGAACGGTGGAGTGGAGTCCGTCAGATCCGACGAGCAGATCGAAGCGACGGGAAGGGGTCCGCTGAAATTCGACGTCAATTCCGCCGCCGTCCTGGTGCAAGGCGGTGATCGAGTCGTCCCGGATAATGAGGCTTGTCTCCTGAGCCTTCTCGAGCAACAGGCCGACGAGTTCATTGCGTGCGACCTCAACCTCCTCGTGGCGGTCGAGGCGTCGGCGCGTGGGGATCGTGGCCTGTGGCCGCCCGTCGGCGTCGACAAAGACCAAGCGTTCGACACCAGTGGCAGCCGCCTCCAGTGGCGACCAGATACCCATCTGCCGTGCAATAGCGACCGCTCCTCCGCGTACGTCGATAGGGTTGCCGCTCGATCGTGTGTCGGCCGCTCGTTCCACAACCGTGACCGACCAACCGGCCTTCGCTAGCCAGTACGCGGCCGTCGAGCCGGCAATGCCACCGCCGGAGACCAGTACGCTGCGAGCCCCATGCCCCATTCAAGCACTCAACACCAGAGGTAAGTCCGCATCGCTGGGGATTCCACCTCGGGACCCTTGAACGGGAACACAGGGCTTGCTCTCAAATGCCTCAGTCCTGCTTGTTCCCTATTTTGTTTATCGTCTTGAGCGTTATTGTTGGAGAACTTACCTGAGAGGTTCCTTGTGACGAGGCTTTGACCATGGACGGGTCGCTTTGACGGTAGCTCTGGCCGAGCCGTCCCCTCGGACTCCTGCCAGATTCAAATACATGCTAGACGTCCACCGCATCGACCACCGATCCGACGTGGACAAGCCCCGCTGGGCGTGATTGAGGCAGGATTTGGCTAGAGTCTGAGCTCCCCGGGTATTGGTGTTCGCGCCGAAAGGATTTCAGCGCGGCCCGATCCCAATGTCGTCACCGCCTCGGAGGGACGGAAAAATTGGCTCCTGCTGCTGCCCTGGGCCAGTACACTCGGCCCCCAACTGGATGCCGACAGATACTTCGTCTCGGCAGCGGTGCTGGTCAAGCAGTGTTGGGCGTTCTGAAGTCCATCGCCGGTGTCGCGGTCGGTTATGTGAGGTGTCTGGGAGGGCGGGCGTCACGGAATGGTTACGGTTTTCGTGGAACCCCATCCAGGACGGTGTTGCCCTCGAAGTACTCCTGACAGAGAAAAACCCGCTCCGCTGAGAAACCGCGACCGCACCACGGCCGCCGCACCGGGTCAGGACCACCCAAAATGACTTCAAGGAGTACTCCTATGCGCACCTCCCTCAAGACCTTCGCCGGAATCGCCGCCGCCGGTTCGCTCATGTTCTCCCTGGCCGCCTGCAGCCCCTCCAACACCGCTTCCCCGGCCCGGCCAGCACGTCCTCGTCCTCTGCCTCTGTGGAGATGCCCAAGCCGCTGGCCTCGATCCCGGCTCTGACCGGAGTGTCCACAGCCGTCAAACTGGACGCGTCCTTCGGCAAGGCCCTGGAGACCCTGAAGCTCACCCCCGGGGTCGTCGGCACCGCCGCACTCACCGATGGCTCTCTTATCTTCCCGATCACCGGCGGAAAGGTCGACTACTACGACCCGGCCAAGGAGTACCGCCCCTACGTCCAGGGCCTGATCAGCCACGCCGGCTCCGGCTTCTCCCTCACCGCAGGGGACACCAAGGTCGACCTGACCAACTTCACCATCGACCCCGGCACCTCCAAGCTCTACGGTGACGTCGCCGTCAACGGCACCGTCGCGGCCAAACAGGCCTACATCTTCAACCTCGACGGCTCCACCCTCAAGCCCCTCGCCAAGTCCGGCGACACCGCCATCCTCGAAGGCACCCGCGTGCTGATCTCCGACACCGCCGCAGGGCTGCTGAACAAAACCTTCAAGACTGACGCCGTGAAGGCGGACATGCTCGTCGGCGTCGCCAAGATCACCGTCAACACCAAGTAACACCCCAACAAAACCCCGCCGGATGAATCAACTGCACCGGCCCGAAGTGCCACGGCCCCACCACCGACGGGCCGTGGCACTGTCTCGTTTATCCATTGCGGCGCGCCTGAGAACGGCTACGACGCCTTGGTCGCTAGCGTTGAAGGATGTCCCAAATGACCGGAGCCGTAGTTGACGTCGTTCTGCCGTGTCTGAACGAGAGGGGCGCACTGCCCTGGGTACTTTCCCGAATGCCGGTGGGCTACCGGGCCATCGTGGTGGATAACGGTTCAACAGACGGGTCTGCTGAACTCGCCGCCAACTTGGGAGCCGTGGTCATCCGGGAGGACCGGAGAGGGTTTGGGGCCGCCGCCCACGCCGGACTGCTCGCGGCCACAGCAGAGTTCGTGGCCTTCTGTGACTGCGACGGGTCATTGGACCCGTCCGAATTACCGGGACTGTTCGCGTCCGTCATCGATGGCAGCGCGGATCTGGTGCTGGGCAGCCGGCAGCCGCAGCGGGGATCATGGCCCTTGCACGCCCGGGCCGCCAATGTTGTGCTGGCGTGGCGGCTCCGGCGCCTGACCGGAGAAAGGGTAACTGATCTCGGACCCATGAGGGCAGCACGCCGGGACCGGCTACTCTCTCTCTGCCTAAAGGACCGTCGCAGCGGTTATCCGTTGGAGATGTTCCTCAAGGCGAGCTTGCGCCACTGGCGGATCAGGGAAGTGCCAGTTGCCTATGCCCCCCGCACCGGAAAATCGAAAGTGACTGGAACGGTCCGCGGGACGCTGACGGCCGTGTGGGATATGTCTGCCCAACTCAGGGCAGCGTCAGCTGCCTCCTCTTCCGGACCGGTCCGGAAAAGCGCCGGCGGCGGAGACCCGACATGAGGAAAATCATGGATCTGACCGTGGCGGTCATCGCCAAGGAATGCCGTCCAGGGCGCGTCAAGACCCGGTTGAGCCCACCGCTGACGCCAGAACAGGCCTCAGGGCTGGCACAGCTGAGTCTCACCCGCACGCTGGATACGGTCCGGCTCCTCCCGGTACGGAACCGACTGTTAGTCATGGACGGCAACCCTGCTCCGGCCGACGCCGAAGATTTCACCGTCGTGGAGCAAGCATCCGGGGGGTTGGACGAGCGTCTCGCTGCCATCTGCGATGCAGTGGCGGGTCCGCTTCTGATCATCGGCATGGACACCCCGCAATTCTCCATTGCAGATGTGGCCCGCTGATTCAAGACTGGTCAACGCAGGCAAACCCTTGCGATGCATGGATCGGCCCGGCGACGGACGGCGGATTTTGGGCTCTGGCCCTGCGTCATCCCCTCGGAGAGCTGATCCGAGGGGTACCCATGTCCACAGCCACAACGGGGCCCGCCAATTGGCCCGTTTGTCCGCTGCCGGGCTAAGAATCGGGATGCTTCCAGAACTGCGGGACATGGACCACTTCAGTGATGCACTCGAGATCGCTGCCGGGATTCCCGGCAGCGGCTTCGCGCAGGCCGTGGAGGCAGCCGCGCTTCAGTTTCAGCGTTTTGCAGTCAATGAAGGCGCAACCCAGTGACTTCCCTCAGTGTTGCCTCTGCCGCTAATTTCGGCCAGGGCCTCGATGAGCCCTATGGCAGGGCGCTGGCTAAGGGCTCCGGCTCTCTGACACTTCGTCCCGAGAGCGAGTATCACCAGGGGGACCGGGTGAACTTCGATGTGCGCGGTTGGTGCGAAGAGGCCAGCGTGCTTGAGCGTTCGCTTCTAGGCACCCTTCGGGGCCGGTTCTAGATGTCGGCTGCGGACCGGGACGGTTGCTCTCCGCTGCGCAGCGGATGGGTCTGCGGGCCCTGGGCATCGATACCAGTCCTGAGGCGGTCAGCAGGGCGCGCAGGCGCGGCGGGCGGGCAATCGAGCAATCGGTTTTCGCCCCTGTCCCGCACACGGGTCAGTGGCGCTCTATCATTTTGCTCGATGGCAACATCGGCATCGGCGGGAGCATCACGTCCCTGCTCCGCCGGTGCGGCCAGCTGATCGCCCCTGACGGGACGCTCCTTGTTGAGGTGGAAGCCGACGAAAACCTGGACCTGGTTTATTCCGCGGTATTGGAGGACCAGCATGGCAACCGGAGCGAACCTTTCGGGTGGGCACGGACGGGCTACACCGGACTCGCGTCCCGGGCCAAACGCGGCGGCTGGACGGTCATCGCTGTCCAGCGCCTGGAAGGCCGCGTCTTTTGTCGCCTCGCACGCGCCGCCACGCCTGACTGGATCACAGGTTGACAGCCGCCCCCGGACTATCAGTCGGTGCGGACGCCCGACACCGACTCATATTCCTGCTTCCGATATTTCTCCTCAGTGCCGCGTTGCTGTGGTGGATGGTGCTCCCCGGAAACCCATTCGAATCCGCGCCCATAGTGGGAACATGCCTTTCGTGGCTCGTTATGGCTGTCGCCGTGAGGTTCCTGCGGCATGTTCCGAGGCGAAAAGTGGGCGCCCTGATCATCACAGGCACCGTACTCCTCGGCCTGATCGCAGTGAGTGCGCCGCCTCGGACAAGCAACGACGCCGCCCGGTACGCGTGGGACGGGATCGTGCAAAAGTCAGGAAAATCCCCCTATGCGTACGTGCCCGTGGATGAGACTCTCAGCAGTCTGAGGCCGGAATGGCTTTTCGCTCCCGGTCATTCAGGCACCGATGGCAAGCCAGAATGCGCCAAGGACTTGTTCGTCACGGAATCTGTCCCGACTTCGAGCGAACCCTCCGGGACTCCCCTGTGCACCGCGATCAACCGACCCCACGTGCCGACCATCTATCCACCGACGGCACAAATCTACTTCTTTGGTGTACAGGCCGCCGTCCCGGACTCGGTCGGATACTTTCCCTTTCAACTCGGTGGCCTGCTCCTCAGCATCGCCGTGCAGGTGATGCTGCTCGGCGCCCTGGCCAAACGCGGCCTGCCGCTGCATCTGGCGGCAGTATGGGGCTGGAGTCCATTCGTCCAACTTGAGGCAGTGAACAACGCCCATGTGGACCCGCTCGGTGCCGGCTTGATGCTCGCGGCCGGAATGTTCCTGCTCGGAGACAGACCTCTCCGCTCAGGAGCCGCATTCGGAGCTGCCGTGGCCACCAAACTCATCCCCGTCATCGCAGCCCCAGCCTTGCTGTTCCGGCGCCCGGTCCGCTTCATCGCGGCCGCAGTCCTGACTTTCATCCTGCTTTACGTCCCTTATCTCGCAGTTGCCGGGTCCGGTGTGCTGGGTTTTCTGCCCGGCTATCTCAAAGAGGAGGGCTACAGCCAGAGCGGCGGCGTCCGATTCGGCCTCGCACAGATAGTTTCCGCCGGCGTCTGGCCAGCAGTGCTTAGCGCCGCCGCGATTGCTGTCGTTGCTCTCGGAGCGCTGCGGCAAACAAGGGCAGGCAATCTATGGGAACAACAGACCGTCATGATCGGGCTGACGTTGCTCGTTATCAGCCCGAACTACCCCTGGTATGCGCTCATGCTCCTGCCGTTCATCGTCCTGAGCCGGCGATGGGAGTATGTGGGGGTGATCCTTGCCCTCGACTTCATCTACATGGCCCCTACCGTCGCACCGTTCGGTGAACCACTGAACAAGACCGTGCTGCTCCTGGCCGCCGCTTCCATCGGCGCCGGCGTTTGGCTGCGGCGTCGCACCGAAATTCGGCTAAGCGCGGTCAATGGTCTCAGGTACCAGGCGCCGGAGCACGCGCTTTCACCTCAATGAAAACAACCGGACCCAACCACCGTTACCTCGAATGGCAGGATTGCATCATGAACACAGCATTTGGAGACGCGCCACAGGTGCGGATCGGCATCATCGGCGGCTCCGGTACCTACCACCTGCCCGGAGCCTCGGTCCTCGCCACCGTCCACGTCGAGACCCCTTACGGGGCTCCTTCAGGGCCTGTGACAATCGCCACTGTGGCCGGACGGCCCGTGGCGTTCCTCCCCGCCACGGGGGCGGGCACTCGCTCCCTCCCCAGAAGATCAACTACCGGGCCAACATCTGGGCACTCAAAAGCCTCGGTGTCGAGGCGGTGATCTCGTCATCGGCAGTGGGCGGACTGCGGGAAGGCTTTGGGCCATTGACGTTCGTGGTCACAGACCAACTGATCGACCGTACCTGGGGACGCGCCGACACATACTTTGACGGCACGACAGCTGAGGGCGTCCCCCGGCCGGGGTTCAGCACCTGCCGGCCTCGGACCCATTTTGTCCGACGCTGCGTTCACATCTGGGTACCGCCCTGGCAACGCATCAACTTCCCTGCCTCGTGCAAGGAACAGTCGTGGTCATAAACGGACCACGGTTCTCCACCAAAGCCGAGTCGGCCGGGTACGTCACAGGCGGGGCCGACATTATCAGCATGACCCAGTACCCCGAACCCGTCCTCGCCGCAGAATTAAACATGGGCTTCGCAAATCTGGCGTTCATCACCGATTCCGACACAGGACACGACGGTTCCGATCCGGTAACGGCCCCGCTGTCTTCTCACGTCTCCAGGATGCCCAGAAAAGTATCCTGGCCGTCCTAGAATCGACCGTGGCCGCCATCCCTGCAGACTACTCGGCACGGGCCCTGATGGACTGCGAAGCCGTGCGTAGGATCATGGCGCTCCCCGCCGTCCGCAACGCCGTGAGCGTCTGATGAAAATTCTCGTCACCGGAGGGGCCGGCTTCATCGGGTCACACATCGCCGATGCAGCCCTCGCGCAGGGCTGGTCCGTTCGGGTCATGGACTCTCTTGACCCCGGCCTTCACCCCAGCCCGCCGGTCTTTGACCCGCGGGTGGAAATCGTGACAGGTGACGTCACGGACGCGGCCGCCGTCGAATCTGCACTACAAGGTATCGACACTGTCTGCCACCAGAGCGCGAAGGTCGGCCTGGGAGTCAGCTTCGCGGACGCTCCGGACTACATCCACAACAACGACTACGCCACCGCAATCCTGCTCGCTGCCATGGAACGCCGGAGCATCACCTGCCTCGTCCTCGCTTCCTCGATGGTCGTCTACGGCGAAGGCGCCTACACGGACCCCGACACCGGGCTCCCCGTCCGGCCGGTCCCCGCAGCGAGGCCGACCTGCTGGCCGGCAACTACGATCCCCGCAACCCGGAAACCGGCGCAGCCCTCATCCCCGCGATGATCACAGAGGAAGCCCCCCTGGACCCGCGGAACGTCTACGCGGCTTCGAAACTCAGCCAGGAGCATCTCGCGGCCGCATGGGCGCGGAGCACGGGCGGGTCCGCGATCGCCCTTCGCTACCACAACGTCTACGGCCCCAGGATGCCCCGGGACACACCCTACGCCGGTGTCGCTTCCCTGTTCCGTTCGGCCCTGGCCCGGGGCGAGGCGCCCCGGGTCTTCGAAGACGGCCGCCAGCGGCGCAGCTTCATCCATGTCCGGGACGTCGCAGCAGCGAACATCGCCGCAGTCGACTCACAGTCCAAATCCAATGCCTCCGGATTTCGCGCTTATAACGTCGGCGCCGACGAGGTACGGACGATCGGTGACGTAGCCGTGGCCCTGAGTACTTTCTGCGGCGGCCCGGCGCCGGTCGTCACCGGCCAGTACCGGCTCGGAGACGTCCGCCATGTCACCGCATCCTCCGAGCTCATCAAGGCCGACCTGGGCTGGGCGCCGTCTGTGGACTTCGACGAGGGCATGCAGGAATTCGCCACCGCTCCCCTTCGCGGGGAACCAGGCTGACCCACGCCCACGCCCGCGTCTGCGCGGTCGGTTATGTGAGGTGTCTGGGAGGGCGGGCGTCACGGAATGGTTACGGTTTTCGTGGAACCCCATCCAGGACGGTGTTGCCCTCGAAGTACTCCTGACAGAGAAAAACCCGCTCCGCTGAGAAACCGCGACCGCACCACGGCCGCCGCACCGGGTCAGGACCACCCAAAATGACTTCAAGGAGTACTCCTATGCGCACCTCCCTCAAGACCTTCGCCGGAATCGCCGCCGCCGGTTCGCTCATGTTCTCCCTGGCCGCCTGCAGCCCCTCCAACACCGCTTCCCGGCCCGGCCAGCACGTCCTCGTCCTCTGCCTCTGTGGAGATGCCCAAGCCGCTGGCCTCGATCCCGGCTCTGACCGGAGTGTCCACAGCCGTCAAACTGGACGCGTCCTTCGGCAAGGCCCTGGAGACCCTGAAGCTCACCCCGGGGTCGTCGGCACCGCCGCACTCACCGATGGCTCTCTTATCTTCCCGATCACCGGCGGAAAGGTCGACTACTACGACCCGGCCAAGGAGTACCGCCCCTACGTCCAGGGCCTGATCAGCCACGCCGGCTCCGGCTTCTCCCTCACCGCAGGGGACACCAAGGTCGACCTGACCAACTTCACCATCGACCCCGGCACCTCCAAGCTCTACGGTGACGTCGCCGTCAACGGCACCGTCGCGGCCAAACAGGCCTACATCTTCAACCTCGACGGCTCCACCCTCAAGCCCCTCGCCAAGTCCGGCGACACCGCCATCCTCGAAGGCACCCGCGTGCTGATCTCCGACACCGCCGCAGGGCTGCTGAACAAAACCTTCAAGACTGACGCCGTGAAGGCGGACATGCTCGTCGGCGTCGCCAAGATCACCGTCAACACCAAGTAACACCCCAACAAAACCCCGCCGGATGAATCAACTGCACCGGCCCGAAGTGCCACGGCCCTCCACCGACGGGCCGTGGCACTCTCTCGTAACTTCGGAAGCGGGCCCACGGCCGCCGAGTCCGTACCTAACCTCGGTTTCGTCCGTCGAATATGGAACCGTCCCGCAGAGACTAAGCGAGCGTGCGGAGGCCTCGACCGCTTTGCGCACGGTGGAGCTGCATGGCCCCGCAATCCGCGTCCCGGCCTCACATCGGGCTCTGCAGGCCGAAAGCAACTCCTCCGGCGCCTTTCGGTAATTTCCGTGGTCTTCCAATTCCCGCTCGATCCTGAATGGTGGTGTGATGTAGGCATGCAAAGGCCCGACCCGCAAAGGCTGACGATGGCCATCGCCGCCCGGTTTGCTTCCCCGACGCGAAGCACCCGGCTCACAGTTGTCCTGGGCCGCTGGCTGGGACTGAGTTTCACAGTGTGTTTCTTGACCGGCCTGTTCAGCCACGGACTGCAGAATCCACCCTCGTGGATGTTCTTCCCCACCAGCCCTGTCTGGATTTACCAGCTCACCCAGGGGACCCATATCACCGCCGGGATCGCATCCATTCCTCTGCTGTTGGCCAAGCTATGGTCAGTGTTTCCGGAACTGCTCAAGTGGCCGCCGGTTAAATCCCTCGCCCACGGCCTCGAACGTGCCTCGATCGCCCTGTTCATTGCCTCCTCGCTGCTTCAGCTGACAACCGGGCTGATCAACACCTACAAGTGGTATCCCTGGCCCTTCCCCTTCCGCGAGACGCACTACTGGATGTCTTGGGTCATCTGGGGATCCCTGCTGCTGCACATCGGCCTGAAACTTCCCGCCATCATGGCTCACTGGCGCAACCGTGGCCTCGAGACCCCTCCACTACCCGGGACCGCGGCGGGCGCCGAGGCCAAACACCCCACGGCGGCCGCCGCGGCAGCCCGGGCCGGTGGTCCCGACGGGCCTTCCTTGCCGGGGTGGGAATCAGCACAGCTGCGCTGGTACTCACCACCGCCGGCCAGTCATTTTCCTGGCTCGGTCCTCTAAACCTGTTTGCTCCCCGCAAAATGGGCACCGGTCCGCAGTCCGTCCCGGTAAACCGAACTGCAGACGACGCGAAGGTGGCCGGTCTTGCCCGCGCCGTCGACTGGTCCCTGACCGTCACCTATCACGGAACCAGCAGGAACTTCAGCCTGGACGAACTCCGGGCGTTCCCGCAGTCCAGTCAAGACCTACCGATCGCCTGCGTCGAGGGCTGGAGCCAGATGGCCCAGTGGCGCGGCGTGCCGGTAAGGAACCTCCTCGGAGCCGTCGGGGCGCCACCAGACTCGGCCCTACGTGTGAGCAGCCTTGAACCCGAGGGTGCATACAGACTCATGTCCATGCCGGCCGAATACGCCCGGGACGAGCGGACACTTATCGCACTGGAACTCAACGGCACCACACTCGACCTGGACCACGGCTATCCCGCCAGGATCATAGCCCCGGACGCCCCGGGGTCCTCCAAACCAAATGGCTCCAATCCCTGGAGGTCCTGTGACCCGGCCCAAGCCAAACCCGACCGTCACAACAGTCCAATCCGTCAAAACAACCACCCCCGTCAAAGCGGCCAGGATAATCCTCGGCATAGCAGGTGCCGGGCTCATCGGTTACGGCCTCCTGGGCCTCCCCACCCAGCTGGGGTCAACCCAGCTGGTGGGACTGCTGACATGGCTGGCCTTCGCGGTTCTGCTACACGACGGTGTCATTGTGCCGCTATCCACCCTGGCCGGCGCCGGACTGACCCGCCTCGGCTCCGGTCTGCGGCCCTCTCGGCCGCGGTGCTGCGCGGGTCCCTCATGACAGGCGCCGTCCTCACACTGATCACGGGAGTCCTGCTCAAGGCACAATCCATAGCCCGCAATACCAGCGTCCTGGAGGACGACTACGCCGGACACATCCTATGGTTCTGGACGCTTCTCGTCCTCACAACGGCGGCCGCGATCTACGGCATTGAACGGTCCGGACGCACGGCGCTGATTCCGCCACCCAGTCGGCTGCAGAAGAAAGACCGATGAGCCCAGGCCGGCTTGTCACCACCGAACGACTCGCTCCGATATCCGGCGCCGCCCTACGGCACGGCCAGAGAAGCCGCCGCGACAACCTCGCCCGGGTTTCCTAACCAAGCAGCCCCCGCCGTCGTGCCGGGCGCTCCGCCAGTCTCACCGGTCCACCCAGGCAGTGTTTAGCGGCCCGCCTGCCCCGCCCGGCACAGCTGCGCAGAATGTCACGGGAATAGACATCACGCTGTCCGCAGGTCCCTGCCAGAGATCCTCAATCCTCAGATTCACTAACCGGAAATTCCAAAGGTATCGCGGTCAGAACGACCTGCGCTGCTTGCAGAGTAAACGCCCGGCACCCATCCGGACCCGGTCAACCTCCGAATCACTATAGGGCACACTTGACACCAACGGGACGGCGGGACGCGGCACATGGCCATACCCCGGCTCGCCGCCAACCAGGTCCCCGGACGGATCAAACAGCCAGTCTCCCTTCCCGCATAATCGCCAACGGCGCTTGCGGCTGGCAATAGAAAGCGTCCGGTGTTAGACAATGACCGATCCTGACCTAACGGATGCGCTCGTTGATGACATCGTTCAAGACCTAGCTGGCGGACGGCTAATGGATCTCGCCGAACTATATGCCGTCGGCGCCCTTGGCAGCCATGGCGAATCCGCCCTCGATGATTTTCTGCGTTACGCGTCCGAATCACCGCGGCGCCAATTTGCACGTCGGGTTCTACAAACACGCGAAGCCCTGACGTTGACCTTCGCTTCCCTGGACGCCGAACCACCCCCAGACTTGCTCCGAAAAATCCTGGCCAGGCTTCCCCTTCCACAACCGGACCCCTCATAACCGACCACATGTCAGGCGGCGCGGTTCCTGGCGTCATTCGGGACGCGGACATGGCCTTGAGCTTGATATGACCGGCCCGGATCGAGCCCGCCCTCGGCCTTGGAGAAATTGTCCGGCGGCGCGGTCGGCGTCCTCAAAACTAGCGGCACGGCGGCATGTCCCCCGGACCGGTGTCTTCGATGACCTAAGGGATGACCCGCGCCGATTGCTCGCGGGCGCTTCCAGGGGAGGTGGTTGTAGCCCGGACCGCGTTTGAAATCTGCCGATGGCGGCTGATGGCCATGCTCTCGCCGCTGGCTTTCCGGCCTGAACACATGCAACGGACCTCCTTGGACGCGTTTAGATTGATGATCCCGAAATGACCGAACAGGAAGCCGCAACGCCACTAAAACCGAAGCTGTCTGCCGGAAACTGCACGATAAGACCCCCGGCCGCCGTCTCATAACCTTTGCCCAAACCGAGCACGCGGCCGGAAGCCTCTACGGGGTCACTTCGTGACCGACGCCTAAAGCTAACTAGCCTGCGGGAGCGACGTTCGATGGAACCCGTCAAGTTCTCAACACGCAGCAGTTAGGCCGTTGAGGTGTACTTCAGTTGGGACTGCGGGAACCTGGAGTGCAGCGCTTTCCAAGCTGTTTCGGGCCTAGGCTCCAACCGCAAGCCTCGAGGAATCCATGGCTATTGGCGCCGTCCTCACGGCTTCGGCTGTACCGACCACCGGCCGATGGGGGTATCGCCGAACGCCACATCGATGAGGATTTCGGCCGCGGCGCGGGCCTGGCGGGCCGGTTCTGCGCTGGCGGCAATCGCCGCAGTTGTGATTGCCCCCTCGGCCAGAATGGCCAGCTGCGGAGCAAGCGAGTCGGGCGCTCCCGCCTCCGCGGCCAAGCGGGCCAGATAATCCTGGAAGTGCTTCTTCTGTTCCCTGACGATGTCGGTGATGCGTCCTGATGCCCCTCCGGCCTCACCAAAGGAATTGATAAAAGCGCATCCGCGGAATCCCTCCGACGTGAACCAGCTGGCCAGGAAATCATAAACCGCTAAAAGCCGTTCCCGGGGCCCGTGTGCTGCCTCGACCTGGGCGGTGACTCCGGTAGTCCAGATGTCCCTCCACATATGGAGGACTTCCTCCACGATGGCTTCCTTGGCCGGGAACAAGCTATAAAGGCGCTTGAGCGAGACCCCGGATTCGGCCCGCAAGTCATCCATCCCTACGGCTGTGAACCCGCGGGCATAAAACAGTCGACCCGCGGCCGCGAGCACCAGCTCCCTTGCCGCGCCGTCATCCGGCTTGCCGGGAGCGCCGGGCCTCCCAATTGACTCGCGTGAGGCCACAGAGAGTCTTTCTTCCTGTTCGCTTGCGTGGATAACGATCGTTCTCTATTATAAGGGTAATGGATGAGAACATGCGTTCTCTACCGAAGAAATTGATCCATTCGGAAGACGCCGAGCAAGAGCCGCGCGGTCCAAAGACGCCTTCTCCATCGCCGCTTTTCAAGCTCTGGCCGGGGAACACCACGGTGCTCCCTGCACGAGGTGGGATCTATTTCGACCTGGCGGCACGCCGGGATGCAGAATCCGGCGAAGCCGGACGGCCCGATCGCAGTACCTGCTGAACCATGGCTGCCCGCTGGGGGCGGTCGTACCTGACGGCCGAAGGCACGATGAACATTTTGAAAGAGCCCCGACGCCCCTCCTCCTCTGACGCGGCCAGGGATGCCCTAGTCCATCTCCTCCGGCGAACAGCGCAGGGTGATCACCAGGCATTCAGTGATTTCTATCACCAGACGTCGGGACAGGTCTTTGGCCTGGTCCGCCGCGTACTCATCGATCATGAGCTGAGCGAGGACGTAACCCAGGAAGTCTTCATTATGGTCTGGCAAACATCGGCAAAATATAACCCGATCGCGGGAAGCCCCATGGCATGGCTCATGACGATCGCCCACCGCAGGGCCGTCGACAGAGTCCGTTCGCACCACAGCAGCAGAGACCGGGACAGTCGATGGGCCGCCTATACCGAGAACCCCGCCTCTGATGAGGTGTCCGAGACCGTCATCAACGCATTGGACGCCCAAAACCTCCACCGGAGCATGGTTTGCCTGACCCCCCTCCAGCGCGAGGCCATCGTCCTGGCCTATCTCGGGTGCCTCACCTACCGTGAGGTCGCCGAAAAACTCTCCACGCCATTGCCGACCATCAAGTCCCGCATCAGAAATGGCCTGTTGCGACTCCGCGCGGAACTCGAGCCAGCGTAGACCGGCGCTGCGGGCCGGCAGGGCACCACACTGAGAGGCGTACGAGAGTCGCCCTTGAAGGTCGCCGATCGACGTGTTCATCACCGTCCTGCGCGGCATGGCAGCCGTGCTCGCGGCCGGGTTGCTTGTCCGGCAGGTATTTGATCTCTCGCCCACGCCGGAGTTGTCCAATTCGAGCACACCCCAACCTGACGTCAGGCAGCAGGGATAAGAGCGTCAGAATAGGCCCCAAGTGAGCCTTTCTGCACAATCCGATGAACGGGTCTTAGATACCAACCGGACGGTCATGCAAGGGATGCCCGCTCTTGGGAACCCGTCGTCGCACATATTTCAGACCTCCGCCACCGGCGCCGCGAACTGGGCCTCGTACAGCCGCGCGTAAGCCCCGCCGGCAGCCAGCAGTGAAGCGTGTGTCCCCTGCTCCACGATCTGCCCGGCCTCCATCACCAGGATGAGGTCGGCGTCGCGGATCGTGGACAGGCGGTGCGCGATCACAAACGAAGTCCGGTCTGACCGCAGGGCACGCATCGCCTTCTGCACCAGCACCTCGGTCCGGGTGTCCACCGACGACGTCGCCTCGTCCAGGATCAGCACCGACGGCCGGGCCAGGAACGCCCGCGCAATCGTCAGCAGCTGCTTCTCACCCGCTGACACATTGGAACCCTCGTCCTCCAGCACCGTGTCGTACCCCTCCGGCAGCGAGCGCACGAACCGGTCCACGTACGTCGCCGTCGCCGCCTCCATGATCTCCGCCTCGGTAGCCTTCGGCCGGCCGTAGGCGATGTTGTCCCGGATGGTCCCGCCGAACAGCCACGTATCCTGCAGCACCATGCCCAGCCGCGAGCGCAGCTCACGCCGCGGCACCGAGGTGATGTCCACGCCGTCGAGCGTTATCCGCCCGGCGTCGATCTCGTAGAACCGCATCATCAGGTTCACCAGCGTGGTCTTGCCTGCCCCGGTGGGCCCCACAATCGCCACCGTCTGCCCCGGCTCCGCCACCAAGGACAAAGACGAGATCAGCGGCTTGTCCGGCGAATACGAGAAGGACACGGACTCGAACACCAGCCGCCCCCGCCCCGCACCATCAGGCGAAGGACCGGCGGAAACCGGATCCGGCGACTGCTCGTCCTCGTCCAGCAGCGAGAACACCCGTTCGGCCGACGCCACCCCGGACTGCAGCAGGTTGGCCATCGACCCCAGCTGCGCCAGCGGCATGGTGAACTGCCGCGAGTACTGGATGAACGCCTGCACGTCGCCCAGCTGCATCGCCCCGGACGCCACCTGCAGGCCGCCCACCACCGCGATCCCCACATACACAAGGTTCCCGATGAACGTCATCGCCGGCATGATCAGCCCCGAAATGAACTGCGCCCCGAAGCTCGCCTCATACAGCTCCGCGTTCTTTTGCCGGAACCGCTCCTCCACCTCGCGCTGCCGGCCGAACACCTTCACCAGCGCATGCCCGGTGTACGTCTCCTCGATCTGCCCATTTAACTCACCTGTGTTCTTCCACTGCGCCACAAACAGCTTCTGCGAGCGCTTGGCGATCAGCGCCGTGATCCCCAGCGTTAGCGGAATGGTCACCAGCGCGATCAGCGCCAGCGTGGGCGAGAGGATGACCATCATCACCAGCACGCCCAGCACCGTCAGCACGGACGTGACCGCCTGGCTGATGGTCTGCTGCAGGCTCTGGGAAATGTTGTCCACATCGTTCGTCACCCGGCTCAGCAGCTCGCCGCGCTGGATCGAGTCGAAATACCGCAGCGGCAGCCGGTGGATCTTCCCCTCGATCTCCTCGCGCAGCCCGAACACCGTTCGCTGCACCACCCCGTTCAGCACATACGCCTGCACCCACATAAACGCCGATGCCAGCACGTACAGCACCAGCGTCCACAGCAGCACGTTCGACAGCGCCGCGAAGTCGATCCCCTGCCCCGGCGTCAGCGCCATGGGCGTGAGCATGTCCGCCTTCTGGTTCTCCCCCGCGGCGCGCAGCTGGGCGATCAGCTGCTCCTTGGTCACGCCGGGCGGCAGCTGCTTGGAGACAACCCCGGAGAAAATCAGGTTGGTGCCCTCCCCCAGCAGCCGCGGCCCGATCACCGAGAGCGTCACGCTGGCCACCCCCATGACCAGCACCAGCAGGAGCCAGGTCCGTTCCGGCCGCAGCGTTCCCACCAGCCGCTTGGCCGACGGCCCGAAGTTCATCGCCTTCTCCGCCGGGATGTTCATCCCGCCGAACGGTCCGCCCTGTCCCGGTCCACGCCCCGGACGGGGAATGCGTACGACGTCGGCCGTCGCGGTTTTGGAGGCCGTTGCGGTTCCGCCGGGGGCGGCTGTGTTGGGTCCGGCAGGGTTGGATCCGGCAGGATTGGGTCCGGCACTGTGGGAAGCGCCCGACGTCGGCCGGTTCTGCATGCTCATACCGTCTCCTCCGCTGCCAGCTGGGAGGACACAATCTCCCGGTACGTCTCCGATGTCTCCAGCAGCTCACTATTCGTTCCGCGCCCCACGATCCGGCCGTCGTCGAGCACCAGGATCTGGTCCGCGTCCACGATGCTGGAGACCCGCTGGGCGATGATCACCAGCGTGGCGCCGGCGGTGTTGCGCTTGAGGGCCTGGCGGAGCCGGGCGTCGGTGCCGGTGTCCAGCGAGGAGAACGAGTCGTCGAAGATGTACAGCTCGGGGCGTTTCACCAGGGCCCGGGCGATGGCCAGCCGCTGCCGCTGCCCGCCGGAGACGTTGGTGCCGCCCTGGGAGATGGGCGCGTCCAGGCCGCCCTCCATCTCCTCGACGAAGTCCCGCGCCTGGGCGATCTCCAGGGCGGTCCAGAGCTCGTCCTCGGTGGCGTCCGGCTTGCCGTACTGCAGGTTGCTGCGGACGGTGCCGCTGAACAGGTAGGGGCGCTGCGGAACCAGGCCGATGTGGCCCCAGAGCAGGTCCGGGTGCAGCTCGCGGACGTCCACGCCGTCCATCCGGACCGAACCGGTGGTGGCGTCGAACAGCCGCGGCATAAGGTTCACTAGGGTGGTCTTCCCGGCGCCGGTGCTGCCGATGATCGCCGTCATCTGCCCCGCCTTGGCGGTGAAGCTGAGCCCGGAGAGGACAGGCTGGTCGGCACCCGGGTAGGCGAATCCGACGTCGCGCATTTCCAGCTGCCCGCGGCGGTGCCCGTCCGGCGACACGGCGCTGGTCACGGGATTCAGCGGCGGCCGGACGCTGGACTCGGTGTTCAGCACGTCGCCGATCCGGTCGGCCGAGACGGCGGCGCGCGGGATCATCACCGCCATGAACGTGGCCATCATGACGGACATCAGGATCTGCATCAGGTAGCTCAGGAACGCGATGAGGGTGCCCACCTGCATGGAGCCGTCCTCGATCCGGAACGAGCCGAACCAGATCACCGCCACGCTGGAGACGTTCAGCACCAGCATCACCACGGGGAACGCGAGGGCCATCAGCCGGCCGGCGCGCAGCGCGGTGTCCGTGACGTCCTCGTTGGCCTGGCCAAAGCGCGCCGTCTCGATGTCCTCGCGGACGAACGCGCGCACCACTCGGATGCCGGTGAGCTGCTCGCGGAGCACCCGGTTCACGGTGTCGATCCGCTTCTGCATCTTCCGGAACAGCGGCACCATCCGGACGATGATCAGCCCCACGGCGATGAGCAACACGGGCACGGCGACGGCGATCAGCCAGGACAGCTGCACGTCCTGCCGGACGGCCATGATCACGCCGCCGATGGCAAGCATGGGCGCGGCCACCATCATGGTGGCGGCCATCAGCACCAGCTGCTGGACCTGCTGGACGTCGTTCGTGGACCTGGTGATCAGGCTGGGCGCGCCGAACTTCGTGACTTCCTGCTCGGAGAACTCCCCCACCCGCGTGAAGATGGCCCCGCGCAAATCCCGGCCCACGCCCATCGCCGCCTTCGCCCCGAAGTACACAGCAATCACGGCGCACACGATCTGCAGCAGCGTGATCGCCAGCATCAGGCCACCCAGGCTCAGGATGACGCCGGTGTCCCCCTTGGCCACGCCCTCATCGATGATGTCCGCGTTGAGCGTGGGCAGGTACAGCGAAGCGATGGACTGCGCCAGCTGGAAAACGACGACGGCGATCAGCAGCTGCCGGTGCGGCCGCAGGTATTCAACAAGCAGTTTCCAGAGCATGGCGGCTCCAAGGGTTCCGTCCCGCTGGTGTTCGAGCTAGGGGTGGTGCGAAGGTCAGTTTACGTCCGGTGGCTGGGATTCATCCGGGGAGCCGGTGGAGAAAATGGGCCGGTTCTCCGAGAGCGTATTAGCGCAGACAGCGGTCTTCCGGGTCGATGGCGGTCATGATGCGGCGGCTGATTTCGCGGACTTGTTTGAGTTGGGCCTTGGTCAGCGGGTCAAAGACGAGGCTGCGGACGGTCTCGACGTGGCCGGGCGCGGTTGCAACGACCTTTTCCCAGCCATCGTCGGTGAGGGTAGCCAGTGTGTACCTGCCATCGGCGGGGTCGGGGCCCTGCGGAGCCAGCCCCTCTTCTCCAACTTTGCCACCACCTGGGACAGCCTCGGGAGCATAGCTTCGGCCATCACGGCCAGCTCGCTCATCCTCAGCGTGCGTTCCGGGGACTCAGACAGAACAGACATAACAACGTACTCGAAATGGCTGATGCCGGCATCCCGCTGAAGCTGCGTGTCCAGCGCACCCGGCAGGCGAAAGACAACGCTGCCAAGGGCAATCCAGACCGCCTGTTCTTCCTCGCTCAGCCAGCGCGGCTCGCTCTCAGGTGGGGGAGGCGACGACTGCCCCCTGGCTTCGACACTGGGTGACCTTTCCATGTCAGCCATGCTACAGGGTTCACTTCATTCATGAAGTCTCTGGTCAAGAAATTCACTTGCAACTTGAAGTCATTAGTTCTACTGTTGAGTTCAAGGTTGAAGTGAAAGCCGGAAGTCGCAGCGCTTCGATCGCGAACATCATCCACCCTCACACCAACTAGGAATCATCATGAACATCGCCCTTTGGATTGTCGCTTCTGCCCTTGCCCTGGCCTTTCTGGCCGCGGGTTTGATGAAGATCTCCCAGCCGCAGGAGAAGCTCGCCGCTTCGGGCATGGGCTGGGCGGAAGACTTCAATTCCGGCGCCGTAAAAGCCATCGGCCTAGCTGAAGTCCTCGGCGCCCTGGGCCTGATCCTGCCGGCGGTCACGGGTATCGCAACTTTCCTTGTACCTGTCGCCGCCACCGGCCTGGCCGTCGTGATGGTCGGCGCCATCATCACCCACATCAAGCGCGGCGAGAAGCAGGCGGTTGTCATCAACGCCGTCCTGGGCGCGTTGGCACTCTTCGTCGCCGTCGGCCGCTTTGGCCCCGTCCCGTTCTAACCCAACCCCGCCCGGCATACCAGCGCTGCATCCCCGCCACGGACAAACAGGATCCTGAAAGGAAACAGCCATGACAACCCAGCGTGACCCGTTCCACCCTGCAGTTCCCGCGGGTGCCTACGACGATCTGCTCGCCCACGCCCTGCCCCGGGCGCGGGCACAAAAAACCTGGGAACCCGAAGACGGGCCGCTGCCGGCACTGTTCGTCAGCCACGGTGCCCCGCCCACCCTGGATGACCCGCAATGGCTTGGCGACCTTTTCACTTGGTCACAGAGCATGCCCAAGCCACGGGCCATCGTCGTCGTCTCAGCACACTGGGAAAACGCACCACTGGCCATCTCTGGCGCAGCTGCGGGCACTCCCCTGTGCTACGACTTCGGCGGCTTCCACCCCCGCTATTACACCCTCCAATACGCCACACCGGATGCCACCCATCTGGCCCGGCGCATCGCCGCCACCCTGAGTGACACCACCACGGTGCACCACTACGCGGACAGGGGACTCGACCACGGCGCCTTTATCCCGCTGATGGCCATGTACCCCGCCGCCGACGTCCCCGTCGTGCAGCTCAGCATGCCCAGCCTGGACCCGGAAGCCTTGCTGCAGCTGGGTCAGCGGCTACGCCAGCTCCGTAATGAAGGCATCCTCATCATCGGCTCCGGATTCATGACCCACAGTTTCGCCATCATGCGGAACCCCGCCCTCGTCGGCCACACAAAGGCCTTTGACGAATGGGCGGCCGATGCACTCTCCCATGGCGATATCGACGCGTTGACCGATTATCGCAATAAGGGTCCCGGCGTTGAGGTCGCACACCCCACTGCCGACCACTTCGTCCCCCTGCTCCTCACTCTTGGGGCAGGGTCAAAGCTCGGAGCGCCGGCCACCACAGCAATCAACCGCCTCTGGTTCGGCAACTCCATCCGCTCACTCCAAGTCGCCTAAGACAATGGAACCGCAGCGGCTTGATCATCAACCCGCCAACGGACGGCCACAGCTAAGGGCCGCTCGCCTTTCGCCAGGCGGCACCCCGGTCAAAGAGCAGCGGACGACGGCGGGATGTCCCGCCGTCGTCCGCTGTTCTTTCAGGATTACTGGGCTCAGTAGGCCTTAACGCGCTGTTGCACGATGAGATGGATGAGGGCGAAGACACCGTCCTCGTCGATGGCCGCCAAGGCGGCCTCCAGTGCGGCCGGAACGTCACAGTCCTCGGTGACAGTGATCCCGAACCCGCCGAAGGCCCGGGCCATCAGGCCGAAGTCCGGATTCTTTAGCTGGGTCCCGGAGACGCGTGAGGGATAGTGCCGCTCCTGGTGGGTGCGGATGGTGCCGTATTCCTGGTTGTCCATGACGATCACCAGCGGCGTGGCCCCGTATTGGGCCGCGGTGGCCAGCTCCTGGCCGTTCATGAGGAACTCTCCGTCCCGGCAATGGTGACCACGCGGCGCCGGGGTTCGGCCAACGATGCCGCGATGGCCGAGGGGACCGAGTAGCCCATTGAGCCGTTACGGGCACTGATCATGGAGGCGTAGCGGCGGGTGGGGAAATAGCGGTGGGCCCAGTTGGTATGCTCCCCCGCCCCGAACGTCACCAGCGAATCCTCGGGCAGCCTTGGCACCAGGTTCGCCATCAAAGTGTCCATCCTTGCCTGCCCCGCTGACGGCGCCGCCGGGGGCAGCGCGGCGAACCTTTCCTGTTCGCCCCGCATCCGGTCCGTCCACGCCTTCCACTCTTTCTTCACCGGCAGGTCAATGCCCACCAAGTCACGGACAAAGGCCTCGGGCTTTGCCAGAATCTGCCGCGAAACAGGCCCCGACCGGCCACGGAGTGAGGGGTCCACTGTGACCAGGAAGTTCTTTTTGTTCCAGTCCTGCCGGCAGACGAAGCCGTCCGTGATCACGTCGCCCGGCACTGTCCCCACAAACACCAGCAGGTCCGTTTCCTCCAGCAGGTCGTAGGTGGGGCGGGGCGGCCGTAGCCAATCGGGCCACATAGGAGGGGGAATCGAAGGAGACTGTTCCCTGCGTCCGCCATTCAGCTGCTGCCGGGATATGGTGCCGTTCCAGCCAGGCGGTCAGCTGGTCCGCTGCTGCCTGCGTCCAGTCGTTGCCGCCGGTGACAAAGAGCGGCTTGCTGGATTCTGCCAACGCAGCATGCAGGGCGGCGGCATCGGTGCTGCTCATCCCGCCGGCTGCCACCGGAATGGCTGGGTGCAACGCCGGGTCAATCTGCTGCCGGATGATGTCCTCCGGCAGGCCCACCACCACAGGGCCCGGCCGCCCGCTCATGGCCGCAAACATCGCCTCGGCCACGATCTCGGACGCCCGCTCCGGGTGGTCAAGGACCATGACGCGCTTCGCGCCCGTATCGAACCAGGCCTTAATGTCGAACTCCTGGAACGCCTCGCGGTCCCGGTGCGCGAAGGGGATCAGGCCGACGAACAGCAGCATGGGGGTGGAGTCCTGCCATGCAGTGTGCAGCCCCACATGCGCGTTGGCTGCGCCTGGGCCGCGGGTCACCATGGCGATGCCCGGACGCTGATACATTTTCCCGTCGGCCTCGGCCATGTAGGCGGCCCCGCCCTCGTGCCGGCAGACGATAGTTTCAATGTCCGAGTTGTGCAGGCCGTCCAGGACGTCCAGGAAGCTCTCGCCGGGGACCACATAGGTGCGCTCCACACCATGGGCCACCAGCGAATCAACAATCACGTGCCCGGCTGATTTCAGGGCCTGGCCGGTGCCGCGCTGGGCACCTCCGCATGGCTGGCCTGCCGGGAGCCGTGCTCGGAATTCCCGACGGCGGCGGGCAGGGTGTGGGATGCGGTCAGGGTTGCTTCGGTTTCCGTTGTCATGGGCTTTCTTTGGCTGTTTGGACTGGTTTGGTTCGTTTGCTGGATGGTGCGGGTTTATCTGAAGGTCTCCGCGGGTGGGTTGGCGATGACGGGGCTGTGCCGGTGAAGCCTTCGCGGGTTTCGGCGATTTCACGGATCCGCTGGCGGCAGGCGTACCAGCCGAACACCATCAGCACGGAGGCGATGGCGGTGACGAGCATGGTGAGCGGTGAGTCGATAAACACCATCACCAGCACGCCCGCAAGGAAGAGCAGCGAAAGGTAGCCGGTGTAGGGGGCGCCGAACATCCGGAACGACGGTCGCTTGAGCCAGCCTTTGTCCGCCCAGCGTTGGAGTTGGATCTGGCAGAGCACGATGGTTGCCCAGGTCATGACGATGCCCACGGACGCCACGTTCAGCACGATCTCGAAGGCCTGCGCCGGCACCAGGTAGTTCAGCGGGACGCCGAGGAGGGACACTCCGGCGGTGATGGCGATGCCGCCGTAGGGTACGCCGGCCTTGTTCATCCGGCCCGCGAACTTGGGGGCGGAGCCGTTGACGGACATGGAGCGGAGGATGCGTCCGGTGGAGTAGAGGCCGGCGTTGAGGGAGGAGAGGGCGGCGGTGAGGACCACCAGGTTCATGATGACGTCCACGCCTTGGATGCCGATGGAGCCGAAGAACGTCACGAACGGGCTGACGCCCTTTTCGTAGGAGGTGTAGGGCAGCAGGAGGGCGAGCAGGATGACGGAGCCGACGTAGAAGACCGCGATCCGGAAAACCACGGAGTTGATGGCCTTGGGCATGATCTTCTCCGGGTTTTCGGTTTCGCCGGCGGCGGTGCCCACGAGTTCGATGGAGGCGTAGGCGAACAGGACGCCCTGCATCAGGATAATCATGGGGAGCAGGCCGTTGGGGAAGACGCCGCCGTTGTCCGAGAGGAGGCTCAGGCCCACCGGCTGGCCGTCCACGGGCGTGCCGAAGATGACGAAGTAGGTGCCGACGACGAGGAAGACCACCAGTGCGGCGACCTTGATCAGTGCGAACCAGAATTCCATCTCGCCGAAGACCTTGACCGAGACGAGGTTCAGGGCGAGGACCACGAGCAGGGCGATCAGGGCCCAGGCCCACTGCGGGACCTCGGCCATCCAGGGGATGTAGTGGCCGAAGAAGTTCATGTAGAGGGCTGCGGCGGTGATGTCCACGATGGTGGTGGTGGCCCAGTTGATCCAGTAGAACCAGCCGGACACGAACGCGGCCTTCTCGCCGAAGAATTCACGGGCGTAGGAAACAAACGAGCCCGACGACGGCCGGTGCAGCACCAGTTCGCCCAGTGCCCGGAGGATGAGGAACGCGAAGAAGCCGCAGACGGCGTACGCGATGACCAGCGACGGGCCAGCGGCGTTCAGGCGGCCGCCGGCACCGAGGAACAGGCCGGTGCCGATCGCGCCGCCGATGGCGATCATCTGGATCTGCCGCGGTTTGAGGTTCTTGTGATACCCCTGGTCCTCCGCATGCAGCGCGGACTCGCTGGCATGCGCGTGGCCGCCGTCGGCCTGGTTCAGTACAACCTCGTCATTGGGGTTGATGGGCATGGTTGATCCTTTCGATACGGAGAAGATCCTGCTGGATTGGGAAGGAAGTTGAGGGGGTATGCAACCTGCGGGTTAGAAAGCAGGTTAGAAAACAGACCAGCCGGTGCGGTCGGAAAGGTCGGCGAGGGCCGCGGTGCCGGCAAGGGAGTTTCCTTTGGCGTCCAGCCGCGGGCTCCAGACGCAAATGGCACCAACACCTGGAACGACGACCAGGATCCCGCCGCCCACACCGCTTTTCCCGGGAAGGCCCACGCGGTAGGCGAACTCGCCCGCGGCGTCGTACATCCCGCAGGTCAGCATGATGGAGCCGATGCGTTTCGCGTCGCTGCGGGACACCACGGTTCCGAGTGCTCCGTGGCCGTCCCGGGCGAGGAAGAGTCCCGCTTTGGCGAGTTCCACGCAGGACATCATGATGGAGCATTGGCGGACGTAGTTTTCCACCACTGATTCCGCGGGCTGCCTCAGATTGCCGAAGCCCTTCAGGAAGTGCGCCAACGCCAGGTTGCGGCTGCTGCTGGAAAGCTCGCTGGCTGCAGCGGCCTCATCGATGAAGGGCCCGGTGCTGGCCGCCTGGGTGGTGAGGAACCGCAACACCTGGGTGGCGGCGTCGGACGTTTCTTCCATCAGATGATCGGTGACCACCAGGGCGCCGGCGTTGATGAAAGGGTTCCGCGGTATGCCGTGCTCCACTTCCAGCTGGACCAGGGAGTTGAACGAGGTGCCGGACGGTTCGCGCAGCACCCGGGACCACAGTGTTCCTGAGCTGTCACCTCGAAGCGCCATTGCCAGCGTGAACACCTTGGAGATGCTCTGGATGGAAAACGGGACCTCGGCATCGCCGGAACTGAACACCTCACCGGAAGTGGTGGCGACGGCGATCCCGAACCTGTCGAAGGGTACCGCTGCCAGGAACGGGATGTTGGCCGGGACAGATCCGGTTTCCCGCTGTGGCCTGTGGTTGCGGACGATGTCATCCAGTATCCGGTCCAGCGGCGGTGCCTTGAGTGCTGTGGTCATTTCCTGCCCTGTTGTTCTTTAGGTGTGCTGGCCCATTCCTGGATGTGGAGCAGGGCCACCAGCGAGTCCCGCGGGTTGCCGAAGTCCAGCCCAGTCGCCCGGGATGCCTTGCTGATCCGGTAATAGACGGTGTTCTTGTGCAGCCCCATCCGGCTGGCGCACTCGGCGACGTCGAGCGAGGCTTCGAAGTACGCGTGCAGGGTTTCCGCGAGTTCGGTATCCTGCCGCAGCAGGGCGGAAAGACCGCGGTGGCGGAACGTGGAGGACGTGAAATTCTGGACCGCCTCGCGGAAGAGGATCTCTCCCTCGAAGTCGTCCACCGTGGCAACGCCCCTGTTTTGAGACGTGCCTACACACCTCAATAGGGCCTCGGTGATACGGGTGGTTGTGTGCAGGGACAGCAGGTCCGGTACTACCGGACCGACGGCGGCGAACGGGCTGATGCCGAGGTGCTTGCCGGCATCCCGGACGATGGATTCTGCCAGGCTCCGCAGCCCGGGCTCCGCCGAGGTTGACTGCAGGCCGGGGACAATGACGGCAGTGTCGCCCTTGAACTGGCCCACGACGGCGGACGGCTTGTAGGCGGCCGCGTGGATGGACGCCAGGTTGGCGAGTTCGCCGTGCTTCAGTGCTGCGTCGTCGGCCTGGGCTTCGGAAACGGGCATTCCTATCAGGATCAGTGCGGCCGGGCGGTCGGCGGAGATCTTCTCGCTGTGAGCACTGGCCGCGGCTTCCGCTGAACCTGACAGGATCCGCACAATGCGGTCCTCGCGCATGTGCACAGACTGCTGGTTGCGGTGACGGATCAGCTCGGCGGAGGCCCGGGCAGCAGATCCTTTCAGCACATAATCAACGTCCGGCCGAAGCCGTCCCCGGTTTCCTGAAGCCAGATGTAGCCCATGATCCGGTCGCCGGCGAACAGTGTGATGGCCACCCGTTCCCGCAGCCCGTCCTGGGGCCGGGCCGGTACCCGCACCGGCAGCCGGGTCCGGTGCAGTTCACGGTAGGCGCCCAGGTCCTTCAGCAGCAGCTCGTATTTACGCGGACCACGCCGGGCGAGGATGGAGGCCTTGCGCAGCTCGTCGATGTCGTTCGAAACGGTGGAGTATGCCAGGACCTTGTTGGCGGCATCTTCGATGAGCACGTGGCTGGATGTGAGCCTGGCGGTGGTCTGGGCGATGGCGAACAGGTCCTCTTCCAGCAGCGTCAGCACTTCGCTCTGGTAGCTGCGCGGCTGGATGCGGTCCTTGGCGATGGACAGCAGCCGGTCCCAGTCAGCCCCCGGATCCACCAGGAGCAGGCCCGTGCCGGCGTCGCGCAGCAGCTCTTCGGCTTCGGCGAGCTCTTCATGCCTTCCCTTGACGGCCACCACCGGCGGAGGGTTCTTCAGGAGCCGCCGCAGCGCGGGCAAAGCCGAGCGGCCACGGACGCCGATCAGCAGGACAAAGGCCGCGCCGCCGTCGGACGCTTCATCATCCGCATCCACTATCAGGAATCGGTCAATCGCAGAGCCGGCCGGGCCAGGCCGGAGGATGAGGCTGGCGAAACCCAGGGGGAGATCCGAGAGGATATCGTCCACCGTAACCGCTGCCATGGGCATCCTTCTGCGTAGGGCTGGCCGGACGGCTCTGTCCGGTCACCTCATGCTATCCAGCCAGGCTCACCCAAAATATGGAAAGGAACCCAAATGCAGTGGCAGCTTTTCGGTTGGCGGACCAAGTTGCCTCGGTGCAGGGCCCTGTATGGCCTCGATGAGTAATTCCTATCGCCTGGGAAACAGAACGGCGACCTGCTCTGAGATCTCGGAGAGGATTTCGTCAACGGAGCTGGAGATGTTGATCGTGGCCGCCATGCTGAGGAACATAACCGCGGAGACCATGTGCGCGAGCGTTGCAGCAACCTTGGGCTCGATGCGCGGGTCACGCCGCAACACGTCGGCCATCGCCTCCTCGGTCTGAACGGTCAGGGCGAGGGCATCGCGGTGGTGGGGCTCCTCGGGGTCGCCGAACACGATCTCTCGAAGGTAGGTTCGGCCGTTGTCGATCTGGACGCGGTTACACTCCACGACCGGGCGAACGATGGCCATTACCGCCTCGAACACATCGGGGATGGCATCGGCGGCCGTTTTACCCTTCACGAGCGCGTCGGCGTAGCTGGAGTTCTGCACGAGCAGGAGCAACTCGGCCTTGTTCTTGGCGTACAAGAACAATGTCCCCGTGCCGATGTCAGCCTTGTCGGCAATCTGCTGGGTGGTGACGTCATCGACACCATGCTCGGAGAAGAGCTCTCGGGCGGCGGCCGTGATGCGGTCGAGCTTGTCCTGCTTGTTCCGCTCACGCCGTCCGACCGACTGAGGGGCGACTGACATCGAGTGTTCCTTCGGGAATAGAATCTGACTATGCTCAGTTATGAGCATAGTCGCTACTGTTTGCGGTTCAAAAGTGCCTTCGCTCATTCTCCCACGGACGACGCACTTCGGGCCGGCGCAGCGGTGATGTTCACCATCCGCACCAACCAGCACGGATAACCTCGCCAGAAGAAAGTCCATAAAAATGCCCTCACTCAATGAAGCAGTCGTCCTCGTCACCGGAGCAAACGGCGGCATCGGAACCCACTTCGTCAACGACGCCCTCGCACGCGGCGCCAGCAAGGTCTACGCCACCGCACGTACCCCCGCACCTGGGAGGACGAGCGCATTGTCCCGCTCACCCTCGATGTCACCGACCCCGCCTCCATCCGGGCAGCGGTCGAGGCCGCCGGGGACGTCACGGTGTTGATCAACAATGCCGGAGCCTCCGTAGCCAGCGCGGGTATCCTCACCCACACCAACGAGGAAATCCGAACCAACGTCGAGACAAACTTCCTCGGCCCGCTGTTCCTCGCCCGGGCATTCGCGCCGATCCTGTCAGCGAGGGATGAGCCTGTGATCATCAACATCCACTCCGCCCTGAGCTGGTACGCCGTCGCCGGCATCTACAGCGCCACCAAGGCCGCCCTCTGGTCGGCCACCAACTCGCTGCGCCTCGAACTCGCCCCGAAGGGGTCCACGTGGTGGGCGTCCACGTCGGCTATGTCGACACCGCAATGGCTGCGCACGCCGACGGGCCGAAGACGGACCCGGCTGATCTCGTGCGTACCGTATTGGATGCCGTCGAGGCAGGCGAATACGAGGTTCTCGCCGACGATACGTCCGTGCAGCTCAAGGCCGCTCTGAGTGGCCCGGTCGAGGCACTCTACCCGACGTTGCAGGGCGCGAACTTCAGGAGCCAGCCATGACAGCAACCCGGCAGGTCGCGCTCGTGACAGGCGCTTCCTCAGGCATCGGCAAGCCACAGCGATCGCACTCGCCGCCGCGGGTTTCCAGGTGATCGGAACCGGCCGCAACACCGCGCGAGCCACCGCGCCCGCCGGGGTGACCTACCTCGACCTCGACGTGACCAGCGACGAATCGATCGCCTCTCTGGTCCAGCAGGTGATCGACCGGCTCGGGCACATCGACGTCTGGTCAACAACGCCGGCGTCGGCGCCACCGGCGCCGCCGAGGAGTTCTCCGTCGCTCAGACGTAGGACATCTTCGACATCAACGTCTATGGCGTTATGCGGATGACCAAGGCGGTCCTGCCGTACATGCGCGCTCAACGGCGCGGACGCATCATCAACGTCTCATCCCTCAGCGGATTCGTCCCCAGCCCGTTCATGGCCCTCTACGTCTCGACCAAGCACGCGATCGAGGGCTACTCCCACTCGCTGGACCACGAAGTCCGCGAGCACGGCGTCCGGATCCTGCTGGTCGGGCCGGCGCGATCAACACTCCATTCGGGGCCAACAGCGTGCAGGCCGACACCGCGTCCTTCCGGCCCGGATCTTCGACCGCATTGTCCGCAGATTCAACCGGATGCCGAGCTGACGCTCACCTTCGAGCAGCCGGACACGCTCGAGAGGCCGCAGCAAATGCTGCGGCCCTCTCGTGGTGGATGTGTCAGCGTCGCTGGTTGGCGATGCCGATGTACTCGCCGAGCCTGTACTCCAGGTCCGTGCCGGCCTGCTCTGCAAGCGCCTGGGTGCCTGCGGCGCGAGTGAGGAATCCAGGCAGGGTGAGGGAGTGCGCGAACTCGCCGTAGGCGGCGACGAGGTCCGCGTCCGGCGGTAGCGAAGCCCGGTTGATCATCGCCTTGGCCGACGCCAGGGAGGCGCGGTCGAAGGACGCCAGCCGAGCGACGATGGCGTCGACGAACGCATCCAGCTCGGCGTCGGGCAGGGCGCGGGTGACCCAGCCCCATTCCTCTGCGGTGGATGCGTCGTAGTCGGCGCTTGTGAGGATCACCTCCAGTGCCCGGTCACGTCCGATGGTGCGCGGAAGCCGCTCCGTACCGCCACCACCGGGCAGCAGACCACCGCCGACCTCGGGCTGCCCGAAGATTGCCTTTTCGCGGCTGGCGTAGCGCAGGTCGAACGCGAGTGCGAGCTCGTTGCCCCACCACGGGTGCGGCCCCGGATGGTTGCGATGGTGATGTAGGGGCCTTGGAAAGCTTCAGGACCAGGTCGGTCCACACCGGCACTGCTCCCTCGCCTTCAGGGGCGGGAAAGTCGGCGGCCGCGGCGAGGTCGAAGTGGTTGTAGAAGAAGTCGGGCACACCGCTGTCGAATACAACGACCTGGATGTCGGGATCAGTCGCCAACTCTTCGACGATCTCGGTGAGACGATGGACGGTCTCGCCGACGATGAGGTTCACGGGCGGGTTCGCGAAGGTGATCTTCGCGACCTGTGGTGAGGTGCGTTCAACGTGGATGGTGCTCTGCTCGGTCATGTTCAGCTCCTGAGGAACTCTGCCGCGATAGGGGCGAACTTGTCGTGGAACTGAAAGATACCGCCGTGGCCGGAGCCGGGTAGATGATCAGTTCGGAGCCGTTGATGCGGCGGTGCAGGTCCTCGGAGAGGACCGAGGGCACCATCCGGTCGTTGTCCCCGTTGGCGATCAGGGTGGGCTGGGTGATCTTCGACAGGTTTGCCGGCGTCCCGCGACCCCACTTCTTAATGGCTTTCAGCTGGGTCTGGAATGCCTTGACCTTGATAGGGGCGTCGCGGTCCGCGGTACGCTCCTCGAGTCGCCTCACGAATGCCTTACCGGCTTGCTTGCCGGCGGTGTCGCGGTTGAAGAACAGGAACTCCTTCGGGTCGGATCGGGTCAGGGCCGCGCGAAGCATGTCGTAGTAGGTGGTCCCGGCGACCTTGTCCATGCCCTTGCCGCCCTTCGGGCCGGTGCCGGTGAGAACCAGCTTGCGGACGAGATCCGGGTGCTTGAGCACCAGGGCCTGGGCCACCATACCGCCGAGGGAGAAGGAGAAAATGTCGATCTTCTCGAATCCGAGCGCCGTGATGAAGGTGTAGGCGTCGTCGGCCATCGCCTCAATGCTGTCGGGCACCTGGCCGGTCGAGGCGCCGACACCTTGGTTGTTGAAAGTGATGACGTGGCGGTTTTTGCGATGGGGTCGATGATGCGTGGATCCCAGTTATCCAGGGTCGCGGCGAGGTGGACGAAGAAGATGACGGGGATGCCGCCTTTGGGCCAAGCTCCCGGTAGGCGTAGGTGACGCCGCCGGCGCTGATTCGGCGGGACGGCGCTTCGGCATAGGACGTAACAACGGGTTCGTTTAAGGGTTTGCGGGTGTTGACGGCGGTCCTCTGTGAAGTTGGTTGGTAGTTGTCTGATGAAGATGGGGCGGGTGCCCTGGAAGGCTCAGGGGTTGCTGACGACTGCCTTGCCCCGGATGCCTCCCTTTTCCAGGCCCTCGAGGGCCTCGACGGTCTGGCCGAAGGGGAAAACTCGGCCGACGACGGGGCGGAGCGCGCCGTCGTCGATCAGTGCGGTGATCTGGCGCAGCTGGTCGCCGCTGGCGCGCATGAAGAGGAACTGGTAGCTGACGCCGAGCTTCCTGGCCTGCCGGCGGATACCTGCGCTGAGGCCGCTGATCGCCAGGCGGAGCACCGGATTCAGGCCGGCTTCGCGGGCAAAGGCCGGGTCTGGAGGCCCGGCAATGCCGATCGCCTTGCCGCCGGGCTTGAGCACACGAAGGGACTTCTCGAGATTTTCGCCGCCGAGGCTGTCCAACACCAGGTCGTAGCCGCTCAGGAGCTGTTCGAAGTCTTGGCTGCGGTAGTCGATGACGATGTCGGCGCCGAGCTCGCGCACGAAATCCATGTTTGAGGCACTCGCTGTGGTCGCGACGGTCGCCCCGAGGTGCTTGGCGAGTTGGATCGCGATCGATCCGACTCCCCGGCGCCGGCGTGGATGAGGACCTTCTGGCCGGGCCGCACGTTGCCGCGCTCAACAAGCGCCTGCCACGCGGTCAGGGCAACCAGTGGCAGCGAGCCCGCCTCCTCCATGCTGACTGAAGCCGGTTTCAGCGCAAGATCGGCCTCGGCGATGGCGATTCGCTCGGCGAACGTGCCGATGCCTGGTGCTGGCCGTCACCACGGCAATGGTAAGCGGTCACGGCAATGCGCCCGAGGCAGGTGCCGCCGTCGACGCCGCCGCGATGCTGGAACAGTACCGGCCGGGCCTGATCCTCAGCGCCGCGGTGGCCGTGGCTGCCCTCCTCGTTGCTGCGACGCCCAAGCTGTCGCTGGGCAAACGGCGACAGCCGGTAGTTGAAGCCGACGGGCGTTTCTTGGACACACCATGAGCCTTGAGGATATGGCGGAAATACCTCTCGCTTCCCTAACGCTGGATAAGCCAGGATATGGACTGCGCCACGGAAAACACTGGGTGAACGTCTGGCTAACTAGGCAAAAAGCCGCCCCTTGACCCTTTGAGCGTGCGGATACTGGAAGGCATGACTAACTTTACTCGTCGTCAAGTTCTGCGCTCAGCAGGGGTCGCTGCCGTGGCTGGGGCCATGGTCTCTGGCACCGCAGCAAGTGGCTTTTCCGCCTCACAGGGCGGCGTCTTCTGCCACGGGGTCGCCTCGGGAGACCCGATGGCGGACAGCGTGCTGCTTTGGACCCGCGTGACACCAGCGCCCGCAGCGCTGCCAGGCACAGGGCTGGGCCCGGATGTGTCCGTCGGCTGGGAAATCGCTGCGGACGCCGGCTTCAAGAAGATCGTGGCCAGGGGTACTGCGGCCACCGGCGCGGCCCGGGACCATACGGTCAAGGTCATCGCCGGCCGGCTGGCCGCCGCCACCAACTACTGGTATCGCTTCAAGCTGGGACAGGCCGTATCGCCGGCGGGCCGTACGCGCACCGCCCCGCGGCGGGTGCGGCCGTGGACCGGCTGAAGTTCGGCGTCGTGTCTTGCGCCAACTGGCAGGCGGGCTACTTTTCGTCCTACCGCCATCTCGCCGCCCGCGGCGACCTCGACGCCGTGCTCCACCTCGGCGACTACCTCTACGAATACGGGCCCGGCGAATACCAGGCGCGCGACGTCGTCGTCCGTCCCCACGAACCGCCCACGAAATGACACAGCTCGCGCACTACCGGCGCCGTCACGCCCAGTACAAAACCGACCCTGACCTGCAAGCCCTGCACGCCGCCGCCCCGTTCATCGTGACGTGGGATGACCATGAATCGGCCAACGACGCCTGGAAGGGCGGCGCCGAAAACCATACGGAGGGCGCCGAAGGCGCGTGGAGCGAGCGCGTCGCCGCCGCGCAGAAGGCTTACGCCGAATGGATGCCCGTGCGCTATGAGCCGGGCGGCCAACTGTACCGACGCCTGGAATTCGGCTCCCTCGCCAGCCTGTCCATGCTGGACCTGCGCTCCTACCGCGACCAGCAGGCCGCCAACGGTGCGGATCCCTCCGTTAGCAGCCCGCCCGCACTATCACCGGCGCCGCACAGATGGACTGGCTGCTGGGCAACCTCAAGTCCACGGGCCCGCAATGGAAGCTTGTGGGCAATCCCGTCATGATTGCGCCGGTCCGCGTTCCCTCGACCCTGAACACCGCAGAGCTGGCCGGTGTGCAAAAGCTGATGGGCGGGACGAGCATCAGCGGCGTGCCTTATAACGTGGACCAATGGGACGGCTACGAGGCGGACCGCAACCGCGTGGTCCGCCACCTGCGGGATAACGCCGTCAAAGACACGGTGTTCCTCACCGGCGACATCCACTCCGGCTGGGCCTGCGATATCCCCGCGGATCCGGCCAGCTACCCGGCCACCGGTGATTCCGTGGCCGCGGAACTCGTCTGCACTTCCGTCACGAGCGACAACCTTGACGACATCCTGAACGTTCCGCCCCGGACCGCATCCGTCAGCGTCGAGAACGCCATCAAGGCGGCCAACCCGCACGTGAAGTACCTGGACTTCGACTCGCACGGCTACTCCGTCCTGGACGTGACAGCCGCCGGCGTTCGGATGGACTGGTACGTCCTCGCCGAACGCACCTCCGCCAGCTCAGGAGCCACACTGTCCACATCATTCAACGTCCAAGCCAACTCCGGCAAAGTCACCCCGACGCAGGGAGGACTCCAGTGAGCCGTTCAACGCAGCAGGGCACGCCCGCCGGCAGCAGACTTCCGACGCCGGGACGCCGGCAGTTCCTGCAAATCGCCGCCGCCGGCGGGGCCGCCGTCGTCCTTTCAGCGGCACCCGGCACCGCCTGGGCCGCCCCGCCGCTGGACGGACCCGAAGCTACGTGCTGGTGGTGGACGGCTGCCGGCCGGATGAGATTACGCCCGCGCTGACGCCGAGGCTGGCTGCACTGCGCGATGCCGGCAGCAATTTCCCGGCGGCACGCTCCCTGCCGGTAATGGAGACCATCCCCAACCACGTCATGATGATGTCGGGTGTCCGCCCGGACCGCTCGGGCGTGCCGGCCAACTCCATCTTCGACCGGACCGACGGCGTAGTCCGCGACCTCGACCGGTCCACGGACCTGCACTTCCCGACCTCCTGGAGCGGCTGCAGGAGCTCGGCCTCACCACCGGCTCCGTGCTGAGCAAGAAGTACCTTTACGGCATCTTCGGTGCCCGCGCCAGCTACCGGTGGGAACCCCAGCCACTGCTTCCCTTGACCGGCCACGCGCCCGACGCCGCCACCATGGACGCCCTGCTGGCCATGGTGAACGGGCCGGACCCGGACTTTGTGTTCACCAATCTGGGCGACATCGACCGCGTGGGCCACTCGGACGTTTCCGGAACCACGTTGCGGGCGGCGCGTGAGGCTGCCCTGGCGGAAACAGACCTGCAGGTAGGGCGTTTCATCGACCACCTCAAGAACACCGGCAAATGGGACTCCAGCGTGGTGATGGTCCTCGCCGACCATTCCATGGACTGGTCCATCCCCAGCAACCTCGTCTCGATCAACCTCATCCTCCAGTCCCGTCCGGAGCTGCAGTCGAACATCACGATTGCCCAGAACGGCGGCGCGGACCTGCTCTACTGGACCGGCCCGGAACCGGACCGCGGGGCCGGACTGGCCGCCGTCGAACAGCTGGTCCGGGCGCATGAGGGCGTGCTCTCGGTCAACAGGCCGGCGGACCTGCGGCTGGGCGACGAGGCTGGAGACCTGGTGGCCTACTGCCGGGCGGGCTGGCGCTTCTCCGACCCGTACGTCGCGTCCAACCCGATCCCTGGCAACCACGGTCACCCGGCCACGGAGCCCATTCCCTTCTTCATATCAGGCGGCAGCCCGCTGGTGGTGAAGGGCTCGGTATCCTCCGAACCTGCCCGGACCATCGACGTCGCGCCCACCGTCGGCAGCATCTACGGACTCAAGGCCCGGCCGGGGGCTACGACGGTACCGGCCGGGTCTCCGCCCTGCCGAAAGCGCGCAACTGAGGACGCACCGATAGGCTCTGCTGCCTGAACGATGCGGGCAGCAGCGAATGACCAGGTGTTGGCCGCAGGACTTGAGCCTACCGAGCCCCTGCAGCGCTGACTTCCGGCGCCGGTGCTTCCGCCGGCGGCTCCTGCCCGGACAGTTCGCCACGGAACGCGCGGAGCATCGCTTCGCGGTCGAACTGCCCCTCCCACTTGGCCACCACAACACCTCAACCAGCTTCGAGGCCGGCAACGACATCCGCGCCACCATCCCCCGCTTCACCCCGAGGCCAGGGGAACAACCGGGCCGTGGTGGAGCTGCTCACCGGGATCGCGGCGCGCAAGAGCGCCACTCCGGCCCAGATTTCGTTGGCCTGGCTGCTGGCGCAGAAACCGTGGATCGTCCCGATCCCGGCACGCGGAAGCTGCACCGGCTGGACGAGAACCTCGCCGCCGCCGACGTAACCCTGCCCGCGGACGAACTCACCGGGATCGAGGAAGCCGCCGCGAAGATCCACGTGCAGGGCGGCCGGTACAACGAGGCCGGGGAACGGATGACCAACCTCTGACGCGGCAGTTCCGGCTGAAGGCCCTTTGGTTGGAAGCCCCTACGCGAGTTGGACTCAAGCGCGGGGCTTCCGGGGTTTCGGTGGGGGACCGAAACCGAGATCAATCTACCTAATCCGCGCGGGCGCAAAGGTCGAAAATGGCCTGCCCGCGCAAATCTTCTGTGAACCGTGAGCCAGCCCGCAGGCACTTAACCAGCTGGCCTCAACGAGGTGATCATCCGTTTGATGTCCCGGTATTCCCGGGGTCTCTGCGTACTTCTTGGCCTGCTCCAGATACGGCAGGGACTCGGCCCCGGCGTCACGTTGTTCGCGGGGTTGTAGAACGCTCCAAACATGGCAGCGGTGGGCGGCCAGGTGAACAAGTGGAAGATCGCGCAGGCCGAGTCGCTCGTGGGCGCCGGGCCGCCCTGCGCCAGCAGCGGCAATTCTTCGGACTCCATCACCTCGTAGGGGAACCGCTCCAGGCACGTGGACCCGGTGGCCATGTTGGTGCGGTGGCACTTGGCGAGCTGGTCGCCGTCGGCGTTGCCGTGGCGGAGTTGACGGTGGGGCTGGGATTCGACGTCGAGCCTGGCTGCGGGCCGCCTCCCGCCAGATGAAGGTCCCGATGAAGCCACGCTGGCCAACGCCGTGGAGGCCATGTTTGGGTGGTCTCTCGGCGCGGGCCACGGGGGCACGCATCAAACGCATCACCACCCAGGAGGACCCGGTGCCGCACCCATGCAGCCGCACGCCAATCCGGCCAATACCGGCTGGCAACCTTGGAAGTGCTGCGGCTTGCGTGGGACGGGCTGATTCCGTGGTTAGGCAGGAGCCTGGCAAGACCCGCATATCCTGATCAAACCGCCACAGGGCGGGCTATCCGCCGCCGTCACGCCCTTGCCGCAACGGCAAGCGCTGCCGTCACAGAGGCCTTTACTTCAACCGGCGCGGTGGTCCACAATGGGTCCCACCACAGCCTCCGCTGGTTCAGGAGCGCGCTGCCCATCCGACCTGCCATACAGAGGGGCGCTGATATGAACGATCCATCAGTTACAGGCGGGGCCTCTCCTGGTCAAGACGATGCGGTGTCTGATCGGGCAAGGCGGCTGGCATCCATCCCGTCCTTCCAGCGGATTGACGCCTTCCTCAACGAATCCGACTACGCCCGCCGCCACCTCATGCCGGGTGCCTGCGACTTCACGCTCGGCAACCCGCACCAGATGCCGGCGGAACGTTACGTCCGTACGCTGCGGGACGCGCTGACTCCCCAGCATGATCAGTGGTTCGCCTACCAGACCAACGGCAAGGCCTCCCGGGAGGCGGCTGCGGAATCCCTGCACCGGCTGCTGGCCGTGCCGTTCCGTTCCGAGGACATCTACCTCACCACCGGAGGCTTCGCCGCCATAGCGCTGGCCCTGAAGACCGTGGCTGATCCCGGCGACGAGGTCATCTACAGCCTGCCGCCATGGTTCCTGTATGAGCCGCTGGTACTCGAGGCGGGACTCGTGCCGGTGAAGGTGAAAATCGACACCATGACCTTCGACCTGGACCTCGGCGCCATCGAGGCGGCCATTACCGAGCGCACCCGGGTGGTCATCGTCAATTCCCCTAACAATCCCACGGGACGGATCTATCCGCCCGAACTGCTGCGCCGGCTGGCGGATCTGCTGGAGGCAGCCTCGGCCAGGATCGGGCGGCGGATCTACCTGGTCTCGGATGAGCCCTACAACCGGATCGTGTTCGACGGCCTGCGCTTCCACAGCCCGGCGGAGTTCTATCCGCACACCCTGCTGGCCTACTCCTATGGCAAGACCCATCTCTCGCCTGGCGAGCGGGTGGGTTACCTGGCCCTGCCGCCCACCATTCCCCATCGGGACGAGATGAGCCACGCCATCACCGCCCTTCAGGTGGCCATGGGCTGGGTGTACCCGAACGGCCTGCTGCAGCATGCGCTTCCCGAGTTGGAGGAGTTCTCCATCGACGTCAGCCAACTGCAGCGGCGCCGGGACCGTCTGGCCGACGCGCTCGGCAGCATGGGCTACCGCGTCCGGCTGCCGGAGGGAACGTTCTACCTCTACATACCGACGCCGATTCCGGACGACGAGGCGTTTACCGCATCGCTCGCCCGCCGGGATGTATTCGTGCTGCCGGCCAGCTGTTCGAAACCCCGGGCTTCTTCCGGATGTCCCTCACTGCGAACGAGGACATGATTGAACGCAGCCTGCCCGTGTTCGAAGAGGCCATGAAGCAAAGCCGCCCGTGATCCGGCCGGGCCGGTCCCCGCCCCGGTCAGGAGAAGTTCTTCAGGGCCGCCGTCAGCAGGTTCCCCGCCGCTCCCAGGCGGTGATGCACGCCGTCGGACGCCACCAATTCCCCGTTGATGACCACGGCCGTGACGTCGGCGGCGGTGGCGCTCAAGGGGAGCTGCTGCGGTTTCGATCCCGCGGTCCGTGCCGAGCCGGCGGCCACAGCCACCAGATCGCAGACAGCACCAACCCTTAGGGCCTCCGGTGCCACCGGCGTGGCCATGGAGCGGACTGCCCCCTGCGTGGCGGCGTGGAGCAGCTCCTCCGGTGAGAACCGGCCGCGTTCCCCGGAGCCCAGACGTTCCCCGTATTCCAGGGCCCGCATCTCGATCCAGGGGTCGATCACGGCATGCTGGTCGGTCCCCAGCGCGATGGAGGCGCCGGCGTCGGCCAGCGCCCGGGCCGGCCCGATGCCGTCGGCCAGGTCCGCCTCGGTGGTGGGACACATGACCACTGTTGCCCCGGCGTTTCCGAGCAAAGCGATGTCTTCCGGCGTCAGATGCGTGCAGTGGACTGCAGACAGGCGCCGGCTCAGCAGGCCGTGCCGCGCCAGGAGTCCTGTGGGCGTGAGCCCGTGCGCTGCCAGGCACGCCGCGTTCTCGGCAGGCTGCTCGCTCAGGTGGATGTGCAGAGGCAGGTCGTGCGGCAGCCGCTCGGCCACCACGGCCAGGTCAGCCTCCGGCACCCCGCGGACGGAGTGCAGCGCGGCCCCCACACTGACCATGTCCGGCGGGAAGGTCCCCGCGATGTGGGTCCGGAGGGACGCCAACCGGTCAAGCCACGCGTGCACGTCCACGTCACCGAACCTGGCCTGCTCCTGGCTCAGCGGCATGCCAATGCCGCCGGCCAGGTACAGGGTATCCAGAAGCGTCAGCCGGATCCCGGCGGCAACAGCAGCCCTGGCCAGGGCAAGCTCCATGGCATGCGGTTCCGCGTACGGCTTGCCGCCGGGCTGGTGGTGGACGTAATGGAACTCGGCCACGCTGCTGAAGCCGGCCACCACCATCTCCGTGAAGACCGCCGTCGCGAGCTGTTCGTAGGCTTCGGGCGTCAACTCCGCTGCACTCCGGTACATGTGCTCCCGCCAGACCCAGAAATCGCCGCGGTTGTGATGCGTGCGGCCGCGCAGGATCCGATGGAACGCGTGCGAGTGGGCGTTGGCCGCGGCCGGGAAAACAACGCCCGGCAGGAGATGCGCGCCGGGCGAAGCGTCAACGGACGGGGAGATACGGGTGATCCGGCCGTCCTCGGCCTCGATCTCAACCCGTTCGGCAACTGCGGGACCGGCACCAGGACCAGCCCCACCCTGGACTACCGCCTGCTCGCACCAGTACCGCTTCACAGCAGGCCTGCCAGGACGTCCGCGAGTGCGGCAGCACCGGCACCGGCGTCCTCATCCGTGACGTGTTCCTCCGGGGAGTGCGAAATTCCGCTGGGGTTCCGGACGAACAGCATGGCCGACGGCACAAACCCGGCCAGCACACCGGCATCATGACCTGCCCCGGTGGCCAGCACGGGCGCGTCCGGCAGCATCCCGCTGATGCTGCGGGTCAGGCCCGGATCGAAATGCACCGTTCCGCTGTAGGACTCCTCGGTCAGGGTCACCGTGCAGCCTTCCTCCGCTGAAACCCGCTGGGCCCTCCCATGGATGGCTTCGATCAGCCGGGCCGTGACGGCATCGTCCGGGTGGCGCGCATCCAGCCACATGTCCACCCGGGAGGCGATGACGTTGGTGCCGCCCGGCACCGGGATCAGGCGCCCCACCGTGGCGCGCGCATCGGGTTGGCGGGCGGCGGCCTGCCGGATGGCCACGATGATCTGGGCGGCCGCCACCATCGGATCCGACCGGTCCGCCATCAGAGTGGTCCCGGCGTGGTTGCCCTGGCCACTGATGCTCAGCTTCCAGCGCCCGTGGCCCAGGATGGAACTGCCGACGGCGATGGCCGGGCCGCCCGCGCCGAGGCCCTTACCCTGCTCCACATGCAGTTCAACGAAGTCACCGATCCGTGCCAGCGCCTGCGGATCCGGCCCGATGTGGCGCGGGTCCAGGCCATTGGCGCGGGCGATATCGGCGAAGGTGTTGCCGTCGCCGTCGCGCAGGTTCCGTGCCTTGTCGACGTCGATGGCTCCGGTCAGAAGGCGGGATCCGAGGCAGGCAACCCCAAAGCGGGAACCCTCCTCTTCCGGGAAGGCGGTAATGGCCAGGGAGCGGCGCGGCTGGACGCCCCGGGCTTTGAGGAGATCGACGGCGGCCAGCGCAGACGCGACCCCAGGGGACCGTCGAAGGCCCGCCGCCGGGGACGGAGTCAAGGTGACTGCCGGTCACCAGGGCACCATCCTGGGGCTTGCCCCACCACGCCCAGATGATGCCGTTCCGGTCGGTCTCGACGTCCAGGCCGCGCTGCGTTGCCTGCTCGATGAACCAGGACCTCAGGTCGAGTTCCGCCGTCGAGTAGACAGCCCGGGAATAGCCTCCGCGGACCGCATCGCGGCCCACGTCCTTGATGGAATCGAGGAGTTGGTTGACGGTTTCCACATGAACCTCCGATTGGTACGAACTGCCACCAAGTAAAAGCCACTTTCCACTCTATGGCAAGGCTTGGGGACAACTGCCCGCGAGAGTTAACAGGCCTGCAACACGCCAGAAGCGGGACTGCCGCACTGGCGGCGACCACCCTGGATTTTGTGAAGAACGAGTGAAATGTAGGCCCGACCTATTGCCATCGAATGAAAGTTGGTTTTTACTTAGTGGCAAGACATAGTGATTCACACCACTCGAAAGCGGGTAAACCAGTGGCTGCAGATTCTTCAACCCGGACGGTGGAACGGGCCCTGGCGCTGCTGAGTGCCGTCTGTACAGACGGTGCCATCAGTCTCAGCGACGCGGCCCGGCTGGTTGATCTGTCCGCCAGCACGGCCCTGCGTCTGCTCCGGACGCTGGAGGCCAGCGGGTTCGTATCACGGGATCCGGACGGGAACTTCAGGCCCGGCGCCAGCGTCATCCAGCTGGGGGCACTGGCACTGGGCCACGAATCCCTGGTCTCCCTCTGCACGCCGGCCATGAAGGAACTCGTCGCAAAAACCGGTGAGTCCTGCTACCTCAGCATTCCCGGCACTGGCGACACCGGAATCTACATAGCAATCGTTGAAGGAACCCACTCGATCCGGCATGCCAGCTGGGTCGGCAGAAGCATCCCGCTGGAGGGATCGGCCGCAGGCAAAGTCCTCACCGGCGGCGAGTCCGAACGCGGCTTCGCAGTCATGCGCAGCGGCGTTGAAGATGACGTGACGGCCGTTGCCGCCCCCGTCATCATGGGCGGCCGGACCGTGGCCGCCCTGAGCATCGTGGCACCCAGTTACAGGCTGAACGAGCTGAAGGCAACGAGGATCGGCGAGGACCTGGCGAGGGTGGCCAAAACCATTCTCACCACGCCCTCCGAAAACCATGAAAAGCCCCTGGAAAGCATGGATACAAAATGATCAGGTTTGAAAGTGTTACCAAGACCTACCCGGACGGGACAGTGGCCGTGGATGGGCTGGACCTCGAAGCCCCACCGGCAAGCTGACCATCCTTGTGGGCCCGTCAGGCTGCGGCAAGACCACCTCGCTCCGGATGATCAACCGCCTCATCGAGCCCACTGCCGGAACCATTTACCTTGATGACCAGCCCACCTCCGGGATGGACGCAGCGTTGCTCCGCCGCAGGATCGGCTACGTGATCCAGCACGCCGGACTTTTCCCGCACCGCACCATCGTGGACAACGTCGCCACCATGCCGCTGCTCCTGGGCGAGAGCCGGCAGAAAGCCCGCATGATGGCCCTTGAGCTCATGGAGCGTGTTGGCCTTCCGGCGAACTTCGCCAAGCGCTACCCCTGGCAGCTCTCGGGCGGCCAGCAGCAGCGTGTTGGCGTGGCCCGCGCCTTGGCATCGGACCCTGCGTTCATGCTTATGGACGAACCCTTCAGCGCTGTTGACCCCGTGGTCCGTGCGCAGCTCCAGGACGAATTCCTCCGTCTGCAGCGTGAAATCGGCAAGACCATCATCATGGTTACCCACGACATCGACGAAGCCCTCAAGCTGGGGGACCAGGTGGCGGTGATGCGCGTCGGCGGGAAGCTCGCCCAGATGGCCACGCCGACGGAGCTGCTTACCTCCCCGGCCGACGAGTTTGTGGCCGACTTCGTGGGACGCGACCGGGGCTACCGTTCCCTCGGCTTCACCAGCGTGGCCGGAACCGTGACGGTGAGCGAAGAGGCTGTGGTCCAGCTCGGAGACTCCGCCGCGGAGGCACACGCCAGGGCCACCGGCGCGTGGGTCCTGGTGGTCGACGGCGGACGGAAGCCACTTGGCTGGGCACAGCCCGAGCTGGTCGTCGGCGAGCTCAAGCGGGAGCATCTGAACCTCAGCGGCACGTCCGCAACATCGGCCGGCACCATGCGCCAGCTGCTTGACGCAGCACTGTCCTCCCCCAGCCGGCGCGGCGTCGTCGTCAATGACTCCGGTGAGCTCATCGGCACGGTCACTGCGTCCGACATCGTCAAGGCCATCGAAGCCGAACCACACCTGGAGACGGCGCGATGAACATTGAATGGCTGGGCCGCCAGTTCGACAATATTGTGTTCCTGCTCGGCTGGCATGTCCTGCTTGCCGTCACCCCGTTGATCCTCGGCCTGCTGATTGCCCTGCCCCTGGGCTGGTGGGCACACCGCAGCCGCCGGATCTACCCCCTCCTGGTGGGCATCGCGGGCCTGCTGTACACCGTGCCCTCGCTGGCATTGTTCGTGCTGCTGCCGCTGGTGCTGGGCACCAAGATCCTGGACCCCCTCAACATCGTGGCCGCGCTGACCATCTACACGGTGGCGCTGCTGGTCCGAGTGGTTGCCGACGCCCTGGATTCCGTTCCTGAGGACACCGCCCAGGCGGCCAAGGCCATGGGCTACCGCGGCTACCAGAGCCTCCTCAAAGTTGAACTTCCCGTCGGCGTTCCGGTGATCTGCGCCGGTCTCCGCGTCGCAGCGGTCTCCAACGTCAGCCTGGTGTCAGTGGCCGCGCTGCTGGGTATCCCCCAGCTCGGTTCCCTCTTTACCCAAGGCTTCCAGCTGCGGTTCTTCACCCCGATCATCGCCAGCATCATCCTCTGCGTGGTCCTGGCCATGATCCTTGACGGCCTGATCATCCTCCTCAACCGGTGGCTGACACCGTGGACCCCCAAGGTGGTGGCATCATGACCTACTTGTTCGACCCCGCGCACTGGACCGGCGCCGACGGCATCCCGAACCTGATCGGCGAGCACCTCATTTACTCGCTCATCGCCCTCGCCATCGCGGCCGTCATCGCAGTTCCGCTCGGCGTCTACATCGGTGTCACCGGCAAGGGCGTCTTCATGATCGCCGGCCTGGCCAATGCCCTCCGCGCCCTGCCGAGCGTGGGACTGCTGATCCTGCTCGTGCTGCTGATCTCGCCGGCCTTCCCGTCCAAGATGGGATACATCCTGCCGAGCCTCATCGTCCTGGTGCTGCTCGCGGTGCCGCCCATCCTGACCAACACCTATGCCGGCATCCGCGCAGTGGATGCGGCCGCCGTCGACGCTGCCAAGGGCATGGGCTTCTGCACCATGAAGATCCTCACGGATGTTCAGCTCCCCTGTTCGCTCCCGCTGGTACTGTCCGGCGTCCGCAGCGCATTGCTGCAGATCATCTCGACGGCGACCATCGCGGCCTACATTTCGCTCGGTGGCCTCGGCCGCCTGCTGATCGACGGCAAGGCCCAGAACGACTACAACCAGATGGTTGCCGGCGCCGTGCTGGTGGCCCTGATGGCCCTGGTCTTTGACCAGGTGCTCGCCTTCATCACGCGCCGGATCGTCTCACCAGGACTGACCCGGCGCACCGTCAAATCGGCCGCCGCGGCCGACACCGTGCAAATCCCCGTCACGGTCTGAATCACCCGCCCCACGCATCATCCCCTTCGCCGTCCGGCGAAGACCCGCCCCAGCCTGGCCACTGCATACCCTGCGCCAGCCTCCCCCAGAGAGCATTGACATGAAAAAGTACCTGACCGGCATCACCCTCGCGGCTGCTGCCGCCCTTGCCCTGACCGCCTGCGGCGGGGATCCCATGAGCAGCTCCAACACCCAGGCCGCTGCCTCGAGCGACAGCATCATTGTGGGTTCCGCGGACTTCCCGGAAAGCCAGCTCATCGCCAAGATCTACGCCGAAGCCCTCAAGTCCAAGGGCGTCCAGGTGACCGAAAAGCCCAGTATCGGCAGCCGCGAAGTCACCATCCCGGCCCTCAAGGACGGCTCGATCGACCTCATGCCCGAGTACGGCGGAGCCCTCCTGCAGTACCTTGATTCCGCCACCAAGGCAGTCTCCTCCGAAGAGGTTGCCAAGGAACTGGCCACCAAGGTCCCCGCCGGGCTGACCATGCTGACGGCGTCCGAAGCCGAAGACAAGGACGTCCTGGCGGTCAAGAAGGAAACGGCCGAGAAGTACAACCTCAAGTCCATCAGCGATCTCCAGCCCGTGGCCAAGGAGCTCGTCCTGGGTGGGCCGCCGGAGTGGAAGACCCGCCTGAACGGTGTGGCCGGCCTCAAATCGGTCTACAACCTGGAGTTCAAGGAGTTCTCAGCGCTCGACGCCGGCGGTCCCCTGACGCTGAACGCCCTGCTTTCCGGCCAGGTACAGGTAGCCGACATCTTCAGCACCGACCCTGCTCTGACCGCCAACAACCTGGTTGCCCTCGAAGACGACAAGAACCTCTTCCTGTCCGAGAACATCGTCCCGGTCATCAACGAAAAGAAGTCCACGGCCACAGTCAAGGAGGTCCTGGACAAGGTCTCGGCCGCGCTCACCACGGAAGACCTCATCGAGATGAATGGCCGCGTGGCGAAGTTCGAGGACATCGGCCAGATCGCCCAGGACTGGCTCAAGTCCAAAAACCTGGTCTAGGCCGGCCGCAAGATAGTTGGGAGTAATACATTGAAAGCCGATTTCACTACCGGTGCCCGTCCGGTCAAAGCTGCCCGTGGCACCGAGCTGACCGCCAAGTCCTGGCAGACCGAAGCTCCGCTGCGGATGCTGATGAACAACCTGGATCCCGAGGTCGCGGAGCGCCCGGATGATCTGGTGGTTTACGGCGGGACCGGCCGGGCGGTCCGGTCCTGGGCGGCGTTCGATGCGATCACCCGCACGCTGGAGACCATGGAGAAGGACGAGACTCTTTTGGTCCAGTCCGGCAAGCCGGTGGGTGTGTTCCGGACCAACGAGTGGGCGCCGCGGGTGCTGTTGGCGAATTCGAACCTCGTGGGTGACTGGGCGAACTGGCCCGAGTTCCGCCGCCTTGAGGCTGAGGGCCTGATGATGTACGGGCAGATGACCGCGGGGTCCTGGATCTACATCGGCACCCAGGGGATCCTGCAGGGCACCTTCGAGACGTTCGCCGCGATCGCCCGGAAGCTCACCGGCGACCCGGACGGCACCCTCGCCGGGACCCTGACCCTGACCGGCGGGTGCGGGGGCATGGGCGGGGCCCAACCGCTCGCGGTGACCCTGAACGAGGGCGCCTGCCTGATCGTTGACGTCGACGAGACCCGGCTGCGCCGCCGCGCCGGCAAACGCTACCTTGACGAGGTCGAAACCGACCTCGACACCGCCATCGCCAAGGTCCTGGCGGCGAAGGAGGAGCGCCGGGGCTGGTCCGTGGGCTACGTCGGGAACGCCGCCGAGGTTTTCCCCGAGATCCTGCGCCGCCACCGTGCGGGCGAGCTCACGGTCGATATCGTCACGGACCAGACCAGTGCGCATGACCCGCTGTCCTACCTGCCCGAAGGCATCACCGTGGAGGAGTGGCAGGCAGAGGCTGCCGCGGACCCGGCAGGGTTCACGAAGAAGGCCCAGGCCTCCATGGCCCACCAGGTCCAGGCGATGGTGGAGTTCCAGGACGCCGGTGCCGAGGTCTTCGACTACGGCAACTCCATCCGTGACGAGGCCCGCACCGGCGGCTACGACCGTGCGTTCGAGTTCCCCGGCTTCGTCCCGGCCTACATCCGGCCCCTGTTCTGCGAGGGCCTGGGCCCGTTCCGCTGGGTCGCGCTCTCCGGCGACCCCGAGGACATCGCCGTCACCGACGCCGCCATAAAAAACCTCTTCCCGGAGAACAAGCACCTGCACCGCTGGATCGACGCCGCGCAGGAACGTGTCGAGTTCGAAGGGCTGCCGGCCCGGATCTGCTGGCTCGGCTACGGCGACCGCGCCAAAGCCGGCCTGCTCTTCAACCAGCTCGTGGCCGACGGCAAAGTCAAGGCCCCGATCGTGATCGGCCGCGACCACCTCGATTCCGGCTCCGTCGCCTCCCCGTACCGGGAAACCGAGGCCATGGCCGACGGCTCCGACGCGATCGCGGACTGGCCGCTGCTGAACGCCCTGCTCAACACCGCCTCCGGCGCCACCTGGGTCTCGATCCACCACGGCGGCGGCGTCGGGATCGGCCGCTCCATCCACGCCGGCCAGGTCTCCGTCGCCGACGGCACCGACCTCGCCGCGCAGAAACTCGAACGCCTCCTCACCAACGACCCCGGCATGGGCATCATCCGCCACGCCGACGCCGGCTACCACCGCGCCACCGACGTCGCCAAAGAACGCGGCGTCCGCATCCCCATGCAAGAAGGAAGGTAACCCAGGCCCCCACCCCCAACCAGGTAGCAGCAGGTGTCGTTATGGGACGCGAAAACGACATCTACTGCTACCTAGTTGGGGAGGGCAGGTTCGACAGACTCAACCAACATCGGAAGGGACATTCTGTGATCCACATCGACGGTCACGAACTGGCTTTGGCGGACATCACCAAGGTGGCTGCCGGGGCACCCGGGTGACGCTGGCGCCGTCGGCCGTTGAACGGATGGCGGCATCCCAGAGGTCGGCGCGGGCAACCGCCCGTGCCCGGCCCGTTTATGGGCGTTCCACCGGGGTCGGCGCCAACCGCTCCGTCACGCTGGATCCTACGGATACTGGTATGGACCTGCATGGGCTGAATCTCCTGCGCAGCCATGCGGTGGATGCCGGGCGGGCCCTCGACCGTGAAACTGTGCGGGCGATGCTGGTGATCCGGCTCTCCCAGCTGGCGGCAGGTGCCTCCGGCATCAATCCGGCCATAGCAGAAGCGCTCGTGGAGATGTTGAACCGTGATGCTCTGCCGGAGGTGCGGGAATTCGGCGGGATCGGGACGGCCGACCTGCCGGCCTTGGCGGGACCGCACTCACGCTCCTGGGCGAGCGGCCAACCATGGACGGCGGCATCATCCCCGAGGCGCTCGACGGCTGGGGCACGGAAGACGCCCTGCCATTTATCAGTTCCAGCGCGCTCAGCATTGCCCAGGCTGTGCTGGGCCAACAGAAACTTGCCATCCTGATGGACAACCTCACGCTGGTGAGTGCCTTGTCCTTCACCGCAATGTCAGGCAATCCGGAAGCGTTCAGCCCTGAGGTGGCCCGGGCGTCGGATTCGCCTGCCGTGGGGGAAATGGCGACAACACTTCACGGGCTGGTGGCCGGGACCGGCGCGGCCGCCCGGATCCAGGATCCGTACTGTCTGCGCACTTTGCCGCAAGTCCTCGGGGCGGTCACGGAGGAGCTTGCCTCGCTTGAACTGCTCCTGAACCGGCTTGTTGTTGCCGGCCACGAGAACCCGATGGTCTTCGGCTCTGAGACCGACGGGACCAACGGGGTGGCCCATCACGGCCTCTTCCAGATGACAACCCTTGCCAGGCGGATAGACGCACTGCACTTGGCCATGGGTGCGGCCTGCGCCACCAACCTCCGCCGGATAGACCTGCTCTGCGACCCCGCGTTCACGGGTCTCACCCGGTTCCTGGCAGCCGACGATTCCGGCCAATCCGGCGTCATGATGCTCGAATACGTCGCTGCTGCCGCCGCGGGGCTTCTACGCGCCAACGCCCAGCCGCCAGCCAGCAGACAGTGGTCCTGTCCCTCGGCACCGAGGAAGACGCCAGTTTCGCCAGCCTGGCGGCGTCCCGGCTGGACTCCACCGCCCAGGCGCTGGCGACCATGACGGCCGTGGAACTGGTGTGTTCAGCGCGGGCACTGCGGATGCAGGGACGGCAACCGTCCGGGTTCAGCAATCCACTGCTCAGGCGGACCCTCGAATCCGGATTCACACTGCCGGCTGACAGCCAGGACCGCGACCTCCGCCCCGACCTCGATGCGGCGTTGAAACTCGTCCGGCTGCCGGCCTTGGGACGACACCGGTAAAACAACACGGAATCTTCCCCGAAAAATTGATCCAACCTTGAGCCAACCCTTGGCAACTCATGCAGTTGGCGGTCCACGCTGGATTTATCACCACAAGAAATGGCGGGGAAGCAGGAAGATTCATGGGGAAGGAATCAGCTCTGGACGAGGTCGTCACGGTGGGAGGACTGATCACTGATCACCACCCGCTCGACTTCCACACCTTGGGGCTGGCCGGTTGCATTGACCGGCTGACCGGACCCCTCCGTCAGCAAGGAACGGCAGTCCGCTGGGATACTCCGCACTGGGGCATCGAGATCCCGGCGGACTGTGCGTCCCTCCTCTACCAATCGGCCCGCGAAGCGCTGAGCAACGCCTTCAAGTACTCCGACGCCGCCGAGCTCACCGTCCAGTTGTCCGCCGTTGACCACGGCATCCGTCTTGTAGTGTCCGACGACGGCACGGGCTTTGACTGCGACCTCGCGTTAAGCGGCAAGAACCACGGCTACGGGCTGCGGCTGATGTCCGTGGCAGTGCATGAGGCCGGCGGCACCGTCAGCGTCTGTTCGAAGCCGGGGCAGGGCACCACCGTGACGGTAACCCTCCCCTGGACTGACACGCTTAGTTACCGGGACAGCTTCTCCGGGTCCGGCTCGAGGTCGCCGATGTGGCCTGGGCGTTCGCGACACAAACAGGATGCCGTCCGGGTCCCTCGATCCCTTCCTTTAGGCCGCGGCCAGAGCTCTGGAAGGGTTCTTGACACCCCGCTCCGGGAGGCGCTGAATGATGGTTGAGGCACATTCCATCCACCATAGGAGCGGTTGAGATGAAGGAAAAACCAGTCGTGGCGCAGCGCATCCACAGCGAGGCTCCGGCCGAAGGGGACGAGTTGGCAGACCCCACCGACATCCGAGTGCACTCCCAGGAACCGCCGAAGGCGCCGACACCGACGACGACTAACCGCCACCTCCGTCCCCTCTGGCTCGGCCCCGCCCCTGAAGCCTTGCCTCTGACGCCTTGCCCGCAACAACGATGGGTAAACATACTGACTGTATTCAATCTGTCATCAGCCCGTTCCAGTCAAAGGAGACGTTGTGAGCAGCAAAGTCGAGAAGCGGATTGTGGTTGACGTGCCGGTCAGCAGCGCCTACAACCAGTGGACCCGGTTCGAGGATTTTCCGCAGTTCATGGGCGGCGTGGAGAGCGTGACCCAGCTCAGTGCCGGCCGCCTGAAACGGGTGGCCCATATCGCCGGGGTCCGCCGTCAGTGGGAAACCACCATTGTGGAGCAGATCCCGGACCGCAGGATCGAGTGGGCGTCCACCGAAGGCGCCACGAACTCCGGTGCCGTGGAATTCTCCGACGCCGGCGGCAACAGGACCGAACTTTCCCTCACCGTGGAGTACCAGCCGGAGGGCATCGTGGAGAAGGTGGGCGACGACGGCACCCTCCCGCCGCTCGGCGGCGGCCTGGGCGACCGCTGACTACGCACGAGCGTTGCTGCCCCGCACCGCTCAGGCGGGGCAGCACCGCTCCTACGTAAGCGGCTTAATCGCGGGCTGGCACCAGCACCACTTCATGCGGACTGGCCGGCCGCATGAACTGCGCATTCACGGCAGCCAGGGTGTTCCCGAACCGCGCAACCGTGGTGGGAACATCGAAGTGGGGACTGGTGATGGTGTCCTCGATCTCGCCGGAGGACAGATCGTTTGAGAGGTCAATCCGGACAATCTGGTTCAGGAAGTTCTGCACCGCCCAGACGGTATGGCCTCGGACCAGGATGCCGTCAACATTCGGCACATCCACACCCTCAATCGAGGCGCTGTGGCCGGTCTCCGGGTCGACGGTGTAGAGGGCCCTGTTGTTCGAATGAGCCACGATCAGGACCCTGTCGCCCTTGGCGGCGGCAATGCCGTTGAGGTTGAAGGGACCAGTCAGCCCGGCAGCGGGTCCGCTCAGTCGAAGGGTCTCAACATCGCCCAGTTCGCCGTGCCTGCCCACCGGGAGGAAGTAGAGCTGGCCGGCGGCGGAGTTCGTGAACCAGGCGCCGTCCCGCGTCAGGGCGACGTCGTTGATGAACCCTGGCGCGAGCGCGAGGTCAGCCACCGGCTCGCCTGATTCAGTGTCGTAGACGAAGGCTTTGCCAGTCCCGCCGCCCGCTACGAACAGCAGATCGTTGCGGGTATCGGCCTTCATCCCGACCGCGGCCCTGGGCTGCGAATCAAAGTCCGACACGTCGATGAACAGCCGCGCATTGCCTTCACGGATGTCGCCGCGGTAAATGTCCCCAAGGGCCAGGTCTCCGGCGTAGAAGGTGGTTCCCTTGCCGGCGGCGATCCCCTCGGCAGAGGTGGCGCCCTTGAGCACAATGACCGAGTCATCCGGCGGCGACGCCGAGGCCGGCAGGACAGGTGCCAACAGCCCCATGAGTGCAATGAACCCAATGGCGGTACGGCGCTGTACTTTTCCTGAATTCTGGGTTGTGCGGGCCATGATTCTTCCTTGAATTTAGGTGATCCGCACGGGCCAACCTGCGGCAGGCCCGCACGATTGTCCTGCCAGTCTATGCACCCCGGGAACCGGCCGCCAGAGTCCGGGACCCCCTCCTTGTGCGGTCACACTCCGCCCTCCGGAGTCCCCGGAGCGGCAAGGCGCTGCGGTCTCTGCTTACAATCGAAACCTCAATCAACTACTGAGGGACCCATGAAGAAACTCGCCACCGCCCTGATCGCTGCCGGCCTCGTGCTTTCCGCTTCTGCGTGCAGCACGCCCACCAAACTTTCCACCCCCGAAACCTGCGACCGCGTCAAGGCTGTCCTGGCAAACCCCGCCAACAACGTGGGCAAGACCGGCCTGGTGCGTCTCGCCAACCAGATCCGGCCCATCGAAGTTGTGGCATCGGATGACCTCAAGCCTGCGCTCGGAACCATCATCGCTTTCACGGACGAGTCCGCCAAGGAAGCCCGGAGGAGGCGAAGCTCACCGAGCTGGAGGTCAAGTACAAGGAAGCCGGCGCCGCCTTCACGAAGCACTGCAGCTGAGACGCCTCCTGAGTTAACGTTCGACGGCGGCCGGTTGGCCGCCGTCGTTGGCTTATCCTTGGCTCGTGGATCTCTATCAGTCACTCCTCTCGTTCGGCATTGTGGCCGGACTCCTGACGCTGGTTCCGGGCATCGACACGGCGCTGGTGCTCCGTTCATCCCTCGCCAGGACCCGCGGATTCGCCTTCGCCACGGCCCTGGGCATCTCCACCGGACTGATGGTGTGGGGAATCGCGGCCGCTGTGGGCGTCTCGGCGCTGCTGGCAGCATCTGAACTGGCGTACCGGGCGCTCACCATAGCCGGTGCCGCCTACATGGTCTGGCTTGGCGCTTCCCTGCTGTGGAAGAGCCGGGCCAAGGACCCGTCGTCCGCCTCGCCCGCTGCCGAGTTTGAGGCCCGGCCGCCTCCCAACTCTTCCAGGGCTGGCTAACCGGGACAGGCACTAATCTGCTCAATCCGAAGGTCGGCGTTTTCTACATCGCCACGATTCCCCAGTTCATCCCGCCGGGGCGCCTCCGCTGCTGATGGGAATTTTGCTGGCCGGCGTCCACTGCGTCCTGGGCCTTGCGTGGCTGACCTTCCTGATTTTCGGAGCAGGTTTCGCCTCCAAATGGCTGAAAGGCGCCCGCAGCCTTCGGATCATCGACCGCATCACCGGCACCGTCCTGGTCGGATTCGGGCTGCGGCTCGCCCTCGAACCACAGCCCTGACGCTAGTTCAGGGACAGGGCCAGGTAGAGGACTCTCAGGATCGCCACTGTGGGCGTCACGAACAGGCGCTCCGGGCTGCTTCGGGGATTCCGTGATGAGGACGTAAAGGATGATCGAGGTGGCGCTGCCCATCCGCAGCCTGCTGGGCAGGACGTTGTGCTGGCCACCCCATGCGAACCGTCCCAGTGGCGCTCCCGCGATCAGGGCGGCCTGACAAAACCGCGAGCGCGGCCAAAGGTACCCCGCGGCAATCTCGGGCGGCTAGCTGGGCTAACTGTATCGAAGATCCCCGTTCTCCTTGGTGCGGCTGCCGGCCCGTTGCAGGCACCATCCGGACGCCAGTTTAATGTGACCTCCACCTCATGATGGGACGATCACGCTGTCCCTTCCGTTAAACCATTGGCGAAAGGAGGCCATGTGCTTATTGTCTTAACCGGAATCGACGGCTCGGGAAAATCCACGGCCGCCCGAGCCTTGGTACATGCCGCCCGGGCTGACGGCGAAAACGCCCTGCTGCTCAGCAACCATGCCGGCAGGCGGAGCATGTCCGTCCTGGCTGAACGGCTGGGCATCCGCTGGCCGGGCCGCCTGGTCGACGCCGTGGAAACCACTCTCCGCGTGGCCAACGTGCTGGTATCCCATGCCCGGGCCAGCCGTATCGACGGACTGGTGGTGATGGACCGGCACCTCCACTGCCAGCTGGCCCTGCGCGCGGCCAAAGGACTGCGGCGTGGCCGCCTGCTCCCCTGGCTGATTTCGTCCCTGCCGGAGCCTGACGCCGTGGTGCACCTGGACGTTGAGCCTGCATTGGCACACGAGCGCATCGTGGCCCGCGGCACCGACTCGGAGACACTTGCTGACCTGGTGGACCTGCGCGACGCCTACCGCTCCATGCCGGAGTACCCGGGTTTCGTACAGCTCGACGCCGACTGCCCGCCGGCCGAGGTTGTGGCCAGGCTCAAGCGGATCGTGCACAAGCGGATCGTGCGCGCTAAACCTGCCGTGGTTGTATAGCCCCCACCCAAGCCCCGGCAGGCCAGCTCCGACTCAAATCAGCGCGTGGGATCCCCTGCTCCGTGGCCGGCCGAAGGAAGCCGTACCCAGGAATTCAATGGCGACGAACGGCTCGGAGCCAACCACCCACTCATCGTGCCCGGGAGGCAACGCATAGGTGTCATGGGCGCGGATGGTGGACCTCACGCCGTCGGACGTTTGAATCTCCAGGCTTCCGGACACACAGTAACCGAGGTGGTTGTGCTCGCAGAAGTCCGTCATTTCGGTAGGCTTCGCGGACTCGGACCAGCGCCAGCCTGGAGCGAGGATGAGGCGGGCCACCGAGTAGTCGTCAACCGTGACGAGATCGAACTCGGCCTTGTCCGGACACCGTTTCTTGTCCGGGATGTCAAGGGATTTTACGGCCAGTGCTCTGATGAAATTTGCGGTCATGGGGAAACAGCCTTGGGATCATGTGCGGTGGACGCTTAGGGCTGGGACCAAGCGGTTGTGCGTGGATGCCGGCTAGCGGCTACGTAGTGCGGATCACGTACTGCGGAGACCAGAAGTGCGTACCTCTAACCGTATCCATCCGAGGCCCCAAGTCAATGGACCGCCGGACATTCACGGGCCGAAAAGGGCCCCCGTGCAGGCCCCAGCCCCGGACCAGCCGGAATACTTCAAATGACGCCGGAGTTGTTGTTTAAACTGGAAAGCCGATTCACTGGATTCCTGTCTTTTGCCATTAGAGTCTCCCGAAGGAACGCCATGAGCCCCCAACTGACCATCAAACTTCAGCCAGGTACCCAGGCCCCGAGTTCACGCTGCAGGACGCCGAGGGCAAGGAAACCTCCCTGGCCAACTACCGCGGCAAGAACGTCATCGTGTACTTCTACCCGGAGGCGGCAACCCCCGGGTGCACCACCGAGGCCTGCGATTTCCGCGACAGCCTCTCATCCCTGCAGTCCTCCGGTTATGAAGTCCTGGGCATCTCCCCCGACGCCCCGGAGAAGCTGGCTAACTTCACCGGCGACTTCAACTTGACCTTCCCGCTGCTCTCCGACGAGGACCACGCAGTTGCCCTGGCCTACGGCGCGTGGGGCGAGAAGCTGGTCGACGGCGAGATCGTCGAAGGCCTCGTCCGCTCTACCGTGGTGGTGGATCCCGAGGGCAACGTGTCGCTGGCCCAATACCAGGTCAAGGCGCAGGGCCACGTGGCAGCCCTCCGGGAGTCCCTGGCGGTCTAATCTGGCAGGGCATAGGCAGCCCACCAACCGGGAATCAGGCATGGCGATCGAAGTCCGTCCGGGAACGCTGTTCGACGACGTCAAAACGCTGGTTGGACCCAAGCGGCCCGACGCCAACGTCTGCTGGTGCCTGAGCTACCGCATCCCGTCCAAGCAGAACCTTGCGCTGCGCGGAACGGCCCGCGGCGACCTGGTGAAGGAACTGGTGGCGCAGGATCCGCCGCCAGGGGTTCTGGCGTACGACGGCGACGAAGTAGTCGGGTGGGCAGCCGTCCACCCGCGCGCCGACACCAGCTTTGCCCGCAACCGCAGGATTCCGTATGTGGACGACCTCGATGTTTGGTCTGTGTGGTGCCTCCGGGTCCGGCCCGGTTACCGCGGCAAAGGGATCTCCCATCACCTGCTCAAAGGTGCCATGGAGCTGACCCGCGGATACGGCGCGCCTGCCATTGAGGGGTACCCGGTGGACAACGGCGGCAGCAAGGTGGAGCTCACCATGGCGTACGTGGGCACGCGCAAACTCTTTGAGAAGGCCGGGCTCGTCATGGCGGCTGATACGGATTCGGTGCTCAAGGGTTCCCGCGCGTCCTGATGCGCCTGGACCAGCTGACGCAAACTGCGCTAAATCAGGGTTTCTTCCGCCAGCTGCTCGGCCAGTCGTTGTCCATGAACCACAAGGCCAGCAGCACCGCGTCCATGGTCACGAGCCCAGCTAAAAGATAAGCCCACCCTGTGTACCAATGCACGGCAATCTCCTGACCTGGTATCCCCCAGCCACTTGATTGTCCTCAAAGTGTGGCACGGAAATGGTCAGCAGGGAACGGCTACTTTGCAAGCGCCGCCAGGCGGCCGTGAACTTCGGTTTCGCGGTTGAGGAGGCGGGTGAGCTGTTCGACTTTTTCCGAGAGCTCCACGCCGACGGCCAGCCGGTCCCCCGGCCAGCTCGAGGCCTCCCAGGACTCCCCCAGGGCCTGGGCCAGCGAGCGGGACAGCGAGCGGAGCTTCCAGGAATGGCTCAGGTAGTGAACGGTGCTGCGCGAAAGGCGGCCCTGCTTCAAGAGCCGCCGCCACGAGCGCCCCAGCCTGCCGGGCAGTCTGACGGATTCCGTTGGTTCCATAAGTCCTGCACCGTCCTCCGGCAATCCGCACTTTCCGCTCAAAACTGGTCCTTCGAGTGTGGCCAAGGAGCCTCAAGGTCCAATCAAGGGCAGGCAAGTATTCCGGCAAGACCGGCCAACACCAAGGCCGGCACAAGGCCGTCCGCCCCCGGAATCTCGAGTGCTGCACCCGACATTCAACCCTCGTTGTCAGGCCTATGACATGCTTCACGGGCCCGAATACTGTAGAAGTAGAGGCATGCCTTCCATGCCCGAACCGCGCCGTGCAGTTGTGATTGAGGACGATCCGGACATCCGAGGCCTCCTTGTCCGGATCCTGGCCAAGCAGGGTTTCGAGGTCACCCACGCTAAAGCCGGCCTGCCAGGCGTGGAGGAGGTCCGCCGCGCCAGGCCGGATCTCATCACCCTGGACCTGAACCTCCCGGACGTGGACGGGTTGGAAGTCTGCAAACTCCTCCGTGAATTCTCCGATGCCTTCATCGTGATGCTCACCGCCCGTGCCGACGAACTGGACAAGCTCACGGGCCTGGACAACGGCGCCGATGACTACATCAGCAAGCCATTCAGCCCGCGCGAACTCCAATCCCGGATCAACGCCCTGTTCCGCCGCCGGCAGCCGTCCGCCGCGGACACAGCCGTGGCGAGCGAGCTGGAGCGCGCCACCGAGGTCCAGCAGAGCCTGCTGCCCCAGGAGGACGTCCGGGTGGACGGGTACGACGTCGCCGGCGTCTTCCGCCCCTCCCGCAGCGTCGGCGGTGATTTCTACGATTGGTACCGCACGCCGGAGGGCCTGCACCTGACGTTCGCCGATGCCATGGGCAAGGGCATCGGCGCCGCCCTCATCGCGGCCACCGTCCGGGCCGTCATGCGGTCCACGGGACAGCGCCAGGACCTGGACGCCGCCTTCGCCTCCGCCAGCACCACCATCGCGGCGGACCTGGATTCCTCCAACTCATTTGTCACCCTCTTCCACGCCCGCCTGGACGCCGCTTCCGGCGTCGTCAGCTATGTCGACGCCGGCCACGGACTGGCAATGCATGTCACCGCCGAGGGGTCGGCGCACCGTCTTCCCAGCGGCGGTCCGCCCGTGGGCGCCTGGGCCGGATCCGCCTGGCCGCAGTCGGCTGTCGGCCTGGCCCCGGGAGACTCCCTGGTGGTGGCCAGCGACGGCGTGCTGGACGTTTTTGACTCGGTGGAGCATTTCACCGAGGCGGTGCTCGCCGCAGCCCATGGCCAGGTTTCCGCGCAGTCCGCCAGCGACGCCATCATGGCACTGGCCCCTGCCGAAACCGCCGAGGATGACGTCACCGTCGTGGTGGTCCGCCGCCTGCCTGAGCCAGCCCCGGCATGACGCGCTTCTGGACCCGCATGGTTGTGGTCCTGACGGTCATCTTCGGCCTGAACTATGTGGGCTGGCGCTGGGCGGCGTCGTTGAACTGGGATGCCTGGTGGATCGCCGTGCCCCTGGTACTGGCTGAGACGTACAGCCTGATAGACGTGATGCTTTTCGGGATGACCGTGTGGCAGCTCAAGATCCGCAAGGGAGCCCCCGCGCCGCCCCACGATGCCACGGTGGACGTCTTCATCACCACATACAACGAAGACCTGGACATGGTGATGACCACTGCCCTGGCGGCCCAGAGGATCCGGCACCCGCACAGCACCTGGATCCTCGACGACGGCGCCCGCCCGAGCTGAAGGCCCTCGCCGAACAGCACGGGCTGGGTTACGTGACGCGCAGCGGGGACTGGACGGCCAACGTGCCGCGACACGCCAAGGCGGGCAACCTGAACAACGCCATGATGGTCACGGACGGCGAATTCCTGCTGATCCTGGACGCGGACCAGATCCCCGAACCGGACATCCTGGAAAAAACCCTGGGCTACTTCAACAACCGCCGGGTGGCCCTGGTCCAGACCCCGCAGTACTTCTCCAACGTGCCCGACTCCGATCCCCTCGGCAGCCAGGCACCACTGTTCTACGGCCCCATCCAGCAGGGCAAGGACGGCTGGAATGCGGCCTTCTTCTGCGGCTCCAATGCCATCCTGCGCCGCGAGGCCCTGATGCAGCTGGGCCTGGTGGGCTACGTCAAGGAAACCGAAAGTATCCGCCGTGCCCTCACCGCTTCCCGGTCCGCCATCCGCCAGGCGCGGAAATCCGCTGACATGGACACCCCGCTCGTAGCTGAAGTGCTGGACGCGGTGGAGGCCGCCACCCGCGAAGCCCAGGAACAGCTGGCGGACGGCCAGCCCATGAGCGAGGTCACATACCGGGTTCGCCGCCGCGTGGACGCTGCCGTGCAGACGCTGGTCCAGGCTGACATGTCCGCGCTGCAGGCGGACCTCGAAGAGATCGCCGCCATGGAACTCGCTCACGTGGGTGACGCCGGGGTCCAGGTGGTGGCCGACGACGCCGTCGAGCGCATGTCGGCCCGCGACTGGTCCCCGCTCGGCGCGCTGGAATCCGTGCAGGCCGTCCTTGATGCCCTGAGCGTTGAACGCAACGACGAAGCCCAGCCGGTCATGCCGCTGGCCACCATCTCCGTCACCGAGGACATGGCCACGGCAATGCGCATGCACGCCATGGGCTGGGAAAGCGTCTACCACCACGAGATCCTGGCCTTTGGACTGGCGCCCGAGGACCTCAAGACCATGCTCACCCAGCGCCTCCGCTGGGCGCAGGGGACCATCCAGGTGCTGCTACGCGAGAACCCGCTGGTCCAGAAGGGCCTGAAGATCGGCCAGCGGCTGATGTACTTCGCCACCATGTGGACCTACCTCAGTGGCTACGCGGCGATCATCTACTTCGCTGCCCCCATCATCTACCTGCTGCTGGGCGTCCTGCCCGTTGCCAGCCTCAGCTGGGACTTCTTCCTCCGGTTCATCCCGTTCATGATCGCCAACCAGCTGCTCTTCGCCGTGGCCGGCCGCGGGATCCCCACCTGGCGAGGGCAGCAGTACAGCCTGGCGCTGTTCCCCACCTGGATCAAGGCGTGTTCGACGGCGGCCCGGAACGTCTGGTTCGGCCGCCCCCTCGGGTTCGCCGTCACCCCTAAGGCGCGCCAGACCGGCGGCCCCAGCTGGAGCCTCATCCGGCCCCAGATCGTGGTGAGCGTGCTGCTGGCGGTGGCCGCCGTCGTCGGAATTATCCGGCTGGCCACGGGACTGGCCGAGCCGCTTGGCACTCTGGTGAACGTGGCCTGGGTTATTTTTGACCTGGTGGTCATGAGCATCCTGGTCCGGGCTGTTTTGTACAAAGGCTACGAACCTGCCGTGGACGTCGATGCTGGAGAGAGGAAAGCCGATGGAGTTTAGTTACGAGGTCAAGGATTCGTACGCGGAGGTCAAAGCGGACGGGCGGCTGAACATGGTGTCCGCGCCCAAGCTGCGCGAATTCGTTACGGACGTGATCGCCGGCGGATCCTCGCGGATCGTGGTGAACCTGGAGAACACGGCATTTATGGATTCCTCCGGCCTCGGCGCGCTGATCGGCTGCCTCAAGGCCGCCCGTCAGGCCGGCGGGGACCTACGCATCGCCGCCGTCCAGCCACAGGTGAAGATGGTGCTCGAGCTGACCAGCATGGACCGGGTGCTGACTGCCTACGCCTCCGCCGACGAGGCGTTCAGCAATGACTGAGGTCCTGGCCCGGCGCACGTTCCGGGGACTGTCCGCTGCTGAGTCCATCGATTCCGTCCACAACGAACTGGACAAACTCTGGGAGGACGCCCCGTTCGTCCAGGCCATGGACCAGATGACCTTCACCACGGCGGTGATCGAGTCCGCGTCCAACATCGTCCAGCACGCCCAGCCGGCCAAGGCGCAAAAACCCGTGGAGCTGGGAGTGGACATCAGCGTCCAGCCCACCCTCCTGCAGGCCCGGGTCAGCGCGTTCTACGCCAAGCCGCCGTTCGGCCCCTGGAACCGGGAACCCCGGACGACGATTCCGAGTCAGGCCGCGGCCTGGCGCTCATCGAGGCGCTGGTGACCACCGTGACCTTCGAACGGCAGGACGGCACCAACACCTGGATCCTGACCCGGACGTCACAGCCCTGACGCCAATGATGAGTAGGCTAGAGGGCATGGCTTTTGAAGAAACCCCCGCTGAACGCCGCGAGGTCACCGTCCGCCGGGCACCTAAATATGTGCCGTTCCTCATCCTCGGCGCCCTGGTGGGCGCAGCGGTGGCTGCTGCCGTCGCATACGGTCTCCCCGGTGACGAATCCTTTGAGCGCGGCTCGGTGTTCGGTTTCTTCCTGGTGATGTTCGGCGCCGGCGGCGCGGTGCTGGGCGCCGTGGTGGCACTGCTGCTGGACCGGCGGAGCGTCAAGCGGCAGAAACGCGCCATTGTGGAAGCGGTACCGGATTCAGAGCCCGACGACGGCGCGTAGCATGGCCGGCTGCCGGCGGCCGGACCGCGGCCCGGTCACAAAGCCGGCCGCGGAAAAGTCTCAACGCATCTCGTGAGATAATCGACCAGTGGCACGCGGCGATGGAAAACTTTCTCATGATCTTCTCCCTGGCGAAAAGGGACCTCAGGACGCTTGTGGCGTTTTCGGGGTCTGGGCACCAGGTGAAGAAGTAGCAAAACTAACCTATTACGGGCTGTATGCATTGCAGCACCGCGGTCAGGAGTCGGCTGGTATTGCTACCAGTGACGGCAAGCGGATCAACGTCTACAAGGACATGGGCCTCGTATCCCAGGTCTTCGACGAGACCACGCTGAACACCCTGACCGGGCACCTGGCGGTGGGACACTGCCGCTACTCCACCACCGGAGCCAGCCACTGGGCCAACGCCCAGCCCACCCTCGGCGCCACCAGCACCGGCACGGTTGCCCTGGCGCACAACGGCAACCTGACCAACACGGCCGAGCTCAACGCCATGATCATGGAACGCAACGGCGGCCAGCTCAGCGGCGAAATGAAGCAGGGCAACACCTCGGACACCGCGCTGGTCACGGCATTGCTCGAAGGCGAGGAGGGCAAGACCCTCGAACAGACCGCCATGGAGCTGCTGCCGAAGATCAAGGGCGGCTTCTGTTTCGTGTTTATGGATGAAGGCACCCTTTACGCGGCCCGCGACACCTACGGAATCCGCCCGCTGGTCCTCGGCCGGCTGGAGCGTGGCTGGGTGGTTGCCTCAGAGCAGTCAGCCCTGGCCACCGTGGGCGCCAGCTTCATCCGTGAAATCGAGCCGGGCGAATTCATCGCCATCGATGAGGAGGGCGTTCGTTCCAAGCGCTTCGCGGAGGCGACGCCGGCCGGCTGCGTTTTCGAATACGTTTACCTCGCCCGTCCGGACGCCGCCATCGCGGGACGCTCCGTGTACGAGTCCCGCGTTGAGATGGGCCGCCAACTGGCCCGCGAAAACACCCAGGACGCGGACATCGTCATCCCGGTCCCGGAGTCCGGTACCCCCGCTGCCGTGGGTTACGCCGAGGAATCCGGCATCCCGTTTGCGCATGGCTTCGTTAAGAACTCCTACGTGGGCCGCACGTTCATCCAGCCCTCGCAGACCCTGCGCCAGCTGGGTATCCGGCTCAAGCTGAACGCCCTCGAGTCCGTGATCCGCGGCAAGCGCGTCGTGGTGGTGGATGACTCGATCGTCCGCGGCAACACCCAGCGCGCCATCGTGCGGATGCTCCGCGAGGCCGGCGCCGCGTCCGTCCACATCAAGATCTCCTCCCCACCGGTCAAATGGCCCTGTTTCTACGGCATCGACTTCGCTTCCCGTGCGGAACTGATCGCCAACGGCGCCACCATCGAGGAAATCTCCCAGGCCATCGGCGCCGATTCCCTGGCGTACATTTCCGAAGACGGCATGATCAACGCCACCAGGCAGCCGCGCGAGCGTCTCTGCACCGCCTGCTTCACCGGCACGTACCCCATCGAGCTCCCGGGCGCGGACAAACTGGGCAAGAACCTGCTGGAGCGCACCGACCTCGGCGGCCTCACGCCGTCGCCCTCTGCGCTCCCCGGCGCAACGGCGGCCCTTGCGATGTCCTCCCTCGAAGACAACGAGGACCCGGCGGAGAAGGCCGGCGCTACCGGCTGCGATCCGGGACCGGACGCCGAGTTCGAGAACCTGCTCACCGAAGAAGACCACGTGCCAGCGATCCACCACGTAGCCACCACCCCGGCGCTGAAAAGAAAGAGTCCGTATGACTTCCGCAACCCCCGCCGCCGGCAACAGCCCACTGAGCCCCGCAGGCATCACGTACGCCTCAGCCGGTGTTGACGTTGAAGCCGGCGACCGCGCCGTGGAGCTGATGAAGGGTGCCGTGAAGGCCACCCACAATTCCTCCGTCATCGGCGGCGTGGGCGGCTTCGCCGGCCTGTACGACGTCTCGCGCCTGCTGACCTTCAAGCGCCCGCTGCTGGCCACGTCCACCGACGGCGTGGGCACCAAGGTTGCCATTGCCCAGGCCATGGACATCCACGACACCATCGGCTTTGACCTGGTGGGCATGGTGGTTGACGACATCGTCGTGGTGGGCGCCGAACCGCTCTTTATGACCGACTACATCGCCTGCGGCAAGGTTGTCCCGGAGCGCATCGCGGACATCGTCCGTGGCATCGCCGCGGCCTGCTCCGTCGCCGGCACCGCCCTGGTGGGCGGCGAAACCGCCGAGCACCCGGCCTGCTGGGCGAGCACGAATACGATGTTGCCGGTGCCGCCACCGGAGTTGTTGAGGCTTCCGACCTGCTGGGCCCGGACCGCGTCCGCGCCGGCGACGTGGTGATCGGCATGGCCTCCTCCGGCCTGCACTCCAACGGCTACTCCCTGGTCCGCCGCGTCATCAACCACGCCGGCTGGGCACTGGACCGCCAGGTCTCCGAACTCGGCCGCACCCTGGGCGAGGAACTGCTGGAACCCACCCGCGTCTACGCTGCAGACTGCCTGGACTTGGCCCGCGCCTTCCCGGTGAACACGGCCAACGCCGTGCACGGCTTCAGCCACGTCACCGGCGGCGGCCTGGCCGCCAACCTGGCCCGCGTGCTGCCGCAGGGCCTCGTGGCCACCGTGGACCGCGCCACCTGGGAGCTTCCGGCCATCTTCAAGCTGGTCTCCGAGCTGGGCAACGTCCCGCTGGCCGACCTTGAGCGCACGCTGAACCTCGGCGTGGGCATGGTGGCCATTGTGTCCGCCGAAGCCGCCGACGCCGCCGTGGCCCGCCTCAACGACCGCGGCGTCCCGTCCTGGATCATGGGCACCGTCACCGCGGACTCGGATTCCATCCTCAAGTCCGGTCCGGACTACGTCCAGGGCGCCAAGGGTGTGGACGGCGGCGCCGTCCGTTTGGTCAACGCCTACGCCTAAACCCCTCATCGAGTGCTCCGTAACCGCCCTTTTGAACCTTGAAAACGGCTGTTACGGAGCACTCGATGGTGTTTAAACCTCCAGCAGGCTGAACTCACCGCCCTGCGGGTCTTTGAGGGTGGCTGTGGCACCGGGCGTATCGTCGTCCTCCGGTTCCGGCGCGATCACCACTTCCGCCCCCGCCGCCACGGCCTTCCGCACGGCCTCGGCCACGTCGGTGACGCCGAAGTAGATCTGCCACCTGGCAGGCGCCTCGGCCGCGACGATCCCGGCCACCTCCGCGCCGTTCACCATCAGCGTGCTGTACGTCCCGCCGTCGTCCTGGGGATACTCGGTCACCTCGTGGCCGAACAGCTGCTGGAAGAACCCGATGGCGGCCCGCGGCTCGGGCGTCAGCAGTTCCGTCCAGGACAGCGCACCGGCCTCGTTGTACCGGCCGGATCCTGTGTGGGTCCCGGGCTGCCACACGCCGGTGGTCCCGCCGCCTGGAGGATCCACAAACACCATCACGCCGGTGTCCGCCACTTCCTCGGGGCCGAACTGCACTGCGCCGCCGGCGTGGGGAACTTCCTCGGCCAGCGCACCGGCGTCCTCGGCCGCGAAGTAGATGTTCCATTGGGCATGCGTGCCGAGGGATTCCTGGTGCGGGTTCTGCGGCGCCACCACGGCCACCAAATCCTCCCCCACGAACGCCTGGGCATAGCTGCGGCCATCGGGCGTGGGGAGGTCCTTGAAGGTCCACCCGAACACCGCCGTGTAGAAGGCCTTGGCTGCTTCCACGTCCCGGGTCTGGACGTCAGCCCAGCACGGTTCGCCGTGGCGGTAAGTGGGGGATGAGGAGTTTCCTGGCATGGGAGGTCCTTTCGCGGGCGGCACACGCATCAACGCCTCCAGTCAACACCAAAAAGCCCGCCGCCGGCACCGGGTTCCGGCGCAGGCAACGGGCCTGATAACTGAGGCCAGCACCGCGGTTCCGCTTGGGATCCGGGGTGCTGAAAAGAAGCGCTGTACTAACGAACGGCGTCCGAACGTACTGCAGTGTCGCGGGGCCGGGCGCCTTGCGGCGGGGCCGGCGTGCAACAACTAGCCGATCCGACGGGTGTGTACCTCGTCATCGTCTTCTTCCAAATCGTCCGCGTACTTATCCACATAAGCCGAATAGTCCGGTTCAACCGGGTCATTCGCGAAATGGCTCGTGGCACGACCTTCAGGACCTTTGAGCTCTCGCTGAAGTGCCGAATAGTCAGTGTTCGGGGAATAGTACTTAATATCCCGAGCCTGCTTGGTAGCTTTTGCCTTTTGACGGCCGCGCCCCATGGCGTGACCCCCTTTTGTACTCGGACCGGAGGTGGTCACCTTGGCTATCGGTGAGGCCCCGGAATGTTTGGTCAATTTGTCGTAACACCTAGATTACATGCTTTCCGCGCACGGTGCGCCCCGGCCCGTGCGCGCGGACGCCATGTCGGGTACCCTTTCCGCCGCGACGCGCACGGTTCCCGGCCTTCTTGTTGGATAGAGTCTCTTCATCAGCTGCCGATCCGGGTCCCCGGAGAATCCAGCATCCCGAGGCGAAACCCAGGAGGGGTATCCGGATGGACAACCAGGAACCGCGCCCCGTCCCGCCCAAACCTGCCGCTCCGCCCACCGCCGGATTGCCGCAGGTGGCTTTTCCGGCAACTACGGTGGAGCCCCCGGCGCGGAAGCCGCGGCGGGTCGCATCCACGCTCCTGAAGACTGTCTTCGTGGTGGTTCTGCTCGGCGTGGTGGGAGGCCTGGTGTGGCTCGCCGCGTGGCTGGATTCCGGGGCACCGGAAACGACCGGCGACGGCGGCTCCATGAACGTGGAAACCTCACCCACTCCCCTGGCCACGCCGCTCCCCTCCCCCGTGAGGGCGTGGAGCCGCCGGACTACCGGCTGGGCGACTGCTTCAAGGATTTTGACCCCGAGGCATTGCGGTCAACGGTGGTGGCCTGCGACGCAGGCCACTCAGCCCAGCTTGTGGCCGTTTTCCGCTACCCCGCAGTCGGTTCCTATCCGGGCCGGGAGGCCCTTGCTGCCAAGGCCCTGGAGGCCTGCCAGGCGGCGAAGCTGGGACCGGCAGCGAACGAGTACACGCTGAACTTCCAGCGGGCCTATCCCAGCAGCACCAGCTGGGAATCAGGCGACCGGAGGGTGGACTGCTACGTCACGGCCGACGGCGGAAACGTCATCAACGTCAGCGCACTGCCCTGATGGCGGTGCCTGATCCGGTGAAGAAGCTGGCTGAGGTCACCGGCGCCAACCGAGGACTGGGCCTGTCCCTCGTAAAGGAGTTCTTGGAGGGCGGCTGGAGCGTCATCGCCCTCATGCGTTCACCGGAGCCGCCGGACGCCGGAGCCGTCCCAACCGACGTGTTAACCGTGCGGCACGATGTCCGGTCCAACGATGCCTGAGGGCTTCTGGAAGCCCTGAACGGCCGCCCGGTCGCTTTGCTGATCAATAGCGCCTCACAGGGAGCGCCCCATGGCGAGCTGGGATCCATTCCAGTGGAAGGAGTCTTGAACGCGGTCGATGTGAACGCCGCGGGTCCGCTGCGACTGGTGCAGATCCTGTTGGCGCACCTGCTGGCGGCGCCTGACCCGATCATCATCAACGTGACCTCACGATTGGGTTCCCTTGCTGCCCAGGCCAGCGGTACCTTCGCGGATCTGAACACAAGTTATGCCTACAAGATCTCCAAGGCGGCGCAGAACATGCTGACCATCGCGCTGGCTCAGGACCTCCAGGGGCGTGTCCGTTGCTGGGCAGTGCACCCGGGCAAACTGGCAACCGACATGGGACAAGCCGACGCGTCCAAGGATCCGCGCATTGCTGCTGCGGAACTGCGAGAACTGGTCGAGTCTGGTGACCGCACCTCGCCCCGGTTCTGTTCGCTCGGGGAGGCGGACCTGGCCTGAGCCCGCGGCCGCGGCCCGCAGACGGATGAGACCGGGGAAGCCTACGCCAGATAACCGCCATGTTGTTTACGGTTTTAGGCGTCGCCCTAAGGCAGAGTGAGGGACATGGATCAAAAGGCTGACTTGCTTGGGTTCCTTCGCCTTCGAAGGGCAGATCTTCTCGCGAAACTCGACGGCGTCAGCGAGTACGACATTCGTCGTCCGATGACCCCCACGGGTACCAACCTCCTGGGGCTGGTCAAGCACGTCGGTGGCGTGCAATTGGAATACTTCACCGACGTCTTCGGTAGACCCCACGGCCGTGATGTGCCCTGGTTGTCCGATGCTGGGAAGTTGACGATGACATGTGGGCAACGGCCAACGAGAGCCGGGCAGACATCATTGACTTCTACCATTTTTCAGCTCGACTTAGCGACGCGACGATAGAGTCACTCAGCCTTGACTCTGTAGGTGAAGTACCTTGGTGGACGCCGGAGCGCCGACGCGTAACCCTCCATCAGATCCTGATTCACGTGTGTGTCGAGACGGCCCGGCATGCAGGCCATGCCGACATTTTGCGCGAGTTGATCGATGGCACAGCGGGCAACGGGCTGCAGGATCCGAACCTGCCCAACCGCACGCCTGAAGAATGGGCTGCCTATCGATCCCGGATTGATACCGCTTCCCGTCAAGCCGAACGATAATGTCGGCCTCCAAATTTCGGGCAGTTGATGGGCTGGGGACCATGGAATCAAAGTATGTGCGCTACCAGGCAAGCATTCCCAGTAGCCGTGGACGCCACCCAGGGCATCTTTAATCTCGCCAACGGTTAGCACGCGACGGCAGACTCAACAGCCAGGACTGGGCATCCTGGCGGCGCTCAAATGACCATTACGATTCCGCATATTTGAACCCGTCGACGGTGGATACGTCGATATACGACCATGCAATCAACCGGTATGGCGTTGAGTGGCAGGTACTCCATTCAAACGATCCAGGGCGGCTGTTGTACGAAGACGACGTCCAGATAATTGTCGCGCCCCATGAACGGGAGTGACCTCAAGTTGCACGCGGCCGTCGATCCGGCACGGCGGCCGTTCATGTGAAACCTCTAGGGGACGCCAGCTGAACTCCGAGGACCATCCGCGTGGCGACGGTGCCGCCATGACCCACACGCAGCCGCCGCTTCTGTCGCGTACCCCCGGCCCCACGAGTCCGCGCGGATGTGGAATCCGGCCTCCAACTCGCTGCGACCGTTGACCTGCTGCCAGGTAAGTCCGCAGTCGCCCAGAAACTGGCCATCGAGGGTTTCCACGATCCATATACCGGAATCGAAGCCGGGACGTCGCTCCAGGAATCATTGCAGGACCGCTACTCCTTCCGCCGCACCACCAGGCCCGTGCCGGCAGGAGCACCGCCGTCGGGTCCTGCCAGCGCCTCCAGGCCTTCGATGGTGAGCTCGTCGACGTCGGCCGCGGTGTCCACCAGCACCGTGTCACCGTCCGCGATGTCGCCGGACAGGATGGCCTTGGCCAGGCGGTCGCCGATCTCCTTCTGCACCAGCCGTCGCAGCGGCCGGGCACCGTACGCGGAGTCGAAGCCGGACATGGCCAGCCAGGCGCGGGCGCCGTCGGAGACTTCCAAGCTGAGCCTGCGGTCGCGCAGCCGCCTGCCGAGCTCGGCCACCTGCAATTCCACGATCTCCGCCAGTTCGTCAACGGTCAGGGCTTCAAACAGCACTATCTCGTCCAGCCGGTTCAGGAACTCCGGCTTGAAGGACGCGTTGACGGTGGCCATGACCGCGGCGCGCTTGGCCTGCGCGTCAAGCGACTGGTCCACCAGGAACTGGCTGCCCAGGTTTGACGTCAGGACCAGGATGGCGTTGCGGAAGTCCACGGTGCGGCCCTGGCCATCGGTGAGGCGGCCGTCGTCGAGCACCTGCAGGAGGATGTCGAAAACCTCCGGATGGGCCTTCTCCACCTCGTCCAGCAGGATGACCGAGTACGGCCGACGGCGGACGGCCTCCGTCAGCTGGCCGCCCTCCTCGTAGCCGACATATCCCGGAGGGGCGCCCACCAGCCGCGCCACCGAGTGTTTCTCGCCGTATTCGGACATGTCCAGCCGCACCATGGCGCGTTCATCGTCGAACAGGAAATCCGCGAGCGCCTTAGCAAGCTCCGTCTTGCCCACGCCAGTGGGCCCCAGGAACAGGAACGAACCCGTGGGCCGGTTGGGATCGCTGATGCCGGCCCGGGCACGGCGGACGGCGTCGGACACCGCGGCCACCGCCTTTGACTGGCCGATCAGGCGTTTGCCGATCTCCTCCTCCATGTGGAGCAGTTTCTGGCTTTCGCCCTGCAGCATGCGCCCGGCCGGAATGCCGGTCCACGCGGAAATGACCTCGGCAATATCATCGGCGGTGACCTCGTCAGCCACCATCTGGGCAGGCTTTTCCGTCACCGCCTCTTCGGCTGCGGCGGCCGCGTTCAGCTCCCGCTCCACTGCCGGAATCTCGCCGTAGAGGATCCGCGACGCCGTCTCCAGGTCGCCTTCGCGCTGTGCCTTGTCTGCCGTGGAGCGGAGCTCATCGAGCTTGGCCTTCAGGTCGCCCACCCGGTTGAGTCCGGCCCTTTCTGCGGCCCAGCGGGCATTCAGCGCGTCCAGCTCCTCGCTCTTGTCGGCCTTGTCCGCGCGGATCGCGGCCAGGCGTTCCACCGAGGCTGCGTCCTTCTCGTTCGCGAGGGCCAGTTCCTCCATGGTGAGCCGATCCACGGCACGGCGCAGCTGGTCGATCTCCTCCGGTGCGGAGTCGATCTCCATCCGCAGCCGCGAGGCGGCCTCATCCACGAGATCGATCGCTTTATCCGGCAGCTGGCGGCCGGAAATGTAGCGGTTGGACAGGGTTGCGGCGGCCACCAGCGCGGAGTCGGCGATGGTGACCTTGTGGTGCGCCTCGTAGCGCTCCTTGAGGCCGCGGAGAATACCGATGGTGTCCTCCACACTGGGCTCACCCACGTACACCTGCTGGAACCGGCGCTCCAGGGCCGGGTCCTTCTCGATGTTCTCGCGGTACTCATCCAGCGTGGTGGCGCCGATCAGCCGCAGCTCGCCGCGGGCCAGCATAGGCTTGAGCATGTTGCCGGCATCCATCGAGGACTCCCCCGTGGCACCGGCGCCCACCACCGTGTGGATCTCGTCGATGAACGTGACGATCTGGCCGTCCGAATTCTTGATCTCCTCCAGGACGGCCTTGAGCCGCTCCTCGAACTCGCCGCGGTACTTCGCCCCGGCCACCATGGAGGCGAGGTCGAGGGCGATCAGATTCTTGCCCCGCAGGCTTTCCGGGACGTCACCCGCCACGATCCGTTGGGCGAGCCCTTCGACGACGGCGGTCTTGCCCACGCCCGGCTCCCCGATGATGACGGGGTTGTTCTTGGTGCGGCGGCTAAGCACCTGGATGATGCGCCGGATCTCGGTATCGCGGCCGATCACCGGGTCCAGCTTGCCCGCACGCGCCATCGCGGTGAGGTCAGTACCGAACCGCTCCAGCGACTGGAACGTGTTTTCCGGGTCCGGCGTGGTGACCTTCCGGTCGCCGCGGACACCCGGCAGGGCGGCGAGCAGCGCTTCATGGGAGGCACCGGCGTCGCGCATTAACCGCCCGACGGCGTCACTCCCGGCAGAGAGACCCAGCAGCAGCACTTCGGTGGAGACATACGTGTCACCCAGCCGGTCCGCTTCGTTCTTGGAGTTCTGGATGGCCAGCAGCGCGGGCCGGGACAACTGGGCCTGCTGCGTGGAGCCGCCCGACGTTGCCGGCAGCGCCTTGATGGCGCCGCTCGCCTGCACACTGACGGCATCCGGGTCTGCGCCCGTGGCGCGGAGAAGCGCCACGGCGACGCCCTCCCGCTGATCCATCAGCGCCTTGAGCAGGTGGGCAGGTTCCACCTGGGGATTCCCTGCCGTGGAGGCGTTCATGGCTGCTGCCGAAAGAGCCTCCTGGCTCTTGGTGGTGAATTTGACGTCCAAAGAGAGCTCCTTCCGGGGATGCGAATTTTCGCTAAGTTGAGTCTATAACGCTCAACTTTGAGGAGATGCCCTCTACGCCCCATGTTTGCCGACGGCGAACTGCCTGTCCAGAGCCTCACCACGCCCATGTGGAAATCCGTGTCCACGGACTGGTGTTGCGACGAGATGCTCCAGAAAGTGTTGTGCGGAGCTATAGGCAATCGTTAGACTCCACTCACTGCGGTTGGGCCGCCCTACAAAGTAGCGGAAGGACCCTGACAATGAACCGTTTAACCCGCCTGGTCGTCGCCTCCGGCGCTGGCCTGGCTCTCGCCCTCACTGCCTCGCCGGCGCTGGCCGCGCTGCCGTCTGACCCGGGCAGCAACCGCGCCCAGGTGGAACACACCGAAACCAGCAACCCCGATGGGTCATACACCTATGATTTCCGCGGCGCGACCCGAAACGTCGACGGCCACTACACGACCAACACCCGCGATCAGAGGACGGCCGGCCAGTCGTCGTTCGACTATAAAACGCACTACACCCTGACGGACAACGTGACAAAGCTGAGCAGCCAGAACACGTTTACCGAGGATGGCGTGACGTGCCGCACCAACTCCCAGGTTGTCCTCACGAACGGTGAGACGCGCACGGAGAAGACGCGTTCGAGCTGCTGAGGGAAGCTGAGGCCCGCCCCTAAGGGGCCGGCCTCACTCGTTAAGATGGACGGCCACCCGCACTTCATGTCCGGCGAAGGCGCCACCATCCAGGTCCACGAAACACTCGACATCCCAGGGATGTAGCCAGCGGTCTGCGGCCGGCCTGGTCTGCGCCGGTTTAGGGCATTGCCGGATAGCCGGCCGCGGCTCTCCCCAATACCGCCGCCGCGTCCGGACGACGCTGACCGGCCTACCCGCGCATTTCCGCCTCTTCAGCCGGGGTAGATGGCCACGGCGCCGGCCTTGATCACGAAGTACACCTCCATGCCCGGCACCAGCCCGAGATCTAGAGACGCCACCGGGGTGATGTCCGCGCTCAGCTGCCCGCCCTCCCCGGCGCGGACTCGGATCCCGTCCCCGTGCGGCTCCAGGTCGGTGATGGTCACGGCGAAGGAGTTCCGCGGGCTGCCATGCGCTTCGGTGAGGAAAACGGAAACGGCCGACGGCGGGAATACAGCCACGCCCGGCTGCCCATTGGGGAGAGGCGTGGCTGCGTCGTGGTGGCCGTAGAGGTTGAGGGCGCCGGCCCGCAGTCCGTGTTCGGTCAGGTGGCCGGCCACAAAGTTGAGTCCGGCGAGTCCGGCCGCGAACCGGCTGCGCGGGCGCTGGAGAATGTCGCGGGTGGGCCTTCCTCGCTGATCCGCCCGTTTTCGAGGATGACCACCCGGTCGGCCAGCATCAGGGCATCGAGGACGTCGTGCGTGATGACGATGGCCCTCCGGCCGGCCAGCACGCGCTTGAGCAGGCGCCGGAGCAGCGGTGCGGCATGGACATCCAGGGCGGCCATCGGCTCGTCCAGGAGCAGGAGCCCGGGTCGGCGGCCAGCGCCCGCGCCACGGCTACGCGCTGCGCCTGGCCGCCGGAGAGCTCGGCCGGGCGGCGGGACTGCAGCTCCGTCGCTTCGACTTCCGCGAGCCATCGCAGGCCTGACTCCCGCGCGGCCTGCTTCGAAGCCCCCGCGCTCCGGGGCCCAAAAGCCACGTTCTCCAGCACGCTCAGGTGCGGGAACAGCAGCGGTTCCTGTGCCAGGAGCGCCGTGCCGCGCCGGTGCGGGGCCGTCCACTGGCCGCGCCCGGCGGTGAGGTCGAACAGGGTCCTGCCGTCGAGTTCGGCCGTGCCTGAGTCCGGGTGCAGCAGGCCCGCGATGACGTTCAGGAGGGTCGATTTGCCCGCGCCGTTGGCTCCCATAACGGCTACCGTTTCGGCCGGCCCCACCGCGAGGGATACGTCAAACCCGCGGCCAGCCACAGCGGCCTGAACCGAAAACGTCACCGGACCGCACCGCCCTGGGCGGGCGCCGGCGTCGTGCGTTCCCGCTCAGCGCGGGGCCCGTCCGGCGGCGCGGGACTGCGGTACGCGAGCGCCACCACGGCAACCGCCACCGCCACGAGGACCAGGGAAAGCGCGACGGCGGCATCGGCGTCCGTTTCCCGCTGCAGGTAAATTTCCAGCGGCAGGGTCCGGGTCACCCCCTGCAGGCTGCCCGCGAACGTGAGGGTGGCGCCGAATTCGCCCAGGCTGCGCGCGAAGGACAGCACCGCGCCGGAGGCCAGCCCCGGCAGCACGAGCGGGAGGGTGACCCGGCGGAGCACCGTGGTGGGCCCGGCGCCGAGCGTCGCGGCCACCGCTTCGTACCGGTTCCCGGCGGTCCGCAGGGCACCCTCGAGGCTGACCACCAGGAACGGAAGTGCCACAAACGTCTGGGCCAGGATGACCGCCGTCGTCGAAAAGGCGATCTGCAGGCCGGCCACTTCCAGCGTCCGGCCCAGCAGCCCTGCCGCCCGAACGTGTACAGGAGTGCGATGCCGCCCACCACGGGCGGAAGCACCAGCGGCAGCAGGACCAGTGAGCGGAGGAAGCGCTGGCCGGGGAAGCTGCCGCGGGCCAGGACTAGGGCCAGCGGCACACCCAGCACTGTACACAGAACGGTGCTGGCCGCTGAGGTGCGCAGGCTCAACCCAAGGGCCTGCAACGACGCTTCCGAAGTGATCAGCGGGATGAACTGGGCCCAGTTGACCTTGGCCACCATGGCCGCCAGCGGCAGCACCACGAACAGGCCACCCGCCGCCGCGAGGACGTAAATCCAGCGCGGGACGCCGCCGTACCCGCCGTTCCTGGCCTGTCTCATGATCTCCTTGGGTGCGGCTTACTTACGGGGGCAGGTTGCTAAGGGCGCCGAAGCCGGCCTCGCCGAGGGTTTTCTGCCCGTCGGCGCCGGTCACCATGGCGATGAAGGCCGCCGCCAGTTCCTTGCTCCGGCTCGAGCCTACTGGGGCGATGGGATAGGTATTGACAGCCTTGCCGGATTCGTCGAATGGAATTCCCTTGATCTTGCCGCCGGCGCCTTTGACGTCGGTGGCGTAGACCAGGCCGGCGTCGGCCTCGCCCGAGGTGACCTTGCCCAGGACGTCCGGCACGGATGATTCTTCGCTGACCGGCGAGAGGGTCACTCCCGCGGCCTTTTCCACGGTGTCCGCGGCGGCCCGCACGGAACCTGGCTGGCACAGACAACCACCTTGACGCCCGGTTTGGCCAGGTCGGCGAAGGACGCGATCGACGCCGGGTTGGACGGCGGGACGGCGATCTCCAGGACGTTGGTGGCGAAGTTCTTCGCGGTCCCGTCCAGGAGCTTGGCTTCGGCCAGCTTGGTCATGTTCTTGGTGTCGGCGGAGGCAAAAACATCGGCCGGTGCGCCCTGGGTGATTTGGGTGACCAGATCCGAGGAACCGGCGAAGCTCAACACGATCTTGGTACCGGGGTTCTTCGCCTCGAAGTCGCTGGCCAGCTGGGTGAATGTGGCCTTGAGCGACGCAGCTGCGAACACCGTGATGGTCCCGGAGACCTGACCGGCGGCGTCCCGGGACTGCGGCCCGGCGGATCGCGTGGGCGTCGTAGCCGGTGCGCACCCGGCGAGGCCCAGCATGAGGGCAGCCGTGATGATGGTGGCGCCGGCGTGTTTGCGGATGCTCAAATGATGCTCTTTCCCTGCGGGGTTTCGATGATGACTGTGGTTGCTTTGACCACCGCGGTGGCCACGGAGCCCAGTTCCAGGCCCAGGTCCCGGACGGCTTCGCTGCTCATCAGCGACACCACCCGGAACGGCCCGCACTGTAGTTCCACCTGGGCCATGACCTTGTCCGCGGTGATGCCCGTGACCAGGCCAACGAACCTGTTGCGCGCCGAACTCCCTGAACGGTGCGGGTCCTCGGGAAGCTGCGCGAGCTTCTGGGCGTGCCGGGCCAGTTCCAGGCCGTCGACTGCCAGCCGGCCGGCGTCGTCCTTTACGGGGGTGAGGCTGCCGTTCTCTGTCCAGCGCCGGACGGTGTCGTCACTGACGCCGAGGAACCGGGCGGCTTCGGATACGCGAATAGTAGGCATTTCATGATCCTAGTCCGCATTTGCGGGTTTTCTTAGTAGTTTCCGCCGCGGATCCGAAAATGACGTCAGCCCTGGTTTCGCCTGCGCTTGCGGCTTCGGATCAACTGCCTATGGAAGGTGGTGGGCCGAAGTCCTACGCTATGGGGAAGGGGAGGGGCCGCAGTCGCTGAGGAGCGTTTGTGATGAAGTGGATCAGGCCTGACAGCCCCGACTATGACCCGGCCCGGAAGGTCTTCAACGCCAGCATTGATCGGCGCCCGGCGGTGATTGCCCAGTGTTCAAACGATGCGGACGTGGCCGAGGCCCTGCGATATGGCCGGGAGAATTCCCTCGCCATTGCCGTCCGGGCCGGCGGGCACTCAGTGGCCGGAATGTCCATGAACAACGACGGCCTGGTGATCGATGTCCGGCCCATGAAGTCGATCGACGTGGACCCCGAATCCGGCATCGTCACCGCCGGAGCGGGCCTGACGTGGGGCGAGTTTGACCGTGCCACCCAGGAGCACGCCCTGGCCGTTACCGGCGGACGCGTCTCGACCACTGGCGTGGCCGGCTTCACCCTGGGCGGCGGTTCCGGGTGGCTGGAGCGGTCCTTCGGGTTCGCGTGCGACAGCCTCGTTTCGGTGGACCTGGTGACGGCCGACGGCGAGCGCGTCACCGCAAGCGCCCGGGAAAACCCCGAACTCTTCTGGGCGCTCCACGGCGGCGGCGGCAACTTCGGAGTTGCCACGTCATTCACATTCCAGGCGCACCGGCTCGGTCCGGTGGTCCATGCGGGAATATGGCTGTGGCCCGGGGAAGCCGCCTCTGATGTTTCCCGCGCGTTCCGGGACCTGGCCCTGGCAGCCCCTGACGGTGCTGGCCTGGCGCTGATCTATCTGACGGCACCGCCGGAGCCGTTCGTGCCGGAGCATCTGGTGGGAAAGATGGCAACCGTCATCGCATACCTCTACGCGGGTGACCCCGAGGAAGGCTCCGAACATGCGCGGCCGTTCCGCGAGCTCGGGCCGGCAGCGGATCTGGTGGGAGACACCCCGTACGCCGATTTCCAGTCCTCCCTGGAGGATCCGCCGGACCACTACAACTACTGGAGCGCGGACTATCACGACGAACTTCCCGATGCCGCCCTGGACCTGTTTGTCGAGTCGGCCCGGAACCTTCCCGATGCCACGTCCCAGCAGCTTATCGCGCGCTGGGGCGGCGCCGTCGGCGGGAACTCGGGGCGGCCACGCCGCTCATCAACCGGCATGCGGCCTGGGTGAGTCACCCCTACGGCATCTCGCCAACACCCGAGGAAGGCCAGCTGGCCAAGGCCTGGGTGAAGGACTTCCGCAGCAAGATTGCGCCCTATGCAACGGGTGGCGTGTGGCTCAATTTCATCGGCAACGAAGGCCAGGAGCGTATCCGCGCCGCGTTCGGCAACGGCAACTACGCGCGGCTGGCCAGGGTCAAGCGGGACTTCGACCCGCGGAACGTCTTCCAGGGCAACCAGAACATCCTGCCAGCCGGCTCCTGACCGGCCCAGCGGAGAGCCGCCGCACTAGACTTCCCCCATGGCGATTTACCTGGATCCGCCGCTGTGGCCCGCCCACGGCACACACTTTTCGCACCTCATATCGGATACGTCGCTGGCGGAACTGCACGCCTTCGCCGCCGCGGCCGGCATCCCGGACCGGGCGTTCGACGGCGACCATTACGACGTTGCCGAGCGCCGGTTCGATGACCTGGTGGCTGCGGGCGCCATTCCGGTGGAAGGCCGGATCCTGGTGCGCAAGCTCATCGCCAGCGGGCTGCGCATCCCGGCCCGGCAGCGCAACAAGTCCCTCAAGGTCCCGTTGCTGAACCGCTGGGAAGCCCTCATGCCGGACACGACGCCCTCTTCCTGGACCTGCTGGACCGCTGGAGCGAGGAGCACCGCCGGTATCACGGCTGCACGCACCTGCTGGCCGTACTGGAGGCCATGGACCTGCTCACCGACCCCGCCGATCCGCCGCGGACCGTGCTGCTCGCAGCCTGGTTCCACGATGCTGTGTACCGCGGGATCGCCGGCCAGGACGAGGAGGAATCGGCCCGCCTCGCCGAGGAGCGCCTCACGGACGCGGGGCTTCCGGCCGCCGAAGTCGAGGAGGTGGCGCGGCTGGTCAGGCTGACGTCGGACCACCGCCCGGAACCAGGGGACGACGACGGCGCCCTCCTCTGCGACGCGGACCTGTCCGTCCTCGGCGGCGAACCTGAGCCGTACGCCCGGTATGTGGCCGCCGTCCGGGAAGACTATGCGCACATCGGCGACGCCGACTTCGCGGCCGGGCGCGACGCCGTCGTCCGTCATCTGCTGGAACTGGACCCCTTGTTCCACAGCGACCGCGCACGGGAACTGTGGCTCGACGCCGCCCGCCGGAACCTGCAGGGCGAGCTGGCCTGACGCTTCGGCGCAGCCGACGGAAGCCTTTACGGGCGCCGCGGCCGGTGCAAGACTGCTCGGATGAACCTGCGCATCCAATCTGTCAGCGTCGACTCCCCCGACCCCAAAGTGCCCGCCGATTTCTGGGAGAAGGCCCTGGGCTGGCGCCGCACCTACGAGGTGGAGGACGAAATCGTGCTGGAGCCGCCCGCGGGCAGCCCGGCCGACGGCGTCAGCCGGACCTGCTGTTCGTGAAAGTCCCCGAGCGGAAAGAGATCAAGAACAGGCTGCACCTGGACCTGCGCCCGGAGGACCAAGCCGAGGAGGTGCAGCGGCTGGAAGCCCTTGGCGCGACGCGCATTTCCGTCGGGCAGGGGCCGGAGGTGACCTGGGTGGTTATGGCAGACCCGGACGGCAACGAATTCTGCGTGCTGCGGGCGCTCCGGTCAGAGGAGCTCGAAGCCCAGGGACTGGTCCCCGGGTTTAGCGAAGCCCCTGGAAACGCCGCCGGCTAACGGTACGCGGTAACGAACGGGCTGTTGGTGGGCACAATCTGCTTGCCCAGCGGCATCAGGCTGACCGGGATGAGCTTGAGGTTGGCGATGGCCAGCGGGATGCCGATGATGGTCACCGCCATGGCAATCGCAGTCACCACGTGGCCGATCGCGATCCAGATGCCCGCCACCACCAGCCAGATGACATTCCCCAGCAGCGGGAACACGCCCGTTCCGCCCGGCTTGTCCACCACCATGCGCCCGAACGGCCAGAGCGTGTACGCCGCAATCCGGAACGACGCGATGCCCCACGGAATGGTGACGATCAGCAGGCAGCAGATGATGCCGGCCAGGAAATATCCCAGGGCAAGCCAGAGTCCGCCGAATACCAGCCAGATGATGTTGAGCAGAGTCTTCATCTGTCCATTGTGCCCGCGGGGTCCGACAAAAACGTAGGGGTCTGCCCTGATTGGCCCCTGAACTTGGGCCCTGGAACCTGGACCCTAAAAACCTGGGCCGGGCCTCAGCTCTTGGCCGCCTTCACGAAGGCCCGGATCTTGTCCAGGTCCTTCACGCCACGGGAAACCTCGACGCCGGAGCTGACGTCCACGCCCCAGGCACCTGAGGCTGCGGTGGCGGGTGCCACGGTGTCCGGGTTCAGTCCGCCGGCCAGCAGCCACTTGCGGTCCTGGAGCGCCGTCACATCCACCATGGAGGCGTAGTCCCAGGCCTCCCCGGAACCGGGCACGGCGGCATCAATCAACAGCATTTCCTCACCCCAGTCGGCGAACGCGTCCGCAGTGGAAGCCATGGTGACCGCCCTGATCAGCTTCATGCCGGCGTCGTGCACCGTTGCGACGTCCTCCGGGGTGAGGTCTGCATGCAGTTGGACCCACTCGAGTCCGGCGGCACGGGCGATGGCAACGGCATCGGCGACAGGTTCATGCCGGAAAACGCCGATGGCAAGTACCCCTTCCGGCACATCGGCCAGAAGCGTGGAAACCTGCGACGGCGAGACCACCCGCGGGCTGGCGGTGAGGACAAAGCCGACGGCGTCCGCCCCGGCGTCTACTGCGGCACGGACTGATTCGGGCGTACTGAGTCCACACACTTTTACGAACATTCCGGCTCCTTGAGGCTGTCTTCGCGTAGTCCCCCGGGAGGAGATTAGCAGGGAAGTGCCCCTGCGCCGATGTGGGCCCGTTCCATTTCAGGTGCCGGACAGCCCACGCTCCACTGTGGCGCGGCCCGTCTGTTCAAACGCGGCGTCGCCCAGCTGGTTGGCCCACACCTTGATCTGCCCGTTGTCCTGCAGCCAGTTCCTCGGCTGGTAATCGCCGTGCGTTGCCACCAGCTGCACCACACCCGGCCGCTGTGCATCGAGCGCCTGTTCAAAGCTGTCGAGCTGCGATTCCGGCAGCAGCCCGTGGGCACGGTCCATCCACGCCCGGGTCTTGGCCGTGAGGGCTGTTGCGTAGGTGGACGAGGCCCCGGCCGGCCGGTGAATCCTCGCCAGCAGTGCGCCCGCCTGGCGGTAGGCTTCCTGATCGTCCTCGGCCGGTGTCCCCTCAACCATGATCCCCGGCAGGAATTCCGTCACCAGGATCCCTGCCTCCGCCGAGGCATGCCGTAGGGCCGGAACACGGCCGTCGAGCCTTTCGAAGCCTGCGGCGTGGGCTGCGATTTCGCGGTGGATGTGGTGGCTGGTGGTGCTCGCCTTGATGATAAATCCTTCGCCGACGGCGTGGCGACGTGCAGGACATTCGTATCCTGGAGAGGCCAGGAGTAGTCCTGCCATGCTGAATTCCCCAAGCCAGGACGTCAGCAGCCGGCTCTGTTCCCCGGTGATCCCCTGGCGCATTTGCCCAGCATGCCACGCGTGGCGGGGACACCCAAACACTGGAGAGGCCGCCCAAACAAACTAGGCTGGTCCGATGGAGATCATCCGCTTCGCAGAACTCAGGTCCGAACCGTGGCGCAACAGCGGCGGGGTGACCCGGGAGCTTGCCAGCCACCCGAAGGCCGCATCGGCGCAGGACGGCGCCTGGGACTGGCGCGTCAGCATCGCCGACGTCAGCAAGGCCGGGGATTTCTCGGCGTTCCCGGGCATGGAACGCGTGCTGACCGTGATCGACGGCGAACTCCTCCTACTCACCGTGGACGGCGACGAACACCCGCTGGAGAAGTACCGGCCGTTCAGGTTCTCCGGCGAAGCCGCCGCACACGGCGCCCTGCCCACCGGAGACATCCGCGACCTGAACGTCATCGCCCGGACGGGTTCGTTCAAGGGCTTCACGTCCATCATCGAGCTCTCCAAAAAACGCGCGCACCCGGTTTTTGAGGGTCAGCTCGCTGTGCTGCTGCAGGGCCAGGCCACCGTCAGCGCGGGCAGCCTCAGCGTCAGCGCGGACGCCGCGGGAGCCGCAACCGCCGCAGAAGCCGACGGCGACGGCGTCGGCGACGAAGCCGCCCCCAGCCCCACGGAACCCGAGGCACTGAACCGGTATGACGCCGTCGTCGGCTCAGATACCGGGACCCCGAAATCCTGGGCCGCGGCTTCCTGGCCGTGGTTTCGATCGACCGCGTGACTGCCTGATCCAGCGCCGTTGGCTAGCCTCGCCTTCGTTATCTGAGCCTTCCCACACTGGTCAGCGGCGCGGGCGCTCCTAGACTCTGGCTATGACCTCCACACCCTTTAATGCGCTCCTGTCCACCCAGATCGGCAACGAATTCGCGGCCTCGCAGCAGTACATTGCCGTGGCCACTTGGTTCGCCAACCAGGACCTCCCGCAGCTGGCCCGTTACTTCTACCGGCAGTCGGTGGAGGAGCGGAACCACGCCATGATGATGGTGCAGTACATGCTGGACCGCGACATTGAATTCACCATCCCGGGCGTCCCCGCCGTGCGCAATGACTTCTCCTCCGTCACCGAGCCGCTGGCCCTGGCGCTGGAGCAGGAGAAGGAAGTGACGGCCGCGATCGAGGCGCTCTTCCGCGCCGCCCGTTCCGAGGACGACGCCCTGGGCGAGCAGTTCATGCTCTGGTTCCTCAAGGAGCAGGTGGAAGAGGTAGCCGCCATGACCACCCTCCTGAACATCGCCGAGCGCGCGGACAACCTGTTCGACATCGAGAACTTCATAGCCCGCGAAACCGTGGGAAACGGCGGCCGCGACTCCTCCGCTCCGGAAACCGCCGGCGGCGCGCTCTAAAGGCCCCCACCCCCAACTAGGTAGCAGTAGATGTCGTTATGAGCGCTCATAACGACATCTACTGCTACCTAGTTGGGACGGAACTCCGGCGGTGAGGTTGGCCCCCAACCCGGCCACCCGCCGTCGGGCGTTGCTATGCTGGAAACAAGGCTCCGCACAGGACCCTCCGGACGACGGTTCAGTACCCGGCACGCGACAAGACTGGCCAAAGGATCTGTCATGTCGTGGTTACTCCTCATTCTTTCCGGGGCGCTGGAAGCCGTCTGGGCCGCAGCCCTGCACCGGACCTTCCAGGCCTCAGGCCGGCGCCGGCTCGCCCCGCCCTCCTCTTCCTGGTCTCCGTCCTCGCCAGCATGACCGGCCTCGCTATCGCCATGCAGTCCATCCCCACCGGCACCGCGTACGCCGTGTGGGTGGGCGTGGCGTGGTGCTGACGTCCGCCTACGCGATCACCACCAGGGCGGAACGTCCGACGACGGTGCGCCTGCTGCTGCTCACCGGCATCGCCGCGTGCGTGGTTGGCCTGAAGGTGGTGGCGTGATGAACAAGCGTTCCGCTGCCTGGCTGATGCTGCTGGCCTCCGCCGTACTGGAAGCCGTGTGGGCCACCGCCCTGGGCCAGTCCGACGGGTTCACCCGGCCCCTGCCCACCGTGGTCTTCGCGGTGACGGCCACGCTGAGCATGCTCGGCCTCGGTGCAGCCATCCGCAGCATCCCGCTCGGCACCGCCTACGCCGTCTGGGTGGGGACCGGCGCTGCCCTGACGGTGGGCTGGGCGATGGCCGCCGGCGTCGAACCCTTCAGCTTGTTGAAGGTGCTGTTCATCGCCGGGATTGTGGGCTGCGCGGCGGGGTTGAAGTCCCTGCCGGCTTCACCTGCCGCGTCCCCACTGCCACGTTCGACGCTGCGCCGGACCCTGCGCCCGCTGAGTCTCCCCACCTCTGAGGCCGTCGGACGGCGTGTCCGGGCGACCCGCCGTCGGAATCCCGTTTGCGCGCCCGAAAGCCGGGGAGAACCAGCGGCCGGTTTAGGCTTTTGCCATGGACTCCCCCGAAGTACAGCAGGCACTCGACGCCCTGCAGCACAGGCTCGACGGCGGCCGGCGGACGCTGCTGGGCATCACCGGCGCCCCCGGCTCGGGAAAATCGACCTTCGCGGCCCGGCTGCAGCGGGAGTTCGGCCCTGATACCGCCGTCGTGGTGCCGATGGACGGCTTCCACCTGGGCAACGCGATCATCGAGGGCACACCGCTGCGGCAGCGCAAAGGCGCAATGGACACGTTCGACGTCGGCGGCTACCTCTCGCTGTTGCAGCGGCTCGTGCGGCGGGATGAGGCGGTGGTGTACGCGCCCGAGTTCCGGCGGACTTTGGACGAACCGATGGCCGCGTCGATCGCGGTCCCTGCGTCCGTGCCGCTGGTGATCACCGAGGGAAACTATCTGCTGGCGGAGACACCTGAGTGGAAGCACGTCCGGGCGCAGCTGGATGAGGTCTGGTTCATGGATTCCCCTCCCGCCCTGCGGCTGGCCCGGCTGGTGGACCGGCACGTGGAGTTCGGTATGGAGCGGGCCGCAGCGGAGGCATGGGCGGCGGGCCCGGATGAGGCCAACGCGGTGATGATCGAGGCCACGCGCCGGGGCGCCAACCGGATCATCCCGTGGGGTTAGGCGACCGGCCAGGAATACTCGGGCAAGCGCCGGGGTTCTTGGCTGGGATACAAGTCCATAAGAAACGGAGAGCACTCATGACGGCACCATTGGTACACCTCGGCGACGGCCTCAACGTCAGCCCCCTGGGTTTCGGCGGCATGGCCCTCACCCCCGTCTACGGCGAGGTTGACCCCCACGAGGCCCTCAAAACCCTGCACCATGCAGTGGATGCCGGCGTCAGCTTCATTGACACCGCGGACATCTACGGCGGAGGCAGCAACGAGCAACTCATCGCGCAGCTGCTCAAGGAGCGGCGGGGTGAAGTGCAGCTCGCCACCAAGTTTTCCCTGGTGGGCTCGCCGACTGACGGCTACACCGATGTCCGGGGCGATGCCGCCTACGTCCGGCAGGCTGTCGACGCGAGCCTAAAGCGGCTTGGCACGGACGTGATAGACCTCTACTACATGCACCGCCGTGACCTCCGCGTTCCGATTGTGGAAACCGTGGAGGCCATGGCGGGGCTGGTGCGGCAGGGCAAGGTCAAACACCTTGGGCTGTCCGAGGTGACCGCGCAGGAGCTGGCCGAAGCCCACTCCGTGCACCCATCGCCGCGGTCCAAAGCGAATGGTCTATCTGGAGTCGCGACGTGGAACGCAATGTGGTTCCAGCAGCGGCCCGCTTGGGCGTGGGCTTTGTGCCGTATTCGCCACTGGGCCGGGGATTCCTCACCGGCACGGTGGACGCTTCGAGTTTGGGAGCCAACGACTTCCGACGCCGGATCCCGCGGTTCGCCGCGGACGCCTTTGACGCGAACCAGGGAGTCGTGGCGGCCGTACGGACGGTCGCCACTGGGCTGTCCGCAACACCTGCCCAGGTTGCACTCGCGTGGCTGCTGGAGCAGGGCAAACGGCGGGGACTGTCCGTGGTCCCCATCCCCGGCACGCGCAAGACGCACCGGATCGACGAAAACCTGGGCGCACTGTCCCTGGACCTGACCCCTGCGCACCTGGAGGCGCTGGACCAGGCTGCGGACGCCGTCGTCGGCTCCCGCTCGGCGGACCCCAACTGGGTGTCCCAGGGCCGTGAATAGACTGAAGCCCATGGATACGTTCATTCACGACCTACGCGACATCACCATCCGCAGCATCTCCGTCAGCGAGATGAACAACAACGTGTACCTGCTGACCGCGAAGGCCAGCGGTGTGCAGGTGCTGATTGATGCCGCAGACGACCTTCCGGCCATCCAGGCGATGCTGCAGGACGCCGCTGCGGATACCGCGGCCACAACCAAACTGGCGCAGATTGCAACGACGCACCAGCATTGGGACCACGTCCGTGCACTGCCGGCGTTGGTGGCAGCAACGGGCGCCCCAACCGTTGCCGGAAAGGACGACGCCGAGGCGATGCCAGTGACCGTGGACCGGACCCTGGAGCATGAAGATACCTGCGCCGTGGACGGCTTCGAGCTTACCGCCGTGCACCTGCGCGGCCACACCCCGGGATCCATCGCGTTTGTGTACCAGGACCCCGAAGGGCCTGCCCACATATTCAGCGGTGACTCGTTGTTCCCGGGCGGCGTGGGCAACACCCAGAATGATCCTGAGCGGTTCACGTCGCTGCTGGACGATGTCACCGCGCGATTGTTCGAGGCCTACCCGGATAACACCGTGGTGCACCCGGGCCACGGCAGCCCCACCACCCTGGGTGCGGAACGCCCGCATCTTGAGGAGTGGCGCGCCCGCGGCTGGTAGCAGGCTGGCGCTGCGCTTCGTGATTTGCGCTACGCGAAATGCCGGTCGCTGCGGATATATCCGTCGCGGCCGGCATTCTGCGTATCGCCAGCTACTTTACGTAGCGAAAACACGATTCTTAGCGGCCGCGGCGTTCGTTCGAGGCCGGAGCCGACGCGCGGCGGGGACCGCTGCGTGCCGGACGGCCACTGCCGCCACCGTTACCGTTACCGTTACCGGCGTACGATCCACCGGATGTGCCGCCGGTGTTGGAGGACCAAACAGCCTTGTTGCCGGCGTTGCCGCCGCTGGCTGCACCAGCACCTGCAGAGCGCTGGCCGCCGCCTGTCCGAGCACCTGCGCCTGCACCGGCGCCTGCGGTGCGGGCCCTGCTGCGCGCTGGCCCGTTGCCGGACGTCCGCCGCGCTGACCGCCGGTGGTAGCCGGGCGGCCCGTGCCGCCGCGAGGAGCATCGCTGCGGGTAACGCGTGAATCCGCACGGCCGTCTGAACCGCGGCCGGCCGCTGCACGGCCACCTGCTGCGGGGACGTCGTTGCGGTGTGTTGAACCGGTTGTGCCACGGGCGTTGCGGCGAGCAGCAGCTGCTGCAATGGCGCGGTCCTCGTTCTGCTCGGCTACACGGTCAAATGCTGCCCGTGCCTCGGTGCGGCCTTCATAGGCAACAGCGCGGCGCTCGGCACGCGGAAGATCAGTGCGGGTCGGCTCAGCCGAGACGCGTCCGCGTCCACCACGGCCGCCACGACCACCGGCGGTGGGCCTTCCTGGCTGCGACGGGCGCGCTTGCGCTCGGCGTTGGCACCCGTGGAGGTGCCGCCACCCTGCGTTGCCGACTTCTTGGCGAGCAGAGCGGCGCGGGTGCGCGGATCAATCTTGTCGGCCATTTCGCCCACGAGCTCGGCAACCAGCGGGAGTTTGCGGTAACGCGCTCGAAGTTGACCTCGACGCCGGCAGCCTTCATCAGCTTCTTGACGTCGGACTGCTGCTCCGGGAGGGTCAGCGTGACAACGGTGCCGTCCGACCCTGCGCGGGCGGTACGGCCTGAGCGGTGGAGGTATGCCTTGTGCTCTGTGGGCGGATCCACATGGATCACCAGTTCGACGTCGTCCACGTGGACGCCGCGGGCTGCGACGTCGGTGGCCACCAGGACGCGGACGTCACCGGAGGAAAACTCGGCCAGGTTGCGGTCACGGGCGTTCTGCGAGAGGTTGCCGTGCAGATCGACGGCGGGGATCCCGGCGTCGGTCAGGGTCTTGGCCAGCTTGCGGGCGTGGTGCTTGGTCCGCATGAAAAGGACGCGGCGGCCGGCGCCGGAGGCGAGCTCAACGATCAGCTGCTTCTTGACGGTCTGGTCGTTGACCACCAGGACGTGGTGCTCCATGGTGGTCACGGCGGCCTGTGATTCGTCCACGGCGTGGGTCAGCGGGTTGGACAGGTAGCGCTGGACGATCTTATCCACGCCGTTGTCCAGGGTGGCTGAGAACAGCAGGCGCTGGCCCTGGCTGGGGTCATGTCCATGAGCTTCTTGACCACCGGAAGGAAGCCGAGGTCGGCCATGTGGTCGGCCTCGTCCAGTACGGTGATCTCGACGCCTTCGAGGGTCAGGATGCGCTGGCGGATCAGGTCCTCCAGGCGGCCCGGGCAGGCGATGACGATGTCGACACCGGCCGCAGCGCCTTTTCCTGGCGGGCCTGGGAGATGCCGCCGTAGATCACGGTGGTGGTCAGGCCCATGGCCTTGGCCATCGGCTCGATGGTGGCGTTGATCTGGGTGGCCAGCTCGCGTGTCGGTGCGAGGACCAGGCCCATGGGGCGGCCGGGCTTGCGGAAGTGCTTGGCTTCCCGCTCAGCGAGTCGTGCTACAAGCGGAATGGCGAAAGCGATGGTCTTGCCGGAGCCGGTGCGGCCGCGGCCCAGGACGTCGCGTCCGGCCAGGGTGTCCGGGAGGGTCTTGACCTGGATGGGGAACGGCTCAACTATTCCCTGGGCGGTGAGGGTGTCGGCAAGTTCTTTGGGCGTGCCGAGGGCAGCAAAAGTAGTCATATATTCATGGTCTTTCAGGCGGTATCCGTGCGGATATCGGCCCCCGATGCCGGTTGGCTCAAGGGTTTCGCCGAAGAAAAGTCAGGTGATCAACCGTGCTGCTGCCCAATTATGGGCGGCGGCTGGGACCAAATGGAACGCGTTCATCGACGCAGGATGTGCCTCTCACATGAAAAAACCCGCTTCCCAAATCAAGGGACGAGCGGGCATCACTGCACATCAAGTCCCTAAGCGTACCATCTCCACGCCTTCGCCTCTTCAAGCACGTGTTGCAGGTGGTGCGGGCGTTGCCTTTGGGTGCCCGGCAGGCGCAGGCTTGAGGCATGACTGAACAGGGTGCGGACCACCACCACACAGCGGACGACGGCGACACGCGGCTGGGGATGCACCGCAACGCAGTGCCGCCGAGGCGTGGGACGAAAGGTACCGGAGCAAGGCGAAATTCTGGAGCGGGAAACCCAACCCGCAACTGGTCCGCGAAGGCGCGGGACTGAAGCCGGGCAAGGCCCTGGACCTGGGCTGCGGCGAAGGGCCGACGCCATCTGGCTGGCCCAGCAGGGTTGGACCGTCACCGCCGTCGATGTGTCCGCCGTCGCGCTGGAACGGGCGCTCGGCCACGAAAAGGCGGCCCTGGACCGCGAGAGTGTGCACGCGCAGGGAGCCGGTGAAATTCCCAGCCGCATCCACTGGGAACAGTGTGACCTGGAAGAGTGGCAGCCCGTGGCCGCCTTCGATCTGGTGACTTCGCAGTTCCTGCATTCGCCGCACCTTGCGTGGCAGGGTCCGCTGCGGACGGCGGCTGCGGCGGTCAAGCCGGGTGGCACGCTGCTGATCGTGGGCCACCATCCGGACCACCTGCCGCCGTGGGAAACCAGACCAGACCGGAAATGTTCTACACGCCGGCACAGCTCGTGGCGGAGCTCGGCCTGGACTCGCCGGGCTGGCAGTTGGAGGTCAACACCACACGGGAGCGGACAGCAACGGCCCGGACGGCGAGGAAGCCATCATCGGCGACACCGTGCTCCGCGCCACCCGGCTGGCTTGAGTTTTTGTAGTTAGCGGGAAACCCGCGGCGCCACCGCAACCGCGGCGACGGCCACCACCGCCGTCAGTGCGAAGACGCCCGCGAACGATTCCGCCGTCGTCGTAAATGCCGCGAACACGATGCCCGTGGCCGCGAGCGCCAGCGCCCCGCCCAGCGAGTCCGAGATGGACATCGCCGAGCTGTTGAAGCCTTCGTTTTCCTTGGTGGACACGGCGAGCGTCATCACGCTGAGCCGCGGATACAGCAGCCCCATGCCGCCGCCGGCGAAGAGCCAGCCGGCAATCGCGACGGCGGCAGGCCAGTGGAGCGCCGACGTCGCCAACGTGAGGAGAATGGCTCCCAGCACCAGCGCTGAGCCGATGCGCACCGCCGCCCGGTGCTGCAGCCGGGTGCCGAGGCGGCCCTGAACGGCGGCCGCGGCTGCCCACGACAACGCGCCTCCGGTGAGCGCCAGGCCGGCGAACGTCGGCGGGAACTGGTACTCCTCGATCAGCAGGTACGGCAGGTAGACCTCGGCGCCGAAGAATGCGGCGGACGCCAGGCCGCGGGTCAGGATCACACTGGGGAGGCCGCGGCGCGCGAGCAGCGTTCCGCGCGGTACCAGCGGCCGCACGGCTACGAGGGCAATCACGACGGCGGCCGCGGCCAGGAGTGCCGGGCCGCCGGAATACCTGCGATGGTGACCCCAGCGGAGAGGTTCAGCCCAGCACAGCGAGCGCGGCGAGCGCCGCCCAGGCCAGGCGGCCCAGCGCCCAGGGCGGGACTGCGTCGTGCCCTGAGGCCTGCCCGGAGGGCCGGTCGATGCCGCGCAGCACCGGAACGATCATCACCACGGCCGGCACTACCAGCCCCACCACACCGAGGAACACCCAGTGCCAGCTCAGCACCTCCGCCACGATGCCGGCCGCGAACGGGCCCACGAGGGACGGGATCACCCACGCGGCGGAGAAGGCCGCGAAGATCCCGGGTGCAGGACGGCCGGGTAGACGCGGGCCACCACCACGTAGAGCGCAACCGTCAGAGCGCCGCCGCCGAGTCCCTGCACCAGGCGGCCGGCAACCAGCATGGGCATGGACACGGCTGTGCCCGCGATGATCAGGCCCAGCACGAACAGGGCAACGGAGGCATAGAGCGGGACGGTTGGACCGCGGCGGTCGGACCAGTTACCGGCCGAGACCATGCCGATCACGCCGGTGGCCAGCGGACCGGCGAAGGCCAGCGCATACAGGCTGGCGCCGTCGAGCTCGCGGCTGACGACGGGCATGATGGTGGTCACGGCGAGCGATTCGAAGGCCGCGAGGAACACCAGGGCACATGCGCCGATGGTCACCCACAGGTAGGGTCGCTGCAGGATCCCTGCTGTGGCGGCGGAATGCGTGGCCGGCAGGGCGGGTTCCTGCACGCTATTGACCCGCGCGGTTGGCGTCGTCGATGTAGCGGTTCCGGCCCGCGCGGTAACCGAACACCGCGGCCAGTGAACCGACCACCAGGAACAGCACCCCGGCGGCCGTGAACGATCCCGTGGCCTGGTGCAGCTGGCCCACCATCAGAGTGCCGGCGGAACCCAGCCCGTAGCCCACGCCCTGCATCATCCCGGACAGGTGCGCGGCGGTATGCCCGTCCCGGGTCCGCAGCATGATCATGGTCAGGGCAACCGCGGTGAGGCTTCCCTGGCCCAGGCCGAGCAGCCCCGTCCACATCCAGATGAGTTCCAGGGGTCCGAAGATGCTCAGCGCAAACCCGCCGCCGGTCATCAGCGCCACCACTACAGCGATGGCCCGCTGGTCACGGAACCTCGCCGCCAGTGCAGGGGCAAACAGCGAACCCGTCATCTGGAGCACGATCGAAACAGAGACCATCAGGCCGGCCGTGCCGCCGTCCACGCCGCGTTCGCGCAGGATCGGCGCCAGCCAGGCAAAAACGCTGAAGGACATCATGGCCTGCAGCACCATAAAGATAGTCACCTGCCATGCCACCGCCGAACGCCACACGTTGACGCCGAGGTTGGCGGCCTGGTGCCGGACGGGGTGCTGGCGCAGCGCCACCGGAAGGAACAGCACGAGTACGACGGCGGCAGGAACGGCCCAGAACCACAGCGCCGAGGTCCACTCCCCCGTAGCCGTGAAGACCGGGTAGGTAAAACCGGCTCCGAGGGCGGCCGACGCGCAGATCGCCGTGGTGTACAGGCCGCCCATGAGGCCCAGCCGGTGCGGGAAATCGCGCTTCACCAGCCCCGGCAGCAACACGTTGCACAGGGCGATGGCGGCACCGCAGGCAGCAGTTCCCGCCAGTAGGGTTGAGAGGTGGCCGGCACCTGGCACCAGGCCGCCGATGTCCGCGGGCCGCAGCAGCAGCCCCGCCGTGAGCACTGCCATGGCACCGAGAAGGACGCGTTCGGCGCCGAACCGGCGGGCCAGGACAGGGGCCAGCGGTGCGAAGACACCCAGGAGCGTCACGGGCACGGTGGTGAGCGCCACGACAGCCCAGCCCGGCAGGCCGGCGTCGGACGTGATCTCCGGAAGAACCGCGGCGAAACTGGAGAAAACCGTGCGGAGGTTCAGCCCGATAAGCACCAGGCAGAGGCCCAGGTACACGAGCGCGCGCCGGCTGCCCTGCGGGCTCTCCGGACCGCCGCCCGACTGGCCCGGAAGGAGCGTCGGCGCCGCTGGGGGATGTCGTCGATTTCGGCGTCGATCAGCAGTCCAGGCACGTCAACGTTGTCAGCACGGGTCACGGGACCCATTCTGTCAGGCTTCGTTGCCACGCGGAGTTATCCACATAGACCAGAAAAGGGCTGGTTGCCCGCCTGGAGCGACCCTACCGTGGGATCAGCATGCGGTACCCAGCCATAACATTCGGGAGAAGCCATGAGCCTCGCACCATTGCACGATCCGTCCATTGCCTCCGCCCCCGCCTCGCCGAAAGCCCACGGCAGCGGCGAGGGCACAGCCAGCCTCGTCTTCAGCCTCATCGCCCCGGCGAGCATGTTTCTGACTGTGCCTCTCAGCCTATTGGCGGCCCTCTTCACAAGGCCTTCGGAGGGGACTGGCCGGCTGGACTGGGTTGCACCGTTGGTGCTGTGGAGCTATCCGGCGCTGTTTGGCCTGTTCGCAGTGACGCTCGGCATTGTTTCGCTCCGCGTATTTGCGCGCCGGTCAAACGGTTGGCGGGCTGGGGTGGCCGCGTTGTGGATATCGGCGGCCGAGGTTGCCGTGGGCCTGGTGCTCGTGCTCAGGGACGGGACTTTATGATCCTCTTCTGAGATTTCATTTTCCTTTCCGACCCCGAGGGGCGGCCATTTTCGCGTTCCATCGCGTCCCGTTCCTGGCTCAGGTGAGTGCTCAAACCGTGGGCGTGGGCCCCGGGTATTCTGGAAGGGATGAGCGAATCCCCAGAATCCCCCCAGCCTCCGCATGTCCCGCGCCCGGTAACGCCCGGCACCCAGGCGTCTTTCGGCACGTACGGCGGCAGGCCGGTGAGCTTTGTGCGCCGCGGCACCCGCCTCCAGGGGCGCCGCCAGACGGCATGGGAAGAGCACTCGGACCGGTGGGCGCTGGACGTGCCCCGGCACATCGCGAACACGTCGGTCCACCCGGACTACACCTTCGACGCTGAGGCCGAGTTCGGCCGCAAGGCACCGCTGATCGTGGAAATCGGTTCGGGGCTGGGCGACGCCATCTGCCACGCGGCCGAGGAGAACCCGGACACGGACTTCCTGGCGGTCGAGGTCTATACACCGGGGCTGGCCAACACCATTATCAAGATCAACAGCCGCGGGCTGAGCAACGTCCGCGTCGTGGAAGCCAACGCGCCCGAGGTCCTCGCCACCATGCTGCCGGCAGGCTCCGTCAGCGAGCTGTGGGTGTTCTTCCCCGATCCCTGGCACAAGTCACGGCACCACAAGCGCCGCCTCATCCAGCCGGAGTTCGCCGAACTGGCGGCACGGGCACTCACCCGGGGCGGGCTGTGGCGGGTCGCCACGGACTGGTCCAACTACGCTGTCCACGTCCGAGACGTGCTGGCGGACTCGGCAGACTTCGAAAACCTCCACACCGGCGAGCGCCACGGCCCGGAGAGCCCGCTCACCCAGGTGTGGCAATCCGGCGTCGAAACCCTGGTGGGCGGCGCGCCGGTCCGCGAAGGCCGGGCGCCGGTGAGTACCGCGCATACAGGCCCCAACGAGGGTGTGGATGAAACGGGCGGCTGGGCGCCACGCTTTGAAGGCCGGATCCGCACGAGTTTCGAGGCGAAGGCCCACGAAGCCGGCCGGCTGATCTTCGACCTCTGCTACCGCCGGCGCTGAGCCACCCCAACTAACACGAAAGTATGGCGGGTCAGGCTGCGGTGGCGGGCGTGATGGTGACGTCGTAGCCGAGGCTGATGAGTTTGTTGATGGCGTTGTTTTTGGCCTTGATCGGGTTGATCCGCGTGTAGTGGTCCGCGCCGGGGTCTGTATAGCACTCGCCGTTGGCGAGCATGTGCCAGACGGCGTTCAGGATGTTGTGTTCGAGGGCGACGAGCGCCTTCGGTCGGCCGCGCCTGGCCGCGGTGCGCTGGTATTTGGCGGCCAGGTAGGTGTCGTTGGTCCGTGCGGCGGACATGGCCGCTATGCCGAGGGCTGCTTTGAGGTATTTGTTGCCGGGCAGGATGTGGGCGGATTTGATCCGTCCGGCTGATTCGTTGGCGCCGGGACAGACGCCGGCCCAGGACGCGAGCCGGCCGGGTGTTTCGAAGACGCTCATGTCCGCGCCGGTTTCGGCGATGATGACGTCGGCGACGTTGAGAGAGACTCCGGGGATGGTGGCCAGGGCTTCCCTGGCGTCACGAAAGGGTTCCATCGCCTCCTCGATCCGTGCGGTGAGTGAGTCGATGATGCGGGTCTGGGCATCGATCTGGTCCAGATGCAGCCGGGTCATGAAGGCATGGTGGGGTTTGAACCTGCCGGTGAGTGCGTCGACGAGGGCGGGGATTTTGGAGCGCAGCCTTCCCTTGGCCAGCGCGGCGAGGACTTCCGGGTCGCGTTCACCCTGGATGAGGGCGTCGAGCATCGCCCGGGACGAGACCCCGGTCAGGTCTGAGACCACCGAGGAGAGTTTGATCCCGGATCCTTCCAGGAACTTCTCCAGGCGTTGGATTTCACGGACCCGGTCACGGGTGGCGGTTGCCCGCGCCCGGGTGAGGTCCCGCAGGTCGCGGATCGGTTCGGGCGGGACGAACGAGGCCCGCAGCAGTCCGTGCGCACCGAGTTGGGCGAGCCAGGCAGCGTCGGAAACGTCTGTTTTGCGTCCCGGGATGTTCCTGGCCGACTTGGCGTTGACCAGCATCACCGGCAGCGTCTCTTCGAACACGTAGAAGAACGGCTTCCAGTAATCGCTGGTCGCTTCCATCACCACGGTGGTCACATGCTCGCGTTCCAGGAACTCCCGCAGCTCAAAAATCTGCGCCGTGGTCGCACCCCAGGTGGTCACCGTCGAGGTGTACGTCCCGGCGCGTGGACCCGGGACCCGCAGACAGAGCTTCGCGTCGCGTTTGGAAATATCCAAACCGGCGGCCCGCTCGTGAACAATATCCATGACATATCCTCCTGACACCTTGAACCTTCAAAATGGTGGCGTCTGCTACGGGGAGGACAGGGAAAATATTCAGGAATCTAACACTCGTGCTCAACGGCAACAATCCACGGTTCCCGTGGAAGTCCTCCGCGCCACGCTAACTAACGGACTCAAGGCACCAAGTTGGGTCGGCGTCGACCGTGGCAGACACCTCCATGATCCGCCAGCCACGACCGGCCCGCCAGAGACCGAACGTGGACGAGAACAACTTTCCCCGCCCACGGAGCGCCGGCGGCGCTGAACCGCTAAGTAGCAGCAGGTGTCAGATCACGCTGATGGAGGCGACTATCTCCTTGAGCGTCCCCAGCCGGGGCTCGATCTCCGGGTTCACGTACGGCCAGATCACCACAACACCGATGAAGCGGTTGTTCTCCCAAACACCCACAGTGGCCGCGACCCTCGCCTCGCCTGCCGGATCCGTGTATCCAACCACGACGGCGTACGAGGACTTACCGGGTACGTCCAGTTCGCCTTCGGTGAGGATGGTCCCGGCCCGGTCTTCAAGGTAGAAGCCTGACATCAGGTGTGCCCAGCCGTTAGCCTGCGCGGCGCCGGTCACGGAGGTGTCGTCCTTGATGACCGTCACCAGGACACCGCCCAGCAGGCCATACTGCTCGGTGTTTGGCCCGGCGGCGGAGTCCTCCAGAACCTGGGTGTGCTCGGGGAAGTCTGCCGTGAATCCCAGCGGGGACTCGATATGAACTGACATGGTTGCTCCTTAGCGGTAAGTCTTGGCTGGGCTGGCTGGCACGTGCGGATCCGGCACGGGACGTCAGAGCTTCTCGAGCCTGGTGTCGTTCGGGACCTTATAGTACGTGGACACGTTGGTGGTTGCCTTGTTCTCGGTTCTGACCTCCACCTCGCCGGCCTTGAGGTCAACGCCGAACTCGTTGGATGCCGTCACCACACTGTTCACCTGGACCGTGGCGGAACCTGCTGCGTAGAGCTTGGCGGCGTCGTGGCCGGCCGCAACTGTGTCTCCCAATGCCATATTGCGCATGTAGCTATCGATCACCGCCGCGTTCTCCGGTGAGTACTCAACATTGATCTTCACGGTGCCCTGTGTGCCTACCGTCACGCCGGACTCAGCCTTTGCTCCCTGGAGGTCGGCACCCGAGCTGGCGCCCGAGGCAACCGTGCCCTCCATGGATACGGCGACCGATTCCATGTCGCCGTTCTTATCCAGGTACACTTCCAGGCCGCCCTTGCCCGAGGCCGCGAACACCCTGCCGTCAAGGTCCAGCTTGCCCTGGGCCGACACCTCGGCGCTGGCGGTGGCCGTGCCGTCCGTCAGGTTCCGCTCGTAGGCAAGATCCAGCTTCGCCGAGCCCGAAGCCTGGCCGGATTCACCCTCGGCTTCCAGGGAAAGGGTTCCCTTGGCCTTGTCGTCGTGGCCGGTGGAACCGTTCTCGTCCGCAGCATCGTTGATGGTGTCCAGGACGTAGCCGGGCGGGTTACCTGCCACATCCTTGACCTCACCGACGCTGTCCGGCGGGAGATCCGTATAAATCTGGTTGCGGGCGGCCATAGCCTCCTCCAGGCTGCCGAATTTGTACTCGCGCGAGGCCTCTCCGTTCAGCGTGACCCCGGCCGTGCCGGTAGCGTCGTTCACCCCTACGCCCACGTTCCCGTAGACCTTCATGGTGGCCGAACCGTCTGCATTCTCAACGACGACGGTGCCCACCTCAGCGCCGGCGTGGAACCAGGCAACCCGGGCATCAAGGGAGGCCTTGCCAGACTCCGTGTATACGGGGTTTCTGTCTTGGCGAGTTCCCGGAGGTGGGCACTCGCCTGATCCTGGGCGAACTGGGGAATCCCGCCGTCCATCCTCATGAGGTCCTCGGCGAACGGACCGTTCCCGTCTTCGCCTTCGATCAGGTATCTCCGGTCCTCCTCGGACAGGCTGGCCCACCACTTGGCTTGTTCTTCCGGACTGGCCTTGAGCATGTCGCCCATGCCCTGCTTCAGATCCTGGCGGTGGGCGTCAGCCGCTGCGGCCTTCGCCACTTGTTCCTCCAGCCAGTTCTGGGCGCGGCTGCCCAGGTCCTTGATCTTGTCCAGGACGCTGGTCCCGCCACTTCCGATGCTGCCGCCGCCGGTCGCCGCGGAGGACTGTTCCTGTTCGCTTGCGTGCTGCAGGAGCAGCTTGGAGTTGTGGCGGAGGCTGGATGCCACCCGCTCCAGGCTGGGGCGGTGGTTGCCGGACCAGTCCTGCCGGAACAGCTCGCCGTCGGCACCCTTCCATGGCGCGGACTGGATCTGGCCTTGCAGGGAGCTGGCCCGGCTGCTGAGCAGCGCGGCCGCCTTGTCAACGGCCTTCGCCAGCTCCCGCAGCTGGCTGACGTCCGCGCCGTAAAAAGTCATGGTGTCTCCCCCGGAGAGTATTAAGGGTTAGTTCTATCGCTGGATATATCGTCGCATGGTGGCAATTCTCCCGCGATGGGGAACACTCCCCATCGCGGGGCACACCAACGCGCGCCCAGTTAGTGTCGGTCCGCGGTGCGCAAAGTTGGTACTGTTCGGGGCGGCGTCGCGTGGCACCATGGGGTTGTGCGGGGGCCCGCAAATCTGCGCCCGTGCGGCGCTGCGCCGAAGGAAACGCCATCAAAAGAGAACTCAGAGACGCCGCAGACGCGGCGGAGGACGTCACCAACTCACGCGCACTGGAGTTGCTGGCGAGGGTGGGTTTCGCGGTAAGCGGCCTATTGCACTTCCTGGTGGGCACCATCGCAATCCGCCTCGCCATGGGCGGTTCGGGGAATGCTGACTTCAGCGGTGCTGTGTCCGAACTGGCGAGCCAGCCTGCCGGGCCGTTCCTCCTGTGGGCAAGCTTTGCCGCCTGCGCGGCACTGGCCATCTGGCAGGCCAGCGATGCCGTCTTCGATTACAACCGGCTGCCCGCTATGGACAAAGTCGGTAAGAAGGCCAAAGCGGCAGCGCAGACCGTGGTGTTTGCCGGGCTCGCCGTGACCCTGGCCAGCTTCGCTATGGGCACAGGGTCCGGAGGCGACAACCAGCAATCAGCGAGCGACCTCACCGTCGCCGTCATGAAAGCCCCGGCGGCATAGCGCTGCTGGTCCTCGCGGGGCTGGGCGTTGCCATCACCGGGATCATCTACGGCATCCGCGGAATTAAGAAGACCTTCGAGAAACACCTCACCATGCCCGTTTCCAGTTCTGCCCGGACGGCCGTCTCAGCCTTGGGCGTGGCCGGCTACGTCGCCAAGGGCATAGTCCTGCTGCTGACCGGGATGCTCATCACCATTGCCACCCTGCAGGCCCATCCGGATGAATCCACGGGCCTGGACGGTGGGCTCAGGGCCCTGCGCGAACAGCCCTTCGGCGTGTACCTGCTGGCCGCAGTGGGCGCCGGCCTCATCTGCTACGGCGCGTTCATGGTGGTGCGGCGCGCCTGGCCAAAATGTAGGGTGGGGCGCCATCTCCGGAGCCCGGCCTGCCCGCCCCTCCCAACACCCGGCCGGTTAGGGTGGGTCCATGCCCCAGGTACGTGCCGAACGCCTCATCCGCCTCGATCCGGAGACAGTCTTTGCCCTCTCCCAGACCACGGGTGCGTTCCGGCTCAAATGGGACCCGTTCATCTCGGCCCAAGGTTTCCTGGACAGCGCAACGTCCGCCGGAAAGGGTGTCCGGACACGGACCGTGTCCCGCCTGGGCCTGGTGATGGTGAGCGAATACGTTTCCTATTCGCCACCCAGAAACGTGGGTATGGCCATGGTGTCCGGACCGTGGTTTTTCGGGAAGTTCGGTGGCGGCTGGCGTTTCACCGCGGACGACGCCGGCACCCGCGCGGTCTGGAAGTACACCTTTTCGTGCCGCCCGGCCTGGTTGCGGCCCGTGGCTGAACGGATGGGCGCCTGGCTTTTGGGCCGTGAGATCACTAAGAGGATCGACGCGTTTGCCCGGGCCTGCGAGGATCCGGCCCTGGTGGCCGAGTTCCGCGCCCGCCAAGCACCGTGATCACAGAGCCGTGACACAGCGCCGGGGTCTCCGGCAAATAGATCACGGCACAGGGATCACGGCACCGTAATCACAGCAACGGCGCGCTGGGTTTCGTCCCGCAGTTCCAGGCTGGCGATGCTGGCCAGCTGTAGGGGCGTGGCGCCCATGACCTTCACTCTCCCGCTGGGCGTGGCGGTCCAGGCGCAGGCCCGGTCCTCGCCGCCGTCGCGGTCCCGGATCCAGAGCGAGAGGGTCCCGTCCAGCGGCAGTTTGCTGCCGTTCACGGCCAGCTCGGTGCCCCATGTTTTCCGGGCAAGGTCGATGCTGAACTGCAGGCCGTTGCCGGACTGGACCGAGTAGCTGGCGTCCGGCGCTGGCGGCCGGCTGAGCAGCGGGGCTGCCGCTATGCCCAACGCGAGGCACGCGGCGGCGACGGCACCCACCAACGCCACCCACCGCCGTCGTAGTTTACGACGCCGGGTGGCCAGTTCATCGAGGACCCTGCGAGGCACGGAGCCGGCTGGCTCGGGGCCACCACGGGGCGGGCGCTCCCGGTGAGCGCCACCGCGTCCGGGACGGGAAGCGCGTCGAGCAGGGCCGGCAGGCTTTCAAGCTCGGCGAGTTCGGTGCGGCAGTCCGCGCAGTCCTTGAGGTGGGCTTCGAAACGTTGCGAATCCGCGGGGTCAAGCCCGCCGAGCACGTAGGCGCCCAGCAGCTGGTGCAGCTCAGAGGCGTTCACCGCTCCACCCCCATCTCATCGAGGATGGTCCGCAGCGCCCTGACGGCGTAATAGGCCCGGGACTTCACGGTTCCGCTGGGGATGTTCAGCTGCACGGCGGCCTCCTTGACGGTGAAACGGCGGTAGTGGAGGGCGACGAGGACATCGCGGTGCTCGGTACTGAGCCGCAGCAGCGCCTCTTCCATCAGCACGCGGTTCAGGAGTTCATCCACGCGTTCCACGGCCTCGGCGGGATCGGCGAGTTCGCGTTCCATCGCTTCGGCCGGACGCCTTTGGGATTTGCGGTAGTTGTCGATCATGATGTTCCGCGCTGTACGGAACAGGTAGCTGCGGAGGCTTCCGGTGATGTCCGGGCCTGCTGCCAGACGCGCAGCACGGTCTCCTGGACCACGTCCTCTGCCAGCTGTGGGTCGCGGGAGGCACTGAGGACAAAACGGCGCAGGGCGGAGCCGTGTTCGCGGTAGATCGCAGCCACCACGTCCTCGTCCAGCGGCATGCCGCCCTCCTGTCCCTGATCCGGCCTGCGGTTACAAATTCGCGACTACAACGATGCTGAAGCTCCGTGCACTCATGCGATATAACGTCGGCGGACGGAAAACGGTTCACTTTGAACCATTCTTCACCCTGGTGCGTCGTACCGGTTAGCGTCCGGTGACCTACGCCGGGCCCCAGCCGAGGAGCATCCCATGAAACAGCATTTGTGCACAGGTCTTGCCGCGGCGGCTCTCATAGCCGCACTTTCCGGCTGCGGCGGCAGCCCCGGAACCACCACAACCACTCCGGCGGCCACCAGCCCTGCCGCCACGTCCGCTGGCTCCCCACCGCAGCGGCCGCCGTCGACCTCAAGACAGCATCCTCCAGCGCCGGCAACATCGTGGTGGACGCCGCGGGCATGAGCGTCTATTTCTTCACCAAGGACGTGAAGGATTCCGGCACCAGCGCCTGTACGGGAGCGTGCCTGACCGCGTGGCCACCGCTCCTCACCACGGCGGCCAAGCCTGCCGCCGAAGGCATCACCGGCACGCTCGGGACAATCACGACGCCGGACGGGGCCAAGCAGGTGACCCTGAATGGACTGCCGCTGTACTACTTCGCGCAGGACAAGAAGCCTGGCGACGTGCTGGGACAGGGCGTCAACAACGTCTGGTACCTGGCCACGCCGGCCGGGGAAATGATCCGGAAAGCGGCGTCAGGCTACTGACCGTTCAGGAGGTACGGATGGACGGCGTATATGGGGCCCGGTCTACGGGTGGATGCCGGGCAACGGGACTGGAGGCGTCGCCGGCAGGGGCAGAGCCGGGGGCTGTCCCTCGCCGTTCTGCGGCCCACCCGGCATACCCGGTGTGACGTTTTCGGGGAGGGAAGCTCCGGCAGGGGCACTGCCGGACCTGAACCTAAGGGGCCGGCGCGGGCTGCGTGGCCTGGCTGGAACCGGATCCCGGTACGGCCGGAGCCGGCACAGTGTCAGCTGTGCCGGTGGGTCCTAGGGCAGGGACGGCGGGCTGGGCCGGTCCCGGAGCCGGGGTCTCCACCGGCGCGGGGCAGGACCGCCGCCAACGGTGGATATGAAGGATATTAGTGCGTGGTTGACCTGGCCGATGGAATCCCGGATCCCCTGGTCGGAGGCCACGGCAACGGCGCCGCCGGCCGCAAGCGAAACCGCGACGGACAATGTAGTGAGGGTGATTCTGCGCTTGGCACGACGGCGGGCGGCGAGCTCGTCGGTGGCGGTCGTGAGCTGGCTGGTTGCCTCGGCGGGGCTACGGCTACGGTGGGCTCTGATTGAGGGGATGCCGCCACCGCCAGGTGACGCGTGGCTGCCGCGCGGCTCGGCGCAGGCGTCGGGACAGCAGTGTGTGTCACGGCAGGAGTCTGTGTCACGGCAGGAGTCTGTGTCACGGCAGGCCTCATAAGCACGGCAACCGCATCGGAAGGTACCGGCCGCTCGGCTGCGAGCGCCCGGAGCTCCAGCAGGACGGGGCGGAGGCCGCCGTCGTCGTGCAGCCCTGCCTCCAGCAGCAACCGGTCAACAGACGCTGCCTCGCGGGAACGGTTGCGTGAGCCTGCGGTGTCACTCATGATCTGCCTGGTTTCTTCTAAGAGTCTGGTCCTTGAGGTTCTGCAACGCCCTGCGTTGGAGCTGCTTGATGGCACCCTGGGACTTGCCCATGATGCCGGCCACCTGTTCGATGGAAAGATCGGCCACCACCCGCAGTGCCAGCACCTGGCGGTGTTCATCGGTCAGACCTGCCAGCAAGTGGGCCGCGCCGCCGCCGTGGCCCAAGGCGTGGTCCTCGGCGGACGCCGTGCTGCGCCCGTCCTGCAGGGGGTCGTACGGAGTGAAGTCCGGCCGTCGTTCAACCCGCCGGTAGTAATCCACCATCCGGGCGTGGGCTATGGAGAACACCAACGATTTGGCACCCTGGAGCCCGCCGGTCAGCTCACCAATCTTGGGGAAAAACGCCAGGAACACGTCCTGGGTGACAGCCTCCGGATCGTCCACGCCGCGGGCCTTGAGATAGCCCTGGACCGCTCCGGCAAAGGTTCGATAGACAGCGCCGAAGAGCACAGCCGGATCAGCACCGGCAGTGTCTGCAAATGTATCTATATCTTCTTCGGCCAAAGTGTCCAGCACCAGTGGCTCCTCCATCCCGGGCAGCGGACTCGCTTATCCCGGTATTCGGCGCGGTGTGCTCCGCTGTTATCGGTCGGCTGCTGTCGGTCAGCGATCTTGCTGCCATGTGGACTGCGGAAATCCGGTCCGTCCGGAGCGGGTTCCCGCAGTCCACACTAGCTGAGCAAGTCCTAGCGGTTCGAAACGGCGGGAACGTCTACAACGTCACCCGGCAGGGCCGGAACAGCAGGAACGCCGTCGACACCCGGAACTGCCGGTACGGCGGGAACGGCCGGCACTGCGGGCAGCTCGGGGCGCTCAGCCTTGACGGCGGCGGAACCCTCGCCGGAAGCGTCGGCGTCAGCGGAACCGGCACCCTTCGCAACGACATCGGCGCAGAAGGCGTCAACGTTGCCTTCGCCCTCGGCGGCGATGACCAGCGAGGAGAAGCCTTCGGAGGATGCGTTCAGTCCACCGTGGGTGAAAGCGGTGCAGAGGCCAAAGGCTGCGGCACCAGCGGCGTCCACTGCGGTGCCGGCGGCGGCGGAGGCGTTGGCCTCGGCTGCGACCTCATCGCCGGAGACGGCTGCTTCGCCGGTCACTGCTGCATCGCCGGAGGCGTTTGCGGAGGCGGACTCGGTGGCGTCAGCGGCCAGCTTGGGGCCGGGGCGCCGAGCAGTTCGTGGGCGGTCTGCTGTGCGTCGGCCGGCAGGGCGCCGGAAACAGCTGCGACGCCGGTTCCACCGACGGCCAGGGTGCCCGCTGCGAGTACTCCGGCGGCGATTTTGCTGGTGGCGAGAACAGTGAACAACGACATATGACACTCCAAAACCTAGAGAACAATTCAGATCCGGCTCCGTGAGGAACCCTTCACCCCCTACATCGCTGGCCGGACCGGGAAAGTTACGGCACCTCCCAGATTCTTTTCCAGCGCCGGCTTTCAGGGCACATCGGCGCCTGCTGGACCGAGCGGGCACGCACAGCCAGGCTCAAGAACGACGCCGGCCTCCGCCACTGGATGCGCGACGAGCACGACGTCACGGGCTATGCGCAATACGCCGTCTCCTGGCGGCTGCTCGACTACCCGAACACGCGTAGCTGACGGCGCACCCGGAGATTGTTACGGCGGCGCTCCCCTCGTGACGAGTGGCGGCTATACCTCCCCGGCGCTTAGGTCACAGAGTCCACAATTTCCATTACACGCCTGCACAAAAACACGCGCCCATACTGCCGCCCCGTAACCTCGGCGAGGTATCCCATATCCACAAGGCGCTGGATGGCGTTGTTAGCTGGTGGGAAAGTCACCTGATGCATGCTGGCAGCCTGGGACGCGGTAATAACGGGGTATGCAATCAGGTCATCCACGATATCCAGTACCACCCCCTTGGCGTTGGCCGTCTTCAACTCCTCAAGAAGTTGCGTGCGGAAGTCAAGGAGCGCATTGATGCGATCGATCTCCGCGTTGGCCTGCGCTTCCACGGCATCGCAGAAGAATTGCACCCAGTCGTCAAATTGTCCGGACTGGCTGCACGCCAAGAGCAAGTCCTTGTAGCGATCCTTGCGGGGTTCGAAGTAGGTGGAGATATTCAGAATCGGATACCGGAGCGCCTTCCCGTCAACGAGCTGCAGGGTGACCACCAAACGCCCCATTCGGCCGTTTCCGTCGGTAAAGGGGTGCAAGGTTTCGAACTGGTAGTGACCTAGCGCGGCCTTCACGAGGAGGGGCACGTCATCCTTTGCATTGATCCATGCCTCCCATGCGTTCATACCCTCTATGAGTAGCGGCCCCTCCGGCACAGGCACGAACCTGGAATGCTCCATGCCAGCCTTAGCTCCAGCCAAGTAGACGGGGGAGCGTCTAATGATGCCCGCATCCCAAGAGCCGCCACGAGTCCCTTTCACCAATACGCCTTGGAGGTCAGCAATAGCGGTCGTCGTTATCGGGCGCTTTTGAATTAGCTCAAGCCCCTGCGTGGCCGCGTCCACATAGTTCAGGACTTCGGAAACCTGCGAACTCCTCCGGGTCTTGTCCAGAAATTCAGCTTCCAAGACATCAAAGAGAGTCGCGTGAGTCCCCTCTAGGGCGCTCGTGCTCTGAGCCTCCTTGTGGAGTGCCGGCCGCACAAGGAGCTGAGGATTGGGCAGTTTTTCTGCCGCCGAGTCCAGTCGACCAAGGGCCAGAGACGCCTCTGCAACTCGCTTGTATGTGGCCATTCTTAGCCGTGGCTCACTCGGGAGGGGATCGGGTACGAACGCGAAGTGTTCGTAGTTCCGACCAAGGGAGTCGTCGTACCCCTTGATTGGCACCAAGTGCCCAGCGGCATCTGTTCCGAAGTCTGCGGGATCCATGGGCGCTCCTATGAATTTCAATGGTGTAACTATAGGTTACTGCCTCAACCTATAAATTCCGGGGAGGGATTTATAGCCCCGCGCGGGTGGCTGTGGATAACTCGCCATCGGCCACTGCGAAATCGCGGGACAGTGCGGGGCCGCCGGAATTTCCGGCGACCCGCATTCTCCCGACGAACCCGGCCCGCAGCCGTGGTGAGGGTCCTACGCGTCGATCATCTCGTCGTCGTCCGCTTCCTCGAATTCAACGGCGGCGACGATTTCCTGGGTCTCCGGGTTGATCATGAACGCCTCTTCGTCGTCCTCCACCATGATGAAGTCGCCGTGGTCCGTGGTGAAGTGCCAGGCCAGCGTCTTCTCGCCGTCATGCATGTAGTTGGGGTCGCCCATGGTGATCTTCTGGAGCGTGTAGCCGGCGATGCCGCACAGTTCACGGATGATGACCTCGAAGTCCGGGCGTCCTCCAGTGCTTCCTCGTCGGCCGCGGCCTGGCGCTCCTCGAGGTTCGGGATAAGCGCCACCTGACGCTCGATGTAGGCTTCGAGCTCGTCTTCGTCGAGCACCAGCAGCCCCTCTTGGCGCAGGAGCCAGGCGGCGTTGAGGGCGGTGATGTTTTCGGTTTCGAACAGTTCCTCGAACTCGCCGTCGAGCTCTTCGATGGTGCGCACGGCGTCGTTGGACTCTTCCTCGGTGTCCAGGTCGCCGTCGAGGTAGCGCTCTTCATCCTCTTCGGACAGGGCATCAAACACGGCAACGGTCCGGTTGAAGAGTTCCAGGTGGGCGGTGGCGCCCATTCCGGCGAGGCCCTCGCGGATGAGCGGGTCCACTTCGTCGCGGTCCGCGGTGAACACGTACTGGGCGAAGCCGCCCTCCAAGGACTGCGTGACGTAGAAGTCAACGTAGTAGCTGCCGAGTGCGGCGGGCGCGATCTCGCCGGCGTCGAGCAGTTTCCCGTACATGGCGTTCACCACGTGAACGTTGGCATCTACGACCTCCTCGCTGCCTGCTTCGATGCTGGCCTGGGTCAGGACGACAGGGTTCTGGCTCTTGGTCATGGGATTCCTCACTGCTGAATGCTTCTGTGCTGCTCAGGACACTTTCACGCTACGTCGGAGGGGCGGCGCCGTGTTGAGGCGGAAGTGAACGTCAGGCGAAGTTTCAGGCTCCCGCCGGGCGAACTAAGATGAAGCAAATAACCTCCGATCGGACACGGCACCCCCGTGGCCAGCTGAAAGTAGCGCGCACCATGCCATCCCAACCGGACGAGAGTGCGGCACTGGCAATACAGACCCCCGCCATTAACGACCGTTCCCTCGCGGCCGGGCTGGCGTATGCCATGGGAAGCCGGGTTTCCGGAATGTCGTTCGACGCCGCCACCGGGCTGATGCTGGGCAAGGTCCGGGGAGGTGCCGACGTCCCGTACTCCACCACGGCCAAGCTGGTGAGGAAATCGGGCGGCTGGAGCTGCACCGTGGGTGTCTGCAGCTGCCCCGTCCGTAAAGACTGCAAGCACGTGGCCGCCCTGCTGTTCGCCGCCGAGGACAACCCGGCCATCCGCGTCCAGCTTCTGGCCCCGGCTGAAGTGTCCCGGCTTTCCCGCCAGCCCGTCAGCCTCGAGATGGCCGACTGGGAGCAGGCCCTGAGCCCGCTCATTTCGCAGCCGGGCATCACGCAGTCCATCAGCGGCATCCCGCTGGCCCTCCAGTTCGAGATCGAGGAACCGGCGCCGCACTTCTCCTACACAGGCCGCCGCGACCCGCTCCGCAGCGTCCGCCAGCTCAAGGCCCGGCCCGTGATCATGGGCGCCAAGGGCAAGTGGATCCGCGGCGACGTCTCCTGGAACACCCTGAGCTACCTGAACTTCCGCCGCGAATGCAACGAGGCGCACATTGAGTGGATGCAGGCGTTCCTGGCCGCCCACACCGCCGCCGCCAACCGGGTCCACAACTCCTCCGCGCTGTGGCTGGGGCTGAACACGTTCGCCGGGAAGAACATGTGGAGCCTGCTCACCGACGCCAAAAAGATCGGCCTCGCTCTGGTCCACAGCCGCGGCACCGAGCCGGTGCGGCTCGCCGAGTCCCCCGCCGCCGTCGGGCTTAATTTGAGCCGATACGGCTCGCCCGTCAGCGGGGACGCCGCGGCTCCGGGCGCAACGCACGACGACGGCGGGCTGGAGCTCGCGCCCACCATCACCGTGGAGGGGGAGGACGTTGATCCGGCGTCGGTGGGGACCATCGGCCGCCCCGCGCACGGCATATTCCTGACCACCGGCGGGGAGGCGTTGCCCGGCGTTTCCGCGGACAATGTGATCACGCTGGCCCCGCTGGAAAACGGGCTGAGCGAGGAGCTGCTGACCTTCGTGACGGCCGGCAGCACCCTGCATATTCCGGCGAAGGACGAGACGCGTTTCCTCACCGGCTTCTATCCGAAGCTGAAGCAGGCTGCCCGCGTCACGGCGACGGATGAGTCGGTGGCGCTGCCCGCCCTGGCCCTCCCGACGCTCTCCCTGCTGGCCAACTACGGCGCGGACCACCGCGTCCGGCTGCACTGGGAATGGCACTACAAGTCGGGAAACCTGGTCACGGCCCAACCGCTGTGGCGGCACCCCGGCGACCACGGCTACCGTGACGACACCGCCGAGGCCCGCATCCTGGAGGGCATCGGCCAGCCGTGGAACGTTGTTCCGGCCCTGGGCGAATCGGCCACCGGCGGCTGGGGCACGCCCCGCCTGTCCGCGTCCGCCGAACTCAGCGGCCTGGACACCCTGGCCTTCACAGAAGACGTGCTGCCCGAACTCCGGAACGCGCCGGACGTATCAGTGGACACTGCCGGGGACATCGCCGACTACCGCGAAGCCGAGGAAGCGCCGGTCGTTTCCATCTCCACCAAGGCCACCGAACAGCGCGACTGGTTCGACCTTGGCATCCAGATCTCTTTGGAGGGGCAGCCGGTTTCTTTTGCCGCCGTATTCTCCGCGCTTGCCGCCGGCCAGACCAAGATGCTGCTGCCCAGCGGCGCCTACTTCTCGCTGGACCTCCCCGAACTGCACCAGCTGCGCGCCCTCATTGAGGAGGCCCGCTCGCTGCAGGACAACAAGGATGCCCCGCTGCAGATCAGCCGTTTCCAGGCCGGGCTGTGGGACGAGCTCGCGCAGCTTGGCATCGTGGATGAGCAGGCCGCCGCCTGGCGCGAGGCCGTGGGCGGGCTGCTCGAAGGCGGGATCAACGGGCTGCCGCTGCCTCCCTCGCTCAATGCCGAGCTGCGGCCATACCAGCTCGAGGGCTACAACTGGCTCAGCTTCCTGTACCGGCACAGCCTCGGCGGCATCCTCGCCGACGACATGGGCCTCGGCAAGACCGTCCAGGCACTCGCCCTGATGTGCGCCGCGAAGGAGCAGGCTGAGGGTGCTGATTCTGCCGGGGCGCCAGTTCCGGCGCCCGACGGCGTGACTCCCTTTTTGGTGGTTGCCCCCACCAGCGTTGTGGGCAACTGGGCGGCGGAAGCCGCACGCTTCGCTCCCGGCCTCGCGGTCCGCATCGTGAGCGAAACCTTTGCCAAAAACAGCCAGGACGCGGCTGTTGAACTCGCCGGCGCGGACATCGTGATCACGTCCTACGCGCTGTTCCGGATCGACTACGATTCCTATGCTTCCAAGACCTGGGCCGGGCTGGTGCTCGACGAAGCCCAGTTTGTGAAGAACCACCAGTCCAAGGCCTACCAGTGCGCCCGGAAGCTGCCCGCGGCGTTCAAGCTGGCCATCACCGGCACCCCGCTGGAGAACAACCTCATGGAGTTCTGGGCGCTGACGTCCATCGTGGCGCCGGGCCTGTTCTCCAGCCCCAAGCGGTTCGCCGAGTACTACCAGAAGCCGGTGGAAAAGAACGGCGACAAGGGGCAGCTGGACAAGCTCCGCCGTCGGGTCCGTCCGCTCATGATGCGCCGCACCAAGGACCAGGTCATCCAGGACCTGCCGCCGAAGCAGGAGCAGATCCTTGAGGTGGTCCTGAATCCCCGCCACCAGAAGGTCTACCAGACACACCTGCAGCGTGAACGGCAGAAGATCCTGGGGCTGATCGAGGACGTGAACAAGAACCGGTTCACCATCTTCCAGTCCCTGACCCTGCTGCGTCAGCTCAGCCTGGACGCGTCGCTGGTGGATCCGTCGCTGTCCGGCGTCCGGTCTTCGAAGCTGGACGTGCTGTTCGAGCAACTGGAGGACCTGGTGGCCGAGGGCCACCGGGCGCTGATATTCAGCCAGTTCACCGGTTTCCTGGGCAAGGTGCGCGAGCGGCTTGTGGAGGAGAAGATCGAGTTCTGCTATCTCGACGGCGGCACCCGGAACCGCACCGACGTCGTCAACGAATTCAAGAACGGCAGCGCACCGGTGTTCCTGATTTCGCTGAAGGCCGGCGGCTTTGGCCTGAACCTGACCGAGGCCGACTACGTTTTCCTGCTGGACCCCTGGTGGAACCCCGCGTCCGAGGCGCAGGCCGTGGACCGGACGCACCGGATCGGGCAGGCGCGAAACGTGATGGTCTACCGGCTGGTGGCCAAGGACACGATCGAGGAAAAGGTCATGGCCCTGAAGGCCCGGAAGTCGCAGCTGTTCGCGGATGTGATGGAGGGCGATGCCCTGTCCAGCGGGTCGATCACGGCCGAGGACCTCGCTGGGCTGTTCAAGGACTGAGCTCTCGTTCGCGTCCCGGGCCGGCCTAACTGCAGGCGGCCAGGATACCCGCCATCGCGTCCCGCTCGGCCTGGGTGACCCACAGGCTGTACTTGGCCTTCACGGCGGTCTGGCGGGCTGCGTATTCGCACCGGAACGCCTTGTTTGGCGGGAGCCAGGTGGCCGCATCCTTGTCGCCCTTGGCGCTGTTGGTGGGCCCGTCGGCAGCCATGAGGTTCAGGGGATCGTTGGCCAGCTGCCTGCGCTGTTCGGCGCCGAGCTGCTGGGCGCCCTTCTGCCAGGCGTCGCTGAGGGCGATGAGGTGGTCGATCTGGACAGCGGAGCTGGAGGTGTTGCCGCGGACAAAGTTGATGGTTGTGCCTGTGTATTTATCGGCCAGCGTACCGGTGGCAACGACGCAGTTCTGTGTGCCGGGCTTGAACGTCTCGCTGTCGAGGTCCCTGGCGAGGATGTCGTTTCGGGTATCGCAGCCGTTCCTGTCGACGTCCGCCCACGCAGGGCCGAATTCCTCGCGGGTGTAGCCGGTCTTGGGGGCACGCCCCTTCACCGGGATAGTCTCCAGCTGGGCGAGGCCGCTGCCACGTCGGCTGGGCTCACAGATGATTCGCCGGAGTTGCCCGACGGCGGTGCTTCCCTGACAGCTTCGGCCACCTTGTTTGCCGCTTGCGTTGCGGCCTGGGCCGCTGCGTCACAACCGGTGAGGGCGCTGGTGAGGACGCCGGCGAGAAGCAGCGTGGTGAACAGCGTCAGTGCTTTGGTGGCGGCGGAGCGGTTGATGGTTACGTCCTTCAGGAGTGCGGCGGAGGTGAACACGTTACTTGCACGGGACGTTCCCACCTGTCAAGCCGGGGTGTGGAGTCTGTCACCCTAAAATGTCGTACCCCCTCGACATGATGGAGGAATGGATAACACAGCGGCGGCAGAGGTTCTGGAGGCCATTGCGGCCTCTGCCTTGCAGATGGCCGGTGTGCTTCGTGGGACGGCCGCCAGCCCGGCTGCATCTGGTCCGGCTGATTGCCCTTCAGCACCTGGTCAGTCCGAGATGTCCGGGGACCCGGCTCGCTGGCAGGCTGAGCTTTGCCTGACAGTCCTGTCGGGGACCGCGGGGATGGAAGCCATGTTCGCTGCCGTGAAGGTCCATGCCGCCAGCGGTTACGACCACGCCGCTCAGACCATCGCGGGGCCCATCACTTCCCCTCAGGAGCAGACCGCGCAGGATATGGGCATCGTGGCCGAGGTCGCCTGCGCCCTGACCGTCAGCGAGCGCATGGGTGACGCGCTGCTGGGCGAAGCACACCGCCTGACCACCACGCTGCCACTGACCCTCGCCGCCCTGGAAGCAGGGCCATTTCGTGGCAGCACGCCCGGATCATGATTGACGAAACACTCAATCTGGATCCCGCCGGCGCGGCAGCGTTGGAAGCGCATTTCCTGGACCCGGACGCGCCCAACCCGGCGAGGGGTGGCCTTGCAGGGGAGATGATCCCGTCCCGGTTCCGCGCCAAGGCCCGGACCTGGCGCGAACGCCACCACCCGGACAGCATCGAAAAACGCCACACCCGCAGCGCGGCGGACCGGCGGCTTGAGTACTCCCCGGACCGGGACGGCATGGCCTGGCTCTCGGCCTACCTTCCGGCCGATCAGGCCTCCGGGATCTGGGACCGCGCCACCGCCGCCGCCCGCGCGCTGCAGGGCCCCTCGGAGTCGAGGAACCTCACCCAGCTCCGCGCAGACAGCGCCGCGGCTTGGCTTCTGGGCGGGCAATCCGATCTGATCCCGTCACCCAGGGCCCAGGTCCTCGTGACCGTGCCGGTGTTTGCGCTGATGGGCCTGACTGATGAACCCGCGATGCTCGATGGGTACGGGCCCATCCCGCCGTCCATGGCCCGCGCCCTCGTCGCCGACGGCGCCGATTCGTTCCACCGCGTCCTGACCGATCCCCGCAACGGAGCATCGCTTGAAATCGGCCGTGACAGCTACCGGATCCCCAAAGCCATGCGCCAATGGCTCCGCCTTCGGGACGGCAAATGCCCCTTCCCCGGCTGCAGCAACCAGTCGCTGGACAACGAAGCCGATCACCTCCTCGCCTGGCACCAGGGCGGAACCACAGGGATCAGCAATCTCGGTCAGCCGTGCCCCAAGCACCACCGGCTCAAACACACCACACCCTGGAAACCCACGACGGCGAGTTCCTCCGAACCACCCGGCTGGATTTCACCCACAGGCCGCCACTACGCCAGCGAACACCCCGACTGGGAACCCCCAATCTGGCCAAACCAGATAGTGGACCAACTCCCCATAAGGAACCTGGCCCTGCCCTGCCCGAAGGCCATCTACCGGCAGACCCAGAGCCGGAGCGGAAATGGCTGCGCCGCCTCCAGGAAGCAGAGCCGGCACCTTTCCCATCCGTCCCCGACTTCCTCTGGCTGACACAACAGCCTGGCACCGGTGCGGCACCTTCTGCTGGGCCCGGTGCGGCACCTCCAGTCCCCTGCGCTAAGGCTGGCTGAGCGCAGTCGTGCAGCCGGGAAGCAGCTGCGGGAAAGCACTTTCCCGCATATGCTGTAGGGAATTCTGACGTCGCATCCACATGGAGACTCCGTGCGCACCGAAGCCACGGCTTCAGATTCAATCCGTGAACCTGCAGCATCCAGCGCCCCGCCACTCAGCGCTGCTGCCTTTAGAATCCCCTACCGGGATCCCGCCTGGGACGGCCCCGCAGATCCCGTCCTGGTGCCCGACCATCTGACCGGCGAGTGGGTGCTTTTCTATACGCAGAGACGGGCCACGGAACCCGGCCTGATCGGCGTCGAGTGGGTCCACAGCACGGCCATTGGAGTGGCCCGCTCCTCCGGCGGCGGACTCAGTTGGGCGTATCAAGGAACCCTGGACGGACTGGTTCCGCCAGGAACTGAACTGCCCGCCACACTCTGGGCGCCCGACGTCGTCCGGATCGGCGATCAATGGATCATGTACCTCACAGTCCTCGGCGGAGTGCGGACCGACTGGACCGGCAACGCCTCGATCGTCCAAATGACCAGCCCGGACCTGGTCACGTGGGAGTTCCTCGGTTCCATCGACCTGGAGTCTCCGCGGGTCATCGACGCGGCAGTGGCCCTTTGCGGAGACGGTCTGCATCGGCTCTGGTACAAGGATGAATCCCGGGGATCAAACACGTACAGTGCGGCAAGCAGGACCCGGCAGATCCGTCGTCGTGGGTTCTTGAAGGCCTGACCATCGCCGGGCGCCCGCACGAAGGACCCAAAGTCTTCCAGATCTGCGGGCAGTTCTGGATGATCGTGGACGAATGGCGCGGCCAGGCGGGATCCGGTCCGAGGACGCCTCAGGCGGATGGACGCGGCAGGAGCATTCTGACGGGCTCATCCTGACGGCACCTGAAACGGCCGACGGCGGTCCAGTAGTGGGACGGCACGCGGACGTGGTGCCACTGCAGGCCGCGGCAGACGGTAAGGAACGGGCGCTCATCGTGTATTTCACCCACCCGCACTGGAACGGCGAGGATATCGACGGCATGACAGCGGACCCAAGAGCCACCTCAGCCACATTCGGGCGGCAGTCCTGGAAGTTCACAACGGCGACCTGGTCTGTATTGACGCCTGACGGCACGACAAAAGGCCGAACTGCGGAACTATAAGCCAGCGGCTGCTGACACCGGTCCGATGTTCGGCCCTTAGCCGGGCTCGCGCCGGGCGGCGCCAGGGAGCCGCCCGGGCATATCTATTTGAGTTCAGGCCCCGCTGGTTATCAGGCCCGCCGCGGGGAGCCGAGTTCCACCGGGTCTTCGTCGGTAAGGTAGGCGAGTTCCGAGTGGGCGGCGAGGTCGATGCCGCGCATTTCGTCCTCGGGCTTGATGCGAAGGCCCAGCGTCCGGTCCAGGATCTTGGCCAGGATCCAGGTGATGCCGAAGGAGTACACCAGCACGGTGACGGTAGCCAGGGCTTGGACTCCCAGCAGTTCGACGCCGCCGCCATAAAACAGTCCGCTCACACCGTTCGGTGCGGCGTCCGTAGCGAACAGGCCAATCAGCAGGGTGCCAAGGATGCCGCCCACCAGGTGGACGCCTACGACGTCGAGTGAATCGTCATAGCCAAGGCGGAACTTCAGTTCGATGGCCAGGGAGCAGACGGCACCGGCGATCGCACCGATGGCCAGTGCGCCCAGCGGGCTGACCGCGCCGCAGGCAGGCGTAATGGCAACCAGTGCCGAGATCAGGCCGGATGCTGCTCCCATGCTGGTGGCTGCGCCGTGGCGGAGGCGCTCAACCAGTGCCCAGGCGAGGAGGCCCGCAGAAGCTGCCACCGCGGTGTTCAGGAAGACGACGGAGGCAGACTGCCCGGCGGAGAGTGCTGAGCCTGCGTTAAAGCCAAACCAGCCTACCCAGAGCAGTCCAGCACCAACGAGCACGAGCGGCCGGCTGTGCGGCTTGGTGTGTTCCATCTTGGGCCAGCCGGAGCTCTTGCCCAGGACCAGGGCAAGCGCCAGCGCCGCGGCGCCGGCATTCATATGCACCGCGGTTCCACCCGCGAAGTCGACGGCCTTGATGCCGCTCGCGATCCAGCCGCCGGTGACGCTGCCGTCAGCAGAGGAGAAGGCGAACACCCAGTGTGCGATGGGGAAGTAGACGATGGTGGCCCAGATCCCGGCAAACAGCATCCAGGCGCCGAACTTCATGCGCCCGGCTGCCGCTCCCGCAACCAGGGCCGTAGTGACACACGCGAAGAACAGCTGGAAGGCTGCGAAGAGGACCACCGGAATGGAGGCTGCCTCGTCTGCGGCGAGCAACTGTCCCATGCCCGGGAATTCCGTGATGTCCCCGATGAGTCCGAGGCCGCCCACGGAGTTTCCGAAGGCCATGGAATAGCCGAAGAGCGCCCAGAGTACTGCCACCAGGCTCGCGCCGCCAAAGCACATCATCATCATGTTGAGAATGCGACGAGACCCCACCATGCCCCCGTAAAACAGGGCCAGGGCAGGGATCATCATGCAGACCAGCGCTGAGCTGGCCAGAATCCAAGCGACATTTCCCGAATCCATGGGAAGCCCTTTCGTGATGCGAAGAGAGAACGGAAATTGTCCGTCAGAGCCGCCCGGAGGACGGACGCGGAGTCAGTACCGCGTTCATCGGAGGGCAGCTCTTGCCGTCTGATTCCAACTGTATGGCTGCAGTTCCGCGATGGGTTTCTGGCTGGTTAAATCGACGTTTCACTCGGGGACAGGCGAGTTTCACAGGTCACTCAAACGAACTTTGGATACAGGGAATTCCGGGACCGCAGCATGTAAACAACTCCGTGCCCGGATGCTGCAACAACGCAAACGGCCACCGACCCTTGCCGGGTCGGTGGCCGCTATGTGCGCCAGTGTGGGGTGCGCGCTAGATAAGCCCCTGCGCGAGCATGGCGTCAGCCACCTTGACGAAGCCGCCGATGTTGGCGCCCAGCACGTAGTTGCCCGGGTCGCCGTACTCGTCCGCGGTTGAAGCGCAGCGGTGGTGGATGCCCACCACGATCTCGGTGAGCCGCTGTTCCGTGTGCTCGAAGGACCAGGAGTCGCGGCTGCATCGCCGTCGAGCTCGTTCTGCGTGGCGCACGGGAGCGCCACCGTTTGCGTCGACATCCCACACCGATCCGGCTTCCACATAGGAAACGCCGGGACGGCGCACTGCCTAATCCTTGAGGCGTCCGCCGTTCAACTTCCTTGACCTCGCGGAGGAGCGCGACGTTGATTCCCGCCTCATCCACGATGTAGCCGGAGGAATCGGAGCAGGCCACCACACTGGCACCGAGCGCCTGCGCCTTGGTAATGGCGTTGATGGCCACGTCGCCGGAACCTGACACCACGACGCGCTGCCCGTCGAAGGACGATCCACGGGTTTTCAGCATCTCCTGGGTAAAGATGACGGTGCCGTAGCCGGTGGCTTCGGGCCGCACCAGCGAGCCGCCCCATGACATGCCCTTGCCGGTGAAGACGCCGGATTCGTAGCGGTTGGTGATGCGCTTGTACTGCCCCGAAAGGTAGCCGATTTCACGGCCGCCGACGCCGATATCCCCGGCCGGCACGTCCGTGTACTCGCCGAAGTGGCGGTACAGCTCGGTCATGAACGACTGGCAGAACCGCATCACTTCGGCATCGCTGCGCCCGCGCGGATCGAAGTCCGAGCCGCCCTTGCCGCCGCCGATGGGCATGCCGGTGAGGGCGTTCTTGAAGATCTGCTCGAAGCCCAGGAAATTCGGCGGCTTCAAGCAACTCGGGGCCGGTCATGGGCGGGGCCAAGGCTCTCAAAGTCCTCGGTAACCGCCTGGTGGAATTCAGCTTCACCAGGGTTCCGCGCCAGCACCGTATTCCGGATGGCCTCAAGCCGAGAGTCCACGCCGCCTCCTCAACTTCAACAGCTATTCCATAAATGGAATCAAAATTTCTTCTTGCGGAATCGAAGGCCTCCGAATGTCACACGCTTCAACGGCTGACCGGCTGCTGGAGCCAGGGCCTTGTTGGTGTTTGGCCCAGCCTGTCGTTGAATTCCTGGGCTTCCCGGTAGTAGTCCAGCAGGCTCAGCTGCGAAGCCGCTCCCGGGTCCAGGATGACCACGGCCCTCCGGTGCAGCTGGAGCACCGACGCGGGGCAGTGGGCACTGACCGGTCCTTCCACCATGGCCTGGACGGCGGCGGCCTTGTTCTCCCCCATCGCCACCAGCACTGCCAGTTTGGCGTCGCGGATGGTCCCGAGGCCCTGGGTCAGGCACAGCCGGGGAACATCGCCGTCGGAAAAGAACCGCGCGTTGTCAGCCCGCGTGGCACCGGCGAGGGTCTTAACCCTTGTGCGGGAAGCCAGTGACGACGTCGGCTCGTTGAAGCCAATGTGGCCGTTGGCGCCGATGCCCAAAATCTGGATGTCCACACCCCCGCCGGCGGCGATGGCTGCGTCATAGCGGTCAGCTTCGGCCACCAGGTCCGGCGCGTCCCCCTGCGGGGTAAAGAGCCGCTCCAGGGGCAGGTCCACCTGGTCGACGAACTCCCGCCGGATGGTGGAGTAGTACGACTGCCCGTGCTCCGGCGGCAGGCCCGCGTATTCGTCCAGCGTGAAGCCGGTGACCTGGCTGAAGCTGAGCTGCTCCTCGCGGTGACGCCGGATGAGCTCCTGGTAGGTGGAGCGCGGGGAGCCGCCGGTGGCCAGCCCCAGCACGGCAGGACCCTGGCGGACCCTGGCCTCGATAATGTCGGCCGCCCGGGCGCCTACGTGATCGGCGGACTCACACAGAACTATCTGCACGGTCATTCCTTTCCTGCGTTTGTGGTGTGCCGCCGCGGTAGGCCTGCACGAGTTCAAGTTCTTCGTTGGTCACCAGCACGTCCGCCCGGAACCCCTGGGCAATGGCGCCCACCCGGTTGGGCCAGGCCGGTCCAGGCCCATCAGCCGCGCCGGCGTTGACGTAGCCGCCATGACCGCATCGGCCAAGGGAACGCCCCACTCAACGCAGCGGCGGACATTCTCCAGCAGGTGGCTCGTCGCGCCGGCGATCGCCCCGGGCCGGCGGCGGGACCGGCGTCGGGACCGGCGTCGGCGGTTCCGGCCAGGCGCGCCACGCGGTCCTGGACCAGCACGTCCAGGCTGCCGAGAGTGTAGTGGCCGTCGGACATGCCCGCCGCCGCCATCGCATCCGTAATGAGCGCAATGGAGCGGGGCCCACCAGCCCGAAGACCATGCGGACGATCTCCGGGTCCAGGTGCACGCCGTCGGCAATCAGTTCCAGCACCACCTGCCCGGGCGACTTTTCGGCGGCCTGCAGCAGGACCGCAACGGGCCCGGGCGTGCGGTGGCCCAGCGGGGCATCCGGTTGAACAGGTGCGTGGCCGACCACGGGCCGCCAACCCCACCGTCTACGCAGCCCAGGGCTTCCCGGGTGCGGGAAGCCGTGGCGTCGGTGTGGCCAAGGGAAGGCACGACGCCGTGTTCCCGGCAGAGCTGCACGAGCTCGGCAAAGTGCGGGGTTTCCGGGGCAAGAGTCAGTGACCGCACCGTCCCTCGTCCCGCCTCAAGCCACTGCTGCAGGAGCGCCGGGTCGCCGTCGATGATGGCTGCCGGGTCCTGGGCCCCACACATGCTTGCGGTGATGAACGGCCCTTCCAGGTGCAGGCCGGCCAGGGTGCCGTCCTGCACCAGGTCCCGCAGCACAGCGATCTGTTCCAGCAGCACCTGCGACGGCGCCGAGACCAGCGAGGCGAGTACCGACGTCGCGCCCTGCGCCGCATGGTGGCCGGCAGCCAGGCGCGCGCCGTCCACATCCGCGGAGAAAGTGTGCCCCACGCCACCATGGCAGTGCACGTCCACGAGTCCGGGCAGGATGAGTGGCACCTGCCGGATGTCGGCGTCGAACCCTGCCGGCAGGTCCGACGTCGGGCCGCACCACTGGATGGTTCCGCCGGCCATCACCACAGTGCCGTCGTCGATCACCGCAGCACCGGGGAGTCCGGTGACGAGGCGGCCCGCAGCCCCACCCCGCCGCCGGCCCCGCTACCCCGGGCCGACGAAGGCTCAGCTGGCATCGGCTTTGGCCATTGAGCCGCTCTCGTCGTTTTCATCTTCGCGGCCCATGGTGCGCAGGTTCCAGCGACGGATCACAAAGCGGAACACCACGTAGTACACGGCGGCGTAGCCCATTCCGATGGGGACCAGCCACAGCGGATTCTGTGCGATGCCGAAATTCAGGACGTAGTCGATCGCTCCTGCTGAGAACCCGAACCCGTGATGGATGCCGAGGAAGTTGACCAGCATCATGGACGTCCCGGTCAGGAAGGCGTGGACGACGTAGAGCGGCCAAGCCACAAACATGAAGGAGAATTCCAGCGGTTCGGTGATCCCGGTGAGGAAGGCCGTGAGGCCGGTGGAGAGCATGATGCCGCCCACGATCTTCTTCTGCGACGGCCTGGCTTCCTGCCAGATGGCGAGGGCGGCCGCGGGCAGGGCGAACATCATGATGGGGAAGAAGCCGGTCATGAAGACGCCAGCGGTGGGGTCCCCGGCGAAGAACCGGTTCAGGTCGCCGTGGGCGCCGTCGTAGTCGCCGATGATGAACCAGACAATGGAGTTCAGGATGTGGTGCAGGCCCAGCGGAATGAGCAGCCGGTTGAGCACGCCATAGACCCCGCTGCCCACCACGGTGTTGTCCGCCACCGTGTTGCCCACGGCAGTCAGCCCATTGTTGAACAGCGGATACAGCAGCGCCATGGCCACGCCGATCACGATCGCGGCGAAGGACGTCAGGATGGGCACCAGGCGGCGGCCGGCGAAGAAGCCCAGCCAGTCCGGCAGGGTGGTGCGGTGGAAACGCTGCCACAGCAGCGCCGTCGTCAGGCCCATCACAATGCCTGCCAGCACGCCGTAATTGATGACGGGATCCTTGCCGCCCTCCGGGGCGGCTCCCAGCACCAGCGGGGCCATGACCTTGAAGACGTTGGTGAGGACCAGGTATCCGACGACGGCGGCAAGGGCCGTGGATCCGTCACCCTTTTTGGCGAAACCGAAGGAGATGCCGACGGCGAAGAGCAGCGGCAGGTTCTCAAACAGGGCGCCGCCGGCGGCGCCGATGACCTGGGCGACGGTGGTCAGGGATTCGAACCTGCCCAGCAGGTCGTCCTGGCCCAGGCGCAGGAGCAGCGCCGCGGCGGGCAGTGCGGCGATGGGGAGCATAAGGCTGCGGCCGAAGCGCTGCATGTTCTGCAGCGCTTTTCCGCTGCCCTTGCCGGGCGCCGGGGCGGCCAGCGGGCCGGCCCCGGCGTGAGCTGATGGGTTTTCCGTGGTCATGATGTTCCTCGTCTCGAAGAGGGTGGTGCTTGTGCGTGGATGCTTGATTCAGTAGAGTCTAGCTAACTGGTTATAACCAGTGACAACCATCACTGTGAAGGGCGCCGGCCTCAGTTGTCAACCTCAAGCCGTAAAAAAGCTTCCGGACCGGCGTCATTCACCGCGAACGAACTCAGGAGTGGACATGTCCAAAGCAGAAATCATCCTCGCCGCCCTTGGCGGCGCCGAGAATGTCGAAGAAATCGAAGGGTGCATCACCCGCCTTCGCACCGAGGTGGTGGACTCCTCCCGGGTTGACGAGGCCGCCCTCAAGTCCGCGGGTGCCCACGGCGTCATGATGTCCGGCACGGTGGTCCAGGTGGTTGTGGGCCCGGAAGCCGAAAGCCTCGCCGAAGACATCCAGGACCTGATGTGAGCAGCCCTGAGGTGGGCACGGAAGCACCGGCCCAGGTCATCAGCGTTGTCTCTCCACTGCCGGGCCGACTCATTCCCCTGAACGAGGTCCCGGACCCCGTGTTCGCCAAGGGACTTGTAGGTGGCGGCGCCGCCGTAGTTCCCGACGACGACGCCGGCGTCCTCACCGCAGTCGCACCGCTGGACGGCCGGGTCATCAAGGTCATGCCGCACGCCTACATCGTCCAGCACGCGTCCGGGCCCGCTGTGCTGGTCCACGTCGGCATCGACACCGTCGGGCTGAAGGGCGAGGGCTTCACCGTGCTCGCGCAAAAGGGGGACCAGGTCCGCGCCGGCGACCCCATGATCACCGTGGACGTCACATTGGTCCGTTCAAGGGACCTGAGCATGTGCAGTCCTGTGGTGATCCTGGACAGTGCGGCGGACGCCATCGAACCCCCGGCCTCCGGTGGCCGCGTGGAAGCAGGCGGCCACCTGTTCAAAGTTCCCGGAAAATAGGAGACATGGATACGGCAGGGGAACTCAAACACGTCTGGGTCCGAAGGCAACTTCAGGACCTGGTGGCCACCACGATGCGGCCCGGGGATGCCCTGCTGGGTGAGCGGCAGCTGGAGGAGCAGTTCGGCGTCTCCCGCATCACGGTGCGCCGTGCCATCTCGGACCTGGTCCAGGACGGCGCATTGGTGCGGATCAAGGGGAAGGGCACGTTCGTCTCCCACGGGCTGGTGCGTTCCACCCTGCACCTGGCCTCGTTCAACGAGGACATGCGGGCCGCCGGATTCGAACCCAGCACACGGGTCATCAACGCCTCCACAGCATTGCCGCCGGCGGCGGCCGCCGATCACCTCGGGCTGGCGCCCGGGGAAACTGCCTTTCGCGTCCGCAGGCTGCGGCTCGCGAACGGCGCTCCCGTCAGTGTGGACGAATCGTGGCTGCCGCCCGCGCTGGTCCCCGGGCTGCTCTCGGAAGACCTGACGGGGTCCCTTTACCGGGCCCTCGGCGCCGCAGGGCACCCGGTGCAGCACGCCGAACAGACCGTCGAGGCCGCCGCCGCCCCTGACGAGACCGCCGCACTACTGGACATCGAACCGGGGGCACCCGTCCTGCTCTTCCGGCGCCGTTCGTTCACCGGCCAGGATGACCCCGGCACGCCTATCGAATACGCCGTCTCAACGTACCGCTCCGACCGGTACCAGGTGTCCATGCGGCTGGGCGCGGGCTAAGGCAGGATTGCTGCGCCGCACCACCGCCTCGGGCTCCGCGTCACCCACCTGTGATTCCCTAACTGAGTAGCGCTATCAGTCGTTTTGAGCGCCCAAAATGGCACTTGGCGCTACTCAGTTGGGTGGGCGGCACCTGACGTGAAACCATACGGACCATGGTTCAGAAGATTGCGTACCAGGGTGAGCCCGGCGCCAACTCCAATATCGCGTGCATGCAGATGTTCCCCCAGCTGGACAGTGTTCCCTGCGCCAGCTTCGAGGACGCCTTCGAGCTGGTCTCCAACGGCGAGGCAGAGCTGGCGATGATTCCGATTGAGAACTCGATCGCTGGCAGGGTGGCGGACATCCACATCCTCCTCCCCCAGTCGCACCTGCAGATCGTGGGCGAGTTCTTCCTGCCCATCCACTTTGACCTGCTGGGCATTCCGGGCAGCAGCATCGAGGCGGCCACCGAGGTCCACAGCCACATCCACGCCCTGGGCCAGTGCCGCCGCCTGATCCGGGAGGCCGGACTGCGTCCGGTCATTGCCGGGGATACCGCCGGTTCCGCCCGGGAGGTCCGCGAGTGGAACGACCCCACCAAGCTGTCCCTCGCTCCCCCACTCGCGGCCGAGATCTACGGCCTTGACGTGCTGGCGTCACGGGTCGAGGACGACCCGTCCAACACCACCCGTTTTGTGGTTCTGGCGCGGGAAAAGGACCTGCCCACCCGCGAAGAGCTGCCCGGACCGGCGGTGACCAGCTTTGTGTTCCGCGTCAGGAACGTCCCGTCGGCGCTGTTCAAGGCGCTGGGCGGGTTCGCCACGAACGGCGTGAACATGACACGGCTGGAGAGCTACATGGTGGGCGACGAATTCGCCGCCACGATGTTCATGGTGGACGTCGAGGGCCACCCCGAGGACGCGCCGTTGCGCCTGGCCCTTGAGGAGCTGGATTTCTTCACCACCGAAATCCGCATCCTCGGGGTCTATCCTGCCGCCGGGTTCCGGACCGCGCAGACAGTCACTGCCTGATCCCTTTCCCGCTGGAGCGGGAGTGCGATTCTCGAAGTTGGGACGGCGGACCGATGCCCGCCGGTCAGGTCTCTTTGGGCAGCTCCTGCGTCTCACGGAGAAGTAGGAGGGAGCGAAAAACGCGGCGAGTTCCGCCGTCGCGCCCACGGGCAGGACATTGGCCACGTACTGGTCCGGCCGCACCACCACCACCACGCCGCCGCGGTCCAGGCCCCGGAGCTCGAAGATGTCAGCGGCGGGATCGGTGGCGTAGACCTTCTCGTAGTCCGTCAGCTGGAACGGACCGACCGATGGCTTGAACACTGCCGGGACCGCACCGATATCAAGGCTTGTGTGGTCCTGCTGGTAGATGACCTTCACATCGAACCACGCGTCCCGGTCAGCTCCCGACGGCGTTGCAGCCAGCGGTGATTCCGGCGAGTTCGCGATCCACTCGGCGAAGCCGGAGACGGACGACGGCGGCGCGTGCTGTCCCGCCGTCGGCTGTCCAGCATACGGTTGTCCCGGCGTCGGATGTTCTGTGGGCGGCGACGCCGTCTGGGGGGCTGCCGCGTCGGCGAAGACGTAGATGCGCCACCGGCCGTCCGCCGTGGCGTGGTGGCCGAGATGCATCGGGTTGCCGTCGCACACCCGCACCACGGGCGCGGACTTGAACCGTTTGCCGATGGGGAAGCCGGCGGCCAGGTGCTGGTGCACCGGGTCTGCGGTAATCATGGACGGCGTGTACTGGGTCATAAACCCCGCGGGGAACTCGGCGGTGCTGACGTAGAAGTCCTCAAGCTCGGAGGGGTTCGCAAACTCCTCCGGCTTCTTCGCCATCATGGTGGACCACTCTTTGTCGAAGTCGATCAGGTTCTTCGCCACCACTTGGCGCTCGGCCGAGTACGTGGCCAGCAGGCTTGCCGGGCTGCGGCCCTCAAGCACATGGCCGAGCTTCCAGCCGAGGTTGAAGCCGTCCTGCAGCGAGACGTTCATGCCCTGGCCGGCCTTGGCGCTGTGCGTGTGGCAGGCATCGCCGGTGATGAACACGCGGGGTGTGCGCGTCCCGCGCTGGTCCGGAAGGACGTCGTCGAACCTGTCCGTGAGGCGGTGGGCAACCTCATACACGCTGTGCCAGGCGACGTCGCGGACGTCCAGGGTGTACGGGTGCAGGATGGTGTTCGCATGGCTGATGATCTGCTCGATGGTGGTGCTGCGCACGGCCCGCGGCCCTCCGGCGCGATCTCGCCGAGGTCAACGTACATGCGGAAGAGGTGGCCGCCTTCGCGCGGAATCAGCAGGATGCTGCCGCCCGCACCGGACTGGATGGCACATTTTGTGCGGATGTCGGGGAAGTCGGTGACGGCGAGGACGTCCATGACTCCCCACGCGTGATGGGCCTGGTCGCCGGCCATGGTGCAGCCGATCGATTCGCGCACCTTGCTGCGTGCGCCGTCCGCGCCGACGACGTACCTGGCGCGGACCACAAGCATTTGGCCCTCCTCAGGTCCTGAAGTGTGGACGAGCCTCACGGTGACGGGGTAGTCGCCGTCGCCGACTTCGAGGCTGCGGAACTCGTAGCCGTAGTCGGGCGACATCCGCACAGGCGCGTTGGCCATGTACTCGGCGAAGTAGTCCAGCACACGGGCCTGGTTGACGATCAGGTGCGGGAACTCGCTGATGCCTGTGGGGTCGTCAGGCGTGCGGGCGGCGCGGGCGATCCGGGAATGGTCGGCGGGATCCGGTTTCCAGAACGCCATTTCGGTGATGCGGTACGCCTCCGCGATGATGCGCTCCGCGAACCCGAACGCCTGAAAGGTTTCGACGCTGCGGGCCTGGATACCGTCTGCCTGGCCGATGACAAGCCGCCCGGGGCGGCGCTCCACGATGCGCGTGGTGACGCCGGGAAACCGGGAGAGCTGGGCCGCAGTGAGCATGCCCGCGGGGCCGGTGCCCACGATGAGCACGTCCACTTCGTCGGGAAGTTCGCCAGGCCGATCCAGGCCGACGCCGGATGCTGGCTGGACCCTAGGGTCACCGGATACGTAACCGTGGTGGTGGAACTGCACGGGCTTTCCTCACTTCGTTGTGTGGCTGGCACTTTTGAGTTCGATAATAGAACTCTGCGTTCCATATACGAATCATGCCCTGAAGTGGGATTCTACGCGGCCGTGATGCAAGCCACAACCGGCCCCTTGGGCCGTTTGCCCGGATCGCCGGAGACACTACCCTATCGCCGGCGCTACCGACGTTCCCGAGCTGAACTGGCGGCGGGCCCAGCGGGCGAGTTTTTTTCCTTTGCCCTTCCACCAGTTGTCCTCGTCCTTGTCGTGGTGCAGGCGGAAGATGATGGCCACCATCACGAACATTGACATGGCAACGTCCATCCAGGACCAGGCCAGCGCGTCGATCAGCACGCTCATGCCGGCGGCGATGATGGACGGAACGGCCAGCGTCCGGAAGACCGTGCTGGCCACGTAGCGCCGGTGCGACCTCGGCACGGACAGCGCCCGCACCATGTCAAAGCACATGCACACCACCACGAGGGCCTGACCGGCGGCAAGCAGGATCAGCCCCACACTGGACCCTGCGAACATAACGACTGATGAACCAAACACGAGAAACCCCCAGAGGCTCGAACCCTGCGCTGTGAGACCCAGCTGCGGTTCCATTCAAGCCAGTGGGGGTGGTCCCGTCACGAGTAGTGAGTACTCGCTTTTCAGCACCAGACAAGCATTGTTCTCTCCTCAGATGAGCATCGCCCGCCGTACATTGCCCGCCGATCCGGCGCCGCCGGCTCCCGAGGAGGAAACCCTTCCGGCCGAAAGGACGTAGTAGCTGTCCGCGGCATGGAGGGCAAATCCGATGTGCTGCTCCACCAGGAGGATGCTCATGCCGTTGCGCTGGGACAGCTTGAGGATGGTCGCTTCGATCTCGGCTACAACGTTTGGCTGGATGCCTTCGGTTGGTTCGTCCAGGATCAGAAGGCGCGGCCCGGTGATCAACGCCCGGGCTATGGCAAGCTGCTGCCGCTGGCCCCCCGACAACAGCCCGGCCCGCCGTGCCAGCAGCGGCCGGAGCGCGGGAAACAGATCGAGGCCTCTGCCACGCGTTCATTGCCGTTCCTGCGCCCGTCCGCGATGAGCTGCAGATTTTCCATAACGGACAGCTGCCCGAATGACTGCTGGCCCTGCGGTACATAGGCCATGCCCCGCGCCACCCGCTGGTGTGGGCGGAGGGCCGAGATATCCTCCCCGTCCAGGGTGATGCGTCCGGCCATGGGTTTGAGGAGCCCGACGACGGCGCGCAACAGCGTCGTTTTGCCTGCGCCGTTGTGCCCCAGAACCGAGACTACGGCTCCCTCCCGGACGGTCATGCTCACCCCGGAGATCACCTGCGTACGGCCGTAACCGGTCTGCAGATTTTCGATTTCGAGCATCATTGGCCTTCCGTTGCCGAGGTCCCCAGGTACACGTCCTGCACCTTCTTGTCGGCCTGCACCTGCGCTACGCTTCCCTCACTGAGGACCTTGCCTGCGGCAAGGACAGAGACCGATGTGGCGAACTCCCGGACGAAGTCCATATCGTGCTCAATAACGAGGGTGATCCGGTTGGCTGCGATGCGGCGCAGCAGCTCGCCGGTTTCCCCGCGCTCGTCCTGGCTCATCCCCGCGATTGGCTCGTCCAGGAGGAGCACGTCCGAGTTCTGCACCAGGAGCATGCCGATTTCCAGCCACTGCTTCTGTCCGTGGGCGAGGATGCCCGCCTTCTTGTCCGCCGCGCCTGCCAGGCCGATGATTTCCAGGGCCTCTTCCACGGCTGGTTCCACGGAGTTCCGGCGGCGGAGCATCTGCAGCGGGCTGCGGCCGGAGCCGGCAGCGATGTCGAGGTTCTGGAGTACGGAGAGGTTCTCAAACACGCTTGCGGTCTGGAACGTGCGCCCCACACCCAGCCGGGCGATCTTGTGCACTTTGCGGCCGAGGATCTCTGTGCCGGTGTGGTTCACCGATCCCGTAGCCGGCACCAGCCCGGTGATGGCATCAATTACCGTCGTTTTCCCGGCACCATTGGGTCCGATCAAGAACCGCAGGTCGCCCTGGATCACATCAAGGTCGACGTTGTCCACAGCGAGGAAGCCGTCAAAGGAAACCGAGAGGTTACGGACTTCAAGGTACTTTGGCCGGCCGCGGCGCCAACCCCCAGCCTGGGGCTCCCCGTCAGGGAGCAGCGTGGGCGTCATCATCTGCTGACCTCCTCAGGCTTGGTGGCTCGCTCTTCAACGTCGGGATCTGGCGCGTCGGGATCTGGCGCGTCGGGCGGCGCTACGGGATCTAACGCTTCGGGCCGCGTTCTGCGCCGCCTGCCCAGCAGCGCCGGCAATGAGGCAAGCCCGCCCGGCATAAACCCGATGACCAGGACAAACAGCAGTCCCTGGAAATACACCCAGAAGGACGGGAAAGTGGATGACAGGCTGGACTGGGCCGCGGCGACGCAGACGGCGCCGAGGACCGGCCCCAGGAGGGTGCCGCGGCCGCCGATTGCGACGCCGATAAGGAATGCGATAGACGGGATCACGCCCACGTCCGCAGGCGAGATGATCCCGACGATCGGGACGAACAGCGCCCCGGCAACTCCGGCCAAGACAGCGGCCACCACGTAGATGACGGTTTTGACGGTCGCCGGATCGTAGCCCAGGAAGCGGACGCGCTCCTCCTGGTCCCGGACCGCCACCAGCAGCTCGCCGAAACGGCTGTGCATCAGCTGCCGGGCAATGGCGAGCGACAGCAGTAGGACCACCGCCGCGATCATGTACAGCATGAGCTTGTTGTTCGGGTCCTTCAGGTCAAAACCGAAGAAGGACCGGAATCCGTTCAGTCCGTTGGACCCTCCGGTTGTAGCCTGGTGGCCAATCAGGAACACGGCGAAGGCCGCCGCCAGCGCTTGGCTGAGAATCGCAAAATAGGCACCTTTGACGCGGCGCTTGAAGATCGCCAAGCCCAGGACGAGTGCTACCAACCCCGGAACCAGGACCACGGCGAGGAGCGTCACTGCGGGGCTCCGGAACGGTTCCCACCAGCGGGGAACCTCGCCGCTGCCGTAGAGGGACATAAAGTCCGGCACCCCGGAGCCGCCGAAGAGCGATGCATCGGCCAGCTTCATGTGCATGGCCATGATGTAGGCCCGAGTCCGAAGAACACCCCCTGGCCCAAGGTCAGCATGCCGCCGCGTCCCACGCCAGGCCGATGCCGACTGCCACGATGGCAAAGCAGAGGAACTTACCCAGCAGGCCGAGGCTGAACGCCGGAAGCACCGCGGGTGCAACGCCCAGGAGCAGGACCGCACCAAGGGTGAATCCGGCCACGGTTCCGAACCGCCCGCGCAACAGGCTTTTCATGCCAGGCTCCTTGTTTTGAGGCTGAAGATGCCCTGCGGCCGAAGCTGGAGGAACACCACAACCAGGATCAGGATCAGGACCTTGCCGATGCTGGCCGTCGTCGAGTACTCGAAGACGGACTGCAGCACTCCCAGGGCAAAGGCAGCGATGACGGCCCCTTGACCTGGCGGATACCCCGGCCACCACCACCAGGAAGGCATCCACTATGTAGTTGGCGCCGAGGTACGGGCTTGTGGAACCTATGAGAGTGACCGCGACGCCGGCGATGCCGGCCAGGCCCGAACCGATAAAGAAGGTCAGTTGGTCGCTGCGCCGGGTTGACACCCCACTCGTTTCCGCGAGGTCCCGGTTCAGCACAACGGCCCGGATACGGCGCCCCAGCGGCGTGGCCTTCAGGAGGAGGACCAGGCCGGCGAGGCACAGCAGCGAGAGCCCCAGGATAAAGAGCCGGGTCAGCGGGATGGGAGCGCCCAGCAACTCGATGTTCCCCTGCAGCCACCCCGGTGCGCGGACATCGACGCTGGGTGCCCCGAAGAGGTCACGTGCGGCCTGCTGCAGGATCAGGGCCACCCCGAAAGTGACCAGGAGGGTGTCCAGGGGCCGGTGGTACATGCGGCGCAACAGCACCGCTTCGAGCGCCAGCCCCAGGACACCTCCCACCAGGAAGCCTGCGGGAATGGACACCAGCAGCGATACGCCGGCGTCGGAGATGGCCTGCTGGACCACAAAGGCCGTGTAGGCCCCGGCCATCATGAACTCGCCGTGGGCCATGTTGATGACCCCCATCTGGCCGAAGGTCAACGACAGTCCCAGTGCCGCCAGGAGCAGCACGGAGCCGAGGCTGAGTCCGGCGAACATCTGCCCTATCAGGAGTTCCATTCCAGCAGGCCTTTCCTCGATGTTTCCGCGGCCGTTACTTGGCCAGGTCTTTGGCCCAGTCGTAAGTGGCCAGGAACGGATCCGGTTCAACCGCCGCGGGCGATGACCACACCGTGTCGATCAGGCCCTCCGCGTTGATCTTGCCGATGCGGGGGTCTTGGTGATGTGGTTGTTCTCCCCGTTGACCGTAACCAGGCCCTCAGGCGCCTCGAAGGTCACCCCGTCCGCGGCTGCCTGCACCTTGTCCACCTCAAAGGATCCCGCCTTCACTACCATTGCCGTCCAGAGGTACAGGGAGGTGTAGGCGGCTTCCATGGGGTCGCTCGTTACGCGCTCGGTGCCGAACTTCGCCTTGAACGCCGCGACGAACTTCTTGTTGGCCGGCGTGTCCAGGGTCTGGTAGTAGTCCCAGGCAGTCAGCTGGCCTTCGACGTTGTCCAGGCCGACGCCGGGGACTTCCTCCTCGGCGATGGACACGGAGACCACGGGCATGCTGTCCGCCGTCAGGCCCACGCTCTTGTACTGGCGGAAGAAGGCCACATTGCTGTCGCCGTTGAGGGTGTTGAAGACCGCGTCGGCCTTGGAGTCCCTGACTTTGTTAACGATGGTGGAGAATTCCGTGGAGCCCAGCGGGGCGTACTCCTCGCCGAGGACTTCGATGCCCTTGGCCGCTGCGTAGGCCTGGATGATTTTGTTGGCTGTTCGCGGGAAGACGTAGTCACTGCCGACCAGGAACAGGGACTTGGTTCCCTGCTCGGCCAGGTAGTCCAACGCCGGGATGATCTGCTGGTTGGTGGTGGCGCCGGTGTAGAAGATGTTCTTCGACGACTCCAGGCCCTCGTACTGCACCGGGTAGAACAGCAGCGCGTCGTTGGCCTCAAACACCGGGAGCATCGCCTTGCGGCTCGAGGAGGTCCAACCGCCGAATACCGCGGCCGTGCAGTCCTGCTGGATCAGTTTCCCGGCGCGCTCCGCGAACTTGGTCGGTTCGCTGGCGCCGTCCTCGCTGATGACCTCGAGCTGCTTGCCCAGGACACCGCCGGAAGCGTTGATTTCTTCGGCAGCCAGGGACAGGGAGTCGAAGACTGTGCTCTCGCTGATGGCCATGGTGCCGGACAGCGAGTTGATGAACCCGACTTTGATGCTGCTGCCCGAGGTGTCCAGACAGGAAGTGCCGCTGCTGGCGGTGGAGCCTGCGGACGCCGGATCCGCGATCTGGCTACCGCAGCCTGCCAGGACAGTGGCCATGCCGGCTGCCGCCAAGGAATAGAAAGCGCGTTTGGTGACCGAAACCCTCATGTGTACCTGCTTCTCACTCCGCCGTTGCGCTGGGCACCGGCTCGCCTCCGAGGTCCGTCAGAAGTGACCCCTTGCGATGAACGTAGGAGCGAATTGTTTCAGCGCCTGCCCGGTTGGTTTCGAGACGGTTTCGGGGCGCTCGCCGGGCCGGCCGGGAGTTGAGGCGCACGGCAGGCGTGCGGGAGAAAACCGCGGGAAAGCGGGCCCTGGGAGAGTTAACCTGCGGGAAACCTGCCACGGCGTAACTTTGGCCCGGTGGCCGGACATAATCCGGTCCGGGCGCCGCGAAACCGGTCTCACCTGCGGCTATGCGCAGCACCCGAGCGGCGGGCAGGGCTTTTTATGCGTCGGCCGACTGCCTGAGTGGCGACTATTCACCCAGCGCCCTGGGCCGCCAGACCACCACGGCTTGGGAGCGCGCACGGGGGCGCTGGCCCCGGGCCAGGCTGACCACATCGCCGGCGGCACCGGCCGCGAAGATCCGCGAATCAAGCGGATCACGACGGCGGCCCAGCTCCTCGGTCAGCTCGCCCACCCTGCGCTGCAGCGCGGCCACGTGGTTCTCGAGCTCAAGGATCCGTTTGATGCCTTCGAGCGAGACGCCTTCGTGGGACAGCCGCTGGACTTCGCGCAGCATGTTGATGTCCCGCTGCGAGTAGCGGCGAGACTTCCCCGGCGCCCGGCTGGGCGAAACAATGCCCAGCCGGTCATACTGCCGGAGCGTCTGCGGGTGCATGTCTGCCAGTTCAGCCGCGACGGAGATCACGAAGATCGGCTGGTCAGCGCTGATGTCCACGGTCTGCTCCGTTGCTTAGAGCCGAGCCTTGGCGGCCAAGCCTTCACGGACATCGGCGTCGGCCGTGGCTTCGGCAAAGGCCTTCACGGCCGCTTCGGCTTCCTTGTTCAGGTTCTTCGGAACCGCGACGTCGATGGTCACCAGGAGATCGCCGGTGACCTTGGAGGTCTTCACGCCGTGGCCTTTGACCCGCAGCGTACGCCCCGAGGGCGTGCCGGCCGGAACGCGGACCTTGACGGTCGCGCCGTCGATGGTGGGGACCTGGATGTCGGCGCCCAAGGCAGCTTCCGGGAAGGTGACCGGCACGTGGATGCGGAGGTTGTCGCCGTCGCGCGTGTAAAACTCGTGGGGCTTGACGGACACGGCCACCATGAGGTCGCCGTTGCCGGCAGGTCCTGGCTGGCCCTTGCCGCGGACGCGCACTTTCTGGCCGTCCTTGATGCCGGCGGGAACGCGGACGTCGATGACGTCACCGCTGGGTTCGCGCAGGCCGATGGTGGTGCCGCGGATGGACCCGGCGAAGGAAATGCTGGTGGTCGCCGTACGGTCGGCACCCTTCGAAGGCGGCCGCTGGAAGCCGGTCTGGCCGCCGAAGCCGCCGCCGCCGAACAGGTCAGCGAACTCTGGCGGAATGCCGCCGGAGGTACTGAACCCGCCTGCGTGCCGCCCCGCGTTTCCGGTGAACAGGCCGCCGAACATGTCCTCGAAGCCGCCGTTGCCGCCGCCGGCACCGCCAGGGGCAAAGCGCGCGCCGCCGCCCATGGCCCGGATGGCGTCATACTGCTGGCGCTCGTCCGGATCAGACAGCACGGAATAGGCCTCGGAGATGTCTTTGAACTTCTTCTCCGAGGCAGCGTCCCCCGAGTTGGTGTCCGGGTGGTGCTGGCGGGCAAGTTTCCGGTAGGCCTTCTTGATGTCGGCGTCGGAAGCGTCCTTGGCGATACCAAGGATCGCGTAAAAGTCCTTGTCCACCCAATCCTGGCTAGCCAATGGCGTTTCCTTTCAAAAATTTGTGCCGAGATGACAGTTCGCGCCAATGTTCTATCGAATCACTGCCGCGAACTGTCATCTCGATGGGGCTAATGCTACGCAGGGACTGCGACGATTACCTGTGCTGCGCGGAGGACGCGTTCGCCCGACTTGTAGCCGGAGCGGAGCACCTGGCTGACGGTGTCAACCTCGATGTCCTCGCCCGGCTGCTGGATGAGCGCCTCGTGGATCGTGGGATCGAACTCCACTCCGGTCTCGTCAATGCGGACCAGGCCGTACGTCTTCAGCGCGTTCTCCAGCTTGTTGGCGATCGCGGCGAACGGGCCGTCGGTCAGGTCACCGTGCTGGCGGGCAGCATCGACGTCGTCCAGTACCGGCAGCAGGGAGTTCAGGACGCCGATGACGGCCATCTCCCCTGCCACGGCCCGGTCGCGCTCAACGCGCTTGCGGTAGTTGACGTATTCAGCCTGGAGGCGGAGGAGATCGTTCTTCAGCTCGGCAGCTTCAGCGTTTCCTGCACCCTGTGCCACCGATTCCTCGGCCGGCACCTCGATGCCGTTCAGGATTTCCTCGGCCTGGGCGAGTGCATCGCCGTCGGTGTCGACGGGCTCGTCCGCCGGGCCAGATCCGGCCGGGGCGTCAGCCTTACCGGCTGATTCGCCTTCCGGGTGCCGGCCTGCCCGGTCACCGGATCAACCTTGCGGTTGTCCCGGATGACCGGCTCCTGGTGGCGATCTTCACCGGGTGAGGTGTTGTGTTCTTCCTCGTTACCGTGGTGCGGCATGGCTACTTCTTCGCTTCGTCTTCGTCGATGATCTCGGCGTCGACGATGTCCTCATCAGCTGCCTTCTCGCCGCCTGCGGCACCGCCTTCGGCACCTGCGGCGCCGGTGGCACCGTCCGGCGAACCGGCGTGGGCGTAGATGGCCTCGCCGAGCTTCGACTGGGAAGCCTGGAGCTTCTCGAACGCGGTCTTCACGGCTGCGTCATCGGTGCCTTCGAGGGCCTTCTTGAGGGCGTCGACGTCGGCCTGGACCTCGGTCTTGACCTCTTCGGGCAGCTTGTCGGCGTTGTCGGCGATCAGCTTGTCCACGGAGTACGCGAGCTGCTCGGCGGTGTTGCGGGTGTCGGTTGCCTCACGGCGGGCCTTGTCCTCGGCTGCGTGCTCCTCGGCGTCCCTGACCATGCGCTCGATGTCTTCCTTGGAGAGCGCGGTGCCGCCGGTGATGGTCATGGACTGTTCCTTGCCGGTGCCCTTGTCCTTCGCGGAGACGTGGACGATGCCGTTGGCGTCGATGTCGAAGGTGACCTCGACCTGCGGGACGCCGCGCGGAGCCGGCGCGATGCCGGTCAGCTCGAACGTGCCCAGCGGCTTGTTGTCGCGGGTGAACTCGCGCTCGCCCTGGAAGACCTGGATGGCCACGGACGGCTGGTTATCATCCGCGGTGGTGAAGGTTTCGGACCGCTTCGTGGGGATGGCGGTGTTGCGCTCGATCAGGTGCGTCATGACGCCACCCTTGGTTTCGATGCCCAGGGACAGCGGGGTGACGTCGATCAGCAGGACGTCCTTGCGTTCGCCCTTCAGGACGCCGGCCTGGAGTGCTGCGCCAACGGCTACAACTTCATCCGGGTTGACGCCCTTGTTCGGCTCCTTGCCACCGGCCAGTTCCTTGACCAGGTCGTAGACGGCCGGCATGCGGGTGGAACCGCCGACAAGCACGATGTGGTCGATCTCGGAGAGCTTGATGCCGGCTTCCTTGATGACGTCCTGGAACGGCTTCTTGGTGCGGTCCAGCAGGTCCTTGGTGAGGTCCTGGAACTTGGCGCGGGTCAGCTGCTCGTCCAGGTGGACCGGGCCGTCGGGGGTGACGGAGAGGTACTGGAGGGAGACGTTGGTGCTGGACGAGGAGGAAAGTTCCTTCTTGGCCTGCTCGGAGGCCTCGCGCAAGCGCTGCAGGGCGATCTTGTCCTTGGAAAGGTCGATGCCCTTGACCTTGAGCTGGTTCAGCAGGTAGTCAACAACACGCTGGTCCCAGTCGTCGCCGCCGAGGTGGTTGTCACCGGCGGTGGAGCGGACCTGAATGGTGGAGAAGTTGTCTTCGTCCTTGCCCACTTCGAGGAGGGAGACGTCGAAGGTTCCGCCGCCGAGGTCGAAGACCAGGATGAGCTCGTCTTCCTTGCCCTTGTCCAGGCCGTAGGCCAGTGCTGCCGCGGTGGGCTCGTTGACAATACGCAGGACGTTCAGGCCGGCGATTTCGCCGGCTTCCTTCGTGGCCTGGCGCTGGGCGTCGTTGAAGTACGCCGGAACCGTGACCACGGCGTCGGTGACTTTTTCGCCCAGGTAGGATTCGGCGTCGTTCTTCAGTTTCATCAGGATGCGGGCCGAGATTTCCTGCGCCGTGTACTTCTTGTCATCGATGGCGACGCTCCAGTCAGTGCCCATGTGGCGCTTGACGGAGGCGATGGTGCGATCGATGTTGTTAACGGCCTGGCGCTTGGCGATCTCGCCAACCAGGACTTCGCCGGACTTGGAGAATGCAACGACGGACGGCGTGGTGCGGCCGCCCTCGGCGTTGGCAATAACGGTGGGCTCGCCACCTTCGAGAACGGAGACGACGGAGTTGGTGGTTCCGAGGTCGATACCTACTGCACGTGACATGTGTTGCTTCCTTCTTTCCTTGGAAACTTGCTGGCGCTCGTGTTGAGCGTTCTGCACTCAACTTTACTCAACGCGCAAGCCATGTCAATCCAAAGTTGAGCGGAGTACGCTCAACTTTGGATTTTTAGGTTGCGGCAGCCTCAGGCACTTCCCCGGAATCCCGGGGTTTTCGCGTGGTAATTCCGCCTCTGCGGCAGTAGTTCGCTGTGCGTGAACGGCCGCTACGAGTTCTTGTCCTCGTCCACTTCCACCTCGCGCGCGCTGCCAACAGAGCCGGCGTCGCCGTAGTCGCCTTCCGGGTAGCCGCCCTCCTCGGACTCGTTCTCCGAACCGCCCGCCACGCCGGCCTCGCCGAAGTCGCCTTCCTCATACTGGCCGCCTTCGCCCTCCAGCCCGGGTTCGGTGCTGCCCTTGCGGCGATCTTCTTCAGGTGCGGTGTTCTCAGTCATGATGCGATCTCTCCTTAGAGTTCCGCGTCCATCCGGGCGCATTTGGAGTCTACCCAGCAGGGGCGGACTAAACAGGGGTGGCCGCAGACTCCGTGGCGTGACGCTCGAGCGCATCAGGCGTCGAGCCCGGCCACCCCTGCGAGAACCGTGAGGTGGTGTTCAAAAAGTTCCTCCCGGGCCCGGAAAGTGTCCGGGCCGTATTGGCCAAAGACCTCAAAACTCACCGCTCCGAAGATGGAGGTCCACACGAGTGCGCCGTTCGCCTGGAGCTCGTCCGGCATGGTGAGCCCGAGTTCGCTGCTGATCGCCTCCAGATCGGCGGACAAAGCAGAAGGTACGACGGCGGTGAGCGCCGCCTCGGTCAGCTCACCTGCCCGGTGGGCGCCGTCGAGAATGTCGATCAGGCGGTAGATCACGCGCGTTCCCTGGGTTGTGGTCTGGCCAGCGGGGGCCTGGTAGCCCGGCACAGGACTGCCGAAAAGGAGCCCGTAGCGCGCCGGCTCCCGTAGCCCCCATGTCCTGACAGCCCGGCCGAGCGCCTTGAACCTGCCAATGAAGTCGCGCTCCGGCAACGCGTTCACCGCCGCATCCACGGCGTCGCCGAGCTCGCTGTAGGCGTCCACCAGCACCGCTCTTGACAGTTGCCGGCCGGAGGTGCACGCGACTGAGAGAGCGGTGCTGTCAATAACGAAAATCCCAAAGGTGAAGTCGTGAACGATGTATACGTAGTAACGGGCGCGGGGCCCGTGGGCTGGACGGTCGCAGAGCATCTCGCGGAGCTGGGGAAAACCGTCAGGATCCTCACTCGTTCCGGCACCGGCCCGAGCATCCGCTGGTGCAGCGGGTCAAGGCCGATGTCCAGGATGCCGCCCAACTGCGGGAGGCCTTCACGGGCGCCACCGCCATCTTCCACTGCATCCACGGCTCCTCCTACACTGTGGATGCGTGGCAAGCAGAACTGCCCCGTGCCGAGCAAATGGTGCTGGCCGCGGGGCAGGCGAGGCGGGCGCCGTCGTCGTCTTCCCCGAAAGCCTCTACTCGTACAGCGAGCCCGAACGCCCCATGGTCGAGACTGGTCCGCGGACTGCCACCGGCGGCAAGCGGGGCGTCCGGACCGCGCTGCTCAAGGCGCGGGACGCCTCTGCGACCAACGCTGTCAGCGTGGTTGCCGGCGATTTCTTTGGCCCTCGGGTGCGAACCTCACATGCCGGCGAGCGCCTGGTCCCCGCCGTGCTGGCCGGCAAGAAACTCTGGGTCATCGGGAGCACCGATCAGCCCCATTCATTCACCTATGTAGCCGATCTGGCGGCGGCGATGATTCATGCCGCCGGGACGCCCTCCCTGTGGAACAAGGTGTGGCACGCACCCACAGATCCGGCAGTCACACAGCGGCAGCTGGCAACGGCGTTCACCGAGGCGTTCACCGAGGCGGGCGGAGTGAGCCAGCCGAAGGTGGGGCCATTCCGGGCTGGGCGCTCCGGACCATGGGGGTGTTCTCGAAGGACATGCGGGAACTGGCGGAACTGCTCTACCAGTTCGAGCAGCCGTTTGTGATGGACACGGCCGCCAGTGAAGCCGCGTTTGGGCTCCGCCCGACACCCCTGCCCGAGGCGGCGGCGGCCACGGTGGCCTGGTGGCGCGCACAGGGGTGAGACTCCCTAAGGCCGGACGGCAGCCTCTGACGCGGGATGAAGGCCGGGCCCGGCCGGGCCAACCTCTCGAAGCACCGCAGCATCCAGCTCCGGTCTGCCGAGCGTGCCGGGCCACCAGATGCGCGGGCCGATGTCGTACGCCAGCGCGGGGACCAGCAGTGAGCGCACCAGCACGGTGTCCAGGAGCACGCCGAACGCCACAATGAAGGCGAGCTGCACCAGGAACATGATGGGGATGACGCCCAGCGCGGCGAACGTGGCAGCCAACACCACCCCGGCTGAGGTGATCACTCCGCCGGTCACGCCGAGTCCGCGCAGAATGCCCGGCCGGGTCCCGTGTTTCAGCGACTCTTCCCGCACACGGCTCATCAGGAAGATGTTGTAGTCCACGCCCAGGGCCACCAGGAACACAAACCCGAACAGGGGGACGGTGGCGTCGGCGCCCGGAAAGCCGAGGATGTTGTTGAAAACGAGCGCGGACACTCCCATGGCCGCGCCGTAGGACAGCACCACCGACAGCACCAGCACGACCGGCGCCAGGACGGAGCGCAGCAGCAGCATCAGGATGACCAGGATGACCGCCAGGACGATGGGGATGATGATCACCAGGTCGCGCTGGGCGGTGGTGTTGGTGTCCAGCGCAGTGGCGGTCACGCCGCCCACCAAGGCGCCGGCGTCGACCGTTCTTACCTCCTGGCGCAGCGCCTGGACCGCATCCTCAGCTTCGTTGGAATCCGCGGCGTAGTTGAGCGTGGCGTTGATCAGCACCTTGCCGTCGCGGACGTCCGGTGCGCTGGGAGCGCCGGGGCGCCGGTGATCGGCACGCTGCCTTCAGCCAGGAGGTAGGCGTCCCCCACGCCGTCGGCCGCTTTGACCTTTGCCAGCACTTCATCGGCCTTGCTTTCGTCCGCGATGACGACGGCGGGCTGCCGCTGCCGGCGTCGAAATGCCGGGCCAGCGCGTCCTGGCCGTCCACCGCATTGGACGCGGTGAGGATGACGTCGGTCTGCGGCACGCCGTTGGCCTTCAGCTGCAGCACCCCGGCCGACGCGACCAGCAACAGAAGGGCCGACGTGACCCAGACCGTTCGCGGGCGGCGGGAGACCAGCGAACCTGTGGCCCGCCAGACTCCCTTCTGCCCCTCTAGGCCGGTGACCAGCTCGGACTCACGTTCGCCTGCCGGAACCAGCTGGGGGCGGAACGGCCAGAACGCGGCCCGGCCCAAAATCGCCATCAGGGCAGGCAACAGCGTCAGCGCGGCGAAGAGCGAGCAGAGGATGCCAGCGGCCGCCACTGGACCAAGCGCCCTGTTGGAGTTCAGGTCGGAGAACAGGAGGCAGAGCAGGGCGATGATGACTGTGGCGCCGGAGGCCAGAATCGGTTCGAAGGACGCTTTCCACGCCGTCAGCACCGCTTCGGTCCGGTTGCGCGTGTGGGTCAGGGCTTCGCGGAATCTCGCCACGTAGAGCAGTGCGTAGTCCGTGGCCGCGCCGATCACCAGGATGGACAGGATGCCCTGGCTCTGGCCGCTCAGCTGGATCCAGCCGAGCTTGGCCATGCCAAACACCAGCAGGATGGCGGCGCAGAGCGCAAAAACCGAGGTGAGCAGCACGGCGATGGGCAGCAGGAGTGAACGGTAGACGATCAGCAGGATCAGGAAGACCGCTCCCAGTGCCACCATCAGCAGGATGCCGTCAATGCCGGCGAAGGCGCTGACCAAGTCTGCGGTCAGGCCCGCAGGGCCAGTAACGAAGGTCTGCATGGCTGCGGGCGCGGAATCCGCCAGGAAGTCCCGCAACTCCTGGACGGATTCCTTCAGCTCGTCGGAGGACCCGATCGGAGCTATGAACTGGACCGCTTTCCCGTCCTCGGACGGGATGGGGCCGATCACGGCGCCGCCCAGTTCGAGGCCCTCCAGCCCGGCCTTCAGGGATGCCAGCTCGCCAAGCTCCGCGGGGCTGATGGCATCGCGGTTCTCGATGATGATGACCGCCGGCACTTCGGCTGAATCGCGGAACCTTGCCTGCCAGTCCTGGGCCGCGGTGGCCTCGGCGCCCGCCGGCAGGAACGAGGCCTGGTCGTTCGAGGAGACCTCGTCGAGGCGGCCGAACGTGGGTCCCCCCACGCCGGCAATGGCCAGCCATGTGAGAACCAGCAAAACCGGAAGGAGCCAGCGAAGCCAGAGCGGAACCCTCGCGCTGTGCTGGGGACTTGATTTCATGATTCCTGCTTCGCTCGGGGTGGCCGCGATACAATTGATTCCATCCTAGAGTATCTCCACTATGGAGATAAATGCCCCGGATTGAGTTTCCTGTATGAAGCCACTCATCGGGCATCGCTGCAGTAATATCCGTCAGGGCACCGGATCACGGGGACAGCAAGGGAGCGGAGGCGGGACGAACATGACAGACGAAGCGTTCCAGGGCCCACCGGACTCTGCACCTTTTGCCCTTGTCCGCCTGCTCCAGGACTTCACGCTGGAGGCCAACCGCTACGTGGACACCGCCGGCGGCCGCAACGACATGCACCGCACGGACCTCAACGCGCTGGCGGTGATCATGCGGCACACTGCCAAGGCCTGGTAGTCACGCCGGGCATCCTTCGCAAGGAACTCAACCTCAGCTCGCCCGCCACCACCGCCCTCATCGACCGGCTGGACAGTTCCGGACACGTAGTCAGGGAGCGTCTCGGCCCGGACCGGCGGCAGGTCCAGCTCCGCATGACACCCAAGGCGTTCCGGGACGGCAGTGCCATGTTCATGCCGCTTTCGCGCCACATGGGCACCGCCATAGCGGACTTCTCCCCCGAAGAGCTGCAGCTCGTCAGCAGGTTTATGACCGCCATGGTGGATGCCACCGTCGCGGCCCGCGAGGAAGCGTCCGACGGCGGCCCCAACCACCTCGCCCCGCCCCCGAGTAAGTAGCCTCGCGGATCGTTCCGCCTGTTTTTCACTGCGGAGGGGTAGCTTTTCATTATGAGTGACCAGCAGCCTGACGACGACGATGTGTACACGCACGGCCACCACGAGTCGGTGGTCCGCGCCCACGCCTCCAGGACCGCGGAGAACTCCGCGGCCTTTGTCATTCCGCACCTCACGCCCGGGTTTCAGTGCTCGACGTCGGCTGCGGCCCTGGGAGCATCACCTGCGATTTCGCGGGGCTGGTATCGCCCGGAAAAGCCACCGGCCTTGACCGGTCACCGGACATCATCGCCCAGGCCACGGCGCTGGCCGCCGAGCGAGGTGTCGCCAATGTGGAGTTCCTGGCCGGCAACATCTATGACCTCGACTTCGAGGACGAAACGTTCGACGTCGTCCATGCCCACCAGGTGCTCCAGCACCTGACGGACCCGGTGGAGGCGTTGCGCGAGATGCGCCGGGTGGCGAAGCCGGGCGGCATTGTGGCGGTGCGCGACGCCGATTTCCGCGGCATGAGCTGGTACCCCGCCATCCCTGAGCTGGACGAGTGGATGGACCTGTACCAGCGGATCGCCCGCCGGAACGGAGCCGAACCCGATGCCGGCCGCCGGCTCGTTTCCTGGGTCCAGTCCGCGGGCTTCGGAGATGTGGCGCCCACCAGCAGCAACTGGCTGTATGCCACCGGGCAACAGCGGAGATGGCAGGCCCGGGTCTGGGGGAACGCGTGCTGCATTCGGCTTTCGCGGAGCAGGCCCTTGAATACGGCTTCGCCAATCCAGCGGACCTGGCCCGGATTTCCGCTGGCTGGCACCGTTGGGGCTCCACCGACGACGGCTGGTTCCTGATCCCGAACGGCGAGGTCATCGCCCGGGCATGATTTCCACATAGGCAAGACAACGCCTATCAACCCAGCACTGGCGGCAATAGCGTCGGAGCATGAGCTACCACGGAGAGAACGAATACTGGGCAGAGCCTTACACAGCCGAGGTTGACCAACTAGACTTGGTCAACATGGGACAATACAACGTCCAAGAGGCAAAAACCCGCCTGTCTGAGCTGTTGAACCTCGTTGAAAACGGCGAGGACGTGGTCATTGCCAAGGCAGGCCGCCCGGTGGCCCGGCTCGTGAAAATCGAGCGCCCCCACAAGCGTGAGCTGGGCTTTTTGGCGCCGCTCCAGATCCCGGATGGATTCTACGATCCGTGGACCGAGGAGGAAATGGGTGACGTGGCAGGTAGCGGACTGTGAAACGCCTCCTTCTGGACACGCATGTCTTCCTATGGGCCCTCGCCGAACCCAAGAAACTGTCCACCAAGGCCAGGAACGCCATCACCACGCTGGAGAACTCCGTATACATCTCGCCGATATCGGCATACGAGCTGTCCTACAAACACCACCTGGGCAAGCTGCCGTCAGGGGCAGCGATAGTGGCAAGTTTCGGACGTCAGCTGGCCCACTTGTACGCTTCGGAGCTGGCCGTCTCCGCCCCGCATGCTTTGGCCGCCGGCCAGTTGGATTGGGAACACAAGGATCCCTTTGACCGGATCCTGGCTGCACAAGCCCAGGTGGAGGGGCTCACGCTTGTTACAGCAAATGAGGCACTCCAGGCATTTGAGCCCGTGACCACTCTGTGGTGAGAGCGGCACTAAACTTGCCGAGTGCAATTCTCCCTCTGGCTCGCCCTCGCGGGCGCTGGCGTCCTGATCAGTTTCACGCCCGGCGCCGGCGCCATCAACACGATGAGCAACTCGCTGACGTCCGGGTTCCGCCGTTCCATCTGGGGGATCCTTGGCCAACAAGCGGCCTTGGTCGTCCACGTGGTGATCGTGGCGTTGGGAGTGGGTGTGCTGGTGGCAAGTTCCCCGGTGGCCTTCAATGTGATCCGTTACGCCGGAGCCGCCTACCTGGTGTACCTGGGCATCCGTCAGTTCCTGAGCAAGCCGGTAGTGGACCAGGAACAGGCCGCCGCTCTCCGGAACGAGCCCGCCTGGTCAATGTTCCGGCGCGGCCTCTGGGTCAACCTTCTCAACCCGAAGGCCATCGTTTTCTTCCTCGCGTTCATGCCACAGTTCATCCGCCCGGAACAGCCGCTCCTGCCGCAGTATCTTGTGCTCACAGCCACCGTGGTGGTGATCGACATCCTGGTGATGTGGTTCTTCTTCGCCTTTGCCGCCAAGTCCTTCCAGCGGTTCACGCACAACGCCCGCGGCCAGAAGATCCTCAGCCGGGTCTTCGGGGTGCTCTTTGTGGCGGTAGGCATTCTCCTCGCGCTGATCCACTAATCCGCCAACGCGCATATGTCTGACATTTTTGTCCGGAGCGTGGTCATGGAGTGGCCACCTGCCGGACATCGTCAAGACGGCACTCCTGCCCGTCATCGCCGGGCTGCTGGCGCGGCTGTTCTTCAAGAAGCTCATCGCCAAGCTGCTGCCGGCACTTCCCTGGGCATCCGCCGTCGTAATTTCCTTCATTGTTGCGATTGTTGTGGCGGGCAGCGCCTCCAAGATCGTGGCCGCGGGCGTTTTCACTCTGGCACAACATCTCCGGCGCGATCGTGGCAGCATGGCTGGCGCGGCGACCGCTGCAGGACGCCTAGCAAGGCCGATCCTGGAAGGCAGACGGACGGGCGGATGCCGATTTTGACGCCGTCCGGGAGCAGATCCGCGGTGCTGTGCCCGGCGTCGTCGCGCATGTCCGCATGGTCCTTGACCGGGCGGCGCCGCTACAGCAGCTGATGCAGCAGCAGGTACGCTCTATTTCATGACCCCCGCACCTGTGATCATCGCCATTGACGGGCGATCGGGCGCAGGGAAAACCACCTTGGCCATCGAACTGGCCGCGCAGCTGCGGAATCATCACAAAGTCGCGCTCTTCCACCTTGAGGACATCTACCCGGGCTGGAACGGCCTCACCGCGGGCATCGAGCGCTACGTTTCCACGGTGCTCACGCCGTTGAGCCGCGCCGAGCCCGCCACCTGGACCAGCTGGGACTGGGTAAGGCACTACGACGGCGACTCCCGGGTCACGCTGCCCGCCGAGATCGTGATCATTGAGGGAGTGGGGGCGGCGGCTGCGGACGCCCGGCCCTGCTCAGCGCTGTCATCTGGGCCGACTCGCCGGACGACGTCCGCCGGAAGCGGGCCCTGGACCGCGACGGCGGCACGTATGAACCGTTTTGGGCCCAGTGGGCTGAGCAGGAGGAGGCCTGGCTCGCCGCCGACGACGTCCCGAACGAAGCCGATATCCGCGTCCTCAACAATGCCGACGGTTCCGCCACCGCCGACGTTATGCAGGCCCTCGCGTACCTGCCCGCTCTCGGACCTGCCCTTGTTCCCGAGTTTGCCGCCCGCCGCGGCCTCAGGCTGCGCGCAGAACGGCTGGACGCCAGGCCGGACGCCGCCGCGCTCTTCGAGAACCTCTACGGCGGCTCGGCCAATGCCGTCTGGCTGGACTCCTCCAACGCGGACGCCGCCGGCGCGGACATCACCAAAGCAGACGACCCAAGCACGTCCGCCGGGTCACTCGCCGGGTCACCTCGGGAGCAGTCACCCGCAGGGCCGCTCCCGCAGCCGTCGCCAGCCGCCGCGCGCAGCCGCTTCAGCATCCTGGCGGACGACGGCGGGACCTTCGGCCAGGCCGTCACGCACCGGTCCGGCCAAAGCGTCATCACGGCAGGCTCCGCCACGGCGCGCGTGCCGGGGCCGTTCTTCCGCTGGCTGGACACCGTCTGGGGCGCCGGGCAGTCCGCACGCCGGACGGCTACCCGGGCGACTTCACGCTGGGCTGGCTGGGCTGCCTGGGCTATGAGCTCAAGCGCGAAACCGGCGGAACGGACGTAACGGCGCCGACTCCCGACGCGGCCCTGATCTTCGCGGGCCGCGCCGTCGTTCTGGACCACGTCGAAGGAACGGCGTGGCTCCTTGCCCTGGAAGCGCCCGACGCCGACCGCTGGCTGACCGACGCCCGCGCCGCAGTCGCTGCAACCGCCGCGAGCACACCGGCCCAGGGGACCAACGCACGCACGTCGGCGGCAGCAACGGCGTCGTCCGTCCCGTTGGGCCCGCGTTCAGCAGCCGCGACACGGAGCCCTCCTACCTGGCCAAAATCGCGGCCGCCCAGCACGAAATCCGTGAGGGGAACTCATACGAGGTCTGCCTGACCACCACGCTCACGGCCCGGCTGCCCGCCGCCGCGGCGGCGCCCTGGCCGACGTACCTCGCGCTGCGGCGGAAGAATCCCGCACCGTTCGCCAGCTACCTGCGGTTCGGCGGGCTGACGGTGGCCAGCACGTCGCCGGAGCGGTTTCTGCGGATCACGTCCGACGGCGGCATGCGCGCCGAACCGATCAAGGGCACCCGCCGCCGGGGCGCTGATCCGGAGCGTGACAGGCAGCTGCGGGAGGACCTGGCGGCCTCGCTGAAGGACCGCGCGGAAAACATCATGATCGTGGACCTGCTGCGGAACGACCTCAGCCACTTCGCAGAGCCCGGATCGGTGACGGTCACCAGGCTCTGCGAGATCGAAAGCTACGCCACGGTGCACCAGATGGTCAGCACCATCGATGCGCGTCTCCTGCCCGGCTCGCCGCGAGCCGAGGCGGTGGCCGTCTGTTTCCCGGCCGGCTCCATGACTGGCGCCCCAAAAATCAGCACCATGGCCATCCTGGACCGGCTGGAGGAGGGCCCGCGCGGCCTGTATTCCGGCGCGATCGGCTACTTTTCCCTCAACGGGGCCACGGACCTGGCGGTGGCAATCCGCACCCTGGTAACCACCGCGGAGGCCGGGAACGGCAGTGGACAAGCGGCGACGGCGGAACTCACCCTCGGCGTCGGCGGCGCCATCACTGCCGACTCGGTACCTGACGAGGAGTACGACGAAATCCGAGTGAAGGCCCACGGTGTGCTTTCCGCGCTGGGTGCGGACTTTCCCGACGCCTAACCCCCGGAATTACTGGAGCGTGGCGGTCAGCCGGGCGACGTTATCGACATAACGGGCAGCGAGGGGGCGCTGCAGCCAGTCCTCGAGTATGAGCTCGTTGGAAATGTCGCGGTATGTGTCTTCGACCGCGCGCATGTTGTTCACGGTTTCCGCGCCGAGCAGCATCACCGAGACCTCCATGTTCAGCGAGAAGGAGCGCATGTCCATGTTGCTGGAGCCCAGGACAGCCACTTCGTCGTCGATGGTGAAGTGCTTGGCGTGCAGCACAAAGGGCGCCTTGTAGAGGTAGATCCGGACGCCAGCCTCCAGCAGCGCCTCGTAATAGGAACGCTGGGCGTGGTGGACCAGGAACTGATCACCCTTTTCGGAGACGAACAGCTCCACGTCCACGCCACGCTGGGCTGCGGTGGTGATCGCGTAGAGCAGGGAGTCATCGGGCACGAAATACGGGCTACAGATGGAGATCCGGTGCTGGGCGGAGTAGATCAGGGTGTTGAAGAGACGCAGGTTGTTTTCCGTGATGAACCCGGGTCCGCTGGGCACCACCTGGGCCGTGACGTTGCCCGGCTCGGGATTGGCCGGAAGCTGCAGCTGGTGTTCCAGGGACTCGTCGGTCTCGCTGAGCCAGTCCGTGGCGAAAACGACGTTGAGCGTGGTGACGATCGGTCCGCGCAGGCAGGCCATCAGCTCCACCCATTCGCGGCCGGCCTTGCGGTGTTTGGGGTTGTTGTAGGAGGGCTCAATCAGGTTCTGCGAGCCCGTGAAGGCGAGTTCGCCGTCGACCACCATGATTTTGCGGTGGTTCCGAAGGTCCGGGCGGCGCCATTGTCCGTGGATGGGCAGCACCGGGAGCATGCGCTTCCACTGGATCTTTCCCGCCCGCAGCCGTTTGAGCAGGTCGCGGTAACCCTTGACCCGGAGCGTGCCGATGTGGTCAAACAGCACGCGCACTTCCACGCCCCGCTCGGCGGCCTCCTCCAGGGCGGTCAGCAGGTCATCGGTGACGTGGTCCGTGCTCATGATGTAGAACTCGGCGTTGACGAACATCTTGGCTTTGCGCACGGCCTGGGTCATGGCCAGGATCGAGTCCGGGTAGCCGGGAAGGAGGTCCACGGAATTGCCGTCCACCATGGGGAGGGAGCCGAGCCGCCGGTTCAATTCGCCAGCCGACTTCACCCATTCGGGCCCGGGGTACTCACTGACGACGTCGGCCAGCGCCGAGATGCCGGACCGCACCCGGGTGTTGATGATCTCCTGCTGCTGGCGGCGGCGGCTGGAGAGCTTGAAGTTTCCGAACAGCAGGAAAAGGACCAGGCCCAGGAACGGTATGAAGAAGATACCCAGCAGCCAGGCCATGGCCGTGGTGGGGCGCCTGTTGCCGGGGATGATGCCGATGGCCAGAACCCGGATCACCAGGTCCGCAACGCTGAGCACCACCACCACCCACATCGGCGCGGTACCGACAAGCGAAACTGGCCACAGCACTGGAATACCCCCGGATTGCGCGCACCCGCGGACCGGTTCCGGCGGGGCAATGACCACAGCTTAGCCGCGGCCGGCCCTACTAAGCTGGAGCCATGACTTCTCCTGCGCCCGTGGTGCTCATTTTCCTTGACCCCGCGTTCCCGGACGGCCGGCTGGCCGACGCTTCGCAACCCCAGCTGATGGCCACGGACCAGGGCGCCACCCGAGGCGACGGCGTGTTCGAATCCATGCTCGCCGTAGGCGGCGCGGTGCGGAAGCTGCAGGCGCATCTGGACCGGCTCGGCGGGTCCGCGGACGCCCTGGACCTGGTGATTCCGGCGCAGGATGCGTGGCGGGCGGCGATCGCCACGGGCCTCGCGGCGCACCGCACGCAGCACCCCGCGCCGTTGCCGGCCGAGGACGAGCTCGTGGTGAAGCTCGTGGTCACCCGCGGCCCGGAAGGCGCAGAGTCCCCCACGTGCTGGGTTCAGGTCTCCCCGGTAGGCGCCCTGGGACGCCGCCAGCGCGAAACCGGCATCGACGTCATCCTCCTGGACCGCGGCTACGACAGCGACGTGGCTGAGCGTGCCCCGTGGCTGCTGCTCGGCGCCAAGACCCTGTCCTATGCCACGAACATGGCTGCCCTGCGTTACGCCCACAAACAGGGCGCGGACGACGTCATCTTCACATCCTCCGACGGCCGGGTCTTGGAGGGCCCCACGTCCACTGTGCTGCTGGCACACCTAGAAACCTTCGACGACGGCGCCGGTGCCACCCGCACGGTGCGCCGGCTCATCACCCCGCAACTGGACAGCGGGATCCTCCCCGGGACCTCCCAGGGTGCACTGTTCGCGGCTGCCAAGGCAGCCGGCTGGGAGCTCGGCTACGGGCCGCTGGAGCCGCGGGACCTGCTGGACGCCGACGCCGTGTGGCTGATTTCCAGCATCAGGCTGCTCGCGCCGGTGAACCACATTGACGGCAAGGAGGTCGGGACGCCCGCGGTGCAGAAGCAGCTGACGGCCGAACTCAACGCATTGTTTGCCGGGATCCGGTAGGTTCCCGGATCCCGTAGTTTTCCGAAGTTCAGCAGGGAGGCCTTAAGCCATGGCGGTTCGCAGCGCAGGGATCCTTCTGTACCGGCAGGGAGCAGATGGGCTGGAAGTGTGGATAGCGCACATGGGCGGACCGTTCTGGGCCCGCAAACAAACCCAGTCCTGGTCGGTTCCCAAGGGCGAGTACCTACCCGACGAGGAACCCCTGGTGGCCGCGCTGCGCGAGTTTGCCGAAGAGATCGGCACGCCGCCACCAGCTGTTGCCTACTTCGAGCTGGGCGCGTTCAGGCAACCGTCGGGAAAGATCATCACGGTGTTCACCGCGGAGTCTGACTTCCAGCCGGAACGGATTGTGAGCAACACGTTTCCGCTGGAGTGGCCCAAAGGTTCCGGCCTCATCCAGGACTTTCCCGAGGTGGACGACGCCCGGTGGGTGACGGAATCCGAGGCCCGCAGCAAGCTGGTCAAGGGCCAGCTTCCCCTCCTGGACGCCCTGCTGGAGCATGTTGGATGGCCCTGAGTCGACCTGACCAGGCCCGGGCCTGGGGGTTGAAGCGTGGCAATACCCTGTTGGTCCGTCCCGCAGGTCCGTATGGTTTGGTGCATGAACTCTCACACACAGCCGACCAACAAATTGACGTTCGACGAATGCTGGGAATTGCTTGCCGGGGACACACTGGGGCGCCTGGCCCTTGTAGTGGACGGCCATCCGGAGATCTTTCCGGTCAACTACGTCCTGGACCGCAGGAGCATCGTCTTCCGCAGCGCCGGCGGCACCAAACTGTGGGGCGCCAAGGCAGACCGTCCCGCGGCGCTGGAGATCGATGGATACGATCCCCGCACGGAGGTGGCCTGGAGTGTGGTGGTGCGCGGAGACACCGAAATGATGGAGGCACAGGCTGACAAGGACGCCGTCGACGCCCTGCATCTGGAGCCCTGGCAGCCCGGACCCAAGGACTACTACATCCGGATAAACCCGCTCGCACTGACCGGCCGCCGCTTCCAGGTCGCTAAACCGGACGTTTGGAACACCCGGTTGTCGGACCGCCGTCGCGCTTCCTTCGAGTAGCGCGGGAGAGCTTATGGACGGCGAAGCCCCCGCTCCACTCGTCCCGGGTGTCCGGATCCGGCTGCTGCGGCGGAGCGATGCGGCCAGCCTGAGTGAGGCCTACCTCCGGAACCGGCAGCACCTCGCTGCATGGGAACCGGAGCGGGACGAAGCCTTTTCACTCCCAGGCATCAGCTGGACATCATCCGGGCCAAGCTCGCCCAGCATTCCGTGGGGCAGGAAGTTCCGTGGGTGCTGGTGAACCGCGACGACCACGCGTACATCGTCGGCGCCGTGACCCTTACCGGCATCGTCCGTGGGCCGTTCCTCAACGCCAACCTCGGGTACTGGGTTGATGCCAGCCTCAACCGGCGGGGCATCGGAGCTGCCGCGGTCCGCTTCGCCACGGACCATGCCCGGACAGAACTGGGCCTCCACCGGGTCCAGGCGGCAACGCTGCTCCACAATGAGCCCTCACGCAAGATCCTCAAACGCGCCGGGTTTCGGGAAATCGGCGTGGCGCCGCAGTACCTGAAGATCGCCGGCCGCTGGCAGGACCACCTGCTCCACCAACTGGTCCTCCACGGCTGACGCGATCGCGGCCGAATCCACAGTTCCTCCGCCACCTCACAAGTCCTCACGGTTCGCCTAAGCTGGCCTCAAGCACCCTTGAATCCGCAACCGAAAGGCAGACCATGAGCAACGACGCTCACATCCCCGTCATCCTGGGCGGCGCACGGACCCCCTTCGGCAAGTTCCGCGGCAGCCTCTCCGGGTTCACCTCCAGCGAACTGGGTGCCCACGCCATCCGGAACGCACTGCAACGGTCCGGTGTGGCGCCGGAACAGATCCAGGCCGTCATCGTGGGCCAGGTCATCCAGGCGGGCGCTGGCCAAGGACCCGCCCGGCAAGCCAGCCTCGCCGCCGGCATCGGCTGGGATGTGCCTACCGTGACCATCAACAAACTGTGCTTGTCCGGCCTGACTGCCGTGATTGACGCCGCCCGGATGATCCGCGCCGGCGAGGCTGATTTCATTGTGGCGGCGGGCCAGGAGTCCATGACCAACGCCCCGCACCTGCTGCCCCGGCTTCGCGGTGGCGTGGCCATCGGCGATGCGCCGCTGCTGGATTCGCTGAACTTTGACGGCCTGCAGGACCCCGTCTCAGGTGAACTGATGGGCTCCGCCACAGACGCTGGGAACGCCCGCCTGGGCATCAGCCGCGAGGACCAGGACGCCGTCGCCGCCCTTTCGCACCAGCGGGCGGAGGCCGCCCGGGCGGCCGGCATCCTGGCTGAGGAGATCGCTCCGGTGGAGGTCCCGCAGCGCCGGGACCCGCCGTCGTGATTGATGCCGACGAAGGCATCCGCCCCGGCACCACCATCGGGACGCTGGCGGCGCTGAAGCCCGCCTTCTCCAAGGATCCGGCGGCCACCATCACCGCCGGTTCTGCCTCCCCGCTGTCCGACGGCGCCGCCGCAGTGGTAGTGGCCAGCAAGGCAGCTGCGGAAGCGGCCGGTCTCAGCTGGATCGCGGAAATCGGCAGCCACGGCCAGACCGCCGGACCGGACGGATCCCTGCATTCCCAGCCCTCCCGCGCCATTGAGCGGGCCCTGAAAATCGAAGGGCTGACCATTGACGACGTGGACCTCATTGAGATCAACGAGGCCTTCGCCTCGGTGGTGCTTCAGTCCGCCACGGACCTGGGGATTGACGCGGACAGGATCAACGCCGACGGCGGCGCCATCGCCATGGGCCACCCGGTGGGCGCTTCGGGGCCCGTCTGGTCCTGCATCAGGCACTCGCGCTGAAGCGGCGCGGCGGCGGGACAGGCGTGGTTGCGTTGTGCGGCGGCGGCGGCCAGGGCGACGCCCTTATCCTCAAAGCCTGACGCCAGGTTCAGGCTCCGGGTCCAAGGATCACCAGCGGCACCAGGGGTTCCGTGCACGAAACCCGGACCAGTTCCGCCGGACCCTGAGCCGCCCGGTTGTTCACCCCTGTGTCGTCGCACCAGTCAAGGTTGTACGGGTAAGCGGTGACCCCGGCCTTCCCGGGAGCCACGCCGGTCGGGAGGGTGAACACGAAAGTGAAGCCGCCGTCGTCGGACATGGGAGCAAGCTCTTCCAGCACCGCGGCACCGGTCGCATCCTTGACCGTCACCTGGACCCGCGCGTCGGTGCCGTAGCGGGCACCGCAGGTGGTGTCCGGGCACTGACGGTGATCTGGTCGCCGGGTTTGGCAGCGGCAGGCGAGACGGAAAACTCCGGCGGCATGCAGGGCGGCGGTGCGAAAATGTTCCGGCAGCCTGCCACCCCCACCAGCACCGGCACAGGGCACAGGGCACAGGGCACAGGGCACAGGGCACAGCATCACAGCCAAAACGCGTGCCCAGGCGCCGGTCATTGAACGCCCTCGAAAGTTCCCCATGACCCGATTGTCCCGTCGGCGCCGGCGTTACGGAAGCACTGCGGGATCACGGAAAAACGCAATGGTTACGGAACATGACGTCGGCGGCGGTGCGGCCGGGCGGCTCGGATGTTAGGTTCTTGGGGAGTAATGAGAACCGGCGCCAAGCCCTGACTGGCCGGTCGGCAACCCTCCCTTTCGCGGCGGGGTGCCTCAGGTGAATACTCGGCATATCGACCCATTCGAGCTGCAAGCGTGAAAGAAGGAGTTCCGTCGTGTCTGACGCCCCTGCCCCTGAAGAAAAACTGTCCTACCGGCTCATTACAGGGCAGGATGACAGGTCCTTCTGTGAACGGATTTCCACTGCCCTGGCCGAAGGGTATGTCCTGCACGGCAGCCCGGCCGCGACGTCCAACGGCGGCCAGGTGATTGTGGCGCAGGCACTCATCCTCCCTGCAGCCATCGCCAGCGCGGACGCCGCCGTCGCCACAGCAGTAGAAGACCTTGAGTTCGACGGCGAGGGCCACGCGTGAGCTACGCCGGAGACCTGACCCCGCAAGAAGCCTGGGCCAAGCTGGAGCAGGGCGCCATCCTGGTGGATGTCCGCACGGAGGGTGAGTGGGCGCACATCGGCATCCCGGACACCAAGGCCACCGAGAACGATCCCCTGTTCATCCAGTGGACATTCCCCGGCGGCATTCCCAACCCGGATTTCATCACGGACCTCACGCAGCAGGCGCCGGAGGACAACGGCACCGAACTGCTGTTCATCTGCCGCTCCGGGCAGCGTTCCATCGCCGCCGCCAATGCTGCGACGCGGGCCGGCTTCACGTCCTACAACGTCCTGGAGGGCTTCGAAGGCGAGCCGGACCGCTACGGCGAGCGCACCGTCAACGGCTGGAAGAACCGCGGCCTGCCAACCAACCTGGGAAAGAACTAAGTGACTTTTAACGACGATGCCGCCGGCTGGAGCCCTGACACCCAGGCAGTCCGCGGCGGGCTGGACCGCACCAACTTCCAGGAGACCACCGAGCCGGTGTTCCTGAACTCCGGATTCGTCTACGAATCCGCTGCCGCAGCCGAGCGCGCCTTCACCGGCGAGGACGAACGCTTCGTCTACTCCCGGTACGGCAACCCTTCCGTGGCCACGTTCCAGGAACGCCTCCGCCTGCTCGAGGGAACCGAGGCGTGCTTCGCGACAGCGTCCGGCATGTCCGCCGTGTTCACTGCCCTTGGTGCCCTGCTCGCCGCCGGCGACCGGGTGGTTGCCGCGCGATCGCTGTTCGGCTCCTGCTTTGTGATCCTGAACGAAATCCTGCCGCGCTGGGGCGTGGAAACCGTGTTTGTTGACGGTCCGGACCTCGAGCAATGGCGGGTTGCCCTGTCGGAGCCCACCACCGCAGTATTCTTCGAATCCCCGTCCAACCCGATGCAGGAAATCGTGGACATCGCCGTGGTCAGCGAGCTGGCCCACGCCGCCGGGGCCACCGTCGTCGTCGACAATGTCTTTGCCACTCCCCTCCTGCAGCGCTGCGGCCAGCTGGGCGCGGACGTGATTGTGTACTCCGGCACAAAGCACATCGACGGCCAGGGACGCGTCCTGGGCGGCGCCATCCTGGGCACCAAGGAATTCATCGACGGCCCGGTCAAGCAGCTCATGCGACACACCGGCCCGGCTCTCTCCGCGTTCAACGCCTGGGTGCTCACCAAGGGCCTGGAGACCATGGCGCTGCGCGTGAACCACTCCTCCACGTCCGCGCTGCGGCTGGCCGAATGGCTCGAACAGCAGCCGGCCGTCAGCTGGGTCAAGTACCCGCTGCTGAAGTCACACCCGCAGTACGAGCTCGCTGCCAAGCAGATGAAGGCCGGCGGCACCGTCCTCACGCTGGAACTTGCGACGACGGGTGGCCGCTCGGGCAAGGACGCCGCCTTTGCGCTGCTGGACGCCCTGCGGATCATCGATATCTCCAACAACCTGGGCGACGCGAAGTCCCTCATCACCCATCCGGCCACCACCACGCACCGCGCCATGGGTCCCGAGGGCCGCGCAGCCATAGGGCTCAGCGACGGTGTGGTGCGGCTGTCCGTGGGCCTGGAGGACGTGGACGACCTCATCGGCGACCTGGAACAGGCCCTGAAGCACATCTGACCTGCCTGGGTTCGACAGCCTCCGTTAGATTGGCGCGAACTGGCAGATAATGACCTATAACTCGTGTTTTGAGGGGATTATCTGCCAGTTCGTGCTGGAAGGCGGTGGAGCATGGTTAGTCCCCGGGACTGGGCCGGCTGCTGTCCAACATCCCGCTGCCCGAGCAGAACCTGGCGGGCATCGCCGTCGGCGCGGCATCGATGGCGGCGGGTGGCGCAATCGTCACCTGGGCGTGGCTGGCTGCCCGGAACACCCGGTTGGCCCGGCCCGATGCATTGGTGACCGCCGGGCCCTATTCGCTCTCGCGGAACCCGATGTACGTGGACTGGGCCCTGGCGCACCTGGGAATTGGGCTGCTGCGCGATGATGCCTGGACGGTGGCGGCCCTCCCGGTGGCTTCCGGCGCAGTCCACCGCGGGGTGCTTCGAGAAGAAGCGATCCTGGCAGCGTCATTCCCGGCAGAGTTCAGCCAGTACCGCTTGTCCGTACCCCGGTATGTGCCTCGGCTTCGCCTTGGATCGCGAGCCGGACGGCCACTTCATCCCCGTCGCTGATGCCCGCCGCGTCCCGGACCGCCTTCTTGACGGGCAACAGGTAGGAGCCGCTTTTGCTGTCCGGAAAGACCGAGGTCTGCCAGGAGCAGCCGGAGATTTCCGCCGTGACCCTGACCGAGCCGAAGCCCTTCCGGAACACCGCTGCCTCCTCCCGGAGGTCGTCGGCGACCTCCAGCGGGAGGGTCAGGAAATGCCAGCCGGATTCGTCGGGATAGCGCCACAGTTCGGCCCGGAATGAGTACGACGACGTCACGGCCTGAGTATGGCATGCCGCGTTTCCGGACGCATCCCCTGTCGGGCTGTGTGAGAACGGCGGCTGAGGCAAACGGCTGCTCAGGCGCCTGGCTGGCGCAGTTCCCGGGAGGCCGTCTCCCGGACGGCGGCGGTCAGCTGGTTGAGCACCGGGGAGTCGATCTTCCAGCGCTGCCAGTACAAGGACACGTCAACGGGGCTCGCGGAGGCCAGCTCCACGAGGGCGCCGCTGCGGAGGTCCGCCAGGCACTGTTGCTCCGGCAGCAGCCCCCATCCCAGTCCCAGCCGGATGGCCTGGGCGAACTCGGCCGACGACGGCACATAGTGCCGCGGCGCGGTCAGTTCCGCGCCGGTCATCGTGCGGAAGAACCCGTCCTGCAGGTCATCCTTCCGGTCAAAGTCCACCACCGGGGCCTGGCTCCCGGCAACAAGTTCCGGCCCGTCGGGCCACCAGCGCCGGAGGTAGCCGGGACTTGCCACCGCACGGTACCGCAGGGAACCCAGCGGTTCCACGCTGCAGCCCTGGACCGGTTCCGGCGTTGCGGTTACCGCGGCCATCACCGATCCGGTCCGCAGAAGCTGGGTGGAATGCTGCTCATCCTCCCTGCGGAGTTCAAAGCACGCGCCGAGATCCGCCGGAAGGCCCGCCAGGGCAGGCATGAACCAGGTGGAGAGTGAGTCCGCGTTCACCACCAGTGGGATGGGCGCCGTCGGCCGGTGCCGGCTCTGGCCGAGCTCCTGCTGGGCGTCCCATTCGAGCTGCCGGACCTGCCGGGCGAACCGCAGGATGGCTTCCCCGGCTGGTGTGGGCCGGGCGGGATTGGTGCGCTGCAACAGGATCTGGCCGGCCGCGTCCTCCATCGCCTTGAGCCGCTGGGAAATGGCCGACGGCGTGACGTACAGGCTGCGGGCCGCCGCCTCGAGCGTCCCCTCATCCACAACGGCCGCGAAGGTACGGAGTTGCTCGAACTGGAACATCTTCATTAGCTTTCCTTAATAGAGCTAAGAATATTTAGCTGGAGTAATCATAAGACCGGCCGTACGTTGGAGGATATGGAACTGACTGCACTTATCGGCCCCACCGCGCTGGGCTTCGGCACGGGCCTCGCCCTCATCGTGGCCATCGGCAGCCAGAACGCCTTTGTCCTCCGGCAGGGAATCCGCGGTGAGCATGTGGCCGCCGTCGTCCTGGTCTGCAGCGTCTCGGATGCGCTGCTCATCGCAGCGGGCATCGCCGGGGTGGGGGCGCTGCTCCAGTCGAGTCCCGTGATCGTGGACGTGGTCCGGTTTGCCGGCGCCGCCTTCCTGGTGGGCTACGGCGTTATGGCGGCGCGCCGGGCGGTTCGTCCTGGAGCACTGACGGCGTCGGGGCGGCAGCCCGCCGTCGGACTCGGCGCCGCACTCAGCACGGTGCTGGCCCTGACGTGGCTCAACCCGCATGTTTACCTGGACACGGTGCTGCTGCTCGGATCGGTGGCCAACCAGCAGGCGCAGGATCTGCGCTGGTGGTTCGGGGGCGGCGCCATCGCCGCCAGCATCGCCTGGTTCAGTGCACTGGGCTTCGGGGCCAGGGCCTTGCGGCCCTTCTTTGCACGTCCCTCCTCGTGGCGCATCCTGGACGGGCTCGTCGCCGCGGTCATGCTCACGCTGGGTGTGCGCCTGGCTGTCGGTGCATGACGTCGCCGCTTCCTGGCGCGAACGGCCCGTTCGCGCCCTGTCGTTGACCTCTGCGGCAGTGCGGCGTAGCTTCATGGTCACCACCGCGATGTCGCTGGGCCAACGCATCCGCCGTACCGGGAGCCAGCCATGACCGGAACCCAGCCAGTGCAAGGCAGCAGGCCTTATCGAAAGGCCGGAGCAGTCATCGTCGCGGCCGGCGCTTGCTGGGGACTCGGAATCTCCTTCGTGGGGAATGTCCACGCCACCCGCGACCCGGCAGCCAGGCTGGCCATGCTGGAGCGCCACCACAGCCTCTGGGCTGCCGGACAATTCCTGGCAGCCGCCGGGACAATGGCCGTTCCCGTCGGATTTGCCCGGTTCGCCCAATCCATCCGCTACGGCCCCGGCCCGCCAAGACGCTGGCCGCCGGCGCGGCAGCTGCGCTGATGGCAGGCGCACCCCTGTTCGTCGTGGCCTTGGCGGACCGCGCCTCGGACCTGGAGAGGTTCGCGTATCGGCGGGGTTCCAGCTGGCCGTTCCTTACATATTCAGGGCTGCATATCGGCGGGCTCGCGGCACTGGGGGCTGGGCTGCTGCTCTTACCGCTGAAACCCTGGACTGGCATCACGGCAGCCGCCAGTGCTCCCGCCTTTGCTGCAATCCTGGCTGGCACGAAGGATATTCCGCCGTTCGTTTTCTACCTGATGGAGACCACGGTGGGTCTCCAGCTGATGCGCTACGAGGAACCATGGCTCCCTCCGAAGACCACACGGACGCACTCCTCAGGCGTTGACGCTGGAGCTGGCGCGAACGGGCAGATAATGACCCCAAAAACGGGCAAACAGGGCATTATCTGCCAGTTCGCGCAAAGGTTTTCGCGCAGAGCCTCTAGGAGAACTCAGGACAGGCGCACGCGCAGCAGCTCCGGTACGTCGTCCGCCTCACGCAACCCGGAGGTGCCGCGCATCGTGACACGCACGGCGTGGGCAACCACGGCCCCCAGCCCGCCGTCGTCGGGCGCCGATTCTTCCATCACCGCGTCCCGCACCCTGCGCTGTTCGGTGGAGCCGGTACCGCGGGCAATGATGTCCTCAATGCCCTGCCGGGCCAGGGAAAGTTCGTCCTGCTCGGCGAGGACGGGAGCCAGATAGTCCAGCAGGGATCGCACCACGTCGACGGCCGGCGCCGGCCTGAACGTGCCAAAATCCAGCAACTCACCGTTCAGGCCACTGCTACTCGCCTGCCATGCCGCCATCCGTAGAAGCACCGTGGGCACCGGAGCCGGCTCCACGCCGTCGCGCCATTCACGGCTGGCCGATTCGACCAAGGCCCGCACCAGCACCGCAATCAGGGCAGCGTCCTCGGCGCGGAGACAGACGTCGGCCACCCGGACCTCAACCGTGGGGTGGTTCCGGGACAGTCGGGCGTCAAAGTAGATCATGCCTTCATCCAGCAGCACGCCACTGTCCAGCAGACGTGTGACCACCCTCCGATATGCGGAGTACGTACCGAAAATGGCCGAAGGGCCGGACATGGGCCAGCGGTTCCAGGCCTGGGTTCGGTAGCTCTCGAATCCTGTGGGCATCCCGTTCCAGAACGGCGAATTTGCGCTCACTGCCGTGAGTACCGCCAGCTTGTCCCGGATCCTGTCCAGCACGGCCACGCCCTCGTCCTTGGATTCGATGAACGTGTGGACGTGGAAGCCGCAGGTCAGCTGCTCCTGCGCGGTCAGGCCGAAGCGTTCCAGCATCCGGGCATAGCGGGCGTCCGGGGTGGTGTGGCTCGCAAGGCCAAACGGAGAAGTGGCCAGAGCGGCGACCCTTGCACCGTTCTTGGTGGCCGCCTGGTCCGCCAGCAGTCGGCCGGCCCGGATCTGCTGCAGGAGTTCTGCGTACTCGAGGCAGGGACGGGTCTGGGTCTCGATCTGCTCAAGCTTCAGCTCGGCAGTCAGGCCAGTCCAGTCGTCGTGAGCGGTTTTTTCCTTGGCTGCCAGCGCATAGGGACGTTCCGGGGCGTCGTCGGCTGCCATCCGGCGGCCGGACAACATTGCATCCGCGAGGGCAAGCGGCTCCCCGTGTCCGGATCAACGATCAGCAGCTCTTCCTCGACGCCGAATGTACGCATTCTTATATTGTGCTGCAACGCCCGCCAGGTTAACCCGGTTACTGCCGATCATGACGAAGCGCGAACCGGCAGCTAAAGCGCTCAAATCCGCCGCTAGGGGTCGTTATCTGCCAGTTCGCGCCAGGTGGAGGGCCGCAAGTGTACGTTCGCGCTAGTCCTGGAAGTACTCCACCTTGGCGCCGATGGTGTTGAGCCGTTCGGCCAGGTCCTCGTAGCCGCGCTCGATCACGTAGATGTTCCGCAGCTCCGACACGCCCCGCGCCGCAAGCATGGCCAGCAGCAGGCAGGCGGCCGGGCGGAGCGCCGGCGGACAGCCCACTTCAGCGGCCCGCCACTTCGTGGGGCCGTTGACGTAGATCCGGTGCGGGTCCAGCAGCTGCACCTGGGCGCCGAGCCGGTTGAGTTCGGTGAGGTAGATGGCCCGGTTCTCATAGACCCAGTCGTGGATCATGGTTTGGCCATGGGCGTTGGCGGCAATGACGGCAAAGAACGGCAGGTTATCGATGTTCAGGCCGGGGAACGGCATGGGGTGGATCTTGTCCTCCGGAGCCCGCAGCTCGGACGGCTTGGTGGTCACATCCACCAGCCGGGTTCGGCCGTTGCGCGCCACGTACTCGCCGGAAATCTCCAGCTTCTGGCCCATCTGCTCCAGTGTTGCGAGCTCGATCTCCATGAACTCGATGGGGACGCGGCGTATGGTCACCTCCGAGTTGGTGACGATGCCGGCGGTGATGAGGCTCATGGCCTCGATGGGGTCCTCGGACGGGAAATACTCAATGTCGACGTCGATGAGCGGCTGCCCGGTAATCTTCAGCGTGGTGGTGCCCACGCCGTCGATCTTCACGCCCAGCATCTCAAGGTAGAAGCAGAGGTCCTGGACCATGTAGTTGGGGCTGGCGTTCCGGATGACGGTGGTACCGCGGCGGTGCGCCGCTGCCATGATCGCGTTCTCGGTGACAGTGTCCCCGCGCTCCGTCAGCACAAAGGACCGGTCGTGAGTGTCCGGCGGCGGAGCCTGCACGGCGTAGAAACCGGCAGTTGCCTCCACGGAAAGCCCGAACTGGCGCAACGCCTGCATGTGCGGCTCCACGGTGCGGGTGCCCAGATCGCAACCGCCGGCATACGGCAGGCGGTATTCCGCGGATTCGTCAAGAAGCGGGCCCAGGAGCATAATCACGCTGCGTGTGCGGCGCGCCGCGTCCACATCCATGGCTTTGAGGTCCAGGACGGCGGGGCGGCGGAGCTGGAGATCAGTGTCGTTAAGCCACGTACACTCGACGCCGATGCTGGTCAGGACCTCCACGATCCGGTTGACCTCTTCGATCCGGGCGAGGCGGCGCAGGACGGTGGTGCCGCGGTTGATCAGGCTGGCGCAAAGCAGCGCCACGCCGGCGTTTTTGCTGCTGTTGACATCCACCGCCCCGGACAGGGTGCGGCCGCCGTCAATCCGCAGGTGTGTCATCTGTGGTTTGCCCACCTTGACGATGCTGCGGTCGAGAATGGCTTCGAGCCGCTGGATCATTTTCAGGCTCAGGTTCTGCTTGCCCTGCTCCATCCGGGCGACGGCGCTTTGGCTGGTTCCGAGCGCCGACGCGAGCTGGCCCTGGGTCCAGCCCTTCTCGGTCCGGGCGTCCCGGAGTGTGGCGGCGACGTGCTCGGCAGTTTGCTGAATCATAGACAGAAAATATCACGGATGAGCTATTGACTGGGAATTTTGCCCGCATGTCGCGGATTATCGGATGAAATACCCACTCCATGCGATATTCGACAGGACGCGCGGCGGGGCCTACGTCACCCGCCAGCACCCCAGCGCATTGATCCGCTGCTTATCCACACCAATGTCCTTGCGCAGGTGCTGACGATGGCGCGTGTGCTGGCCGCCTCGCAGGACACCAGAAGTAATCCTCGACGACCGAAACGGTGTCCGCGGTCAGCGCGTCACGCATCGCATCCACCAGCGCAGCGCCGTCGCGTTTGCGTGGAATCCAGTTCACGACGTCGGACTCTCCGGTCCGCAGCTCAAGCGAGGTGTCGGCGTCGTGCTGGTATTCAAGCCAGGCGGTCACCGGCGTGGGGCGGCCGGCGGCGGCGTCCACCGTCCGCACATGTACCCAGGCACGGGAAGGACAGGATCGGGATGGAGCCGGATGCCCGCAACACCAAGCCCTGCGCAGGCTCGGCGCCACGTGCTTCGAGCTGGGACAGGTCTCCCCAAGTTCCAGCAGGATCACCAGACGAAGTTCCAGGTCCCCATTACGGCCGCGGAAACCACGGCAGCCGCCGCGATCAGCACGCCGCCGGCAAGGACCCAGGCGTCCAGCGGCGAATAGGTGGATTCCCGCGCCCACGTCCGCTGCCCGGTGCCGAAACCGCGGGCTTCCATGGTGATGGCCAGCCGGGACGCCCGGCGGATGGCCTGGACCAGGAGTCCGAAGCTCTGCCCGAGGGTGGCCCGCAGCCGTTGCAGCGGGCTGCCCTGCGAGCCGACTCCGCGGGCTCGCCGCGCCATGCCGATGGTCTGCCACTCCTCGGCCATCAGTCCCACAAGCCGCATCGCTGCCAGCGTGCCAAGGACAAACCGGTGCGGCAGCCGGGCCTTCTGGGCCAGCGCATCGGCGAGGTCGGTGGGATCTGTGCAGGTCATGAGCAGGATCGCCGGCAGGGCAATCGCGAGTCCGCGCAGCATGAAACCGATTCCCAGCTGCAGGGAACCCTCGCTGATGGACCAGATCCCGACGTCGAGCAGCACAGCGCCGCTGTCCGCCGCGACGATCGCCGTGCTCCAGCCGCCCAGTGCTGCCGCAATGATGAGCGGCCAGCCGCGCTGCCACAGCAGGCGCAGGGTGAGGCCGGCCAGCGGAAAGAGCGCCAGCTCGGCCGCAAGTGCCACCGAGGCAGACACCCAGTCGATGGAGAGCGCCAGCACCAGGGTGATGAGGAAGACGACGGCGAACTTGGCCAGTGGGTTGGCGCGCGTCAACAGCGCGAGGTTGCCACGGAGAGTCAGGGCATCCCTCATGCCGCACCTGCTTCCAGGCGGTGGCCGCCGCGTGAGGCCGGGCCCAGCCGCAGTCCGGCCCCACCCAGGACGGCGCTGAATTCCTGGTCGTGGGTCACGGAAACCACGGAGGTCCCGGCGTCGAGCAGCTCGGAGAGGAACGACGCCAGTTCGGCCCACGTATTGGCGTCCTGGCCAAAGGTCGGCTCGTCCAGGACCAGCACACGAGGGTGGGCCGCGAGGACCGTGGCCACCGACAGGCGCCGCTTTTCGCCTCCGGACAGCGTGTACGGATTGGCGTCCACCAGGTGCGTCAGCCGCAGCCGTTCCAGCAGCTCGTCAACGCGCTCCTCGCCATGGCCCAGATGCCGCGGTCCGAACATCAGTTCGTCCAGCACCCGGCCGGTCACGAACTGGTGCTCGGGTTCCTGGAAGACGGTTCCGATGCGGGAAATCAGCTGGTTGGCTTTCCATTTGAAGGGGTCTATCCCGCCCCCCTTGGAAAGCTCGACGGCGGCGGACACCTTCCCTGCCACCGGCGCCAGCAGTCCGGCGAGCGTCAGCGCAAACGTTGACTTGCCGGCGCCATTGGGCCCCGTGACCGTCAGTGCCTGGCCGGAACGGACCTGGGCGCTGATGCCCTGCTGCACCGGTGCGGGCGGGATGGTCCGGAAGCCACGGCGCCGCGGACGCTCGCGGGAGACGGCAAGGTTCTCGGCAGCCAGCAACAGGTCACCGGAGCCTGCGGACACGCGGCGGCGGGTTGCCGGAACGTACCCCGGCACCCAGACGCCCGCGCCGATCAGCATGTCCCGCGCCTCCGCAAGCACCTGGTCCGGCGGACCGTCCAACAGGACTGCGGACGTACCGGCGGAACTTCCAGCGGAGCCCGCTGTCGAGCCCGGCTGCAGCACCACAATCCGGTCCACCAGGTCCTTCCAGACGGACACGCGGTGCTCCACCACCACCAGCGTGGCGCCGGTTTTGTCCAGGCAGCGGCCCACGGCGTCCCGGACTTCCAGCACACCGGCAGGATCGAGGTTCGCGGTGGGCTCGTCCAGCAGGATCAGCCCGGGCCGCATCGCGAGGATCCCGGCCAGCGCCAGGCGCTGCTTCTGCCCGCCGGAGAGTGCCGACGTCGGGTGGTCCAGCGGGAGCCCGGCGGCGTTCAAACCGGAGCCGGCAACGGCGTTCAAACCGCCGCCCCCGGCACTTCGGAGCCCGACGTCGTCGAGCGCCTCATGGACGCGGCGCCAGATCTCTTCCCGCGGAACGGCGAGGTTCTCGGCGCCGAAGGCGACGTCGTCGCCCAGGCGCGAAAGCACCACCTGAGTTTCCGGATCCTGCTGCATCAGGCCCGCGCGGCCGCGCTGCCCGCGCGGCACCACGCCGTCGATCAGCAGCGAACCGGTTTCGTCGGCGTCGTCCCCTTCGTCCCCCAGCACCCCTGCGAGGGCGTGCAGCAGCGTTGACTTGCCCGCGCCGGACGGGCCCAGCAGCAGCACCCGCTCGCCGGGAGCGATGTCGAGGTCCAGGCCCGGACGGCGGGGCGGAACGTCCCGCATGCCGCCAGCCCAGCCACGGGCGGACACCGCGGCGGGGCGCACTCCGGAAGCGCCGGCGTCGGAAGCGGTCATCAGTTGAAGACGGGCTCCGACGCTGCCTTCCGGGATGCGAACGAGCTCAGCACGCCGGTCTTGGCCAGGCCGCGGGTAGCGATCCAGGATAGCGCACCCGCAATGACCGCACCGGAGATGGTGCAGAACACGATGTACGCGAGCTTGTCGCCGGGCTCGTAGGCGATGTTCCAGCCCCACGGCAGGAAGGAGTCATTGAGTCCGCAGAACAGGCCGCCCCGGCACCGGCCAGCAGTGCGGCGATGAGGTTGTACTTCTGGTGCAGGAAGGATTTGAACCGGAAGTTGCCGTACACCAGCAGGAAGAACACCAGCTCGGCGCCCAGGCCCTGGAGGAGTCCGGAGATCAGCACCGTGGCGCCGTACTGCGAGCCCATGATGAGTTCGCCGGTGGCGGCCACCGCTTCGCAGAAGAGCGCCGCGCCGGGTTTGCGGATGATGAGCATGCCCAGCACTGCCGGGATCATCCAGCCGCCGGCGATCAGGCCGGTCAGCGGGGGGTAAACGGCGTTCATGGGGGCAGAGACGATGCCGGCGCCCTGGGACCAGGCCCAGAAGATCACGCCGCCGGTGATGGCGATGAGTGCCGCCACCACGATGTCCACAACGCGCCAGGTGTTGCCGGTCTTTTTGAATGCTGCAGTTGTCATTTTGGTCCTCCTGAGGAACAGGAGGGGAAAGTGCCCCGGCGTGCGGCGCTGCCGCCGTTTCCGGACACTTCGAGAACTCGACTCCCTTGCGCCGGTACTAACCGGATCAGGTTCGAGGGTCTGCGACTGTCCGCACTCTCAGCGCCCACCTGCGGTTCCCTGGCAATGCCAGTGATGTCCGACGGCGGCGCTCCCCTGTCGTAATAAATCTGCCCTGATGGGCGTACTCCAGTTTACACCGCGGGCCGGGTAGATTGTGGGCCATGACTGCCAACAACCCGACTGCGACTGCGTTCAATCCCGATTCGACAGTGCCCCAGCCGGCGGGGCTGCTTGAGGCCCTGATAGCCCGGGTCGAAGCCGAGATCAACGAGCTGCAGTTTCCGCATTTCAGCAAGGACGACTCCCTCAACCTCGGGCTGCTCCTGGTGGAGCTGGGCAAGAGCCGGAAGCTGCCCATCGCGATCGACATCACCAAGGGTGACCAGATCCTGTTCCACGTCGCCCTGGACGGCGCCACCCGGACAACGAGCGCTGGATCCGGGCGAAGCAGCGCACGGCCGCCAGGTATGAGATCCCTTCGCTGCTGGTGGGCCTGCGCGGCAGGCTGCACGGCGGCCGGATCGAGGACCACGGCTGGTTCGACGAGACCACCTACGCCCCGCACGGCGGCTGCTTCCCGGTTTACGTCACCGGCGTGGGTGCAGTGGCCACGGTGACGGTCTCGGGCCTGCCCCAGCAGCAGGACCACGATCTCGTGGTGGAGGCCCTGCGGGAGATTCTAGAGTCGATGCGGCCGGGTTAGGCTAAAGGCAGTCCCGGATCCGCTCACAAGGAGTTCAACGAATGAACCTGTTCATCAAGCTGCTCGGCACTGCAATCAGCCTCGGCGCCGGATTCGTCGGCACCAAGATGGTCAATACCGTATGGGAAAAGTCCACCGGCCGGAAGCCCCGACCGGCAGGGATGAAGACACCCCACGAGCCTCCGCTCGGCGCTGACGTTCGCGCTCATTTCGGCCTCGGTCAGCACCATCATCCAGGTGCTCGCCAACCGCGGCACGCAGCGCGCCATCACCCGCTTCGCCAAGTCCCAGGACATCGTCTAACCGCATCACCACCCCCTGAGTTTTTGTCCGGATAACCGATTCAAACCGGCCGTGATACCCGATTATCCGGACGGTGAACTCACACGGGACGCCGGGGCTGCGCGTGACGCTCAGTCCCGCCGGCCGCCGTCGGACGCTTCATCCCGGGCCGACTGGGCCGCCTTCTGCACCACGGCTTCGAGTTCATCGGAGCTGAGCAGCTCGCGGTGCAGGTGTTTGGTGCGGTACCCGGCGCGGCCCACCATGTGGGCGGAAACCGGCACCGTCAGCAGCTGGAAAATCCAGGCCACCAGCAGCACCGGCCACACCCACCAGCTGCGCAGTTGCAGGCCGATGGCCGCCAGGAGCAGGAACAGCCCCAGCACCTGGGGCTTGGTGGCCGCGTGCATCCGGCTCAGCAGGTCCGGGAAGCGGAGCAGTCCGACGGCGGCGGCAAGCGACATGAGGGCACCCACCACCATGAACACCGCCGAGACGGTATCGATGACGTTGTCAACCACGCTGGCCTCAGGATTCATTCGCTTGCTCCCGCCGGTCGGCCACGAAGCGCGCCACGGTCACCGAACCGATGAAGCCGACGATGGACAGCGCCACCAGCAGCATCAGGTTGTTCAGGTGCCGGTTGACGGCCATGTCGATGCACAGGGCCGCGCCGAGGATCGCGAGCAGGACGTCGGAGGCCAGCACCCTGTCCAGCAGCGACGGACCGCGGGAGATCCTGATGATGGCTCCTGCCGCTGCCAGCGAAAGAATGACCGCCGTGACAGCCAGGACGGTCTGCATCATGCTGCGGTCTCCTGCCGGATTGCTTCGAGTTCGTCGCGGGTTCCCATGATCCTGATCAGGCCCGCCTCGATGGAGCGGACCTCCTTGCGCAGGTTCTCCACCTCATCCGGGGTGCTGACGTTGAGCGCGTGGAGGTAGAGCGTGGACGTTGACCGGTCCACCTCCACCACCAGGGAGCCCGGGATCAGCGAGATCACGTGCCCGGTGGCGGTGACCATCAGGTCCTGGTGGCTCCGCAACGGCACCGCGACGACGGCATTGACCACCCGCGGGCCGCGGACAGCCGCCAGGTACATGACCTCAACGCTGGCTGCCGCCACACGGCCCAGGAAACGCAGGGCGAATGGCACGGCGTGAAGAATGTTGAACCGGCCGCTGAGTTCCACCGGCGGAAGGTAGAACATCCGGGCCACGAGGACGGACAGCAACGCGCCGAAGAGCAGGTTGCCGGGGCTGAAGTCCCGCCACAGGGCGCCCCAGACAATCACCAGCCATACCAGCAGGGGCAGCTCCTGGCGGAGGGAAATCCGGCGGCGGCTCATTTGCCCCCTCCGTCTTTCAGTGCTACTGCGGGAACCTGCGTGTCCTCGCCGAGCACGGCCTGGATGTAGGCGGACCTGTCCAGCATTTCGTGGGCGGCCTGGTCCGAGACTGTGAACAGCGGGCCCGCGAAAACAGAGAGTGAGACGCCCAGGACCACCAGGCCCAGGGTTGGGCCAACCATGGTGCGGGGCAGCAGCGTGACGTTTTTGCGGCCGGCACGGCTGCCGGTGTCCGAATCCTCGGGCTCAGCCAGCAGGACAGGGTCCGGGTGCTCAGCGTCCGAGGGCTTGCGCCAGAACGCGCGGTTCCAGACCCTCGCAACGGCCAGCAAAGTCAGGAGGCTGGTGACCACGCCGCCGATCACCAGGGCGTAGGCCAAGGGCGTGCCCAGTTCGATGCCCGCCTGGATGAGCCCCACCTTGCCCAGGAACCCGGAGAACGGCGGGATCCCGGCAAGGTTCATGGCGGGGATAAAGAAGAGCAGGGCCAGGATGGGTGACAGCTTGGCGAGGCCTGCCAGCCGGTCCACGGAGGAGCTGCCGCCGCGGCGCTCGATCAGGCCCGTAACCAGGAACAGGCTGGTCTGGATGGTGATGTGATGGGCCACATAGAACACGGCGGCTCCCAGCCCGGCCACCGAGGACATCGCCAGGCCGAACACCATGTAGCCGATATGGCTGACCAGGGTGAAGGACAACAAACGTTTGATGTCGCTCTGGGCCAAGGCGCCCAGGATTCCCACCACCATGGTCAGCAGCGCCGCCACCATCAGCGGCGTGTTCAGGCTGTCGCCGGGGAACAGCAGGGTTTCCGTGCGCACCATCGCGTAGACACCGACTTTAGTCAGCAGGCCGGCGAACACGGCGGTGACCGGCGCCGGCGCCGTGGGGTAGGAGTCAGGAAGCCAGAACGACAGTGGGAACACGGCCGCCTTGATGCCGAATGCCACCAGCAGCATCACGTGCAGCAGGGTCTGGGTTCCCTCGTCCAGGTCCGCGAGCTTGATGGCGAGGTCGGCCATGTTCACGGTTCCGGTGGCAGCGTAGACCATCGCGATGGAGATCAGGAACAGCACAGAGGACACCACGGAGACCACCACATAGGTGACGCCGGCGCGGATGCGGGGTCCGGTCCCGCCTAATGTCATCAGCACATAGCTTGCCGTCAGCAGGATCTCGAAGCCGACGTACAGGTTGAACAGGTCCCCGGACAGGAACGCATTGGACACACCGGCCACCAGGATCAGATAGGTGGGGTGGAAGATGGACACCGGCGCGTCTTGGTCGCCGTCGGCCATGCCCTGCCCGGTGGCGTAGACCAGCACGGCGAGGCTGATAGCGGAAGAGACCACGAGCATGAGGGACGAGAACTGGTCCACCACCATGGTGATGCCCCAGGGCGGCAGCCAGCCACCGATGGTCACGGCGGCGGTTCCGCCGTCCCACACCGACGCCAGCAGCAGGCACTCCAGCAGGAGTGTCAGGGACAGCACGCCGATGCTCACCGCGCGCTGCGCACGGGAGTGCCGGATGAGCAGGAAGGCCAGTGCGGCACCGAGGATGGGAAGTACGACGGCGAGCGGGCAAAGCTTGCGATGTTCACTTCATACCTCCTTCGGGACCAGGGGTTACGTTCCGCGAGCCGGGTTGCTCTTCGGCGGCGGCGTCCCGGGCAGGAATCTCCTTGGCGCCGGCGGTGACGGAAGCCCCGGCCTCATCCGGGCCCTCCGCCGCCGCGGGGCGGTCCGAGACCGTGCTCCCGTCGCTGCCCAGCATGGTCAGCGGAAACTCGGAAGTTTCGGCCGGGATCGGGGAGTCGTCCTCGGCGTCGAAGCGGGGCGTCTCGGCGACGCGGAGGTCCTCGATGTCATCCTGGATCTCGTCCTGGCGGGCAAGGACCCACGTGCGGTAGATGATGCCGAGCATAAACGCCGTCACGGCGAAGGAGATCACGATCGACGTGAGGATCAGGGCCTGCGGCAGCGGGTCCGCATACTCCTGGGCGCCGGTGGCTTTGTTGTACAGCGGCGCCAGGCCTGCGTAGCCGCCGGTGGCCAGGATCAGCAGGTTGGTGGCATTGGCCAGCAGCATCAGCCCGAGCAGCACCCGGGTGAGGCTGCGTTCCAGGATCAGGTAGATGCCGCATGCATACAGGGCGCCCATCACGGTCAGCAGGGTCAGGTTGACGCTCATCCTTGGCCCCCGCGGTGGTTTCGGCGGGGACGCCCGCGGGCTCCTTGGCGTGCACGTCCGCCTGCACCCCTGCAGCGGCAGGAGCGTCGTCGCTTGAAGCGTCCTCGGCGGGCGCAGTTCTCTGCTCTTCAAAATGTTCGTCGATCTCGGAGCCCAGGCTGCGCAGCACGTCCAGGACCAGGCCGATCACCACAATGTAGACGCCGATGTCGAAGATGGTGGACGTAACGAACTTGATGTCCCGAACACGGGGAGCCAGAGTCCGATGATGGCGGTCTGGAATACCTGTCCACCCAGCAGCAGCGGCACCACACCGGACGCCGCCGCAATAGCGAGCCCGATCCCCAGCAGTGTTCCGGCGCCGACGGGCGTGGCCTCGCGCAGTTCGAACCGGCCGCCGGCCAGGTAGCGGATGGCCAGGGCAAGCCCGGCCGTCAGGCCTCCGGCGAAGCCGCCGCCGGGCAGGTTGTGGCCAGCCAGGAGGAGGTAGAGCGAGAAGATGATCAGGGAGTGGAAGATCAGCCGCGTGACCACTTCAAAGATGATGGAACGCCGTTCCGGTGCCAGCGTGCGCCCCGCCACGATCCAGGCATCCCGGGCGGAGGCGGCGAATTTGCGGCTGATGGCCAGGGCCGCGGCTTCCCGCGACCCGGGATCCACTGCGACCTGGCGGCCGACGCTGCCCTCGGCGATGGTCTCGGAGACCCTGGTCCGGTCGCCGCGGCCGCGGACGAAGATGAGGCTGGCAACACCTGTGGCGGCCAGGGCAAGGACGGATATTTCACCGAAAGTGTCCCAGGCGCGGATGTCCACCAGGGTCACGTTGACGATGTTCAGCCCGCCGCCGCCTTCATAGGCAAGGCGCGGGAATTCCAGGGACACGGGGACGGCCACCCGGGCGCCCATGGCGTGGATGGCGGCGAAGACCATGGTGACGCCGAACGCCGCCCCGATGATCACGCGGACCACCCGGTACTTACCGCCGGTGCGGTCACGGAGTTCCGCGGGCAGGCTGCGCATGGCCAGGACAAAGGCCACCAGGATGATGGTTTCCACAAGCATCTGAGTGAGGGCCAGGTCCGGTGCGCCCTGGAGCGCGAACATCAGGGCGATCCCGTATCCGGTCACGGACACCATCAGCACGGCGAGGAACCGTTTGTTGGCCTTGACCGCGGCCAGCGCGCCGATCACAATTCCCGCCCCGACCACGGGCTGCAGCGGCGAGTAGGGATCGATGAAGTACAGGTTGTCCGGAAGCGGCTTGCCTGCCAGCACCATGGCTGTCAGCGGCAGCGCAAACGCCATCGTGAGGATCACGGCGAGGTAGAAGTACAGGGAACCACGCTGCGTGCGGCCCGTAATCCAGACCGCGGTGTCATCCAGGGCGCCGATGGTGAGCTGGTACATGCGGTCGCCGTCGATCCAGCCGGGAACGCGGGACTGCGCGCGGGCCACCAGGTTCCGTCCGAAGTACATCGCCAGGCCCAGGGCAAACGTGAGGGCCGTCAGTCCCAGGGCGGGGTGAAACCGTGCCACAGCGCAAGGTGGCCGGCCTGCTCGGCCGGTGTGCCGGCGTCGGACGCGGTGGAGGCGAACAGCGCGGCGTAGGGCTGGACCCAGGCGTCCACCGACGCCGGCCAGAGGCCGTACACGATGCTGAGGACGCTGAGGACGGCCGGGGCCGCCAGGAAGGAAGGCTTGACCGACTTGAACGTTGTCCGCTCAATCCCGGGCTTCACCGCGAACGCTCCCCACATAAAGCGTGCACTGTAGGCGAACGTGAGAATGGACCCGAGGACGATGCCCGCTAGCACCACCATGCTCCAGGCCTCGCCGCCGGAAGCGTGGTGGACAAAGGCTTCCAGGACTGATTCCTTGGCAACAAATCCGGCGAGCAGCGGGACGCCGGCCATCGAGGCGGCACCGATGCCGGCCACAATTCCGAGCGCCCGGGACTGCCGGAACACGCCGGAAAGCTGGCGCACATCGCGCGTACCGGCCTGGTGGTCGATGATGCCCACCACCAGGAACAGGGTGGCCTTGAACAGTCCGTGCGCCAGGAGCATCGCGAGGCCGGCGAGGGCCGCGTCCGGCGTGCCCAGCCCCACCACCATGGTCAGGAATCCCAGCTGGCTGACGGTGCCGTACGCCAGGATGAGTTTGATGTCGGTCTGCCGGAGCGCCCGGTAGCCGCCCACCAGCATGGTGGCCAGGCCCAGGCCCAGCACAATGGATTGCCAGTAAGCGGTGCCGGAAAATCCCGGGGCAAGCCGAGCCACCAGGTAGATCCCGGCCTTCACCATCGCCGCGGCGTGGAGGTACGCGCTCACCGGGGTGGGGGCCGCCATGGCTCCCGGGAGCCAGAAGTGGAAAGGAACCAGGGCGGACTTGCTGATGGCGCCCGCCAGGATAAGTACGACGGCGGCGGCAACGATTGCACCGGTTGGTCCGCTTATCAGCGTGGGAGCCTGAGCCAGGATCGCCGAGATCCGGTACGTGCCGGCACTGTGGCCCAGCATTATCAGGCCCACCAGCATGGCCAGCCCGCCCGCGGTGGTGACCATCAATGCCTGCAGCGCCGAACGCCGGGCAGCCAGCCTGGTGCGGGCGAAGCCGATCAGTAGGTAGGACAGGATGGTGGTGAGTTCCCAGAATATGAACATCAGAAGGAGATCGTCAGCGATCACCAGGCCGAACATCACTCCCGCGAAGGCGAGGAACTGGGCGCCAAAGCCTCCGAGATCCTTATCCTTAAGGCTGAAGTAGCGGGCGCAATAGACGAGCACCAAGGCGCCGACGCCCAGGACAAGGAGCGACATCATCCAGGCAAGGGGATCGAGCCGAAAGGCGAATTCAAGATCCAGCCCGGGAATCCACGGGAAGACCTCCGAGACAGCACCGACGTCCGAGTACACGGCGCCGTGCTGGAACAGCAGCCAGGCAAAGGAAGCAGAGGGCACAGCCGCCAGCGCATAGAACGCGTTGCGCCCCACGCCCTGAAGAGAAACGGCGCCACGGCAGCAACCGCAAAATGCACGGCAAGGACTGTGATCACTGGTATCTCCGCAACGTCAGGGATTCGATTGTCAAAAAGTTAGGGCAGGCGGTCATTCGTCAGGTTCGGTGGCCACAGTTTATCAAGGCACCACTGACACTTTTCCCGCCCCAGATCGCGGGTCCCTGGAATTTCCCGGGTGTCCGGCGTATGATCACCGCGATGTTCGCCAGGGGCGGATACGATTCAGCCTATGAACACCGCCAGCGCTCCTGAGGCTATGCATCCGTCATCGGAACTCGCGTCCGGAACCCAGGCCACCGGCAAGGGCCGGGTCCTCGCCTGGGCCGCCTGGGACTGGGGATCGGCGGCCTTCAACGCGGTCATGACCACCTTCGTGTTCACCGTCTACCTCACCTCCAATGCCTTCGGTGGCGAGGATCAGGCTTCGGCCGTTCTTGGCGGTGCACTGGCCATTGCGGGGATCGCCATCGCGCTGCTCGCTCCGGTGACCGGGCAGCGCGCGGACAACGGTGGGCGCCGCAAACTATGGCTGGGGGTCAACACGGCCGCCGTCGCCGTCCTGACGGGCCTGTGCTTCTTTGTGTTCCCGCGGCCGGAGTTCCTGCTCCTGGGCGTTTCCCTGATCGCCCTGGGGAATGTGTTTTTTGAGTTCGCCGGCGTCAACTACAACGCCATGCTGGCCCAGATCTCCACGCCGAAAAACATCGGCAAGGTCAGCGGGTTCGGCTGGGGCATGGGCTACCTGGGCGGCATTGTGGCCCTGCTGATTGTGCTGCAGCTGTTTGTGCAGCCGAGCTTCGACTGGTTCGGCGCCTCCACCGAGGGCAGCCTGAACATCCGGCTGGTGGCCTTGTTCTCCGCCCTGTGGTTCTTCATCTTTGCCCTGCCGGTGTTGTTCGCCGTCCCGGAGCTGCCGCGGCCGGAGCGGGCTCAGCCGCTGGGTTTCCTGGCCTCCTACCGCCTGCTGATCCGCCGGATCAAGGCCATCTACGCCACCAGCCCGCACACCATTTACTTCCTCCTGGCCAGCGCAGTGTTCCGGGACGGCCTCGCGGCCGTGTTCACCTTCGGCGGGATCATCGCGGCCGGCACGTTTGGCTTCGAATTGTCCCAGGTCATCTTCTTTGCCATCTTCGGCAATGTGGTGGCTGCCGTGGGCGCCATCATCGGCGGGTTCCTGGACGATCGGGTGGGGCCCAAGGCCGTGATCATGGGTTCCTTGGTGGGGCTGCTGGTCGCCGGGACCATGATCCTGGTCCTCGGCAACGAAAACTACATCTTCTTTGGCACGGCGTGGGCCGGCAGCACCACCTTCTGGGTCTTCGGGCTGTTCCTGTGCCTGTTTGTGGGGCCTGCCCAGTCCTCATCGCGGGCTTACCTGGCCCGGCTGGCGCCGCACGGAGAGTCCGGCGAACTGTTTGGCCTCTACGCCACCACCGGCCGTGCCGTCAGTTTCCTGGCCCCGGCGCTGTTCACCCTGTGCATCACGCTGGCCACTCCCCTGGTTGCGCCCGGCGAGGCCCAGCGCTGGGGAATCCTGGGCATCATGGTGGTGCTGCTCGCCGGCCTGCTGGTCCTGCTGCCGGTGAAGTCGCCGGACAAGACCGCCATCGCCGTGGTTCCAGCCTCCTAGCGCGAACAGCCACTCAGGCCCCACCCCCTTGAAGCGCGAACAGGCAGCAGATGACCTCAAAACCGGGATTTGGCGTCATCTGCTGCCAGTTCGCGCCGCGTGCGGGCGCGTAAAGAGCCGCAGCTGTCCGCCCGCGCCGCCCTGCGCGCACCCACCCGAAAACCGCTTGTGGAGACTAGGCTGGTGGTATGAACGTGGACGAGACTAACCTCCCCGGCCTGGGCCGGCGGAAGGACTTCATGACGACTTCCGGCCGCCGCATCGGCGTCGTGGAGCTGCGCGAGGGCACGATGGAACTCATCGTTTCCACGTGGGACGATCCCGACACCTGCCAGGCATCGATCCCCCTGACCGGCGATGAGGCCGCCACGCTGGGTAACCTTCTGGGAGGGCAGCACCTTGCGATGAAGCTGACTGAAGAGCACCGGGAGATCCCGGGCATCGTGACCCGGCAGTTCTCCATCGCCCCGGAATCCCCGTTCCAGAACCAGCCCATGGGGAAGGCCTGCATTCGCACCCGCTGCGGAGTCTCGATCGTGGCGATCATGCGTGAAGGCGAAGTGCTCCCGTCGCCGGGACCAGATGTCGTACTTCACTCCGGTGACCTCCTCGTTGCGGTTGGAACGCAAGAAGGCCTCGATTCGGCGGCCGATATCCTGCGCAACGGCTGAGCGCCATGGACCCGCTGGCCCTGACCCTCATTGAACTGGGGCCGTTGTGTTCTGCCTTGGCCTCCTGGCCAGGCTGGCCGGACGGATCGGAATGTCACCCATCCCGCTCTACCTCGTTGGCGGACTCGCCTTCGGCGCAGGTGGCGTGGTCAAGCTCGAAAGTATGCAAGAATTCGCACATCTCTCGGGCGAAATCGGCGTGATCCTGCTGCTGCTTATGCTCGGATTGGAATATACGGCTGCCGAGCTATTCACCGGTCTGCGCAGGTCCTGGCAGGCCGGTGTTCTTGACCTGGTGCTGAATTTCCTGCCCGGCGCGGCGCTGGCGCTCTTGCTGGGCTGGGGAACGGTGGGCGCCATGGTTATGGGCGGTGTCACGTACATATCGTCCTCAGGGATCGCCGCCAAAGTCATCACGGACCTGGGCCGGATCGGTAACCGCGAGACACCCGTGGTGCTGTCCATCCTGGTGTTCGAGGACCTGGCCATGGCTGTGTACCTGCCCATCCTCACAGCCACCCTCGCGGGCGTGAGCTTCCTGGGCGGGCTCACCACGGTAGCAATCTCGCTGGCGGTGGTCACCGTCGTGTTAATGGTGGCGCTGCGGCACGGCCACCACGTATCAAAAGCGGTGCACAGCGAAAACTCCGAAGTCTTCCTGCTCAACCTGCTCGGCGCTGCACTGCTGGTGGCCGGCGTCGCATCAGCCCTGCAGGTGTCGGCCGCAGTGGGCGCGTTTATGTTGGGCATCGCGATCTCGGGAGCTACCGCCCACAGCGCCACCCGGATCCTGGAACCGCTGCGGGATCTTTTTGCCGCCATCTTCTTCGTGGCCTTCGGACTCAACACAGACCCGTCGACCATCCCGCCGGTACTCGGCTGGGCTCTGCTCCTGGCGGCCATCACTGCCGCTACCAAGATGCTCACGGGCATCTGGGCTGCCAAGCGGGCCGGAATTGCACGTCCGGCCGCTTCCGTGCCGGCGCCGCCCTGATAGCCCGCGGCGAGTTCTCCATCGTTATCGCCGGCCTGGCCGTGGCGTCGGGCGTGGTCCCGAACGATCTCGCCGCCCTGGCAACCGCCTACGTGCTGATCATGGCCGTCCTCGGGCCGCTGGCCGCGCGCTATGTGGAACCGGTGCTCAAGGCGTTCCGCGGGCCGGTCCGGTTGGCCGCGAAGGCGTAGGCCAACCACGCTCCCCGCACCGAGAAGTTAGATCTCGGCGCCAAGATGGATGGTTAGAGCCGAGACCTCACCCCTCGATGGAAAAGGCTCAGACTTCGGTGCGGTGGAAGTTCAGGTGGCTGCGGCTGGCTGTCGGCCCGCGCTGGCCCTGGTAGCGGTTGCCGTATTCGCCGGAACCATACGGGAACTCAGCAGCAGAGGTCAGGCGGAAGAAGCACAGCTGGCCGATCTTCATGCCGGGCCAGAGCTTGATGGGCAGCGTGGCCATGTTGGACAGTTCCAGCGTGACGTGGCCGGAAAACCCCGGATCAATGAACCCGGCCGTCGAGTGCGTCAGCAGGCCCAGACGGCCCAGGGAGGACTTGCCTTCCAACCGCGCAGCAATGTCGTCCGGCAACGTGACGGCCTCGTAGGTGGAACCCAGTACAAACTCGCCGGGGTGCAGGATGAACGGCTCACCGGTCTCCACCTCCACAAGCCGCGTCAGCTCGGGCTGCTCTTCGGCGGGGTCGATGTGCGCGTACTTATGGTTGTCGAAAAGTCGAAAGAACCGGTCGATTCGCACGTCCACCGAGGATGGCTGGACCATCGCGGGATCGTACGGTTCGAGGACGATCCGTTGGGTGTCTAGTTCGGCACGAATGTCGCGGTCAGAGATCAGCACCGTCCCAAATTACTATGCGTTGTCCACAGCGCACACTTTTTCGTTGTTGCTGTCACCTAGTGGGGCTAATGTTGCCTCAGTATGTCAGCCGCCGGATGGTCTCCCGGTTGGTACAACTGAACTGATCTGGGGTTGGTCTTGAATAAATTTGCGGCGCCCGCCGTTGTGGCGATGTTGTGCGCGCTCTCCCTCGTGTCCCCGGCAGCCGGCATGTATTCCGCCCCGCCGGGGAATGTGCCGTCCGTCCAGGCAGGTGCCTTTGGACCGCGCACGGTCACGTTGGGACCGTCGGGAACAGCGGACGACGGCGGCGCAGCCAACGCGGACACCGGCACCGGTTCCCCGCTTGCCCCGGCCGTGGAACCGGTGAGCACACCGGCGTCGCCCGCCGGAGAAGGCACGTCCGGGACCGCAGCGGCGCCGCCGACTGCGACGGTGGCTGCGCCCGAGACCACCTCGTCCGACCCAAGCGCGCCCGAGCCGCCCTCCCTGCCACCCCTCTGGGCCCCGACGCCGAACTTGCCCAGAACCAATCCGCGGTTCCCGCCACGCAGGCACTCGCCACGGAATCCCTCACCGCCGAATCACTGGGCACCGAGGCTCTGGTGCCGGACAGCAACACGGCCGCCATCCTCACGGTTTTCACCAAAATCAACGAATACCGGGCGGCCAATAGCCTGGCACCGGTCAAGTACCACCCCACGGTGGCCGGGATGGCGCAGGAATGGTCCGACAGCATCGCGTCCCGGGATGTCATTGAGCACCGCGCCAGTTTCTGGACAGACCCCCGCGCCCTGAACCCGAACAATGGTGCCGGCGAGGTCATTGCCATCCGCACGGACCGTGACGCGGCGAAGCTGGTGGAGTGGTGGAAAGGGTCTCCCGGCCACAACGCCATGCTGCTCGACCCGCGCTTCAACGTCATGGGCGCCGGGATCTCCTACACGAACAATCTGTACACCATCTGGGGTGTGGTGAACTTCTTCGGCTACACCACCCTGCCCGCGGGCACCGTCACATCGCCCGGTGGCACCCCCACCGGCGGGATGCGTTCCCGCCCCGTCGCCAACCGTGTGCGATCCCGCCGTCAAACACATGCCGCCCACCCTGAATCTGGCTAACGCGGCGATCAACAGTGCCGCCGATCTGGTGACCATCAACGCCTCAGGCCAGCTCATCAACCGTCCCTCCACCGGGAACAGGACCTTTGGTGCTGCCAAGGTCATCGGCTCCGGATTCGGAACGGCCAAGGAAGTTTTCACCACGGACTGGGACCGCGACGGCGCCTATGACCTCCTGACCCAGTGGGCCAACGGCAACCTGACCCTGCACCGAGGCATCGCTACCGGCGGGTTCCAGGCGCCGGTCACCCTCGGCAGTGGCGGTTGGGAAACCCTGACGCTGGCCGTCGGCGGCTGGTGCGCCAACAACCGGCTCCCCCAGGTGGTCGCACTGGATACTGCCGGCAACCTCTATCTCTACCCAAACGTGGGCCTGGCCGACATGTCCTTACGCACACTCATGGCGTCCGGCGTGGCGGCCAGGAAGCTGAGCATGGTGGATTATGACGCCGACGGTTTCCAGGATCTCCTGGCCATAAGGTCCGACGGCGGTGTGCAGCTTTACCGCGGAGCCGGCACTCCGGCGCCGCGAGTCGAGGCCCGGCTCACCGTCGACACTGGCTGGACTGATGTCACCGGGATCCGACCGCTGCGCGACGTGACAGCCCTGAACTCCACGGGCGTGGCGCTGCGCCGGGCCAACGACGTGGTGCAGTACTGGGACCTGAGCGCCGGAAGGCTGGCTTCGCCGTCGAACATCACCGGAAGCTGGGCAGGCCAGCGGCTGGCGCAGTAGCCCTCAGGCCGCCGTCCGCACTTCCAGGACATCCTTGAGCCGTGCGAGCTGGGACACTTCGGCCCTGATGGCGCGCTGGATGCCGGTGTTCATCAGGCCCAGGAGGCCCTTGGGCTGGTATTCGAGGGCGAACCTGACCCGGGTGCCGGCCGATTCGGTGCTGAGGTAGTACCCGCCGGTGGGCTGCGAGGGTCCGGAGATCACACGGAACTGGATCTCGGCGCCCGGCCTGGCCTGCGTTATTTCAAAGTCGGCGGGGACTGTCCGTCCTGACCGTCCGGCAGTCGTCTGCCGGTACACGGCGCCCTTTGTTCCGGCGGCACCGGACATCAAGCCGATGCTGCGGATGCCCTTACGCCATAGGGGAAGGTTCATTCCGTCCATCAGGAACGCGTACACGGTCATTGCGTCGCAGCGGATAAGCACCTCGTGCTCTGCAAATACCATGGGAGTCCTTAGTTAGCGGCTGGTCAGGTGGTAGCCCGCCCCACCCCATGACACCGCAGCTAACGGGTTCAGAGTAGCCACTCGGCCCGCCCCGGACCTAGCCACCGACGGCGCCGTTATTGAAGAGTTACTGGATGACGCGGCCGGTAGCGGCCATCCCGGCGGACACGGGTCCAGTGCGTGGTCACGGTTGCTGGCGCGTGATCGCATCTGCGCTAAGCTAAGTTCTGCCCCGCTCAAAACGGGGCGATGCGGCTGTAGCTCAATGGTAGAGCGCTAGCTTCCCAAGCTTGATACGCGGGTCCGATTCCCGTCAGCCGCTCCAATTTTTCCCACCACCGTTTTTCGCACCACAGCAGCTGGCGCGGCGGCGCGGCGACTCCCACATGGTGCGGCCATCACCCGTGGGCCGTTAGGCCCAGCCGTGTATCGTCAGAAGTCAGGAACCTCTTCGGTTCCGCTACAGGAGCAATCATGGCTGACAAGTCCCCGCGTCAAGCAGCATCCAAAAAAGCCGGCAAGTCGATCAAGGAAAAGCGCGCCGACAAGCGGGCCGCCGGAGCGCCCGCCACGTCCCTGGACATCACGTCCAAGGCCGCAAAAAGAAGTGAGTGGCCAACAGAGCCACTTGACCCTCGGCGTCCTCGCATCCACCCGGAAACCGGACGAACGCCGCCTCCCCATCCACCCCCTGCATTTCGAGCGGATCGCTCCGGAACTGCGCCAGCGCATCACCCTGGAGCACGGCTACGGTGAGCGCTTCGGCGTCTCGGATGACCAGCTCTCAACCCTCGTGGGCAAAATGGCCACCAAGGAAGCGCTGCTGGCGGAGGCCGACGTCGTACTCCTGCCCAAGCCGCAGCCGGAGGACCTCGCGGAACTGCGCGACGGCCAGATCCTCTGGGGCTGGCCGCACTGTGTCCAGGACCGCGCCATCACCCAGCTGGCCATCGACAAGAAGCTCACGCTCATCGCCTTCGAAGCGATGAACCACTGGGCGAGCGACGGCGGATTCGGGCTGCACGTGTTCCACAAAAACAACGAGCTGGCCGGCTACTGCTCGGTGCTTCATGCGCTCTCGCTCACCGGCTCCACGGGCGACTACGGCCGCCGGCTCAGTGCCGTGGTGATCGGCTTCGGCGCGACCGCCCGCGGCGCCGTGACCGCGCTGAACGCGCACGGCATCCACGACGTTCAGGTACTGACCAACCGCGGAGTTGCGGCGGTTGGTGCCCCGATCCACTCGGTCAACATCGTCCAGTTTGACCACGACGACAAGGCCCCCTTCCTGAGCCAGGTCATCACCGAGCGGGGCCGGGTTCCGCTGGCGCCGTTCCTGGCCGAGAGCGACATCGTGGTCAACTGCACCCTGCAGGATCCGAACAATCCGCTGACGTATTTGCGTACTGAGGACCTCGCGGCGTTCAGCCCGGGCAGCCTGATCGTGGACGTTTCGTGCGACGAGGGAATGGGCTTTAGCTGGGCGCAGTCCACCACGTTCGCAGAACCGATGTTTACGATCGGCGACCACATCAACTATTACGCGGTGGACCACAGCCCGTCCTACCTCTGGAATTCCTCCAGCTGGGAGATCAGCCAGGCCCTGCTGCCGTTCCTTGAGACGGTCATCGGCGGCGCCGCGGAGTGGGACGGGAACGAAACCATTTCCCGCGCCATCGAAATCCGCGAAGGCGTGGTCCTCAACAAGGACGTGCTGGAGTTCCAGCGGCGCGGGGCCGAGTACCCGCACCTGCCGGCTTAGGCTCTGCCGCTTTGGGCCGCGGCGCCTACTCCGCGGCCCTTACGCCGCGGCCACCCGGCGGACGATCCGCAGCGGGTGGCGGCGGTCCTTGAGGTCCACCCGGAGCGCCAGCGCGCCTTTTCGGGCCAGGACGACGGCGACGGTCACCGCGGCGAGCGCCGGCACCCCGCCGGACACCATGAGTGCCACGTGCGGGTCCACATGCTCGGCGATCCACCCGAGCATGGGCCCGCCGATGGCCTGGCCGCCGATCAGCACCATGATGTACAGGCTCATGACCCGGCCCCGGATGCCCATGTTGGAGCTGATCTGGACCAGCTGGTTGGAGCCGGTGAGGAACATCAGGCACCAGAATCCGGACAGGACCATCACCACGCTGAACCACAGCAAGGACGGCGCCAGCGCGGCCAGGAACAGCATCAGGCCGTACATTCCGGCGCAGAACACCACGGACCGGAGCCGCAGCTGGCGGCGCCGCGTGGACGCGACAGCACCGGCCAACGCCCCCAGTGCCACCAGGGCGTTCAGCAGGCCATAGCCGCCGGCACCGACGTCGAACACGTGGTCCGCGAACGCCGCGAGCAGCACGGGCAGGCTCATGGCGAAGACGGAGATGAAGCCGGCCATCAGCCACGGCCAGTAAATGGTGGGCTTGCTGAGCGCATACTGCAGTCCCTCCCGCAGCATGCCCTTCTTCTTGGCCGCGGGGGTGCTGACGAACAGCCGGTCCTTGCGCAGGAGCAGCAGCATGGCCACCGTGGAGCAGCAGGCCAGCGCATTCGCGGCGAAGGCCCAACCGGCGCCGACGGCGGTGAGCAGCAGTCCCGCCAGTGCCGGACCGATCAGGCCTCCCAGCTGGAACGTGGTGGAGTTGACGCTGATGGCGTTCCGGAGGTATTTGGGGCCCACCAGCTCGTTGACGAACACCTGCCGCGCGGGCTGGTCCAGCACGGTGACCAGGCCCAGCAGCAGCGCGATGACGTACACGTGCCATACTTCGATGCCACCGGCCAGGGCAAGCGCCGCGAGCGCCGCGGCGAGGACCGCGGCCAGGCTCTGGCAAAGGATGAGGATCCGGAGCTTGGCAAACCGGTCCGCCATCATGCCGCCCCATGGCCCCAAGAGCAGCGACGGCACGAACTGCAGCGCCACAGTGATGCCCACGGCGGTGACCGAGCCGGACAGTTCCAGCACCAGCCAGTCCTGGGCGATCCGCTGCATCCAGAGGGCGATCACGGCGACAAAGTGCCCGATCGCGAAGATCCGAAAATTGGGGACTTTTAGGGAGATAAACGTGTGCCGCCAGGGAAGGTGTTCACTGACGACGGCGATGGGTTGGGTCTGGGTGGAGGCGGCGGTAGCGGACGCGGAGGCGGAGTCGATGACGGGCTGGCTGACGGTTGCCGACGTTGGCGGTGGGGGTGCCACAGGGATGTCCTCAGGGAAGCGGGCGGACTGGGATGCTTCCCACGCTAGGCTGGTTCCAGGTGATTATGTAGCCGTATCACATCTATAACTACCATTGTAAAACGTAATAACGCCCACGCTGACGTGGGTGGACAGCCAGCCCGGGCCAAAGGAGTCCACTGTGTACGAACCCACCCAGCTCCGTTCCTTCCTGGCCGTGGCCGAGACGCTCAGCTTCACCAAGGCTGCAGAGCGCCTGGGCCTGGCCCAGCCCACCGTCAGCCAGCATGTCCGCAAGCTGGAGACGGCGGCGAAGCGCATCCTCATCAGCAGGGACACCCGCGATGTCCGGCTCACGGACAACGGTGACGCCATGGCCGGCTTCGCCCGCACCATCCTTTCGGCCCACGATGCCGCCACCCGATACTTCTCCGGCTCGGCCATGCGGGGCCGGCTGCGGTTCGGCACAGCGGACGACCTCGCCATCACCGGCCTCCCCGGATCCTTCGCGAGTTCCGCCAGGTCTATCCGCAGATCAACCTTGAGCTCACCGTTGGCCAGAGCGACCAGCTGTACAAGAAACTCAATGCCGGCCAGCTGGACCTGGTGTTTGTGAAGTGGCTGGCGGGCGTCAAGGACGGCACCGTGGTCCAGCACGACACGTTTTCCTGGGTGGGGCTGGAGCAGACGTCCCTGGAGCCCGGGCTTCCCGTACCGCTGATCTCCTACCCCTCCCCCAGCCTCAGCCGGAAGCTGGCCATCGATGCACTGGAATCAAGCGGCCGGACATGGCGGATCACGTGCACTACCCGGCAGATCAGTGGCGTCCTTGCGGCCCTGCGGGCAGGTATCGGCATTGCCGTGATGCCGACGTCGCTGGTTCCCGAAGACCTCAAGATCATCACCCGCCGGTTCGACCTGCCTCCAGTAGGCGATGTGGATTTCACCCTGATCCGTAACCCGCTGGCCAACGCCGAAGTGATCGATGCGCTGACCCAGACCATCGTCGGGCGGACGCTCAAGAAGTCGGTTTGACCGAATTTGCCGCAGGAATCAGGGCTGGAAACGAACCATTGAAGTAAAAGCCCGCCTCGCCTATGCTGGATTACCCATGGGTCAAGCAGTGGCCGGTTCAACACTACGAGTGCGCCATGCAGCCCATGATGCGGCCGCACTCGGGATAGGCAGCCAATGACGACAGCCGAGAACACCCATTTACACACGGCATATACCCAGCGACATGGCACTGTACGGCCGCTGGTCACGCATCACTCCAGCCACAACGCCGGTATTTCGCGGGCCGCCGAGTACATCGGCAAGCCCACGTGCGACAAATGTGGCACGGATGAATTCATCTATCTCGAGTCCTACATTCCACCGGTTTACCGGCGTGACGGGGCGGTCAGGACACTGGGCGAAGTCGCCTACACCTGCACCCGTTGCGAAGATTTCTCCGCCCACAATGTTCCGGCATCGTGGACTCCCCCAGGCTGGTATCTGGGCTGATTACCTACGGTCTCCAGGCTCGCATCGCGCAGCCCCCTGACTACTCAATTCAACAGCGAAGGCCCGGCACCCGCCCGAAGGCGGCCACCGGGCCTTTTGTGTTTGCTGGAGGTTTCGGCCCGCCTAGATCAGCTCATCGGAGAGGTGGTTCGGGGTGCCGAAGCGGTGGGCCGTGATGCTGATGGCCTGCTCGTGCAGGAAAGGCAGCAGCTCTACCCGTCCGGCCTCCGTGACCGCATGGGCGTAGATCGCCAGGTCCGGGCGCCCGTCCGTGGCCAGGGCGAGGGCGGTGGCGTCGCCGCCGATCAGGCGGATTCGCGCGCCGGACAGTTTGCCCGCCGCGGCGAGGCGTGCCGCCGAAGCCAGCCAGCCGGCGTCGGACTCCACCGTGACCGAGATGTCCAGCCCGGTGAGCACGGCGCGCAGCTGGGCGGGAAGTTCGACGGCGGTGGAAACCGTCAGCGCCGAGCCGGCCAGGACACCGGCCGCCACAGTCCGCGCCAGGTGGGCCAGCGGGGCACCTTCGGAGAGCCGCACGGTGACCGGCAGCGCACGGTAGCGGAAGATGTTCCGTTCCGCGCTCAGGCCTGACACGTCCTTGGCGGTGCCGAACTCGTGGGCCCAAGCCAGGGCATCAGACCCGAGGGAACGCTGCAGCGAATCAATCTCGGTGGGCTCCAGTTCTCCCGCCACGGCGTTCTGGATGCGGCCGACGCCTGCGTTCGTGACGGCCCGCGTAGCTGAGGCGTCCGCGCTGACCCAGTCGCCGAGGCCGGCGAGGTAGTTGGGTCCGCCGGCTTTGGTGCCGGCGCCGACGGCGGACTTCTTCCAGCCGCCGAAGGGCTGGCGCTGCACGATGGCGCCGGTGATGCCGCGGTTCACGTAGAGATTGCCGGCCTGGATGGAGTCCAGCCAGATGCCGAGCTCGTCCGGGTTCAGGGAGTGCAGGCCGGCGGTGAGGCCGTAATCGACCTGGTTCTGGATGGCGATGGCCTCTTCCAGCGTCTCAGCGGTCATGACGCCGAGGACCGGTCCGAAGAATTCGGTGAGGTGGAAGTATGATCCGCGGCGGACGCCGTAGCGCACGCCGGGGCTCCAGAGGCGGCCGGTTTCGTCGAGCTTCTTCGGTTCCACGGCCCAGGTTTCGCCTTCGCCCAGGGTGGTGAGGGCGTTCAGGAGCTTGCCGTTGGCAGGCTCGATGATGGGGCCCATCTGGCTGGTGGGGTCCTGCGGGTAACCCACCTTCAGTGAGGTGACGGCGTCGACGAGCTGGTTGTGGAAGCGCTTGGACTTGGCAACAGAGCCCACCAGGATCACCAGTGATGCTGCCGAGCACTTCTGGCCGGCATGGCCGAACGCGGAGTACGCCACGTCCTTGGCGGCCAGGTCCAGATCCGCACTCGGCGTGACGATGATGGCGTTTTTGCCGCTGGTTTCGGCCAGCAGCGGCAGGTCCTTGCGGAAGGAGCGGAACAGCTCGGCGGTCTCGTAGCCGCCGGTCAGGATCACGCGGTCCACGGCGGGGTGGGAGATCAGCTGCTGGCCGAGTTCACGCTCTCCGAGCTGGACCATGGTCAGCACGTCGCGCGGGACGCCGGCTTCCCAGAGTGCTTCGATCATCACGGCACCGCTGCGGCGGGCCTGCTTCGCGGGTTTGATCACGACGGCGGAGCCGGCGGCGAGTGCCGCGAGGGTGGACCCTGCCGGGATGGCCACCGGGAAGTTCCACGGCGGGGTCACCACGGTGAGTTTGGCCGGGACGAACGTGGCGCCGTCGACTTTTTCCAGCTTGCGGGCGGCCTCGGCGTAGTAGTGGGCGAAGTCCACGGCTTCGCTGACCTCGGGATCGCCCTGGTCGATGGTTTTGCCGGTTTCGCTGGCCATGACCTCCAGGAGGTCGGCGCGGCGGGCCTCGAGGACGTCGCCGGCGCGGTGCAGGATCTCGGCGCGCTCGTCGCCGGTCAGGGCACCCCAGGCCTTGCCCTTCTCGACGGCGGTGGCGATGACGGTGTTGAGGGTGTCGGCGTCACTGATGGTGGCGGCGGCGACCGCGGCGTTGCCCAGCGTGGAGGACGGGATACGGTCCAGGATGGCGCGGCCCCAGGTGCGGTTGGCGGGCAGCGACGGGTCGGTGTCCGGGGTGTTCGCGAAGGAGTCATGCGGCAGGGGCTGCGGCGGGAGGCTACGGTCCTGCTGCCGGTTGGCCGGGGGACCTCGTCGTCGAGCGTGTCCAGGGAGGCGAGGAAGCGCCGCTGCTCGCGCTCGAACAGCACTTCGTTTTCACTGAGTTCAAACACGGCGGACATGAAGTTGTCCTGGCTGGCGCCCTCTTCGAGGCGGCGGATCAGGTAGGCAATGGCGACGTCGAACTCGGCCGGGTGCACCACCGGGGTGTACAGCAGCAGCGAGCCGACGTCCTTCTTGACCGCTTCAGCCTGGCCCTGCGCCATGCCCAGCAGCATCTCGAATTCGATGCTCTGTTGTGCGGTATCCGCGATGCCGCGCTGCTTCGCAAGCAGCCAGGCGAAGGCGATGTCGAAGAGGTTGTGGCCGGCCACGCCGATCCGGACGTTGTTGATCCGGTCCGGGTGCAGCGAGTAGTTGATGACGCGCTTGTAGTTGGTGTCCGAATCCTGTTTGGTGTGCCAGGTGGCCAGCGGCCAGTCGTGCAGCGAGGATTCCACGTGTTCCATGGGCAGGTTGGCGCCCTTGACCACGCGGACCTTGATCGCGGCTCCGCCGTTGGCGCGGCGTTCGGCGGCCCAGTCCTGCAGGCGGATCATGGCGGAAAGGGCGTCGGGCAGGTAGGCCTGCAGCACGATGCCGGCTTCCAGGTTCTTGAACTCGGGCTTGTCCAGGATCCTGGTGAAGACCGCAATGGTCATGTCCAGGTCCTTGTATTCCTCCATGTCCAGGTTGATGAACTTGGCCTTGGGGAAGGAGGCGGCTTTGGCGAACAGCGGCGTGAGCTTCTCGACGACGTGCTCGACAGCCTCGTCGAACGCCCAGGCGGAATGCGGGGCCACGGTGGAGGAAACCTTGATGGAGACGTAGTCCACGTCCGGGCGGGCCAGGAGTGTGTGGGTTCCCGCGAGCCGGCGGGAAGCCTCGTGCTCGCCCAGGACGGCCTCGCCGAGGAGGTTCACGTTGAGCTTGATGCCGTCCTTGCGGATCTTGGCGATGGCCGGGCCAAGCTTGGCGTCGGTGGCGTCGACGATCAGGTGGCCCACCATTTCGCGGAGCACGCGGCGGGCGATCGGGATGACCACCTGCGGCAGGACCGGTGCCATGGTGCCGCCGAGGCGGACGGCGCTGCGCATGTACCAGGGCAGGAACGCCGGGACCTTGGGCGCGAGGGCGGCGAGGTTGCGGGCGGCAACGGTCAGGTCTTCGGGACGGACCACGCCGTCCACGAAGCCAACGGTGAAGTCCAGGCCGTTCGGGTCCTTCAGCACACCGGCGAGCTGCTCGGCCGAGGCGTCAACGGGAACTTTCGAAGCCTCGGTCAGCCAGCGGCGCACCAGGGTGATGGTGTCCGCCGCGAGGGCACGGGCCTGCGGGACGTCTGTCTGTCCGGCGGCTTCCGTTGCAGTGTGAGTCATGGTTTGCTCGTTCTTTCCTTGGTGTGGAAGGGGTCTTATCCATCAGTATGAGCTTGCAATCACATAAGATAAAGCGATGTTTTCTAAGCAATACAGGTTAGAAAAACCAACGCTTTATTTTGCCGTCCGAACGGTCAGGAAATCCCCACATTCTGGGCAACCCTCTCTCACTTAAAGCGGGTTTTAGGGCAACCCTCTCTCACTTCCTGCCCATTTTTGGGTAACCCTCTCTCAGTCCCTGAAAAACGACCACGAACGGGCGAACCCTCCCCCACAGGATGTGAGAGAGGGTTCGTCGTTCGCGCCCCAAAAGTGAGAGAGCGTCGAGCAAAAACGTGCAGAAAGTGAGAGAGCGTCCGGGGTCAGGTGAGGGGCGGTGCATCTCCACAGCTTCTTCGTGGCGCGGGCTGTTGGGGTTCATCAGGGAGTGCTTGCGGCCATAAAAGAAGTAGATGGCCAGTCCGACGACGAGCCAGACGCCGAACCGTCCCCAAGTTGCCAGTGGCAGCTGCGTCATGAGGAATCCGGAGGACAGGATGCCGAAGGCGGGCACCAGGGGCATCAGCGGCAGCCGGAAGGAGCGCGGAGCGTCCGGCTTCTTGTAACGGAAGACGATCACCGCGAGGCAGACGACGACGAACGCGGCCAGGATGCCGATGTTGGTCAGGTCAGCCACTTCCTTGATCGGGAACACGCCCGCCAGGAACGCAGATGTGATGCCGGCGATCCAGGTGACGCGCTGCGGGGTGCCGTGCCTGTCTGTCTTGGCGAACCAGCCGGGCAGGAGTCCGTCGCGGCTCATGGAGAACCAGACGCGGGTGACACCCAGCAGGAAGGTCAGCATCACAGTGAGGATGGAGAGGACGGCGAAAACAGAAATGATGGTGGCGATGACGGGCAGGCCCACACTGGTGAAAGCGGAAGCAAATCCGGCCTTGGGATCGATGTCCTGGTAGTTCTGCATGCCGGTAAGAACCAGCGTGGCGGCAACGTAGAGAAGCATGGCCACAATGAGGGAGAGAACGATGGCCTTCGGCATGTGCTTCTTGCCGTCGGTGGCCTCCTCCGCCGCAGTGCTCATGGCGTCATAGCCGAACACTGCGAAGAACACAGTGGCCGAGCCCGCAAGCACGGGCCGAAGCCACTGGGCATGAACGGGTTGTAGTTGTTGGTGTCGATATAAAAGACGCCCAAGCCGATGATGAACAGGATCAGGATGACTTTGATGGCTACGGCCACGAGTTCAAACCGGCCGAACGCCTTGGTGCCGCGCGACAGGATCCAGGTCACCAGGAGGCAGACCAGGATGGCGGGAAGGTTCATGATGCCACCCTTGCCCTCATCCGCCGTCGAAGTCATCCAGGCGGGCATATGAATCCCGATTCCGGAGAGGAAGGCGTCGAAGTAGCCGGAGATGCCGATGGCCACCACCGCCACGATGGCAATGTATTCCAGCAGCAGGTCCAGCCGATGAACCACCCCACCACTTCGCCGAGGGCAACATAGCCGTAGGTGTAGGCGGAGCCAGCCCTGGGGATCATGCCGGCGAACTCTGCGTAGGACAGTGCTGCCGCCGCCGATGCCAGGCCGGCGATCAGGAAGGAGAAGAGCACCGCGGGCCCCACACCCGGCGCATCTTCGCTGCCTGCCGCCACCAGCCCGGCCAGGGAGAAGATGCCGACACCGATAATGCCGCCGACACCGATGGCTGTGAGCTGCCAGAGGCCGAGGGACTTGAAGAGCCCGCTGTGCTTGTTCTCCACTTCAATGTCGTCGATGGGCTTTCGCCTCATGATCGATTGGGTCATGTCTTTAGTGCTCATCAAGGAACTCCTGCTTGGGGTGCGACCCCGTCGCGGCGCCCTGTGAACGGACTGTGACGGGGGTAACTCATCACCATCAGTATGCAAGCGCGCTTGCATTAGATAAAGTGACTACTTCTAACCAGTATTCATTAGATTCAATAAGGAATCCGCTCATGCTCGATGTCCGCCGCCTGAGGCTTCTCCGCGAACTGAAGATCCGGGGCACGCTGGCGGAGGTGGCGGAGGCACTGCAGTACAGCCCGTCGTCGGTCTCCCAGCAGCTTGCCCTGCTGGAAAAGGAAGTGGGCGTGGAGCTGCTCCGGAAAACGGGGCGGCGCGTGCAGCTGACGCCCCAGGCCGAAGTCCTGGTGGCCCACACCGCCCAGCTGCTCGAAACCATGGAGCAGGCGGAAGCGGACCTGGCGGCGTCGCTGACCACTGTCACGGGAACGGTCCGGATTGCGGTGTTCCAGTCCGCGGCCCTGGCGCTGATGCCCGACACGCTCTCGCGGATGACGGCGGAGTACCCGGAGGTGCGGATCGAAATGATCCAGCGCGAGCCCGAAACGGCACTTCATGAGACCTGGGCGCGCGATTTTGACCTGGTCATCGCTGAACAGTATCCGGGCCACGCCGCCCCGCGGTACCCGGAGCTGGACCGCATCAAGCTGACCACGGACGCGATCCGGCTGGCCGTTCCGCCGGCGGCTCCCGGCCGACCGCCCATCACGTCGCTGGAGGACACTGCCGCGCTGCCCTGGGTTATGGAGCCCCGCGGAGCCGCCTCCCGGCACTGGGCGGAACAGGCCTGCCGGAGTGCCGGATTCGAGCCCGATGTGCGCTTTGAAACAGCCGATCTCCAGGCGCAGATCAGGCTGATCGAGTCCGGAAATGCCGTGGCGCTGATGCCGGACCTCGTCTGGACCGGCCGCGGCACTACCGCCCAACTGTTGGACTTGCCGGGCAATCCGCACCGGACCGTGTTCACCTCGGTGCGCCGCTCCAGCGCGCAGCGGCCGCCATCCTCGCCGCCCGCGAGACGCTGGCCGCCACCGCCACCTCAGTAGCCATGACGGACGACGGCGGCGGATCCAGGTAGGTGCCGGATGGCGCGGTCACGGGCCGGACAGGTTGGAAACAGCCTCCGCCATGTTCAGTGCGTCACAGCGCTATCCGGGCGCCGGCGCTAGACTGGGCGGGTTATGAATCGCACAATGTTCAAGTCCAAAATCCACCGGGCCACCGTCACGCACGCCGACCTGCACTACGTAGGATCGGTCACCGTTGACCTGGATCTGCTGGACGCTGCCGATATCCTTCCCGGCGAGCTCGTGGCCATCGTGGACGTAACCAACGGTGCGCGCCTGGAGACCTACACCATCGCCGGCGAGCGCGGCTCCGGTGTCATCGGCATCAACGGGGCAGCAGCGCACCTGATGCACGAGAATGACATCGTTATCCTCATCACCTATGCCCAGATGACCACTGAAGAGGCCCACGCCTACACCCCGAAGGTCATCCATGTGGATGAAGACAACAAGATTGTCCAGATCGGAAACGACCCCGCCGAGTGCCACACGCCCGGCCTGATGCGCCCGCCGTTCGCCCTGAACAACGCCGCCCTGTAGCGGGAGCGTGAGTCCGGGCAGACACCGCCGCCGCAGCCTCGGAGGCTTTTCGTGGTAGGCGTGCTGCAGGGCTTCTTTGTTGTCTGGTTCATCATCATGGTGGGCTGGTTCGTCGGCCGCCAGCGGATCCTGGGCGACAACGCCCGCCAGGTCCTCAGTGGCCTGACGTTCTTCGTGGCCAGCCCTGCCCTCCTCTTCGAGACGCTCAGCAATGCACAGCTGCGGGAAGTCTTCGCGGAACCGCTGCTGGTCACGGCAGTATCCGCCGTCTGCACCGCCCTTGTCTTCTTCAGCATCGTGAAGTTCGTCCTGAAGCGCGCGTTGCCGGAAGCCCTGATGTCCTCGATGGCCGCTTCCCTGGCCAACTCCGCGAACCTCGGTATTCCCATCGCAGTATATGTTCTGGGCGACGCCAGTTACGTGGCGCCGCTGCTGATCTTCCAGCTGGCGTTCTTCACCCCGATTTTCCTGATGATCCTGGATGCCAGCACCAGCTCGCACCGGACCACGCCCTGGGGATTCATTCTGATGATCCTGCGGAACCCCATGATTGTCGGCTCCGGCCTGGGCCTGCTGGTGGCGGGGACCGGCTGGGAGGTTCCGCCGCTGCTCCTGGAGCCGATCCACCTCATTGGCGGTGCCGCGATTCCGGCCATGCTGATCGCCTTCGGCATGAGCCTGAACGGCAGCCGGCCATTGCAGGCCGCCGCCGGCAGGCGCGTGGACACCCTCCTGGCCAGTGCCTTCAAACTGGTGGTCCAGCCGGCCCTCGCGTACGTTTTTGCCCGCTTTGCCCTGGGTATGGACGGCCCGCCCTGTTCGCGGCCGTGGTGGTGGCATCCCTCCCCACAGCGCAAAACGTCTTTGTTGCGGCCAGCCGCTACCAGACCGGCATCACCGTGGCCAAGGACACCGTCCTGATCACCACGGTGGTGGCGGTACCGGCCATGATCGGCGTCGCGCTGCTGCTGAACTGATAGCCATACCTGAGGAGCCACATGGAAACAATCCTGGACACTGCTGCTCACGCGCACGGGGATCGTCAACCATGGCCGTTGTTCTCGGCTCGCGGTGGTACAGGCGGCGCTCACCGAGGCAGGCATCCGGGCGGAGTTCCTGCGGCCGGAGGAGGCCGCCGAGCGGTGGCGCGGCATCCGCTTTGACCAGCAGGTCCTCCACATGCCCGATGGCGGCCAACTCAACCCCGAGGCGGCGCTTCCCGTCTTCCAGCGGCTCGCCGCAGCCCGCGGCGCCGAGATCCGGCACCGCACCAAGGTGGTGGAGCTGAAAATCATGGACGACGGCGTCCGGCTCACCTTGGAGTCCGGCGGCACCGAAGGAACCGGCAGCACTGAGGTGATCACCGCCGCGCAGGCCGTGGTGACGGCCGGCGGCTGGACGGAGAAGCTGCTGTCCGGCGTGGCCGGAAGCGGGAAGCTCAGGATTCCCGGCTCACGGTCACCCAGGAGCAGCCGGCACACTTCCGCGTTGCCGATCAGGGAGCGGTGTGGCCCGGGTTCAACCACACGCCGGGACCCGGACCTGCATACGAGGACTGGTATTCGCCCGTCTATGGGATGCATACGCCGGGCGAAGGCATCAAGGCCGGCTGGCATGGCGTCGGTCCCGTGGTGGATCCGGACCGGCGTTCCTTCCTCCCCGAACCTGTCCAGCTCGCGGCCCTGCAGGATTATGCCCGGACCTGGCTGCCTGGTGTGGACGCGGATTCATTCGAGGCCATCAGCTGCACGTACACCACCACGCCGGATGAGGACTTCATTCTCGACCGGATCGGTCCCATAGTCATCGGCGCCGGCTTCTCCGGACACGGTTTCAAGTTCACCCCCGTGGTGGGTCGGATCCTCGCGGACCTGGCCACCGGGACCCGGCCCGCCCCGCAGATCTTCTCCGCGGCCCGCTGACACAACGGCCCTTAGCGCGAACGAACAGTTGGGGCCCTACCGGCAGGGCCCAACTGTTCGAGCCCGACGTGCTACGTCCTTTTGGCCTCTGGCTTGTGCCGGTCCAGGATCCGGGCGCAGCGGATGAATCCCAGGTGCGAGTAGGCCTGCGGGTGGTTCCCCAGGTGCGTCTCCGTGCTGGGATCGTATTCCTCGGGCAGCAGGCCGGTGGGGCCGAAGAGGTTCACCAACTGGTCGAACAGGTCCCAGGCCTCCTCGATCCTGCCCACCGCAACGTACGCCTCAATCAGCCAGGTGGTGCAGATGTGGAAGCCGCCCTCCAAACCCGGCAGGCCGTCGTCGTACCTGTACCGGAACACGGTGGGGCCCACCCGCAGTTCCCGTTCCACGGCGGTGACGGTGTCCAGGAACCGCTGGTCCGTGACATCCAGCAGGCCGGAGAGCCCGATGTGGAGGACGGCTGCATCCAGGTCCGGGCTGTCGTAGGCCACCGTGTAGGACGCGGCCGAGTCATCCCAGCCCTCGCGCAGGACTTCCTCCCGGATGGTCCGGGCCGTGGGTTCCCACGACGGATCCGGCGCCCTGCCGTGCCGGGCGGCGGTCCGGAGTGCCCGGTCCAGCGTCACCCAGCACATCACCTTGGTGTAGACGTGGTGCCGCGGCGGCCGCCGGGCTTCCCAGATGCCGTGGTCAGGCTCCTGCCACCGGGCCAGGACGGCGGCCGCCATCTGCACCATCAGGTCCCAGTGCTCATCCTCGAGGCCACCGGTCCGCGAGCTCACGCCGTGGATCAGTTCAGCCACCGGGCCGAAGACATCCAGCTGGACCTGGTGGTCCGCGGCGTTGCCGATCCGGACCGGACGGGACCCCGCATACCCGGGCAGGCTGTCGATGACCGCCTCCGTGGACAGCGGCGCCCCTGTCACGGAGTACAGCGGGTGCAGCCATTCCGGGCCCGGTGCATGTTCAAGGATCCTGCCCAGCCAGCCCAGGAAACCGGCTGCCTCCGCAGTAGAGCCCAGGTCCACCAGCGCGTTCACCGTCATGGACGCATCCCGCAGCCAGCAGTAGCGGTAATCCCAGTTCCGTGTGCCACCGATTCCTTCGGGCAAGGACGTGGTGGGCGCGGCCAGCACGGCACCTGTGGGCTCGTGCACGAGAGCGCGGAGGACCAGAGCCGAGCGCCGGACCAGGGATGGCTTCACCGAGGGCAGCTCCAGTTCCTGCACCCAGCGGCGGGAGTGGAGCGCCACCCCCGCCCGCCGTTCCGTCTCCCGCCGGGGTCCGCCGGCGCAGGCTCGGTGTCGCCGCAGCGCAGGTTGAGGACCACCGGCCCGTCCTGGAGGTTGACCGAAGCGGTGGCCGTGGCGTGGAGGCCATCCGAGGTGATGGTGAAGCTGACACCGGGGGCAAAAAGGATGATGGGATCGGAGGTCCCCACCACATGGAGTTCGTCGCGGCGGGCTTCCATACTGAACGGCGCGTTGGCGTAGTCCGGCCGCGGTGCGAAGACGATCTTGGCGCCGCCGGTGCCGGAGAGCACCCGGACCAGACTGGTGATCCCGTCCGGTGCCGGCTCGAGGTAGTCCGTGACGGTCACGTCCGCCCAGCGCGTTTCCACGATCATGGTGCTGTCCACGTAGCGCTGGCCCAGAACCTGAGAGGATTTGAGCGGCTCAACAGAGAAGTGTCCGGCGGCGTCGCCGCCCAGGATGTGGGCGAACAGCGAAGCTGAATCCGGGAGCGGGTGGCTCATCCAGCAGACCTTGGCATCCGGCGTGACCAAAGCGGTGGAGGATCCGTTGCCAATCATCGTGTGGCGCTCGAGCCCCACGGCGTCCTCGCCGAAAAGCCAGGCCCGCCGCAGCTCGAACAGGAGGGCAAGGACGCGGGCGAAGGACTCCGGGTCCCGCAGCCGGTGGGACGCACGGGTCTCCCCCTTGCCCACTCGTAACCCCAGGTCCGGGCCGCGGAGCGTGGCGATGGCCAGTTCGTCGCTGTAGGCATCCCCGGCATACAAGGCGGCACTGGCGCCCAGCCGGGACCGGAGATTTTCCAGGGCGTCCGCCTTGGCGGGTTCGATTACCGAGAGGTCCAGGACGGAACCGTCCACGATGAAGAACAACCCGTGGGCCTTGGCGATCTCCCGGGCCGTTTCCGTCACCACCTGCACCACCGCAGGCGAGGCCGGCCGGGTGTGCACGGACACGGCCACCGGCTTCCGCTCGATCCAGATGCCCTCCTGAAAACCCACGGCCTCAGTCAGGGCGGTACCCACCTTGTGGAGCGTGGCTTCGGTGGCGAGGTCCTGGACATGGGCGAAGGCCATGTCCGACTCCGCCCCGTGCGAGCCGATGAGATGCACCTCCGCGGGCAGCCGAGACACCGCGGCAAGGTCACGCAGCGAGCGCCCCGAGATGACGGCGGCATGCGTATTGGGCAGGGCCGCCAGGGCGCGGAGCGCGATTGCAGCGCTCCCCAGGGGAAGGGTCTCGGTGGAGATTCCCTCCGCATCGCACAATGTTCCGCCGTAGTTGCAGGCCACCAGGAGCCCGGGGACGCGGGCCAGGACCTTCAGTTCTGCCAGGAGGGTGGGCGTGAAACCCTCGTCCGCCAGGTCCGACTGGATGAAGGTCCGCAGCAGGCCCAGCGGCAGCGACCTGGTCAGCAGGGCGGAATCCGCCACGCTCTGGTTCAACGGCGTAGCCATGCATGCACTCCTTCTGCAGAGCCTGGCCCGGAAAGGCCGGAGGGGCCGGATCCCATTTTTCCGCCCGCCGGTTTCGCCTGAATGTCCCGGCCATTGCCACCGTGTAAAGTCCGACGACAGCGCCAAGCGTCACCCGGCGGTCAGCGTCACCATCGTGAAGCCGCATGGGGCCACCGTGACGCGTCCGGACGTGCTGCCTGCGCTGTCCGCGGAGCCCTTCACCGGCTGGCCGGCGGAGTCGTACTGGCGCTGGACCAGCACAAAGCCTTCCGGCACGGCCACCTGCTGCACGGTAGCGGACTTGGCCGCGCTGACGTACAGCGTTGAGTCGCCGCCGGAACCGGACACCCGCACAGTGGAGATCAGCGGCTGGACCAGGAGTGCGTCCAGTGCCGCGTGCCCGTCGGTGGTAGCGGTGACCGAAGTCAGTCCGGCTGCCAGGGAGCGCCTCAGCGTGAGCGGGATGAGGATGCCGGGGCGTCGGTGATGCCCTGCGCCCCTGCCCCGCCGTTGGCCGTGGTGCCCAGCGGGCCTTTGGCCGAGGTCCAGGCGGTGGTGCCCGCGGGCGCAATTGCCTGGTTCACGATGGGGAAGATGTTGCTGGGCTGGTCAGCTGCCGGCAGCGGGATGGAAAGGCTGCCGCCAGCGTTCAGGTCGACATATGCCCCGCCGGAGATGTTCGCTTCGCCGGTCCAGGACGACGGCGGCCGCACCACCGTGCCGTTGCCTGTGATGTTGCCGGCTTCGGCTTCCACCACGCTGAGTCCGTTGGTCCCTTCGTTCACACTGATCCCGTCGCCTTGGCCCGGAGGTCCGGGTCGGCGTCGAGGGCCAGCATGGTGAGCAGGGCATGGATGGTGGATTCAGCGCCGGAGTTGGGGTTGATCCGGCCGTCCGTTTCGATCCCGTCGATGGCCGTGCCTGTGGCCGGGTTGTAGGCCGGGGCACCGTTGGGATTCGCGCCGAAGAACCAGCCGGCAGCGATGGCGGCCACGTCCAGGAGGCCTGGGGCATCGGCGGCTTTGGCCGTCGCCACCAGGCTCTGGACGCGGGAGTCCACACCGTACGCGATCTGGGCCTCGCCGGGAGTGGGGCTCCAGGCGTTGTCCGGCCCGCCCGCTGCGAGCAGCTGCGGGGTGAACTGGGCGGTGTCCTTCACGGCTGCCGTCAACAGGTCGGGCCGGTCCAGGAGGGTGGACGCGGTGGCCACAGCGGCCGGAGCCATGCCGCCCCACGCGTGCCAGAGGCTCTGGGACTTGTTCCACGGCATGATGGCGCCGAACGGCCATTGCGTGGCCGAGCCGGATGACATCGCCGCCACGCCCTCGCTCAGCCGGGACAGCGCCGTGGTGGCCACGGCATCGGACGGAACGGTCTCCACATACGCGGCCAGGCCCAGCACGGCCTCTGCCGAGGCATCCGCGCCGCCGGCGATCAGCCAGGCCGGAACCTGGACGCCGTCGGCGGTATCGAACGTGCCGTACTTGGCCAGGGACTGGCGGTTTAGGGCACCCAGGGAAAGGTGCAGCCGGTCCTGCAGGAACGCGGCGAACTCCGGATCGGACTCGGCAAACCCTGCGAAGCCTTCGCCCAGGGCCCACACCGTGCGGGCCAGCCAGTAGGATTCCGCGGAGTCGGACGGATCCGGCAGTTCCACGGGAATGGCGCTGGGGTTCAGGCTGCCGTCCGTCTGCTGCCAGAGGATGACGTTGCCGGCGTTCGGGCCGTCCACCGTTTGCAGGTAGGTGAGTGTCCGAAGGTTCTGGAAGGCGTGCTCCTTGCTCGCCAGGTCCCCGGTATGCTTCCAGTGCCGCAGGTATACGACGGCGGTGCGGGCAATATCGTCCGCATTGAAGGCGCCCTGGGTCCAGTCGCCCGTGGCCGGGTCCAGGTCCCCGCCGCCCACCCTGTCGTAGCTGCCGTCGTCGTTCCTGTCGGCGTAGGTCCACGGCGCTTCCGCTTCGGGGTCCTGCTCCAGCTGGTAGGTGGTGTGCCCGGCCACCGGAGCCAGCGGAACCGTGTCCAGCAGGAAGTCCAGGTGGTCCAGGTTGGTCAGGTTGGTCAGGTTGCCGCCGTCGGCCAATGCGGGTGCCAGGACGGGTGCCGCCGGTGCAGTGTGCGCGGTGGCGGACGACGGCGGCGCGGCAGGGCCGCCGTGACGGCACTGGCCTGGAGCGAAACAGCCAGCAGGGAAACGGCCACCGCCGTCACCACCGGCCGCGTGGCCTTCGGTGAAGCCATCACCGTCAGACCCTGTCCAGTTTGGCGACACCGATTTTGGAGTCGGCCATCCCGTAGAACACAAACAGCTGGTCGCCGATTTTTTCGATCGCGGTGGGGAACACCACGTTCGGCACGATCCCGGAGATCTCGTCCTCGGTTTCGGGCGCCAACAACGGCTTGTCGCTGCGGGCGATGACCTTGGAGGGGTCGTCCGCGGAAAGGATCATGGCGGCGGCGGTGTAGTTGACGTTCTGCTGCTGCTCGAAGGCGGAGGCGGCCATCTTGCCGGCCACGCCGTGGTGGATCAGGAGCCAGCCTTCGTCCACGCGGATGGGGGGCGGGCCGCCACCGATCTTCAGTTCCTCGAAGGGGAACTCGCTGAGGGCCACCAGCCGGTGCTTGCCCATGTGGACCAGGTTGCGCAGGTCGCGTTCGACGTCGGCCACGGCCACGTAGGAGATCCAGATGCCGGGGCGGTTGTCCGTGACGCCGGAGGGCAGGTGCTCGCCTTCGCCGGGGCGGATCCAGCCCAGGTCCCACATAGGGCGGTGCAGCATGGCGTAGGAGGGCACGCCGTCGGGTCGTTCACCGGCTCCGGGAAGAACACCGCGTCCTTGTTGGGAAACAGGTTCAGGTCCATGGAGAGATCGGCCTGGTACTCGAAGAAGCAGGGGCCGAGGCGGTCCCAGTTCCGGAGGTCCTCGGAGTGGGCGAAGGCGAGTCGGGGCCCAGCGGGCCGTAGGCCACGTAGGTCATGAGGTGCTTGCCCAGGGCCGGCACCCAGGTGGTGCGCGGTCCTCGGTACCGGCGTTATTCATGCCGCGTTCCCAGCCCTCATCCGGGGCCAGGACCACTCCCTCGCGCTTCACGCCGGTGGGCACGCCGTCGTCGTTGACGACCACTTTGGCGAGGCCCACGCGGGACACGTTACCGGTGGCAACAAGCCGCGGCAGCAAGTACAGCTCGCCGTCCGGGCCGCGGCCGCTGGCGGGGTTGAGGACACCCTCGGCCTCGAAGTCGTTGCCGGCTCGGGGTCATGATGACGCCGGCGCGGGTGAGGGTGAAGGGGACAGTGGGGAGTGCAGAAGTGTGGGGGGAAGTCATTGATTAGCCCTTTACGCTGGAACCGATATTGGTGGAAATGAACTGGCGCTGGAAGAAAATGAACAGCGCGACGGCGGGCGCCGCCAGGACGCAGGCACCGGCAAGGATGGCGCCGAACGGGTTGCCGGCCTGGCCGGCGATGTTGGAGATGAAGTTGGCCAGGGACACGGCCAGGGGCTGCAGGGACTGCTCCTTGGTGACCAGGAACGGCCACAGGAACTCGTTCCACGGGCCGATAAAGGTCAGCAGCACCGCGGTGACAATGGCCGGTCGGACCAGCGGGATGGCGATCTGCCACAGGATCCGCAGCTCCGAGGCGCCATCGATCCGGGCCGCCTCAAACAGGGTTGAGGGCAGCTGGAGGAAGTACTGGCGGAACACAAACACCGCCGTGGAGTTGATGGCGAACGGCAGGATCATGCCCAGGAAGCTGTCCGCCAGGCCGTAATCGCGCACGATCATTACGTAGAGCGGGATGAGCAGCAGCTGGAACGGGATCATCTGCACCAGCAGCATCATGCCGAACACCATGCCGCGGCCGCGGAACTTCATCTGCGCCAAGGCATAGCCCACCAGCAGCCCGAAAATCACCGTAAAGAGGATGACGCCGCCGGTGAAGATGCCGGAGTTGAGCAGGCCGCGGAACAGGTTGATGGACTCGTTGATCTGCACATAGTTCGCGCCGGTGATGTTGGCCGGATTGGGAAACGCGCCGAAAATCGAGGTGTCCGGGGCAGTCTGCAGCGACCCGATGAGCATGTAGTAGAACGGGAAGAGGAACACGAAGGCGCCCACGGCCAGCAGGATGAAGCTGCCCGCGCCCAGGTTGCGGCGCTTTTCGACGCCCGAGTCGGGACGAAGGACGGGTTCCGTTTGCTCGGGGAGCCGGCTCGGGTCGTCGTCGTTCTTGGCGTTTTGTGCGTTGGTGACGGACATTCTCAGTCCTCCTTTCCGCCCACGAGGCGTTTCTGTATCAGGGCGATCATCAGGACGCCGATCACCAGGACCACGCCCAGTGCGGCCGCGACGTCGGGGTTACCCTGCAGGAGGCCACGCTGGTACATGATGAACACCGGGGAAGCCGAGGCCCCGTCCGGGCCGCCGCCGCCGGTCAGCAGGTACGGCTCGGTGAAGAGGTTCGCGCCGGTGATGGTGGCCAGCAGCGTGACCAGGACGCTGGCGGGCCGGACGCCGGGAACGGTGATGTTCCAGAACTGGACCCACTTGTTGCCGCCGTCCACGGATGCTGATTCGTACAGCTCATCGGGGATGTTCTGCAGCGCCGCGAGGTAGAGCAGGATGAAGAATCCCAGCTGTTTCCACGTCACGTACAGGGCCACGGTGGGCATGGCCAACCAGGAGTTGACCAGCCAGGATGGCGCCGGGCCAGCGGCCCCAGCACCGTGTTCAGAAGCCCGTTTTGCTGGAACAGGAACAGCCAGACACCAACGACGGCGACGCTCGCCGTCACGTACGGGACGTAGTAGCTGAGGCGGAAGAACGTCTTGAGCCGGGTCACGCGGTTCAGTGCGTTGGCCAGCAGCAGGGACAGGCCCACCGTCAACGGGACGTTAATGATCATGAAAACGCCGATGTTCAGGAACGAGCGCTGGACGGCGGGGTCTGACAGCACGGTGATGTAGTTATCGAACCCTACAAACGGCCGGTCCACCTTGACCCGTGGTGCCGTGAAGAAGAAATCGTGGAAGGAAATGTAGACGGCGTAGCCGAGGGGAACGCCAGGACGGCCAGTACGTAGATGACGTAGGGGCGCTGAACAACAGGCCCAGCGGCTGGGGGCCCAGGAAGTTCTTACGTTTCCCGGGCACCAGCCGCCGGTCCGCCGTTCCACCAGCCGGTTTCCCCGTGACGGGGTTCCCACTAGAAGAGCGGACTGACATTGGGGGTCACCGCTACTTCTGGGCTACCAGTTGGTTGATCTTGTCCGCCGCGTCCTTGAACGAGGTGTCGATGCTTTCGTTCCCGAAGATCACGGCCTTGGCGTAGGCGGTGCGGAAGGTCTGCCACACTTCAACGGAGTTGGCGATGTTGGGACCTCCACGGTCCGCGCGGCCTGCTCGGCGAACTGGGTGTACGCCGGGTTCTTGGCGAAGTAGTCCGCGTAGACCGTGGGAAGGTCCTTGCGCATGGGCATCTGGCCGGTGTCGGTCAGCAGCTTGCCGTCCTGCTCCTGGCTCGTGGCGAACTTCATGACCTCCCAGGCGGTGCCCTGGTTCTCGCAGGCCGAGTACATGGCCACGTTCTTGGCGTCGGAGAAGGTTGAGGCATCAGCCTTGGCTGCGGCAGCGGGGACCGGGACTGCGCCCCAGTTCACCTTGTCCTTGTAGGCGGCAATGGCCCACGGACCGGCCATGGACATGGCCGCCTTGCCCTCGGCGAATGAATCGCCCTGGTAGACCTCCTTGGAGGCGAGGTTCTCCTTGTAGAGCGTCTCGAACATGGTGGCCACCTGCTTGCCCTCCTCGCTGTCGAACGTTGCCTTGCCGTCCTTCACCAGCGGGGTGCCGTCGGAGTTGGCAGCGTAGAAGGAGTAGAAGTCGAACCAGGACTGGAAGAAGTCACTGGCCGGTGAGGGCCACATGGCGTTGGTGGCAGCACCGGAGGACACCAGGGTCCGAGCGGTGTCCAGCAGTTCCTGGTGGGTCCCCAGCTTCGGGCTTTCCGGATCCAGCCCTGCCTTGGCAAAAATGTCCTTGTTGTAGAACAGGACTACGGGATTGGACTTCCACGGCAGCTGGTACAGCTTGCCGTCCGCGGACTTGTACTGGTCCGCCAGGTTGCCGGTGCGGTCCTTGATGTACTGGAGCCCGTCCGGGAACTCGTCCAGGGCCACCAAACCGCCCTGCTTCTGGAACTGGGGAACTGCCACGGGTGCGGTGTTGAAGACCAAGCAGGGCGCGTTGCCGGCCGTGATGGCTGCGCCGATGACCTCCTCGGAGCTCTTGCCGGCAGGGATCTCCTGCGCATCGATCTTCTCGTCCGGGTGGGCGGAGTTCCAGGACTCCACCATGGCCTTTCCCCACTTAACCTCGAACTCGTTGTTGGAGTACCAGATCTTGATGGGGCCCTTGGCGGTGGTGGCGGAGCCGGAACCGCCATCACCGCCCCTCCGCTGCCGCCGCAGGCAGCCAGGCCTGCCCCCATTACGGTCAGGGCGGCCACTGACAATATTCGCGTTGCTTTGGTAAAGCGCTTCATTGCGACTCCTTGGTACCGGTCCCGGTGGGGATCTGCGACTGGTTGGTGTTCTTTTTTGCTTGCTTGGGGGATTGCTACGGTGCTGGCTGGGTGGTTATGGATGGGGCGCGGCCGGTGGAGGCGCGGACCAGCAGGAAGGGTGCCTGCAGGTCCGTATCCTCACCGGAGTGGGTGCCGTTGAGTTGGTCCAGGAGGGCCTGCGCGGCAACTCTGCCCCAGCGCATGGGGTCAGTGGAGATAGTGGTGAGTGGCGGGTTGAGGTACTGGGTGAACTCTGCGTTGTCGTAGCCGGTGACTGACAGGTCACCTGGGACGTTCAGGCCCTGGGACTGGGCGAAGGACTGGCCGGACGTCGCCATGAGGTCGTTCGCATAGACAATCGCGGTGGGGCGGTCCGGCCGGCGGAGCAGTTCCGCGGTGGCGGCCACTCCCCCGGGCGCCGTGAAGTCAGCCTCCGCGAACAGGTCCGCTGCCAGGCCGGCAGCGGCCATGGCCGCTTCCCAGGCCCGGCGGCGGCTGCGGCCGTGGATGTATTCCTGGGCGCCGCCCACATGGCCGATCCGCACGTGCCCCAGGGCCAGCAGATGTTCGACGGCGGCCGTGATGCCATCCGTGTCATCCATGGACACCGCGGGGAAGGGTGAGTCCGAATCCGGCCTGTTGAGCGTGACGGCCGGCAGCTTGAGCTCGCGCAGCAGGCCGATCCGGGAATCGTTGTGCCGCACATCGGTCAGGATCACGCCGTCCACGCGGCCGCCGTCGGCAAGTTTGCGGTAGGCCCGCTCTTCGGCGCCGGGGGCGGTGGCAACGCTCAGGACCAGCGTGTAATCGTGCTCGGCGAGGGTCGTTTCGATGCCCGCAATGAACGCCGGGAAGAACGGGTCCGTGCCGAGGAGCTTGGGGTCGCGGGCCACCACCAGGCCCAGCGCGTAGGCCTTCGCGGAGGACAGGCCCTTGGCGCGGAGGCTCGGCTTCCAGCCAAGCTCTTTGGCGACCTGCAGGATCCGGCCACGGGTGGCGTCGCTGACGCCGGGCTGGTTGTTCAGCGCATACGAAACAGCACCTTTGCTGACGCCTGCCGCATGGGCGACGTCGCTGATGGTTACTGCCATGATGAGGGGCCCTTCGGGTTTCGGGTCCGTGACTCACGCCACTGAACCGGTTCAGTGGGCTCTACTTAACCGGTTCAGCTGAACGATGTCAAGCGCCCGCCTGATCTACAGATGCGAATCGCGGCACGCCGGGCACGCTTTTGGACCACGACGGCGGGCCTCCGCGTGATTCCGGGGGACCCCGCCGTCGGGCTTTCTAAAAAGGGTGCTTGGCGTGACTCGGGCGAGTCCCCGCTTGCTGGTGGCGCGGGACCTAGACCCGGGCCAGCCCGGCAACCTCCGCCAGCAGTTCCACGGAGCGAATCCTGGCCTCGGTGCCGGTATTCTGGTGCGCCACGATGAGTTCGTCGGCGTCGGAGTGCTTGGCGAACTCCTCGAGGTAGTCGTTCACAACCTCCGGGGTGCCGATGGCCGAGTACGCCATCATCTGCGAGACGTGCTGGCCCTGCGGGGAGTCCAGGATCATGTCCGCTTCGTCGTCGGTGAACTCGCGTCCGCCGCCAAAGAACAGACCGACGCGGGCGCGCAGCGTGGCCCGGAAAGCCGCCTGCGCCTCGGCGGCGGTATCCGCGGCAATGACGTTGACGCCGGCGATCACGTGGGGTGCGTCCAGCTGCGCCGACGGCTTGAATTCCCGGCGGTACACGGCCACAGCATCTTGCAGGGCGTTGGGCGCGAAGTGCGACGCGAACGCGTAGGGCAGGCCCATCTGGGCCGCAAGCCGCGCGCCGAACAGCGACGATCCGAGGATGTACAGCGGAACGTTTGTGCCCTTGCCGGGCGTGGCCTCCACGCCCTGGATCCGGGTGGGGCCGGTGAGGTAACCCTGCAGTTCCAGGACGTCCTGCGGGAACCTGTCGGCGGACATCGGGTCCCGCCGCAGCGCCCGCATCGTGTTCTGGTCGCTGCCGGGGCGCGCCCAGGCCAAGGTCGATCCGGCCGGGGTGGAGCGTTTCCAGAGTGCCGAACTGCTCGGCGATGGTCAGCGGCGAGTGGTTGGGCAGCATGACGCCGCCGGCGCCGAGCCTGATGGTCTTGGTGTGCGCTGCCACGTGGGCGATCAGCACGCTCGTGGCAGAGGAAGCGATGGCTGACATGTTGTGGTGCTCGGCGTACCAGATCCGGCGGTATCCCAGTTCCTCGGCCCGCTGCGCCATGGCAACGCTGCCCGCGAAACTCTCCGCCGCCGTCTGGCCCTTGCCGATGGTTGCCAGATCAAGAATGGAGAGCGGAAGAGTCACGTCGGTGCCGGCCTTTCAATGCGTTGCGTAGGGTGGGCCGGCCGGGTCGCGGCGGCCACACTGTGCACAACGACGGCGGCGGCCGGGTTATTTCTGCAGGCTGCGGTGGGGTGGCCCACACCGTTGTGCAGGGCGGCAGGCCGGCGGGTGCACAGGCCGGATGGGCAAACAGCAGGGTTGCGTCCCCTACTTCAACTTGAAGTTGGCGCTGATGGAGCCGCCGTCAGCGGCCTTCATCGTGAGCTGGTAGCAGGTGCCTGCGGGAGTCTTCCAGTTGTAGATGAACTGGCCCCGGTGGCGTCGTAGCGGAGCGACGTGCTGCCGGTGGTGGTCGATTTCATCAACCAGGACAGCCAGTGAGCAGGTGACCCTGGCCATCGTGAATGACATCAGGCTGGGATCCGTGATCTCGGTGGCACCGGCATACACTTCGAACTTTGCCGGAGCTGTGCTGCCGCCCTTCACGGTGTTCAGCACACTGTTCAGGTCGATGGGCTGGTAGAAGCCCTTAAGGGTCCAGGCCAGGACTGTGTAGGGCTGCGTGACGGTGGTGGTGTTGCCCGCTTTGTCGGTGGCCGTGGCCGTCAGGGTGCGGGTACCGACTGCAGTGGAGTAACCCCTGACGGCGGACGTGCCATCGAGCCGGGCAGGCGTCCGAGGCTGTGCAGCCGGGCGGGGCAGGAGTGGAACCGAAGCAGCCCTTCCCCAGGGTTGAGGTGAAGCCAACTTCCGGAGCGGTCTTGTCGATCTTGAAGCTGGCTGAAGCCGCTCCGGAGGGCCTGACATTTCCGGCGACGTCGGTGAATGCGGGGCTCTGGACGACGACGGCGGAGGCCTCGCCACTGGAGGTCACCGTTTTCGTCGCCGAAGCCGGGCCGGAGGTTGCTTCTGTGGCGCGCCGTCTCCGCCTGTTCCCGGAAAGTGCGCTCCTGGCGGGTTTGGCAATAGTCTGGCCAGATGGGGACAAATACCGTGAACTCCGGCGAACAGATCGATAGGCAGTCGCGCATTCTCGAGGCGGCGCTCGATCTGCTGTCGCGCCACGGCATCTCAGGCGTGAGCATGCGTGCCGTGGCGCGCGGGGCCGGCGTGGCACTGGGCCTTGTGAACTACTACTACGACGATAAAACGAGCCTGATCCGGGCAGCCCTGGACCGCGTGGACGAGCAGGACCTCCAACTGGTGGCCCAGGACCCATCGTTGACGCCGGACGAACAGCTCCGGAGGGCCCTGCGGCGGGTTGCCGGCGCCGAGCTGCTGACCACCCGGTACCTATCCCTGCGCCTGCACCTGTGGGCCCTCGCCCAAGCCGACGAAGGCTATGCCGAGATCAACGCTGCGGCATTCGACCGGTACCTCGACGGCGTTGCCGCCCTCGTATCCAACGCCAAACCAGAACTCTCCTGGGAGGAATGCCGGGAGCGGGCAGCGGACATCGTCGTCATACAGAACGGCATGTGGCTGACATCGCTTCTGGGCGTGGACAACGCCTCCATCCAGCGCAGCATCGCCCGCACGGAGGAGATCGCCTTCGCCCCGAGCCGCAGGAGTACCAGCGGGGACGCAGCACTCAGGGAACTCTGAAGCACACGCCACATGGCAGTGCCGTAGGCGCGTCACACTTGAACGAGCGTTCAAGAAAGTATTGAACACTCGTTCAACTTCAATTACTGTCCTCGGTATGACTTACGCCACAACGTCTCATGACGTGACAGCATCCACCCTCTTCATCAACGGCTCGTGGGAACCAGCCGCCTCCGGCGCGGTTCGCAACATCCGCAACCCCGCCGACGGCGAGCTGGCCGCCACAGTGTCCGAGGCCGGCCGGGAAGACGCCGAGCGCGCCATCGCCGCAGCCCGTGCAGCCTTCGACTCCGGAATCTGGTCAAATGTCACGGCACCCGAACGCGGTACCTTCCTGCTCAAAGTCGCCGCCGGACTGCGCGAACGCCGGGAAAATTCGCCCGCGCGGAGTCGCTGGACACCGGCAAGCGCATGGTCGAAAGCCGCATCGACATGGACGACATCGCCGCCTGCTTCGAATATTTCGGACGGCTGGCCGGGCAGCATTCGGGCCGCATGGTCGACGCCGGGAACCCCGCCGTCGTCAGCAAGATCGTCTACGAACCCGTGGGCGTCTGCGGCCTGATTACTCCGTGGAACTACCCGTTGCTCCAGGCCGCGTGGAAGATCGCACCCGCGCTGGCCGCGGGCTGCACCTTCGTTCTTAAGCCCTCCGAACTGACCCCTTCCACCGCCATCCTGGCCATGCAGCTGCTGCAGGACCTCGGCCTGCCGGACGGCGTCGCCAACCTTGTGACCGGACCCGGCGCGCAGGCGGGCGCACCGCTCTCGGAACACCCCGCCGTCGACCTGGTCTCCTTTACCGGCGGACTGGAAACCGGCAAGCGCATCGCCGCGGCAGCCGCCGGCACCGTGAAAAAGGTGGCACTGGAGCTGGGCGGAAAGAACCCCAACGTCGTGTTCGCGGACGCGGACTTCGACGCCGCCGTCGACAACGCCCTGAACGGCGCCTTCGTCCACTCCGGACAGGTCTGCTCGGCAGGGGCGCGCCTGGTGGTGGAGGAGTCCATCGCGGATCGCTTCGTGGACGAGCTGGTCCGGCGCGCACAGGACATCAAGCTGGGCGGCCCGTTCGACGAGGCTGCAGAAACCGGGCCGCTGATCTCCGCAGCCCACAGGGAGAAGGTCCACGCCTACGTCCAGCGCGGCATCCAGGAGGGTGCGCGGGTGCGGTGCGGCGGCGCGGCGCCGGCGGGGAAAAGTACGACGGCGGCTTCTACTACCAGCCCACCGTCCTGGACCGCGTGACAAGGGGCATGTCCGTGGTCGTCGACGAGGCCTTCGGCCCGGTGGTGACCGTGGAGACTTTCCGCACCGAGGAAGAAGCCGTGGCCACCGCCAACGACACCATCTACGGACTGGCCGGCGCCGTCTGGACCCAGGACGCCGGAAAGGCACAGCGCGTGGCATCCCGGCTGCGGCACGGAACGGTCTGGATCAACGACTACCACCCCTACCTTCCCCAGGCCGAGTGGGGAGGCTTCGGCCAGTCCGGCGTCGGCCGAGAGCTGGGCCCCACCGGCCTGGCCGAATACCAGGAAGCCAAGCACATCTACCAGAACACCAGCCCGCAGGTCACCGGCTGGTTCGCGGACCACGGCAAGGAGAACTAGATGCATTACGACAATATCGACGACGTAACCGAGCGCGGGTTCGACTATGTCGTCATCGGCGGCGGATCCGCGGGTGCCGCCGTCGCCGCCCGGCTGAGCCAGGATCCGGACGTGACTGTGGCCCTCGTGGAGGCCGGACCGGATGACCGGAACCTTCCCGAGATCCTGCAGCTGGACCGCTGGATGGAACTGCTGGAATCCGGCTATGACTGGGACTACCCGGTGGAACCGCAAGAGAACGGCAACTCCTTTATGCGCCACGCCCGGGCAAAGGTCATGGGCGGCTGCTCCAGCCACAACTCCTGCATCGCCTTCTGGGCGCCGCGCGAAGATCTGGACGAGTGGGAATCCAAATACGGCGCCACCGGCTGGACCGCCGACGCCGCCTGGCCGCTCTACCGGCGGCTGGAGACCAACGAGGACGCAGGCCCGGACGCGCCGCACCACGGCGACTCCGGCCCCGTGCACCTGATGAACGTGCCCCGGCGGATCCTGCCGGCGTCGCGCTCCTCGATGCCTGCGAACAGGCCGGCATTCCCCGCGCCAAATTCAACACCGGGACCACCGTGGTCAACGGCGCCAACTTCTTCCAGATCAACCGCCGCGCGGACGGCACCCGGTCCTCAAGCTCGGTCTCCTACATCCACCCCATCATGGAGCGCGAAAACTTCACACTCCTGACCTGTCTGCGCGCCCGCCAGCTGGTATTCGACGCGGACAAGCGCTGCACCGGCGTGGACGTGGTGGACTCGGCGTTCGGCCGGACCCACCGGATCTCCGCGCACCGCGAGGTCATCCTGTCCACCGGAGCCATCGACTCCCCAAAGCTGCTGATGCTCTCCGGCATCGGCCCCGCAGCGCACCTCGCCCAACACGGGATCGAGGTCCTGGTGGACTCCCCGGCGTGGGCGAGCACCTGCAGGACCACCCCGAGGGCGTGGTCCAGTTCGAGGCCAGGCAGCCAATGGTGCAGACCTCCACCCAATGGTGGGAGATCGGCATCTTCACCCCCACCGAGGACGGCCTGGACCGCCCGGACCTGATGATGCACTACGGGTCCGTCCCGTTCGACATGAACACCCTGCGGCACGGCTACCCCACCACGGAGAACGGCTTCAGCCTCACCCCGAACGTCACGCATGCCCGTTCCCGCGGCACCGTCCGGCTGCGCAGCCGCGACTTCCGGGACAAGCCGATGGTGGACCCGCGCTACTTCACGGACCCCGACGGCCACGACATGCGCGTCATGGTGGCCGGCATCCGCAAGGCCCGCGAAATTGCCGCCCAGCCCGCCATGGCGGAATGGACCGGCAGGGAGCTCTCCCCCGGCGTCGAGGCACAGACCGATGCAGAACTGCGGGATTACATCCGCAAGACCCACAACACCGTGTACCACCCGGTGGGCACCGTCAGGATGGGCCCGGCCGACGACGAGATGTCACCGCTCGATCCCGAGCTGCGGGTCAAGGGCGTCACCGGGCTGCGCGTGGCCGATGCGTCGGTCATGCCGGAACACGTCACCGTCAACCCCAACATCACCGTCATGATGATCGGCGAGCGCTGCGCGGACCTCATCCGCGCCGGCCGGTCCGGCGACACCATGACCCTGGAAGAAATGGAGCTCACCGCGTCCCTCGCCTAAGCGGCGAGGTCCCGGCGGCAGGCATCGACCTTCCATGCGCCTCGGCCGGCCGGTCATCACTATCGTGCTTTTCTGATTTAGGAGTCCACATGGCGGAACCCAGCAAGAGTATTGATTCAAGCGGCATGGACGAGTTTGGTTATACGCAGACCCTGGACCGGAGCATCGGCAAGTTTGCCAGCTTCGCGGCAGGTGTCAGCTACATATCCATCCTCACTGGTGTTTTTCAACTGTTCTACTTTGGCTTTTCCATGGCCGGCCCGGCGTACGCGTGGTCCTGGCCGCTCGTCTTCGCGGGCCAGCTGATGGTGGCCCTGTGTTTCGCCGAACTGGCGGGCCGCTACCCGGTGGCCGGATCGGTCTACAACTGGGCTAAGCGGCTCACCTCCGGGACCTGGTCCTGGCTGGCGGGCTGGCTGCTGCTCATCTCGTCCATCGTGGCGCTCGGCGCCGTGGCCCTGGCCCTGCAGCTCACCCTTCCGCAGCTCTGGTCCGGCTTCCAGATCATTGGTGACGGAACGGGCACCTACGACTTCGCCCTCAACGGCGTGCTGCTGGCGAGCATCATGATTTCCATCTCCACCCTTATCAACGCCTTCGGAGTGAAGCTGATGACCAGGATCAACAGCATCGGCGTCTTTGTTGAACTGACCGCGGCCGTGCTGCTGATCCTGGCGCTGGGGTGGCACGTTGTGCGGGGGCCTGAGGTGTTCTTCGACACTGCCGGCTTCGGGGAAGGCCACGACCTTGGCTTCTTCGGGGTGTTCCTGATCGGCGCCATGGCGTCCGGCTACGTTATGTACGGCTTCGACACCGCCAGCTCCCTGGGTGAAGAAACGAAGGACCCCAAACGCACGGCACCCAAGGCCATCCTGCGCGCCATCACGGCATCCTTCGTGTTGGGCGGGCTGATCCTGCTCTTTAGCATCCTGGCAGCTCCGGACCTGGCCGACCCCAAGCTCGGGGCGGCCGACGGCGGGCTGCAGTACCTGGTGCTCTCCGTGCTTGGAGGCCCTTCGGCAAGGCCTTCCTCGCCTGCATCGTGGTGGCCGTGGTGGTCTGCACCCTGGCCGTCCACGCCGCCGCGATCCGGATGATGTTCGCCATGGCGCGGGACAACAACCTGCCGTTCAGCCGGCAGCTCGGCAAGGTGGACCCGGTCCGCAGGACCCCCACGGTCGCCGCCATCGTGATCGGTGTCATGGCCGTCATCCCGCTACTGGTCAACGTCATGCAGCCGGCAATTTTCACCATCATGTCCAGCATCAGCATCGTCCTGATCTACTTGTCCTACCTGCTGGTCACCGTGCCCTTACTGCGCAACCGGCTCCTGAAGAAATGGCCGTTGGCTGACGACGGCTCCGAGCCCGGCTTCAGCCTGGGCAAGTGGGGACTGCCCGTGAACATCCTCGCGGTCCTCTGGGGCGGTGCCATGACGGTGAACCTGGTGTGGCCGCGCCAGGAGATCTACAACTCAGTGCCGCCGTTCGAGTGGTACCTGCAGTGGGGCGGAGTGCTCTTTGTGGCAGCGGTCGCCGGCGGCGGGGCCCTGCTGTACCGGCTGAAGATCCGCCATCAGACCGGGGTGCTGGCGGAGCACGCCGCGGCCGTCGCAGCACACCCGTCTTCGGGCTCGGACCTGCAGGCCACTCCCGCTGAAGAGCAGATGGTGGAGTCCAAAGCCACTTAATGCCGATGCTCCCCTATCCGCTGAAAGCCGGCAGTTCCTAGGAAGGGTCGACGACGGCACTCACTTTGCCGCCGTCGACCCTTCGCTCTAAAGCCGACGCGCATCCACCGCACAAGCCGAGAACAAATCCTATTAGTGCGTGAAAACCATAAATCAGCCCGCATCACCGCAGGTCAGCTCTATACGCTCCCGAAAGATCCCGGCCCGTGATCCAAGTCAGGTTCGACGAACTGGCAGAATATTTAGCCCGTGCTGCCAAGTGAACGTTCTCGCCCACACTAGGGCTGGCTCCTCTTCTTCCTGCTCGGGGCCTCGCTCTCGCCGGCCTGACCATCTTCGCTGAAGCTTGGACTGGAGATGGTTCTCAGCTTGGCAGTCCGTCCTTGTAAGTGTCGGGACGTCCATGCTGTTTGCTGCTGTCCTTTTATGGTCGCGCCGCGCTTCACCCGGCGACCGAGGTAGACCTGTTGGGGACGCACTGAATAATTTCGCGACCGCTACCCACCCCCTCGGCGCACCGCCGCCGCGGGCTCGCCCGTTTCGTCCTGGCGGAACTGGAGGCGCTGGCGGCCCGGCGGGGCTACCGTCGCGTCTTCCTGACCACCGGTCCCGCCAGCCTGAAGCCAAGCACCCTGTACCTCACCGCAGGTTATGAGCCGCAGTTCAACCTGGACCAGGATCCGGAGATCATCAGGTCGCTCGCGTTCACCAAGAATCTCCCGGCGGCCCCGCTAAGCTAGCGGCATGGCCAACAAAACCACTGCCGAGAAGCTCGCCACCATCCAGAAGGGCTACACCTTGGAAGGTGCCACCATCGAGCTGGGCGCCGCCATTGTGGACGGCGAACTCCACAAGGAAGCACAGGTCCGCCTGCCGCTGGCCATGATGAACAGGCACGGCCTGGTAGCCGGCGCCACCGGCACCGGCAAGACCGTCACGCTGCACATGATCGCCGAGCAGCTGTCCACAGCCGGGGTTCCCGTGTTCCTCGCGGACATCAAGGGTGACCTGTCCGGCCTGGCCACGGCGGCCGCCGGCAGCGAGAAGCTGAAGGCGCGCACCGACAGCATCGGCCAGGCCTGGGCCGGCAAGACATTCCCGGTGGAGTTCCTGGCCCTGGGCGGCGACGGCAACGGCATTCCCGTCCGTGCCACCATCACCTCGTTTGGCCCCATCCTGCTCTCGCGTGTGATGGAACTCAACGACACCCAGGAATCCAGCCTGCAGCTCGTCTTCCACTTTGCGGACAAGAACAACCTTGAGCTGATCGATCTCAAGGACCTCCGCGCGGTCATCCAGTTCCTCACCTCGGACGAGGGCAAGGACGAGCTGGAGGAACTGGGCGGCCTGTCCAAGGCCACCGCCGGCGTCATCCTCCGCGAACTGGTGAACCTCGAAGCGCAGGGCCTGGAACGGTTCTTCGGCGAGCCTGAGTTCGACACCGCGGAGCTGCTCCGGACCGCCCCGGACGGGCGCGGCGTCATCACGTGCCTGGAACTGCCCACGCTGCAAACCAAGCCGATGCTGTTCTCGACCTTCCTGATGTGGCTGCTGGCGGACCTGTTCGAGGACCTCCCGAAGCCGGCGACCTGGACAAGCCCAAACTGGTGTTCTTCCTCGATGAGGCCCACCTGCTTTTCAACGGCGCATCCAAGGCCTTCCTCAACGCCATCACCACCACGGTCCGGCTGATCCGTTCCAAGGGTGTGGGGATCTTCTTCGTCACCCAGACCCCCAAAGACGTCCCCGCAGACGTCCTGGGCCAGCTGGCCAACCGCATCCAGCACGCCCTCCGCGCCTTCACCCCGGAGGACGCGAAGGCCCTGAAAGCCACCGTGTCCACCTTCCCGATGAGCGACTACGACCTTGAGGAAACACTCACGTCCGCGGGGATCGGCGAGGCCGTCATTACCGTCATGAATGAGAAGGGCGCCCCGACGCCGGTCGCGCACACTCGCCTGCGCGCCCCGGAATCCGTCATGGGCCCCAGCACCGAGGAGCTCATCAAAAGCACCGTGGGCGGGTCCGCCCTGCTCGCCAAGTACGGGACCGCCGTGGACAACGTCTCCGCCTACGAGAAACTCACCGGCAAGGGCGCTGCGCCCACCGGCGGAGCAGCGCCCGGCGAGCCCCGGTCCCGGGACTTCCGGGCAGGTCGGTTCGGACCAGGCCGACGTTGACGCCGAGGCCCGCAGGATCGAAGAGGAAATCCTGGGCCGGCCCAGCAGCAGGCCCGCTCCGGCGTCCCACCGTGGTGCCGGCTCTGATGCGCCCTCGCAGCGTGCACCGGAACCTGCGGCCCTGCCGGCGGCGGGATATTGGGCGACCTCACCGGAACCCTCGGAGGGGCCCTGGGCGGCGGGCTGAGGAGCATGGTCCGTTCCATGGGCACGCAGCTTGGCCGGGAGCTGCTCCGCGGAGTCTTCGGCACCTCGTCCCGGCGCCGCCGGTAGGCAAACCGTACGACGTCCCGCCCTGGACTTCCCGCCGTCGGGCATCAGGAAAGCCGCCACACGCCGCTACCCGGGGCGACGGCGACACCTGTGTTCAGCGGGCTTGCAGGTAACGTAAGTGAAGTGCAGATGAGTCAGGCGTTGGTGAGGATGGCAGCAGGGTGGCTCCTTGGCCTCATGCTTGCCGTGGCCGCGGCCGTCGTCGGGGTCAACGTGGTGAACAATACGGTGGCGAGTCCACAGCAGCCTGTCCGGGAGTATCTGGACGCCCTCCACGAGGGCGACGGCGGCAAGGCGCTGGGTCTGTTGCGGGCCACTGTGCCGCCCGGCAACGCCGCCATGCTTGACGGCACAGCGCTGCAGACGGCCTCCTCCCGGCTGGCGAACGTCAGCATCGGCGACGCCGAGGAACGCTCGGGCAACCAGGTCATGGTGCCCGTGCAGTACACGATCGATGGCAGCAGGCTTCGCACCGAGTTCCTGCTGGAGAAGACCGGCACCGAATGGCTGTTCTTTAACACGTGGGCCTTTGTGCCGTCGCAACTGCCCACGGTGGGCGTGACTGTGGTCAACGCCAGCGAAGCCAACCTCAACGGCGTGCCGGTGAACATGCCCCAGGGTAGAAATTCGTTCGCCGTGTTCTATCCGGGTGAATATGAAGCCTCCCTGAACGGTGAATACTTCGCCGCGCCCGCCACACGCGCCACGGTGACATCCCGCGATGTCCCGGCGGCTCCGTTAAACCTGCTGACCGAGGCCACCGACCAGCTTCGGAAGGATGTGGGCGTGAAGGTCAAGGAATTCCTGGACGCCTGCGCCGCCGAAGCTGTGAAGCAGCAAAAGCTGCAACCGGACTGCCCCTTCTACTTCGCCAGCACCAACAACGTGGACGACGGCACCATCAAGTGGAGCATCACGGAATACCCGGAGATCTCCATCGAGCCCTTTGACGGCCGCTGGGTGGTTGCTCCCCTCGACGGGAAGGCCAAGGTGGAGGCGGTCCAGCAGAGTTCCTTCACCGGCGCCTGGTCACCGCTCAACGAAGAGGTGGACTTCAGCTTCACCACCCGCCTGGACGTCGCCGGCGACACCATCAGGGTCACCCCGCTCCTGAGCTACTAGCGCCTGGGATCGGCCCGAACCGCGGCGCGCAAGAGGCTGCCTCCCGTGACATCAAGTCACAGAAGGCAGCCTCTTCACGCCAGCTCAGCAAGCCAGCGCCGCAAAGCCATAGCGGCGGCGGCGGTTAGTCCATTCCGCGCAGGTCCAGGACCAACTCGGAGTCGCCGTCGTCCGTCAGGAGAACCGGGATGCCCCAGTCCTGCTGGTACAGATGGCAGGCGGCATGGTCCGGGATCTCGCCGTCCGCATCCTCCGGGCCGTCGCAGGCCGCGGCGCGGGCGGTGATGTGCAGGATGCCCTCCGGGATGCCGGAAGCCAGCTCCAGCGTGCGGAGCAGCCCCACGGAGGTTCCTCCGCCGCCAACAAGGAGTTCCGGCGGTGTGGAGGAGATCTTCAGCTGCGTGGGATCGCCCCAGCGGTCGTCGAGCTTCTGCCCGGTGGGCGCGGTGAAACGCACGGTCAGCTCCAGCAGCCCGGGGCTACCGGGCTCTTGGGCCGGTGGGTCTGCGAAGCGCCCTCGTCCACCTGCTGGGCTTCCTTGGGGATAGGCACGTAGACCAGCTGGTGCTTGTTCGCCTCCACCACTACCAGCAGCGGCTCGGAGCCCGCGGCGTGCGTGTGGTCCACAATCACGTCGGAGGGTTCCGAGAGCCCGCGGGCCAGCGTGGACACGGTCTTCGTGGCGGGGTCGTAGCGCCGTACGGCGCCGTTGTAGGTGTCGGCAATAGCCACTGAGCCGTCCGGCAGGACCGTGACGCCGAGGGGGTGCTGGAGGCGTGCCTCGGACGCGGGGCCGTCGCGGAAGCCGAAGTCGAACAGGCCCTTGCCCACGGCAGTCTCCACGGTGACCGTGCCGGCGTCGTCAATGACCAGCTTGCGGAGGGCGGAGGTTTCGGAGTCCGCCGCCCAGATGTTGCCGTCGGCGTCCTCGGCCAGGCCTGAGGGCTGCGCGAACCAGGCCTCGTGGGCGGGCCCGTCCAGCAAACCCTCCAGGCCGTTGCCGGCAATAATTGCCACGGCGCCGGTGAGGGGGTCGAAGCTGAAGATCTGGTGCGTCCCGGCCATGGCGATCACCACCGCGCTGAGCTTGGTGGACCAGACGACGTCCCACGGCGAGCTGAGGGACACTTCCAGGGGGTGCTCGCTGAGCTGGCCCGTAAAACCGGCAGCGTCCTCGTCCACCCGGGCGGGGCCGGTTTCCAGCAGGCGCTGCACGCCGTTGCCAACAATTGTTGTGGCCTTGCCGTCCGTGAGCGAGAGTCCCGGAGGCGGTGGTTGACGGAGTCAGCAATGACGACGTCGTAGCCCGCCTTCGCCGCCACCTCTTCCGGAAGCAGCACGAGGCCCTGCGGCTCGTTGAACCGTGCGGCGGGCTCGACGGAGTCGACGGCGGCGGCCTGGCCGTCAGCGTGGCCTCTGGTCCCGGAGCCGTAGGTGCGCAGCACCGTCTGGAAGTCGTTACCCAGCTCAACGAGACGGTGGTGCCCGGTGTCGGTTACCAGCCAGGAGCCCCCGTGACGGTACTAGCGGCGGCGTTAGTCCCGCCGTCGGACGTTCTCTGCGCGCCTGAACCATAGCCGCCTGAACCGTGTCCGGCGGATCCCCGCCCGGCGGGCAGGAACAGCGCCTTGCCGGGGAAGCGCAGCGTGCCCGAGGTCGCTTCGGGCGCTACGTACGGGCCGGAGCCGCGGTGCAGTGTGCCTTTGGCCTCGTGCTCGGCGATCAGCTCAGGGATGAGCACGGCCAGACCGTCAGAGTGGCCTTCGCCGGACAGGTGCGCCACGATGTAGCCCTCGGGGTCGATGACCACCAGGGTGGGCCAGGCGCGCGCGGTGTACGCCTTCCAGGTCTCGAGCTCGGGATCGTCCAGGACGGGGTGGTGGATTTCGTAGCGCTCCACAGCGGCGGCGAGGGCCACGGGGTCTGCTTCGTGCTCAAATTTGGGCGAGTGGACACCCACGGTGACCAGGACCTCGGAGTACTGTTCCTCGAGCGGGCGCAGCTCATCGAGGACGTGCAGGCAGTTGATGCAGCAGAAGGTCCAGAAGTCGAGCAGCACGATCTTGCCGCGCAAGGCTTCGAGGTCCAGCGACTTGCCGCCGGTGTTCAGCCAGTTACGGCCCACCAGTTCGGAAGCGCGGACCCGGAGTTGGGTGCGTACGGTTTCGCTCATCAGCGTCCTTCCAGCTTTGAGTTGCGTTCAGCCAATCTGGCATCGCGTTCAGCCAATTTGGCAAACATATCGTTGTAAGCGGTGAGATCGGCGTCGTTATTCCTATCCGCCGCCCGATCGGTGCGCTTGGACTCCCGGGCATCGGAGCGGGACCACATGATCGCGACGCCAATGGCCACCAGGAGGGTGGGCACTTCCCCGATGCCCCAGGCCACAGCCCCGCCCATCTGCTGGTCCAGGAGAGCGGACGGCCCCCAGGCGCGGCCAAGGTTGCCGAAGTAGTCGGCCGCCAGCAGGCTGGTCCCGCCCATGATGGCGACGCCGAAGAACGCGTGGAAGCCCATGGTCGCCAGCAGCAGGAGCAGGCGCATCGGATACGGTGCGCGGCGGGGCAGCGGGTCCGTGCCGATCATGCTCAGGATGAAGATGTAACCCGTGAGCGTGAAGTGCAGGATCATGAGCTCGTGGCCCACGTGGTCCCGCATGGCGAAGCCGAACGCGTCGGAGTAGTAGAACAGCACGATGGACCCCGCGAAATTGGCCGCCGCAAAGATGGGGTGCGTGACCAGTTGGGAGAACTTGGAGTGGATAAACACGAGCAGCCACTCGCGCGCCCCACGGGTGCCGTCGCCGCGGGCAGGCAACGCCCGCAGGGCCAGCGTCACCGGGGCGCCGAGCACCAGGAAGATGGGGGCCACCATGGTCAGCGCCATGTGGTCCACCATGTGCGCGGAGAAGAGGATCCTGCCATAGACCGACGGCGGCCCTGACGTGATGTACGTCAGCACCAGGAGGCCGATCACCCAGTTCACGGCGCGGAACCACTGCCACTTGTCGCCGCGTCGGACCACCTTGGCGACGCCCAGGAAGTAGGCCACCAGCCCGAAGAGCACTACGGCCACCCAGAGCCAGTCAAAGCGCCACTCCGTCAGCCAGCGTTCCGGCGTCAGTTCAGGCGGCAGCTCGTAGCCCGTGATGATGAAGGCCGGCGACGCATCCGGTGCAAACGTGGTGGGCTGCGGCGGGCCGACCGGCTCAGTGCCACGGCGACGCCGGAGGTGGCTCCCATAACCAGGAGTTCCACGAGCACCAGCTGCCACAGCACACGGCGTGAGGACATGGCCGAGCCTTTGCGGCCCAGCTGGGGGATCACCCATTGCCGGTGCATCAAACCGATGCCGCCAAGGATCAGGGTGGCCGCCGATTTCGCGAGGATCAGCTGTCCGTAGGGGGAACCAAAAAGGTCACCCCAGTTGGTGATGCGGATGCTGGCATTGATGACGCCGGAGGCAAAGACGAGCACAAACGCAAAGCCGGCCAGGGCGGAGAACCGCCGCAGCGTCGGTTCGGTGATGTCGGCGGCCGTGCCGGGCTTCGAGCCGGTCAGGATTCCGGACAGCAGCGCCAGGACGACGATGCCGCCAACCCACGCGCTGACGCCCACAAGATGCAGGCCCAGGGAGTTGATGGCACCTTCATGATCCGACGAGCTTGAGGAGTGGCCGATCAGCGCGGCGGGAACCAGCCCGGCCAGTGCCAGGATCAGCGTGAGGGCAAGGCCGCCAAGGGATCTGACACCGAAGAGCGCCGTGGTCACCACGGCCGCAATGATGGTCACGCTCAGCCATGCCCGGCCGGTCTCGATGTCCGTCATGAAGTACACCAGGGCCCGGGTGAACTCCGCGTCCCCGCCGACGGCCTGTCCGGCAACGTCTGAGTAGGTAAGGACCAGCACGGCCACCGCTGACAGCGTCCAGGCAGCACCCGCAGCGGCAGCAATGGCCAGGGCCCGGGCGAACGCCGGATGTTCCTGATCGTCGCCGGTGTGGGTCCGCGACCGGGGACCCACAGTTCTGGGGAGGATGCCAAAGGCGAAGATCAGTCCGCCGATCACCGTCGCCAGTGCCACGTTGTGGATGGCCTTGCTGACGGGCAGCCCCCAGCGGACCAGTGCCCCGGGGTCAGAGACCTCACGGGCCGCGGCGGCGCCGGAGAAAAGGAGCGCCGCCGTCAGTCCCAGGAAGAGGGCTGCAAGGCCTGCGAGCTGCCACGGACGGGAAATCCCCACGACGCCGCCAACCCTGGCCGAGGCGCCCCTGTCGGGGCCTGGCTGGGGTGCTGCGGGACGGGATTTTGCTGCAGAAGGCACCTATCCATTGTCCGCTACGGGTGCCCACGCGGCGAATCGGACTAATACAGAATCGGCTTAAAGCAAAGGAGCGGCAACCCTGAGGTTGCCGCTCCTTTGCTGATGTTGCTGAAGAAGACTACTTCTTCTTAGCGACAGCAGCCTTCAGCTTGGAGCCGGCGGTCAGCTTGACGCTGTGGCCTGCCGCGATCTGGATGGTCTCGCCGGTCTGCGGGTTGCGGCCGGTGCGTGCTGCACGGTCGGTGCGCTCAACTGCGAGCCAGCCCGGGATGGTGATCTTCTCGCCGGCGGCGACGGAAGTCTCGAATACCTCGAACAGTGCATCGAGGACGGAGTTGACGGCTGCCTGGCTGGTGCCGGCCTTGCCTGCTACCTCTGAAACAAGTTCACTACGGTTCTTAGCCATTGATGTCCTCCTGGACGGTCACGATTTCTGAAGCCTGAACGCGGCATGCGTGCAAGCCACTCTTCGAAAACTTACCAGCTTGGGCCCCCGAGGTCCGCAAATTCCGCGTGTTTCCGCCATTTTTTGACTAAAATCACCGGATTTCCGGGAAATTGCGGGGAATTGCGCCCACAGCGGACGCTCTCTCAGTTTCTGCAGTGTTCGGCCGGATGCTCTCGCAGTTTCTGCAGTGTTCGGCCGGACGCTCTCTCAGTTCGTGCGACGTTCCGGCGGATGCTCTCGCACTTCCTGTGCGTTTCGGGGTGATGCTCCCGTAGTGGCCTGTGTCCCGGGGTGCGGTTTCCGACGGCGGTGGTGGTGTGTGTGCCCGGGCTGTTTGTGCCGGGTGTGGTGGTTAAAGTGGGAGAGCCCCTCAACCTGGTGGTTGGGGGCTCTCGACCGTTTTAATGATGTTCCGGCGGTGACCTACTCTCCCACACCCTCCCGGGTGCAGTACCATCGGCGCTGTGGGTCTTAGCTTCCGGGTTCGGAATGGGACCGGGCGTTTCCCCCACGCTATGACCGCCGTAACCCTTGCTCCCGTACCCGTTGGCTGTGCCGTGGGCTGGGAAATCTGTGGTTACAACATGCTTTCTGCAACTTTTAGTTGCAGAAGTGGTGTTGTTATTATGTTGTGTTTTTTGTTCCCTGTAACAAGCCCGTGACGGGTTTGTTGTTTGGGAACCACATAGTGGACGCAAGCAGTCTTGTTATCTTTTTACCACCCCGGTTTGCAAACGCTTTTGAACCGTTTGCAGGGGTGATGTGTGGTGTAAGTTATCGGCCTATTAGTACCGGTCAGCTTCACGAGTCGTTAGTCCTCGCTTCCACATCCGGCCTATCAACCCAGTGGTCTGGCTGGGGGCCTCTCACACACAAGGTGTATGGAAATCTCATCTCGAAGCGAGCTTCCCGCTTAGATGCTTTCAGCGGTTATCCCATCCGAACGTAGCTAATCAGCGGTGCACTTGGCAGTACAACTGACACACCAGAGGTTCGTCCGTCCCGGTCCTCTCGTACTAAGGACAGCCCTTCTCAAATTTCCTGCGCGCGCAGCGGATAGGGACCGAACTGTCTCACGACGTTCTAAACCCAGCTCGCGTACCGCTTTAATGGGCGAACAGCCCAACCCTTGGGACCTACTCCAGCCCCAGGATGCGACGAGCCGACATCGAGGTGCCAAACCATGCCGTCGATATGGACTCTTGGGCAAGATCAGCCTGTTATCCCCGAGGTACCTTTTATCCGTTGAGCGACGGCCATTCCACAATGTACCGCCGGATCACTAGTCCCGACTTTCGTCCCTGCTCGAGATGTCTCTCTCACAGTCAAGCTCCCTTGTGCACTTACACTCGACACCTGATTGCCAACCAGGCTGAGGGAACCTTTGGGCGCCTCCGTTACTTTTTAGGAGGCAACCGCCCAGTTAAACTACCCATCAGGCACTGTCCCTGACCCGGATTACGGGCCGAAGTTAGATGTCCAAAGTGACCAGAGTGGTATTTCAACGATGACTCCACCCGAACTGGCGTCCGGGCTTCAACGTCTCCCACCTATCCTACACAAGCCACTCCGAACACCAATACCAAACTATAGTAAAGGTCTCGGGGTCTTTCCGTCCTGCTGCGCGTAACGAGCATCTTTACTCGTACTGCAATTTCGCCGAGTTTATGGTTGAGACAGCGGGGAAGTCGTTACTCCATTCGTGCAGGTCGGAACTTACCCGACAAGGAATTTCGCTACCTTAGGATGGTTATAGTTACCACCGCCGTTTACTGGGGCTTGAATTCTCAGCTTCGCCGTAAGGCTAACCGGTCCTCTTAACCTTCCAGCACCGGGCAGGAGTCAGTCCGTATACATCGTCTTGCGACTTCGCACGGACCTGTGTTTTTAGTAAACAGTCGCTTCCCCCTGGTCTCTGCGGCCCCGATCCCCTCCCACCAGCAAGTGGTGTTCAAGGTTGGGGCCCCCTTCTCCCGAAGTTACGGGGGCATTTTGCCGAGTTCCTTAACCATAATTCTCTCGATCGCCTTAGTATTCTCTACCTGATCACCTGTGTCGGTTTGGGGTACGGGCGGCTAAAACCTCGCGTCGATGCTTTTCTCGGCAGCATAGGATCACCAAATCCCCCCGTGAGGGGGTCCCATCAGATCTCAGGCATCATGAACGGCGGATTTGCCTACCGTTCGCCCTACATCCTTAGACCGGGACAACCATCGCCCGGCTTGGCTACCTTCCTGCGTCACACCTGTTAATACGCTTGCCTCCCAGGATCAGGTCCCGCGCTCCACCAAAACCCTTCCACCACAAGGGCGGTCAGGCAGGTATCGGGCGGTTAGTATCCCCTGTTCAACATGGACGGTTTTTCGCCGGTACGGGAATATCAACCCGTTGTCCATCGACTACGCCTGTCGGCCTCGCCTTAGGTCCCGACTTACCCAGGGCAGATTAGCTTGACCCTGGAACCCTTGATCATTCGGCGGACGGGTTTCTCACCCGTCTTTCGCTACTCATGCCTGCATTCTCACTCGTGTAGGCTCCACCGCTGGTTTACACCGCGACTTCACTGCCCACACGACGCTCCCCTACCACTCCAGACGCCTGAACCAACCCACAAGGGCGGCTTAGCTAATATCTGAAATCCACAACTTCGGCGGTGTACTTGAGCCCCGCTACATTGTCGGCGCGGAATCACTTGACCAGTGAGCTATTACGCACTCTTTTAAGGATGGCTGCTTCTAAGCCAACCTCCTGGTTGTCTTCGCAACTCCACATCCTTTCCCACTTAGCACACGCTTAGGGGCCTTAGTTGGTGGTCTGGGCTGTTTCCCTCTCGACTATGAAGCTTATCCCCCACAGTCTCACTGCTGCGCTCTCACTTACCGGCATTCGGAGTTTGGCTGACGTCAGTAACCTTGTAGGGCCCATTAGCCATCCAGTAGCTCTACCTCCAGCAAGAAACACGCAACGCTGCACCTAAATGCATTTCGGGGAGAACCAGCTATCACGAAGTTTGATTGGCCTTTCACCCCTACCCACAGCTCATCCCCTCCATTTTCAACTGAAGTGGGTTCGGTCCTCCACGACGTCTTACCGTCGCTTCAACCTGGCCATGGGTAGATCACTTCGCTTCGGGTCTAGATCACGCCACTGCAACGCCCTATTCAGACTCGCTTTCGCTACGGCTTCCCCACACGGGTTAACCTCGCGACGTAACACTAACTCGCAGGCTCATTCTTCAAAAGGCACGCCGTCACACCCATACAGCAAGCTGCAGATGCTCCGACGGATTGTAAGCACACGGTTTCAGGTACTGTTTCACTCCCCTCCCGGGGTACTTTTCACCTTTCCCTCACGGTACTGGTCCGCTATCGGTCATTAGGGAGTATTTAGGCTTATCAGGTGGTCCTGACAGATTCACACGGGATTTCTCGGGCCCGTGCTACTTGGGATACTCTCCAGGCGGCACAAAACATTTCGGTTACGGGGCTCACACCCTCTCTGGCCGGCCTTTCAAGACCGTTCACCTATGCCTGCACATCACACCTCACCAGTCCGGCAGAACTGGTATGGAAAGTCCCACAACCCCGACCATGCAACGCCCGCCGGCTATCACACATGGAACGGTTTAGCCTGATCCGCGTTCGCTCGCCACTACTGACGGAATCACTATTGTTTTCTCTTCCTGCGGGTACTGAGATGTTTCACTTCCCCGCGTTCCCTCCACGCACCCTATGTGTTCAGATGCGGGTCACCAGGCAGCTCGCGCCCCTGGCGGGGTTTCCCCATTCGGACACCCTGGGATCACAGTCCGGTTATCGACTCCCCCAGGCTTATCGCAGATTCCTACGTCCTTCTTCGGCTCCTAATGCCAAGGCATCCACCGTGTGCTCTTAAAAACTTGACCACAAAAGATCAAAAACTAATTCACGAGAGAACCATGAAAACCACCCACACCCAAAAGAGTGCAGACAGATCCAGGTTCATAATTCTTGGAAATTGCTTCTTATAAAAGATGCTCGCGTCCACTATGTAGTTCTCAAACAACAACCCCATACCACACACCCCACACACAAAAAAGTGCGCGCTCGGTGCAGCCAGGAAACCAGAAACAAACAAGTACCGGGAAAACCCGGTCCTGTTGCCTCAGGACCCAACAGTGTGCCAAACACTAAACCACCCATACCGCACCCACACCGTTCCAGGACACCCTCAAGAGGGGATCCGTACTGGGCGAGGCACAAAACAAGCGGCCGCTATTCGTTGATATTCCACCCTTGAGCACCCGCCGCAGAACTTGCGTCTGCGCAACGGGCATATACTCCTGACAACCCCACCACACAGGCATAACGCCTGGCACGGTGATTGTAGGTGCTCCTTAGAAAGGAGGTGATCCAGCCGCACCTTCCGGTACGGCTACCTTGTTACGACTTAGTCCCAATCGCCAGTCCCACCTTCGACAGCTCCCTCCCACAAGGGGTTAGGCCACCGGCTTCGGGTGTTACCAACTTTCGTGACTTGACGGGCGGTGTGTACAAGGCCGGGAACGTATTCACCGCAGCGTTGCTGATCTGCGATTACTAGCGACTCCGACTTCATGGGGTCGAGTTGCAGACCCCAATCCGAACTGAGACCGGCTTTTTGGGATTAGCTCCACCTCACAGTATCGCAACCCTTTGTACCGGCCATTGTAGCATGCGTGAAGCCCAAGACATAAGGGGCATGATGATTTGACGTCGTCCCCACCTTCCTCCGAGTTGACCCCGGCAGTCTCCTATGAGTCCCCGCCATAACGCGCTGGCAACATAGAACGAGGGTTGCGCTCGTTGCGGGACTTAACCCAACATCTCACGACACGAGCTGACGACAACCATGCACCACCTGTAAACCGACCGCAAGCGGGGCACCTGTTTCCAGGTATTTCCGGTTCATGTCAAGCCTTGGTAAGGTTCTTCGCGTTGCATCGAATTAATCCGCATGCTCCGCCGCTTGTGCGGGCCCCGTCAATTCCTTTGAGTTTTAGCCTTGCGGCCGTACTCCCCAGGCGGGGCACTTAATGCGTTAGCTACGGCGCGGAAAACGTGGAATGTCCCCCACACCTAGTGCCCAACGTTTACGGCATGGACTACCAGGGTATCTAATCCTGTTCGCTCCCCATGCTTTCGCTCCTCAGCGTCAGTTAATGCCCAGAGACCTGCCTTCGCCATCGGTGTTCCTCCTGATATCTGCGCATTTCACCGCTACACCAGGAATTCCAGTCTCCCCTACATCACTCTAGTCTGCCCGTACCCACCGCAGATCCGGAGTTGAGCCCCGGACTTTCACGGCAGACGCGACAAACCGCCTACGAGCTCTTTACGCCCAATAATTCCGGATAACGCTTGCGCCCTACGTATTACCGCGGCTGCTGGCACGTAGTTAGCCGGCGCTTCTTCTGCAGGTACCGTCACTTTCGCTTCTTCCCTACTGAAAGAGGTTTACAACCCGAAGGCCGTCATCCCTCACGCGGCGTCGCTGCATCAGGCTTTCGCCCATTGTGCAATATTCCCCACTGCTGCCTCCCGTAGGAGTCTGGGCCGTGTCTCAGTCCCAGTGTGGCCGGTCACCCTCTCAGGCCGGCTACCCGTCGTCGCCTTGGTGAGCCATTACCTCACCAACAAGCTGATAGGCCGCGAGTCCATCCAAAACCACAATAAAGCTTTCCACCCCCCACCATGCGATGAGGAGTCATATCCGGTATTAGACCCAGTTTCCCAGGCTTATCCCAGAGTTAAGGGCAGGTTACTCACGTGTTACTCACCCGTTCGCCACTAATCCACCAGCAAGCTGGCATCATCGTTCGACTTGCATGTGTTAAGCACGCCGCCAGCGTTCATCCTGAGCCAGGATCAAACTCTCCGTTGAAGTAAAACAGACACAACCACCAACCCCGGAAATAACAGGATAAAATGGCTGCACAAAATTTGAAACCAGCTGTAAAAACCAGACCACACCACGGGGTGGCGGATCCAGTCAATTCAACCAATTCAATACAATAAATTGGTATCAACAAACTTGGCACACTATTGAGTTCTCAAACAACAGACACACCCGGCACCACCACAACCATTCATTCGGCCGTGGATCGCTCCGGAGCAACTTTTCAAACTTACCCGGTTTCCCGCCCCGATGCAAATCCATATTCCAGGACCCGCACCAGCAGAAAACACATCCCCACCAAACAAAGGCGCTCAAAAAACAACCAACATTTGGTCTTGAATTAGGGGGTTTGGCCGCCCGCGGTAACCAGCTCTTCGCTGTTCCCCTCGCGGCGACTTAGAAAACAATACACCCACCCAACCCCACCGCAAATCCACCCCACAACGGGACCTATACCCCAGGATCCGCGTCGTGGCGGGGAATCTGAGGCGCTCACCGGAGTCCCGGTGCAGTATTCGGCCGGAACGGGTTTCTGTTGACTGGATCACATCACGCGAGGATTGGCCCACGGCCGATTCGACCCAGGCCGGCGCCCTTTCCGGTTACAGGTCAGCCCAAGTCTTGTTGTAGTTTCGGTTTACCTTTCGCCTGCCCGCATTCCCCCGGTTGCTGTCTCTCATGAATGGCTCAGGCGTGCACTGATAGCGGCATGCGGCCGATGACCAGGATCAGTCCGTCGCTGATGGGAGATGGTTTCGAAGCCGGCTGCACTAAGGATCCTGCTGAGGTCTCCCACAGGCCAGGAGTACGCAGGCGTCACCGCATGTGGAAATCTCGCGATTTCTTCTCCTTCAAACAGACCTATGAGGAGACGTCCGCCAGGAGTCAGGCGCCGTGCCAGTTCCCGCAGAACGGAAGGAACCTGGTCGGGTTCAAAGTGGACTAGCGAGTACCAAGCCAGGATGCCGGATGCATATCCTTCGGGAACTCCGAGACTCGTGAGGGAGGCGACGCGGAATGGGATGCCGGGGAAGGATGCTTGTGCCTGCTTGATGAACGCCGGCACCAAATCAATTCCTTCGACCCCCGCACCTTGGTCCGCGAGGAACTTGGTCCAATGGCCGGGCCGCATCCCACATCCAGCACTGGCCCCACCAGAGGTGCGACCCAGTCAGCTACGAGCTTCCGGTCAGCCTGATGGGAGGACTCGACCGACCCAAATCTGGCAGTGTACTCGGCAGCTTTCTTTGAGTACGCGGTCTCGACCTCTGCATCTGTCATGCAGCCACCTTATGCTGGCCCCGACACCGGCACTCGAGCGCCTTGCCGGCCAGGAGCGCCACGTGGAAGGGATCCAGGACCGCGACCGACTCGGGGAGCTCGTCGGCGGCGGCAGTCTTGAATCCGGCTTCAGAGTTGAGGGTGTAATCGCTGGCTGGATGTTGGCTAGCGCGTCGGTCCCGGGCCAGCGATGCGCAGCCGGCGGCCCGATCTTGTGTCACCGTCCGCAGCGGACTTCTTCGCGTACCCGCTCAGATCGGTCAACGGCGCACCCGATAGCGCAGGTGAAGGACCTGGTTGCCCTGGATCACCACGTCGGGATCCTCCAACAGGTGCTGTGCGTGGACCGACCCGAAGTAGCGCTTGCCGGACCCGAACGACGCCGTCGACGAAGTGAAACGGCGCCCCGGGGTCCCAGCCTTCGGGCTTCGGCCGGTGCGTCACGACGACCACGTGGTCGACACCGCCCGGAGGCTTCCCGTCCCAGCCGTCCGTCATGTCGAAGACGTGGCGACCGACGATTGTCGCCCCGATCTGGTCCCAGTACGGCCGGGGTAGTCGTAGGACGTCTGCGACACCTTCACCGGGCTCACGCCGACCCGGTAAAGGCCCGGCACTCGTGGCAGAAGTGGGCCTGGTCGACGTAGCCTGCGCCACGCTCGGGCCGCCCAACACGATCGTGTCGAAGTGATCCATGGCTGACCGTTCTTCGCGGGCGCGCGCTTTAGAAACGTGCTCCCAGACGGTAACGCCCGAGCAGTTTCAGCGGGTCGGTCGCGACGCATACCTTGACCATATGTCGGGCGCCAGAGCCATAATCGGTCTGGGCGCCAGAGCGGTGCCGCAGAGAAGAGACCGTCGGTTGGCGCCGCCGGAGCAAAGGAGTCCTCGAATGACGAAGTACCTGATCTCGTTCCCCAGTGAGGCCATGGTGTTCCCCGAGGAGGACTTCGAGGCGGTAGTCGACGCCTCGCATGCCGTCATCGACGAGGCCAAGGCGGCGGGGGTGTACGTCTTCGGCGGCGGGATCGATGAGGACGTAGACCCGGTGCTCGTGACCGGTGACGGCACCGTCACCGAGGGCACGTACCCAGGCCACAAGGTGCCCAACGGCGGCTACACCGTTCTCGAGCTGCCCTCGCGGGAGGCGGCACTTGAATGGGCCGCGAAGATCGCCGTCGCCTGCCGCTGCTCGCAAGAGGTCCGGCAGTTCCTGTACGACCCGGCAAGCTGACGAGGGCGACGTCAGCCAGAGCCGTTCGTGCGTCAGCCCTACGTGTCAGGCTGGAACGGTACCAGGGGCTCATAGCAAGTCCGTTTAATCGCGTGGGGCGAGAGCCAGGAATCCAGTAATCATGTCCAGTCCGGTTTTGAGTGCAGTACGCGAAGATAGTGCTGTGAGTAGTAGTAGTAGTTCTGGACCCCGGGCCGGTGGACCGCGGCCTCGACGGTCATTCACCCCGGTCCAGAAGCTCGAGTTCTTGACCGCGTACGAACGCGTGCGAGAACAATGAGGGCGGCGCGTTCCTGCGCCGGGAGGGCCTGTATTCCTCGCAGATGACCGAGTGGCGGCGGCTGCGTGACGCCGGTGTCCTGGCCGGGAAGAAGGCCGGGGAATCGATCGGGAAACTGTCGGCGGAGCAGGCCGAGAACGCGCGTTTGCGCCGCCAGTTAGAGGTGAGTGAGAGCCGGTTGAAGAAGACCGAGGCAGCCTTGGAGCTGATGGAAAAACTACAGGCGTTCTTAGAGAGCGCCTCACAGGATATGCCGGACGAGCCCGGTCCAAGAAACGTTGATGGCCACGTACAGGTCGATGCTGGACCTGAAGATCCCCACGCGCCGGGCAGCATCCTTGACGGGTGTTTCCAGGACGACCGCGAACCGGAAACCGGCTCCGCCGCGGGACCATGCGTCGGTGGCGCCGCAGAACAAGCTCAGCGCCGCTGAGCGCGCCGGGATCCTGGCGGCACTGAACTCGCCGGAGTTCGTGGACCTGGCACCCATGCAGGTCTACACGAAGCTGCTGGATCAGGGGATCTATCTGGGATCCCTATCGACTTTCTACCGGGTGCTGGAGGAGAACAAGCAGGTCAAGGAACGCCGCCGGCTGGCCAAACACCCGCCCCGGGCGGTTCCTGAACTGGTCGCTACCGCCCCGGGACAGGTCTACACGTGGGATATTACAAAGCTCGCGGGCCCGGTCAAGGGCAAGTATTTTGACTGCTACATGATGGTCGATATTCATTCCAGGTTCATCGTTGGCGCGCACGTCCACGCCACCGAATCCGGGGTGCTGGCCGTGGAGATGATGAAGGGGATCTTCGGAATCCACGGCATCCCCCAGGTCGTGCACGCGGACAGGGGAACGTCCATGACCTCCAAAACCGTCGCCGCGCTACTCTCGGATCTAGAGGTCACCCGGTCCCACTCCAGGCCCCGGGTGTCGAATGATAATCCGTACAGTGAGTCGATCTTCAAGACCCTGAAATACGGGCCGGAATTCCCCGAACGCTTCGCCTCAGTCCAAGACGCCGGAGGATTTATCAGCGGGTTCGTGGACTGGTACAACCATCACCGCCAGCACTCCGGCATCGGCTTCCACACCCCCGCGAACGTCCACTACGGCCACGCCGCCGGCGTCGCCAAAGAACGCTCGGCAACCCTCGCTGCAGCCCGCGCGAAACACCCCGAACGCTTCACGACAACCACTGATCCCAAATCCTCGCGCTCCCAGGACCGGCGTGGATCAACCAACCCAAGGAAATCACCGAACAGTCAGCCGCCTAACTCCCGTTGGTACCGTTCAGCTTGAAAAATTCCGCAGGGGCCCATAGTGAGAGGCGTGCACCAGCGCATAGGGCGGGTGATCTCGACCGACGGCACCCCGCAGGCCTGCCAGTAGATCGGAGCCGGCCGGCTTCTGCTGTACGCCGGGACATATTCGGGCCGAGGATCGTTGTTGAAGCATCAGCGCTGGCCGACCGCCGTTGATGATGTGACCTTCGGGTGTCCAAATTCACTGCAATTAAGTGGGGGAGCGTCCCGGGCTGGTGCGTGCCGAGGCTCGTGCGTGCCGGTGGTGGTGGTGTTTTAAATGGGAGAGCCCCTCAACCTGGTGGTTGGGGGCTCTCGACCGTTTTAATGATGTTCCGGCGGTGACCTACTCTCCCACACCCTCCCGGGTGCAGTACCATCGGCGCTGTGGGTCTTAGCTTCCGGGTTCGGAATGGGACCGGGCGTTTCCCCCACGCTATGACCGCCGTAACCCTTGCTCCCGTACCCGTTGGCTGTGCCGTGGGCTGGGAAATCTGTGGTTACAACATGCTTTCTGCAACTTTTAGTTGCAGAAGTGGTGTTGTTATTATGTTGTGTTTTTTGTTCCCTGTAACAAGCCCGTGACGGGTTTGTTGTTTGGGAACCACATAGTGGACGCAAGCAGTCTTGTTATCTTTTTACCACCCCGGTTTGCAAACGCTTTTGAACCGTTTGCAGGGGTGATGTGTGGTGTAAGTTATCGGCCTATTAGTACCGGTCAGCTTCACGAGTCGTTAGTCCTCGCTTCCACATCCGGCCTATCAACCCAGTGGTCTGGCTGGGGGCCTCTCACACACAAGGTGTATGGAAATCTCATCTCGAAGCGAGCTTCCCGCTTAGATGCTTTCAGCGGTTATCCCATCCGAACGTAGCTAATCAGCGGTGCACTTGGCAGTACAACTGACACACCAGAGGTTCGTCCGTCCCGGTCCTCTCGTACTAAGGACAGCCCTTCTCAAATTTCCTGCGCGCGCAGCGGATAGGGACCGAACTGTCTCACGACGTTCTAAACCCAGCTCGCGTACCGCTTTAATGGGCGAACAGCCCAACCCTTGGGACCTACTCCAGCCCCAGGATGCGACGAGCCGACATCGAGGTGCCAAACCATGCCGTCGATATGGACTCTTGGGCAAGATCAGCCTGTTATCCCCGAGGTACCTTTTATCCGTTGAGCGACGGCCATTCCACAATGTACCGCCGGATCACTAGTCCCGACTTTCGTCCCTGCTCGAGATGTCTCTCTCACAGTCAAGCTCCCTTGTGCACTTACACTCGACACCTGATTGCCAACCAGGCTGAGGGAACCTTTGGGCGCCTCCGTTACTTTTTAGGAGGCAACCGCCCCAGTTAAACTACCCATCAGGCACTGTCCCTGACCCGGATTACGGGCCGAAGTTAGATGTCCAAAGTGACCAGAGTGGTATTTCAACGATGACTCCACCCGAACTGGCGTCCGGGCTTCAACGTCTCCCACCTATCCTACACAAGCCACTCCGAACACCAATACCAAACTATAGTAAAGGTCTCGGGGTCTTTCCGTCCTGCTGCGCGTAACGAGCATCTTTACTCGTACTGCAATTTCGCCGAGTTTATGGTTGAGACAGCGGGGAAGTCGTTACTCCATTCGTGCAGGTCGGAACTTACCCGACAAGGAATTTCGCTACCTTAGGATGGTTATAGTTACCACCGCCGTTTACTGGGGCTTGAATTCTCAGCTTCGCCGTAAGGCTAACCGGTCCTCTTAACCTTCCAGCACCGGGCAGGAGTCAGTCCGTATACATCGTCTTGCGACTTCGCACGGACCTGTGTTTTTAGTAAACAGTCGCTTCCCCCTGGTCTCTGCGGCCCCGATCCCCTCCCACCAGCAAGTGGTGTTCAAGGTTGGGGCCCCCTTCTCCCGAAGTTACGGGGGCATTTTGCCGAGTTCCTTAACCATAATTCTCTCGATCGCCTTAGTATTCTCTACCTGATCACCTGTGTCGGTTTGGGGTACGGGCGGCTAAAACCTCGCGTCGATGCTTTTCTCGGCAGCATAGGATCACCAAATCCCCCCGTGAGGGGGTCCCATCAGATCTCAGGCATCATGAACGGCGGATTTGCCTACCGTTCGCCCTACATCCTTAGACCGGGACAACCATCGCCCGGCTTGGCTACCTTCCTGCGTCACACCTGTTAATACGCTTGCCTCCCAGGATCAGGTCCCGCGCTCCACCAAAACCCTTCCACCACAAGGGCGGTCAGGCAGGTATCGGGCGGTTAGTATCCCCTGTTCAACATGGACGGTTTTTCGCCGGTACGGGAATATCAACCCGTTGTCCATCGACTACGCCTGTCGGCCTCGCCTTAGGTCCCGACTTACCCAGGGCAGATTAGCTTGACCCTGGAACCCTTGATCATTCGGCGGACGGGTTTCTCACCCGTCTTTCGCTACTCATGCCTGCATTCTCACTCGTGTAGGCTCCACCGCTGGTTTACACCGCGACTTCACTGCCCACACGACGCTCCCCTACCACTCCAGACGCCTGAACCAACCCACAAGGGCGGCTTAGCTAATATCTGAAATCCACAACTTCGGCGGTGTACTTGAGCCCCGCTACATTGTCGGCGCGGAATCACTTGACCAGTGAGCTATTACGCACTCTTTTAAGGATGGCTGCTTCTAAGCCAACCTCCTGGTTGTCTTCGCAACTCCACATCCTTTCCCACTTAGCACACGCTTAGGGGCCTTAGTTGGTGGTCTGGGCTGTTTCCCTCTCGACTATGAAGCTTATCCCCCACAGTCTCACTGCTGCGCTCTCACTTACCGGCATTCGGAGTTTGGCTGACGTCAGTAACCTTGTAGGGCCCATTAGCCATCCAGTAGCTCTACCTCCAGCAAGAAACACGCAACGCTGCACCTAAATGCATTTCGGGGAGAACCAGCTATCACGAAGTTTGATTGGCCTTTCACCCCTACCCACAGCTCATCCCCTCCATTTTCAACTGAAGTGGGTTCGGTCCTCCACGACGTCTTACCGTCGCTTCAACCTGGCCATGGGTAGATCACTTCGCTTCGGGTCTAGATCACGCCACTGCAACGCCCTATTCAGACTCGCTTTCGCTACGGCTTCCCCACACGGGTTAACCTCGCGACGTAACACTAACTCGCAGGCTCATTCTTCAAAAGGCACGCCGTCACACCCATACAGCAAGCTGCAGATGCTCCGACGGATTGTAAGCACACGGTTTCAGGTACTGTTTCACTCCCCTCCCGGGGTACTTTTCACCTTTCCCTCACGGTACTGGTCCGCTATCGGTCATTAGGGAGTATTTAGGCTTATCAGGTGGTCCTGACAGATTCACACGGGATTTCTCGGGCCCCGTGCTACTTGGGATACTCTCCAGGCGGCACAAAACATTTCGGTTACGGGGCTCACACCCTCTCTGGCCGGCCTTTCAAGACCGTTCACCTATGCCTGCACATCACACCTCACCAGTCCGGCAGAACTGGTATGGAAAGTCCCACAACCCCGACCATGCAACGCCCGCCGGCTATCACACATGGAACGGTTTAGCCTGATCCGCGTTCGCTCGCCACTACTGACGGAATCACTATTGTTTTCTCTTCCTGCGGGTACTGAGATGTTTCACTTCCCCGCGTTCCCTCCACGCACCCTATGTGTTCAGATGCGGGTCACCAGGCAGCTCGCGCCCCTGGCGGGGTTTCCCCATTCGGACACCCTGGGATCACAGTCCGGTTATCGACTCCCCCAGGCTTATCGCAGATTCCTACGTCCTTCTTCGGCTCCTAATGCCAAGGCATCCACCGTGTGCTCTTAAAAACTTGACCACAAAAGATCAAAAACTAATTCACGAGAGAACCATGAAAACCACCCACACCCAAAAGAGTGCAGACAGATCCAGGTTCATAATTCTTGGAAATTGCTTCTTATAAAAGATGCTCGCGTCCACTATGTAGTTCTCAAACAACAACCCCATACCACACACCCCACACACAAAAAAGTGCGCGCTCGGTGCAGCCAGGAAACCAGAAACAAACAAGTACCGGGAAAACCCGGTCCTGTTGCCTCAGGACCCAACAGTGTGCCAAACACTAAACCACCCATACCGCACCCACACCGTTCCAGGACACCCTCAAGAGGGGATCCGTACTGGGCGAGGCACAAAACAAGCGGCCGCTATTCGTTGATATTCCACCCTTGAGCACCCGCCGCAGAACTTGCGTCTGCGCAACGGGCATATACTCCTGACAACCCCACCACACAGGCATAACGCCTGGCACGGTGATTGTAGGTGCTCCTTAGAAAGGAGGTGATCCAGCCGCACCTTCCGGTACGGCTACCTTGTTACGACTTAGTCCCAATCGCCAGTCCCACCTTCGACAGCTCCCTCCCACAAGGGGTTAGGCCACCGGCTTCGGGTGTTACCAACTTTCGTGACTTGACGGGCGGTGTGTACAAGGCCCGGGAACGTATTCACCGCAGCGTTGCTGATCTGCGATTACTAGCGACTCCGACTTCATGGGGTCGAGTTGCAGACCCCAATCCGAACTGAGACCGGCTTTTTGGGATTAGCTCCACCTCACAGTATCGCAACCCTTTGTACCGGCCATTGTAGCATGCGTGAAGCCCAAGACATAAGGGGCATGATGATTTGACGTCGTCCCCACCTTCCTCCGAGTTGACCCCGGCAGTCTCCTATGAGTCCCCGCCATAACGCGCTGGCAACATAGAACGAGGGTTGCGCTCGTTGCGGGACTTAACCCAACATCTCACGACACGAGCTGACGACAACCATGCACCACCTGTAAACCGACCGCAAGCGGGGCACCTGTTTCCAGGTATTTCCGGTTCATGTCAAGCCTTGGTAAGGTTCTTCGCGTTGCATCGAATTAATCCGCATGCTCCGCCGCTTGTGCGGGCCCCCGTCAATTCCTTTGAGTTTTAGCCTTGCGGCCGTACTCCCCAGGCGGGGCACTTAATGCGTTAGCTACGGCGCGGAAAACGTGGAATGTCCCCCACACCTAGTGCCCAACGTTTACGGCATGGACTACCAGGGTATCTAATCCTGTTCGCTCCCCATGCTTTCGCTCCTCAGCGTCAGTTAATGCCCAGAGACCTGCCTTCGCCATCGGTGTTCCTCCTGATATCTGCGCATTTCACCGCTACACCAGGAATTCCAGTCTCCCCTACATCACTCTAGTCTGCCCGTACCCACCGCAGATCCGGAGTTGAGCCCCGGACTTTCACGGCAGACGCGACAAACCGCCTACGAGCTCTTTACGCCCAATAATTCCGGATAACGCTTGCGCCCTACGTATTACCGCGGCTGCTGGCACGTAGTTAGCCGGCGCTTCTTCTGCAGGTACCGTCACTTTCGCTTCTTCCCTACTGAAAGAGGTTTACAACCCGAAGGCCGTCATCCCTCACGCGGCGTCGCTGCATCAGGCTTTCGCCCATTGTGCAATATTCCCCACTGCTGCCTCCCGTAGGAGTCTGGGCCGTGTCTCAGTCCCAGTGTGGCCGGTCACCCTCTCAGGCCGGCTACCCGTCGTCGCCTTGGTGAGCCATTACCTCACCAACAAGCTGATAGGCCGCGAGTCCATCCAAAACCACAATAAAGCTTTCCACCCCCCACCATGCGATGAGGAGTCATATCCGGTATTAGACCCAGTTTCCCAGGCTTATCCCAGAGTTAAGGGCAGGTTACTCACGTGTTACTCACCCGTTCGCCACTAATCCACCAGCAAGCTGGCATCATCGTTCGACTTGCATGTGTTAAGCACGCCGCCAGCGTTCATCCTGAGCCAGGATCAAACTCTCCGTTGAAGTAAAACAGACACAACCACCAACCCCGGAAATAACAGGATAAAATGGCTGCACAAAATTTGAAACCAGCTGTAAAAACCAGACCACACCACGGGGTGGCGGATCCAGTCAATTCAACCAATTCAATACAATAAATTGGTATCAACAAACTTGGCACACTATTGAGTTCTCAAACAACAGACACACCCGGCACCACCACAACCATTCATTCGGCCGTGGATCGCTCCGGAGCAACTTTTCAAACTTACCCGGTTTCCCGCCCCGATGCAAATCCATATTCCAGGACCCGCACCAGCAGAAAACACATCCCCACCAAACAAAGGCGCTCAAAAAAACAACCAACATTTGGTCTTGAATTAGGGGGTTTGGCCGCCCGCGGTAACCAGCTCTTCGCTGTTCCCCTCGCGGCGACTTAGAAAACAATACACCCACCCAACCCCCACCGCAAATCCACCCCCACAACGGGACCCAACCCCGCCATTCCGGGCCAAAGCCGGCATCGGCACACAAATTCGGGCGCCGCCGTCGTACTTCACTTCTGTGTGCTGCAGCACAACCGCCGACGCCAGTCCGGCACCAGTTGTTAAACGCAGAAGGGCCGGCAACCAAATGGTTGCCGGCCCTTCTCAAGCAGCTGGAATCAGCGGTACTGAATTACCAGGAAGACTTGGTGATGCCCGGGAGCTCACCACGGTGAGCCATGTCGCGGAAGCGAACACGGGAGATACCGAACTTCTGGAAGGTACCGCGGGGACGGCCGTCGATGATGTCGCGGTTACGCAGACGGACGGGCGACGCGTTGCGGGGAAGCTTCTGCAGGCCGAGGCGTGCTGCTTCGCGAACTTCGTCGGTCGAGTTGGGGTCAACCAGAGCCTTCTTCAGTTCGAGGCGCTTTGCAGCGTAACGCTCAACGATGACTTTACGCTGTTCGTTCTTTGCGATCATTGACTTCTTAGCCATGTGTTTAGCGCTCCTCTCGGAATTCGACGTGCTGACGGATCTTGGGATCGTACTTCTTCAGAACCATGCGGTCCGGGTCGTTACGACGGTTCTTCCGCGTCACGTAGGTGTAACCCGTGCCCGCAGTCGACTTGAGCTTGATGATCGGACGTACGTCCTTGTCCTTAGCCATTAGAGCTTCACTCCCCGAGCAAGGATGGCGGCGACGACTACGTCGATGCCGCGTACGTCGATGGTCTTGATGCCCTTTGCAGAAAGCTGCAGCGTGACATTACGGCGCAGGGACGGAACCCAGTAGCGCTTCTTCTGGATGTTCGGATCGAACCGACGCTTGTTGCGACGGTGCGAGTGCGAAATGCTGTGCCCAAAGCCCGGCTCGGCTCCGGTCACTTGGCAGTGTGCTGCCATGACTTCTCCTCAAGAATTGAATGTAATGATCCGCATATCTGCTGCAGGATCATGCGGGTAAGTGCGACCCAAAAGTGATCAGGGTGAACGGTTAGTCACGCAACTTGAGCCCCTAACTACCGGCTACCCTGGAGAAAATTACCGGGCCACCGGAGCAATTGCGCACGCTCCGCGCACTTAGCGCTCACCAAGTCTACGAGTTCACGCAATTAAAGACCAATCCGTGCTCGGACGGTGTATAAGGGGCCGTCGCCTCAGAGGCGCGTGAGCTGGGCGTACTTGGGAGCCAGTCCGTCGCCCGAGGACTTGCCGGTGACACGGCGGACCACCCAGGGGCCGGCGAATTCGCGGATCCAGCGGGCGTTTGCGCGGAGGGCTTCGGCCCGGTTCAGCTCGGGCACCGGGGTCATGGGCGGGACCTCGATCGAGTGGTCGTGCTCCAGCACGGTAAGGACGCGTTTGGCCATGTTGGTATGCCCGGCAGCGGACATGTGCATCCGGTCCTGTGCCCACATTCCCCAGTCGTAGTACTCGTTAAAGCGCCAGTAATCCACCAGCAACGCTCCATGGTCCCCGGCAATGCCGCGGACCAGTTCGTTGTAGATGGCGGTGCGGCCGCGCATGGTGCTGAAGACCTTGGAGCCGCGCGCGTCGAAGCCGGTGAACATCACCACTGTGGCGCCGGTGGCCGCCAGCTTGCGGATGCCGGCGTCGTACTCCGCCAGCAGATCGTCGATGTCGATTTTGGGCCGCAGAATGTCGTTGGCACCTGCGTAAATGGTCACCAGGGTGGGGTTAAGTTCGACGGCGGCGTCCACCTGTTCTGCCATGATCTGGCGGAGCTTCCTGCCGCGGATGGCCAGGTTGGCGTAGCCGAAGCCGGGATCCGCCGCGCCCAGCTGCTCCGCCACGCGATCCGCCCAGCCGCGGACGCCGTTGGGGCGGCCGAGATCGTCATCCCCGACCCCTTCCGTGAAGGAATCGCCGAGCGCTACATACCGTGCGGAAAAGTCCATGGCGTCAGTCTTTCATCTGTTGCCGGGAGCAACCAAGGCGGAACCTGTCCGGACGGTGTCCATCAGGGCGAGGGCTTATGGCCGGCTTTCGGTCTCGCGGAGGATCCAGTGGTCATCGTCCAGCCGGGCCACGATCTTTTCGCCGATGCGGGCGAGGTCATTGACGTCGCTTTCCGTCAGGGCGTCCAGGAACTTGGTGCGCACCGCCTCCACGTGCCCCGGTGCAAGCGCCACCAAAGTGGCCATCCCGACGTCGGACAAGTGTGCGGTGGTGACCCGTGCATCGCGGGGGTGCGGACGCCGCTCCAGCCATCCGCGCTTCTCCAGCTTGGCAACAACATGCGAGAGCCGGGACAGCGACGAACTCGTGCGGGCGGCCAGCTGGCTCATCGGCAGGAAGCGGCCCTCGGCCTCGGAGAGCATGGCCATGACGTTGTAATCGAACAGGGACACCTTGCCGGCGGTGTGGAGCTGGTTGTCCAGGGCAGCCGGCAGCAGCGTGTTGATGCTCAGGAGTGCCAGCCAGGCACGGCGTTCGTCGGCGTTGAGCCAGCGCGGTTCGGTCATGCGTCCATTCTAGAAGCAGAGCGTGGTTGAGCGTTCAAGTGACGCACCTGTTCCCATGGACCCGTCCGAGTAGGCTGGCTTTATGTTTGTTGTATCGCTGACCTACAAGGTGCCCGATGACATTGTGGACTATCACCGCCCCGCGCATATGGCGTGGGTGAAGCAGGCGTTCGACGACGGCGTGTTCCTTGCGTCCGGACGCCAGGTTCCCGCGGTGGGCGGTGTGCTGTTGTCCAAGGCCGACCGAACCACACTGGATGCTGCGTTGGCCAAGGACCCTTTCTACAGCAACGGCGTGGCCGAGTTCGAAGTTATCGAATTCGCCGCCACGACCGTGGCAGAGGGTTACGAAAACCTCCTGGACACCTAGGCCCCTGGCCCCTCCGCCAGCAGGCTGCGGGAACTGCCCGGCATTCCCGGCAGTTCCCCGGAAGCACCTACTGCTCCAGAACCAGCAGCTGCGCCTTGTCCGGTTCCCAGGTCACGAACAGCTCCGCGACTGGCGCGGGCCGACTCGTCGCATCTGAACTGAGTTCGCGCACCTGGAGCTCATGGCCGCCGGCCGTCAGGCGGTGGCGCACCGTGGCGCCCAGATTCGTCGAGGAGACCAGCCTCGCCTCGCCGCAGTTGTCCGTGCTTGCCTCGGAGCTGAATTTGAGGTGTTCCGGACGGATGGACACGGCGTAGTTCTCGCCGGTGACGCCGCGGTCGCGAACCCTGCCCAGGCCCAGGCCGCCGAGGTCAACCAGCGCCTCGCCGTCCTTGCGTTCCAGGACGGTGCACGGGATGAGGTTGGTGTCGCCGAGGAAGCTGGCCACCCAGTCCGTGAGCGGGTGGTTGTAGACCTCTTCGGGCGGGCCCGACTGGACGATCCTGCCGTCCTTCATCACCACGATCCGGTCCGACATGGCCATGGCCTCGTCCTGGTCGTGCGTGACGAAAAGGACGGAGATGCCCAGGCTCTTCTGCAGCGTCTTTATCTCCTCCTGCATCTGTTCGCGGAGCCGCTTGTCGAGGGCAGCCATGGGCTCGTCCAGGAGCAGCGCGGCCGGGTTGAACACCAGGGAGCGGGCCAGGGCCACGCGCTGCTGCTGCCCGCCGGAGAGCTGGCGGGGCTTGCGGTCGCCCATCTTGCCCAGGCCCACGCGTTCCAGCGCGCTATCGGCGCGTTGCCGCCGTTCGGCCTTGGGCACCTTGCGCATCCGGAGCGCGAACTCCACGTTTTCGCGGGCGCTCATGTGCGGGAAGAGGGCGTAGTTCTGGAACACGACGCCCAGGTTCCGGTCCCGGGGCGGGAGCGAATCCACGGGCTTGCCGTCGATCAGGACGCTCCCGGACGTGTGCTCCTCGAAGCCGGCCACCATCATCATGGTGGTGGTCTTGCCGGATCCGCTCGGTCCCAGCAGGGTGACGAATTCGCCGGGTTCCACTACCAGGTCCAGCTCGTCGACGGCAACCACATCGCCGTACGTCTTGCGGACCTGACGGAGTTCAATCGAACCTTGCGCGGTCGCCGTCGTCCGTTTGCTCGCTGCTGCGGAAATCACTGAAGTAGTCATGGGCCTTCCCTTAGTTTGGTGCGGACACGGCCAGCGGCAGCATCCTGGCGGTGGAACGCCGCTTGAGAACGAACATGACCTGGAACAACAGCCCCAGGGTGGCCACGGTGACCAACAGGGCCGAGGACACCGCGATCTTGGGGGTCAGGTTGAACTGGATGTCGGTGAACATCTTCACGGGCAGGGTGGTGGCGCTGGGCGACTGCATAAACAGGGACATCACGGTCTCGTCGATGGAGACCGAGAAGGCGAACAGCGCCCCGGAAACCAGCCCGGGCAGGATGACCGGCAGGTAGACGTGCCGGAACACCGACAGCCAGCCGGCGCCCAGGCTCTGGGCCGAATTGACCAGCGCCGGGTTCAGTCCCGCAAGGCTGGCACGCGTGGTCAAGTACACGTACGGGGTGGCGATGACGGCATGCGCCAGGCCGATGGGGAGGATACTGCCCAGCACACCGAGCGAGATGAAGAACTGGTAGAACGCCAGCGCCAGCACCACGGTGGGGACGATCATCGGCGCCAGGATCAGCCCAACGACAGCCTGCTGGCCCGGGAACTTGCGTCCGTGCAGGCCGATCGCCGCGGTCGCGCCGAGAATCACGCCGATCACGACGGCGATCGCTGCAGATTGGAGGCTGGCCGTCAGGGCCGAGGTCCAAGCCTTATCAGCGAAGAAGCCGGCGACGGCGGCGAACGAGATCCCTTCGGGCGGGAAAGTGATGTAGCGGCTGTCGTTAAGGGCAACAGGCACCACGATCGCCGTCGGGACCACCAGGAACAGGAACACCGGAATGGAAAGCAGCGTCAGCAGTCGCTGCCGGGGATTAGTTGTCTGCATGTTGGCCTCCCGCCTTGAGCACTCGCTGGTAGATGGCAACGAGGATGCTGACCAGCACTGTCAGGATTACGGCCAGGGCCGCGGCCCGGAGAAGTCGGTGAGCTGGCGCGCGTAGTAGTCGATCTGGTTCGCGATCATCATGTCGCCGGGTCCGCCCATGACCACCGGGGTGATGAAGAATCCGGTGCTGATGATGAACACGAGCAAGCCTGCCGCGGAGATGCCCGGCGTACTGAGCGGCAGCGTGATCCGTCGGAAGATTGAGGCTTCCTTGGCCCCGAGCGACCGCGCCGCCAGGGCAAGCCGGTCATCGATGGAGGTCAGCGAGGAGAAAATCGGGAACACCGCATACGGGAGCAGGCAGTGAACCATGCCGATAATCACGGCCAGCCGGTTGTGCAGCAGCTCAATGGGGGCATCGGTGAGGCCCACCGTCTGGAGGAAGGAGTTCACGATGCCGTTGTCCTGAAGTAGCACGGCCCACGCGAAATTCTTCACCAGGATGCCGGTCCAGAAGGGCAGCAGCACCACCGCGAACAGGATCACTCGGGTCACCGTGCCGGATCGCCACAGCACCAGGGCAATGACGTAGCCCAGCACCACGGTGACGACGGTGGATGCCAGGCTGATGCTCAGGGTGTTGATCAGGGAACGGACCACCAGCGGGTCTTCGAGGACGCGCTGGTAGGCGTTGCCGGTGAAGCTCGAGCCCACCAGTTTGCCCAGCGGGCTGAGGAACAGTACGACGTCGAAGGCCAGGATCGGGGCCAGCAGCAGCCACCAGGTAGTGCGCCGCCGTCGGGGGTTCCCCTGCTCCGGTGCCGGGCGCGTCCCTCCGGACGCGCGCGTTGCAAGGTTGCGTTGCTCATGTCAGCTGGCCTGCCACAGCTTGAACTGCTGCTCGGTCTTCTTCAGGTTCTCCGACCACCATTTGTCGTCACGGACCAGGATCTTGTCGGCCAGGCGCGGGCTGGTGGGCAGGGTGTCTGCGACTTCCTTGGGCAGCTTGGACAGCGCCGGAGTGTTGGCCAGGGTCAGGTTGGTGACCGTGTCGAAGGCGGCGCCGGCCTCGGCGTCATTGGACATGAAGTTCATGAGTTTGAAGGCGGCTTCCTTGTTCTTGGCCCCCTTCGGCACCACGAAGTAGTCGCCGGCCAGCACCGCGTTTTCCGCGCTGAAGTTCAGCTTGGCGCCGTCGTTGCGGGCCGCGTTGATGCGGTTGTTGAAGCTCGTGGACAGCGAGACCTCGCCTGAGGTGAGCTGCTGGATGGGCTCCTGGTTGGCCGCGTGGTACAGCAGGCGGTCCTTGCCGGGGTGGTGGCCCAGCACGCGCAGGGCCCGGTCGACGTCGAGCGGGTAGATCTGGTCGAACGGCACGCCGTCGGCCAGGAGTGCGGCCTCCAGCACGGAGCTGTCCGAGAGCTGGTTGTAGACCGAGCGCTTGGTATCGTACTTGCCCTGGTCGAAGAACTGCGCCCAGTCCTTGGGGCCTGCGCATCGGGGATGGCCTTCTGGTCCCAGGCCATCACGAACAGGAAGCTCAGGTACTTGATGCCGTACTCCGCCTTGGCGTAGCCGGGCAGGCCCTTGTCGCTGATGATGTCGTAGTCGAACGGCTCCAGGAGGCCTTCTGCCACGGCCGTTTCGTATTCCGGCGCGGTGATTTCCACGAGGTCCCACTGCACGTCCCCGGACTGCACCTGGGCCTTGAGCGCGGCCAGGCTGGTGTTGGCCAGCAGCGTGGTTTGGATCCCCGATTGCTTGGAAAAGGGGTCCAGAATCGTCTGGGTCAGCTGGTCATTGTAGGAGCCGCCGTAGGAGGTGACCGTGACTGTCTTGTTGGCTGCCGCGCTACCGGCGGGCTTTGCCCCGCAGCCGGACAGTGCCAGGCCTGCGAACGGGGTCAACGCTGCTGCTTTCAGGAGTTTCCTGCGGTCAAAATGAAGGGAACTGTCAGTCATCGCGGTGGTGCCTCTCAAGGCTGGGGCCCTCCCGGCGCACGTCAAAGGACGCCGTGTGCCGAAGGGGCAGGTTGGGGATTCCGCGTTCACGCTGGCATCCCGACGGCGGCGGTTCACGCCCCGAACGGCCCACGCAGCGCTGAGCGGACTAGAGCTGACGCGTTGAGTCGCCGTCAGTGCCGCAACAGTATCTGTGATGTTGCGCACAAGTCAACAGATGTTTACCAACCACTGGCTTTCGGGCTGTTCTTGAGCACCGCGTCCCGGTCCATAAGCTTCTTCAGCCCGCGCTTCCGCGGCACCTTGACGGGTTCTGGCCAGCGCGGCGCCAGTGCATCCCCGAGGGTGACGCCCCTGATTTTGCGGCCAAACAGCGGCAGCACCCAGTCGTTAACCCAACGCCGCTGCCGCTGTTCCCACTCCCGGAGGCTGAGCCGCGCCGGCGGGTCCCAGTCCTTGAGCCGGATTTTGTGGGGCACCCCGAGCTGGTCCAGCACTTGCCCGGCGAGGTACTTGTGGCCCGCCTTGGACATGTGGAGGCGGTCCGAGTCCCACATCCGCCGGTCATGGAAGGCGTCCAGGCACCAGTAATCCACCAGGACCGTCCCGTATTTCGCAGCGATCTCGCGGACACGCTGGTTGTAGACCGTGTTCCGCTTCTTCAGCAGCTCCAGAACGGCCGAGACTTTGACGTCGAAGCCGGTGAACAGGACCACCGTGGCCCCGGTCCCGGCGAGTCGCGCCACGAGGTCCTCGTACTCGTCCATCAGGGCAGCCATGTCCGTGCCGATGTCCAGGATGTCGTTTCCGCCGGCGTACAGCGTGATCAGCGTGGGCCTCATGGCCAGCGCCGGTTCCAGCTGCTCGGTGACGACGTGGCGCAGGCGCTTGCTCCTGATGGCCAGGTTGGCATATTCCCACCCCGGCTCAGCCTTGGCCAGCTTCTCGGCCACCCGGTCAGCCCACCCCGGACCCCGTTGGGCAGCCGCTCATCCCGGTCCCCAACACCCTCTGTAAACGAGTCCCCCAAAGCGACAAACACCCGCCGGCCCCCACGGTCCGAAAGTAAAGGATTAGAACCCATCCACCGAAAGTAACCGCCCAAAGAAACGCCAAGGTGAACGGACAGCAACAGGCTGTGCAGAAGGGTTGCGACCCAGGGGCAGAGTGCGGGGGCGCGTTTGGAGTGCCGGGTGCTAGGCGCGTCCATCAGGCCGCCGCCTCTGATCGTCGGCAGCTGCTCAGCCGTTGTCACATTTTTGCGACCTATGGTCACGATCAGGTAACGTTGGCGGCTGGCCCCAATGCAGGGCCCGGCGCCCGATCACTGGACCCCGACGCGCCCCTTCGGGCGCCTGCTAGCTCCAGCCCTGCCAAGGGGCCCCAGGATGCTTTCCGCACTCGTCATCGTCTCAAGTGCATCAGTAGTTTCTTCCAGTCCTAGCCCGGAGGTATCTTGTTCAAGAAAATAGCCATCATAACCACCATGGGTGCTTTGTCCCTGACAGGATGCGGCCTAGCCCCTACGACCAATGGGGCGTCTGCCCCATCGTCGGCTGGCCGCGCGTCCGCACCTGCCACTCCAGCCCCAACTGCCTCAGCCTCGGCGTCTCCGGCGCCCACGGCTTCGAGCAGCGGCCAGACCCCAGCTTCGGCGGCGGAAACCCCGGTGGCAGCTGCCCCCCGGCGCCGCGCTTGCCGCTGCCCCTGCCCCGCCGGTGCCCGCAGCCGGCCAGGCTCTCGCCACGACGGGTGACGGTGCGCAGGCAGCTGCCGCCTTCGGTTGGGGCCCGGTCCTGACGGGCGACGAATTCTCCAACACCGGCGCACCGGACCGGACAAAATGGAGTGTCTACAACAGTGCAGGGCACGCAGGCAAAGGCCTGCGCAGCCCCGAGGCCTGGTCGGTTGCCAACGGCGTGGCCACTGTTAGCGGAGATGCAGCCGGCACCACGGGCGGCATGTCGGCAAAGTTCGCGCAACAAAAGTATGGTCGCTGGGAAACGCGCATGAAAACCAATGCACGGGACCCGAAATACCACCCGGTCCTGATCCTCAACAACAACGATGCTCCGAACTGTGCCGAGATCGATTATGCCGAGGGCAGCTCAGTCACCTCCCTGATGAGGTTCTTCCTGCACTACGCCTGTGGTGGAGCGGATTTCCAGACCACAACGGCGACGCCCGTCGATAGCACACAGTGGCACAACTACGCGGTGGAGTGGACCCCGGCCGGCATCAGCGGATATGTCGACGGAGTAAAAACCTTCACTGACACGAACCCGGCGCACCAGCCCTCTGTCGCCATGAAGCAGACATTGCAGCTGGATTGGTTCCCGGACGGCTCCGCCACCAAGCCCTCGCAGATGCAGGTCGATTGGGTCCGCGTCTACAAGTAAGACAAACCCACTAGGACCTGGCGAGTTCCAGCGGTCGTTGCGACACCCTGACTTTCGGGAGTGGCAACGACCGTGGTTCGTTAAGGTGATGATTCATCAAGATCCCTGTGGCAGGGGAAGGTCCAGAAGCGCTCGGCTAGACCTCGGCCTTACCCTGGCGCCAGTACCCCATGAAAGCAACCTGCTTCCGGTCGATCCCCACGTCCCGCACAAGGTACCGCCGCATGTCCTTGATGACGGCAGCCTCACCGGCGATCCAGGCGTAGAAAGGCATGGCGCCGGCCGGCATGGTGGGGTTCTTGGTGGCCTCAATTTCGGCTGTTTCCATCCGCGCGGGGGTCTCCCAGAGGATGTCCACGTCCACATTGACGTCTTCGGGCTCCGGGCCCGCACCGGCGTCGGACGCTTTGATTCCCACCCAGCCGGGAACGGGAACTGCAGTGCGCACTGCCAGCTGCAGCAGCTCGCCGTGCGGGCGTGAGCGGCCAATGGCGGCACCCCGGGCAAGCCAGGTGATCTCGACGTCGGCGGCCGTCTTCAGATCGAGGAAGTCACCGGCCTCCGGTACTTCCAGGAAGGCGTGGCCGCTCATGTAGGCCGGCAGGTTTTCGAGGATGGCGGAGATGGCCGGGATGGCGGTTTCGTCGCCGGCGAGCAGGACACGCTGGGCCATGCCCGGCCGCCACTCGATGCCGGAGTAGATCTCGGCCGTGACACAGTGGGCGGCGCGGTTATTGGGGCCGATGAGGGTGATAGCGTCGCCCGGCTGGGCGTTCTGGGCCCAGTTCGCGGCGGGGCCGCCGTGTCCGTCGGCGTCGAAATGCATCACGAAGTCGACGTCGATTTCCGGATAAACGGCATCAATCCGGGACTGGCGGACCGTGTAGGTGCGCATGGAGCCGCGGACTGCGGGGTCCATGGCCAGCCATTCCTGGTACCAGCCGGTCTGGGCCATTTCGAAGACCGGCAGGGGCAGCCGGGTCCCGTCGGACGCCAGGGACGGGATCATCAGTTTGATCCTCAGGTCCATGGTCTCGCCGTGAACGCCGAAGTCCCGCAGCGAATACCCACCGAAGGTGATCCGGCGGAAATTGGGGCTCAGCTCCTGCACCGAGGAAACGGTCACCTCGAAAGCCAGGGTCATGGGCTCGGTGGCGGCGATGTCGCGGGTCTTCATGAAACGAGCTCCAGTTCGGTTGCGGCGGTGTGGTGGCGGCCGATGGGGATAATCAGGGGTGTCCCCGAGACGGGATCGTGTATCACCCGGGACTCAAGGCCGAAAACGTCGCGGACCAGCTTTTCGGTGACAACAGTTAAGGGGTCACCCAGAGCCACGATCTCGCCGCCCTTCATGGCGATGACATGGTCCGCGTAGCGTGCCGCCAGGTTCAGGTCGTGCAGGACAATGGCCACGGTGGTGCCGCGCCTGCGGTTCAGGTCCGTGACCAGGTCCAGTACTTCCACCTGGTGCGCCAGGTCCAGGTATGTGGTGGGTTCGTCCAGCAGGAGCACGTCAGTTTCCTGGGCGAGCGCCATGGCGATCCAGACGCGCTGCCGCTGGCCGCCGGACAGTTCATCGACGTTCCGCTCAGCGAGTTCCAGCGTTTCCGTCGCTTCGAGCGCGCGCTGCACGGCGAGATCATGGTGCGACAAGTCACCCGTGCTCCAGCTGCGGAAGAAGCCCTGGTGCGGATACCGGCCGCGGCCCACGAGGTCGCGGACTGCGATGCCGTCCGGCGCCGTCGGGTGCTGCGGGAGGAGCCCAAGGGTGCGCGCCAGTTCACGGGCCGGGCGGGCGTGGATGTCCTTGCCATCCAGGGTCACCGTGCCGGCGGCGGGCTTAAGGAGGCGGGACAGGCCACGGAGGAGCGTGGACTTGCCGCAGGCGTTGGCGCCCACGATCATGGTCACCTTGCCCTCCGGGATTTCAGCCGTGAGGCCGTCCACCACGCAGCGCTGGTCGTATTTGAGGGTGAGGTCCTGGGCGCTGAGAACGGCCATGTCAGGCATCCTTTCGGTTGGCCGTGACCAGGAGCCACAGCAGGAACGGGCACCGAGCGCGCCGGTGATCACGCCGACGGGCAGCACGGTGCCGTCCAGCAGCAAGGGGCGAGGTTGGCCGCGACGTAGTCGGCCGTGAGGACAATCAGCGCACCCACCAGGGCCGACGCCGGGAGACTGGCTTTGCGGGTGAAGCGCCGGGCGATGGGACCGGCGAGGAAGGCAACGAACGAGACCGGCCCGGCGGCCGCCGTCGCCACCGCGGCGAGTGTGACGGCGCTGACCACCACGGCGAGGCGGGTGAACCCGACGCGGATGCCCAGCCCGGCCGCGGCGTCGTCGCCAAGTTCCAGGATGCGCAGCGGCCCGGCAAGGGCGATGACCGCGGGGACCAGGACCAGTAGCGCCAAGGAGAGCATGCCCGCCCGGTCCCAGTTGGCGGAGTTGAGGGAACCGTTGAGCCAGACGAGTGCGTCAGCTGCCGTGCGGATGTCCGCGCGGGTCATCATGAAGTTGACCACCGCGTGGAGGGCGGCGGCGATGCCCACACCGGCCAGAATCAGCCGGTTGCCCGCGGCGTTCCCCGGTTGCCGCCGCCCGAGCCCAGTGACGGTCCGCGGGAGATGGCGTAGATCAGCGCTGCGATGCCCAGCGCGCCGCCCAGCGCCGCTGCGGACACGGCGGGACCTGTGGCGCCGAAAATCACGATGGCGGTGACCGCGGCCGCGCTGGCTCCGTAGCTGATGCCGATCACGTCGGGGCTGGCCAGCGGGTTGCGGAGCATGGTCTGGAACAGGCCGCCGGAGAGGCCGAACGCGGCGCCGATCATCACGCCGATGACGGCCCGGGGCAGCTTGTTCTCCATAACAATGAAGCTTGCGCCCGGGATTCTTTCGCCGCCGGTCAGGTGTCCGATGAGGATCCTGAAGAAGTCCGGGATGGTCACGGTGTAGCTGCCCAGGAGCACGTAGATGGCGAACATAACCACGACGCCGAGGGCCAGGACGGCGGTCCGGTTCAGGACGGTCCGGCGGCGCAGGGACGCGCGAACTGGCAGATAATCCCCTGTTTTCGCGGTTTTGAGGGCGTTATCTGCCAGTTCACGCCCGGCCGGTTCGCGCTTCATGGAGGTGGTCACAGCCCGGCCCCCTTGCCGCGGCGGATCAGCCAGACGAAAACGGGCGCACCCACGAGTGCGGTCATGATGCCGGCCGGGACCTCGCCGGGAAGCAGCACAACGCGGCCGATGATGTCCGCGCCGAGAAAAAGTGCCGGCGCGAGGACCAGGGAGAACGGCAGGATCCAGCGGTAGTCGGGGCCGGTGAGTGAGCGGACCGCGTGCGGAATGACCAGTCCAACAAAGCCGATGGGACCTGCCAGCGCCGTCGCGGAGCCGCACAGGAGCACTATGCCCAAAGCGGTCACGCCGCGGGTCAGGCCCACACGCTGGCCCAGGCCGCGGGCGATGTCATCACCCAGGGCGAGGCTGTTGAGGATGCGGCCGGCGCCAAGAACAATGACCGCCCGACGGCCAGGAACGGCAGGCCCGGAGCACCACGGCCCAGTCGCGGCCGGCGATCCCGCCCACCTGCCAGAAGCGGAAGCGGTCCAGGGTGTCCTGGCTGGAGACGAGGATGACGCTCATCAGGGAATAGAGCCCGGCGCTGAGGGCGGCGCCGGCGAGGGCGAGCTTGACCGGCGTCGCACCGACCCGGCCCATGGACGCGACGACGTAGACGACGACGGCGGCGGCTCCGGCGCCGATGAAGGCGAACCAGATGTAGCCGCTGAGGGAGGTAACGCCAAAAGATAGATGCCGGTGACCACGGCCAGCGCCGCGCCGGCATTGACGCCCATGATGCCCGGTCCGCCAGCGGGTTGCGGGCGACGCCCTGCATGGCGGCGCCGGCGAGGCCCAGGGCACCGCCAACGAGGATGCCGAGGACGGTGCGGGGGATGCGGGCATGGACCACGGCGTGGTCACCGTTGGCGGCGTCGAACTGGGTGAGCGTCTGCCACACGGTGGCCAGGGAAAGCCCGCGGGCACCGATGGCCAGGGAAGCGGCGACTAACAGAGAAAGTACGACGACGGCGGCCAGCAGCCAGGCGGCCTGCCTGGTTCCGGTCTTCCCGCCGGTGCGGGCCAATCGACCGGCGCGAACGTTTCCCCCGGCGCGAACTGGCAGATAATGCCGTGTTTTTGCGGTTTTGGGGGCATTATCTGCCAGTTCGCGCGCTCCGGCGGGTGCCGTCGTCGTACTTTCCGTCATGGAGCGGTGCTTACTTCACTGCATCCGCTGCGCGGGCGAGCTGCGGGAGGAATGTGTCCAGCGCCCACGGCAGGCTCAGTGGCGAGGAGGCGGAGATGGCCAGGACCAGGCTCTTGTCCGCGTCGGCAACGAACGCGCCGTTTTTGACGGCCGGAATCTGGCCCAGCAGCGGGTCGGCCTTGACGGCAGCAGCGGTGGCGGCATCCTCAACCGAGCTCAGGAAGATGTCGGCCTCAAGTTCGTTGGCTTTCTCGGCGGACCAAGTCACAAAGAAGTCCTTGGAGCCGGCGGAAGCCTTCTCGGCGACCGGGCCAGCTTCATCCCGATGGCTGAGAGGAACTTGGGACGGTTGTCATTGGCGGTGTAGAAGCCCGTGGACGTGAGGTCCGCCGGATCGGCGTAGCCGTAGATGAAGCTCTTGCCGGAGATCTGCGGGTACTTGGCAGCTTCGGCTTTGACGGTGGCCGCAGTGTCGGCGATTAGCTTGGTAGCCTCAGCCTCCTTGCCGAGGGCCTTGCCGATGATGGAGGTTGAATCCTGCCAGGAGGTTCCGTAGGCAACCTCGGGGTGGGCCACTACCGGGGCGATCTCGCTGAGCTTCTTGTAGTCCTCTTCGGTCAGGCCGGAGTAGGCGGCCAGGATGACGTCCGGGGTGAGCTTGGCGATCTCGGTGAAGTTGATGCCGTCGGCCTCGGAGAACTGGACCGGGCCTTGTCGGAACCGAAGCTGGCGCCGAGCTCTTTCAGCGCCGCATCCTTCCACGGAGTGGAGCCCTGCTCGTTGCCGCCCCATTCGTTCTTGGGGACGCCCACCGGAACGACGCCGAGGGCAAGGGCAACGTCGTCGTTGACCCAGGAAACGGTGACGACGCGCTTGGGCTGTGCCTTGACGGTGGTTTCACCGAAGGCGTGCTTGATGGTGACCGGGAACTGCGAGCTGCTGGAGCTGGAGGTGTTGACGTCCGAGGCGGAGGACGCGGGGCCGGTGGAGCACGCGGACAGGGTGAGTGCCGCGGCGGCCAGAACGGCCGTTGCCTTGCCGGCTGTCTTGAACAGCGTGCGGCGGGTGGCGCTCGGGCCGGAGAAGAGGGGGAAGTCACGGAACTCCTTAGGTGAATGATGCGAACCTAAGTAAGGGTAGCCTAGCCTGCTCATAATTAGAAAAGCTTTGTATTGCGTAATTAATCATGTGACGCAACATATAGCGCCAGGTCATTGCGCCCTGATGACCGGCTTCGGCGAGACCGTCCGCACCCTGGGCCTCTTCGACGGCTGGGTTTTTGACGAGCTGGTGGGCCACTACGGCGCAATCGTCCAGGCCCAGATCGACGCCTGCACCGCCGCCACCTAAAACCCTCTCTCACTTTTGGCCCGAAAACCGCCGATGCTCTCTCACTTTCTTGAGGAAAGTGAGAGAGCGTCGGTGAAAAGTGCCCCAAAGGTGAGAGAGCGTCGGGGTTAGCGGAGCACGATGTCCACGGGGTTCGCCTCGGACCGCCACTGGCCTTCCGCGCCGGGCCGGGGCCGGATCACCGGCGCCGTCAAAACGCCGGAGCGGTTGGTGCGCTTGTCCCGCAGGATCTCCGTCACGGAGCCCAGGTGCCGGGACAGGTCGATCACGTTCTCCGGCGCGGCCAGCAGCAGCTGGAAGCCGAACTCGTGCAGCGCCTTGATCCCGGCGCCGGCAAACTCCTCGGAAGCCAGGACAAACGCCTCATCCATCATCACGGTGCCATAAGTGGTGAACCCCTGCTCGGCGATGCCCAGCTGGTAGCTCAGCGCCGCTGCCATGATGAACGCGGTGAAGCGCTGCCGCTCGCCGCCGGACATGGAGCCGGTGTCGGCGTGCATGTACACGTCGGTCCGCTTGCCGTTTTCCCGGTGTTCCTTGCACTGGATGAACAGGTGCCCGCGGACGTCCAGCACTTCGGCACGCCAGCGCCGGTCCTCGGGCGTGGGCGAGCCGAGCCGCTTTACAAGTGTTTCGAGGGTCTTGTACCGGGCGGTGAGCTCGGCGTCGTCACCTCCCCCGGCTTCCGGGCCGGAAACCGGGCCGGATCCGGCGCGGGCAGGCCGCGTGTGCCGGGCCTTCAGCGCGTTCTGGATGGCGTCCTTGAACTGCTTGGCCGTGGCCGGCAGGGTCTGCTTGATGTCCAGTTCCAGGAAGCTGCCCTCGTGGAAGTTGACCTCGGACAGGATGCCGTTGAGCGGCAGGATGCGGCTGGTGATGGAACGCCGCTCCTCGTCCAGCAGGTGCAGCAGCGTGCTGAACGATTCGTGGGTGCGCTGGTTGAAGAACTGCCGGAACTCGGACTCCTGGGCGGGCAGGCCGTCACTGATGATGGCGTGGTAGCGGCCTTCGAACTCCCCGCCGCGCCGATGGACGTGCCGTGGTCAGCGGAGATCGCGGAGCCCCACTCGCGCACAAAGCCCTCGAAGATCCGGGTCAGCCGCTCGGAGGTAGCCTGCCCGCGCGTCTGGGCAACGTGCAGCTCCCCGAGCAGCGCTGTCCGGACGCGGTTGGCCAGGTTGTCCAGCTCATGCATCTCGCTGACATCACCAAAGTCGGTGAAGTACGGTTCCAGCGCGGTGACGGTGGCGTCCGACGGCGGCGCTTGCTCCAGGCGGGCCCGCGCGGCTTCCAGCAGCGAATCGGCGGCACTCAGCTGCCGGTCCAGTGCCTTGTATTCGCTTTGCAGGACTGCCGCGGCTTCGGTGCTGGCCTGGTGTTTCTGCCGGGCCGTTTCGATGTTGGCACGCAGCGGTTCCAGGTCCGCTTGGGCGGCAAGGGCGTCCCTGAGCCGCTGTTCAATCCGGGTGAGTTCGTCGGCGGCGACGGCAGCCGAGACCTGTTCCCAGGGCCGGTGGTCTTCCGCGATCCGGCGGAGGGCATCGAGCTGCCGGCTCATGCCCTGGTGTGACTCTTCACGGCTCTGCGCCAGCTCGGCGGCCTTGACCAGCTCCTGCTGCAGGTCCTCCACCTGGGCGGCCACAAGCTCGAGCTTGGCGGCGTTGTCGAACCCGAGCACGTAGTCCTGGCGGCTGGTGAAACGGTCGTCCTTCTCCACCGTGTGCCGGTTGCGCTTGACCACACCGCCCAGGCTCAGGCCCTTGTCCAGGGTGGCCAGCTCGTTGGGGTCCTCGACGCAGGGGTACGCGAAATCGAGGGCGATCCGCTCGCGGATCCATCCCCCGGCGTCCGCCACCGCGCCGCTGGCGAGGATGTCCAGCTTGGTGAGCAGGTCGCCGTCGCGCACGTCCTCCACAGCGAGGGCGCCACCCGCGAGCGGTTTGGACACGTCCACAGCCCGCAACGCGCCGCGCACCTTGTTGTCATTCAGGTAGCGGGTCACGGCCGCGAAGTGTTCGCCGGGGACCAGCAGCGTGGTGGCGAGGTTCCGGAGCGCACGCTCAGCGGCCGGACGCCACTGTTCCGCCCCTTCGGCGAGGTCCATCAGCTCGCCGCCGAACGGCATCCGGTCTTCAGGAACGCCGGTGGCCGCGGCGATGGCGGCACGGTTTTCAATGCTCGACGGCGGCAGCAACGACTTGCGCGTCTTCAGGGAGAGCAGCTCCTGCTGGGCTGCGGCCAGCTCACGCTTTTTGGTGGCGTGGCCGTCGAAGGCTTCGAAGCGGAGCTCCTGCAGGGCCTGCGAGTCATCCTTGAGCTCAGCCGACCTGGAGGCAGCCTGCTCGTGGGCCTGTTCCCAACCCTCAGCGGTCCACTCCAGCTGCAGACCGGCGTCGGACAGGGCCTTGCGGGCCGCTTCCTCCACCTGCTCGCGCAGCCGCAGACCCACCTTGGCGTTGTCCAGCGACTGCTCGATCGCGGAGATCGCGTTGCCGCCCTGGTTGTTGTAATCGGTCTCCAGCTGGCGCAGATCCTTGGCCAGCCCGTCGCGGACCGAGCGCTCCGCGCCCAGCTCCTTGGCTTTCGCCTGGGCCAGCTCCTTGAACCGCGCCAGTGTTTTCTGGTGGACCGTGACGGCGAGCTGTTGCTTGTAGGCTTCGAACTCCTCGCCCGACAGCTCACGGAGCCGGTTTGCGTCCAGGAGCGACTGCGCGTATTCCTTGTTCAGGCCGGGCACGGGGGCCAGCTGGTCCCGCTGCTGCCGCACGTCCTCCAGCCGCTGCCGGATGGACATGAGGTTGCTGAATTCCTCCACCACGTCATCGGCCGCGGCGAGGGTGGCGGGGGCGTCCAGGACCTGGTCGCGGAAGAACGTATTGACGCTGCCGCCGAGGCCCTTGCCGGCCTGGATCACGCGCAGCAGGGGCAGGGCCTGGTCCGAACTGATGCCGAGGAGCCGGCGGAAACGCTCCGCGAAGGCCTTGTGGACATCGAAGATCTGGGCGTCCGGGAAGATCGTCTCCAGCGCAGCCTTGGTGAAGCGCTTGTCCGCGATGTCCTCGATGGCCGGCAGGTCCAGCGGCTTGCTGTCGATCATGTAGAAACGCCCGACACTGGACTCCGTGCCGTTTTTGGGCAGGTCGAACAGTGCGGACACCGTGATGCGGGTTCCCGCGGCGTTATCAAACGTCAGGGCGACGGCGGACCAGGTGGCACCGGGCCGCTGGAACGCGCTGGCGGAGCCTTCGCCAACGGCCTTGTCGCCCACCTTGCCGCGCATGTACGTGAACGTGGTCCGCTTGTCCTCCACAGCACCGCCGGCACGCTGGGCCGCGGCCTCGTTGGAGCGCGGCCGGGCATCGAACACGCGCAGCATGGCGTCAAACAGCGTGGACTTGCCCACGCCCGAGTTGCCCGTCAGCAGGGTTCCGTTCCGGTCCACGTGCATCGTGTGCGCACCGTGGAACGTCCCCAGTTGACCACCTGCACCAGGGCAAGGCGCATCTGGCCGGGGTTCGTGAGATCGCCCATCGGCAGCATGGTCGCGATGCTCATGCTTCTCCTTCTTCGTGGTCGCCTATCGCGCCGTCCTCGGTTTCGACAGGCTCAACCACCGGGACGTCGAGCTCCAGCATTGCTTCTGTGCCTGTGGGGTCTGCGGTGGCTGCTACCAGGGCTTCGATTTGGGCGGGGATGTCGCCGATGTTTTCGAAGGGCAGTGCCAGCGGCAGGGCGTTGGAGATGGTGTACTCGTCGTCCAGGCCGGTGGTGAGGAGCAGCTGGCGGGCCAGGAGCTTGGTGATGGCCCGGGTGACCACATCGGAATCGCGCAGCGCGTCCTGCTGTCCGGCGGGCTGGTAGTGGGCCACGAGGTCTGCGATTTCCTCGCGGGTGATGGTGGCATCGGTCTGCGCCGTGACGTGGCGGTCCAGCAGCATCCGCAGGCGGAGCAGCACGATGGTTTCCACGCGGCTCAGGGCACGCTGTTGGCGCAGGATGCTCGGCCGGCTGCTGCCGCCGATGGCCTCCGGATCCACCGGGCGCAGGACGGCGATCTTGCGCTCGTGGTCCAGCTGCAGGGTCAGGAACAGTTCGGACAGGCGGCTGCGCAGGATGATCTGGTTGTCCAGCAGCGTGGTCCACAGCTTCTCGTCGCGGCCGCCGTCAACGTACGGGCCCTTGAGCAGCTTGACCAGCGCCTGGCGCACCTTCATCGAAAGGACGCCGGTGTCGCCGGGAAACAGCGCCGCGCCGTCAACAAACGTGTCCCGGGGCGAAACGGCGAAGGGCCGGGTTTCGACGGGCTTAACCACCGGAACTGCAGGATCAACCGCCGGTGTGGCCTCCTCAACGGGGGGTGCCGCCGTCGTAATTTCTTCAGTCATCGTCAATCCTTCTTGAGGGTGACCACCGGCAGGTACGCCGTGCGGGTGGTGCCGTCGATCTGTTCGTAGTCCAGGCCGTCCCAGGCGTCGCGGTCAAAGGCCGCGCCATCCTGGAGGGCGTGCGAGAGGAGTGCGCGGATGGAGTTGATGTGCTGTTCCTCCGGCGGCAGCTGCCCCCAGGCCTCGGCCAGGGTGGACGCGCCGGCCACGGCGGCCCGGATGGCCTCGGGACGTGCCTTGCCCGTCCTCGGCGAGCGCACCCGGTCCGAGTCGCTGAAGGCGATGGGGTCAGCCAGCCTGGGCGGAACGGCGAACTCGTCCGGGTCGTAGAGCTTGACCATGGCCAGCGATTCGAACCCGGCGTTGAACAGCACCGGACCGCGGACCAGGCCCGGCCGTTCGCGTTCATACGGCAGGGCCCTGATGGCCTGCTCGGCCTCGCGCAGCACCTTCCGGAGACGGACGGACTGGCGGAAGTCGTCGCTCTGGACGTAGGTGTTCAGGCTTTCGCTGAGCTTGCCGTAGATCCGCTGGATCTGGCTGTGCTGGTGGCGGAGCTCGGCCACCAGGTTCTTGAGCGTCTCGCGGTCCTCCGGCGAAAGGTCGTCGGCGAACTGCCGGCTGAGGACCTCACCGATGGCCGACCGGAACCGGAGCTGCTGCTGCGGGTCTTCCAGGAATGCGGTGAAGGAGCGGAAGGTCCTGCCCTCGGGCTCTGCCGCAGCCGCTTGTCCGCGTCGAGCACCTGCGCCATGGTGGCGCCTTTGCTCAGCGATTCCTCGATGATCTGGTTGCGCAGCTCGCCCACCAGTTCCTCGATACGGTCGCGCATCTTTTTGTAGTCGGCGGGCAGGCTGGCGGCGAGGTCCAGGATGTTCCCGGCGGCTTCCACCGCTTCGTCGTCATCCAGCAGGCCGTCAAAGTCGCCGGAGCTGATGTCCTGGATCAGCTGCTGCCGTTCCCCGATCTCGTCCTCGAGGGATTCCAGCCGGGCACTCTGGTCCGGATTGGTCTCATTGGCCAGCTTCTCCACGTCGCCCAGAAGCGTGCCCAGCCGGGACCCGTTCAGCGTGGACCGCTCGGACGAAAGGCTGTCCAGGAATGCAAGCACGCGGGCGGCTGGCTCCGTGACCTCGTAAACGATCTGCCCCGACTGGTTGCGGCGGGTCAGGAAATGCTTGCGTGTCCACTCGTCTGCATAGTTCCTGCCGGACGACGTGCCGATGGCGGCACCACCAGGCCCCGGCTCCTGGCGCCGGAGCTGCTCCAGGAAGGAGTCGACGTCGGCGTGGAACTCCTCAAGCGGCAGCTGCGGACGGGTGCGGGTAAAGGATGCCTGCAGCACCGCGATCACCCAGGGCGCCGAGCGAGTCAGGGCCCAGGCGGGTCCCTTTGTGAGGAGTTCGAGGTCCCGGAGCCGGGCACTGATCGCGTCAGCGGATGACCTGGCGGAGCGGGGCACACGCTCTCCTTCAGCTGCTGGGGGATGGTTGGGCAGCGCGGATTGCGAAAACTGCCAACTACAAGGTTAACGCAGGCCCCGCGACCGAATAATCGTTGTACGTGGCTGGCCGCGGGAGCACACTGTTTAGATCACCTGAGAGGAGTTTGTCATGCGTGAAAAAGCTGTGCTGACCAGCGGCCTGGCGGCTGCGGCAGTCATTCTGGGTGGCGCGACAGTGGCGGTCGCCGCGAGCACTGGGACCAGCGGGGATCAGCCCTCGAGCAAGATCGCGGTCAACGTCGACCGGTCAGTGCCGGTATCCACCGTCCCGGGGCCCGAGCGGGACGACGATTTCAATCTGGCGCCACTTAACACTGCGGACCATGACCAGGCCGCGAACGCCGCATTGGCCAGGGTGGGCCAGGGCAGTGTCATCGAGGTGGAACGGGAAAATGACGGGAACGTCGCGTACGAGGTTGAAGTCAGGCTGGACAACGGTTCCCAGGTTGAAGTGGGGCTCGGCGCCGACTTCGCGGTCCTGAACCAGGCCGCCCCGGAGTTCGACGACGATTAAACTCAAGCGCGGACAGTGACTTCCGCGACCGCTCCGTGACCTACGTCCCGGTAGCATTGCGATCCCGTATCAACCCGCCATGACGGCGGGGCAGGTCTGGCTGGGACGCCTCAGCACCCCTACGCTCATGCTACTGATCTCAACCGAAGCAACGGCGCAGCAGGGGGAACAATGCAGTTCGACTTAAGTGCAGTGGAGACGGCCACCATGGTGTTCATCGGAACCCTGGTGTTTGCCCTGGTTCTGGTGGGTTTCGTCCTGACAGCGGGCTTCCTGGCCCTGGTCATGGTTGGGGTGGGCAAGCTCGCCTGGTTCCTCGCCTCCACGACGCTGCTGACAGTGGTCCACGGGATCAACCACGGCTGGGACAGGCTGGTCCACCACGCCTCCACCGGAGCCACGGGGACTTCCAGGGCCAGCCATCCCCTAGCACTGGAAGCTACCCGCGGGTAATGTTGAGAGACAGCTGAAGGGTTCTCCAACCCGGCGGATCCATGGCTTGAACCGGCCATCCCGGTCAGAGGAGATACCCATGAGCTTCGCCACTGACAGCCCCGCCACGAACCCACCTGCCACCGAAGTTCCTGCCACGGATGCCCCGGACGCCGAAGTCCCCGTCGCCGCGGCCAATATCGGGCCCGAAGCCACCGCGGCGGACGCCCGGGCACTTGCTGAGGCCTCCCGCGAACTCGGCTGGGACCGGCCCAGCTTCGCCAAAGGACTCTACCTGGGGAATTTCGACCTCGGCCTCATCCACCCCTGGCCGAAAGCCAAGGCCGATGACGTGGAACGCGGTGAGGCCTTCATGGAGCGCCTCACCGCGTACGCCCGCACCATGTCCGGGCGCGTGATCGAACGCGAGGCCCGGATCCCGGACGAGTACCTCCAGGGCCTGGCCGGCCTGGGTGTCTTTGGCATGAAAATCCCGCAGGAGTACGGCGGGCTCGGCTTGTCCCTGGTCTACTATGGCCGGGCCCTGGCGCTGCTCGGCAGCGTCCACCCGAGCATTGGCGCCCTGATCTCCGCGCACCAGTCCATCGGCGTCCCCGAGCCCGTGAAGGTGTTTGGCACGCCGGACCAGAAACGCGAGTACCTGCCGCGCTGCGCCGCCGGCGCCATCACGGCTTTCCTCCTGACGGAACCGGACGTGGGCAGCGATCCCGCCCGGATGGGCAGCACCGCCGTTCCCACGGACGACGGCGGGAGTTACGTTCTGGACGGCGTGAAGCTTTGGACCACCAACGGCGTGATCGCCGAGCTGGTGGTGGTGATGGCCGTGGTGCCGGCCCACACCGATGCGGATGGCACCGGGCGCAGGGGCGGCATCAGCGCCTTTGTGGTGGAAATGGACTCCCCGGCATCACCGTGGAGAACCGCAACACGTTTATGGGGCTGCGTGGGATCGAAAACGGCGTCACCCGCTTCCACCAGGTCCGGGTGCCCGCGGCCAACAGGCTGGGCCGCGAGGGCCAGGGCCTGAAGATCGCGCTCACCACGCTGAACACGGGCCGGCTTTCCCTGCCGGCGTTGTGCGTGGCGTCCGGCCGCTGGAGCCTGAAGATCGCCCGGGAATGGTCCAACGCCCGTACCCAGTGGGGCCAGCCGGTGGGCAAGCACGAGGCGGTGGGCAAGAAGATCGCCTTTATCGCTGCGTCCGCCTTCGCCCTGGACGCCGTCTTCGAACTGTCCGCGGAACTCGCCGACGCCGGGCAGAAGGACGTGCGGATCGAGGCGGCCCTGGCCAAGCTGTGGTCCTCCGAGATCAGCTACCGGATCGCCGACGAACTGGTCCAGATCCGCGGCGGCCGTGGCTTCGAGACGGCGGAGTCCTTGGAGGCCCGGGGTGAACGCGCGGTTCCGGCCGAGCAGCAGCTGCGCGACCTCCGGATCAACCGGATCTTCGAGGGCTCCTCGGAGATCATGAAACTCCTCATCGCCCGGGAAGCCGTGGACGCCCACCTGGCCGCTGCGGGCGATCTTGCGTCCGTGGATGCCAGCCTTCAGGACAAGGCGAGGGCCGCCGTCGGGGCTTCAGGCTTTTATGCCCGGTGGCTGCCCAAACTCGTGGCGGGCGCCGGAATGGACCCCCGGTCCTACAGCGACTTCGGCAGGCTGGCCAAGCAACTGCGCTTCGTGGAACGGTCCTCGCGCCGGCTGGCCCGGCAGACGTTCTACGGCATGGGGCGCTGGCAGGCGAAGCTGGAGTACAAGCAGGCGTTCCTGGGCAGGGTGGTGGACATCGGCGCCGAGCTGTTCGCCATGGCCGCCTGCTGTTCCCGGGCCGAAATGATCCTTCGCACCACGCCCGAACATGCCGCCAGCGCCTACGAACTGGCAGAGGCATACTGCGATCAGGCCCGCGTCCGGATTGACGAGTACTTTGACCAGCTGTGGCGGAACACGGACGACGGCGACCGTATCCTCTCGCGCAAGGTCCTGGCCGGGGAATACACCTGGCTTGAGGCGGGCGTACTGGATCAGTCGGAGGGCACCGGCCCGTGGATCGCCGATGCCACGCCGGGGCCTTCCAGCAAGGAAAACCTGCACCGGAAGTACCGCTAGCAACTCATAAGCATCCTTGTTATCGCCGGTCACCAGTGGTTGAGTTGACCCATGAGCAACCAAACGGACCCAGAGGACAGAGTTCCGCCGACGACGCGGAACAAGAATCTACGGAATGAAACTGCTCGTGATCAATCCTTCGCCAGTGGAGAGCCCACGCGCGCGTTCGACCAGACGCCGGCGCCCTCTGCAGAGAAGGACTATGCCGAGCACGGCTATGCCCCGGCAGCCCAAGCACCGGTGACCGACGCCGCGGTGCTGGATCCACGCCTGACGGATCCGCGCCTGACCGACCGGCAGACGGCGGCAGCAAGGGAGAAGGAACAATTCGGCGGCATTAAAGTTGGCTCGGCCTTTTTCGGCTGGCTCGCAGCCACCGGCATGGCCGTCCTGCTCACGGCGTTTGTAGCCGCGGCCGGAACGGCGGTGGGCCTGGCGAACAACACCGACGTAAACGACGCCGTTAACCAGGTGACGACCAACGGCGCCGTCGGGCTGGCGGGCATTATCGTCCTGCTGGTGATCCTGTTCGTCTCCTATTACTCCGGCGGCTACGTTGCCGGCCGGATGGCACGGTTCAACGGCGCCCGGCAGGGTTTTATGGTGTGGATCTGGGCGCTGATCGCCGCGGTTGTGGTTGCCCTGCTGGGCATCATTGCCGGCCAGCAGTTAAACGTCCTGGCCAACCTGAACAGCTTCCCCCGGATCCCCATCAATGAAGGCGAACTGACCATCACGAGCATCATTGCCGCCGTTGTCGTGGCCTTGGTTGCGCTGGTGGGTGCCGTCCTAGGCGGCCTGGCGGGCATGCACTTCCACCGCAAGGTGGACCGCGCCGGCTTCACCCCGACGAAACGTACAGCGGCTGAGCCGTACGATGCCTCCGCAGGGACGCTCAGGCGAGCATCACGGCGTCGACGTAGTACCAACGGCGTTTTTCGCGGACAAAACTGCTGGTCTCGTGGTGGACTCCGCGTTCGCCGTCGTGCCGGAAGTGTGCCTTGAACTCCACGGTCCCTTCCGTATCCAGCGGGCCGCCGCGGCTCGTGGACAGGATGTCCAGGCGGCGCCACTCCATGGCCGGGTCCAGCTCCAGATCCGAAGGCGCGGTGTCCGGATACCAGGTTTTCCGGAGGTAGTCGGCGTTCCGCAGGACAAACGCACTGTAGCGGGAGCGCATCAGCTGCTCCGCCGTGGCGGCTGCGGCCCCGCCAATATGGAATCGTCCGCAGCAGTCCGCGTAGGCCTCGCCGGACAGGCAAACGCACGGGCCGGCGTTGATCGGATTCTCAGGCATGGTGCTCCTGTCGCGGTTGTCCGGACCGCTTCCGGCGGCCTCGTGGGTCTTTCCGACTATAGGCCGCAGCCGGTGTTGTCATATCCGGTAACAGCTTCGAAACAACCTCGGAGGAACCCCGCCCGGGGGCGGCAGGACCGAAAAATAGTCCGTATGGTGGAGGAGGGCTGTTGCCCGTGGTGATGAGTGCCGGGACGGACTCCGCCGCCGGCAGAGAGGAGAGATGACGTGGGAGATTCAACGACGATCGCTCTCAACCTGACTTTTTTTGGCACGCTCGTCCTGGCGCTCCTGATGTTCCTGGGCCTGTTCCTGCTGGTGGTCATCACCTTGCTGCTTGCCGGCGTCGGGCGGCTGTTTGCACTCACTGTGATGGCACTCTTCGGCCGGCTCCCGAAATACGAAACCCTTCCCTTGGTCCGGCTGACCGGCGAGGCCGGGCCGCCGCCGGACGCCCCGACGGAACGCACGACGACGGCGCTGCCGCCTCCTCTGCCGGCAAGATTGCGCCGCGCAACTGGCGCAAAGCCCTTCAAGACGCCCGCACCTTCCTGAAGCCCTCCGAACTCCGGCCCCGTTTCCACCATGCGGTGGAGCATCACCCGCTGCTCACCGCGGCCCGCAAGGAACCGCCGGTGCTCGCCGAGGACTGGGCTGCCGCGGTGGCCGAGGCGGATGCCCGGGCCATGGCACGAGCCCGGGCCGCCGCCCCCGAAATCGAGATCTCGGTCCGCGATTTTCCCGGGCCCTCCGTTCCCGCAGCGAAAGTGGAAGCGGTGGCTCCGCTGGTGGAGTCGGCGCTGCACCAGGACAATCCTGCGCGGGACAATTCCAACCGCGACCCGGCAGTGAGAGCGCCGCCCTTGGGGCCGCCCGCTCCTTCACGAAGCCGCCCGCCCCAGCGCCCTTGTCCCTGCTGGACACCGGCTCGCTGGTGTCGTTGTCCGGCCACGCGAACGTCCTCAAGGCCAAGCTGCCTGCCGACCGCAGCTGAGGACCGTGCGGCTCCCGGGCCGTCACAAACCGTCACCGCACCGGCCCGCGTTACCCCGCGCTACGAAAAGCGAAGCACGGCGGCGTCTTCCTGCGGACTGGCCCCGAATTTGTGTAGCGTCGTGACGATCCACAGCAATCCGCGTGGGAAATCGATTGTGAGGAGCCGGGGAGGAGCCTCAGCGAACTTCGTGTGTTCGGGCGGTCCGGCACGCCCATCAGCCCGCTCACCCAGGGTCAGTCCGAGCAGGTGGTGGGGCGCGCTCTCCGCGGCCGCGGCGACGACGTCTTCCCGGCCACCAAGTTTCCACGGCCAGATGAGCGCAAACCCCGCCCACTCGGGGACTCCCGGCGCTGGATCATGCAGGCGGTGGAGGGCAGCCTCCGGCGGCTGCAGACGGACCGGATCGATCTGTACCATGCGGACGCGCTGGCCCGGCTGGCTGACAAGCTGGAAATCTCGCTCGTGGAACTGTCCATGGGGTTCGCGCTGAACCATCCCGCCATCAGCAGCGTGATCATCGGCCCGCGCACCGAGGACCATCTGAAGGCCTATCTCAAGGCAGCGGACACCCTCCTGGGCGAGTCCGTCCTGGATGCGATCGACGAACTCGTGCCGCCCGGGACCAACTTCGTGGAGCGCGACGCCGGGGCGATAGTGCCGTCCCTGGAGTACGCGGAACTCCGCCGCCGTTGACCGCGGGGCGGCCGCACCGCCGTCGTGCGTTTTGCGGAATGCCCTTTCCCTCAATAACTATCTCCGCTAGCGTGGAAACCATGGAATTCAGATACCTCGGAAACAGCGGCCTCAAAGTCTCGGAAATCACGTTCGGCAACTGGCTGACACACGGCTCGCAGGTGGAGAACGACGTCGCCACCCAGTGCGTACGCGCAGCGCTCGACGCCGGCATCAGCACCTTTGACACGGCCGACGTCTACGCCAACACTGCGGCGGAAACCGTCCTCGGCGAGGCGCTGAAGGGCGAGCGCCGGGAGTCCCTGGAGATCTTCACCAAGGTCTACGGCCCCACCGGCCCCAAGGGCAAAAATGATCTTGGCCTGTCCCGCAAGCACATCATGGAGTCCATCAACGGCTCGCTTAGCAGGCTGCAGACGGACTATGTGGACCTCTACCAGGCCCACCGCTACGACTTCGAGACGCCGCTGGAAGAGACCATGCAGGCGTTCGCGGACATCGTCCGCCAGGGCAAGGCGCTGTACATCGGCGTCAGCGAATGGACCGCAGACCAGCTCCGCGACGGCCACGCGCTGTCCAGGGAACTGGGTTTCCAGCTGATCTCCAACCAGCCCCAGTACTCCATGCTCTGGCGGGTCATCGAAGCCGAGGTTGTGCCGGCGTCGGAAGAACTGGGAGTGTCCCAGATTGTCTGGTCCCCCATGGCGCAGGGCGTGCTGAGCGGCAAGTACCTGCCCGGCCAGCCAGCACCCGCGGGCAGCCGCGCCACGGATGACAAGGGCGGCGCCAGGATGATCGAGCGCTGGATGCGTGACGACGTCCTCGCCGGTGTCCAGGACCTCAAGCCGATCGCGGCGGAAGCAGGGCTCTCCATGCCGCAACTCGCGGTGGCGTGGGTGCTGCAGAACCCGAACGTTGCCTCCGCCATCGTGGGCGCGTCCCGCCCTGAGCAGCTCGCGGACACTGTGGCCGCCGCGGGTGTGACACTGGAGCCGCAGACCATGAAGAAGATCGACGACGCCATCGGCCCGCTCGCGGAACGCGATCCGGCGCAGACCAAGTCCCCCGCCACACGCGAAGCGTAGGAGCTCCCTCCTGGAGTTGGGCTGCTACAGGCTCAGGAGCCCTCGAAATCCGTGAGCACCTTGACCTTGTCCGCCGAAGCAGAGCTCGGATCAAACGTGTAGCCGATCCATTCGCGGGCCAGCCTGCTGGCCAGCTCCACTCCCACAACGCGCTGCCCCATGGTGAGGAGCTGGCAGTCATTGGACAGGACGGACCGCTCCACCGAGAACGAATCATGGGCCGTGGTGGCGCGGATGCCGTCCACTTTGTTGGCGGCGATCGCCACCCCGATGCCCGTGCCGCAGAACAGAATGGCGCGGTCGGCATGCCCGTCGCGGATCAGCTCTCCCGCCGCGATGCCCACATACGGGTAACGCCGGACGAAGTCCGCCGGGCATCACTCCGGTTGACCCCGATGTCGATGATTTCGCTGATCCTCGGATCCGCCTGCAGGTCGGCCAGGATGCGGTTGTTGTAGTCGACGCCGGCTTCATCGGCGCCCAGGACCAGGCGCAGTCCGTGGGTTGCTGGAGTGACTGCAGCTGGTTCGGTGGTCATGAAAGTGCTCCTGCGGTCTGGTTGGAGGTGGTGTCTGCTTCTCTGGAGCCGGGCCGGCCCGAATCTGCCAGGAACGGCCCCATGACGGTGAAAATCATGGCGAGGGACGTCGCTCCGGGGTCCGGCGTGCCCACACTCTTTTCCGCGAGGGGCCGCGCCCGCCCCTTCAGCGGTCGAAGGGAGGCGGTGGCCTCGGCCGCCGCCACAGCATCAAGGGCCGCTGAAGCCCAGGCCTGACGCGGTTCTGCGCCCTCCTGCAACAGCCGGGCAAAGGCTTCCGTGAACGGCAGCAGCGCATCCATCATGGTCTTATCGCCCGGCCCGGCCTTCCCCAGGTCAGTGATTCTGGCAGCGAAGGCGCGCATGCCGGCCGCCAGTTCCTTGGCGCCGGGGGACCGCTGGTTCCCCAGCGATTCACCCAAGGCCCGCAATTGTGGGCCTCCCCGCGGACCTGGGCAAATACACGGACATGCACATCTTTGCCCAGGCCTTCCCGGAGCGGTTTTTCCAGATGGGTATGGCCGAACAGCTGCTCTTCGGTGCCGCCGCGGGCCTGGCCGAAACCGGGCTCATCCCGTTCGCCTCCACCTACTCGGTGTTCGCCGCCCGGCGCGCCTACGACTTCCTCTGCCTCGATGCCGCCGAACCAAACCTCAACGTGAACATCGTCGGCGGGCTCCCCGGCCTGACTACCGGCTACGGACCCAGCCACCAGGCCACCGAGGACATGGCGATCTTCCGTGGCATGCCGAACCTGACCATCGTGGATCCCTGCGACTCGATCGACATCGAGCAGGCCGTCCCCCAACTCGCAGCCATCGAGGGACCCACCTACCTGCGGCTGCTGCGCGGCAACGTCCCCACCGTCCTGGACGAATACGGCTACACCTTCGAACTCGGCAAAGCCAAAGTCCTGCGCGGCGGCAACGACGTCGTCTTCATCTCCTCCGGACTGATGACCATGCGTGCGCTGCAGGCCGCGAAGGCCCTGGCCAAGCACAACGTGGACGTCGCGGTCGTCCACACCCCAACCATCAAACCGTTCGAGCTGGAGCCGGGGCGGCACCTGGTGGAAACCGAGCTGTCGGAAATGCTCCAGATCAGCAGGGGCACGCTGCGGGAAGCCCTCCGCCAGCTGGAGCAGGAGGGCCTCCTGTCCGCCGGGCCCCGGGCCGGCTTTCCGTCCGGCACCTGGATGAAAAGGAAATCCGGGACATCTACTCCGTCCGGGCAGCTTTGGAATCCCTGGCGGCGCGGACCCTGTGCGAACTCCCGGACCGGGAGCACGTCATCACCTCGCTGCGGGCCGCCATTGAAGCCATGGCCGCCGCAGAGAAGGCCAGCCTGCAGGAACGCATCGAATCGGATCTGGAATTCCACCGGACCCTGTGCCGCCTGACCGGCAACGAAACCCTGCTGCATTCCTGGGAGTCCCTGGAAGGGTCCATCCGGATGTCCATCATGTTCGCGGGCAGGGACAAAGGTGTGAAGAACATGAGCGTGGACCGTCACTACGACATCGTCACCGCCATCGAGACCGGAGACGCCTCGCTGGCCCGGAATACCATCCGGGAGCACATGGACACCGCTGCAGCGAACCTCGTGGCGTAGGCCCTCGACTGGGTGCCCGTATTTGCGTTCGTTCTTAAGGGTTTCTTAAAGACCCCGGGGCAGAGTTGGTTGGGGCGGCCGGCCGGCCTCCCGGTGCCGAGCGGGAGCCCTAATGCCTGACGCAGTGAACGACCCTACCCTTGCAACCACCACCCGACCAGGCCTAAGCCGGCCCTCCGGCAGGACCCGGCTGCTTGCGTTGCCTCATGTGCCGCACTGGGTCCTGCTCGGGACTGTTCTGGCTGCCGTCGTCGTCACACTCGGACTGACGGTCCAACTGGTTCCCGGCGTCAGCATCGTTGAACTGGGCGTGGACCAAGGCCTCAGCCAGCACCACGTGGCGCTGCTCACCGGCGTGGCCATGACCCTGGATCTGCTGTTTGGCCCGGTAGTGGGGTTGCTGGCGATCGCCGTGATTGCCGCGTTCTTGTTGCTGGTCCGCCGCACGCCGGTCAACGCGGTGGCGTTTGCAGTTCTGGCTGGCTCCGGATGGGTGGCAAGTGAAATCTTCAAGGTTCTCGTTGCAAGGCAACGCCCGGACGCTGCACTGCTGTTCGACCCTCTGGCCCCGGAATCCGGTACAGACAGCTTTCCGAGCGGCCACGTCACCTTCGCGGTGACCATTGCCTTTGCCGTGTATTTCCTGGCCCGGGCACCCCGCGGGCGAAATTCACCGCAGTTTCCGGAGCCCTGATGGTTGCCCTCGTAGGGTGGTCCCGGCTGTACATCGGCGTCCACTACCCCTCCGACGTCGTGGGTTCACTGCTGGCCGGGACTGCGGCTGTGGTCCTTCTCGCGGGTCTGTGGAACAGGTTCGCTCCTCTTGCCTTCAGAAAGGCATAATGCAGACATTTCAGGCACTGGCCACCGTAGCCACCGCCTCCGCCGCTGCTTCCTCGCCTCTGGATCCCGCGGGGCTCCTTGCAGGCCTTGGGCCGGCCGCCCTGGCGGTTATCGCCGGGATGGTCTTCATCGAATCCGGTGTCCTTTTCCCGTTCCTGCCAGGGGACTCGCTCCTTTTCACAGCGGGCCTGCTCCACCAGCAGCTGAACCTCACCCTCCCGCTCCTGATCGGTGTCGTCTCAGTAGCCGCGGTGGCCGGCGACCAGGTGGGGTACTTTCTCGGCCGGAAGTTCGGCAGACGCTGGTTCAAGGATGACGCCCGGATCCTGAAGACCTCGCACCTGACCCAGACAGAGGAGTTTTTCCACCGGCACGGCGGTGGTGCGGTGGTGATGGCCCGCTTTGTGCCGATCGTGCGCACGTACGCCCCATTGGCCGCAGGAATCGCCCACTATACCTACCGGAAGTTCACCCTCTGGAACATCGTGGGCGCCGTGGTCTGGTCGGCTTCCGTAATTTTGTTGGGGTCCTGGCTTGGGCACTTCGACATCATTGCGAACAACATTGACTTCATCTCCGTGGCCATGGTCCTGGTCTCAGTCCTGCCGTGGGGCATTGAGTACCTCAAGCGCCGGAAGAACAAAGGTGCCGCCAATGATCACGCCGCCAAGGGGCCGGCCGAAGACTCCGGGGATCGGCCCGTGGAAAAGTTGGCTGCGGGAGAATAGCCCCATGACAACAGATACCCGGCCGTCCCTGCTCCTGGTGGAGGACGATCCTGTCCTGGGTCCGCTCATCGCAGAGCTACTGGGCACCGACTACCGGATCAGGCTGGTAGCGGACGGAAGGCTTGGCTTGAGCACCGCGCTTGGGGAGAGCTGGGACGTCCTGGTGATCGACCGCGGCCTGCCCGGCCTGGACGGAGTTGCGCTCATCAGCGCCCTGCGGGCTAAGGGAGTTTCCACGCCGGTGCTGATCCTGACGGCGTTAGGTGCAACGGACGAGAAGGTCCGCGGCCTGGACGCCGGCGCCAATGACTACATGACCAAACCCTTCGACGCCGGAGAGCTGGGCGCGCGGCTGCGTGCATTGACCCGCAGCTACCCGCAGCCAACGATGAGCATCGGCGACTGGGAACTGAACGCCGTCGCCCGCTCAGTCCGATCCGTCTACGGGCCGCTGGTGACGCTGACCGCGAAGGAGTCCGACCTGCTGGCCGCCCTGGCTACGCAGCCGGACCGCGTGTTCAGCCGCGACGACCTCATCCGCTCCGTTTTCCCGCCTACTGACCAGCCAAGCGTGATCGACACCTACGTCCACCACCTTCGACGCAAGATTTCAAAGAACGTGATCCGCACGGTCCACGGTGTGGGGTACCAGATCGGCGACGGCCATGAATGAGAAAACTGCGGCGGCAGCGGACCCGGACCGGGCCACCCTCCGCAAGGCCTCGCTCAGGATTGCTGTACGCATCAGTGCTGCCTGCGCCGTCATGGTCCTCTGCCTTCTCGCGGGGCCGCGATTTACCTGACCAACCAGCTGTCCCACCCGGAACTGCCCGGCAATTCAGGCCCGGCCGGCGACTTTGCCTATCTTGACTACAAGGACCTGCTCAAAGCCCTCATCATTGCCGGTGCAGCAGGAATCGTCCTGGCCGGAGTGATCGGTTGGTTCAGTGCCCGCAGCGCCATCGAGCCCCTGGGTGAGGCCATGGCCCTGCAGCGCCGCTTCGTCCAGGACGCGAGCCACGAACTGCGAACGCCCCTCGCAATCCTGGACGCAAGGATCCAATTGGCCCAACGTGATGCTCCTCCAGAGTCGGAGCCGGGGCAGTCGCTGGCCCGGATCCGGCAGGACACGTCAACCCTGACGGCCATTGTCAACGAATTGCTTCTGGCCGCAACGGGCGGGGCTGCCCAGACCCCATCCGAACCGATTGATGTGGCGGCGGTGGTGGAGTCCGTTGCGGAAAGCGTCCGGACCATTGCCCGCCACCAGGAGGTCAGGCTCGAAGTCACGGACGGCAGTCGCCCTCTGGCCGGATAGACGATGGAAGTTTGCGGCGCGCCATACTGGCGTTGGCTGACAACGCCTTGGCGCACACGCCGGCAGGCGGGACCATAACGCTCGCCGCGTCAGCGAGCCAACGCCGCGCTGTGATCACCGTGACCGATACGGGAAGCGGCATCTCCGACGTCGACCGTGACAGGGTCTTTGAGCGTTTTGTCAGGACATCGCGTCAGGATGCTACCCGGTCGCAGCGTAGCTTCGGCATCGGGCTGGCGCTTGTCCGCGATATCGCCACCGCTGCCAGCGGAACCGTGGAGATCGCCAGCACTGGACCGCACGGGACCACCATGCGGATGACCCTTCCCCTGGCCAACCCCTAAACTGCCATTCCGTACCTGCCACGCCGTATACTCGGTGCCAGCCATGACCATCCTTCCGTCCTCCCCGCCAGCGTCCGCATTGATGCGTGGCTGTGGGCGATCCGCGCCTACAAGACACGCTCTGCCGCCACCGCGTCGTGCCGGGCCGGGCACGTGCGACTGAACGGAAGCCCGGCCAAAGCCTCGACTACTCTGGTCACGGGCGACACCGTCACCGTGCGGATGTCCGGCTTCGAACGCACTCTCGAAGTCCGTCGCCTGCTCGCCAAACGCGTGGGGGCAGAGGTCGCGTCGCACTGCTTCACCGACCACACGCCGCCGAGGCGGCGGCACCGGCGCTGGGCCTCCCCAACGGGACCGTGGCGCGGGGCGTCCCACCAAGAAGGACCGCCGCGAGATGGAACGGCTCAAGGGCCCGGCAGCCTAGTCAGAGTCCTGTTCGCCCGCCGCGCTATCAGAATTGGAACTGTGAACAACATCGTCCTGGCCTCCGTCCGACAGCCCGGTGGGGACACCGTCTCGGACCTGCACATCGTTGACGGCGTAGTAACCCGGATCAGTTCCGGCGGCGGGATCCCGGACGGCGCCCGCGTGGTCAGCCTGGACGGGCGCTACGTCATTCCAGGGCTCTGGGACGAACACGTCCATATGACCCAGTGGGCGCTGCACTCAAACAGGCCGGACCTATCCGCAGCCGCGTCCGCGCGAGAGGCGGCGGCCGCCGTCGGACTCTATGTTCACGACGCCGATCCTTCCGTCACCATCGTTGGGGTGGGCTTCCGCGACGCCTTGTGGCCGGACGTCCCCACTTTGGACATGCTCGACGCCGCCACCGGCAACCAGCCCACCGCGCTGATCAGCCACGACCTGCATTGTGTCTGGCTGAACAGCGCCGCAGCCCGGCGGTACGGAGTGGAGGTTGATGACGGCGGCCTGCTCCGGGAGGAACCTGCTTTTGCACTGACCCGTGAGCTGGGCAAACTTCCGGATTCAGTGGTGGACGGCTGGGTCCGCGATGCCGCCCGATCGGCTACAGCCCGGGCATCGTGGGGATCGTTGATTTTGAGATGACCTGGAACCGTGACGTCTGGCTGCGCCGCATCGCCGGTGGGTTCAACAGCCTGAGGGTGGATGCCGGCGTCTACCCCGAGGACCTGGAACGGGCCCACCGCGACGGCATGCGTACCGGCCTGGTGCTCGACGGCGGCAAGGGGCTTCTGCGCGCCGGCCCGCTGAAGGTGCTCATTGACGGTTCGCTGAACACCCGGACAGCATTTTGTGTGGATCCATATCCCGACGGCGGCTACGGGCTGCTGACGGTCAGCTTTGACGACTTGTTGTCGCTGCTGCGGCGGGCGCGGGATTATGGCTTTGTCCCGGCGGTCCATGCGATCGGGGATGGCGCCAACCAGGTGGCGCTGGATGCCTTCGAACGTGCCAACATCGGCGGCCGGATCGAACACGCGCAGTTTGTCCGGACAGAGGATTTGGCCCGCTTCGGGCGGCTGGGGATTACGGCCAGCGTGCAGCCGGTACATGCACTGGATGACCGCGACGCCGCGGAGTCCAACTGGGGCGGCCGCACGCAGCGGGCGTTTCCGCTGAGATCACTCCTCGACGCCGGAGCCAGGTTGGCGCTCGGTTCTGACGCACCGGTTGCGCCGCTGGATCCGTGGACCGCGATGTCGGCGGCCACCACCAGGTCCGGGCAGGACGCCCGCGGGCCATGGCATCCCCGGGAGTGCATCACCCGGCGGCAGGCACTTGCCGCTTCAGCGAGGGGCCGGAGCCGGATCCGGGCCGGGGACCCCGCGGACCTGGTGGTGCTCGACGCCGATCCGCTGGCCTCGCCTGACGCCGACTTCGCCGCCATGCCGGTTGCGGCAACACTGCTGGCCGGCCGCTTCACGTACGACGGCGGCCTGGCTTAGTTCCGCACCTTGGCCTGCACGAGGTTCGCGAACGGCAGCCGGCCATGCTCCACAATAAAGGCGGCGTGATACGCGGCCTCGGCTTGGTTTACTTCTTCGGCGGGCACCTCTTTCCACGCCATGATGAGTTCATCCGTGTGGGTCAGCTGCCAGATGAGGCGGCCGTCCCAATGGCCCGGCGGCCTGCCCCGCCCAAAATCCAGGAACTCCTTGATCTGGTTCCGGAGGCCGCGGTTGCCTTTGCTTCCCGGCCCGGCCTTGCCAATATAGAGAATGTCCGCCCCGTCCACCCATTCCGCCAGAATGGCCGCCGCAGGCAGGGTGGGATTCTTTTTCTTGAAGGTCCCGGCGGTACTGATCTTCAGGAAATGCGGCTCGAACTCATTCGGCCGAAGAACGGCGAACACCCCGGTGCCCTGCGGAACCCTGATGATCTCAAGGCTGTCGAAGCTCCGGAAGCCGGCAAAGCCGTCGGACTTGAGCGTTTTCCTGTTCATCATCATGACGTTACCCGGCCTGGCGCCAGTCCGGAGCTAACTTGCACTGCGCACCTATACCTCCAAAAGCGTAGAGTGGGTTCAGACGCCTGTTTCTGGACGCCGTGCTGCTGAGGGAGAGATCGTGACGATTGACTGGGACGAAAAAAAGGCCCTGCTACAGGAACCAAACATCGCGGCGGTAACGCAGCTCTGCGATGAACTGATGGAAAAGAAGCCAGGGTCCGTCGTCCCCTACATCGACCCCGTGCATGACGAGGACGAATGCCGGATCGTCAGCCTCCACGTCAGTCCGGGCAAGGGCACCGAATCCGGCTTCGTCTCCCACTTCAACGACGACGAAGCCGCCCGTCGGGCCACCCAGATTTACGAACTTGCCGAGCTTGATCCGCGCTATGTGATGCCGTGGAACGCATACCCGTGGGTGCGGGATCCGGAGCTTCCCTCGGCGCTGAACGTCCAGGAGAAGACTGACGGGCTGCGGCCCTTCCGGCAGTTCCTCAAGATCAACCGCCGCGTCTCCGCAGTCATCGCCCACGGCACGGACGCTTCCACGTTCCTCACCCTCTTCGAGAAGACCTACCATTCTTCCCTGAAGAACAGCGGCATCAAGATCTACAAGGCCAGCGCGCTCGGCGGGCGGGCCTTTGCTGTTTCCGAAGCGAAACAGGAGGATCTCCTCGCCAAAAGCGTGGACGTCTACAAGGACGCCATGCAGCGGGCAGGTATCCAGCACCTCTAACCACTCGCGAGATGGCAGTTCGCGGCAGTTCCGGAGCCGGACACTGCCGCTAAGTGCCATGTCGCGGACGCACGACGGCGGCAGTCACCGCGGGTGCCTCAGCCTTCCAGTAAGCGCTTGCGGTGCTTCAGCTCCTTCACCCACGCCCTGGTGACCATGTCCGGGAACGGCGAGCCGCCGTCGTCGTTCTTCTCCGGACCTCCGAGCCCGGCGAACGCGGTGCCTGCCTCCAGGTCGGCGATCAGCGGACCTGACGCCTTCAGGGCGAGCTCCAGGACCTGGGCTGCCGTGCGGTCACTCAGTCCCAGGTCCTTGGCCCAGCCAAGAAAGTGCCGGCGCGAGATCCCGCTCCGCTTCCCGTTCAGCGTCAGCGCCAGGGTCTTGTCCCCGTAGACCACGGTGGAGGGAATGTCGTAGACCGGGGCGATGGTCCACTCGCCATGCGGCTGCTGGACCATGGAAACGTTCTTGGCGTGCAGGTCCCCGTTGCCGCTCAGCCACGCAAACGCCCCCTGGACCGCCAGGTTCCGCAGGGCCGGGAGCGGCGCCGAGCAATAGTCGGCCAGAGCATGGCAGACCTGCCCATAAGCCACGTTGTACTTGTCCGCCGGATAGAGCTTCAGGACCTGGGCCCCGTCCTCCACCGCCAGCCGCCGGACGTCGTCCGGCCCGCCGCCGGGAAGAGGGATCCGGTCGAAACGCTCCACCAGCAGACCCGGCCGGCCCGCGACGTCCCGGATCAGCCGGACCCGGCTCAGCGGAATCCGCAGCCTGGCCGCATACCGGAACATCACCAGCTCGTTCTCCACCACATGCGGGAATTCGGGGGCGTTGAGTTTGAGGATGAACCGCCTGCCGGCGCTGGCCACAGGGAGCGAGATCATGCCGGCGGACAACTTGTCCTGCACGCCGGCGAGCGCCACGGGGTCAATAAGGTCCGGATCGCCGAGCAACTTGTCGAAATCAACGGGCAGCTTGGGATCCAGCTGGACAGCGTGCTCGTCCGGATCCAGTGCCTCGCCGTGGCCCACGATCTGGACGTCGCCCACAGGGTTCCCGCCGGCGGCGATCAGCAGGGACAGGTCATCGTCGGCGCTGGTCTTGATGGACCGCCGCAGCGCGTTGAGCCGGCGGCCCTCCGGCAGGAGACCCGTGAAATAGGGCGGCGCCGCCCCCGCCGCTGAATCGACGGGCACGCCGGTGAGCGGCAGGGAACTGGCGACGGCGGGCCCCCGGACCCGAGGTACGCCGGCACGTAGCTGAACCGGGTGCCGCCGTCGTGCCGTTCAAGCCGCGCGGCGAGCACTCCGGCCTTGTAGATGTCTGCGACGCGGTGTTTCATCGCCGTGGTTCCTGGCCGCTGGTGTGGCCTGCGAGCGCGCGGGCACCCTTGCTGGTCCTGGTGGTGAGCCGGAGCTCCAGGCCCAGCGTGTCCAGGACGGCCAACAGGGAATCCAGCTGGATGCTGGGCTTGCCCTGCTCAACGAACCTGACGAAGCGTTCCGAGACCCCGGCCATGTCTGCGAGGTCCTGTTGGGTCAGGCCCAGCACTAGGCGGCGCGACCGGACCGATGAAGGTAACTGATCCCCAAATGCGTCGGCCATGAGCAACTCCAATAGGTACGATCGTTCCGAATCCGGCTTGCAGCCAGCTTAAGCCTTGGCATTTGCTTTTGCATAGGGCTGAACGGCACGTTCGTACCGATCAGGGGTGGTGAATTCGCGAAGTCCCCTGCCCCGATTGCTGGCGCAACACGCAGAACGGCGGGAGAATCTAAGTACCAGGATCAAAGAATCTGAAGGAGCCAGCAGGCATGCATGCTCCGGCGTTTCCGCGCCCGGTGGAGCGACTCGACGGGTACCTGCCCATCGAGGATCACGGCCTCATCGGCGATGGTTCCACCTGCGCCCTGGTGGGGCGGGACGGCGGAATCTCCTGGCTCTGCCTGCCCGAATTCGACAGCCCGCCCTTCCTGGCAGGTATCCTGGACACCGATGCCGGCGGCCTCCTTGAGATCACGCCGCTGCCGCTTGTGTCCTCCACCCAGCGGTATACAGAAGATTCCGGGTGCTGGTCACCTCGCTGTTATCTGACCACGGCATGCTCAAGGTGACGGACTGCATGTCCCTCCGTTCCGGCGCTAACCTCGGCGAACCTGTTCCGGCCGGCCGGCATGAACTACTCCGGTACGCGGAGGCAGTTGGGGGCGATATCCGGGTGCGCGTGCGCCTGGCACCGAAGGTTGGCACCACCTTTGACCAGCTTGCATCCGGGTGGAGGTTCGACTGGCCGGTAAACGGCACAGCGGAGGTCTACCTGTGGTCATCGGTGGAGCTCCGGCCCGACGGGCGTGGACTCAGTACCGAACTGACGCTGCGCGCCGGCGAAACACTGACAGTCTCCCTGCACTGGTCAGGCCGCTTCCGGCTGCGGCAACGGCCGGACGCGAGGAAGCTCATCGACCAGACCGTGCGGGCCTGGCGGGAGTGGTCCTCGGGCCTGGATTGCGAGGGCTCCCAGGCAGACCTCATGAAGCGCTCGGCCCTGACCCTGAAGCTGCTCGACCACGCGGAGACCGGCGCCATCATGGCAGCGGCCACATCTTCCCTGCCCGAATGGCCAGGCTCGCCGCGCAATTGGGACTACCGCTACACCTGGGTCCGCGACGCGTCCTTCTCCAACTATGTCTTCCGGCGGATCGGCGACCCCAGCGACGCGGATGTGTTCCTCGCATGGGTGCTGACCAATGTAGAGCGCGACGGCGTCCCGCACATTATGTACGCACTGGACGGTTCGCAGCCGCCTGAGGAAGTGGAGGATCCGGTGCTGCGGGGCTACCGCGGTTCCGCACCTGTGCGCTGGGGTAACGGCGCAATCCACCAACTGCAGCATGATGTCTACGGCGAAATCGTAGACATCGCCTACCAGTGGTCCAACAGCGGCCAGCCAGTGGATAAGCATCTATGGGCGGCACTGGCCCCCATTGTGGAAGCAGCCATCACCAGCTGGAAGACACCCGACAGCGGCCCTTGGGAGGTACGCAGCGCCGGGCGACCGTTCACATACTCAGCAGCCATGTGCCATGTGGCCCTGGACCGGGCAATCCAGATCGCCCGGAAGCACAGGCTGCCGTATCCGAGGAGGCGGTGGGAGGCGGCCGCGCGGGAGATACATGACGCCACCCTCCGCCTCTCCTGGAATCCGGAACGGCGCACCTTCACCGAACAGCTGGGTGGTTCCGGCGGTGTGGACGGCGCGCTGCTGTCCCTCCCCATCCGGAATGTCATTTCATTCAACGATCCGAGGATGGTCTCCACCACCCAGGCCATCGCGGCAACCCTGGACGCCGGCAACGGGCTGCTGTTCCGCTACCTGCCACAGGTTTCGCCGGACGGCCTGCCCGGCGGCGAAGGCGCCTTCCTGCTGTGCAGCTTCTGGCTGGTGGACAACCTGGCCGGGCAGGGCCGGCTGGACGAGGCACATGAACTTTACGAATCCCTGTGCCGCCGCGCGAATCCCGTGGGCCTGCTCCCCGAACAGATCCATCCGGACACGGGGGAATTCCTCGGCAACTTCCCGCAGGCCTTCAGCCACGTGGGTGTGCTGGCCAGTGGGCTGCGGCTCCTGAAGGCTCAGCGCCGCAACGCCGCGCACTCGTAAAGGCAGCCTGCCAAGCCGGGCCGCGCAGGTGACCCACATTGACACGCACTGTGACCCGTGCCATATTTGAGGCGTGAACCTGTCAGACAGCCGGACAGCAGGACAGCCTGCGAAGCCCCCGGACACGAGTCCCCGGAGTGCAGCCTCCCCGGCCCAGGCGCCCGAAGCCCGGCCACTGACGGCGCTGCCCCTGGCCCGTCTCAGCGCGGCGGAAGCTGTCTTCAACGCCATCCGGGCCGATATCGAGTCCGGCACCGCGGCCGTGGGCGGCAAACTCGGCTCCGAGGCGATGCTCGCGCAGCAGTACGGGGTCAGCCGCTCGGTCATCCGCGAGGCACTCCGCTCCTGCACCGCCCTCGGCCTGACCGTCACTAAGACCGGCAAGGGCACGTTTGTGGTCGCCAACAAAGTGGCCAATGACCTGACCCTGGGACAGTACTCTGCGCGGGACCTCACCGAGGCCCGCCCGCACATCGAGGTTCCGGCAGCAGGACTGGCCGCCCAGCGCAGGACGGACGAGGAACTCGAGACGCTGCGGCACATCGTCGCCGCCATGACCACGGAAACGGACCCGGAATCCTGGGTTGCCCTGGACTCCAGCTTCCACGCCGCGATCGCCCGCGCCAGCGGCAACAAGGTGTTCGCCAGCGTGGTGGCAGACATTCGGGGAGCCCTGGCCTTCCAGTCGGAAACCCTGAACATGGTGGCCGACCGCCAGCATGCGTCGGACATCGAACACCAGCAGATCCTCGCCGCCATCGAGGCCGGTTCCGCCGAGGCCGCACGCATAGCCATGGCCGAACACCTGCGCACTGTGGGCGTCGCCCTCGATTCCATCCTCAACAAGTAACTCCCCTAACAAAGACCCCTAGGACTCCATGCCTGCCCCTGCCATTTCCGCTGCCCAAACTGCTGCCACCGGCACCGAAGCCGGGACGCTCCCCCGGCACGCACCCCTGGTGGTCGCCACCCGCGACGGCCTGGTGGAAAGCGTCCACTACGGCTCGGCCATCGCCACCGCAGCCGACGGCTCGATCCTGGCGACGGCAGGCGACCCACTGGCGCCGTTCTACCCGCGCTCTTCCCTGAAGCCCCTACAGGCAGTGGCCATGGTCCGCGCCGGACTGAACCTCCCCGCCGACCTGCTCGCCCTGGCCGCAGCCAGCCACTCCGGCGGAGCCAAACACCGCGGCGGCACCCAGCGCATCCTCGCCATGCACAGGCTTGCTGTGGGCGACCTCGAGAACAGCACCGACCTGCCCTACGGCACCGGCGAGCGCGAGGACTGGCTGCGCACCGGCTTCCGCGCCACGCAGCTGACGCAGAACTGCTCCGGCAAGCACGCCGCCATGGCCGCCACGTGCGTCATCAACGGCTGGCCGGTCAAGGGTTACCTCGATCCGTCCCACCCGCTGCAGCAGCTGATCGCCGCCACCGTCACCGAACTGGCCGGCGAGGAGCCCTTCGCCCGCAGCACGGACGGCTGCGGGACACCCCTCTTCGCCCTCACCCTCCGCGGCATGGCCCGCGCGTTCGGCGCCATCGCGGCGGCCGCCACCGCGATTACCATCATCAGCACCTCCGACGACGGCGGGACCGCCCCGCTGCTTGCGGAAGCCGCCGTCGGACTCGCCATGCGGCAGCACCCTGACATGGTGGGCGGCGATCGCCGGGACGTCACGGAACTGATGCGGCTGCTGCCCGGCTCTGTGGCGAAGGATGGTTTTGAAGGTGTGCAGCTCGTCGGCCTGCCGGATGGCCGCGCGGTTGCCGTCAAGATTTCCGACGGCGGGGACCGCGCCCGGATGCCCGCCACTGTCCACGTTCTTGATTCCCTCGGCGTGGACACTGCGCCGCTCGCTGGCATCGCCACCGCCCCTGTCCTGGCCGGCGGCCACAAAGTGGGCCTGCTGCGTCCCACAGATTTCCTGCCGGCACCTATCCTGTCCGCGCCCGCCAACGAAGCCCTGTGAGGACCCCCATGACCAGCCTGACCACCAACCTGAGTGCCGTGGATGCCGTCCCCGAAACCCGGTCCGAGCATGACCTCCTGGGTGACCGCGACGTCCCAGGCAACGCCTACTGGGGAGTCCACACGCTACGCGCCGTCGAAAACTTCCCCATCACCGGGCAGCCGCTGTCCTCCAACATGCACCTGGTCCGGGGGCTGGCCGCGGTGAAGCTTGCCGCCGCCCGCACCAACCGCGAACTGGGACTGCTGGACGCCGAACGCGGCCAGGCGATCGAACAGGCATGCACCGACGTGATGAACGGCCAGCTCAGCGACCAGTTCGTGGTGGACGTGATCCAGGGCGGCGCCGGGACGTCGTCGAACATGAACGCGAACGAGGTCATCGCGAACCGCGCCCTCGAAATCCTCGGCCACCCCAAGGGCGACTACGCCCGCCTGCACCCCAACGACCACGTGAACCTCAGCCAGTCCACGAACGACGTGTACCCCACCGCGGTGAAACTGGGCACCATCTTCGCCGGCCGGGAACTGCTGGACGCGCTGGCCGAACTCGAAGAGGCCTTCGCCGCCAAAGCACTGGAATTCCGCACCGTGGTGAAGATGGGCCGCACGCAGCTGCAGGACGCCGTCCCCATGACGCTGGGCCAGGAGTTCGGCACGTACGCCATCACCATCGGCGAGGACCGGCTGCGCCTGGCCGAGGCGGAACTGCTCATCCACGAGATCAACCTCGGCGCCACCGCCATCGGCACCGGCCTGAACGCCCCCGCCGGCTACACCGAGGCAGCCTGCCGGCACCTGGCCGAGGTCACCGGGCTCCCCCTGGTCACCGCCGTCGACCTCATCGAAGCCACCCAGGACGTGGGCGCGTTTGTGCACCTGTCCGGAGTGCTCAAGCGCGTGGCCGTAAAGCTCTCCAAGATCTGCAACGACCTCCGGCTGCTCTCCTCCGGCCCGCGCGCCGGCTTCGGCGAGATCAACCTGCCGGCCGTCCAGTCCGGGTCCTCCATCATGCCCGGCAAGATCAACCCGGTGATCCCGGAAGTGGTCAGCCAGGTGGCCTACGAGGTCATCGGCAACGACGTCACCATCACCATGGCCGCCGAAGCCGGCCAGCTCCAGCTCAACGCCTTCGAACCCATCATTGTCCACAGCCTCCACAAGAGCATCTCCCACCTGGAAGCAGCCTGCCGCACCCTCACAGCGCGCTGCGTCCGGGCATCACCGCCAACACCGAACACCTCCGCCGCACGGTGGAGCAGTCCGTCGGCCTGGTCACAGCCCTCAATCCCACCTGGGCTACGCCACCGCCACCGCCATCGCCCAGGAAGCACTCGCCACCGGCAAGGGTGTGGCCGAACTCGTGCTCGAACACGGCCTGCTCACCGCCACCCAGCTCCAGGAACTCCTCAGCCCCGAACGCCTCGCCAACCTGAGCAAGTAGTCCCGACCGCCCAGCGCACCTCCGAACCTCGAAGGACCATTAATGACAAATTCCCAACAGGACACTGCCCAAAAGCAGGTCATCACGGACCACACCATTCCAGCGCACGCCCACGCCTCCGAAGCCGCTTTGCACCGGGAGGACGAGGGATACCACAAGGGCCTCAAGCCCCGCCAAGTGCAGATGATCGCCATTGGCGGCGCCATCGGCACCGGCCTGTTTATGGGCGCCGGCGGCCGCCTCGCCACAGCCGGCCCTGCCCTGATCCTCAGCTACGCCGTCTGCGGCTTTTTCGCGTTCATGATCCTGCGCGCGCTGGGGAACTGGTCATGCACCGGCCGTCTTCGGGTTCGTTCGTTTCTTACGCCCGCGAATTCTTCGGTGAGAAAGCCGCATTCGTCACGGGCTGGCTGTACTGGCTGAACTGGGCGATGACAGCGATCGTGGACATCACCGCCGTCGCGCTTTACATGAACTTCTTCAAGAAATACTGGGCGCCCATCGCGGGCGTTGAGCAGTGGATCTGGGCCCTTCTGGCGCTCCTCCTGGTGCTCGGCCTGAACCTGATCTCGGTCAAGGTGTTCGGCGAGCTGGAGTTCTGGTTCGCGCTGATCAAGGTGGTGGCCCTCGTGACCTTCCTGATCGTTGGCATCTACTTCGTCATCTTCGGCACGCCAGTGGCAGGCCAGGAGGTCGGCTTCACGCTGATCGCAGACAACGGCGGCCTCTTCCCCAACGGCCTGCTGCCCGCCATCGTGGTGATGCAGGGCGTGGTGTTCGCCTACGCCTCGATTGAGCTGATCGGCACGGCCGCCGGGGAAACGGAAAACCCCGAAAAGATCATGCCCAAGGCCATCAACACGGTTATTGTCCGCATCGCTGTCTTCTACGTCGGTTCCCTGATCCTGCTCTCGCTGCTGCTCCCGTACACCTCGTACAAGGCAGGCGAAAGCCCGTTCGTGACGTTCTTCGGTTCCATCGGGGTTGAGGGTGTGGATGCCATCATGAACCTGGTGGTGCTCACGGCGGCCCTGTCCTCGCTGAATGCCGGGCTGTATTCCACGGGCCGCATCATGCGGTCCATGGCGGTCACCGGCTCCGCCCCCAAGTTCGCCGGACTTATGAACAAGGCCGGCGTCCCTTACGGCGGCATCGCCCTGACCGCCGTGGTGGCTGGCCTGGGTGTGGTGCTCAACGCGATCGTTCCGGCCGAGGCGTTCGAGATTGTCCTCAACATCGCTTCCCTGGGCATCATCAGCACATGGGCCATGATCGTCCTGTGCCAGATGCAGCTGGTCAAACTCTCCAAGCGCGGCGAGCTGCTGCGCCCGCCTTCCGGATGCCCGGCTCCCCTGTCACCGGTTGGGTCACCCTCGCATTCCTCGCCGCGGTGCTGGTGCTCATGGCGTTCGACTCCCCAGTGGGCACCTGGACCATCTCTTCCCTGCTAATCGTTATCCCGGCCCTCATGCTCGGCTGGCGCCTCTGCAAGGAGCGAGTCCTGGAGTTGGCAGCGGTGCGTGACGGTTTCACCGGCCCCTACCCGCTGGTAGCCAATCGTCCGGGCCGGGCGCGCGGGCACCTCGCTGGCCTACATCGCCCTGATTCGGGGTTTTACCAGCCGCAATGCCCTGTTCGACGTCAACGCCCGCAAGGCGCGGCAGAGGTCCTGGATCTCGCCCACGGCACCCAGTTCGCTGCAGCGGGCGCCACCGTCACCGGCGGCGACATCGCCATGACGGAAGGCGCCGACGTCGTTGTTATTACTGCCGGGCCAAGCAGGCGCCCGGCCAGACACGAGAACGCTGTGCTTCCCGTTCCACCGTGCTGGACGGTGCTTACGGAATCTCCGGCGTGGCGCTGTCCCTGCCCAGCATCCTGGGGCATGGCGGGGTTCGTCGCGTCCTGCGCACGCCCATGGACGACGGCGAACTGACGGCCCTTCAGCACTACGCTGACACGCTGCCGGACACCATGAGCAAGTTGGGAATCTGACGTACCGGCTTCCTGATGTTCTGTTCCCGCGGAATCGGGATGCCCGCGTCGGAGGTTTCGTTCGGTCAGTCGCTCTTGACGGCTGAAAGGCTCAGGTCTAGGCTCGGCGACATCCTGCTGTTTTCAGGGACGAACACAACTAAGGAGCCTCAGTTTCATGCCGGAATTCATGGATGTTCACCGCAATATGACCGGAATCACCCAGACAGCCCTCCAGGCGGCCCACGACGCCGACCTCGCTATTCAAGGCGACGAAGGCGTCGACTTTAAATCTGCCTGGGCCGATCCGGAGTCAGGCCTGGTTTACTGCCTCTCCGAGGCACCCTCCGCGGACGCTGTGCGGCGCATCCATGAGCGTACAGGGCATCCCGCGGACGAGGTCCATCCGGTCCCGATCAAGGTCTGACCGGATAGCGGCGTTCGACGCCGGGTGCATACGTTGGCGTAACGCAACTCTCCGGCGAGCAGGCCGCTGCGGGTTGATCGGGCACCCTCAGGCTGTGGGCGGCGATGTGCGGGTCGTGTGAGCCTTGCCCTGAAGACACGCGGGGACAGGTCTACAGCCCTTCAACCGTTTCGGAGGCACGTGCCGATTCGTCGGCGGAACTCTCAAGCCTGCGGGAAGGGTGCCTGGCCCAACTCCCTTTCCACCCGGTCCAGCTCAGCCTGGAGCCGGACCAACAGGCCCTCCGCTTTTCAGTCGCTCCAGCTCTCCGCAGAGAAGCGCAGCCGCGTCGGCGCCCAGGTTGGCCGCGGTTCCTTTGAACCTATGGGCGGCCCGCTGTATGGCACCCCCCGTTGCCGCTGCTGACGGCGGTGCGCAGCGCAACGAGGCTGATGGGAACTTCGTCACGGGAGGCTACGTGCAAAAGACTCTGGCCGTCCCGCGGGTGCCATCCGACGCAGAACATCCAGCGGCGACGGTTCCAGGGCCGGCGGTTACGCTGTCCCACCCGGCGCCGGCGGAACCCAGCGCTCGAGGGCAGCCTCCAGGGCTGAGGGGTCCACCGGTTTAGTGAGGTAGTCGTCCATGCCGGCAGCGAGGCACTTCTCACGGTCCTCGTCCAGGGCGCTCGCGGTCATGGCAATGATGGGCAGATGTCCCGTCCCCTCGCCCTTGCGGATGGTCCTGGTGGCCTCAAATCCGTCCACCACCGGCATATGGCAGTCCATAAGTACGGCCGCGTAAGAGGCTGCCGCAACAGCCGAAACCGCTTCAGCGCCGTCGGACACAACGTCGACGAGGTAGCCCAGTCTCTTCACCATTTCCCGGGCAACAAGCTGGTTCACCTCGTTGTCCTCCACCACCAGGATGCGCCCCTTCCGAGGCAGGCTTTGCGTCTCGGGCATACGACGGGCCACAAGCTCTTCGGCCGCCTGCGCCCCTCCCCTCAGCCGCAGAAGACGGTCGTAAAGTTCAGAGCTTCGCACCGGCTTCATCAGCCATTCACGGACACCCGCAGCTGCCAGCTCCGCCGGATCCAGCTGTGGCGATGACGTCAGCATGATCAGCGAGGCGGGAGCCAGAACCCGGTCGGCACGGATGGCCCGTGCCAGGTCCAGCCCGTCCATCTCCGGCATACACAGATCCAGTACGACGATTTCGAAGGGCCGTCCTGCGGAGACGGCCTGACGGCAGCGGACCAGGGCTGAACGCGCATCCCCGATGGTATCCGGGTCCATGTTCCACGCCCTGAGCTGGGTTTCCAGCACCAGCCTGTTGGTAGCGTTGTCATCCACAATCAGGACCCTGACTCCGGACAGCAGATCGGGGGAGCGGACCGCCCCTTCCGCGCTGCCCACGGAAGCCGCCGCGGGCTGCAACGGGAGCACAAACCAGAACGTGCTGCCCTCCCCCGGAGCGCTGGTCAGCCCGATTTCACCGCCCATCGCCTCAGTCAGTCGCCGCGAGATCGCCAGCCCCAATCCGGTCCCGCCGTACCGGCGCGTGGTGGAGGAATCGGCCTGGGAAAAGGACTCGAACAGGCGCCGATGATGTTCTGGCTCAATGCCGATCCCGGTGTCCCGGACTTCAAACCGCAACCCAGGCCGGTGGGGATGCTGATGAACCGGCTGCACGCGAACGGAAACCTCCCCGGCCGGAGTGAACTTCACGGCGTTGGAGGCAAGATTGAGCAGGACCTGCCGGATCCGTCCGGCGTCTCCGGACAGCATGGCCGGCACGTCCGGGCGGCAGAAGGCGATGAGCTCCAGACCTTTGACGCGGGCTGACTCGCTCAGCAAGCCCGCCACTTCCTCCACCAGAACCCGGGGATCAAAGGCGGCGATCTCCAAATCAACCTTCCCCGCCTCCAGCTTGGACAGATCCAGGATGTCATCAATCAGGGCCAGCAGCACCGCACCCGCCCCCTGACCCCTTCTGCGTACCGGCGTTGCGTCTCATCCAGCGGCGTTTCCAGCAACAAAGAGGTCAGGCCGATAACTCCGTTCATCGGCGTCCGGATCTCATGGCTCATTGTCGCCAGGAATTCGGACTTCAACCGGCTCGATTCGAGCGCTGCCTCCCGCGCGGCCAGAAGCTCTGCCGCTGCCCGCCGCTGTCCGGTAATGTCGCGGACGATCTTCGCCATTCCGCGTATGCCGCCGCCTTCAGCCCGGATGGGTGAGATGGTCACGGAAACGGGGACCGTCGTCCCGTCCTTGCGGAATCGCTCTGCTTCAAAACTCCGCGCAACCCCGCGCTCCCGGACATCAGCGAGCAAGGCATCCTCCATCCGGCGAAGATGCTCCGGGATCAGGAACTGGATGTCCCTGCCTGTCACCTCGTCCGCGCCGTACCCGTACAGCTGTTCGGCGCCCCGGTTCCAGCTGGTGATCACACCATCCGGGGTGAGGCCGATGATCGCGTCGGCCGAGGAACTGACGATCGCGCCTAGACTTTCCTGCTGTGCGATCGATTCACGGGCTTGGTCCTCTGCACGCCGGCGCTCCGTAACATCCCGGAAACTCCAGACCCGGCCCACAATGTCATCGCCCACCCGCTGGGGCCGGGAGTACCGTTCAAAGGTCCGGCCATCACGGAGCTCCAGCATATCCAGGCTCTCCGCATCCGGATCGGCGTACAGCTCCTGGACCTTGCGCATGAAACTGCCCGAGTCGGACAGCTGGTGCAAGACGAAGCCGATCAATTTCGCGTCGTCGCGTGAATCCAGCAGCTCCGGAGGGATACCCCACAATGCCGCGAACCGCTCGTTGGAGCCGGCAATCTTCCCGTCGGCAGTCACCACCAGGATGCCGTCGGCGGTGGATTCCAAGGTGGCGGCGAGCAGAGAAAGGGCATCGCGCAGCTCGCTGTCCGTACGGCGGCGTTCGCTTACGTCCCGGACGGAGGCAACGATGTCCGCGCGCGGACGGTCCCCGAGTGCAGCAGCGGTGATTTCAACGGGGAACCCGGTCCCGTCGCAGTGCCGGCCAGACAAGCCAAGTCCGGCACCGATCGGGAGAATCCGCTGCCCGGACGCGGTATCATCACGCGTTCTGGCAACCTGGGCCTCGAACCACTCGGGCAGCAGCATCCCGACGTGCCTGCCCAGCAACTCATCCCGCCGGTAACCGAAGAGTTCTTCCGCCTGGTTGTTGGCGAAGACGATGGAACCCTCAGCGCTGACCCTCAGCAACGCCTCCGGAGCCGCTTCGACCATCTCCTGGTAAAAATCTGTTGCTGGATCGTTGCCCATAACCGCCTGTTCCATTTCAGCCCCCACCAAAAGGTTCGCGGCGTCGCCGCCGCGCATCCGGGCGGCCGGAGGAGCCTACCCACGCACAGCTTATCCGGCAGCCCCTGTTGGGCCCTATAGGCCGGACAAGCTGATCGCTCCCGCGGGCCCTTGCCCTGATGTCAGCCTGGCTCGCGTCGCCTTGCGCGCCAGGAAACCTTCCGCCAGGCATCAGTTTCATGCCGGAATGCATGGAAGTTCGCCACAATATGACCGGAATCTCCAAGGAAGCCCTCCAAGCCCCCACGAGTCCGATATCGCCATTCAAAGCGACGAGAACGTCATGCTGGTGCCAGCGCTCAACGCGCGGATCCATATAGCGGCCTGCTGGGAGTTTCCGCAAATGTATGCCGGCTACGCTCCGCCGGACTTCGAGGCGCTCCAAGGCCAAGGGCCAGGACAAGACCAAGGCGTAGCTCCAGGGACTTGTCCTGGCGTAATGCAACACACCCGCAACCCCTTGCGGCGGCGCTATCACCTATGCTCAGCAGAGCGCCACACAGCGCCTTTTGCAGTTCGACGACGACGCTCAATGACCCGTTCAATGACGAACCACCCGGGAGACACGGCATGACCAACTGGCGCATCAGGGATTTCCATTCAGCAGACCTGGACGGGATCCTGCACCTCTGGGAGTCGCTCAAGGCCACCAACGTGGAACCGGTGTATGCCCTCTCCGAAGTCCTGGCGTCCTGCGAAAAGGACCACGCGGTGGTGGCTGTGCAGGGCGATCAGGTGGTGGGCGCCGCAGTCGGACGCGCCGCGCATGACCAGGGCTGGATCGTTTTCCTGGCCACGTTGCCGGAATACCGGGGCCGGGGGATCGGCACGTCGCTGCTCGCCTCCGTCGAAAACCGCATGGCCCCGCATGGCCTTAATAAGCTCTCCGCGCTGATGCCGGAATCGGAAACCCGGGTGGAGGCGTTCCTCAGCCGGGCTTCGCGTTGAAGAAGAACCTGCGTTATTTCGAGCGCACCATCCCCGTCCAGCGGCAGGAACTCGGGGCACTGGGCCAGCTCGGCGGGCGGATCCTCGCCCGCGACCTGTGGGAGAACGTGGCCGGCATGCGCAAGGAGAAGGAACTCCTGGAGCGTCGGCTTGTCCTGCCCCTCGCGGAGGCCGACCTCGCCGATGAATACGGCGTGGTGCCGCCGCGCGCCGTGGTGCTGTTCGGTCCTCCCGGGACCGGCAAAACCACGTTTGCGAAGGCCATCGCGTCCCGGCTCGAGTGGCCGTTCGTGGAGGTTTTCCCGTCCCGTCTGGCCTCCGACCCCAAGGGCCTCGCCGGCGCCCTGCGCGAAACATTCCTCGAGATCGCGGAGCTCGAGCACTGTGTGGTGTTCATCGATGAGGTGGAAGAGATCGCCTCCCAGCGCTCGGGCGAACCGCCCTCGCCCCTTCAGGGCGTCACCAACGAGCTCCTGAAGATCATCCCGGCGTTCCGCGAACAGCCCGGCCGCCTGCTGGTCTGCGCCACCAACTTCATCCGCGCCTTGGACAGCGCCTTCCTGCGCCACGGCCGGTTCGACTACGTCATCCCCATCGGCCTCCCGGACCGCCAGGCCCGCGAAGCCATGTGGCAGCGCTTCATCCCGGCCACCGTGGTGGACGATGTGGACGTGGAGCTCCTGGTGGAACGGACCGAAGGCTTCTCCCCCGCGGACATTGAGTACGCCGCCCGCAGCGCCTCCCAGCGTGCGCTGGAAAAGGCAGTGTACGACGACGGCGGCGCGGCTTCCGGGGGCAACGTTCCAGTCCGCGAGGCGGTCCGGAAGGGGCCCTGCACCGAAGACTACCTCGACGCGATCGGCGATACCCGGACCACCGTGAGCCAGGAGGTCCACGAGCAGTTCCTTGAGGACATCGACGCGCTGGGGCGGGTCTAAGCCGCCGACCCAGGGCGCGAACGGCTCTGCACTGCCGCGGCGCCCCTTGAGGTCAGGTCCTTGCGGCCATCATCGCCCTGGGCGAATGCCTGATCGGGCCCGCCGGCCCGGCCCTACATTTCCAGCGCCACCGCTGATTCTTCTTCGGCTACGCGCACATACCCATCTTCGCTGGCATCGCCGCTACGGGCACCGGGTTGCACGTGGCGGCCTACTATGTCGACCATGAGGCCCACATCAGCGCCGCCGTGGCCGTGGCCGCGCTGGCGGGCAGCATTGGACTCGCCACCGCCGGGGTCTCGGTGCCGATCTGCCTGATTGTGGTTGTGCTGGCGCTGGGCGTGTCGATCGTCATTGATGAGAAGCACGGCACCGAACGAATGAACGCGGCCCTGGAGCAGCTGAAAGCAGGAGCCTAAGGGGCTCCGTCCGGCTGGCTGTCCGCCGTTTCCGGGGCCTGGACAGGCTCCACGGTTGGAGCGTCGTCGTAGGTCAGGTTCTCGTAATCCGTGTCGTCTTCGTCGTCGAGCCTGTCGTCCAACTCCTTCAGCAGCCAGGGATTAACCCGCGCAAGGATCTTGCGGACTTCCTCAACGTCGACGGCGGCATAAAGCACCGGACGGGCGTCCCGGTACTTGGTGACGGGCGGCTTGTCCGGCCACTTCGCGGCCAGAGCCCTGACGCGTTCGGGCAGGGAGTTGTGGGCATTGTCGGCGATCTTCACGAGTGCCGCGTCGTGGTCCTCGGCAATGAAGTGCATCCCGGCCTGGTAGTCATCGGGGTTATCGTGCAGCCTGTTGGTGACCCGCTCGATGATGTCCGCTGCCCGCTCGGAAACGCCCATGTCCAGCAGTGCCTGCCGCGTGATGGGAGTGTCCTCGGCAATGTCATGAAGGTAACCGGCAATCCGGATATCGTCGTCGAAATCTGCCAGGGCATCACCTACCGCAATCACGTGGTCACGGTAGGGCCTCTTGAGCTTGTCCTTCTGCCGGTTGTGGGCCACCTCGGCCAGGACTCGCGCCGTCTCGACAGTGAATCGCGGTTGAGGTATTTGTGCTTCAGTGAATTCGGGTGCCGACATAGCTCCAGCCTACGCGTAGGGCAGCAGGTGGCCTCACGTCGGCGGGGCGCAAGCGTCCGTTCGCGCGCTGCTTAGGGCCGGTCCAGACCCACGCTTCCCGCGGAAGGTCCGCCGGGCGGAACTCCGCGAGTGCGTTTTCCAGCGTCCCGGGTGGCAACCCCAGGGACTGCAGGATGAGGTTCCGCACATCAGCGGCGGAAACGCCGGTACGGGCGAGATCGGCCAGCGTCACGGCGCCGTCGCGCTTGGCCAGCCGGGCGCCGTCGGAATTCACCACCAGCGGCACATGGGCATATTCCGGGACAGGAATATTCAACAGCGACGCAAGATATGCCTGCCTCGGCGTGGACGGCAGCAGGTCATCGCCCCGCACCACCTGGTCGACGCCCTGTGCTGCGTCGTCCACAACGACGGCCAGGTTGTAGGCGGTCACGCCGTCGTTGCGGCGAAGGACAAAATCATCCACCACGCCGGTGAAATCACCGTGCAGCACATCCCGCACGGTGTACTCCGCTACCTCGGCGCGGAGCCGGATGGCCGCAGGCCGGGTGGAGCGTTTGAACTCCAGCTCAGCAGGATCAAGGTCCCGGCAGGTGCCCGGATACGCACCCTGCGGCGCGTGCGGCGCGGACGGCGCCTCCTGGATTTCGCGGCGCGTGCAGAAGCATTCGTAGGTGAGGCCCGCAGCAGCCAGCCGCCCGATCGCTTCGGCGTAGAGGGCGCCGCGGTCCGTCTGGCGAACGACGGCGCCGTCCCATGTCAGGCCTACGGCCTCCAGATCGCGGAGCTGCTCCGCCTCCGCGCCTGCCCGCGCCCGGTCAAGGTCCTCGACGCGCAGCAGGAAGTCGCGGCCGGAGGACCGGGCGAACAGCCAGGCGAGCATCGCGGTGCGGAGGTTTCCTACATGGAGTTCGCCGGAGGGGCTGGGGGCAAAGCGGCCGGCGGGGGTCATGGATCAACCCTAGTCCGGTCAGCACAAGAGCCCCTCAGCTACCGATGACTTCGGGGATCCGACGTCGGTGGCTCAGGGGCTCTTGCCGTCTGTGCAGAATGACCGTGGTGTGAACAAGTGTCAATCAGCGGCGACCTCCTTGCGGGAGGCGGTGTCCAGTTGCCGGGTGGTGTGCCGGGGTTCCTGTAGCCTGCGGGATTCGGCGGTAGCCTCAGCCCTTGTTGCCACAATTTGAGCAGACGGCATACAGTTGGCACAACTGGCAAGCATTTTGTTGGTCAGTCTGACCAATAGGGACCACAAACTCCGACAGGAACTGATCAGATTGCAGCAGTTGGACGCCACGGACAAGCGCATCCTCAATGCCCTGGACGAGGACCCGCGCGTCCCCATCATGGTGCTGGCCCAGCGGCTGGGCCTGGCGCGCGGGACCGTCCAGTCGCGCCTGGAGCGGATGTCGGCGTCGGGCGCCCTCCGTCCCAACAGCAGCCGGGTGCTCCCCTCCGCCCTGGGCCGGGGCGTGGCGGCGGCCGTCAGTGCCGAACTGGACCAGAGCCACCTCAACGAAGCCATCGCGGCGCTCCGTGAGATCCCGAGGTCCTCGAATGCCACGCCCCTGCCGGCGACACCGACCTGCTGATCCGCGTGGTAGCCACCAGCCCGGACGATCTCTACCGCGTGTCCGAGGAGATCAGGCTCTGCCCCGGCATTGTCCGGACGTCCACCAGCATGTTCCTGCGTGAGGTCATCCCGTACCGCACCACCGGGCTGTTGCTGGACTGAGTACCGTCTCTCCGGGCCCGCACTCGACCCCACGGGAGCTCTCCCCATCGCCCGCGCGGACGCATCGCAGCTAGGCTGGCTCGGGAGTCCATTCAGGGGGAAACATGGCGGGGAACTTTTACGGCGGCGACATTGCCCAGTTGCGGCAGCTCGCCAAGGAACTTGCAAGCGGCGCCACCAGGTTGAGCCTGCTCGGCCAGCAGCTCAGCAGCGTCATCGGCACAGGTGCCTGGAAAGGGCGCGACGGCGAGCGCTTCCGCAGCGACTGGACGTCATCGCTCTTGGTGTTGCTGAAGTCCGCAACGGCCGGGCTGGAGTCCGCCTCCAAGTCGGTGCTCGCCAACGCCGACGAGCAGGAGAAGGCCAGCGACGGGGCCGGCTCAGGCGGCGGTTCCGGGAGTGGTGGCAGCGGTTCCGGGAACGGCGTAGCACAGGACCTGGCGGAGCGACTGAACGGCATGACCCCGAAGAACGCCAGGACTACCTCGGCGGCGAGGAATTCAGGCAGTGGGCGCTGGAAAGCCCCGAGGCCGCAAAGGCCGCCATGGATGCGGCCGCCAATTCGGGGCTGATCGACAAAAGCTCCGAGGAATACGCGGATTTCCTCAGCGACTACTGGAACAACCAGGCCATGGTGGACATGGGCATCCACCCCGCCAACTGGGACACCTCCAAAGGCACAGAACACAACTGGGAGACCATCAAGAAGGTCTACGACTTCTACGGCCAGGCCTACCTCTCCAACCCGGACCTGCAGTGGGCCGGTATGGCCAACATGATCGGCCCGTCCTTCGCGGGCGGCTTCAAGGACATGGCCATGCTGCGGGACCTCGCCCAGCAGATCGCGGACAGTCCGGCCTCGGACATCCCGCTCCCCATCCTCGACCAGATCGAACAGCTCGCCGGCATGACCGACCAGGAAATCCGCTATTACGAGACCAGCATGCTGGATATGAACAAGGAGATCTTCCTGGACCAGGCCCGCCAGCATGAGGCCTACATGAACGGCGGAATCGAGGAAATCAACAGACTGCGGGACTCGGGTGCCATTGATACCGGTACCGCCGAGGAATGGGCCAAGATCAACTCCGGCGACCCGGACCTGATCCAGGAGGGCAACACAGCCCTTCTGTACCGCGAGCAGAACCAGATCATCGCGGACGACTACGACGACATGCGGAACCACACTGGCGGAGAGGCCGTGACGTACATGGTCACGTTGGCTGGCGAGCCGTCCATCCCGGGCGCAAAGAGCTACCCGGAAGTCTTTCCCTACACCTTCAGCGCCGAGAGCCCCGGCCCGGAAAACGTGCCCTTCACCAACTGGGACAACCCCGCCCAGTTCCGCACGGACTTCACCACCGGCTTCCCGGATGGGAACATCTCCCACGCGGACCAGCGGTGGGAGCTCATCCGGCAGGACACCCTCCCGGCCTACCAAGACCTCCTGGCGACTGATCCGGGACGCGCAGGGCAAATCATCGGTTCGGACTTCAATGACCGGGTGGAGCAGCACCGCCCCACCAACAACATCCCCGGCATCATGGACCGCTTTGTGGATGGCTTCGGCGCGGAGGTCCACCAGTGAAGACGACATGCCCAACCGCACTTCGGCGCCGGAGCCGGCGGCCCGCCGGCGTATTCCTTGCACTTTCCGCTTGCCTCGCCCTGACGGGCTGCCAGATCAGTGGCACCACGAACGTACCGACCTCTCAAGGGAGCACCATGAGCACCTCAGAATTTTCCACCCTCGACGCTGCCGGCGTGGACCGAATCCGCGAATCCAAGTCCGCACGGCTGGACATGAGTTCGGGAAAGCTGGAAAAGGCTGCTGTCCGGGTCACGGAGGACAGTTATGGGCCCGAGATCAACACCAGGGACTCGGGCAAGATCCAGCTCACCATCGTTGCTCCGAGCGGCGAGATCAGTGGGGAAACGGACCGCATCCGATTGAACACCACGAACAAGCGGCCGGACTTCAGCGAGGTCACCTACTTCCTCACCGCTGGCTCTCCTGACGAGTACTTTGAGCTCATCCGGGACGGTGTGGCGCGGTACGGGATCGACGCCGACTCCGCCGAACGCTGGATCGCCGGTGCCCAGCGGGACCCGCAACGAAAGACCGATTTCTCCATCGCCTCCGGCACCTCCACTGGCCTGGACGTGAACTACGACCTCCGGTACGACGGAGTCAAGGACACCCAGGTGATCATGGTCCACGTCCGCCCCACGGACTGAGGCAACGCAGGACGGGCGCATCTGGAGAGCACAAGCGCTACAGCGGCGGGCCCGCATTGGCCTTGATGTTCTTCATCACCAGCGTGGACGTCAGCCGCTCAACCCCGGGCAGTGACGTGAGCTCGGCGTCGTAGAAGCGCTGGTAGCCGGGCAGGTCCTCGGCGATGACCTTCAACAGGTAGTCCGGGAGCCGAACAGCCGTTGCGCCTCCACAATGTTGGGGTTGTCCGCCACCCGGTTCTCGAAGATCTCCATGGTGGAGCGGTCCACCTGTCGCAAAGTCACAAACACGATGGCCTCGAAACCCAGCCCGACGGCGGCCGGATCGATGTCCGCCTTGTACCCGCGGATCACGCCCGACGCCTCCAAGTCCCGGAGCCTCCGGTGGCATGGCGCCACCGTGAGCCCGACCTTCGCGGCAAGCGCCGTGGCGGTCATCCGGCCATCTTCCTTGAGGTGGCGCAAAATATTTCTGTCAATGTGGTCAATCACGCAAATATCTTACCAATTCGGAGTCAACTTGGGCGAAAAGGGTAAGCACTTATGGCCCAAAACTTCATAAGGTTTGTCCTGTACCCCATCGGACAGGAGCCCGCCATGAATCCCCAGCTGTTTTTCGCCTTTATCGTGGTTGCTGTTGCCCTCGCCTGCACCCCCGGAGTGGACTGGGCCTACTCCATCACGGCTGGTCTGCGGCAGCGCAGCTTCGTCCCGGCCGTGGCCGGACTCTGCGGCGGCTACCTCCTGCACACACTGCTGATGGTGGCAGGCCTCGCGGCCCTGCTGTCCGGCCTGCCCGGCGTCCTGGGCTGGCTGACTGTGGCGGGCGCGGGCTACCTGCTGTGGCTGGGCATCAGCACCCTCCGCTCCTGGCGCGAAGCCTCCTTCAGTGCGGCAGACGCCGTCGGGAAGCCCACCAACCAGCTCCGCACCTTCCTTCAGGGCATGGGAACCAGCGGCATCAACCCCAAGGGGCTGCTGTTCTACGTGGCGCTGGTGCCGCAGTTCGTCAGCCCGGAGGCCTCACTCCCGGTCCCCGTCCAGTCCGGCCTGCTGGGCCTGACGTTTGTCCTGCTGGCCGGGACCGTCTACACTTGTGTGGCACTGCTGGCCCGCAAGCTCCTGCAGTCCCGGCCCGGCGCCGCGCGGACGGTCACCCTGGCCAGCGGCATCATCATGGTTGCCCTCGGCGTAGTGCTCCTCTCAGAGCAGCTGGTTCCGCTGGTTGCAGGGCTTACGCAGCAAACCTAGGCCTTGCGCTCCATAAACCATTCCGTGAACTCCGACGCCCTTCCGTCCGGTTCGAGGCGGATGACCCACAGGTTGTCGTAGCTGGGATTATCGCCGAGGTAATCCGTGAAGCCCTGCACAAAGACCAGGCCGCCGTCGGTGCCGGGCCCGTTCTCCCCCAACAGGGTCCAGTCAAAGGTCCAGTTCCCGGGATCGTCCCGCGCCTCCAGCCAGCCGGCCACGATCTGCTCGCGGCCCCGCCATGCGTCGGCATCGTGCGGCCGGGTGGCGTAGACGGCTTCCTCGGTGAACAGTGCCCTGATGTCCTCCGGGTTGTTGGAGGTCCACGCCGCGATGTACTTTTCCATCCAGGACCGCACTGCGTCGCTCATGCCTCCGTTGTACTCCGGGGCGGCCCGGTCCACAAGGCGGGTCCACGAGGCACCTCCACCAGGCAAATCCATAAGGCAAGTCCACCAGGCCGCCCGCGCCCGAAGCCTATTTCCCGTCCAGGTTTTCCCACTCCTGCTCCCACAGCCGGCGCTCGTCGATGTCCTTGCGGATGACTTCGAACGTTTCCAGCTCCGCCGGCCGGCCGCGGAGCCAGTCCCGCGGGTTGAGGGATTTGCGCCCGTTGTCGAGCACCAGCAGGGCACGGTCCGTGAGGGCGTCATTGCGGAGCACCACATCTGTTTTCCGACGGCGGAGCACCTCCTTCAGGGCTTCGTGCGCCTTTGTGTGAGCGCCGAGCCGCCGGAGCGCGCGCCCGCGGAGCAGCAGCAGGGCGGCCGAGAGGTCGTCGGAGTTCAGCAGCCCCTCCGTCCAGATCACCACTTCCTTGTCCCGTCCCAGCGCGAACGCCAGTGCGCAGCGGGCCAGGGCTGAAGGCAACGACGGCGGCAGCCCGGCCACCGTCTGCAGCGCGGCTTCCAGCTGGCCCGTCTCCCGCAAGGAGTGCGACAGGGCCAGGAAGACCGATTCCTGGCTGAACAGCACGGGGACCTCGATGCGCTCGGCGACCTCCACCCGGGTGACCACGCGCGTGAGATAGGTGGCCGCATACTGGTTGGCGTCGTCGCCGTTCCTGATGGACAGGCCGCGCTGAAGGAGTTCGGACGCACGCAGGTAGCCGCCGTGCTGGTACGCCAGGAGCCCGGCCATAACGGAGCAGAGCCCCGCCCAGCCCGGATACATGCGGCCCACGGCGATCAGCCGCTCAGGTTCCCTGCTGGTGAAGATGGCATCGTGGACCGCTTTGGGCGCCTTGCCCGGCATCCGCTTGAGCCTGGGGACCTCGCCGTCCACGGCAATCAGCGCGGCATCCCGGCCGCCCAGCACACCGTGGATCAGCCCGCCCACACTGCCGGCGAGCTCCCGGACAGGGGTCTGCAGGTGGGCGTTCCCGAACGGCGTCAGGTCACGGGTGTCCCGGTAGATCGGTCCTCTGGCATCCCCCGCGGTCATCTCTCCATGCTACGTGGCGGACCTATGTGCACGGCCTACTTGCACGCCTTACGTGGCCGCCTCTACCCAGAGCCCGATCACCCAGGTGCTGGCTGCCAGGCACGCCAGCCCGAACTCCGCCAGCATGCCCAGCCCGGTCGCTTTGAGGGCGGCCCAACTGGTGGACGTTGCCGTGCCGAGGTTCCGGGTCCGGAGGAATTCGCCGAGCAGCAGGCCCACGGCGAAACCCACAAAGAGCCCACCACCGGGATGACAAACATGCCGGCCACACCCGCCGCCAGGCCGATCACCACGCTGCGGCTGGGGATGCTGTGCTGCCTGAGTTTCCGTCCGGTCAGCACCGCGCTGGCGGCCATGCCGGCCAGCACAAACACCATCCCCACCGCGAAGACCACCCACCCCGTGGTCCCGGCACCGCCCCAGATTGCCCACGCCAGCAGGCTGAGCCCGATCAGGAAGCTGCCGGGCAGGATGGGGATGATGGTGCCCGCCACGCCCACCAGGATCGCCAGGCCGCACAGGATGCTCACCACGGTTTCGGAGTTCATGAGCCCCAGTTTAGGGCGGTGCAGCGGTGAGCTTCGCAGGTTAACTCGACACGTAACTCCCGACGGCGGCGTCTCCCCTGCGCGAGGAGGCACCGCCGTCGGGCGTTGTGGCAGTGTGTGGCTGCGGAGGTTACTCGGCTTCCACGGCTGCGGCTACGGCGGCCGTCACCGCCGGGGCAACGCGCGGATCCAGCGGGCTGGGCACGATGTAGTCCACGGAAAGGTCAGCTTCCGCGAGTTCGGCGATGGCACGGGCTGCTGCCAGCTTCATGGCAGGTGTGATCCGCCGGGCGCCGGCGTCCAGCGCGCCGCGGAAGATTCCGGGGAAGGCCAGGACGTTGTTGATCTGGTTGGGGAAGTCGCTCCGGCCGGTGGCCACCACGGCGGCGTACTTGGCGGCCACCTCGGGCAGGACTTCGGGGTCCGGGTTGGAGAGGGCGAACACGATGGAATCGGCGTTCATCAGCAACAGGTGCGCCTCGTCCAGCTTCGAGGAGGAAACCCCGATGAACACGTCAGCGCCGAGCAGCGCTTCGCCCGGGCCGCCGGTGACGCTGCGGGGGTTGCTGCGCTGTGCCATCTGGGACTTTTTGCTCTGCGGGTCGGCGGCGATGTCGGCCCGCTCGCGGTTGATGACGCCCTTGGAGTCGAGCAGGACAACATCCGTGATGCCGGCGGCGAGCAGGATTTCGGCGACGGCGATGCCTGCGGCTCCGGCGCCGGAAACGACCACCCGGAGGTCTGCGAGTTCGCGGCCGGTGACCTTGGCGGCGTTCGTCAGGGCGGCGAGGGCAACCACCGCGGTGCCGTGCTGGTCATCGTGCATGACCGGGCAGTCCAGCGCCTCGATCAGCTTCTCCTCCAGCTCGAAGCAACGCGGGGCCGAGATGTCCTCAAGGTTGACGGCGCCGAAGCTGGGGCGGAGGCGGACCAGGGTTTCCACGATCTCGTCAACGTCCGTCGTGTTCAGGACCAGGGGAATGGAATCCAGCTCGCCGAACGTCTTGAACAGGGCGGACTTGCCCTCCATCACAGGCAGGGATGCGGCGGCGCCGATGTTGCCCAGGCCCAGCACCGCGGTGCCGTCGCTGACCACAACCACCAGGCGCTGCGCCCAGGTGAGGGTCTTGGCGAGTTCCGGGTTGTTGTGGATGGCACGGCTGACCTCGGCCACACCGGGGGTGTAGGCGATGGACAGGTCGCGCTTGTTGGACAGCGGGACCGTGCTGGTCACGGAGAGCTTCCCGCCCTGGTGGGCGTCGAAGATCTCGGCCTCGCTCAGGGCAGTGGCTGCTGAATTGTCGGTGGGTGCGATTACGTCAATGGACACGTCGTTGTCTCCTGGGGCTAGCCGTGGGCGCACGGCGCAGAAAGGCTCAAGCACAGGGAGGCTCAAGGTTGGAATTCGTCGCTTCTTGGGCCCAATGGTGGCGGGCCGGGGTGAAGCCCTTGCAGATGCTGGTTGCCAGCCACTCCGGTCCTGCAATACTAAACAGCGATGGCGGGCCAAAAATGCATTTGGGCGCCTCAGGGCATGACAAATCGTTTAATCAGGCCGTTTTGTGATCCACATCACGTATAAAGACGTATTTATTGGCTTACTGGTCTAGACCAGTTACGCCGATCGGTGGGCAGCGCGGGCCCCGGAAGCTACCGGAGCAAGCAGGGTGCAGGCCTTTTTGAGGTCTTCTTCGGCCTCAAAGAGCGAGAGCCGGCGATTGCGGACTGACTGGACCAGACCAGTGACGGTCAGCAGGAGCACGCGGGCCGCCACGGCGTCGTCGGAGGCGGTGGCTACGGCCGTTTCGCTCAGGGCATCGATTTCATGCAGGAGCGCCGTGGTGTCCTTGTCTTTGAGGTACACGCAGCGGGTCAGGCACTGCTCGACGGCGGGCTGCATCACGCGCATATGGAAGATCTCCATCACCACGCCGGTGAGGGCCCGGCCGCCGAAGCTGGCCGCTGACGTGCGGGCCCTGCCCTGCAGCTCGTCCAGCTGCTGGCGGTAGAGGGACAGCATCAGGTGGTTGGCGGTGGGGAAATAGCGGTAGACGGTGCCCAGCGGCACGCCGGACTTTTCCGAAATTTCCGCGAGGTCCACGGACTCCAGCCCCTTGCGGGCAAACCCTGCGGCAGATTCAAGGACGCGCGTGTAGCGCAGCCGTTGGCGCGGCGTGGAGGGCCGGGCGGCCATGGACGGATGGGCTGAAAGGGTCTCGGGCATCAGGATTCCGGGGTTGTGTTCCTATGGTGCAGCGGCAGGGAGAGTCCTCATCCCGTTTGCCTGCAGTCCGCCTTAACTATACGGCACCGGCAAAGGCCGTAGTCAGTCGACCCCCTTGATTTTGACAACGAACACGGCTCCCAGCAGGCCGATGACGGCCGCCGTGACGAACAGCGTGAGGTACCCCCCGAAGTACGTCACGGACAGGAATGCGAGGACGGGCGCGAACACCTGAGGCAGCGAGTTGGCCACGTTGATGACTCCCATATCCTTGCCCGGTCAGCGGCCCGCGGCAGCACCTGCGTCAGCAACGCGAAGTCGACGGCAAGGTAGGCGCCGAACCCCACGCCCAGGATGCCGGCCCCGATAAGGGCGCCGGTCCACACAGGGAAAAAGGCCATGGTCAGTCCCGCCGCGGCAATGATGGCGGAAGACCCGATCACAAACGGTTTCCGCCGGCCCAGCCGGTCGCTCCACGGCCCCGCTATCACCGCGGTAATCATCACCATCACCGCGTAAATGCCGGTCAGGGTCAGGACCCCCAGGGCCGGGTCCTCGTGTTTAAGGACGTCCCGCAGGAAAAAGAGCAGGTAGACGATGGTCATCTGGTTGCAGACGTTGACCAGGAAGCGGGTGAGCCAGGCCCAGGCGAAGTCCGGGTGGCGGGCAGGGCTGATCCAGAAGCCGCGCAGGAAGCTGCCCCAGGTGAACGGCGGCCGGAGCTCCCTGGGCAGCGGAGGATCATTCCGGTGGAAGAGGTACGGCAGCACGGAGAACAGCAGGGCGGCCGCACACATGGTGTACCCCACCATAAAGTTTCCCGAGACCACCGCACCGAACACCGCGCCGAGGAGGATGCCCACCGTCTGGCCCATCGCCGCCAGGCCGCCCACGCCGCCACGCTGCAGCACCGGCACCCGGTCCGGGACTGCCGCGGTGATCGCGGCATACGCAGCGTTGGCACCCAGCTGGACCAGGCACCAGAAGAGGACCATGAGGGCCACGGCCGTGGCTCCGGACATCGCCAGCAAGGCGGCAGTGGCCAGGATGGCGCCCGCCAGGACCCAGGGCGCACGCCGGCCGAAGCCGGAGACCGTCCGGTCGGACAGTGCACCGAACAGCGGATTGGCCACCAGCGACACGGCGGCGCCACACCCGGTCACGAGGGACAGGATGGCTTCCTTGTTGGCCTCGTCGATGCCGATGGCCTGCTGGCCGATAAAAACGTTGATGGGGCCGAAGAACGCGGCGTTGATGCCCACGTTGACCAGCACCAGCCCGGTCACCCAGCGCGCGGTGACCTTCTGCGTCGGCTCGGCGAGCGCCGCCGTCGGGCTTTCCGGGGCCGCTCCGGGAACCGATGCAGCGCTGGGATCCGGTGCTGCGGGTGTGTCGGACAGGCTCATGCTGGTTCCCCCTGGAACGGTTGGTGATTCTGAAAATCAGACTATCGTGGGCTGCATCGCACCGCTTGTCATACGGCACGTGCCATGTGGCCATGGACAGCGCGGAGCCCGCCACGACAACCCCTGGAGATCCAATGACCGCATCTGCTGGAAGCAACACCATCCGCCCGTCAACACCGCCGACCTCTACGACGAGCGCGGTGAGGATCTGGCGTCAGTATCACTCCAGTTCCAGTCGCTCGGCGGCCGGTCACACTTCAGCGGCCGGTGCGGACCATCCGCTGCTTCCAGGACAACGCCCTGGTCAAGGCCACCCTGGCCACGCCGGGCAATGGCGCCGTGCTGGTGGTGGACGGCGGAGGTTCGCTGGGCACCGCCCTGATGGGGGACATGATCGCCGAGAGCGCCGTGGCGAACGGCTGGGCCGGCGTCGTGATTAACGGCGCCATCCGCGACCGCGAGGCGATCGCCCAGCTGGATCTCGGCGTCAAGGCGCTGGGCAGCAACCCGCGCAAGAGCGCCAAGGCCGGCGCCGGTGAGGTTGACATGGATGTAGTGCTCGACGGCGTGACCTTCCGTCCCGGCGCCACGGTCTGGTGCGATCCGGACGGCATCCTCGTGGAGCGCTGATCGGGGTCCTCCAGCTTGGGGAGTCCGTGGGGCCAGTCCGGAAGAAATCTCTGGCAGCGGGAATGAAACGCGAACTAACATAGTTACTGAAAGCAACTATCGAGCGTGATCCCTTTTCTTTCCTGGAGTAGCCCATGTCCAAAACAACCGCTGTGCGTGCCGCCGGCGAAACCCTGACGCAACGTCAGATCGTCACCGTGATGGTGGGGCTCATGCTGGGCATGTTCCTGGCATCCCTGGACCAGACCATCGTGTCCACCTCCATCTACACCATCGCCAACGACCTCGACGGGCTGTCCCTCCAGGCGTGGGCCACCACCGCCTACCTCATCACCTCCACCGTCAGCACGCCGCTGTACGGCAAGCTGAGCGACATTTTCGGCCGCCGCCCGCTGTACCTGACCGCCATTGCGATCTTCCTGGCCGGCTCGCTCTACGCCGGCTCAGTGCATTCCATGACGGAACTGGCCATCGCCCGCGGCGTCCAGGGCCTGGGCGCCGGTGGCCTGCTGGCCCTCGCGCTGACCATCATCGGCGACATCGCGTCCCTTAAGGACCGTTCCAAATACCAGGGCTACTTCATGTCCGTGTTCGGCATCTCCTCCGTGCTCGGGCCCGTGGTGGGCGGCGCGTTCGCCGGCTCGGCCAACATCCTGGGCTTTGACGGCTGGCGCTGGGTGTTCTTCATCAACCTGCCCATCGGCCTTGCGGCCCTGGCTGTGGTGTTTATGTTCCTGCACCTGCCGGCCAAGCACGTGAAGCAGAAGATCGACTACTTCGGCGCAGCCGCCATCACGCTCGCTATCGTCCCGCTGCTCCTGGTGGCGGAACAGGGCCGCAGCTGGGGCTTTGCGTCGCTGAACTCCTTCCTTTGCTACGGACTGGGAGCGGTCGGCATCATCTGGTTCCTGCTGGCTGAAAAGCGCGCCGGCGACTACGCCCTGATCCCGCTCCGGCTCTTCCGGAACGCTACTTTTGGCCTTTCCTCGCTGCTGAATTTCATCATCGGCATCGGCATGTTCGGGCCATCGCCATGCTGCCCATGTACCTGCAGCTGGTCAAAGGGCTCACGCCCACCGAAGCCGGCCTGATGATGATCACCTTCACCCTCGGCATCCTGACCGGTTCCATCACCGCTGGCCGCACCATTTCGGCGTCGGGCACGTACCGGATCTTCCCCATCATGGGCACCGCCATCCTGACCGCTGCGGCGCTGGTAATGGGCCTGTCCCTGGGCGTGGACACGGGCCTCTGGGTTCCCGGGGTGATCGCGGTGTTCTTCGGCATGGGCTGGGTTTCTGCATGCAGCCGCTCACCCTGGCCATGCAGGTGTCCGTGCCGCCGAAGGACATGGGCGTGGGCACGTCCTCCGCCGCGTTCTTCCGTTCCATGGGCGGCGCGGTGGGCACGGCCGTGTTCATCTCCATGCTGTTCAGCGTGGCCGCGGGCCGGATCGCGGACGGCATGAAGTCGGCCATGGGAAGTGCCGACTACCAGGCCGTCCTCAAGGACCCTGCCGTCGCCGGGAACCCGGCCAACGCCAAGCTCTACGAGTTCTTCCAGAACGGCGCATCGAACGATTCGCTGAACGATACCAGCTGGCTCCACTCCGCCAACAGCGTGCTCACCCGGCCCATCACGGAGGGCTTCGCGTACGCGATCGACACCGTGATGCTCACGGCCGCCGTGCTCACTGGCGTCGCCTTCCTCATCAGTTTCGCGCTGCCGAACAAGAAGCTGACCGACCCGAAGGTTGCCCCGCGGGCAGACACAGCTGCGGTGGCGGCGCACTAAGGCCGCTGCCCTGCACAGAGGACGACGACGGCGGAACACCCCACCGTCGTCGTCCTTCTGTTTCGGATCAGCATGCCCACCGTCAAGGAGCAGACCACCGCCAAGATCCCGCAGCGGGTGATCTGGCTGGCACTCGCCGGCGCGGTGGGCGGCTTCCTGTTCGGCTTCGACTCCTCTGTGGTGAACGGTGCAGTGGACGCCATCAAGGACGAGTTCGCGCTCTCCGAGGCCGTCACCGGCTTTGCCGTGGCTATCGCCCTGCTGGGCTGCGCGGCAGGAGCGTTCCTCGCCGGCAAAGTCGCCGACCGGTACGGCCGCATCCCCGCCATGAAGCTCGGCGCGCTGCTGTTCCTGGTCAGCGCCATCGGAACCGGCTTCGTGTTCGGCCTCTGGGACCTGATCTTCTGGCGCCTCGAGGGCGGCCTGGGCATCGGCCTGGCCTCGGTGATCGCACCCGCGTATATTTCCGAGATTTCCCCGCGGCAGGTCCGGGGCCGGCTGGCGTCGCTGCAGCAACTGGCCATCACCACCGGTATCTTCGCCGCGCTCCTGTCCGACGCACTCTTCGCCACCACCGCCGGCGGCGCTGACCAGGCCTTCTGGCTGGGCCTGGAAGCCTGGCGTTGGATGTTCCTCGCCGCAGCGCTCCCCGCCGTGGTTTACGGCTGGATCGCCTACACCCTCCCGGATTCCCCGCGGTTCCTGGTGTTCCAGGGCAAGGAAGACGAAGCCCGCAAGGTGTTCGACTCCATCGCCCCGTCCGAGGACACCGACCGGCACATCCGCGAGATCCAGGACGCGATCGAAGAGGACAAGCTGTCCGGCCAGAAAGGCTCGCTCCGTGGCAAGACGTTCGGCCTGCAGGCAGTGGTCTAGGTGGGCACCGTCCTCTCGGTCCTGCAGCAGTTCGTCGGCATCAACGTGATCTTCTACTACTCCACGACGCTGTGGAAGGCCGTCGGTTTCCAGGAGAAGGACTCGCTCACCATCTCGGTGGCAACCTCCATCACCAACATCCTGGTGACGGTGGTGGCCATCGCCCTGGTGGACCGGATCGGCCGCCGGCCCATCCTGCTGGCCGGTTCGATCGGCATGGCTGTTTCGCTGGGCACCTTGGCGCTGGCGTTCTCCTCGGCCGTGGGCTCAGGCTCAGAGATCTCCCTGCCGGGTGCCTGGGGTCCGGTGGCCCTCGTGGCGGCCAACATCTTTGTGGTCAGCTTCGGCGCGTCCTGGGGCCCGCTGGTCCGGGTTCTCCTTGGCGAGATCTTCCCGTCCCGGATCCGCGCCCGCGCCTTGGGCCTGGCCGCGGCGGCGTCGTTCTTCTTTGTGATGTTCAAGGTGCCGGAGACCAATGGCATGTCCCTGGAGCAGGCCGAGACGCTGTTTGTGCCCAAGGGCTCCAAAAAGGCCTGACGCCCCGGGGTCAGAGGGTGAGCTTCATGCCCTCATGGCTGGCCTCAAAGCCGAGGCGTTCGTAGAACCGGTGGGCCACCGTCCGGGTCTTGTGTGTGGTCAGCTGCATCAGCGTGCAGCCGCGACGCCGGGACTCCTCGATGGCCCACTGCGCCATCACATTTCCCAGGCCTTGGCCACGCAGGCTCCCTGCCACGCGGACCGCCTCAAGCTGCGAGCGCCACGAACCCTGCCGCGACATGCCGGGCAGGAAACTCAGCTGGAAGGTGGCCACGACCGGGCCGTCGGCTGCCCCGATCGGGACGTGCTCCCCCACCACGAGCAGGTGGCAGGGGTCGGCGTCGATCGCTTCGAAGGCCCTCACGTAGGGCGCCATGTCCTGGTTCTGTTCGCGGCTGGCACCAAGGGCATCGTCGGCCAGCAGCGCCACAATGGCGGGCAGGTCCGCAGACCTGGCGTGCCTGAGGCGGAAGGTTCCGCCGTCGACGTCGGCGGTCAGCAAGGTGGTCAGGGCGCCGGGGGTCGTCGTCATCTCCCCAGCATTCCACAAGGCTTACGAACCTATCCCCCGGACCCTCTCTCACTTTCGGTGCCTTAAACGCCAACGCTCTCTCATCCAGGTGAGAGAGCGTTGGCCAAAAACCCGCAGGAAGTGAGAGAGGGTCAGGCCGGGGCCTTCGCCCCTTCCGCCTGGCGTTCCTCCACCAGTGTGGACACCGCCGCGAACAGCGGGTGCTCCGGCGCCAGCCCCGTGATCCTTGCCGTGGCGTCGGCCGGTGAGGAGGATGCCAGGATCTGCGCGAGCTCGGCGGCCTCGGCGTCGGCGGGGTCGGTGAATCGCAGGGCCGCGGCAATGGCGCCCAGGAGCGCCTCCGGCACGATCCCGCGTTCGGCCAGCTCAGCGGCTGGGCCGATGAACCGTTCGTGCCGGCTGAGCTTGCGCATGGGGCACGCCCCACGCGGTTCACGGTGTCCGGCAGGTGCGGGTTGGAGAACCGGACCAGGATCTTCTGGACGTAGGCTTCCTGCTCGTCGTTGTTGAAGCCGTGCTTGGCCACAAGGAGCTGCTTGGTTTCCTCCAGGACCGCCCGGACATCCTCTGCAACGTCCTGGTCGGCCATGGCCTCGGAGATCTTTTCCAGCCCGGCCTCAAAGCCGAAGTACGCAGCGGAGGCGTGACCCGTATTCACGGTGAAGAGCTTCCGCTCGATGTAGGGCGACAGCTCGTCCACAAAGGTTGCGCCTGGGATGACCGGCGCAGCATCGCCAAACGCTGTCCGGTCGATGACCCATTCGTAGAACGTCTCAACGGTCACATCCAGGCCCTGCCCGGCGCCTGGTTGGGCACGATCCGGTCCACCGCGGTGTTCGCAAAAACCGCCGCGTCGTCCAGGGAGCCGGCGGCGTCGTCCCAGAGCCCGGCGACTTCGGCCCGCAGGATGTCCGTGGCGTTGATGGCGTTCTCGCAGGCCATGACCTGCAGCGGCGCCAGCCCGGCAGCCCGCGCGGCGATGCCCTTGGTGATGGCGGGTGCGACGAACTTCAGGATGTGCGGCCCCACGGCGGTGGTGACGATATCCGCCGTCGCGATTTCCCGCACCAGCGCCGCTTCCTGCGTGCCGGAGTTCAGCGCGCGGAAGTTGTCCACCGTCCGGATGGTGGGGTTCTCCCCCACCTCGTGGACGTTGTACCTGTCTGCTGCCGCGAGCTGGTCGATGAGTGCGTCCGCGACATCCGCGAAGACCACCTCATAACCGGCCTGGTGCAGCAGCAGCCCCACGAAGCCGCGGCCGATGTTCCCGGCTCCGAAATGTACCGCCTTCACTATGCGTTCACCTTTCCGAAGAGTTCCAGGACTTCCTCAACGGACGTGGCCGCTTCCAGCTGGGCCACCTGGGCATTGTTGGTGAAGACCTTCGCGATGGAGGACAGGATGTGGAGGTGTTCGTTGTTGATGCCGGCCACGCCCACCACGAACTTGACCTGCATGCCGTTCCAGTCGATGCCGTCCGGGTAGCGGATCACGGACACCGCGGACTTCAGGATGTGGTCCTTGGCGGCGTTGGTGCCGTGCGGGATGGCCAGGAAGCTGCCCATGTAGGTGGACACGGATTCCTCGCGCTCGTGCATGGCCGCCAGGTAGCCCTCGTCCACGGCGCCGCGGGCCAGGAGCAGCTGGCCTGCTTCGTCGATGGCCGCGTCGCGGGTGGTGGCGGTGCCGTTGAGGATGACGCTCTCGGCCACGAGGATGTCGGACGGCGCCGCCGCCTCCGCAGCCCCGGCCGGTGCCGCACCACTGGCGGCGGCAGGTGCCGCATCCACCGGAACAGCGGCAACGTGTGCGCCGTGGCCGGCGGCACCGGCGGCGGCAGCACCGGCGTCGGGCGTTGCGCCTTCGGTGTTGTGCTCCTTGACCAGTTCAACAATCTCGTCGTACCGCGGGCTGTTCATGAAGTTATCCACGGAGAAGTGCGCGGCGCTGGAGGTGACGGGCTTGGCGCGTTCGGTCAGGTCCTGGTGGGTGATGACAACGTCGTACATGTCGCTGAGGTTGGCGATCGCGGCATTGGTGACCTTGACGTCCGGGAAGCCGGCAGCCTTGATCTTGTTCCGCAGCACCGAGGCGCCCATGGCACTGGAGCCCATGCCGGCGTCGCAGGCGAACACGATGTTCTTGATGGGGCCGGCCAGGACAGCCGTGCCCACGCCTGCACCGGCGCCGGTCAGCGCCGAGGAGACGGAGCTCTTTTTGCCCTTCATCGCTTCCATCTTGGACGTGGCATCACCCAGGTCCACCTCGTCGCTGTGCTTGGTGGTCTTCAGGATCACCGAGGCCACCAGGAAGGAGACCGTCATGGCGAGCACCACCGCGAGGATCACCCCGACGTAGCTGTCACGGGAGGTCTGGGCGAGCACGGCGATGATCGAACCAGGCGCTGCCGGCGCAACGAGGCCGGAGCCGGTAATTGCCAGGGTGGCGATACCCGTCATGCCGCCGGCGATCGCGGCCAGGATCAGCAGCGGGCGCATCAGGACGTACGGGAAGTAGATTTCGTGGATGCCGCCGAAGAAGTGGATGATCGCTGCGCCGGAGGCCGAGCCCTTGGCCAGACCCTTCCCGAAGAACATGTACGCGAGCAGGATGCCCATGCCGGGGCCGGGGTTGGCTTCGAGCAGGAACAGGATGGACTTGCCCTGCTCCAGCGACTGCTGAATGCCCAGCGGGGTCAGCACGCCGTGGTTAATGGCGTTGTTCAGGAACAGCACCTTGGCGGGCTCGATGAAAATACTGGTGAGCGGCAGCAGGCCGTTGTTGACCAGGAACTGGACCACATTGCCGGCGGCCGTGCTGAAGGCCTGGACCAGCGGGGAGATGCCGTAGAAGCCCAGCATCGCCAGCAGCGCGCCCCAGATACCGGCCGAGAAGTTGTTGACCAGCATCTCGAAGCCCGGGCGGATCTTGCCCTCCCACAGGAGGTCGATCTTCTTCATGGTCCAGCCGCCCAGGGGGCCCATGATCATGGCGCCGATGAACATTGGGATGCCGGCGCCCACAATGACGCCCATGGTGCCGATGGCTCCCACCACGCCGCCTCGGACGTCGTAGACCATCCGGCCGCCGGTGTAGGCGATCAGGAGCGGCAGCAAGTAGGTGATCATGGGGCCAACGAGGCCCACATTGGGCACTCCCTCGGCGTTGGTGCCGAAGCCGCCCAAGGCCGGCACCGGGATCCAGCCCTTCTCAATGAACAGGGCAGTGATGAGGCCCCACGCGATAAACGCGCCGATATTGGGCATGATCATGCCGGACAGGAACGTCCCGAACTTCTGGACGTGAACCCGCAGGCTGGTGCGGGGTTTCGCAACTGTCTCTGTTGCCATGTGCTTTCCTAACCGTCATTCCTGCTGCAGCGCAGGATGGGTCCGATACTTACGACGACGTGCTGGTGGAGATACGGTGAAGCCATTCGAGGAACAGTTTGAGTTCCGAGCTTGAAAGCTGGTCTGAGTGCGAAGCCTGAAGTGCGGCATTCAGGGCAATAGCTGCCACCACCACCGAGGACTTGCCGGAGTCTTCCCGCGCGGCCCTTCGGCTTCTGCCGCAGACACCGCAAAGATCATGGCGTCCCGGGTCATGGTGGACAGTTCAAGGTTCCGTTCGGCGGCGGGTTCCGCAATCAGCATCAGGGTCACACCCACGTTGGCGGCCAGGATGGACCTGGCTGCTTCGCGCGGCTGGACGTTCAGCTGGCCCGCTGCCGCTGCCTTGTTCAGCATCTCCTCCATGAGCGCCTCGGCATCGGCAACGATGGCGGGGCGGCTTTCCGGGCGGATATTGCCGAACATCACCAGGTACAGTTCCGGCTGCTTGAGCCCGAACTGGACGTGGTTGTCCCACATCCGCCGGACGTCTTCCAGCGGATTTCCGGACGGGGCGAAGTCCCTCTCGCCCGCAACATACTCTTCAAAGCCGGCGGCGACGACGGCGTCGAAAAGACCTTCTTTGTCACCGAAGTGGTGGTAGAGCGTGGGTGCCGTGACCCCTGCCAGCTGCGTGATCTGGCGGGTGGAGACGGCTGATCCCGCGGAATTTGCCAGCAATTCGGCCGCTGCACGCAACAGACGCATTTTGGGGGAAGCTGGCCATCCAAACTCATAGCCGCTACCCTATCACCTATAGCATTGCTATATGAACTGAATCACATACAATTTTTTCAGGCACGTTTCCGCCCTCGCACATAGTGGTCGCGGCGGCCCTGGCATGGCGCCAGGATAACCTTGGCGGGCCTGGCTACCGGCAGAGAATGAGGACCTTCAGTGCAGACCTTTCCAGGAGTTGGCGTCAGCCCCGGCCGCATCATCGGAACCGTCCGGCAGATGCCCAAACCGATCAGCGAACCCCCGCAGGCGAGCAGCTGTCCGGCGGTACGTCCGCCGAGGAAGCCACTGCCGCGCTTAAGGCAGCCTCTCAATCCGTCCACGATGAACTGAAGGCCCGGGCCGCGCACGCCACCGGAGACGGCAAAGCAGTCCTGGAAGCCACGGCACTGATGGCCAAGGACACCATGCTGATAAAGGGCGCGGCCAAGCTCGTTGCCCGCGGCCTCTCGAGCGAGCGCGCCATCTGGGAATCCGGTTCCTCTGTCGCGGAGATGCTCCATAACCTGGGCGGCTACATGGCCGAACGCGCCACCGACGTCCTGGACGTCCGCGCCCGGATCGTGGCGGAACTCCGCGGCGTCCCTGCGCCCGGTATCCCTACCTCCAGCACGCCCTTCATCCTGGTCGCCGAGGACCTGGCACCGGCCGACACCGCAACCCTGGACCCCAACAAGGTCCTGGCACTCGTTACAGCCGGCGGCGGCCCGCAGTCCCACACGGCTATCATCGCGCGGTCGCTTGGCCTGCCGGCCGTCGTGGCTGCCGTAGGAGTGGACGAACTCGCCGACGGTACCGAAGTGTACGTTGACGGCGCCTCAGGCAGCATCACCGCCGATCCCGATGACTCGCTCCGTGCCGCGGCGGACGCGTGGGCGGCCACGGCGTCCCTGCTGGCCGAGTTCAGCGGCACGGGCACGACGGCGGACGGCCACCTGGTGCCGCTGCTCGCCAATGTGGGCGGCGGCAAGGACGCCGAGGCGGCCGCCAAGCTGGGCGCCCAGGGCGTGGGCCTTTTCCGCACCGAATTCTGCTTCCTCGAACGGGACACAGAGCCCAGCGTGGAGGAACAGGCCGCGGCCTACAAGAGCGTTTTTGATGCGTTCCCGGGCAAGAAAGTGGTGCTGCGCACGCTCGACGCCGGCGCCGACAAGCCCCTTCCGTTCCTGACCGACTCCACGGAGCCAAACCCGGCCCTTGGCGTCCGCGGCTACCGCACCGATTTCACCACGCCCGGCGTGCTGGACCGCCAGCTGGAAGCCATCGCCCTGGCCGAGCAGCAGTCCGAAGCGGACGTGTGGGTCATGGCGCCGATGATCTCGACGGCGGAAGAGGCGGCCCGCTTCGCCTCGATGTGCGCCGACGCCGGCATCAAGACGCCCGGTGTGATGGTGGAAGTCCCGTCCGCCGCGCTCACCGCCGAGGCCATCCTGCGCGAGGTGGGTTTCGCGAGCCTGGGCACCAACGACCTCACGCAATACGCCATGGCGGCCGACCGTCAGCTGGGCCCGCTCGCCGGGCTGAACACGCCGTGGCAGCCCGCCGTGCTGCGCCTCGTGGGATTGACGGTGGAAGGCTCCCACGCGGAGGGCCACAACAAACCCGTGGGCGTCTGCGGTGAGGCGGCCGCTGACCCGGCCCTCGCCGTCGTACTTACCGGGCTGGGCGTCACCACGCTGTCCATGACCGCGCGGTCCCTGGCCGCCGTGGCCGCGGTGCTGAAGACCGTCACGCTGGCCGAGGCGCAGCAGCTGGCCAAGCTGGCCCTGTCCGCGCCCAGCGCCACCGAAGCCAAGGCCTGGGTACGGGAAAAACTGCCCATCCTCGAAGAACTCGGCCTCTGAGCACACGCCCTTTAGCCAACCGCCTGCAACCACCCACCCCCGCCCCCTAGCCAGATACCACGAAGCACCCACCAGGAGGAACAATGCCCGAACGCATCGCCACCATCGCCAGCCGCTCCGGCCTGCACGCCCGCCCTGCCGCACTGTTTGCCGAAGCCGCCGGAGACGTGGGAGTGGAGGTCACCATTGCCATGCAGGGCGACCCCGAGGACGAAGCACTGGACGCATCCAGCATCCTGTCGCTGATGACCCTGGGCGCCGCCAAGGGCGATGTTGTGGTGCTCCGGGCTGAAGGTGACGGCGCCGACGCGGCACTGGATTCCCTGGTTAAGCTCCTGGAAACGGACCTCGACGCCGAATAGCTCCTGCTTCGCCGTTTCGATGGTTCCCTGCCGGGTCGACGCTCGCAACCATCTTGCGGGCAGGGAACCCTCGAACGAGTTCCGCCGCGGACTCCAAACGTGAGATCTCGGCCTTTAGAAGCCCCAAAAAGCGCTGAGACCTCACCCTTGAAAGCGCCCGCGTCGTGTGAGGTCGGCGCGGGTTAGGCTTCTGGCATGGCACTGATAGCTCCGAGAATGACGGCTGCACTTCCATCCGAGGATGCGGGGAAACTGCAGCGGGCCCTGGCGGGTGGCAATGACATCACGGTTTTTGTTGACGGCACTGTCCACCGGCTGACGCCCCAGGCGAGGGACGCCGTCGTGGACCTCCTCAGCCGGTTCAGCCGCGGCGAAGCGGTGACCGTCAGCAGTGTGGAGGAAATGCTCACCACGTCCCAGGCCGCCGAACTCGCTGGGATTTCCCACACATACCTGCGCAACATGACCGATCGCGGCGAGATCCCCGTGGAATACCGCGGCACGCACCGCCGGATCAGGCTGGCCGCCATCATGGCCTGGCTGGACCGGCAGAAGAAGCTTGACCAGCCAGAGCGGCCAGAGCAGGCCTAGCCCCGTTGTGAGCTGGCTCAGGGGTGGCTGGCGGGTCCGGGGTCTTGGGTCCCGGCGCCCGAGCTAGATCCGCGGGCGCGCCGCCCAGCGCCGCATTTTCAGTGCCGCATGGAGCTCCAGCCGGGGCATCCCCTTCAGCGGGTCCACGCCCAGGAGCTGCCGGATGCGGCCCAGCCGGTTGTAGATGCTGCTGCGGTGCAGGTGGAGTTTGGTGGCCACGTCCTGGACCGAGCCGTCGTTGTCATAGATGAGCTCCAGAACGGGGAGAAGCTCATCGTTGCGGTCGTGGTCCTCCAGCATCCGCACATAAACGGACCCGGAGTCAGCCCAAGCTCCGGCTCCGCCACCTGCCGAGGCCAGCAGCTGGTACACCCCGGTGGCGCGGCAGTCCACCAGTTCGCCCAACTGGGGGTCCACAGCCGCCGCCTGCGCCGCCAGCCGGGACTGCCGGTAGCCCTCGGCAAGCTCGCGCGGCTTGGCAAAACCCTCACTGATGCCCAGGATGATGCGGTGCACGGGCCGGCCCGAACGTTTGGCCAGCTCCAGCTGGTAGTGGACCAGTACCTGGGCGTGGTTGGCCCGGCCCACTGACTCACGGAACAGCACCACCGAATGGGTTTCCGTGCCCGCGCTGAACAGCGCCAAATCCACTCCCACCGTGGCCTGCAGGGCGGCTGACCGGTGGATCAGCGTGGAGGCGATGGGGTCCGGGCCGCCGGCCCAGCCATCGGCGTCGAGCACTGTGACCATCTGCCACGGCCCCTTGCCCTGGATTTCCTTCCAGCCTGCCACGGCGGCCACGGCATTGGCTTCGCCGGAACAGGCAGCCAGGAACTCGCGTTCGCGGCCCCGCCGGAACTCGGACTCGGCGGTGTTGGAGTCCAGCAGCAGGGCGGAAAGCAGCTCGATCTCCGGGCCACGTCCGGCAGCTGGGAGAGGATCGCCGTCGGATTTTCCTCTACCGAGTCCTGCTGCACCCAGAGATAGCCGACCCGGAAACCGCGGACCATCAACGGAACACACACCCGGCCCAGCATGCCCAGTTCCTGGTTGGCGGGAATCGCGACGGGGCGGACCGCCGTGGCGATGCCATGGGAAAGCTGCCAGGTGCTGACATCGGCCGGGACCCGCTTGCTCAACAGGAAGTTGACCCGGACCCGGTCCGCGTGGGACTGGTTGGAGCTGTAAGCCAGCAGCAGGCCGTCCAGGTCCTCAAGCGACAGTCCCCGGCCAAGCTTCTGCGCCACCTGCTCCACGAGTTGTTCCACGTCCTGCTGCATGGGGTAACCCTACTGCTCCGGCAGGCACCCGGGCGAACGAACAGCAGGCGACACCTGACGCCCTCAGGCTGAACATTTGTCGATCCGTGAAAGCAAAAATTCCCGGAATGACGCGGAGGTTGCATGCCCCGGACACTGCTTTCCTGTCGGCTGAGTCACAACCGGATTTATTCTGGAATCACAACTTCCGCCGCAATTTCGGGCCTACCCGGCCTGAGAATATGGAGCCACAAATGATCATCGGTGTCCCCAAAGAGATCAAGAACAACGAATTCCGCGTCGCCATCACCGCTGCTGGCGTCCACGAGTTCCGCACCCACGGCCACACGGTCCTGGTGGAGCGCGGCGCAGGCCTGGGCTCAGGGATCACGGACGAGGAATACGCGATCGCCGGCGCCGAAATCGTTGCCGAGGCCGATGACGTCTGGGCCGGGCCGACATGGTCATGAAGGTCAAGGAACCCATCAAGGCCGAGTACCACCGCTTCCGCAAGGGCCTGATCCTCTTCACCTACCTCCACCTCGCCGCCGAGCCGGAGCTCACGCAGGAACTCATCAACTCCGGCGTCACCGCGATCGCCTACGAGACCGTGCAGGAAGGCCGCACGCTGCCGCTGCTGGCCCCATGTCCGAGGTTGCCGGCCGCCTTTCCGTACAGGTAGGCGCCACGTCCCTGATGGCACCCGCCGGCGGCAAGGGCGTCCTGCTGGGCGGCGTACCGGGTGTCCGCCCGGCGAAGGTGGTTGTCCTGGGTGCCGGCGTCGCCGGCACCAACGCCGCCGCCATGGCCCTGGGACTGGGCGCCGATGTGACCATCCTGGACATCAACATCAACCGCCTCCGCGAACTTGACGCCCAGTACCAGGGCCGCCTGAAGACGGTGGCGTCCAACAAGTACGAGATCGAAAAGTCAGTGGTGGACGCGGACCTGGTGATCGGTTCCGTCCTGATCCCCGGCGCCAAGGCCCCCAAGCTGGTCAGTAACGAACTCGTCTCCCGCATGAAGCCCGGCTCCGTGCTCGTGGACATCGCCGTGGACCAGGGCGGCTGCTTCGAGGACACCCACCCCACCACGCACCAGGAACCGACGTACAAGGTCCACAACACGATCTTCTACTGCGTGGCCAACATGCCCGGCGCCGTCCCGAACACCTCTACGTACGCGCTGACCAACGTCACCCTGCGCTACGCCGTGGCCCTGGCCAACCTGGGCGTCCGTGCCGCCTTCGACCGTGACCCGGCTCTCGCCGCCGGCCTCAACATCGCCGGTGGCCACGTGGCACACCACTCCGTCTCCGAGGCGCACAACCTGCCCCTCGTCGCGGACTGGCACGAGCTGGTTTCCGCCTAGTTCTCTAGGTCGCCGCCTGAACGGCAGTCATCCAGAAAGATGGCTGTGGAAGCGGCCCCTGAATGGAAGAATCTGCCGCGCGCAGGGCCGCATCAAAGCCGCCGCGGTCCGACTTTACGATGACCACACCGATCTGCGGATAAGCCTGCACCACCGTGCCGCCGGCGCCCCGCACTGCCGCCAGCGAAGCGCTGGAAATGCCGTTGGCTTTGTACAGGACGATGTAGGTTTGGCTTCCGGCTTGGGCATTTGCCGGCACTACGGTTTGGACAGACTGCCCATTGGCCGACAACGCCGCGGGAGCCGCGGCGGTCGAAAGGCCAATGGCGAGGGCAAGTGCCCCGATTCGCGCCACAAGCTTGGTGAATCGTTGCATGGTGTTGCTCCAATTCTGCCGGCGGGCACGATCCTGACGGCTGTTTACCTCGGATCCTTCCGGGCTACACCTGCCCAACAATTCGGTATCACCCGCAACAAGAGACCTTAGTGACTCACCTCACGCAATTTCAATAGGCGGCGGTTCCGTAAGCCCGGGCTGATTCGATAATCTTCAGCACCTCGACGGCGTCTGCCGGGTCCACCGGGAGGGGCAGCGCGGAGGCGGTTCCGCCGTCGTCGATCTTGGCTGCCAGGAGCCGGTAGAACTCGGGGTAGGCACCGCGTTCCGTGGGCAGCGGATCGAGGTGGCCGTCGCGGCCAGGGCCCCTGCCCATTCCGGTGCCTCAACGCCGTATTCAGTGTCCAGGGGGCTGCCGCCGGCAACGATGTACGGTTCCTGAGGGTCGATCCCGTGCTTGGTGAACGCGCCGGTGGATCCGAGAATGCGGAAGCGCGGGCCCTGCTGGGCGCAAAGCATGTTCATGCTCAGGTGGCTGGTCACTCCGGACTCGTGGCTGAGCACCAGGAAAGCGTCATCGTCCACCTTCTCGTGCGGACGCCGCGCCAGCAGTTCCGCGTGGGCCACGGCGGCTGGACCGAAAAGCATCAGCGCCTGGTCGATGAGGTGTGTGCCAAGGTCGAACAGGACGCCGCCGCCGTCCGCCGCCGTCGCGCTGGCTTTCCACGCCTTGGAAATGTCCGGGACCAGCGCTCGAAGCTGGACTCAAAGCGGGTCACCCTGCCCAGCGCTTCGCCGGCCAGCAACTTCCGGACCGTGAGGAAATCGCCGTCCCAACGCCGGTTCTGGAAGACCGTAAGCACCCTGCCCAGCCGCTCCGCGAGGGCGATCAGCTCCTGCCCCTCGGCACTGCTGACGGCGAACGGCTTGTCGACGACAACGTCGACGCCGGCCTCCAGGGCGGCCTTCGCCAGCGGAAAATGAGTGGCCGGCGGGGTCCCCAGCACCACCAGGTCAAGGTCCCCGGCGAGCGCAAGGACAGCATCGCCGTCGGGCACTGTTTTGGCGCCGGGGTACCGCTGCGTCGCGGCAGCCTGCCGGCCGGCGTCGGACGTCGCGATCACGTCCAGCGAGTAGCGGGGATCCTCCGCGATGAGCGGCGCGTGGAAAACGCTGCCGGACAGGCCATAGCCGACGACGGCGGTGCGGATACGGTGGTCGGGTTCAGTCCAGGTCATACGGGAAACGGTACCCGCACGCTCTCTCACTTGATGTGCATTAAAGCCAAACGCTCTCTCATTCCCGCGCAAACTGCGGTCGGAGGTGAGAGAGCGTTGGCGAAAACCCTGCGTTAAGTGAGAGAGCGTTGCAGGAGGGTGTTACTTCTTGATCCAGCCCAGGGTGGACCAGTCAGGAACCTGGGAGAGGCTCTGGAAGAGGGACGGGCCGTAGTTGGCCAGGCCCGTGCGGACGAAGGAGATCTGCGGGCCGTTCATCACAACACCCATGGAGAAGTACTTGGCCATGTGCTCCTTCTCAACGTCCATTGCTGCCTTGTTGCGCGCGGCATTGTCCTCGATCGAGGCGAGGTCGGCGATCTTCTTGTCCAGCTCAGCGTCGCCGAGGCCGTTCTCGTTGATCTTGGAGTCGTAGTACTGCTTGACGGCGTCGGTGGCGTCCGGACCAACGGTGTAGCCGGAGACGCTCATGTCGAAGTCGCGGCCGCCGATGACCTTACCGAAGTCGGCGGAGGCGCGCTGGTCGATGCCAACATCCATGCCGCCGGCCTGGAGCTGCTTCTGCAGGGTCTGGGTGAAGGCCAGGGTGGTGGGTCGTCACCGAAGTTGCTGATCTTGAAGGCGGCGGGCTTTCCGTCCTTCTCCATGATTCCGGCAGCGTTGGGCGCGTAGCCAGCGTCAGTCAGAACCTTCTTGGCAACGTCCGCGCCGGTTTCCTTCACAGGATAGTTGTCCTGGTAGTAGTCCGAGAACGGCAGGACCATCATGGAACCGGAGCTGGGCTCTTCCCAGTTCAGGCCATTGAAGCGGACCTTGCGGAGGGCTTCGCGGTCAACAGCGGCGAAGATGGCCTCGCGGACGGCGACGTCGGTGATCTTCTGGGCGTTGATGTTCATGCCACCGGCGAAGAGGCGCTGGCCACGGCGGACCTCTGAATCCTTGGTGCCCTCAAGCTGCTTGTACAGGGCGATGGTGTTGGCGGACATGGCATCGATCTCGCCGTTCTTGAAAGCGGCGATCTGTGCGCTGGTTTCCAGCTGGCGGAAGACGACGCTTTCCAGGACCGGCTTGGTACCCCACCACTTGTCGTTGGGAACCATGGTGACGGTCTTGGCTGCGGCGTCGTACTGGTCCACCTTGAAGGGCCGGCCATCCATTCCGGATGCATTTCGCCCACGAAGCCTTCGTTGAAGATCGCAGGCGTGTTCACGGCCGGGTGGATCAGGCCGAAGAAGAGCGAATCCACGGGGTAAACCGGCTGGGTGGTCTTGACGATGATTTCTTTGGCACTGCTGCCAGCCTCGACGGACTCAACGAATTCGTAGGCCCCCGAGCTCACAATGTCGTAGCCGGCATCCGGGCTCTTCAGGATATTCCAGGTGTTCTGGAAGGCCTTGATGTCGATCGGGGTGCCGTCGTTGTACGTGGCCTTGTCGTTGACCTTGATGGTGACGGTCTGCTTGCCGTCCACAACCTTGCTCTCCACCGACTCGCAGAAGTCCTTGTTCGGCGTTGCCTTGCCGACAAAGTCGACCTTCCAGCAACCGCCGATGCCGCCGCTGTTCACGGCCACCGGGTTGATCGGGGCCATCATCGCGGAGTTGTCCGAGCTGTTGCCGTTGTTGGAGAACCCGTTGAAATCCGGCCCGATGCTGCCCAACGGCAGGGTGACCTTGCCACCAGGTTCAAGATCAGCGGCCGGTTTCTCGTTGATGCTGATGAGCTTGGCCAGGTCGCTGCCCGTTCCCTGCCCCTTGGCGGTTTCCGGTCCGGTGGGTGTTCCGCCACCGCCGCAGGCCGTCAGCGTCAGGGCTGCGGCAATGGCCGCTGCGCCGCCGATCTTGGTCAGATTCCTCATGGTTTTCCCTTCATAGGTGCGGGTGGTGCTTGTAATGGGTCGAAAAAACTAGGGTGCATGGGGTTCCGCCGTTTCGTGGACCACCAGCATCTGCTCGTCCATTTCACCATCCGGGAAGAAGCAGGCGAACTGCTGGTCCGGTGTAGGCGCCGGGCCGGCCTCCAAAATCTCCACGGCAGCGGAAGGCTGCACGGCCTCGAGCGGGGGCTCCAGGGTCAGGCAATGCTCCTGTTTTGCAGCGGGAAGCGCCGCGAAGACGGGGCAGCGGGTGGCGAAGTTGCAGCCCTTCGGGGCATCCAGCGGGGACGGCAGGTCGCCTTGGAGGATGATCCGCTCCCGAGTGCGCTCGAACTGCGGGTCCGGGACAGGGATCGCGGACAGCAGCGCGCGGGTATACGGGTGGCGGGGGTTGTCGAAAACCCGGTCCACCTCCCCGATCTCCACGATCTTTCCCAGGTACATCACCGCCACCCGGTTGGAGATGTGGCGGACCACGGACAGATCGTGGGCCACCATCAGGTAGCTCAGGCCCAGCTCCGCGCGGAGCTTGTCCAGGAGGTTGATGACGCCTGCCTGAACCGAGACATCCAGCGCGGACACGGGCTCGTCCAGGACCACCAGCTTGGGGTTCACGGCCAGTGCCCGGGCGATGCCCACGCGCTGGCGTTGGCCGCCGGAGAACTGGTTCGGGAACCGGTTGACGTGGTCCGGCTGCAGGCCCACCAGGTTCATCAGTTCCATGATGCGTTTTTTGATGGCCCGCTTATCCATGCCGGCGTTCTGGAGCGGCTCGGCCAGGACCTCGTAGACGGTGAAGCGGGGGTCCAAGGCGCCGGTGGGATCCTGGAAAACCATCTGCATTTCCTTGCGCATGGCGCTTTTGGTCCTGGCGTCGGCGGCCTGCTTGTTGCTGATGCCGCCGATGATCACCTCGCCGTCCTGGTCCTTGTGGAACTCCATGATTTCCAGCAGGGTGGTGGTTTTTCCCGACCCGGACTCGCCCACAATGGAGAAGCACTCACCTTCGCGGATATCGAAGCTCAGGCCGTCCACGGCCTTCACGGTGCCGATGCGCCGCTTGAGCAGGGCACCCTTGGTCAGCGCAAAGTGCTTGCGGACGTCCTTGAGTTCCAGCACGGTTGAGCGTTCCCCGCGAGGGATGAGGTCAAAGCGGGAGACGGGACCGGCGGGGCGGAAAAGATCTCGTGGACGTCCACGTCCCGCCGAGGGAACCGGATTTGATGCAGGCCGCCTGGTGGTAGCCGGTTCCCGGGACCGGGCTCAAAGCGGGCTCGCCTTCCAGGCAGGCATCGCTCACCAACGGACACCGCGGCGCGAAGGAGCAGCCGGTTGGGGTGTGCAGGAGGTTCGGCGGGATGCCGTCGATGGGACCAGTGAGGATTTCTCCGCGACGTCCACGCGGGGCACCGCCCCTAGCAGGCCCATCGTGTAGGGCATCCGGGGATCATAGTAGATGTCATCCACGCTGCCGGTTTCCACCGGCTTGCCGGCGTACATCACCATGATGTCGTCGGCGATGCCCGCCACCACGCCCAGATCGTGCGTGATCATCACGACGGCGGCGCCCGTTTCCTCCTGCGCCGTATGCAGCACCTCGAGCACCTGGGCCTGGATGGTGACGTCCAGTGCCGTCGTCGGCTCATCCGCGATCAGTACGCGCGGGTTGTTGGCAATGGCGATGGCGATCATCACGCGCTGGCGCATGCCGCCGGAGAACTCGTGCGGAAAAGCCCTGAGCCTGTTCCTGGGGCTGGGAATGCCCACCATTGCCAGGAGTTCAACGGCGCGGGTTTCCTTCGCCGCCTTGCTCATGCCGGGGTTGTGGATGGAGAGGGCCTCGGTGATCTGGGTTCCCACCGTGTACACCGGCGTGAGGGAGGACAGCGGGTCCTGAAACACCATGGCGATGTCGTTGCCGCGGTAGGCACACATGGCTTTGTCGCTGAGGCCCAGCAGTTCCTTGCCCTTGAGCCTGACCGAGCCGGAGATCTCGGCAGTGGCGGGCAGCAGGCCCATTATGGCCAGCGATGTGACCGATTTACCGGACCCGGACTCCCCTACGATTCCCAGTGTTTTGCCAGGCATCAGGTCGAAATTTACACCCCGAACGGCGTGCACAGCCCCGTTTTCGGAGTTGAAGCTGACGTTCAGGTCCCGGACGGACAGGACCGCGTCCGACGGCGAGTGGAGGCCGGCGATGTGGAGCCGCTCGGCGGCTGTGGGGCCGGGTCAGCCGGCTCAAGGAAGGTGCTCATTTGCTCATCTTCTCTGCGCTGTTCTTTTTGGCCCGGCCAACCGAACTGGAGCTCGGGTCGAAGGCGTCACGGAGGCCATCGTTCATCATGGCCAGGGACCCCGTAAGCAGGAACATCACGGTGAGTGGGACCCAGAACATCCAGGGGAAGGTCTGGACCTGGGAGGTGGCGCCGCCAATCAGCACGCCGAGGCTCACATCCGGCACCTTGATGCCGATGCCGATGAAGGAGAACGCCACCTCCGCCAGGATGGCACCGGTGACACCGCGGGTGATGTCCAGGACCAGCAGCGACCCGATGTTGGGGACCAGGTGCCGCCACACGATGCGGCGCGGCGGGACGCCCATGTACTGGGCCGCCTTGACGAAGTCCCGCTGCATCAGCGACATGGACATGGAGCGGATAAGCCGCGCGGTCCCCATCCAGCTGAATACCAGGAGCACGATGATCAGCAGGAGCCAGCTGGGGAGGTTCTTCTTCAGGCCGTCCCCGCCGCCGCTGGTGGCCACTGCCACCACTAGCAGGGCAGGCATCATGATGAGGGCCTCCAGGACGAAGAGCATCACCTTGTCTACTTTGCCGCCAAAATAGGCCATGGTGCAGCCATAGACCGCGGCAACCAGGACGGATACGAGGCCCACAATCAGGCCGATCATGATGGAGATCCTGGTGCCCTCGACAGTCATGGCGTAGAGGTCGATGCCGGCCTGCGACGTGCCCAGGAAGTGGTCGCCGGAAGGCGGCATGCCGATATTGAAGGGGTCGATGGTCTCCTTGTCCCAAGAAGTGAAGAACCCGCCGACGAAGGAGAAGATGGTCAGGCCCAGGAAAACCGCCAGCCCGGCGACAGCAGTTTTGTTCCGCATAAAGCGGCGGAAAATGATGGTGGACTTGGCGATCACCACATCGGCATTCTCGAGGTGCGCGTCCTGCGCCACGGCTGCCGGATCAACGGCGTTGAGGCTGGTCATGGCTACTGCACCCTCACTCTCGGGTCAACAAGCGTGGTGGCGAAGTCGGCGAGGATGGCGCCCAGGGCGAAGATGACCGAGCCGTAGGCGAGGGTGGCCGTTGCCGCATTCACATCCTGCAGCGAGATGGCGTCAATGCTCCAGGACCCCACTCCGGGCCAGGCGAAGATCTTCTCGGCGAAGAAGCCGCCGGCGAAGATGGCCGGGATAGTGAAGGCGATGCTTTGCGCGACCGGGATGAAGGAAACCCGGAGGGCGTGCCGGGTGATGGCCTGGTTCCGGGTGAGCCCTTGGCCCGTGCAGTCCGAACGAAGTCCGCATTGACATTGTCCAGCAGGTACTGGCGCTGCGCGATCTGGTACGAACCCCAGCCGACGAGCGTGATGGCGATGGTAGGAACCGCATAGTGGGCCACCATGTCCACAAACTGCGCCCACCCGGGTTGCATGCCGGGCGTGGAGATGCCTGTTACGAAGAAGATGCGCTCCCCGACGGTTTCGTTGATGTTGATGGCACCGAGCTGAACCAGGAAGTAGGCAATGGGGGCGGGCACGATGTACGCGAGGTAGCTATAGGACGTGATCACGCGGTCCTGGAACCTGTACTGCCGGGCCGCCGAGTAGACCCCGAGGGCGACGCCGATGACGAGGGTCAGGACGATGGATGCGAGGAAGAGCCGGGTGGAGATCCACACACGGTCGCCGAATTCAGCGTTGATGAAGGCGCCGTTGGGCTGCGTCCCCAGTCCCAGCGGGTCACGATCCCGGTGAGCCACTCAACGTAGCGCTCCCACGGGCTGAGGTCCGGATCCAGGCCTTTCAAGCGCATGGAATTGGCTACCTGCTCGGGGGTGGGGCGGGGAATCCGCTCCTGTTCGAGGAGGGCTGGCTTGAGGGAGCTGACGGCCAGGAAATAGCCGGCTGACGTGGTCAGGAAAATCATGAAGACGTAGGTGATGCCGCGCTTGGCAAGGTACCTGATCATGTGGCAGCTACTTCAGGTTCTTTGCCGCCGGGATTCTGGAAGAACACTGCACGGGATGCCCCTGGGCCGGCAACGGATTTTCTGCCTTCGCTACATCCACGTTCCAGATCCTTCCGATTTCCCGGCCAGCAACGGGTCTCGCCGCCACCGGGTCCCCACCAGCGTGTGGCCGGCCTCCCGCGACCAGCGCAGAGCAAGTCCGGGTGGACTATGTTGCGGGTCACATTCCAGAGGAAACTACCACAGAGTAGAGTCAAAAATGCGGGCGCCTGCGCGGAATCCGTGCGCCCCGTATCAGATTGTTATGAATAATTCAGTGGAATTGATTTGACTGGACGAGCCACTGGATTCAGGCGTACTCTACCGCCCGCGGACCACCCGCGTAACAAGTTCCCGCCAGGAGTCCGCCAGCCGCTCGGGCGCCAGGCCGTGAACGCGGACGGCGTGCAGGAGCCGGTCCGGATCCAGCGTTGCGGTCAGCGACATGGCCATCAGCAGCGGATCCGCATCCATGGCCTCCTCCCGGAGGAGGAGCTCGATGTGGCGCTGCCACAGCTTGACTGCCGGGACCTCGTACCGGCTACTGGCCGAAGCCTCGGCCGCCCTCGCCAGGTCCCCATGCTCCATCACATACGCGATCCGCTCCACACCGAAGGCGATCAGCCGCTCCAGACCCGTGGCGCCCGGCCCCAAAGGCGGCGGGCCGAACATAAAGCGGGCCTGGAATGCGGCCTCGGAATCGCTCAGCAGAGCCATCATCAGCCCGGCGCGGCTGCCGAATCGGCGGAAGACGGTGCCCTTGCCCACGCCGGCCCGCTCGGCCAGCCTGTCCATGGTCAGGGCGTCCGGACCACACTCGGCAATCAGCTCCCGCGCCGCGCCCAACAGCCGCTCACGGTTCCGGGCAGCATCACTGCGCTCAGCAGGCGGGCCGGAGAGCGAACCGGGCAGCAGCGGGATATAGCTCACAGTCCATATCCTAGACCCGGGAATAATAATCGGACTGCGGTCCGTTTAGTCTATGAAGGCACCAAGCCTCCACCCTTCCACCGGCCAGCGGTCCCGCCGCGGCCCACCAAAGGAGTCCGTATGTCGAAGAGCACCGTCCTTACACTTGTTGGCAGCCTGCGCGCCGAATCCACCAACCAGAAGCTCGCCGAAGCCATCCAGCTGAACGCCCCCGAGCAGATTGACGTGGTCATCCACGAAAGCCTGGGCAACATCCCGTTCTACAACGAGGACATTGACGTCGAGGGGCAGGTTCCCGCCGCGGCAGCCGCCCTCCGCGCAGCAGCCAACGACGCCGACACCATTCTCCTCGTGACCCCGGAGCACAACGGCACCGTGCCCGCATCGCTGAAGAACGCCATCGACTGGCTGTCCCGCCCCTTCGGTGCCGGCGCCCTCTCCGGCAAACCCACCGCCGTCGTCGGTACCGCATTTGGCCAGTTCGGTGGCGTGTGGGCACAGGATGAAGCCCGCAAGGCAGTGGGCATTGCCGGCGCACAGGTGCTCGAGGACGTCAAGCTCGCCGTCCCGGGCTCCATGGTCCGCTTTGCCGAGCTGCACCCGAAGGATGACGCCGAGGTAGTGGAGCAGATCAAGGGCGTCTTCAACGCAATCGCTGCCGTCCAGCCGGCAGCGTAAGACAGCCGGACTCAGCAGCGCCAAGCAACACAATGCCCGGGCACCACAAGGCGGCCGGGGCATTTGTTATCGCGCCGTGAGCGGACCGGCGCTCACGCCCGTGCGTGTGACCAAGTCTTGTTCCAACCGGTACCTCGCGGGCATTTTCAGGGCTGAGGGACCGCCGTAACGTTTAATGCACGGAAAGCATTCGGGGATGGAACGCGGTGCGGACATGGCAGGCAGGCGGAGCGCCGGAAAGCTGATGGCGACGGTGGCAGCACTTACGCTTCCGCTGTGGCTGGGATGCTGCGCCCCCACCCCCAACCCATCCGCCAGGAGCAGCGTCGCGCCCGGCGCAACCACCATTGAAGACTCTGACCGCGCCTACCCGCCCTTGGTTCCAATTCCCCAGCCGCAGGCACCTCCGCCGGTCACCGCTGCGTCCGCCGGAACCACCGGCCAGTCCGCCGCTTCACCCCCGAACCCTCGGACCACGCCCCAGGCGGGACGCTCGGAACACCCGAGCAGAGCTCCGCCACCACTCCCTCGTCCGGAACAGCTTCGCCCGGAACTGCCGCACCCGGAGTCGGCGCGGCATTCGGTACAACCAGTGCCGTCGGAGCAAGCCCTCGCCGGCCCCGAGCCCTCGGCGCCGCCCCGGCCCAGCCGGCCCCCGGCCAGTCCAGCGGATCCCAGTTGGTGACTGCCTACTACGTACTGCTCGACGACGGCGGGGCCGGAGGTGTGCGCTTTGGCTGCAACGACAGCCTGGCCGGCGTCCGCCGCACCGTGGCGGGCTCCACGGAACCGTTGGCCAACGCCATGCGCGCCCTGCTGGACAGCCCCGCAGAACCTGCCCCCGGCCTGTACAACTCCCTGTCCGGCTCAATCCTCACGTTCCTGTCCGGCACTTTCGACGGCACGGCCGTGACGGTCTACCTGTCCGGCTCGATCCGCCCGGCGGGGGTGTGCGACATCCCGCGCATCGAGGCCCAACTCACGCAGACTGCCGTCGCGTCGGTGGGCGCCATCCGCGCCGAGGTCTACGTCAACGGCGTGAGGCTCGCCGAGGCACTACGCCTCCAGTAGCGCAATTGATAAACAGATGTTGCCTTATCGGCAACTGCTGGCTGTATCCTGAAGGTGTGAGCCACGAAACACTTGATGCCGGCGCAATGCAGTTACCGGCCGAAGCCATTGATGCCATCGAGCGCGCGGCCACGTCCGCCCATCGCGCCGCCCATCCCCACGAGGCGCTGTTTTCAGAGCGCGCAGCCAACATTAAGCAGTCAGCAGTGCGGGACGTTTTCGACATCTCGATGCGCCCCGGACTGGTGTCCCTTGCCGGGGGCAGTCCTTATCTGCAATCCCTTCCCCTTGAGCGGCTGGCCTCCACGGCGGCAAGCATTATCGCCCACGAAGGGCTCACGGCCCTGCAGTACGGCGGCGGGCAGGGTACGGAAGAACTGCGCACACAGATCTGCGAGGTGATGGCGGCAGAAGGAATCCTGGACGCGGTCCCGCAGAATGTGGTGATCACCGCAGGCTCCCAGTCGGCCCAGGATGTGGCCACGAAGGTCTTCTGCAACCCGGGCGACGTGGTGCTGGTCGAGAACCCCACCTACGTGGGGGCCCTCAATACGTTTGAGGCGTACCAGGTGGAGGTGGCCCCCGTGGAAATGGACGACGACGGCCTGGTGCCTGAGCTGTTGGAGGCCCGGATCGCCGCTCTCCAGACAGCCGGAAAGAACATTAAGTTCCTCTACACCATCCCCAACTTCAACAACCCCTCAGGAATCACCCTGGCCGGGGAACGCCGCCAGCGGGTTGTTGATATATGCCGGAACGCGAATATTCTCGTGCTGGAAGACAACCCGTATGGGCTCCTCCGGTACAACGGGACACCGCTTGAACCGCTCCGCGCGGCCAATCCCGCCGATGTCATCTACATGGGATCGTTTTCCAAGATCTTCGCCCCTGGTCTTCGCATCGGCTGGGCATTGGTCCCGGAGCACCTCCAGCGGCGCTACTACCTGGCATCCGAATCTGTCACGCTGTGCCCTCCGACGCTGAACCAGATGCTGGTGTCCGCCTACCTCAGCGACTATGACTGGAAAGGCCAGATCGAGACGTACCGCGGACTCTACGCCGAACGATGCACAGCGATGCTGGCCGCCCTGGACGAACACATGCCAGCCGGCACCAGCTGGACCAGCCCGGAAGGCGGCTTCTTCGTCTGGGTCACGCTGCCGGCAGGCGTGGATACCTATCCCCTGCTGCAGAAGGCGATCGACGCCGGCGTCGTATTTATCCCCGGGCTGCCTTCAAACCGTCCGATTCGCCGTCCAATAAGCTGCGGCTGGCGTTCAGCGCGGTGCCGCCCGACGCCATCAAGGAAGGTGTCCGCCGTTTGGCCCCGGTCCTTCGCGAAGCCATTGCAGCGCTGTAACGTTGGCCGGACTGAGTCTGGCCACGATTCATACTGAACAAGGAGTACAAAGCATGAGCGGAATTATTGTTGTCGGCGTTGACGGCAGCGGCACCGCCAAGAAGGCCGCCGAATCGGCCGGGATCTCGCCGCCGCGGTGGGCGCCTCGCTGCACGTCGTCTCAGCCTTCGACAGCGACCGCACCGAGGTCTTCGGCTCAGGCAGCGACCAGTGGATCGTTTCCGACGCCGACGGTGCCGAGGATGTTGCCAAGACAGTGGCCGAGGCCCTGGCCGGTTCCATCAAGGTGACCTACTCGGCCGCCCGCGGCAAGCCTGCCGAAGCACTCGTCAAGGAAGCCGAGCGCCTGAACGCCAGGATGATCGTGGTGGGCAACCGGCGGATGCGCGGCATCGGCCGGGTCCTGGGAAGCGTGGCCAACAGCGTGGCCCACAATGCCACGTGCGACGTCTACATCGCCAACACCTACGACGCCGACTAACTGACAACGGACCGCGGCAACGGCCGCGTCATCGCCGTGCCGGATGACGGCTCCGTGGACAGCGCACCCAACCTCATCGCGCCGGGACTGCGCCTGCCGGAGACCCTGGAGAGCGTCCTGCGCGAGGACGGGAAATTCTTCGCGGCCGCTTCAGCCATTGCCCTGATCCCCGGTGGCCTGGTTTTCGCCACCTTCGCTGCCTGGGCAGGCGCCATGGCGGGTAATCCCGAGATGGTCGAATTGATGACGGCCTACTCCGCCTACGGCTACTGACGCCGGGCTTCCGCTAGACGAGCCAGCCGCGCAAAATCCACCACAGGCCGGCCATCACCAGGCCGCCGAACAGCGACCCGGCCACCACCTGCGCCAGGGTGTGCGCGCGGAGCACCACCCGGGACCAGCCGACGGCGGAACCAGCAGGAGTAAGGGCAGCCAGGCCGGACCGAGCATCAGGACGGAAATAACTGCCGCAGACGACACCGCCGCCGCGTGGCCGCTGATCTTCCAGAAGGGCTCACGGCGGCCAGCACAACGATGCCGCCGACGATGGCCAGCACCATGACCATCACGCTTCGCGGCGCACCGGCGGCTTGCAGCACCACCAGGCCGGCAGCCACGGACGCCAGTGCCATGACCAGTACGGGTGCCCGCTGTTTGCGGTTGCTGACGTGGTGGTCCGTGACCTTGCCCAGCCTTACGAGCCCCAGGAGCACAACGAGCGGCAGTACGCACACAAACAGCGCAGCCAACGCTCCATAGCCGATGGTGCCTGGGAATCCGGCCTCGACCGCAGGACTGATCAGAAGCTGAAGCGTCACCACCACCGGCGGCTGGAACACCTCCGTCAGCCATCTGGCTGTCCGGTTCCTGGTCCGGATGGCAGCCTGGTTCACGGTATCGATGCTCGTGGTCCCGGCGTCCTAGTCCAGCAGGAGCGCCGGCTCCTCAAGGATCGCGGCGACGTCGGCCATAAAGCGGGCGGAGAGGTCCCCGTCCACCACCCGGTGGTCGAAGGAACCGCCGAGGGTGGTGATCCAGCGCGGGATGACCTCGCCGTCCAGGACCCAGGGCTTCTGCTTGATGGTTCCGAATGCCACAATGGCCACTTCACCCGGGTTGATGATCGGCGTTCCGGTATCAATGCCCAGAGCACCGATGTTGGTGATGGTAAGGGTTCCGCCCTGCATTTCGGCGGGCTGGGTCTTGCCCGCCCGCGCCGTGGTGGCCAGGTTGTTCAGCGCCAGCGCCAGCTCCTTGAGCGACAGGTCCTGGGCGTCCTTGATGTTCGGCACCATCAGCCCGCGCGGGGTGGCTGCGGCGATGCCGAGGTTCATGTAGTGCTTGACCTGGATCTCCGCGGCATCGGTCCCGTCCACGTTGTCCACCCAGGTGGCGTTGACGCTGGGGTTCCGGGCCGCGGCCCAGATGACGGCCTTGGCAAGGATCAGCAGCGGGGAGACTTTGATTCCCTCAAAGTCGCGTGAAGCCTTCAGCCGCTTGACGAATTCCATGGTGCGGCTGGCATCAACATCAACAAAGATGCTCACGTGCGGCGCTGAGAAAGCCGACTCCACCATCGCCTTGGCCGTCGCCTTGCGGACGCCCTTGACCGGGATCCGTTCAATCCGCTGGTCCTGCGGCTTCCCTGCCTTGCCCCAGAAGCCCTCGGCCTGGTCCAGCTCTGCATCGCGCTGGGACTGGTAGCTGACCAGGTCCTCGCGCGTGACTTCGCCGCGGGAGCCGGTGGCCACCACATCGGCGAGATCGATCCCCAGGTCCCGGGCGATCTTGCGGACGGGCGGCTTGGCCAGGACGCGGTTCACGAGGCCCGTGATGGTTCCGCCGAGGGTGGGCCGGTTATCGACGACGTCGGCCTGGCCCGGAGCGGTATCTTGCCGCTTTGCGGAGACCTCGGCCGGCGTGTGCGGCTGTACAGGCTCGACTTCCGGGGCGTTGCGGGACACGGCGGCGGCAGGTGCCGCCTTCCGGGGACGGCGCTTGACGGCGTCGGCCTTGGGACCCGATCCCACCAGCGGACCGCCGGCCAGGGCACTGCCTGAAGTGCCGCCGTCGTCCGCGGGAAGCTTGCCGTACAGCGGCTGGACGGGAGTTTCAGGGGCCGGGACATCGGCCGGCGTCGGGTCACCGGCGACGGCGTCAGAGACGCTGATGATGGCGGTTCCGACGTCGATGGTCACGCCCTCCGGGACCAGCAGTTCGGTGACGGTGCCGGCGAAGGGGGACGGCAGCTCAACGAGCGACTTGGCGGTCTCGATCTCGCACAGGACGTCGTTGATGGCAACGGTGTCCCCGGCTTGACCTTCCAGGCGACGATTTCCGCCTCGGTAAGGCCTTCGCCCACGTCGGGCAGGTTGAACTTGTTCAGAGTCATGATGTCCTCTTTCGCGGCAAGCGTGAGCGGGAAGCGTGAGCGGGGAAGGTGCCTGCGCCTAGTAGGCCAGGGCGCGGTCCAGCGCCTCGAGGATGCGGTCGATGTCGGGGAGGTAGTCTTCTTCGACCTTGGCCACCGGGTACGGCATGTGGAAGCCGCCCACACGGATCACGGGAGCCTCCAGTGAGAGGAATGCACGTTCGCTGATCCGGGCAGCAATCTCGCCGCCGATGCCGCCGAACGTCGGTGCCTCATGCGCCACCACGAGCCGGCCGGTCTTCTTGGCGGACGCCGTGACGGTGTCGAAGTCGATCGGCGAAATGGAGCGAAGGTCAATGACCTCGATGCTGTGGCCGTCCTCGGCGGCGGCGTCGGCAGCGGCGAGGGCCACCGGCACGAGTGGGCCGTAGGCCACCACGGTGGCGTCCGTGCCTTCGCGGAGCACATGCGCCTTGAAGGGGTCGGCCGACGCGCCGGGGTTCTGGGTGTCGACCTCGCCCTTGAGCCAGTAACGGCGCTTCGGTTCGAAGACGATCACGGGGTCCTGGCACTCCACGGCCTGCCGGATCATCCAGTACGCGTCGTGGGCGTTGGACGGTGTGATGATCCGCAGGCCTGCGGTGTGGGCGAACAGCGCCTCCGGCGATTCCGAATGGTGCTCAATGGAGCCGATGCCGCCGCCGTAAGGGATCCGCACAACGACGGGCACGGTGAGGTTGCCGTTGCTGCGGGCGTGCATCTTGGCCAGCTGGGTGGTGATCTGGTTGAAACCGGGGAAGACAAACCCGTCGAACTGGATCTCGCAGACGGGCAGGTAGCCACGCAGGGCCAGGCCGATGGCGGTGCCGATGATGCCGGACTCGGCAAGCGGCGTGTCCACCACACGGTCGGCACCGAACTCCGCGAGGAGTCCGTCGGTGACGCGGTAGACGCCGCCCAGGGCCCGATGTCCTCGCCCATGAGCAGGGTCCGCGGGTTGTTGTCCAAGGTGGCGCGCAGGCCCTCGTTAATGGCCTTGGCTATGGTCATGGTGGTCATCCGCGGGCCACTCCTGTCGCTGCATCATCCGGGTCCGGGCTGCCAGGTTCGGCGCTGTTGTGCTCCGGCGTTTCGGCGAAGCCTGCGCTGTACTCCTCAAACCAGGCCAATTCCTCGGCCACCAGGGGGTGGGCCTCGACATAGGTGTTGGCGAAGGCGGTCCGGATGTCCGGGGTCTCGAGGTCGTAGGTAGTCTTGCGGACGTAGGCGGCGAGTTCGTTGCCGTCGGCCTTGACCTGGTCAAAGAACGAATCATCGGCCAGTCCCTGGGCACGGAGGTACTTTTCCAGACGGTCAAGCGGATCCTTGGCCCGCCATAGGGTTTCCTCCGCGGATTCCCGGTACTTCGTAGGGTCATCAGCCGTGGTGTGCGCACCGACGCGGTAGGTGAACGCCTCGATCAGCACCGGCCCCTTGCCCTCGCGGGCATGTTCGAGCGCCCACTCGGTCACGGCGTGGACGGCTATCGCATCGTTGCCGTCCACCCGGATTCCCGGGAAACCGTACCCCTTGGCACGGTTGGACAACGGAATGCGGGTCTGCACCGAGCTGGGAACGGAGATGGCCCAGTGGTTGTTCTGGCAGAAGAACACCACCGGCGCGTTGTAGGAGGCGGCGAACACCATGGATTCGTGGACATCGCCCTCGGAACTGGCCCCGTCGCCGAAGTAGACCATCACCGCGGCCTTGGGCTCGGCCGGCCGGTCCTGCGCCCCATTCGCGGCGACTGCGGCGGCCGCCTTCTGGTCCCGCTGGATCCCCATTGCGTAGCCGACGGCATGCGGCGTCTGCGCGGCGAGGACCAGGGTGTAGAGATGGAAGTTGGTGTCCTTCGGGTTCCAGCCGCCGTTCGAAACCCCGCGGAACTGGCGCAGAAGCTCCGCCAGGTCCACATTGCGGGTCAGCGCCACGCCATGCTCGCGGTAGGTGGGGAAGATGTAGTCCTGCGGCTGGCTGGCCCGCCCGGAGCCGATCTGCGCGGCCTCCTGGCCGGTCAGCGGGACCCACAGCGCCAGCTGGCCTTGACGCTGGAGTGCGGTTGCCTCCACATCAAAGCGGCGGATCTTGGCCATGTCAGCGTAGAAGCCACGCAGCTTTTCACCATCCAACCGATCCGCATACGCCGAGAAGACCGGATCCGTCCCCAGGGTCCCGTCAGGCGCCAGCAGCTGCACCATAGGCTCGGCCGGACTGCCCAGCTGGGCCTCGGCCTCAGCCTCGAGCTGGTCGTCTGCCGCTGTCTCATCGAACTCGGTGGAGGGCAGATGTGTGGCGCCCATACCGTCTCCTTGCTTGCCGCATGCGGATGCATTGCAATGTCGCTGGGATATATACCGTTAGAGGAATGCATTCCCGTGCTGGCATATATATTGGCTTACTGGTCCTTACTTTATCTTCAGTAGGTGCCGCTCCTGATGCATGTTAAGCGCTAGGAACGTCGTGGCGCCTTTGTATAGTTTGCACAGAGATCGAGGAACCGGCTGTTCGCCTCTGCCTCGCCGATGCTGACCCGAACGCCATCGCCGCCGAAGGCGCGCACCGAAAGCGCCTGTGCGCCCGCCAGTTCGGCAAATTCCGAGCTGCTTTCGCCCAGGTTCAACCAGACGAAGTTGCCCTGCGCCTCGGGTACGAACCAGCCGAGTTCACGCAGTCCGGAGGTTACGCGGGTTCGTTCGTCCACGATGCTTTGTACCCTTTCTACAACCAGGGGGTAATTCTGCAGCGACACAATGGCTGCATTTTCAGCGATCTGTGACACGGCGAAGGGTGTGGCCGCCACGCGCAGGTACTGGGTCAGCACAGGGTTCGAGACGCTGTAGCCCACGCGCAGGCCCGCCAGCCCGTGTGCCTTGGAGAACGTCCGGAGCACCACAACGTTCGGGTATTTGCGGTACATCGCGATGCCGTCCACAGCATCGCTGGCGCGGACGAACTCTTGGTAGGCCTCGTCAATCACCACTACGACGTCGGCCGGGACCGCCTGGATGAACCGCTCCGTTTCGGCAGTTGTCAGGATGGGGCCGGTGGGGTTGTTCGGGGTGCAGAGCAGGATGACTTTGGTGCGGACCGTTACGGCTGCGGCCATGGCATCCAGGTCGTGGCGTCCCTCGGCCGTCAGCGGAATGCGGACGCTCTCCGCACCCACAAGGCCCACGCTGATGGGATACGCCTCGAAGGACCTCCACGCGTAGATCACCTCGTCCGCTTTGCCGTCGTCGTTCTGGCCGGCGAACGTGGACAGCAACTGGTTGAGGGCGCCGAGGCTTCCGGCGCCGGTGACCACGTCCTCGGCCGGCACTGCCAGGAACTCCGCGAGCGCCGCACGAAGCTTGCTGCTGAGGGGATCGGGGTAGCGGTTGAAGTCCGTCTGGTTGGAAATTGCCTTCAGCACTGCCGGAAGAGGGGCAGGGGGTTCTCGTTGGAGGACAGCTTGTAGCTGGCCAGCCCATCCACGGCGACGGGAGGCTTTCCTGCGGCGTACCGGGGTAGCCGGCTAACCACGGGGCGCGGCCGGATTTCGCCAGGCAGGATCTCTGAAGTCATGCAAACTAGCCTACTTCGCCTGACCGGCACGGGGCGGGCAGGAACGGGCACGAACCCAGGCTGGGCACAGGGCAGTGTGACAGCATGGGCGTATGCGCTCTTTTATTGTTCGAGTCCTTATCAACGGGCTGGCCCTCTGGATTGCCAGCTGGATACTGCCGGGCCTCGATATCTCCACTTCGGCCACTACCGAGGCCGTGGCCAACTCGGGCGTCACGCAGGGCACCGGCACCATCGGCATCATCCTGGCGTACTTGTTCGTCGGTTTGATTTTCGGCGTGGTCAACGCGTTCGTCCGGCCCCTGGTCAGCCTCTTGTCCTTGCCCATCACCATCCTCACGCTGGGCCTGTTCACCATCGTTATCAACGCCGCCATGCTGTATCTGACGTCCTGGCTCAGCAGTTACACGCCGGTAAACTTCACCATCGATTCGTTCTTCTGGACGGCCGTCCTCGCGGCAATCATCATCACGCTCATTTCACTGGTTGCCGGGCGACTGACAGGCGCCGGCAGGCGCTGACGGGCGGGTCACCGCGCCCGGCCAATCTCAGACGGCCTCTGAGGAGGGTCTGGCATCGGCTTCGTTACGGGCTCGGGAGGCTTCGAACGGGACAGCGCGAAGCGGGTGGCTGTCGCAGTGCCGCCGGCTCCGAGCAGGCCACCCAGGACGGCGGTTGACGCCACGAGGGAAGGGGCATCGCTCGCTGCAATCAGGTGGGCGCCGACCTGGTAGTTCGAGAGCTGGTGACCGGGACCCAATCCGGGATCCTCACCATCAGGCGCGCGTACATCATTGGTCAGCGTCACCGTGACCCGGTTTCTGGCGTCCGGGCTGACAGCGCCATCGGATCCGGGAACCCAGTCCTGCTTGTGCTCCAGGTGCAGCATACTGGTGCCCGGGTCCGGCTCAATGCTCCCCACCGGCGATCCTGCCGTCAGCACGTACTTGACGTTGTACTCGGCACGCAACTGTTCATCGGCCGCCATGTTCATGGCATGGATCCCGCCCTGGCTATAGCCGACGGCGGCTACCGACGCACCTTGTTCCGCACCAGCGGCCCGCAGGGCATTCAAGACGGCAGCATTGACCTCCACGGAGCCGTAGCCCAGCCCCTCAGCGATGCCGGCCTCGTCGAAGGGGTTCTCGCCACCCATGCCCTCGCCTGCCGGCTGCGTTCCCGGAATCACCACCACGTAGGCTTTGTGACCGCCGTTTTCAACTTCGAGGACCTCGATGTAGCCGTCTCCCCGCTCATCGACGAGGCGGGCCCGCTCCAGCAGGCCTGCCGGTGATGCGTCCAGCTCCACCGGATAGGACTCCACCTCGCGGACAGAAACCGGGCGCGGCTCGAGCATGCGTGGGCGAAGACCCGCCAGGCTCCTGATCAAGGGTGCGGCCGCGTCTACGTGCGCAGCGGCTGAGGCTTCCACCGCGATCTTTCCGGCAAAATACGCCTGCGGCCCGAACAGGACGCCCATGGAGGCCGGGATATTTCCCACCGCAAGTTCGGTCGCATCCCTGTTCATGGAACCTGTCACGCCAGCATCCCGGACCTGCTGGAGCCAGGTCCCAACTCCCGTCAAGGCGTGCTCACGGCTGAAGGCCGCTATGGCTTCGGCCACTTCGTAGTCCCTTTTGCAGTCCCGCACCTGACTGCTGATTCCCTGCAGCTCCGTCCGGACAGCCTGGACGCTCCACTGGGCCTCCCCCACGGCCATCAGCGCGGCCGTTCCGGTAGGGCGCGCGTCATCCTGGTACCGGCACAGGTCTTCCCAGATGCGGCGGACCTCCACTTCCACGGCAGCCAGCTCCCCGCTGCAGCGTCGAGCTTCTCCGCGCCGCCTACGAGCTCCTCCAACTGAAAACTGATGCCACCGACGCCGCCCCTGATTTCCATGCCCCGTCCACGGCAGGCCTCGTCAACTGGACAGGGCCGCCGCTCCCGGACGGGGTCACCTCGGCCATCAGTACCGCCCCGCCGGGTTGCCGGCGGACGCTCCCACCGCCTGCGCGTGACGCCGCACCGAAGACAACGCGTCCTCGAGCCGCACGCGCGTCCTTCCGAGCGCCGCCTCCTGGAGGGCTACCGAATTCCGGTATGCCTGCCCTGCAGGTGACTGCCAGTCCAAAAGCTGGATCTCGCGGAAGCCGCCGAGGACCTTTTCCACCCTCCCCAGGCAAAGGTCAACCCGGGCCGCCAACTGCTGAGCCTCATAACCTCGGGACATGCATGCCGCCATGTCGGCTGCCGTCACGTCACTGCCCATGCCCGTTCCCCCGTCTCGGATACCTACCCCGGACCTCTCGTCCGTCAAGGCCAACTCCTGAACCCCGACGCTACGGAAGCCCGCCCCCACGACGGAAGCACCGCCGTCGTCTATGTGGACAAGTCACGCCGTTGTGCACATCAGACGGACGGCTTAAGCGGCAGTGAGGAGTTCATGAAAGAATCAGCACATGCCTGAAACTGCCGCCACAGCTGATACCCGCACGCCCTCCGGACGCCTGGCCCTTGCCGCGTCGCCGGACCAGATCGCCCTGGGTCCGCTGGACGGCCGTTACCAGTCCGCCGTTGCGCCCCTCGTTGACTACCTGTCCGAGGCAGCCCTGAACCGTGACCGCGTGGCCGTCGAAGTCGAGTGGCTCATCCACCTGACCAGCAACAACGTACTCCCAGGCGCAGGCCGGCTCACCGCGGAACAGCAGGAAAAGCTCCGCGCGATCGTGACCGAATTCAACTCCGCTTCGGTGTCCGAGCTCGCCGAAATTGAAGCGGTCACCGTCCATGACGTGAAGGCCGTGGAGTACTACATCGGCCGCCGGCTGCCCGCCATCGGCATCGAGAACCTGACCGCCATGGTCCACTTCGGCTGCACGTCCGAGGACATCAACAACCTCTCCTACGCCCTGGGCGTCAAGGGTGCTGTGGAGGACGTGTGGCTGCCCGCCGCACGCGCCCTCGTGGCCCAGATCAGCAAGATGGCCGAGGACAACCGCGCAGTCCCCATGCTGTCCCGCACGCACGGCCAGCCGGCCACGCCCACCACGCTGGGCAAGGAACTGGCCGTCATCGCGCACCGCCTGACCCGCCAGCTGGACCGGATCGCCAAGACCGAATACCTGGGCAAGATCAATGGCGCCACCGGCACGTACGCAGCCCACGTGGCTTCCGTTCCCGGCGCCGACTGGCAGCAGGTGGCCAAGTCCTTCGTCGAGGGCCTGGGCCTGACCTGGAACCCGCTGACCACCCAGATCGAAAGCCACGACTGGCAGGCCGAGCTTTACGCCGACGTCGCCCGGTTCAACCGGATCCTGCACAACGTCTGCACGGACATGTGGAGTTACATCTCCATCGGCTACTTCGCCCAGATCCCCGTGGCCGGCGCCACCGGATCCTCCACCATGCCGCACAAGGTCAACCCCATTCGGTTCGAGAACGCCGAGGCGAACCTGGAAATTTCCTCCGGCCTCCTGGACGTGCTGGGCTCCACGCTGGTGACCTCCCGCTGGCAGCGCGACCTCACCGACTCCTCGAGCCAGCGCAACATCGGTGTGGCGTTCGGCCACTCCCTTCTGGCCATCTCCAACGTGGCCAAGGGCCTGGACCGCCTCGACGTTGCCGAGGACGTCCTTGCCGGCGACCTGGACACCAACTGGGAAGTGCTGGGCGAGGCCATCCAGATGGTCATGCGCGCCGAGGCGATCGCCGGCGTCGAAGGCATGGAAAACCCGTACGAGCGGCTCAAGGACCTCACCCGCGGGCAGCGTGTGGATGCCGCCCGCATGCAGGAATTCGTCCAAGGCCTTGGCCTCTCGCCCGAGGCCGAGGCTCGGCTGCTCGCCCTCACACCGGGCAAGTACACCGGCATCGCGGACCAGCTGGTGGACCACCTCAAGTAAGCGTGCCCGCAGGCACAAGAAGTACGACGGCGGCGCCGGGTCCTTGGAGGGCCCGGCGCCTTTCGTTGGTTGAACTTGCCGAAACCGGTTGCGGTGGGCGCGCCCGACGTCGGCCGGCAGGCAGGCGCCGGATCTCGCCGGCGGATGCGAAACTGGAGTCATGAAGCTGATCCTCATCCGCCACGGACAGACCCCCGGGAACGTACTCGGCCAGCTGGACACCGCCCACCCGGGGCCGGGTCTGACCGAGCTGGGAGAGCGCCAGGCCGAGGCCATGGCACGGTCCCTGGCCAACGAGCAGATAGGCGCCGTGTACGCATCAACACTTCTGCGCACCCAGATCACGGCCGCACCGCTGTCGCGGCTCCACGGGCTTGAGGTTGAAGTCCTGGATGGGCTGCATGAGATCGAAGCAGGAGCGCTGGAGAAACTGACCGACCACGAGTCGCACATGCGCTACATGGGGACAGTGTTCGCGTGGGCGGCCGGAGACCTGGACCGCCGCATGCCGGCCGGTCCGGACGGCCACGAGTTCTTCGAACGGTTCGACGCCGCTATCAACCGGATTGCCAAGCGCGCGGCCAGCAATGGTGGCTCCGCCGTCGCCGCCGTGGTGAGTCATGGTGCCGCCATCCGCACCTGGACAGGGCTCCGTGCCGCCGGCGCCGACCACGAGTTCGCGGCCCGCCACGTCCTGTCCAACACCGGCATCGTGGCCCTCGAAGGGGACCCCGGCGCAGGTTGGAAGCTGATCCACTGGGACGGGAGCCCGGTGGGCGGCCTGGCTCTCGCGGATCCGACCGCCGAGGACCCCACGGGCGGCGCCGCATAGCCGCTGGGAAATACTGGCACCGTTTCCGCGGCTCAAGTTCGAAAGCTGGGTCTACTCGCCGCGCGTGGAAGGGGTTCACCTGCGCTTCGGCATGCTGACCCGCGGCGGCCTGCGCTGGTCGAACCGCAGCGAGGACTTCCACACCGAAGTCCTGGGGCTGGTCAAGGCCCAGAACGTCAAGAACTCGGTCATCGTGCCCACCGGGGCCAAGGGCGGCTTCTGCTGCGAACCCTGGTCCGCCGGTAGCCCGTAGTTCTCCGGACGCTTACGCCAAGGAAACACCACGGTAACCGCGGCTTCGTAGGCTTGATATGCATAACCCCTCCGGCGAAAGAGGCTCGCGATGCAGACCAACCCACGGCTCAACATCAGGCAGGTCACCTGGGCCAACCCTGTGGGTGCCGATCTGCGCAGGGCCCAGCAGGCGGAACTGGACGCCCGCTTCGGTACCCCTGACCACGAACCGGGGACCCCGCCGTCGGGCGCTGACTGTGCCGTGTTCCTGGTGGCGTACGACAAAGGCTCGGGACAGCCCGTGGGCTGCGGCGGACTCAGGCTCCTGGACAGCGCCACGGCCGAAATCAAGCGGCTCTACGTGCTCCCGTATACGCGCGGGTCTGGCGTGGCCAGCTCCATCCTGGCTGCCCTCGAAGCGGAGGCGCACAAGCAAGGCATCACACGCATCAAGGCCGAAGCAGGCTCGGCGCAGCCGGACGGCCGGAACTTCTACGAGAACTCTGGCTTCGATTCCGTCCCCAACTTTGGCGCTTACGTGGGTGTGGAGCACTCGTACTGCTACGCCAAGTCGATAGACTCGCACAGCGCCGCCCACACTGCCATGGCCTGAGCCAAATCCGGGCGGCGGTCCGTTACACAACAACTGCCACCACGTAACCTGCGCCGCGGCACGCTAACCTCGCCATATGGAATCCACTGACATCACCTTCCGCACCCGCAAATGGATCCGGCCGGAGGACCTGAACGCCAATGGGACCCTTTTCGGTGGAAGCCTGCTCAAATGGATCGATGAGGAAGCCGCAATCTACGCCATCCTCCAGCTTGGCAACGGCCGCGCGGTCACGAAGTACATCTCGGAGATCAACTTCGTGAGCTCAGCCGTGCAAGGAGACCTCGTGGAAATGGGCCTGACGGCGACGCGCTTCGGACGGACGTCATTGACCATGCGCGCCGAAGTCCGCAACATGATCACGCGCCAAAGCATCCTCACCATCGAAGAGATCGTCTTTGTGAACCTCAGCCCGGCCGGCAAGCCCGAGCCCCATGGCTACACCGAAATCACCTATGACCGGGACAGGATTCCCACGCATCACCTGACCGAAACCCTCATTCAGGACTGACGACGGCGGGACAGGCCCTACGCCACTCGGCCGGGCGCCATGGGCCACCGCCATGGGTCACTGTGGAGTACGGCATAAGATCGATAGCCGGACCCATTGAAAGGACCCTCTTGGCCAAGCTCTATTTCCGTTACGGCGCCATGAACTCGGGAAAGTCCACCGGGCTCCTGCAGGCCGCTTTCAACTACGAGGAGCGGGCCAGCGTGTCCTTCTCGCCAAGCCCGATGTGGATACCAAAGGCGATACCGACATTGTGTCCCGGCTGGGCATGACCCGGTCCGTGGACTTCCTGATCTCCGCCACCACGCCTGTGCGTGAGCTCTTCGCCGCCCATGCCGCCGGCGACGACCCCGACGCCCTGCTGGAGCACGTGGACCAGAAACCGGTGGCCTGCCTGCTGGTGGACGAGGCCCAGTTCCTCACCCCTGACCAGGTGGATGACCTGTTCCGCGTCGCGGTCCTGGACAACGTGCCCGTCCTCGCCTACGGCATCAGGACAGACTTCCTGACGCATGCCTTCCCGGGATCACGCCGGCTGATGGAGGTCGCCCATACGCTGGAAGAGCTCAAGACCATTTGCCGGTGCGGACGCAAGGCCATCTTCAACACCCGGCGCGTCGGCAACGAGGTGGTATTCGACGGCGACCAGGTGGCCATCGACGGACAGGACGTCTGGTACGAATCCTTGTGCGGCTCCTGCTACCTCGAGGAATCCGGCGGGCGTCTGGGCTCGTGAGTTTGCCCCCGCAGCCTGTTCCCACAATCGGAACGGCAGGGCAACGCCGCCGAAACACCCCGCTGTGATCCTTGAGGCATGAAGCCCACTGCAAGGAACCCTGCCGCGGCTGATTTGAGCTGCGAAGTCTGCGGCCTGATGCCGGAACCCACCAAGACGCGCCTGACCTTGGCAAACGTGGCCGTTATGCTCCCAATCGAACTGCTGGTCCACACCCTGGTGGTGGGAACGCACCTGCCGTATCTTGCCAAGGTGCTGGTCCTGACGCTCACTGCCACCGTGCTGGTGATTTGGGTGGCGGAACCTTCCGCCGCCAGGATGCTCCGCGGCTGGCTGCACGCGCCGGCGCTCCGGCACCACAGGAAGCTGGGCAGCGCACCAGCGCTATGGCGGGCGCGGACCGTGCTCCAGGACCACCCGGGTTCGCTGCAGAAGATCACCCGCGCGCTGGCCCGCCTGGACACCAACATCCTCAGCATCCACGTCCACCCCGTCACCGGCGGTGTGCTGGACGAGTTTGTGCTCTCGGCGCCGGGGAACCTCAACGAACGGCACCTGCTGGAGGCACTGCACGGCGGCGGCGGCTCAAGTTCGCGGGTCTGGCCCACCACCGCCCTGGCCATGGCGGACGGCCAGACGAAGGCGCTGAGCCTGGCGGCACGAATCGCCGACGCCCCGGACGAGCTGCCGCTGGCGGTGGCCGAGCTGCTTCGTGCCCGCATCCTCACCCCCGCAGAGGCCACCCTGGAAGCGGACGACGCCGGCACGCGCCTGAAGATCCCCACCGCCTGGCACGGACCCATCACCTTCGCCCGTCCCGGCGAGCCGTTCACACCCGCCGAGTCAGCCCGCGCGCACCGGCTCGCCGAGCTCGCCGAAATCCTGGCCACCGGCCCGCGCCCGCCCAAGTGACTGGCACTTAACGTCGTCATTTCCGCGTTTGACGACGTTAACTGCGAGCTGGTTGGGTTGGGTTACATCCGGACGGTGAGCGCGCCTGGCTCAATGGTCATCAGGACATGCTTGCCGTCGCCTTCGTGGTCGCCGTCGAGCTGATAGTCATCGTTGTGCTCGAGGGTGATCTCCACGGATTTGCCCTGGTAGTACTCCACGGACGTGTCCTTGCCGCGGCCCTTACCGATCATGCCGGCCACCACGGAGAACCACCCTAATTTCCCCCTCGGTGCCAGCACGGCCACGTCCAGCAGGCCGTCATCCATCTTGGCGTCCGGGAAGATCTCCAGTCCGCCCTGGACCTTGCCGCAGTTGCCCACCATCACGCTGCGGACGCCGCGGTGCACCACGTCCTTGCCGTCGATCACGATGGTTGCCTTCACGGGTTTGCCGGGCAGGTTCCGGATCCCGGCGTCCACGTAGGCCAGCCAGCCCACCTTGTCCTTGAGGTCCTCGTTGGTGTCGGCCATGATGGTGGCGTCATAGCCCACGCCGGCCATCACCAGGAAGACCTGCTCCTTGTCCGGGTCGCTGCGGCGGGCCCGGACCACGTCGATCTTCCGTTCGGTGCCTGCCAGGGCACCGGCCATGGCGCCGTCAAAATCGGTGACATCCATGCCCAGGTTCCGGGCCAGGAGGTTTCCCGTGCCGAACGGAAGCAGCCCCATGGGCACGTCGCCGCCGGCCAGGACCTCGGCCACACACCGCACGGTACCGTCGCCGCCGGCGGCAATAACGACGTCGGCCCCTAGCGTGAGTGCCTCCCTCGCCTGGCCGACGCCGGGGTCCTCCTTGGTGGTCTCCAGCCAGATGGGATCTCCCCAGCCATTCTCCGAGCAATGCTTGGCGGCAAGGGCACGCACGTCGATGTCCACCGGCTTGGCAGGATTGACGATGATTGCAGCGCGCTGGAGTGAAGTGGAGCTGTTGGCAGTCATGGCGTCCTTTGGTGGCGAATGGAAAGGCTACTTCTGAAAGAAGACTAGCCTGCCCCGCGAGGGGTTCGAAGCGGGCAGGCAGCAGGCAGGAAGCTACAGCGCCTTCACCGCGCCGAGCACCCTGGCCAGGGAATCCTTGGCGTCGCCGAAGAGCAGGGAGGTCTGCGGTTCGTACAGCAACTCGTTCTCGATTCCCGCGAATCCCGGCCGCATCGAGCGCTTCAGGAAGATCACCTGCCGGGCGTCGGCCACTTCCAGGATGGGCATGCCGTAGATCGGCGAGCCGGAGGATGTCTTCGCCGCGGGGTTCACGACGTCGTTGGCGCCCACCACCAAGGCGACGTCGGCCATGCGGAACTCGGAGTTGATTTCGCCCATCTCCTTGAGCGATTCGTACGGCACGTTCGCCTCGGCCAGGAGCACGTTCATGTGACCCGGCATGCGGCCTGCTACGGGATGGATGGCGAAGTCGACCTCGATGCCGCGGGCTTCGAGGGCCAGGGCCAGCTCGGCCGCTGTGTGCTGGCCCTGCGCCACCGCCAGGCCGTAGCCGGGACAATGATCACCCGCTGCGCATAGCCCAGGAGCACCGCCACGTCCTCCGCGCTGGAGGACCTAACTGGACGTTCGCTCACGGCGGTGGATCCCGCCGTCGAACCTCCTTTGAAGGCGCCGAACAGGATGCCGGCCACGCTGCGGCCCATCGCGGCGGCCATGGCCCGGGTGAGGATGGTACCGGAGGCGCCCACCAGCGTGCCGGCCACCACCAGCAGCACGTTGCCCAGCACCACACCGGACGCCGCCACGGCCAGGCCGGTGAACGCGTTCAGGAGCGAAATGACGATGGGCACGTCAGCACCGCCCACCGGCAGCACCAGCAGGATGCCGGCCGCCAGTCCGAGGACCAGCAGCAGCGCCGCGAGCGGCAGGGACCCGGTGAAAACGACGGCGGCGGCGGCTGCGACGGCGGCGAGCAGCACCGCGGCCATCACCACGGGGAGGCCGGGAACAGCACCGGCCGCGTTGTCATGAGTTCCTGCAGCTTCGCGAACGTGACCCCCGAGCCTGCGAAGGACACCGCGCCCACCAGGAGCGTGAAGACAATCGCCAGCCGCATCCAGGGGTCGCCCGCGTGGCTGAGTTCCAGGAGCGCCACCAGCGCCGCAGCTCCGCCGCCCACGCCGTTGAAGAGCGCCACCAGCTGCGGCATCTGGGTCATTTTGACCCGGCGCGCCACAGGGGCCGCCACCGCTGACCCCACGGCTATGGCCGCCAGGATCCAGGGGATGTTCTCCAGCCTGGCTGACAGGAACACGGTGACGACTGCGATCAGGGCGCCCGCGGCACCGACCAGGTTGCCGCGGCGTGCCGTCCGCGGGGAGCTGAGCCCGCGCAGCGCCAGGATGAAGAAGACGGCGGCAATGAGGTACAGGAGCGAGGTCCACACGGGATCGAGGATGCTCATCTGCGGTCCACCTTCCCCGCTGCCCCTTTTGTGCCCACCGATTTCTTTGCGTGGAACATGTGCAGCATCCGGTCGGTCACCACAAAGCCGCCCACCAGGTTGGCGGTGGCAAGGACGACGGCGAGGAGGGCCACCGCGAGCACCCACGGGTCCGCTGCCTGGCCGGCCACAATGATGGCACCCACCAGGATGATCCCGTGGATGGCGTTGGCGCCGGACATCAGGGGCGTGTGCAAGGTGCTGGAGACCTTCGAAACCACCTCGAAGCCGACGAACAACGCCAGCACAGTGATGGTCAGCAGGCTGATCCCGTCCATCAGAGCACCCCTTCCCGCCGGCTGCCGGCCCGCTCCGCCAGGAGTTGCGCCGTCGGCTGGTGCTGCACTTCGCCGTTATGCGTCAGGCAGGCGCCCGCCAGCACTTCGTCCCCGAAGTCGTGGACCAGGGCGCCGTCCCGGACCATGAGCGCAATCAGGTTGGCAACGTTCTTCGCGTAGAGGCGGGAAGCATCCGAGGCCATGGCCGACGGGGCATCCTTCAGCCCCACCAGCGTGATGAAGCCGGAGCCGTCCGCGGTGGGCACCGTGATGTCCTGGCCGGGTACCACGGCTTCGACGTTGCCGCCGGACTCTGCGGCGAGGTCGACGACGACGGATCCGGCCCGCATGCCCTGCACCATTTCGGTGGTGACCAGGAGCGGGGCGCGCCTGCCCGGGACGGCCGCCGTCGTAATCAGCACGTCAGCCTGGGCCACATGCGGGGCAAGCAGCTGGCGCTGCCGAGTGCCGGCGTCGGAACTGAGCTGGCGGGCGTAACCCCCGGCCGCCTCGCCTGCTTCCAGGTCCAGCCGGACGAAGGTGCCCCCCATGGATGCCACCTCGTCCGCGGAGGCCGGGCGGATGTCGTTGGCGAAGACGCGCGCACCCAGGCGTTTTGCGGTACCGATGGCCTGGAGGCCCGCCACGCCGGCGCCGAGCACCAGGACACGTGCGGGCGGAACGGTCCCGGCGGCGGTCATGTACAGCGGAAAAAACCTGGGCAGCCGGATGGCCGCTTCCAGGACGCACCGGTAGCCGGCCACCAGGGCCTGGGAGCTGAGGGCGTCCATGGACTGGGCCCTGGAGATGCGCGGCACCAGTTCCAGGGCAAAGGCGGTCACCCCGGCCTCAGCGAGCGCTTCAACCGTTGGGAGTTCGGACCACGGCGATGCGAGCCCCACCGTGACGGCTCCCCTTTTCAGGGACCGGGCTGTTTCCGGGTCCAGGGGCCGGACGTGGGCCAGGACATCCAGTTGGGCCAGATCGAGTTCATGGACGAGGTGCACACCGGCACCGGCCTGGGTATATGCCAGGTCCGGATACCCTGCCGCCGCACCGGCATCTTCCTCCAGGAGTACCTCGACGCCGAGCGCCGCCAGTTGCTTAACTGTTTCCGGTGTGGCGGCCACACGCCGTTCACCCTCCCGGCGTTCCCGCGGTATGCCCAGTTTCAAACCGCCAACTCCCCTCGCTGCAGTAGCTCGCGGCAGGGCCTCACGGGTGGCGCCCTGCCGGCTGACCGGCGGGAACGTCGCGGAGCGGCTCTGCTGCACGTAGTTGGCTAGAGTCTATGGCTCAAGTCGCGGCGGCGGGAGTGGTCTACCGGGCGTTGCGGTAACGATTCGCCTGTCAGGCCGCCCAGGGCTTCGGTACGGGGACTCGTGCGCCGTGCCGGGGCCGCCAAAGTCGAGGGCAATCCGCCGCGCCGTCTCCATGAGCCGGGGGACGACGGTCTTCTCGACGTCGGCTGCGGAGGCCCGGTGGGTCTGCAGCGATACATTGACTGCGGCAACAATGTCGTTGCCACGCCAGACAGGTACGGCCACGCCCCGCAGGCCCTCCTCCAGCTCCTCGGACACCATGGACCAGCCCCTGTCCCGGGCTGCCTCAACTTCGGCGCGGAGGTGCTCCACGCTGGCGACCGAACGCTGGGTATAGCGGTGCAGCTGGACCGTTTCGAGGTACCGCTGGAACTCAGGCTCCGGCAGTCCGCCCAGGAGGACCCTGCCCATGGAGGTTGCCCAGGCCGGGAACCGGGTGCCCACGGTGATGGTGACGCTCAGCAGCCGAGGCGACGGCACGCAGGCAACGTAGACGACGTCGGCACCCTCCAGGATGCACAACGCCGTTGTTTCATTCAGGTCCGCTGCCAGGTTCTTGAGGTGGGGTTCAGCCACACCGGGGAGCGTCAGGCCGGCCAGGTAGGACCTGCCAACATCCAGCGAGCGGGCGGTCAACTCATAGGCGGGTCCCTCGGCGCGGAGGTACCCGAGGTCAGCCAGGGTCATGAGGAAGCGCCGCGCGGAGGCCCGCGTCATGTCGGTCCGGGCTGCAACCTGGGAGACGGTGAGCCGCGGATGGTCCGGCGTGAAGGCGAGCAGGACGTCAAAGGCCTTCTCAACCGACTTCACGAAGTAGGCTGCCTGCTCTTCCATGACCTGTGCCGTTCCTCCCTGGCCGACTTAGCTCGCCCCTGTGGGCCGGTGGCCCGGTGGCCCGGCCAAGCCTGTTAGATCATATCCTTCAGTGGGCGTCCCTCAGCTGCTCCAGCGTTTCCGCAAGCAGGGAATTGGCCCGCCCGCCCAGGCCCAGGAGGGGAACCATCGCGACGGCCTGCTCACGCAGGTGGTCCCAGCCGTCCACCGCCCGTGCGCCTAGTTCACGGGCGCGGGCAATACTTCCCGTGACATGGCCGGCGTAGACGAAGTCGTAGACCAGGGCATCGGCAGCGAGCGGGCCCTCGCCCCATACGGGCTGGTCGGACCTGCCTTTACCGATGGGCGTGGCGTTGACAATGAGGGAGGCTTCCGCGGCCAGGCCAGGCGCCTGCTCCCAGCCGACGCTGCGGGCATCCATCCCGAACTCCCCGGCAAGGCTGAACAGTTCCGCCGTGGCACGGGGATCCCGGTCGGTAATGGTCACCGTGCCGGCCTGCCCCCGGAGTGCGATCAAGGCCGCCCTGGCCGCTCCTCCGGCCCCCATCAGAAGGGCATGCCGCTGGTGCCCGCCGCCCAGAAGAGCCCGCACCGCCGTGACGTCGGTATTGTGCCCGATCAGCGCAGTCCCCTTCCGCAGCAGCATGTTGCAGGCACCGCTTAGCCGGACTTCTTCCGTGGCCTCGTCGGCGGCTTCAGCTGCCCAGTGCTTGTGGGGCATGGTCACGTTCGCGGCGATGATGTCCGGTTCCCGCAGACGGTTCCGCACTCTGTCCATGCCGCCCTGCGGCGGCACGTCCCAGGCTTCATACGCCCAGGGGATGCCGAGCCGGCGGAGCACGGGATTCCATACCCGGGGCGACATTGCCTCTGAGGCAGCGGAGCCGATCAGGAACAACCGGGCCGGTGGCGTGGGTCTTCCATGTGATGCCTTTCGTGACCGTGTCATCGCGCTGCCAGGAGGGCTGCGGGCGGAGGCGTTGTGATCGGCCTCACCACCTAGTATGCTCATATAAAACGCATTGCGCACATATGTTCGGTATGCGTACAAATCCACAATAAACCCAACGCCTTCAGCGTGGAAGGATCACCGGAATGACGAACATCGCAGCAGGCCCCGAGGCCCAGACACCTGCCGAGGCCGAACGGCAGCTCAAGCGCGCCAAGAAAGCGGCCCTGGCCGCGTTCTTGGGCGGGGCACTCGAGTACTACGACTTCTTTATCTACGCGACCGCAGCGTCGCTGATCTTCTCCAAGATCTTCTTTCCCGCAGGCGACCCCACCGTCGCATTGTTCGCCTCCTTCGCCACCTTCGGTGTCGCCTACGTCGCCCGGCCCTTCGGTGCTATCGTGTTCGGCCATCTGGGCGACAAAATCGGCCGCAAGAACACACTTGTCCTGACCCTCGTGCTCATGGGCGCTGCCACCTTCCTCATTGGGATCCTGCCGGACTTCAATAGCGCCGGCTACTGGGCACCTGCCCTGCTGGTTCTGCTCCGGCTGATGCAAGGCCTCTCCGCAGGAGCGGAAACCGCCGGTGCATCTGCCCTTTCCACCGAGGAAGCTCCCGAAGGCCGTCGCGGATTCTTCGCCAGCTTCGCCATGAGCGGCATCTCCGCCGGCATCGTCCTGGCGTCACTGGCCTTCCTTCCCGTGGCCGCCATGAGCGAGGCGGACCGCCTCGCCTGGGGCTGGCGAATCCCCTTCTGGGGATCCATCCTGGTGCTGATCGTTGCCTACCTGGTGCGGCGGTCGTTGGAGGAGCCGGAAGTCTTCGAAGAAAAGCACGACCACGGCGAACTTGTGAAGCTCCCCTTCGCGAAGATGTTCAAGACCCATCCGGCCCAGTTCTTCCAGGTGGCCCTGATGTCCTTCGAAACCGTGACGAACACCTTCATGCAGTCCTTCGGACTCGCCTACGCCGTCAGCGTGGGAGTTCCGGCTTCAACCATGCTCTGGGTCAGCATCCTCGGAAACGTCCTGGCCATCGGCACGCAGCCGCTCATGGCCCATTTCTCGGACCGGTTCGGCCGGCGTCCGGTGTTCATCGCCGGTGTCCTGGGCTCCGGAGCCATGATCTTCGTGTACTTCTCGGTGATCTCCACCGGAAACATCCCCATGATCTTCCTGACCAGCACGCTGATCACCGCCGGCACCTACGCCATGTCCAACGCGATCTACCCTGCGTGGTTCTCCGAGCTGTTCAACGTGAAGGTCCGATACTCCGGCATGGCCATCGGCCTGCAGATCGGCATCCTCTGCGCCGGCTTCACCCCGCTCCTGGGCACCGCCCTGGTGGGCGCGGACAAAGCCAACTGGGGTCCGGCCGCGTGGATCGTCGCAGGCTCCTCCGTCCTCGCGGTAGCCGGCGCCCTGTGGGCCCGCGAGACGAGCAAAACCCCGCTGCGCCAGCTGGGCAACCACGTACGGTAAGTGCCGGAAAACAAAAAGGAAGAGGCCGACGGCGGGAAACACCCGCCGTCGGCCTCTTGCAGTTTGAGGACGGAAGGGGCGTGGTCAGCCCCGGGCCGTGAGGTCGGCCGAGATCAGCTTTGCAGTGGCGACGATTTCCTCGGCAACCGATGAAAGGTAGGCGTCAGGGTCCGGCTTGGCAGCCACGGACTGGGCCTGCAGGGACACGTTCACTGCCGCCACCACCTTTGGCCCGTCGTACACGGGGGCGGCCACGGACATCAGGCCAAGTTCGAGTTCCTGGTCCAGGAGGCACCAGCCTTGGGCACGGACGGTGTCCAGGACGGCCAGGAGTTCTTTGGCGCTCCCCAGCGCGCGTGGGGTCAGCGGCTTGATGTCAGCGGCAGCAATGTACGCCTTGAGGTCAGCAGGAGACAGCCCGGCCAGCAGCACCCTCCCCATGGAGGTGGCATAGGCGGGGAAACGCGTGCCCACCGTAATGCCTATGGTCATGATGCGGCGCGTGGTCACCCGGGCGACGTACGCGATGTCGGTACCGTCCAGCACAGCGGCCGAGGTGGACTCACCAAGCTTCAGCGACAGTTCCTCAAGGTGCGGCTGGGCCAGCTGCGGCAGCGACAACCCGGACAGGTACGCGTACCCCAACTGGAGCACCTTGGCCGTGAGCGCGAACGTCTTGCCATCGGTCCTGACATAGCCCAGCTCCACCAGGGTGTGCAGGAACCGCCGCGCAGTGGCACGCGTGAGGCCGGTCCGGGCAGCCACCGCGGTGAGGGTCATGACCGGATGCTCTGTATCAAACGCGCGGATCACCGCGAGCCCGCGCGCCAGCGACTGGACATACTGGTCACTGGCCTGCGGAGCGGCCTGCGTGTCTGCTGGTGCGTTGGTCATGGTTACCAATCCTATTCGGCGCGAACTGGCAGATAATCCCCTCAAACGACGGGTTTGAGGGGATTATCTGCCAGTTCGCGCCGGTGGGCTGTTAAGATGCGACGGCGGGGCTGCTGTGAGCGGGACGGGGACCAGCTCCTGCAGCTCTTCGAGGGTGCAGCCGAAGGTTTCGCGGACGGTGACGCCGTCGGGTCCGGTGAGGAACACGGCTTTGTCCGTGTACACGCGGGTCACGCAGCCCACGCCGGTCAGCGGGTAAGTGCAGGACTCCACGATCTTGCAGGCGCCTTCGCGGGTGAGCAGCGTCATCATGACGAACACGTCTTTGGCCCCGGTGGCGAGGTCCATGGCACCGCCCACAGCGGGGATGGCGTCCGGGGCGCCGGTGTGCCAGTTGGCGAGGTCACCGGTTGCCGACACCTGGAACGCGCCCAGGACGCAGATGTCCAGGTGGCCGCCGCGCATGATCGCGAACGAATCAGCGTGGTGGAAGTACGAGGCTCCCGGGAGTTCGGTGACCGGGATCTTGCCGGCGTTGATAAGGTCCTCGTCAATCTCGTCCCCCTTGGCCTCCGGCCCCATGCCGATCATCCCGTTCTCCGTGTGGAGCGTGATGTTCTGTTCCTCGGTGAGGTAGTTGGACACCAGGGTTGGCTGGCCGATGCCCAGGTTCACGAACGATCCCGGGGCGATGTCCCTGGCCACGAGCCGGGCGAGGTCGTCCCGGTCCAGGGGTGTGGCGGAGGTCTGGAGGGTTGTTGCGGTGCTCATCTCAAGCGACCTTTCCTGCAGAGGAGGCGGTACTGGCCGCGGGCACGCGGACCACTGTGTTGACGTAAATGCCGGGGTCACCACGTTTTCCGGTCCAGTCCCCCGACGGGGACGATCTCGGAAACCTGGACGATGGTCTGCCTGGCTGCGGCGGCCATGATCGGACCGAAGTTCCGGGCGGTCTTGCGGTACACAAGGTTGCCCTTGCCGTCGGCCTTCAGGGCCTTGATCAGCGCCACATCTGCGTGGATAGGGGTCTCAAACACCTGGCCGCGGCCGTCGATGATCCGGGTTTCCTTGCCCTCGGCCAGCATGGTGCCGTACCCGGTGGGGTAAAGAATCCGCCGATGCCCGCGCCCGCTGCCCGGATCCGCTCTGCCAGGTTGCCCTGCGGCACCAGTTCCAGCTCGATCTCTCCGGCCTTGTACTTGGCGTCGAAGTGCCACGAATCGGACTGCCGCGGGAAGGAACAGATCATTTTCTTCACCCGGCCCTCCTTGATCAGCAGCGCCAGGCCCTGGTCGCCCTGTCCGGCGTTGTTGTTCACCACGGTCAGGTCCTTGGCGCCGCAGTCCAACAGCGCGTCGATCAGTTCAAACGGCTGCCCGGCGTTGCCAAACCCGCCAATCATTACCGTGGAGCCGTCCTTGATGCCGGACACGGCCTCCCGGACAGAATCTACAAAAGTCAGCATGCGCTTATGCCTTTCCTGTGCTGTTGCCTGCGGAGGCGGTCACGTTTTCGAGCACCACGGCGAGGCCCTGGCCCACACCGATGCAGATCGCCGCAACGCCCCAGCGCTCACCGGAGGCCTGCAGGCTCCGGCCAGGGTGCCCAGGATCCGGGTGCCGGACGCGCCCAGGGGGTGGCCCATCGCGATGGCGCCGCCGTGCCGGTTTACAATTTCGTGGTCGATGCCCCAGGCGTTGATGCAGGCCAGGGACTGCGCGGCGAACGCTTCGTTAAGCTCGACGGCGCCCACCTGGTCCCAGCCGATCCCGCCTTCGCGAGGGCCTTGTTCGCGGCCTCCACCGGGGCGTACCCGAAGTACTGGGGTCGTTGCCGTGCGCGCCGCGGCCGGCGATCCGGCCAAAGGGTCCAGCCCCAGCAGCCCGGCGGCAGCCTCGCTCCCACCCAGGCCGCGGAGGCGCCGTCGGACAACGGCGAAGCATTGCCCGCGGTGACCGTGCCGTTTTCGGTGCGGAACACGGTCTTCAGCCGGCGAGCTTCTCCGCCGAAGAGCCGGCGCGGATGCCTTCGTCCCGGACCAGGTCCGTGCCGGGAACCGGGGCAACCAGGTTGTCGTAGAAACCCTCGTCCCAGGCGGCGGCGGAGAGGTTGTGCGAGTTCGCGGCGAACTCGTCTTGGGCCTCGCGGGTCACGCTGTACTTCTCGCGGAGCCGCTCGGTGGCCTCGCCCAGGGAGATGGTCCACTCCTTGGGCATGGCCTTGTTCACCAGCCGCCACCCAAGGGTGGTCGACGCCAAGGTCATGTCCCCGGCCGGGTATGGCTTCTCCGTCTTCGGCAGGACCCAGGGGGCCCGGGACATCGACTCGGCCCCGCCAACCAGCATGAGGTCGGCGTCGCCGGCGTTAATCTGGCGCGAGGCGATGATCGCCGCATCCAGCGACGAACCGCAGAGCCGGTTCACCGTGGTGCCGGGGATGGACACCGGCAGGCCCGCGAGCAGGGTTCCCATCCGGGCGATGTTCCGGTTTTCCTCGCCGGCGCCGTTGGCGTTGCCGAAGACAACCTCGTCGATCCGCTCCGGATCCAGCCCGGGGGCGCGCTTCACGGATTCCTTGATCACGTGCGCGGCAAGGTCGTCCGGGCGGACCGCCGCAAGACCCGAGCCGAACTTACCGAAAGGCGTGCGAACGGCGTCGTACACAAAAGCCTGATTCATAACTTTTCCTTTGATTCCGTCTGAGAGGCCCAACTGGGTCGCAGTTAACGTCGTCATTCGCGCGAATGACGACGTTAACTGCCAGTGAGTTGGGTGGGGTGGGGCGTTGGGTGGGGCGTTGGGTGGGTGGGGTGCTAGTTGGGTGGGGTGGGGCGTCCATTTCATGGAAGACCTGCTGGGCTGTCTTGAAGGCCGTGTTGGCGGAGGGAACGCCGCAGTAGATGGCGGTCTGAAGCAGGATTTCCTTGATTTCGTCCCTGCTCAGGCCGTTGGTGATGGCCGCTCGGATGTGCATGGCCAGCTCTTCCCAGTGCCCGTGCGCCACCATCGCGGTGATGGTCACGGCCGAGCGCATCTGCCGTGAGATGCCGGGCCGGGTCCAGATGCCACCCCACGCGATCCGCGTAATCATGTCCTGGAAATCCTCGGTGAACACGTCCTTGTTGGCGTTGGCCCGGTCCACGTGCGCGGCTCCCAGCACCTCGCGGCGGACCACCATGCCGCCGTCGTAAATCTCCTGGCTGGTGGCGTCCGGCTGGACCACACCGTTCCGGTCTGCGTTTGGAAGGTCTGCGCCGCTCACTTGGCTGCTCCCCGGGATTCGGTCCAGGAGATGAGGTTCCGGAGCAGGTCGGCCACGTGGCCGGGAGCCTCGAACGGGGCCAGGTGGGCCACACCGCCCAGCGTCACGGCGTTGGCGGTTCCCCCGCCGGCGGTGATGCCCGCCGCCACTTCCTCCGCGAACGACGGCGGCACAACAGTGTCCGCCGCACCCGCCACCGCCTGCGTCGGCACGGTGATGCTACCGAGGTCCCCGCGGGCATCAAAGGATGCCAGGGCCTCGCAGCAGAAGGCGTAGCTGAAGCGGTCGGCGTCGCGGAGGGTGTGCAGGAGGCGGCTGCTCCGCGCAGGTTCACGGTCCATAAAGCCCGGCGCGAACCAGCGCTGCGCGGAGCCCTGGATCATGACCGGGGTGCCCTGGCTGCGGACGGTTTCGGCCCGTTCCAGCCAACCTTCCGGCGTGCCGAGCTTGGCGCCGCTGCACTGGACCGAGAGGCTCTTGAGGCGTTCGCCGTGTTTGATCCCCAATTGCAGGCCGGTGGCGCCGCCGAGGGAAACCCCGGCGTAGTGGAAGACTTCGCCCGGGGCGATCGAGTCCACCAGGTCCACCACCGCATCCGCGAGGTCGGCCACGTCAAAGCTTTCGGTGGCTGCGGGTGAGACACCGTGGCCGGGCAGGTCCCAGGCCACCACGTCGTAGTCGTTGCTGAGCAGGGTGGCCACGTCGGACCATAAGACGGAGGACGTACCCAGTGATGGTCCAACCACCAGCAGGGGACGATCCCCGAGGGCCCGTTGGGGCGACAGCAGAACTGCCTTCAGGGTCGGTTTAGCCACGGTTGGCTCCATTCTGGATAGGTTTGGAGAAGTCGGGGTATGCGGCCAGGATGCGGCGCGATATTTCGGCTGCCTGGCCCAGGTAGCCGGCCGGGTCCAGGAGTTCGTCGAGCCGCAGATCGGTGAGCACGCCCGGCGGAATAGCCTCGCGGAGCAGCCGGCGGTAAGAGGCGCCCTGCTCGGCGCCTGGCGCCTGGAGCGCCCGGTCCACCACCGCCTGGAGCTGCTCCTTGCCGCTGCGGCCATCCTTTTCGGCCAGCAGCGGCGCGACGGCGGCGCCCACCCCTTCGGCCAGGAGCAACGGTCCGGCAAGGTCCAGGTTGCGGCGCATGGCATCGGGGAAAACCTGCATGCCTTCGGCAAGCTCCCGGAGGTGCCCGGCCGCCCGAGTGCCAGGCGGAGCAGCTGGCGCAGGGCCGGCCATTCCGTGTGCCAGGCGGCGTCGGGGCGTTCGTCGTTGAAGTTGGCGGCGGCCAGGTGCAGCTGTGCCACCAGCTGGGGTGCCTGGAGGGCGGCGCTGCGGATGAGGACCGACAACACCGGGTTCTGCTTCTGCGGCATGGCCGAGGAGACGCCGCGGCCGGCGGCGCGGGGTTCGCCAAGCTCGGCCACCTCGGGCCGGCTCAGGAACAGGACGTCGGTGGCGACCTTGCCGGCGGCGTCCAGCGCCGAGGCCAGGGCATGTCCGAGGGACGTGACGGCCAGGCGGTTGGTGTGCCAGGGCGCGGGGCCGCGGCCAGGCCCAGTTGCCGGGCCAGGGAGTTGGCCAGGTCAAAAGGGCTGGTGGCCGAACCTGCGGTCAGCACGGTTCCGGCGGCCAGGGTGCCGGCCGCGCCGCCAAACTGCACCGGGAACAGCACGTTGCCCAGCTGCCGGCCTGCAGCGGCCAGCCCGTGGAACCACTGCGCTGCCCGCAGCCCAAACGTAAAGGGCAGGGAATGCTGGGTCAGGCTCCTGCCCACGCCCAGCGTGTCCGCATGCTTCTCCGCCAAGCTGGCGAGCGCCGCCGTCGTGCATTTCAGATCCGCCAGCACCGCCTCAACGGTGTTGCGCGCGAGCAGCATGAGGGCCGTGTCCAGAACATCCTGGCTGGTCAGCGTGGTGTGGACCGCTGTCAAGGCACCCACACGGCCGGCATCCAGCGCCGAAACGCGTTTGCGCAGGTCGGTCAGCAGCGGGATGACGGGGTTGCCGCCGCCCTGGGCCGGAGCGCAATGTCTGCCGCGTCGTAGCGTCCCGCCTCGGCGGCGGAGGCCACGACGGCGGCGGAACCGGCAGGCGCCAGGCCGCCTTCTCCAGCACGGTGGCCCAGCTGGACTCGACGGCGAGGATCGCCGCCAGCACGGCGCGGTCACCGGTCAGCGCCGTTACCAGGGGCGACGCCGAGACAGGACTGAGCAGGCCGACGTCTCCATCGGGTGCGCTTCCGAAGTGGCCGGGACCGTCAATGCCGGCAGCGTAGGTCACTGGAAGTCCAGGAAGACTGTTTCGGCCTCGCCCTGCAGGCGGATGTCCCACGTGAGTCCGCCGTCGGGATCGCGCCGGGCAATGAGGGTACGACGGCGGTCCGGGTCCAGGGAGCTGAGCAGCGGGTCCGTGGCGAGGGCTTCCCCGTTCTCCGGCAGGTACACGCGGGTGAACAGGCGGTTCATCAGGCCGCGGGCAAACACGGCCACGGAAATAAACGGCGCGGCCGCTGGTTTTCCGGGGACCTGTTCGGTGGGCCGGGTTCACGGTGGTGAAGGTATACACGCCGGAGTGGCCCACGGACGCGCGGCCCCAGCCGGTGAAGGTATACCCGTCGCGGACCAAGGAGCCGGTCTGCTGCACGATCCTGCCGTCGGCGTCGGGCTGCCAGATCTCCAGGATGGCGTCCGGGATGGTTTCCCCGGCGCCGTCGTACACGGTGCCCTGGAGGCGGATGGAGCCGGGCGATCCGGGCGCCAGGAGTTCGTTGTCCTTCGCGTACGGGAGGGCGTAGCCGTAGAACGGGCCGACGGTCTGGCCGGGGGTGGGAACCAGCTGGGTGGTTATGTTCACGTTATTCCTCGTCTCCTGCTGCGCCGAGCGCCTCGTTTTCGGTCCAGGTCCGCTTGGATCCGGTGAGGACGATGTCCCAGTTGTAGCCCAGTGCCCACTCGGGTTCAGTGAGATTGTGGTCGTAGTTGGCCACGAGCCGGTCGCGGGCGTCCTGGTCCACGATGGACTGGTAGATGGGGTCCAGCGGGAAGAGCTGGTCGCCGGGGAAGTACATCTGCGTGACGATCCGCTGGGTGAACTCGGTGCCGAACATGGAGAAGTGGATGTGGGCCGGACGCCAGGCGTTGACGTGGTTCTTCCAGGGGTAGGCGCCGGGCTTGATGGTGGTGAACTTGTACGAGCCGTCGGGGCCGGTGATGCACCGGCCCACCCCGGTGAAGTTGGGGTCCAGCGGCGCCGGGTGCTGGTCACGCTTGTGGATGTAGCGGCCGGAGGCGTTGGCCTGCCAGATTTCCACGAGCTGCCCGGCCACGGGCGGCCGTCGCCGTCCAGTACCTTGCCGGCCACGATGATCCGCTCGCCCTGGGGTTCGCCGTTGTGCTGGATGGTCAGGTCCGCTTCCAGCGCGTGCACGTCCTGGTGGCCGAACGCCGGCGAATACAGCTCGATGGTTTCCGGGTCCGCGTGGTGCAGGCTTTTGGTGGGTGCCGCAGGATGCTGCTGCGGTAAGGGCGTAGTCCAGCCGGGGCTGGGTTTCGGCGGGGCGCCGTCCTTGAGCGCCCGCGCGTAGGCGTCGCCCAGGGCGTTAATCTCTGCACTGAGATCCTGCTGTGTCTCCACTGCGGCCTCCTTTTCTCTGTGTTGCTGCGGGTTGGTGGTGCTGGGTGGCGTGTTGGTGGTGCCTGACTTACCGGTGCTGCAGGTGGTCGTACTGGACTGCGTGGCGCACGGGGGCGTTGGGGGCGCCGTAGCCGTCGTAGCCGCCGCGGCGTTCCACCATTTCAAAGAACACACTGCCCACGGTGGCCGTGTAGAAGTGGAGGAATTCGCCGTCCGCGTCCCGGTCGTACAGCAGGTTCAGGTCCCGTAGCGTGGCCAGGAAATCCGGTGCGAGCCCGAAGCGTGCGGCCAGATCCTCGTAGTAGTTCGCCGGAATCTCCAGGAACGCCAGCCCGCGGGCCGTGCAGTCCCGGGCGGTGGCCACCAGGTCATCCACCGCGAACGCGATGTGTTCCTGGTAGGTCCTGCGCTGCTGGTTCAGCGGCGCCAGGTTCAGCACCAGCCGCACCGCGCGGTCCCCGGTTGCCATGACCTGCGAGCGGACCAGGCCGGTGGGGCTGGGCACCTCCGCGAACGGCTGGGGCTCCAACGCCAGGGCGCTCGTGTAGAAGAGGACGGCCTCGTCGAAATGCTGCCACGGCTGGGCCAGGTTCACGTGGTCGATCACCGCGGTGGGGCCTGCAGCGGGCTTTTCCAGCCCCTCACCGAACTCGCGGGTCCAGGCCGCGGTGCCGTCCGGGCTGCCCTGGCACAGGAAGATCTCGGTGGAGTCCGGGGCGGCGAAGCCCTGGAACACCTCCTCGTTGGCCTGGCTCTTGCGCGGGACCGCGGGGCCTTCAACTGCTGGGCGCGGGCAGCGGCAATCACCGGGAGTCGACGTCGAACCCCAAAGCGGCGATGGCCGGTGCGGCATCCTCCACCGGCGTGCCAGCTTCAACGTGGGCGGCCTCGTTGATGATTACCCGGGCGTGGCCCATGCTCCAGAGCTGCACGTCCTTGGTGCGGTGCCGGCCGTTGAACTCGAACCCCAGCTGGCCCAGGACGGTTTCCAGTCCTTTGGTGTCCGCGGCCCTGACTTCGGCGAAGTTGTAGCCCGCCGGTTCGGCCACCTGCGGGAGCGTGGCCAGTTCCATCGGATAACGACGGCGGCCGCGGGCTTGGGTGCGGCCGGCGCCGTCGGACGCAGCATCCAGCCACTTGGCGCCCTGTTCCTCCAGCCAGATGAGCGAGCGCATCGCGTCGATGGCGGTCCGTTCCACGTCCGACTGGCGGAAAACGTCGTTGAAGATCTCCAGCGACACCGGGCCGCTGTACCCCGCCCGGACCACGTGGCCCATGAACTTGGCAAGCTCGAACTGGCCCTCGCCCGGGAACACGCGGTAGTGCCGGCTCCAGGAAAGGACATCCATGGAGAGCTTGGGGGCGTCCGCCACCTGGACGAAGAAGATCTTGTCCGGGTTGAAGGCCTCGATGGGGGCTGTGTCCCAGTTGCGGGACAGGATGTGGAAGGAGTCCAGGCAGGTGCCCAGGTTGGCGTGGTCCACGGCTTCCACCAGCTTGTGGGCGTGCTCGTAGTCGCTGACGTACTTGCCCCAGGCCAGGGCCTCGTAGGCAACCTTGACGCCGTGGTCCCCCGCCAGCGCTGCCAGTTGGCCGAGCTGTTCCACCCGGAGGTCGTCACTGTCGATGCTGGCGGTGGCCACATTCGAGCACACCAGGATGGTGTCCATGCCCAGCCGCGCCATGAGTTTGAATTTGGCTTCGGCCCGCCGGAGGTTGGCGGCCAGGAGGTCTCCGGACACGCTGTCGAAGTCGCGGAACGGCTGGTAAAGATCCAGCGTGAGGCCAAGGTCGGCCGCCATCTTGCGGACGTCCTCGGGCGTCAGCGGCGACGTGACCAGGTCCTGTTCAAAGATTTCGATACCGTCAAAGCCGGCGATGGCGCAGGCCTGCATCTTTTCCTTCAGGGTGCCGGAGAGGCAGACCGTGGCGATTCCGGTGCGCATCAAGCAGCCACCTCTTCCTTGGCCACGAGCTCCAGGAAGTGGCTGCGCATGCGGTCCGCGTCGGCTTCCAGCCCGGTGAAGATCCGGAAGGAATCCGCGGCCTGGCCCACGGCCATGCGGCCGCCGTCCAGGACCTCGCAGCCTTTGGCGCGGGCGCCGCGGACCAGTTCGGTATCGATCGGGCGGTAGACGATGTCCGCCACCCAGTGCCGGGTCTCCAGCAGGTCCAGGTCCAGCGGGACACCCGGGTGGGCGGCCATGCCTACGGGCGTGCAGTGCACCAGACCGTCGGCCAGCGGCATCAGCTGCGGCAGCTCCGCCGTCGTACGCGCTGCGACGGTGCTGCCCGGGAAGAAGCCGGCAAGCTCTGCGGCGCGTGCCGCGCAGCGGGCGGGCTCCACGTCCACCAGGTCCAACGCCTTCACGCCGGCGGTGAGCAGTGCATAGGCGACGGCGGAACCGGCACCTCCCGCGCCAAGCTGGACAACGCGCTCCAGCCGCGCGCCCGGGAGGCCGGAGGCGAGGGCGGCGGCGAAGCCGGAGAAGTCGGTGTTGTGGCCGATGAACCGGCCGTCCTCGATGACCACGGTGTTGACGGCGCCGAGCCTGCGGGCATCCGGCGAGACCTCGTCCAGGTGCGCCAGCACAAGCTGCTTGCACGGATGGGTGATATTCAGGCCGTTGAAGCCCAGGCTGCGGGCACTCCTGAGCAGTTCCCCCACGGCGTCGCCGGAGAGTCCTAGCTCCAGCAGGTCGATGGGGCGGTAGAGGTAGCGCAGGCCCTGCACATCGCCTTCGCGTTCGTGCATGGGGGGAGTGAGTGACGGCATGACGCCGTCGCCGACCAGTCCCACAAGGTAGGACTCAGTTCGATTGCTCATCCGGGCAGCTCCTTTGATACGGCACCCGGCGGCGGTGGCGCTCGGGGCGTCCGCGCCGGGTCGGGTGATAGGGATTACAGTACAACACTTGTTCACTTCCCGCACGCTTGTTCTTCATGCGAACATTTAGAGAATATTTACCGTTGCGGCAAGCGCGCAGCCAGCTCCGCCGCGGCGTCCTGCAGCAGGGCACATGGGCCAGTAGGGCTTCCATGCTGAGCCGGAACACTGGAACAGCGGTGGCCAGTGAGGCGAAGGCGTGGCCCTGCGAATTGAGCAGCGGCACGGCCACGGCGCGCATGCCGTTCTCGTTCTCCTCATCCATCACGGCATATCCCTGCCGGCGCACCTTATCGATCTCCGCACGGAAGGCGCCACGGTCCGTGATGGTGTGCTCGGTGAGGGGTTCCAGCTCGAGCTCGTCAAGCAGCGCTTCACGCTCCACGTCCTCAGCAAAAGCCACCAGCGCCTTGCCTACGGCTGTTGCATGCAGGGCGCCCAGGTGCCCGGGATCGCTGGTGACGCGGAACGTCTGCGGGCCGTCCACCTTGTTGACTGTGAGGTGGTGGTGGCCGTCGCGGACACTGAGGATGGTGGCCTCCCCCGTCCGCTCGGTCACCCGGCGCAGGACCGGCAGGGCCGTTCCGGCGAAGCCGTGGTGGTTGGAGACGCGCTGGCCGAGCTGGAAGATCCGCAGGCCCAGGTGGTAGCGGCGGCCGTCCGGCTCATAGTCCACAAACCCGTCCCGTGTCAGGGATCCCAGCAGGCGGTAGGTGGTGCTGAAGGGGAGGTTGGCGCGCCGCGAGATCTCCGCGGCACTGGCACCGCGCGGCTCGTCGCCCAGGAGGACCAGCAGGCCCAGGGCCTTGCCCACCATGTCCGTACGGTCGCCCTTGGGCGTCTTTGGCTCAGCGGCGACGTCATCGGGCGCTGTGGTTTGATTCACACTCATACGTCGATGTTGCCACATCGTGGGAACTATTTCTAGATGGTGATTATTTTCTTGACAAGTGACAGCGCTCACAGCCATCATTGCTGTATCGCACAAGTAGCTCTCACCATGTGGCTACTAGTTCGGGTCTTTCAACGGACTCCAGCCGCACCGCATCAGGCCTTCACGCAGGCAGTGCGGCTGCGACCTCCAGATTCATCCGCGACAATGTCGTCACATCTAAGGAACTCCATGAGCCAGACTCTTCCGTCCGCCAGGCCGGGCACCGTTGCCCCGGCCGGGACGCCAAAGAAGGCCGCCCTCGCCAGCTTCCTGGGCAGCGCCGTCGAATACTACGACTTCTTCATCTTCGGTTCCGCCGCCGCCCTGATCTTCCCCACGGTGTTCTTCCCGGACGCCGGCGCCAACGCGGCCGTTATGTCCTTTGCCACCTTCGGCTTCGCCTACGTTGCCCGGCCCGTGGGCGCCGTCATCCTGGGCCACTTCGGTGACCGGGTAGGCCGGCGGAAGGTCCTGATGTTCACGCTGCTGCTGATGGGCGCCTCAACGTTCCTGATCGGCTGCCTGCCCGACTTCAACACCGTGGGCTGGTGGGCACCGGCCCTGCTGGTGCTGGCGCGGCTTTGCCAGGGCCTCTCCGCAGCGGGCGAGCAGGCCGGCGCATCATCCATGACGCTCGAGCACGCGCCGGACAACCGCCGCGCCTTTTTCACGTCCTGGACCCTCACCGGAACACAGGGCGGCCAGATCCTCGCCGCCCTCGTCTTCATCCCCGTCCTCGCCCTCCCGGACGAGATCAAGTTCGGCATCGGCTGGCGCATCCCGTTCTGGCTTAGCGCCGGCGTCGTTATTGTTGCGTTCTTCATCCGGCGTACCCTGCACGAGCCCCCGGCCTTCGAGGAAGCCCAGAAGGCCGCCCAGATCTCCAAACTCCCCGTCGCCGACCTGCTCAAGGCCCACTGGCGCGACGTCCTCCGCGTCATCTGCTGCGCCTTCATCGCTGCCGTCTCCACGGTGTTCGGCACGCTGGCCATCAGCTACGCCAAGACCGTCGCCGGCGTTGACGGCACCACCACCCTGTGGCTTGTGGTGGGCGCCAACCTGGTGGCCCTCGGCACGCAGCCGCTGTTCGGCCTGCTCGCGGACAGGATCGGCCGCAAGCCCGTCTTCATCTACGGCGCCGCGGCCAGCGCAATCCTCACACCCGTGTTCCTGCTCAGCCTGGAATCCGGCAGCATCCCGCTGATGTTCCTCGCGGCCATCGGCTTCTTCTCCTGCGGCTACGCGGCCTCCAACGCGGTCTGGCCGTCCTTCTACGCCGAGATGTTCAGCACCAAGGTCCGCTTCTCCGGCCTGGCGATCGGTACGCAGCTGGGCTTCCTGATGGCAGGCTTCGCCCCGGCCATCGTGGCGGCGATGGGCGGCATCAAGCCCGGCGGCTGGGTCCAGATCAGCGTCTTCACCGCCATCATCTGCGGCATCTCGGCCATCTCCGCCCTGACGGCCAAGGAGACCTTCAACGTCCCCACCAAGCAGCTCGGCCTGAAGTAGCGTTCCTCGGCGAACTGGCGTTCCTGCCCGGTTGCTTCCCGGAAAGCCCGGCGCGTCCCCAGGACGCCCGGGCTTTTCCGTGTCCTCGGGGAGGCAACCGGGCAGGAACGTACGACGGCGGGCGGCGGGTTGGGTGCCTCCCGAACCTGGCGTCAGGGCCGGCCGGTCTCCAGCACCGACGCCAGGTCAAAGTTCACCGGTTCCTCCAACTGGGCGTAGGTGCATGATTCGGGGTCCCGGTCCGGCCGCCAGCGATTGAACTGGGCAGTGTGGCGGAAGCGGTCACCCTCCATGTGGTCATACCTGACCTCCACCACCAACTCCGGCCGCAGCGGTACGAAGGACAGGTCCTTGCCTGCACTCCACCGGCTGCCTTCGGCGTTCCGCGGCGTCCGATCGCCTTCCTCCTGCTTGGCCCACGCCCACGGGTGCCCGTCAAAGTCGGTGACAAGTTGCTGCAGTTCAGCAAAGAGCTCCTGGCGGCGCTTCATCGGGAAGGCGCCGATCACGCCGACGCTGGCCAGGCCGCCGTCGTCCTTGTACAGGCCCAGCAGCAACGAGCCGATCGCGTCCGGTCCGCTCTTATGCACGCGGTAGCCGGCCACCACACAATCGGCCGTACGTTCGTGCTTGACCTTGAACATCACGCGTTTGTCCGGCTGGTAGGTCCCGCCAGCGGCTTGGCCACAATCCCGTCCAGGCCTGCACCTTCGAACTGCTGGAACCATTGCTCGGCGGTGGCCTTGTCCTGGGTCGCCGCCGTGAGGTGGACGGGAGCCTTGCTGCCCGCGAGCGCCTTTTCCAGCGCTGCCCGCCGCTCGGCGAAGGGCCGGCCGGTGTAGTCATCCTCGCCCAGGGCCAGCAGGTCAAAGGCCACAAACTTGGCGGGGTCTGTTCGGCCAGGAGCCTGACCCGGCTGGCGGCAGGATGGATGCGCTGCTGCAGGGCATCGAAATCCAGCCGGTCACCGGATGCCCCCACCAGGACAATCTCACCGTCCAGCACACAGCGGGGCGGTAGGTTTTCCTTCAGGGCTTCCACGAGCTCAGGAAAATACCTGGTCATGGGCTTTTCGTTGCGGCTGCCGATCTCCAGCTCATCGCCGTCGCGGAAAATGATGGACCGGAACCCGTCCCACTTGGGCTCATAGCTGAGGTCACCCCCTGCGGGGATACCACCGATTCCGCTGACGGCCTTGGCGAGCATGGGCGGGACGGGAGGCATGACGGGAAGTTGCATAGGGCCCATTCTTGCCCGGGAGGGCCCGCGGCGGTAGGCCTGAACTGGCACGATGCCCAACTGAAGGCCCCGGCGGGGTTTGACGCGTGGCATTCGCCGCAGCCTGTGGTCCCGGCGGAAACGAATCGATCGCGGAGAACTAACCGGCTCCTAACGTTAAGGAAACCAGGGCGCAACATTGCCCAGCCACACTGGAAGTGCCGGCAAGCGCAGGCACCAGCTCCAGCCAGGAGGCCCCCATGTTGAAGGAAGCCAAAGCCCATGTAACGAGAGTCCGCGCCCTGGACGAGCTCCACCGCGGCGATGAAATCGAGGCCCGCCTCTCCGTGGGCCCCAGCTACGACGACGTGGTCATCCGCCGTGGCCGTGTCCAGGAGACAGCACCGGGAATCGGCGTTGTCTGGATCATGGACCATCACACCGGCTCGCGGAAAGCGATCAATACGGACGAATGCAGCGTCTGGCGGATTGCCTGACCGCGTGTTGGGCCGCTGGCGCAGCACCACTTGCGGAATTTTGCACCCTTGAATCTTGTACTCCGGAGTCTTGCACGACGACGGCGGGTGCAGTCAGTCAGGACTGCCCGCCGGACCGCCCGAGAGATACTCCGGCCCTAACCTCCGGCCACCGACTGGATAACCAGTACCTCCTGGCCGGGCGACACCTCGGTTTCCAGGCCCTGGAGCCTGCGCACCTCGTCACCGGCAACGTACATATTCACGTACCGGCGAAGCGCCCCGGTTTCGTCCCGCAGCCGCCTGGCCAGCACCGGGTAACCCCGGTCACCGAATCCAGCAGGCTTCCCACCGTCACCGCACCTTCGGCGGGCGCAGTCAGGATGGACTGGCCGCCGGCAAGCGGCTGCAGGATGCTGGGCAGTACCACGCTGATGTCAGGCACCGCGGGCCGCTGCCGTTTCCGGAAGCGCCAGTCCAGCCGAAGGGACTACGGCGGCGCGGACACACAGGACGTCGGGAAGATGGCTGACAACCTGAGCAAACGTCTCCCCTTCATCCGCGCTGGCGTACACGGTGCCGCCGCGCGTTCCGAAGTAGACACCGGCCGGCTCGGATGAATCCACGCCCGCGGCGTCGCGGAGGACGCTATTGTACTCCCCCTTGGGCAGGCCCGTATCCAGGCGCTTCCAGGTGGCCCCGGCATCGTCCGTTCGGTGCACGGCAAGCTTCCCTTCTGGCGGGATCCGCTCGCCGTCGGCCTTGAGCGGCACAACCCAGGCGGTTCCTTCCCGGCGCGGGTGCGTCAGCATCACAAAGCCGAAGTCGGCCGGAAGTCCCTCGGCGATGGAGTTCCAGTTTTCGCCGTTATTATCCGTGCGGTAGACGCCATGATGGTTCTGCGCGTACAGCCGTCCTTCCACCGAAGCATCCGCCGCGATCTTGTGGACGCACTGGCCGAACTCAGGATTGGGGTCCGGCATGAAGTAGGCCGAAATACCCTTATTGCGGGGCTCCCAGGACTCACCGCCGTCGGGCGAGCGGTACACGCCGCCGGTGCTCATGGCGACGTGGACGTTGTCCCCGGCCGGGTTCACCACGATGGAGTGGGCGGCGGCACCGCCGTAGCCCGCACCCCATTCGCTGCGGTGAGGATGGTTCCATAGCCCGCGGTTGAGTTCGAAATGCTCGCCGCCATCGGTGGATTTCCAGACCGAAATCGGTTCGGCACCTGCCCACACCACACCTGGCCGCGACTCTGCGTCCGGGTAGATCTGCCAGATGCGCTCCACTGCCGCGCCGGTGTCTTCGGGAAACGTGATGGCGCCCTGTTCAGGTTCGGTCCAGGTGGCGCCAAGGTCATCGGAATGGGCCACAGTGGGGCCCCAGTGCTCGGACCTGACCCCCACCATGATCCGGGTACGGCCCTCCCGTGTGTCGATCCCGATGCTGGGGATTTCGCTCATCAGGAAATGCGGGCCGGAGAAGGACCATTGTTTCCGGTCCTGGCTGGTGGCCAGCCAGAGGCCCTTTTTGGTCCCGATCGCTAAGACAAAGTTTTCTGCGGTTGCCATGCACCCCATGCAACCACCCGGACCGGAGGGCCGCAACGCTCTTCTTCGCTAGCCGCAACGCTTTTCTTGGCTATGTGGACTGGTCCGGCGTGGCCGGACTGCGTCCGGTCAGTCGACGAATTCGGACTGCGTCTCGATGAAATCCCAGTCCGCTTCGGTGAGCACAGCCACCGGGGTATCCGGATGCGGCCCGCCGGCTTCGGCGATGCCCTGCAGCACCGGCAGCGGCAGTTCCGCCGCACGGAGGTTTTCCCTCAGCCATTCCTTGGTTTGCAGGTCCAGATCCAGCCACCACATGTATATTTCCATGCCGGTCACACACCTTTCGTATGCTTCAACGCTAGGCGCCGCCCTGTCCATGATCAAGGGTGGCCACAACCTGGCAATGCTCCCGATTCCGCGTACATGCAGGTAACGCCGCAGGTCAAAGGCAGAGAAAGACGAGTACCCGCTACTCGCGACCGCGCCCGTACGGCGCCCTAGCCTGAATCCACAAGCAAAACTGATCATGCTGCTGGGGGCACACAGAACCGCCGCTTCTCCCTTGCCGCGATGGTCCTTTCGGAACACTCTGGGGAGACGAACACCATGAAACGAACTTTCGCAACTTTGGGAGTGGTGGGGCTGGCAATGCTCAGCGTCACGGCCCCGGCCAGCGCCGCAGACAATTTCACTCTTTGCCACAACGGACACCCCATCAGCATCGACCTCAACGGGGTGAACGGCCTGGGTGCCCATAGCGGTCACTCAAGGGACATCATCCCGCCCAATGAGCTGCTGCCTGCCGGATTGAACTGGGACGAACAAGGGATGGCGGACTTTGACAATGACTGCGAGGCCGTGACGCTGCCGCCGGCTGTTGTTCCGCCCGTCGTCGTGGACCCACCGGTTGTTGTGGACCCAGCCGTTGTTGTGGACCCAGCCGTTGTTGTTCCGCCGGTTGTCGTGGACCCACCGGTTGTTGTGGATCCGCCTGTCGCTGTGGACCCGCCGGCAGTGGTGGCTGGGGCCGCCGGCGCGGTCACACCGGCGCCCGCCGCAGCAGCAGCCGCTGTCAGCCAGGGCACCAACCAGGGCTTCAACGCGCAAACCGCCGTCGGCGGATCAGAGGAAAGTACTACCTGGCTGGCCGGTCTGGGCGTCCTGCTAGGTGCGGGCGCTGTGGTTGCAGTGCGCCGCAAGTCCCGGACGGAATCGCCGACGGCGGGCTGACGCCCGCCAGAGCCTCCGGGTCTGTTACCGAGGGCGTCCCGCCAAAACCCGGCGGGACGCCCTCGCCGCAGTTTCCAAGCGGCCGCACCCTCCACCTGCTGAACGCAAGGCGTCTGACCGCAAAGGAACATCATGTCCAAGCACGCCAGCATTCGCGTCGTCCGCCGTGGCGTCCTGCGTGTCCTGGAAGTCCTGCGCGTCCGCGGATGGAACCGTGGAGACCTGGCAATCCTGCTGTGCGGAGTCCTGGGTTTCCTGTCCCTCACCTTCGGTGCACCCCTGCTCAAGCACGGGGAAGCCGCCGTCCCCACAGCGGAACTGTCGGCACCATTCCGGGCCACGCCGTCGTCCGCTCCTTGGCCGCTGTCCAGCACGGGCGAAGCTTCGGGGGCAGCTCCAACGACGGCAACAGCCCGGCCGCAGACGCCACCACCCCCGGCCCGGCCTTGCCGGAAGCCTCCGCACCCGTGCGTATCCTCTATCCCGCTGCGGCAATCGACACGGCCGTCCATCCCCTTGAACCGGACGCCTCGGCCCTCGCCACCCGGACAGTGGAGCCCCCCACCACCATGGACGGGTATTGGCTTACACCGTTCGGGACTCCCGGCAACGGGTCCAGCAACACCACGTACATCATCGGACACAGCTGGGAGGGCCGGGACGCCCCGTTCAACCACCTCAGCTCCGCTGCCGTCGTCGGCGACACCTTCGACGTCGTCACCGCGGCCGGCACCATCCCTTACCGAGTGGACAGCGTCACCACTTACCTCAAGGACAGCCTCAAGGACAGCCCCATCTGGGACATGGTGCCCAGCCGTGTGGTCCTGATCAGCTGCTACACGGAAGACCCGTGGGGCAAGAACGTGGTTGTCTCGGCGTCGCCCGCTGCCGCCTGACACGTCCACGCGGCGTCGGCCCTGTTCAAGTGGCTCCGCGCAGGCACAGAATGGTCCTATGAGTCCCGAACGATTCAGTGGTCCGCCTCCGCTGCTGGTGGGCGTGTTGCCCCATCAGCACCCGGAAGTGCTGAAGACCGCCACCTCCCTGGCTGCCAAACTGGTTGTGCCGTTGCTGTGTGCCTATGTTGACGAGGCCAGCTATCTGGTGGAATGGGATCCCAGCAGATCCGCGCACCGGCTGTCGCTGCACCCTGACAAGGACGACGACGACATCCGCTCGGTCACCACGGAACTCAGGGGGTGATCGCGGAAGCCGTGGCCGACGCCGCGGCGCCGGCCACCCCCGTGGACTGGACACTGCGGACCCTGGCGGGGGATCCGGGCCGCGCCCTCGCCCGGCTCGCCGCGGAAAGCAACTCCCCCATGATCATCGTGGGAACGTCGGAGCGGGGCCTGACCCACCGGATCTCCGAGATGCTCAACGGATCAGTGGGACTCTGGCTGACGCATCATCAAAGCCGGCCGGTGCTGGTGGTTCCCTACCGGAGGCCGGCGCATCAGGACAATGCCTGAGCCGTTACCTGAGCCGGCTGCCTCGCCCCACTCGGGCGGTTTTCGGGTGGCCGAAATAATAAAGCGAAAGTAGTTATTCGAGGTGGTAGCGGAGGGCTGTACCGGCAAGTAAGCTAATTCAAGCAGAAGGATCCGGCCGCAGTGGCCGGGTGAAGCTGCCCAAATGCTGCTCCGGAGTGCGTATCCCCCAATAACGCACTCCGGAGCTTTTTGTTGCCCTCCCGGAGCCGCGCCCACAACCTCATGGCGCCCATCTCCGAATGGATACCCCCATGGGGTACTTGCCTTATACCCCTATGGGGTATAAGTTGGCAGTATGGAAGCTTCGCTGGAAACCCTGACCACACACCCCGGCGCTGACCCGGCGCCTCCACATGGCTACACCGCCAACAAGGAGGCATACCTACGCAGGCTTAAGCGCATCGAGGGCCAGGTCCGCGGGATCGCCCGGATGGTGGATGAGGACAAATACTGCATCGACATCCTGACCCAGGTCGCCGCGGCCACCAAGGCCCTGCACGCCGTGAGCCTGGGACTTGTGGAAGAGCACATCGGCCACTGCGTGGTGGGCGCCGCCGGGAACCCGATCCAGCCCTTCGCACTGAGGCCATAGACGCCAAAGTCAAGGAAGCCACAGCGGCCATCGGCCGCCTCCTGCGCTGACCAACCACCGCGAACCACCTGCCACCCATTCACGGCCGGCCACCGCCGGCCCTTCGAAGGAGCCAGCCATGAGCACCACCTCCACCACCGTCAACGTGTCCGGTATGACCTGCGGCCACTGCGTTTCGTCCGTCAGCGAGGAACTTGAATCGCTCGCCGGGGTTGAAACGGTCGACGTCGAACTCAACGCCGGCGGCATTTCCACCGTCACCATCACCTCAAGCCAGGAACTGTCGCCGTCCGAGATCGGCGAGGCAGTAGCCGAAGCCGGCTACCTGGTTGTTGCCAGCGACGCGTAACGCAGTCCGATCGGGGGATCCCACATGAGTACAGACCATCTCCAGCACCAGCCCCAAACCCGGGTGATTGAACTGGATATTGAGGGCATGACCTGCGCCTCCTGCGTGAACCGCGTGGAAAAGAAGCTGGGCAAGCTCGACGGCGTCGAAGCCTCCGTCAACCTGCCGCTGGAATCCGCCCACGTCACGGTCCCGGCCGGCATCACAGACCAGCAGATAGTGGACACAGTCAACGCCACCGGCTACAAAGCAACGGTCCGCCCCACGCGCTACCCAAGCCAAAATCACCCCCACGCCGACGAGCACCACGCCACCGATCACGGCCAGCCTCAGCGCGGCGGTGCGGAAGGCGGCGCGCAAGGTGACCACATGCAACACGGCCCGGCCGCCGCCAAGCTGCGCCCGCGCCTGATCGTGGCCGCGATACTGACGCTCCCGGTCCTCGCGATTTCGATGGTTCCGGCCGTGCAGTTCCCCAACTGGGGCTGGGTAGCCGGGGCCTTGGCGCTTCCGGTGGTGAGCTGGGCGGCCTGGCCTTTCCACCGCGCGGCTGCCGTCAATGCGCGCCACCTGGCGTCCACTATGGACACACTGGTGTCGATCGGCGTCGCAGCCGCCTACCTGTTCAGTGTGTGGCAGCTCGCTGTTGATCCCGCCATGACTGAACATCCGGCCATGGCCGGGATGGAGTCCGCGGGCCTCTACTTCGAAGTGGCCGCCGTGGTCACCACTTTCCTGCTCCTGGGCCGGTTCCTCGAGGCCAACGCCAAGCAGAAAGCCGGCGACGCCCTCAAAGCGTTGCTGAACCTCGGCGCCAAGGACGCCACCATCCTGCACCACGGATCCGAACATAAAGTCCCCGCCGATCAGCTCCGCGTGGGAGACGTCGTGGTGGTCCGCCCCGGCGAAAAAATCGCCACGGACGGAGAAGTGATCGACGGCGTTTCAGCCGTGGACGCGTCCCTGCTGACCGGCGAATCCGTTCCGGTGGAGGTGGAGCCCGGGAGCAAAGTCACCGGCGCCACCATCAACACTTCCGGCCGGCTGCTGGTCCGGGCAACGCGCGTGGGCGCCGAGACCACGCTGGCCCAGATGGCCCGGCTGGTCTCGCAGGCGCAGACCGGCAAAGCCCCCATCGCCCGCCTCGCCGACCGGATCAGCGCCGTCTTTGTCCCGATTGTGCTGGCCATCGCTGTGCTCACGTTTGCGCTGTGGCTCGCGTTCAGCGGCCCGGTGATTGACCCTGCCGAGCTCAGGGCCGCCTTTACCGCCGCGGTCACCGTCCTGGTCATCGCGTGCCCGTGCGCCCTGGGCCTCGCCACCCCGGTGGGACTGCTCACCGGAACCGGCCGGGGCGCCCAGCTGGGCATCCTGATCAAGGGCCCGCAGGTCCTCGAAGACACCCGCACAGTAGACACCATCCTGCTCGACAAGACCGGCACGGTCACCACCGGAAAACTCGCCGTGGGCAACACTCTCGCATTTGACGGTTACCGGGACACCGACGTACTGCGGCTCGCCGGCGCCGTGGAGGCGGCATCGGAACACCCGATCGCCCACGCCATCGCAGCCGCAGCGGTAGAGGCGCAAACCGGGAACGACGACGGCGGGCGGCTTCCCGCCGTCGAACACTTCCGTTCGGCGCCCGGCGGTGGAGTGGTGGGAACCGTTGATGGGCACGTGGTCCTGGCGGGCCGGACCGGCTGGCTCACTGAGAACGGCGTCCGCCCCGCAGGCGCGCAACTGGAGGCGCTGGCCGATACGGAAGCCACCGGGGCAACGGCCATCTGGGTGGCGGTGGACGGCAGCCCTGCCGGCATCATCAGCCTCCGTGACACCGTCAAGCCGGGATCCGCGGAAGCTGTGGCAAAGCTGAAGAGGCTCGGGCTGCGCCCCATCCTGCTGACCGGGGACAACGCCGCGGTGGCCGCGCAGGTCGCTGCCGCCGTCGGCATTTCCCCTGACGATGTTTATGCAGGTGTCCTGCCTGCCGGGAAAGTGGACGCCGTCCGTCGGCTCCAGGCGGGCGGGGCCATTGTGGCCATGGCCGGCGACGGCGTGAATGACGCCGCCGCGCTGGCGCAGGCCGACCTGGGCGTCGCCATGGGATCCGGTACGGATGTGGCCATCGAGGCGGCGGACCTCACCGTCATGGGAAACGATCTGGGACAGGTGGCACAGGCCATCGAATTGTCCCGGCGTACGCTGGCCACCATCAAGACCAACCTGTTCTGGGCGTTCTTCTATAACGCCGTCGGCATTCCCGTGGCCGCCCTTGGCCTCTTGAACCCGATGATTGCCGGTGCCGCAATGGCGGCGAGTTCCGTCCTGGTGGTGGCAAACTCGCTCCGGCTGCGCAGCTTCGGCAAGTAGCCCTCAGGCGGTTAGTTCCTCAGGCGCTGCCGAAGCGCACGGCCGCGCGAGCCCTGGCCTTTGCGGCCTCTTCGTCCCGGTGTTTGGCGGGGGCGCGGGTGACCAGCGAATCCAGCAGGTGTTGGGTGATGTGCGCGATCTCGTGCACCGCCGCTTCGAAGGCGTCCTCGTTGGCCTTGGACGGCTTGGCGCTGCCGCTGACCTTGCGCACATACTGCAGCGCGGCGGCATGCACTTCCTCAGAGGTGGCATGGGGTTCGAAATTGTGGAGGGCTCGAATGTTCCGGCACATATGCCCATGCTAGGCTCTGGAACGCCTCGGATCGACCCCCAGTCCACAGGTGATCGAGCTTGTTGGGATTGAACCACGGGGTGCTGTGGCCCATGGGGAGTGGTGCATGGGCAGCGGTGCCCATCGACAGTGTTTTGGGGCCGGGATAGGTTCTAGGTAATGGATCTTCCGGATGAGCCGGAGGCCGCTGGGGATGCCGATCTGGATCGGATCCAAGACTAACGAGGAGAAAACTGATGGCTATGTGGGGCGCAGATGTAGAGCAGCTCAGGACTCTTGGCAGCAAGCTGCAGGCCGGTGCCGGCGAGATAGAGCAGCAGAAGTCCAACCTCTCCCGCGTGCTGGACGGCACCAACTGGCGGGGCCCGGACGCCGACCACTTCCGCGGCGAATGGTCGGGCACGCACACAGCGGCGCTGAACCAGGTCATCCAGGCGCTGAAGGATGCAGGCCAGAAGGCCACCAAGAACGCCAACGAGCAGGACCAGACTTCACGCTAACCGCAGAAGCGCTGACGCGGGGCCCGGACACAACATAGTGTCCGGGCCCCGCGGCATTATTAACGGCAGGTGCACTCAGGGCACAGGTTCGACGTCGTTCGCGTGGTCCAGCGGGGCAGGCGCACCGATAGTTGCCGCGGCCGTGCCGGAGCGCAGTTCATCCAGGCGGACCAGAACCACGCCGCCCACAATGAGGACGCCGCCCAGGAGCTGGATGGCGGCGGGCAGCTCACCAAGCAGCAGCCACGCCCAGGTCACGGCGAACAGCACTTCGGTCAGCGAGACGAAGGATGCAACCTTGGAGCCAAGAGCGCGGGCAGCGACAATGCCGGAAAGGTACGCGAGGACTGTTGCCAGGACGACCAGGCCACCCAGGGAGACCCACCAGGGCGTGATCCAGGGGCCGAGCCTGGTATCCGCGCTGCTAAAAGCCATAGGAAGCAGTCCCGTGGCGGCCGCCAGCCACATAACGGCTGCCCCACCAGCAGCCCGGCGGACGCCAGGACGATGGGCGGCAGGGAATCATTCTCCTTGGCCGTGATGAAGAAGTAGATGGCAAGGCATACGGCAGCGGCCACCCCCCACAGGACCCCGATGATGTCGATCTTGACCGTTCCGGTGAGGTCCAGGACGAGGACCAGGCCGCCGAGCGACAGCACTGTTCCGCCGAAGGTCAGCGCCCGTGGCCGCTTCCTGCTGGCTCCCCACAGCCAAAGGACAATGAGGACGGGAGCCAGGTATTCAAGCAACAGCGCCACGCCCACGGACAGGCGGGCTACAGCGTTGAAGTAAAACAGCTGGCACGCGGCCACGCCGATCAGGCCGAAAAGACTGATGGTGACCCAGTTGTCGCGCAGCTGGTACCACCGTCCGCGCAAAGCCAGAACGGCAGGAACGGCGAGAATCAGCGCGGCACCGGTCAGCCGGGCCGTCACGGCAGCCCCGGGGACCAGCCGGTTTCCAGGAGCGCCTTGGCGAAGGAGCCGGATAGACCGAAGACCGCAGAAGAGAACAACGCGATTCCAAGGCCGGAGCCAAGGAATCCGCCCGCGGCTGCGGGGTTAGGGGCGGCAGTCACCGACGCCTCCTGTCAGGAGTAAAGTGGGGTAATGGTCCTGACATTACGCCCGACCTCAGTAAGGAGTCAAGATGGTCTTTGCCCCTGACACCGAAATAGCCCTGCGCACCGTCGTCAACCTGATCAACACCGCCGCCAACGGACGCGAATCGCTCGCCACGGTGGCGGACCTGGATCATTTCCTTCAGTCCGAGGGGTTCAGTGGAGCCCGCGCCGGCGATGCGGCGGAGCTATCGAGTGTCCACGAACTGCGCGGGCGGCTTACCGCCCTCTGGACTGCAGACGAAGACTCTGCCGTGGCGGGCGTCAACCGCCTGTTGCGCGAGGCCAACGCACTCCCCCAGCTGATGAAGCACGATGAGTGGGACTGGCATCTGCACGCCACCGCCAGGGACGCGCCGCTGGCAGAGCGCATGGGCACCGAAGCCGCCATGGCTCTGGCGGACGTCATCCGGGGCAAGGAGATGGACCGCATGCTCGTGTGCGAGGCCGAGGACTGCGATGCCGTGGTCCTGGACCTCAGCCGCAACCGATCGAAACGGTATTGCGATACCGGGAACTGCGCCAACCGCGCGCACGTGGCAGCGTACCGCGCGCGGCAGGCTACTGTTCGCTAGGAGTGGCTGGAGCCGGTACCGTCAGAGTCCGGAGTCTCAGGGGCGCCGCCGGCCTGGCTGGGGCCGTGTCCACCGAATCCGTGCGACGGTTTCCGGCTGAACTCAGGTTGACGCCGGATCCCTTGCCCAGGTGTTCGGAGTTCTCCTTGTGGCTCATGGCCAGCATGGCCGCGATCACCAGCGTGACGATGAACGCGATGCCGGCGCCCGTGAAGGCGAGGTCGAACCGCGGGGTCTTCGCGCTGCCGCCGGAGGCGAAGATCAGCACCGTAACGAAGGCGAGGACGGCCCAGAACGCAGAGAACATCAGCGGCCCCTTCACCGAGGTCCGCAGCTTGCGCGGTTTTCCTGGTTTCTGGTCTGCCAAGGTAATTCCTCTCCTACAGCCATGCCGATGGGCGTGCTGGTTCGAATGTGTGTGGGGTTGTTCCGGGCGCATTTTCTACGCCGGGTAGAACCTTGCGCTTCTAGTTTACGGCTTCGTGGAGGCGGGCCGGGAATCGTGCCTTAGAGCCAGCCCCGACAGGACCCAGAGCACACCGGAGATGATTGCTCCGCCGCCGGCGACGCCCAGCAGGGCATGGGCTCCGAGGCTGATAAAGAAGGGCAGGACCGCCGCGGTACCAAGCCCGATGATGCCCGAGGCCAGCCAGTCGCGGGCCAGCACGTGCCGGCCGCGATACTTGAGGCCGCAGTACAGCTCCACGGCTCCGGCCAGGCCAAGTCCCACTGCCGCGACGACGCCGAAGACGCGGTCCCCGTGAAGCAGCGCCAGGGCAACACCGGCGCCTGCCAGGGCGGCCCCTGCTGCGGAGAGGATCTTGCCGGGCATGCCGTCACGCGCGTAGCCGGTCTTCGGGATGGCCCAGAGCAGCAGCAGACCCGTGACCAGCAGGTACAGCCCGCCCGCCCAGCCCATGACCTGGACGGATGGTCCGGCCCAGAAGATGGTCACGGCGCCGAACACCAGTGCGGCCACGGCCCGGAGCAGTACCGGCTTCCACAGGTCTGCCTGCTGGGCGGTGCCGGCTGGAGCATCTGTGGGCGTCAGTGGTTGGTTCACCGGTCCAGTTTAGTGGCCGCAGGCCCTATGGCGAACCCAGCACCATCCAGCGGTCCGACCGGGCGCGCAGGCCAAGCGTCAGCGCCCGGGCGGCCATATAGCCCAGCGCGAAGGCGGCCCACAGCCAAACCAGGCCGGCGGCCGCGGAAATGCCGGAGACCGCAACGGCCGCGAGCATCGGGGCGTAGACGGCGAGGTTGACCACACCGGCCAGCGCCAGGTACCTGGCGTCTCCGGCGCCGATCAGCACCCCGTCCAGGACAAAAACATAACCGGCAATGGGCTGACCGGCGGCCAGGATCCACAGGGCGTAGGTCAGCACGGACTGGACGCGGGCGTCGGAAGTGAACAGCGCCCCTGCCCAGGGCGCGGCGACGGCCAGCAGGGCTCCCGTGACAACACCGAATCCGATGCCCCAGCGGATCATGGTCCGGGTCAGGCGCCGCGCCCTGACGGCGTTGGAGGCGCCCAGTTCCTTGCCGATCAGGGCCTGCGCGGCGATTGCAAGGGCATCGAGGGCAAAGGCGAGGAACGAGAAGATGGTCATGGCCAGCTGGTGTGCCGCCAGGTTGACGGCACCTTGCCCGTGACCACAAATACCGTGGCCAGGATGGCGATGCGCAGGCTCAGCGTGCGGAGCATAAGCCACGAACCGACCCGGGTCATTGCGCGGATGCCGGTCCAGTCGGGCCACAGGCTGATGCCGTGCCGGGCGGCATTGCGCTGGACCATCACCAGATAGACGGCCGCCATGGCCCATTGCGCCATGCTGGTGCCTGCCGCCGAGCCCGCAACGGACCAGTCCAGCCCGTAGACCAGCCACAGGTTGAGGACAATATTCAAGGCAAAGCCTGCGGTGGCCACGAGCAGCGGCGTCCTGGTGTCCTGCAATCCGCGCAGGACGCCGGTTCCCGCGAAGATGAGCAGCATGGCCACCAGGCCGGGCATGGACCAGCGGAGATAGTCAACAGCGAACGAGCGAACGTCACCCTCCGCGCCCATCAGGGCCACCAGCGGTTCAGCGGCCCAGAAGCCAGCCACGGCCAGGACCACGCCGAGCAGAAGTGCCAGCCAGACGCCGTCGCGCCCTGCGGCGAGCGCCTTCCCCAGCTGGCCGTGTCCCATCGCGCGGGCCACCGCCGGGGTGGTGGAGTAGGCGAGGAAAACCATCAGGCCGACGGCGGTGTGCAGCACAGCGGAGGCGAGCCCCACGCCGGCCAACTGAGCCACGCCGAGATGGCCCACAATGGCCGAATCCGCGAGCAGGAACAGCGGTTCGGCGATCAGTGCGCCGAACGCCGGCACGGCGAGCCGCAGGATTTCCCGGGCATGGCTGGCGGGACGCTGGACGGCAGCGGGGGCGGATTGGTTGGGCACGGTTTCAGCCTAACGGCCGGCATGCCCTCATCCTGGGCGCACTCACCCGCGTGGTAGCCGCCCTTCTGGCCGTCAATATGGTCGGCACCTTCTTCCTGGTGCACGCCTCGGCAGGAGTTTTCGCCGACAAGGGCGGGTACGAACTGGTGCTGCTCCTGGGCGCCGCCGCCCTGGCACTCGCACTCACCGGAGCCGGCAGCGTGTCTGTGGACCGCATCCTGTTCGCCCGCAAGGGCTCCAAACTGGCAGTCCTCGCCTAAGCGGACTCCTCTTGAACGAGCAACGCCCGACGGCGGACGGGCACCCAGGTGCCGGTCCGCCGTCGGGCTCTTAACGTCTTTGCCGTGGCCGGAGCGTCACCCCGGTCAGTTCGTTGGGCACGTGGTCCAGGTCCGTGCTGTTGATGATTTTCCCGATTTGAGATCCACGGCATGGATCCCGGAAGCCGCCGGCTCGGTGATGAAGGCGGTTGAACCACCCTGGACATACAGGGTAGGGCGGGGATCCTGCCAGGCATCCGGCTCCGTCCAGGCTCCAACCACGGGAATGGCAGCGGTCTCCTCGCCCGTCGTCGGATCAACCACGTGAAGCGCCCCGTCCGTGCCCAGCACCAGAGCCTCCCCGCCCGGACCGCGGCCCAGGGAACGGAAGGAATAGCTGGCACCCAGTTCCACCAGTTGCAACGGAAGGAATCTCCGGTGGCCACCAGGACGTGGCGGCCGTCGCCCGCCGGGCTGAGGCGATTGAAGCCTTCCAGCGGCACTTCCTCCACGGGCTTCAGCGTCTTCGCGTTAAGAACCGTGATGCCCGCGTCGTGGGTCAGGACCAGCCGAGGGGTGGGGCCCGGCCTTCCTTCGCCTGCCCTGCTGTGGCAGAAGCGGACGTGCCGGCCGAGTCAGTGGCTGCGCCCTGCGACGGTCCGGAGCCCGCGCCCCGGAACAGCCCCGCACGCAGTGAGGAACATTGCCGAAACCGCGAGAACTGCCGGGAGAACCTGCGGATAAATGCGCATATGACCGGGATGTGAGTGTGTTTTTATCACATCGCTACCGATGGTCATTATCAATAGTGATGCGACTTGGATGACCTCGGGCCGCGTCATGGCGGACGGCGGCCGGAACGAAGTCCAGCAACGGCACCAAGGGGCACCCGGCCATCCACGCGGATCTGCTCGGTGACTGGCGTGAGGAAATTGCGTGACCGTCATCGGACAGCACCTCGAGTAGTCCACAGACAGAATTTCCATGTCCACCCCAAAGGGGCGGGCGGGCAGTTCCTGTTGCACGTATGTGTCGGCCCCGACACTCCGCTAACACCGCGCCTCAGTAAGATCGCAGAATGACTGAGACCGCGGCCAATTCCGTAACCCTCCGCTTCCTGGCCGCCCCCACGGATGTGGGGCACAGCGGCTCGGTGGATGCGGGGACCGTCCTCGAGTGGGTGGACAAGGCTGCGTACGCTGCCGCCGTGGGCTGGGCCAAGTCCTACTGCGTCACCGCCTACGTGGGCAACATCCACTTCGCGGACCCCGTGAACAGCGGCGACATGGTGGAGGTGGAGGCCACCATCGTCTACACGGGACGCTCCTCGATGCACATCCGGACCGTCGTCTCGTCAAGCGACCCCAAGGGCGGGCCTGCCACGATGCGCAGCCAGTGCATGGTGATCTTTGTGGCGGTTGCCGACAACGGCAAGCCGATACCCGTCAAACAGTTCGAACCGGTCACGGCGGCCGAGATCGAACAGCGGGACCACGCCCTCGCGCGGATCAAGGTCCGTGAACGGATCGTCGAAGCCATGAACGCCCAGGAGTATACCGACGCCGGGACCGCCGAACGCGTGACGCTGCGGTTCATGGCCGCCCCCACGGATGTGAACTGGGGCGGGAAAGTGCACGGCGGCATCGTGATGAAGTGGATCGACGAAGCTGCCTACGCCTGCGCGTCCCGCTACTGCGGCATGGACACCGTGGCGGTATTCTCCGGTGGCGTGCGCTTCTACCGGCCCCTGCTGATCGGCCATGTGGTGGAGGTCGAGGCCAGGCTGGTCTACACCGGGACGAAAGGCATGCACATCGCCGTACACGTGCGCTCTGGAGATCCGAAGGGCAAGGAAATGAACCTGACCACGTATTGCCTCACAGTGATGGTGGCGCGCGACGCCGACGGGAACTCGGTGCCTGTCCCCGGCTGGGTGCCGGTCTCGGCAGAGGACAAACGCCTGCATACCCACGCCCGCGAACTGCTCGAGATCCGCGGGACGGCTCCGGGGAACCGGCTGCCCAACCACCTGCTGGGGCAGGGCTAAGACAAAGGGATCCGACTGCTGGAGCAGAGCCCAGCCAGCCGGTAGGGATCGACCCTAGAAGCCGCTGCCTCCGGCGTCGGCCGCCATGTTGGCGAACCGCGAGTAGTGGCCCTGGAATGCCACCACAATGTCCTTGGTGGGGCCGTTACGGTGCTTGGCGATCAGGATGTCCGCCTCGCCTGCGCGCGGGGATTCCTTGTCATAGACGTCCTCGCGGTGCAGCAGGATGACCATGTCCGCATCCTGCTCGATGGAGCCGGATTCGCGGAGGTCCGAGACCATAGGGCGCTTGTCCTGGCGCTGCTCGGAGCCACGGTTGAGCTGCGACAGGGCGATGACAGGAACCTGGAGTTCCTTGGCCAGCAGCTTCAGCGCACGGGAGAACTCGGAGACTTCCTGCTGGCGTGACTCCACTTTCTTGCCGGAGCTCATGAGCTGCAGGTAATCCAGGATCACGAGCTTCAGGTCATGCTGCTGCTTGAGGCGGCGGCACTTGGCCCTGATTTCCATCAGCGACATGTTCGGACTGTCATCGATGAAGAGCGGGGCATCATTCATCCGGCCCATGGTGGTGGCGATCTTGGACCACTGCTCGTCCTTGATGGTGCCCTTGCGCAGGTCCTGCAGGCCGATGGTTGCCTCGGCGGACAGCAGGCGCATGGCGATTTCGTTCCGGCCCATTTCGAGCGAGAACATGACCGTGGCCAGGTTGTTCTTGATGGCCGCAGAGCGGGCGAAGTCCAGGGCAAACGTTGACTTACCTACTGCCGGACGGGCGGCAATAACGATCATCTGCCCGGGTGCAGTCCATGGGTGAGTTCATCGAGTTCGTAGAACCCCGTGGGCACACCGGTCATGCCCTCCCCGCGGTGTCCGGACGCTTCGATCTCGTCCACCGTGGCTTCCATGACGTCCTTGAGGACCACATAGTCCTCGGCTGTGCGCCGTTCCGCCACGGCGTAAACCTCGGCCTGTGCCTGGTTGACCAGGTCCTCCACCTCGCCGTCGGAGCCGTATCCCAGCTGGACGATCTTGGTGCCTGCGTTGACGAGCCGGCGCAGAACGGCGCGCTCTGCCACAATTTCGGCGTAGTAGCCGGCATTGGCGGCCGTGGGGACAGTCTGGATGAGCTCGTGCAGGTAGGCGGGTCCGCCGATCCGGTTGATCTCTGCGCGCTTGGTCAGTTCGTCCGAGACGGTAACCGCATCCGCCGGCTCGCCGCGGCCGTAGAGGTCGATGATGGCCTCGTAGATGGTCTCGTGCGCAGGCCGGTAGAAGTCCTGGCCGCGGAGAATTTCCACAACGTCCGCGATGGCATCCTTGGACAGCATCATGCCGCCGAGGACGGACTGCTCAGCGGGAATGTCCTGTGGTGGTTTACGGCTGCCTTCTGGTCCGCGGGTACCCTCGATCGAGTCCAGGTGCGTTACTGACAAAGCTGCCGTCCTCCATAGTGTGCCGCGACTTGATGCGGCGAGTAAGTCATTTACCTGCCGGGGTGCCCTCCTGCGGGACCCCCACCGGACCGCGTACGTTCAGGTCTATCAGCGGCCTCCGACAATGAAGCCTGGCGGGCTCGATTGAAACCCCCGCAACGTTGAGTCTGCGCACCGAGCGTGGGAGTTATCCCATGTTCCGCAAGTTATCCACAGAAAGCGCCGCAGCAGCCGGACCGAAGTCCTTCCACTGCTGCGACAGCACATGTCCACGACGGCGTCATAGCGCCCCAAAAGCAGGTATCCCGCAACGGTAGCCGCCACCGCCCCAGCGTCCAAGCCCACCAACCCGGAGGGCTGTGGATAACCTGTGCACTAAGGGGCATAGCTTGTGCACAGCCTGTGGGTGAACCTGTGGAAACAAAAAAACTTTTGCCGCATATAGGCTTCTGACCTGCGAAAACGTTCATCGAGGATGTGGACTAAATTATTTTTATCGCAACCTTCATCCACAGCTTGCGGCGCGGCGCTGTTGAAAGATCCGGCTTTCCGAGTGTCTCCACCGGCGATTCATGCCCGCCTGGTGATGCGCGGCACACCGCCTGCCATCCTTTGACGCCACAGCGAATCGGCTGTATGCAGCGGCAGGAATGTGCTGTGGATAACGGGCATCTGGCATAAGCTCTGACTATGGGCGATGTACTGATGGTGTTTCTGCCGGCCGGCGTGTTGGCGGCAATAATCTGGGCATTTACGACGGCCCTCAAACCCCGTAATTCCGGGACATCCGACGCCGAGAAGTACCAGCAGGACCTGGCAAGGCGCTCTGCGGAGCACTATGCCGAGCAGGTACGCTTGGCAACAGCCGTGCGTGCCCGCCTGGAAGCCAACACCCGGCCCAGCCAGAACGAACAGCAGCAATCGCAGCAGGAAGACCATGCCCGGGCAGCACGGCGCGGGCAGTCCGGAGCGGGTGACGGCCAGTATGGCTATGCGGCGCTCCCCGGCGGGATTCTGGACCCTCAGCTGGCCATGCAGTTGCAGACAATGGCGCACGACGGGCACAAGATCCAGGCCATCAAACTCCTCCGCCAGGCAACCCAAACGGACCTGGCGACAGCCAAAAAGTATGTAGATCGGCTTTAGAAATGGAATCGCTCGTGATCCCCGTTATCATCCTCGCGGTCGTGGCCGCCGGTGTCGCCTTGGCTGCCCGGGCGGTCAGCAGGCGGCAGGCGGCCGTCAAGCAGGCCGGCACGGCCCCTGCGCCGGATCCGGTTGAGGTGGCCCGCCGGGCCGCCGCGAAGCTCTCTGAGGACCAGCACCGCAGGTTGTACGCGCTGATTGCGCAGGGACAGGCGATGGCGGCCATCAAGCTGTACTACGAGGCCACAGGAGAAGGACTGCGGGCATCCCGGGACGCGGTGGGGCCTTGGCCGCCCACCCGCAGGCCTACCGCAGCCCTGCCGCTGAAGCGGCGGAGGCAGAGTCCGACGACGACGACACGCCCCAGCGGTTCCCCTACCGCTACCGTGCCATTGCCAGCAAGGGCGATGTGACGCGTGAGGTCAGCAGCAATATGCTCAACGACGAGATCTACGGCCGCATCCGCACGCTGGCGCGCAGTGGCGACACCGAAGGCGCCGCCACTGCGCTGACCAAGCACTCGGACATCTCCATGAAGCAGGCACGCGAGTTCATCGCACTCCTGGACGACTAAGGCTCCTGGGCGACAGGGCTTCTAAGCGACTGCGCTCCTTTACGCCCAGGGCTCTCAGCCGCGGCACACCGCGCCGTCCGGCTGTCAGAAGTCGAAGATGTCTCCCAGCCAGCCTTCCTTCTTTTTGGGCCGCCGGCGGTCGTGGTCGCGGTCATACCCCGGCTTGTCGTACTTCCGGTCGTCGTAGCGCGGCTGGTCGTAACGGGGCTGCTCGTACCGCGGCTGCTCGCGGCGGGGTTCAAAGTTCGGATACAGCGGGGGCGGAACCGGAGCAGGGACAGGCGCCGCGGCCGCCGGGCCCGCCGGCGTAGGAGCGCGGCCGTCCATAGCGTCGTTGGCGCGGTCGATGATCTTGTCCAGCTCACCGCGGTCCAGCCAGACGCCCCGGCACTGCGGGCAGTAGTCGATCTCGACGCCGCTGCGTTCGCTCATGATCAGGTCAATTGAATCCACAGGACACTTCATGTTCCGGTCAACGACCGGGGAGGCCGAATAGTTCAGCAGCGGGTAGTTCAACAGCGGGATCCCGGGGCTGACGGGGGAGCTTTGACGACGGGCGCGGACTTTGCGGCTTAGCGTCCGCCGGAAATGCCCGCCAGGAGCTGCTCGAACGGCAGGGACTCCAGTGCCGCCGGCTTGCGGCCGGGCTGATCCTCCGCGAGGAGGGCGGCAAACTCAGCCGCCGCACGGTCGATCCGCGACGAGAGGGGCGAGCCGCCGTCGTCCGTGTTTCCCCAGTCCTGGGGGCCCGCGAAAACGGCCGTAGCGGCCATCCTGGTGCGCAGGTAGCTGAACAGCGGACGCATCGCGTACTCGAGAACCATCTGGTGGCGGTCCGTGCCGCCAGTGGCACCCAGGAGGACAGCCTTACCGTCCAGGGATTTGGGGTCCAGGACGTCAATGAAGGATTTGAACAGGCCGCTGTAGGAGGCGCTGAACACCGGGCTAACGGCAATGATGCCGTCGGTTGCCTCCACGCCGGCAATGACATCCGCCAGGCGAGGGGCCGCATAGCCGGTGACAAAGTTGTTGGCGATGTCCACCGCGAGGTCCCGGAGCTCAACGACCTCAACCTTCACCTCGAAACCCGCATCGGCGAGGCGGTGCTCTGCCGCAGCGGCGAGCTGGTCGGCGAGCAGCCTGCTCGAAGACGGAACGCCCAGGCCGGCGGACAATACGGTGATGCGGCGGGTTTCCACTTGGACTCCTGAGGTTCGATACAGCCTATGCTACATGTGTTTGCATGTATCGAGGTAACCGATGCCTGTCCGCGTTTATTCCATCGGTGCCAGGTCACCGGCGGTTGCGCTCCGGGCGGCATGAAACGAGCATCTGCTTTTCCGGGATGCGCGGGAGGGGCACCCCTTCTACCTAAAGCGCTTAAGGGACAAGTCCCCATGCACCTAACTGATCACTCGGCGTAGCCCCTCCACACCTAGCTCTGGCGGGAGCACGAAATTCCCTATGTAGGACGCGATATAAAAAGCGAGTACTCAGTACTGGTGTCTACCTGACCGGGCTGGTCATATGCTCAATTTACGGGCAGGGTCACTCGGCCGGGGGTTTCAAATTCCTCTAGAGGCACTGGCTGGATTAGTCGCCGGGGCCGAGACACCATCCGACCGAGACCACCCCAGACAGGAGACGAGCATGCGCACCTGGCAGAGCAAGGCACTGCACTTCGACATCCACGGCCGCATCACGATCCGCGTCGACGCAAAGGCGCCGTCAGCGACCCAGCTCCAGAGCATGTTGGCATGTTTCGCCACCGACACCGAACGGTCCGCTGACATCGTCGTCGACGCCGGGCCGGAGCCAATGCCGGATGCGGGTCTGCTCGAGCACGAACTCGCGTACACGGGGAACAGCGTGCGCTTCCAAGCCGATCGGGTCCAGATCGTCAGAGACGCAGAGCAGTGGCGCATTCACGGGCCGGGCGAGCTGTTGACCTCCGTGGTCCCTGTTCTCGATGTCGCCATGGTCGGTCGGGGAGCCGGCATGATCCACGCGGCAACGATGGCGTACCGGGGTCATGCGATCGCGCTTCCCGCCGCCGGGGGACCGGTAAGACGAGCACCGCCGCCAAGCTGATGCGCCGCGAGGGGTGGTCGTTCATGGGAGATGACTGGGCCTTCCTCGCCGAGGACGCCACGCTGCTCGGCTACGCGAAGCCGATGTTCATCAAGCCGCACCACCGGACCATATACCCGCACCTGTTCGAAGGTGTCCGGAAACCCCTTGTCCCGTCACAGCTCTCGAAGAGCGTCGGCCGCCTCACGACGGTGGTGCATCCTTACGTTATCCGTTATCCGCGCCTCGCGGACTTCTCCCGGCGATGGTCGCCGGAGCACCGCATGGTCGAGGCGGGGACCGCGTTCCCGGGGCGAGAAGTGACGACCTCGGCCCCGCTCGCGGCCGCCGTCTACATCGAGCGCTTCGAGGGCGCCCGGTCTCGGATCGTCGAGCGGACGAGCGATTGGATGGTCGACCGCATGATCGGCAACTTCCACATCGAGATGGCGGGCTTCTCGCAGCGGGTCGTGACTGGCCTGGCGGCCACCTCCGTCCTCCCGTGGCGCGAGCACTTCGCGGCGAAGGGGTCGTGCTGAGCAAGGCACTCGACGGACGTCCCTGCCACCTGTTGCAGGTGCCCGCGGCGTACACGGCGGACGAAGCGTCGGACGACATCGTCCGGTATCTCGAGGAGCTGCTGCCGTCGGTCCTCGACCAGGAGGCCTGAGGTGCGGGACACAGAGGGTCATAGCCTTGCCGATGTCACCGCGGTCGTTCCGGCCCGCAACGCGGAGCACCTGCTCCCGCGCTGTTTGGGGCCCTGCGTCAGTCAGGTGTAGCCGAGATCATCGTGGTGGACGGATGCTCCACCGACCGCACCGTCGACCTCGCCCTCGCGGCCGGTGCCCGGGTCCTGAGTGACGAGGGGCGCGGCCTGCCATGGGCTCGAACGCTCGGTGTGCAGAGCAGCAGCACCCGTTGGGTCCTGCTCGTCGACGCCGACGTCGTGTTCGGGCCCACGGGGGCTGCCGACCTGCTCACGGAGCTGGTCGAGGGCGGCTACGACGCCCTCCAGGCCGGTCTGGAGAGTGTCGCTGGACCGGGCTACTGGGGACAGGCGCTGGCACATCACCATCGCACCGGACGCAGCCGCAACTGGTTCGGGCTCGTGGCGACGGTAGTCGACCGGGACCTGATGCTGGGCGTGGGTTTCGACGACTCGTTCAAGTCGGGAGAGGACATCGAGCTGCGTTGGCGGATGCGGGAGTCAGGGCTGCGAACGGCGGTGTCACGCCGGGTCGTCGTCGAACATCGTTTCGCCGCAGACGACTTCGACTTCGCGCTAGACCAGTTCCTCATGGACGGAACGGGACTGGGACGGATGGTCCGAAAGCACGGCTGGCGCGGTGCGAGGTTGGCGCTGCTGCCCTTCGCCGCGGCAGTCCGGGCAGCGCCTTGAGCCTCGCCGCGGGCCAGCCTCGGTGGCTGCGCTACTACTTCGCCTTCTGCTGGTATAACTACGCCGGCCTGGCGAAGGGCTTGCGCCGTGAGCGCTGATCGGGGGACCACTGTCAGGGACGGCTCGACCGTCCGGCACTCCGCCTTGCGCAGCTCGCTCGGCCTCATCGTGGGCAAGGCTGCCCAGACGGGCGCGGGTTTCGCCTTTTGGGTCGTGGCCGCGCGCGCGACGTCCGACCGTGAGGTCGGACTCACCATGGCCGCCGTTGCGGCGGTGATGATCTGCACGCAGCTCGCGGTGCTGGGCGCCGGGTCGGCCGTGATCGTCGCGGTGGGGCGAGGGAGCCGCCCGCGCGGGTGCTGGACGCCGCGTTCGCCATCGTGGGGTCGCCGGCACCGTGCTGGCCCTCGGCTACCTCTTGCTGCAGTCGGCCGTGACGCCGGACACGGCCTCGCTATCGGTTCTCTTCTGGCTCACGTTCCTCGTGGCTGCGGTCACCGGCACCCTGGTCATCGTGCTGGACCAGGCGCTCGTGGCGTTGGGACGCGGTGCCAGCGCGACCTTGAGGTACGCGTTGGGCGGCGGGGTCTCACTCGGGGCTGCAGCGCTCGTGGCCTGGGGGGCGCATGGCGCCTCCGCTGACGTGCTGATGGCCTGCTGGACCCTCGGGACGACCGTGGCGTGCGTCGTCGGTGCAGTCCAGCTGCGAAGACTGGTCGGCTACCGGCCGCGATTGTCCTTGCGCCCGGCGCGCGGCCGTCCACTGCTGGCGGTGGGCCTTCCGTACCAGCTCCTCACCCTCACCGAACGCGCTCCGGGGCTGGTGCTGCCGCTCCTGCTCGCGCACATGGTGGCGCCGGAGGCAGCTGCCTACTGGTATCCCGCATGGATGATGGCCTGGGCCGCCTACTCCGCTCCGATGCTGATGGGCATCGTCCAATTCTCCGAGGGTGTCCGCGACCCGGCCCGCCTGGTGTCGACCACCTGGGCGAGTCTCCGTTGGTCACTCCTCGTAGGGGGTCTGGCTGCCGCCGTCCTCGTCCTCCTTGCCCACCCGCTGCTCAGCCTGCTGGGGGAGCGGTACGCCGACTCGTCCGCCGGAGCTCTGCGGTGGTTGGCGGCCGGGCTGGTGCCCTATGCGGTGCTGCAGGCCTACAACGCCATGTGCCGGGCCCTCGGTCGCTACTCGGAGGCGATCGTGGTCGGCGTGATGCTCGGAATCGCCCTCTGCGCCGCAGCGCTGTGGACCGCCGACAGGGGCCCCAGCGCCATGGCCCTTGCGTGGTTGGTGGTGCTCTCCATCGCGGCCGCGGCGGCCGGCCTCCGGCTGCTCGCCGTCCTCCGGCGCGTAAGAAAGGACGCACGATGAGACAAACGATGACCGGCACGCTCGATGCGACAAGCCGCACGGAGGGACGCTGGAAGCCCCGTGACGTGTGGTGCGCGCTGGCGGGAGTCATGTCGCTGGCGCTTGCCGTGGGGGCCGCCTCCACCGTGACCGTGCCTGTGAACAGCGATCTGGGGCTCGTCGCCGTGCTGCCCTACCCGTTCTGGGCGGGGTCCTGCTTCTGAACGTCGCCTTCGTCGTGGCGCTGCGGGGGGATACTGCGGGCCCGGCGCGACGCCCGGTCATGATATGGCTCGTCGTGGTGCTCGTGCTTGTGCTCTTCGGGACCGCAGCCTTCGTGACGGACGTACCGCGGGGTGAGGTCGCGTTCCGTCACCTCGGCGTCGCCGACGCCCTCTCGCGCACCCAGGAAATCGACCCGGACATCGACGGATACTTCAACTGGCCGGGTTTCTTCGCGCTCCTGGCGACGCTGCTCCGGGCGACCGGTCTTGACCCGGTGGCCGTTGCCCTGTGGGCACCGGTGCTCAACATGGGTCTGTGGCTCGCTGCCCTGGGCGTGCTGACCGGCTACCTGACGCGCGATCCGCGACGGCGCTGGCTCGTGCTTTGGGTCTTCTGCCTCGGCAGCTGGCAGGACCAGGACTACCTGTCTCCCCAGGCGTTCGGCTTCTTCCTGTACCTCGTCGTAGTCGCGCTGCTCGTCGGCCCGTTGGCCGCGCGGGCTCCCGAGATCCACGGCTACCGTCGCGCCGACCTAATGGCGTGGTGGCGAGGGCGGTCGCCCGCCGAGCCCCGGCCAGGGCACCGGGTGGCGCGCTCGTGGTGACCCTACTGCTCGTCGCGGTCATCTGCGCGAGCCATCAGCTGACGCCGTTCATGGTGCTTATCGCCATCACCGCCCTCACCCTGAGCGGACGTGTCTGGCCCAGCCGGCTGCCCCTGATCACCGTAGTCGTGCTGACGCTGTGGCTCGCCTACCCCGCGAGTGCATACCTCATCGGGAACCCACCCCTGGCGGAAGCAGGACTGCAGGCCGCGACCGAGGCGAACGTCATCGACCGCCTCGACGGGACCGCTGGGCACGTACTGGTGGTGCAGGTCAGGATCGTTCTCACCCTCGTGCTGTGGGCGCTTGCCGCGGCGGGGGCGGTGCGCGACTGGCGCAGAGGACGTCTCGACATCCGGGTAGTCCTCCTGGCTGCTACCCCACTGCTGCTCTTCCCCGCGCAGTTGTACGGCGGGGAGATGCTCATCCGCGTCTCGCTGTTCGCGCTGCCCTTCATCGCCGTGCAGGCGTGCTCGGTCCTGCTTCCCATGGAAGGCAGCACACGCACCTCCTCCCGCGCCGCGGGGGGCTTGCGCTCACCTGCTTCCTGCTGGCCGTGCTGACGGTGACGGGCCGATTCGGGAACGCCCAGTATGACGTCTTCACCGATGATGAGATCGCCGCCGTCGCCGCCGTGCAGCGTCTCGCGCCCCCCGGCTCAACGATCATCTCGGCTGCGCACCCGACGCCATGGCGCAGCGAAGCCTACCTCGAACACCGAGCCCGGACTATCGACGACATGTGCGGGTCCGACATGTCGACGGCACGGTGCGGCCCACTTGTTTACGACTACGCCCGACACAGCCCTGGCGGTGCCGTCATGTTGCTCACGCGCTCGTCGGAGGCGAGTCTCGTGGTGCAGGGCGCCAGCAGCGCGGGCGGCTTCGCCGAGCTGGAGAAGTGGCTGAGCGTGCAGGACGGCGTGGAGCTCGCGTTCAGCAACGTCGACGCACGCGTGTACCGGGTGACGCCATGAGCGGCGGCATCAGCCGGCTCACCGTGGCGCTCGGTCTCGCGGCCGTCGCGCTGTCGGTGGTGACACTCGTCGGGCTGCCGACACCGCTGCAAACGTTCGCCGCGATAGCTGTCCTGGTCCTGCTGCCGGGCAGGCACTGGCCCGGCTCATGCAGGTGACCGACCTCGCGCTCGGCGCGCTGCTCGTCCTGGCGCTCGGCCTCGCCACGCTCACGGCGGTGTCCACGGCGATGTTTTACCTCGCTGTGTGGTCCTGGCAGGCGTGCGTCGTCACGATGGGCATTATCACCATCCTCGCGTGCCTGGCACGCGCACGACAGGAGGCCACGTCATGATCGACGTCATGATCAACCTGGCGGGACTGGTCGCGGCTGCCGCCCTGCTCATCACCCTCATCGCGCTTGAGGTACGACGCGCCGGACCAGACACCGGGCAGCCCACACGCTCGAGGCTCCTCGGCCCAACTGTGAGCCGCTGGGTCGTCGTCGTCATGTGGACGATGTACCTGTTCCTCTTCCTTCCACGCGTGCTGGGACTACTCGTGTGAGCCAGGCGGCGCGGTGGTTGCTCCTCAGCGACCTCCACCTGGGCGTGTCGGACGACGACCCCGGTTCCCCGGCAGGGTGCTGCCCGAGTTCCTGCACCGCGAAGTGCTCGCAGCCTCAGGTCCGCAGCAGCACGTCGCCTTCGTCGGTGACACGTTCGAGCTAGTCGGGTTCACCGAGGACGAGAGCCTGGCCCGGCTCGAGTCCATCCTCGCCGGGCACCTCGACACGTTCCGGGCGCTGAAGGCGTGTGCAGCGCGCGGCGTGCAGCTGCACTTCGTGTGCGGCAACCACGACGTGGAGTTGGCCCGGCCCTCGGTTGCTGCCCGCCTGTCGGCGCTGCTGTCACCCGCCGACCCAACGCGGGTCCGGGTGCACCCGTGGTTCCTGCACGTGCCCCACGTGCTCGTTGCCGAGCACGGGCACCAGCACCACGCGCTGCACCGGATGCCCGAAGTGCTCCGCGCGGCGGTCAACGGCACCGACGAGCTGAACCTACCCCCGCTCGCCGCCTGGAACGCCCGTCCATCGAGGTCGCACCTGAGCCGTGCCGGGGCCGTTGCCCGGGCCTGCCTGGCGTCCGAGCGGGCGGAGCGCCGCGTCCGGGAGCTCGCGTACGACGAGCTGTTGCAGACCGAGTCACTACGGCTCGCGCTTGACGGGGTGGCCGTTCGGGACCTGGCGCGCCTGTCCCGGTTCCGGACGGTGTCGGCGCTCCCGGTCGCCGCGACTCGCATGGTGCTCTCGGCCACCGGGCGCAGAGTCACCGGTGAGAAGGCTCCTGCTGCAGCGGGCCGGTTCGCACGTACCCTCGAGGCGCACGGTTCCGGAGTGGCGTGGTACGTCTCGGGCCACACCCACCGGGCCCTCGAGGCGGCGCTCACGGCGTACCCCACCCGGTACGTCAACACCGGCACGTGGTGTTCGGACGTCCGCGGTCGCGGACCTGACCAGTCGGACCGTAGGGCGTTCCCGTACGCCGTGGTCGACGTCGCCCGGGACGGCGTCACCAGCGGCGGGCTGCGGTACTGGCATCCGGACGGTCGCTGAGCCGTACCGGTGTCAGCGCACGGAGGCGGGCTGCACGCCCGCGTGCAAGGATATGAGCGGCGAGCGAGGCAGCCTCCTAGGACGTCACCAAGGACAGGTCTAGGTGTAGTTCCGATGCAGGTTATGACGACGGCGGCCGCGCGTGGGGAGTATTCTGGCTCACCGCCGCTGGCTACCACCCGGACCGGCGCGGCTGACAAGTTACCTGGGCTCTGCGAGACTTCCGTCATGGCTGAAAACAAGACCCAGGCAGCAGGCGCCTCAGTGGACGAATTCCTGGCCGCAGTCGAGAAGCCCGCCGGGCACCATGATGGTCTGCGGCTGCTGGCGCTCATGAGGGAGATCACCGGCAAAGAGCCCGAGATGTGGGGCCGACCATCGTGGGCTTTGGGCGGTACCACTAAGACCAGACAGTGTTGGCCGAGCTGATCAAGGCAGGCTACAGGCACGTGACCACCGCGCCCTACAGCCCCTGACTGATGCGCGAGATGGCACTTAACCGCAGTCCCGGCCCTCTGACACTGCCGCCAAGTGCCATATCGGCGCAGCGCAGGGCACAAAAAACCCGCCGCCGGTGACGGCAACGGGGGTTTCTGTGCAGTTTGAGGCTGCGTAACCGGAAAGGCTACTTGCCTGCTACTACGTTGAGTTCGATCACAGCGGCAACGTCAGCGTGAAGGCGGACGTTGGCCTGGTAGGAACCAACCGACTTGATGTGTGCCGGCAGTTCAACCTTGCGCTTGTCGATTTTGCCAAGGCCAGCGGCCTCAACAGCGTCGGCTACGTCGGCCTGCTTGACGGTGCCGAACAGGCGTCCGGTCTCGCCAGCCTTGACGACGAGCTTGACCGGCTTGGCGGAGAGTGCAGCGGCCTGCTTCTGAGCGTCTTCCAGGGAAGCGTGCTCGCGGGCGGCGCGGGCAGCCTTGATGGACTCAACCTGCTTCTCGCCACCCTTCGACCAGGTCAGGGCGAAGTTGCGGGGCAGCAGGTAGTTACGTGCGTAACCGTCCTTGACCTCGACAACGTCGCCAGCGGCACCGAGACCGGTTACTTCGTGGGTCAGAATGAGCTTTGCCATGTTAGTCAGTCCCTTCCTTAGCCGCGGCCAGCGCCGGAGTAGGGCAGCAGTGCAACTTCGCGGGCGTTCTTGATTGCCTGGGCGATCTTGCGCTGTTCCTGCACCGTGACGCCAGTGACGCGACGGGCGCGGATCTTTCCGCGGTCGGAGATGAACTTGCGCAGCAATGCTACGTCCTTGTAGTCGATGACAGTGATGTCAGCGGCCTTCAAGGGGTTGGACTTTGGTTTGGGCTTACGGAGTTCAGCCTTAGCCATCGTGGAGCTCCTATTCTATGGAGCCCGTGGATGTTGATCCACGGGATGGTGGTGGTCCGACGGCGGCAGCCACGTCAGGTGCCTTGCGGCACTTTCGGCAGTCCCGGCGTCGGGCCTAAATGATTGTTTTAGAAGGGAGGTTCGGAATCGGGGCCGTTGCCCCAGCCACCACCTGCATTGGAGACACCGGGCGTCGCCCAGGGATCCTCCTGTGCAGCCGGCTGGTTGCCGCCACCGAAGCTTCCACCGGAGTTGCCGCCCTGGTTTCCACCAGTGTTGCCGCCTCCGAAGCCACCGCCGCTGTTGCCGCCGCCGAAGCCACCCTGACCACCCTGGCCGCCGGAGCGCTGGGTGCGGTTGACCTTGGCATTGGCGTAACGCAGGCTCGGGCCGATTTCATCGACTTCGAGCTCGATAACGGTGCGCTTTTCGCCTTCTTTTGTTTCGTAGGAACGGCTCTTCAAACGGCCGGAAACGATCACGCGCATGCCCTTGGTGAGGGACTCGGCGACGTTCTCGGCTGCTTCACGCCAAACCGCTGCGCGGAGGAACAGGGTTTCCCCGTCCTTCCACTCATTGGACTGGCGGTCAAAGGTGCGCGGGGTGGAAGCGATGGTGAAGTTCGCGACTGCCGAACCTGACGGTGTGAACCGCAATTCCGGGTCACTGGTGAGATTACCGATGACCGTAATAGTGGTTTCGCCTGCCATCTACTGCCTCCTTGTTCGATCCTGGGTGAAGAATTCGATCCTGCGGGTAAAGAATGAAAATCGGAGCTGAATTACTCAGCAACAACCTTCTGCTCTTCGGGGCGGGTGATCTTGGTGCGCATGATGGTCTCGTTAAGAGACAGCTGGCGGTCAAGTTCCTTGGCGGTGTCCGGCTTGGCGGTGAAGTTCACCACGGCGTAGATACCTTCGGACTTCTTCTTGATCTCGTAAGCCAGTCGACGACGGCCCCAGATGTCAACCTTTTCGATGGTTCCACCATCGTTGGTGATGACGTTCAGGAACTTCTGAAGCGACGGCTCAACGGTACGCTCTTCGACCTCGGGGTCGATGATTACCATCAATTCGTAAGGACGCATATGTGAACCCACCTCCTTTGGGCTAAGCGGTTACGGCATTTCCGTAACAGGAGGTTCATTTGCGATGCCGTGCGATGCCCGGCCAACAGAACGGAGGCAGGGCGCAGCACAGACTTCAATATCTTAGTGCATTTGGACCGGATAGGCGATTCGCGCTTGACTCAAGGCTACGCGTGGCGCGCGTCTCTCCGGAAGCGTCCGGCGGGCTATGTGGATAACCCGGGAAACAGGCTCCGCGCATGAGGCAAAATTCTCTGGTGCCCGCCGCGGAACAGGGCTATATTTGCAAGAACGGCTGGGTACCGTGCTGGACGCAATGACGCGGCCAGGAAAGACGGTCCGCGTGTCGCGCAAGCGGCTGGATGGACCTAGGATTTTAGATAAAGCAGCAGTTCGGTCTCCTTCTTCGATGGATGGGGACCACATGTCTTTAATAGGCAGAAGCAGGGAATTGGACCGGATACTCTCCGTAATCCGGGGTCCTAAGGATTCAGCCCTCAAGGTGGTGGGCCGGCGTGGGATGGGCAAATCCGCCCTCCTGTCCGAGATTCCCCGCCTATCCGACTTCCGGACCGTTTTTCTCAGCGCGAGCGTGTCCGAGTCCGATTGGCCGCTCTCCGGCCTAACCGCGCTCCTCACCGGCATCGACGACCCCGTTCTTAACCGTTTCGCCGATGAACTGCTGCGCGATTCCAGCGGCGCCATGAACGTCCCCACTGTCTCCACCATGCTGCTCAACGGGCTGCACCAGCGCTCGTCATCCCGGACGGTCATCGTCATCGATGATGCCGACCAGCTGGACCCCAGCAGCCAGGCCGTGATTGGCTACCTGGCACGCCGGCTGACCGGGACGGACATGGCACTGTTCATGAGCGTGCGGGAAGAGACTGCCGAAAGTCCCTTCGCCTCCCTCCCGGCCCTCCAGCTGGCGCCGCTGAGCTACAACGACACGGTCCGGATGTTGGAGTCCATTCCGGCTCGGCAGACCGCGACAGCGGCGGTCCACGCAGTTGCCGCGGCCACCCAGGGGAACCCGCTCGCCGCCGTCGAGCTTTTTGGACTGCTACTGGAACGCCAAGCCGAGGGAAAATACGCACTCCCCGTCCCGCTCCCCGGCAAAGGCAGCTTCGAGGCCGAGTTTGCCGCCACCGTGGGCGGGCTCTCGCCAAGTGCGAGGCAGGTCCTGGACCTCCTCTCGCTGTCCTGCCGCAGCGATATCGCCACCTTGGAACGGGCGTACGACCAACTGTGGGGCGGGATCGACGAACTGCTGGCAAATGGCATGGTCAACAGGTCCGGACCACACCTGAGGGTCCAGGACCAGCTGCTCCGGGGCTACGTTTATGCTGCCATGACACCGGCAACGCGGACCGCCAGCCACCGTGCCATGGCGGCCGCGGCGGAGCCCGCGGATCCCTATGCCCACCGCTGGCATCTGAGTTTTACCGCTTTGGAGCGGCAGACTCCGTTTGGCCTGCTCCGGTTTGCCGTTGATCTGATCCGAAGCGGCGAGGTGCCCTTCGCCGTCGAGTACATTGAACGGGCCCTGACGATCAACCCTTGGGAAGCGGAGACCGCCGCCAGGCTCACCACGGTGGCCGAACTGCTGTTGAACAGGGGTGAGTTCGTCTACGCCAAGCGCTACCTGGACTGGGCCCAGCGGGTGACGCGGAACCCTGCCTTGGTACTTCGACTGACAGGCCTCGCGTTCGAGATCCAGTTCATCCAGGGCGGCGCCGTGCGCTCCAGCATGGTGCTCCGGCTGGTGAAGGAATTCGGACAGCATGATCCGGCATTTGCAGCCCGCCTGCTCGTGGCCGGTGCGCTGTACTACGCGGACCGTTGGGAGCTTGAGGATGCCACCGGCCTGGTGCAGTACGCCGAGAAGTACCTGGACCATGCCTCCCCCGACTGCCTGGCGCTGGCTGAGAGCGCCCGGCGACTCATCGAGGTGATCAGCGGGAAGTCCGGACAGTTCAGCCGCAGGCCCGACGGCGGGAACGAAACGGTGGCGGCCCTTCTGGTACAGGGCCGCGCGCTGGCCTATGCCGAACACCATGCCGCCGCCCAGGAGGCCTTTGCCCGGGTGCGGAACGTGCTGGAGGCCAATACCGTCAATTGGCGGGAAACCGCCGATTTCTTTGCTGTGGACAACGAAATCCGTGCCGGCAACGTCCTGAAAGCCGTGAAACTGATCGAGGACCTTGAACTGGCCGAACCGGAAACCAAATACCACCGTGGAATGCGGCACGTCTTCCGGGTCTGGCGGGCCAATGCGCTCGGAAACGAGGAACTCGCCCACGTCTACGCAACAGACGCCCAGCACTTCTCCGGGGCGGAGAGCCACCCAGCCATCACGGCGCAACTGGCCGCGTGCCAGGGGCATTTTGCCCTCATGCGCGGAAATCTCGCCGAGTCCTTCGCGCAACTGTCCCGGGCAGCGGAGATCGGCCAGGCCTTCAGTAATCCGACTCTGCTGCGCTGTGAGGCCGATCTGGTGGAAGTCCTGGTCAGGCTAGGCAGGCACAGGGAAGCCGCCCAGGCACTGTGGCACTTGGAAAGCCGGGCGGTGGGCCTGCGTTCGCCCTGGCTCATGATGGCGGTTGCCCGGAGCCGGGCGATGCTGGCTGACGGCGAGCAGTCCCTCCAGATGTTCAATGATGCACTTGCAAACAGGAACGCCCAGGAGTCCCTGCTGGAACGCGCGAGGACTCTGCTCTGCTACTCCGAACGCCTCAACGCCTTCGGCCGCATTCGGAGCGCCCGGGACGGTCTGCTTCGTGCCAAAGTGATGTTCGACGAAGCGGGTGCCCATGCCTGGCCCAGCACGTGGACTCGCTGCTGCTAGACGAGCGGGTGGAACCAGCCGGCACGCCCGACAATCCGGCGATGCTGATGCTTGCAGACCACGAACGCGTGCTGGCCCGAATGGTGGCCCGCGGGATGCGGAACAAGGAAATCGCGGCCACCCTCTATGTGTCCGTCCGTACCGTGGAGGTGCGCCTGACTGCGATTTACAGGAAGCTCGGAGTCGAATCACGAGCCCAACTGACGGCCCTTGCGGCCGGCAAGAAAGCCGCCCTGGCTAAGGAGCCGTTCGTCCTTCCTGCCGTCTAGTACAGTAGCCGGGCGGCGTGCCCCTGCTGCGGTGCGCCCGCCGCCGGACCCGGCTGGGGCGCCGGCGTTGCAGGTACCCGCAGTTCCCGCATTGTTCCCGGTCAGCGCCCGCAGTACCGCCTCCGTTCGGCACCGGAACGGGACGGAACGGACTAATTTTGCAATAGGCAATGCAACTCCCGGAGCTACACGTGGGAAGGACTTGGACATGAGAACGGCCACCAGGAAGGCCGGTGCACGGTGACTGCGGAAACCGTCCTTGCCCGCATCAACGTCATGGAACCCTGGCTCGGCGACAAAGAGGCGCGAGCCGTGGCGGACGTCCTGGCCTCCGGTCTGCTCTCGCAAGGGCCCAAGGTCAGGGAGTTCGAGGCGAGGTTCAGCGCCGCTCAAGAAGTGCGCCACGCCGTCGCAACCTCCAGCAGTACCACCGCACTGCACTTGGCGCTGATAGTGGCCGGCATCGGTCCCGGCGATGACGTGGTGGTGCCGTCGCTGGCCTTCATCGCCACGGCGAATGCCGTGACGTATATCGGGGCCCGGCCGGTTTTCTGCGACGTGGACCCCGCCACCGGGACTGTGACCGCGGCCACGGTCCGGGCGGCATTGACCCTGGACACGCGAGCCGTGATCGTAGTGGACCAGGCTGGCGTGCCCGTTGACCTGGACCCCGTCCGCGAACTGTGCGACCGTCACGAAATCACTGTGATCGAAGATGCCGGGTGCGCCGTTGGCTCGGAATACAAGGGCAGGCCCGTGGGCACAGGGGCCGACATTTCCGTGTGGTCGTTCCACCAGGACAATGTGCTGACCACTGGCGAAGGCGGCATGCTGACAACCCACCGGGCGGACTGGGCGGCACGGCCCGGAGCCTCCGCGGCCACTCCCTGAACGTGCCGGCGGCGGACCGTCGCGGACCCCGCATTGCCGCGCCGGAGGTGTACGTCGAGGTAGGCTTCGACTACCAGATGACGGACCTGCAGGCCACCGTCGGCATCGTGCAGCTGGGCCGGCTGGGCGAGATAGTGGCTCGCCGCCGGGAGATCGCCGCGAAGTATGAGGCAGGGCTTTCCGGCCTGGCTGGTCTGCGGTTTGTGGCCGACCCACCGTACGGGACGGCCAACTTCCAGTCCTTTTGGGTCGAAGTCCTCCCGGATTTCGCCATTGACCGCGAAGGGCTCCTGGCCCGCCTGGCCGATGCCGGAATTTCGGCGCGCCGTGGCGCCATGGCCGCTCACCGGCAGCCTGCCTACCGGTGGCGCGAAACTGGCAACGCAGGGCTCCAGAACACCGAACGGCTGACGGACCGGACCCTAGTTCTCCCGATTTTCCACGGTCTAGACAACGTGGGCCTGAACCGGGTCATGAACAGCGTACGGGCGGCCGCCGGTGTACGCCGGTGAGCGAACTCGTGCTGATCGCAGCAAGCGGGCTGGCCCGGGAGGTCCTGACCATGGTCCGCGCCAGCGGGCAGTACGACGTCGTCGGGCTGCTCGACGACGACAAGGAAATGGCAGGCGTCACCGTGGACGGCGCGCCGGTGCTGGGGACCATTGACGACGCCTCCAAGTTCACGCACGCACTGGTGCTGGTATGCCTGGCCTCGGGAAAATCCCGGGAAGCCGTGGTGGAACGGCTGGCGGCCCTGGGCGTGCGCGATGCCCGGTACGCCACTGCGATCGACCCCTCCGTGGACTGCCCCGAGGGTTGCCGGATCGGCCGGGGCAGCATCGTGCTGCGGAATGTGACGCTGACGGCTTCGGTCACGCTTGGGGCGCATGTTGTGGCCATGCCGTCCGTTACTTTCACGCACGACGACGACGTGGCGGACTTCGCGACGCTCGCGGCCGGTGTGTCGCTGGGCGGCGGAGTCCGGATCGGCCGGGCGGCCTACCTGGGACTGAATTCCAGCGTCCGTGCACGGACTTCAGTGGGGTCCTACGCGACCGTTGGAAATGGTGCGGCAGTGCTGAGCAACGTACCCGACGGCGAAACATGGGTCGGCGTCCCAGCCCACCCTATCGATCAGGAATGAGGCAGGGAAAGGTCG